>NZ_CM001489.1:3763717-3853909 GCF_000262465.1 Frankia sp. QA3
AGCGCCCACCGCCGGCGGTGGGGCCGGCGGTGCCACGCGGGGGTGGCGGCCGGGTGTCCCGCAGCTCGCCATGGGGCTGGTGCTGGTACTCATCGCCGCGGACATGTCGCCGCTGTTCCGCGGCGAGTTCGTCGAGCCGCTGCTCAAACGTCCCGAGAAGGTCCCCGCGTACGAGACTCAGGTCGCCCGGGCACTCGACGCCGGCGACGACGGCTCGCGGGTGCTGGAGCTGCCCGGAGCCGACTTCTCGCACTACCGCTGGGGCAGCACCCTCGACCCGGTCAGCGAGGGGCTGATGGACCGGCCGCTGGTCCTGCGTGAGCTCATCCCGTACGGCGAGGCCGGCACCGTCGACCTGGTCCGCTCGCTGGACCGCCGGATCCAGGAGGGCGTGCTGGAGACCTCCGCCGTGCCGGACCTGGCGCGGCTGATGGGCGTCGGCGACGTGATGCTGCGCAGCAACCTCGCCTACGAGCGTTACCGCACCCCGCGGCCCCGCTCGACGTGGGACCTGCTCACCTCGACCCGGCCGGCGGGGCTTGGCGCGCCGCGGACCTTCGGACCGCCGGTGGCCGAGGACCCGGGGATCCCCTTCACCGACGAGATCACACTCGGCACGAAGACCACGGTGCCCGATCCCCCGGCGCTGGCCGTCTTCCCCGTCTCGGGTACCCAGCCGATCGTGCGCACCGCCACCACCGCCCGGCCGTTGCTGGTCAGCGGCAACGGGGAGGCGCTGGTCGACGCGGCCGCCTCCGGGCTGCTCGCCGAGCCCGTCGCGTCCGGGCGGGCGATCCTCTACGCCCCCGAGCTGGCCAGCAAGCCTGGCGAGCTGAAGCAGGCCCTCGACGACGGCGCCGACCTGCTCGTCAGTGACACCAACCGGCTGCGGGCCGAGCGCTGGACGGGGGTCCGGGAGAACTTCGGCTACGTCGAGCAGCCCGGCGTCGCCCCGCTGACGAGGGACCCGAACGACAACCGGCTGCCGCTGTTCCCCGACGAGACGACCGCCAACGAGACGACGCTGACCCTGCACGCCCCCGGCACCCCGGCGAAGATCGCCGCGGTGACGGCGTCGGCCTACGGCAACTCCTTCGCCTACGGCCCCTGGGACCGGCCGGTGCGCGGCATCGACGGCGACATCAACACCGCCTGGCGGGTCGGCGCCTTCACCGACCCGACCGGCGAGGCCTGGCAGACGACGCTGGCCGCGCCGACCACGACCGACCACGTCCGGCTCACCCAGCCGCTGTCCGGGCCCCGCAACCGGTGGATCACCCGGGTGACGCTGACCTTCGACGGCGGCTCCCCCGTCACCGTCGACCTCAGCCCGTCGTCGCGTACCGAGCTGGGCCAGGTCGTCAGCTTCCCGGCCCGCACGTTCCGCACCCTGCACATCCAGGTCGACGCGACGAACTACGGCCGCCAGCGCAGCTACGACAACGTCTCCGCCGTCGGTTTCGCGGAGGTCGAGATCCCCGGCGCGGACGGCAAGGCGCTGACCGCCGACGAGGTACTGCGGATGCCGAGCGACAGCCTCGACGCCGCCGGCGCCTCCTCCCTCGGCCACCGCCTGGCCCTGCAGATGTCGCGGGACCGGGCCAACCCGGCCGAACCGTTCAAGCAGGACACCGAGGAGATCATCAGCCGGTCGTTCGCGCTTCCGACGGCGCGGACGTTCGCGCTGACCGGTACGGCGCGGATCTCCGCGTACTCCGCCGACGACCACATCGACCGCCTGCTCGGGCGGCCGTCGAACCTTCCGGTCGTGGCCTCCTCCGGCCGGCTGCCCGGTTCGATCGCGGCGCGGTCGTCGAGCGCCTTCGACGGCGACATCACCACGGCGTGGAGCCCCGGCATCGGCGATCCCGAGGGCGGCTGGCTCCAGGTCGTCTCGCCGACGCCGATCACCACCTCCTCGGTGACGATGTCCCTCGTCGCCGACGGCCGGCACTCGGTGCCGACCCGGATCGGACTGGTGGTCGACGGCCAGGTCGTCGGCTCGGTCGGCGTGCCGCCGGTCACCGACACCTCCCAGCGGGGCGGTACCCGACAGGTGACCCTGACCTTCCCGGCCGTCACCGGCAGCACCTGGCGGTTCGTCGTCGACGACGCGCGCACCGTCAAGAGCATCGACCCGATCAGCCGGTCGCCGCTGTCGATGCCGGTGGGGATCGCCGAGATCGGGCTGCCGGGCCTGGCCAGCGGCGTCACCGAGGCCGCGGGCACGGGCACGGGCGCGGGCGCGGGCCAGAGCGCCACCGGTACCCAGGGCACGGCGGCCGGTACTCAGGGCACGGCCGGCGTCGGGGGCGGGAGCGCCGGGGCGGCCTCGGCCCTGCTGCCGGCGCAGCTGCCGGGGACCTGCCGGGACGACCTGCTGAGCATCGACGGCCACCCGGTCGACCTGCGGATCGACGGTTCCACCTCCGACGCGGTGAACCGCCTCGGCCTGCGGGTCTCCACCTGCGGCGGGGCGCTCACGCTCGGCCCCGGCGAGCATGTGATCAGGACCGGGGACGGCGCCGAGCTGGGCATGGACATCGACCGCCTCCTGCTCGCCTCGGATGCCGGCGGCGGCCCCTGGCTGGGCGCCGGCGACGCCGGCGCGGCCACCGGTGCGCCGACGGCGACCGGCACCGCGACCACCGGCACCGCTGCGGGAGGCACCCCGGCCGGCTCGGCGGCGGCCGGGACGGCGCCGCGGATCACCGTCCAGTCCTCGGCCGCGACGTCGTTCACCGCGCAGGTCACGGGGGCCCAGCCGGGGACACCGTTCTGGCTGGTGCTCGGGGAGAGCCTGTCCCGCGGTTGGAAGGCGACGGTGAACGGCGCCGACGCGGGCGAACCGCGGCTGGTCGACGGCTACGCCAACGGCTGGCGGATCACCCCGACGGCCGCGGCGTTCACCGTGACCCTGACCTGGGCGCCGCAGCAGATCGTCCGGTACTCGTTGGTGCTCTCGGCGGTGACGGTCGTGTTCTTCCTGGCCCTGCTGCTGCTCACCACCCGCCGCTCGCGACGGCGGGTGGCGGCGGCGCACGCGGCGGGGGCGGCCGTGCCCGGACCGGACCTGCCGACGGTCGAGGCCTGGTCGATCCGCCCGGCGCGGGTCGACCGGCGGACGGCGGCGTACGCGGCGGTGGGTGCCGGGCTGCTCGCCACGGTCCTCGTCTCGGTGAGTGCCGGGATCGTCGTCGCCCTGGCCACCGTGATCGCGCTGCTCGCGCCGCGGGGCAGGTGGCTGACCCGGGTCGGGCCGGCGGTCTGCCTGGCGGTCAGTGCCCTGTACGTGCTGGAGGTCCAGACCCGCCATTCGCTGCCGACGAACGGTGACTGGGTGGAGGCGTTCGGACGGGTCGCGACGGTGTCGTGGCTCGCGGTGCTGCTGCTGGCCACGGATCAGCTCGTCGCGGTGCTCCAGGGCCGGCGCCGGGCCGCGGCCGGGTCGCCGACGCAACCACTCGCCGGGCCGAGCGGGACGGAGGCCACCGCCGACACCCACTGATGACCGCGATGCGGCAGGTCCCGACGTAGCGGCATGCCCACCACCTGGCATCCCGGTGCTCCTGCAACAGTGTTGCAGGAGCACATTCGTCCCGGTTATGGTCGTGCCTGCCCGGCCGGCAGGACACCACCCGAGGTCGGTAACGGGGCGTCACAAGGGGGCATGCCATGGCCACGCAGGTCGCCGCTGGAACAGAACGGAACCTGCGGGCCCGGGTGGGCGGTGCGCTCGACCGGCGGGAGTGGACGACGGTCGCTGCCATGGCCGCCGTCATCGTCGGCCTGCACGTCGTCGGCTGGATCCTGCTGACCGCGGTCATCGCGCCGCACCACTACCGGTTCGGCGCCGACGGCCAGGTGTTCGGCGTCGGCCTCGGGGTCACCGCCTACACCCTCGGCCTTCGCCACGCGTTCGACGCCGACCACATCGCCGCGATCGACAACACCACCCGCAAGCTCATGACGGACGGTCGGCGGCCGCTGTCCGTCGGGTTCTTCTTCTCCCTCGGCCACTCGACGATCGTGTTCGCGCTGGCCATCCTGTTCGGCATCGGGGTGCGCTCGCTGGCCGGCCAGGTCTCCGACGACGGGTCGACCCTGCATGACGTCACCGGCTGGATCGGGACCACCGTCTCCGGCGGATTCCTTTACCTCATCGCCGGAATCAACCTCGTCGTACTCGTCGGCATCGTGGCGGTGTTCCGCGACATGCGCCGCGGACTCGTGGACGAGGCGGCGCTGGAGGAGCGGCTGAACTCCCGCGGGTTCGCGAACCGCCTGCTCGGCCGCTTCACGCGGGCGATCACCCGGCCGTGGCAGATGTATCCGCTCGGGCTGCTGTTCGGTCTGGGTTTCGACACCGCGACGGAGGTCGCGCTGCTGTTCCTCGCCGCGGGTGCCGCCGGCAGCGGGCTGCCCTGGTACGCCATCCTCGTGCTGCCGGTCCTCTTCGCCGCCGGGATGAGCCTGCTGGACACGATCGACGGTTCGTTCATGAACTTCGCCTACGGCTGGGCCTTCTCCAAGCCGGTCCGCAAGGCGTACTACAACATCACCATCACGGGCCTGTCGGTCGCGGTCGCGTTCCTCATCGGCACCGTCGAGCTGCTCGGCATCCTCGCCGAGAAGGCGCATCTGTCGGGTGGTTTCTGGGACTGGGTCTCGGGGCTCGACCTGAACGTCGTCGGCTACTTCATCGTCGGCCTGTTCGTCGCCACCTGGGCGGTGAGCCTGCTGGTGTGGAAGGTCGGCCGCATCGAGGAGAGGTGGACGGCGGCGGGGCCCGAGCGCGGCCAGCCCGAGCCGATGGCCTGAGCGGGTCACCACGGCGAACCCGCCCGGGTCAGCCCGACCCCGCATACGCATCGTCACCAGCGTGGCCCACCCTCGCGGGTGAGTCCGCCCCTTCGGTCGCCTTTTACCCGGACATCGCGGACCCGCTCGACACGCGGAGCCCATCCGTTTCACCACGGAGAGTAATTATGATCTTACTCTCTGCCTAGTATCCCCCCTGTTAGCGACTGGCCACGACCGACGTACGTCGATTCCGAGGACCGATTGCATCAGGCGGGGGAATGACTCGAACAGTGCAGGCAAGGCCGCCCATGGGACGCCACCGGCGGGAAACCCGGACATGGGGTCCGAGCAGGGCCCGGGCGACAGGGAAAACGGCGGGGAAATTTCGGAGGACGCGTCGACGGGGAATCCGCCGATGGCTTCTTCTCGTCATTCTCTGCATCGCCCCGCTATTTCTGTTGGGAGGACGGATAAACCCGGCGCTCGCGGTCTTCGAGCAGACGGGATCAATTGAGGACGACAGCCGTCAGATCAGCTATGTGAACGTGTGGACCACCTGCGGTGGATGTGCGCCGCCCACGGACAACAGCAGCTACCGCTACTCGGTCGCCGCGGGGTCGACGGTCGGGATCCGGTTCATCGGTGCCCAGATCGACATCTACGGCATCCGGTCCCCGCAGGGCGGGATCATCACGGTGAGCATCGACGGGCAGGCCCCCTACGCCGTCAACACCTTCGCCCCGCTGCCCAACAAGGCGCTGCTCTACCGCTCGTCGGTGCTCAGCGACGGGCCGCACACCGCCTTCGTCGTCAACGTCGGCCGGTCCGCGGGCGGGTCGACGGGCACCTGGGTCGGTTTCGACAAGGCCGACACGTTCCGCGAGGTCACCCCGACGGCTCCGCCCACGACACCGCCGACGGGGCCGAACCGCTCCGGACTGCCGTGGCTGTCGGGAGTCAACGGGGATCCGATCATGGTGCCGGCCAACGTCGACGGTTTCTGCGCCGACCGCGGCAGCCCCTGCGACCTCTCCCACGTCTTCGTCAGCCGCAACAGCTGGCAGAACATGGTTGCCCCGTCCTGGACACAACAGAACTTCGCCGGGTGGCCGGGTCGGCTGGTCATCTCCGTGCCGCCGTTCCCGGAGAACATCGGGGCCTCCCTGGAGACGTGCGCGACGGGGGCATACGACACCTACTGGCGGCAGTTCGGCAACACCCTGAACTCGACCCGCCGGCAGAACTCCATCATCCGGATCGCGTGGGAGGGCAACGGCGACTGGTACCAGTGGTCCGGGCGGAACCCGACCGCGTACGTCAACTGCTGGCGTAAGGTCGCCGACGCCATCCGGTCGACGGCGAATCCCGATCCGCTGCTCGACTGGTCCATCAACGCCCACTACTCCCAGAACCCGCCGAGCCACAACCCGCTGGACCTCTATCCGGGTGACCAGTGGGTCGATCTGATCGGTATCGATGCCTACGACCACTACCCGCCGTCGCGGACACTTGGGGAGTTCAACAAGCAGGCGAACGAGACCGGCGGCATCACCTGGCTGTACAACTTCGCCCGCCAGCACGGGAAACTTTTCGGCGTCGGGGAATGGGGCGTGGTCAGCGGTCGCGACGACGACGGCGCCGGCGACAACCCGAGCTACATCCAGTTCATGTGGGACTGGATGCGGGAACGGGCCGGCAAGGGGTTCTACTACGAGAACTACTACAACACCTGCGAGCCCCCCAACGTCGGATCGAACCTCTATCGACCGTTGGACACCGAGCACTGCCTGTTCAAGAACAACCAGTCCGCGGCCCGTTACAGCGCCCTGTGGTGACGCGTGAGGCTGCTCGGGCCGTCCCGCCGCCCCCCGGCGACGGTCCCTCCGGCGACTGTCGCTGACGACGACCGGGTGTCGGAAACGGGGCCGGTGCGGCGGGATCCCTTCCCGCCGCACCGCCCTCCCCGTCCCCCGGGCTCGTTTCCCTTGGTGCGGACGGCTGCGGCGGGTCAGGGGGTCGCGGAGTCGGGGGCGGGCGGGGGGCCGGCGGTCCCGGCGGGTCGACCGAGCAGGGCGGCGAGGCGGTCCAGCTCGGCCTCCGGGTCGCCGGTCAGGCCGGTATGGACGGGCGAGGTCTGCACGACGGTGCTGCGCGGCGCGGTCAGCCAGCGGAACCGCTCGCCGGCGGTAAGCCGCCCGGCCGGGCCGGCCTGCTCGCCGCCGCAGCAGACCGCACGAAACGCCGCCAGATGGGCGACGACGACGGCCGGGTCGAGGTAGGGGTCGAGGACGCCCAGGCGCCCCTCGTCGAGCCGGCAGCGCAGGTCCAGGTAACGGGAGCGCTGGCAGTACAGCATCACGCCGACGTTGACGAACTCGCCCCGCTCCACCCGCGGGACGATCCGGATCACCGCGTATTCGAACAGCTCACGCATCGCGGTTGTCCGGAGCGGCCGTCCCACCGGTACGCAACCAGTCCCCGGCGCGCAGCCAGTCCGGCCGCCCCGACCTTCCCGCCCCCGAGCCACCCGCCCCGCCCGAGCCAGCACCGACCCGGCGGCGGGCTATCGCGGCCGCCGCCCGGGCGCCCGGAGCCATCTCGGCGACCGGGCGCGCCTCGGCCAACGCCGCGGTGACCGCGTCGCGCCAGGACGGGCGGGCCGCGACCCGTTCCAGCAGCCAGCCGACGTAGTCGGCGCGCGGGACGTCCAGCCAGGCGTCGGGCACCCGGGCGAGAACCGCGGTCAGCAGCTCCGCGTCGATCCGCGGGGCCAGCGCGGCGTCGGCGGCGGCGAACGTCGCGGGTTCGGCGGCCACGACCGGCAGGACCACATGGTCGGCGACGCCGGGCAGCACCCGGCCGACCGTCGCGGCCGCGCTCGCCCAGTCGTGATGGGGGTACAGGGCGGCGCCGTGGTCGATCAACCACAGCCGCCCGCCCCAGACCAGCAGATTCGGGTTGCGCCAGGACCGGTCGACGTTCAGCGTCAGGGCGTCGAGCCAGAGCACCCGAGCGGCGGTCTCGGGCGTGACGTCGAAAGCCAGCGGATCGTAGGTGATGGACCCAGGCAGGTAGTCCATGCCGAGGTTGAGCCCGGCGCTGGCCCGCAGCAGGTCCTGGACCTCCTGGTCCGGCTCGGTGCGGCCGAGCTCGGGGTCGACGTCGATGAGGACGAGCTCGGGCATCGGGAGCCCGAGCTCGCGGGCGAGCTCGCCGACGATCACCTCGGCGACCAGCGCCTTCGGCCCCTGCCCGGCGCCGCTGAACTTCACGACCCAGGTGCCGAGGTCATCGCCCTCCATCAGGCCGGGCAGGCTCCCGCCCTCCCGCAGCGGCGTCGCGTACCGCACCGCCGTGACGTGTCGCAACATCCCGCCAGTCTGCCCGAGTCGCCGCTCCGCCCGAGCCGCCCACCTGCCTGTCGACCACCGCCGTCCAGCCACCGGCCCGGACCAGCCACCGGCCCGAACCAGCCACGCCGCGGCGACGGCGGGCAACGGGGTCAGCGGGGGTGGACCGCCCAGGCCGCGGCGGGCGTTGCGGTGACGGCGGACAGCGGGGGTGCCGCCGCCCGCCGGCCTGGTTCCGGGCGGCTGCCGGCGGGCGCGTCCCAGGCGGCCCCCGAGGCGGCGGGCGGGGTCGTCGCCCCGCTGAGGCCGGGCATGAGGAACCAGACGTCGGCGCCGGGCCCGGACGCCAGCCCCACCTGCTCCGGCCGGAAGTCGCGGCCGCGCAACCCCGGGTAGTCGTGCTCGACCACGTCGTCGAAGAGCTCGCCGGACACGGCGAGGGCGAGATCGACACTCGGATGACGCCGCAGCTCGGATCGTAACGCGGCACAGTCGCGCAGTGCGGCGACCTTCACCACCGCCCGCCCGGAGAAACCCGATTCGTCGAGGTAGGTGATTCCCTGGTGCAGCGCCACCCGCAGGCGCACCCGTTCCGTCTGCGGCACCCCGTCGTTCAGCCGGGCGATGATGGAACGCAGGGTGTCGACAAATGCCGCGACGAACCGCCCCTCGTCGATTCCGGGCGGCAGGAAAGCGATTTCCCCACCGCCCACGGCGGGCGGGTTCCAGTGCGCCCGGTCCAGGGCGGCGACGCGACCAAGCTCCTCGATGACGGCGCTCAGATCCCGCCGCCATCGCCGCGGCCGTAGTACACCGGGTATCTCGCCGGCGTCCCCGTCGATCTCCATCGCGACGCACAACCGCCGGATACCCGGTGGTCTTTCACTCACGCTGAACCTCCGCGGGTCGGAGCCGAGGGGGTTTCAGTGTCACCGGGGGGCGAGGACGGCCGCCCCGTATTCTCACGGGTTTGCGGCGAGCCGCAGCGCGTCGAGATCCTGGATCACCACGGCCCGGTAGCCGGTGGCGAGCACGCCCCGCTGGCGCAGGTCACGAAGCACCTTGTGGACCGTCGGCTCGGCGGCGCCCACGAGGGCGGCGAGCTCCGGCTGGGTGAGCGAGACCCCGACGGAACGGTGGCCACCCGACGACGAGCCGCCGTAGGCCCGCTCCAGCTCCAGGATCACCCGCGCCACCCGCACCGCGACCGAGCAGCCGCCGAACTCGACCCGCCGCCGGGTCGCCGAGCGCAGTTTCGCCCCGATCGTGCTGCTCAGCACCTGGTGCACGTCCGGCTGGCGGCGCAGGAACTCGACGAAGGCGTCCGCCCGGACGACCTTCGCGAGCACGGCGCCGGCCGCGGTCACGGTCGCCACCCGCGGTTCGGAATCGAGCCCGGCGAGCTCACCGACGAGGTCGCCCCCATGCCGGATCGCGAGCAGGGCGAACCCGCCGTTCTCGGTGGTGGCGGTAACCTTCACCCAGCCGTTGAGCAGCAGGACGACGAAGTTCGTGCGGTCGCCCTCGCGCATGACGACCTCTTCGCTCGTGTATTCACGATACGAACCGAGCCGTAGAATCTCCGCGCGACTTTCCGCCGACATCCGGCCGAGGACGCTCGCCGCCGGCCATTGCATCCGGCGCGGTCGCAGACCCCGGTCGGGCCCGCTTCCCACCGGTCCAGGCTCCTGCCACACGACGCCCCCTCGCCCACGCCAGCACGGCCGGCCGGCCGGCCGGCATCACCCCGAGCGCATCCGCGTATGCGCTTGCGCCGCCGTCATCGTGCCCGGCGACCGGCCGCGGGAGAGTCGTCACCGGACGTCCGGACCCGTCATCCAGATGCTGATCCAGCATACCGAGACAATTATCCGAACGAGTCATTCCAGGAACGCGAGGGTCGCGAGGGTGCAGATCGCCCGAATTGCGCAAAGACGGTCCGGGCCGGTTCACGTAACCGGCCCGGACCGCGAGCGGTCTCAGCCACGGTGCGGCATGAGTGCGCCGGCCGGGATGACGCCGAGCTTGCCCGCCTGGTAGTCCTCGACGGCCTGGATGAGTTCCGCGCGGGTGTTCATGACGAACGGCCCGTACGCCTCGACGTGCTCGCGGATCGGGCGCCCGCCCAGGAGCAGCACCTCCAGCGCCGGCGTCACCGCGTCCTGGCGCGCGTCGGCCGTCACGGTCACCAGATCCCCGGCGCCGAGGACGGCGAGCTGCCCGGCCTCGATCGGTCGGCCCGCCGGGCCGACCGTGCCGCGGCCGCCCAGGACGTAGGCGAGCGCGTTGAACTCCGGGTTCCAGGGGACGTGCATCCGAGCCCCGGGGCTCACCGTCGCGTGGACGACGGAGATCGGCGTGTGCGTCGAACCCGGGCCACGGTGCTCGCCCACCTCGCCCGCGATCACGCGCAGCAGCGCGCCGCCGTCCGGCGAGGAGACCAGCTCCACCTGCCCGGCCTCCAGGTTCTGGTAGCGCGGCGGGGTGAACTTGTCCCGGCCGGGGAGGTTCACCCACAGCTGGATGCCGTGGAACAGGCCCCCGCGCACGACCAGCTCCTCCGGCGGGGTCTCGATGTGCAGGATGCCCGCGCCGGCGGTCATCCACTGCGTCGCGCCGTCCGTGATGAGGCCGCCGCCGCCGTGCGAGTCCTGGTGCTGGAACGTGCCGTCGATCATGTAGGTGACGGTCTCGAAGCCGCGGTGCGGGTGCCACGGGGTGCCCTTGGGCTCGCCGGGGCCGTAGTCGACCGCGCCCATCTCGTCCATGTGGATGAACGGGTCGAGGTCGGTGAGCCGGACGCCGGCGAAGGCCCGACGGACCGGGAACCCCTCGCCTTCGAAGCCGGTCGGCGCGGTCGTGATCGTGCGCACCGGGCGGTCGACGGCACCGAGCGCGGGCTCGGCCAGCCGGGGCAGCCGGACGGTGTCGGCGGTGACGGCGGGCATGTCGTCCTCCTGGCTGTGCTTGCGGCCGCCCGGCGGGCCGGCCCTGGCGGGCCCGTCCCGGCGTCCTAGACAGTTGTACATGCAACTACCTGCCCCGCACAACCACGCCCCCGCGCCAATCCTTCCCGCCCCCGGCATCCTCGCCCGACCCGCGCAACCTCACCCGACCCACCCCGCCGCGACGCGCTCTCCTGCTTATCCAGAGGGATAAATCGGTCCCGAAACCCTCTGGATAAGCACGGCGGCGCTCGCGGCCAGCAGTCGAGCAGGGTCACGGGCGCCAGAGGTGTTCGCTCTGGGCGAGCAACCTCGGGAACAACGGTAGGCTGAGAGGACTTCAGTCCAAGTGACTCAACTTCCTCACGTGAGGGTGGACCACATGCCACAGATCCGGGTGTTGCCCGTCCTGCCGCTCGACGACGCCGTTGTTCTCCCCGGCATGGTCGTGTCCCTCGACATGTCCGACGAGCAGACCCGAGCCGCCGTGGACGCCGCCCGCGCCGGCGGATCAACCGGCTCCTCCGACGCCCGCGCGCCGGGGATCTCCAGCCGGGCCGCCGGCCGGCCGGCCGAGGTGCTGCTCGTCCCCCGCGTCGGCGGCGAGCTCGCCGAGGTCGCCGCGGTCGGGGTGATCGAGCAGGTCGGCCGGCTGCCGCGGGGCGGCTCGGCGGCGGTCGTGCGCGGCACGGCGCGAGCCCACGTCGGTGGCGTGCGGCCCGCCCCGGCCAGCCGCGATGCCGGCAATGCCGCTTCCGGCGACGACGCCGGGGCCGGTGTCGGTGTCGGCGTGCGGTGGGTGGACGCGGTCGTCGTCGACGACGACGCGGCCGCTCCGTTCGGCGCGCTCGACGACCCGGCCGGCACCGGCGCCGGTTCCCCGGCCGACGAGGCCGCCCGGGTGGAGAAGCTCGCCAAGGAGTACCGGGCGCTGGTCACGGACCTGCTGCGCCAGCGCGGCGCCTGGCAGGTCGTCGACTCGGTGTCCGCGATCACCGATCCCGCCACGCTCGCCGACACGGCCGGCTACGCCTCCTTCCTGACCACCGCGCAGAAGATCGAGCTGCTCGGCACGCCGGCGGTCGGCACCCGCCTGGAGCGGCTGCTGACCTGGACGAAGGAGCACCTGGCCGAGCTGGACGTCGCCGAGACGATCCGCCGCGACGTCCAGGAGGGCATGGATCGCCAGCAGCGCGAGTTCCTGCTGCGCCGCCAGCTCGAGGCCGTCCGCAAGGAGCTGGCCGAGCTGGATGGCTCGGACGGCGGCGCCGATGGCGCGAACAGCTCGGAGCCGGCCGCCTACCGGGCCCGGGTCGAGGCCGCGGACCTGCCCGAGAAGGTACGGGCGGCGGCCCTGAAGGAGGTCGACAAGCTGGAGCGCACGGCCGAGTCCTCGCCCGAGGGCGGCTGGATCCGCACCTGGCTCGACACCGTCCTCGACCTGCCGTGGAACGTCCGCGCCGAGGATTCCTACGACATCACCGCGGCCCGCGCCGTGCTCGACGCCGACCATGCCGGTCTCGACGACGTCAAGGACCGCATCATCGAGCATCTGGCGGTGCGCCGGCGGCGCGCGGACGCCGGTCTCGGGGTCGTCGGCGGCCGGCGCGGCGGCGCGGTGCTGGCGCTGGCCGGCCCGCCCGGCGTCGGCAAGACGTCGCTCGGCGAGTCGATCGCGCGGGCCATGGGCCGCTCGTTCGTCCGCGTGGCGCTCGGCGGCGTGCGCGACGAGGCCGAGATCCGCGGCCACCGGCGCACCTACGTCGGGGCGCTGCCCGGCCGCATCGTGCGGGCGATCCGCGAGGCCGGGTCGATGAACCCGGTGGTGCTGCTGGACGAGGTCGACAAGCTCGGCGCGGACTACCGGGGCGATCCGACGGCGGCACTGCTGGAGGTGCTCGACCCCGAGCAGAACCACACCTTCCGCGACCATTACCTGGAGGTGGAGCTGGACCTGTCCGACGTGCTGTTCCTGGCCACGGCGAACGTGCTGGAGGCCATCCCGGCGCCGTTGCTGGACCGGATGGAGCTCATCCGGCTCGACGGCTACACCGAGGACGAGAAGGTCGTCATCGCCCGCGACCACCTGCTGCGCCGCCAGCTCGACCGGGCGGGGCTGGCCGAGGGCGACGTGACCGTCGGCGACGACGCCCTGCACGCGCTGGCCGGGGAGTACACCCGCGAGGCCGGCGTTCGCGACCTGGAGCGCTCGCTCGCCCGCCTGCTGCGCAAGGTCGTCGCCCGGGTGGCCCTCGGCGGGGCCACGCTGCCGGTCTCGATCGACGTCGGGGACCTGCCCGGCTACCTCGGCCGGCCCCGGCACACGCCGGAGTCGGCGGAGCGCACGGCCCTGCCCGGGGTCGCCACGGGCCTGGCGGTCACGGGCGCCGGCGGCGACGTGCTGTTCGTCGAGGCGTCCCTGGCCGACCCGGAGACGGGCGGCGCGGGCATCACGCTGACCGGCCAGCTCGGCGACGTGATGAAGGAATCGGCGCAGATCGCCCTGTCCTACCTGCGCTCGCACGGTGTGGAGCTGGAGCTGCCCGTCGGCGACCTCGCCGACCGCGGCGTGCACGTGCACGTCCCCGCGGGCGCCGTGCCGAAGGACGGGCCCAGCGCCGGGGTGACGATGACAACGGCGCTCGCGTCACTGCTGTCCGGCCGGCCGGTCCGGGCGGACGTGGCGATGACCGGCGAGGTGTCGCTGACCGGGCGGGTGCTGCCGATCGGCGGGGTGAAGCAGAAGCTGCTCGCCGCGCACCGGGCCGGGCTCACCACCGTGCTGCTGCCCCAGCGCAACGGGCCGGACCTCGACGACGTGCCCGCGCCGGTGCGCGACGCGCTCACCGTCCACCTGGTGACCGACGTCCGGGAGGTGCTCGACCTGGCGCTGGAGCCCGCGTTCGACGCCGGCCACGACGGCCGGTCGCCGGGGCGCGCCGGGCAGTCCCCCACGGCCCTGGCCGCCTGATCCCGGCCCGGCACTCCCGTGGGCCGGCCGGTGCCCCCAGGCGCCGGCCCGGCCCACGGGCGGCCCCACCGTGAGCAGGCAGATCGCGCTGACACGGACCGGCGTGACCGGACAGGATTGCATACGGCTTGCAAGCGACACGCCGCGGGCAAGGTAAACACCATGTGACGGGGACGCGCGAACCCCCGATCACGGCTACGGTCGGGACGTGGATAGTGGCCGCTGTCTTCGGCAGGAGCGCATCGCACAGCAGCGCATCCTGGGGCTCAGCCGACAAGGGGTGCGTCAACGACCGCGGGATAACCGCGGCCCGGCACGCCCGCCGAGCAGGCCACCCGGCCGGCGGCGGCGCACCCGCTGACGCCTCCCGTCCCGACGCCCGCCCGCCGGCCGTCGCTCGCACCGCCCCACGCCACGGGCCTTCCCGACCGGCGGCCCGTTCAACGCCCGCTCCCGGGCACCGCCCGTAGCCCGCCGCCCAACGGATGCCCGTCCGAGGCAAGGGCGCCGGTCAGCGCCGCGAACCGGCCCATTAGAGTGATCCGATCCCCATGGGCCGGCGTGGCGGAGGGACCCGGACGACGTGGACACCCTCAGACGAGGCTGGATCGGCCTGGCGCTGTTCTTCGCGGCGCTGCTGCTCATGCCGGTCCTGGTCTTCGGGTACGACAAGGACCGGTCCGAGCCGCACCCGGTGGCCACAACCTCCCTCACCACCACAGATCCTCTCGACAGCCCCTCCCCACCGCGACCGACCGGCACGCCGCTCGTCTTCACCGGCATCCGCCCGGGTGAGCGGATCTCCGGCTTCCGGACCATCCAGGTGGAATCGGCCAGCTACGACGGCCCGCTGGAATACGTGCTCAACGGGCCGATCGCCCCGTTCCGGCGGGATTTGAGCCAGCCGCCCTACGTGTTCAACCCCCATGCCGGCGGCTGGCAGACCACCGAGGTACCGAACGGGGAGTACACCCTGACCGCCATCCCGACCGAGGTGGCCAACGATCAGATCTCCATCACGTTTACTGTAAGTAACGAAGCGGGTGTGGCCGGCTAACATCCGCCACCATTTACCCGACTACACCGTCCAGCTCCCGGGGGTGCGCGTGACGCTGCGAGCCGCAGACCCTAATGTCAGCGGGATGGATCGTCTGGTGTGGATCGACTGCGAGATGACGGGCCTGGATGCCGCGTCGGATCTGCTACTGGAAGTGGCCTGCCTGGTTACGGACAGCGAGCTAAACATCCTCGACGAGGGCATCGACCTGGTCATCTCGGCGCCAGACGAGGCGCTGGAGGCGATGGTGCCCGTCGTCCGCGAGATGCACCAGACCTCCGGCCTGACCGCCGCTGTCCGCGCCTCCACGCTGCCCCTGGCGGACGCGGAGGCACAGGTCCTCGACTACGTCCGCGCCCGCGTGCCGGAGGTGCGCAAGGCGCCGCTGTGCGGCAACTCGATCGCCACCGACCGCACCTTCCTCGCCCGCCACATGCCGTCGTTGGACGCCCACCTCCACTACCGCATGATCGACGTCTCGTCGATCAAGGAACTGGCCCGGCGCTGGTACGTGCGGACGTACTACGCGGCGCCGGTCAAGCGCGGCGGCCACCGGGCGCTGGCCGACATCCAGGAGAGCATCGAGGAGCTGCGCTACTACCGACAGGCGCTGTTCGTGCCGCAGCCCGGCCCCGGCACCGAGCAGGCGCGGGCGATCGCGGCCGAGGTCCGCGGCCAGACCGACGCCATCCTCGCCGCGCTCTCCGCCGGCCGCCCCGCCCCCCTCGCAACCACTCCCCCCGGCGCCGCCGCGGCGGGCGGCGACCCCTCGTCGACCACCCCGGGCCGCGCGAACGCAACGTGACGCCGACATCACCGGCAACCCCCCTGCCCACGACGCGACATCGACCGGTACGATGGCTTCGCTCGGTGAGACGCTCCAGGCGGCGCACTCGGGATCTGCACCGGTAGGGGTTCACCGGCGCGGCCCGGCCAGTCGTGCCAGGTGTGGTCATCGGTCATGGTGGGTGTAGCTCAGCTGGTAGAGCACCGGGTTGTGGTCCCGGTGGTCGCGGGTTCAAGTCCCGTCACCCACCCCAGCGCAGCAGCCGTCCTATCAGGGCCGATGGTCCGGTAGCACGGTGCGGGCATCGGCAGCGACGCGCGGCGCAGAACAAGTGCGCGGGACGCATCACCCGTCGGGTCGGACACCAGGTCCGCCGTCGGACGGGTGGGCGCCGCCGCGCAGGCAACCAGGTCCAACGTGCGAGAGATGACCGCTTCGATCAGCGCCCGGTCTGCGTCGTCGAAGCCTCGGACCGCGCCCGTGGTGGACGCCTGAGCCCGGGTCAGTCCAGGTACATCCGGAAGCCGGCCGCCGAGGGGTCAAAGCCGACCGTCTTGTAGAAAAGATGCGCCTCGCTGCGGTCGTTGCGGGACAGGAGCTGGATCTTGTAGCAACCGGCGGATCGCGCGGCACGTACGACATCGGTCATCAGTTCTTGGCCGACGCCCAGGCGCCGGCTGCCGTGGTCGACGACGACGTTCTCGACGATCGCCCAGGGCCGTCCGTCATGGGTCAGGTTGGGGACGATCATCAGGTCGGCCGTACCGACCACCTGGCCACCCGTCTCCGCGACGGTCAACCGTCGCGCCGGATCGCCGAGGATCCGCGCAAGGACCGGCCCGGCGGTGGTCATGTCGGTGGGTAGCGACCCGGGCGGGAACCGGGCAAGCTGCCGGTAGAGCTCGAGCAGCGCCGGCAGGTCATCGGTTGTTGCGAGGCGGATGCGTAGCTTGTCCACGGCATCGATCCTGGCCGCCCCCACAGCCCGGGATCAAGGTGCCCCCTTCGGAGGCCACGCGTCGTGCTACCAAGGACGTCACTCGATGTCGAACAGGCCCTGGCGCACCGCGTACATGACGGCCTCCATCCGCGAGTGCAGCTGGAGCTTGTCCAGGATGTTGCGCACGTGGTTCTTGACCGTGTTCTCGCTGATGAACAGCTTGCGGGCGATCTCGCGGTTGGCGCGGCCCTCCGCGACGAGCTTGAGCACCTCGAGTTCGCGGGCGGTCAGGTGCGGGGCGTGCGCGCGGGGGCGGTCCTCGGTGCCGCGGGCCATCGTGGCGAACTCGACCATCAGCTTCGACGCCATCGACGGGCTGATCAGACTCTGCCCGTTGTGCACGGCGCGGACGGCGTCGGCCACCTCGTGCGGCGGAATCGACTTGAGCAGGTACCCGACGGCACCCGCCTTGATCGCCTCGAACAGGTCGGACTCCTCGTCCGACACGGTGAGCATGACGATCCGGGTGCGCGGCACCGCTCGCTTGATCGCCCCGGCAGCGGCGATCCCGTCCCGGCCGGGCATGCGGACGTCCATCAGCACGATGTCCGGCGAGGTGCCGGAGGCCAGGGTCAGCGCCTCCTGACCGTCGCCGGCGCGGCCGACGACGCTGATGTCCTCCTCGATCTCCAGGACCGTCTGCAGGCCCTGAAGAAAAAGCTCATGATCGTCTACTACGAGGACCCGGATCGGTACGGAGCCCTCGACGGAGTCGGCTTCAGCGGCCGACGGCGGCACGACACTGGCCGTCATCACACATCCGGGAATCAGGATCGAATCGTCCGGGCGACGACGCGGACGCGTACGAAAGATGGTTCGGACACCCTTCCACTCTACGTGATGAAGTGCACACCCGAGGTCGTGACAGCGTCCGAGTGACGCCTGCGTCTCCCCCCATTAACGCATCCGACATGCCGGAAATAATACGCGGTGAACCCTGCCTGCCACCCCATATCGCCGGCTTCGGCACCGGAACGGCAGCGGTTTCGGCCGGTCAGGGGGATGTCGCCCGACCGGGAGCGCCACGGCCGGGCGCGAGCAAGATCACGCCAAATCGGACGATCCCCGTCCGGGTAGCGGAATGAGCGCTCACCAAGCCAATTTATCGGCCGTCAATCGGGCAACATGGTTATCCGCGGGCAATCGAATTATCGGATGTACGGTATACGTCACTAGTCTGCTGGCGCGCGCGGCGGATGAGCGTCAATCTCATGTGTATGGCCGCGACCATCAGCACCCCTCAGCCGCGACTCCACATCAAGCCGGGTACGACCTGGTCCGAAGCGTTCGCCCGATGCCACGAGATCGCCCCGGAGGCGTTCGACTCCGACCGCCTGCTCAACCTGTGGGGCGGCGAGTGGCGCCGCACCGGCACTCCCCTGCACAGCCACTCCCCCGTCGACGGCTCGCCGATCGCCGGGCCGCCCATGCTTGACCAGGACGAGGCACACGAGGCGATCAGGGCCGCCCTCGACGACCACAAGGAGTGGCGCGACGTAGCGCTGGCCGAGCGCAAGGCCCGGGTCCGCGCCGCGGTCGACGCCATGGACGCCCACCGCGAGCTGCTGGCACTGCTGCTCGTCTGGGAGATCGGCAAGCCCTGGCGCCTCGCCCTCACCGACGTCGACCGCGCCCTGGACGGGGTCCGCTGGTACCTCGACGAGATCGACGGCATGATCGCCGGCCGCGGCCCGCTGCCCGGCCCGGTCAGCAACATCGCGAGCTGGAACTACCCGATGAGCGTGCTCATGCACGCCATGCTGGTCCAGATCCTCGCCGGCAACGGCACGATCGCGAAGACCCCGACCGACGGCGGCGCCGCCTGCCTGACCCTGGCCAGCGCCCTGGCCCGCCGGGAGGGCCTGCCGGTCTCGCTGGTCTCGGGATCGGGTTCGCGGCTGTCCTCGGCGCTGGTGCGCGCCCCGGAGATCGGCTGCCTGGCCTTCGTCGGCGGCCGCTCGGCCGGCGGGCAGGTCGCCGCCGCGCTGGTCGACACCGGAAAGCGCCACTTCCTCGAGCAGGAGGGGCTCAACGCCTGGGGCATCTGGGACTTCTCCCAGTGGGACACCCTCGCCGCCCATCTGCGCAAGGGCTTCGAGTACGGCAAGCAGCGCTGCACCGCCTACCCGCGCTACGTCGTCCAGCGCCAGCTGTTCGACCGTTTCCTCGAGATGTACCTGCCGGTGGTCTCGGGGGTCCGGTTCGGCCACCCGCTGGCCGTCGCCGACGACGCCGACCCGCTGCCCGAGTTGGACTACGGCCCCGTCATCACCACCGACAAGGCCACGGAGCTCGCCGCCAAGGTCGACGAGGCGATCACGAAGGGCGGCGTGCCGCTCTACCGCGGTGACATCGCCGACGGCCGGTTCATCCCCGGGCAGGACACTTCCGCCTACGTCCCGCCGGTGGCGATCCTGCACCCGCCCGCCTCCAGCGCGCTGCACCACGCCGAGCCGTTCGGGCCGGTCGACACGATCGTCGTCGTCGACTCCGAGGCCGAGCTGCTGGCGGCCATGAACGCCTCCAACGGCGCGCTGGTCGCGTCCCTGGCCTGCGACGACGAGTCGTACGCCCGCCGGCTCGCCGGGGAGCTGCAGGCGTTCAAGGTCGGCGTCAACAAGCCGCGTTCGCGCGGCGACCGCGACGAGCCGTTCGGCGGGCGCGGCGCGTCCTGGAAGGGCGCGTTCGTCGGCGGCGCCCACCTCGTCCGGGCCGTCACCGTCGGACCCGACCCCGACGAGCGCCTCGTCGGCAACTTCCCCAGCTACTCCCTCTACCCCGAGGTCTGAGCGGCAGCCTCGAGGTCCGGCGACTACCGGGGAGCCGGCCGGGGGGCGCCCCTCCAGGCCGGTTCCCGGCGGTTGAGCCATCGTCCGACTACTGGAAGCGGACGACCACCGAGCCGACCGGACCCGTTCCTCTACGCTGGGCGGGTGATGATCTGTATCCGGCGGCTGTGCGTCGACATCCGGCCCGGTCGCGGCCGGACCGGAGTCCGAGGGGTTGCGGCGCCGTGATGGCTGCCGCTGCGAGGGCCGAACGGTTCCGCGATCTGCACCGGCCCGGGGCGCCGCTGATCATGCCGAATGCCTGGGACGCGGGGACGGCTCGGGTGCTCGCCGCGGTCGGCGCTCAGGCGGTGGGCACGACGAGCAGCGGGTTCGCCGGCACCCTCGGCCGACTCGACCGCTCGGTGACCCGCGACGAGGCGCTCGGGCACGCCGCCGCGCTTGTCGCGGCGGTGGACGTGCCCGTCTCCGCCGATCTGGAGAACGGTTTCGGCGCCGAGCCGGCCGCCGTCGCGGCGACGGTGCGGGCGGCGGTGGTCGCGGGGCTCGCCGGGTGCTCGATCGAGGACTTCACCGGTGGCCGGCAGGGCTCGATCCACGACGTCGGCCTGGCCACCGAGCGGATCGCCGCCGCGGTCGAGGCGGCGGCCGGGCGGCTCGTGCTCACCGCCCGCGCCGAGAACCACCTGCACGGCCGGGACGACCTCGCCGACACGATCGACCGGTTGCAGCGCTACCAGCAGGCCGGCGCGGACGTCCTCTACGCCCCGGGGCTGCGCCGCGCGGCGGACATCCGCGGCCTGCTGGCGGAGCTGGACCGTCCGGTCAACGTCCTGCTGATGCCGGGCGGGCCGGGCGTGGCGGAGCTGGCCGAGCTCGGCGCCGCCCGGATCTCGACCGGTGGCGCGCTCGCCGTCGCCGCCTTGGGCGCGCTCGGCCGGTCGGTCCAGGAGCTGCTCGACGGGGCGGCCCCGTCGTTCTGGCCGGACGCCGAGGCGGGGCGTGGGATCGTCCGCTCCTGGTAGGCGGTCAGCGCTCGGAGGTGGGCAGTCCGTGTTCGGCGAGGGGGCCGAGGCGCAGGCCGGCGTCGTCGCAGCGGGCGGCGATCTCCGGCAGGGCGCCGAGCGCGCTGCGCCAGGCGCCGGGCGCCGAGGTGCAGTCGCAGTCGTGCAGCAGCACGGTGGCGCCGCCGCGCAGGTCGGGGGCGAGGGTGTCCAGGACGCTGCGCGGGGTCGCCTCGGCCGTCCAGTCCCGACCCCACGCCGACCACAGCACCGGCGTCAGCTCCAGCTCGCGGGCGGCGACGAGCAGTCCGGCGGACAGGATGCCGTGCGGCGGCCGGACGAAACGCGGAGCGCGGCCGGTGACCTCGGCGACCAGGTCGCGGGTGCGCACGAGCTGGTCGCGGGTCGAGCGCGGGCCGCGCAGCAGCATCGGGCGGTGGTCCCAGCCGTGCACGGCGAGCTCGTGCCCGGCGGCGACCATCTCCCGGGCCAGGGCCGGTGAGCCCGCCAGCAGGCTGCCGAGGACGAAGAACGTCGCCTGGACGTCGAGCTCGGCGAGCACGTCGAGGAACTGGGGGGTCGAGACGGGGTCGGGCCCGTCGTCGAAGGTGAGCGCGACGTGGTCGGCGGCGCCGACCCCGGCGAGGGTCGGGGTGACCCGCAGCCGCAGCCGGCGCAGGGTCGCCAGCGACGGCAGGCCGTAGGTGAGCCCTGCCGTGGCACTCAGCGCCACCGCAGTGCGGGCGGCGCGGCGTCCCACTGTGGACCCGCGCGTCGTGACGGACCGCGTCATGACGCCAAACTCTGCCACACGTGCCGCCGTGCCCCCAGCGCGACCCAACTGCCGGCCCGATATGTCAGGACCGGCCGCGTGCGGCCCCGATCGGCATACATTCCTTCCACGCAGACGTGTCGACGGCAGCCGCCGGTGGCGGTCGGCCGTCGCCGCCCCGACCCGCGGAAGGCCCATGACCCTGGCCCCGACCCTGCAGAAGGGCGCGAACACCCCCGTCCCCGCCGGGGTGCTGCGCGTCGCGGTCTCCTGGGCGCCGGGTCGGGCGGTGGACGTCTGCGCCGTCCTCGTCACCGACGAGGAGCGGGCCCGCTCCGATGGCGACTTCGTGTTCTTCAACGCGCCGAGCCACCCCTCGGGCGCGGTCGCCCTGACGGCCGCGGGCCCCGGGACAGCCGGCCTGGTGGTGACGCTACCCCGGGTGGAGCCGGCGGTGAGCCGGATCGTGATCGCCGGGTCGCTGGACGCGGGGACCTTCGCCGAGCTGGCCGGCCTCGCCGTCGAGCTGACCGACCAGGCCGGGGGGCCGGTGGCCCGGTTCGTCGCGGAACCCGACGAGCCGGTCACGGCGCTGGTGTTCGGGGAGCTCTACCGCCGGGCGGGCGGCTGGCGGTTCCGCGCCGTCGCCCAGGGCTGGGACAGCGGCCTCGCCGGCCTCGCCCGCAGCTTCGGCATCAACGTCCGCGACGACGACCCCACCGGCGACGACCCCACCAGTTCCTACCCGGCCAGCTCCGACCCGGCCAGCTCCGACGTCACCGGCAACGACCCGACCGGTTACGACCCGACCGGTTACGACCCGACCGGTGAGGAGCCCACGCAGGTGCTGCCCGAAGTCGACACGGACACCACTCCCGACGCCGAGGCCGAGATCGAGGCGGAGATCGAGGCCGAGATCGAGGTCGAGGCGCCATCGAGCTCGCCGCGTCCGGCGAGACGGATCCGGGCCGACTGGTACCCCGATCCGGTGCGCCCGGACCACATGCGCTGGTGGGACGGGGAGCGTTGGCAGGGTCCGCCCACGCCGATCCTCACGGAGTCGGACGCGAGGTGCGGACGGTGCGGCGCGCGCAAGCGGTGGCGGCTGCTCGGCGGGCCACCGGCCTGCGAGGAGTGCGCGCAGGCGATCCGGGCGTACCTGTGGGACTGGCGCGCCCGGGTGGTGTCGTCGCTGACGCGGGACGACCCGACCGGCGCCGACCTCGAACCGCTGTGGGACGACCTGCGCTACCAGCGGATTCCGGAGTCGGCGGGCTGGGAGATCGTCCAGGCCGTCGGGCAGGCGCACCTGGAGCGGCTGACGGCGTTCGCGTTCGCCGACGGGGTGATCGAGCAGGACGAGGTCGACCGGATCGAGGCGGCGGCGCGGCGGCTGCGCCTGGCCGGCCCGGGTCTGGACGCGCTGCGCCACCGCCTGGCCCGCGGCCTGGAGCTGACCCGGATCGGCGCCGGCGAGCTGCCCCGGCTGCCCGCGGGTTCCCTGCACCTCGAACTCGACGAGATCGTGCACCTCGACGTGGCTGCCACCCTGGTCCAGCAGGCGGCGGCCGGCCCCCGGCACGCCCCTGGTCGGCTGCTGGCCACCAACCGCAAGCTGCGTTTCCTCGGCGAGACCGGGCGGGGCGCCGAGCTCGGCCTGTCGAAGATCGTCGAGGTCGAGGCGCGGGGCGGGTGCGTCGACCTCGCCGCCACCACCACCCGCGGCTCGGGCAGCTACCTTGTGGACGACCCGCAGTACGTCGCGGCGGTGCTGGCCGGGATCCTGCGGGTCGCCCGGCGCCAGGTCATCGCGCCGGGCAGTCGGGCGAGCCGGGCGATCCCGCAGGCGGTGAAGGCGGAGGTGTGGCGGCGCGACGGCGGGGTGTGCGTCGAGTGCGGCGGCGGCGAGCACCTGGAGTTCGACCACGTGATCCCGTTCAGCCGCGGCGGCGCGTCCAGCGTCAACAACCTGCAGTTGCTGTGCCGGCGGTGCAACCGCGCCAAGGGCGCGCGGATCTGACGGCGCCCGCGGGCGAGCAGGACACGACGGACGGTCACCGTCGGCTGGCGGCTGGCGGGAAATCGGTTGACTCGCCGGGAATGGCGGTTGCATCCCGGGGGAAGGGCTCGGTGAGCGGATCCATGGCACAGGCGGGAGATGCGTCGGCGGTGGGGGCGAGTGACGCGGTGGGGGCGAGTGACGCGGTGACAATGAGTGCCGCAGTGGCAGGGGGTGCCGCAGTGGCAGGGGGTGCCGCAGTGGTGGGGAGTGGCGGCACGACTGCGGCGCCGGGCGTGTTACCGGTTCCGGTCGCCCCGCCGGCGCCGGAGACCCTGCCGGCGCAGCCGACGCCGACCGTCCCGCCCGCCGGGGACGGCGAGCCGGGCGGGCCAGCCGGGTCCGCGGCGGACAGCACGGCGGTGCTCGCGGTCTGGTTCCTGACGTCCGAGGAGCGCGGCAATCCGAGCACGGACCTGGACCGGCGCCATCCCGACGGCCGGCCGTGGACCACCGGCAACCTCGTCGTGCCGCTCGTGCACGGCCGGGACTACTTCACCCGCCTGTTGGAGACCGTCGAGGGACTCGGCGACGGCGACCTGCTGCTGTTCACCGACTGGCGCGGCGACCTCGACCAGCGCCTGGACGGCGCCGGCTCCGAGGTTGGCGAGGTGCTGGGCCGGGCGGCCCGGCGCGGGGTGACCGTCCGCGGTCTGATGTGGCGTTCCCATCTGGAGCTGCTGTCGTTCAGCTCGAAACCGAACCGGCTGCTCGCGGAGCAGCTCACCAGCTCCGGCGCGCAGGTCGTGCTTGATCACCGGGTGCGCCGTGGCGGCTCGCACCACCAGAAACTGGTGATTGCGCGCCCCGGCGGCGAGCCGGCGGCCGGTGTGGCCTTCGCCGGCGGGATCGACCTGTGCTACAACCGGCGCGACGACGCGGCCCACGCGGGCGACCCGCAGAGCCAGCCGATGGCCGCCCCCTACGGCGACGCCCCGCCCTGGCATGACATCCAGGTCGAGGTGCGCGGGCCGGCCGTCGGCGACCTGGAGCACACCTTCCGCGAACGGTGGGACGACCCGTCGAGCCTGGACAACCCGAACCCACTGCGGCGGCTGTTCTACCGGATCCGCCCGGTGGCGACCCGGACCGACGAGCTGCCGCCCCAGCAGCCCGATCCGCCGGCGGCCGGCCCGCACAACGTCCAGATCCTGCGGACCTACCCCCGCAAGCTACGCCCGCCCTACCCGTTCGCCCGCGCCGGCGAACGCTCGATCGCCCGCGCTTACCAGAAGGTGCTCCGCCGCGCCCGTCGGCTGATCTACCTGGAGGACCAGTACATGTGGTCCACCGAGGTCGCCCGGCTGTTCGCCGACGCGCTGCGCCGCTCCCCGGAGCTGTATCTGATCATCGTGGTGCCGCGCCATCCCACCCAGGGCGGGCGGTTCTCGCTGCCACCGAACCTGGTCGGCCGGGAGCAGGCGCTGGAGCTGTGCCGGGCGGCCGGCGGCGACCGGGTCGGGGTGTACGACGTCGAGAACCATGCCGGCACCCCCGTCTACGTGCACTCCAAGGCGGTGACGGTCGACGACGTGTGGGCGTCGGTGGGCTCGGACAACCTCAACCGCCGGTCGTGGACGCACGACAGCGAGCTGGCCGTCGCGACGATCGACGACACGCTGGATCCGCGCGAGCCGCGCGATCCGGCCGGGTTGGGGGACGGCGCCCGGGTCTTCGCCCGCGACCTGCGGCTGCGGCTGTGGCGCGAGCACCTGGACTGGGAGGGCCCGGACGACGAGCTGCTCGACCCGGAGACCGGCTTCGCGGCGTTTCGCGCCCGCGCCGAGGACCTGGCCGCCTGGCATGCCGGCGGGCGGGTCGGGGACCGGCCGCCGGGTCGGGTCCGTCCGCACAGCCCGGCCCGGCTGAGCCGCCTGAGCCGGGCCTGGTCCGGCCCGCTGTACCACTCGGTCTACGACCCCGACGGCCGGCCGCACCGGATGCGCGCCGCGGGCGAGTGGTGACGGCCACCCACGCCATCCACGCCACCCGTGCCACCCACGTGCCACCCAGAGCACACCCAACGGAGCGGTAGATACGCGACTAGTGCTGCGATCGCGCCGGCCGGTAGGCACCATGGAGGGATGTCGGTCGATGCCCGCCCGGCATCGGAATCGCGGCATGCCCGCCCGCGGTATGCCCGCCCGGCGCGGGATCCGCGGCGCGGCGGGCGGGCGGTGCCAGGAGGGCGCCGCGGGCGGGGCGCATCGAGGAAGGGCGGAGGGTGCGGATCGGACGGCTGGGCCCGATCGGCTGGTTGTTCGTCGTCGCGATCGTGCTCGTGGCGGGAGCGGTGGCGGTGGACCGCACCTCAGACGACCGCCCGCGGGTGGCGATGTGGGGCGACTCGCTGGCCTGGGAGGCGGGTACGGCGTTCAGCCGGACGGTCCGCGCCGACGGCCACAGCGAGGTGCTGGTGCGCACCTGGGGCGGCACCGCCGCCTGCGACTGGCTGTCCGACATCCGCGACCAGGCCCGGCGCTGGCGGCCGACCGTGGCCGCGCTGGCCTTCTCGGGTAACCAGTGGACGCCGTGCATGCAGGGACGGGACCTGCTGACAGCCTACCGGGAGGATGTCACCCGGGCGGTCGAGCTGCTGACCGGCCGGGGCGCCGAGGTCGTCCTCGTCGAGGCCCCGCCCCGGCGCGACCAGGTGGTCGACGCCGCCGGGCTGACCCCGCTGGACCGGGTGTGGCGGCAGATCGCCGCGACCCACGAGCGCACCCGCGTCGCCCCCGCCAGCCGGACGATCACCGCCGACGGGCGGTTCACCACGACGCTGCCCTGCGTCACCGGGGAGACCTGCGGCCCCGGTGGGCTGGTCACGGTGCGCAGCCCGGACGGCACCCACTTCTGCCCGCTGGTCCAGCCGCCGATGACTGCCTGCCCGGTGCCCTCCCCCGGCGCCGTCCGCTACGGCACGGCGATCGCCCACGAGACCCTCAAGCGGCCCGACGCCGACGGCACCGGTGGTGACCGGGACTCCGGCACCGATGGGGACGGCACCGACGGGGACGGCACCGACGGGGACGGCACCGATGGGAGCGGCACCGGCAGCGGGGACGGGCAGCGGATGGCCGGCGCGCAGGGCGGGCGCCCACCGCGGGCCTAGCTGGTACGGCCGCGACGATCGGCGCCGGCTCAGGTGACCCGGCGGCCGGTCGTGGCCATCCGCCGCCCGGTCACCGATCGCCGGTGCACGCCCAGCTCGTCGCGCCACGACAGGTACGTGCGGTCGGACATGCCGATGATGGACAGCTTGTCGGCGAGGTCGGCGGCGAGCGCCTCGACCTCCTGCGGCCGGTAGACGTGCACGGCGAGGCCGTGCTGGTTGACGGAGGTGATGCCAGCCCGGTCACGCAGGCTGGCGTCGAGCTGATCGGCGAGCTCGTCGGGGCCCGCGATACCGCGAGGCAACTCCGGCCATGCGACGTCAACCACCAGACCGTTCGTGGTCACCAGACCGTTCGTGGTCATGAGTCCCCTCCTCCGATGGACGTCGCCGTCCCGGCCGCCTCGGCGCCGACCGGCAGGGTGACCGGCGGACGCTCCGTCCGCCCTCCGAAGGGCATCCCCACCGGCGGGGAGTCGAATCATGACATCACGGAATGGTCCGCGATCCCGGACACCTCGGGCGCCTCGGCGACGGGGAGTTCAGTGACGGGCGGCCCGGGTTCGGCGCCGGTCGGCTCGGTGTCGGTCGGCTCGGCGCCGGTCGGCTCGGTGTCGGTCGGCTCGGTGTCGGCGGTGAAGGCCGCCCACAGGCGGGCGTAGGGGCCGCCGGCGTGGACGAGCTCGGCGTGCGTCCCCTGCTCGGCGACGCGGCCGTCGGCCATCACCACCACCCGGTCGGCGCGGGCGGCGGTGGTGAGCCGGTGGGCAATGACGATCGTGGTCCGCCGGGTGGTGACCGCCTCGGCGGCGGCGGTGACCGCCGCCTCGGTGGCGAGGTCCAGGGCGGCGGTCGCCTCGTCGAACAGCAGGATGTCGGGGTCGGCGAGCTCGGCGCGGGCGAGCGCCAGCAGCTGGCGCTGCCCGGCGGACAGTCCGCGACCCCGCTCGCCGACAGGGTGGTCGTAGCCGTCGGGCAGGGCGTCGATGAACGTGTCGGCGCCGACCGCGCGGGCTGCGGCCCGCACCTCGTCGTCGGCGGCGTCGGGCCGGGCGTAGGCGATGGCGTCACGGATCGAACCGGAGAACACGAACGGCTCCTGCGGCACGACGCCGAGCCGGCGCCGGTAGGCCGACAGGTCGAACTCGCGCAGGTCGACGCCGTCGATCCGGATCGCCCCGCCGGTGACGTCGTAGTACCGGGCGATGAGCTTGACCACGGTGGACTTGCCGGCGCCCGTCTCGCCCACGAACGCGACGGTCTCGCCGGGGGCGATGCGCAGGCTCACCCCGTCGACGGCGTTCCCCGCCGCGCGCTGCGTGCCGCCCTCCCCGGCCGCCCCGCCCTCCCCGGCCGCCCCGCCGGTGCCCGCCGCGGCGCCGGCGACGTTGTAGGCGAAGTGCACGTCGTCCAGTACCACCTCGCCGGACAGGCGGCCGACCGGGCGGGGGTGCGCGGCCGGCGGCGTCGACGTCGGGGTGCGCAGCAGGTCGGACAACCGGCGCAGGCCGACCATCGCCTGCTGGTAGCCGTCGAACACCTGGGAGAGCTGCTGCACCGGCGAGAAGAACAGGTTGACGTACAGCAGAAAGGCGAGCAGCGCACCCGCCGACAGCGATCCGTGCACGGCGAGATGCGCGCCGATTCCCAGCACGAGGGCGCCCGCGATCCGGGAGAGGAATTCGACGAAGGGGAAGTACAGGGCGATCATCCGCTGTGCCCGCATCCGCGAGCGCCGGTAGGAGTCGGCGAGCCCGCGAAACCGCTCCTGGTTGACCTGCTCCCGACCGAACGCCTGCGCGACGCGCAGCCCCGTCAGGTTCTCCTGCAGGGACGCGTTGACGGCGCTGACCCGCTCCCGGGATTCGGTGTAGGCGGCCGACGAGCGGCGCCGGAACACCACCGTCACCCCGATGAGCACCGGCAGCACGGCGATGACCACGAGGGCGAGCTGGGCGTCGAGGAGCAGCAGCGCGATCAGCACGCCGAAGAAGGACAGCAGGCTGACGATCGCGGTGACCAGGCCGGTCTGGAGGAACGTCGACAGGGCGTCGACGTCGGTCGTCATCCGGGTCATGATTCGCCCGGCGAGCTCGCGCTCGTAGTAGTCGAGCCCGAGCCGCTGCAACTGCGCGAACGTCTTGACCCGCAGCACGTAGAGCAGCCGCTCGCCCATCCGCCCGGTGACCCGGGTTTGCCACACCTGGATCAGCCAGTCGGCGAGGGTGACGGCGAACGCGACGCCCGCGGTGGCGAACAGCACATCGCGCGCCTGCGCGCTCACGCCGGCGTCGACCGCGTGGCGCACCAGCGCCGGCACGGTGAGGCCGGCGACGGCGTCGAGCGCGACCAGCAGCAGCCCCACCACGAGCGGGACGCGCACCCAGGACAGCAGCCGGCGCAGCGTGAAGTCCGGGTCGGGCGCCGCGGCGGCGGCCTGGTCGACCCGCGGATCGTCCTGGGCCGGCGGCAGGGCGTCGACCCTGGCGAGCAGTTCGGGCGTCGCCGGCATGTCACCGAACGCGCCACCCCCGCCGAACGCCCGCCCCGACGGTCCCCCACCGAACGCCCGGCCCGACGGCGACCCGCCGAGGGCCCGCCCGCCGCCGACGCCGGTGAAGGTGCGGCCCCCGCCGGCGGCGCTGACCATCCCCGGGACGCCGTCCTGGGTTCGGCCGTCGCCGGCCGCGACCGGGCTGGGGGGCGTGCCGGGCTGCGGGCCGTCGGCCTGTGCCTGCTCGGCCTGCTCGGGCTCCTCGGCGAGGGTGTCCCCGGGACCGGCGAGCAGCCGGCGGAACAGCGGGCTGCGGGCGGCCAGCTCGTCCTCGGTGCCGACGTCGACGATCCGGCCGGCGTCGAGCACCGCGATCCGGTCGGCCAGGCGCAGGGTGGAGCGGCGGTGCGCGATGAGCAGCGTCGTGCGTCCCCGCATGACCTCGCGCAGCGTGGCGTGGATCTCGGCCTCGATGCGGGCGTCGATCGCGGAGGTGGCGTCGTCGAGGAGCAGCACCCGCGGGTCGGAAAGCAGGGCACGGGCGAGCGCGACCCGTTGGCGCTGGCCGCCGGACAGCGTCAGGCCCTGCTCGCCGACGACGGTGTCGTAGCCGCTCGGCAGGTCGCGGATGAAGCCGTCCGCCTGCGCCGCCCGGGCCGCCTCGACGATCTGGTCCTCGGTGGCGTCCGGCCGGCCGTAGGAGATGTTCGACCGGACCGTGTCGGAGAACAGGAAACTGTCCTCGAACACCACCCCGATCTGGGCCCGCAGCGAGGCCAGCGTCAGCGTGCGGACGTCGTGGCCGTCGAGGCGGACCGTGCCGGCCTGCGGGTCGTAGAAGCGGGGCAGGAGCTGGGAGATCGTCGACTTGCCGGAGCCGGAGGTGCCGACGAGGGCCACCGTCTCGCCCGGGGAGATGCGCAGGCTGATGTCGCACAGCACCGGCCGCGACGGCTGGTAGCCGAAGGTCACCCCGTCGAGCTCGATCAGCCCGCGGGCGGTGCCGAGGACGGTGGCGTCCGGCGGGTCTGTGATCGCCGGGTGGGAGTCGATGATCTCGAAGATGCGCACCATGCTGGCCTTGGCCTGCTGGCCGACGGTGAGCAGCCCGGCGAGCGTGCGCGTCGGGCCGATGAGCGCGCCGAGGTAGGTGCTGAAGGCGAGGAAGGTGCCGAGGGTGATCCGGTCGGTGAGCGCCAGCCAGCCGCCGAGCGCCAGCACGGCGACCTGCCCGAGCGCGGGCACGGCCTGCATCGCCGCGCCGAACCGGCTGGTGATCCGCACGGCTCGCATCCGCAGCGCGAACAGCGTCCGGGCGTGCCCGGCGAGCCGGTCGAGCTCCCGCGACTCCTGCCCGAAGCCCTTGACCACCCGGACGCCGGCGACCGCCTCCTCGACGGCCCCCGCGACCTCGCCGGCCTGCTGCTGGGCCGCCCAGGTGGCGGGGAACACGGTGCGCCGCGCCCGGAAGCCGAGCAGGAACAGCGCCGGCCCCATCGCGAGGGCGATGAGGGTCAGCAGCGGCGACAGCCACGCCATCGCGATCAGCGACGCCACGAACAGCACCAGGTTGCCGACGATCATCGGCAGGTAGGACAGCAGCCCCTGGATGGCGCCGACGTCCGAGATCGCCCGGCTGACCACCTGGCCCGTGGAGACCTGGTCCTGCCGGACGCCGTCGAGCCGCTCGATGGTGCTGAAGACCTCGTCGCGCAGGTCGTACTGGACGTTCAGCGACAGCCGGCCGCCCACATAGCGCCGCACGAACGCGGCGGCGAAGATGACCACGCCCGCGGCGAGCAGCACGATCAGGTACGGGGTCAGCGAGTGCCGGTGGGTGACGACGACGTTGTCGATGACCTGCCGCTCGACCAGCGGGACGGCGGCGGTGACGAGCGTGCCGAGCAGCGCCGCGCCGAACGCGAGGATCACGTCGCGGCGGTAGACCATCACCTGCCGGCCGAGCCGGCGCAGCCAGCGGTCCGGCTGGTCGCGCTGCGGGGTGTCCGCGGTGACCGGGCTCCCGCTCGTCGCCGGGGGCGGGTTCTTCGCTGCCGGGGCGCGGCGACGGCTCTGGCGCGGAAGCTTCGATCCCTGCGGTTGCGGCGGATCGGCAGCGGGGTGCGCGGAGCGAGACGCCTCGCCGGCGAGGCGGGGCGTCTCGGCTGAAGATGCTTCGGGGCTCGCGGTGGACCTCCAGGTCAGCAGGTTCCGACGGATCCGGCCGGGCACGGGCGCAGGCGGCGGTACCGGGCCTGCGGGCCGCGGGCGGCGCGGGGCGCATCTGCGCCGACCGCCACCACCCGCCCCGACCGTACGTCGCGCGGCACCCGATCGCGGCCAGCTATGTCTATCAGCGAAACATCCCCGGAACCCGGTTGATGCCCGGACCGGTCCGGTCCCGGACCACACCCCGCCCCGGACCCGGGTCACGCACCGCCTCGGGCCTGCCCCGCGCCATCACTCTCCGGACGGCCTCGCCATCACTCTCCGGGCGGTCCCGCCACCACCCTCCGGACGGCCCCGCCGCCGCCCGGGCTGCCGCCGCCCGCCCGGTCCGACCCACCCCTCCGACCACTTCCCCGCAGCGCCTGGTAGAGTTCTCCATGTCGACGCGGGAACATCACGGGAACGCGAAGGCAACGCGCCGTTAGCTCAATTGGCAGAGCAGCGGACTCTTAATCCGCGGGTTCGGGGTTCAAGTCCCTGACGGCGCACCCGTTTCTACCAGGTCATATGACTCTCGGTGGCCCCTAAGAAGTGATCTCTGTACCCACTGCTGCACCCTGGTCCAGTTTGCCTTGACGGCAGACGCCCCGGCCACCGCAAGGTACACAGCAGTCCGGGGCGCCAGCGGTTCGTTTGGGTACACGGTCAGCCCGCGAGTTCCTCTCTGTCGTCCTTGCGGTCCGCGGGAGAACATCGTCTTGCCGAAGGCGAGTTCCATCCCGCCCTTCGGGTCGCACACCCACAGCTCCACCAGGCCAGCGCGCACCGCCGGGCCCGCCATGACCCGACGACGCCCGCTCCCCACCGCCCCTGCGGGCCTCTGGGACCGGCCCGACATGGCCGCCGCTCTCGCCGAGCGCGACATGCAGGCAATCCTGACGATCTACAAGCGGTGGACCGGCGCATCCCAACCTCAGATCGCCACCATGACCGGCGTCCCGCAGCCGACGATCAGCCTCATTCTCAACGGCAAGCGGCAGATCACCAGCTTGGAGACCTTCGAGAAGTTCGCCGAGGGACTCGACATCCCCCGCGAACGTCTCGGGTTGGCCAGCGCCGATCCCGCCGGTCCGCTGCCCGCCTGCGGTGAGCAACTCCGCCTGCTTCCCGACGTTCCCGCCGCCCGGCCCCGGACCGTCGGTACCGGCGTGGATGTGCTCGTCCGGTTGTGGCGCGCCGACCAGGACCAGCCGGAGCAGGCAGGGGCCGCGTCCGTCGACCCGACCCTGTGGACCGAAACGGCGCTTGACTGGCTCCTGCACTCCACGGACCGGACCACCCGGGAACCGTCGACGGGCCGCCGGGTCGGCCTGGCCGACGTGGAGGCGTTGCAGACCACCACCGCCATGTTCGCCGACCTGGACAACCGGTACGGCGGTGGGCACGCCCGCGGGGCGTTCGTGGCGTTCCTGTCCACCGACGTCGAGGCGATGATGCGCGGCCGGTACAGCGCCGAGGTCGGCCCCCGGCTGTTCTCCGCAGTCGCCGAGGCACTGTTGCTCGCCGCGTGGATGGCCTACGACGCCGGCTTGCACGGCCTGGCCCAGCGGTACTTCGTCCCCGCGCTGCACGTCGCGCAGACCGGCGGGGATCGGATGCTGGCCGGAAGCGTGCTGTCCGCCATGAGCCACCAGGCGTCGTTCCTCGGCGAGTACCGGCACGCGGCGAACCTCGCGCGTGCCTCCGCGACCGGCACCGCCGGAGTGGCCACGCCGACGCTGACCGCGCAGTTCCACGCGATGGAAGCCCGCGCACACGCCCGGCTCGGCGACGCCGCCGCCTGCGACTCCGCTCTGAGCGCCGCGGAGCGCGAGTTCGGCCGCCGCAACCCCGTCGACGACCCGGCGCGGATCGGCTACTTCGACGAGGCCGAACTGTCCGCCGAGTTCGGCCACTGCTTGCGCGATCTGGGCCGCGCCGCCGGAGCCCGCACCTGGGCCGGCCGGTCCGTCGGAGCCAACGCGGACGGCGCATTCCCCCGCAGTGACTTCTTCGCCGCCATGGTCCTCGCCGACGCCCACCTGGACCACGACGACCCCGAACCCGCCTGCCGGGTCGCGTTGCAGGCCCTCGCGATCGGCGACCAGTTGAAATCCGCCCGCTGCGCCGCCTACGTGCAGGAGTTCCGCACCCGGTTGACCAAGCTTGGGAACAGCACGATCGCCCGGGAGTTCAACCAGCAGGCCGCCGCCCACCGGTTGTGGACCCCCGCCGCCGCATAGCCCCTGGTTTCGATCAGAACGGCGCCCAGTCCCGCCGGCTGCTCCCGGTCCGCGCCTGCATCCGTTTGGTGAACTCGGCCGCCGTGGCATCGTCCTGGCCGACGTTCTGCGCCATCCACGCGACCATTGCTGTCTCACGGACGTCACGCAACACCGGATAACCCTCCCAGGCCATCACGTCGAAGCCGCAGCCGTCGACGAACGCCGTGTACTCCTCCGCGGTGTGCCAGCCGTACAGGTCGAAGTAGATGGCGGTCAGAATCAGATCCCATTCCCGCGGCCCGGTCGCAAACCCGTCCAGGTCGATCAGCACCGGCCGGCCGGCATCGTCGTGGAGCAGGTTCCCGACATTGGCATCCCCATGAATCGGACCGGCGGGCAGTACGAACCGCAGCCGCCCATAAGTAGCGTCGAGGCGGTCGATCCGGTCGAGAAGGAAAACCCTGTCCGCGTCATCGAGATGACCGGAGTCAAGCAAGCGCCGCCGCGATCGGTCGAACGGAGAGAACGCTGGCAGCCCCAGCCCGGCCGGAGGATTCAGGGCGGCGAGTGGACCGGACTGCCGGTAACCCCGACAAGGATGGTTCACCATGGGGGCACCTCCTGCGCCATGGAGGCGAGGGCAACCCAGCCTGGGCGCCCCTGGGCCTGATCGCTCACGTGCTGCTCGACCCGGAGGACGGAGGGCGGAGGACGGGGATTCTCGGTCGTCAGGGGAGCTGTCTGCTCATGAACAGGGCCCGTTCACCAGCCGATTCGGTGCCTTCATAGAGCAGGATGTCGAGGCCACAGAAAGTGAATCCCATGCGGAGATAGGCCCGGATCGCAGGGGCGTTGATGTTGGTGACTTCGAGCCAGACATGGCCCGCCCCGCACTCCCGCGCGAAGTCGAATGCATGGTTCATCAGGGTGCGGCCGACCCCTCGCCGGCGATGGTCAGGGGATACCTCGATGTCGCAGATGGTGAGGCGCGAATTCCAGGGATCGAAGGAGGCCTCGACGAACCCGCACAGTTCTTCTCCGGCGCAGGCGACGATCGTCCGGATCAGCGCGGGATCGTCGCCCTCCTGTTCTTCGTCAGCGTCCTCCACCGGAAATACCTTGTGGATTGGGGGGGCCACCGGTTTCTCGCAGATCGAAAATCCCTCGCCGGTCGCCGTCACCTCGAAGACGGAGTTCGAGGTGAAAGATCCGTCGATGGTCGCGATGATCTCATCGTCCTCGGGGCGTGCCAGGCGGTAGCGGAGGGGCTCGGCCCCGCCGAGCACCTCCTCGCCGCCCGCAGTCGTGATCATATTTTCACCATACGACACGACGCACGCTGGTCACCGACAGATCGACGGCCTGGACATTGTTCAGCGACCACAGGTTGCCTCCTCGAATTCGAGGTCGAGCAGTTAACGTGATGCCAGCCCGCCGGCCAGGCCCTGCAAGATGGCGTCCGTTTCGGGCGAGGTGTTCGAAAAGGATGGCCGCGGCGCGGTGACGCGCCAGCCAGAACTGGTCGAGATCGTCCCGGAAAAAGCCGGGTCGGCTATCGACAGGGGATCTAGCGAGGTCGCCCTCGAGGTAGAAAGCGATCAGTATACGCGCTACTTCCATCCAATCGTTTTCGCCTGTCCCCGTGTGGGGGTAGAACGCCACGCGGCCGAGCTCGTCGGCGATCAGGAACGGATCGGGGGGACGGAAGTCGATGACTGCGGTCAACCGCTCATGCTCGTAGCGAACGCTCACCAGGCTGTAGTCACCGTGCAGGACCTGCACGCAAGTCCGGTCAGTCAGCGAGCAGACGTGGGATTCGATCGACCAGGCCTCGCCGCTGCGCCACGTGCCCAGCGGAAGGCCGGCCATCACAATCATGATCATCGCGCCGGAGGTGACCGCCGCATCGCGCCCAGCGCGGATCCGCCGCGCGGGCGTACCGCGAGCCGGGTGGGACTGCGGATTGATGGGCGATCCCGGCGCGGAGGTTCCTCGATCACTTCCCCGGCTCGTCCATCCGCATCGCCGACCCCGACCTGCACAAGGCGCCCTCGTACGGCGGCCCGGACGCCGGGGTAAGCCAGCTTCTGACACCGCAGCTATGTGCGGACTACCATCCGTGCTGGTGACGATACCGTAGCGTACTGGCTGCCGTTGCCCGTTTCTGACACCGCGGCTATGTTCAGGATGCTCTATTCCTCTCCCCCGACGCCGGGTGTACGCCGCCGTCGGGCCCGGGTTGCGGACCGCGAGGCCCCCCGTGCCCCGGGGCGGCGACGATGCCGCCGTACGAGGACCCTGACGCGCAGCCGCGATGACGAGGAGCCAGATGGACGCGACCCCCACCTCATGGGACGAGACCACCGATGTCGTGGTGGTGGGCACCGGCGCTGCCGGGCTCACCGCGGCGGTCCGCGCCGCCGACGCCGGCGCGCGCGTGCTGGTGTTAGAGAAGACCGCCGTCGTCGGCGGCAGCACTTCGGTCTCGGCGGGGATCGTGTGGGTGCCCCTGAACTCCCACCAGGCCGAGTTCGGCATCTCCGACACCCGCGAGGATGCGCTCGCCTACATCCGCCGGCTGTCCGGCCGGGTGGCCGACCCCGAGCTGCTCGAGCTGTGCGTGGACCGTGGCGCCGAGATGCTCGAGTACATCGAGACGCACACCCCGCTGAAGATGACGACCATGGCGAAGTACCCAGACTACTACGCCGCCTACGACATCCCGGGGAAGAAGTACGGCGGGCGCTCGTGCGAGCCGCTCCCCTTCCCGGTGGGCGAGCTGCTCCCGGACTGGGCCGACCGCATCCAGACCAAGGTGGCCGTGCGCGGTCAGGTGGCCCGGAACATGCTCGCCGAGGACATCGGGCAGCTCGAGCGCACCCCGGAGGAGCTGGAGCGGCGCAACCGCGAGGACATCCGCACGAAGGGCAGCGCCATCGTCGCGGGCCTGCTTCGCGGAGTCCTCGACCGTGGCATCGAGGTGCGCATCCAGACCCGGGCCGAGCAGCTCCTCGGTGCGGACGGCGTCGTGCGCGGGATCCGGGTCACCGCCGCGGACGGCACGACCTCCACCATCGAGACCAGGCGCGGCGTCGTGCTCGCCAGCGGCGGGTTCGAGTGGAACCGCGAGCTCGTGTCCGCGTTCATCGGCTACGAGCTGTATCCGATCAGCCCCCAGCACGCCACTGGCGACGGGCAGATCATGGGCATGGAGGCCGGGGCGCTGCTCGGCAACATGCACTCCTTCTGGGGTTCCGGCGCGATGCTGGACCCGACCGACCTCACCCTCGGCGTCCCGCTCCCGACCTTCGACGACGCCCGCGCGGCAGGCGGCACCATCATCGTGAACTCCCACGGCGACCGGTTCGTCAACGAGGCCCAGCCGTACCACGACTTCGCCCACGCCTTCGGCGAGTTCGACGCGACGACCATCGACTTCCCGAACGAGATCGCGTGGATGGTCTTCGACGACGGCCTGCGCTCGCGCAAGCAGATCCTGTCGTTCAAGCCCGGCGACCCCGTCCCCGACTGGGTCGCGACCGGCGAGACCATCGCCGAACTCGCCGAGAAACTGGGCATCGACCCGGCGCACCTCGAGGAAACCGTCGCCGAGTTCAACAAGCACGCGGCCGACGGCGTCGACCCGCACTTCGACCGACCGCGCGGCATGACCGGAGCCAAGATCCGTCCCGTCGACCGCGGCCCGTACTACGCCGTGCGCATCTACCCCGGGACCCTCGGCACCAACGGCGGCCTGCGCACGGACGTCAACGGTCAGGTCCGGCGTGCGCGCGGCGGGGTCATCGAGGGCCTGTACGCGGCGGGCAACGCCGCGGCCAGCCCGCTCGGCTGGGGCTACCCCGGGGGCGGCACCACGCTGTGGACCGGCATGACCATGGGCTACGTGGCCGGCGAGCAGGTTGCCCGCAGCCGGGCAGCCGAAGAGGTCGGCGCCGTCACGGCCTGATCGACCGCGGTAGACGGCGAGGCCGGGTCCGCACCGCGGGCCCGGCCTCGCTCCGCGTCGTCAGCTCGTCGAAGGGTCGGAGCTCGTCGAAGGGTCGGAGCTCGTCGAAGGGTCGGAGCTCGTCGAAGGGTCGTTCATCGACTCGGCATCGAAGAAGGTGCGCAGACTGCGGATGAGACCCGCGTCGTCGAACACGAAGTGCGTGGTGACGATGTTCTCGACCCCGCCCCGGGCACCCGCGTCGATGACCGACAGCGTGGTGGCCACCGCCTCGTTGCCCACCACCGCGACGCGGTCGAGCCGGAACGTGACCGACCAGTCCGTGGGAATCCCCGCGGTGAAGAACCGGTGCAGGGCTTCGGCGCCGCGCGCGACGACGTAACCGGCCGGATCCTCCACGTGGCAGTCGTCGCTGAACAGCGCCTCGCGGCCCGCGACGTCGCCCGCCGCATAGCTGGCGTAGTACGCGGCGATGCGTTCGCGGACGTCCTCCGGACTGATGGTGGCCGGTACGGAGGAGACGAGCTTGGCCAGCAGCCGACCCGTGGATCCCTGGGCGGTCATGCGGCCACCGCCGACGGTCCCGCGCTCGTGTCGTCGTCGATCCACGCCTTCAGCACCTTCTCATCCTTTCGACGTGTTCACCCTGCACATCCTCGCTCGCGCAGCATCCCCCACCTTGCACCACCGGCGCCTCAACCGCAGCCAGCCGGGGCTGTTGCCTCCTGAGGGCGCGGGCATGCCGGGCTCCGGCCCGGTCGTCACCGGGATCGCGAGACGCAAGGGAATACTCGCTGGCGCAGGTTGCGCCGGGCCGTGTAGTAGGCGACCAGGCAGGCGCCGGCCGGGTCGGCGGCGAACCGATCAGCGGGACATCGAGGACACCCACCATGGCGGCCGCGCGGCGGATGCCGCGGCGAGCAGCGCACGGCCCGCCGGATCGAGCTCCCCGCCGAGCACCGCGAGAACCTCCCGGGCGGTGTCCTGCGGCCGCCAGCGCGCGGCGATCGGTGCAACGGGGTCAGGGCGTCCGGCGTCATCTCCCCATCGTCCCGGCTGGAAACAGCGCGGCGCCCGGGGGCTGGCGTGCGTTGCTACGGACACGCCTGCCCGGCGCCACCCACTCTGCGTCCGCCACTGAACCCGACGAAATTGGTTGCGTCGACATGGTAATTGGTGCCGTAACCGCGGTTGAAGCACGAGTAGTTGTGGACGTTGAACATCTGAAGGTGGACGTGTGGGCCCGTCCAGCAGTTGGCGTCGTACGGCAGCCCGTCGGCGACCGTGCCGATGACGGCGCCCCACCGGCCCACCCACTGGCCCGCCTGGACGCCCGGCCGGACGTGTCCGTAGGTGATGGATCCGACCCGCACGCCGTTGGTGTAGATGCCCACGGTCACGAAACTGGCGCCGTCGCCGGCCCGGCAAGCCGCGCCGATCTGGTCGACTCGGGTGGCGACGTCGTATCCGCCATTCTGCGGCGCCACGTAGACCGCGACGGGGGTGCCTGCGCCGACGGCGATGTCGGTGGCCCAGTCACCCTGATCGGCGGCGTTGGCAAGCCAGTGGTGGGTGGCGGCATCGGTGTTCCAGCTGCCGGCCACCGGCGAACCGGCCCAGACCTCGGGGTCGGGAACGGCCGCGGCGGCCGTTCCCGGAATGAGCAAGCCGACCAGAACGACAACCAGCGCCACCAGCGGGGCCGGCAGGCCACGCCGGAGAACAGCCACACGTTTCACCGGAACTCCTATCCTGATAATGGGTCAAAAATCGAACAGCGCCGGCCGCGCCATGCGACGGGCCTCGTCACTGGTGTCGGTGGAACCTGTCCCGTGCGTTCTCGCACGCGTACCCGTCCGCGCAGCGCCACGAGCACACCGACCATTGCGAAGGCCCCTTGCCGTTACAGCCCGGACAGCGCACCAGGCGCACCTTCTTACGGCACCGCCGATCGTTGCAGTGACCCTGCCGGTCACCTCGGTAGACCATCGACAACCTCCAGTCCGGACGAGGACAGCCCGCCGGACGCGCACCCGCTCATGGGCCGCGGCACCGCCGGGAACGCCAAATTCAAGATCAATTCATGGGGAAACGTGGTCCGCACGCCGAGCGGCCGAGGGGCACGCGGCGTCACGCGGCCGACACCCGGCCCGCCGGGTGCCGGGCGGGCCCAGGAAGCTCTTGTCGCTCCAGGTCAGGCGACCCGTCAACGCGCCGCCGGCCCGGCCGAGCGGCTGGCGACCGGGCTTCGGGAGGAGCTGGTCGAGCGCGCGGGCCGCGGCCAGCACCCGGCTGGGGTCGGCGACGAAGGCGCAGGCCACCTGCTCCGGCAGGATGCCCTCCTCGGCCAGGCGGGTCACGGCGGTGACGAGCCAGTCTCGCGGGTCCGCGCCGGCCGGCAGGTCCGTGACAGCCCTGAGGACCGCGGCGTCAAGCACCGCCTCCGCCCACGCGACACCGCCGAGGCCGTCGAGGCCGGCCGTGGTGTCGAGATGGTCCAGTACGCCCACCGCGCCGTCCAGGAGGTCATCGACCGATGGGACCGCCGTAGCGCCTTCGACCTCGACGGCCGCGGCACCGTCCGCGGGGAGCGGCTGGTGCACGCCGTGTGGCCGCCGGCCGAGCGGCCGGACGACGTAACGCTCCCACCACGAGATCAGCACACCGTCGACCCGCGTGCGGCGACCGGACGAGCACACCCCTTCGATCACCGGCAAGGCGGCCAGCACGGCGACGCGATGGTCGTCGAGGCAGCCGCCGAACTCGTCCCAGGCACGTTCGGCCAACCGGCGCACGAGCGCGTCGTCGTCGTCGAGCCCGGTGGGCAGGCCGGCTTCGTCGACCAGGTACTCCAGCACGGCCCGATGCAGCTCGTCGGGCAGCCGCCGCCCGTACTCACCCTGTCGGATCCGGTCGGTCCGGGCCTGGGCGCCGCGGGCGATCCGGCCGCGACGGATCCACTCTCCGCTGGCTCTGATCTTCAGGTGGACCCGGGCCGCGGCCGCGGGCTCGTCGAGCCACGGCTGGCCGTCCAGGTAGGCGGCGACATCGAGGAGCACGTCGACCAGGAAGTCCGTGCACGGGCAGGTGCCGCGAAGCACAAGGTGATCCCCGACCTGCACCGGCCGCAGGTCGCAGCGCGCCGTCCGGGTGAGGCGGTGCAGCTTCCTCCGGAACTCGTAGGACTCGACCAGGACCGCCTTGACCACCTCGGGTGAGCAGGCACCGGCCAGGACGGTGCCGCAGGCGCCGGTGCGTGCTGGCGGCGGAGGTTGCGGTTGCGCCGAGGCGGCTGCCGAAGCGCCAGGCCTGGAAGTCATGACATGATTTCTACGGAAGAAGAAAATCCGTGTCAACGAAAATTTTCGCCAACCCCCGATTCACGCAACAGCTAGGATCTGGTCGGGGGGAGCCGAGGAGGTATCAGAGGTGGCCCTACTGCCGGCGGTCGTGCCGGAGATCCCCGAGTCGCGTGCCGAGGTGGTCCCTGCCCGGCTGGCTCGCAAGGTAGCGCCGCTGTTCGGGGTGCAGTGGCCGGAGAGCCCGCTCGGCCCGGCCACATGGGTGATCGACTTCACCCGGGTCACCCTGTCCGAGATCGCCCGGGGGGCTCCGTTGCCCACTCGCTCCCAGGCGTCGGCGTTCGCCGATCGATCGCGGGACGGATGGGCCCTGGTGGACCGGGTGGCCGTCACGGCCCGCTCGGCGGCCCTGCCGAACGAGATCGCCAACGCCACGCTCAACCGGTACGGCCCCGACACCCGGGCCGCGGTCATCCTCGCCGCGGTGAACCGCCTTCTCGACCCGCTACGGGTCGCGCTCGACGAGACGATCCCGCTGCTTGTCGACGAGGCCGGCGAGCCGTTGCCCCCGGGGCTGCGGCTCGCGGGCTGGGCCGGCGTGCTGGTGGAGGTCTTCCGCTCGCAGCCAGCGCTGGTGGCGGCCGGCGTGCGCGCCCGGGCGACGCAGCGGTCCATGGCCCCGTCCTGGGACGTGCCGCTGGCACCCAGCGCCGCGGACGAGCCGCTGACCCGGTGCGAGATCGGCGCCCCGTTGACCGCGGGCACCCCGGTCGTGCCACGCGACCTCGACATCGCCGACGCGACCCTGCCCCGCCTGGACGTGCTCGGCCCCCTGGCCACCAACCCGGTCGCCCGCGACGAGCTGCACGAGGCCGTCATCGGGCTGCTGCTGCGGCGCATTCTGGACGTGGGGAGCCTGCGCGACGCCAGTCACCTGTGGATCTCCGCGCGCGGCCCCGGCCAGCTCGCCGTCGAGGCGCTGCTCACCCCGACGAGCATCGTGGACCGTTTCGTCCGGGTCGCCCTGCGCACGGCGGACGTCACCGCACGAGGGCTCGATGACGGTGGCACGCTGCCCGCGGTTCCCGATCCCACCCGGTTCGCCGAGCTGCCCATCCTGTCGCGACGAACGGCCACGATCGCGCTGCTGGGCGTGCTTCGCCAGGTGCTGGCCTCGCCGCCGGCACGCGAGCGTGCCCGCGCGGCCGTGCTGGACCGCCTGGAACGGCTTCGCTGCCTGGTCGGGCAGACGCTGCCCGACGACGATCCGGTCCGGGCGGTGGCAGTCTGCCGGATCGATCTCACCCGGCTCCAGATGCTGCGCCACAACGCCACGACGGACCTGCGCGATGCCCTTGACCGGCTCACCCGGTCCACCCGGCGGTGCCAGGACCTGTTCGACACCGGCGTGCTGGATCGCGGTGCGGCGGCGGAGATCGTGTCGGCCTCCAACGTCGAGGTGAACGCCGTCCGGACGACCAACGCGGCCGCGGCGGCACGCCTCGACGGCGGCCCGGGTGGCGCTCTGCCCGATGCGGACCTGCTCGACGAGCAACTGCGGGCGCGGTGGCAGCACTGGCTGCGCATGGTCGAGGTCGAGCCCGAGATGCTGACCGGGGCGCGGCCGGTGGTCGACCTGCTCGGTTACCACCTGCACAACTACGCGGCATTCCTGGCCAGTCACGCCGGCTCCGAGGACGACCTTCTCGCGGCGATCACCCTGTTCCAGGACGTGGTCCTGCCAGCCCGGGAACGGTTTCTCACGCGGACCGGGATCTTCGACCCGCTGCGCACCAGCCTGCAGATGGGGACGGTGGCGACCACCGCGCTCGCCGAGTCGGCCGCGGCCCGGGGCGACACGGGTCACGCGCGGGAATGGGCCGGGCTCGGCCATCGGTGGATCGCGCGCGCGCTCGCCGACGAGAGCACTCGCGCGATGTGCCGGGAATCCACGGAGCGGTCATGCCGGTTCGCACTGCGCGCGGCTCCGGCCCTGACGCTGGCGGTCGAGCTGGGTGTCGCCGAGGCGAACGTCGCCGGGCCGGCTCCGGGCGACGCGGCCGCCGGCGATGCGGAGGCAAGGGGGACCGCCCCGCCCCCCGACAGCGCGGCGAACTCGCTCGACCTGGCGGCGGAGCTGGTGACGGTCGCCCGGCGGTGGGAAGCCTCGGTGGTCACCTCGGCCGAGCAGCACATCCGCCATCAGGAGATCGAGACCTGGTCACGGCGGGTGGAGCGGCTTCGAGCCCGCTGACGCCGGCCGCGCCGCTCGGGCAACCCCTTCACCTGCGGGCGCGCTGGCCATGCGCCCAGCAGGACGCACGGCCAGCGCAGCGATCTACGGCCTACCCGGCGGTCTGGCTAGGCCCGACGGCGGAACCCCGCGGGCGTCCGCTCGTACACGACCGAAGGCTGCGGGCGGCCTCGCGCGAGCCACACGACCAGGGTGACCGGCCAGAACACCGAGCAGATGGCGGCCTTCACCAACCAGACGACGCTTGCGACATCCGAGGGCCGCAGGCCGTGCCAGAAGCCCAATCCCGCCCGAACGCGCATGCTCGCGATCGAGACCACGATCCCGCCCGGCCACAGCAGGCTTAACAGGAATCCCACCGAATCCACGGCTCCTTCCCTTGTCCGGTACCTGTGTCCGGTACCTGTGTCCGGTACCTGTGTCCGGTACCTGTGTCCGGTACCTGCCGGGCGAAGGGGCCGGGCGGCCCCCCGCCTCGGCCCGGCCCCGCCGTCCGTCATGAGGTCCATGACGGACGGCTGGCGCAAGACGGACGGCTGGCGCAAGACGGACGGCTGGCGCAGACCGTCCTTTCTGCAGGGGAACAGGCGAGGGGGCCTACATGGGATGGTTCAGCCAGGGACGGGCGCGTCAGGGCCGTAACGCACTGCCTGCCGACGTCGTCGAGCTGATGGAACGCTTCGGCCGGTGCGAACTTGACCCGGCGTACACCGAGCTCGACCCGTGGGGTGAGCTCCAGGCGCCGCTGACGCCGTTCGCGAGCGCCGACCCGGCCGGATTCATCGACGCTCTGGCGGCGGCCGTCCTGCCCGTGGGCGGCTGGGCGGCCGTCGGCGCCGAGCGGACCGTGTGGAACCTGCTGACGGGTGAGGACCGACGCGGATCCGCCTATGACGCTCTCCTGGACGCGACGGTCGAGTTCCTGCGGCGGTCCGGCATCCCCCCAATGCGCGTGATCGCCCACCACTGGGAGCACTGGGCCGGGCAGGGCGGGACGGCTCGGACCTGGCTGCCGCTCCTTGCTCCGCCGCCGCGCGACCAGGGCCGCCTCACGCCGCTGCGTCCAGGCGAGGTCCGGCGGATCGCCCAGCTCACGCCGGAGGCCGACGCCAACGTCATCCTCGTCCGCGGCGGCGGGGACGCCTACGAGGCAATCGTCGACAGCCCGTGGAGCGACGACGACCCGCGCCGGTGCCAGAGCGTCCTGCAGACCGCCCCCTCGCTGTACGACCTCTACCTCGGGGTGGCGCAGTCGCTCCAGACGCCGCCCGCGTGGCATGACCCGGAGCTCGGCCCGTACTTCCCGCTCCCTCGCCCCCGCTGGTAGTCAGGCACCCATGTGCACCATGCCCGCCCAGGCCACGGGGTCGCCGAGCGGCAGGCCTCCGGCCGCGGCGGGGATCATCCAGGTCGGCATGGCGGCCGGGGCGACGCGCGCGGGGTCGCGCATCCAGCGATGGGCGAGGCCGAGGGCGTCGGCGGGGGCACGTCCCTCGGTCCGCAGGAGGTCATGGATGACGAACATCATCTTCGAGGTGGCGCGGTCGGGCACCTTCCACAGAGATCCGTAGACGGTACGCGCCCCGGCGGCGAGGAAGGCGGTGGCGACGCTGAACGCCTCGTCGTAGTCGATCCCGGTCACGTTGGTCGAGCACGCGACCAGGAAGACGCAGTCGACCGGTGTCGACCCGGCCGGCCGGTCCGCCAGCAGCCGGGCGGCGGTGACCGGGCCGTCGGCGAGCTCGAGGTGGGAGGTGGCCGGGTGGTCCGGCCTCGCCCAGCCGTGGCATACCAGGTGCAGCACCGAGCGCCGAACGCCGTCCCGGCGCAGCCAGGCCAGCAGTTCCTCGGCCGTGCCGCGACCCGCCGGCTGGGTGCGTGCCGAACGCGGGGCCCGGCCGAGATAGGTGGCGCCCGGGTAGAACGCCTCCCGCACTGCCCGAGCTTCCCTGGCAACCTCCTTGAGGTCACGTTTGCCCGCCGGGTTCCCGATGATCAGCGCATCCCCGTCGGAAACGGCGGGCGGGCCGGCCGCCGCACGGCACAGCATCCGGCCGGAGGGGATGTAGGAGATGACCGCGCGGTCGGCCAGGATCTGGGCCGAATGCGGTTCCCGGCTCCCACCCGGGGCGTCACCGGCACGGTCGCCAAGACGGGCCGCATGCCAGGGCACCAGCGCCAGAGCACCGACCGGCGTGAGCGTGAGCCGAGGCGCCGCCCGGTCGGCCGCCCAGCCGGCGCACCGGGCGAGCAGCGCGTCGGCGACCGGGCCGGCCCAGGCGGTCAGGTCGTCGAGCGCAGCGCGCCAGGTGTCGAAAGCCGTCGGGTCGTGCCCACCCGCCTCCCGAGCCGGGTCGCCCTTTCCCGGACCGCCGTGCAAGGCCGCGTGTGCCACCGCATACCGCTCCACCGGGGAGCCTGCGACGACCAGGTCCGGCCACTCGAGCACCTGGACGGGCGAGCCGTCGGCGGCGGGTACGACAACCACGCGCCCCGGCCGGGGGCGCGCGCCGGCTCTCGGTCGAGGCGCGCCGGCCGACGCAACACCCGGCATCGACACGTCTTCGGAAGCCGACACGTCTTCGGAAGCCGACGCACCTTCAGAGGCCGACGCACCGCCGGAAGCCGACGCACCGCCGGAAGCCGACGCACTGCCGGAAGCCGACGCACCGCCGGGGACGAGGTACACCAATGCATCGCGGCCATGCGCCCGCAACGCCGCCCTGATCTCCTCGACGCTCGGTGGATCGAGCAGGTCCGCGACCGGGCCGCCGCTGGGGGCCGGCACGCCGAGCGGTGCCCCGCTCAGGCTCGGGCCGGTGAGCGCGGCCAGAACACGACGCCGCAGGTCGCCGGAGACGTCGAGGCCGGGGTTACCCGCCCCGCCCTGGGTGCGCGCGTCCTGCCCGGCCGCGGCCCACTCCCGCGCGAGGTCCGAGTGCCCCAGCGCGACCAGGTCCTCGGCCGCGGATCTGGCGGCGACGGACGCGTGCAGCACAAGTCCCCGCCCGTGCTCGAGCGCGGTCACCAGGTCGTCGAGGGCGCGGTCGTCGGCGCACCAGTCGGCGACGCGCAGCGCGGCGGCGGCTGCCCCGCGCGCGGCGGCCAGCGCCTCCCCGGTCCCCGACTGCAGCAGCACGTGCCAGGCGTGCCCACGCAGCGCGCGCAACGCCAGCTCGCGGCCGGCGGTCCGGTCGCCAGGAGCGTCCCGCAGCCGTCGGGCCTCGGCGGCATGCAGGGCGACCTGCGCCCACAGCGGATGGTCGGGGCCGTCGAACCAGGCCATCGCCTCCTGCGACCAGGCGAACGCGTGGTCCGCCGCGTCCCGGTCACCGGCGAGCCGCGCGAGCTGTAGCCACCCTGCCGCGATCACGCCCGCGTTGGCCGCCCGGGGGACACTGCCTCGCGGCAGGTCTGCGACCGCACGCTCCGCCCTGGTCAGCGCGGCACGTCGCAGAGTGGTGTCGGCGCCCGCGGCCTCGGCGGTCGCCACCGCGTTGAGCACGATGACGAAGTCGTTCCCCACCGACACGAGCGGGTCCTCGACCACTCGGCGGCGCGGTCGGACGAGGCGGACGAGGCGGACGAGGCGGACGAGGCCGACCATCGTCCGTCTCCATCCACGCGACCGGTTCGGCGTAGAGAAGTCGCGCAGACGCAGCAGGGGCAGAAGGAGCTGGGGGAGCCATTCGTCCGCGGGGTCCGCCTTTGCGGCGGAGGCGACCTCGTCGACGAGACGGTCGAGGCCGGAGCGCAGCTCGTCGGTCTGGGCATGGCCGTAGTAGAGCGCCGCGAACCGGGCGAACAAGGCCAGCACCCGTGACCCGGCATCGTCGGAGCGCGCGAACTCCGCCTCCGCGGCGGTCAGTTTCGCGATGTCGCCGGAGTACAGGCCGGCAAAGAAGGCGGAGATGTAGAGCAGCGGGGCGACGACGTCCGGGTGGCCGGTGACACGGAGCGCCTCCTCGGCCTGGGGCCGCCCGAAGCCGGCGTCGGGACGTGGGCCGGCGGAGGTCATCGTGCGATGGATTTCGGCCATGGCTCGGGCCGTGGCAAGTCGGCTGCCCCACTCCGCCGGCGGGTCCGGGTGCGCCGCGGCGTAGCCCAGCAGGCGATCGAACAGCCTGGGATCGAAGCTTCCGATGACGCGCCCCGCGAGCAGCAGCTCGAGTGTGAGCACCGACATCGCGAGCTCGGCGCGGTCTGCCTCGTCGACGGACACGCGGGTCACCGCGGCCCGGGCACCCGCCAGCACGGATCGCGCGTCGGCGACGGTGGCCCGGGCGACCCTGCCACCGCTGTTGAGACGACGGACCATCAGGTCCACGAGCTGCCGATGCGCATCGGCCGCGCACTCGGCGTCGACGGATTCCAGCCCGTGTTCCACCGCTGTTCGCAGGCACCCGGCGGCGTCGACCAGCTCCGGATCCGCGCCGTGCTCGGCCGACGCCAGACAGGCCAGTCCCAGAAAGTACCAGGTCAGCGCCGGCTGATCCGCGCCGCGGCGCAGCACCTCGCGCAGCCACCGCACCGCGAGCGCAAGATCGTCCGTTGAACCCGTGTCATGGCCCCGCTCGGCCAGCAGCTCCCCGTACGTGTGCAGCATCGCCGGCGGGATGGGCGTCCGCTCCGCGAGCGGTCCGATGAGCGCGATGAACGCGTCACGTTCCCCCGGATCGTTCCGGGTGACGTACCGGTACTCGCGCAGCCGGGCCTCCGCCAGGTCGAGCTCGACCGCATCCTCCCGCGCGTCGGGCAGCCCGCGTGCCCAGGCGACGGCGGCCAGGCCGGCGTCGGCCCGACCGGCGATCAGGCATCCGTCGATGTAGTCGAGCAGGCCCTGCCACAGCATGGGGGCGTCGTCGGGCATCCCGGGCAGAGCCGCGGCGACGAGGTCGAGGGCTTGCCCGAAAGCCGCCAGGTCCCGACGCCCCGGGTCCCCCTGCAGGGCGATCCGCGCGACGCCGCCGTAGAAGTCGATCGCACTCGCGACGGCGGACCCGTCCGACGGGCGGTCGAGCTCGTCGAGCTCGTCGACGAGCCGGTTGAGCTCGGTGAGGACGCAGGCGGCCTCGTCGCGCGCCAGGAAACGCCGGACGACCAGCCGGACCAGCTCGCCGGTGAGCGCCGCGGGGTCGAGCTCGGGATGGGGCACCGCCGTCGCGCCGGCGAGTGCCCGGCGGGTCCAGGTCACGGCGTCATCCCAGCGTGCGAGGCCGTGCTCGGCGAGCTCGCCGAAGGCGAGCCCGATCCAGCTTGCCCACAACGACGCGTCGGGATCGTCGGGGGCGCCCCGCAGGGCGTCGGTGAGCAGGTCGATGGCCGCGGGGAGCGGGGCTGGATCCCCTGTCTCGTCGGAACGCACCAACAGCTGCAACGCCTGGGCGACCAGCGCGCCCGCCCCGCTACCCGCACCGTCCACGCGTATCCCCCGCCGTCGGACCGACCGGAAGATTATCCGGAATCGAGCCACCGGTCGGCGTGGGGCCCAGGCAGCCGGCAGCCTGGGCCCCACGCCAATCCGTAGGCGGATCCCTCAGTCCCTCAGGTACCGCGCCCGGACGTCGGCCTAGTTGTTGTCGTCGTCGTCGCCACGCATGCCCAGCTCCTTCACATCGGGTCGGGACCACGCGGTGCAGGCGATGTCCGCCGACCGGCCCGACGCCTGGAAGGGCGCTCGAACGGGTAGTACGGTCAGATGTCCGTGATGTTGTGACAAAACGCTGGCGCCTGCCGCGGAGGAGCTGTGGACCTGACGACCTGGGACGGCCACGTCCGAGTGGACTATGTGCCGGACCGGGCCCAGCTGCAGCTCACCCTGATCACGACGGTGCCGACGGTCGAGGCGGACATCCGCCCCGGGCTGCGGGCCGGGTTCGCGGTCGACGACCCCGACGGGCCGCCGGCATTCGTCGGTCTGACCCTGGTCGCGGGCCGCGTACCCGGGGAACTGCGCGACCTGGTCGGGGCGCGGCTCGTGCCCGTCGCCGAGCAGGTGATCGACGGACCTCGTCGTACCCGCTGGACCCGCATCGACGTGCGGTCGGTCCATGCCCTCGCGGCGGCGTGGGCGCCCTATCGGGACCGGGTACTGTCCGGCGCCGCCGGTTCCGGCGACGGCGACGACGGCGACGGCGACGGCGACGGCGACGGCGACGGCGGGACATCGTCACCCCCCGCCGGACGATGGGAGGAGGGTCTGTGGGCCCTGCTCGCCGTCGAGGATCTGCGCCAAGCGCTGGCCGAGCTGCCGGCGCCGGAGCTCACCCTCCTGTCGTCGGACGCCACCGTGGACGCACCCGGATACCAAGATCCTTCCGTCGGGGACGAGGAAGCGGACGACGACGACGAGGACGAGGAGGAACGCGTGGCGCCTGTCGCCGCGAGCGGACGGTGGCCGCTCCCGCCCGAGCTCGCCGACCAGGCGAGCATCGAACCCGAGCTCACCTGGGAGCTCCGCGGCGGAGTCGTGCACATCCTCGCCACGTCGACCGGTCTCGCCACGTCGACCGGTCTCGCCACGTCGACCGATCCGGCGGCAGTCGGCTCCCGCTCCCCGCGTCCACCCCAGGTCTCGTTCGACGACGGCACGGGCCGGTGGCAGTCGTTCGTTCCCCGAAACGACGGACGGTTGCACGCGGAGATCGGGAGCTCGGCCGAGCCTGACCGGCTGCCCGCGATCCGGATCCGGGTCATGACCTCGGATACCGTTCTGCCGTGAACCGTAAGAATTCGTCTTGACCAGGCAAGGGCGTGCGATCCGCCCCAGCCCCGGAGACGACGAGGGCGGCCGGCTCGCGGCGGCGGAGCCCGACCGTGCGCGGCTCGAACAGGCCGCTCGCAGCGTGGCCGACCGGCTCGATCAGGCTGATCTCGATCGCATCACGGCTGGTGTCGAGGGGCCGGGGCAACTGCTGGACGGCATGGTCGAGTGCGCCGCGAACGTGCGCGAGATCTGTGCCGGGCGAGGCCGGCCCGTCCAACCCGGCGAGGTCGAGCTGCTCGCGGCCGCCACCGTCTCCCTGGACCCGCGCAGCGACGGCGTGCGCCAGCACCACAGGGCCGCGGAATACTTCGAGCGGCACCGGAGCTTCCCCGGCCTCACCGCCGCGGTCGCGATCCTCGTCCGCGGCGACGACACCGACGAGTTCGTCCTGGCCCTCCACGCCGCCCACCGCGTCGACGAAGCCCTCGCCCGGACCCGGGCCGAGCCCCCGGTGCTGCGGACGATGGTGGCCGCGGCCACCGCCTGCCTGGGCACCGACACCGTGCTTGACGCCGACACCGTGCTTGACGCCGACGACGTGGAGGTGGCGGCCGCCATCCTCGACCGCGGGGGCGAGCTCGCCGCCGCCTACCGCGCCTGCGACCGACCACGGCCAGGAGCATCACTACCCGTACTCGGAAACGCGGATTTCGTCATCGCGATCGCCGGCTACGCACGAGCGGTCCGGGAGCTGCGTCACGCCACCGGTCACGATGACCCGCTCGCCGACATCGAACAACATCTGCCCGATCTGGAGACCCTGCTGCACCGCGCGGCGACCCGACCGCCCCGGTTCCCGATCGGCGGCACCGAGCCGGACATCGTCGGATTCTTCCGCGTGGCCGCGGCGGCGGTCGGCGGCGAGGACGGAGCCGGCAAGACGGCGGTGACGACCGGATCGGTCTTCAACCGGTTGAGCCGTGGGCTGCGCAACCTGAAGATCAGCGGGTCCGCCCGCGCCGAGACGGCCGCGCCCGGGGAACCCGTCAGCCCACGGCCGGCCCTGCCCGACGCCACGTCGGCACCCGGCACCCTCGTGGACGCCGATGAGCTCGCCACCCGCATCGTCGACCTTCTCAGCCGACATGTCGCCGGGCCCCAGCGCCGCCTCATCGCCGACTGGGTGTGCGGCCGGCGAGCGCCCGACACGACCGACGATCTTCACCTGCTGCTCACCCGCGTCCGTCCGATGATGACCGGGCTCGCGCGACAGGCATCGAGCACCTGCCCGCCGCCGCCCACCGGTGTCCCTCCGCATCCCGAGATCGCCGAAATGACGTCGGTGCTGCGGTCACGGATCGCCGCCAGGCTCGCGCTGGAACCCTCGGGTCCGCTGGAGCTGGCCGCCGCCGCGCTGCCCCCGCTGTGGACGGCCCGCCTGCCTATGATCTTGGCTCTCACGCAGCGGATACGACTGGACGAAGGCCTGACCGGGACCAGGAAGGTCACCGCCAAGATCCTGGCCGCGTGCGCCGCATGCGGACCGGCTCAGTTCGCCGTGCGGGGCGACGTCGGGCGGCACACCTTCGCGGGATGCCGGACGGCGCCGACCGAGAAGCCGGGGGCGGTGCGGTGCGTGGAGCGCTCGGGCGAGGGGATGCCCGGCTTCACCGAGGTCTGCCCGGCCCGGCCGTGGAGTGAGATCGGCTGCGTGGACAGCCACCGCACCCTTGCCGAGCTGGTCGACAGCACGCCTGACGCCGTGCGCAAGCGCATAAGCCGCTATGAGGGAAGCGGCGGCGCCTGGCTGGGCCTCACCGGGCTCGCCGAGCTCTGACAAGTCCTCGCCCGCAGGACGCCTGACGCTCTCCGGTCGCGCCGATCCCCGTGTCGGTCGGGTGCCCCGGCCGGGTTACTCGTCGACGTCTGTCGGGACCACCAGGATGGGTCGGCGCGTCCAGTGGATCATCCGATGGGAGACCGAGCCGGCGAGCAGCCGATCCAGGGCGACGCCGGCGCCGCCGTGCCGGGTGCCGATGACGATCGCGTAGGCGTCGACGCTGTCGGCCACGGCGAGCAGGTGTGTCGCGGGGTCCCCGGCCCGGATGTGGAACCGCCAGTGCACTGGGCTGCCCGCGAGGGTCCTTTCCGCCAGCGTGCAGACCGCCCTGCTCTGGGCGTCCTCCTCGGCCTTGAGGAACCGCTCGGATACGCCTCGACCGGGCACCGTGGACACCATCGCGCGGATCTGGCCGAGGCTGAGGTGTTGGACATGTACGACATCGAGTTCCGCGTCCAGCCGCTGCGCGAGGTCAGCCGCCCAGACCAGCGCGGCGGGAGCCGCTTCCCGAGTGTCGACGCCGACCACGACGTGCTGCATGCCTCAAGGGTTTCCGCCGAGCAGGCCGGCTAGGCCCCCGCGGGCCCACCAATCGCCCCGAGCGCCGCTCGGACCCGCAAGGAGGTCACGGTTTTCTGGCGATTCCGCCGTACACGCTGACCTGGGCGTCGGTGAGGCCGGCCGGGTCGGGGCCGGCCGGGCGCCAGCGGTGGACCAGCTCGACGCCCGGATCGATCAGCTCCAGCCCACCGAACAGCCCCTCGACCTCGGCGCGGCTGCGCAGCCGTACGGTGATCCCCTGTTTCTCGTAGGCGACGGCGAGGTCCTGCGTGGCCGGATCGTAGTCGGCGGTGCCGTTGGTGAGGATCAGGTAGCTGCCCGACGGCAGGGCGTCGACGAGGCGGCCGATGATGCCGTGCGGATCGTCCGAGTCCGGGACGAAGTGGAACAGCGCGATCATCGACAGGGCGACGGGCCGGGTCAGGTCGAGGGTCTCGTGCAGCTCGGGGGCGTCCAGGATGCCCTGCGGATCATGGAGATCGGCGTCGAGGTAGGCGGTCCGGCCCTGGGGGGTGCTGGTCAGCAGCGCGCGGGCGTGGGCGAGGACGATCGGATCGTTGTCCGTGTAGACGACCCGCGCCTGCGGGGCGATGGCCTGGGCGATCTCGTGCACGTTCGGGCTGGTGGGGATGCCGGTGCCGATGTCGAGGAACTGCCGGATCCCGGCCTCGCCGGCGAGGTGGCGGATTGCCCGCGCCATGAACGCACGGTTCTGCCGGGCCGCGAGGGAGGCGTTCGGGAAGGCGGCGCTCGCCTGCTCCGCGGCCACCCGGTCGGCGGGGAAGTTGTCCTTCCCGCCGAGGAAGTAGTCGTACATGCGGGCCGTGTGCGGCCTGTCCGTCTTCAGATCGATCGACGCCTGCTCCTCGGCCAGGGACCTCCACCACGGCCCGACCTCGGCCCCCTCACCGCCCGCGTCCGGTCCCACCGCCACCAGCCCTCCCAAATCGGGATGATCCCCACAAATCACCCTAGTCGCAGCGGATTTCACCCGCATCCGGGTTGGGCGGGCGGGGCCGCGGTCACCGGCCCCAGCGGTCTCAAGGCGCATCAGCGGCGGTCGGCGGCGTTCGGGTGAGGTCGAGAAAGTCCGCGAACCCGAGCAGGCGAAGGACGCGAGCGGCGACCGGTCGGATGTCCCGGCGGTTCGGGTCGTGCACAATCCGCGGGGCCTCCAGGGTGAGCTCCCCGCCGCGGGTCCGCAGCCGGCACCCACCCGCGGCCACGACGTTGCGCACCCATTCGCTGTCCGCGCCGTACGTCAGCGCGATGCGCACACCGCCGGCCGTCGGGAAGACGTTGACCGGCGTCTGGTAGGTCCGCCCGGAGCGGCGACCCCGGTGCACCACGACCCCCATGCCCGGTAGCCGGGGAGCGACCCGGCGGACCACCCGGTTCGGACCCGCGCGGTTCAGCCGGGCCACGATCCTCGGAATCGGCATGATCGTTCGCACTCCCGCCTCTGCGCCGGCCCACGACCGACGACCGGCGACGGGCACCTGTCATGGTGCCACCCCGATGCGTGGTCGCCATCCCCGACACCGGCACGGAAGTGCCATCCGACGGCGACAGTGGGTGAGCAAGGCCGGCCGGGGCGCCGGCCGGCCTCACCCGCATGCGAGGTTCCCGCGACCGCCGGGCTCAGGGAAGCCGATCCGAATCTGGCAGTCTCATGTCAGAATTCGCGGGACTGCGCCGCGGCGAACGGATAGCGTGCGGACGCGTCGGACCATCCGTCCGGCGAGGGCACGCCAGCCGCGCCAGCGCTCACGCGTCGTCGCCCGCGCCGCAGGCCCGTCACCGCGCCACAGAGAGGATCGGACGTGGCCCCCACATCTCCGCCGACGCCCCGCAGTTCCACCCGAGGCTCCCGATGAGCACCCTGCGCGGCGAGCCGCGCGTCGAGGATCTGTCCGCCGGCCTGCCGCCCGAGCGCGAGCGGGTCGCCGCGTCCTGCCCGCCCGTGCCGGCCTGGACCGAGAACCTCCTGTTCACCCCCTACGACCCGACGCACAACATCGGCATGTGGCTGCACCTGGGCACCGTGGCCGACGCCTGGGAGCTGTGGGAGGACCGCGCGCTCGTCACGTTGCCGGACGACGAGGGCGTGCTGTCGATGTGGGCCTACCACCGCACCGATCCGGCGCGCCGCCCGGCCGGCGCCAACCTGCGCTTCGAATGCCTGGAGCCGTTCCGGCGCTGGCGGGTCACCTTCGACGGCTTCTGCCTGCGCACGCCGCAGGAGAACATGCGCACCGGCCTCGTCCGCGACGGCGAGAAGGTCCGCCTGCAGCTCGACCTGGACATCGAGTGCGCGACGCCCGTGTGGGACGCGCACACCGCGGCCGAGGCGGCGACCGGTCGCGGCGGCATGGACCAGCAGCAGTGGGCGAAGGAGCACTACGAGCAGCTCTACCGGGCCCGTGGCACGGTGCGCTGGGGCCGGCGCGAGGTCACCTTCGACGGCACCGGCTGGCGCGACCACTCCCGTGGCCCGCGTGGGGACGACTCGGTCAGCGGCTGGGGCGGGCACGTCATCGCCGGCTGCCTGTTCCCGGGCAGCGGCCGCGCCTTCGGCCTGTCCCGCTACTGGTCGACCGACGGGACGGTGACGCTGGAGGGCGGCTACGTGGTCGAGGCCGGCGTGCTGACGCATGTCCGGGTGGTCGGCGTTCCCCGGCTGGACGAGCTGGTCGCCGCCGGGGAGGTGCTGCCGTTCGGCCTCGCCTGGCAGGATCGGCTGCTGGAGCTGACCGCGACCACCCGGACCGGGTTGTGGACCACGTTCGCGGGCGGGCTGCCCTACGGCGTCGCCTCCCCCGGCCGGGCGTACGCTATCAACTGGGCGTCCTGTGACTGGGACGGCGACGTGGGCCACGTCTACGTCGAGCGCTCGGACCTGCGGGCCGGCTAGCCCGCCCGCCGGGGTCCGCCGCCGGGGCGCGGCCGCCGGGTTGGCTGCCGCGGGGCAGCCAACCCACCGCCTTCCCCGGCAGCAGGTTGTCGGAGACGAAGGGGGACCCGGTGGACGGCACGCCGGTGCGCGGCGGCGCGCAGCCGGTGCGGGCTCGCCCCGCCGCGTGGTCCGAGCACAAGGCCCGGGTCCGGCAGGCGCTCGTCGACGCCGCGCTGGAACTGTTCGCCGAGCAGGGCTACGAGTCCACCTCCACCGAGCAGGTCGCCGCGCGCGCCGGCGTCTCGCCCCGCACCTTCTTCCGCTACTTCGCGACGAAGGAGTCCGTGCTCTTCTTCGGCGAGGACGACTACATCCGTTCCTTCGTCGGCGTGTACCTGGCCCAGCCGGAGTCGCTGAGCGAGTTCCAGGCGATGCGGGCCGCCTTCGTCACGCTCGCGCCCGGCGTGGCCCGCCTGCGGGAGCGGATCAGGCTCTATCACGTCGCCGTCGCCTCGTCGTTCCTGCTGCGCGGCAAGGAGCACGACAACCAGCAGGGCAATCTGGCGCTCGTCGCGCGGGCGGTCGCCACTCGCCGCGGCCTCGCGCAGCCCGACGAGAGCTGCGAGCTGCTGGCCGCGATCGGCATCCTGGCCGAACAGCGCGCGATGCAGCGCTGGCTGCAAGGTGCGCCGTCCCGCAGCCTCGGGTCCTACGTCACCGCCGAGTTCGCCACGCTAGCCGACCTCTTGACGTCCTCCCTCAGGGCTCCCGCCACGCAGTGAGCGGAAGAACGCTCGGACATCCTCGGCGAACAGCTCCGGCTGCTCCAGCGCGGCGAAGTGGCCGCCGCGCGGCAGTTCGTTCCAGTACCGCAGGTCGTAGTGCGCCTCGACGCAGCGCCGGGGCGGTGTCACGATCTCCCGCGGGTAGACCGCGACCCCGGTCGGCACGGTGACCGGCCGGTCCGGGGCGCCGAACAGGCCGGCCCGCATCGACTCGCGGTAGAGACGCACCGACGAGCCGATCGTGCCGGTCACCCAGTAGGTGGTGATGTTGGTGAGCAGATCGTCGCGGCTGATCGCCTTCTCCACGTCGCCGTCGCAGTCGCTCCAGGCCCGGAACTTCTCGACGATCCAGCCGGCCAGGCCCGCGGGCGAGTCGGCCAGGCCGTGGGCAAGCGTCTGCGGCTTGGTGCCCTGGACGGCCTGATAGCCGGTCTCGGTCTGGGTGAACCGGGCGACGCTCTCCATCGCGGCGCGCTCGGTGGCGGTCAGCGCCGCCAGGGTGGCCTCGTCGGGCGGCGGCGCCAGGACCAGGTTGAGATGGATGGCCAGCAGCCGGTCCGGATGGTGCGCGCCGAGGAGGCTGGTGGCGATCCCACCCCAGTCGCCGCCCTGGGCGGCGAAGCGCTGGTAGCCCAGTCGGGCCATCAGCTCGACGAGGGCGTCGGCCACCCGACGGATGTGCCAGCCACCCTCGCGGGTCGGCCCGGACCAGCCGTAGCCCGGCAGGGACGGGCAGACCACGTGGAACGCCTCGGCGGGCTCGCCGCCGTGAGCGGGCGGGTCGACCAACCGGTCGATGACGTCGAGGAACTCGATGACCGATCCGGGCCAGCCGTGGATGAGCAGCAGCGGGACGGCGCCGGGATGCGGCGACCGGGCGTGAATGGCGTGGATGGGCGTCCCGTCGATGGTGGTGAGAACGTGCGGCCACCGATTGATCCGGGCCTCGGCGGCCCGCCAGTCGAAACCGTCCGCCCAGTATTCGCACAGGTCCCGCAGGTAGGCGAGATCGGTGCCGTATTCCCAGCCCGTCCCGGGAATCCGATCGGTCCAGCGGGTGCGCCGCAACCGGTCACCCAGATCGTCGAGAACAGCCTGATCCGTGCGGACCGTGAACGGCTGCGGCGAGGAATCGGTCTGGGGCATCGCGGCGCACCTCCTGTTTTCCCCGAAGGCGGCCCGGCGGGGACCACCGGCCAGCCGTCGAGGCGCGCCGGATCGCCACTCGGCGTCGTCCGCTTCCTGGCAGCTGACTGCCAGAGCTGGCGAGAAGACCAGACTCGAGATCTCCAGACTATGGATGACGACACCCGGCCGCGCAAGGGATCGGACCGAAAGCTGTCTGTCGAGGTCAGGGCCGGGTAGGCCGAGCCCTCCCGCATCGACGATCAGGCATTGACTCTGACAGTCCGCTGCCATACAGTGCGTCGGCATCATAGCCGTCCGCCGGGTTTCGCCGCGATCCCGCCGCCCGCCGGTCGGCGCAGGTGATGACCGTTCCCGCGACCGGCCGAACGGCGGACTTTCTGGTCCGACGCGACATCCGCGGGCGCCGGTGGCTCCTTTGTGGTGCTCGGCGAGAAATCTCGCCGAGCACGTTTTCGCCCCCGCCGCGAGGAGGACACGTTGCCGGAGGTAACCAACGCCAGCTACATCGAATCCGGGCTGCCGACCCGGGACCGTCAGCGCGATCCGGAAAAGACGCGGCAGGCGCTCGAGTCCTGGTTTTCGACGGCCCTGCCGCACCGGTCCGATCTGCGCGTCACCGAGGTGACGCTGCCCAGGACCGCCGGGGTGGCCAACGAGACGTTGCTGTGCGAGACGAGCTGGACCGAGTCGGGGGTCGCCCGCTCGGCGGGCTACGTCGTGCGGGTCGACTCCCCCGACTTCCTGTACAAGGACGCCGACCTCACCGTCCACGCCGAGATGTACCGGGTGCTGGGCCGCGAGCCGGGCATCCCGGTCCCCGCGGTCGTCGGCCTGGAGACGGATACCAGCGTGCTCGGCGAGGCGTTCTTCGTCATGGAACGCGTCGAGGGTCGCGTGCCCGGGGACACCCCACCGTTCCACACCACCGGCTGGGTGTACGACCTCGCCCCGGCCGAACGCGCCGTGCTGTGGCACAACGCGGTTGAGGTCATGGCCCGGCTGCACCAGGTCGATCCGGCGAAGGTGGCGTTCCTCGACCGCCCGCGCCTCGGCCCCGACGGCCTGCGCCAGGATCTCGCCCACTGGTTCGACGTCGCGGCCTGGGTGGCGCGGGGGCGCACCGATCCGGTGATCACCGCGGCCGAGCGGTGGCTGCGCGCGCACGTCCCGCCCACCGGCGTCACCGCCCTGGCCTGGGGTGACTCCCGGCTGCCGAACCTGATGTTCCGCGGGCTCGACGTGGCGGCGGTCTTCGACTGGGACATGGTGTGCCTGGCCGGCGCCGAATCGGACCTCGCCTGGTGGACGATCATGGACTACAGCGGCACGGAGTCGGTCGGCGTCGAGCGATTACCGGGCATCGGCAGCCCGGCGCAGACGGTGCGCCGATGGCAGGAGCTCGTCGGCCGTGAGGCCGAGAACCTGGACTTCCACCTCGTCTACGCGGCCTACCGGCTGGCGGTGATCCTGCTGCGGCTGGGCGACCTGTACGGCGCGGCGGGGGCGATGGCGCCGGAGACGATCGAGGAGCTGCGCACCAACAACTTCGGGCAGCAGTACCTCGTCCAGATCCTCGACCTCCCCCATCCGCACCCGGTCACCCTGACCTGGCCGGGCCTGCAGATCTGAGCCCGGCGCGTCAGCACCGAGGCTGGACCCCACCGGCGCACGCGGCTACGATTCTGGCAGTCCAATGCCAGAAACCCGCGGCGAGGAAGTGGCGTCGGCGTCGGGTCGGGACGCGTGGGAACGCGGCGGGAGGGGCAGTGAGTCGTTCGTTAGGGGGCGCGGCCGTCGTCGGGATCGGGCGGTCGCCGTTCGTGCGCTCCTCGGGGCGCACCACGCTGTCGATGGCCGCGCAGGCCGCGCGGGAGGCGCTCGCCGACTGCGGGCTCACCGCCGCGGACGTCGACGGCTTCACCTGCTACTCGACCGGTGACAGCGCCGGTCCGAGCCAGGTCGCCCACGCCATCGGGGTCGACGATCTCGGGTGGAGCCTGAGCGTCCTGGGCGGCGGCAACATCGTCACCTCGACCGTCGCGGGGGCCGCCACGGCGGTGCTGTCCGGCCAGGCGGAGGTGGTCGTCGTCTACCGGGTACTAGGCTCGCAGACCCGGTACGGCCGGGCGCTGGAACGGGTCGAGGTCGACGGCGAGGGGCAGTTCGCGGGTCCGCACGGCTACCTGGTGCCGCCCCAGTGGTTCGCGATGTTCTGCCGCCGCCACCAGTACGAGTACGGGTCGACCGCGGCGGATCTCGGCGCGATCGCGGTGCAGGAACGCGACCACGCCGTGCGCAACCCGCACGCGGTGGCCCGCAGCCCCATCACCCTCGACGACTACCTGAACAGCCGGTGGATCAGCGAGCCGTTCCGGCTGTTCGACTGCTGCTACGAGATCGACGGCGCGGTGGCCATCGTCGTGACCAGCGCCGAGCGGGCCGCGGACCTGCCGCACCGCCCGGTCCACCTGCTCGGCGCCGCCGACAGCAACCGCTTCGGCGGCTCGGTCGACCAGTGGGACGACCTGAGCTGCATGTACTCCCGGGACACCGCGCCGCGGCTGTGGTCGCGCACCGGCCTGCGCCCCGCCGACATTGACGTCGCCTGCATGTACGACTGCTTCACGTTCACGGTGATGGCGACCTTCGAGGACTTCGGGTTCTGCGCCAAGGGCGAGGTGGGCGACTACTTCCGCGCCGGCCGGGCCACCTACGGCGGCGACGTCGTCGTCAACCCGCACGGCGGCCTGCTGTCCGAGGGTTACATCCACGGCCTGAACCACCATTACGAGGCCGTCCTGCAACTGCGTGGGGACGCCGGGGACCGCCAGGTGCGCGGCGCCGAGACGGCGCTGGTCACCTCCGGGGCCGGCCCCTTCGGCGGCGCCCTCGTCTACGGGACGGCGGCGCCGTGACCACGACGCACGGGGAGCCCCCGGCCGTGGGGGCCGATCCGCTCAGCCTCCCGCCGCAGCCGGTGCCGGACGCGGTGACCGCGCCCTTCTGGGCGGCCCTGGCCGACGGCCGGCTGGCCATGTGCCGCTGCGGGCACTGCGGCCTGTGGCTGCAACCACCGCTCGAACGGTGCCGGCGGTGCGCGGGGCCGACCCGGTTCACCGACGTCGCCGGCACCGGCACCGTCTACTCCTTCATCGTCCAGCACCGGGCGACCGTGCCCGGCTACCTCGACGACCTGCCCTACGTGGTGGCGCTCGTCGAGCTCGACGAGCAGGCCGGCCTGCGCCTGCCCGCCCGGATCGTCGGCGTCGACCCGGCGCAGGTGCGCTGCGGCCTGCGGGTGCGGGCCGAGTTCGCCGACCTGCCCGGCGGCGACTTCACCGTCGCGGTCTTCCGCCCGGTGGACGGCCCCTGACCGCGGGCAGCCTTTTCCTCGTCCGATTCCGGTGCCGGGCCACATGAATTTCCGCTCGCGGTAGGCTGCGTGGTGTGGCGGGGGGATTGTGGGCTCGGCTAAAAAGCGGTTTCGATGCGGACGCCGAGCATGTGACGACGTGTTTTCTGCCGGCGCCGGGATCGGCGCCGATCTGGCCGGCGCAGGGATATCTGCGGCTGTGGCTCGCCGAGGGTTTCCTCGCGAAGGCGCGCAGCTGGGGGAACGACCGTTTCCCGGTGCTGCATGCCGGCGCTTCGCTGGCGTTCGGCGCCGGTGCGCCGGTCGCGTTCACGACGTTCTCGCGGCCGGCCGCCGCCTGGGCGGTGCCCGGCGACCAGTTCGACTTCCCCATCACCCCGCTGCTGCCGTTCAACGGCGGCACCGTGGAGATCGAGGCGGCGGTCTACCAGGCGGTCCAGACGGGTCCGCTGGGCACGGCCGCCTCGTTCGTCGCCGGGTTCGCCGAGCTGCTCGGGCCGCCGCTGGCGACCGCGGCGTCGGTGGCGAACGCCATCTCCACCGGCCTCGACTCGCTGATCGGCGCGTCCGGTGACGAACCGGTCCTCAGCGTCCACTATTCGATGATCAGCCCCGGTGGCGGCGGCCAGCCGGTGCAGGCGGGCCATCTCGCCGTCGTGAACGCCCCGCCGGGTTCGCTGCCCGGCGAGCTGACGATCGGCGCCGACGGCCGACTCGCCGTCCGCGGCGGCCCGGCCGCCGGTGCCGGCGGGCCAGGCGGTTCCGGCGGCACGGGCGGTCCCGGCGGCGGGGAGCGCCGGCTTACCGGGGTCGACTACCTCGTCGTGCGGGTCGAGACCCGCACCGAGCACGACGTCTGGCTGTCGCCGGCGATGATGACGCTGATCGGTCAGGCCCGGCTGGCACGGGCGCACGGGCGGCCGGGTGCCTTCGCCGACTACCGTGCCGAGGCCGTCACCCTGGCCTGGACGTCCGCCGACTACGTCGAGTCCGACCGCCCCCGGATCGCCGCCGCGATCGCCGCCGCCCTGGACGCCGGCCCCGAACAGGCCGCCTTCGGAGATCCGGAGGCCACCGTCACCGACGAGGTGATCGCCCTGCTGCCCGCCCGCGACGACCCCGCCCTCGCCGGCCTCACCCTCGCCGACCTGCTCGCCCGCTGACGGCGACCGCAGCGGTCCCAGGCGCGTCGTACCCCGCGCGCCGAGGCGCCCTCAGCGCAGGAACAGCAGGACGTCGTCACCGGGGCGCGCATCGTCGACGGCAATGGTGCCCATGGCGCCCGGCCCGCTCTCGGACGCTGCCGGTTCTCCTGTGACACCGGATGTCTCGCCGTCGCGGGAGACCTCGTCGTAGATCAGGTCCTTGACCCGGCGGGCGGCGTAGACCGGTGCCAGGAGCCGGCCGTCGCGGCCGAGCCCGTCCCGCATCCCGAGGACTACCGTCTCCTGCACAGCCGCGCCGACCGCGGCCGCGAGCTCGTCGGGCAGGGGCGGAATCACGAGCACCGCCCCGGCCCCCGCGTCGAGCGCGGCGATGGCCAGGTCGACGAAGCCGGCCCGGTCCTCGCCCAGCGGCGCCGCCGCGCCGTCCACCGGATCCGCCTGCAGCACGGCGAGGGGGATGCCGCTGACATCGAGATCCTCGATCCCCAGCAGGGTCTCCTCTCCCGCGGCGGACGGGTTGGGCCCGTCGTCGCTGACCCGCAGCCGCATGCCGGACATGGTGTGCACGGGGGTACCGATCGCCTGCACGATGACGGTCGAGGCAGGTCGGGCGTCGTCGGGCCGCAGGTGACGCGGGCCGCGGTATGTCTGCGCCGGCCCCGGGTCGGCGGGCCAGTCGGCGACCGGCGGGTACCTCCCGGACCCGAAGCGCGCAAAGACGATCGTTCGGGCGGACGCCGGCGGTGCGGCAGCGGCGAGCCGCCGTTCCCAGTCCTCGCCCCGCGCCTCGTCCTCGACCTCGAGCGGAATCACCCACAGGCTTCGACGCTCCCGCGCCGGCCGGCGGCGCCGGCGCACGAACGTCACCCGCTGCTCGTCGAAGCGCCACAGCGGCCGGACGCGCAGGACGCGGTCGATCAGGCGCCGCGGACTGAGGACCGACCGGTGCCAGATCAGCATGCCGATGCTGAACACCGGCTCCCACCGGCCCGGGGGCGCGGAGATGTTCTCGCATCGGCCGTCCCGGACCCGGATCGGCGGGCCGACCCGCAGGCGGAGACGGTCCGGCGGGACGCCGCCGGCGTTGCGATGCCGGCGTCCACGCGAGCCGCTGCGCCCCGGGAACAGCGACGCAAGCACCTCCGGGAGGCTGCCGGCGGCCCAGGCGGACAGGGTCGCCACCGACGCCAGTACGAGGATGATGCCGGGGAGCAGGACGGCGGGCAGCGCCACGTTCCCGTCCCACCAGGAGGTGCCCTCCCCCGTCCCGACCGTGCGCCCGGACCGCGAGAACACGAGGATCAGTGCAGCCACGGCCACGACCAGGAGCACCGCCGCGACCACCCCCACCGCCACCTGCGTTCGTCGCCGGGGACGTCGGCGCGGCGCCGGTTCGGCTGGACGCCGAGGGACGGCCGCCACGACGGGCTCGGGATCGTCGGCCCGGTCGTCCGGGACGGCAGCGGGGAACTGGGCGACCGGCGGCCGAAGCCAGGGGGGCGGCGGCACCACGGCGACGGACAGTTCGGGCGGCGGGAGCGGTCGCGTCGTGTCCGCCGGGAGGCTCGCGGGTCGGCGCCCCCACGGAGCCGACCCCGGTTTCGGCGCGTCCTGCACCAGCTCCAGGCGTTCGAGCCAGCCGGGCCAGGCGACGAGCCGCGACGAGAACGGCGGGGCCGTTTCCGGGTTGGGGGGCTGCCCGGCGCGTTGGCGCAGACGGGCGCCGAGCATGGCCGCGGCCTGAGCGCCGAACTCGTCGCCGGCGTCCCGCAGCCGGTCCGCCACGGAACGCGGCACGAGATCGGACGGATGTTCCAGCAGTGCGGCGGCGTGTGCGGGCAGCCGCGGAGCGAGGACCTCGGCGACCGCCATCGCCGCGCGGGCGCCGGCCAGCGGCGCCAGCGCGGACATCTCCCGGTCCACCGGGTCGCCGCCCGAAGACGGCTGGCGGGCGCGCCGGGACGAGGCGCTCGGGCGTCGCGGGTCACGAAGCAGCGCGGCACCGCGCAGCCGCGCCTGCGGGTCGGTGAGGCGGTCAAGCTCCCGGGGGTCGGCGGCGGTCGACCTGGCCGGGCCCAGGGTCAGCGTCCGCCACTCGAGGCGGTCCACCACGCTCGTCCCCGGTGGTGGGCCCGGTTCGTCGGCCGACGGCGGAGCCGGGAGGACGACCGGCGAACCCGGCTGCGCTCCGCGGGTCAGCGACTCGTGATCCTGGCAGCGCCACCAGGCGTGCCAGCTACCCGCCTCCGCGGGACTGTCCGGCCGTTGCCCGTTGACCAGGGCCAGAACCAGCCACGCCTCGGCCCGCACCGGTGGGGAGCCCGCCCGCGCGAGTTGGCGGATCGACGGGCTGAACTCGGTGGTCCGGTAGCGGCGACACAGCGCCAGCAGCGCCAGCTCGCACTGCTCGACGGCGGCGAGGTCGTCGCCGTCCGTCCGGGCCGCCTCGCGGTACCCGGCGATGATCTCGGCGGCCCGGTGCGGCTCGTCGAGCAGCGCCCACGCGTCGGCGACCTCGACAGCGAGCGGGCGGACCTGACGGTGCAACCAGCTCGTCGGATGCCTCCCGGCCACATACCCGAGATGATCGGTGAAACGTTCGAGCTTGCCGCGGCGGATCACGTGGTGGTCGAGGGTGAGGTGGACGGCTGCGGCGACGCGCCGCTCGGCGTCGACGTCCCCGGTGCGCCGAAGGATCTCGTCGAGCCAGCCTGCGGACAGGTCGGGCGGCCGGGCCGGTGGAACCCCGCGGGCGCGCAGCAGCAGCACGGCGAGATGGGCGCGGTCGACCAGCCCGGGGGGCGCCACCCAGTCGGCCCACGGCCGGGCGGCCGCCGGCTCGAACCGCTCGATCGCCCCGAGCAGTCGGGCCGGCGACGGGCCCGCCGCGGCGGGCAGGCGTAACGCCAGGATGGTCTCGACGAGCTCGGTGACGAGCGCAACCGCCGGATCGTCTGCTCCCGGCGCGCCACGTGCGGCGCCGAGTAGATCGTCGGCCTCCCGCCGGATGAACTGCCCCGCCGCAGCGAGACGGCCCGACCGGCCCCTGAAGATGTCCGTCCCGAACTCCACGGTGACGCGAACGGAGCCCGCCACCACCCCGCCCGCGGCAGACAGACCGCCGGTCCCGGCGAGGCTGACACCGGACCGGTCCCCGCCGCCTGGGCCGACGTAGGGCAGGGCACCCTCCGCGAGGGCCTCTGCGGCGGCGAGCAGCGACCCGGCCGGAACATCGTCGAGAGCGAGCCCGCCGAGAGACTCGCGGGAGTCCGCGGGTCGGGTCGGCCAGAGATCGGCCGGCCGGGGAGTGCCCGGCCAGGGACGGAATGACCGGGAATCCGACGGCCGGGGCGGCTTCGCCACGCGCCCGTACGCCCAAGTCGCGACCGAGATCGATGAGGCCGTCGTCGATACGCCCGCGCCGAACGGCGCGAACGTGCTCCCGCCCGAGGCGAGCAGCCCGAGCACAGCCCTGGCGCGCAGCACGCCACCGTGCTCGGCGAGGGGATGGCGGGGCGCGTGGTCGAGCACCCCGGCCCACAGGGCCTGGGCCGCGACGTGATCCCCGGCGTGGATGCGGGCGGCGGCCTGGGTAGCGAGGATCGCCGCCAGGATCGTCGGGTTGGACGGAAGCGGGGGCGGCTCGGGTGGGCGTGGTGTCGGGGATGCCTCCGTTCCTTCGGCGCGCAGGCGTTCGACGCCGGCGGCGCGCACGCAGACCTGGGCTGCCCAGCCCCATTCGCCGGACACGACGATCCGCTCCTCCAGATCGGCCCAGAAGTAGGCGGCGTCGGCGACCGGAAGGAGCCGCACCGCGGTCTCCACGGCCTCGGCGGTGACGGCCGCCAGCGGGCCGGCGGTGACCAGCGCGGCCGCGTCCCGGCCGAGCCGGGCCCGGTCGAGCGGGTAGCGGTCGGGCTCGGCGGCCACGGCGACCCGGATACGCTCGCGCAGGTGCTCGTCGACCTCGATCACCAGCGGCTCGCCCCGCGGGCCCAGCGCACGGACATGGGTCCACTCCTGGGCGGCGAGACCGTCGAAGGCGGCCCGCGGGTCGAGACCGGCGCGGCGCAGCGCGGGGCTGATCATGCCGAGGTCGAAGCGGCCGAGCTCGGCGGCGATGGCGAGAGCGCCGCGGGCGTCGTCGTCGGCGAGGCGGGCGATGATGCGCCGTTCCACCAGCGGGTCGCCGGCGGCGCGCAGCACGGCCGGGTCGAGCTCGGGCTCGCGGGCGATCCACTCCCGGTAGGCGGCGAGCTCGAACGGGTTGTAGCGGACCTCGCCCGCCGGCGTGGGCGGCATGCGGGCCCGTTCCAGCAGCGCGGCGCGCAGCGCGCCGCCGGGCGGCGTGGGCTGCAGTCCGCCCAGGCGACCGGGCAGGACGGTCGCCTGGGCGGAGTCCAGATCCATGTCGTCGAGCCCGGCGTCCACGTCGGTTCGCGGTGCGTCGAGGTAGCGGTGGGCCTCGGCGGCGGTGAAACCGGCGACCGGGACCACCCGGACGTAGTCGCGGACCAGCAGGACCGGCCCGGCGGCGCGTTGCCCGTCGTCCGGCGGGGGGACGAGCGGGCGGCGACCGGCGAGGACGACCCGGACGCCCGGGAGCTCGGCGTGCAGCCGTTCCAGCAGGTCGAAGGTGCGGTCGATGGCCGGGGCCGCGGTGCCCGGGGCGTACAGCTTGGCGAGTTCCTCGCAGGTGTCGAGCACGAGGACGACGCGCGGTCGGCCCAGTTCCCGCAGCACCCGGGCGAACGTGCGGACGACCTCGTCGAACAGGGCCCGGATCGTCTGCGCGGCGGCGGCCCGCAGCGCGCCCGCGGTCGACCGGACCGGGCCGTGGTCCGGGTAGATCGCCGAGCCGTAGACCTGCTCCGCGGGCGGGGGCTCGGGGCCGGCGCGGCCGAGCTGCTCGTGCAGGGCGTTCGCCGCGTCGCGGAAGCGCCGGTACGAGCGGTACCAGCCGCGGCTGGCCCCGTAGCCGGCGAGCTCGTCGGCGAGCGCGAGCAGCACCTCCGCGGGCCGATGCTCGGGATAGCGGGGATCGAGATGGTCGAAGTCGACGCGCGCGACCGGGAACGGCGCGATGCCCCGCGCGGCCGCGTACCCGCCCGAGGCGAGGTAGCGCAGGACCATCGTCTTGCCGATGCCGCCCGCGCCGAGCAGGTGCACCGCCCACGGGGTGTCCGGCCCGTCGTCGGCGAGGAGCTCGCCGAGCGCGTCCTCGGCCTCGGCCCGGTTCTGGTAGTCGCGCAGGTATTCGGCGTCCTGGGCGTCGCGGTGGGCGCGGTCGAGCCGCCAGCCGGCCCGGCGGGCCGCCTCGGCGAGCGTGCCCCCGCAGATCGCGCCGATCGTCCGCGCCGCGGCGACGAGACGGGCCGCGGCGGCCAGCCCGGCAGCCGGCTCGAACCGGACGCCGGGCCGGGGCGGAGGATCACGCCGGGACTGGTCGTCGCGCCGAAGCGGGTCGTCGCGCCGGGGCAGGTCGTAGGGAGCCGGGCGGCCGCCGGGGCCGGGTCCGGCGGCGGTGACGAGGCTGTCGACCCGTTGGAACAGGCTGGACCCGGAGTGGTCGCGGCGGTGCTGGACGGCGACCTCCAGCCAGGGCGCGAACTCGCGGGCGAGCTCCCCCGCGGACGCCTCGATCGCCTCCGTGATCACCTCGCTGAGAGCGTCTACTTCGGCGTCGACGTCGAGACCGAGGCCGCGCAGGTGGCGGCCGACCTCGTCGCGCCGGGACGCCCGCAGCCAGAACACCTGCCGGATCGTCCGACGCGGGCCCAGGGCACGCCGCCGCTCGATCAGACCGGCCTCGTCGAGCTGCGCGAGCAGCGCCGCCAACTCGTCGGCGGGGACGAGGCCGAACAGGACGGCGGTGGTGTCCGTCCACTCGGGCACGAGCGCCAGCCGGCACAGCCGGGTCGGCTCGAACGCCGCCAGGGTGGCCAAGCGCGCCCGCGCCAGCAACGCGCCGACATCCGGCGGCGGGCCCTCGGCGGGGTCGGCGCCACGGCCGGTCGACCCGGCGGGGCGTCCGGGCGGCGGCGACCTCACCGGAACTGCTCCTCGTACGCCCGCATGGCGCCCTCGTCGTCGGCGGCGACGAAGGTTTCGAGCGTCGTGAGAATCTCGGCGAGCAGGTACAGGTCCTTGCGGACAGCGGTGGGTATGCCGTTCAAGTGCGCGAGGCTTTCTTCGATTTTCACCCGTGACGCGTTCCGCGCGGCCGTGTAGACGAACGGATACTCCGCTTGCCACGGGTGGAGGAGCACCCACTGATAGCCCAGTATGGCGCTCGCCCGGGACATCCGGGCCAGCTCCGGGAAAACGAAGCCGGGCTGCCCGGCCTGCCTGTCCCGGAACTGCTTCAGAAACACCCCCTCATCCTCCAGCAGGGAGGCGGTGACGACCACGGGGATCGGCCGGTCCGGGCTGCCCAGCCCGTCGCGGCGGATCATCGCCAGCAGCGGCCGCAGCCCGCCGACCCACCGGTGCACCTCGTCGCCGAGCACGACCACCCGCGTAGCCGCGCCGAACGGCTCACCGGCGGCGACGGCCGCGTCGGCGAGTGCGGTCAGGTCGCGGGCGAGGCGGTGGCGCAGCCCCGGTCCGCGCAGCGGGGCCGTCCCGGCGGCGAACTCCGCGACCGCGTCGCCCAGCAGGTCGAACCGATCCTCGGCGCCGACGCCGCGCAACGCCTGCGGGCTGACGGTGGCCGCGAGCCGCAAGCCGGGATCGGCGTCGAGGACCGTCAGCGGCGGCGGGTCGATCCTCAGCACCTCGGCGATCTCAATTGCCTTCTCGAGGATCTGGCTGACGACCGCGCGCAGGTCCGGCGGCGCGGCACCGTCGCCGAAGGGGCCGACGAGCAGCGGCAGATGCCCCGTCCGCAGCAGACGCAGCCCGACCTCGCGCAGCAGGCGGCTGCCGCCCAGGCCGCTGATCGGCCCCTCGGCGACCGCGGCGACGAACCCGGGGCAGGTCTCGGCCGCCGGGGCGGCCAGCGCGTCGGTCGCGGCGAGCACCGTGTCGTGGCCGATGAACACCGGCGCTCGGCGCAGCCCCAGGATTTCGGCGGCCCGGCGCAGTCCGAGCACCGGCGCCGGGTCGACCACCCGCAGGTCCGGGGGCACGTTCTCGGCGAGGACGAGCGTCGGCATCGCCCAGTCGAGATACCGGCTCGGCGGGTCACCGCGCAGCAGCGCCGCCCGCCGGCCGGCCGCGGCGGCGTCGACCACCGACGCGCCCTGCTGCACCGCCCGCACGAACCGGCGGGTGAACATCCGGCTCGCCTGCTCGCTGACCTCGCCGGACATCGCGACGACGATCGGCACGCCGCGCAGGGCGAGCTCGGCCGCGAGCGACCGGCCGGCGGCCCGCGACGCGTCCGCAGGCGCGTCGGCGTTCCCGGCCGGCCTGCCGCCGGTGCCCACGCCCGTTCCCCCACCCGCGCCTGCCCACTCACCCCAGGCCGCGCCGGGGCCGCCCGCATCTGCGCCGCCGGGGCGGGCGCTGCCGCAGGCGCTCAGGATGACCGCCGCCGGCATCCCTGCGGGGCCGCGCAGCGCGAGCGCCAGGGTCTCGCCGTCGACGTGGCGGAACCCGTCCGGTTCGCCGGGGTCGGCGACGCGCAGGACCGCGCGGTTCTCCTCGACGTCGCCGTGCGCGACCAGGTGGACGATGTCCGGGGCGAACAGCGCGCACGCCTCGCCGAGGTCGGCCAGCGTCGCGTTCGTCATCGCCCGCGAGACACACAGGCCCTCCGCCTCGAAGGTCCGCACCAGACCCATGAACATCGCCCCCGGGCGGATCACCGCGTCGTCGAGGGCGGCGCCGGAGACGAACAGCACCCTCGGCACCCGCCGGATCGTCGCCGGGGCCGGAGTCGCGGCGGGCACCACCCGGGTGACGGCGACGAGCACTCGGCGATGCCCGGCGAGCGGCGCCTCCCCGTCGTGCATCGCCTCCCACACCAGGCCCGCCAGCGCCACGTCGTCCGCCGGCCAGCGCAACGCGAGCTCCACCCCCTGCGCGGCGCGCACCGCGGGCGCGGCGAGCAGGCGCTGCCACACCGGTGCGAGCAGGCATTCGAACAGCCACCGGCCGTACAGCTCGGCGTCGCCGTCGCGCAGGTCCCGGCCGGCGATCCGGGCCAGCAGGCCGCAGATCGCGTCCGGGTCACCGGCGCACACCGCCGCCAGCTCCGGGTCCGTTCCGCCCGGCCCGAACGACGGGCTCACACCGGGTTCGGGCCGCGGCGGGGGCATCCGGTCGCCCGAACGGTAGATCTGGCTCGGATGGTGGAACTGACCGGGAGGACGATCCTGATGCGCGCCCGGCCGCAACCCCGCCCCCCGACCATGCCAAAAACCTGGATGGGGCGACCTCGGACCAGACCACGGCTCCGCAGCGAGCTGCGCCCCCGGCACGAGGCCGGGGCCGGGCAGCGGGTCCGGCGCGGCGGCCGCGGCGGGCTCAGCAGGCGGCCCCGGCGGGTCCGTGCGCCCGGCCGGCACCCGCCGCGGCAGCCCGTCGACGTCGGTGACCAGCACCGCCGCCATCCCGTACCCCGCGGTGATCCCCGCGCCCCGCACCCGCACGGTCCATCCGTCCCCACGGTCCTCGACGTCGACGAGGACCCGGGGGATCCTCACCAGCCCCCGGCCCGGGTCGACGCGTCCATGGCCGTCACGCACGCACCTCCGACCGGGAATCCGCCGCCCGCCGGGCTCCCGGGCGACGCGGCGGATCCCCGGGCGTCAGTTCACCTCGCCGGAATCCCGTCATCGTCAACGAACCTTCATCGACGCCGCGCCGCCCGCCCCTGTCACGCCGGCTGGCATCCCGGCATCGGCGGACAGCTCGGCATCGGCGGACACGGCCTCGCCGTGGGCGAGCAGCCACGTGGTCAGGCCGGTGGCGAGGGCGTCGACGTCACCGGGCGGGGGCGCGGGGGCGAGCACTCCCGGCTCGCCGCAGGTGCGCAGCAGTGCGGCGAGCCGGCGGTGCAGGCCGTCGAGCTGCCCGTCGGCGGCGACGAGGTGCGCGGCGACGCCGGCCTGCACGGCCAGGCGCGCGGCTGGGCGGGACCTGCGGGCGTGTGGGCTGATCGGCACCGGGTCGCTGCGCAGGGCCCTCGCCCAGCTCGCGATCCGACCGCCGGGGGCGAACCAGGCCGGGTCGACGCCGGCGGCGGCGAGCAGCGTGGTGGCGCCTACCGGCAGGGTGAGCAGGGCCTCGGCGACGGCGGGCACGACGGCCAGGTGCCGGCGAAGCTCGGCCGCGGCCGGCCCGGCGGCGCCCGTCTCCGCCAGCCATGCCTCGGCCTGCGCGACCGAGGTCAGCACGCCCGCCGGAGTAGCAGCCGGCGATGCAGGGGCGGCGGGAGCAGGGACGGCCGTCGTGGCGACCACGGGGGCTGGATGCCGCGCGGCGGGGCCCTCGCCGCGGACGCGGCGGACGAGCTCGCCGAGCAGCGCGCGGCGGACCAGCGGCGGCGGGTACGGGTGGCCGGGTGGGGACAGCGCGGCGAGACGGGTGGGCGCGGCGTGTTCGAGCTCGTCGACGGCCCACGCCGCCGCATCGGCGATCATGACGGCGGAGAAGGCGTCGGCGAAGACCTCCGCCTGCCAGCCCGACCACTGCGCGGCGAGCTCCGCGTCCCCGCCCGGAGCGGCGCGCACCGCGCGGTCCAGCTCGGCGCGGGTCCGGTCGGGCAGGCCCGGCAGCAGGTCCCGCTGGACGTGATGGCCGGTCTCGTGGGCCGCCGGCGCCAGCCACCACGCCTGGCGCGTCGCCCACTCCGGCAGGGCGATCACCGGGATCGGCAGCTCGCGCAGCAGGGCGCGGACGGCCTCGTCCACCGCGTCGGTGCGGGCCGGCGGCCGCAGCGGCGTCGGCACGCTCGACCGGGTGACGGCAAAGGCGTTGAAACGCGGGTCGACGTAGGCAAGCGGACCGGTCGGCGCCGCCAGCCGCAACGCGGCGAACGGCTGCGACCAGCACGAACGGACGAGTTCGTCGGCGGCCAGCAGAATCGGGCCCAGCCGCTCGTCGCACCGCTGGTCATAGCGTTCGCGGTACCAGTCGAACGTGCGCCGCACGACGGTCAGCATCGTTTCCACGGACCGGCATCCGTCGTAGCTCGGGCCGCTGTCGCCCAGCTCCCGCAGGGAATCGACCCTGCCGGCCAGGGCGGCGAGCATCCGGCCCAGCACCCCGTCGAGTATCCGGAAATGATTTCCAAACCGGATGAAACGGTCGTCTCCGCGGCGGGCGTCCAGCCATCCGGAGATATCCCGGTGCGCCTGCAGCACCGCCCCCGCGGCCCGGTCGATCCGCTGGCGGGACCGATCGGAGCCGAGATCCACCCCCATGTCGGCAAGAGTACCGAGTCGACCACAATGCGTCTTGCCTGGGTTGTTCGTCAGCCCCATTCAGCGGCGGAAAGCGTCGACCCGACTGCGCTGTCGCAAACGGGCCGGCCGCGCACGTTCGATGGCGCGGCGGCGGGTAGGCGGCGTTAGTGTCATCTGTTATGAGAGCCGTGGGAGTGGTCGAGTTCGGCGGGCCGGAGGCCCTGCGCATCGTGGACGTACCCGAGCGGCATGCCGGGCCGGGCGAGGTCCGGATCCGGTCCGCCGCCGCCACCGTGAGTCCGACGGACACCTTCACCCGCAGTGGCGAGCGGGCGAAATGGCTGTCCAAATGGGCGCCGCCGTACGTGCCGGGGATGGACGTCGCCGGCGTCCTCGACGAGATCGGCGAGGGGGTGTCGACCGATCTCGCGATCGGTGACCACGTGATGGCGATCGTCGTCCCCGCCGGGTCGAACGGCGGCTACGCCGAACAGGTGGTGGTGCCGGCCGAGTCCGTCGCCCGGGTTCCCGCGGGCGTCGGAGACGTGGCCGCGTCGACACTGCCGATGAACGGGCTCACCGCGCGGCTGGCGCTCGACCTGCTGGGCCTCACCCCCGGCCAGACGCTGGCGGTGACGGGGGCGGCCGGCTGCTTCGGCGGCTACACCGTCCAGCTCGCCAAGGCCGACGGGCTGCGCGTCGTCGCCGACGCCGCCGAGGCGGACACCGAGCTCGTCCGCGGGCTCGGCGCCGACATCGTGGTGCGCCGTGGCGACGACGTTGCGCAGCGGATCCGGGCGGCGGTGCCCGGTGGGGTGGACGGGCTGGCGGACGGCTCGATCCAGAACGACGCCCTGCTCGGCGCGATCCGCGACGGCGGCGGGTTCGCCGCCGTCCGCCCGTTCGTCGGCGAGACCGAGCGCGGCATCACGATCCATCAGGTGTGGGTGCGCTCCTACGCGCGCGAGCAGGCCAAGCTCGACCGGTTGCGCCAGCTCGTCGAGGAGGGCGCCGTCACCCTGCGGGTGGCGAAGGCGATCCCGGTCGAGCAGGCCGCCGAGGCCCACCGCATCCTGGAGAAGGGCGGCACCCGCGGCCGACTCGTGCTGACCTGGTGAGCTGACCTGGTGAACCGCGGGTCCGGCGCGAAACCGCCGGACCCCGTCCGGCCCGCCTTCTTCGGTGCCACTCTCGGATGACGCCGAACCTTTCCCGGACGACGCCGAGCTGCCGCGACGGCGGTTCGGCACACCGGAGGTGGCGGCCATTTCGAGGTAGGGTCGGGTCGAACCGCACACCGGCGGCCGGGCGCCGTCGGTGTGGCGCCTGCTGGAGAACCAGCGAGGCAGGCGGCGAGCCCGGCCGCGTTCCGCTCGCCGGCCGCCGGGACACCGACAGGGCGATTTCCCCCGTATCACACCGGGTGGACTACGACCCAATCGCCACCCACGCCCAAGCCTGCCGGCGGCCACGTCGCCTCGACATCCCCTTCCCACACGCAACGGCGGCGGCACTGTTAGCCAATTCTCGCCCGTCAACAAAACAGACCATCTTTGATCGATGCCAATTGCGCGGAACTCTCGTAGGCTGGGTGCGCACAGACGAGGCGTCAGCAGTGTCGCCGCAGGTGAGCGGACCTGGGCCTGAGCCTCTCCGCCCACGGCGAAAGAAGCCCGCCGACGGCCGGCCCGGCATAACGGTGCGTAATCACCGACCGGACACGGCGTTCCCGTTTCCGGCGGCGCGGAAGCCGCCGATCAGGCGCAACGAATTCGCGGGCGGCCGCAACGACTCGTTGCACTCTGTCGCAAATACGCCCAGCACGGTGTGATGTGTCCACCGGCGGACGCGCAGCCCGCTTCCCAGCTACCGAGGCGAGGAGGACACCTGATGATGTCGACGGGATCCTCCTCCTGGGATGTCGGATTCCGCCGAGGGTGGCTGCCCCGCCCGCACTCGATCACCCACTGCGATGGGCGGATCGCCGCGCGGGTCTTCATGGGCGGTGAGGCACACCGGGAGAGGGCCACGGGCACCGCACACATGGGTCCTCTCCCGGACCCTGCCCGCACACCGGGCACCACCACCGAGCGCGCACACCGGGTCTGCGTACGCCGGTCCTCCGCCGGCACGGGCCCGACCACCACATCTCCCACCCCCGCATCGGGCACCCGATGGGCCGCGTGCGGTCCCCGGTGGGCCGTTGCCGCGGGCGGACTGGCCAGGACGGGAGACGAACCCATGGACGGGCGGGTGGGCCAGGGCGACTGTACGGGCAGGACCGCGGTGGAACCGCCGCTGCGCTGGCGGCGGCCGGCCTGCGCCCCCGGGCTGAAGTTCGCCAGCCAGCATGGCGACGTGGTCATCCGGTACCGCTACGCCGGACGGATCCGCGAGGTCCGGATCCCCGTCACGCTGTGGGCCCCGTTCGTCCACGACGTCCGCGCCGGCGTGTTCGACCGGCTGACCCCGCACGACGGACCCCTCGGCTGGACGTCCTGGGGAGCCGGCAGCGGCCAGGTCGCCCGGGGCCTGCCGGACGAGGTGATCCTCCGGTTCCTCCACATCGGGACCACGCGGGAGAACCGGCTGCCGCAGACGATCTGGGACCAGATCCTGGTGGCCGTCCGCGCCCACGCCATCGACGACCTTGACGCCGGCGTGGACGAGGCGGCCACCGCCCGACGCCCGACCGGCTTCCGGACCATGCACGGCAGCGCCCTCCCGCTGGCCCGCCAGCGGGAGGGCGGCGCCGAGCGGGTCCGCGGCACGCCACCGCGCCCCCACCACAGCCAACCCGCCCGCTAGCCGGCCCGCCGCGGTCCGCGGAGGGCGGACCGCGGCGGGCCCGGGAGACGGCCGCGCGGGCCGGACCGGCACCGGTCCCACCGCGTCGGACCTGCGGGCTGCCCGCCGCACCCCTCACGGCGGGCAGCCCGCCAGATCCCCGCACCGGATGCAACATCCCCTCAGACCGGCTGCCCGCCGACATCCCAGCGCCAGCGTCAGACCCCCCGGTTCCCCCACCGGCGAGCGGTCCGCCATGGCGCCCACCGGCGGGCAGCCACCCTTCCCCACCGCCCCGACGACCCTGTCCCTGACACCCCCCGTCCCCCGAACACCCCCGTCCCCCGAACACCCCCGTCCCCCGAACACCCCCGTCCCCCGACGGACCCCGTCCCCTGACCACTCCCCCACCGGCGGCGGCCGTCGCGTCACCCCCATCCGCCAGGGGCGCCGGCGGATGCGCGGCGCCGCCGCCGGACCACCATCCACCGGGGTCCGCCGTGCCCGACGGCGGACCCCGGTGGATGCCGCCGGATTCGTGGGGCGTTGCCCGGCGGCGCGCGCAATCCGGCCACCGGCCGGTTACCCGTGGGCCGCGCCGATACTGGTCCGAGCCCGGCGCGGCCGGAGCCCGGCGGGCGGAACGACAGGGGGCCGAACGTGGCGTTGACCGGTGGCCCGGCGGGTCACGGGACCGCGACGGCCGGGGAAACCAGGGCGGCCGAGGCGGTCCGCATCGACCTGGTCGGCGTCGGAAAGCGTTACGACGGCGAGGCGACCGGCGTCACGGCGCTCGCGGACGTCACCCTGCGGGTCGGTGCGCGCTGCCTGCTGGTGATCCTGGGGCCGTCGGGCTGCGGCAAGACGACGCTGCTCAACCTGATCGGCACGCTGGACACCCCCACCACCGGCACGGTGCGGCTGGAGGGCGTCGACGTCACCCGCGCATCCCGACGCACCCGGCGGGAGGTCCGCCGCCGGGCGGTCAGCTTCGTGTTCCAGTCGTTCAACCTCTTCCCGGCGCTCACCGCCCGGGAGAACATCCGCTTCGGCGCGGACGTCGCCGGGCGGGACCGGGCCGGCGAGGTCACCGACGAGGTGCTCGTCGGGGTCGGGCTCGCCGAGCGCGCCTCGCACTTTCCGCACCAGCTCTCCGGCGGGGAGCAGCAGCGGGTGGCGATCGCCCGCGCCATCGCCACCGGCAACCCGGTCCTGCTGGCCGACGAGCCGACCGGCGAGCTGGACCTCACCACCGGCGTGCGCATCCTGGAGCTGCTGCGTGGCCAGTCCGCACAAGGAGGGACCGTCCTCGTCGTCACCCACAACCGGGAGATCGCCCGGATCGCGGACCGGGTGGTCGAGCTGTCCGGCGGGCGGATCGTCCACGACGGGCCGCCGCCCGGCGGCCGGGTGCCCGTGGCCGAGCTGCGCTGGTGACCGGGTAGTCGGGCGCGCGGACGGATGGCATCGCCTGGACTGTGGTGGCGCTGGTCGCTGCGCGAGCTGCGCCACCGGCTGCTGCTCGTGCTCGCGATCGCGGTGATGATCGGCCTGGGCACCGGGCTCTACGCCGGCCTGACCAGCTCCTCGCACTGGCGGCGGCAGTCCTACGACGCCAGCTTCGCCCGGTTGAACGTCCACGACCTGCGCGTCGCCGTCGGCGCCGGGGCCACGGTGGCGCAGGGGCGGCTGGCGGCGGTCGTCCGGTCGCTGCCGGCCGCGGCGGCCGTCACCGCCGACGCCGAACGGCTGGTGCTGCCGACCGAGATCGACGCCTCCCGCCCCGGGCACACCGTGCTCTCCCGCGGCGAGCTGGTCGGCATCGACCTGACCGCCCGGCCGCCGGTCGACGCGGTGTCGGTGGCCCGGGGGCGCGGGCTCGTCCCCGCCGACGCCGGGCGCGACGTCGGCGTCCTGGACCGCACCTTCGCCCGCGCGAACCATCTCCCGCCGACCGGCACCGTGCGGACCAGCGGCGGCGGCGAGGTGCGCTACGTCGGGCAGGGGCAGTCGCCGGAGTACTTCCTCCTGCCCGGGGAGCAGCCGGGCCTGGTCACCCAGTCCGGCTTCGGGGTGCTCTACACGTCGCTGCCGACCGCGCAGCGGCTCACCGGGCAGCCCGGCGCCGTCAACGACCTGGTGCTCACCCTGCGGCCGGGCACCGACACCGGCGCGTTCGCCGCCGAGCTGTCCCGGGCCCTGACCGCGGCGCTGCCGGGCACCAGCGTGACGGTGACCGACCGGGACGACATCCAGACCCGCCAGATCCTCTACGACGCGGTGGACAGCGATCAGCGGCTGTGGGACGTGCTGGCCGTCCTCGTCCTGGTCGGGGCGGTGTTCGCCGCGTTCAACCTGGTCGGACGGGTCGTCGACGCGCAGCGCCGGGAGATCGGCATCGGGATGGCGCTCGGGGTGGCGCCGCGCCGGCTCGCGCTGCGCCCGCTGCTGCTGGGCGCCCAGGTCGGGGTCCTCGGCGTGGTCGCCGGCGTCGTGGTGGGCCTCGTCGTCGGCGCCGCGATGGGCGCACTGCTGCGCGGGGTGTGGCCGCTGCCGGTGTGGCACACGAACTTCCAGGTCGGGGTGTTCGCCCGGGCGGCGGCGGTGGGTCTGGTCCTGCCGGTGCTCGCCGCGCTGCCGCCGGTCTGGCGGGCGGTGCGGGTGGAGCCGGTGCGGGCGATCCGGGCGACCGCCGTGGCCGCCGGGTCGGGGCCGGGAGTCCGGCTGTTCGGCCGGATCCGGCTGCCGGGGGGCAGCCTCGCCCAGATGCCGCTGCGCAACCTGGCGCGGGCGCCGCGCCGGCTGCTGCTCACCGCCGTCGCGATCGCCGCGGTGATCACCGCCCTGGTGGTGTTCACCGGCGAGCTGGACACGTTCACCCGCACCACCGACCGGGCCGAGGCGGACCTGACGACCAGCGCCCCCGACCGGCTGCGGGTGATGCTGCCCCGGGTCGAACCGGTGAACTCACCGACGGTGACCGCCGTGCGCCGCTCCCCCGCCGTCGCCGCGACCGACCCGACGCTGGCGCTGCCGGGCCGCATCTCCGCCGCCGCCCGTCCCGGCGCCGGGTCCGGAGCCGGCGGGTCTGGGACGGCCGCGCCCATCGACGTGCTCACCTACATCCTCGACATCGGGCACGGGCTGTGGTCGCCCTCCGTCGTCGCCGGCTCCCCCACCGGCGGCCTGCTGATCGCCGAGAAGGCCGCCCACGACCTGGGCGTCCACCCCGGCGACACGATCACGCTGCGCCATCCGCAGCGGGTCGGCACCGGCTACCGGACCGTCGACACGCCGCTGCGGGTCGCCGGCATCCACGGCTTCCCGGTGCGCTCGGTGGTGTTCCTCGACAACGCCGACGCCGGCGCGTTCCGGCTCGGCGGCACGACGAACGTGCTGGTCGTGCAGCCGGTGCCCGGGTACGGGCGCGACGCGGCCACCCGGACGCTGGCCGCCGTCCCGGGGGTGGCCTCGGTGGTGTCGGCGACGGCGAGCATCGAGGAGATCCGGGCCCTGCTGCGCAGCTTCGTCGGGATCCTGCGGATCGGCGAGGTGGTGGTGCTCCTGCTGGCCGTGCTCATCGCCTACAACGCGATGAGCATCGCCGTCGACGAGCGGCGCCGCGAGCACGCGACGATGCTCGCCTACGGCCTGTCCACCCGCACCGTGCTCGGCCTGACCGTCGCCGAGAGCGCGGTCATGGGTCTGGTCGGCACACTGCTGGGGATCGCGGCCGGGTACTGGGCACTGCGCTACACCGTCGAGGTGCTGCTCGCCGAGACGGTGCCCGACCTCGGCGTGCAGGCGATCCTGTCGGGACGCACCCTGGCCGTCGTCCTGCTGCTCGGCGTCGGCGCGGTGGCGGTCGCGCCGCTGGCGGCGGCCCGCCGGGTCCGCCGGATGGACGTCCCCTCAACCCTTCGGGTCATCGAGTAACCGCCCCGCAGGCCGGGACCGTCAGGATGAGGACCGGCGGGTGACGGCGGGGATGTGCGATGAGGCTGCGTTGGTTGATGGTGTTGGGGCGGGACGTGGTCGGCGCGCTGCGCGGCCACGACCTCGCGCTGCTCGCGGCGGGCGTCACCTACTACGCGGCGATCGCGATCGTTCCCGGGGTGCTGGTGGCCGTCAACCTGCTCGGTCTGCTGCTGGGCCGGCCCCGCACGGCGGAGCTCGGCCGTTCCCTGGCCGACGCGCTGCCGGGCGGCCTCGGCGCCCCGGCGGTCGTGCTCGCCGCGTTCGACGCGGCGCTGACGATGTCGCCGCTGGTCGTCGTGGCCGCCGCGGTGCCCGCCTCGTTCTACGGCGAGGGCCTGCGGCGGGCCTTCGTCCGGCTCGCCGGAACGACCGAGGGCCTCGTCGGGTGGCGGGGCCGCCTGGGCATCCTGCCGTTGCTCGCCGCGGCCCCGGTGCTGCTGTTACCGGTGCTGCTCGTGACGCCGAGTCTCGCGCGGCTGTTCGCCGAGCGCGGCGTGTCGGCGGGGCTGGGTGTGGTCGTCGCGTTCACGGTCGACTGGCTGGTGCTGACCGCGACACTGATGATCGTCTACCGGGTGGTGGGGCCGGGCCGGCCGGGCTGGGCGGCGACGCTGTGGGCGGCGGCGGCGACCGGGTCGTTCGTCGCCGGCTTCGTGCAGGGGTTCGTGCTGTTCCTGTCGTTCCACCTGGACCTCGGTTTGCCCTTCGGTGGTTTCCGCGCCATCGGCGGGGCCGTCGCGGTCGGCTTCTGGCTGTTCCTGCTGCACCTGATCGTCCTCGTCGGCTACGGCCTCGCGCTGCGCCTCGACGAACGCGGCGGCGTGCCGTGGGCGGACGTGCACCCGGCGCGGCGGCATCCGCGAGGCGCCGGCGGCCACGCCGATCCTGGCTGAATCTCCACCGACGGCGGCCGGTCAGGCCTGAAGCTCTTCGCTGCGGATCGGTGGACCTGCCACCGACAGCCCCCCGACCCGACCCGACGATTGTGCCGGGCTTCATGGGGCTTGGTCCGTGGGACGATGAGCCGGTGACGCTCGATGGTGGCGCGTCTGGGGCTGGTGCTGCCCGCTTCGTGACCGGCACGCGCGCCGGTCACGAGAGACGGCCCCGGGCCGGTAGTCGCCCCCTCGCTACCGGTCCGGGGCCTTCCGCGTCGTTCACACGCGACCATCCGCTCGATCCCCATTTCGGGGGTCAGGACGAGGGCATCCAGTCCGGGCGGCGGACCAGCTCCACCCCGATCAGTTCGATCCGGGCGGCGTCGTCGTCCAGGACCACCACGTCGCACAGGGCGTGGATGTTGTCGATCTCCCGAGCGGTGACGACGCTGCGGGCCTCGCCGGTCATCAGGCCCGGCCGGTGGATGCGGCACTCGCGGACGGCGACGGGCAGCGCGCCGCCGAGCACCCGCCAGGCCCACAGCCCGGCGAGCTGCATCCCGCCGTCGAGGCCGGCGACGTCGAAGTACCAGTCGTCCAGGCCCCAGGCCAGGTCCGTCACGCCGACGACGGACCCCTCGGCGCCGTGCTCCGACATCCCCTTGAGCCACTGGATCGCCTGGAAACGCGGGCCGTGGAACAGCGCGTCGCTGCGGTAGATCAGATCCCGGCACTTCGACACCTCGGCCGCCTTCTCGGCGAGGCCGTCCGGCGTCGGCCACGCCGACGCCGGCACTGGCTGCGGGCGGGCGGAGTCGAGCCTGGCCTGGTAGTGCGGCATGCCCTCGGCGTCGTCGATGCGCAGCAACGGCCACGGGGCCGCACCGCCGTCGACGCCGGCCGGGTCGCCGCAGCGCCGCGGGTCGGACTCCGCGACGCTGACGAAAAGCTCGTGCCCGGTGTCGGCCAGGCGCGGGAAGGCGATCTTGCGGAGGACCCGCAGGTCGCGCAGCACCATCCCGCCCTCGTCGTCGCCGTCGCCGTCGCCGCGCAGCGCGCGGGCGCCGCGGGCGAGCCAGTCGAGCGCCATCGCGAGCGGAAGCACCGCGATGTCGGCCGGGCTGTGGTCGATCAGCCACGGATGGGTGCGCTCATGCACCGAAAGCTGGCCGAGGACCCGCCGGGCGGGCGGTGCGTCCGGGCCACCGGCGCCGAGCGCCTCGGGGTCGCCGGCGCCGAGCAGGATTCTCGGTCGCGTTCCGGCGCTGCGCGGGCCCGTGATCTCGTCGACGAACGCCGCCGCGCCCTGCGCGACCGGGAGAGCCTGCACCCCACGGCTGGCGAAGACGTCGGCGAGCAGCGGCCCGACCATCCCGCCGGCCCACGGGCCCCAGGCGATCGAGCGCACCAGGCAGTCCGGGTGCGCGGCCTGCCAGGCGGCGGCGACCTGGTCCAGGGTCGCATTCGCCATGGCGTAGTCGGCCTGACCGGCGTTGCCGAACCAGCCGGCCACCGAGGAGAACAGGCACAGCAGCTCCACCGGGTCGTCGGCGAGCACGTCCAGCATCGTCCGCAGGCCCCGCACCTTCGTGTCGAAGACCCGGTCGAAGGCGTCATCGGTCTTGTCCACGAGCAGCTTGTCGGCGAGCGTGCCGGCGCCGTGGATGAGGCCGCTGACCGGTCCCCAGTCCGCGCGGACCTCGTCCAGGGCACGGGCGACCGCGTCGGGATCGCGCACGTCCACCGGCAGGTAACGGGCCTGCGAACCGGCGCGGCGGAGGGCGGCGAGGGTCACGTGTACCTCCCGGGCGGCCAGGATTTCCCGCGCCTGCGCCCGCAGCCGGGCCGGGCCGGCCGCCGGACCGTCACGCTCGGCCAGCAGCCGGACCAGCGCCGGCTCGTCGGTCGCGGCCGCGAGCCCGTCCGGCTCGTCGAGCAGGGGCGTGCGCCCCAGCAACACCAGCCGCGGCTGGCAGGACCGGGCCAGTTCGATCACGGACGCGGCCGTCACACCGCGGGCGCCGCCCGTCGCGACGACCACCGCGCCCGGTGCGAGCCGCAGCGGGTGCGCGCCGGCCGGCTCCGGCAGGGCCGGTGCCACACCCGGGACGAGACGGGTGCCGTCGGCGCGCAGGCCGACGACCGGAGTCATCCCGCCCTGCCGCAGCTCGTGGGCGATGGCGGCGGCGAGCCGCACCGGGTCCCGCCCGGCCCGCTCGCAGTCGATCGCCCGGACCGCCGCGTCCGGCCACTCCGCCCCCGCGGTGCTGGCAAGCGCGGCCAGCCCGCCGAGCCAGGCCCGCTCCCCCTGCCGGCCGTCGAGGCCGAGATCTGCGCCGGTGTCCTGCACGGTGACGAACAGCCCGCCGTGCACGGCCGGCGAGGCCGCCATGGCCCGTGCCCAGCGGAAGGCGTCCTTCTGCCGGTCGAGAGCCTGCTCGACGGAGTCGACGCTCGCCAACCCGCCGAGCAGGATCAGCCCGCCGGCGTCCGCGGGCAGCCCGCCCGGCGTCCCGTCCGTCCCCGCCCCCGGCGGGCCGTCGGTGACGGCCGCACGGATGCCGTGCCGGTCAAGCTCGTGGGCGAGCGCGGACCCGAGGCCGCTGCCGCCGTCGACGATCGTCAGCGGCCGCGCGCCGAGCCCGAGGGGCGTGAGCCCCGGGGCCGCAACCGGCCTGACCCTCGGCACGAGCCGAGCCAGCGGCGGCCAGTCAGCGGCCCCTACCTGCGAACCGGCCAGAAAGGGGGCATCAGCCGCCGCCCCCGCCGGGCCCTGCGCGGGAGCGGCCGCCGCAGCCCCCGACGGGTCCGCGGTGGGGCTGTCGGCGAGGTCCGGGATGACCTCGGCCGCCGCCGTGCCGGGCCCGGTCGGATCCGGCCCGGACGGTCCGGTCACCGCCGGCTCCGGGGCGTCGGCCCGGTTGCGCATGAGGTCGACGACCTCACCGAGGGTACGCAGCGCGGTGAGTCGGGCCAGAGCGTCGCTCTCGCTGACGTCGACCGCGATCTCGCCGACGTGCTGGCGCAGCGCGGAGAGGATCTCGACCTTCTTCAGCGAATCGATGCCGAGGTCGCCCTCCAGCTCCATGTCCATCGCCAGCGCGGAGACGGGGTAGCCGGTGCGCTCCGCGACGACGTCGAGCAGCAACGCCTCCAGTTCCTCGACGCTCGGCAGCGCCGGCACCCCCACGGCCTCGCCGCCGGCCGGTGCCGGGACGACGGCGGGCGAGCCGGCGACCGCCTGACCGGTGGCAGTGGCCGGCGCCGAGATCGCACCATCCGGTGCCACCGCAGCCGCAGGGAGCACGGCGGCGGACGGCACGGCGGCGGACGGCGGCGCGGTGGGCGCGGGAGCGGCCGGGGCGGGTGCCGGCGGCGCGGCGACCGCGGCGGAGGAGGGCCGCGCGACCGTCGGGTCGGCCACCGGTGCGGTGGCCGGTGCGGTGGCCGGTGCGGTGGCCGGTGCGGTGGCCGGTGCGGTCATGGCCTGACCGGCCGGTGCCGGTTCGGCCGGCCGGGGCCGGTGCTCGTCGGCACGCCCGGCACCGCCGGCAGGGCCGTCGCCGGCGTGACCGCCGGTGGCAGCAGCGCCGCGGGGTTCACCGCGGGCATAGCCGGCAGGTAGCCGGCCACCGGGGGCGCGTCCATGGCGGGCGCGCCGGCCAGCCGGGCGCAGATGGCCTCCGACGTGCGCAGGAACTCCACCTGCGCCTCGGTCATCAGGTGCTGGTAGGCGGCCTGGACCTGGGCGGTCTGCCGGTGGGCCTCGACGACCGCGGGCCACCAGCCGGGCGCGGTGACGACATCGCCCATCAGGGCCGCTCCGGTCGCCGGCACCTCCGCGGCGGTCACCGGCACGCCGGCGGACGGCGCCGTGGCCATCGCGCCGGCGGGCGGCGCCGTGGCCATCGGCTCGGCCGCGGTGGTTGCGGGCGCCGGCGTCCCGGCCACGGCGACTCCTGGCTCCCCCATCCCCGGCGCAGCCGGCATCGGCTCCGCGGCCGGTGGCGCGGCCAGCGGTGGTGTCGCCATGGTCTCCGCGGCCCGCGAGGGGGCCCCGGGCGGCGTCTGCGGTCCCGCAGCCGTCGGCGCGGTCGGCGCGGTCGGCGCGGTCGGGATGGCGCCGTCGACCGGAACCGGGCCCGGTTGTGCGGCGGGCGCGGCGGGGCGGGCCGGGGCGGCCACGTCGTCGGCCGGAGCCGGGGCCGGCACCGTGGGTGCGGCCACCGCGGCGGCGGTCGTGGGGGAGGCGGTCGCAACGGATCGAGGTGCGTGATCACCGTTGGGCGATGGCTCATCCAGCGGCGGTGGGTAGTTGCGGCCGTAGTTGGATCCGTCGATCTGCATCGTCATCACCGGCTTCCGGCGCCGTCCCCCGGCAGGGGCGGGCGGCGGGTCGTCGAAGGTGAGCCGGGTGCCCTGGACGGCGAGCTGCCCGAGCGCGGACTGCAGCATGGCATCGCCGTCCTGGCCCCGGCGGTCCAGGCTGATCGCAAGGTGTTCCCGGCCGTCGAGGATCTGGTTGACCAGGCCGGTGAGGGTCCCGCCGGGGCCCACCTCGACGAAGGTCCGCACGCCGTCGGCGTACATGGTCTCGATCTGGTCGACGAACAGCACCTGGGCGGTGAGCTGGTCGACGATCCGCTCCCGGATCAGCGCCGGGTCGGTCGGGTAGGGCTGGCCGTCGGAGCCCGCGATGACCTCGCAGCGCGCCGGGTGGATCTCGATGCCCTCGAGGACCTCGCGCAGCGGGTCGCGGGCCGCCGCGACCAGGGGGCAGTGGAAGGCGGTGGCCGTCTCCAGCCACCGCGTGGCGATGCCCTCGGCGGCGAGCTTGCCCTGCACGGTCTCCAGCGCCGCCGCGGTGCCGGACAGCACGAGCTGCTTCGGCGCGTTGTGGTTGGCCACCCAGACGTCCGGATCGGGCAGCCCGTCGAGGGCCGCCGCGACGTCGTCGTGCGCGGCGACGGCGGCGAGCATCCGCCCGCCCGCCCGCTCGGTGGTGTTGCGCAGCAGCTCGCCACGGCGGCGGGCAAGGATGATCAGCGACTCGGCGTCGAGGACGCCGGCGGCGCACAGGGCCGTCAGCTCGCCGAAGCTGTGCCCGGCCACGCAGGGTGGGCGCACCCCGTAGCCGTCGAGGACCGCGAGCAGGGCCAGCGAGTGCAGCGCGATCGCCGGCTGCGCCCATTCGGCGGCGGTCAGTGTGCTCTGCCGGGCGGCGCGCTCGGCCTCGTCGAAGGTCGGCGGCGGGAACACCACCTGGTGCAGCGGCGTGCCGCCGAAACACAGGCCGCCGAAGCGGTCCCAGACCTCCTGCGCGGCGGGGTACCGCAGCGCCACGTCCGTGCCCATCCCGACGTACTGGCTGCCCTGGCCGGGGAAGAGGAACGCCGGCGGGGCCGCCGGCGGCGGCGGCACGGGCGGGATGCCGGTGCCGGACTCGTCGGTCTGGGCCGCGTGGTTCGGGACCGCGTAGTGCAGCCCACGCGGGTTGGTGAACGGCTCCCGCGGCCGCTGGCCGATCAGGTTGGCCGCCTGATCGATCCGGGTGCCCAGCTGCTCGGCGGAGCCGGCGACCAGGGCGAGGCGGACCGGGCGGCGGGAGTCGAACTCGCGCCGGCTCGCCCGCGCGATCCCCGCAGTGGGCCGGGAGGTGTCGATCGCCCGCAGCGCCGCGACGATCTCCTCGGGTGTATCGGCACCGAACAGGACCAGCTCGCTGCCGGCGGCCCGCGGCAGGCGAGGTTGCCGGCCACGGCCGCCGCCGGACCCGCCGGTCCCGCCGGACCCGCCGCCGGCGTGGGCGGGCGCCTCCTCGAGCGCGATGTGGAAGTTGATGCCGCCGAAGCCGAAGCTCGACACCGACGCCCGCCGCGGATGGTCGGCCGGGCGCACCCAGGGGCGGGACACGGTGTTGAGGTAGAAGGGGCTGGAGTCGAGGCCGAGGTCGGCGTTCGGCTCCGCCACCTTGATCGTCGGCGGCAGGGTGTGGTGGTGCAGGGCGAGCACGGCCTTGATCAGCCCGGCCGCGCCGGCCGCCGACTTCGTGTGCCCGATCTGCGATTTGACCGACCCCAGCGCGCACCAGCGGTCCTCGTCTCGCCCGCAGCCGCCGAACACCTCGGTCAGCGCGGTGACCTCGGTGCGGTCCCCGACGACGGTGCCGGTCCCGTGCGCCTCGACGAGCCCGACAGTCTCCGGCCCGTAGCCGGCGTCGGCGTAGGCGGCGTGCAGCGCCCTGACCTGCCCGCCGGGTGCCGGGGCGTAGATCGCCGCGCCCCGCCCGTCCGACGAGGAACCGATCCCCCGGATGACGGCGTAGATCTTGTTGCCGTCCCGGCGGGCGTCGGCGAGGCGTTTGAGCGCGACCATCGCGACGCCCTCACCGAGCATCGTGCCGTCGGCCTGCGCGGAGAACGGCCGGCAGTCCTCCGTCGGCGACAGCGCCGGCGTCTTGCAGAAGCTGACGAACGTGCACGGGTTGTTCAGGGCGTCGACACCCCCACTGATGATCATGTCGGCGCGGCCGAGGACGAGCTCGTTCACGCCGGCCGACACCGCGGCCAGGGAGCTCGCGCAGGCGGCGTCGACGGTGTAGTTCACCGCGTGCAGGTTGAGGCGGTTCGCCACCCGACCGGCGACGATGTTGCCCAGGCCGCCGGGTAGCGTGGCCTCCTGCCACTGCGGATAGCCCTTGAGCACGTGGTCGCAGATGCCGTGGGCGTCCTCGGTGGAGTAGCCGAGCTCGCGCAGCGCCTTGAACCACATCGGGCGGCCCAGGCGCAGGTCGATCTCGCTGAGCAGCTCCAGATTGCCGCTGCCGAGGATGCAGCCGATGCCACCGCGGTCGGCGGTGTCGTACTCGTCGCCCAGGGCGTCGCGCAGCGTCTGGTCGGCGACCTGCAGGGCGAACAGCTGCGCCGTGTCGGTGGCCGGGACGACGCTCGGCGGGATGCCGAACTCGGCCGGGTCGAAGTCGATCGTCGGCAGGAACGAGCCGCGGCGCACGTACGTCTTGTCGATCGCGGCCGGGTCCGGGTCGTAGTAGTCCTCGACCAACCAGTGGGAGCGCGGTACCTCGGTGATCAGATCCTCGCCGCGGACGATGGAGTTCCAGAACCCGGCGGCGTCCGTCGAGCCCGGCATGATGGCGCCCACTCCGACGACCGCGATCGGCGGTTGGGGCGGGGAGTCCGTTCGTCGCATCTTGTCCGTGTCTCCTTCCTGACCGGCCGGCCGCGAGGTCAGCCGTGGGCGCCGAGGGACAGCCGGCGCGGCGGGAACTGAGCGACACCCACCGGCACCCCGAAGCTGCGCACCTGATGGGCGCGGGTGACCACCGCCGCTCCTTCGAGGAGGTTCAGTGCGATCTGGACGACGCCGCGCTCCGCCGGCTGCGCGAGGAAGCTGCCGCTGATCCACCGGTTGAACGCGCCCATCGCCGGGCCGCACCAGATCTGGTAGTCGGTACGCCGGCTCTGCTCGCCGGCGAGCGCCCACCGACCGGAGTTCCCCAGGTACCACCGGAACACCAGCGCCATCCGGTGCTTGGGATCGGTCAGCGCCCGCTCCACCTGGCCGGGATCGCGTTCGCCCCAGTACGCGGCGGTGCGGGCCCACACGTCGTCCAGGGACATGCCGAACAGGTCGCGCTCCAGCTTCGCGCGCAGCTCGGGTGCGAGCTGTTCCAGGCTGTCGTGCCGGCGGTACGCCTCGAACAGCAGGCCCGCCCGGGGGGCGAACATCGATCCCCGGCGCAGCACCTGCACCTTGGCGCCGAGCTCGAACATGTCCGCAGCCGGCGCCAGCGCCACGTCGGCCAGATCGGCGCCGGCGAGCATCGCCTTGGCGTCGTCGGACTGGCCGGACTCGACGCTGACCTGGTTCACCGAGCCGGTGAGCACGTAGGCGGCGCCGAGCGCGAACGCCGCCGCGACCGCCTGCGGCGTGCCCAGCCCGCCGGCCGCGCCCACCCGCACCGGCCGGGGATAACCGAAACGGGCGACGACCCGGTCCCGCACGGCCTGCACGGCCGGGACCACGACGGCCATCGGCCGGCCGTCGGTATGCCCGGCGCTGTCGGCCTCGACCGTGATGTCCTCGGCGATCGGCAGGCCCGCGGCGAGCTCCGCCTCCGCCGCGGTGATCTCCCCGCCGTCGACCAGGGCACGCAGGATCTCCCCCGGCGGCGGCGACATGAACTGCTCGGCGACCTCGGGCCGGGAGATCTTCGCGAACACCCGGGTGCGGCGCTCCACCCTGCCGTCGGGTGTCCGGCGCAGCCCCGCCGCCGCGCAGCGGACCACCGCCGGGGTGATCGACATGAACGCCGACGCCGACACGCACGGCACCCCGTGGCGCAGCAGCAGCGCGGCGGTGGTGTTCTCCAGCGCCGGATCGCCCGGCGAGTGCAGCAGGTTGACGCCCCAGTTCGGCTGGCCGGCGAGCGTCTCGGCCAGGGTGACGACGGCCTTCTCGATCCGGTCGAGCCCCAGGCCGCCCGAGCCGAAGAAACCGAGCATCCGGGCGCGGGCCATGGCGGTCACCATCGCGGTGGTCGCGATGCCGGTCGCCATCTCCCCGGCGATGTAGGGGAAACGCACCCCGTGCGCCGCGGCGAACGAACGGTCGCCGAGCCACTCCGGGTACAGGGCCGGCAGGGTGCCCACCACCAGCGGGCCGGCGGCGTCCCCGGCGCCGACATCGCCGCCGAGACCGAGGCCGACACCCCGGCCGGGCACCGCCAGCAGGTGCACCGGTTCCCGCACCGCGCGCACGCAGGCGGCCAGCTCCGGCCCGGTGAAGGCCGCCGGGTGCCCGTCCGGCCGCCAGGTCGGTGTGGTCCCCGCCCCCGGCCGGCCGGCCGGCGGACCGCCACCCACGAAGCCGCCACCCACGAAGGTGCCGGCGAGGCGGTCCGACGGGTAGGGCCGGCGCGCGACCGGTCGGCGAAGCGCCGGCGCCGGTGGCCGGCGCTCCGGCGGGCTCGCGATCCGGGACGGTCGGGGGGTGACGGTCATCGGTTGCTCCAACCCTGGGTGGATTCGACCCGCGGCGCGGGGTCTGTCCGCGCGGCCGGGTAGGTCCGCGCGTCGGCGTCGGCCCGCGCGGCGGGGTCGGCCTGCACCGTCGGGTCGTAGGCGGACAGGGCCCGGGTCAGCAGCTCGGAGTTGAGCAGGCCGTCCGAGGCCAGGTCCAACTCCGCGATGCCCAGGCCGGAGAGCAGGTAGTCCCGGTCCACCAGCGTCTCGGCGACCCGCTCGCCCAGCGCCGTGCGGGTGCGGGTGTCGTCGAAGATGTGGCGGTGGCGCAGGTACATGAGGAACCCGGGCACCATGCCGATGATCCGTTCCAGCGGCGTCGGATCGGCCGGGGCGTGCTCGACCAGCTCCACGCGGACCGGCAGGAAGCTCTCCAGCAGGTCGATGGGCAGCGACACGGGTAGGTCACGGCTGCTGACGATGTGGTATGTGGTCGTCGTGCCGGCCGGTGGGCGCTCGGCGAGGCGCACCATGTCGCGGACGGCGTCCTCGACGGCCATCACGTTCCAGCGTGCCCGCGGGTCGCCGACGACCCGCACGGTCTGCACGGTCGGCTCCTCGGCGTCGACCAGACCGCCTTCGACGGCCATCGAGGCGATCGTGAGCATGAAGCGGGCGACCGCCTCCAGGGTGTCCGACGGCAGGTCGGGGTGCGGCGGCCGGTGGCTGAGCAGGACGCTCGGCCGGAACACGACGACCGGCCGGCCGCTGCCGGCCGCCCAGTCCCGGACCGCTACCTCCGCGGCGTACTTCGATCGTTCGTACGGGCTGGCAAATCCCCGTGAGGCGTCGAGCTGGTCCTCGTAGACGACCGGTTCGGGACTCAGGCCAGCCACGAACGCCGTGCTCACGTGGTAGAAGCGCGGCCTGCGCCCGCCCGCCGCCGCCAACGCCAGCATGTTTCGGGTGCCGTCGACGTTGACGTGATGCAGCTCCGCGAGGTCGCCGGCGAGCTTCGTCTGGGCGGCGCTGTGCCAGATGGCGTCGACACCGTCCGCCACCCGCCGGAATTCGGCTTGGGAAAGCCCGAGGAATGGCTCGGCCACGTCCACGTCGACTACCGAGACCCGGCGCGGAAGGTCATCGACCAGCCGTGGGCTGGCCCCGGTGACCTGCAGGAACCTGGCCAGCCGGCCCGCGGCGTCCCCGGAACCCGCATGGGCCAGAACCGTCAGCGAAACATTCCGCTCGAGAAGTTCCCGCACCAGATGCACACCCAGGAATCCGGTTGCCCCGGTGATTGCGATCTCCACGAGAATCCACGCTTCCTGGTCGATGGCGTCCGTCCGGCTTTCGCGCGGAAGCACGCGGCCGGGCCGGGACGCCGCGAATCATCCGGACACGTCGGACAACCGGCGAGAAAAGATCGATATGGAAGGGGCCACCCGTCCTCGGTGACAGTGCGTCGACGTCGTGGACCGCCGGGGGGGCATGCCGGTGCGACCCGCCCCGCAGTGGATGGCCAGGCCCTGCGTAACGGGGTACCCACCCTGGGTCGCGATAACAGTGCGTCCTTTTCGGAACCGCACCCGGACACCCGGATCGGGTGACTTCTCCGGCGGGCGGCGGCGAACG
>NZ_CM001489.1:3854009-3978032 GCF_000262465.1 Frankia sp. QA3
CGCCGACCGGCGGGGCGCCGGTCGGCGCGGAAGGTGCGTCAGACGGCGGAGAAGGAGACTTCCGTGGACTTGATCAGCGCGGTGACCGGGATGCCGGGCTCGAGCTTGAGCTCCTCGGCCGCCGCCCGGGTGATCGCCGCGGTGAGCTCCAGTCCCTCGCCGATCCTGATGCGGGCGACCGACATCGCACCGCCGGAATCGAGGCCGACGAGCGTGCCCCGCAGCTTGTTTCGGATACTCAGTCCGGCCACCTCGGCGGTCGCCACCGAGATGTCGGTCGACTTGATGAGCGCCTCCACGGCGGTGCCGACGGCGATACCGAGATCCTTGATCGCGTCCATCGTGACCGTGGCCGTGAGCGCCTGGCCGCCGGGCGTCTCCATCGCGACAGTTCCCATGACCGAGCCGCCGACTATTTCGGTAATAATTCCCGTGAATCGGTTGCGAATACTAAGGATCATGAATTAGACCTTATCCAGTGCATGTATCGGACGAGTTGCATGACGGCAGTGTTATCCGAGTCACGCGGCCGCCATCTGGCCGTTCGGGCGACGCTGCGGCCAGCGAATACCCCCGAACTGTCGGGTCACACTGGGGCCCATCGGACCGCCCGGCCCGGTTAATCGGACCGCACTCACGGACCATTTTTCCTCCATGGGTCCGCATCTGCGTTTAAATTGGTAGGATCGAACCGTGGATGCGTCTGGATGTCGGCCGCAAGATAGCCGCGACCCGCGGCCATCTGCCCCCGACGAGGAAGAGGCGGCGGATGTCCGCGCAGCTCAGCGCCGCTACGACCGCGACGCACCGCCCCGTCGAGCCTCCCGCTCCGACGATCGGCCGCCCGGCACCCACCACCTTGATGCCATCCGGTGCCGGCGCGTATCGACCTGTCAACAAGAATGACAACCGGCCGCCCGTCCCCGCAAAGAGCCGGAAACCTGCCGGTCAAGAGCCTACCGGCACTTCCGTTCCGGCCTTTGCCCGCAGACCCGACGCGAAATCCGAGCAGAGTAGGTATCTGACGTGTCCTGGAGCGGCTCCGCGCACTCCCATGAAGAGACGACCGAGTGGCTCTCGCGAGTCGAGAAGGTCACTCCCGTCCTGGTCCGGCACCGCGAGCAGGCCGAACGGGAAAGGGTGACGCCGCCCGCCGTCATCGCCGCGCTGCGGGACCAGAACATTCACCGAATGTGGGTATCCCCGTCGTTCGGCGGTGGCGGCGTCAGCGTCCGGACCGGATCCGCCGTCCTGCAGGCCCTCGCCCGGGTCGACGCCTCGGTCGCCTGGCAGATGGGGGTGCAGGGCGTGATCTCCCGGATGTCGGACTACCTGCCGGAGCAGGTCGCCTGCCAGCTGTTCCAGGACAGCGACGGGCTCGTGGTCGGCGGGATCAACCCGTCCGGTCAGGCCGAGCCGGTGCCCGGTGGCTACCGGCTGCGTGGCCGGTGGTCGTTCGCGAGCGGCTCCACGCACGCCGACTGGCTCGTCTGTGCCTCCCTCGTCACGGAGGTGGGCCTCGTCACGGAGGTGGGCCTCGCCGCGGAGGTGGGCCTCGCCGCGGAGGCCGATGACGCGGGAGGCGAACCTGCGGCAGGCGACCCCCCGGGAGGCGATGCCGCGCAGGCGGCCACCGCGCGGACCCGGATGCTGTTCGTCCCCGCCGGCGCGGTGCGCTTCGACGACGACTGGTTCACGACGGGGCTGCGGGGGACGGGGAGCGTCAGTTTCACCGTCGACGACCTGTTCGTGCCCGAGGAGTTCACCGTCGACGGCGGGCTGCTGCGCCGCCCGCCGGCCGCCCGCCCCTCCCGCGGCTACCCCATCGCTTACTACGACTTCGGACCGTTCACCACCGCGTCGACGATCCTCGGGATCGCCCAGGACGCGCTGAGCGCATTCCCGGGCATCGCCGTGGGCACGGTCCCCGCCCGCGGGACGCAGACCCTGGGCTCCAGCCACACCGTCCAGGCCGGCCTCGCCCGCGCTGCCGCGCTGGTCCGCTCGGCCGAGCTGCTGCTGGAGGACGCCGCCAACCACGCCAGCCTGCGCTGCCTGATCGGCGGGGAGGAACTGTCCGCACTGATCAGGCTGGCCGCCGCCACCGTCGGCGAGAACACGGTCAAGGCCGTGGACAGCCTGCACAGCATGGCCGGCACCCGTGCGCTGGGCGCGGGCGGGCGGCTGGACCGCTGCCTGCGCGACGTCCACAGCGCGGCCGCGCACATCACCCTGTCGCCGACGAACTTCGAGATGGTCGGCGCCTACCTGCTGGGCGGCTCGCTGCTGATGCGACGATGATCCCGGGCCCGCCGGCCGGCACGGTGCCCGGGCCGGGACACGGTCGCCACCGGCTCCCACGGCCGCCGGCCGCCCCAGGGCGTCCTGCCGGCCGGGACCGGCGAGCCGCACCGAGGCGGCGCCGGCCGTACCCCTGGCATCCGCCCGCTGCGCCCCGGCCACCGTCCCGGCCGGGAGCCTCGCCGCGGCGACCAGCCCGGGCCCGTGCGGGCCGCCTCGTCCGCCAGCCGGACGGGGGCGGCGGTCTCGGTAGCGTCTCGGCGCATGGGAAGCATCCGGACCGTGCTCATCGACATCGACGGCGTGCTGACGGTGTCCTGGCAGGCACTGCCCGGCGCGCCGCAGGCGCTGGACCGGCTGCGGGCGGCGGGGCTCGGCGTCGCCCTCGTCACGAACACCACCTCCCGCGACCGGGCGTCGATCGCGGCGGCGCTCGTGGAGGCGGGCTTCACGGTCGACCCCGCGGAGGTGTTCACCGCGCCCGCCATGGCCGCGACATACCTGCGACAGCACCATCCGGGGGCCCGCTGCCACGTGCTCAACAGCGGGGACATCAGCGCCGACCTGACCGGGGTGACGCTGCGTGCCCCGGACGAACGGCCGGACGTCATCGTCTTGGGCGGCGCCGGGCCTGAGTTCAGCTACGAGGCGGTCAACCAGGTCTTCGCCTGGGCGACCGACGGCGTGCCGCTCGTCGCGCTGCACCGCAACCTGTTCTGGCGCACCGGCGGCGGGCTCCAGCTCGACACCGGCGCCTACCTGCACGGTCTGGAGCAGGCGCTCGGCCGGCCGGCGGTCGTCGTCGGCAAGCCGGCGGCGGAGTTCTTCGCCACGGCGCTGCGTGCGCTCGGTTCGCGGCCCGAGGAGGCCGTGATGATCGGTGACGACGTCGAGCACGACGTGCTCGCCGCCGCCCGCCACGGCCTGACCGGGGTACTGGTCCGCACCGGCAAGTTCCGGTCCGACACCCTCGCGGCGGCCTCCGGGCGCCCCGACCACGTCATCGACTCGTTCGCCGACCTCCCCGCGCTGCTCGACGGTCTCGGCTGAGACCGGCCGGCGCGGCCGTCGGCCCCTCACTCCTGCGGAATTGCCGATAAAGGCTGGGCCGGTACCTGTAGGATGGGATGAATGCCTAAAATTCATGTACGGACGCCACGGACCGGAGATTCTGCGCGGATGCCCTCGGGCGAGGCACGTCAGCGCCGGGCAAGGCACCCGTCCATGCGGCCGGCGGCAGGTGCGCCGTCACCTTCCGGTCAGCCTGCGGGTGGCCCCGCTGTACGGATCGGCGGCGTTCGTCCCGGCGCACCCGGCATTTTCTGACGCCGTGGCCCCGATGACCGGACGTGCACCGTCCCCGCCCGACTCGTTGCCCGTCGGCCTCGCCCCGCTGCGCCACGCCCACCCCGGGGTGGGCGTGGCGCGCCCGCCCGAGGTGTTGTTCGTGTGCGTGCACAACGCGGGGCGCTCCCAGATGGGTGCCGCGCTGCTCGACCAGCACGGCCGCGGCCGGGTTCAGGCCCGCTCCGCCGGTACGGCGCCCGCGGCGACCCTGCATCTGCCGGTGGTCGCCGCCATGGCCGAGGTCGGCATCGACCTGTCCGGTGCCTGCCCGACCCGGCTCACCGACGACGCCGTGCGCGCCGCCTCGGTCGTCATCAGCATGGGCTGCGCCGACACCGTCCCGATCTACCCGCACACCCGGTACCTCACCTGGGAGCTCGACGACCCGGCGGAGAAGCCGCTCGAGGACGTCCGGCCGATCCGGGACGAGATCGACTCCCGGGTGCGCTCCCTGCTGTACAGCCTCGGGGTCGCGGCTCGGGTCGGCCTGCTGCGCGAACAGCCCGATCCCGACCAGCCCGATCCCGACCAGCCAGTTCGGGGTGCGCACCAGCCGACCGGCAACCCGGCCGGCCCGCGTCGCCCGCCCGCCGCCTCGCCGCGCCCGCGCCCGCACCCGGGCCGCCCGCCGCGGCCGGCCACCCGGCCGGGGCCGGCTACCGGCCCGACCAGTGCCCCGCCACGCACGTCCGCGCCGCCGACCTGCGGGTGACGGACCGCCGCGACCGGGAAGTCATGATCACCCGGCCCTGACGGCGCGGCACCGGGTGGTCAGCCGGCCGGCGCCGCGACGACCCGGGCCAGGTTCTCCAGCGACTTCTCCAGGGACTCCACCGGGACGACGGGCCAGCTGATCCGGGCCTTCCACCGCTGCGGCGACCCACTCCAGTCGCAGTAGGACGTCACGTCGGTGGTGGTCGCGTCGACGGGCTCGAGCAGGTAGCCGTAGACGTGACCGACGTTCGGCTGGCCGACCCCCACGACGCTCCATTCGAGCTGCGCGTCCCGGCTGAATCTGGTGACCGTGTTGATCACCTTGTAGCGGCCGAGGGGGACATCGCCGAGCGGCTCGCGATCCATGTCCATCTCGAAGGTGTCGCCGACCTGCTCGAGGCGCTTCGCGTCGACCGGGGCGACGAGCATCCCGGAGCCGTCGATGCGCACATGGCCGTGCGGGTCCGTGATGAGCGCGAAGATATCGCTCGCGGGGGCCGGCACCCGCCGGATGACGGACACGCGCTCAGGGTCGGACATCGGCATCCTCCACGGATCACCCGGGCCAGGGACTGCTCGCTGGTGACGCTGTTGAAGCGCCGTTCCCTGTGTATGCCGTCACGTCGGGCTGGGACAAGCGATTACCGGCCGCCGGGGCACCGGCCAGGCCGCGCCATCGCGGGCTTGTCCGGGCGCTATTCGGCGGCGATCCGCCCGACGTGGGCGACGGTGCAGGTCAGCTTGGTGCCGCTGGGGACGTCCGCGCCCACCGGACGGATGGTGAACGTCTTGCGGGCACCCGAGTTCACCTTGAACAGGGAGGCCAGCCCACTTTCGATCTTGCTGTCGTTGGCCTTGACGTCGACCTGGATAACGTAGTTCGACCGCTTGGACGAGCCGTTGTACACCTCGCCCGTCACCACCGCCCGGTGGTTGTCGGGGTCGCGCACGCAGTCGGTGATCCGGACGTCCGCCGCCGCGCCGGACCCGTCGGAGGAACAGCCCGCCGCGAGCGCCCCGAAACCGACGGCGAGCCCGAGCGCGAGCCCACCCGCGACGACCCGCCCGGCCGGGCCAGTGGACCGCGCACGGACGGACCACCGGCCGGCCGGCAATCTCAAAGCGCCGGAACCACGCGAAGACGACACCGATCCAGCCTACGGTCTCGCTCCGCAACGGACACAGCGCTGTGGGTTTCGAACGTGTCGCCTCCGCGACTCCGGCCGGCTCAGGCAGTGGGCAGCGCGACGACGGCGGCGCCGAGCTCGAGCGTGCCGCCGCGCACGACGTCCGCCCGCAGGCCGCCCCGCTCCACGAGCGCCCGCCAGACGCCCGGGCGGTCGAGCAGGCGCTCGAGGTACCCGCAGGGCGGGCACAGCCGGGCCCCGTACAGCACCACGTCCCCGACGCGGAACGCCCGGCCGATCAGATCCGGTAGGTCGATCCCCTCGGTCACCAGGTTCCGCCGGGTCTCGTGCTCGGCGAACTCCACCCGGGCATCCTCGACGACGGCCCGGACCGCCTCCCGGGCGATCAGCGTCACCGCCCGCCCGGAGCCGCCGCGCGCGGAGTAGGTCCCGGTGCCCGCCGCGTACCGGTCACCGGCCAGGCCAAGGCCCTCGATCACCCGCACCCGGGAGCGGGCCCGCATCGCCGCGCCGCGGTCGGGCGTCGTGTAGATGCCGACCAGGCGACCGCCACGGTCCATGCTGGCGACGCTACTCCCCCGGGTCCCGGCGCGGCCGCCTCTTGCGGTACCCACCGGCGCAGGTGGGAAGGGTCGCGGCTGCGACGGCGCTGGGAAATACTCCTCGGATGAGTGAGATCCTGATCGCCGAGACACTCGGCACCACGCGCCTGATCACCATGAACCGGCCCCAGGCCCGCAACGCGCTCGGCGATGGGCTCATCCCCGCGCTGTATGCGGCGTTAGTCGCCGCGGACGAGGATCCGGACGTGCACGTGGTCGTCCTCACCGGCGCGGACCCGGCGTTCTGCGCCGGCGTCGACCTCAAGGAGGCCGCCCGGGGGGGCAAGAAGTACTTCGACCAGTTCCAGGACACCAACGCCGTCAGCCAGGTCTCGCGGATGCGGACCCCGGTCATCGGCGCCGTCAACGGGCCGGCGTTCACCGGCGGCCTGGAGATCGCCCTGGGCTGCGACTTCCTCATCGCCTCCGAGCGCGCCGTGTTCGCCGACACCCACGTCCGCGTCGGGGTGCTGCCCGGCGGCGGGCTGACCGCCCACCTGCCGCTGTTCGTCGGCATCGGCAACGCGCGGCGGATGTCGATGACCGGGGCGGTCGTCGACGCCGCCGAGGCGCTGCGCATCGGGCTGGTCACCGAGGTCGTGCCGCACGCGGAGCTGCGCGACCGGGCGCTGGCGGTGGCCGCGTCCGTGGGCGAGGTCGACCCGCGGATGATGCGCGGGCTGAAGAAGGTCTACGCCGACGGCATCGCCACCTACACCGGCCCGGCAAGCGCCGCCGAGGCGCGCGGCACGATCGAGACCCCGCCGGCGTTCGCGGAGATCGAGCAGCGCCGGGTCGAGGTGATGGCCGGCAACCGGGCGCGGCTGGGCGCCGACCGCGGCTGAGGCGCCGTCGGCCGGCTGACCGCGGCGCGGGGCGCCCGTCAGCCGGTGTAGCGCTCGCGCAGCCGGATGCGCTGCAGCTTGCCGGTGGGCAGCCGCGGCAGCTCCTCGACGAACTCGACCGTGCGCGGGACCTTGAAGCCGGCGAGCCGCTCCCGGCCGAACACCTGCAGTTCGGCGGCGAGCTCCGGTCCGGCGACCGCCTCGGCAGCCGGTTGGACCACGGCGAGCAGCCGCTGCCCCATCTCGGCGTCCGGTACGCCGATCACCGCGACGTCGGCGACGGCGGGGTGCAGGATCAGCGCGTTCTCGATCTCCTGCGGGTAGATGTTGACCCCGCCGGAGATGACCAGGTCGGTGCGGCGGTCGGCGAGGTAGAGGTAGCCGTCGGCGTCGAGGTGGCCGAGGTCGCCGAGGGTGAGCCAGCCGCGGTCGTCGTAGGCGGCGGCGGTCTTCTCCGGGTCGTTGTGGTACTCCATCCGGGTCGGGCTCTCGAAGAACACCCGCCCGATCTCGCCCGCGGGCAGCTCCGCGCCGTCCTCGCCGACGATGTGCACGACGCCGATGACCGCCCGCCCCACCGAGCCGCGGTGGGTGAGCCACTCCTGCGACGTCAGCGCGCACATGCCGCCGCCCTCGCTGCCGGCGTAGTACTCGAAGACGATCGGCCCGAGCCAGTCGATCACCTGCTGCTTGACCTCGGGCGGGCAGGGCGCCGCGGCGTGCACGACCAGGCGCAGGCTGGACAGGTCGAACGCGGTGCGCTGCGCGGCGGGCAGCTTCAGCAGGCGGACGAACATCGTGGGCACGACCTGGACGTGGGTGACCCGGTAGCGCTCGATGGCCCGCAGCGCCTCGACCGGGTCGAAGCGTTCCATGAGCACGACCGTGCCGCCCAGGCGCTGGGTCGCGGTGCTCCAGCCCGTCGGCGCCGCATGGTAGAGCGGCGCCGGGCACAGGTAGACGCTGTCGGGGCCGAAGCCGAACGAGCCGACCATCGCACGGTCGATGGCCAGGCCGGTGCCGAACGGGTCGAGCGGCAACGCCGGCTCGATGCCCTTGGGGCGGCCCGTCGTGCCCGACGAGTAGAACATGTAGATGCCCTCGGCCTGGTAGGCGGGCTCGCTGTCCGGCTGGCCGGCGAGGGCGGCGCGGTAGTCGCCGATGCCCTCGGCGACGTCCGCCGGCCCCGCGTCGATCATGACGATGTGCTCCAGCCGGGCGGCGGACGCCCGGACCCGCTTGACGATCGGGGCCAGCTCGGCGGAGGTGAACAGCACCCTCGCCCCGCAGTCGTCGACGATGTGGGCGGTCTCCTCGGCGGTGAGATGCCAGTTGACCGGCGTCCAGTACAGACCGCTGCGCTGCGCGCCCCAGGCGGCCTCGAAGTACTCGGGCCGGTTCGGCAGCAGGATCGCCACGTGGTCGCCGGGGCGCAGACCATAGCCGGCGAGCAGGTGCGCGACCTGCCGGCTGCGGCGCTCCAGCTCGCCGAAGGTGAGCTGCGCGCTGCCGTCGGCCATCACGACGGCCAGCCGGTCCGCCGGATGCTGGGACGGCTCGCCGAGCATCGCCGCGACCTCTGGCATGTGACCCTCCCTGTCGGGCCGTCCCGCCGGCACCGGCCCCGCAATGCGCCGTTTACGTAGTAAACGATGTTAGGGCGGTCACATGCCAAGTCAAGAGTGTTTGCTCACGAGACAAAACGGGAGGTAGCCGCACCCTTTACCCGCGGCGCGGGCAGCGTCGAGACGGTCGAGGGCGCGGCGGGCGGGGCGCCGACGGGAGTGGCACGCAGCCGTCGGGTGATCTCACCGGGCGGCAGCGGTGGCGCGAACAGGTAGCCCTGGGCGCTGTCGCAGTCGACCTGGCGCAGCCGCTCGGCCTGGGCAGCGGTCTCGACACCTTCGGCCGTCACCGTCAGGCGCAGCGAATGGGCGAGCTCGACGAGCATCCGCACGATCTTCTCGCCGTCGGGGTCGTGCTGGTGAGCCGAGCCGAAGCCATCGACGAACGGCCCGGCGAGCTTGAGGGTGTGCACCGGCAGCCGGCGCAGATAGGCAAGGTTGGAGTAGCCGGTGCCGAAGTCGTCGATGGCGATCCGCACGCCCATCGCGGCGAGGTCGTCCAGGGCCCGCATCGGCTCACCAGCTGCGCTCATTAGCGCACTCTCGGTGAGTTCAAGCTGAAGCAGTCGCGCCGGCAGCCCAGTCTCGTCGAGGATCCGCGCGACCTGGTCGACCAGGTCGGCCTCGCGAGTCTGGCGGGCGGTCAGGTTCACGCTGACGTAGGGCGCGCCCACGCCGTCCGGGCACAGCTCGCGCCAGCGGGCTGCCTGCCGGCAGGCCAGTTCGAGCACCCGGCGGCCCAGCAGGACGATCTGACCGGTCTCCTCGGCCAGGCCAATGAACGCCTCCGGGCTGAGCAGCCCGAACCGGGGATGCCGCCAGCGGACCAGCGCCTCCACCCCGACCATCACCCCGCCCACGCCGCCCACGCCACCCACGCCGGACTGTTCACCGAGGGTGACGATCGGCTGGTAGACGACGGTGAACTGGTCCTGCTCGACGGCGCCCGGCAGCATCGTCGACAGGGTGTGCCGGGTCACCTGACGGGCGTTGCGCTCCGCGTCGAAGACCTCCCACCGCCCCCGGCCCGCGTCCTTGGCCTGATAGAGGGTGATGTCCGCGGCGCGCAGCAGGTCGGCGAGGTCGCCGTCGGTCGCGGGTCGCTCGACGAGACCCATGCTGGCGCCGATCGACAACGCCTGGTCGCCGACCCGGACGGGCTCGGCCAGCGCCGCGAGCACGGCGGTGGCGGTGGCGGTGACGTCGTCGATGCCGGCCGTGTCGGCGAGGAGGATGACGAACTCGTCCCCGCCCATCCGGACCAGGAGCTGCCCCGCGGCCAGGGCGCCGGTGAGCCGCCCGGCGACCGCGACGAGCAGCCGGTCGCCGACGTCGTGCCCGAGGCTGTCGTTGACCGCCTTGAACCCGTCGAGGTCGATGAAGCACAGCCCGAGGCGCCGGTCCGGCTCCGCGGACATCAGCTCGGTGACCCGCTCGGCGAGCACCGTCCGATTGGGCAGCCCGGTCAACGGGTCGTGCCGGGCCTGCCGGCGTAACTCGCTCTGTAACCGGTGGCGCTCGGTGACATCCACGATCATGGAAAGCTGGACCTCGCCCCGCCCGTCCGCCCGGCGCAGGCAGGAGGTCGTGAGCTCGGCCCGCACCGTGGCCCCGGCGGGTCCGGCGAAGCGCAGCTCCGTGCGCAGGTGCGCCGGTCCGGTGAGGCGCTGGGCGGCGTGAGCGTCGCGCAGGCCGGCGGCGTCCTCGGGATGGGCGAACTCGTGCAGCGCCCGGCCGTGCACCCGGTGCGGGGCGACGCCGAGCATCCGCAGGAAGGCGTCGTTGGCGTCGACGATCCGCCCGGCGGCGTCGGCGAGCACGATCCCGATCGCGGCCCCGTTGAAGATCGTCCGAAACCGGGCGTCGGTGGCCAGGTGCGCGGCACGGTGGATCGAGTCCTGGCCGGCGAGGATCCGCTCGCGCAGGGCTCGGGTGTACCCGTGGGCCAGGGCTCCCTGCAGCGCGGCGACGCGGCCGGCGAGCTCGTCGTCCGCGTCGAGGCGCAGTTCGGCGAGCAGCCGGGCGCCGCAGACGCGGATCGTGGCGGCGAGCGCGTCCGCGGCGGCGAAGGTGTGCTCGGCGACGACGGCCCCGACCGCGGCCGCCGGCTCCGCCGCGAACGGCTCGCCGAAAAGGGCGTCGACGAGCCGTTCGGTGAGGCCGAGCAGCCGCTCCTCGACGTCGACCAGACCAGTGGCCGGGTAGCTCGCGCCGACGATGGCACGGGCCCAGACCTGCGCGAAACGCGCCACCCCGCGCCTGCGGGCAGCCGGGGACAGGGACCTCTCCACACCGCTCCTCACAGACCCCCGCCGCGGCCGCACACGGCGCCCGGCGGGCCGGTCCCGACACCGGCCGGCGATCGAGCGCCGACGATCGAGCGCCGGCGATCGAGCCCCGGCGATCGCGGGCCGGACTGTCCGATGGACTATCGACGGCCGACGGCGGCCAGCGCCACGGCCCGGCTCGGGTCGTCCGCCAGCGGATCGATCCCGCCGTGCTTCTCGTCCGGCCGCCAGGAGGGCAGGTAGACCAGCCCCGGCTCGACGAGGTCGTAGCCAGCGAGCAGGTCGGCGATCGCGGCCCGGGACCGCGGGGTGACCCCGGTCGGCGTCGACTCGTACACCTTGCCAGCGCCGTGCACCTGCTCGGCCCGCTCGTCGGCGGTCACGTGGGAGACCGCCAGGTAGCTGCCGGGCACCGTGGCCGCCCGGAAGGCCCCGATGATCCCGGCCGGGTCGTCGCCGTCGGAGATGAAGTGCAGCACGGTGACCATCAGCACCGCGGTCGGCCGGGAGAGGTCGAGCAGCCCGGTGACCTCGCTCGACCCGAGGATGGAAGCCGGCTCGCGGATGTCCGCGTGCAGCACCGTGGCCAGCGGGTTGTCGGCGAGCAGCATCCGGGAGTGGACGACGGCCACCGGGTCGATGTCCACGTAGACGACCCGCGCCTGCGGGTTGACCCCCTGGGCGACCTCGTGCACGTTGCCGACGGTCGGCACGCCCGAGCCGAGGTCGAGGAACTGGGTGATCCCCGCCTCGGCGGCGAGGAAGCGGACCGCCCGGTGCAGGAACAGCCGGTTCGACCGCGCCACCAGCGGCCCGTCCGGGAAGGCCGCGATCACCGCCTGGGTGGCCTCCCGGTCGGCGGCGAAGTTGTGCGACCCACCGAGCGCGTAGTCGTACATCCGTGCGGCACTCGGCCGGTCGACGTCGACACCCGCGGCCCACCCGGGCAGTTCATCCATGATCCACTCATCCCCTGCGCGGTCCGATCGGCGACCTAACGTGAGTGGATTGTCCACCCCCGCGACCTTCGTCACCACACAGGGCACCCACGACTACACAGAACGGACACGCCGCGTCCGGATCCCCCTCCCCATCACCGCACCCACAGGTGCGCTCACCTGCACCCGCACTCGCTGGTCAGGCCGAAGGGACCATGACGACGCGGCCGGTGACCTCGCCCGCGCGCAGGCGGTCGTAGGCCGCCGGCATGCCGGCCAGCGGGACGGTCTCGACGTGGGCGCGGATCAGGCCGGCGCGGGCGAGGTCGAGGACCTCGAACAGCTCGCCGTGGGTGCCCCAGTACGGCAGCGAGACGTCGACGTCGAACGGCACCGCCCCGAGCCGGAACGGCAGCGCCCCGCCTCCCAGTCCCACGACGGTGAGCCGCCCCTCGACGCCGACGGCGGCAGCGGCGGTGGCCATCGTCGCGGCGCTGCCGACCATGTCGAACACGGCCTGGGCGCCCCGGCCGCCGGCGGTCTCCACCCGGATCGCGGCGGCCGCGTCCTTGCCCGCCGGCACCGCCGCGTGCGCCCCGAGGTCCAGTGCCTGGGCCAGCTTGGCCGGGGCGACGTCGACGGCGACGACCCGGGCCGGGGTGATCGCCCGCAGGATCTGGATGCCGAGGTGGCCGAGCCCGCCGGCCCCGATGACCACCGCGGTCGAACCCGGCCCGAGCAGCGGCAGCGCCTTGCGGATCGCGTGGTACGGGGTGAGTCCGGCGTCGGTGAGCGGCGCGGCGGCCACCGGGTCGAGATCTCCGAGGGGGACGAGGTGACGCACGTCGTCGACGAGCAGGTACTCGGCCATGCCGCCGTCCCCGCCGAGGCCCGGACCGCCCGCCCCGTGGGTGACCTCGCAGTACTGCTCGGCGCCGCGGGCGCACGACCGGCAGTGGCCGCAGCCCCAGGGCCCGTAGACGGCACAGGCGTCACCCACCCGCACCGCGCCGACCCCGGGGCCGACCGCGTCGACCCAGCCGGCGGACTCGTGGCCGAGGGTGAACGGCAGGCGCAGCCCCTGCCCGGCGAGCTGCTCCGGCGGCATCTCCATCAGGTGCAGGTCGCTGTGGCAGGCCCCAGCGGCGGCCACCCGCAGCCGCACCTGACCCGGCCCGGGGACGGGATCGGGCACCTCGACGAGCTCGGGAGCCGACTGGTGGCGGGTGATCCGAAGCGCGCGCACGAGTTCTTCCCCTCGCCCTGGCCCGCGACCATCGCGTGCACCACGCCCATCCTCGCCTCCGGCTCCGGTCAGACGCGCGCCCCCAGATCGGACGCCCATCACCGAGCTGGGCCGCCGGACCGGGGCCTGCCGGACCGAGGCCCGCCGGACCGAGGCCGGTCAGACCGGGGCTACCGGGCCGGCGCCGCCCCGCAGGTGCTCGACCTCGGCGTCCGGGCCCGGGTAGACGAAGGTGGCATGACCGCCGTCGCCCCAGCGGACGAGGTAGGGCGGGTCACCGGCGGGCGAGTGGACCTCGAGGATCTCCCCGCCGCACGGTGGCCGGCCGGGGTTCGGCGGCGACACGACCAGCCGGTCGCCGACGGACGCGCGCCAGCGGCCGAGCCGGGGCTCGGGTAGCCAGGTGACGGTCTTCGGACCGGGCAGCCCGCCCTCGTGGGAGGAACGCGGGATCTCGGCGGCCACCGCCGCGGCGAGATCAGCCAGTCCCGGCAGATCCGCGAGGTCGGCCGTGGGCCCCCGGTCCGCCGGGGCGGATGCGGCGGGCATGCCGACCCCGACGGCCCGACCGGCCGGCACCGCGGCCGACGCCGGGGCCGCGACGACGTCGTCGAGGGCGATCAGGCCGACCACCCGGCCGTTGTCGGTGACCGGCAGCCGCCGGACGGTGTGCTCGCGGAACATGCGGACCACGTCGGCGGGGTCGGCGTCCACGTCCAGGGTGACGACGCCGCGGGTCATCACGGTCTCGATCCGGCCGTCGAAGGGGATGCGCCGCCGCAGCGACCGCAGCGCCAGATCCCGGTCGGTGACGATCCCGACGAGGTCCTCGCCGTCCATGACCAGCAGTGATCCCACCCCCTGCACGTCCATCCGCCGGGCCGCCTCGACGATGGTCATCTCGCGGGGCACCGTGACGGGCTTGTGACGGGGAAACTGCACACCGGCCATTGCTCCTCCTCCGCCCTGCGCGCCAATGCGCAGTCGTTATCGGCTGTTGGCGGTTCCAGCCTCCGGCATGAACAACGCCCAGGTCAGTGCCGTTCGACCCGAACCGGGACGCCGGAGGTCACCACCGCCGAGGCCGACCCGACCGGATACGGACGGACAACGTCGGAAACGAGGGAGCGGATGTGGTCCAGCACGGTGTCGAGAGCGATCCGCAGCGGCGCCACCTCGCGGCGGGTCTGGGCAAGCAGCAGGCCGCCCTGCACGGCGGCGAGCAGGGTGACGGCGAGGCGCTCCGGGTCCGCCTCGCCGCGCAGCTCGCCGCGGGCGCGCATGGCCGCGAGCCCGTCACGGATGGCCCCCTCCCAGCGGGCGAACGCCGCCACCAGGGCCTCGCGCGCGACCGGATCCGCGTCGGCGAGCTCGCTGGCGAGCGACCCCAGCGGGCAGCCGCCGCGCAGGTGCAGACCCAGGTGGAACTCGACGAGCGTGTCCGCCCAGGCCGCCAGCCCCGCCAGGCTGTCCAGGCGGCTGAGCAGGGGCTGCTGGAAGGCGAGAACGGCCTCGGTCTGGTAGGCGACCACGGCGCGGACCAGCGCGTTCTTGTCCGCGAAGTAGTGGTAGAGCTGCGAGCTGCTCACCGAGGCGGCGACGCGGACGTCCTCGGTGCTGGTTCCGGCGACGCCGCGGGCGTACATCAGCCCGGCGGCGGCCGCGACGATCCGCGCGCGGGTGGCCTGGCCCTTGCGGGTGAGCCGGCGACCGTCCTGGCCGCCGACGCCGGCGGGGACGGGTGGGATCATCGACGAACCCTACCTCTCTGGAACCGACACTCCAGAATCCAGCGGCAGCGCCGCCCTCATCGTGGCCCGCCGAGCTCGCCGGTACCACCGGGATCGCCGGTACCGCAGGGATCGCCGGTACCGCAGGGATCGCCGGGATTGCCGGTACCGCAGGGATCGCCGGTATAGCCGGGCCGCGGCCGGCCGAGGGGCCCGACCGCGCGGCTCGGCTCCCAGTCCACGCCGTCCGATCACCACCCCTCCGTCATCGGGTGCGCACAGAATCGCGCCGAGGCTTAGGTACGGTTTCTGGCTTGAAACCGTGTCTAGACCTCGGCACGATCTGACCGCCTTATGGCCGGGAACGCGGGTGGTCAGGTCAACCGCCGCGGAACCGCGCCGCGCGTCGGGGCCCGAGGCCGAGTCCGGCTGGCCCAGATCCGGACGATCATGGTGTTCCGCGGAACCGGGCCGGGGCGGCGCGACGACGTCCGCGGCCCGCGGATGCCGCGGGATACCTCGTAGGGGTCGAGTCCGGATCGGCGACATGCGGCACCTCGTCGCCTCATCGGTCGGCGCCGCCGAGTTGCCCGGCTACCGGGCTCGGGGCGGTTTCGCCGCGGGAATGGCGGCGTTCGCCCGCGACCCGCTGAGCGGCTGAGTTCCCACCGCCACCGCGGCGGGGATCCCGGCCGTGGACGCGGCCAGCACCCGCACGCCGGTGATCGCCCAGGGATCCCGGGTGACGGCAACGGCCGGAGACGGCCCGACCGGTTGCGCGCCAGGCCCGATCGGTCGCACGCCAGGCCCGATCGGTCGCGCGCCAGGCCCGATCGCAGCGGCTGCGGCTGCCCCGGCGAGATCATCGGCCATGCCGGTGCCGGTGCCGGTGCCTGCGGCGGCGGTGCCGGCGGCGGCGGCCCGGGCGCGGCGTCGCAGCGCCACGACGAGCCCCGCCGCGGCGAGCATCGCGAACAGGATCGCGCCGAGCCAGGCTGTCGGCACGCCGACCAGTTTCAGGCCGCTGAGCGAGATCATGACGACGAGCGCGGGTCGGATGATCCGGCTGGTCGCCGGGCCGGCAGAGACCCGTGCCCCCAGGTAGACCCCGGGCAGGGAGCCGAGCAGCAGCGAACCGGTCAGGCCGAGTTGGAAGTCACCGAACAGCAGGTGCCCCAGCGAGGCACTGGCCACCAGGGGCACCGCCTGGGTGAGGTCGGTGCCGACGAGCTGGGAGGAGTGGATGCGCGGGTAGAGGCCGAGCAGCATCACGACGATGAGCGAGCCGGAGCCCACCGAGGTCAGCCCGACGACCAGCCCGCCGAGGGCACCGATCAGGACGGTCGGCAGCGGCCGTGGCCGGAGGTCGACCTCGCCCGCGCGCGCCGGCGGGCGGCTGCGGTCGACCCAGGACTTCGCCAGCATCCCCGCCGCCGCGAGGACGAGCAGCACCCCCATGGTGACCTTGATCCGCTCCTGGACGGCGTCCCCGTCGCCGAGCGCCCGCAGGATGAGCACGCCGCAGAAGCCGGCCGGCACCGAGCCCAGGCACAGCCAGCCGACGAGGCCGCGGTGCACCGTGCCGCGGCGCAGGTGGACGGTGGCGCCGACCGGTTTCATCACCGCCGAGGCGACCAGGTCGCTGGACACGGCGGCAAGCGGCTGGACGCCGAACAGCAGCACCAGCAGCGGCGTCGTCAGCGCACCGCCGCCCATGCCGGTCATACCGACGACGAACCCGACGACGAACCCGGCAAGCGTGATCAACGGATCGAGATCCATACACCGCCCACCTTCCCCATGCGCACGATAGGCATCGTGAACAATTCCCACGAGGGCGGCGACAACTCACGCGACGGGCCGCCGACCTGCGCCGACGGCACCGGACGGGGGCGGTTGCGGGGCCGGCGGGGAGACCGGGCGGATCGGGTCAGTCCACCGCGAGGCCGAGCGCGGTCGCGACGACGATGGCCTGCCAGGGGTCGATGCGGGCGCCCCGCAGCGTGACGGCCAGGGGATCCAGCGCGGACAGGTCGCTGCCGCGCAGGTCGGCGCCGGACAGGTCGGCCCCGTCCCACAACGCGCCGGAGAGATCGTTGTCACGCAGCGTCGCGCCATCGCAGCGCGAGCCGGTCAGGTCGGCCTCCCGCATCCGGACCCCGACGAAGGACGCGCGACTCAGTTTTGCCCGCGGCAGACCAACAAAGGACCAATCCCCGCCACCGACCTTCATGAGGTCGTGCGTGCATCCGTCGAACAGGCTGCCGGTGAACTTGCACGCGTCGAAGCTCGTGTCGAAGAAGGAGCACCGGACGAAGACGCAGTTGATGAAAGCGGTATCTGAATAACCCGATGCGTTGAAGCGGACCCCGCGGAAGGTGCACGAGTCCAGAACCGCACCCGTGGTCGGCACCTCGGTCAGCTCGAGGTCGACGAAGGCGACGTGATCATGCGACTGCCCCGAGAGATCCCCGCCGACCTCGGCCAGGGCGCGGACGGTATGGTCGACCGCGGGCGTCGATGGGCCGTATTTCCGAGCCGGCACGCGGCACCTCCCCCGGCGACCGGTAGACGGACCGGCCGCACATGTCGATCAAGATCCGGGCTAAGCCTACCGGCCGCCACTGGAAGTGTGTTCCACGCCACATAGTCCGTAGTCGATGTTTCCGGCTCGGGGTGACGATGAACACGATCCAGCGGCCGGCATACGGCGGAAAATAGTTAGTGGAGACCGACGTGCTATCGGGGATAAGGTCTCCGCGGCGCCAACGGGCACCGCTGGGAGTCAAGAGGTTGAGCGGAGAAGGATCGTGAGCACGGACAGCGCCCGCACAGGGCATGCCGACGAACCGGAACGGCTCGAGGGGCGGCAGAGCTCCCCGCACCGCGTAGTGATCATTGGCTCGGGTTTCGGGGGCCTGTTCACCGCGCAGGCTCTTCGCAAGGCGCCCGTCGAGATCACCCTCGTCGCAAAGACCACTCATCACCTGTTCCAGCCCCTGCTCTACCAGGTGGCCACCGGCATCCTGTCGGAGGGCGAGATCGCCCCGACCACCCGCGAGGTGCTCAGCCGGCAGGAGAACGCCCAGGTCGTCCTCGGCGACGTGACCACGATCGACGTGAAGGCGAAGACCGTCACGTCGCAGTTGCTCGGCCGGACGACGGTCCACCCCTACGACAGCCTCGTGGTCGCCGCCGGCGCCGGGCAGTCGTACTTCGGCAACGACCAGTTCGCCACGCACGCGCCGGGCATGAAGAGCATCGACGACGCCCTCGAGCTGCGCGGTCGGATCTTCGGCATGTTCGAGCTCGCCGAGGGCTCGACCGACCCGGCCGACATCGAGCGGCTGCTGACCTTCGTCGTGGTCGGCGCCGGCCCCACCGGCGTGGAGATGGCCGGCCAGATCGCCGAGCTGTCGCGGCGCACGCTGCGCCGCGACTTCCGCAGCATCGACCCCACCAAGGCCCGGGTGATCCTGCTCGACGCCGCGCCCGCCGTGCTCCCGCCCTTCGGGGAGCGGCTCGGCGCGAAGGCCGCTGACAAGCTGGAGAAGATCGGCGTCGAGGTGCAGCTCGGTGCCAAGGTCATCGACGTCGACGCCACCGGCATCGAGGTCGAGGACAGCGACGGCACCCGCCGGCGGATCGACTCGGTCTGCAAGGTCTGGGCCGCCGGTGTCGCCGCGAGCCCGCTCGGCAAGCAGCTCGCGGAGCAGACCGGCGCCGGCATCGACCGCGCCGGCCGCGTCGAGGTGCTGCCCGATCTCACCCTCCCGGGCCACCCGGAGGTCTACGTCATCGGCGACATGATGAGCCTCAACCGGCTGCCGGGTGTCGCCCAGGTCGCGATCCAGGGCGGCCGCCACGCCGCGAAGGAGATCCAGGCCTGGGTCGCCGGCAAGCAGACCGGCCGGCCGTTCAAGTACAACGACAAGGGCAGCATGGCCACCATCTCGCGGTTCAGCGCGGTGGCCAAGATCGGCAACATCCAGTTCAGCGGCTTCTTCGCCTGGCTGGTGTGGCTGGCCGTGCACCTCGTCTACATCATCGGCTTCAAGCACCGCCTGACCACGCTGCTGCACTGGACGGTGAGCTTCATCGGCCGGGGCCGCTCGGAGCGCACGGTCACCGAGCAGCAGATCTTCGCCCGCGCGGCGTTGGAGCGGCTCGGGGAGAACTTCGCCCCGTCACTGCCGCCCAAGGCCGACGAGGCCCCGTCCTGGACGGGCGCGGCCCGCACCCAGGTCCCGCCCCAGGGCACGGAGAGCCGGGAACCCACCCGGGTCTAGACCACCGGCGTCGCACGGCCCAGGCCGCGTAGCCGCAGCCGCACGCACCACCACACGACCGCCCGGTCGGGACGAACTCCCGCCGGGCGGTCGTCGTGTGTGCCGCGACGTGGGATGTCAGCCGGCCGCGGCCGGGGCGGGGATCGCCTCCGTCGCCCGGGCGAGCAGCTCCCGCAGGGTGGCAAGCTCGGCGTCACTGAACGCGGCGGCGAGCCGCTCCTCGACCTCGAGTGCCGCGGCGTCGGCGCGCCGGAACAGCGCCTGGCCCGCCCGGGTCAGGCGGGTGACGAGGACCTGCGCGTGGTCGCCGGACGGCTGCCGCTCGATGAGCCCCTTCGCCTCCAGCCCGGCCAGCACGACGGCCATCGTCTGGGGCGTGACGTTGCTCTGCCGGGCGACCCGCGCGCCGGAGATTCCCGGAGTGGCGGCGATCGCGACCATCGCCACGTACTGCGCCACGGTGAGGCCGAACGGCCGCAGCACCCTGGCCTTCTCCGCGATCAGCACCTGCTCGGCCCGCTTGATCGCCAGGCCGAGCCGCTCGGCCCCCGCGTCGACCGGGCGGGATCTGGCGGCCACGGTCCTCACTGCGCCCGCTCGACTCACTGGGGTGGGCGACCCACGGATGGCCGGAAGGGCCACACTGATCCGAGGCTACCGCGGATCGGAGAACCCATGACCGGCGTCGTACCCGGCGGCACCCCCGGCACCCTCAGTGCCTCGGTCGGCGCGGATGCGTCGCCGGGCACCGTCGGGCCGGCCACCATCCGGCGGCCCGAATCCCCGGCCCCCACCTTCGAGGGAGCTGGCGCACCCCCCGCCAGTGCCGATGTTCCGCCGGCCCATCCGACCGACGGCGGCCCGCAGTCCCCCGCACCGGCCTCGACCGTGCGCGCGTCGTCCGGACCGATCCGATCCACCGACCCCGCCGCCCGCCCCGACGAGGACAGCGCCAAGCCTTCCGCCGCCGTCGAACTGCCCACCGCCGTCGAACTGCCCGAGGCAAGCGACCCGCTCGGGACGAGCGACCCGTCCGCGGCGAGCACGCTACCGGGGGCGATCCGGCTGCCGGACGGAGGCTGGATCCGACCGCGCGGGCTGCGCCACCCTCTGCCACCCGGCCCGCACCCCGATCGCGGCCTTTATCTGGGCGGCGCCCGGCTACGGCGGCGGCATGGCGGTCAGCTGCCCTGGCCGCACGAGTGGATCGACTGGCCGGACTTCCTCCTCCCGCGCAATCCCACGACGGCCGCCGCCCGCATCCGCGCGCTGCACGCGCACACGCAGACGTCCGACCGCATCGAGCTCGCCTGCGGCGGCGGCGTCGGCCGCACCGGAACCGTGCTCGCCTGCCTCGCCGTGCTGGCCGGCCTGTCCCCCGCGGACGCCGTCACCTGGACCCGCACGCACCATCACCCGCGAGCCGTCGAAACCCCCTGGCAACGCCGCTGGATCGAGCGCTTCCCCACCCTCTGACAGTTCCAGCCGATCGTCCCCCGCCTCGGCGCATCGCACCCTCTCCAGCTCAGCCCGAACCCGCCGCCCGACGATCAAGGTGTTCCGCGGAACCGCGCCGCGCCGTCGAACGCGAGCCCGCCGTCGCGACGCCCCCGACCCCACGACCACCATGCGACCTGGCCTACCCACACCCGCAGGCACGACCGACGGGTTGCGATCCCTCCAGGGATGATCACGAACTGGTGATCATGGGAGCAAGACATCCGATGGGCCTGTGACGTCAAGTCGTCGGGAGTGCTGGGGTGGGTTTGGTGGGGGTCCGGGGGCGGCCGACGATGACGGCGGCGAGGTCGATGAGGCGGTCGGCGTAGGCCAGGGCGTAGGAGCGGCGGCCGGGTTCGCAGGCCAGGCCGGTGAGGGCGAGGATGCCGGCGAACAGCACGATCAGGACCGCGGGGAGTGCTCCGGCGACCGGCTGCACTACGGCGCGTAGGCCGGTGAGCCAGGGGGACGGCATGGGCTACCTCCTCTATCCGGAACTCTTCATAGGGTCCTATTGGAGAGCCCTACCCACGATCGTCACGTGACGATCGATGGCTTCTTTTAGTGGTCAGGGTGTCGGGAAGTGCGGGGACGGCGGGATCCGCTGTCCTGGGTCACCGATCGGTGGTGTGTGGAAGCTGCGTGGCGCGTAGTTCGTGGGCAGTGCGGGTCGCTGTGGCCCGTACGCACAGCGCCCACCACAGCTGCCGCCAGCCCTTCAGATGGGTGCGGTTGTCGGCCCATTCCTCGTCCCACCGGTCCCGGTCGTGCTCCGGAAACTGTTGCACGGCCCGGGCCAGCAGGTGATCGACGAGTCGGTCCACGTTTCCGCACATCTGCGGTAGTCGCCGTCTCTCACCCCTGTTGTTAGCCCGGTGGACCCAGCCTCGCAACGAGCCGGACGCCCTTTCGCTCTGTCGAGATCCCGAAGCGCGCCGCGACCGCAAACGACCCGCGACGCCGTCGGCGACGCCGGCGATGACGCCGGCGGCGGCGCCGCCGGCGGTGACGGCGACGGCGACGGCGACGCCGCCGGCGATGACGCCGGCGGCGACGGCGGTGACGGCGACGCCGCCGGCAGCGCCGCCGGCGATGACGGCGACGGTGACGGCGACGGCGACGGCGTCGCCGCCGAGGCGGGGGGTCATGCCGTTCCTGTCTGGGGCAGAGCGGCGGGCTGGATGCCGAGGAGGCGCTGGGTGGTGGTGAGTGCCTCGCGGGCGGCGAGTGCGCCGGAGCCGGTCAGTTTGTACATCCGCCGCCGGGGCCGCTCGAGCTCAGCGGGTTCGCCTTCCTCCCAGTAGCTGGCCAGCCAGCCAGCGGCCTCGAGGCGAGCGAGGATCGGGTAGATCGTCCCGGACGGGAAACCGGAAGCCTCGGCGAGGGCGAAGCCGTAGTAGTCGGCGGCCGGGTTGTCGAGCATGAGTCGGAGGACCATCGCGGTGGGCAGCGTGATCCGCGGCCCGGTCTGTCGACGTTTCCCCATGCCCAGCAGCGTACACGAAACTCTTCATAGGGGTGCTGGGCTGGTCGTGGTCCGCATGATGATCTCGACTGGGTGGCCGGGCGGCGCGACCGCGCGGGTCAGGCCGCGACGGCTTGCGGTGGGCTGGTCGGGGAGGGGAACGCCGTCGCCTCGTCGTAGGTCAGGCCGTGGGCGAGGCAGTGGTGCAGGGTGCCGAGGAGTCGGTTGAACAGGTGGCGGCTGGCGGCGTTGTGCCGGTCCCCGCCGCCGCGGCGCCGGTCGTAGTGGGCCCGTGCCCCGGTCGAGCTGGTGAGGGCGCCGAAGGCCCACAGATGCCCGGTGGCGGCCAGCCGCTGGTTTTTGACCCGGCGGTGGACGACGGTGCGGCTGCGTCCGGAGGCGCGGGTGACTGGGCTGGAGCCGGCGTAGGCCTTGAGGTTGCGGGCGTCGGGGAAGCGGGTGCGGTCGTCGCCGATCTCGGCGAGGACCCGGGCGCCGAGGAGGTCACCGAGGCCGGGGAAGCTGGTGATGACCTGATGGTCGGGGTGCGCGGCGAACGTTTCGCGGGCGGCGTCGGCGAGGTCGTCGGCGGCCCGGCAGGCGGCGTCGAGGATGCCCAGCAGCGCGAGGGCCTGGCGGCCGAAGGCATCCTCCACCCCGCCCGGCTGGCGCAGTGCCGGTGCCCGCAACCCGGCGCGGATCATCTCCACCGACCCGTCGATCCCCCGCTTCCGGCCCGCGCGACGCAGCGCCGCGGCGAACCGCGGCCGCGAGCAGCGGGCGGCCACGGCCGGGGTCGGCGCGACGGCCAGGACCGCGCGGGCAACCCGGTTGGCGACCCCGGAGGGCTTGCCGGCGAACAGGGCCAGGAAGGCGGGGTAGTACTCGCGGAGCAGGGAGCGCAGTTCGTTGGCGATGCGGGTGCGGTCCGAACCCGCCGCCCGACGATCAAGGTGTTCCGCGGAACCGCGCCGCGCCGTCGAACGCGAGCCCGCCGTCGCGACGCCCCCGACCCCACGACCACCATGCGACCTGGCCTACCCACACTCGCAGGCACGACCGACGGGTTGCGATCCCTCCAGGGATGATCACGAACCGGGCCCAGCATCCGGGTCGGCGCGGACGAGCTGCGGTTGCGATCCCTCCAGGGATGATCACGAACGCCCGACGTGCCGGCGCCCGACGTGCCGGCGCCGTTGCGATCCCTCCAGGGATGATCACGAACTGGGCCTCGGACAGGTACACCGCCTCGACGGTCTGCGGGCGTTGCGATCCCTCCAGGGATGATCACGAACCCCATAGTAAAGCCGCAGGTCAGGGAGGATGCCTGAGGGGCGTACAACATGATCGTTGCAGCGGACCGGCGGTGATGCAACTGCCCAGGTCAGGGCGTTGATCCTTGCAGGCGAAGGTAGGCACTTTCCTCGGCCTCGCGTGTTCGGTCCGCTTCCCCGTGCGGTTCAGGCCGCCGGATCGGTAGGCACAATCATCGACTATCAAGGTACTGATATATCGTCGGGATATGACAGTCATCCCCGAGAGTCATCGTGATCTGCTGGAGCGGCCGCTGTTCGGGCATCTTGCGACGATCCGGCCGGACGGCACCCCCCAGGTGAACCCGATGTGGGTGCTCTGGGACGGCACCTTCCTGTGGTTCACGAACACCACGACCCGGCAGAAGTACCGCAACGTGACGGGGACGCCGCAGGTGGCGGTGTCCGTCAACGATCCCGAGGCGCCCTACCGGTACCTGGAGATCCGCGGCGTCGTCGAGCGGATTGATCCCGATCCGAACGCCGAGTTCTTCATGCGGCTCGCCGACCGGTACTCGATGCGGCTGGACGGGCCGCCCGCGGACGCGCCGCACCGGGTGGCTTACGCGGTCCGTCCGACGGCGGTCAGCTTCCAGTAATCCGTCCGCCGGAAGTACCGGCGCCGGTCCGGCCCTGGCGCAGGACACACCCCCGGCACCGGTGCCCGCCGGCTGAGATCCGTTCCCGACCGGGTTCGCATCCCGCTCACATGCGGCTGTCGCATCGTGGGTCTGCCAGCGCGCCGCAGCGGCGCGCGACGCCGGATCGGTTGGCGACCGAGTGCGGGTCGCCGGGTCCAGGCACGGCGTGCGGGCGCCCCTGGGAAAGGACGGCAGAGATGGGCAAATTCCTGACGGGACGACGGGGTGCGGGCGTGGCGGCGGCGGGACTGCTCGGACTCGGTCTGGGGGTCGGTCTCGGGTTCAGTGGCACGGCCGCGTCCGCCGCGCCAGCGCCGGTGCCGGCAGCGCGGACCGCCGCGGCGGCACCGGCCTCCGCGGCGGTGCCGCCGTCCACCGAGGACGACCCGAAGCCGGCCGAGGCACGCCGGGTGCGGCGCGAGCACCGCCCGGCCGAACGCAGCCTGCACGGCGAGGCGACCATCAAGACGGCCGAGGGCTTCCAGGTCATCGCCGGACAGCGCGGCAAGGTGACCGCGATCAGCCCGATCTCTATCAGCCTGACCAGCGAGGATGGCTATGCCGCCACCTACGTCATCGACGGCGACACGAGGTTCCGCGCCGACGAGAAGCCCGCGAAGGTCACCGACATCCACCAGGGTGCGACGGTCTCGGTCCGCGCCACGGTCGACGGCGGCACGCGCACCGCGACGATCGTCGCCGACCCCAAGGACTGACGCTGGGGCGGCCCGACGATGATCCGGGTCCGCCGGATCATTCGGTCAGGGTCGGGCCTGCCGTCGGCGGGAGTAGGCGGTCAGGCGGTCAGGCGGTCAGACGGTCAGACGGTCGGGGCAGGCGGTCAGGGCAGGCGGTCAGGGGTCAGGTGGCCGGGGTCGGGCCGCCGTCCGTCGGGTGTCCGGGTTTGCCCGGCCGCTGTCCCGGGTCGGGCGGCGGTTCCGGCGCCCGGACCAGGCGGCACCGGGGGCATTCCGCGCCGGGCCGCAGCATCGTCTTCAGGCCCTGCCGCGGCTGACGACCCCGATGTTCCGGGCACCGAAGGTAGAGGAAATCCGCCTGCACCGGCACCGACCTTTTCATCGCGGCGGAACCTTTCCGCTACCCCCGCATTCCCGGCATTTGATGTTGGCGTCGCCGTCGAAGAGTCCATCCTCGTCGACCTCGGCCTGCGGACGGGTCTGGTACCGGGTCCCGTTGCAGGATGGGCAGGTCATGAGGCCCAGGACGAGCTGCTCGTCGGGCGGCCGGAAGTACCGGCTGGATCTCTTGCGCTCTCTTGCCACGAGATCGAGGGTGCCCGGCACACCGAATTCCGTCCAGGCCATTCGGCCAGCGGCAAACGCAGGGGACAACGCCCCTCCCGACCGTCCCGGGAGGTTGCTCACCACACGGTCTCTGCATTTTAGGACGACCACTATCAATCTTGGTCAAATCTCCGGCCCGGTTGTTACGGGTGGCGCCCGCAATGCAGGCTCTCGCCGCCTGTGACGACGGGTCGCACCGGGCTGCGACGGTGGTGGCGAGCCGGTCATGGTGTCCTCGGCGTCCGCGTTCGTCCTGGTCTCATACGATGGCCGATCGAGCGACCTGATCCATCACGACAGCCGCCGATCGGGACGACGATCCCGCCCGGCGACCCGGCACCCCGGTCCGCCCCGTCCTGACCCGAGCCGCCCTCCGGTGGTGCGGGTGGAACGCCGAGCCGCGTCCGCCGGGAGAAGGACGAGGCCAGGATGATCGACGGCGACGCCCACGTACGGACGAACCGGGCCCGTTGGAACGAGATCTCGGACGACTACCAGCGCCTGAACGCCCCGCAGATACGCCGGCAGGCGTTCACCGGCGACATCTCCTGGGGGTTGTGGGCGATCCCCGAGTCCAGTCTCGGCGTGCTGGGCGAGGTCGCCGGGCGGGACGTGCTGGAGATGGGGTGCGGCGGGGGGCAGTGGTCGACGGCGCTGGTCCGCCGGGGCGCCCGCGCGGTCGGGCTCGACCTGTCGGAGCGGCAGCTGCTGCACAGCCGCAAGCTCGCCGCGGACACCGGGCTGACCTTCCCGCTGGTGCAGGCGAGCGCGGAGTCGGTGCCCTTCGCCGACGAGTCGTTCGACATCGTCTTCGCCGATCACGGCGCGTTCTGCTTCGCGGACCCGATGCGGGCGATGCCGGAGGCGGCGCGGGTGCTGCGGCCCGGTGGCCTGCTGGCCTTCAGCCACGTCAGCCCGATCTACGAGATCACCGTGCGGCCGGGCCGGGACACCCCCGGCACCCGGCTGACCCGGGACTACTTCGCGCTGCGCCTGCTGCCCGAGGCGGACGGCCTGGTCAGCGCCAACCTGCCGTACGGGACCTGGATCAGGCTGTTCCGGGACTGCGGACTGATCATCGAGGATCTGCTGGAGCCCCGCCCGCCGGCGCCTGGGTACGCCGGCGAGCAGGTGTACGACGTGGAGGCGGCGGGCGGGTCGACCCGGGACCGGGCCGAGCAGCCCGAGCGGGGCGACGAGGCATGGGCCCGGCGGTGGCCGTCCGAGTGCATCTGGCGCCTGCGCAAGCCGGCCCGCTGACCCCAGGATGAGCGGCCCGGAGACAACCGACCCGGACGCCACCGACCCGCAGGCGGCCGCCCCGGACATGACCGACGCGGACATGGCCGACGCGGACATGACCGACGCGGACATGGCCGAGGCCGGTCTGCTGACCGGCATGGCGCGGCTTGCCGGACGGCTGCGGCCGGGCCAGGCCGGCGGCCCGCCCGCCGTGGTGTCGCGGCGCGACGACCGGCTGATCGTGCGGTGCGGCGAGGTGGTGCTGAAGGCGCACGCCGACACCGCCGACCCGGCCCGCCTCGCCGCCCGGCTGCGCTTCGCCGCCCGGCCCGCCCTGCGCCCCGTGCTGCTCGCCCCGCTGGAGCTGGCGTCCGTACCGGGGACGTACACGATCCGGGTCGGCGGCCACCAGGTCAGCGCCTGGCCGGCCGGGGTGAGCCTGGGGACGGAGGACGCCGACGACGCTCCCTGGGAGCAGGCCGCGGCGTTGCTGGCCCGGCTGCACCGCGTCCCGGTGGGTCCGGCGGACCTGGCCGTGCTGCCGCCGGCCACCGTGCTGCGCCGGCTCACCGACCGGGTCAGTCGGTTGCGCCGCCACGCCGGTCACCCCCTGGTCGCCCCCGTCCTCGCCGCCTGGGCCACGCTGACCGAGCCCGCCCCGTCCGCGATCCGGCCTGGGCGGCCCACGACCGTCATCCACGGCGACTGGCACTTCGGGCAGCTCGTCAACCTGCCCGCGGCTGGCTGGCGGATCATCGACGTGGACGACCTCGGACTCGGGGATCCGGCCTGGGACCTGGGCCGCCCCGCCGCCTGGTTCGCGACGGGTCTGTTGCCGGTGGAGTCGTGGGCGCGTTTCCTCGGCACCTACACGGCGTGCGGCGGCCCCGCGGTGCCGGACCGGGACGATCCCTGGGCGACGCTCGACCTGCCCGCGCGGGCTCTCACGGTGGAGTACGCCGCCACCGCCGTCGCCGCCCGCCTGGACGCAGAACCCGCCGGCGCCGCACCCCGTTCGGGCGGCGCCGCCCACGTCGACGACCGCCACCTCGGTGCGGACGCCCGTCCTGGCGGCCGGCTCGGCGCCGACCACCCGGGGACCGGCCTGGACTCGGTCTCCCTGGCCTTCGTCGACGCCTGCGCCCGCATCGCGGGGACGGCCGGCGACGCGTCGCCATCCCGACTGTGCGGCGGATGATCTGAAGGCGGTCGGTACGCTACCAGCGACGTCGGATGTCTCCCGCACACCGAACGGCAGGTTGCGCCCGTGAGCTACACGCTGCAGTGTCCCAAGTGCCACGCGATGATGCGGACCTACAACCGCAACGGCATCCAGATCGAGCAGTGCGACGGGTGCCGCGGCATCTTCCTGGACTACGGCGAGCTGGAGGCGCTCACCCGACTGGAGGCGCAGTGGTCCCAGCCGGCCCCGCCCCCGCCGCCGGCGGCGCCGTACGCGCAGCCGGGGCACTACGCGCAGCCCGGCCACTACGCCCAGCCCGCCTGGGGGCACGGCCACGGCGGTCACGGCCACAAGCACGGCGGTTTCGCCCGGATGCTGTTCTCCTCCTGAGCGCCCAGCACTCCTCCCGAGTGCTCAGCCGGGCCGGGGCGCCAGGAAGCGCCGCACGTCCGCGGCCTCGCCGCGCAGTGCCTCGGCAACCGTCGGCCCCCAGCCCGGCGGGTCGGTGAACGGCGCCAGCTCGACGCGGCCGGCGGGCATCGACCAGGTTCCCGCCGCCTGCCCGTCGACGAGGATCACCGGCCGGAAGATGCCGTTGCTGGTGACGAGCCGCCCGGTCGCGCCCACCCAGTCCCGCCCGTCCCAGCCGTGCAGGACGGGGTCGAACGGTCCGAGCAGGCGAGGCGCCGGCAGCCCCGGCCCCGGCCCGTCGCCGCGGGGCAGGTCGAGCCGGCCGTCCGCCCGTGTCACCAGCTCGGCGGCGACGGCGGCGAGGCCGCGGCGGGCGTCGCGCAGCGGCAGGCCCACCCAACGGGCCAGGTCGCGCTCGTCGGCCGGGCCGTGCCCGGCGAGGTAGCGGCGGGCCAGTTCGGCCAGCGCCGCGTCCCGGTCGAACGCCCGCGGCGGCGGCCCGAGCCAGTCGCGGACCAGCACGTAGGCCTGCTCGGTGCCGACGACGGGTCCGCGCACCACGAGGCCCCGCGTCGCGGCGACGATGAGCAGGTAGATCAGGGCCTGTCCGGCCGTGGGAACCCCGGCCGCGTCGACCCGTTCCCGCAGCTCACCGCGCGCCAGCGGGCCGTCGTCGGTCAGGGCGCGTTCGATCCGGGCCACGCCCCGCTCGGCGGCGTCCGGCGAGACGCCCTCCTGCGCCAGCCGGCGCCGGATCTGCGCGGCCATGGCCGGCGCGGTCAGCTCCCGCAGCCACCAGTGGTCCTCGGCCCGCACGAGGTGCAGGGTGCCGCGGTTGAGCCAGGTCACGACCAACGATCGGTCGGCGGACAGCGCCCGGTCGACGTCCGCGGCGTGCAACCCGCGGGTCCGGGACCGGATCGCCAGCCGCAGGCCGCGCGGGTCCTGGGCCTGCACGGCGAGCAGGCGCCCGACGACGTCGACGGGGTCTCGGGCCGGTGGCCCCGTCAGCCCCTGAGCCGCCAGCCGGGCCGCGGCGAGGCCGCCGTCCGCCGCCTGTGTTCCTGCCACCTGACCAGCCTGCCAGCCGGCCCGTCCGCACGGTCCCGGGGTACCCCGGTGGTGTTGACTGGTACGCATGCCACTCACCGGAGAGTACGAGCCGAGTCCCGCGAAGTGGGTCCGTGACCAGGTCGAGGAGTACGAAAGCTCCGGCGGTACCCGGGGCACGTCCCTGCGCGACCTGCCGGTCATCATCCTGACCACCCGCGGGGCGAAGTCCGGCAAGATCCGCAAGACGCCGCTGATGCGGGTCGAGCACGACGGCGTCTACGCGGTGGTCGCCTCCGTCGGCGGCGCGCCCAAGCACCCCGTCTGGTACTACAACCTCATCGGCGACCCGCACGTCGAGCTCCAGGACGGCCCGGTCCGGCGGGACTACGTCGCCCGCGAGGTCACGGGCGACGAGAAGGCCCAGTGGTGGGAGCGCGCCGTGGCCGCCTACCCGGACTACGCCGACTACCAGCGCAAGACCGAGCGCGAGATCCCGGTCTTCGTGCTCGAACCCGCCGCGGGCTGACCCGCCTCCGTCGGCCGGCGCGCCCGGCAGCTCACGGCGTCCGACCACGCCACGGCGCGCCCGGCCGGTGGGACCAGCGAGGTCGGCGGGTTCCCCCGCCTCGTGCCCCGGCCGGGGGCCGTGGGGACGACTCCGCGGCTGCCGGCGGGAGCTGCGCCGGCGCGCCGAGCAGGTAGGACAGCGACACCGCCGCGATGCTCTGCGCGGACAGCATGGCGACCAGGATGATCACCTGGAAGCGGGCCGCGGCGGCCGGGGATGCGCCACCGAGCAGGGCGCCGACGAACGTCCCGGGCAGCGAGACGAGCCCGACGGTGCGGGTCTGGTCGAGCGGTGGGACGAGCGCCTCGGCCACACTCTCGCGGGCGATGTCGGCGACGGCCCGCCGCGGCGTCGCGCCGAGCGCCAGCCACGCCTCCACCTCGTCGCGGCGGCGGCGCAGCCCGTCGGCGAGCCGGCGGCCGGTCAGCGTGCAGGCCGTCATCGTCCCGCCGACCACGCTGCCGGCGAGGGCGACGAGGTTGCGCACGGTCGCCTCCACCGCCCCGGCGGCGAAGACCAGTCCCAGGGCGACCGTCGCGCCGAGCAGGCAGGACACGCCGACCCGGCGGACGACCGCCGGGAAGCCGACCAGCCGGCGCGACGCGGTCCCCACCGCCGCCGCCAGCATGACGGCGAGCACGGCCGCCGCGGCCGGCGGCGCGGCGAACACCCCCCGCAGCGCGAGGCCGATCAGCGCGAGCTGGCCCACCGCGCGGGCCGACGCGGTCAGCACGTCCCGGCGCCGCGGCACCCGCGCCCAGGTCAGGCAGGCCACCGCCGCGGCGAGCAGCAGCGCGAGGCCCCCGACGAGCCGCAGGTTCGCCTCGACGTCCACGCCGGCCCCCTCGCGCTCGCCGCGCCGAACCGCCCCCGCCCGGATCCGCCGCCGCGACCGGGGGTGGCGACCACGGCACCGGCCGTCGTCTCGTGCCTGCGGCGGGACGCCGACGCTACCGCACCGCCCGACCCGTTTCCGCCCGGTGCCAGCGGCGGTCGCCGGGTCGAGCTCGCGGCGCTGTTCGCCCCGGACGCGGTCGTGGAACTTCCCCTCGCCGACCCGGCCGGCCCGCTGTTCCCGCCGCCCGTGCAGGCGTGCATCGCCGGGGGCGGGACCCGGGGGCGACAGGCGTGGCGCGGTTCCGCGGAACCGCGGAACCGCGCGACGGAACCGCGCGACGGAACCGCGCGATCGCCGGGGCTGAGGCCGCGCCGGCGTGGCAGGGTGCCGCGCGCGATGTCCCGTCCGACAGGTTCGGCGGCAACCTTCTACCATCCGTCGTAGACAGGCGCGCGGACGACCGTGCGACGGGACGCGGGGCAGGCTCGGAAGGGGCGGACGGATGCGGGTGGACAGCGGGCCGGGGCGCGGCCGATGATCGACGGACTGGCGGCCGCGTCCATCGCCTGCGCGCTCGTGGCCGGGGTGGCCTGCCTGCTGCAGACCTGGCGCGATCGGGCCGTCGGGGTGGGGCTGCTGGCCACGGCCGGGGTGGTCGAGGCCGTCCTGCTCGCCCAGGTGATCGCCGCGATCGTCGTCGTGGCCGGGGGTTCGCACGCCGACCAGCCGGTGAACTTCGTGCTGTACCTGGTCGCCTCGGTCGTGGCGCTGCCCGTGGGCGTGTGGTGGTCCCTGGGCGACCGGTCCCGGTGGGGCAGCGGGGTGCTGGGCATAGCCTGCCTCGCCGTCGCCATCATCGTCGTCCGGCTGGGTCAGGTCTGGGAGAGCACAGGTGGATGAGACAAGGCCGGCGGGCTCGGCGGAGCGCGGCCGCGGCGCCTCGCGCACGGCGAGCGGGCCGGGGCGGATCCTCGTCACGGTCTACGCGATCTTCGCGGTGGCCGCCTGCTCGCGGTCGGCCGTGCAGATCTCCACCGAGTTCGACCACGCCCGGGTGGCCTACCTGCTCTCGGCGTTCGCGGCCGTGGTCTACGTGGTCGCGACGGTGGCGCTGGCCCGTCCCGGCGCGGCCTGGCAGCGGGTCGCCGTCGCCGCCTGCGCCACCGAGCTCGTCGGCGTGCTCGCCGTGGGGACCGCGAGCGTCGTGGACTCGGCGGCGTTCCCCGACCAGGCGGTGTGGTCGAACTACGGCAGCGGCTACCTGCTCATCCCGGTCATCCTGCCCGTTCTCGGCCTGACCTGGCTGCGCAGGACCGGGCGTCGCGCGGGCGGGTGACCGGTCGGGCAGCCCAGGCGTCCGTCGGCCCCTGACCGGAGTCTGCCGGGACCGCCGTCCCCCGGGCCGGCCATCTCGTAGGTTCGCGGTATGCACACCCTTACCCGGGACGAGGCCGTGACGCGCGCGAACCTGGTGCGCGTCGACGGGTACGACATCGAGCTGGACCTGACGGCGGCCCGCACGTCGACGCAGTTCGGCTCGACGACCAGGGTGCGCTTCAGCCTGCGCGAACCGGCGGCCGGTACCGCCCCGGGCGTCGATCCGGGTGTCGACGTGGCCGGCACGCCGGCCCCGAGCCCGGCCGGACCGGCGAACCCGAGCCCGGCCGGACCGGCGACGTTCGCCGAGCTCAAGCCGGTGACCGCGCACCTCCTGCGGCTCAACGACCGGCCCCTGGACCCGGCGGCGCTCGACGGCAACCGGCTCCCGCTCACCGGCCTCGGCCCGTCGAACGAGCTCACGGTGACGGCGACGATGCGCTACTCGAACACGGGTGAGGGGCTGCACCGGTTCACCGATCCCGAGGACGGCGAGGTGTACCTGTACGCCCAGACGTTCCTCGACGACGCCCAGCGGATGTTCGCCTGCTTCGACCAGCCCGATCTCAAGGCGCCGGTACGGCTGACGGTCCTGGCGCCCCCCGACTGGGTGGTGCGGGCCAACGGGGCGGGCCACCAGACCGCCCCGGGCCGCTGGGAGTTCACCGAGACCCCGCCGCTGGCGACCTATTTCGTGACGGTGGTCGCCGGGCCTTACCACGTCGTCGAGGACAGCCACGACGGCATCCCGCTCGGCCTGCTCTGCCGCCGGACGCTTGCGCCCTACCTGGACGCCGACGCCGCGGAGATCTTCGACGTCACCCGGGCGTGCCTCGATCGCTACCACGAGCTGTTCGCCGACCGTTACCCGTTCGGCACCTACGACCAGGCGTTCGTGCCCGAGTTCAACGCCGGGGCGATGGAGAACCCGGGCTGCGTGACGTTCCGCGACGAGTTCGTCTACCGCTCGGCGGTGACCGACACCGAACGCGAGCTGCGCGCCGTCGTGATCGCCCACGAGATGGCGCACATGTGGTTCGGCGATCTGGTCACCATGCGCTGGTGGGACGACCTGTGGCTCAACGAGTCGTTCGCCGAGTACATGGGCTACCGGGTGACCGCCGAGGCGACCCGGTTCACCGAGGCCTGGACCAGCTTCGCCGTCGGCCGCAAGGGCTGGGGCTACGCCGCCGACCAGCGGCCCTCGACGCATCCGGTCGCGCCGGCGGACGTCGACGACACCGCGCTCGCGCTGCTGAACTTCGACGGGATCTCCTACGCCAAGGGCGCCTCCGTGCTGCGCCAGCTCGTCGCCTGGGTCGGTGACGAGGCGTTCCTGACGGGGCTGCGCGCCTACTTCACCCGCAACGCCTACGGCAACGCGACCCTGGCCGACCTGCTGGCCGCGCTGACCGAGGCGAGCGGGCGCGACCTCGCCGGCTGGGCGGAGCTGTGGCTGCGCCGGGAGCAGGTCAACACCCTGCGCCCGCAGGTCACCGTCGACGCCCAGGGCCGCTACCAGCAGGTCGCCGTGCTCCAGACGGCACCGGAGGCGTACCCGACGCTGCGCCCGCACCGGCTCGGCATCGGGATCTACGGCCTCACGGACGGCGCCAGCGGCGCGGCACCGATCGAGCTGCTGCGCCGGGTCGAGGTCGACGTCGACCCGGCCGCGGCGGACGGCCGCACCGCGGTCACCGCGCTGACCGGCGCCGAGGCCGGCCGGCTGCTGCTCGTCAACGACGGCGACCTGACCTACGCGAAGGTGCGGTTCACCCCGCAGGACCTGGCGGCGTTGCCGGCCGTGCTGCCCCGGGTGGCCGATCCGCTGGCCCGCGCGGTGATCTGGGCGGCGGCGGCCGACGCGACCCGCGACGCGCAGTGGCCCGCGGCCGACTACCTGGCGCTCGCCGCCACCGCGCTGCCGTCGGAGACCCAGCTCGCCGTCTTCGAGGACGCCCTGCGCTTCGCCCGCGCCACCGCGCTCAGCCGCTACCTCGCCCCGTCCGCCCGGCCCGCCGCGGCGGCGCGGCTGCACGCCGCCTGCCTGCGGGCGCTGGCCGACGCCNCCCCGGGCAGCGGCCGCCAGCTGTCGGCCGCGCGCGGCGTCATCGGCTGCAGCGGACCGGACGAGGTCGACGGGCTCGCCGCCTGGCTCGCCGGGCAGGACGTGCCCGCCGGGCTGCTCATCGACCCGGAGCTGCGCTGGACGCTGCTGCACCGGCTGGTCGTGCTGGGCCGGGCCGGCGAGGCGGAGATCGTCGCGGAGGGTCGGCGCGATCGCAGCGCGCGGGCTGCCGAACACGCGGCGCGGGCCCGAGCGGCCATCGCGGACCCGGCGGCGAAGGCGCGCGCCTGGGAGATGATCGTGGCCGACGACAGCGTGTCCGCGCGGCTGATCGGGGCGACCGCCGAGGGCTTCTGGCAGCCCGAACAGGATGCCCTGACCGCCGGATACGTGTCCCGGTACTTCGAGCAGATGCCGGCGATGACCGCCCGGCGCACCCCGCACGCCGCCCGTCAGATCGCCACCTTCGCCTATCCGCAGTACGCCGTGTCCACGGCGACGCTGCGGGACGCGGACGCCCTGCTCGACCGGGGCGGCATCGATCCGGTGCTGCGCCGGGTCATCGTCGACGCGACCGACGAACTGCGCCGCGCCGTCCGCGCTCGCGCCCACGCCTGACCCGGCCGGCGCGGGCGGATCCTCCCCCGCGCCGGTACGGCCGGCCGATGTGACCGGCCGGTGCGATAAGCGGACCCGGAAGGTCCGCAACGAATTTGTCATCCCGCCGACGATCGCCGCCGCGAACCGAATTTCTCGGGCATAGTTGCCGAAGAAACGAACGTTCGCGGGATGGGGGCGGCATGGCAGTCGGCGCACAGGCGCCCAATCAATCAACCGGCCGGGGCGTGACAACGGCCGGGGTTCTTCTGCTCGGCGCCGTCGTCGCCGTATCGATGGGCGTGTATGCGAAAGTCCACGACCCTACCGGACGGTCGTTGTTCACGCTTGGCTTTTCCGGAATGCTGCCGATGAAGGCGTGGCTGACGACGGCGGCCACCCTTCTGCTGGTCGTCCAGCTCGTCACCGCGCTGTGGATGTGGGGCCGGCTGCCCGGCGCGGGCCCGGCTCCGTCCTGGGCCGGCGTGCTGCATCGATGGAGCGGCACGGCCGCGTTCGTCCTGACCCTGCCGGTCGCCCTCCACTGCATCTGGGCGCTCGGGTTCGCCGACACCGACGCCCGCGTCCTGGTGCACAGCATCATCGGCTGCGCCTTCTACGGTGCCTATGCGGCGAAGATGCTCGGGCTGCGGGTGCGCGGGCTGCCCGGTTGGGCGCTGCCGGTGTTGGGTTCCACGGTTCTGGCGTCACTCGTCGCGCTCTGGCTGACCGCCTCGCTGTGGTTCTTCACCCAGTCCGGAATTCCCCATGTCTGAGCCGACGCTCCCGGGCCCGATATCGAGGAAGAGAAAATGACCCAGGAAGCGCCGACCCGACGGACCATCATTCCGGGAATCGCGGTGACCGTGGCCGCGGGGGCGGTCGGCTACGTCGTGGCCGACCACAGTGACGCGGCGAAGTCGACGTCCGGACGGTCCGGCGAGTACGGCCGGGCGTCGGCCGGCTCCGGCACCGCCGGTGGCGCCGCCGGAGCCGGTGGTTCGGGGAGTTCCGACGACTCGGGCGGGGCGAGGGGCGGCGCGAAGCCACTGGCCCGACTCGACGACGTGCCGGCTGATGGCGGGCTCATCCTCGACGACGCGGGCATCGTGCTGACCAGGGACGCCGCCGGCAAGGTCCAGGGCTTCTCGAACGTGTGCACCCACCTGAACTGCACGGTGAACGCGGTGTCGGACGGTCGGATCCGCTGCCCGTGCCACGGCAGCGCCTTCGACACCCGCACCGGGCAACGCGTCGCCGGCCCGGCCAAAGCACCGCTACCCGCGGTTCCGGTCACCGTCCGCGGCGATGAGATCTTCCCCACCTGACCGCCCAGCCGACCAGCCGTACCAACCCGCCCGGCCGACCTGCCCAGCCGACCCCAGCCCCGCCACCGGCCGGGCCGCTTCGAGAGGACAAGCAGTGGACCCGACAGGGCTGCGCATCGTCGCCCCAGCCGGCGAGGCCGTGCTGACGCCCGACCGCGAGCACGTCGTCGGCCGCGGCCGGGACTGCGACGTTGTCATCGCCGACGGCCGGGTATCCCGCCGCCACCTGCGTCTGGAGCCCGGCGGCGCCGGCTGGCTGGCCCGCGACATCAGCTCCAACGGCATCTGGGTCGACGGCACCCGCCGGGTCAGCGTCCCGCTCACCGGCGGCGAGATCCGGGTGCACCTCGGCGCCGCGAACGGCCCACTCGTCGTCCTGATACCCCCGCGCCCGGCCCCGCGACCGGCCGCCCCGCCTCCCGACCCGGACGTCGCCGACCAGGAGACGATCCTCGCTGGCCAGGGCGCCCCCCGGCCCGCACCCGTTTCCCTCCCCCGCCAGGCAAGCCCGCAGCCGGGGGCACCGGCGGCCGGCCGGCCGCCGACGCCCGGCCCGTCACCGACACCGACACCGACACCGGGACAGCCCATCTCCAGACGGCCCACCTCCGGACAGCCGACACCCGCCGAGCCGGGACCCGCGCAGGCAGCGGCGCTGTTGGCTGGACGGCGACCACTCGCGCGCCGGCTGCACGCCCTACCCACCCTCGTCTGGCTCGCCGCAGTCGGCTTCGCCCTCGGCGCGCTGATCGCGCTCACCTGACCCCGGGCTCTCCGTGGTTACCCAGGCCCGACGTCGTGGACTCCCGCTCGCCGCCTACGAGGTGATGGCGACTGCTCGACGGACGAAGGTGTCGTCGGCGAGTTGGGCAAGCATGAAGTCGGCGACGTCGGCGTACGAGATCCTGGACGCGACGGTCAGGCGCAGGTCGGTGCCCGTGCGGTAGTGGCCGGTGTGCCGGCCGCCGGTGAGGATGGCCGGTCGCACGACGGTCCAGGCGGTGTCGCTGGCGCGGATGAGTTCCTCCATCCCCTCCTTGTCCCGCATCAGCGATCTGATCGCGACCCGTGCGATGGCGACGTAGAGGTTGCGGTGGCGGCTGTCGGCCACCGCCCGCAGGCGTTCGTGGACCACGAGACGATCCGGGTCGCGGGCCAGCGCCGTGACGGTGTGGCCCTGCCGCAGCGCCTGGTCAAGCAGGTGGCGCCCGGTGTGGCCGGTGCCGCCGAAGACCGCCAGATGCATGCTGTGTGCCCTTCCCCTCGAGGAAATACTTGGAGACTCAAAGCATCGACTGGGTTAGTCGGAGTCGTCAAGTGTTGGAGGATCCACGTAATGTCGGCCGGTGGTTGACACCGCGGGCCCTGCCGACGACGACGCGCTGACCCACGCCGTCGTCAAGCAGGTGGTCCTCCTCGCGGGCATGATCAGCGCACTCGCCGCGGACCTGTTGAAGGAACTCGATCTCACGGAGCCGCTCGCGAACACCCTGTGGCGGCTGGACCCCGACGCACCCGCACCATCGATGCGCACGCTCGCGGCCGCCTTGAACTGTGACCCGTCCACCGTCACGTTCCTCACGGACCGTCTGGAACAGCGCGGCCTCATCCGGCGCCAGCCGGTGCCGACCAACCGCCGCCAGAAGATCGTCACCCTGACCGACCGGGGCGTCGAGGCCCGCGGCCGGCTCGTTCAGGCCCTGACGACCGGCTCCCCCTTCGCCCGACTTTCACCGGACGACCGCCACCACCTCCACGTGCTGCTCGCCAAGGCGGGAGCCGACCCGAACCAGTTCACCTGTCAGCCAACCGACCCACCCACCACCGCCGTACCCTCGGCGCAGACACGTCCCCAGCCCAATCCAAGTCGCTGACCCCACGACCTGGTGCCACGGCCTGGCATCGCACGGCCAGATCGTGGCGGTCGTGGACGGCCGTGTCGACGTGTTCTCGCACGCCGCCCGGACTGCCCGCCCAAATTGTGGCCGGCCCGGCCGTACAGGCCGGGCCGGCGACCATGAACACGGTCTCCCCGGTCAGGGAATCAACCGCTGCGAGCACTTCCAAGGGCGTCGGCGGCATTGACACCGATGACGAAAAAGCCGATGCGTGATGTGCGACCGGAAGGCTGGTCAGCGGTTTCGTCCCTGGCGGTCGCGGCCAGCGAATCGGCGGCGGTTTTCGATCTCAATCGTCTTCCAGCGTCGACGCTGCTCCGCGGCCAAGCGGGCGTCCCGCCGAGAATCCAGCCAGGCGTTCTCGCGCAGCAGCCTGCGGTAGCTGGCCAGCCGGCGCTCGGGGAGTGAACCGTCCTCGACCGCGGCGAGCACCGCGCAGCCGGGCTCCGTGTGGTGCTCGCAATCCGCGAACCGGCAGTCCGCGGCGAGCTCGGCGATGTCGGCGAAGGCCGAATCGAGCCCTTGGTCGACGTCCCAGACGCCTACACCGCGGATCCCAGGGGTATCGATGAGAACCCCGCCGGATGGTAGGACGATCAGCTCCCGTCGCACGGTCGTGTGGCGGCCCTTCCCATCGCTTGTCCGGGTCGGCCCCACTGCGAGCCGCTTCTCGCCAAGCAGGGCCTTGGCCAGGGTGGACTTGCCGACGCCGGATGGCCCGACCAGCACCGCCGACCTACCGCGCGGCGCCGTCGGGTCGGGTCCTGGTCCGGTGCCCGGGAAAGCGGTCGGCGGGGTTCCGGCAAGCAAGGCCCGCAGCACATCCATACCGGTCCCGTCGAACGCCGAGACGACGAGAACATCGACGCCGGGCGCGGCAGCGGTCACGACGTCGACAGGAGAAGGACTGGCGTGCCGGATGTCGTCGACGAGCAGATCGGCCTTTGTCAGGATGACCAGCGGCTCCCTCACCGGGCAGGCCCGCCACCGGGGGCGCCGGCAGCCGGTCATCCACCGACGCCCGGCCAGTCGCCGGCGTCCGGACAGCCGGTGCCCGCCCAGCCAGGACCGGCGGACGCGGCGACCGGGAGCGCCGGACGGCGACCACTCGCCCACTGGCTGCACGCGCTACCGACCCTCGTCTGGCTCGCCGCCGCCGGCTTCGCCCTCGGCGCGCTTCTCGCGCTGAGCTGACCCTCGGCTTCAGGCAACAAGCGACGAGAAGAATCGGTCGGCTGCCGAGACCAAGCCCCCGACCGCAACGGCAACAGGCCGGACCCGGCAGCGGTGTAGCTCCGCTGTCCGTTCCGCCCATTGCCCATGAGGCTCGGTCAGTCTGCCGGCGTCGAATCCGAAGCGTCTTCGTCACCGGGCGCGGGAAGTCCGCCGGCGATGCGGCCGAGGAACAGGCGCATGGTGTCGAGAGCTTCGCGGTAGCCCGCGCGGAACGCCTGCCGTTCCCCCGAGGTCATCCACTGGACCCGATTCGGTTCCACGGTCGGGACGTTCAGCGCGGAGCCACGCAACGTCATCAGCTCCCGCCGGGACGGCATGTCTCCCGGCAGGCGGCGATCTTGCAGTCAGAATGTCAAGCACCCCGAGGGAGTGCGCCATCGGCTGCGCCCTATCCTCACCTGACCGCGACATCGTTGGCCGGTGCGGACACGATATCGAGATAACGGGACGAACACACCACACGGGGGCACGAGATGAGACGAGTAGCTGTCTGCCTGAGTCTGGCGACCGCGGCCGCAGGCCTTGCCGGCTGTGGCAGCAACGGCGGTACCGCGAAGGGTGCCACAGCACCCACTTCTGCTGTCTCCCCCGCCTCGATGCCCTCGCCCACATCGGCCACGTCAGGCACAGTGAGCATCACCCGACCAGGCCCCGGCGTCGAGATCGCAACCGACTGGGGGTCGGTGACGTACTTCGGCCAGCAGAGGCCAGCCGCAACGGCCGCACCCGCACCCGAGCAGGCGGGAACCGAATGAGTGGCGATCGACGTCCAGACATGTCTGCAGGCCAGAAACCCTGGCGGGGAACTGCGGAACAGCGCATGGACGGTCACCGACGCCGCCAACGGGCTGACAGAACCATCGAGCGTGATCTACAACCAGTTCCCCGCCCCCCAGTACCCGACCCAGGGGTACATCGACCCGGGCACCTGCGTCCGCGGATGGATCGTCTACCCGATCGTGACCGGCCAGAAATTGACCAGCATCCGGTACTCCCGGGACTCGACGTTGCCGCCGCTGGCCTCCTGGATCGCCTGACCTCGCCAACGACGCCCCATGATCCGCGGCATGCAGAGGTTTGACCATCGCGCTTGGCACACGGACCGGCATCTCCCACCACCAGCCGCTACCCGATCTTCAAAGCGTTCGTGTTGCCGGTGTAGCCGTCGCGCCGGCTATCGGAATGGGAAGCTGCCACCGACAGCGGCGGACCGTTGACCCGCGGGTTCAGGTTCACATTGATGCTGGTTGGACGCACTGTCTACCAGGGCCTTTCACCCAGGCTATTGCCTTGCAGCCGGCCGGCGGGCGCATGTGGCGAATAGTACTTGGCCTCTCCCACGATGGGCAGCGCCACGCCCGGCCGGCTACTCAGGAGACGCGAGGGCCGGATCATCAATTGCCGCCAAACTGCTCGCCGAGCAGAACCCGGATCGCAGGCAGTAGGAGTACCACCGATGGTTCACCACCTCGATCAGAACGAGCCGTTCATCGTCATCGATGCTGCAAGATCATTCGGAGGGTGGCCCGACTCGCCGAAGACGTGCCGTCGAACAGCTCGTGCAGCGGCTTACCCACTCGACGCGGGTCCTCCCTCAGTGCGCCGGTGGCGAGTTCCAGCATCGTGGATGCCACGAACTCCGGAAGCTCCTCGGCGATCGCCCGACGTGCCGGCCGCGACCACCGCCCGTCGTGGAGGCCGCTCACGCGCTCCGTTGGCCTCGTTCACGGAACGCCGTGAGCACCTCGTCGGTCGTGTGGACCTCACCTCGGGCGATCTCCTCCCGCGCCGCCAGGATGGCGGACATCAGCTCGGCATCGACGAGGATCTCCAAGGTCTCGTGCAGGCCTTCACGTTCTTCCTGGGCTGTCATGAGTGACCGTTCAGACTCGTCACGGGCCGCAGTGGGCGGGTGGGATCTCGGGGCGGCAGCCGGGAGGGAGGACCCGGCGGATCTCGATCTCGCCGTTGCCGAAGGATTTCAGCACCACCGAGTGGCGCAGCGCCTCGGCGACGATCGGGACCTCGGCGAGCACCGAGTCCGGCGGCTTGCCCATCATCAGGTAGTCGACGTCCTTCCAGCCGTTCGGGAAGTGGCCGCGGACCTCCGGGTCGAGGTCGAGCTTGTAGAACCACACCGGCAGCGGGCGGCGGCCGGCGATGGTGAGATCGGTCCAGGCGATGTCGTCGGTGATGACGGTGCCGTCGTCGTGGATGTGGGCGAGGAACCAGCGGGTGGCATCCCGGCTCGGGGCACTCGCGTCGACGGTCACCGCTGTGTGGATCTTCGGCGTCCAGTCCCAGGCCAGTGTCACCACCGAGCCGACCACGGCCACCGCCACCGCGCCTCGGCGCAGGCCGCGCCAGACGACGGGCAGCCATCCCGCCGAGGCACGGCCATCCGGCGGGAGCCGAGCCGCCGTGGCAGACGCCTCGGGCACGCGCCGGGGCAACGCGGCGTCGAGCAGGCCGGCGGCGCACAGGGCGGCGAACGGCAGCATCGCGGTGACGTACGGGTTGGGCAGGTAGCCGTTACGGAAGATGAACCCGAACTGCAACAGCAGCAGCGCCGCGACCACCCGCAGGCGGCGCAGGGCGAGCAGTGGCACGGCCGCGACGATGCCGGCGGGCACCAGGTACGGGTCGAGGTCGAGCCAGGAGCGGACCACGTTGTAGGTGTCGCTGCTCGTGTCGAGCACACTGCCGCTCGGCGCCCGGTCGAACAGCTGCCAGCGCACCGCCCATTCCAGCGAGACGTGGCCGGGCCCCTCGAACAGCTCGTTCTTCGCCGCCGCGTACAGGATGTAGATGCCGCAGATCCCGATCAGGCAGCCGAGGAAGTTACGCCGCACGAACCGCCAGTTCCGCGGGTCCCGGTGCTGCCAGAGCAGCACGTACAACCCGGGCAGGAAAAGCAGCGTCGTCTCCTTGGACCAGAACGAGAACGCCATGAACGTCCCGGCGAGCGCCGCCGCGGCCACGCTGCGCCGCGGGGACGCCGCGCAGACGAACGCGGCCAGCAGCCACATCACCGCGATGTTGTCCAGGAACGCCATTCGCTGGTACCACAGCGCGAGCGGCGACAGCGAGAACACCAGCAGCGCCAGGCCGGCGAAGAACCGGCGCAGGCCCAGCAGCCGGCCGAGCCGGTACAGCAGCACGCAGCTCGCCAGGTGCAGCAGGAACATCAGCTCCCGGGCGGCGGTGACCGCCGTCGCCGCCCGGTGGAAGCCGTCGGTCAGCTTCGTGTAGATCGCGATGAGCAGCCAGCCGCCGAACGGATGGTCGTACCAGTAGGTGTAGTGGGCGATGCGGTTCCAGTACTGCATCGAGTAGGCCTGCGCGGCGTAGGTGCCCTCGTCGTCGGTGACCCGCCCCGGCCAGCCGTCGAAGTTGATCCCGTGGACCACCGCGACGACTCCCAGGAGCACCGCGAGCAGGACGAGGCTGTGCCGGTGGGCCCGCGCGCCGGCCGCCACCCGGGCGCCCAGCAGCCGGGCCCGGTCGGCGGCCCAGGCGGCGGGCCGCGGCGCCACCGGGCGCGGCAGGGTCTCGTCGAGAGCGTCGAGAACGTCGGGGACGGTCACGATGCCGCCTCCAGCCCGAAGCGACCCGCGGCGGCACCGGCGCCGTGGTGGGCGCCGGAATGCGACGTCTTCTCCCATTCCAGCCGGCCGCGCAGCAGGCGGGCGGTGGCCCGCACCGCGGCGATCGACAGCGCGAGCTGGTAGAACGGCGCGCTGAGGATGAGCCGGACGCTGTCCCAGCGGCCGACGGCGAGATCGTAGGCGTCGGCGAACTCCCGGAACGCCGCCTGTTCGGAGAAGACGGTCATGACGGAGGCGGCCAGCGGCAGCCAGAAGACGATGACGAGGCCCGTCGGCGCCGCGAGGAACAGCGTGAGGACTGCCGAGACGGGGAGCAGCAACCCGGCCATCGCCTGGAAGAACGGCATGGCCAGCATCTCCGCCGCCATCAGCCGCTGGCGTGCCCCGGGCAGCAGGCGCCAGTCCCCCTTGAACAGGACCTGCATGAACCCCATCATCCAGCGGGTGCGCTGGACGACGAGCTTCGTCAGGCTCTCCGGCGTCTCCTCCCGGGTCGTCAGGTCCGGGTGGTAGAACACCGTCGTGCGGATGCCGGCGACCGAGGCGCGCACCCCGAGGTCGCAGTCCTCGGTGAGGCAGGCAACGTCCCAGCCGCCGAGCCGCTCCAGCACGGACCGACGGATGAACACGGTGTTCCCGCCGAGGGGGATGAAGCGCGCCCGCGCCTGGAAGCGCAGGCGGGACATGAACCAGATGTAGTACTCCAGGCAGTTGCGGGCCCGCCACCAGGAGGTCCCGGTGTCCCACCGGCGCAGCGCCGCGCGTAGCCGGCCGACACCGGCGGGCCGCGGCTGGCGGGCCTCCCGGGCCGGAGCGCGCACGTTCATGAGCTGGACGCCGCCCTGGAAGATGCCGACGTCGGCCTGGCGCTGCGCGAGGGTGTTGACGTAGGTGAGCAGGCCGCCGGCGATGAGCGACTCGGCGTCGACGATGCCGACGATGTCCCCGGTGCAGTGCCGGCGGGCGTCCTCCAGCGACAGCGGCTTGCTGCGCCGGCTGCCCTCCGGAGCGATGACGCGGACGTTGGGATGGCGGGCGGCGATCTGCTCGGCGATGCGCCGGGTCGGCCGGTCGACCTCGTCGTGGGAGACCATCACCACCAGTTCCAGCAGGTCGGCCGGGTAGTCGCCGGCGAGGATCTGGGTCAGGGTCCGGCCGAGGATCGGCTCTTCGCGGGCGGGGACGATCAGCGAGAAGCGATGGCGCGGCGCCAGGACGTCGGTGAGGTCGACGTGGTGCACCCGCTCGGGGAGCTGCCAGCTGTACTGGCCGCGGACCAGGGTGAGGATGGCGACGAGCAGCATCAGCAGCGACACCCCCGTCCACGCGGCGAGCAGCACCGCGTGGTGATGCTGCGCCGCGCGGACCGCCAGCGCCCCGGCGAGCGGAGCGGTGGCCAGGACGGACATCCCGCGGCGGCGGTGGCGCGCAGCCTGCGCCGGCAGCTCGCGGCGGGACAACAGCAGCGTGCCGGCCATCGCGGCCGCCGCCCCCAGGGTCGCGGCGAGCCAGCCGGGCAGGTCCGGGCCCTCGACCGAGGCGACCCGGAGATCCGGGGAGCCGGCGACCGTGAACACGTACCAGCCGGCGGACTCGCAGGCGAGCTGGACGATCCGCGGCAGCCGGGCGCCACGGTGGTCGACACGCTCGGCGACGCGGACCAGGGCGAGACCGCCGCCGGCGTCGATCGGCCGCGGCCAGCCCGCCGCCGGGCGGCGGGGGCCGGCGCGACCGAACGTGCGGGGCGCGAGGACCGCGAGCGCGGCCGGGACCAGGTAGGCCAGGCCGTCCTCGACGGCCAACGGGCCGGCGAACAAGGCGGCGAGGGCGACGTGCAGGGCGATCCCCCAGGCCGCCGTCGCCAGCCGCCCGCGCCGGACGGCCGCCCGCGGGGCGCGGTGGTTGCGCGCGGGTGGGTGCCGCGGCGGGGCGGAGGGGAACGTGCGGGGCCGCGATGGTGCAGAGTCGGATGTCACCTGTACCTGCCTGACGGGGAGGGGACGCGGCGGCGTGGCGCCGGAACGCGGGTGCCGGGATCCCGGCACGGCGGGATGCCGCCGCCGCGGGCGGCGCGCGCGTTCCGGGATCGCGCCGTGGAGGCTGGGGTCGGATCAGAACGCGGCGACGAGCCTCGGCAGATCGGCGACGTACTCGGCGACTTTTGTGTCGGCGAAGTAACGCACGCGGACGCGGTTGTCCGGACCGATCCCGAGGACCTGTGAGGCGTGGCTGACCAGGTACGTCGAACCGTCGCCGGCGCGGACGGCCGGGTCGGCGAGAGCCACCGGCACGCCGACCGCCCGCTGCGCCGCGTCGATCTGCGCCGGGGTGCCGGTCAGCCCGACGAAGCCGGCGTCGAACTGGTCGAGCCAGCGGCGCAGCACCGCCGGGGTGTCCCGCGCCGGATCGGTCGTGATGAAGACGACCGTCACCTTCGCCGCGGTCGCGGGCCCGGCGACCTGCCGGGCCGCCGCAAGGTCCGCCATCGTCGTCGGGCACACGTCGGGGCAGTGCGTGTAACCGAAGAACAGCAGCGTGGCGCGGCCGGCGGTGGCGCGGGCGAAGTCGTAGCGGTGCCCGGCGGTGTCGGTCAGGACGAACGACGGGCGGGGCACGGCGACCCCGGGGACGGCACCGTGCCAGCCCCCGCCGGCCGTGGCCACCGCGCCGGAACCGCGCGCCGGCCCGTCGGCCACCGCCGGTGGCACACCGCCCGCGGGATCGGCTCCGCCGCAGCCGGCGAGCGCGCCGATCCCGATGACGGCGACCAGCACCACCAGCCCGTGGCGCGCCGGCCAGGCCCGCAGGCCGGCGCCGCGGGGGCAGCCGCCGTCCGTACCGGCCACAGGGGGGTGGTCAGGGCGCACAGAGCACCGTGCCCCGTGCGGCCGCGGGCGCCGCGCCGGCGAGCCGCCGGGTGTCCTGACCGGTGACCCGGACGGAGCCGATTCCCTGTTCGCGCAGGTAGGCGCAGTCGAGCCGCCGGCCGGCCGGCGGGGTGCGCGGCACGCAGACCCGCCGGCCGGTGTCGGCCGCGACGTAGTTGTAGTCGCAGCCGTCGAGGCCGACCGGGACCGGTGAGGGGCTGCCGTTGCCCCGGGGCACGACCCGACCGGACAGCGCGGCGGCCGGCGCGACCGCGGCGACGATGCCCTGCCCGGCGGAACCCTGCCCGGAGGAGTCGTGGCCGGGCGATCCGGGACGGCCGGAGCCGCCGCCGGGCCACCCACCATGGCCGATCACTCCGGCGGCGCCGTTGACGAGCGCCACCGCGAGGGCGATCGTCACCAGCACCCGCCGCCGTCCCCCGGCCGAGGGGACGGGCGGGACGGGCGGCCCGTCCAGGCGCGCGCTCATCCGACCCGCACCCATCGAGCGACGGAGGGAACCCCGGCGGTGTTCTGCGCGAACATCATGTAGTACCCCGGCGGAAGAAGATTCGGATTGTCGGGGACGTCGACCGAGATCCGGCCGCCCTGGCTGCCGGTCGACACCGGCAGGTCGACGCTGCGCTGGTTGGGATCGGCCTGGTGGGTCACCGACGCCGGCCGCAGCAGCGTGACCCGGCCGATGTCGCCGTCGACCGTCAGCGCCTGCCGCGAGCCGTAGCCGAACGTGTCGGCGGCCTGGGTGATCGCGGGCCGTTGCCGGCTCATGTACCAGGGCCGGTAGACGGAGATCGTCTGGCTGAACGACCCGTCCAGGGGGTTGTTCCCCAGCGCGACGACGCTGCCGTCGGGCAGCAGGAACGCCTGCGAGTGGTAGGTCCGGTCCTGGGGGTCCGGCGGGACGGGGGTGAACCTGTTCGCCACCGGGTCGTAGATGGACGCCTCGTGCACCGGGTCGGACCTCAGGTGTCGTCCCCCACCGGTCTCCAGGACCTTCCCGTCGGGCAGGATCACGGCGCTGATGTACATCTTCGCCGCGGGCAGGTCCGGGCCGGGCTGCCAGTGCGGGTCGGGCTGGCGCAGGTCGATGAGGTCGGTGGTGGCGATGGCGTCGGCCCCGGCGTCGCCGTTGCCGCCGCCCAGGGTCAGCACCCGCCCGGCCTGGGCCGGCGGCAGAAGCACCGAGGCGCCCTGGTCGCGCAGGTTCACGTCGCGCAGGCCGGGCACGTCGTTGACGGTCGCCGTGGCCGGATCGTAGATGTTCGAGCCGGCCGCGGTCGGCGCGTTGCCGAAGGTGTGGACGCCGCCGTAGAACAGCCGCCCGTCCGTCATCAGCTTCAGCTCTGGGTAGAGGCCCCAGAAGAAGAACGTCTGCGGCACCTGGGCGGCGGGCAGCCAGCTCTGCCGGGAGCTGTCGAACATCTCGGTGGCGACGCTGCCGGCCGCGTTCTGGTCCAGGCCGCCCACGGCGAGGACGTTGCCGTCGCCCAGCGCGGTCAGGCTGGGATACCAGTGGCCGCCGCCGGGCAGGTCGTTCGTCGCCGTGTACGTGTCGGCCACGGGATCGAAGACGTAGCTCTTCGCCAGCCCCTTGTAGTTCGCCGTCGCGGTGGAGTAGGCGGCCGTTCCGCCGGCCAGCAGGATTCGACCGTCCGGAAGCTGGACATGGCCGGAGCAGAAAAGGTCGTCCGTAATAGGAACATCTTTGAACTGACCGGTATTCGGATTCCACACGGTGGACTTGAAGGTGTGCGCGTCGAAGGCGGACAGGTCGTTTCCGGAACCGGCGACGAGCAGCACGTTCCCGGTGCGCAGGACGCTGGCGTGCACGGACCGGACGGACATCGGATAGCTGAGCGTCTGCCAGGATCCGCCGCAGTCGGCGGTGCATCCACCCGGCGGCGGGGGCGGGACGGGACCGGGGTCGCCGCCGCCGGTGTAGTCGACGCGGATCTGCGCCCCACCGGCCCGCTCGTAGTACTCGGTGACGATCGTATGGGTGCCCGCGGTCACCGTCGGGGTGGCGGTGAAGGTGGTCGGGCCCTGGTCGTTCCAGCCGTCGATCACCCGGGTACCGTCGACGTAGACGCGCACCCCGTCGTCGGCCGTCGCGGTGATCGTGATCGGGCCGGCGGCGAAGCGGTCGACCCGGGTCCAGCGGGCGGAGAAGGCGTCCGTGCCGATGCCGGACACGTTCGGGCCGCCGTCGCCGTAGTCGTGGTGCAGGCCGGTCTCGCAGCGCACCGGCGTCGGCGTGCCGGCGAGCGTGACGTTGCCGAAGTACTGGGCCGACCACTGCAGGCCGTTGCACGCCGCCGCGGGCGTGAGGGTGTAGCCGACCCGCGCGGTCGCGCCCCCGCTGTGCTCGTAGTACTCGACGCGGACGTCGTGGCTGCCGGCGGTGACCGCCGTGCTCGCCGTGTAGGTGGTGGGGCCCTGGTCGCGCCACCGGTCGATGATCGGCTGGTCGTCGAGGTAGACCCGGATCCCATCGTCGGCGGTGACGGTGAACGCCAGGGTGCCGGCGGCGAAGGTCGCCGTCCGCGTCCAGCGGGCGGAGAAGTTGTCGGCACCGATGCCGGCCAGGCCGGGACCGTCGTCGCCCCAGGCGTAGTCGACGCTCGCCGAGCAGCGCGGCACCCCGGTACCGCTCAGCGTCCGGTTCGGGAAGTAGCTGCCCGCCCACTCGCCCGCCGCGCAGTCCGGCCCGGGGCCGCTCGGCTCCCCCGGCCCGCCGGTGAGGTCGAACTCGACCATGGCGCCGCCGGCGTTCTGGTAGTACTCGACCACGACCGTGTGGGCGCCCGCGGCCAGGGTGCGGGTGCCGGTGAAGGTCTGCGGGCCGTGGTCGCCCCAGCCGTCGGTGACGGACTGCCCGTCGATGAGCACCCGGACGCCGTCGTCGCCGGTCACGCTTGCCGTGTAGGAGCCGGCGGCGAGGGTGAACTGGCGGGTCCAGCGCACCGAGTAGCCGGTGGTGCCGATGCCGGTGACGCCGGGGCCGTTCGCCGACCAGTCGAAGTCGATCGCTGCGTCGCAGCGCTGGCCGGCCGGGTCGCCGCCGAGATCGGTGCCGGGGTGGAACTCGGCATTCCACTGGTCGTCCGGGCAGGTCTGCGCCGACGCCGCCGGCGAGCCCGCGGCGACCAGGAGGACGAGCTGCCCGACGGCCGAGGCCAGCACCACGGCGACCAGCGCCCGGCCGGAACGGGCCGGGCGGACGAGCCGGCGCGGCCGTGGCTCACGTGGCCGCATCGGTGGCCTCCTCCCCCGGCGTGCCCCCCGGCCAGGACAGGCCACCCGGCCGACCCGCACCCTGCGCCCGGCCTGGCCGGACTGCCCGTGTCGGTCCGAAGGACCCCCGGCGCGGCGTCGCCGGCATCGGTGGCGTCGGCGGGATCGGTGCGGTCGGGGCGGATGATCCCGCCGGCCGGTGGCGGTAGACCAGCCGCTCCACCACCAGGTAACGGACGACCACCGCGGCGGCCAGCGACAGCAGGGTGGCCGTGCCGACGCCGAACCCCCACCGGCCGACGAACAGCGCGAGCAGCGGCAGCCGGATGACGAGGTCGAGGTTGTTGATGATCGCGAACGCCGGGTAGCGGCGCAGCCGGGACCCCGCCTGGCGGTCCCAGACCAGCAGTTCGCAGCCGGCGAAGTTCCAGGCGATCGCGAGCTGCGTGGCGAGGATCGCCGCGGCCAGGTAGTGCAGGCCAAGATGGTGCAGGCCGGCGGTGCCGAGCAGGTTCGGGACGGTGCCGGACGCCCCGACCAGGGCGAACCGCGCCGGGCGGGGAACCCGCAGCGAGAACAGCCGCCGGGCGAACCGGACCCCCTCGGACACCGAGGCGTTCGAGGCACCGGCGTGCCGCTCGGCGAAGGCGTAGCCAACCTCCCGGATGCGCAGCGGCCCGGCGGTGGCCAGCAGCTCCAGCAGGATCTTGTAGCCGTCGGGCCGCAGCCCCGCCCGGTCGACGGCGGCCACCCGGACGAGGAAGAAGCCGCTCATCACGTCGGAGACCCCGCGCAGCCGCCGCGGGAACGCCAGCCGGCAGAGCAGGTTCGAGCCGGTGGAGACGAGGTGACGGGTGGTGCCGGCGAGACCGGAGGCGCTGCCGCCGGGCACGTACCGGCTGCCGATGACCACGTCGGCGGCGTCGTGCAGGGCCGCGGCGAGCAGGGCTGGGATCGTCTCCGGCGGGTGCTGCAGGTCGCCGTCGATGATCACGGCATAGGGCGCCGCGCACAGGGCGAATCCCTCGCTGACCGCGCCGCCGAGCCCGCCCACCCGGTCGCCCGGCGCGCGGTGGTGCACCCGCACCGGCAGGCCCACCGTCGGCCGGACCCGGGCGATCGCCTCGGGCGTTCCGTCATCGGAGTCGTCGACGAAGATGACCTCCCCGGCGAGGCCCCGCAGCGCGTCGTCGAGCCGGCGCAGCAGAGGCTCGATGTTGTGCGCCTCGTTGCGGGTCGGCACCACCACGGACAGCCGCGGCGCCACCGGTGCGATGCGGTGGGCGGCCGTCGGTGGGTCGGCGTCGGCGGGCAGGGGCGGGTCGGTCCGGGCCTCGCTCGCTGCCGCGGCGGCGGCCAGGCCGTCCGGTGGGATACGGGGCTGGGGCAGGACGGGTCGGCGCAACAGGCCGGTGAGGTCGTCGGGAAGATCCCCGGTACTCGTCGGCGTCATCGCGGCTGGCCTCCGCCCGGTCCGCGCACCAGCAGTCCGCGCGCCCTCAGTCCGCGCACCCTCAGGAAGTGGACCGGCGCCGGGTGGTTCCCGTTCCCGGGGGCGGCGGTCGCCGGCAATGCGACACAACGTCTGTCGGACATGGTTGTACCGATGAGCATGACGAATTTCCCCCAGCTGGAGCCGAAAAAGAAACAGCGAATCGGGCCAATTTCCTGACACCCCCGGCCCGATCTCGGCCTGACAACTCCCGAGGCCGAGCGAAAAATTACCGTACGGTCGCGACAGGTGGGCACGGGCGCCCACCAGGCACACTCCGAGACACAACCGACGCCGCTACGGGACCCGTCAGTGAACCCAACCGCCACGGAAATCCACGACATTTCCCCCGGCAATCCTGCGCATCTTTGCCGGCGTCCCCGGCCGCCTTCTCCCGCGACCACGGGCGGGGCCGGGAATGCCGTTCACCCCATACACCCGAAAAGCCGGACAACCGGACCTGCCGCCCGGAACGGACGAGTCAGGACCGCCGGTCCGCCGGACCGGCGCCCGGCGCGCCGCGTCAGGTCGCGACAGCCGGGGGCTCGCCAGCCGAGGGCTCGACGACCGAGGGCTCGACGACCGAGGGCTCGACGACCGAGGGCTCAGCGGCCGGGACCGGGACGGTCGGGGGCGCGGCGAGCAGCTCGGCGAGATGGCGACCGTGCCGGGTGGTGACGTGGGCGGCCTGGGTGCGGCAGGAGAACCCGTCGGCGAGCAGCACCGCGTCGGCGGGGGCCGCCGCGGCAGCCCGGCCGATGCCCCGCTCGGCGATCGCGACGGAGACGTCGTAGTGCCCGGCCTCCATCCCGAAGTTGCCGGCCAGACCGCAGCAGCCGGCGAGCACCTCCAGCCGGGCGCCGGCCGCCGAGAGCAGGTCGCGGTCGGCCGTGAAGCCCATGACCGCGTGCTGGTGGCAGTGCGGCTGGGCGAGCACCCGCACCTCGTCGAGGCGCGGGGGTGCCCAGCCGGGGGTGACCGTCAGCAGCTCGGCCAGCGTGCGGACCCCGCCCGCCACCAGCGCCGCGGCCGGGTCGTCGGGGAGCAGCCCGGTGAGATCGCCGCGCAGCACGGCGGTGCAGGACGGTTCCAGGCCGACGATGGGCGTGCCCGCGCGGGCGTACGGCGCCAGACTGGCCACGGTCGCCCGCAGCCGCCGGCGCGCCCCGTCGAGCTGGCCGGTGGTGATCCAGGTCAGCCCGCAGCACACCGGTCCGGCCGGCACGATCACCCGGTAGCCCGCCGCGGTCAGCACCTCGACGGCGGCCCGGCCGACCTCGGGCGAGAACGACTCGGTGAACGAGTCGATCCAGAGCACGACGGCACGGCCCCCGCCACCGTCCGACAGCGCCGCCTCCCGTCGCCGCCACCAGCGGCTGAACGGCTCGGCCGCGAAGGCGGGCACGTCCCGGCGGGGGTCCATGCCGCCGAGGCGCAGCAGGACCCGGCGCGCCGCGGGCCGGGACAGCACCGCGTTGACCAGCGCGGGCGCCCGGCCGGCGAGCCGGGCCCAGCGCGGCAGCCAGCCGAGGACGTAGTGGCCGACCGGTCGGATCCGGTGGCGGTGCGCCCGGTGCAGCACCTCGGACTTGTAGGTCGCCATGTCGACCCCGGCCGCGCAGTCGTGCGCGCAGGCCTTGCAGGACAGGCACAGGTCCAGCGCCTCGGCGACCTCCCGGGACGCGGGGCCGCCGCGGACCAGCGTCCCGTTCGCCATCTCCTGCAGCACCCGGGCCCGCCCGCGGGTGGAGTCCTTCTCGTCGCGGGTGGCCAGGAACGACGGGCACATGAACCCGCCCGCCGCCGACGTGTCGGCCCGGCAGGTCCCGAGCCCGACGCAGCGGTGCACGGCCCGCCCGAAGTCCCCCGCGTCGGTGGCGAAGGCGAAGCCGCCGGCGAGGGGCAACGGGCGGGCGGCGGGCAGGCGCAGGTCGGCGTCGACCGGCCGGGGCCGGACCAGCACGCCCGGGTTGAGCAGATCCGCGGGGTCGAACAGGTGCTTGAACCCGGCGAAGGCGGCGATCGCGGCCGGCGAGTACATCCGGGGCAGCAGCTCGCTGCGGGCGCGGCCGTCGCCGTGCTCGCCCGACAGCGACCCACCGTGTGCGGCGACCAGGTCCGCGGCCTCGCCGAGGAAGGCGCGCAACCGGGCGGGCGCCGCCCCGAGCGGCAGGTCGAGCCGGACGTGGACGCAGCCGTCACCGAAATGGCCGTAGGGCACCCCCGCCAGCCGGTGGGCGCGCAGCAGCTCCTCGAAGTCGCGCAGGTAGGCGCCGAGCCGCTCGGGCGGCACGGCGGCGTCCTCCCAGCCGGGCCAGGCCGGCTCGCCGTCAGCGGTCCGCCCGGCCAGCCCCGCGCCGTCCTCCCTGATCCGCCACAGCGCACGGCTCTCGGGCCCGGTCGCCAGCACGCGGACGGCCACCGTCCCCGCGTCGGCCGCCAACGCCCGGCCGGCCGCCAGGGCCTGCTGCGGGGTGTCCCCGCCGACCTCGACGAACAGCCAGCCGGTGCCGGCCGGCAGCGCCGGCACCGCGCCCGCCCCGCGGTGGCGGCGGACGATGTCGACCAGCCGGGCGTCCATCCCCTCCATCGCCAGCGGCGCGTGGGCCCGCAGGGGCGCCACCGCGTCCGCGGCGGCCGGCATGTCCGGGTAGCCGAGCACCACCATGGCCGTCGCGGGCGGGGGCGCCACCAGCCGCACCGTCGCGCCGAGCACGACCACGCAGGTCCCCTCGGTGCCCACCAGCGCCCTGGCCAGGTCGGCGCCCCGTTCCGGGAGCAGGTGCTCCAGGGAGTAGCCGGACACCTGGCGGCCGAACCGCCCGAGCTCCGTGCGCAGGGTCGCCAGGTTGGCCCGGACGAACGCGTCGAGCCCGGGGACCTCGCCCTGCTCGCCGGCGCCGACGCGCAGCCGGCGGCCGGTGCCGTCGAGCACGTCGAGGGCCAGGACGTTGTCCGCGGTGCGGCCGTAGGCGATCGCGCGCGAACCGCAGGCGTTGTTGCCGATCATCCCGCCGAGGGTGCAGCGGGCGTGGGTGGACGGGTCCGGGCCGAAGCGCAGGCCGTGCCGGCCGGCGGCGGCCTGCAGCCGGTCGAGGACGACCCCGGGTTGCACGGTGGCGGTGCGGGCCGCGGGATCCAGCGCGACGATGCGGTCCAGGTGCCGGCTGACGTCCACCACGACGCCGGGGCCGACCGCGTTGCCGGCGATGGAGGTGCCGGCGCCGCGGGTGGTCAGCGGGGTGCCGGTGGCCCGGCAGACCTCGGCGACCGCCGCGATGTCGTCGACCTCCCGCGGGAACACCACCACCGCGGGTGGCACCCGGTAGTTCGACGCGTCCGAGGAGTACTCCGCCCGCCGCCGGGCGGAGGCGTCGACGATCGGGGCGGACGCGCCCGGCCGCTCGCCCAGCGCCGCCCGCAACCGGGCGACCAGCTCGGCACGCTCCGCGCCACCGGGGGGCGGCACCGCGCGGCCGGTGGGCCGAAACTGTCGGACCCGAGCGAGACGATGCCCCCGTCCCGCCCCGAGCGGCGCCCGGTCCCCGTCCCTCGTCACCCCTCCATCCTGGCGGCCCGACCGGGCCGCCCGCACGGGATCGGACCGTTCGCCCCCTTGAGCCCGATCCGTCCTAGCCGCCCCAACTCCAGAAGGTCACGATGAGCGACGTCTCCCCCATCCCCAGTGACTATCCTCCGCGGGAGATGGCGACCCGGACGGCGACGATGGGTGACGACTGACCGTCCCGCGCCCCGGCGCCCTCGGCACCGGCACCGGCGGACAGGTCATTCCTGTTCGAGGCCGCCCAGCACCGGTGGGAGCTCGCCGGAGTGGACGACGCTGAGCGAGCGGGTGGCCCGGGTCAGCGCGACGTAGAGGTCGGCGAGGCCCCGGGTCGGCTCGGTGAGCAGCGCCGCCGGTTCGACGAGCACCACCGCGTCGAACTCCAGGCCCTTGGTCTCCGCCACGCTGAGCACCGCGACCGGCGCGTCCAACGCGTTGCCGGCGGCGCTGGCCGGGTCGACCGAGTCGGGGACGACGGCCAGGTCGGGCAGCAGGGCCATCAGCGCGGAACGCAGGGCCAGCACGTCGCGGGGCCGCGTGATCACGGCCACGCGGCCGGTGCCTGCCGCCGCCGCCTCCCGCCTGGCCGCGTGCGCGACGGCGGCCAGCAGCTGCGCGGACGGCTCACCCGCGGGGGACGGCGCGTCCCCCAGCAACTGCGCGAGCCCGGGGACGTCCTCGACGGCGACATCACCGACCCGCAGCACCGTGGGGCGGTGGCCCACCGAGCGGACCGAGACCGGTGCGGTCAGGGTCGGGTTCTGCGCGCGCAGGACCTCGGCCGCCACGTCCATGATCTCCTGCGGGGTGCGGTAGTTGACGCTGAGCCGTTCCACCGTGAACCGCTCGTCGACCACCGGTGCCAGCAGCTCCGCCCAGCTCGTCGGCGCGCCCGGCCGGGCGGTCTGGGCCAGGTCGCCGACGAGGGTGGCCGTCCGCCCCGGGCAGCGGCGCCACAGCAGCCGCCACAGCATCGGGGAGACCTCCTGGGCCTCGTCGACGATCAGGTGGCCGAACGCCCAGCCTCGGTCGGCGCGGGCGTGCTCGGCGGCGGTGCGCCGCACCCGCGGGCCGGACCAGCGGTCGGCGAGCGCCGCCGCGTCGACCTGCCCCTCCAGGCCCAGCATGTCGACCACGCCGCGGGCGTATTCGCGTTCCTCCGCCCGTTCCCGCTCGGCGCGCCGGGCTGCCTCGAGGCCCGCCTCCTCCTCGGGGTCACCGAGCAGCTCGGCCGCCTCGTCGAGCAGCGGCACGTCCGCCGGGGTCCAGCGTCGCTCGCCGCCGGCGGCCCGCGCAGCGGCGGGCAGGTCGGCACCGAAGGTCGGGCCACCGGTCCGCGGGACCGGAATCCGGGACGCGGCCCTGGGATCGGCGGAGCCTGGACCCACCCGCTCGCCCACCCGGCCGCGGTCCTCGGACCGGCCGCGGTCCTCGGACCGGCCCCGATCGTCGGGACGGCCGCCGTTCGGGCCGGCGCCCGCGGCGGTCGGGAGCAGGTTCGCCGCGGCGAACAGGTCGTCGGCATCGTCCGCGGCCGCCGTCTCGGGGCCGCCGACGCCGCCGGCCCGGATCGCCCGCGGCACATCGGCGCCGGGCAGCGCCCGGCCGGGACGGGACGGGCCGGGACGAGACGGGTCGGGACTGGCCGGGCCGGCGGCCGGGGGCGGGTCCTGCAGCAGGGCGCGTTCGGCCGGCGTGAGGCGGTTGCCCGCCGCCCGGGCCAGCGCAGCCGAGTCGGTGAACAGGTCGCCGACGAGCTGCTGGGGCGTCAGCAGCGGCCACAGCCCGTCGAGGACCGCCCGGATCTCCTCCTCCGCCCACAGGTCGCGGGTGATCTGGCTGCGCTCGTCGGCGTCGAGCAGGCCGCCCGGGATCTGACGGACCACCTGGGTGGTGAGCTCGGCGAGCAGCTCGCGCAGGAAGACCCGCCGGGCCGAGTTGTGCGGGCGGCGGCTACGGCGGGCTCGGGTGCGGGCGCGGGCGACGGTGTCCTGGCCGAGCCGCAGCACATGGTCGTCGTAATTGATCACCAGCTCCTGGCGGGGCAGGCGCTGGCAGTCACGGACCGCCCCGGCGATGACCTCGGCCATCCGCGGGTCGCCCTTGAGGGTGGCGACCTCCACCGGCTCCGTGCCGGTGGCGTCGACCCCGGGAAACAGCCGCCCGGGGGTCGCGAAGACCACCCCGGTCTCACCGAGGGACGGCAGCACCTGATCGATGTACCGCAGGAACACCGGGCTCGGTCCCACGATCAGCACGCCGGACTGGTCGAGCCGGGCCCGGTCGTTGTACAGCAGGTACGCCGCGCGGTGCAGCGCCACCGCCGTCTTGCCGGTTCCCGGGCCGCCGTCGACGACGAGGATGCCGTTCGCCCGGGCCCGGATGATGCGGTCCTGCTCGGCCTGCAGGGTCGCGATGATGTCGTGCATGCGGCCGGTGCGCGGCGCCGCGAGCGTCTCCAGCAGCATCGAGTCACCGGACTGCGCCACCGCGTCGCCCGGCGCCGACCCGAGCGGCCCGAGCGGATCGTCCGCGATCCCGGTGACCTCCCGTCCGCGGGTGCGCAGGTGCCGGCGGCGGACCAGGCCCTGCGGATCGGCGAGGGTCGCCCGGTAGAAGGCGGTGGCGACGGGGGCGCGCCAGTCGACGAGGATGGGCTCCTGCTCGCTGTCGGACAGACCGATCCGCCCGATGTAGGTGCGCCGACCGTCATCGTGGTCCATGGCGCCGAAGCAGAGCCGGCCCTCGGCCGCGTCGAGGCGGGCCAGCCGGTCGGCGTGCGCCGCGGCGAACACGTCCCGCTCGACGATCGACTGCGGGGTGCCCGTACCGACGTCGAGCAGCACCCCGCGCAGCTGCTCACGGGTGATCTCCCGGACCTCGTCCAGCCGGGTGTACAGCGTGTCCAGGTATGCCTGTTCGCGGGCGCGCTCGACATCCTGCATGGTCGGCACCGGCGCTCCTCCCGGTCGGATTCGGTTCGATGGCTGGTCGGGTCGGGTCGGCTTCGTGGGCGGGGTCGGGCTGCGGCCCGCCTACGGCACGCCATTGCGCCGACGGCGTAGCACGCCGCCCCGGTGTTGGGACCGACGCGGCAGCCGATCCGGCCGAGCCACCGCGGCCGCCGACCACGGCCCGACCTGCCCGCCGGGCGCGGACCGGTGAGCCAGGAAGGTAACAGCACCTTCCCCGCGAACCTTCCCGGCCCGCCGCGGGGCCCCGTGTCCGACACGAACGGGTCGGATCGGGCGGGCAAACGACCACGACGGCGACGGCGTCCCGAACCGTACCCGGGGCACGGTGGCCGCAACGCCCCACCGGCGCGTGTTCCAGGTTACGGATGTCGGGCCCGGACGTCTGGCCACTCATCCGTCTGGGCTGCGCCAAACGGGGTGAGGACCAAACGGGAAGCCAGAACCAAACGGGGAGTCAGGACCGATCGGAGGTCGACTCGTGCAGGTCGCCGACGTCGCGTTCCTGCCGCACCCGCACCAGCGCCGCGACCAGCCGGGGCAGGTCGCCCCGGTCGACCAGGTCCAGGAACCGCTGCGGGCTGGTCGGCAGCCCGAGCTCGCTCGCGGTGCGGCGCACCCGCTCGTCGAGGTAGGGGACGAGCTCGTCCCAGCCGGCCTGGGCCTCGCGCAGGAAGATGTCGGCCCCCACCGGGCCGATGCCCTTGATCTTCTGCAGTAGCGCGCGCTCGCGGTCCGGGGAGTGGTCCGCGGCCTCGCGCAGGTGCCGGATGTCGCCGTCGTAGGTGTCCGACAGGTAGCGGCTGGCGTCCGCGAGCTGACGGGAGGTGCTCTCGTCGTAGCGGGCGTAGCCGTTGCGGTTCAGGACGCGGGTGCGCTCCTCCCAGGTTGCCTCGGCCATCGACGCGGCGTCGGTCCAGCCCGCGTCCATGAGCGCGCAGGTGGCCTGGACCGCCGCCGCGGTCCGGATGCGGGCGCTGGCGAGCAGGGCGAAGACGATCAGCCTGAACATCGCCTCGGCGGTGTCGGCCGGCACATCGGCGTCGATCTCGTCGGCGTACGTCCGCCCGTGGCGGGTGAGCAGCTCGGTGACCACCGCCTCGGGGTCAGTTCCAACCATGCACTGGGACTACCCGCGTTGCCCGCGCCCACTCCGGCGCCGCCGGCCGCCGGCCGCCACCAGGGGGAACGATTTCGTCGCTTTTCGCAGTTCCAGCAGGCCGGCGAGGCGCGGGACACGTGCCACTCGGCTCCCGCCGCACGGCCGTCGGTCCCGACCTGTGGGTTCCGGTCGGCGCATGCCCCGGACGCGATCGTCCCGCAGGCTGGGGGTAGATACTTGAGAAGAAGGGAGGCTGACATGTCCAACGATGCAGCGCGGTCCGCATCGCTCCCGTTGTCGCCCGGCCTGGCCCGGGAGGTGGTCGCGGCGGCCGCCGCGGCGCCCTCCATCCACAACACCCAGCCCTGGCTGTGGCGACTCGAGGCGGACGGGCTCACCCTCCTTGCCGACGGCTCCCGCCAACTCGACGTCGCCGACCCCGAGGGACGGCAGCTGCTGCTCAGCTGCGGCGCGGCGCTGTGCAACGCCCGGCTGGCGCTACGGGGCCGCGGCCTGGACCCGGCCGTCGAGCTCCTGCCGGACGGCGACGACTTCCACTCGAAGCGCCTGGCCACCGTCACGGTCATCGGGCAGCGGCCCGCCGACGACGCCGAGCGGGCCCTCGTCGAGGCCATCCCCCGGCGGCACACCGACCGCCGCCCCTTCGACGACCGGCCGCTGCCCGAGGACGCCGTCGGCCGGTTGCGCGCCGCGGCCGAGGCGCAGGGCGCCTGGCTCACCGCGCCGACCGATCCGAACCTGCGCGTCCAGGTCAGCGTCCTGCTCTCGCGGGCGGACTGGATCGAGGAGCACAACGACGACTACCGCAAGGAGCTGGCGTCGTGGAGCCGGACGGCGCCGGCCGCCGACGGCATCCCGCGCAGCGCGGTCGTCCACTCCGACACGCCCCGCCAGTCCGAGTTCCCGATGCGTGACCTCGACGTGGTCGGCCAGGCCGGCACGCTGCTGCAGGAGCACGACGTGGAGCGGCCCGGCATCCTGCTGATCGGCACCGAGGCGGACACCACCGCCGACCGGTTGCGGGCCGGCGAGGCGATGCAGCGGGTGCTGCTCACCGCGACGGCGCTCGGCCTCGCGACGTCGCCGATGTCGCAGGCGATCGACGTCGAGGGCATGCGCGAGCAGTTCCGCGGGGCCACCGGCGGGCTGGGGCACGTCCAGATGATCCTGCGGGCCGGCTACCTGCGGCCAGGCACCGAGCCGCTCGGCCCGACCCCGCGGCGGCGGGTCGACGACGTCCTCGACGTCGCCGGCTCCGACGAGCGCGCCTGACGCGGCGTCGATGAGCGGGGGGTTCGGGCTCGACCTGAGCGACGAGCAGCGCCAGCTGCGTTCCTGGGTGCACGGCTTCGCCGCCGACGTGGTCCGCCCCGCGGCGGCGGAGTGGGACGAGCGCGAGCAGACGCCGTGGCCGATCATCCAGGAGGCGGCGAAGATCGGCCTGTACGACTTCGACGCCCTGGCCACGCTGTGGGCGGATCCCACCGGCCTGTCGCTGCCGCTGGTGTCCGAGGAGCTGTTCTGGGGCGACGCCGGGATCGGCATGTCGATCATGGGCACGACGCTCGGCGTCGCCGGCATCGTCTCCGCCGGCACCCCGGAGCAGATCGGCGAGTGGGCGCCGCAGTGCTTCGGCGACGCGAGCGACCCGAAGGTCGCGGCGTTCTGCGTCTCGGAGCCGGGCGCCGGCTCGGACGTGTCGGCCATGCGGGTGCGGGCCCGGCACGACCCCGCCACCGACGAATGGATCCTGAGCGGCCAGAAGGCCTGGATCACCAACGGCGGCATCGCCGCCGTCCACGTCGTCGTCGCCTCGGTGGACCCGGAGCTGGGCTCGCGCGGCCAGGCGGCGTTCGTCGTCCCGCCGGGCACCCCCGGTCTCACCGCGTCCCGCACGATCCGCAAGCTGGGCCTGCGAGCCTCGCACACCGCGGACGTGTTCCTCGACGACGTGCGGGTCCCGGGGCGCTGCCTGCTCGGCGGGCGGGAGCGGCTCGACGAGCGGCTCGCCGCCGCCCGCGCCGGCCGGCGCGCCTCCGGCCAGGCGGCGCTGGCGACCTTCGAGGTCACCCGGCCGATCGTCGGGGCCCAGGCCATCGGCATCGCGCGCGCCGCGTACGAGTACGCCCTGGACTACGCCCGCGGGCGTGAGCAGTTCGGCCGGCCGATCATCACCAATCAGGCGATCGCCTTCGCGCTCGCCGACATGCGGATGGAGATCGACGCGGCCCGGCTGCTCATCTGGCGGGCCGCCTGGATGGGCCACAGCGGCCGGCCGTTCGAGGCCGGCGAGGGGTCGATGAGCAAGCTGAAGGCCAGCGAGGTCGCGGTGTGGGCGACGGAGAAGGCGGTGCAGATCCTCGGCGGCGCCGGCTACAGCCGCGACCATCCCGTCGAGCGGATGTTCCGCGACTCCAAGATCTACACAATCTTCGAGGGCACGTCGGAGATCCAACGCCTCGTCATCGCCCGAGCGATCTCCGGGATGCACATCCGCTGACCTCGCGTCGGGGTCATTTCCCCGAAAGCCGCCGAGATACGGGGTTTGCTCGGCCACGTGGCGGTTTGATCGAACCAGACCGGGTCGCTCACGGCGGCGCCCGACGTTCGGGGGCGTCGCGGCCCGCCGACGGCGGCCCGGTCCCGACTCGGGGGGTCCCGGGGGCACCGACCACCACGGTCCACCACCGTGTCCCCGGGGACTCCGAAGACGCCGGGGACTCCGGTACGGGCGGGGCGAGTCAGTCAGGCAGTCATGGGCCGGCCGCGCTGACGTAGGCGACGCTGGCGTAGCTGTCGGCGGGGCGCCCGGCGGCGTCGACGCAGCGCACGGCCACCGTGACGGCCGCGGGTGCGCCGCCGGCGGCCGCGGCGGCCGGGAGCTCGGCCGCGGCGCAGCGGGCGGTGGGCTCGCCGTAGGGGGTCACCTGGAGCGAGCTCGGGGTCCGCGAGATCCCGGGGAGGGTCACCTGGTAGCGGCCGACCCCGACCCGGCTGATCTGGTTCGTCGCCCCGGTGCTGTTCGCCGAGTACCAGGCCCAGGCGTTGACCGGCGGGCCCGGCGGGACCTGCTGGATCGGCCCGCCCGGACGGATGACGCCGGTGAACGCGTGGCCGAAGCTGGCCGCGCCGGTCGGGATCAGCGCGTGGCCGCTGGTGTAGAGCAGCACGAACGGGCTGTCCGTCCAGGCCGACCCGCGCGCGCAGCCGACGAACACCGACTGGCGGTCCTTCTTCACCACGCGGCCGAGGGCACTGCACCCCACGGGGCCGTCGCCGATCGCGTTGACCTGCAGGTTGTTGCCGTTCTTCGCGAACGCCGGCCCGGTCAGGTCGATCGTGTAATGCCCGGCGCCGACCCGGTGGACCTCGATCGTGCCCGGTCCGCTGACGCTGTAGGCGTTCGCCGGGCGGGAGGTGGCGGCCGACGCCGCGTCGGACCGCAGGTAGGCGTACGCGCCGCCCGGGGACGGGGCCGCGGTGTCCGGCACGTGACTGAACAGCGCGGTGAACCCGGAGTCGGCCGGCGCCCCCGCGGCGTCGCGGCAGGTCAGGTCGACCTGCTCGTCCCGGCCGGCGGCGCCCCAGCGCACGACGTGGCAGGAGACGACCGGGGCGGTGGTGCCGACGGCCGCGACCGGGTCCAGCGCGGTGACGATCGCCGCGCCGCGCCCCGCGGCCACGGCGATGCCGGGGAAGGTGATCCGGTAGCCGCCGGTCTGCCGGCGCACGACCGTGACCTGCGCGGCGGCGCCCGCCCCGCCCGCGGTGCGCCAGCTACCCGAGCTCTGCGCCGCCGGGACCGCCGTGGGCGCGTTCACCGGGCTGCCGGCCGCGCTGAAACGGGCGAATCCCCACACCGGCGCCGCGGCGGCCCCGGGGCCGCCGGTCGGCGTGGCCGAACGGGCCGAGCCGCCGGCGCCGAGGCGGTCCGGGTCGGACTTCACCGTGCGGGCCGCGTCCCGCGCCCGGGACCGGCCGTCGCCGCGGTGGTCGCCGTCCGAGCAGGCGGCCAGGGCCAGCAGCGCCGCCGCGCAGCCCAGCGCGCCCGTGACCCGGGCGATGCGCGCGGCCATCCTCGCCATGCGGTGCCTCTCCCTCGCAACAAGATCTCGTTGCCACGACAATGGCACATTCGGGGCGTGGGGAGCCGCCCGAGACCGGCGCGAACCCTGTCAATCCGCTGACAACCAGGTCGTAAGCGCAGTCGGAGCCCCGACAGTCCTGCAACAGGGGACACTCACCTAAGATTTTCCCCACGTGATCCGCCGTGCCGGCGGGTCGGGACACCATGATCGTTCAAGGGTCGGTGCGCGACACCGGCGGGCCCGCGTGCTGCGCGTCGCCCGACCGGACCGCGGTCGGCGCGCGGCAGGCAGGGGTACAGGTCGATGGCGTCATCGGATGCTGGTGTGGCGGCGCGTGCCGTTCCTCTCGGCCCGGACGACCCCCGTGAGCTCGGCTCGTACACGCTGCTGGGCAAACTCGGCCAGGGCGGCATGGGCATGGTCTACCTGGGACGCTCGGAGAAGGGCCGGCTCGTCGCGATCAAGGTGATCCGGACGGAGGCGGTCGGCAACCCCGAGTTCCGGGCCCGGTTCCGGCTGGAGGCGGAGACGGCGCGGCGCGTCGCCCGGGTCTGCACCGCCGAGGTCCTCGACGCCGACCCCGACGCCGAGTGGCCCTACCTCGTCACCGAGTTCATCGAGGGCGAGACGCTGGCACGCTACGTCCAGCGCAACGGCCCGCTCGCCGACGCCAACCTCGAACAGCTCGCGGTCGGCGTCGCCGCGGCGCTCACCGCCATCCACAGCGCCGGGATCGTGCACCGCGACCTCAAGCCGGCCAACGTCATCCTCTCCCCCTTCGGCCCCCGGGTGATCGACTTCGGGATCGCCCGGGCCGTGGACGCCGGCAGCGGCCTGACCGGCGACCTGCAGCAGCTCGGCACGCCCGCGTTCATGTCCCCGGAGCAGATCGAGAGCCAGCCGATCACCTCCGCGGTGGACATCTGGGCGTGGGGCGGCCTGGTCGCCTTCGCCGCCACCGGCCACTACCCGTTCGGCGACGCCTCCGCCCAGGTGCTGCTGTACCGGGCACTGCACGAGGAGCCGCGACTCGACGACGTCGACCCGGCCCTGCGCCCGATCGTCTGGCTCGCGATGCGCAAGGACCCGGCCACCCGGCCCACCGCCCAGCAGCTCATGCTGCGCCTGCTCGGCGACCCGTCCGGCACCGGCCCGGACGCCGCCGCCGCCGTCGACCCGCAGGACGTCACCAACGTCCTGCAGGGCTGGAACCTGCCCGCGCCGGGCGCCACCGGCCCGACGGCGGGCACCGGCCCGACAGCGGGCACCGGCGGGCGTGGGGTGGCCGCCGCGGCGGCGAGCGCCGGCGGGTACACCGCGGACCCCGACGCCCCGACCCGGCTGCCGACCAGCCTCGGCGCTCCGGTGCAGCCGCGGCCGGCAAGCGACGGGACCGTCGCCGGCCAGTCCCCCACCCGGGTCGGCGCCGAGGCAGGCGGACCCTCCTGGCCGGGTGGACCCGGCGGGAGCGGCGGGCCTGGTGCGCCGTCCGGCGCTCGCGGCCGCAAGAACCGCGCGCCGCTGCTCGTCGGCGGCGGCGTGGTCGTGGTCGGCGCGATCCTCGCGACCGTCCTCGCCCTGGCCTCCGGCGGCGACGACAGCAATACCGGCGAAACGGGCAGCACCGTCAAGCCCGCCGCCACCGCGGCGGCGTCCGCACAGCCTGCCGCGTTCGCGCTACCCCGCTCGACCGAGCCGCTGGGCCGCGACACCGTCGTCTACGCCTCCAACCGCACCGGCAACTACGACCTGTTCCGCGGCGACGTCACCGGCGACGGCGGCCTCCAGAACGACAAGCCGCTGGTCACCGGGCCGGACAACGACATGCTGCCGGCGATCGCCGCCGACCGGAAGACGGTCGTCTTCTTCAAGAAGGGCAGCCCGAACACGCTGCAGGCGATCGCCGCCGACGGCACCGGCAAGCCCGTGCAACTGTTCACCTCGGGCCCGGCGGCGAAGCTGACGATCGCGGGCGACGCCCGGCCCTCGCTGTCCCCGGACAGCCCGTTCCTGGTCGTCCGGTCGACCACCGACGAGACCGGCAACCCGAATCCCGGCCTCTACGTCGTCCGGCTGGACGGGTCGAGCGTGCGCCGGCTCAAGACGAAGCCGCAGGCGACCGACCCGGCCTGGTCGCCGGACGGCGAGCGCATCGCGTACTGGTCCAACACCGCCGGCGGCGACCGTGGGTTCATCGTGACCATCTCCGTCGAACCCGACGCGGTGGCTCAGCCGGTCATCAACGACAAGCTCACCACCGACTCCGACCCGGTCTGGTCGCCGACCGGCGACAGGATCGCGTTCACCCGGGAGCAGAACGGCGACCTGGAGATCTTCGAGATGAACTCGGACGGCTCCGACGTCCGCCAGCTCACCCACGCGCACGGCAACGACCAGGACCCCGCCTTCGGCCCCGACGGCCGCATCGTCTTCTCCGGCCAGCGCGACCCCGCCAACCCCGCCGCCCGCCAGCTGTTCGTCCTCGACTCGAACAACCCCACCGCCGGCGCCCGCCAGCTCACCACCCTCGGCGGCTTCAACGGCCACGCCCGCTGGAACGCCGGCTGACCCGCGCCCACCCGCCCGCCCTGCTTATCCGGAGGGATTTTTCGGACACCGAAGCCTCCGGATGAGCAGGAGAGCCTGTCCACAGGCCAGCGGGTTGTCCACAGATGGCGTATCGGTGGGTTCCGCGCAGGCGCGGCTACCTCCGGCACTGGATGACGATGCCCGACGCGGACACCGTCGATCTCGCCGGCATTCGGACGAGCACGATCCGGCGCACTCTCGAGGATCTGGCGTTGCTGTGCGATCGCGAACTGTTCGTCAGCGTCCTCGACGCCATGCTCCAGCAGGAACACCTGACCCGCGACGATGTCCTCGACCTGCGCGAGCGGGTGACAGCTCGTCGCAACGGCGACCGCGCGCAGCGCTGGTGGTCGCAGATCGACGGGCGAGCGGAGTCTCCGCTGGAGACGCGGGTCCGGCTGTTGCTCGGTGATGCCGGCCTGCTACCCGACGAGCTTCAGTGGCTGGTCCGCGATCCCTCGACGGGTCTGTCGCTGGCCAGGCTCGACTTCGCCTGGCCGTTGCTGCGCGTGGCGATCGAGACGGATGGCACCGGACCGCACAGTGAGCTCACGGCGCTGTACCGGGACCGGACCCGGCAGAACGCGTTGGTCCGCCTCGGCTGGGACGTTCTGCGCTTCACCTGGCGGGATGCGATGGACGGGGCGCGGGGACTTCGGGAGACCGTACGCGCCGCTCTCCGTCGGGCCCGCGCCGACGCGCCTCCCGGAGGTGGACGGCGGTTACGCCCGACGTGAGCCTGCCGGCGCGCCCTCCCGCTGATCCAGAGGGCATCGGCGTCCGATTTATCCCTCCGGATCAGCGGGAGAAGGGCGCCGCGTCTAGCGGGGTGGGCCGCTGACGGGGGCGGCGGGGGCGCGCTTGACGGTCTTGGGGTCCATGCGGCGGATCAGCAGCGAGGTGCCGATCACGAACAGGATGCCGATCGCGGCGCCCGCGACGATGTCGGTGAGGTAGGCCGACGCCGTGTGGTCGTAGAACGGGTCGACGACGACCTTCGGGTTGATCGGTTTCTTGTTGTCGGGGCGGGGCACCCCGGCGAGGGTGATGCGGTTCATGTCGGCGATCGACGACATCGACGCGAACCCCCAGCGGGCCGGCGCGATGTAGCTGACCTGTTCCAGGCCGGCGGTGCCCTTGACCGGCACGATGCCACCGCTGAAGATCAGCTGTGCCATCGTGATCAGGACGAGCAGGGGCATCGTCTTGTCGGCGTTGTCGACCAGGGCGGAGATCACCAGGCCGAGCATCGCCGAGGCCAGCGACACCACGATCACCGCGATCAGCATCTCCAGCAGCGAGTTGCCGAGGATGAGCCCCGCCTTGGGTGTTCGTCCGGCCAGCCCGATCAGCGTGAACGGGATCGCCTGCGCCACCGTGATGAAGATCAGGACCAGGACCTTCGAGCCGATGTACGCCGTGCGGGACAGGCCGATGGCTCTCTCCCGGCGATAGATCGCCCGTTCCTTGACGATCTCCCGGACCGAGTTCGCCATGCCCATGAAACAGGCACAGAGCACCATGATCAGCAGGATCGTCGGGCCGTCGGAGTTCGGCGAGAGCTGTTGAGCCTGCTCTGGAGTTAGCTCGAAGTTCCCGCCGATGGCTCGGGGGATCAGCCCCAGCAGGAACGGGAACGCGATGATCAGCCGTAGGTAGGACTTGTCCGACGCCACGACGGCCATAGTTCGACGACTCAGCGTGACCAGCTGGGAGGCCACCGACTGCTGGCGCAGCGAGGGCAGTTCCTCCGGCGCCGGGCGCGCCGAGGGGGCGGTGATCGACGCCGGCACGAAGTACCGCGAGTTGCGGAAGCGGGCGGCCGACTCGGCGCCCGGCGTCGCCTCCAGGGTGAGGAAGACGTCCGGGTAGTCCCGCTTGCCGAAGAAGGTCAGCGCGTCCTGCGGCGGCCCGAAGTAGGCGACGTAGCCGCCCGGCGCGAGGACCAGGATGTAGTCACACAGGTCGAGCTGGGCGACGCTGTGGGTGACCACGATGACCGTCCGGCCGTCGTCCGCCAGCTTGCGCAGCGACTCCATGACGTTCTTGTCCATGCCCGGATCGAGACCGGAGGTCGGCTCGTCCAAATAGAGCAGGGTCGGCCGGGTCAGCAGCTCCAGGGCCACCGAGGTCCGCTTGCGCTGGCCACCGGACAGCCGCGACACCTGGGTGTTCGCGTGCTGGGTGAGGCCGAGCTCGGCGAGCACCTCGTCGACGCGGGTGCGCCGCTCCGCCTTCGTGACGTCCGGCGGGAAGCGCAGCTCGGCGCCGTACTCCAGGGCCTTGCGCACGGTGAGCGAGGTGTGCAGCAGGTCCTCCTGCGGCACGTAGCCGATGCGGCGCCGCAGCTCGTCGTACTCGGAGTACAGATCACGGCCGGCGTAGCGGACGGTCCCCTTGTCCGCGGGCCGGAACCCGGTCAGGGCGTTGAGCAGGGTCGACTTGCCGGCACCCGACGGCCCCACGACGCCGAGCAGCGCGCGGCCGGGCAGCTTGAACGTCATGTCGTGCATGAGCTGCTTCTGGCCGGCCCAGACGTTCAGGGCGTCGGCCTCGAAGCTGACGTCGCCGGAGTCGATGTACTCGACGAGCTGATCGCCCTCGAGCTGGAAGACGTGGTGACCGACGGCGATGACGTCGCCCTGGCCGACCTCCGTCCGGTTGATGCGGCGGCCGTTGACGAACACGCCGTTGGCCGAGTCGAGGTCGGCGATCTGCAGGCCCGACCGGCCGATGTAGAGCTCGGCGTGCCGGCGGGAGGCGAGCAGGTCGGTGATGACGATGTCGTTGTCCCGGGCGCGGCCGATCGACATCGTGCCCTGGCGCAGCCGGTAGGTGGTGCGCCGCTCGTGCTCCTGCTCGAGGCTGGTGGAGCCGCCGGGCCGCTCGCCGCGGCGGCGGTCGTCGTAGTCGTCGTAGTCGCGCCCGCGCTGCGCCGGGCTCGTCGGCCCCTGGTGGGCCCGGTTGCCCCGGCCCGCGGTGGGCCGCGGTGGGGTGTAGCCGGCGGCGTTGGGCAGCATCGTCTGCATGTCGTAGCCGGGGTCGTAGGCCGGCTCGTCGATCGGGCCACGCCCCTGCGGGAACTCGGGGTGGACGACGACCTCGGGGCCGGTGGGGGTCCCCAGCCGCAGCCGCACCTCGTCGTGCACCGGCACGGACTCGGGCATCCGTTGCCCGTCGATCCAGGTGCCGTTGGAGCTGATGTCGCGGACGATCCAGCCGCTGCCGGTCTGTTCGAGAAGGAGGTGGCGGCGGGAGACCCGGCTGTCGGCGATGACGTAGTCGGCGGTCCGGGCACGGCCGATGATGAACTGAGCCTCCGCTGGCACAGTGGCCGCACCGGCCTCGGTGACGACTCTCAGGAAGGTCGTCTGCACGTGTTTCCCCCTTCGCGACGGGACGCTGGCCGGGTTGTCCCGCCGAACTCCACCTTGTAACTACGCCAGGTCGTGTCACCAAGCCGAGCGATGCCACCGCTTCGAGCGGCGCCCCCGGTACAACCGGTGATGCCACGCCGGGCGGTCACGCGGGTTGACCGATCATGCCGGATGTCCGATCGTAGCGTCGAGGGATGACCTTGATCCACCCCGGGTGACGGTTGACCGCCCAGCCGAACGGCGTGCCCGCCGTCGCATTCGACCTCTGGACATCTCTCGGTTCCCTGCCGCCTCATGATCCTTCGATATGCCGGTTACCCTGCACGGACCTTCTCGCCGTCGACCCCGGGTCGTCCCGCCACTGCGGCGACCGTGCCGCGGTGGCGGCGACGGTGACGACGCGCGGCTCCCGTGCGGCACCCTATGAGAATGCCGGTCGGTGGTCCGCGGGAGTGGCATCTGTCGCCGATCCGACCGAGGGGGGCACCGGACAGCTTCGAACTGTCGACCGTCCGCGCACAACCGATTCACACAGCCACCCCACCAGGGCCGTAGCCGCTCGCTGCGCGTCCGGGAAATGCCTGGGTGCGCGCCTCGGGGCGGTAACGGGCCCCGCCGCACCCGCCCGGCCCGGACGGGCAGCCGGACGACCGCGGACGGACCCGGCCCACCGCCGCGGCGGCGCCGTCGCGGCGGCCCCCCGAGCGCTCGGGCAGGTGACGCCGGCCGGGACGGCACCGGGAATGTGGCCGGAATCATGCCCGCCCGGGGACGATCGGGTTCCGGGCGGGCTTGGTCATCGGCAGGCAGGTCAGCAGGTCAGGACGCCGGGAGAACGACGTCCTTGGCGGTCGCGGTGAGCGACAGCCCGGTGGCGTTCGTCGACGCCTGGACGATGCGCAGATGGAAGGGGAGCCCGGACACCGGGATCGGGATCGACGGCAGCAGCGCCCCGGGCAAGGGGAACGAGAAGCTGAAGGTGCCCTTGACCTTCACCTCGGTGGGAACCAGGACGAGCATGTTGTTGGTGACCTCGAACGTGGTGACGCCGCCCACCTCCTGAGCGCCGAAGCTGCCCGCGTCGAAGGTGCCCGAGACCTCCACCTGCTTGCCCCCGTTCACCGGGTTGACCTGCATCTTGGGGTCCTGCTTCGCGAGGAAGGCGTTCAGGTCGGCGTAGGTGATGCCGACGGTGGCCCGCACGTCGTCGACCGGGACCTGCCCCACGTTGTCGGTCAGGGCGTCCCCGAGCGGCACGTGCACGCCCTTGAGATGCGCCTTCACCGAGGAGATCTTCGGGCCGGGAGTGGGGATGCCGTCGATCCCGACGCCGATGTCGGTGAACTTGCCGAACAGCACCTGGGTGAGGAAGGGGAACCCGCCGATGCTCACGCTCGTCACCTTCGGCACCGGGTCGCCGGGCTTGAGGTTCTCGGCGACGGATGCCTCGACCTGCTTGCGCATCTGCCCCTTGGCGATCACCACGCTGACCCGGTCGCCCACGACGAACAGCACGACCAGCACGACCAGCACGATGGCCAGCAGCCGACCGCGCCGGCGCCGCCGCGGCGGCTTCGCGGCGGCGGTGGCGCCGGGCGGCGGCCCGCCTGCGGCGAAGCCGTCCCGTCCCGCCCCGCCGTCACCGGCCTGCCGGTCCTGGCCGATCGCCGCGCCGTACCCCGGGTCATGGCCGGGCTGCTGCCCGTAGCCGGACGGGGCGTAGGCAGGCTGGGCATAGCCGGGCTGCGGGTACCCGGGCTGGGGGTCCTCGGCTCGGGGGTCCTCGGGCCGGGTCGAACCCGGCCACGGCTGACCGGCCGCCGCCGCACCACCCCGACCAATGATCATCGTGCCCTCGGCGGCGTCCTCGGGGTCCGACCAGCCGGGCCCGGCCTCCCCGCGACGGCGCACGGCAGCCGTGCTCGTGGTCGGTGCGCCGGCGGGCTGATCGCCGCCCGGTCGGGGTTCGCCGCCCGGTCGGGAATCGGTGCCCGGTCGGGAATCGGCGTCCCGGCGCGCGGCGACGGTGGGGCCGGCCGCGGGGACGGGCCGGCCGTGGGGACCGGCGCCGGACGCGCCCATCGGGCGCACCGGCCGGAACGAGTCGGCCGGCGGGGGCGGGCCCGACGGCCGGAACGAGTCGGCGGGTGGCGGCGGCCCGGACGGCGCCCCCGGGCCGGGCAGGGCGCTGCCCCGCCGAGGGTGCCGCACCTGCCGGCCGCGCCCCCTCGCCGTCGGCGGGCATCACGTGGGTACTGTCCGCCGCCTGCCCGTCACCGTCGCGTCCGTCGTTCACCGGACCATCTCCTGCCGTACCGCGCCGGAGCACGCCGTCGCTATGTGGTCTTCCGCCTGACGGCCGTCATGCGCCAGGCTCTGCCGGATCGTCGCACGTTCCGCGCGTCCCGCAGGCCCGCGGGTCCGATCATCCCCGGATCAGGCGTGTCGGATTACCGACCTTCACCCGAAGCGGGCAGAACAGGCACCTTCGGTACCAAGCCACGGCACGGTCCGGCACGGACAGCTCACACCTCCAGCGGCAGCTGCGCCACCGCGGTGTCCCGTCTGACCGGTGCCAGGCGGAATACGTCGCCGCGCGGCGCCGCGAACGCCTGCCAGAAATGGTCCGCGACCTCGTCGGGGCGAAGCGGGCCCGCCGAGCTCACCCGCCCGTCGAGGACGACCGTGCGCAGCCGGATCCCGCGGGCGGCCAGCGTCGGGCGCAGCGCCTCCGCGAGGGCAGTCAGCCCCGCCTTGCCGACGGCCAGGGCGAAGCGGCCGGCCACCGGTTCGGTGCGCGGGCCCGCCGTGGTGAGCAGGATCGTCGCGGCCACCCGATCGTCGAGCAGCCCGGCGGCGACCTGCACGGCGGCCAGCGCCCCGGTGACGTTCACCGCGAGGGTCTGGTTCATCGTCTCGGCCGCCACCGTGAGCGCGGCCCCGCGGATGCTGAGCTTGGCGTTGTAGACGAGCACGGTGAGCCCGCCGATCTCGGTGGACACCCGCTCGACCGCGCCGGCGAGCGCCGGGGAGTCGGTGACGTCCGCGACCGCGCCGGCGACCGTGAGCCCCTCGCCGGCCAGCGCGTCGCGCACCCGGGTGAGGGTGTCGGCGGAGCGGGAGACCACGCCAAGCGCGAAGTCCTCCCGCCCGTACCGGCGCAACAGCTCGACGCCGAAGCTCGTGCCCGGCCCGACCACGACGAGACCGCGCGTCAGGGGCCCGGACGCATCGTCCGCGCCCGCGTCGGCAGACCCGCCGGCCCCGCTCGCGGCGGCGCCGACCGTGGCAGCGGCGCCGGCCGGCTCCGGCGGGGGTGCCGACGGTGGGTCGACCCGGCGGCGCCCGCTGCCCGGCTCGCGCGGTGCGGTGCTGCTCATGCCCTCATCCTGGCCGAGGCGGCGGCCGGAGATGTCGGGGATGGCCGGATCGGCGCGCGGCGGGTCGACGCACGGCGGGTCGCGGGTTACGGGTGATGGAGGTTGCCGCGGTTGCCGCGGTTGCCGCGGTGACGCCGGGCGGGCCGGCGGGTCAGGTTCGGGTGCGCTCTTCCCGGGCGGCCGCTACCGCGTTGGCGGCCCGCAGCGGCGCGCAGCGCACGTAGGCCCCTCCGAGAGCGGCGCCGACGATGATCGCCGGGATCAGCAGGAGCAGTAGAGCGATGACGACCGCACCAAAGGTCTCCATGTCATCTGCCTACCCACAGTCGCCTGCCTACCCGCGCTCCGTGGCACCCCGGCCGGGGGTGACGCACGAGGCGATCCAGGCCGGCCTGCTTGTCCAGAGGGATTTTTCGGACACCAAAGCCTCCGGAGAAGCAGGAGAGCCTGTCCACAGGCCGGCGGGGCGCGGTCAGGCGATGAGGATCCCCGGGTTGAGGATGCCGGCGGGGTCGAGGGTGCGCTTCACCGCGCGCAGCACGTCGACACCGAGGTCGCCGATCTCGGCGCCGAGCCAGGGGCGGTGCTCGGTACCGACGGCGTGGTGATGGGTGATCGTGCCGCCCGCGGCGACGATCGCGTCGCCGGCCGCCGCCTTGGCCGCCCGCCAGCTCCCGATCGGGTCCGTACCCTGCGCGCACACGACGGTGAAGTAGAGCGAGGCCCCGGTCTCGTACAGGTGGGAGATATGGCACATCACCACCGGCGACAGGCCCGCCGAACCGAGCGAGCCGACCAGCGCGTCGCGCACGCCCGCGTAGAGCGCCGGCAGCGTGGCCCAGAATCCGGCGGTCTCCAGCGTCTCGGCGAAGATCCCCAGGTCGAGCAGGGCGTCGCGCAGGTAGGGCGCCCGGAAGCGGCCCCGCTCCCAGTCGGGGCCGGCCGCGGCGTCCAGCCGCCGGGCACCTCCGGCCAGCAGCACCTCCGCGACCTCGGCGGCGTGCCGCTCGACCGTCGGCCCGGACCCCTCGTACCCGGTGACGAGATGGCAGCCGCCCGGGGAGCCGTCCGGCGCGTCGGTCCCGGTCGCCGACGCCTGCCCGCCCGGGCGCGGCGGACGGGCGAGACCCCCGACGGTCTCGGTCTCGTCGGACAGGCGGCAGACGGTGGGCCGCAGGTCACGCGCGGCGAGGGTACGCAGCAGCCGCGTCCCGGTCGCGAAGTCCGGTACCGACCAGCCCTCGAAGATCCGCCGCGCCGGCAGCGGCCGGACCCGCGCCACCACCTGGGTGATCACGCCGAAGGCGCCTTCGGAACCGAGCAGCAGCTCGCGCAGGTCCGGCCCGGCCGCCGAAGCCGGGGCCCGGCCGAGTTCCCAGGAGCCGACCGGGGTCGCCACCCGCAGCCCGACGACCAGGTCGTCGAAGCGGCCGTAGCCCGAGGAGGCCTGGCCGCTGGACCGGGTGGCGGCGAAGCCACCGATGGTGGCGTACTCCCAGGACTGCGGGACGTGCCCGAGGGTCAGCCCGTGCTCGGCGAGCAGCGCCTCGGCTCGTGGGCCGCGCAGCCCGGCGCCGAGCTCGGCGGTGCCGGACTCCCGGTCCACCCGGCCCAACGCGTCCAGCCTGGCCAGGTCGAGGGCGACCACCGGCCGTTCGGCGGACCCGGCGGGTTCGAGGCCGCCGACGACGGAGGTGCCCCCGCCGAACGGCACGACGGTGATGCGCTCCCGGCTCGCCAGGCGCAGCACGGCGAGCACCTCGTCGTGGTCCGCGGGCAGCACGACCGCGTCGGGCGCGGCACGGGCGTCGCCGGCACGCAGGCGCAGCAGATCGGTCGTGGAACGCCCGCGGCAGTGGCGGATGCGGGCCTCGTCGTGCGTGTGGACGTGGCCCGAGCCGACGATCGTCGCCAGCGCGTCCCGCGCCGCCGCGGGCAGCCGGGCCGGTGGCAGGCGCACCTGCGCGAGCGGGACCGGCGTGGTGGGCCGCACGGGGATACCCAATCGGGCCAGCAGCGCGCGGGCCTCGTCGGGCAGCGGCTCGTGCTCCGACGCGAGCCCCCAGCCCCACCAGACGGGTTCGGTCGAGCCGATCCTGCGCACTTCGCCGGTGCTCGTCAACGCTACCTCGGTTCGCCTGCTCGATCCGACTCGCTGGACTTCGGCACGAGACAGTGTGACAGTCGACGTAACACTGTCACAAGACCTCGGCTCCACGATGACACAGCCGCGGCGGGTGCGCCCCCCGGCGGCGTCCGCGCCGCGATCGTGGCAGTCGAGCAGGAGGGCGGCCACACGATGCTCGACACCGACCGGCGCCCCGACACCTCGGACGCCTCCGACGCCTCCGCGGCCCCCGGCGGTCCCGTGCGTTGGTCCGGCGAGGACGCCGTCCTCGACGCGGCGAAGGCGTCGCTGCTCGCGGTCGGGGTCCGCCGCACCACGCTGACCGAGGTCGCCCGCCGCGCCGGGGTGAGCCGGATGACCCTCTACCGGCGCTGGCCGGACCTGCGCTCGCTGGTCGGCGACGTGATGACCCGGGAGTGGACGAGGGTGGTCACGGCCGCGGCGGACCTGACGCCCCCCGATCGGGCCGAGGGCGATCTGGATGACCTCATCGACCACATCATCGCCACCGTGGAGGCGTTCCGGACGAACCCGATCTACCTGCGGATCATCGAGACCGACCCGGAGCTGCTGCTGCCCTACCTGACCGAGCGGCGCGGCGCCACCCAACAGATGATCGTCGATCTGCTGGCCGGGCAGCTCGGCGCCGCCGCGCGGCACGGCACGGTGCGCGCGGTGGACCCGGCGGCACTGGCCGTCATGGTGCTGCTCGTCGTGCAGTCGTTCGTGCTGTCGGCGGGCGCCCTCGCCGGCCCGGTACCGGTCGCGACGCTGGCGGCCGAGCTGCGGCGCCTGCTGCACGGCTACCTCGCCCCGGACGCCGCCGATCCGTCGGCCGCGACCGCCGGCGGTCCGCCCCAGGGCGTAACGCCGTGACGGCCGCCGGCTGGCCGGCCCCGCCGGGGGACACCTCTGTCAACGCGCGGCGACGCGAACGGGAGCTGGCCGCCACCGCCGGCGGCGATCCCGTCGACGTGCTGGTGGTCGGCGGCGGCGTCACCGGCGCCGGGGTCGCCCTGGACGCGGCGTCGCGCGGCCTGTCGGTCGCGCTCGCGGAGGCGCACGACCTCGCCTTCGGCACCAGCCGGTGGAGCTCCAAGCTCGTCCACGGCGGACTGCGCTACCTCGCCGGCGGCGACGTCGCGGTGGCGTGGGAGAGCGCGGTGGAGCGCGACATCCTGATGCGGCGCACGGCGCCCCACCTCGTCCGGGCGCTGCCGATCGTGACGCCGCTGACGCCGCAGGTGCCGCGCTCGGCCGCCGCGCTGGTGCACACCGGGCTGCGGATCGGCGACCTGCTGCGCCGCGCCGCCGGCACCCCGCACACCGTGCTGCCGGGGCCGCGCCGGCTGACGGCGGTGGAGACCCTCGGCCTCGCCCCCGCGCTGCGCGAGACCGGGCTGCGCGGCGGGCTGGTGTACTGGGACGGCCAGCTCGTCGACGACGCGCGGCTCGTCGTCGCCCTGGCCCGCACCGCCGCCGGCTACGGCGCCCGGATCCTCACCCGGCTGCGGGTCGAGCACATCGACGGGCCCGCCGCGGCGGGCGGCGGCACGTCCGCGGCCGCCCGGCACCGCGGCGGCTTCGAGGTGACCGCCCGCGATCAGCGCACCGGGGACGAGGTGCGGGTGCGCGCCCGGACCGTCGTGAACGCCACCGGCGTCTGGGCGCCGGCCCTCACGCCCGGCATCCGGCTGCGGCCGAGCCGCGGCACGCACCTGGTGCTGAGCTCGGACGCCCTGGCGGGAGCCCGCGGGGCACTGTCGGTGCCGATGCCGGGTGAGCGTAACCGGTTCGCGCTGGTGCTCCCGCAGGGTGACGGCCGGGTCTACGTCGGGCTGACCGATGTTCCGGTCGACCGGATCACCGACGTCCCCGAACCCGACGAGAGCGAGATCGCCGAGCTCGTCGACGTCGTGTCGGCCGTGCTCGCCGCGCCGCTGGACCGCGCCGACCTGCTCGGCGCGTTCGCCGGGCTGCGTCCCCTCCTCCACAGCGCCCGCCCGGGGCGTACCGCGGACCTGTCCCGGCGCCATCTCGTCCGCACCGATCCGGGTGGCCTGGTCACCGTCGTCGGCGGGAAGCTCACGACCTACCGGCGGATGGCCGCCGACGCGGTGGACGCGGCGATCGCGGCCGGCGAGCTGCCCGCCGGCCCCTGCCGGACACGGCGGCTCGGGCTCGTCGGCGCCGCACCGCGGTCGGTACTCGCCGCGGTCGCCGCGCCGCGCCGCCTGGTCGAGCGGTACGGCACGGAGGCGCCGCGGGTGCTCGCGGTCGCCGGCGACGACCCCGGGCTGCTCGCGCCGGTTGTCGGCGGGGTTCCGGTCACGGGGGCGGAGCTGCTGTTCGCGGTGCGCCACGAGGGGGCGCTCGATCCGGCGGACCTGCTGGACCGGCGCTCGCGGATCGGCCTCGTCCCCGCCGAGCGTCGCGCGGCGCTCGCCGCCGCCACCCGCCTGTTCGACCACGCGGTGACGAGCTGACCGTCTCGCCGCCGCCCTCGGACCCACCGAGCCCCTCGCACCCACCAGGCCCCTCGCACCCACCAGGCCCCTCGGACCGGCCGGGCCCCTCGGACCGGCCGGGCCCCTCGGAACGGCCGGGCCCCTCGGAACGGCCGGAACCCTCGGACCGGCCGGAACCCTCGGACCGGCCGGAAGCGCCGGACCGCTCGGACCTGGCCGTCGCCTCATCGTCCGGCGCGGCGGGGCCGATGCCAGCCTCGGTGGTCGCGGACCAGTGCATCTCGACGCAGACGACGCCTTCGCCGATCGTCCCGCCGGCGCGGACGAGCCCCGAGCCGCCGGGGCCGAACTCGCCGGTCCGGCCGAAGTCGGCCAGGGTCGGCGCGGGGCGGACAGGTCGTCCCGGCCTCGCCGGCCCTTCGACCGCCCCCTGCGCCGGCAGGGCGGACGGGGCGGGGGCACGGCGCGCCGGATAGGTGAGGTAGATGCTCGCCTGCGCGGCGCCGAGGTAGCCGGTGAGCATGACCGGCCCCTGGCGGACGGCGGCCAGCACCGCCGAGACCCGGGCGAGGAACTCCCGGTGCACCGGTTCGGGCAGCACGGACAGGTCGCCGTCCGTCTGGGCGGTGACGGCGATGCCCCGGGCCTCGGCCTGCTCGATCGGCCCGACCAGGTCGCGCAGCGTGTCGGCGCCGGCCCCGGTGAGGTCCCGGCGCAGCGCCCGGGCCCGCGCCGTGCACAGGGCACGCACCTCCGGCCGGCTCGGATCGCTCCGACCGGCGGCGATGTCGCGCAGCAGCGGCAGGAACCGCGCGTCCAGCTCGGCGAGCCGCCGGCGCCGGTCCCGGCGGACGGTGCGGTCCAGTACCCGCCGGCTGGTCAGGTCGGCCTCCAGGTCGTCGGCCCACGCCCGCTCCTGCGCGCTGGCCCGCAGGACCGGCCCGAACATCGTGACCAGGACCTGCATGATCCACTGCGCGTATACCGCGGCGGCCAGCCGGGCCAGCACGAGCGGGTCGTCTCCGCCGCCGAGTCCGACGACGATCGCAACCATGGCCACGGTCGCGAAGCCGGCGGCGGCGTAGCGTTCCCGGTGCGGCCGGGACAGCACCGCCAGCGCCACCAGCAGCGGGTTGATCATGGTGGTGCCCCAGCTCACGACCAGCTCGCCGGGCGGCTCGACCGTGTTGACCGCGCCGGCGACCGCCGAGGCGACGGCCGCCAGCAGCACGCCGACCGACTCGCGGCGACGCAGCGGCCGGCGGGCGACGACGCGGGCCGTCAGCCCGATGACCACGGCCGTCACCAGCCAGATCCCCAGGCCGGCCGGGGTCGACCGGGCCTCGTCGCGATGGACGACGACCGGGATGAACGCGGCGAGCCAGCCCACGACCACCGCGAGGGCGAACGCCCGGCGGGCCGCCGCGGCGAACTGCTCCTCCAGCCGGTCGGCGCAGGCCGGCTCGGCGGCGACCGGCGGGGGCAGCTCCCACCTCAGCGTGATCCGGGTGCCCTGCCCGGGTTCGGACCAGATGTCGGCGGAGCCGCCCACGGCCTTCATCCGGGCGGACACCGAGTGCCGCAGTCCGAGGCGACGGCTGTCGGCGGCCAGCTCCGCCGGCCGGAACCCGCGTCCCCGGTCGATGACGGACACCTCCAGCCGGCCGGGGCCGACCTGCGCGAGAACCCGGGCGTCGCCGGTGCCGGCGTGGGATCGGACGTTGCGCAGCGCCTCGCCCATCGCGGCGGCGACGGCGGCGCCGACCTCGTCGGGCACCCACTCGCACGCCGGCTCCGGCCCGTCCTCCGGCGTCTCGGTGGCCAGATCGACCCGCAGGCCGGCGCCGCGCGCGCTCCCGACGGCCTGGTCGATGCGTTCGGTGAGGGTGGGACCCGCGTCCGGCCGGCTGGCCAGGTGCTCCTCGACGGCGTGCACACTCTCGGCGCACTGCCGGCGCAGGTCGGCGACCGGCTGGTCCTCGCTCATGCCCAGGCCGGTGAGTGTGTTGAGGATCGTGTCGTGCAGGAGCCGCTCCTGCTCGCGGGAGTCCTGCTCGCGCCCCTCGGCGACAATCTGCCGGCGCCGCCGGGCGGTCGCGTCGCGGTGCTGGCGGTCGGCCTCGACCGCGACCCGGCGCAGCCGCCCGGCGGCGTGATGCAGCAGACCGCCGACGACGAGGAGGATCGCCGTCGAGGCGAACACCTGAGGCCGGTGGCGGGCGGCGCCGGCGAGCTGGGCGGCCATCAGCACCGCCGTGGCGACGGCGAAGCGCCGCGACGGCAGGGCGAACGCCGCCGCCACCACGGCGGTGAGCAGGCCGACGAAGGCGAACGAGGCGGGATCCCCCCGCGACGGGTCAGGCGTCAGCCAGCCCGTGGCCAGCGCGACGAGGGCCGCCACGGCCACGTCGGCGACCGCCATGGCCCGGCGCGGGCGGCGGCGCAGGTGCACGACGAACAGCACTCCCCACGCCAGCACGACGACCGGGCCGGCCAGCGCCGCCGGGTGCGCGCGGTACCAGTCGGCCCAGGCGGCGACGAAGACCAGCAGGTAGCCCAACTGGGCGACCCGCAGCCGGACGGTGCACCGAACCATCACCGTTGACAACGCCTGCACCGAGCGTCCGTTCATGTCGCATAAGTCTGAACGATATGGCCGCCGCCCCCCGCGCATGGGGCGGGTATCCCGCACGTGGTAGTCCGGGCCGGGCCGGACTACGGGAATCCCATAATTCCCAGCCTTTCGCGGAGAATCCCGTCCGGGAAGCGCCGCTCATCCCACGGTGTCGACGGTGAGCCGCGCGACCTGCTCCAGGTGCTGGCGGGTGTCCCCGAAGGCGGCGACGAGGCGTTTCGCGCGCTTGTAGAAGAAATGGGTGTCGTGCTCCCAGGTATAGCCGATCCCGCCGTGGTACTGGATCATCGCGGCGGTGGCGTCGCCGGCGGCCTGATTCGCCTTGCTCTTCGCCACGGCGACGGCGAGGTCGGTGTCCGGCCGGCCCTCGTCGAGGGCGTGCGCCGCGTACAGCACGGCATGCTCGGCCATGGTCACGGCGACGTGCAGGTCGGCGAGGTGGTGGGCCAGCGCCTGGAACGACCCGACCGGACGGCCGAACTGGACCCGGGCGGTGTCGTAGGCGACGGTCCGGGTCAGCGCCGCCCGGGCGACGCCGACGAGGTCCGCGGCGGCCAGCACGGCGCCGCGGCGCAGCAGGTCCGCCAGCGCCGCGGCGCCCGAGCCCGGCAGGCGGGCGGCCGGTGCCCCGGTCAACGTCAACGCGGCGAGCCGGGTGGTCCCGTCGATGCTCGCCTGCCGTTCGATCCGCACGCCGGCCCCCCCACGTTCCAGCAGGTACAGACCCACGCCGCCCTCGCCACGGCCGGCACCGGCACCGGCACCGGCGGGCGCGTCCGGCTCGGTGGCCGCGACCACGATGACGTCGGCCACGTGGGCGTACTCGACGCCGGAGACGACGCCGTCGAGCCGGCCCGCGGCGTCGGCGCGCACGGCGATCCCGCCGCGGCCGAGGCGCCCACCCGGGCCGCGCAGCGCCACGGTGGCGACGAGCTCGCCCGCACCGAGCGGCCCGAGCACGGCCGCGGCCTGCTCCGGCGTGCCGGCCCGCCCGACGGCCGCACCGGCGAGCACGGTCACCGCCCATGGCCCGGGGATCACCCCGGCGCCGAACTCCCGCGCGATCACCTGGGCGTCGAGCAGACCGAGGCCGAGGCCGCCGTGGTCCTGCGGCACGCACACCGACAGCCAGCCCTGCTCCCCGATCGCCCGCCACAGGTCGGCGGGATGGCCGTCGCCCCGTTCGTCGTCGACGACCGCCCGCACCGCCCGCAGGTCGAAGCGGTCGGCGAGGAAGGCGCGGACGGTCTCGGCGAGGGCACGCTGCTCGTCGGTGAGGGCGAAGTACACGGGCGCGGTTCTCCTGAGGGCCGGGCGGGGCGAGCAGCGACGCGGGACGGGGCGATGCAGGGCGAGGCGGGGAGAGGCGAGGCGGGGAGGGGCGAGGCGGGGAGGGGAGGGGCGAGGCGGGGAGGGGCGACACCGATCGGAGGGACGCCGGGCGGCAGCCTACGACCCGCGGGGCAGGCCCAGCACGCGTTCGGCGACGATCGTGCGCTGCACCTGCGATGATCCGCCCCAGATCGTGACCGAACGGGTCCAGAAGCTCTCCTGGCGCAGTGCGGTCAGGTCGAGGTCCGCGGTGGGCCGCAGCAGGGCGACGTCGGCGCCGAGCAGCTCGTCGAACGTCTCGAACAGGCCCTGGTAGGCCTGCGACCACTGCAGCTTCGTCACCGACGACGCCGCCCCCAGGTCGCGGCCCTGCTCCACCTCGGTGAGCACGTGCATCGCCTGGTAGCGCAGGCACTCCAGCTCGACCCGGCGCCGGGCGAGCTCCTGGCGCAGCACCGGGTCGCCGTCACGGCCCAGCGCCCGGGCGACCCGCACGATCTCGTCGTAGGCCTGCCGGTAGGCGGTGTACTGGCTGATCCCGGCCGCACCGCGCTCGAAGGACAGCAGCAGCATCGCCGTCGCCCAGCCGTTGCCGATCCCGCCCAGGCACTGCGACGCCGGCACCCGCACGTCGGTGAGGAAGACCTCGCCGAACTCGCTGACCCCGCTCATCTGCCGGATCGGGCGCACCTCCACCCCGGGGGCGTGCATGTCGATGAGCAACAGCGACAGGCCACGGTGGCGGCTGCTGCCGGGTTCCGTGCGGACCATCGTGAAGATCCGGTCGCCGCGGCCGGCGAACGTGGTCCACACCTTCTGGCCGTTGACGACGAACTCGTCTCCGTCGAGCACCCCGTGGGTGCGCAGGGCGGCGAGGTCGGAACCCGCGCCCGGCTCCGAGAAGCCCTGGCACCAGATCACCTCGTTGCGCAGCATCGGCCCGATGATCTCGGCCTTCTGCTCCGGGGTGCCCACGGCCATGACGGTCGGGGCGAGGAAGACCAGGCCGAGGCTGTTCACCGAGCGGGGGGCACGGGCGCGCACCAGCTCGGAGTCGTGGATCGCCCGCATCGCCGGGGTGCCGCCGCGACCGCCGTACTCGACCGGCCAGTCGATCCCGGCGAACCCGGCCAGCGCCTTGCGCCGCTCCCAGTCCCGGCGCAGGTCGAATGCCTCGTCCTCGCCGACGGTGGCCCAGAAGCCGGGTTCCGTCCAGGCCGCGGGAATGTTCGCGGCGAGCCAGGCGCGCAGCTCGTCGCGGAACTCCTCCGCCTGCGGGGGGTAGCTCAGATCCACGTGGTCTAACCCATCTTGTCGGCGTGTGCCCGCCACGGGAGCCGGGCTCAGTCCAGACCGTAGTACTCGATAACCGCGTGGTGCGCCGGTCGCCGGTCGCAGACCCCGGCGACGCCTCGGCGCCCCCCGCCGGACGCCCGCCGTTCACCCGCGCACAGGCGCCGGTCACCGCCAGCCGGCACGATGGGGATGCGGTCGCCGCGGCACCGCCCGGACCCGCCCGCATGAAGCCGGGACCCGCCTGCCTGAAGGAGGACAGCCGCATGACGCCGACCAGGCTCGCAGCGCCGACCGCGGGCCTCGATCCCGCCCGCCGCGCCGAGGCGCTGCGCCGGATGCGCACCGAGGTGATGGACGTCGCCGTGATCGGCGGCGGGGTGACCGGCGCAGGAGTCGCGCTGGACGCCGCCACCCGCGGACTGTCGGTGGCCCTCGTCGAGGCCCGCGACCTCGCCGCCGGCACCTCCAGCCGCTCCAGCAAGCTGATCCACGGAGGGCTGCGCTACCTCGAACAGCTCAACGCCCCGCTGGTCCGCGAGGCCCTGCGGGAACGTTCCCTCATGCTGGACACCCTCGCCCCGCACCTCGTCCACAGCGTCCCGTTCCTGCTGCCGCTGACCCACCACGGCTGGGAACGCGCCTACATCGGCAGCGGTGTGCTGCTGTACGACACCCTCGGCCAGGGCCTGGCCCGCATCGCGCCGGGCGGCGACGGGACCATGCCCCACCACCGGCACCTGAGCCGCAAGGCGGCGCTGCGGGTCTTCCCGTCCCTGCGCTCCGACGCCCTCGTCGGCGCCATCCAGTACTGGGATGGCCAGGTCGACGACGCCCGGCACACCCTGTTCGTGGCGCGGACCGCGGTGCGCTACGGGGCGCTCGTCGCGACGAGCGCGCGGGTCACCGGCCTGCTGCGGGAGGGCGAGCGGGTCGCCGGCGTCACGGTGCTCGACCTGGAGTCCGGCGAGGAGATCGCGCTGCGCGCCCGGCAGACCATCAACGCGGCCGGGGTGTGGACCGACGAGATCCAGTCGATGGTGGGTGGGCGGGGACGGCTGTCCGTCCGGGCCTCGAAGGGGGTGCACATCGTCGTTCCCCGCGACCGCATCCACGGCGAGACGGGGCTGATCCTGCGTACCGAGAAGAGCGTGCTTTTCGTCATCCCCTGGGGCGGTCACTGGATCATCGGCACCACCGACACCGACTGGAACCTCGACCTCGCCCACCCGGCCGCGAGCAGCGCCGACATCGACTACCTGCTCACCACCGTCAACCGGGTGCTGCGCACCCCGCTGACCGCGGACGACATCACCGGCGTGTACGCGGGCCTGCGGCCGCTGCTGGCCGGCGAGTCCGAGGACACCTCGCAGCTCTCCCGCGAGCACGCCGTCGTCACCCCCGTGCCGGGCCTGACGATGGTCGCCGGCGGCAAGTACACGACCTACCGGGTGATGGCCGCCGACGCCGTCGACGCGGCGGTGGGTGGGATGAACCGGGCGGTGCCGGCCTCGTGCACCGAGAAGATCCCGCTGCTCGGGGCGGACGGCTTCCCCGCCCTGTGGAACGCCCGGGAGACCCTCGCCCGCCGGGCCGGGCTGCACGTCGGCTGGATCGAACACCTGCTGCACCGCTACGGCACCCTCGCCGAGGAGGTGCTGGAGCTCGCCGCGTCCCGCGCGGAGCTCGCCCGGCCGCTGCCCGGAGCGTCGACCTACCTGGCAGCCGAGGCGGTCTACGCGGCCACCCATGAGGGGGCGCTGCACCTGGAGGACGTGCTGACCCGCCGGACCCGCATCTCCATCGAGACCGCCGACCGCGGCGTCGAGGCGGCCCGCCACGTCGCCGAGCTCATCGCCCCCACGCTCGGCTGGGACGCCGCCGCCCGTGACCGTGAGGTCGAGCACTACCTGGCCCGGGTACAGGCCGAACGGGCCTCGCAGCGGCAGGCCGACGACGCCACCGCGGACGCGGCCCGGCTCGGCGCACCCGACGTGCGCCGCCTGGGCCGCACCGAACGCCGCGCCCCCGCACCGACCGCCGGCTGAGCCGTCCCACGGCGGAACCCGGGCAATGCAACGGCCCGGGTTTTAGTAGGCCGGCGCGCGGAACGACGCCTGCATGGCTACCATTCTCTGGATCATCGCGGCGATCTTCGTCATCGCGGGAATTGTCACGATCGTCCGTGGGGGTCTCATCTACGGCATCGTGCTCATCGTCGTCGGGCTGCTCATCGGGCCGGGTGGTGTTTCGGTGTTCAGTTGACGGGCGCATTCCAGCCGGCCGAAAGCGGTATCAAAAACCGTATTCCTCCAGCAGGCGGAGCCACACCTCGCTCACCGTCGGAAACGAGGGCACCGCGTGCCACAGCCGCTCGACCGGCACCGCGCCGACGATCGCGACCGTCGCCGCGTGCACCATCTCCTGGGTGTCCGGGCCGGTGAACGTCGCGCCCACCAGGACCCGCCGGGACTCGTCGACGACGATCTTCGAGGTACCGGTGATTCCCTCACCACGCACCGACGCCCCCGCCACCCCGCCGGTCGCGACGCTGACCGCCCGCACCGCCAGACCCGCCTCCCGCGCGGCCCGCTCGGTCAACCCGACCGCGCTGACCTGGGGATCGGTGAAGGTCACCCGCGGGATGGCGACGTTGTCCGCCACGTCGCGGGCGGGCTCGCCGGCGGCGTCCCGGCGGCCGGTGATGACGTCGGCGACGATCCGCGCCTGGTACTTGCCCATGTGGGTGAGCAGGGCGCGGCCGCAGACGTCGCCGACCGCGTACAGCCATCCACCGCTCACCCCGACCGCCAGGAAACGGTCGTCGACCTCGATGAACCGGCCGGGCGACAAGCCGACGCCCGCCAGGCCCAGGTCCCCGGTCGCCGGGGTGCGCCCGACCGCCACCAGGATCTCGTCGGCGACGACGGTGCCGCCGGCGGAGTCCGACCCCGCCGCCCCGGCCTGGGTGCCCGCCACGCCGGCGAGGGTGACGGTCACCGGGCCGCGCGGCGCCTCGGGGCCGGGGCGGCTTCGACGCACCTCCACGGCCCGGGTGCCGAGGCGCACCGCGATGCCGTCCGCCTCGAACGCCGCCCGCACCTGCTCCCCGGCGAACTCCTCCTCCCGGGCGAGCAGCCGGGGCGAGCCCTCGACGAGGGTGACCTCCGCGCTGCCGAGCCGGCGGAACGCCTGGGCGAGCTCAGCGCCGACGGCGCCGCCGCCGAGCACCACGAGCCGGCGCGGCACCGAGCGGGCGGCGGTCGCCGAACGGTTGTCCCAGGGCTCGGCGTCGGCGAGCCCCGGGATCGGCGGGACCGTCGCCCGGCTGCCGGTGGCCACCACCACCGCCCGCGACGCGGTCAGCACCCGGCGGTCGCCGTCGGCGGCGGTCACCTCGACCTGCCGCGGCCGCCCGGTCAGCCGGCCGGTCCCGCGGACGAGCGTCACGCCCTTGTCGGTCAGCCACGGCACCTGGGAATCGTCCGAAAAGCCGCCGACCAGCCGGTCGCGCCGGGCGAACACCGCCGCGGCGTCCAGCGCGCCGGTGACCGCCGCCGCGGCGCCGGGCACCCGCCGCGCCGCGGCCAGCACCTCCCCCGGCCGGATGAGGGTCTTGCTCGGGATGCAGCCCCAGTAGCTGCACTCGCCGCCGACGAGCTCCCGTTCGACGACGGTCACGGCGAGCCCCGCGTCGGCGCACCGGCCGGCGACGTTCTCCCCGGCGGGTCCCGCACCGAGCACGATCACATCCACCTGCGCGTCCTGGTCCACGCCCGCGCCTCCCTACCGGCCCCGCCGGGTCATCGCCGCAGGGCCGGCCGGGCGGCCGTAAGGGACCCGCTATCCCGTCGACCCCGAACCGTCACCTGGCCCCGGCAGCATGGCCGGGGACGGCCCGGTCGTACCGTACGCGCGGACACGGTGACGAGAAGCACCCGGCCCGAACGGACGGCGCGCCGCCCGTGACCGGGAGGCGCGGGGTGTCAAGGGAACAATGGCGTCGGGAGCGCGAAGCAGGGCCCGGTGCGCGGCGCAGCCGCCCCGCATCGGGCCGCCGTGACGAAACGAGCGGGGAGACAAGATGCAGCTCGGGATGGTCGGCCTCGGCCGGATGGGCGCCAACCTGGTGCGCCGGCTGATCCGCGACGGCCACGAGTGCGTGGTCTACGACGTGAACGCCGAGGCCATCAAGGCCCTGGAGGCCGAGGGCGCCACGGGGGCGCGGACGCTCGCCGAGTTCGCCGCGGCCCTGCGTCCCCCGCGGACCGCCTGGATCATGGTGCCGGCCGGGTTGACCGGGCAGACCGTCGACGCGGTCGCCGAGCACTTCGCGCCGGGCGACATCATCATCGACGGCGGCAACTCGTACTACCGGGACGACATCCGCAAGGCGAAGGAACTCGCCGCCAAAGGCATCCACTACGTCGACGTCGGCACCTCCGGTGGCGTGTTCGGCCTGGAGCGCGGCTACTGCCTGATGATCGGCGGCGAGCCGGAGGTCGTCGCCCGGCTGGAGCCGCTGTTCGAGACGATCGCCCCCGGCGTCGGCTCGATCCCCCGCACGCCCGGCCGCGACGGCGAGCCGGTTCAGGCCGAGAGGGGTTACCTGTACTGCGGGCCGAACGGCGCCGGACACTTCGTCAAGATGGTCCACAACGGCATCGAGTACGGCATGATGGCCGCCTTCGCCGAGGGGCTCGCCATCCTCGACAAGGCGAACATCGGCCGCGAGGCCCTGGAGCACAACGCCGAGACGGCCCCGCTGGGCGACCCGGAGTTCTACCAGTACGACTTCGACACCGCCGCGATCGCCGAGGTCTGGCGGCGGGGCAGCGTCGTCAGCTCCTGGCTGCTCGATCTCACCGCCGCCGCGTTGCAGGAGGATCCCGAACTCGCCGAGTTCAGCGGCCGGGTCTCCGACTCGGGTGAGGGCCGCTGGACGGTGCTCGCCGCGGTGGAGGAGGGTGTGCCCGCGCATGTGCTGACCGCCTCCCTGTACGAGCGGTTCAGCTCCCGCGGCGAGAGCCTGTTCGCGGACAAGCTGCTCTCGGCGATGCGCAAGCAGTTCGGCGGCCACGCGGAGCAGAAGCACGCCCCGAAGCCGGCCGGCTGAGCCCGTCGGCGGGGACAGATCAGGTGTCGGCGGCGAGATCAGGTGTCGGCGGCGAGGTCGGAGACGTCACCCATGACGATCATGGGATGGGCGGTGGGCTTCAGCCAGCGCAGGATGGACGTCAGCGCGTCCTGCTCGACGGCGACGCAGCCCCGGGTCGGCGCCTCGTGATCGACGTGCAGCCAGATGTCCCCGCCGACCTGGTCGCCCAGCGGCCGGGTCGGGTCTGACGGGGGACGCCCAGGCAGTCTGTTGTAGTCGATGGCGACGACGTAGTTGAACGCGTCAGCCATCGGCTGCCCCTGAGGCGCCGCCGTCCGGTAGAACGCCGGCCGGTACTCGTAGGGTAGGCCGGTGCCCGGGTCGGCCAGCCGGCCGCCGGCCGCCGTCAGGCTGAACACCCCGATCGGGCTGCGCAGGTCGCCCTCATGGTGGGTGAAGGTCCACCCGTTGGCGCCGTTGCGTCCGGTCAGCGGGGCACCGAACGGCTCCCAGGGGGCGTCCGGGTTGGCGCGCTGCCACAGCGTCACGTTGTTGGTGTTCGCGTCCCGGTCGGCGCCGCTCGCCACGATCACCTGGAGCGCGTCCCTGGGGATCTTCGCCGACATGACCGCGCCGATGCCGGGGACGGCGCCACGGTCCCCGGCCGCGCCGTCCGTGCCGTCGGCCCGATTCGGCCGCAGCGGCTCCGTGCCTGCCGCCGCCGGTGCGGCCGACGACCCGGAAGCGTCGGCGGCCGCCGACGCCGGCGGCCTGGGGTCCCGATCCGAGCCAGGACCGCTGAAGTGGACGGCGCCCGCGGCGCCCACGACCAGAGTCACACCGGCGGCCGCGACGCCGACGGCGACCGACCGGCCCCGCGCGGAGCCCGCGCGTGCCCGGATCCGGTGAGGTCTGCTGCGGTGATCGGCCATGTCTCCGGCTTCCGGAACGACGCCGCGGGCGGGGCGGCGTCGCGCTGTCGAGTGCCGACGCTCCCGGCGGCGACCGCGCCCGCGCCACCGGGGTGCGACCACGGCGCACCGGTCACGACGATACGGATCGCCTCCTGCTCTTCCACGGGGTACCCCAGTGGACTGCCCACGCCATCCAGCCACAACACGCGAACGCTGGGTGACATCCGGGAATGCCACCCGGGACGGATCCGCATCATCCGCCCACTCTCCCCTCCGGCTCGTCACCTGACATGCCCCGAACCAGCTCGAAACGCGCACACCCGACAAGAACAGCGCAATGATGAATACAATCCGGAACGATCACCACGCAGAGGGCGATAGATTGCCACCTCGGATCTGCCGATCGGCAGCCCGCCGGCAGGCCGGTGGTTACCAGGGCCCAAAGGGGGGTGTATGCCCGGGTGTCGTGCGCTGACCAGTGTGGTGACGTGGACCGGCAGGTCGCCCGGATCACCACGCGGGCGGGTGAGCAGGGCATTCCGGTCGGTCGGGTCGTGACCGAGGTCGGTTCGGCCCTGAACGGCCACCGACGGGCGTTGCCCGCGTTGCTCCATGACCCGCAGGTCGCGACGATCGTCGTCGAGCACCGTGATCGGTTCGCCCGGTTCGGTGCCGAGTACATCGAAGCCGCTCTCGCCGCGTCCGGCCGGCGGTTGCTGGACGTGCCGGGGTCGGCAGGCCGCCGTGGCGCCGTGAACAGGGCCCGCCGCCCTCACGCGAACGACGAGGGTCGGATCACGCCCGACCGGGTTAGGCCCGTCGCCGGGACCGGCGCTCCCAGGCCGCCGCCCGAGCACCCCCGCCACCGCCCCGGCCCCCACCGATCCGGCCCGTCACCGCTCGGGCCCCCACCGAATCAGGCCCGACGACCGTGCTCGACGGCTTCCAGTTCCACCGCATCCTGGCCACCCCGCGGCGCCCGGAAGGGACCGACCGTCCCGACCCCGTCCCGCCCGCGCTGTTCGCCGCGCTCGTCGGGGCGCACGCCGAGCTGACCTCGCTCGACGCCGGTCCGGCCGCGCCGGGCGTCGCCGTCGCCTGGCTGCGCGGTCCGGGCGAGTCGCACATCCGCTTCCTCGCCGGTGGCCGGCCCTACTTTCCCCCGGGTACCATCCCCGCGGCTGCCCCACCACCCCCGGCCTTCCCACCGGGCCCGGCCTTCCCACCGGGCCGGGTGTTCCCGCCGGACCGGACCTTCCCAGCGGCTGTTGAGATCCCGGCGTCGCAGGCCGGCGGGTGGCCGGGTCCCGAGGGCGCGGGGCTGCCGGCGCTCCCGCCGTTTCCCGGGCCGCCCCGCCCGAGTCCCCCCCGGCCCGCGCCGGCGCCGCTGGCGGCCAGGCCGGCCCCGCTGCTCTACCCGCCCGGGTCGACGGCGGTGGCCCTGGCGCCCGGCGCCGTCCTCGACGACCTCGCCCGTTTCCCGTACTGGCTGCGCTGCGGCGGAACCCCGGACGCCCTGTGGGCGCCTTCCCCGGGCGGGGAGAGCGGCGTCCAACCCCCGACGGGCGCGCGACGCGGCTCGTTCGACGACTACGCCGCCCACCTCGTCGGCCCGTTCGCCTGGCTGGTGCTGGCCTGGCCGGTGCCGCCGCACCGCCTCGCCGAGGAACGCGACGCCCTCGCCCGGACCATCCCCGCGCTGCGCCTGCGCGAGCACGACCAGGACGCCCGGCTCGACCTGGAGCGGGCCGAGCACCGCCATCGGGAGCTCGGGCGGGCCGCGGCGAGCGGGATGTGGGACGTCGAGATCCTCGTCGGCGGGGCCAGCAGGGCCGGCGCGTTCTCCCTGGCGGCGCTGCTGTGCAGCTCCAGCGACCTCGACGAACTGCCCTACACGCTGCGCCCGCTGGGCCCCGCGACGTCGTTCGCCGGCGCCTGGGCGCCGCGCCCGGCGGGTCCCGCGGATGGGGCCGAGCGTAGCCCGTTCCGGGCCGGCGCCGAGCTGCTCGCCGCGCTGGCCCGCCCGCCCGGCCGGGAACTTCCGGGCATCACGCTCGTCACCCCGCACACCTTCGACGTGACGCCGGAGAGCCCGGACGGCGGCGGGCCCGCGGACCCGCGCGGCGCGCCCGGGGCGGTGCGGCTCGGCGACGTCCTCGACGCCGGCTGGTCGCCGGCCGGCACGCTCGCCGTCCCGCGGTCCACGCTGAACCGGCATGCGTTCGTCTGCGGCGCCACCGGCTCCGGGAAGTCGCAGACCGTGCGGTCCCTGCTGGAGTCGCTGGCCCGCGCCCCGGCGCCGGTGCCGTGGCTGGTCCTGGAGCCGGCGAAGGCGGAGTACGCGCGGATGGCCGGCCGGCTGGCCGATCTCGCCGGACCGGTGGAGCGCGGCGGCACGGGGGGACACGGCGGCACGGGGGGACACGACGGCACGGGGGGACACGGCGGCACGGGGGGACACGACGGCACGGGGGGACACGACGGCACGGGGGGCGTCGGGCACGCCGTGCGGCCCGGCGAGGTGCTCGTCATCCGGCCGGGCCGGCTCGACGCCGCGCCGGCGTCGCTGAACCCGCTGGAGCCGGAGGCCGGCTTCCCGTTGCAGAGCCACCTCGACCTGGTCCGCGCGCTGTTCCTCGCAGCCTTCGAGGCGCACGAGCCGTTCCCCCAGGTCCTCGCCCGCGCGCTCACCGTCTGCTACCGGGACCTGGGCTGGAACCTGGTACTCGACCGGCCCGAGCCACCGCACCGGCCGCGATTCCGCGTCAGCGGGCCGGACGCGGATCCGCCGGTCGAGGCGCGCCGGCGCTACCCGACCCTCGGTGACCTGCAGCGAACCGCGGCCAGGGTGGTGGAGAACATCGGCTACGGGGCGGAGGTCACCGCCGACGTCCGCGGGTTCGTCGACGTGCGCATCGGCAGCCTGCGGGAGGGCAGCCCCGGGCGGTTCTTCGAGGGCGGCCACCCCATCGACATCGGCGCGCTGCTGACCCGCAACGTCGTCATCGAGCTCGAGGACATCACCAGCGACCAGGACAAGGCGTTCCTGCTCGGGGCGGTTCTCATCCGCATCGTCGAGCATCTGCGGGTTCGGTTCGGGGCCGCGGGCGCCGGCGGGCTGCGTCACGTCCTCGTCGTCGAGGAGGCGCACCGGCTGCTCAAGAACGTCACCGACGGGCCGGCGGCGGCCGCGGTCGAGTTGTTCGCCTCCCTGCTCGCCGAGATCCGCGCCTACGGCGAGGGCCTCGTCGTCGTGGAGCAGATCCCGGCGAAGATCCTGCCTGACGTCATCAAGAACACCGCCCTGAAGGTGATGCACCGGCTGCCGGCCGCGGACGACCGGGAGGCCGTCGGCGCCACGATGAACCTGCGCCCGGAGCAGTCCGAGGCCGTCGTGGCGCTGCCGGCCGGCGTGGCCGCCGTCAGCGTGGACGGCATGGACCGCCCGGTGCTGGCCCGGATGGTCGCCGGCGACGCCCGGGAGACGCCGCACCTCGCCCGCTACGACCGGGTCCCGCTGGCCGGCCGACGCAGCCTGCGCTGCGGCGCCGCGTGCGCCGTCGGGCGGGCCTGCACCCTGGAGGAGACGGAGACCGCCGCCCTCGCCGCCCAGGATCCCCGGCTGGTGCTGTGGGTCGAGGCGGTCGCGGCCCACCAGGTGATGGGTTTCGCCCACGTGCTGGGCCTCGCGCCGTTCGCCCCCGCGCCGGCGCTGCGGGCGATGCTGGCCGCGCAGCCGCCGCGGCGGCTCGACTGCCTGCTCGCCCACGCCACCGACCGGGCCACCGATGCCCGCGCCCGGCTGCTGCGCCCGTCCGTCGATCCGGACGAGTTCGCCGCCGCGCTGCGCGCCACGCTGCGCCGGCTGCTGGTCCCGGCGCCCACCGACGCGCGGTTGGACTCCCGGCGGTTCACCGCGGGCGTCTACCGCTGGCAGGACGTCCGGCTGGCCCTCGGCGAGGCCGTCCGCCGGCAGGGCCCGGACGCGGGCCCCCACCCGCTCACCTCGTCCTGGCACGATCGCGGCCTGGCCGTCGCCGGCGGCACGGTCGGCGAGCAGCTCGCCTGGCTGCGCGCCAGCCCGGTCTACGCCGGCGGCGAGGATCAGGTCAGCGTCGGCGACGTGACGGCGAGCGGGCTGGTCGACGCGGTGCGGGAGCTCGTCGGCGGGACGGATGCCGGGGCCGTCGCGATCGCGCTGGAGCGCGCCTGCGCCGGCCCGGGTCTGGCGGACCTGGTCGACCAGATCGCCAACCTCGTCGAGACGGGCGCGGGCGGCCCGCTGGCCGGGCCCGAGACGCCGATCTCACCGGCCGCGGCCGGCCGGTGAGATCGGCGGTCAGGAAGCGGGGAACTGGGCCGCCGGGACCGGCACGCTGGTGGCGTTGCCGCCGGCCACCGCGAACAGGGTGAGCCGGTACGTCCTGTACTGGATCGACGTCGACAGGCGCCGGGTCGTGAAGGCCACACCGCTGTCGAACTTGCTGAACGAGCAGTTGCGGGTGAACCGGGCGGCGTCGGTGTCCCAGTCCTCGCCCAGGGTGTAGAAGACGTCGAAGGAGCCATCGGGTAGCCCATCGACCGTCGTGCTGCTGCCGCCCCGGACGAAGATGTTGCGTACCCGCGCGCCCCCCTCGGTCAGCTTGACCACGGCGTCGTGGGACGCGGGCGCCTCGACGGTGAGCTTGCCGTAGCCGCCTCGACGGCCGGGGCCGATGCTGCCGTTGTCCGGCCGGCGGGTCTGGTCCGGCTGGCCGGCCGGCAGGAACGAGCCGACCCGGTAGGGGTTGGTCGAGTCCGCCGTCGCGAGCGCCGCGACGGCCAGCCGGGTCAGGTGCGCGCCGTTGCCGGCCGACGCACGGCGCCCGCCCGAGCTGCCGGTGCACAGCACCTGCCGGTCGGCGTCGGCGCGCAGGCTGTCCAGATCGGTGCCGAGGGCGAGCAGCGCGGCGACGAGCTGCCCGTGCGCGGCGCGCGCCCGCACCGGCGGGGCGGTGCGCTCCAGCGTCGTGCGCTGGGTCGTCAGGTCCGCCGCGGCCGTGCGCAGCGCCCCGGACAGGTCGGTCGGCGTCTGCGCACCCGAGACCGCTGTGAAGTCCGGGGTGAGCGCGGTGTCCAGGCCGGTCAGCACCTGCTGGTAGGTCGCGGGGGCGACGCCCGTCGGCGTGGGAGAAGGCCGCGGGGGCGACGCGGGCGCGACCGTGCCGGAGGGGAGGGCGGGTAGGCCCGTCGCCGGATCAGACCCACCGCAGGCGGCCGCCCACAGCAGCGCCAACGCGGCGATGCCGGTCCCGAGAACCCGCCGCCGAGCGCCCCGCACCATCGCCCATCCCCCCATCCGACCTGCGTCACGTCCGACCTGCGTCACGTCCGGCCCGCGTCACGTCCGGCCCGCGTCGCCTCGTCCACCCGCCCTGGCCGCCGCGCCGCCCCGACCTCCAGGCGTCCCGCCCGCACGCCGTGGAGTACGGGTGGCAGGAGCGTGATGTCGAGGCGAGCGTAGGAAAGTTCGCGGCCACGCCCGCCCGCAACGGCGGATCTCGCGGGCGGCCCGCGCGGAGCTCGGTCGGGCCCGCAACAGTTGGCCTGCGGGAACGGCTCCGCCTGGCGGGGGGCTGTCGGTAAGCCGACAAGCCGGCGCACCGCAGGCCGCTGCGGCACTGGAAGTCCCGGGGCCGGTCGGGCCGGGGTGCGCGGGCGGAGCACCGGGCCGCCGCGGGATCGGGCGGCAGAACGCGACAGAGCGGACACTCGGCGCCATACTGTAGACGGAGGGATTGGGTCTCGCCACGGGGCGTGCTCGCCGGCGACGGCGGCGCGGCGGGCCGGGCGGTGTGCGGGCTGGCGGGCCGGGTCCGGCGGTGACGCGACTGGCGGGGGGCGACGATGGGGGGCGCAGCCCTGACGGCGGCGGAGGCCCAGCTGATCCAGGGGCTGTTCGTCCCCCGGGAACGCTGGGGATGGGAGTTCGTCGACGGCGGCCCGCCGGCGCCGAGCCCGCTCGCCGACAAACGCCCCGTCTGGACGGAACCGGCACTGCCCGACCTGGCCGAGCTGGCCGCCCGGCGGGACCGGGCGATCCGGTCGCTGTGGACGCGGCTGCTGCTGCCCGTCGCCTTCGTCGTCTTCGGGGTGCTGCTGGCGTCCGAGGGCGGGCTGTTCTTCGTGCCGGCCGGGTTCGCCCTCGCGCTGCTCGCCGGCCTGCCCCCGCTGGCGCGCCACCGCCGGCTGGTCCGCGCCCGGCGCCGGGCGGCGACGGCGACGGCGACCGCCCGCGCCACGCACGAGCAGGCGGTGGTCTCCTGGCGGGCCGAGCTCGACGCGCACAACCGGGCCGACGAGCGTCGCCGGGAGGCCGCCAGCGCCTTCTTCCCCATCGTGACGCCGGCCGCGACGCCGCGGGTCGACGTCTTCGGCGGCGACGGCAACGGCTGGGCCAGCCTGCTGGCCACCGCCGGCTGCTCGGTGCTCACCGGCGGCACCGGCATCCTGCTGGTCGACCTCAGCGAGCGAACGGTCGGCGGCGGGCTGGCGCGGCTGGCCGGGCAGGCCCGCTGGCCCGTCGAGTCCTGGGACCTGCCCCGCCAGCTCGACGAGGTCGCGTTGCTCGACGGGCTCGGCCCACGGGAGACCGGCGAGCTCGTGGCGGACGCCTTCGGCCCGACCCGCGAGGGTGACCAGGACCATCACCGCCGGGCGCTGCACGCCGACCTCGTGAGCACGGTCGGTCAGGTCCTCGGCGAACGGCTGACCTTCCGCCGGCTCGCCGAGGGCCTGCGCGTGCTGGAAGGTCTCGACGACGGCACTGCGGCCGCGGCGTTGTCGACAGCCGAGGCCGGTGCGCTCGTCAGCCGGATGAACGCCTTCGGCCGCGGTGAGCGGATCCCCGACGAGCTGCGCTACCTGCGTTCCTCGCTGGAGGCTCTCTGCCCGCCGGGCGCCCCGGCCATGCCCCCGGACCGGCCGGCGATCGTCGGCGCGCCCGGTGCCGGCGGCCTGCGGCGGCTGGCAGCGTGGTGGCCGGTCCAGGGGCTGCGGGTGGTGGCGACCTCCAGCCGCACGTCGTCGACGCATCACAAGGAGCTCGCCGACCGGCTCGTCATCCAGGCGGTACTCCACCAGCTCCGCCGCCGCGAGCTCGCCCCCGCGGCCGGGCGGGACATGCTGGTCGTCGCCGGAGCGGACCACCTCGGCCGGCCGGTGCTGGGGGGTCTCGCCCGGCACGCCGAGATCGCCGGGGTGCGCCTCGTGCTGCTCTTCGAGCGGCTCGCCGACGACGCCGAGCGGGTCCTGGGCAGCCAGGGCGGCTCGACGATCATCATGCGGCTCGGTAACGGCAAGGACGCGGCGACCGCGGCGGAGTTCATCGGCCGCGGTCACAAGTTCGTCCTGTCCCAGGTGACCACGCAGATCGGGCGTAGCTTCACGACGGGCGACAGCGACAGTGTCGGCTACTCCGACGGAACCTCCGACACCACCGGCACCAGCGGCGGGTCGGGCCGGACCTACGACGGCACCCGCCTGCTGCCCTGGCTGCAGAGCACCTCGACGAACACCGGCTGGCAGGAGTCCGTGACGACGTCGCGCTCGAAGACCTGGCAGCGCACGACGAACACCTCGGTCAGCGACTCGACGAACGACGGCAGCACCACGCAGCGGGTGTATGAGTTCCTCATCGAGCCCACCACCGTGCAGACCCTGCCCACCACCGCTTTCCTGCTGGTCAGCCCGGTCGACGGACCGGGTCGGGTGACACCGGGCGACTGCAACCCCGGCACCGTGCTGCTGCCCCGGGTCTCGCCGGTAGACCGTTGGTCGGCGGCCCGAGGCGGCTCGGGAGCCGCGGCCCCGGGGCCGGGTGTCCCGGCTCCGGACGCCGTCCCCCTGGCCGTGCCTCCCACGCCAGCGGCCCAGCTTCCGGTCGGTGGGCCGGCGGGCCGGACGGCCGGCGCCTGGCCGCGTCCGATCGAGACAGCTACGCCCGGCATCGGCCCGATCCATGCGGCGGCCGCGGAGGAGCTGGCCTACCGACTGAGCCCGCCCCCACGGCCCTCCCGCCCCGGCGGCTGGGTCCCGGCCGGGGAGCAGTCCGCGGCGGGGCCGTACCCGCAGGCCGAGGGCCCCGGGCGGCCAGTGGAGGACCCCGGGGCCTACGGGCAGCGTGCCGAGGGGAGGCCGCCGCGCAGGGGGCGGCGCCGCCTTGGCGGGCAGCCGCCGAACCCGGCATGACCGGCAAACACCACACGTAGTTATCCACAATCAAAAAAAGATGCTGGCCCAACGGAAGAACAACCGTCATCGTCTTCTCATGGCCCATAACCCTGGCCGACTCTCCTGGCAGGAGATCGCCACCACGCAGGCCGGTGTGATCACGATCCGCGACGCGGTCGCCGCCGGCATCACCCGTACCGAGATCCGCCGGCGGCTCAACGACGGCCGCTGGCGGCAGCCCTTCCGCGGCGTCCTGATCACCGACCTCACCCCCTCCGCCGGCACGCAGCATCTGTGGGCCGCCGTGCAGGCCATCGGCCCGGACGCGGTGCTCGCGGGCGGGTGCGCGGCGGCGCTCGCCGGACTGGTCGGCTACGACGCCCAGCCGGTGACGGTGCTCGTTCCGGCCGACCGCCGCGTCAGCGCCCCGCCGGGGGTACTGCTGCGCCACAGCGCCCGCCTGGAGATCACCGAGATCGACCCGCTGCGGCTGCCCCGGCGGACGACGCCGGCCCGGTCCGTGATCGACATGGCGGAGTGGGCGGCATCCCGGGCGCTGGCGCAGGACCTCCTCGGCGACGCGGTACGCCAGCGCATCGTCACCATCCGCGGCCTTCGTGAGGCGCTGTCCCGCCGCGGCCCGATCAGCCGACGCACGCTGATCACCGAGACGCTTGATCGGCTGGGTGAGGACGCGCCGCACCTCACCGAGATCATGTTCCGCCGGATCGAGCGGCGCCGCGAGCTGCCCCCCGCCGGCTACGGGGTCGACGGTCCGGCCGACGAGCCGACGTCCCGGTTGACCGTGCGCTACGAGCCGTGGCGGGTGCGGGTCGAGATCGGGTCGGTCGTGGGCGAGTCGGTCACGCAGGGTGGTCACGGCCAGGACATCCTGGTCCGGTTGCCGGCACGCCTGCTGCGGACCGCACCGGACGACGCCGCCGCGATCGTCGCCGGGGCCCTGCGCGAACGGGGCTGGGTGCCGCCGGCGGACCGCCCCCACCGGGCCCTGGCGTCCTGACGCGGCGACCGCCGCCGCAGGCGGAGGGGTTGGCGGCGGCCTGATCATGCCGTAACTTTGAGCGAACGTTGCGGGAGCTTCCACCCGAGGAGGCTGAGAGGGCGGCTGGGCAGGAGCCCGGCGCCGCCGACCGCCTGAACCTGTCCGGGTAATTCCGGCGTAGGGAGTGATGGCCGTGGCGCGTCCGGCTCCGATCGTCTCCATCCGCCGCCCGCGGGCGCCGCTGCGTCCGGCGGCGCTGGGCCATCCGTCGGCGCTGGGCCATCCGGCGCCGCCACACCGCCCGCCGGCACCGCCACCAAGCGCGATGGGTGCCGGCGGCGGGACGGCGCACTAGCGCCCCGCGCCGCCGGCCGCCGCGGTTCCCGGCCGACCGGCGGTGCGCCGTCCGTCCCCGGTCGGCCACGTACCGTGCGGGACGGCGCTAGCCCGCCTGGCACCGCCTGCCAAGTGCCGACGGCTGCGACCGATGCCCGGCAGCGGCCCCGGATCATGACCGGCCAGTCCTACGCGCCAGGCCGGCGCCCGACCGGTCCTCGTCGACCCGGTCCTCGTCCGATCGGTCCTCGTCCGATCGGACGCCGCCGGACCGGCCCCGTCAGGCGTTCGCCGCCCGGCGGTCCGCACCTGGCCGGTGACGCGCCCCCTGCGTGCCCCGTCGGACACGTGCTCGTAGCCGCCGCAGGACAGCACCAGCGCAGGAAGCAGCAGCGCAGGAAGGAGGAGAACTCGTGTTCGCCCGCCGATCGAGCCCGCGCACGGCCCTGCCGTCGTCCGATCCCCTCCAGCCGGTCGGGACGGGCGTCGAGCTCCGTGGGATCGCCAAGCGGTTCGGCGACACCACCGCGGTGGCCGGCGCGGACCTGTCCGTCCCCGCGCACAGCCGCCTGGGCATCGTCGGCCCGAGCGGGTGCGGCAAGTCGACCCTGCTGTCGATGATCTGCGGGTTGACCGACCCGGACGCCGGCGCCATCGACGTCCTCGGTGCCGCGGACGCGCCGGGCCGGCTGGCCCGCTGCGCCTGGATGCCCCAGCGCGACCTGTTGCTGCCCTGGCGCGGGGTCCTCGCCAACGCCCGCATCCCGCTGGAGAACCAGGGGCTGTCCCGCCGGGAGGCGTCACGGCGCGTTCGGCCGCTGCTCGACCGGTTCGGCCTCGCCGAGTTCGCCGACCACCGGCCGGCGCAGCTTTCCGGCGGCATGCGCCAGCGGGTCTCGTTCCTGCGCACGGTGGCTGCGGACAAGCCGGTGCTGTTGCTCGACGAGCCGTTCGGCGCCCTGGACTCGATCACCCGGGCGGACCTGCAGGACTGGCTGCGCGCGATGCTCGCCGACGAGCCCCGCACCGTCGTCCTCGTCACCCATGACGTCGAGGAGGCGCTGCTGCTGTGCGACCGGGTGGTGGTGATGTCGGCCCGCCCCGGCCGGATCGTCGCGTCGGTCGACGTGCCCCCCTACGCCGGCACCGGCGCCGCGGCCCGGCGGGCCCGCCTCGCCGATCCCGACTTCATCGCCCTGCGCGACACGGTCCTCGCCCACCTGGAGAGCGCGCGATGACCGCGACGCAGGACGCCGGACAGACCGACCTGGGGCCCGGCGGCGTGGGACCCACCGGCGCCGGACCGGGGGGGCCGGGGGGGCCGGGCCGCGGGGAGGCGTCCACACCCGGGCGCAGGCGTGGACGTGGACGCGCGCGGTGGCGGGCGCTGTGGCCGAGCGTCCTGCTCGGTGGCGTGCTGCTCGGCGCCTGGGAGTTCGTCACCCGGGTGCTGCACGTCGAGGAGTACATCCTGCCGGCGCCGGACCAGGTGGCGACGACGCTGGTCGACCGGTGGGACAGCACCCTGCGCAGCGCCACCTGGGTCACCGGCACGGAGATTGTCCTCGGCTTCGCCATCTCGGTCGCCGCCGGGCTCGCCCTCGGCTGCGCGCTGCACTTCTCCGCCGCGGCCCGCCGGGCCCTCTACCCGCTGCTCATCGGCTCCCAGACGATCCCGGTCGTCGTCCTCGCCCCGATCCTGGCGATCATCTTCGGGTACAGCATCACCCCGAAGCTCATCCTGGTGGCGCTCATCTGCTTCTTCCCGGTCGTGGTCGGCACCCTCGACGGTCTCGCCTCGGTCGATCCGGAGCTTGTCCGGATGATGCGGACGCTGCACGGCCGACGGGTCGCCATCTTCACCCGGGTGGAGTTCCCCGCGGCGCTGCCCTCGGTGTTCACCGGCCTGCGTCTGGCCGCCGCCTACGCCGCGACCGGCGCGGTCTTCGGCGAGTACTCGGGCGCCTCCGACGGGCTGGGCCACGTGATGCGCCAGGGCGTCCCCCAACTCCAGTCCGCGCTGGTGTTCGCCGCGATCGTGCTGCTCACCGCGATGTCCGTGGCCCTGTTCGCGCTGGTGAGCTGCGCCGAACGGCTGCTCGTCCCCTGGCACCGCAATCCCACCCGAGAAGGGAACACCCAATGATCTCGCCGCGCTCCCGCCGGCTGACCATGACGGCGGCCGCACTCACCGCCGTCACGCTCGCGGCCGTCACGGCCTGCGGCTCCGACGGCTCGTCCAGCGCCGAGCGCCGGGCCGCCACGGTGCTGCTCGACTGGGAGCCCAACCCGGACCATCTCGCGCTGTACTCGGCGCTGGACGGCGGCGATTACACCGCCGCCGGGCTGAACGTCACCCTGCGCTCACCGTCGGACCCGTCCGACCCGCTCAAGCTCGTCAGCACCGGCACCGTCGACCTGGGCATCTCCTACGAACCCGAGGTGATCATCGCCGGGGTCGAGAAGCTCGACGTCGTCGCCGTCGGCGCCCTCATCCCCACCGCCCTGAACTCGATCATGGCTGTGGGCTCGGCCGGCATCACGAAGCCCGCCGACCTCGCCGGAGCCACGATCGGCACCGCCGGGCTGCGCACCGACGAGGCCTTCCTCGACGCCATCGCGAAGGCCAACCACCTCGACGCCGGTTCGATCCGCCGCGTCGACGTCGGCGCCGACCTGCTGCCGGCCATGATCTCCAAGAAGGTGGACGCCACCCTCGGCGCCTACCGCAACGTCGAGGGCGTCACCCTCGCCGACCGCGGCCTGTCCCCGAAGATCATCCCAGTGACCGAGGCCGGGGTGCCGGAGTACGACGAGCTGGTCATCGTCGCCCGGCGCAGCCGGCTGGCCAGCGACCCGGCGTACGCGACCCTGGTGCGCGACTTCCTGCGCGCGACCGCGGCGGGCAACGCCAGGGCCCTCGACGACCCGGCGAAGGCCGGGGCCACGCTGACCGACGTCGCCGACGGGTACGACCCGAAACTGCTGCCGAAGATGGTCCAGGCCACCGCGCCGCTGCTGCGTAATCCGGCCGGCTTCGGCCGGATGGACACGGGCGCCTGGACGTCGTTCATCACCTGGATGCGCACCGAGGGACTGATCAAGGCGGCCGTCCCGACGACGGACGTCGTCACCAACGACTACCTGCCGAAGCCTTGACCACCGCTGGCACTCCCCGGCCGCAGTTCAGCGCGCGGCTGTGGGCGTCCACCGAGCACGTCTACGAGGCGATCCTGCGCCACCCGTTCCTCACCGGGCTGACCGACGGCAGCCTGCCGCGGGCCGCCTTCGGCCATTTCGTCGTCCAGGACGCGCACTACCTGCGCGACTACGCCCGCGCCCTGGCCGTCTGCGCAGCGAAGGCGCCCACCGAGGGCGACGTGCGGGCGCTCGCGAGCGACGCCGCCGAGGCCGTCGCCGCCGAGCAGGCCATGCACGCCGACCTCCTCGACGCGCTCGGCGGCCCTACGCCCAGCGGCCCCACGCCCGCCGGCCCCGCGCTCGGTGGCCCCCCGCCGGGCGGCGTGGCAGGGGAGGGCGGCGTGGCGGCGGTGGCGCCGACGACCCGCGCCTACACCAGCTACCTGCTCGCGACCGTTTACGGCGGCTCCTTCCTGGAGGGGCTCGCCGCGGTGCTGCCGTGCTACTGGATCTACGCCCGGGTCGGCGCGCGGCTGCTCGCCGACTCCTCCCCCGACCCGGTGTACGCCCGGTGGATCGCCGCCTACGGCGACCCGGCTTTCCAGGCGGTGGCGGACCGGGTCGTCGCCCTCACCGACCGGGTCGGCGCGTCCGCGTCGTCGGCGGAGCGGTCGCGAGCCGCCGAGCACTTCGTGGTGACGGCACGCTACGAGTGGATGTTCTGGGACGCCGCCTGGCGCCGCGAGACCTGGCCGATCTGAACAGCCAGCCGATCTGAACAGCCAGCCGATCTGAACAGCCAGCCACGGCCACCTTGCCCGCCATACCGGTTTCCGGCCAGATTCCGGCCAGATCGAGCCGAGGTTCAAGCACGGTTTCAGGGCGAAAAAGCGTGCCTGGACCTCGGCTCGATTCCGTGAATATCCGATCACGGGAAGCTACGGCAATCTCGGTGTTCCGCGGAACCGTGCCGCCCGCCACGGAGCACGTACCCGACCGAAACCGCCAGAGCACACCCTCGAACTACGCCCGCGCCCGCTCTGGACAGGGCCGAGCCCGCCGATCAGCAAATACGGCCCGATGGCATCCCACTCGCCATCCGCCCCCCAGCATCCACCTGATCAGAGTCCGCCACGCAGGCAATCACCGCCCGACGCGCCCCAAGCGCCCGAATCAGACCTCCTTGCGGGCGATCACCAGGTAGGTGCCCGCGAAGCCGGCGCCATGGACGTAGCGCCGGGCGAGCCGGTCGAGGAGCCGGGCCGTGATCAGCAGGGGGCTGAACACCGCCATCATGGCGCCCCAGGCCACCAGGTGGGCGGGGCCGGCGGCCTGGCGCAGCCAGGGCATGGGGCGCGGTGCGATGGCGGTGACGGCGAGCAGCAGGGCGGCGGTGAGGTCGCCGAGCCCGCGGCTGGCGGCGAAGCGCACCAGGACGGGCCGCAGACCCCGGTCCTCCAGCGCCGCGAGGAGGTTGTCCACCGGGATGAGATGCGCCCGTTCCGGCACGGCCCAGCCGGCCCAGAACCGGCCGAGCCAGCGGGCCTGGTGGCACTCGGCGTTCGCCAGCTCGCACAGCACGTGCCCGCCGGGCGGTAACGCCTTGGCGACGGCGTCGAGCTCCGCCGACGGGTCGTCGGTGCGTTCCAGGTAGCCGAACATGCTGATGACGTCGTAGCGACCGGCGACCGAGTCGACGACGTCGGGCAGCCGGCCGTGGTGGGCGTGGTCGAGCCAACCGCGCCGCAGGCCCTCGTCCAGCCCGGCGAACGTGTCGACCCCGTCGAACACCGTCGCCGGCCACACCTCGCGCGCCGCGTTCGGGAAGTGGCCATAGCGGGAGCCGACGTCCAGCCAGCTACGCGGGACCGTGAACGGGCGCACGGCGGCGGCCTGCCCGCGCCGGTCGCGCGCGATCACTGCCAGGGCCTGCTCGGCGATCCCGGCGCGCAGGCCGTCGTAGCGGTCCCGGTCGTAGAACTCCCGGCCGGCGGGGCTCAGCGCCGGGTTGAGGAACACGTGTCCGCAGCGCCGGCAGCCGTCGAGGCGGAACCGGCCGGGTTTACGCAGGAACATGTCGGGCGAGTCGAGCCGGGTGGCCAGCTCCGCCGAACCGCACCAGGGGCAGTCGGCGCGCCCGCGGCGCAGGAACCGCGCCAGGCCGGCGCGGAGGTCGCGGCCGTAGGAGGCCCGGCTGGCCGCGGTCCGCTGCTTCTTCGCGTGCTTGACCGGGTCGGCGGGCCGCCCCGCGGCCTTGGCCTCGGCGGCCTTCGCGGCCTGCGCCCGACCGGCGCGCACGGAGTCGATGACGAACAGCACCCCGCTCAGGATGCGCACGATCGGGGAGCGGATCAGGTCGCGCGGGGACAGCGGCACCCGGCCCGCGCAGACGAAGAACGGCTGGAACCAGAACAGCGCCGTGGCCGCGAGCCCCCACGGCCGGTTGACGTGCACGCCGATGGCGGTGGCGAGCTGGGGCACGAACGGGAAGAGCTGGTTGCGCCGGGTGAACCGATACGCCCGCTGCTGGACCCGCACCCGCATCGCCGCGTCGTCGCGGGCGGCACGCAGCCCCGGCAGCACGGCGAGGTCGGTCGACCCGGACGCGAAGGTCTTCAGCCGCTCGGTGATGTCGACGAGCTCCACCGGGTCGAAGCCGTCGCGTTGGGTGATGCCGGCCCGGTCGAGGATCTCCGAGCGGACCAGCAATGCCTGAAAGGCACCGCGGCCGGGCACGCACCGGTCGGTGCGGTAGGTGCGGGTGTCGACCATGCGGGCGAGGTCGAGGGCGCGTTCGACGGTCAGGTCCGCGGGGACGAGGTCGAGGACGTCGAGCTTGTCCCGACTGGCGTGGTAGCTGGCCGCGCGCCGCCCGCTGTCGGTCAGCCGCACCCCGTTCGCGACGAGGAACTCGTGCGAGGAGTCCACCGGCCGGCCGGAGGCGGGCAGGGTCTCCAGCCGGCGCAGCCGGCCGCGCAGCCGCACCCCGTTGATGAGCAGGCCGACGCAGACCAGGACCGGCAGCCAGTCGAGCACGGCGGTCAGCCCCGTACCGGCCCGACTGCGGCGCCACCGCGCCGGCGAAACGTCATACGGCGAGTTTCTCAAGCCGGTTGGCGGCGGCCGCAACCCCTCCCGCCGCGGCGAAGGCGTCGCGCAGCCGCCCGGCGGCCTCCCGGTGGCCGGGGGTGTCCAGCACGGAGGTCACCGCGGCGCGCACGGCCGTCGGTCCGGCCCGGCCGAACTTGATCCGCAGGCCGGCGCCACTGCGGACGACCTGCTCGCCGATGATCGGCTGATCGTCGCGGACCGGGGCGACGACCAGCGGGACACCGTGGGACAGCGACTCGCAGACGGTGTTGTTGCCGGCGTGGCAGACCACCGCGGACAGCCTCGGCAGCAGGTCGACCTGCGGCACGAACGGGGCGACGAACAGGTCGTCGGGGGCGGCGGCGGCCAGGTCGTCGACGAGGCCGGGCGGGGCGACGAGGACCGCCTGCGCGCGGGCGGCCAGGCCCAGCAGGCCCTCCGCGGCGGCCCGCAGGAACCGCCCGCCGGCCTCCCGGGTCACCGTGCCGAGCGAGACGAGCACCGCCTCGCGATCGGGATCGAGCCATTCCCAGGGGAACGAGGCGGTCCGCACCCGCCGGCCGACCGTGCTGCCGACGAACGCGACGTGGCCGGGCACGTCCGGGTTGCGCAGCAGCTCCCGCACGGACGTCACGAGGGTGAGCTCGTCGGAGAACCGCAGGTCGCCGGCGGCCGCCTCGGCGGCAGGCACGCCCTGCGCGAGCTGGAAGTCCCGTAACAGGTCGGCGACCCACTGGCCGAGCCCGGCCAGCACCCCGTACGGGTCGTCGAACTCGGCCGACGTCGTGGCGAGGGTGGCCCAGTGCAGCCGCCGGCGGCGGGCGACCAAGGCCGCGCCGATCGCCTGCTGGTCGATGACCAGCACGTCCGGGCGGAACTCGTCGACGGCCGCGTCGATCGCCGGTGCCATCGCCGCGGCGAGCGGCAGCAGGAAATCCTCCCACAGGAACTTCAGCGACGCCGGGCCGCGCAGTGCCCGCGAGCGGGCCACGATGTCGGCGCGGTCGGCCTCGCCGAGCGTCTCCGGTAACGCCAGCAGCGGCAGCTCCGGCGGGACCAGCTCGCCGATCACCCTCGCGTGCCCGGCGACGGCGACGTCGTGACCGCGGGCGGCGAGCTCCCCGGCGATCCCCACGGCCGGGTTGACGTGCCCGGTCAGCGGCGGCACGACGAACAGCAGGCGGCTCACGGGCGGTCAGCTCACCGCCGGGCGGCGCCCGGCGTTCAGGTCGGGCGGCGGCACCATCTGCGTCACCCACTCGGGGGTGGCGAAGCGCCGATCGGCCTCGCGGACGTAGGGCGGCGGTGGCGTGCGCCGGTCGAACAGCCACCAGCGCAGCAGGTTGCGCAGGTAGCCGGTGGCCTCGCGCAGCACCATGTGGGTGTGGTGCTCCAGCACGATCAGGGTGCAATCGGGGACGAGGGCGGCGAGCCCGGCGGCCTGCCCGATGATGTCGGAGTTCTCCCCGTAGACGGCGAGCACCGGGACTCCCAGCGCGGCGAGCGCCTCGGCGGAGAACGGCGGCGTCTCCAGCATGTCGGTGGCGACCGTCGTCTCGGACAGCAGCCGCTGGGCGGCGCGGGTGGCCCGGCTGATCGCCCGGCCGGCACCGTTGTCCAGCCACTCCTGGACCTCGTCGTCGGTCATGGCGACGAGGATCTGGCTCAGCGAGCGGGCCATCTCCTCGCCGAGGCCCTCGATGAGGAACGGCGGCTCGATGAGCGTCAGGCTCGCCACCCGGGCGGTGAACTCCAACCCGAACGCCAGAGCCAGCGTCGCACCGTAGCTGTTGCCGACGATGTGCACCGGGCGGTCCACTCCGAGCGCGTCGAGCAGCCCGGCGAGGTCGGCCATCGAGTCGGCGAGGCGGTAGCCGCCGCGGGGGCGCTCGCTGCGGCCGTGGCCCCGCAGGTCATAGCAGATGACGTCGCAGCCGGCGTCGGCCAGGCAGGTGCCCAGCGAGAAGTAGAAGCTGGAGATGTTGTCCATCACCATGCCGTGCACCATGACGACGATCGGCGAGTCCGCGGACGCTCCCCCTCGGGGTTCGAGCCGCTGCACGTGCAGGCGGACGCCGTTCGCGATGACCTCTGCCACGGGCTTTGTCTCCTTGTCGGATCGGACGCGTCAGTCGGATCGGATGCGTCAGTCGGATCGGATGCGTCAGTCGGATCGGATGCGTCAGTCGGATCGGATGCGACGAGCGGCCGTCAGGCCGAACCGGCGACCGCAGGCGCCGGCAGGCTGTCGACGATGAACCGGACGACCTCGCCGACCCGCATGTTGATCACCTGGTCGACGTCCATCGTGGCGAGGAAGCCGACGAAGTCGACGGCCTCGCCGTAGCGCTCCCGCAACCGGTCGGCGAGCGCCACGAACTCGATGCTCTCCACCTCCAGGTCGTGGCTGAAGGTGGTCTCCATGGTGATGTCCATGTCGATCACGTACTCCTCGCCGATGACCTCGCGCAGGTCCTCGGTGACCTCGCCGAGGACCCTTGCCTCGGCCTCGGCCCGGCCCGGGCCGCCCGGTCCCGCCGTCCCCTGAACAGACATGATCGCTACTCCTTCTCGTTGGGAAGGCCGTTCGCCTCGACCTCGGGGGAGGTCCAGGCGACCACATAGGTCGCGGCGCCGGCCCGATCAGTGGGGGCGCCGTCACGCGCAGCATCCTGACCGGTGACGGTGGTCGAGCGCACGCCCGTCGCCACGGCCCGGTCGCCGGCGCCGCCCGGGTCCGCATCGGGGGCCCGGGGCTCGCCGCCCTCCGGCCGGATCCGGCCGGAGGCGTCCACCGTACGCAACGCCACCCACCGGCAGCCCCGCGGGAGCGGTCCGTCGGGACCATCTCCGTAGACGGTGACCCGGACCAGTTCGGGCGGGTCATGCCCGGCCCAGTCGGCCGCGGCCCAGGCCCGGCCGGGCGGGTGCGGGCCGTCGACGACGAACTGGCGCGGCCGGCCCGCGAGCCCGGTGCCCTCGGCCTTCGCGGCCGCCTCCTTCGCCGCCCACAGGCGGGTGAACCACAGCGCCCGCCGCCCGGGATCGCCGCCCGCGACCCGGTCGAGCAGGTCACGCTCGGCCGGGGCGAGCGCCGCCAGCTCGACGCCGGGCGCCCGCGCGACGATCTGCTCGATGTCGATGCCGACCGCCCCGTCCGCGGACACCAGCGCCACCGCCAGCTCCGGCTTGTGGGCGAGGGAGACCCGCGGCGGGTCGCCGGCCGGGATGCCCGGCCGCGCCGGCAGGGCGCCGACCAGTGGGGCGCCCAGCTCGTCGTGCTCGATCCGGACCTCGATGCCCCAGACCGGCCCCGCGCCGCGCGCCCACAACCAGCGCCGGACGGCGTCCTGGACAGCGATGCGACCCAGCAGCCAGCCGCGGGCGGCCCGCGGGTTGAGGCCCGCAAGCCGGGCCCGATCGGCGGCGTCGGCGTAGTGGCGCACGATCAGCTCGCGCGAGGCCGAGTCGGACCAGCGGTCGAGCGCGACCACCCAGCCCTCGCCCGAGGGCTGGGCCACGGTGTGCACCTCCGGGGCGCGGACCATGGCCCAGAGCACGTCGTCGTTGGCGAAGCGACGATCGGTCCAGGCGGACACGACCGCCCACAGCGACCCGTCGCGGCGGCGCAGCTCCATGTCGGCGGTCACCGTGCGTTCGGCGACCTGCCGGATCCGCACGACGCAGTCGACCAGGTCGCCCGCCACCGGCGCCGGGCCGTGGAAGCGCAGGTCGGCCAGGGACTGCGGCAGCAGCAGCGAGTCCTCGGGCAGGTTCTCCATCGCCCAGTAGCCGAACAGCTGGCCGGCGTTGTCCAGCAGCGCGCCGGACGCGGACGGCACCCGCAGCCGCCCGCGGATGCCGGTCGCGGCGATCGCCTCGATGCGGTCGATGCCCTGGTATCCGGGGCCGTGGAAGAGGAAGTGACCGCCGTAGAGGTCGCTGCCCTGGTGGCGGGAGGGCCGCTCGCCGGGCAGGGTGGGACCGGTCGGGCCCACCGGCAGGTCCGCGGTGGCCGCGGTCGTCCGCGGGGGCTGCGGGTAGCCCTCGGCGAACATGACCGTGCCGCGGGCGTAGCCTTCCATGGTCACCCGGACCGCGTCCGGCCCGGCGGGGGTGAGGGTGACCGACACCTCCACGGCGGGTTCGATCGCGAGCCAACGCAGCGCCCGGACGTCCCGGATGCCGATCGGCACCCGACCCGGCATCAGCGCCGCGGCCTGCGCGATCATGAGTTCGAGCACCTCGGTCATCGGCACGACCGGGAACAGGTCGGACGGGTCGGTCCAACCCGGCGGCTGACGATAGAAGCAGTGGTCGACGATGTGCGGCATCGACGCCAGCGACAACCGACGCCGGACGGTCCGCGGCGCGGGCACCGGCGCGGCACCGGCGCCGGCAGCAGACGCGGCACCGCCACCGGAGGCAGGCGCGGCGCGGCCATCGGGAGCGGACGCGGCGCGGCCCCCGCAGGCAGGCGCGCCACCACCGCGGGGAGCCGGCACGGCGCCGGCACCGCCGGGCGCGGGCACGGTGCTCGCACCGCCCGGCGCCGGCACTCCGCGCCGCCGAGGCGGCGATCCCGGCCGGACGGCGGGGCCGAGCGCCCATCGATCGACGACCGCGGACATCACCGCGTCCGCGTCGGCGAGCGCCGCACGCAGCTCGTCGAGCACCGGGTGGCGGCCGGCGGCGCCCAGGGCCTGCGCTGCACCGCGCGCGACCGGCTCCACCAGCCTCGGCAGCTGCTCGGCACGCGGCAGCTGCTCGGCACGCGGCGACTGCTCGGCACGCGGCGGCGCGGGCGCGCCGGTCGGCGGGACGGCGGGCGTGGCCGGGATCCGTTCGCCGCCGGGCAGCCGGGAGCCGATGTCCGGGCCGAGGAGGTCAGCGCCCGCGGCTCCGAGGCGCACCAGCGGGGTGCCGAGGTTCAGCCGGACGGGGGCACCCCGGCGCCGCGGCAGCTCGATGCGCCGCCCGGAGGCGGGCGCAGCGGCCGGGACCGGCGCCGTCGCCAGGGCTGCGGGCGGCTCGGGGCGGGTCCGGCAGGGCAGCAGATCGAGCCGCGGGGCCGCACCCTCCACCCACAGCGCGGCGGCCACCCGGCGCAACTGGTCCAGGCCGGATCGTTTCGGGGAGTTCGTGACCAGCGCGATGTGGTCGTGGCCGGGCAGCGTGTTGTCGACGAACCCGGCGACGCTGCCCACCCCGACCTGGACGAAGGCACGCACGCCGGTGTCGTGCAGCCGGCGGACGAGTTCCCGGAACCGCACGGGCTCGACGAGGTGGCGCAGGGCGAGCGCCCGGACGGCGTCGTGATCGCGAGGGTAGGGCGCCACCGTCGTCGCCGACCAGATCGGGATCGTCGCCTCGACGAGGGTGACGCCGGCGAGGTTGGTCCGCAGCCGGTCCAGGTAGGGCTCCAGGAACGGGGAGTGGAAGCCGGAGCGGAACGGCAGGACCTGCCCGAGCACGCCGTCGCGGCGCAGCCGCTCCAGCGCGGTGCGCACGCTCGTCTCGCGCCCGCAGATGATCGACTGGTGCGGGCAGTTGTCGTGGGAGACGACGATCTCGTCGAGGTCGGCGATCACCTCGGCGGCGCGCACGGCACCGCAGCCCAGCGCCCCGAAGACGACCCCGGGCACCTCCAGCGAGGCCGGGTCGAAGCCGGCGATGAAGGCGTCGGTGAACTCGTCGGTGATCAGCCCGCCGCTGACCATCGCGTTCCACTCGCCGATGCTGTGCCCACCGACGAGGTCCGGGACGATCCCCAGCCGGCGCAGCGCCTCGTCGAGGATGCGCCCCACCTCGACGCTCGCGACGCCGTGCCGGCCGAGCATCCCGGTGTCGTCGAGGGCCGGGCGGGCGAGCCCGAAATGCGCGCAGACGTCGTCGATGCGCGGGGAGAACTTGTCCTCCAGGCCGCAGAACAGGAACGCCGTCTGCCCGGCGGGCGTCCCGTCCGGCCGGGCGGGGTCGAGCAGGCCGGCCGGGGTGAACCACAGGTCGTTGCGGCCCCGCCACGGGTTGCCCCGCCCCACGACCGTGCGGGCCAGGGCGAGCCGGCGCGGGTTCGGTGCGACCAGGGCGAGCCGCCAGGGGCCGCCGGGCGGCGGGTTCGCCGCGTCATCCCGGCCGAGCAGCTCCGCGTCGTCGGCGTCGAGCTGGGCGAGCAGGTCCGCCGGGCTGCTCCCGGCGAGCAGCAGGACCGGTTCCGCAGCCGGATCGGCCACCCGCGGCGCCGCCACCGCAACCGCCGCCGCCGTGGGTGCCGCCGCCGTGGGTGCCGCCGCCGTGGGTGCCAGTGGCCCGACCGCCGGCGCCGCCGCGTCCGGCGAACCCGCCCGGTCGGTCGGGGCGGCGGCGGGGAAGGTGTGGGCCAGGGTGGCCGGGGCGGTCGGCGGCGCCTCCTCGACGACGAGGTGGGCGTTGATGCCGCCGAAGCCGAAGGCGTTGACGCCGGCGCGGCGGGGGCCGCCGCCCGCCGGGGTGTCCCAGTCGGTCGCGGCGCGCACCGGCGCGAACCGGCTGCCGGCGAAGGCGGCGTGCGGCTCGTCGCAGTGCAGCGTCGGCGGCAGCACCCGGTGGTGCAGGGCGAGCGCGGTCTTGATCAGGCCGGCCGCGCCGGCCGCGGGCATCGCATGGCCGATCATGGACTTGACCGAGCCGATCCCGATGTCCGCCCGTCCGGCGCCGCCCGTGCCGGCCGCGGCCGCCGTGCCGAAGATCCGGCCCAGCGTGGCGAGCTCCACGGCGTCGCCGGTCGGGGTGGCCGTGCCGTGCGCCTCGACCAGGCCGATCGCGCCGGGTGCCGTCGGGTCGAGCCCGGCGTCCGCCCAGGCGCGGCGCACGGCGAGGGCCTGCCCGTCGGCGGCGGGGGCCATCAGGGAGGCGGAACGGCCGTCGCTCGACGTGCCGGCCCCGCGCAGCACCGCGTAGATCCGGTCGCCGTCGCGGCGGGCGTCGGCCAGCCGGCGCAGCACCAGCATGCCCACGCCCTCGCCGATGAGGATGCCGTCCGCCCGCCGGTCGAACGGGCGGATCGCCTCGCTCGGCGACAGCGCGCGCAGCAGGGAGAACACGCTCCAGAACGACGGCTCGTGGACGAGGTGGGCGCCGCCGACGATCATCGTGTCGGTGCGGCCCGAGCCGAGGTCGCGCATCGCCATCTCGACGGCGATGAGCGACGACGCGCAGGCCGCGTCCACCGTGTAGGCGGGACCGCGCAGGTCGAGCCGGTTCGCGATGCGCGACGCGGCGAGGTTGGGGACCAGGCCGATCGACGCCTCCGGCCGGGCCGGGCCGAGCTGGGCGACGAACGCCTCGCGGACCCGTTCGACCGCGTCGGCGGGCAGGTCCGGCAGGACCTCGCGCAGCGTCGTGACGAGCTGGCGGGAGGTGCGCACCCGTTGTTCGAGCCGGGCCACCCCGGAGCCCACGTAGCCGCCGCGGCCGAGCACCACGCCCACCCGCTCGGCGTCGCCGAGCCGGTCGGGCCCGCCGGCGTCGGTGATCGCCTCGGCGGCGAGCCGCAGCGCCAGCAGCTGGTCCGGTTCGGCCCAGTCGACGGCGTTCGGCACGATGCCGAAGGCCGTCGGGTCGAAGGTGGCGAACTCGTCGACGAAGCCGCCGCGCCGGCAGTAGAAGCCGTCCGCCGCACCGGCCGGCGCCGTGCCCGCGCCCCGCCGCACGTCCGGCGCGCCGGGCGGCCGCTCGGGCGGGAAGTAGTCGTCGACGTCGAAGCGCTCCCGCGGGAACGCCCGGATCGCGTCGACCCCGCCGACGATGTTGCGCCAGAACGTGTCGAGGTCGCCGGCCCCCGGGAACAGCGCCGACATCCCCACCACGGCGATCGGCGGCACCCCGGACCCGCCACCGGGGTCACGCATCGAACGCCTCCGCCTCGGCGCACATGTAGACGACCTGCGCCGGGCCGCCGGGCGGGCCCGCCAGCTCCCGCAGCAGCGCGGCGACCCCGTCGGCCGGGTCGATCAGGCCGATGCCGCGGCGGGCGTACTCGCGGGCGAGCTCCGCGGAGACCATCCCGCCGCCCGCGGCGGCGGCCGGCGAGGCCCAGGGGCCCCAGTCGACGCTGACGACCCGGCCGGTGAAGCGCCCCGCCGCCGCACCCGCGAGCGTGTCGAGGGCGTCGTTCGCGGCGGCGTAGTCGGCCTGGCCCCGGTTGCCGAACACCCCCGCGACGCTGCCGAACAGGGCGAGGAAGCCGACGTCGTCGCGCACCGCGGCGAGCAGGGCGCGGGCACCGTCGACCTTCGTCCGGTAGACCCGGTCGAACGACTCGGGCGTCTTGTCGCGCAGCAGCCGGTCCGCGAGGATGCCCGCGCCGTGCACCAGCCCGTCGAGGCGGCCATGGCGGGCGTAGACGTCGGCCACCGCCGCGGCGACGGCCGCGCCGTCGCGCACGTCCACCGCGTGGTAACGCACCGAGGACGCGAGGCCGCGCAGAGTTGCCAGCGTCGCCCGTACCTCCCGCTCGGCGAGCAGTCGGGCGACGCGGGCCTCGATCTCGGCCGGGCGGCGCACGCCGGTCTCGATCAGCGCGCGGCGCAGTGCCGGAGCGTCGGCCGCGCCCGCCGTCGCGGGGTCCTCCGGCTCCGCGGGCGGCGTGGTGCGCCCGATCAGTTCGATGGCGCAGCCGCTGCGCCGGGCGAGCTCGACGGCGACCGCCGCGGTGATGCCCCGGGCGCCGCCGGTGAGCAGCACGACGGAGGACGGGCCGAGACCGGAAGGCAGGTCGCCGGCCCCACCGGCATCCGCGGGCCGCACCCGCGGGGTGGCCCGCACCCCGTCGCGGTAACCCACGACCAGCGGCCCGCCGGGGGTGAGCAGCTCGGCGAGCAGGCTGTCCGCGATCCGGCGGGGCTCGTCCTTCGGCTCGACGTCGACGAGCCGCAGCGCCAGGCCGGGGACCTCCCGGGCGATCGTGCGGACGAGGCCCGCGAGCCCCGCGCCCAGTGTCGGCCGGACGGCGAACCCCCCGGCGTCGGCACGTCGGGCGTACTCCAGGGCGTCGATCGCGCGCGGGTCGGGCGTCGCGCCGGGGCCCGCGGCGCCGGCCCGGCCGAACCGCCCGCCGTTGCCGGTGGCGATGAGCACCCGCCGGCTGCCGCCGAGCGCCGCGGCCCGCAGGGCGGGAAACGCGCCGGGCAGGATCGCGTGCTCGTCCGCGTCCGGGTCGGCGGAGGCGATCCAGACGAGACCGTCGGCACCGACCCCGGCCCGGATCTGGTCGACGAGGCCGGTGTCGTCGGCGGCGAGGATCCGCGCCTCGGCGCCCGCCTGCTCCAGCCGGGTGGCGAGCGCCAGGCCGACCCCGAGACCGCCCTCCACCAGCAGGAACCGGGAGCCGGCGAGGTCGACCGGCGCCGCGCCGGCCGGCGCGGGCAGGATCTCCGGCTCGACGACGAAGCGCCGCAGCGGGACCCCGGTCGGATCGCCGGCCGTGGGAGACCCTGCGGCGACGGGAGACCCGGCGGCGACGGGAGACCCGGCGGGCACGAGAGTCCCGGCGGGCACCGACGCGGGCGGCTCGACCGGCTCCCCCACCGGGAGTCCGGCCGACGACGCCGCGTGGGACTCGATGGTCACCACCGATCCCCCGGTGGAAGCGCTGGGCGCGTTCCCGCCGGGGGCGGAGCCGACGATCCAGTCGACGATGCCGCGGACGGTCTTGATCGCCGCCAGCTCCTCGACGACCTCCTCGCCCAACTCCCCCGAACCCGCCTCCACCAGCCCCAACCGCTGCGCCAACTCCCCCAGGATCTCCGTCCGCTTGATCGAATCGATCGACAGATCAGCCTCGAGATCCAGATCCGGCTCCAGCATCTCCACCGGATAACCCGTCTGCTCCGCGATCACCCCCACCACCGCCTCCGACACCGCCGACCGCTCCAACACAGCGGACGCGGCCACCGGCGCCGCGGCGGCCGAGGTGTGCGTGCCGTTCGAGCCGGCACGGATCGCCGCGACGGAGGCGTCGCCTGCCCCAGCATGCGTGCCGTTCGATCCCGGCGCGGCGGGCCAGGCCGCCGTCGCGCCGGCGTGGGTCCCGTTCGACCCGGCCGGGACGGGCGACACCGGCGAGGCCGAGCCCGCGGCGGCGGCGGCGAAACGGTCCATCATCCAGTCGACGATGCCGCGGACGGTCTTGATCGCCGCCAGCTCCTCGACGACCTCCTCGCCCAACTCCCCCGAACCCGCCTCCACCAGCCCCAACCGCTGCGCCAACTCCCCCAGGATCTCCGTCCGCTTGATCGAATCGATCGACAGATCAGCCTCGAGATCCAGATCCGGCTCCAGCATCTCCACCGGATAACCCGTCTGCTCCGCGATCACCCCCACCACCGCCTCCGACACCGCCGACCGCTCCAACACAGCGGACGCGGCCACCGGCGCCGCGGCGGCCGCCCCCGCGCCGACCGGCGGCGGGTCCACGCCCGCCGCGTCCGGCGCGGGGGCGGGCCGGGGCACCGCGGGAGTCGCCGGTACACCGGCGGCCCGCGCCTGCGCCGGCTGGGCCTGGCGGGGGACCGCGGGGGTGACGGCGCCACGGGCGTCCCGCGGGTCGGCGTGGGTCGCGGGCGCACCCGCGGCGGCGCTGTCGATGCCGTCGCGCGCCGCCGGGCGGCCGAGGCCGGTCGGGTCGTAACCCAGGTAGCCCAGCACCACATCGCGCTGCGCCGCGACCAGCTCGCGGGTGGTCCGCAGGAACTCCAACACCACGGCGTCCACCGGGCCGCCACCTCCAAGCTCGGGCAGTCCGGTGGCGAGGACCGCCGGATCGTCGATCGGGTCAGCGGGGACGAGCGGTGGCGCCGGGTCCTGCGGGACGAATCCCCGCACGCCCGCGATCTCGGGAAGCTCCACGCCGGCCGCTGGCCGTTCCCCCGGGGCCGGCGTCGGCGCGGAGCGGGCCGCTGCGGAGGGCGCCGCCACGGAAGGTGTTGCCACGGAAGGTACGGAAGGTGTTGCCACGCAGGGCGCTGCGGGTGCCGCTGCGGAGGGCGCCGCCGCGGCGTCCGCGGCCGGTGCCGCCGAGTCGTCTGCACCCGGGCCGGCGGCGAGGGCCAGCCGGGTCGGCGGCCGCAGCCCGCCCGGCAGGAACCGGCCGTCGGCGGTGCGCACGTAGGCCCCGTCGATGAGCCAGCCGGGCCGTCGCGGCACGTCCGCGGCACTCACCATCCGGGCGTCGCGACCGGTGAACAGGGGCGCCGGGTCGACGCCGACGCCGGCCGCGGCGAGCTCGGCGAGCGCGAGCAGCAACCGGCGCAGCCCCGGTTCGCCCGCGACGTCGGTGGCCACGACCCGGTGCGGCCGCCCGGCGAGGATCTTGCCGACGAGCTGGGAGAGGACCCGACCGGGGCCGGCCTCGACGAAGGTCCGCACACCGGCCGCGTACATCGCCTCGATCTGCTCGACGAACCGCACCGGCGCCGCCACCTGGCCGGCGAGCGTCGCCCGCACCTGCTCCGGTGCCGCCGGGTACGGCTCGGCGGTGGCGTTGGACCACACGGGCAGCGCCGGCGCGGCGACGTCGAGCTCGGCGAGCCGGTCGGCGAGCGTGCCGGCGGCCGCGGCCACGACCGGGCTGTGGAACGCGCAGGCGACCGGGATCGGCCGGGCGGTCACGCCGGCCCGGCCGAGGGCGGCCACGGCGTCGCCCACCGCGGCGGTCGGCCCGGAGATCACGCTCTGCCGCGGGGCGTTGTGGTTGGCGACGACGACGTGGCCGCCGCCGACGTGGCCGCCGCCGACGTCGCCGGCGATGCCGCCGAGCGCCTCGCGCACCCGCTCGATGGGCGCCTGGACGGCGGCCATCGTGCCCGGGTCGTCCCCCGCCGCGGCGAGGATCGCGGCGGCCCGCGCCTCACTCAGGCCGACGAGGTCGGCCCGGTCGAGCGCGCCGGCGGCGCACAGGGCGACCAGCTCGCCGTAGGAGTGCCCGCCGACGTGGTCCGGACGGACACCGAGCCCGGTGAGCAGGTCGTGGACGGCGAGGCCGGCGAGGCCGAGCGTCGGCTGGGCCGCCCGCGTGTCGGTGATCGCCGCCGCCTGCTCGGCCTTCTGCTCCCGGGTGAAGGCGGCCGGCGGGAACATCGTGTCGACCCACTGGGGAGCCAGGTCGAGCACGCCCCGCAGCCGGGGGAAGGCTACGAACAGGTCGGCGAGCATCCCGGGCCGCTGGCTGCCCTGGCCGGGGAACAGGAAGGCGGTCGCGCCCGGCTCGGCGTCGTCGCGGACGAACAGCCCGGCGCGCGGGTTCGCCGTGAACGTCCGGGCCGCCTCGATGGCGGCGGGCAGCCCGTCGAGGTCGTCGGCGACGAACGCGACCTGCACCGGGCCACTGCCGGCCGCGCAGGTGGTGCGGGCGAGGTCCCGCAGGCGGAACGGCCGCCCGGCGTCGTCGTTCGTGGTGACCAGGGCGGCGAGCCGGTCCAGCGCCCGGGTGGCCGCCGCCCGGTCGGCGCCGCGCACGGCGAACAGCTCCGCGGGCCACTGGTCCAGGCCGTGGGCGGGTTCCGGCCCGCCGTCGTAGGCGGACAGCACGACGTGGAAGTTGGTGCCGCCGAAGCCGAACGCCGACACCCCGGCGTGGCGCGCGGCGGCGGGCGCCGCCCAGGGCTTCGCGGCCTCGTCGAAGTAGAACGGGCTGGTCTCGGCGTCCCAGTAGGCGTTGGGGCTGTCGATGTGCAGGGTCGGCGGGCGCACGCCGGTCTCGACCGCCTTCGCCACCTTGATCAGCCCGGCCAGGCCGGCGGCGCACTTGGTGTGCCCGATCTGCGACTTCACCGAGCCGACCGCGCACTGGCCGGGGGTCGCGCCGTGGTCGGTGAACACCTCGGTGAGGGTCGCGAGCTCGGTGCGGTCGCCGACGACCGTGCCGGTGGCGTGCGCCTCGAGCAGGCCGACGTCGCTCGGCGAGATGCCCGCCCGCGCGTAGGCCCGTTCCAGGGAGAGCACCTGGCCGGCCTTGCGCGGCGCGGTCAGCCCGAGCGCGCGGCCGTCGGAGGAGCCGGCGACGGCCCGGATGACGGCGTGGATGCGGTCGCCGTCGCGCTCGGCGTCGGCGAGCCGCTTGAGCACGACGACCGCGACGCCCTCGCCCAGGCTCGTCCCGTCGGCGCCGGCATCGAAGCTGCGGCAGCGCCCCTGGGGCGACAGCGCATGCACGGAGGAGAACAGCAGGAAGTCGTGCGCGCCGGCGTGGGTGTCCACCCCGCCGCAGAGCACCAGGTCCGAGCTGCCGGCGAGCAGCTCCTTGCAACCGGCGTCGAGCGCGGCCAGCGACGAGGCGCACGCCGCGTCGACGGTGAAGTTCACCCCGCCGAGGTCGAGCCGGTTGGCGACCCGCCCGGCGATGACGTTCGCGAGCATGCCGGGGAAGGAGTCCTCGTCCAGCTCGGGCAGGAACTCCTCGAGCTCGGCGGGCAACTGCCCGAACAGTCCCGGCCACAGCGAGCGCAGCCCGTAGGCGCCGGACAGGTCGGTGCCGGCCTCGGTGCCGAAGACGACCGAGGCGCGGGAGCGGTCGAACGGCCGGCCCTCGCCGGCCGCCTTCTGCCCCGTGTCGTAACCGGCGCTGCGCAGCGCACGGGTGGCGACCTCGAGGGCGAGTAGCTGGCTGGTCTCGATGCTGCGCAGGGAGCGCGGCGGGATGCCGTAGGCCAGGGCGTCGAACGGGACCCGCGGCAGGAATCCGCCCCACTTCGACGGGGTGCGGCGCCCGGCGTCCTTCGCCACCGCGTCGGGCCGGTAGTACACCTCGGGGTCCCAGCGGTCGGCCGGAACCTCGCGGATCGCGTCGTTGCCGGCGACGACGTTCGCCCAGAACGTGGCGAGATCGGGCGCGTCGGGGAAGATCGCGGACATCCCGACGATCGCGATGTCGAGCGGCTGACCGGCGGGGCGGGAGTCCGTCGCCGCCGTCGCTGTCACCACCGCCGGGCCCACGGCGCCCTGCCCGCCCTGCCCGGCCGGCACGCCCTGCCCGGCCGGCACGCCGAGCTCGGCGGCCCGGTCGGCGAGACCGGCGGTGGCCTGCGTGGTCACCTCGTCGTGCAGGGCGGCCACGCTCGTGCGGTTCGAGCGCAGGGCGGCCACCTGTCCGATCATGAACATGCCGTCCCGGGCCTGGGCCGCCGGATCGACCTGGACGACCTCGGCGCCATCGCGGCGCAGCCCCTTGCTGGCCACCCGCAACCGGCCGAGGTTGAGCGCCTCCAGCTCCTCCCACATCTGCTGGCGGGGGGTGGCGGCGGCGAGCAGCTCGCGGCGTCGGTCCAGGAAGGTGTGGACGTAGGCGGACTCGACGCATCGGGTGGCGTGCCCGGGGGAGGTCTCCAGCAGCACGGTGCGCTCGCAGTCGAGGGCGGCCTGCTGGAAGCCGGGCAGGATCGCGCCGGAGGCGACGGCCTCATCGGTGAACAGGTAGGCCGTGCCCATCAGCACGCCGATGCCGGCGCCCCGCTCGGCGAGCGGGGCCGCCGCGGCGGCGACCATCGCCGCCGACCGGGCGTCGTGCACCCCCCCGGCGAACAGCAGGTGCAGGCCGGCGAAGAAGTCCGGGCCGGCCTGGTCGCTCTCGCCGAACGCGAGCAGCCCCGCGATCTGCGCCTCCCACAGCGGGAAGCTCGCCCGCGGCCCGACGTGCCCGCCACATTCCCGGCCCTCGAAGACGAACTTGCGGGCCCCGTCCGCCAGGAACCGGTGCAGCAGGCCCGGGGAGGGCACATGCAGGAACGTATCGATGCCCGCCTCCTCCAGCGGCGCCGCCTGGGCCGGCCGCCCGCCCGCCACGATCGCGCACGGTGGACGCACGTCCCGCACGGCGGCGAGCTGCGCGCTGCGCAGGGGCGCCGGGGCGAAGCCGAGCACGCCCACCCCCCACGGTGCGTCTCCCAGCAGGCCAGCGGTCTCCTCCAACAGGGCGCGGCTGTCCTCGCCGCTCATCAGGGCCAGGGCGAGGAACGGCAGGCCGCCCTCGTCGGCGATCGCGCGGGCGAACGCCGCCCGGTCGCTGACCCGGGTCATCGGCCCCTGCGCGACGGGATGGCGCAGCCCCCGCGCGGCCGCGAACGGCGCGCCGGCGGCCAGCGGGCGGGTGCGGGCGGCGGCAGCGATGCCGTCCCGGATGCCCTGGCGCACTGCCCGCACGATCCCGGCGGCACTGCCGTGCCGGTCGGCGAGCGCGGCGGCGAACGCACCGTCCTGGCCGATCGGGAGGAACTGGTCGACCAGGTCGCGGGCGCCGAGACGAGCCGCGACCGCGGCGGGGTCGGACGCAGCTCCGCCGGCCCCGCCACGTCCGCCATCCCCGCCGGCAGTGACCGCGCCGTCCGAGGCGAGTTCTCCGCCGGTGTCGCGCAGGTCGACGGCGGGCCGATCGGTGCGCCCGACGAGGGCGGCGATGGGCAGATCGGGCCGGACGTAGAGCCGATGGCCCGCATGGACGATGGTCTCGCTGCCGTCCATGGCCCGCACCGCGGCGGCCACCTGCTCGGGCAGCTCCATCTCCCGGACCAGGGCGAGCTGGGAGTCCAGCACGACCCCGGCCGCGCCGCCCGCCACCGCCGCCGCCGCCGTCGCGGGGCCGATCCCCCCGGCGGCGAAGACGGGCACCGCGGCGCCCGCGGGGTCGCGCAGGCCGGCGGCGAGCAGGTGCTGCAGCAGGGTGAACGTGGTCAGGTCACCGACGACCCCGCCAGACTCGTTACCCCGCGCGACGAGCCCCAGTGCGCCGGCCGCGACCGCGCCGCGGGCCTGCGCGACCGAGGTCACCTCTGCCCAGACCCGCCGGCCGCGCCGGATCAGCTCTCCCGGCTCCCAGCGCCGGTCGGTCCCGGGGCCGCCCGGCGCGGCGAGGTCGCCGGTCGAGGCGCCGTCCGGCCGGGGGGCGAGCACCACGAGCTCCACCGCGTCGGGCAGCTCGTCCGGGTCGAGCGGGCAGCCGGCGGCGACCCGGACCCCGAACCGTCCCGGCGTCCAGCGGGCCGCGTCCCGCAGGGCGTCCCGCGCCGCCTGCGCCGACCGCCCGAGGTCGAGCACGCCGAGGCTGCCGGCCCGCGCCACCGCGGCGACGAGGGCGGCGGCGGGCTGGGCGAACGGCGTGATCACGACGACCAGTTCGCGCGCGTCGAGGGGGTCGGGTACGTCGGAGCCGGCCGGGGAGGCCGCGGGTGACAGGCGGGGTGCGGTGGTCATCGGCAGGTCCTCCTGGCAGGTCGCGACCGGGGGCAGGGTGATGAGGGGGACGAACTAGTCCGGGTCATTGGGCCCGCCGAGGCCGTCCGATCGTCCGACCGGCCCCGCGCCCCCGGCGCGCGGCCCGCCCCCGGGTCACCACAAGGCCATATCCAGAACAAGAGGCTCACCAGCCAAACCAACGTGATGGACACGTTTCGGACGACAGGATCGCCCACATCATCGGTGACCTCCTGGCCGGTGCCGCTGGGCGACAGACGTCCCGGGGAAGCTGCATCTGTACTGACTACGCGGAAAGCGAACTGACCCCCAACAACTCTCGTGGAACTGGTGCGCTCGGTGCCAGGGACGGCCGACTTGCTTAGCGGACGCGGCACCGTCAACGTGCGCGGAATACTAGTCGGCTCGGTCCGGAGCACTGCACGGCGGCAGGCCAAAGTAGTGATCACGCACTCCCTGTAGCACCATCGTGATCGCCGTGACCTGGTCGGGACCCCATCCAGCCAGCGGTTCGCCCACCGCCGGACATCGCTGGTGATGTCCCGGATCGGGATTACGCAGAGCCCGCACGGATGCGCACCGGGCGACCTCATCAATCCCGGTGACGATCGGCGGAGGTTACGAATTGGTAGCACGCAGGGCGGTATCCCGGACCGCCGGACCCGGCGGTTCCCATTCGACTTCGGTCGGCTAAAGGGACGATGAACAGTAGAGGCTACATTCCTCGGACCCGGACCGGCACGCGCAAGGCCAGAAGAAAACGGAAGCGAGAGTAGCGCCCGGGGAGGTATCGAACCACGGGTGAAGACCATCCGGAAATCGATCGTGGTAACCGCCGGTCGGGTCAGTCACCGGCGGTCGGGCTGACCCCTTCGGGCCCCACCCGGCTAGCAAGGACAGGGTCAACCTAGTCACAGCGTGCCATCGGCCGCAAGCGGGGCCGAGCGGAAAGATGCCGGCGTTCGTCACCGTGCCACCCAACCGGACCAGCCTGCTACGACCGGCGAGGACCAGCATCCCACAGATGGGGCATCACACGCATCCGTCTCAGAAGCCGCAAAAACGATGATCTATGTCAAGTTGGGGCGAGACGGAGACAAGTGGGCCCGCGTGGCACGGTCCGCCGCGCCGCTCCACCGGCGGCCGGCGCCATCGGAGTAGGCCGGACGGCATCCGGTACCCATGCAGGCGCGGCGCGGCAGCGAATCGTCGCGGGCGATTGCGCCGGAACAGCTCCCGACCATCCGACCGTCGGGATCGACCGCGACGGGGCACCGGACGGCGGCGGCGGCAACCAAAGGGCCGCGTCTGCCGCCCAACCCGGCCCGCCACCCGGGCGCACCCCGGAGCACGCCGACCGCAGCGAGGTGGTCCGGACCCGACCCGCCGACGAACCGTGCCCATCCGATCCCCAGCGCCGCCCCTGGCCCTGCCCACCGGGATGGATCGGGCGCGGAATCCTGTGGACAGGCGGGGAGGAGGGCCGGTCAGGCGCGTCGGCGGCGGGGACGGCGCTGCGCGAGGACCCGCGAGGACCCGCGAGGACCCGCGAGGACCGGGGGTTCGGCGACACGGGCCGGGACATGACACGACCGCGGGTGGCGCGGCCGGTCTCGGCCCGCGCCACCCGCGGTTCGTCGGAAGTCAGGTTGTCGAGGCGCGCCCGTGGCGCGTTGCGTCGCGTCGGTGCGCCGGCTTTCCGCCCGTGTGGGCAGGCCGGCCGGCTCGCGGGCCCCGTAGGTCTCGATGGGCACCTGGCGCCCGCGCCGCCGCGGCACGGGCCGGTTTCTCCTAGCCGGGCATGCCCGGCCTGATCAGGCTGCCGGGACAGGCCCGGCGCGCTGCCGGCCGGCAGACGACCGGCCGGCACGAGGACCGCCGCCGCGCCCGAGGACCGGTATCCAGGGTCCAGGGTGGGATCGGCGGCAAGGGGCAGGGGTGCCGGGGCGGCACCGGGTTGTGGGCGCGCGACCTTGGACCGGAACCCACCGCGTCCGGACGCGGCCGGGGTTCTCCGACGGTCGGGTCAGTTCCTCAACCGGCGAGTCAGGGCCGGGGCGGGCTGGGGGGCGCGAACGCGCTGGTCTCGCGTTGCCAGGCGATGGCGAGCTGCGTGCGGTTCGAGCATCCCGTCGCCACGAGTGCATGGGTGAGGTGATGCTTGACCGTGTCGATGCTGATGCACAGCGCCTCGGCGACCTGCCGGTTGGACCGGCCCTCGGCGACGAGTCGCACGACGTCGCGCTCGCGGGCGGACAGCCGTCCCGCGACCGACGGACCCGGATCGGTCCGGATGTAGAAGCGCAGCAGGTTGCCGAGATGGCGGCCGAGGACGGCACCGACCGCCCGGTCCCGCGGGCCGAACGCGCCCGGCCGCGAGTCCAGCAGGGAGATGAGCGCGCCCACGTTCGACGGGCCGAACAGGCGCACGAGCAGCTTGGCGTGGATGCCGTGCGCGCGCAGGAAGCGCTCCAGCCGCATCCGCACCTCGGGTCGCTCCGGAACGCCCAGGTCGTCGAGCGTGGCGAGGCCACGCTCGCGGACCGAGCGCAGGCTCTCCGGGTTACTCAGCGCCTCCAGCTCCCGGTAGCGCTCCATGTACGGGCCGGCGAGGCGCAGGGCGAGGCCCCGGCCGGTCGGCCGGGCGTCCTGGAACGCCGTCTCGATCGAGGAGCCCAGGAAGAAGGCCGAATGACGATAGCCCAGGTGGCGGGCCATGCCGTCGAGGGCCAGTTCGCGGAAGGAGGCGAGCGAGGAGGCCCGCTCGCAGTCCTCCACGACGCGCAGGATGCCACGCAGCTCGGCCGCTCCGAGCGCGAGGTCACGCGGCATCGGCCCGGTGCGCGCCGCCATTCCCGGGCGCATCTGCGCCCCCGGCGCGGTCCGGGCGGCGGCGCCCGGGACCTCACCGCGTCCCATTGGGGACCCGGTCATCGGGGGCCCGGAGCGGGGATGAGACAATTGCCGGGCAGCGGCGCTGCCCGTGCTCGTGGTCGGTGCGGGGTGCCGCGCCGGCGCCGGTGCCGCGCGATGTGGGGCGGTCGGCGGAGCGGGTGAGCTCGCCGAGGCTCGCCTGGCGATCCGACCCGCCATGCCTATCTCGGTGGATGTGTCCACGGTCACGCCGATTCGCGGCCGATGGGGTGCTTCCTCGCCGATAGCATCGGTCGAGAGGGGAACTCGGTCGGTCACGCGTGCCTCCGGGGGGCAGACTCAGAATCAAACCGGGCGGTAGCCCGGTTGTGGCTATGCCACCGGGTGAATTTCCGGTGAAGATGGACATGTTCGGCAAGCGTAGGGCCCACCTCCCTCGCTACGCCACCAGTTGCCCGCGCCCCTCATTCGCAGTCGGGCCAAACCCACCGCTTCGGTGGGAGAATCGTGCCCCCAACCCGGCCATATATTTCCGGGGCTGCCACCCTCGCGCTTGAAGCGACCACTTCGCGTGATTTTTCCCTCCCGGAACCATCCCCTAAAGGGGCCACCTCGTCAGCGGTATGCGGGCCCGGCGGCGCCCCGATCGCCCCACCCAGGCCGGGAGCCAGCCCGCCGGCGTGCAGACGACGCGAAGGTCGCGAAACGTTCCCGCGATCCGCCACCCTCCACAATGGGTGACCACCCACCCACTAAGTGCCTCCCCAGCATGGGCCATCGTCACCGAGGGTATTGATATAGGGGGCCTACCGTTTCGGTGGGTGCACCTCCGCCAGTCCCCCGCAGGTCCAAAGCCCACGACGCATCCCGCCGAATTCGCAGAGACCTAGTACGGTCTCGCGCCACCGATGCCCTCCCGCCGGAGCCGGACGGCCGGCGACCATCCCCGGTCCGCAGCCGCCCCGGCCACGGGACGAATGAGGTGAACAACGATGACCCTGGGACTGTCGGTCTTCCTGGTTGTGGTGGGTGCCACCCTTCGATACGCCCTGACGTGGCGAGTGGGCGGGGTAGATCTCCCGGTTCTGGGCCTGATTCTGATGGTCGCGGGGATCGTGACCTCGGTCATCTGCGTGCTCCGGGCCGTCGTGCCGCTACCGGCGCGGCCCGCGGCCCCCGAACGGACCGCCGACCCCCGCGATTGGCCCGCCGACGCCGGGGGCCGGGGCCCGGCGGGTCGGCCGCTGCGGCGGACGACCCCGCTGGCCGGCGGCCGGCAGGGCGGGCCCGGTCGACCCGCACCCGCTGATTCCCTGACTGTCCCGGACGCGCTCGGCGCCGCCGCCGTCCCCGTCGGGGACGTGGACCCGACTGAGGTCCCGAATCCGTACCCGGACCTGGCGCAGCGCCCGTACCTCGCGCTGGAACAACGCGTCTTCGGAGAACGGGCCGAAGCTGAGCCGGCCGACCCCCGCGACCTCGAGCTGTATCCCCCGGATGCCTTCCGGGCCGGCGAGAGCCACCTCGCCGGGACCGCCTACGACCGCCCGGCCGATACTCGCGACGATGGCAGGACCTGAGGCGGCCGAACCTCCTGGCCGGGCCGGCGGCGCCGAATCTCGGCGTCCCGCCGGTCGGGGCGGGGCTCAGGCCGCTCAGAGCAGGTGGAGTTCGCGGGCCCGGTGCACCGCGTCCCGGCGGCGCGCCACGTCGAGCTTGCGGTAGATGCTTTTCAGGTGCGTCTTCACCGTGTTCACGGAGACGTAGAGCTCGGCCGCGATCTCGGCGGTCGTCAGCATCGTCGGCAGGTAGCTGAGAACCGCGAGCTCCCGATCGCTGAGGCGGTCGCCGACGGCCGGCCCGCCGCC
>NZ_CM001489.1:3978132-3985330 GCF_000262465.1 Frankia sp. QA3
GTCCCCGTCTCCGGGGGCAGCCGGTGGGGGTCGACGCCGGGCCCCGCCGGGAGCGCAGCCCCCGCGATTACCCCAGCGCCGACCGCACCCACCCCGCCGACCGCGGTGGCCACGCCGACCCCGCCAACCCTGCCAACCCTGCCGACCCTGCCAACCGCGCCAACCCCGCCGACCCTGCCAACCGCGCCAACCCTGCCGACCGCGGTGGCCACGCCGACCGATCGGTCGCCAGGCTCCGCCCGCCACGCCGCCACGCCTGCCACCGGCGCGGCCGCGGCGGCGGCGCGCAGGGCGTCCACGAACTCGGGATGGGCGGCGGCCAGCCCCGGATGCGCGTCGAGCATCGCCAGCAGCTCGTCGCCGAGATCGAGAAACGGACCGGCCAACCCCTCGTCCTCGGCGAGGGCCAGGGCACGTGCGAGCAGCCCGGTCGCCCGCGCATGATCGTCGCGGCGGGCGGCGGCGACGGCCGCGAGCGCGCACGCGGCGACGACCGGGCCACCGCCGCCGCCATCGGCGCGCAGCAGGCCGGCCACCGCCTTCTCGGCCGCGTCCAGATCCGCGCAGGCGAGATCCGCCCGCGCCGCGGCCAGCGCGAGGACGTGGTCCGGGCGGCGACCGTCGGCCGGATGACCCAGCACCTGCCGGGCAGCCTGGGCATTGCCGACCGCGAGCAGCAGGTCGACCTCGACGGCCTGCCACAACGACAGGCACAGCGGCGGACCGGCCGGACGCCCCCGCCCGCTGAGCAGGCGGCGGGCGGCGCGCACGTCGTCCGGCCGGCCCCGCCGGCACCGCGACCGCGCATCCAGCACCACGATGAGATCGAGCAGATGCGGTGGGTGCCCAGGGCCCAGCCCGGCCCGGGCAGCCTGGAGATGCCCGACCGCCCGTCCCACGTCGGCACGGGCGATGGCCACCATCGCGATCGCGAGATGCGCCTCGACTGCACCAGCCATGCCGGGGAGACTCGCGACGGTCGCAGCACCGTCCGTCGCGACGGTCCCAGCAGTCACCTCCGAGGCGTCCTCAATTGTCACATCCACATCACCCTTAGTCGTCGCGACGGGCGGGAACACCTCGCCAGAGCCGGCACTCAGCTCGCCGACCGCGGCGAACACCGCCGCTGCCGTCGACTCGGCCAGCCGCAGCCGGCCCCGTAGGGCATGCGCGAGCGCCAACGCCCCGGCCGCAGACATCTCGACCATCCAGGCACCCGCCAACCGGGCCGCCTCGATCGCCTCGGTCAGCGCGTCCACCGCGGGCTCGGCGCGACCGAGCCACAGTTCTCCCCGTCCCCGCCCGCACCAGGCGAGCGCCGTGACGATCTCGCCGAGACGATCGTCGTCCCGACCGGGCGAACCGAGTGGCCACGTCCCACTCGGCCGCTGCGGCCAGCCACGCGCGGCGCCAGCCGGGGCCGGTTCGCCGCAGGCGGACGACGTCAGGCCACTGCGATCGGCGTCCCGCCGCGACGGCCCGGCAACTCGCCCGTCGCCGTGGGCGGGGTCGCCGGCTCGGGACGGCGCGCCCACCCGCCGGCCGGAACCCCGCCGCTGGCCGGTGCCGGATTCCGGGCCTGAGCGCAGCAGTCGGCGGGCCGCCCCCAGCATCTCCTCCCCTGCCCCGGCCAACTCGGCCCGGCGCAACTCGACGAGATCGGCCTGGGTGGACAGCGAGCGACGCCGGGAGACGGCCGCATCCGCGATCGCCGCGCGCGCCGTCTCCAGGCACCGGGTCGCCTTCGTCACCCGGCCGTGGCGCAGATGCCCGACCGCGGCGACGATCGCGCATTCCGACGCCCACGACGCCCACGACGCCGGCATCGCGGCGAGGATGGACTCGAGGCGGAACGCGGCGCCGGACAGCGCGTCCACCATCCCGGTGCCATCGACGAGCAGGCAGGATGCGTACCACCAGTCGCCGGCCCGCGCCGCGTGCCGCACCGCCTCCGCCGGTCGGCGGTGCGCGGCGAACCACAGCGCCGCCCGCAGGTGCAGCTCGTCGACGTCCTCGGTGCGGTCCCGGGTCAGGTCCGAGCGCAGCAGCGCGGCGAAAAGCCGGTGGTACCGGAACCAGCTCCCGTCCTGGTGCGCGACCACGAACTCGTACCGCTCCGCGAGCTCCGCGAGCAGCTCCCCGCCGCTCCTGGCGTCACCGTGGGCGGCGTCACCGTGGGCGGCGTCACCGTGGGCGGCCGGCACCGGGCCGACGAGGTCCGGTTCTCCCACCACAGCGTCGGCCAACGGCCCGGTCATCGACTCCAGCACGCTGGTACGCAGCAGGAAGCGGTGGACCGCCGGGGGCTGGCGGGCGAACAGCTCGGCGCGCAGGAACTCGGCGATCTCCGGCGTCGCCGCCAGCGAGGCGGACGGCGGATCCGGATCCGCCGCCATCGCCTGTCCCCCGGCCGGCGCCGGCGCCGGCGCGAACGCAGCCGATGCCCACGGCGAGGATCCGCCTGCGAGCTCCCCGTCGAGCGCGCCGCCGAGGTGCGGCGTCGCCCCGCGGCCTACGGTGCCCGCCGCCAGGCGCAGGCCGGCCGGCCATCCCTCGGTGGCGTGCAGCAGGCCGCTGACCAGCCCCGCCGTCGCGGGCACCCCCTGCGTCCGCAGGAGGTCGGCGGTCTCGGGCCGGCTGAACGCCAGTGCGTCCGCGTCGATCTCGGTGACCCGCCCGGCCGCGCGCAACCGGTGCAGCGCCACCGGCACCGCCCGACCCGCCAGGATCGTCCGGGCCCGCTCGCCGGCCTCGTTGACCAGGAGTTCCAGCCCGTCTAGGTCACGGCGCCGCCGGAGCAGGTGGACGTCGTCCAGGACGAGCACAAACGGCGCCGGCAGATCGGCAAGCAGGTTGGCGAGCTGCCGGTAGCCGTGGTCGGGCAGCCGGTGAGCCGCGGCGGCGGCGCCGAGGCGGGCGAGGTCGGAACCGGCCGGGATGAGGCCGGCGCGGCCGAGACCGTACAGCACCTGCGGCCACAACGGCACGCTCGGCCCGCCGGGCGCCGACGGCGTCGCCGCCGGATCGACGCGGATCCAGACGAGCGGTGGCCGCGCGGGCCGGGCTGCGGCCCAACCGGCGAGCAGCGTGGTCTTACCCCACCCGGCCGGGGCACGCACCACGGTGAGCGGTCGCGTCACAGCCTCGTCGAGCATCTGGCGCAGACGGGGCCGGTCGAGACAGCCGAGCGGAAGTGTCGGCACGACGAAATGGCTGCGTACCAGGGGCAGGCCGGCCGCGGTGGGCCAGAGCGCGTCGCGATCGTCCGAACCGGGCGCGGCCTCGTCCGAATGGGGCACGACACCATCCGAACCGGGCACCAGTGACTGTTCGTCGAGCATTCCACACCACCCCCACGGCAAGTTTGCCCTCGGTAGTGGTACAGCTACTCGGCCGCATGAGCAACCTGTTACCGCCCACCGGCGCCGCCGCCACTGGCCGGGCGACGGGGCAGGCCGGGCGTGCCCGGATGACTCGCCGCGCGCGGCCGTCCCCAAGCCGACATCCCCGACCGCAGCAGCGGCCGAACAGGCCCGCCGAGCTGGAAAGAAGGACAAGCCGGAAAGGCCGACCACGGCAGGAGGGGCGGACCCACGCAGGGCCCCGCCTCGGGGCCGGTGAGCGGGTCGGGAGCACCAGGACGAGCAGGACGGCGGCCACGGTCACGAACGCGGTCGCGGCACGCCGCCCGGCGTAGGTTCGCGCCCCGCCGGGGTCATCCCCGTCGCGGCCCTCGCCCGGTGCTGGCGGTGCTGGCGGTGCTGGTGGTGCTGGTGGCCCGTGGGAGGGCGGCGGCGGACCGACCGGGGGCGTCTCGTCGGTCATGACGCCCACCGGGCCGGCCGCCGCAACTGGCGTTGCATCGGGCCGGCCGCCGTTCCCCCGGCCTCGTCAGGCCGCGCAGTCCGAGCAGACGATGCGGCGCGGGTCCGCGAGCTGGCTGCGATGCTGCACCAGGAAGCACTGGGTGCAGGTGAACTCGTCCGCCTGCCGAGGGAGCACCCGCAGCGACAGTTCCTCGTCGCGGACCTCGGCGTCGGGCAGGTCCAGCTCGGCCTCGAGGGCGTCCATGTCGTCCCCGAGGTCCGCCGCAGCGCCCGCGCGCTGCGCCTTGAGCGTCTCCAGGCTCTGCTCCTGGAGCTCGTCCTCCTCGACATCCGTGCTTCGCCGAGCGTCGAAGTCACGAGCCATGCGTCTCCTTCCTTTCCCTGCCGTCGTTCACCCATGGGCTATGCCAGCCCACGGGTAGTGGTTCCCGCCGAACATGGGGGGCCATGCAATACGGCACCCCATGACATCGGTTGGCTACGGTACGCAATGACCCCAAGGATGGGGGATGCAGTGCCCTATGTCCGCATTTCCCGGTGCCTCCGCCACATCCAAGGGTCCCGGCCGGAACGCGGATCTCCAAAGCCGAGCGAAGGATACGGGGCGCAACCGCGTCAGGCCAGACAGGGGGCCGTCTGCGCGGTGTCGCTCCCACCACATTCACGGCCGGACGTCACGACCCGGGCGGATCGCCTGCATCCCGATCGATGCGGCACCGTACACCACTCGGGCCCGGGGGCAGCACCGGGTGGTCGATGGACTGCGCGCGCACGAACCCCCCGGGAGGAGGGCGGCACCCTCAGAGATAGAGACCGGCGAGCCCGTCGTCCAGCCGCTCGGCCGCGACGGCGTGCACATCCCGCTCCCGGAGCAGGACGTAGGTGGTCGAGTGCAGCTCGACCTCGGCGCGGTCCTCAGGATCGAACAGCACCCGGTCACCGACCTGGATGGTCCGCACCGCGGTGCCGACCGCGACGACGTCGGCCCAGGACAACCGCTTGCCCATGTGCGCGGTCGGCGGGATGACGATGCCGGCCTTGGACCGCCGGTCCACGGCGTCCTCCCGCGGCTCGACGAGCACCCGGTCATGGAGAAGCCTGATCGGCAGCGCTCCGGCCTGCATGACACCCGACTGCGTGTCCGCTCCAGCCACGCCGCCGACCCCGTTGACACCGCCGGACACAATGCTCACAGGGTCGGACACTACCCGCCCACGCAAGGCTCGGGGCACCCCCCGGACGGTCTTTGCGTACGCGGACGCCGAACCGTGTGCGCGCCCGGCGGATGGTCACCGCCGACCTCGACGTTCCCGCCCGGTGCCATCCGCCGTTCTGTCCCGCGGTCACCGCACGCCGGCCCGAGATCTACGTCATGCTGCCGATTGACCTGAGGTAACGAGATGACGCCTCAATCGGCGTTGCCGGCATCGCGCACTATCGGAGCAGAGCCCACCGAACCTCCCCGGATGGGGAATGGTCCCCCAACGCGGTATAAGCTGCCGCCCATCGCCGCCCGGGCTGGCGCTGACGGGCGGCGTGCCATGGCACCTCTCGATCGTCCGTTGGCGCCCAGGTAACCGTCGGCACGTAACGAACCTCAGGGATGGGGCACCACCATGGCATTGCGCATCAGTGTCGATCTCGATGGTCTGCGCTGGGCCGACCTGTTCCGCTTCGTCGATCTGGCCCGCAACGGCGGGATCAGCGCGGAGGATCAGGTCGACGTCATCACCTACGGCAGCGACCCGATGTCGGTCAGCCTCTCCGCCCGCATCTACCCGGCCTCCGAGGGCTTTCTGTCCGCGGAGCAGTCGGACGCGTCCGGTGACAGCCTGCGCGGTGCCCCTCTCTCGATCGCCCCAGGTACCTCCACTCCCAACGGCTCGGGATTCGCCTACGACGGAGGTTCCGCCGAACGGAACGCCGCCCCGAACGGCACCCATTACCCCTCGTTCGACAACGGCCAGGACCGCGCCGCCGCAGCGGGTGGGGGCGGCCTGCCGCCGTACGGTCCCGGTTACGATGCGCCGGCCGATCGCGGCGTGCCCGCGTCCGGCGGCCACTACCCCGCCTTCGACGGTCAGCCTGACCGGATGCCACCGAACGGTAGCGGTCAGTTCGCGGGATTCGAGCCATTTGACCGATCCGGGCCAGGCAAGGAGCCCGTAGGTGCCCCCGGGCAGGTCGAAAGTCCCTACATCGAGGAATTCGCCCGCCTTCAGGAGGGTCTGATGCGACAGGTCCGTCGCACCGACGAGGTCCGACCGGACCGCTCCTGATCAGCGATTAACGCCGCCCCGCTGCCGCAATTCCCGGGCCCCGGGCGGGACGCGACCGCGCACCCGTTGGCCATGTGGCCCGTCGCCACGCTCACGGCAGGTGAGGGGGAGAAGACCGTCAGCGTCGCCACGTGCCGCCCATCGGACGCGGACCGTAAGTCAGCCGTGACGGCACCCTCCATGGTTCTACGCCGTTCGCACCCTCTCGCCCGCTATGGTGCATGCTGCCTGTGATGGACGATCCGCGCCTTGCCGACGTCGAGCAATATCACGGGCGATTGCGCTCCGAGCTCGACGTCATCGCGCGTGGGCCGGTCCTGGTCGGTCCGAAGATCATTGAGCACATCCATTCCCTGCTTACGCTCATTGATCTGCACCAGCCGAACGAGTTCGACCTCTGCCTGAGCTGCGACCGACTCTGGCCATGCGCCTCGATCATCGCTATCACCGGTGTCTCGCAGGACGCCGGGGGCGGCAACCGGGACGGCGAGGTCGAGCCGGAATACGACGAGCCCGGGGCCGAGAGCGGCGCCCTCGCGGCCACCCACACCGTCGCGCCCGACACCGGCCGCCCGCCTCCCGCGCCGCCCGGCGGCTACGACGACCGCGAGCGCAGCGGAAGCGGCCTTACCGACCACGGAGCCGACGACCAGCGCTTCGACGAGCCGAGGTTCGACAACCGGCGCTTCGACGACCGAAGCTTCGACGACCGACGGCCCGACAACCGGCGCTTCGACGACCGAAGCTTCGACGACCGACGGCCCGACGACCGGCGGCCCGACGACCGGCGGCCCGACGACCGGCGCTTCGACGACCGACGGCCCGACGACCAGCGCTTCGACGACCGAAGCTTCGACGACCGACGGCCCGACGACCAGCGCTTCGATGACCCGCGCTTCGACGACCGGCGGCCCGACGACCGGCGGCCCGACGATCACAGCGCGGGCGGCCGGCACCAGGACGGCCGCACTCTAGCCGGCCGCAGCCGCGACGATCGCGGTACGGATCTGCACCCGGACGCCGGGCGAGACCGCGGTCACACCCCACCGCCGGGTCCGACGCCGTCCCCCGATGGACGTCGCGGCACAGCCG
>NZ_CM001489.1:3985430-4277750 GCF_000262465.1 Frankia sp. QA3
GCTGCCCGGATATCCCGACCGGGTGTCCGTGCCGGCATCCCGGCCCGCACCACCGATCTCCGGCCCGGTCGAGATGGCGTCCGCGCGGGCGACCGGGTCATGGCCGCCGCACCAGCACGCACCGCAGACCCACGCCGCCGGCCTGGCAACCCGAGGGCCGGTGGACGGCCCTACGGGCGACTGGTCCGGCCCGCCCCGGGGGCACGACGCCGCCAGCCCGGCGGGAACTGGGCGGCCCGAAGCCCCGGGTGGCCCGGGACTTCCGAACGGACCGGGCGGGTCCGGCCAACCCGACGGGTCGCGTATGCGCGCCATGCCGGGTGCCGGTCCGGGTCACGACGGACCGCGGCTTGCGCCGGGCCGCGCCGGCGGCGATGGAGCTGGCGGCCCGCGCCGACCGATGCCGGGAGCCGGCGGCGCCGACCACGAACGGTCCGCCACGCTCGGCGGTGGCCCGCCGCAGCGCGGCGACGCGCCGCCCGAGCGGCGGCCCACCGGCTGGCGTGGCGACGGCGATCTACCTGGTCGTCCCGAGCAGGGTGGCGCGGGTTGGTCAGGGCCGGGCCCGGACCCGCGGGAGCGGCGAGGCCGGCCGCAGGCGCCCCAGCCGGACCGGGCCGGACCCCCCACGGGCGCGCCCCCACCGAACGGCCGATCGCCCTACGCGGCGCCCACCGGCGGGGCGGCGGGCGAGGGCCGCCCGGGTGGTCCCGGCCGCGGCCGCCCGATCGGGGCGGGCGGTTCCGGTACGCCGAACCTGCCGAACCGGGGGCTGGAGCTCCGTCCGGCCCGGCCGGGCCGCGACGATGCGCGCCGCCGGCCGGGCGGCGAGCCCGACCGGGCCGGGCCCGCATCGCCCCGGGACGCCGAGCTGTCGGCAGCGGCGGCGCGCATCGACCAGGCGCAGGTCGACGAGGTCACCCAGGCGTGGCTGGCACGCCGCGAATCTGTGCTGGACGGCATCGACGTCATCTGAGCCCCGGCAGACCCCGGGCGCGCCGCACGCCGTGCCAGTCCCGCGGCGCGTCGTCGCCCCGGATGACCCCGGCGCGCGGTATCCAGATGCGGCACGTGGTCGTCAAGGCGACCGAGGGCCACGGACGGTGCAGGTTTGAGGTGGCGAGCGGTGTGGCAGGTACGCGACGCCGGGCAGCTCGCCCAGCACGAGGACGGCAACGGACGACGGGGCCGTCCCGCCCGATTTCACGGAAGGTGAGGCGTGGCCGGAGCACTGACCGCACGCTTCGACCTGCCTGCCGATCCCCGCACCGCCGGCCGGGCCCGCCGCCTGGTCACCGAGCTGCTCGCCGCCTGGAACCGCCCGGAGACCATCGAGGTCGCGCAGCTACTCGTCAGCGAGGTCGTGACGAACGCCGTGCGGTTTGTCGGCGACCGGGGGGCACTGTGCCTGAGCGTCTCGCTGCAGGCCGACCGGATCCGCATCGCCGTCGACGACGGGACTTCGCAGCATCCGGCGCTGAAACCCGCCGGCGAGGATGACGAGTCCGGGCGGGGCATGCACCTGGTCGCCGCGCTGGCGCTGCAGTGGGGTGTCGTCGACATCCTGGACGACCAGGGGCCGGGCAAGCAGGTCTGGTTCGATCTCCCCCGCCAGCCGGATCCGCCACGCCAGGAGGATTCGCTGGAGGCGGCCTGCGGCTCCTGACCGGACCCCGACCGCCCGACCGCCCAATCAGGCGAAAATAGTCTGAAAAAGAATTTTTCGGCATATATCTCTGGCATGTCTCGCACCGATACGTGCAGGAGGTCGCGGAATGCCACGCACGTCACTCGACTCGGAATCATCGACGGGCCGGTCGCCCACCCCGACGCGCTGCCCGGCGCACGCCGCCGGGATGGCTCCCCACGCCCCTGACCAGCGCATGGCACCACATCGCGCCGGGGGGTGGCCGGGCGGCACACCGGTCGCGGGGGCGTCCACGGCACCATCGGATGATTTGTCCGCTCCATCCGCCGATGACCGGTGTTAGTCAGGCCGACAATGCGGATGCTTCAGGTGCTGTTCAGGCAACTCGCGTACCGTGACCTACGTCTCCACCGTCACCGTGACCACGGCTCCGGCCCTACGGGGGTTGTCATAGAGATCCCGGTCCTGCTCGGCGCGGACAGCGCCACCGCACCGCCTCTCGAGCCGTCGCCCGGCCCACCACCGCACCAGCCCGCGCCGCTGCCCCGCCCGCGCCGCCGCCCGGCCAGACCCGATCGCGACGGGGTCGGCGCGGCCGAGCCCTCGGCGCATCCGGCCGGCGATCCCGCCGGTACCGCCGATCCCGACCATCACGTCTTCGTCGAGCCCCTCGCCGTCGGCCCGACCGGCCCGGCGCGCTCCCGGCGCAGGCCCGTCGTGTGCGCGATCGTCGTCGCGGCGCTGCTGGTCGTGCTGGCGGTGCGCTTCCGCGGGGACGCCGTCTCCCGGCTGTCCGGGGTGCCCGCCCCGCGCTGGCACTGGCTCGCCGCGTGCGCCTGCTGCACGGCGCTTTTCTACGTCGCCAACGGCCTGTCCATGCGGGCGGCCAGCGGTCTGCGGGTGGAGCTGCGCACGGTGACGGGCGTTCAGGTCGCGGCCGCGGCGACGAACCGGATCATCCCCGCCGGCCTCGGCGCGATCGCGATCCATCTGCGTTTCCTGGAGAAGCGCGGGATGACCCGCCCCGCGGCGCTCGCCGCCATCGCGTCGATCAAGGCTGCCGGCGCGATCACCCACCTGGCCGGCATCGTCATCGTCGCCGGGACGCTCAGCGGCTCCGGGATCGGCGAGGCGGTGGTCAGCCCGGTCCGGTCCACCCTCGATGGCATCGGCACGGGGCCGGTCCTGGTCGGCTGCGTGGTCGTGTGCGCGCTCGTGACCGGTACCGTCGCCCACCCTCGGGTGCGGGCGATGGCGCGGCCCGCCGTCCGGGCCTTCCGCGCCCACGTGTCGGTGCTCGCGCACTCCCCCGGACGCACGACGGTGCTGCTGCTGTCCCAGGCCGGCACCCGCCTGTTCCAGATCCTGGCGCTGGCCTGCACGGTCTGGGCGTTCGGGGCCAGCATGTCGGTGATGTCGGTGGCCACCGTCTACCTCGTCGGCTCCATGGTGGCCGGCGCGGCGCCGACGGCCGGTGGGGTCGGCGCCCTGGAACCCGCGCTGGCCTTCGGGCTGGCGGCGGCCGGCGGCGACGCCGCGGCCATGCTCGCCGTCGTCCTCGTCTACCGGGTGATCAGCTTCTGGCTGCCGATCGTGCCCGGAATCGTCGCCCTGGCCGGCCTGCGGCGCAGCGGCAACCTTTAGCGCGCCGGTCCGCGCCCCGGGCTCCGCAGGTCAGGCGGGCAGGTTGAGGGCCTCGACCACCGGCGCCTCGTGCTCGTGGCCGAGCACCGACAGCCCGCCCGCGGCCAGCACGAAGTACGCCCCGGCCCGGGGCTGCAGGCCGAGCCAGCGGGCGACGAGCACCCGCAGCATGTGCCCGTGCCCGACGAGCGCGACATCGCCGCGCTCCAGCCAGGGGTGCAACCGGCGCAGCACCGCGTCGGCGCGCGCCCCGACCTGCTCCGCGGTCTCGCCGCCGGGCACCGGCGCGGTCCACACCGTCCAGCCGGGCGCCGTCTCGCGGATCGTCGCCGTGGTGATCCCCTCGTAACCGCCGTAGTCCCATTCGGCCAGGTCGGCCCAGACTTCCCGCTCGGTCTCGGGCGTGGTGACCAGGCCGGCGAGGTCGGCGGTGCGCCGGGCCCGCACCCGGGGGCTGGTCGCGACTAGCCCGAAGGACCAGGCCGACAGCCGGGTGGCCTGCCCGGCGGCCTGGCGTTCCCCCTCGGCGGTGAGTTCGACGTCGGTGCGGCCGGTGTGCCGGCCGAGCCGGCTCCACTCGGTCTCACCGTGACGCAGCAGCACCACCCGGCCCGGTGGGACCTGCGCGATCATCCGCGGCGGGACGCCCGCCGCCGGCGGCGCCGGACCCCGCCGACGAACAGCAGCAGCCCCCCGCCGACCAGCGCCACCCGATCCCACCGCACGACCCGCACGAAGGTGACGTCGCCCGGGGACAGCCGGTGCGCCCCGGGCCTGCCGGCCCGGCCGCCCCCGGGGACCAGCACTGCGCCGGCAGCGGCGCCGGACCCCGCCGGTAGCTGCGGCACGCCCGGCCCGGGCCCCGGTCCCGGCCCGATCCCGAGCGCGGGGCCGTAGCGCTGCCGGAGCTCGGCGGTCCTGACCCGGAGCTGCTCCTGGGTGCGTTCGGCGATCCGGCGCGGGCTGACGATCTCGGCGATCGAGTCGATCGTCTCGGCCAGCTCGGCGCGGGTCTCCTCGATCTGCTGCTGGATGACGGCCGGGTCCTGCGGCACGAATGTTGCCCTCTCGTCCGGTGCGGATGGCGGCGGTCACGGTGCGCGCCGATCACGTCGACGCCGCACCGCGGACATCCCCGTCAGGTGCGTCCCCGCCAGGTGCGACCCTGCCGGATGCGCCCCTGCCGGGTGTGGCCCCGTCGGGTGCGGCCAGCCTGTTCCGATCGTGCCAGACCGACCACCCTCCGGCGAGGCGAAACGTCGAGTGGTCGCCAGGAGGTCTCTCACGTTTGCCCCCGCGCGCCGGCTTGACCCCACTTCGGCGCCCGCCCCGGACCGGACTGACCGAGGATCTCGAGCCGCCGGACATTACGCTGATGGCTGTGCTTGGCGGTCGGCAGCGGTCTGGCTCTGGAGGGCGTCGCCCCGGGTCGGCCACTCCTGACCCGCTGCGCGGCGGGGGGCTCTCCGGCGCAATCCCCCGCGGGGTGCTCGCCGGAGCCGCGTTCGCGGTGCCCGCGGTGGCCTGGGCGCTGCTCGCCCATCTCCCGCTGGCGGGCAAGGCGCCCCCACCCGGCCGGCTGCTCCTCGTCGCGCTGGTCGCCGTCCTGCTCGCCGCCTCGGTCGAGGTCGTCCGATCGGTGGCGGCAGCACGGGAGGCTCCCGCGCAGCGCCGCCGGATCGGCGGGCCGCGGTCGTTCGGCGGTCTGCTCGCCGTTCAGGGTCTCCTGCACGCGGCGCTCGCCGTCGCCGGCTGCGGGGCCGGGCTGCGGGCTCAACGCAGCGATCCCCTGCTCGGCGTGCTCCTCTGCCACAGCGGCCAGGCCACCGCCCCTGCGGGGGCGCACGCTGCAGGGGCGGTGGTCGGCCCGGTGCTTCACCCCGGACTGGCGGCCCCTGCACACCTCGCCGGCTCCGAGCTGGCCGGCTCCGAGCTGGCCCGCTCCGGGCTGGCGCACGTCGATCCGGCACTGCTGGCAGCCGCCCGGCGGGTCGCCGCCGGCGCCGGGACCGGGTCAGGCGACGCGCCCGCCGGGGGTCACCGGCACCTCGGCGGCCTGGCCGTCCTCGGCTCCGGGTCCGCCTCGGCCGCCGCCGTCGCGCTGGCGATGCTGCTCGCCCACGCCCTGGCCGCGGCGTTGATGTTCTGGTGGGCCCGCCGCGGCGCGAAGGTGCTGGCCGCCGCCGGCCGGCTGCTGGCGCGCCGGCTGCCCGCCCTCCCGGCGGCCTCGCCGGTACCGGCGTCGGCCCCACGGCTCCTGCGGCCCCGGCGAGCCCACTCGACGGGACGGCCGCGCCTGCTGTTGCTGCGTCACGCCGTCGCCCGGCGCGGCCCGCCGGCGCCTGCCGCCAGCAGATCGTTCCGGGATGCGCCGTGGCAGGTCGCCGCGGTCTAGCCCCGCTGCGCCGCACCATCGGCCGGGCGGGGCGCGCCGCCGTCGCCCGCGCCTTCCCGCGCCTCCCGCTCCTCCCCGTCAGCCCGTCGCCCACCGCGTCCGCGGCGATCACACTCGATCGCGGTCGCCGCCGGCCGATGGCGATCCCGCGCGCGCCTGTGGCGCCCGCTCCTGGAGTGTCATGTCCCTGATCCGTCCTCGTCACGAGGCACCCTCCCGCCCCCGCTGGTCCCCCTCCCACCGCCCGATCCCGCCCGCTAAGCCGGCCCAGCCATCCGTTAAGCCGGCCCAGCCGTCCGTTAAGCCGGCCCAGCCGTCCGTGATAGCGCCGCCACCGGCACCGACCTTCCCGGTGGCGGCACCGTCCGGGCCGGGGCGGTCGCCGCGCCGCACGCCGGGAGGGGCCGCGGGACGACGCCGGCCGACGCGGCTGCTCGGCGCCCTCGGGTCGGCGCTGGCCGTCTCGTCGATGTTGCTGCTCACCGCCTGCGCCGGCTCCGGGACGAACAACGGGGTGACCGTCGTCGATGCGGGCGACGGCGACAACGACGGGCTGCACGGCACGGTCCCGGCTCAGCGGCTGGCCAAACCCGCCCTGAACCTGACCGACACTGACGGACGCCCCTTCGACCTGCGGGAACGAACAAAAGGCAAAATCACTTTGCTGTTCTTCGGCTATACGAACTGTCCGGATGTCTGCCCGACGACGATGGCGGACATCTCCTCGGCGCTCACCGAGGTCAAACCGGACGTACGGCAGCAGATCACGGTCGTTTTCGTGACGTCCGATCCTGATCGGGATACCGGACCGGTTCTCAGTCGTTGGCTTAGGCAGTTCGACGCGACCTTCATCGGTGTCCGCGGCCCGTTCGACCGGATTCGCACCGAGGCCGAAGCCCTCGGCGTCCCCCTGGAGAAGCCCGAGGTCCAGGCCGACGGTTCCGTTCTGGTCACCCACGGCTCCCAGGTGATCGCCTTCTCCCGGGACGACCGGATCCGCGCGCTGTACCTGGCGGGCACGGGCGTCCAGGCGTACATCGACGACCTGCCCAAGCTGACCGCCGAGCGGTCCGGACCAGAAGCACGAGGATGAACACGATCGCCTACCACCTCACCACGCCGACGCAGCCGGCGAGCCGCAGCATCTCCACCGTCCTTCGCCTGGCCCTCGGCGCCGTCTGGCTCGTCGCCGGCCTGCTGAAGGTCAACGATCCGGACGGCATGCTGCGCTCGGTGCGGGCGTTCCGCATCCTGCCCGAAGCGCTGGTGCAGCCGGTGGCCTACGGCGTGCCGTTCCTGGAGATCGCCCTCGGCGTGCTGCTCATCGTGGGGCTCGCGGTGCGGGTGACCGCGCTGGTGTCGGCGCTGATGTTCGCCGTCTACATCGCGGCCATCGCCTCTGCGGCGGCCCGCGGGCTGCGCATCGACTGCGGCTGCTTCTCCTCCGGCGGCGACCTGACCGCCGACGCCCCCACGCACTACACCTCCGAGCTGGTCCGCGACAGCCTCCTGCTCGCCGCGGCCGCGCTGCTCGCCTGGCGGCCCGGCGGCTACCTCGCCGTGGACCGCATCCTCGACAAACCGGTCAACGACCGTTCCGGGAGTGACACAGATGGCCTCGAACTCTAAGACCCGCGGCAAGAGCGGGAACGGCCGGAACGCCCCGTCCGCGACCAGGCCCGGCGGCGGTGCCGGCTCGGCGGGCGGCGGTGCCAGCTCCGGTGGGGGCGCCCGTGGCGGCACCGGGGCGAATTCCTCAACGGGGGCCAATTCCTCAACGGGGGCCAATTCCGCGGCGAGGGCCGGCGGCGGGTCGGGACCGGCTCGGCGGGGCAAGGCGGGCGCCGAGGACCGGCGGGCGAAGGCTGCCGCCGCCCGCGCCGCCGCGGCTGCCCAGGAGCGGCGGCGCCGCAACCTGATCGTCGCCGGGGTGGTCGTCGTGGTGCTCATCATCGCCGGGGTGATCGGCTTCGCCGTGCAGAACTCGCGGGAGGAGTCCAAGCCGGTCGTGCTGCCGGCCGCGGCCACTGGAGCCGATCACGGCATCATCGTCGGCCAGGCGTCCGCCCCCGTGACGGTGGACATGTACGAGGACTTCCAGTGCCCCGCCTGCGAGGCGCTGGAGACGCAGACCGGCCCGACGATCCGCACCCTGCTCGACCAGGGCAAGATCAAGATCGACTATCACATCATGTCGTTCCTCGGCCCCGAGTCGAAGCGGGCGGCGAACGCGGCGGCCGCAGCCGCGAACGAGGGGAAGTTCCGCCAGCTCCATGACATCCTGTATGCCAACCAGCCGAAGGAGCACACCGGTGGGTTCACCAAGGACACCCTGATCGCGCTCGGCGCCAAGGCCGGGCTGACGTCGCAGGCGTACAAGGACGCCGTCAACAACGGCACCTACGACGGCTACGTCGCCAAGGTCGACAGCGACGCGTCGAAGGCCGGCGTCACCGGGACACCGACCGTCCTCGTCGACGGCAAGCAGCTTTCCGGCACCCAGCTCACCCCCGACGGCTTCCGCGCCGCCGTCAACGCCGCGAGCTGACCGGACGTACCCACCCGGTTCGTCCCGCCCGGCGGTCCGGAGCACGAGGTGAGATCGGCCGCGGCCCGCGCCAGCCGGCGCGGCCGGTCCCACCCGTCCGCCACCGTGGTCCGCCCGAGGGGCGGTTTGCCGTTCCGCGCAGGCCACGACTACTTTTCGGGCCATGACTGAGACCGCCAGCGCCGCCCGTCTCGCCCCCGGCGACACCGCCCCCGAGTTCACCCTGCCCGACGCCGACGGCAACGAGGTGTCGCTGTCGTCGTTGCGGGGCCGCCGCGTCGTCGTCTACTTCTACCCGGCCGCGTCGACGCCGGGCTGCACGAAGCAGGCGTGCGACTTCCGGGACAGCCTCGCCCAGCTCAACGACGCCGGCATCGACGTCCTCGGGATCTCCCCCGACAAGCCGGCGAAGCTGGTGAAGTTCCGCGACCACGAGTCGCTGACGTTCCCGCTGCTGTCCGACCCGGAGCGCAGCGTCCTGGCCGCCTACGGCGCGTTCGGCGAGAAGACGATGTACGGCAGGAAGACCGTCGGCGTGATCCGCTCGACGTTCGTCATCGGCGCCGACGGTCGGATCGAGGTGGCGCAGTACAACGTCCGCGCGACCGGCCACGTCGCCAAGCTCCTGCGCGACCTCAACCTCGCCACCGCCTGACGACCGACCCGCGCCGAGCCCTCGCCTGCCTTCAGCCGCCGCCCGCCGCCGCCTGCAGCCTGCTTATCCAGAGGGACGAAACGGACATGGAACCCTCTGGATAAGCAGGGAAGCGCACTCGGCACGCCTGGGTCGGCCTACGGGGTCTAGCTCGCCGGCCGCAGGTCCCAGCGCAGCAGCACGTTCTCCGGCCGCCGCGGATCGACCAACACCGGGATGCGCCGCGGCCGGCCGGACGAGGCAATCGCCGCACGGCTGAAATCCATGTCCACGTCGGGCAGCACCGCGCTGCGCACCACCGGATACGGCGCGCCCCCCGGCCGATCGACGAGCAGGTGCACCTCGGCGACGGCCCGGCCGTTCACCCGCACACCCGTGTCACACAGGGTGTCGACGGTCGCGGTCGTCGCCTGCCCGGAATGGATGAGCGTCAGCGCCCGATTGCGTTCGAGCAGGGCACGCTGGGCGGCGTGCCTGGGGCCGGATCTCCCCAGGCGGGACACGCTCCGCGTGGCCCCGTCGACCGCCGCCGCACCCGCCGCCGTCGGATGCCCTCCGGGCGCACCCGCCGCCGTGAGATGCCGGCGGGAGGCTCGCGCTCCGTTGCCCTGGTTGATGCCAGCGTCGACGGCGCCCGCCAGCACGTCGTCCGAGCCAGGCCGGTCACCGGCGACATTGACGACGACATCAGCGACGGACGTGGTCCTAGGGCCAATCGCCCCGCTGTCTGCGGCGGCGGTGCCGGTGGCAGGGGTGCCGGTGTCGGCGGTGTCGGTGGACGCGGCGGTGCCCGGGGCCTCCGTCGTGGTCATCTGTGTCGTCTCCCAGTCGTCCTCGCGCGGACCGGCGCACGCACCAGCCTGCCGCCGGGCGGCCGCCCGTGCGGGTCGGGCTGGCGACAGCGGAGCCGCCGCGCCTGTCGGCAAGGCGACCGTCGGACGAACGAAGGTGGCCGACGACGCGAACCCTGTTGACGGCCGGGTATGTGTCCGGTTCCCATCCCCCCAAACCTCGCGAAACCCGATGGGACGCATCCGGACCAACCTCACAGCGCACGGTGACTGCCGATCGACGCTTCGGAGAACCGCCATGCCACCGTGGTGGCGGTCCTCGCTACCCTGGAAGCCACGCGGGAGTGGCGGAATGGCAGACGCAGCAGGTTTAGGTCCTGCCGCCCTAGGGCGTGGGGGTTCAAGTCCCCCCTCCCGCACTCCATGATCAGCTGTCCCCTGCCCGCAGGGACCGAGGCATCCGGGGAACGAGCCGGAGCCGGCCGATGCCGATCTATCCTGGTAGACGGACCGCTTCCCCCGAAGCCGGCCCGGCCGACGCGGCCGACTTATCGGGACTGAACCAGTGCCAGCCGGGCGATGGTCCGGTCGACGTGGCCGTGCGCCTCCGAAAGGCCCCGGTTGATCGACCGATGCACGACCGACCCTTCCCCGTAGCGGGACAGGATCTCCGCGAGGCGCTCCGGGAAGGTGAACCGCTGGCCCTGCGGACCCGTCGTCAGGTCCGCCATGCACAGCGCGTCCATTACCGGTGAATCTTCGAATGCCCAGGCGGACAACTCCGCCGTCAGGCCCCGTTCCTCGGCCTCGTGGCGCGCACCCGAGTGGTGCGCGACCAGTGCGCACAGCCGTTCCGGCGCATTCTGGGTCTCCAGGAACCTCGCACCGTCGACCGGGTGGAACCGCAGGTGCCCGATGGACGGGGCGTAGCCGATGTCATGCAACCACGCCGCCGCCACCAGCAGCTCCCGTTCTTCCGGGTCCACGACTGCCGAGACCTCGCGAGCAGCGGCGGCAACAGCCTGCACATGCCGCCACCGATCCCCCAGCGGGGTCAGAAGCTCGCTCGCCAACCGCTCAGCAACCGCCACCTCCACCGGATCACCATACGGTGAGCACCGCCGAGCCATTGGCGAGTGCCGGAGACGACCGAAACCCTCGCTTCAGGATCAAGTCACGGTGCGGGCCGCGCAACGGCTTCGCGGGGCGCTGGCTCGCCATGCTCGCCAGCGCGTCGCCACCCCGTATCGCATTCCTCACTCGAACAGGCGGGCTGACGGTGGGGCATGTTTCGGCGTCTTGGCGATGGTGGGCACGTCGAGGAGCCGCGGGCTCCGTTGCTTCGCTTACCGGACAGCCAAGCCGTCCGGCCGACAGGCCAGTGTCCGGCAGCGTTCCCGTCGCCACCACGGTCGAACCGGCGCTCGACGGCGCCGCCACCCCCTGCCCCGCGACGATGCCGAGCGGCACCGTCAGTGCCAGGCCCAGAACCGCCCATCCGCGAAGTCGTCTCGACGCCACGACGCTCTCCCCTGATTCCCGCATCGGAATCTCCCGTCGTTTCCCCAGGCAACGGCCGTCGACACGGCCGACAAGGGACGTTAGGGGTCATCGGTGGACGGCCGATGAGCCGCAGCCGACCGGCGATCCTCCGCATTACGACCAACCGGCGCGATCCGGTCACCGAGGCGTGGTCGGGAGTACCTCGTCCGAGAACCGGGGCGAGGGGTGCGGACATTACCCGGCATGGGGCGACGATGACGGACGAGGCCGATCCGGGCGAGGCCGATCCGGACGAGGCCGATCCGGACGAGGCCGATGGGGTGCAGGCCGATGGGGTGCAGGCCGATGGAGACGAGGCCCTCCTGGACCAGGCCGCGCGGGGGGACAAAGCCGCGTTCGGGCGGCTGTTCCGCGCGCACGCGGACGCCGTCTACTCCTACTGCTTCCACCGGCTCGGGTCGTGGAGCGCCGCGGAGGACGCGACGTCGGTGGTCTTCCTGGAAGCGTGGCGGCGGCGCGCCGACGTGGTGGCGGTGTCGGGGTCGTTGCGTCCGTGGCTGCTCGGGGTGGCTACGAATGTGATGCGTAACCAGCGGCGGGCCGCCCGGCGGTACGACGCGGCGCTGTACCGGCTGCCGCCGTCGCCCGCGGAGCCGGATCACGCCGACGAGGTCGCGGCCAGGCTCGACGACGAGCAGCGGATGCGGGAGATCCTGCGCGAGCTCGCGACGCTGGACCACGGTGCGCGGGAGGCGATCGTCCTGGTCGCGATGGAGGGCCTGACCTACCCGGAGGCGGCGGTGGCCCTCGACGTCCCGGTGGGGACGGTGCGTTCGCGGGTGGCAAGGGCCCGCAGGCGGCTACGGCGCGGCGTCCGGGTGACAGCGAAAACGCCCGACGACGTCGCCTTCGCGACCGATTCCGGGTCGGAACTGCGGGCTCAGGAGGCCCTCGAAGATCAGCCAGGCCAGAAGGCGGTGCGAGATGTCTGATCCGGGATACACGCGGCTGCCACCACCGCGGTCCATTCCCGCGCGGCGGCTGGAGCAACGATCCGTGCTGCTCGAACGGCACGTCGACGCCTCCTGGGGACCTTCTCCGCGGCGTTCGCGGCCATGGTGGCGACGCAGGAGGGTGCTGGTGCCGGCCGTGGCACTGGCCGTCTCCTGCCTCGCCGCCGCCGGCTGGGGGCTGCGACCCAGTGGGCTGGCGACCCGGGCCACCGATGTCGGCTGCTATTCGGCAGTCAGCCTGACCAGCGATACGGCCGTCATCGGTGGTCAGGCGGCGGCGGATCCGGTCGCGGCGTGCCGGGACATCTGGCAGCGGCCGGGGCCGGGAACGGGCGCAGGGGCGGGTGCCGACCCGAGGCTCGGCCAGAACACGCCGGCGGCGGCCTGCCTACGTGACGACGGGAGCATCGCCGTCTTTCCCGCGAGGGATGCCTGCACATCGTTGGGACTGCGCCCGTTCGCGGGGGTGTCCGACGCCGCGCAGCGGTTCGCGGCGTTCCAGCGCGAGGCGATCGACATCGTTGCGGCCGACCGCTGCCGGCCCCGTCCGCAGATCATCTCGGTCCTGCGCCAGAAGCTGGACGCCTACGGGCTGCGTTCCTGGTCGATCGACGACAGCGGCTTCGGCCAGCCGTGGGAACGGGACCTGCCGTGCGCCAGCCTCGCGTTCGACCGCGACCGGTCGAGCGTGCTCATCGTGCCGTTCCCGCGACCGTCGGGGCGGGCAGCGTGAGCAGGGTTCGCCGGCTGGGAAGAGTCAGCGCACCTGGCCGAGCCGGACCAGGCGGGTCGAACCCGCCAGCACCGGCGCGTGGCAGTGCCCGCACGCCATCTCGGGATGCAGCTCGGCGCCGCAGTCGTGCTCCCACCTGGTCGGCCCCGGGCCGTCGGTGACGTAGCGGTCACCCCACTCCATCAGCCCGAGCAGGATCGGCCGCAGTGCGCGGCCGGCCTCGGTGGGGACGTACTCGTAGCGCGGCGGGCGTTCCTGGTACAGCACCTTGGCCAGCACGCCTCGCTCGACGAGGGTGCGCAGCCGCGCCGCGAGGATGTCCCGGCTCGCCCCGGTGTTTCGAGCGATCTGGTCGAAGCGACGCTCACCGAGCAGCACCTCGCGTAGCGCGAGCAGGCTCCATCGCTCACCGATGACCCCGAGCGCATTGGCGATCGAACAGTCCCGCCCGACACCGGCCATGGTGATCATCCCCTCGACCCGCACGTTCCGCCGATCCCACCCGACCGCCGACGCCCGGACGCCCCACGCTCGGATGTGCCGGTCGGTCCGGGAATCCAACCTACCACCCACCCCGCACACCCACCCCCATCTACCGCCAGTTGACCGCGACGCCGGACGCGACCGATAGTCAGTTGGATAATCCAACCCATCGCTGCGGCCCGGCCGTACGACTCGCGGGAGAAGCCCATGGATCAGTCAGTCGATCGCCCGGAACGTCCGGAGCCGGTCGCCGTGCCACCGCGGCTCGCGGCACACCCGTCGGTCCGCGCCGTCCTCGCCCGCCGGGCCACCCGCGAGGCGCCACCCAGGGTGATCGACGCCGACTGGCTGCGGGAGATCGCACTGCGCGCCGGTGCCGACGACGTGGCCGCCGTCCCGCTGGACCGCCCGGAGCTCACCGACGAGCGCCCCTTCGTCGAGCGCGCCCTGCCGGGGACCCGCAGCCTCGTCTGCCTGGTCGTCCGGATGAACCGGGACAACGTCCGTTCGTCGGAACGCAGCGTCGCGAACCAGGAGTTCCACCACAGCGGCGAGATCATCAACGCCGCCGCCCGCCGGATCGTCCGGGAGCTGCAGGATGCCGGCCATCGGGCGGTCAACCCGTCCGCCACCTTCCCCATGGAGATGGACCGCTACCCCGGCCGGATCTGGGTCGTCGCCCACAAGACCGTCGCGGTCGCCGCCGGGCTCGGCGCCATCGGCATCCACCGCAACGTCATCCATCCCCGGTTCGGCAACTTCATCCTGCTCGCCACCCTGCTGGTCGACGCCGACGTCAGCGAATACGGCGAACCCATCGACTACAACCCCTGTCTGGAATGCAAGCTCTGCGTCGCCGCCTGCCCGGTGGGTGCCATCAGCAAGGACGGCGACTTCGACTTCTTCTCCTGCTTCACCCACAACTACCGTGAGTTCATGGGCGGCTTCACCGACTGGGCCGAGACCGTCGCGGACAGCACGGACGGCGCGGACTTCCGGGCCAGGGTCAGTGACGGTGAGAACGCCTCGATGTGGCAGAGCCTGTCGTTCCGGGCGAACTACAAGGCCGCCTACTGCATGGCGGTGTGCCCGGCCGGCGAGGACGTGCTCGAACCGTACCTGGCCGACCGCAGGGAGTTCATGGACCGGGTGCTGCGGCCGCTACAGGACAAGGTCGAGACGCTCTATGTCCTTCCCGGCTCCCCCGCCGGTGACCATGCGCGGCGCCGGTTCCCGCACAAGGAGGTCCGCCACGTCGGCGACGCCGGCCGCTCCCGGCGCACCCCAGCCACCACTCCTCCCGATGGCAGCGAAGGCCGCAGCGGAAGCCATCCTTGACCGGGCCGGCGCCCGACGACTCCCCACCGTTCGGCACCGCCCGCATCCGACCCGACATCCGACCCGACCCGACATCCGACCGTCGAAGCTCTCCGTCACCGTTGTCTGTTCCCAGACGGGCCTCCACCTCGGCGTCCCAGCCAAAGCACCGAGCAACCACGTGATCGCGGGGAACGTGCGCTGCCACAAGCCCGAGATCGCCATCGTGCCGAGGTCTGGTCACGGTTCCGGGCGCTGAAACCGTGACCAGACCTCGGCAACTGCGGGTAACGGGCGCGCGCCGGGCCGGCCGCCGGCGTGGGATGGCGCAGAACGCGACTCGGCCGTGGTGAAGACCATGCGTCCGCGAACTCCTGGAGCGGGTGGCCACGAAACGACGAGCCGAACCATCAACAGCGCCGCGCACCACGCGATAGAGCCGCGCACCACGCGATAGAGCGGTAGACAGGACACCGGATCTACGGGAGGAGTCCTGCCATGACCACCGCGGGCGAGGACCGGCGACCGGTGCGGCGGGGCCGGGGCGGCAAGACGACGCTGACCTGCCTCGGGCCGTCGCCGGACCCGCCGTTCGAGAAGGTGACGAGCGCGGCGGTGGTGGCGGTCGCCGACGACGGCCGCCTCGTCGTCGCCGAGCTGGCCCGCGGGCTGGACATACCTGGCGGGCACGTGCAGCGCGGCGAGTCGTCGATCGACGAGACCGTGCGGCGGGAGGCGTGGGAGGAGGTCCGGGCCCGGCTCGGCGTCCTGTACCCGGTCGAGGTGATCGAGTCCGACCACTTCGGCGCCGACGACCGGACCTACATGGTGATCCGCACTGCCCGGGTCACCGAGCTCGGCCCGTGGGAACCCACCCACGAGTCCGCCGGGCGAACGCTGATCGAACCCGAGGAGTTCCTGCGGCGCTACCGCGGCGGGGACCCGGCGCTCATGCGCCACCTCGTGACTGCCGCCCTCGCGACCCTCCCCGCCCCCTGACCGGACGTCCTTCGCCTCTAGGTTCAGGTTCACGCCGGCAGGTCGCACCGCTGCCTCAGCCAGGACCCCACCGCCGGGACCCGGTCACCACGCCGTTCGCGCACCGTCGTCAGGACGTCGGCCGCATGGACGCACATCCGCTTCCAGCAGGCAGCCCGGTCCCCGGCGAGGACTCGATCACCGGGATCGAGGTCTCCTCGGTGGCGTGCAGATTGTGCAGCGCCGCCAGCGGGGTCCCACCGTCCACTCGGTGGCCCGGCCAGAGCCCGGCGGCCGACCTCGGCCGGATGCCGGCGAAGCGCAGCAGACTGCGACTGTCGCAGCCAGCGCCAGGACCAGGGCGTCCCGGTCCGCCACGGCGATAACCGGGCTGCCAAGCAGCCGAACCGGCCTGTCGGACGCGTCCGGCCGCGCACCAATGCCCGGCAGACCATCTGCGACGCCGCCAACCGGTTCGAGGCCGGACGGCGCGCCAGCCTCTTCTTCCTCCGCGGCGAGCTGCTCGGCCGTGCGGTACGTCGCGGGATCGACGAGCACAGGTCTGTTCCGGTATCGGACGCCGATCACGGAGCGGTCGGGTCGGCTGGCGACAACCGCGCCGCCGACGACCTCAAGGGCCTCGTCCAGCAGGGCGAGGCCCTTGTCGGTCAGGTAGGGCAGGACCGATCCGTCGGGGACCGGCTGGAAAGCCGCCTCCGACCCGGGCGGACGAGGAGCGAGCACCGAAACACCGCCACCCCACCAGAAGAACTCTCCGAAAACGACTACCTGGCGAAGTGTAGTCATTTCACTGCATCAGGTAAGTGATTTCGACCGTTCCGCACAGCACCACCGCGAGGGTCGGCGTCAAGGTCCAGTCGACCCATCGGGTGACCGCTCAAGTCGGCCGAGCTCGGGCCGCGGCGATGTGACGCGAGTCTCGACAGACGGACTACAGTGATCTCCAGAGAGGTCACACACCGTCACTCGTTGAACGGCGATGGTGAGGATTCGCTCGGTGACTGCATTCGCGGAGGTGGAGCCATGTTCGGTCTGACGGTGCGCTTCGAGGTTCGCCCGGACACGGCGGACGAGTTCGACGCCCTCGTGGCGCAGACGGTCCCCCTGATCGCGGAGCGGGAGCCGGGCACGCTGATCTACACGACGCACCGCGTCGCCGGCGACCCGAACGCCCGGCTGTTCTACGAGCTCTACCGGGATCGCGACGCCTTCGAGGAGCACGAAAACCAGCCGCACATGCACCGCTTCGTCGCCGGCCGGCAGGCGCTGCTCACCGGTCCGCCGCGCATCGAGTTCGTCACCTTCACAGCCGGCACCGGAGTTCCCGTAGCAACCGAGGCCTAACCTCCGGCCCGGCAACTCGGCCGGCCCGGCAACTCGGCCGGCCCGGTAACTCGGCCGGCCCGGCGACTACGCCCCGGACCCACCAGGAGAGCTCCGCCCAGCCAGGCGGGCAGGTCCGACAGCCGCCGCGGGGTGCGCGCGGCCGGAGATGCCCGCCAGCGTCGCGAGCGACGCCTCCAGGTCCACCAGCCGATCGGCGCCGAGGTCTGCGACCCAGCGCGTCCGCAGCCGCTGGAAGATCTCCGCGCTCAGGGCCAGCAAGGCCGTGCCGCGCTCGGTCCGGTGCACGAGGGCAGCCCGGCGGTCCGTGGCGTCCGGCCGGCGCGCGGCGTATCCCCGTTCCACCAGGCAGGCCGCGGTCTTGGCCGCCGCCTGCTTGGTCACGCCGAGCCGTCGGCCGAGCTCGCTGACACTCACCCCGTCCACCCCAACCGCCTGCAACGCCAGAGCGTGCGTCGGCCGCGCGTCCGGATGACCACGCCGGGCGAGTTCGGCGTGCAGCTCGTCGGTGATCGCCCGGAACGCGCCGAGCAGCAGCACCGGCAGCTCGAAACCCCAGCGGTCCTCGGCCACGGCCTCCATCCTGCCGCTCCCTTCCTCATATCGACAACCTGGTGTACTTGTTGGACAACCAGGTTGTCGATATAGGTGAGGACGGGAACAGCGATGGGGAGGACAGGATCGGACGGCACGGCGGCGACCACGACCAACATTGCGGGCACCGTGCCGGTGGCGGGCGCCGCCGCAGGTTCGGGTACGGCCCGCACGGGTGAGGACGTCGGCCGGGGAACACCGCCCTGGATCGCGTGACCTCGCGGCGTCGCCGGGCCGGCGGGAGGGGCACCGGCGGCGTGGGGGCAGACTGCGTGAGTCTCCGGCGCTGAGGCGACCCGCCGGCCGCGGTGTTGCGGACGGCGGGCCCGTCGAGGCGGTGAGTCACCGACAAGAGCGACGAAGTGCCGCAGTCAGGAGCATGACGCATGAGGATCGGATTCATCGGCCTGGGCGGGATGGGCACGGCGATGGCCCGCAACCTGATCGCCGCGGGCCACACGGTGCTGGTCTGGAACCGCTCCCCCGGGCCCGTCACCGAGCTCGCCGCGGCCGGCGCCGTCCCCGCCGGCATCGACGAGGCGTTCGCGACCGGGACCGTGCTGAGCATGCTGGCCGACGACCGGGCCGTGACGGAACGCCTGCTCGACCCCGCGGTGCTCGCCGCTGCGCCCGCCGGTGCACTGCACGTGAACCTGGCGACGGTCAGCACCGCCCTGGCGGAACGGGCCGCGCGCGAGTACGCCGAGCGGGGCCTGCGCTACCTCGCCGCGCCGGTGTTCGGCCGGATCGAGGCCGCTGCTGCTGGCAACCTCACCATCGTGACCGCCGGCGAGCCGGCGGCGGTCACCGAGGTGCAGCCGCTGTTCGACGTCCTCGGCCGGCGCACCTGGACCGTCGGCGAGGTGCCGGCGCATGCCAACCTCGTCAAGATCTTCGGCAACTACCTGATCGCCTGCTCCATCGAGGCGATGGCCGAGGCGACGACCGTCATCGAAGCGGGCGGGCTGGACCCGGCCCTGTTCATCGAGGTGCTGACCGACAACCTGTTCCCCGGCCCGGTCTTCGCGGGCTACGGCGGCATGATCGGGAAGAGGAGCTACGAGCCGGTCAACTTCCGGTTGCCGCTCGGGTTCAAGGACGTCGGCCTCGCGCTGACCGCGGGCCAGGAGCGCAACGTTCCCCTGCCCTTCGGCGGCGTGCTGCGGGACGCGTTCATCGACGCGCTCGCGCACGGCCAGGGCGAGCAGGACTGGGCTGCGGTGGCCGAGACCGCCCGCCGCCGCGCCGGGCTCGTCTGAGGCGGCTCGCGCGGCGGGTGGTCGGGCGAGGCCCGGGGAAAGCCGTCCCAGGATGCGGTGCGGCAGCTCGTGGGATCGCAGGCTGAACGGCGGCGAGTCCGCCCGGTCGGCCCGAGGAAGGCCGGGTGAGCACTCGCACCCGCCGTCCCCGCCGACTCCGCCGGTGCCCGCCTGCGGGCGCGCCGCCTGCCGCGTGCCGCCCGCCGACGGAACCACCGGCGGGCGGCCCCGAGCCGTCCGCGGCCCGCCCGGCCCGCCCGGGCGCTGGGCGCAGAGCAGGATTCACGATGAGCGCATCACCGTCCCGACGTCCCGCCCCGACCTCATGACCAGGGCCCTCACCTTCGCGGTCCTGCTGGTGACCCTGTTCGCGGCGCACCAGCTCGCCGATCATGTGCTGGGTCAGACCGACGCCCAGGCCCGGTTGAAGACGACGCCGGGCCTGACCGGCTGGGCGGCACTGGGACGACACCTGGCCGCGTATCACGCGGTCGTCGTGGTGATGGTGGCGGTGGCGGCGGTCGGGCTCGACCTGCGGCTGTCCGCGTTCGGGGCCGTCGCCGGGCTGCTGATCTCGGTGGTCACCCACGCGTTGTGGGACCGCCGGACCGCGGTGCGCTGGCTGCTGACCAGGACGGGCGGCAGGGACTTCGCCGAGCTCACCGAGCACGGGATGAACGGCATGTACCTGGCCGACCAGTCCCTGCACACAGCGTCGCTGTGGCTGGCGGCGCTGGTCGCGGTCCTGCTTTGACCCGGGGTTCCCGCCGGCTCGGGGTCGTTCCTAGCAGCCCGACGACGTGCCGCCGGAGCCATCCGACCCGCCCGACGACGTGCCGCCGGAGCCGTCCGACCAGCCCGACCAGCCCGACCAGCCCGACCCGCCCTCGGACCCGCCCGACATGCTCCAGGACACGTTGTCGGCGCCGCCGGGCACGGACCAGCGGTCGTCATCGGCGCCGTCGCGACCGGCATAGTCCCAGCACGACGACCATTCGTCCGCGTTGGGTTCGGCGGTGAGGTCGCCGCTGGGCCAGTCGAACCCGGCTCGGGCGAAACCGAACGAGCCACCGGCGGAGTGCGTGGACACCGAATGCTCGGCCGCCCCGGACGCCGAGGCGAACGCCGAACCGACAACACGCGGGATCACGAGCCAGGCAGTGATGTTGACCCCCACGACGACGAGGATGATGACAAGCGGGACCAGGTAGCTGTACGCGGGTGGGAGCATGAGCGCCAAGGTGACCAGCCCTCCCACCAGGAGGGCGACGCCCGCGGCGACCGCAGCGAGGAACCGTGCCATAGGCATGTTCCTATCGCCCTCGACGGGGCGACGACCTCGATCGACGCCAACCCGACAAGCCGGGAGGGCGGTTTGATGGTGGTCATCCCGCTTGCTCCGTCCGTCTTCGGGTGGGCGGCCGCGCCGCAGCGGTGGGCGGAGGGCACCCGACCCGGGCCGCCGACGCGCGGTGACGCCCCGGCATCCTCTGCTGGCGTTCGATGACTTAGCCGGTCCACAGCGGCGGCAATCACAGCATCCCGTCATCGTAGGGGCACGGCGGGACATCAGGGAACGGCTCACGATCGAAAACGCGGACGGATCGCGCCCAGCCGGCACAGCATCACGGACCAGCCCGCCGCCAGCCAGACGGCCGAACGGAGCGCTGCGACGCCGCCGCCCGGACGGCACGAGCCACTGGCCCGACGGTGCCGGTCGGAGCATCACCGTGGATGCCCCGACCGGACGCCGCCGAGCTCGAGGATGCGACTGGGGCATCGCGGTTCGGGGACGGATGGGAACGACCCGGACACCTCAGCCGCGTCCTCAACCTACCTGCTCGATAGCTAGTAGTCACTGATCGATTACAGGCAGTTCTAGCGTACACCCCGTTTGAGGTCCCTGTACCCGTATGCCGCTGCCAGTCGGGCACCTTTCGTCGCGGGATGAGGATCGGGCCGCACCGGATCGTTCCCGACCCGATCAGCCGAAAATTGCGAATTCCCCTGGGGTCGCGGGACCTCCGGGCGATGTCGACCCCGCCACACATCGTCCGGCCCCTGCACACCGGGACCGGCGCATGGGTAGCAACGACGTATGACACGCGGCGAAGCAACCCGATGCGCCGGACAGATCGCCACGATGTGCGACTTGCGCATGCTGTCCCGTATTGGACAAAGGTTTCGTGATGACAGCCACAGGGTGAGCATCGGGTTTCCGGCTTAGTCTGATCGCTCATGAGCGGCGCGCCAGTCGGGGTGTTCGACAGCGGAGTAGGCGGTCTCACGGTGGCGCGCGCCATTCTGGACCAGCTTCCGCATGAGCCGTTGGTCTATCTCGGGGACACCGGACGGGCACCCTACGGACCACGCCCGATCGCCGAGGTACGCCGCTACGCCCTCGAGTGTCTTGATCGTCTGGTCGACGAGGGGGTGAAGCTGCTCGTGATCGCCTGCAACACGGCCAGCGCAGCGTGCCTGCGCGACGCCCGGGAACGCTACGACGTCCCGGTCGTTGAAGTGATCATGCCGGCAACCAGACGCGCGGTGGCGGCCACCCGCAGCGGCCGGGTGGGCGTCATCGGCACGGTGGCCACGATCGGCAGCCGCGCCTACGACGACGCCTTCACCGCCGCCGCGGGCGTCGACCTGACCGGCATTGCCTGCCCCGCGTTCGTGGACTTCGTCGAGCGGGGTATCACCTCTGGGCGGCAGCTACTCGGACTGACCGAGGCATACCTCGCACCGTTGCAGGAAGCCGACGTCGACACGGTAATACTCGGATGCACGCATTACCCACTGCTGACCGGGGTGATCGGCCTCGTGATGGGAGAGGGCGTGACGCTGGTGAGCAGTGCCGAGGAGACGGCGAAGGACACCTACCGGGTGCTCGCACGGGACGGTCTGTTCCGGGACCCCGACCTACCACCACCCAGCCACCGCTTCCTGACCACGGGTGACCCCGCGCTGTTCACCCGGGTGGGGCGCAGGTTCCTCGGGCCCGAACTCGTCCAGGTCTCGGCGGTGGCGTCCGGGGGGCCGTCCTCGGCGCCGTCCGCACTGCCCGCCGCCAGGAGCACGACCACAGCCGTCTGGACCGCCCGAACCGCGGCGGATCAGGATTCCTCCCAGCAGAGCCCGGTGGTGCCACGGTGAAACTGACCATTCTCGGCTGTTCCGGCACGTATCCGGGCCCGACCTCCGCCTGCTCGTCCTACCTGGTGGAGTCGGACGGGTTCCGGCTCGTCCTCGACGCGGGCAACGGGTCGATGGGTGAACTGCAGCGGCACTGCGACCTGCGCGACATCGACGCGGTCCTGCTCAGCCACCTGCACGGCGACCACTGCCTGGACCTGGTGGCGAACTCCTACGCGCGGCGCTACCACCCCGAGGGCATGCCGCCCAAGCTCCCCGTCTACGGTCCGATCAACACCCAGGAACGGCTGTGCGGGGCGTTCGAGAAGTGGCCGGACGACAGCCTCGCCGACATCTACGACTTCCGCACCATCGGCGCCGGCTGCCTGCACGTCGGGCCGTTCCGCATCGACCTCACCCGGGTGGCGCACCCGGTCGAGGCGTACGGCGTGCGGGTCACCGCGGAGGATCGGGTGCTGACCTACTCGGGCGACACCGGGGCGTGCGACCGGCTCGTCCGGCTCGCCCGCGACAGCGACCTGTTCCTGTGCGAGGCGTCGTTCCTCGACGACGAGGACAATCCGCCCGACCTGCACCTGACCGGCCGGGAGGCCGGTGAGCACGCGCGGAGGGCCGGCGTGGGCCGGCTGGTGCTGACCCACCTGGTCCCCTGGGGCAACGCCGCCCGTTCGGAGGAGGAGGCGGCCGGGGCGTTCGACGGCGACCTGACCATAGCCGCGCCCGGGGTCACCTACGAGATCTGACCCGGCCGCCCGATCAGGCCAGGCCAGGCTGGGTCCAGTCGGGCTGGGTCCAGTCGGGCGGGGCCGGACGGCCGGTCCGGGGCGGGCCGATAGTGTCGCGGGCGTGACACGAGTCGATGGCAGGAAACCGGACGAGCTCCGGCAGGTGACGATCCTGCGGGGCTGGCAGGAGCACGCCGAGGGATCGGCGCTGATCAGCGCCGGGAAGACCAGGGTGCTGTGCGCCGCCTCGGTGACCGCCGGCGTCCCGCGCTGGCGAAAGGGCAGCGGCCTGGGCTGGGTGACCGCCGAGTACTCGATGCTGCCGCGGGCCACCAACACCCGCAACGACCGTGAGTCGGTGCGTGGCCGGATCGGGGGGCGCACCCACGAGATCTCCCGGCTGATCGGGCGCAGCCTGCGGGCCTGCATCGACCTGGCCGCCCTCGGCGAGAACACCATCGCCATCGACTGCGACGTGCTGCTGGCCGACGGCGGCACCCGCACCGCCGCGATCACCGGCGCCTACGTCGCGCTGGTCGACGCCGCCCGCTGGCTCGGCCGACCCGCGGCGATCACCACGAGCGTCGCCGCGGTGAGCGTCGGTGTCGTGCGGGGCGAGCCGATGCTCGACCTCGCCTACACCGAGGACTCCACCGCGGACACCGACATGAACGTGGTGTGCACCGGGGCGGACGGGTTCGTCGAGGTGCAGGGCACCGCCGAGGGCACCCCGTTCGACCGGGCGATGCTCGACAGCCTGCTCGACCTCGCCGTGTTCGGCTGCGCCCAGCTCACGGAGATCCAGGCCGAGGCGCTGCGCGGCCCGGCGCCGGCGGGTCCCGCCCGACCGGAGGGGGCACGATGAGCGCGAAGCCGACCGCCGGCACGGACGCCGCCGCGGCGGGAGCTCCGGCCGGCTCGCCCAAGGTGCGGGTGGTGCTCGCCAGCCGCAACGAGGCGAAGCTGACCGAGCTGCGCCGCATCCTGGCGGCCAGCGGCCTGGCGGTGGAACTGGTGGCTCTTCCCGATGGCGAGGAGGTGGCCGAGACCGGGACCACCTTCGCCGAGAATGCCCTGATCAAGGCGCGGGCGGCGGCCGAGCAGACCGGGCTGCCCGCCGTCGCCGACGACTCCGGGCTCGCGGTCGACGAGCTGTCCGGCATGCCCGGCGTACGCTCGGCCCGCTGGTCCGGACGCCGGGACGGCACCCGCGCCGAACGCGACGAGGCGAACAACGCCCTGCTGCTCGCCCAGCTCGACGACGTGCCGCAGGCGCGGCGCGGCGCGGCCTTCGTCTGCGCGGCGGCGCTGGTCACCCCCGGTGGCGTCGAGCGAGTGACGCACGGGGAGCTGCGCGGGGTCCTGCTGACCGAGCCCCGCGGACAGGGCGGCTTCGGCTACGACCCGCTGTTCCTCGCCGACGGCCAGACCCGGACCAACGCCGAGCTCACCGCCGCCGAGAAGGACGCGATCAGCCACCGCGGCCTGGCCTTCCGAGACCTCGCCATCCTCCTGCGCGAAGTCCTCGCCTCCTGACACCACGCCCGCCCGGCCCACACCGCGCGCGTCGCTGCGCGGCACTATGCGCCACAGCCCGCAGACCTCGCGTGACCAGCCGCCTCGTGGCGTGCTCGTCACTCGGCGCTGCCGAGGTTTAGTCACGTTTTCGGCCCCTCCGAGACCGTAAACCGTAACTAAACCTCGGCACGATGCTGGCCTCGAGGTTGTGGCAGCACGCGTCCAACGAGATCATGGCGCCGCTCGGCCCTGTGGCTGTGACTCCGCCGCGATCACCGGCCGGCGCGCACGCCGCCGCAGCAGCAGGCGCCAGCGGAGAGCCTTCCGTACTAGAGCCCCCGCCACTCAACCCAGAAAGATCGCCGAAGGCGATCCGACGGAAACCCCGAACGGCCCCCTAGGCCAGGGGTCCCCACAGATCGCCGAAGACCCCACCAGCTCCCCCAGAAAGATCGCCGAAGGCGATCCGACGGAAACCCCGAACGGCCCCCTAGGCCAGGGGTCCCCACAGATCGCCGAAGGCGATCTGTGGGGCTAGGCCCACAGCTGACCTTCCAGCGCGGCCTCTGCCTCCTCGAGGGTGCCGGCGTAGGCGCCGGTGGACAGGTACTTCCAGCCGCCGTCGCAGACGATGAGGGCGATGTCGGCCCGCCTGCCCTCCCGGACTGCCCGCTCGGCCTGAGCCAACGCCGCGTGCAGGATGGCGCCGGTGGAGATCCCGGCGAAGATGCCTTCCTCCTGGACCAGCTCGCGGGTGCGGCGCAGGGCTTCGCGTGGACCGACGGAGTAGCGCGAGGTGAGCACCGACGGGTCGTACAGCTCGGGCACGAAGCCCTCGTCGATGTTGCGCAGGCCGTACACGAGCTCCCCGTAGCGGGGCTCGGCGGCGACGATCGTGATGCCGGGCACCCGCTCCTTGAGGTAGCGGCCCGTACCCATGAGCGTGCCGGTCGTCCCGAGGCCGGCGACGAAGTGGGTGATGGCGGGCAGGTCCTCGAGGATCTCCGGGCCGGTCGTCTCGTAGTGTGCCTGGGCGTTCGCCGGGTTGCCGTACTGGTAGAGCATGACCCAGTCGGGGTTTTCGGCGGCGAGCCGCTTCGCGACGGCGACCGCCTCGTTGGAGCCGCCGGCGGCGGGCGAGTACCGGATCTCGGCGCCCCACATCTGCAGCAGCTGGCGGCGCTCCACCGACGTGTTCTCCGGCATGACGCAGACGAGCCGGTAACCCCGCTGGCGGCAGACCATCGCCAGCGAGATACCGGTGTTGCCGGACGTCGGTTCCAGGACGGTCGCGCCGGGGGTGAGCAGGCCGCGCTTCTCGCCGTCGGCGATCATCCACAGCGCCGCCCGGTCCTTGATCGAACCGGTCGGGTTGTCCTGCTCCAGCTTCGCCCACAGCCGGACCTCCGGCGACGGGGACAGTCGCGGAAGCCCGACCAGCGGGGTCCGGCCGACGGAGTCGGCGAGGGAGTCGAAACGCATGAGTCGGACCTGCCGCTCGGCTCAGTGCTGACCGGCAGGCACGCCGGGCGAGCTGGCGGTGGAGCCGCCGGCGACCGCGGGCAGGATGGTGACCTCGTCGCCGTCGTTGAGCTTGGCGTCGAGCCCACCGAGGAACCGCACGTCCTCGTCGTTGATGTAGATGTTGACGAACCGGTGCAGCTCGGCGCCGTCCTCACCGGTCACCAACCGGCCGCGCAGCCCGGAGTAGCGGGAGTCGAGGTCGAGGAAGAGCGCGGCGACCGTGTCGCCCGTGCCCTCGACCAGCTTCGAACCTCCCGTGTAGGTGCGCAGGATCGTCGGCACACGGACCTGGACTGCCATGGTGCTCCTTTCGCGGGTGCCAGCGGTCGGGCTCGACCGAGGCGCCGCCCGGACGGGCGGGGGTGTTACGCGGGCGGGGTGTTACGACAGGCGGCTGGGACGCGCCGGCGCGGGGGCTTCGCCACTCGCAGGCCCAGGATGCCCCGACGGCGGCGAGACTGTCCCCGATTCAGCTCGCGCGGACGGTGTCCCGACATCGTCCGCCGGGGCAGGCGCGGGACCAGGCGTTGCCCGCTCCGGGTGGCCGCACCGGCGGGAGCCGGCGGCGAGCCGACCGGGCGCGACGCGGGGTCGAAGTGGCGCCGCGGACCGCGTCGCCCGCGCATCGCCGGAACCGACCACGCCGTCCCCCCTTCCCGCGCCGTCGAATGCCGGCCCCGCCACTGCAACGTCCCAGGTCCTCAGACGATTTCCACCGGCTCCTCGGTGACCACACCTTCGACGATCCGGAAGGATCGGAACTCGGTGTGGTCGGGCTCCCGGGTGGAGGCCAGTACGTAGTGTGCACCGGGCTCACCGGCCAGGGAGATGTCCGTGCGGGACGGGAACGCCTCGGTCGCGGTGTGCGAGTGGTAGATGACGACGGGTTCCTCATCGCGGTCGTCCATCTCCCGCCAGACCCGCAGCTGTTCCATTGGATCGAAGCGGTAGAAGGTCGGCGAGCGCTCGGCGTTCTCCATGGGAATGAACCGCTCCGGCCGATCCGAACCCACCGGGCCGGCGACGACTCCGCACGCCTCGTCGGGGTGATCACGGCGGGCATGGGCGACGATCGCCTCGTAACAGGCACGGTCGATACGCAGCACTGGCCCACCGTACGACGCGGAAGGGGCGGTCTGGGCGGTCCTGACGACGAGACCGTCCCGGCCGGCGGCCCGGATCGCCGCGGCCGACCTAGTCCAGCGTCCGGGTCAGCTCGTCGAGCAGCCCGGTCAGAAAGACGTATGTCGCCACCAGCGGGTAGCGCGGATCCTCGGGATCCATGAGCTCCAACTCGTCGGTGGAGTCGTCGTCGGTCAGGGCGAGGCGGGTGCCCAGGAACAGCCGCAGGTCGTTCAGGGTGGTCAGCCAGTCCTGGGCGGCGTCCTCGTCGAGGACGAGCACGGACCCGGGAGCGGGCATGGCGGCCAGCACACGGCGGGCGGCGTCACGTTTGCGGGCGAGCAGGTCGTCGGTGCGGCGGCGGCGGAAGTCCCCGGAGGCCATCGGGTCGTCCGGATACGGGTCGGGGAGCAGCCGGGCGATCGCCGGGTCCTCCGGCGGGGGCGGGGCGGTGTCGCGCAGTCCGACCATCGCCTCCAGCGGGTCCTCGACGGGCGGCGGTTCGAGCAGAGTCTCGATCTGGCCGACGAGCTGGGACAGCAACTGCGACTCCCACTGGGGCAGCCGCAGCTCGATCCCGGCCCGGGTGCGACGGAAACCGTCAGCAGCCACGACGTCGCGCCCTCCATCACCACCCGTCCGCAGCGCCCGCCCGCCTGCGGATCATCCGCCGGTCACCACCGACGCCGCCGCGGCGGCTCGACCGGTACCGCGACGGGTACCGCGGCGCCATCACCCAGAAAAGGGACGCGGGCGCGCAGCGGGGTTACGGCGGAGCGGACGGTCGGCAGGTGACCACCGCCAGCCTAGTCCAGCCGGCGGGGTGGCCCTGCGTGTCACGTCGGCGCACCTGCCGGCCGGGGATGGCGCGATCCGTCCGGTCCCCGCCCGGCGCGGACCGGACGCCGACGGCCCCCGACGCGACCGGCGGCGGGTGGCCCGCGGGCCTCCGGACACGTTTTCGGGGGTGACCCCCGGGAAGAGGTAGCTCGGTCGAACCACCCGCAATCTGGACAATTTTGCGATACAGACGTTATCGAACCCGACACCGAGCGGAGTCATGCGGCGGCCACTCGACGCCCGCCGGCGAAGGCGGGGCCCCGATTACCCGGAATATTCCGAACGAGATAGCCGAATTTTCTCCGACGGACGATACGCACAGCCCGGATTCATCTCTGGGCTCCGGCAGATCCGAACCGGAGAGGGCGTTCATTCCGAAAACAAGCGACGAATACAGATTCATCGGGCTTTTCGGAACTGCCACCACGGAGGCTCGGGGGACCGACCGGGACGAATCTCGCCCGCGCCTTCCCAGCGCACCGAGCACATTGTCCGACCGCCGCCCGCGGCCGGGACGACCGGCCCCCGGCATTCCGTCGTCCTCGCCGGGGATCACGCGTGGACCGCCCGCCCGACCGGCAGGCACGCGCCACGCCGGCCCGGCACCGGCGGCCGGCATCGGCCGCCGCGGTCCCGATCCGGGTAGCCCCTTGCGGCCCTGTTAGTCAGATAGTGGCCCGACAGTGGGCATGGGTAGGCCCGTAGGAGGCCGATCGGCGCTCCCCGCACGACGCCGACGGCGGTGCCGACGCGGTGACCGCGCACAGCCCGGGCGCTGGTCAGTCCCGGACGCTGGTCAGTCCCGGCGGTCGCCAGTCCCGGCGATCCTCAGTCCTGAGCGATCGTCGCCCACAGCCCGTAGGCGTGCAGGCGCTCCGCGTCGGCCTCCATCTCCTCCCTGGTACCGGTGGCGACCGAGGCCCGGCCCTTGTGGTGGACGTCGAGCATCAGCTCGGTGGCCTTCGACTTGCTGTAACCGAACAACTTCTGGAAGACGTAGGTCACGTACGACATGAGGTTGATCGGATCGTTCCAGACGATCGTGACCCACGGCCGCTCGTCATCGAGGGCCTCGTCGACTTCCTCGACATCGAGTGGCGACACGGCGGTGACAGACACGAGGCCTATTGTTACGCCATTCCCGCGCCCTGACCCGCCGCCGGGCGCGGTGAGATGCGACGACGCACGTCCGGTCACGCCCTGCGACGGCGCGGCGCGGCGCGGACGGTCAGACGGAGCGGCGCAGCAGCGGCGGGTGCAGCGCGGTGGCCGAGCCGCGCCGGTACAGCTCGGCGGGCCGGCCGCCGCCGCGTGGGGAGGTGCGCTGGCCCAGCGGGACGACGAACCCGGGCGTGGACAGCACCTTACGCCGGAAGTTCGGCGGGTCCAGCCCGACGCCCCAGGCCGCCTCGTAGACGCGGCGCAGGTCGGCCAGGGTGAACTGGTCCTCGCAGAAGGCGGCGGCCAGCGGGGTGTACTCCAGCTTCGCGCGGGCCCGCTCGACCCCGTCGGCCACGATCCGCGGATGGTCGAAGGCCAGCGTGGGGCCATCCGGGGAGTCCAGGTCCGCCACCGGCCACCACCGGGCGCGGGGGCCGTCCCGGCCGGGCGGCGGCTGCGGCAGATTCGGCAGCAGGGCCAGGTAGGCGACGCTGACCCCGGGCGCCCGCGGGTCGCGGTGCGGGCCGCCGTAGGTGCGCAGCTGTTCGAGATGGCCGGTCGTGGTGACCCCGGTCTCGGCCCACAGCTGGCGCGATGCCGAGGTGTCGAGGTCCTCGTCGCCGCCGACGAAGCCGCCGGGCAGCGCCCAGGCCGCGTCGAACGGCGGGTCGTCCCGGCGGATCAGCAGGACGCAGAGCCGGCCGCCGCGCAGGGTCAGCAGGACCAGGTCCACGCTGACGGCGACGACGGGCGGCGTGACGGGATGACCGTGACGCCGCCCGTCATCGCCGTCACGCGGACCGCGGACCTGATTCGGCGGCGATGCGGGCGGCACCCCTCCAGTCTGGCCATGCCCACCCCACCGCACACGGCCCCCTCCCCGTAGCGGGTTCGGGGTAACGGGGTTCGCGGGGCCGCGGCGGGCGGGCAGGGAGCAGCGGACGGACGGGTGCGCCAGGTTCAGGCGTCTACCCCGACGGGTCAGGCGCCGGTGGTGTGCACCACGGGCAGGCACGGTTGGCCGAACCGCACGTCCCGCGCCGTCGGGGGCAGCGCGGCGAACGCCCGGCCGTGATGCTCCCGGGCCCGACGCGTACCGGCGGGACCGACCAGGCCGGCGTCGACGAGCTCGCCGCCCACGACGATGGACCGGAGCAGCTCGCGGTCCCGGGACTCGCCGGGCCGGGACCCGGAACCGGCGTCCGCCGGCAGGGGCGCCCCGGTCGGTGGCAGGACCGGCGCCGACAGCGACGGGAAGCCCGCCGGGAGAGCCGTCGCGCCGGCGGCCGGCACCGGCTGCGCGGCGCCGGTCGCGGCCGGGACGGCGCGCTCCGGGACGGCGCGCTCCGCGACGGTGGCGAAAGTCGTGGCGGCGGAGGTGGTACCAGCCGTCGGGGCAGCGGTGGGGACGATGGTGGTGGGGGCCGTGGTGGAGGGGGCCGTGGTGGTGGGGGCCGTGGTGGAGGGGAGGACGACGTCGGCGACGGCGCGGCCGGTGGGGTCGTGGCGGCGCACGACCCGCTTGCGTCCCCCGCGGCTGGTCTTGCCCACCGATCTCTTGGCCACGGCGACGCCGTCGACCTCGACAAGCTTGTAGACGAACCCGGCGGTCGGCGCCCCGGACCCCGTGACCAGGCTGGTCCCGACCCCGTAGCCGTCCACGGGCGCCTGGCCCAGCCGGGCGATGGCGTGCTCGTCCAGGTCTCCGGTGGCGATGATCCGGGTGCCGGTCGCGCCGAGCGCGTCGAGCTGCGCCCGGGCGGCCGTGGCGAGCCGGCCCAGGTCGCCGCTGTCGATCCGGATGGCGCCGAGCTCCGGCCCGGCGGCGGCGACCGCGGCGGCGATGCCCTCGGGGACGTCGTAGGTGTCGACGAGCAGTGTCGTGCCCCGGCCCAGGGCGGCCACCTGGGCGGCGAACGCCTCGGCCTCGGAGGGATGGACGAGGGTGAACGCGTGCGCGCTGGTCCCCACGCTGGGCACGGCGTAGGTCCGGGCCGCCTCCAGGTTGGAGCTGGCCGCGAAGCCCGCCAGGTAGGCCGCCCGCGCGGCCGCCACCGCCGCGGCCTCGTGGGTGCGCCGCGAGCCCATCTCCAGGCAGGGCCGCTCGCCGGCCGCGGCGACCATCCGGGCGGCGGCCGCGGCGATCGCACTGTCGTGGTTGAGGATCGACAGCACGAGCGTCTCCAGCAGCACCGACTCGGCGAACGTCCCCTCGACGGCGAGGACCGGCGTGTCGGGGAAGAACGGCTCGCCCTCGGCGAAGGCGCGGATGTCGCCGCGGAAGCGGTAGTCCGCCAGCCAGGCCGCGGTGGCGTCGTCGACGGCGTCGGCGGCGCGCAGCGCGGCGAGCTCGGGCGGGGAGAAGCGGAAGTCCGCCAGGGCATCGAGCAGCCGGCCGGTGCCGGCGAACACGCCGAAGCGGCGGCCGGGCGGCAGAGAGCGGGTGAAGACCTCGAAGACCACACGACGGTTCGCCGCCCCGGAGCGCAGCGCCGCCCGCAGCATGGTCAACTCATAGTGATCGGTCATAAGTGCCGTGGACATCCGGAACAGGGTAGGGACGAGCCCGTCCAGATGCGCGTCTCCCGTGATCCCGCGGGTGGCGGAAGAGGGTGAGTTCGCCGTGCCGGGGGTGTGTTGGTCCGGCGGTGGGGCGGGCGCAGTCCTGCATGATGTCCCTCACACCTTGCCGCCCACGCCGCCAGCGCCCGGGAGTGCCTCGACGTGACCACGCCCGCGCCCGACCTCACGCCAGCCGAGTGCGCGCCGCACATGGCGCGGTTCCCGGCCGATCGGCGGCAATTGGACAGGACCTGTGTAGTCACCCGACGCCGTCATGCGATCGTCTTCAGCGTGGACCACAGTAATGCCGGCATCTTCATCGTCGTGGTCAGCGGCGCGTTGCTTGCTCTGCTCGTACTCGGCGGTCGAGCCGGCCGGAGCATCGCCCGCGACGTGTGGAGCCGCATCGGCTTCTTCCGCTGGATACTTGTCGCGATCATTGTCGTAGTCGTCCTCGATCTGTCCGACGGGTTGCCCAACCAATGAACACCGGGACGGCGGGAACAGCGCCGCATAACGCAAGGCAGCGAAGATGTTGCAGGACGCCACCGGACCACCTCCGTATGGGGTGGTCGATTTATGTCACTGCGCTCCCAGATGCCCGACTCGTTATGCTCACTTCGCGTAACACGATTGTCGGACGAGAGGACAGCGGGTGACTGGTCACACCTGGCTCTGGACGCCGCCGCGGGCCACTCCAGCCAGCGTCGGCGTCGGCCAGCTCCTGAGGGCTTACCGACAGGCACACGGCCTGACGCAACAGCAACTGGCCGATCGGCTGGGTTTCGACCAGTCGTACGTGTCAAAGGTGGAAAGCGGCCGCCGGGCCATCCATGACATCTCGACGCTGCGCCACATCGCCCGCAACCTCGCGCTGTCCCCCGAGGACGTGGGCCTGGCGCCCGGCGCGATGGCTGACCGCCGACGGGACAGCGGCCCGCGCAGTCCCGCGGCCGAACAGGTCGCTGCCAGCCAGCGCGCCTGGCGGCTGACCCGGGACCACCTCAACCACCACCGGATCAGCCTGGCCCGGGCCGCGGTGCGGCTCTACCCGGAGACCGACCGGCTCGGCAGCGGCCTGCTGGCCCGCCCGGGCTGGGTCTGGGACCGGCCGGTGGACATCGACGAGGTCGCCCTGCGCTGGCAGGACAACGTCGAACCGCCGCTGATCCGCGGGGACGAACCGGAGACGGCCGGCAGCCGCCCGCTGCTCGGCGGCGGCAGCCCGCAGACCCGCTACCAGCGCTACACCCGGGCGATGCGCGATCTCGACCGGCCGACGCTGTTCGAGAACCGGCTGAGCTTCCGGCTGCTGGACATCGGCGGCGACGGCACGGCGCCGGCGACGGCGGACAACCGCCCGACGCTGAACTTCGGCCACACGACCTACTTCGACGCCGTCGACGTGTGCGAGACGGTGGCGCACGAGGCGGCCGCCGCGATGGCCGGCACCGGGCTGTCCTGGCCGGCGCTGCCGTTCCGGGCGCGCATCGGCAACCCGTTCGACTTCGGCCGCCGGGTGGCCCTGCCGTCGATCAACACCCTGACGATCCGGCACGATCGGGGCGGTCAGGCGAGTTTCTTCCTGCACCGGCGTAGCGCGGGCTCGGTGGCGACCGCCGGCGGGGTCTACCACGTGATCCCCGCCGGGGTGTTCCAGCCGTCGGGGATCACCGCGTTCCACCACGAGGCCGACTTCGACCTGTGGCGCAACATCATGCGGGAGCTCAGCGAGGAGCTGCTGGGCAACCCCGAGCACGACGGCAGCTCGTCCAGCCCGATCGACTACGACACCGACGAACCGTTCCGCTCCTTCGAGCAGGCGCGGCGGGCGGGCTCGGTGCGGGTGTCGTACTTCGGCATCGGCCTCGACGCGTTGACCTTGTTCGGCGAGATACTCACCGTCGTGGTCATCGACGCGGACGCCTTCGACAAGCTGTTCGGCGGAATGGTCCAGAGCAACGCCGAGGGCTCCGTCGTCACGGCGGGGCCCAACCGGGCGGTGACCGAGGGCATCCCGTTCACCCACACCGCGCTGCGCCGCCTCGTCGACACCGAGCCCATCGCTCCGTCGGCGGCGGCGTGCCTCGAGCTCGCCTGGCGTCACCGCGAGACGCTGCTGCCCGGCGTGCGCGCGCGGACGGCGTCCTGATCCGGGACATGCGCGTTCTGGTCACCGGTGCGTCCGGGTTCATCGGCGGAGTGGTCACGGATGCCCTCGCCGCCGAGGGCCACGCGGTGACCGCGATGGTGCGCGACCACTCCTCGGCGCCGGCCTTCGCGCCCGGCGTCGAGGTGGTGGCCGCGGACCTGCTCGACCCGCGGCAGCTCGCCGCCGCCGGGGTGGCTCGAGGCTTCGACGGGGTGTGCCATCTCGCGGCCCTGACCCGGGTCCGGGAGTCGCGGATGGCTCCCCTGCGCTATTTCCAGGCCAACCTCACTGGCACGGTCAACCTGCTCACGGCGCTGGAGATCGGCACGGAGCGGACCGGGGTCGCGCCCGCGTTCGTGTTCGGCTCGAGCTGCGCCGTCTACGGCGACGTCGATCTCACCGGCGTCCCGGAGAGCCGCCCGCCGGACCCGTCCAACCCCTACGGCGCGTCCAAGCTCGCCGCCGAGCGCCTGCTGAGCCATCAGGCCGGCACCGGCCTGGTCGGAGCGGTCATCCTGCGCTCGTTCAACGTCGCGGGCGCCGTCGCGGGGCACTACGACCGGGACGACAGCCGGATCATCCCGGCGGCGATCGCGGTGGCGAGCGGGCGTCGCGACGTCTTCCGCGTCAACGGCGACGGGCACGCGCTGCGGGAGTACGTCCACGTCGGGGACATGGCGGCCGCCTACCACGCGGCGCTGGCGGCGGCCACGCCGGGACGCTGCTCGGTGTTCAACGTGGGCAGCGGAGTCGGGGTGAGCATCGTCGAGGTGCTGGCGGCCGTCGGCAGGGTCAGCGGGCGCCCGGTGCGGCGCGTCCACTGCCCGCCCGTCCCCGAGCCCAAGGCACTGATCGGTGACAGCCGGCGGATCCGCACCGAGCTGGGCTGGGGCTCACCCCGGTCGAGCATCGACCGGATCGTCACGGACGCCTGGCGGTTCGGCCGGGCGGCCGGCGGGACCGGGGTACCGCCGCGGCAGCGCAACGTCCCGATCATCACCTGACGTCCCCGGCGTCACCTGACGTCCCGGCACCGCCCGACGTCCCGACACCGCCCGACGTCGTCCCATGCCGGACATCCCCCGGGACTACCGCCCACCGTGCACACCCCGTAGCCTGTAGCGAAGTATGACCTCTGGGCTCTGGACCAGCGCGTCCGGCGCGACCAGCCCGGGGCCACATCCCCGACGATCGGGATCCCGGACGGTCGGACCGATCCGGTCCGTTCCGTCGGTGGGGGGTTCCGACCCGCGGGACGGTATGATCATGAAAGGCTTTCCCGACCCCGAAGGGCTGGCTGTGATGGTGGCGGACCGACACCTGGGCCTACGGCCCTGTCACGTCTACGACTACGACGGCGAGTACCTGGGCTCCTTCACGAGCTGGTCGGCGGCGCACGAGTGGGCCCACCTCCAGGCCGCGATGGGTGGCGTCCCCGGCCCGCTGGAGGTCGAGGACCGACAGCTCGGGCAGCGCCGGCGCGTCTGGGTGGACCGCTGCGCGGACCTGCTCGCGGCGCAGCCCGCCGCGACCGAGGCGCCGGCCGGGGCCCACGCCCCGCGGGTCGGCGGGCCCGGCGCGACCGCCCCCGAGCATGGCGCGACCGCCGCCGTGGCCCTTGGTGCCGCCGTGCTCTGCGACGTCCTCGACGCCCCCACCGTCATCCCCGCGCAGCCCCGCCGTTCGGGCTGACCCGCGCGCCTGCGGGCCGGCCGGGCGAGCAGCGCCCCACGGATCCCACCCCTGTCGCAACATCGGCCCCCGAAACGCCGCCGACGGCCCGAAGGGGCAACCTCCCCACACGAGAAACACAACACATCGTCATCGCCCGCGGATGCGCGGGCCTGTCGGTGGACCGCGCCGATCGGCCCGAATCCCGCGGGACCGCCGGCAGGTGCGGGGACGGCCGTCGGTCCGGTTCGGGCCATGGCACTCCGGCCTGGGCGCATCGGGCGGCGCCCCACCCGGCGCGCCGCCCGGACGGGACGCCGCGGCGGCGGATCCGGGCGTCGGCCTGCGCCGGGAACGTCGCCCGCCGGGGCCTGCCCGCGGGCTCGGGCCCGCCGGCCGGGACGAGCCGATCGTCCTGGGGTCGACGGGCACCGACATAAGCACCAGACTGTCCGTGAGCGGACATACCTGACCGCCGTCGGTGGACGTTGGCCTATCCTCGTATACCGAATGCGACGAAGCTTCCCGTGCCACCGGAGCTTGCCGGGAACATCCGTGGGCCACCCGACAGAGCACCTGTTCAGCTCCGAGCACTAATCTGACGTCTGTCGTGACCCGGATCATCTACCGGGACGGGCGCCATGCGGGGACGCAGCCCGAACGATCGATGACGAGACGCTCCTTGGGGGAGACGAAAGTGGACGAGCAGACCGCTGGGACCGGTAACCCGCGGCCCACTTCGCGCCTGGTGGTCGACGTGGTGCGTGCGCTGCGTGGATGGGTGGTGGCGGCAGCCGGCGGCGTCCTGCTTCTCGGCTGCTACCTGGGCGTGTCCAAGGAGACGGACGTCGCGCTGCAACTACCGTACGTGGTGTCCGGCGGTTTCGGCGGGCTGGCGCTCGTCCTGATCGGCAGCGCGCTGCTGGTGGCCGACCGCTTCGACGCGGCCCAGGCCGCGCAGGCCCGCACCGTCGGCCAGGTCGACGACCTGCACTCGCTGATCATCGCGGCCGCCACCGCCGGTGAGGAAGCCGGCGGCGAGGCACCGACCGCCCCGGCCCAGGCGCCCTACCAGCAGCAGCCCGCCGCCCCGCCGCAGAACTCCTACTTCAACTCGGCCGGCAACGCCGTGGCGGGTGGGCCGGCCCTCCCGGCGGGGGTCAGCGCGCCCGGTCCGCGCGCCTGACCCGCCGGCGTCTCCCCGCGTTGCGACGGCGCCCCGAAAGGCGAGCGTTCCCGTGATCACACTTGACCCGGCCGGCGACGGCGGACGCCGAGAGGGTGGCCGATGACCAGCATCGATCTGGCGCTGGCCGGCATCTCGCTCGGCGCGATCGCCGCCCTGTCCGGCATCGGCCTGCTGGTCACCTATCGCACCAACGGCGTGCTCAACCTCGCCCAGGGCGGGATCGCCACCCTGGTGGCCTACATCTTCCGCGAGATGGTCGTCGAGTGGGACCTGCCGATCTGGCTGGCCGCCGTGATCGCCCTCGCCGTGGTGTCCCCCGGCATCGGGCTGCTGCTCGAACGGCTGGTGTTCCGGCCGCTGGCCCGCCGCCGGGCGTCGGCCGCCGAGTCCCTCGTCGCCAGTCTCGGCGTGCTGGTGCTGAGCCTGGGCATCACCGCGGGCATCTGGGGGCTGGGGGCGCGCAGCGATGCGCCCAGCATCTTCCCGAACTCGTCGGTCCGGCTGTTCAGCGACACCCGGATCGGGGTCGACGCCCTGGCCGAACTGATCATGGTCGTGGTGTTCGCCGTCGTCATCGGGATCATCGCCGCCCGCACCGCCTTCGGCCGTCAGATCCGGGCCGTCGTCGACGACCGGCAGCTCGCCGAGCTGTCCGGCGTGCCCGCCGACAAGGTGGCGGCCGCCGGCTGGGCCGCCGGCACCACGATGGCGGGCCTGACCGGCATCCTGCTCGCCCCCCGCTTCCAGCTCACCCCCTACGGCCTGACCCTGCTGGTCCTGGAGACCTTCGCGGTGGTCGTGGCCGCCCGGCTGTCGAGCATGCCGGTCGCGGTGCTCACCGCGCTCGGCATCGCCATCCTGCAGAGCGAGCTCAAGCAGTTCACCCTCGACGGCGACGCCGGCCAGATCCTGACCGTGCTCCAGTCGAACCTGTTCATCGTCGCCCTGCTGGTCCTGCTGCTCGCCGTCCCGAAGCTGCGGGAGCTGGGCTCGGGCGACTCCGGCGCGACGGCGAGCTTCTCCAGCCGCGGCGCGCCGCCGTCCGGACGGGTCAGCGGAGTCCGCTTCCGTCGGGACTACCTCGGCAAGCTGGGCGGCGGGGCGCTGCTGCTCGCGCCGCTCACCTTCGCGCCCTCCGACCTGCGCTCGGCGTTCATGGTGCCGGCGCTGGCCCTGATCTTCCTGTCGATGGTGATCGTCACCGGCTACAGCGGGCAGCTCTCCCTCGGAGCCGCCGGCTTCGCGGGCCTCGGCGCGATGCTGTCACTCAAGCTCACCAACGGTGACCTGTTCGGCCTGCCGGCGATACCGGGAATCGCGTCGATGTTCGTCGGCGCGCTGTTCGTCGCCCCCATCGGCCTGATCACCGGCTACCCGGCGATCAGGCGCCGCGGGCTGACGCTGGCCCTGACGACCTTCGCCGTCGGCGCGGTCGTGAGCCGGTTCGTCTTCGAGCAGCCCACGTTCGCCACCGGGCTGTACCTCGACCCGCTGACGCTGTTCGGCTGGGAGCTGTCCGAGAAGGCGTTCTACGTCTTCGAGCTGATCTGCCTGGGCATCGGCCTGCTCGTGGTGCGCAACCTGCACCACGGCCGGCTCGGCCGGGCCCTGCTCGCCCTGCGCGACCACTCCGAGGGCGCGGCCGCGGTCGGCGTCGACGTGCGCAACCTCAAGCTGCTGGCCTTCACCGTCTCCTCCGTCGTCGCCGGGCTCGGCGGGACGCTGCTGGTGCACAGCAGCTACTCCTTCTCCGCCGACGACTTCGCCCCGTTGCAGAGCCTGCTGTGGTTCACCGCGGTCGTCGTGTTCGGCGCCGACAGCGCGGCCGGCGCGATCGTGGCCGCCGCTTTCATAGTCACGATCGACGTGCTGGCCCCGGCCGGGTCGTCGACGCTGGCGATCGGCATCCTGGCGCTCGCCCTCGGGTGGATGCCCGGCGGGCTCGCCTCGGCCGTACGCGGCCTGCTCCGGCTGCTCGCCCAGTACCTCGCCGACAGCTTCGTCGACCCCAACCAGCGGGCCCCGCGACCGGTGCCCGTGCGCATCTCCGCGGTGGGCCACCTGCCGGCGACCACCGGTATCACCGGCAGCACCGGCATCCCCGGGATCGGCTCGACCCTGGGGGCGGCCCGCGCCGGGCACTACGCCCGCTGGCCACTGTCCGGTAACCAGGACGGGCTGCCCGCGGACGCCCCGCGGCTCACGCCCTTCGGCTCCAGCCTGGTGGCGATGGTCCAGCAGTACGCCGCCGCCCAGACGGCGGGGGCCCGCCAGCGGCACGCGGCGAGCACGGACGGCGTCCCGCGCCCGGCGGTGACGCAGCCGCCCGGCCCGGCACCCACCGGCGCCGGCGTCCACCCAGCCGAGGGAGGCCGGGCATGAGCCGGCACGTGCTCCAGGCCGTCGGCCTGGTGCGCCGCTACGGCGGCCTCACCGCGGTCGACCACGTCGACCTCGTCGCCCCACCAGGCATGATCACCGGCCTCATCGGGCCGAACGGCGCCGGCAAGTCGACGCTGTTCAGCCTGCTCACCGGCGTCGAGCAGCCCGACGAGGGCAAGGTGCTGCTCGGCAGCACCGACATCACCCGGATGCGGCCGGACATCCGCTCCCGCCGTGGGCTGGTGCAGACCTTCCAGGTCCCCTCGCTGTTCCCCACCCTCACCGTCGCGGACAACCTGCTCGTCGGCGCGGAGAACCGGCGCCGGGACTACGCCGGCGGCCTGCTGGGCCTGTCCGCGCAGGGCCGGGGCCGGGTCAGCCACAGCGTCGAGCGTGCGCTCGAACGGCTGGGCCTGGCCCCGAAGGGACCGGTGACCCAGATCGTCGAGGAGGTCCTGGACTCCCTCGGCCTGTCCGACGTGCGCGACACCATCGCCGGGACGCTGCCCACGGGGGCGCTGCGGCTGGTGGAGTTCGCCCGGGCACTGTGCGCGCGCCCGGACGTCCTGCTGCTCGACGAGCCCGCCAGCGGCCTGGACAGCGAGGAGACCGCCAAGCTGTCGCAGCTGCTGCGGCGAACCGCCGCCAGCGGGGTCGGCATCGTCATCGTCGACCATGACGTCGACCTCGTCTTCTCGGTCGTCGACCAGGTGTACGCGATGGTGGGCGGCCGGGTCGTCGCGTCCGGCGACCCGGAGACGGTCCGCAACGACCCGACCGTGCGGTCGGTGTACCTGGCGCAGGCACCCCTCGCCGCGGCGGGGCAGACCGGGGAGGCACGGTGACGACGGCGACCGCCGAGCTCGAACTGACGGGGGCCCGCGCCGGCTACGGCACGGTCGAGGTCCTGCACGGCCTCGACCTCGCCATCCCGGCCGGGAAGGTGACCGCGTTGCTGGGGGCGAACGGCGCGGGCAAGTCCACCTCGCTGCGGGTGCTGTCCGGGCTGATCCCGCTGCGGGCGGGCACCCTGACCTGGCGCGGCGAGGACATCACCCGGCTGTCCACCGTCGACCGGGCGCGGCGCGGCCTGATGCTGGTACCGGACGAGCGGGCCGTGTTCGCCACCCTGTCGGTCCGGGACAACCTGCAGATCATCGCCGAGGCGAGCGGGCATCCCGACATCACCCCGGCGCTGGAGTCGTTCCCCCGGCTGCGCGAGCGGCTCACCCAGCGGGCCGGTTCGATGTCCGGCGGCGAGCGCCGGATGCTGGCGCTGGCCAGGGCCCTGCTCGCCCGCCCCTCGGTGCTCATGGTCGACGAGCTGTCGCTCGGCCTGTCGCCGAAGGTCGCCGCGGACCTGTTCGGCTGGCTGGCGACCGTGGCCGCCTCCGGGACCACGGTCCTGCTCGCCGACCAGTACACCGAGCAGGCGCTGGCCATGGCCGACCTGGTCTACGTCCTGCACCGGGGGGAACGGTCCTTCGTCGGCACGCCCGCCGAGTTCGCCGGCGGCGCGGCCACCGGCGCCTCCGCCTTGGCCTGAGCCCGCCCCGACTGGAGCCGCTCCGCCCGCCCACTCCGCCGCAACGAGCCGGGCCCCGGCCGGGACCACCCGCGGGTGCGGGGATCCCGGCCGGGGCCCGAATCTGCTCGGCGGTCGCGGCCGCAGAGGGCACTGCCGCCGGCCGTCAGCCCGCCGGGTAGGGCAGGTTCGGAACGGTGAAGCAGTTCGTGTTCATGTCCTTGACCTGGGTCTCCCAGCCACCCTTGCCGCCGTTCGCCGAGTCCTTCCAGCGGGCGACGTTCAGGCAGTTCTGATCCTGCGCCGGCGGTTCCGGAGCCTTCTTGAAGTTGCGGCCGGACGAGATGAGCAGCCCGTGGCCGTCATAGTCCTTGCCGCTGTTCATGAACGCCTCGACGCACGTGCGGGTCACGTTCGCGCCGCAGGAGCGGATCGCGTCGGTCAGCCACTGGGCCGCGGCGTAGCCCTCCAGCGTCCACAGGTTCTCCTTGGCCACCCGCTCGGGCGCCGCCGCCTGGAGGTCCTTCTGGAACTGTGCCACCGCGGGGATCGAGGTGTCCTGGTAGTTGGCCGAGCCGCTGGTCGAGTAGATCGTGTTCCGGCAGTTCGGCGACGCGCTGTAGACCTGGCCGATGTTGTTCGCCCAGCCCTGCGGCGGGGTCACCTTGGCCTGCAGCGGCATCTTCTGGCTCTCGATGGAGTTGCACAGCTGCGCGTTGCCGCCGTCGTCCATCGCGTCGAAGACGATCTGCACGCCGCGCCGCTTGAGGTCGAGCACCGCGGAGTCCCAGCTCGGCGCCCCGAGGTTGATCTGCTCCTCGACGACGGTGTAGCCCTCCTTGCGCAGGCCGTCGGCCACCGACTTGGCGTAGCGCTGCGACTGGGCCACGTTGTAGTACACGACCCCGGCGACGTTGGTGTGCAGGTTCTGCTTGAACCAGCGGTAGGTCTCGGTCCCCGCGTACAGCGTGCCGTTGTAGCCGGGGCGGTCGCCGTTGCGCGGGTAGTAGCTACCGTAGATCGAGTACAGGTGCGGGTACTGGTCGTACTCGGTGCCGACGGGCTGGCCGCCGATGTCGGGCACGCCCTTCGAGTTGATGTACTGCGCACCCGCGTAGCTGAAGGCGGTCACACCGGCGAGCGCGAAGACCTTCTCGTCGTCGACGAGCTTGTGCGCGCAGCTGACGTTTCCGTCGGGGCTGCCCTTGTCGTCGCACTCGACGAGGTTCACGCTCCGACCGTTCACGCCGCCCGCCGCGTTGAGCGCCTTGAAGTAGGCCCGCGCCCCGTACAGCGAGGCGGAGAACGTGTCTGGGCCGAAACCGCTGCTCAGACCGGCGATCGTACCGATCTTGATCTCGGTGGGCGTGACCCCGACGTCGGAGGCGGTGTTGTTCGAGGCGCCGGCCTGCGTGCTGGCGGCCGTGGTCGGCCCGGTGTTGCCCGCACGGCTGCCGCAGGCGACGAGCGCCAATGACGACAGCACGACGGCGGCGACGAGCGATTTCGCTCGCATGGACATGCTCTCCCCTGGTTGATCGGTGACGCTCGAACGGTACGGCCAGATCGACGTCCTCGATACGTCAGGCTGACGACAGCCAACCAGCCGCCGCCGACTACGTACCGTTACATCAACCAGCGTTGCGTACAAACATGCGACGCCACCAGCTTCGACGCACCGCAGGCGCGCTCCCGCGCTCCACCGGTGCCTCCTCCGCGGCCGGGGAGCTCTCCCCGCCCGCGCCTTGACCGCCCTCCCCGTCACCCGTTCCCGCGCCCTCGGCTGCCACGACGACGTTGCCGATGGCCGGTTCCGCGGAGGAGAGAACGCCGGTCCCCGTCCGGCCGCCGCCCCCACCGGCGGCCGGAGTCGCCGCGAGGACCGCTTCCGTCCCGGAAGGCTCGGTTACCGTACCGCCCGTCGACTCCACCGATGGCGTGGCATCGTCCGGGGCCTTCGCCGGCCCCGGCGGGATCGTGCTCCCCAAGCGGGCCATCGCCTCGTCGAGGGCGGCCAGGACCTGCCCGAGCGTTGCCACCGGATCCTCCGCCTCGCCGGAGGCCGGGGCCGCCGAGGCAACGGCCACGGCCGGGGCAGCCGTTTCGGCCGGCACCGCCGGCACAGGCGGCACCGCCGGCACCGCCGGCGCAGGCGGCTCTGCCTGCACGCCGGCCGGCTCCACTTCCTCGGCCCCGACCGGCGGGATCCCCGCGACGGGAGCGGGCGCGGACTCCACGACCGGCTCGGCGACCACCTCCACGACCGGGGCCGACTGCCCCGCCGACACCGGCTCCACGACCGGCTCCACGACCGGCTCAGCCTCCACGACCGGCTGGATCTCCGCGAGAGGAACCGGCTCGGGCTCCACGACCGGCTCGCCAGCCACGGCCAGGGCCGGTGCGGGCTCCCCTGCCGACACCGGCTCCGCGACCAACACCGGCTCCGCGACCAACACCGGCTCCGCGACCAAGATCGGCTCGACCTCCGCCGCCGGTGCATCCTGGGGGCTGGTCCGCACCGCCCCCGACGTGGCATCGGAGGTCTGCGCTTCGGCCGCGGACGGTTCGGAAGCCGGCGCCGCCGGGGTGGCCGGGGCCGCGGCGGTGAGGGTGCTGACCGCAACCGGACCCGCCTCGACGGGGGCGGCCTCGACGGGGGCGGCCTCGACGGGGGCGGGCGGGATCTCGGTGGTCGCGGCGGCCGGCTGCGGCAGCCGATTGAGGATGAGACCGCCGGGGCCCTGCGCGCGATGCAGCTGTCCCGACTGCGCAAGCCGCCGGCAGACCTGGTTCACCGTGCCCCGGTTCGCCCCGATTGCCGCTGCCAGTCTGCCGTCGTCCAATCCCGCGGGAACCTTGGCGAGCTGGTCGAGTATCCGCTCAGCAACAGTAGCCACAAAGCGGGACGCTATACGCCAACTGCCATCCGGTGGCAAGCGGGGTCGCCCCACGCGGTAATCGTGTCCATACCGCTGCCGTTGGCATCCGCAACGCCGGTCGCACCCGCCCGCGGCTCCGCTCGGCACATCTCCACCTGGACGGATCCGCGCCAGACACGGCGATCCGGCCGGCCGCGCCCGACCACCGACGCCCGCCGACGCCGCGGCACCCGGTAAACCGGCGAGATCGGCGTTGTCCCAACGGATGGGGGATGTTGGGGGTGGGAGCGAAGCGCTCGGACTCGCCCCGCCACGCGCGCCGCGTCACCATCGATGACTTGTGAAGTACAGATAGCTACTCGACGCCGGGCGGCAGGACTGCTCGGACGGCAAGGCCGGGGCGGGGAGTGGGCTTAGCGCCGCCAGGCCAGGGAAGGTGCATTGTCAAGGCGTGCCGGGAACGGCCCGGGACGCACCGATGTCTACAGCGACCGGACCCGCCCCGTCGGCGATCCGTCCAGGTGCACGCCACCGGATGGCCGCCACCCGCCGGGAACCGGTCGGGGAGGCCGCCGTGACACAGCCCGCCTCGGATTCCGAGTCGTGGAACCTCGAGGACTCGCCCCTGGAACCCGCCGAGATGTTCGACAGCGACGAGCTCGGCTCGACGGACGCCGGCCAGGATCCGCTCGACGACAGTTGGGAGGTTCCGGATCGGCCGAGCGCAGGTGTCCGGTACCCGCACACGCCGCGGGAGGAGCGCGCGGGCTCGTCCTTCGCGGAGCAGCTCGCGGCCGAACTGCCGGACGCCGACCCCTACCTGGAGGCCGAGCGCCGGGAGTCGGGCCGAATCCTGCGGGCCGACGTCTACGGTGAGGACACCGCGGGCCTCGAGGACGCGGCCCTCGAGGTAGACGACGAGACGATCAGGAACACCTCGGCCGAGGAGAATGCCCTGCACCTGGATTGACGTCCTCCCCCGCCTGACGTGAAGGCGGGGGATTCCAACTCCTGATCACCGCCCGATCGACCGTCGGACAGAGCCGGAAACGGGCCATGCGCCTATTCCGCGGAAAGGACATCCACCGGTGAACGAGGTGGGGCGGCGTTTCCTCCCCGGCCTGAAGACCTGGGCATCCACGCCGAGACCATGGTGACGGCCGCGATCCCGCATCCGGACCACCCGCTGCCCGTCCCGGCCGTCCCGGCCGGGACGTCGGCGGCGCCGCGAACGGAGCCGGGCGTCGCCCCCTCCCACGCCGGGCAGGCCGCGCCGGAACCGAGCCGGCTCTGGACCGCGCGGAACTGGTCGCCGCGGGCCCGCCTGGGCGGGTTCGGCGCGGTGGGGGCGATCGCGGCGGCCGCCGCCGTGCGGGTCTACCTGGTCGATCCGGCGCAGCCCGGCCACTACCCCACCTGCCCGTTCCGCTGGGCGACGTCGCTGGACTGCCCCGGCTGCGGCACGCTGCGCGGCCTGCACCAGCTCTTGCACGGGCACCCGGGGGCGGCGGCCGACTACAACCTCTTCTTCGTCGTCGCCGCGCCGATGCTCGTCCTCGGCTGGGCGGTGGCGGTGGCCCGGGCCGCCGGCTGGCGGCGTCCACTGCCCCGCGTCCCGGCCCGGCTGCTACCGGTCATCCCGGTGCTGGTCATCGCCTTCTGGGTGCTACGTAATCTGCCGCTGCCCGGCTGCACGTGGCTGGCGTCCTGATCGGCGACGCCGGTCGCGGCCGGCCGGCCCTGCGCGGCGCCACGGCCCCGGGCGGGCGGTCAGCGCCGGCCCAGCAGGTAGCAGGCGATGGCGGCGGTGGCGGCGACGTTGAGCGAGTCGACGCCGTGCGCCATCGGGATCCGGACCCGTGCGGTCGCCGCCGCCTGGGCCGTCTCGGACAGGCCGGGCCCCTCGGTGCCGAGCAGGAGCGCGACGCGCGGCGGCGACCCCGCCGAGGGGTCCTCGTCCGGCCCGGCGGCGTCGATCCCGGCGGCGAACGCGCCGAGATCGGCGGCGTCCGCGGCCGGGGTCAGCGCCAGCAGGGTGAACCCGGCGTCGCGGAGCAGGCCCAGCGTGCCCGGCCACGGGTCGAGCCGGGCGTAGGGCACGGCGAACACCTCGCCCATCGAGACGCGCACCGAGCGGCGGTAGAGCGGGTCGGCGCAGCGCGGGCTGAGCAGCACCGCGTCCATCCCGAGCCCGGCGGCCGAGCGGAAGATCGCCCCCAGGTTGGTGTGGCTCACGATGTCCTCGCAGACGAGGACCCGTCGCGCGGTTGCGAGCACGCCCGCCGGGGCCAGCGGCGGGCGGCGACACATCGACGCGAGCGCGCCGCGGTGCACCTCGAAGCCGGTGATGGCGGCGAGGACGTCGGCCCCGGCGACGTAGATCGGGACGCCCGCGGACAGGTCCGCCGGCACGGCGCCCAACCGGGCCGGGGAGACCAGGACCGAACGGGGCCGGTAGCCGGCCCGCAGCGCCCGGGTGATGACCCGCTCGCCCTCGGCGATGAACAGCCCGTCGGCCGGCTCCCGGCGGCGGCGCAGGGCGACATCGGTGAGCGCGACATAGTCGTCGACGCGCGGGTCCGCCGGGTCCTCGATCGCCACGACCCGCGCCGCGGCTGATCGGGGCAGGTCAGTGGGCACGCCGGAACCTCCGGACACGACCGGTGTCACTCCGACGTAACGCGCGGGTCGCAGAATCGGCGGCCATGACCGAGCCGCACACCGCACCCACGCCGGCGCCCGCACCGGGCCCCGCCGTCTGTCGTCCCATGAACGCTCCCGTTCCCGCCGACCTGCTCGTCGTCGGCGCCGAGCTGGTCGCGACCGTGGACGCCGACCGCCGGGAGATCCGCGGCGGGTGGGTCGCGGTGACGGACGGCCTGGTCAGCGCGATCGGCGGCCCGGCCGATCCGCCGCCGCCGGCCGTGCGCACCCTGCGGGCCGACGGCGCGCTCGTCACGCCCGGCCTGGTGAACACGCATCATCACATCTACCAGAACCTCACCCGCGCCTTCGCCCCGGCCCTGGGCGGCACCCTGTTCACCTGGCTGTCGACCCTGTACCCGTTGTGGTCGCGGCTGGACGAGGAGGCGGTGCACGTCTCGGCCTACGTCGGGCTCACCGAGCTGGCCCTCGGCGGGTGCACCACGACCACCGACCATCTCTACGTGCATCCGCGCGGCGGCGGAGACCTGATCTCCGCGGAGATCGCCGCGGCGACGGCGCTCGGCCTGCGGTTCCACCCGACCCGCGGGTCGATGTCGCTGTCGGTGAAGGACGGGGGCCTGCCGCCCGACTCGGTGGTCCAGGACGACGACGAGATCCTCGCCGAGTCGGCCCGGCTGGTCGCCCGCCACCACGACCCGTCGTGGGGCGCGATGGTGCGCGTGGCGCTCGCGCCCTGCTCGCCGTTCTCGGTCAGCCCGGCGCTCATGCGCGCCACCGCCGAGCTCGCCGAGAAGCTCGACGTGCGCCTGCACACCCATCTCGCCGAGGATCCCGAGGAGGACGAGTACTGCCTGGCGGTGTTCGGCCGCCGGCCCATCGACCAGTTCGCCGAGGTCGGCTGGGGTGGGGACCGGGCGTGGGTGGCGCACTGCATCTGCCCGAACCCCGACGAGGTCGCCCGGCTGGGCGCCTGGGGCACCGGGGTGGCGCACTGCCCGAGCAGCAACATGATCCTCGGCGGTGGGCTCGCGCCCATCGCCGAGCTGCGGGCGGCCGGCGTCCCGGTGGGCCTCGGCTGCGACGGTTCGTCGTCGGCGGACTCGGCGTCGCTGTGGCTGGAGGCACGCACGGCGATGCTGCTCGGCCGGCTGCGGCACGGCGCGTCGTCGATGTCGGCCCGCGACGCGCTGGAGATCGCCACCCGCGGCGGCGCGGGCTGCCTCGGCCGCACCGGGGAGATCGGCGAGCTGTCCGTCGGGGCGGTCGGCGACCTGGTCGTCTGGCCGCTGGACGGGGTCGCCTTCGCCGGGGCGCTGTCCGATCCGATCGATGCCTGGCTGCGCTGCGGGCCGACCGCCGCCCGGCACACCGTCGTGGCCGGCCGGCTCGTCGTCGAGGACGGCCGGCCCGTGCACCCCGACCTGCCCGCGATGCTCGACCGGCACCGCACGCTCGCCGCCGGCATCCAACGCGCCTTCGACGACGCCGGCATCGATCCCGCCGCCAGCGGGGCGAGCACGGCCGGCGCGGCCGCCGCGGGCCGATGAGCGGCGACAGGGTGCCGCCCGGTGCCTTCCCCCGCCCGGAGGACGGCGAGGCGCCGCTGACGCTCGCCGCCGCGCTCGACGCGCTGCCGAAGGTCGAGCTGCACTGCCACGTCGAGGGGACGATGCGCCCGGCGACCGTGGTCGAACTCGCCACCCGGGCCGGCATCCCGCTGCCCACGACGGACGTCACCGAGCTGTACTCCTACGGCTCCCTCGACGAGTTCCTCTCGGTGTTCTGGCTGGTCCAGTCGACGCTGACCACGCGGGACGACTGGGCCCGGCTCGGCTACGAGAGCGTGCTCGACGCGGCGGCGCACGGCCGGGTCTACGCCGAGCTGTTCTTCACCCCGGCCCGTCACCTGGCCGCCGGCTCGGCGCTGGGGGACATCGTCGCCGGCCTCGCCGAGGGCCTGGCCGCGGCCGAGGCCGAGACCGGCTCGGTCGCCATGCTCATCGCCGACATCGACCGGGCCTTCGGGCCGTCCGCCGGGGTCGCGATGGTCGACGAGCTCGGCCGGCTGCGCCGGGCCGGGACGCCCGGCGTCGAGCGGGTACTCGGCGTCGGAATGGACTCCACCGAGCTCGGGGTGGACCCGGCGTCGTTCACCGACGCCTACCGGCTCGCCGCTCGGCACGGCTTTCGGCTCACCGGGCACCAGGGCGAGAACAGCCCGCCGTCGGCCATCGCCACCCTCGTCGACGCGCTCGGCGCGCAACGGGTCGACCACGGCCTGTCCCTGGTCGACGACCCCGAACTGGTGACGCGGTTCGCCGCCGAGCGGATCGGGCTGACCGTCTGCCCGAACTCCAACATCCGCATCGCCAACGCCTTCCCGGCGCTCGCCGACCATCCCTTCCCGGCGATGCGCGCCGCCGGCCTGCTCGCGACCCTGAACACCGACGACCCGGCCCTGACCGACCTGGACCTCGGCTACGAGTACGCCTCCGTGGCGGCCGCGTTCGACTACTCGTTCGACGACATGGTCGCGATCGCCCTCGACGGCGTGACCGCGAGCTGGCTCCCCGCCGACGACGCCCGCGCCCTGCGCACCCGCATCCACACCACCGCCGACGCCCTGCGCCCCCGCCTTCTTACCGCACTTACCGCATATCCAGAACATCCAGAGGGATAGATCGGGCATCGAACCCTCTGGAAAGACAAGGAAGCCTGCTCAGGCCGGCGACTGCGACTGGTCGACGGTGGCCACGGCGAGGCGCTGCGCCGTGTAGAGCGGCTCACCGAGCCGGTGGTAGAGCGACAGCTCGGTGTCGAGCCAGGCCAGATGCCGCTCCTCGTCGGCGAGGATGGTCTCGATCAGGATGCGCGTGGTCGCGTCGTGCTCGGCGGCGGCGAGCTCCGCGGCCTGGTTGAGGCCGGGGCGGGCGCCGCGCTGGGCCTCCAGGTCGTTCTCCAGCACCTCCCGCAGGGACGTCCCGATGGCCGGCTTGGCCACCACGAAGTCCGGCCGGCCGCCGAGCTCGAGCAGCCGGTTGAGCACCGCGGCGATGGTGACCGGCTCGTCGGCGATCCGCTGGGCCATGCCCGCGGCCAGGCCGAGCAGCCCCCACGACTCGACGAGGACGAGGTGGGTGCGGTGCTGGGCGTAGCCCGCCCAGTAGCTGCCGAGCAGCTCGTTGAGCAGCTCGGTGACCGGAGTGGTCTGCGTGTCGGCCATGCGTCCGTCCCTCCCACGGGCCCGGCGGGTCCCACCGGCACCAGACAGGCGCGGCGCCACCGGATCTCCCCGCCCGGATCCTCAACTATCCAGGTCGACGACTATATGTCACCAGTCTAGGTGCATAAAACGGAGTGGACGGGAGACCCACTGCGGCGCGGCTCCGGTCGCCCCTAACCGAACCGTCGGGCTCGGACGGCTCCCCGCTACGGCGTGGCGCGCATCGCCGGCCTGCTCGCGCCCCTGACACCGACGACGCTGCCCCGACCGAGCTAGGCCTTGGCCTACGAGTTCCCTGCCGTGGCGGGCTGCGTTCGGCTACTCGTTCGCCGACATGGTCGCGATCGCCCTCGACTACGTGACCACAAGCCGACTTTACGTGACCGCAAGCTGACTTTCCGACAATGACGATGCCATGAGGAGGGTGGATGGCGCCCGGTGTCCGGCCGGGACGGCAGCGCCGGGCCCACCGGCCAGCCACTACGCACCTGATCTCCGGGACCTTGATGAGGTGTGTACTCACCGGCAGGAAGAAATCCGCCCGCAGCGGACGATCCGCATAGGCGGCGGCCGAACTATTCAACGGTGCGGCCGGCGCGTGTCATCGCCATGGATGACCCCACGGCCGACGGCGAGTGGGGCCACGCGTATGGCGTCGGCGACACTCGGCATTCGGGACGCCGCCATGTCCCGCCTCGACACTGCTGACGTCCCGTTTCTCGCCCCACAGGCATGCCCGCGTCACGTCGCCTCCGGGCCGGGGGGCGCGACACCGTTGCCCACCACGATCATTTGTGGGTGGTCAGGTCGGGGCGGCGCCGTCGGGACGGGCGAGGCCGACGTCGAGGGCGGCGAGCAGGTCGACGAAGCCGAGGGCGGCGGGGGTGAAGGCGGCGCGGGCGTAGGCGACGACCTCGCGCAGCGGCGGCTCGGCGAGGTCGACCCGGTTCGCGGCGAGGTCGTTCGGGACGGCAGGCTCGGGGACCAGCGCGGCGCCGAGCCCGGCGGCGGCGAGCCGGGCCGCGGCGTCGACCTGGCGCGTCTCCACGACGCCGCGCGGGGTGAAGCCGGCGGCCGCGCACGCCTCCCGCACCAACTCGCTCAGGCCGTGGTCCGGGGCGTAGAGGACCCAGTCCTGGTCGGCGAACACGGCGAGCCCGACCCCGGCCCGCCCGGCGCGCGGATCGGCCGCGGGGACCACGACGACGAAGCGCTCGTGGCCGAGCCAGCGGACCGGTCCCGCCCAGCTTGCCGGGCGCGGGCCGATGCCGACGTCGGCCTCGCCGCCCGCCATGAACGCCTCCAGCGTGCGACGGTCGGGGAACTCGGTGATACGCAGGGTGATGCCGGGATGGCCGGGCCGCCAGCGCGCGACCGCCCGCGGCAGGACCCAGGTCGCCAGCGACGTCACGGTCGCGACGTGCAACGCCCCGCCGCCGTGGCCGGCGGTGGCCCGGGCGCGGGCCACCGCGCCCTCCGCGGCGGCGACCGCCGACCGCGCGCCGTCGAGGAACACCCGCCCGGCCGCGGTGGGGCGCACCCCGCGCGACGTCCGTTCCAGCAGGTCCACGTCGAGCTGGCGTTCGAGCGCGCGGATCTGCTGGGACAGCGAGGGCTGGGCGATGTGCAGGCGGGCGGCGGCCCGGGTGAACGACCCCTCCTCGGCGACCACGATGAAGTAGGCCGCCTGGCGAAGGTTCAGCCATCCGCGCATGCCCGTAGTTGTATCCCGTGACGATCTCCGGAACCCCTGAGCACCGAGACGCCCATAGGTGAACCTCTATCGCCCGCCGGACGTTTGGGTCTTGGACGGGTCCGGCGCGGGTGACGGAGGATCAGGCGGACCGGTTCAGCTCGCCGACGATGGTGTCGGCCGAGACGCCGCCCACCGGGCGGTGTCCTGGCGCACGGGACGCGGAGGAGCATGTCCGAGGGCAGGCCGCGGGACGAGGGCAGGCCGCGGGACGCAGCGGCAGCCGGCGCGGGTCGGCGGGTGACCGTGCTCGCCGGCGGTCGGGTGATCGACCCGGCGAACGGCGTCGACCGCATCGCGGACGTGGTCTGCGTCGACGGACGGATCGGCGCCGTCGTCCCCGCCGGGGAAGCCGGCGCGGACCAGGCCGGCGCGGACCAGGCCGGCGCGGACCAGGCCGGCGCGGACCAGGCCGGCGCGGACCAGGCCGGCGCGAGCGGTGTGGACGGCGCGGCCGGTGCCGGGGCGGCGGACGGGGCCACGGTCGTCGACTGCCGGGGCCTGATCGTCACGCCGGGCCTGATCGACCTGCACACCCACGTCTACCCGGGGCTCGGCGACTTCTGCGTCCACCCGGACCGGGCCGGCGTCGACGTGGGCGTCCCGGTCGTCGTCGACGGCGGCACCTCCGGCGTGCGGACCTTCGGCCTGGCCCGGGCCTTCGTCGAGGGCCCCACCGTGCGGACCCGGGTGCTCGCCTTCCTCGACCCGTGCCTGCTGTACCTGGCGACGAAGGACTTCATCGCGCACCGGCTGGAGATCGCCAACGATCCCCGCAACCTCGACCTGGGCGCCACCGCCGCGACCGTCGAGGCGCACCGCGACATGATCGTCGGCTTCAAGGTGCGGGCCACCGTCACCGACGACCCGCGGACCTCCCCGTTCCTGGAGGGCGCGAAGTCCATCGCGGGCGACCTGCCGATCATGGTGCATCTCGGCCGCTATCCCTACACGCCGAGCCTGGCCAACCTGGACGCGGTTGCGGCCCTGCGGCCCGGCGACATCGTCACGCACGCCTTCCGCGGCCACTCCGGGATCCTCGTCGACGACGACACCGCGGTCGACGGGCGCTTCGCCGCCGCGGTCGAGGCGGGCCTGCGCCTCGACGTCGGGCACTCCGGCTCCGACTTCCGCTTCGCCGCCGCCCGGGCGCTGTTCGACCTCGGCTACCTGCCCACGACGATCAGCACCGACCTGAACCTGTTCAACGCCGCCGGCCCGGTCTGGTCGCTGCCCGAGACGATGTCGAAGATCTGGGCGCTCGGCGTCGATCTCGTCGACGTCATCGCGATGGCCACGGCCAACGCGGCGGCGGCAATCGGGCGCTCGGCGGAGCTCGGTTCCCTCGACGTCGGCCGCGACGCCGAGGTCAGCGTCCTGCGGGTGGAGACGGGCGAGTTCTCGTTCACGGACGGGTTCGAGGCCATCTCGCACCCGCGCCGGCTGACCCCGGTCGGCTGCCTCCGAGGAGGCATTTGGTACAAAACGACAGGGCAGTTCGGCTCAGGTTACGGTGTTGACCCCGTCGACTCCGCCAGCCTGGCCGATGATGATCCGGTCACGGGGAGCCGGACGTCCCCCACCGAGACCGCCGCCGCCGGTGCCGCGCATCGACCCCCCCGATCGGTGCGCCCAGCGCCGGCGGCGGCTTCATCCCCGGGCTCGTCGGTGTCCCCGGGCTCGTCGGTGTCGACCGCCTCCTCCGGGTCGACTGCGGGCCAGGGCTGAGCGCGCCGATGGTCTACGTCATCACCGCGGCCTGCATCGACGTCACCGACCGGTCCTGCGTGGACGAGTGCCCGGTCGACTGCGTCTACGAGGGCCGGCGCAAGCTGTACATCCATCCCGAGGAGTGCATCGACTGCGGCGCCTGCGCGCGGGTCTGCCCCGTCGACGCGATCGCGTGGGACCGCGACCTCGACGACGACGGCCGCGCGCACCTCGACGATGCGCACGCGTTCTTCTACCGCCCGCTGCCCGGCCGGGCGGAACCGATCGACGCCCCGGGCGGCGCGGCCCGTCTCGGGCCAGTGGGCGTCGACACCGCCGCGGTGACGGCCACCGGACCCCCGGTCGGCGACCCGGCTGCGACCCCAGCGGCAGACCTGGCGGCGGACCGATCGGCAGGTCGCGGATGAGCGCGTTCTACGACGGGCTGGTCGTCGGCCTGGAGCTGGCCCGCGCCGCCCTTCCGCCGGAGGAGGCGACGTTCTTCAACCGGCCGATGAGCGAGCCGGAACTGATCGAATGGCTCTGCTTCCAGGCCTACTACGAACGACGGGCGGCGGAGTTCATCGGCCGCTGGCTCGCGGACACCCCGGAGGACGACGCCTTCGTGCTGCTCGCCCGGCAGGTCCAGGACGAGGGGCGCCACTACCAGCTGCTGATGCGAGCCCTGGATCGCCGCGGCGTCACCTCGCTGGACCGCTGGCGGCCCGAGCCGGAGTGGGAGGAGTGGATCGACGTCTGGTACCCCTCCGGCGCCGACACCCTCGAACGCATCGCCGCCCACAACATCACCGGTGAGATCGGCGCGGCGAACGCCTTCGTCGCCCTGCGCCCGCGGCTGCCCGCGGACGTGACGGCGACGCTCGACGCGATCCTGCCGGACGAGCGGTTCCACATGCGGCTCGGGCAGACGGTGATCGACCGGCACTGCCACGACGGCGACCAGCGGGCGCGGGTCACCGCCCGCGTGCGGCGGACCTTCGAGCTGGAGCAGGCCGGCCGGGCCGCCTACAACCGGCGGATGGCCCGCCTCGGCCTCGCCGACACCACCCCCGACGCCCCCACGCCCCCGCTGGCCTGAGCCCGGCGGGCCCTACCGGTCGGCTCCCCCGGCCGGTGCGACCTGCTGCGCCGCCACGGGGCCGTTCCAGTCGACGAGCTGGACGATCACCCCGTTGGGGTCGCGGACCTGGAAGGCCCGCTCGCCCCACTCCTCCGCGGTCAGCGGCATCGTGATGGCGACCCCCTCGGCCTGCAACCGGGCCAGCTCCCCTTCCAGGTCCTCGACGACGAAGGCGAGGATGAGGCCGGCGGCATGCTCGTCGCGCTGGTCGGCGGGCAGCGTCGCGAGGCCGCGCCGCAGGAAGACGACGTTCATGCCGGCGTCCTCGCGGGCCAGCGAGGCGAAGCCGTCTGCGGCCATCTGCTCGGAGAAGGCGAAGTGGTCGGTGAGGAAGGCGCTGGACGCGGCGACGTCCTCGACGTTGAGCGAGACGGCGGAGGAGGTGATCTTCATGACTGCGCTCCCGGGGTCCGTGATGGTGGCCTGATCATACGAGAACCTTGTACGGAGTACACAGTACATCGTACGGAGTAAGGATGGAGATCCATGCCCAGCGACCGGACGAGCGCCGGCGACCCCGCCAGGACCCTGGCCCTGCTCTGGCGCGACCCCTCGGCGACGCCGCGCCGCGGCCCCGCCCGGGGGCTCACCGTCGACGCGGTGGTCGACGCCGCCATCGCCCTGGCGGACCGGGAGGGCCTGGACGCGGTGACGATGCGCCGCGTCGCGCAGGCGCTGGGGGTCGTCCCGATGACGCTGTACACCTACGTCCCCGGCAAGGCCGAGCTGCTCGACCTCATGCTCGACGCGGCGTACGCCCGGATGGAGCGCACCGACAGCACGGGCGAGCCCTGGCGGACGCGGCTGGCGGCGGTCGCCCGGGAGAACCAGGCCCTGTTCGAGGCCCATCCCTGGGCCGTCGCCGTCTCCACTCTGCGCCCGTCGCTGGGGCCGGGCTCGATCGCCAAGTACGAGCACGAGCTCGCCGCCCTGGACGGCCTCGGGCTGCGCGACGTCGAGATGGACGACTGCCTGACCCACCTGCTGTCCTTCGTCCAGGCGAACGCCCGGGCCGCGATCGAGGCGAGCGCGGCGCGGGCGGCTGACGGCCTGACCGACCAGCACTGGTGGGACCAGGCCGGGCCGCTGCTGGCCCGGGTCCTCGACCCGGACGCCTATCCGCTGGCCGTCCGGGTCGGCAGCGCGGCCGGGGCGGCCCGCGGCAGCGCTCACGACCCCGGACACGCCTTCCACTTCGGCCTGGCTCGGGTCCTCGACGGGCTGGCAGCGCTCATCGAACGCGCCGGCCCAACGGGCGCCGGGTGAGCGTTCGTCGGCGCCGTGACCAGCGACGAGGCGAGACTGGGGGCATGCCGACGCTGCCGCCCGAGGTCGTCGCCCGCCTGACCGCCGCCCTCGACCCGGTCGACGCGGCCCTCGCCGACCGCCATCCGGGTGACACCGGCGCCCGCCAGCCCGTCCACACCTGCTATCTGCCGGCCGATCAGATGTTCCCCGACGTCGTGCTGGCGTGGGGTGAGCGGGCCCGCACCCTGCTCGCGGCGTACGGCGCCGACCCCGCGACGCTCGCTGCCGCGACCGGCGGCGACCGGCGGCCGGACGTCGCCGCGGCCGTCCACGCCCACACCCGGCGCGCGCTCACCGTGGAGCCGATCCAGGATCTGCGGGTCGACCTGGAGGACGGCTACGGCCTGCGGCCGGACCACGCCGAGGACGCCGACGCCGTGAGCGCGGCCGAGGCTGTGCGCGCCGCCTCCGCGGCCGGTGCGCTGCCCGCCCGCTACGGGCTGCGGCCCAAGTCGCTCGACCCGCTGGTCCGCGCCCGCGGGCTGCGCAGCCTCGACCTGTTCCTCACCGCGCTCGCCGGCGACGACGGACCGCCGCCCGGCCTGGTGCTGACCCTGCCCAAGGTCGGCGACCCGCGGCAGCTGCGGGTGTTCGCCGACGTCCTCGCCGAGCTCGAGCAGCGGCTCGGGCTCGACCCGGTCTCGATCGAGGTGCAGATCGAGACGCCGGCCGCGGTGCTCGCCCTGCCCGCGCTGGTGCGGACCGGTCTCGACCTGGGCCCCGGCCGTCTCGTCGGGCTGCACGTCGGCACCTACGACTACTCGGCGGCGCTTGGAGTCACCGCCGGGCATCAGGCCAGTGACCACCCGGCGGTGGAGTACGCGACGACGATGATGCAGCTGGCCGCCGCCGGGACCGGCATCCACGTCGCGGACGGCTCGTCGAACCTGCTGCCCGTCGACGGCGACGAGCGGCCGGGCGCGTCCGGCGACGACGTGCGCCGCGCCTGGCGCCGGCACGCCGAGCTGGTCCGCCGCGCCTGGCACCGGGGCCTCTACCAGGGCTGGGACCTGCATCCCGGGCAGCTGGTGAGCCGACACGCGGCGGTGGCCGGCTGCCTGCTGGCAGGGCTCGACGGTGCGCTCGCCCGGCTGGCCGCCTACGCCGCCGCCCGGCAGTCGGGGGCCGTCGCCGACGAGCCGGCGACCGGGCGGGCCCTGGCCGGGCACGTCCTGCGGGCGCTCGACGCCGGCCTGCTGGACGACCCGCGCCTTGCCGCCGCGGGCCTCGACCGGGCGACGGTCGCCCGCCTGGGCGGACGGAAAACACACAACACGGCCACCACCCACGATCACACACGGCCCGACAAACCAAACGGCGGAAGTTCTTCACATTAACAGTGGATGAACAGCGGCAGACATCGCTCGATAGGCCGTTCTGGACGTTCCCGGCGGGTCGACATCGGCCCTGTCCGGGTCTACAACGGAGACCGTGAACGACGGCATCCTGGTTTTGGTGGTCGTAACCGCCCTGGCCTTCGACTTCACAAACGGTTTCCACGACACCGGCAACGCGATGGCGACCTCGATCGCAACGGGGGCGCTGCCGCCGAAGATCGCCGTAGCGCTCTCCGGGGTACTGAATTTCATCGGCGCCTTCCTGTCGCTCAGCGTGGCCGCGACGATCGCGAGTGGCCTGGTCAACACCCATGTCGTGACGCTGACGGTGGTGTTCGCCGGCCTGGTGGGTGGTATTACCTGGAATTTGCTCACCTGGTTCTTCGGAATACCCTCCAGCTCATCTCATGCGCTCATCGGGGGTGTCATCGGGGCGACCATGGCCGCCGCCGGCACGGACGGCGTCAAATGGCACGGCGTCGTCTCGAAGGTAATCATCCCGGCCGGCCTGTCCCCGGTGATCGCCGTCCTCATCGCGGCCGTGGGAACCTACCTGATCTACCGGCTGAGCCACGGTATCCCGGACCGGACGCGCAGCCACGGATTCCGGATCGGCCAGATCGGTTCGGCGTCGCTCGTCTCGCTCGCGCACGGCACGAACGACGCGCAGAAGACGATGGGCGTCATCACCCTGGCCCTCATCGCCAACGGCACGGTGGACGCCGGGTCGCAGGCCCCGTTCTGGGTGATCCTGACCTGCGCGATCGCGATCAGCCTGGGCACCTACCTCGGCGGCTGGCGGGTGATCCGCACCCTCGGCAAGGGGCTGGTCGAGATCGACTCCCCGCAGGGCATGGCCGCCGAGTCGTCCTCCGCCGCCACGATCCTGCTCTCCAGCCACTTCGGTTCCTCGCTGTCGACGACGCACGTGGCGACGGGCTCCATCCTCGGCACCGGCCTCGGCCGCAAGGGCGCCGAGGTGCGCTGGAGCGTCGCCGGCCGGATGGCGACCGCCTGGCTGCTGACCCTGCCGGCCGCCGGGCTCGTCGGCGCCGGGTGTTACGGGATCGTCCAGGGCATCGGCGGCACCCCCGGCGTGGTGGTCGTCTTCGCGCTGCTGGTGATCGGGTCCGCCCTCCTGTACCTGCGAGCCCGCAAGACCCCGGTCAGCCACCACAACGTCAACGACGAGTGGGACGCAGCGACGGCCCCCGCGAACGCCAAGGAGCCGACCGCGGCCTGAGGCCCGCGCGTACGGCACCCCGGCCGGGACGGCCGGCCATCGGACGGTCCTGGTGACGACCGGTGGACGTGACGAAAGGAGAGGCGGGCATGGATTCCTGGATCGACCTGGACGCCCTGTGGAAGATCGTCGTCATCGGCCTGCTCGCCGGGGCGGGGCTGCCCGCGCTGTTCGCGATCGGGCTACGCGCGGTGAGCCTGCCGGGTCGCGACGGCGGCCCGCCAGCCGCCGAGGCCGGCGGCGACCGCATCATCGGGACGAACCCGTTGGGCATCGCCGCCGGGGCGGTGTGCTTCGCCGTGGTGCTGGCCGGGATCGGCTGGGGTATCTACTCCGTCGTCGCGGGCGCCTGATTGTCCGGTCTCCGGAGTTGCCCGGGAGGCGAGGGAAAGGTGAGTGGCGTGGCGTTGCCTCCGTTGCTGACATCGGTCATCCAGTGGCTGCGGGCCGGGTATCCCGACGGCGTCCCGGAGCGGGACTATCTGCCGCTGTTCGCGCTGCTGCGGCGCAAGCTGACCGGGGACGAGGTGGCCGCGGTCGCCGACGTGCTGACCGCGAGCGGCGACCCCGCCTCGGCCCTGGCGATCCGCACGGCGATCGCGAACGTCACCCACGACGCCCCGCTGGAGGGCGATATCGCACGGGTCAGCGCCCGGCTCGCGGCCGGCGGATGGCCCCTGGCCACGCCGTCACGCCCGTAACCCGCCACCGAGACCTGACCCGGCCGCCCCCGCGCCAGGCACTCTCACCCACCCGGCTCGCCTGCCCCAGACACCCGAAGCCTCGCCCGGCTCGCCCTCCCCCAGGCGGCCCGTGGCCGCCGAGGGCGGGCGGGCCGCATCGCGTCAGCTGCCGCGGTACGTCGAATAGCCGAACGGCGCCAGCAGGAGCGGGACGTGATGGTGATCCGCCGGGTCCGCGACGTGGAACGCGATGCTCACCTCGGGGAAGAACGCCGAGCGGGCGCTGGTGTCGAAGACGAGCCGCCAGAGGCCAGGCGTGGTCAGCGGCAGGCCGCCGACCCGGCCGTCGGCATCGGTGACCGCCTCGGTGACCACGGTCCAGCCGGTGCCGGTGCCGGTGCCGGTGCCGGTCTGGCTGCCGGCCTCGGCAGCGGTCTGGCTGCCGGGCTCGGCGCTGGTGGCGCTGGCATCCGGGCCGGGTTCCCCCCGTTCGAGCCGGACCGGCACCCCCGCGGCGGGCCGCCCCTGCGCCGTGTCCAGGACGTGTGTGGACAGCCCCATCTGCGCCTCCCGTACAGTTCCTGGCCTGTTCCGACCGGGTCCCGGTGACCGTCCCCGGTCACCGGCCGGGCTACGCCCCGGTGATCAGGTGCCGGATCCGCAGGGCAGTGATCTCCGCCTGCTGGCCGGCGGCGATGCGCAGCTCCTCGTCGGGCTCGTGGGCCATCCGCTCCTGGAGCAGGGCGAGCATCTCCTCGGCACTGCGTCCCGCCGCCCGGACCAGGAAGATGTAGCCGAAGCGCTCCTCGTAGGCGGCGTTGCCCGTCACGAAGGCCGCCTTGATCTCGTCGGGGGCCTCGTCCATCGCCGCCTGCTCCCGACGGGGGGCGTCGAGGGAGACCACCGACGCCCGCGCCGTCGTCGGCGGCGCGGGGATGCCGGTCGGGCGCTCCCCGATCCGGGGATGCGCGGTGAACGCCTCGAACCAGGCCGACTCCGGCAGCCGCCACCATTCCTGCTCGGCGGCGGGCAGCAGGGCAGCCAGGGTGCCGAACGGACGGCGGGCCACCACCGCCTCGGCCCAGTCCTCGGACTCGCAGCAGGCCAGCAGCTCCTCGCGGGCGGCGTCCAAGGAGAGTGCGTCGAACCAGCGCATGGCCAGCGCCTCGCGCCCGGTGGCCGTCGGCACGCCGGTCAGCCGCAGCCGGGCCAGGCCGCCATCGGGGATCGCATCGACACGGACGTGGGTGGCCTGGACGGGAACCTCCAGGTCGAACAGGTGCCGGGTGTTGGGCTGCACCCGCGTGCGCGGCAGCAGCGGGACCCACTCGGTGATGGCGCTGATGTCATCGGGGTCGAGCAGGTCCGGGTAGTCCGCGGCCCACAGCTCGACGGCCCGAGGCGCGTTGCCGCGGAAGTGGCGGGTGTCGACCTCGGCCCGCACGATCAGGCCCTGCGTCGTCAGGCGGACCGCCGCCCAGTCGTGCCCGGTGCCGCGGCGGCGCCGGGTCTCCCAGCCCTCGCCCATCGCCCGGGCATCGCCGGAGGCGTTGAGGTTGTGCCGGTCGCCGTAGTGCATGTCGCTGGCGGCCACCACGACCCCGCCCAGATAGGCGGCGGCGAGATCGGAGGTGACCCGGTCGAGCAGGCGCGGGTCTGGCACGACCGTGCCATGCACGCGCAGCCGGGCGACTCCGCCGTCAGGATGGATGGTCAGCCGCAGGTGGGTGATGCGGAGTCGGCCCGCCTCCGCCACGGGCAGGACGTTGACCGCGTCGGCGGCGATCGGCGTGCGCGGGACCAGCTCCACCCAGTCGACGGCGTCGTCAGCGACCTCCGCGGCGGAGGGATAGCCGGCGACCGTCGCCCCGTGGATCTCGACGGCCTCCGGGGCGTTGCCGGTGAAGTGGGTGGTGTCGACGGTGATCGCGTGGGCGATGCCGGGCGCGCCGAGGCGGACGATGGCCCAGTCGGCCCCTGGCAGGTCGCGGCGGCGGCGGGTCTCCCAGCCGTCGGTCCACTGACCCCGTTCGGTGAACACGCCGGGGCGCACGATGGGCGGCTCGGGCAGCAGCATGCGCTCCGCGAACGCGAAGAACTCGTCGTTGACGGCCACGACCGTGCCGCCGGAACGGGCTGCCGCCAGGTCGACGAGGTTGGTCAGGTCGGGCTCGTCACTCATCAGGATCCTTCTCTCGGGTCGAGCGGTGTGCCCGCGGCGACCGGCTGCTCCGCGGCTGGTCGGGCCGGCTGCCGGGCAGCCGCCGGGGGTGGCGGCGAGGGTGGCGGCGGGCCCTGCGGGACAGGCTGGGTCAGCGCGTTTGCGGGACGCAAAGGGTACGTCCCGTCGACGCCTGCTGCTGGTCCAGGTCGGCATCCCGGGGCCGGTCCGAGGTCCCCCATCCGCACCAGCCGCCGACGTGGCCCCCGGCCGCGGAAGGTCCTGACCCGACCGGGCGATGCGGCCACCTCACCTTGCCAGCAGGCGTCCCCGCGGCGGACGGTCACCGTCCACACGCACCCCCCGCAGATAGGTTGCCTGGACGACTCCGTCGAGGCTGCGTCCAGCGTAGGGGGTGAGCGGGTGGCGGTGCCGCAACATGGACGGCTCAACCAGGAAGGACGCATCCGGATCGAAGACGATGAGGTCGGCGTCCGCACCGACGGCGAGCCGGCCCTTGCCGCGCAGCCCGGCGAGATCCGCGGGGCCCGCGCACATCCAGCCGACCACGTCGGCAAGGGTATGCCCCCGGGCGCGGGCCTGGGTCCACACCGCGGGTAGCCCGATCTGCACAGACGCGATGCCGCCCCAGGCGGCCGCGAAGTCGCCGCTGTCGATGTGCTTGACCTCGGGGGTCGACGGCGAGTGGTCGCTGACGATCCCGGTGAGCAATCCCGCCGACATCGCGTCCCACAACCGGTCCAGGTTCGTCCTGCCCCGAATGGGCGGCGCGCACTTGAACACGGTGGCCCCTTCGGGGACCTCCTCCGCGGTGAACGTCAAATAGTGCGGGCAGGTCTCGGCGGTCAGCGACAGCCCCTCCCCCCGGGCGGCGGCGATCTCGTCGAGGGCGTCGGCGGCGGACAGGTGCAGGACGTGCAGCCGGGCACCCGTCGCCGCGGACAGCGCCGCCAGCCCCGCTACCGCCTGTGTCTCCGCCGCCGCGGGCCGCGAGGCCAGCCAGCTCGCGAACGCCCGCCCGGCCACCGGCGGCGCCGCCTCGAGGACCGCGGGCGACTCTGCGTGCACGACCGTGAGGGCGCCCATCCGGGCGGTGTGCCGGGCGGCGGCGGCCAGTACCTCCATCGAGACGTGCGGGAACTCCTCGACCCCCGACGGGGCCAGGAACGCCTTGAAGCCGAAGACACCGGCGTCGTGCAGGGCAGCCAGATCGGCGAGGTTGCGGGTGTCGGCGCCGATGATGCCGCCCCAGAACCCGACGTCAACAGCGATCTGCCCGTCGGCAACCGCCCGCTTGGCCGTCAGCGCCGCGAGGGAGGTCGTCGGCGGGATCGAGTTCAACGGCATGTCGATGATCGTGGTGACGCCACCCGCCGCCGCAGCGCGGGTGGCGGTCGCGAAGCCCTCCCACTCGGTCCGGCCCGGCTCGTTGACATGCACGTGGCTGTCGACCACACCGGGTAGCAACGCCAGGTCGCCGAGGTCGGTGACCAGGGCGTCCGCCGGCACCTCGGTGGGCTCGGTGATCGCGGTGATCCGACCGTCGGCGAGGTGCACCGCCGCCGGCCGCTCGCCGTCGGGCAGGGCCACCCGGCGGGACCGCAGCACCTGCGGGCGCTCCGGCAGGCGCGCCGGCGCGCCCGGGGGAAAGTCACTCATGCCGTCGAAGCATCTCCAGCCGTGTGGACGTCGGCGCGGGTGGGGAGATCGACGAGGTCCTGCGGGCGCACCGGGACCCGCCGCAGGTCCCGCCCGACCGCCGCCCGGATGGCAGCGACGATCGCGGGGGCGGCGGTGCAGGTCGGCGCCTCCCCGACGCCCTTCACCCCGTAGGGCGCGTCGGGCTGAGGCTCGGTGACGGCGACGAAGTCCAGGTCGGGGACGTCGGCGATGGTCGGCAGCAGGTAGTCGTGGAAGTTCGGGTTGGTCACCACCCCGTCGACGGTGACCAGCTCCTCCATCAGGGCAAGACCCAACCCCTGGGCGGTGCCCCCCTCGACCTGCCCACGCAGGGACAGGGGGTTGAGCACGGTGCCGCAGTCCTGGGCCAGCGCCATCGACACGACCCGGACCAGGCCGAGGTCGATGTCCACGTCGACGACCGCGCGGTGGGCCGCGCCGGCGAACGCCACGTGCGGATCGCCCTGACCGTCGGCGCCCAGCGCGGTCGTCCGCCGGTGGTGGAAGGTGTAGTCGGCCTCGATCGGGCCCTCGGCCAACGCGTCGGCGAGGCGCACGCGCAGCCCGGCCTCCACGCCGACGATCTCCCCTGCGGCGATCCGCAGGGTGCGCCGGGGGGCCTCGACGACCTCGGCCGGGAGCCCTGCGGCCCGCGCGACCCGGGCGAGCAGCCGGTCGGCGACCGCGACGCAGGCGCCGCGCACCGCGCCGCCGCTCATCCAGGTCTGGCGGGAGGCGCTGGTGGAGCCGGCGCTGCCGACCGCGGTGTCCGCGGGTGCCAGGTCGACCTGCTCGACGCCGAGCTCGGTGCGGGCGATCTGCCCGGCGATGGTGACGAATCCCTGGCCGACCTCGGCGCAGGCGCTGTGCACCCGGACCCGCGGCGTGCCGTCATCGGTCAGGTCCAGCCGGACGCGGGCGGCCGAGGAGTCGTCCATGCCCTCCGAGAAGAGCAGGTTCTTGTAGGCCAGGGCGTAGCCGACGCCGCGGCGCACCCGGCCCGGTTCCGCCGCGGCGGGCAGGCCACCGGGCCGGGCGAGGCCGGTGACGTCCGCGGCCGGCGGTGGGGGCAGTGGGCGGGCGGCGACGAGCTGAATGAGCTCCCGCGCCGGCAGCGGGGCGCCGAGTACCTGCCCGGTGGGCAGGACATCCCCCGGTCGGACGGCGTTACGGGCCCGCAGCTCGACGGGATCCAGGCCGAGCGCGTCCGCCAACCGGTCCATCTGGGCCTCGTGGCCGATGGTCACCTGGGGCACGCCGAAACCCCGCATGGCCCCGCAGGGCGGGTTGTTGGTCCGCACAACCACCCCGTGCAGCCGGGCGTGGGGAACCCGGTAGGGGCCGGCGGCGTGGGTGACCGCGTTCGCGAGCACCGCGGGGGACGACGACGCGTAGGCACCGCCGTCCATGACCAGACGGGCCTGGACGCTGACGAGCTCGCCGTCGGCGGTCGCGGTGTGCCGGAACCACATCCGGGCGGGATGGCGGTGCGGATGGCCCAGGAAGGACTCGACCCGGTCGTAGGCGATCCGCACCGGCGCACCCGCCGCGCGGGCCAGCAGCGCGCCGTGGATCTGGACGGTGACGTCCTCGCGCCCCCCGAACGCACCCCCCACGCCCGCCAGGGTGAGGCGGACGAGGTTCTCCGGGATGCCCAGACAGGCGGCGAGCTGCTCGCGGTCCGAGTGCAGCCACTGGGTCGCGACGCGCAGGTCCACGCCGCCGTCGGCCGCCGGGCTCACCAGGGCCGCCTCCGGTGCCAGGAACGCCTGGTCCTGCATACCGACCACATAGTGGTCCTCGACGACCACGGGACCGTCGACCCCGGGCTCGCCGTGCCGGATGTCGATCTCGCGGAAGAGGTTGCCGGCGGGGTGCAGCGGCTCCGCGTCCGCGGCCAACACCCGCTCCGGGTCGGTCGAGGGACGCAGTGGCTCGTAGTCCACCTCGATCGCGGCGAGCGCGCGGCGGGCGGTCGCGGCGTCGACCGCGGCCACGGCGGCGACCGGTTCACCGGCGTAGCGCACCTCGGTGGCGGCGAAGACCGGCTGGTCGGCGACGATCAGCCCGTAGGTGGCCACGCCCGGCACGTCGGCGGCCGTGACCACGGCGGCCACGCCGGGCAGGCGGCGGGCCGCGGCGGTGTCGATCCGCCCGATCCGGGCCCGCGGGTGCGGCGAGCGCAGCGTGCGCGCCTGCAGCATCCCCGGCACCCGCAGGTCACCGGCGTACGGGAACGCTCCGCTCACCTTGTCTGGTCCGTCCGGGCGACGCACCGACCGCCCGATCCCACCGCTCACGACCTCACCCCCCATCCGGGCGACTCGGAGCGTCCCCAGGTGTCGGAGTGTCCCCCGGCGGGAGGATGCCTCGCTCCGCCTGGACCGCCCGCACGGCGGCGACGATGCGGCCGTAGCCGGTGCACCGGCAGATGTTGCCGGCCAGTGCCTCGCGGATCTCCTCCTCGTCGGCGTCCGGGTGGCGGGTGAGCAGATCCGTCACAGCGACCACGAAGCCGGGAGTGCAGAAGCCACACTGCACCGCCCCCTCGGCAAGGAACATCGCCCGCACCGCCCGGGTCAGCCCCGAACCACCCAACCCGGCGACGGTGACCACCCGGGAGCCGTCGGCGTCCGCGGCGAGGACCGTGCAGGACGCCGCAAGCCGGCCGTCGAGCAGCACCGAGCAGGCCCCACACCGGCCCTGCTCGCAGGCATCCTTCACCGCCGTCACTCCAAGCACGTCCCGCAACACGGTGAGCAGCGAATCCCCGATCCAGGCACCGCTGACCGTGCGCAGGAAGCCGTCGACGTGCAGGCGGTAGCTCTCGCCGCCGCCCGCGCCGTCCGTCTCGGCCTCCCCTCGGCCGGTACCGTCCGTTCCCGCCTTCTCCCGGCCCGTGCCGTCCACGCCGGCGTCTCCACGGTCCGTGCCGCCCGCCGCCGCGTCGAGGCCGTCCGCGGACACGGCGGTCACGGCTGCCCGCCGGCGGCGGAGCCCCGCGCGGGTTCGCCGACCGGGGGCGCGGTCAAGTGCAGGCAGCGGGCGAACGCCCGGCCGGCGAGCACCCCCGCCGCGTGCCAGCGGTACTCCGCCGACCCCCGCGGCCCCGCGGGCAGCGCCGGACTGACCCGCGCGGCCGCCTCGACGACCAGGTCACCGAAGCGCCGGGCCGCCGAGGAGGACACCGTCCCGGTCGACCAGTCGACCTCGTCGCGTGCGTACCGCTCGGCCTCCCCCATCCGGACCGGTAACAGGCCGACTCCCCCGATCGCACAGGTCAGCCGGTGGCGCACCCGGTCCACCAGGACCGCACACGAGACCACTGCGGGATACGCGGCCTGCCGCCCACCGATCTTGAGGTAGACCTGCGGGCCGCCCGGACGGGCCAGTCGCACCGCGGTGACGAGGGCATCCGGGGCCAGCCCGTCGGCGAGGAAGCGCGGCAGCGGCATCCGCTCCGGTCCTCGGGGCGAGACGGTGAGCACCTCCGCGTCGGCGGCGGTCAGGAAGGTGAGCAGGTCACCGCCGGGCCGCGCCGAGCCCAGCGCGCCGCCGACCGTGCCGGTGTTGCGGATCTGCACGGAGCCGACCACCCGGGCGGCCCGCGCCAGGCCCGGAGAGAGCGACCAGCCGTCCAGGTCCGTGTAGGTCACCCCCGCGCCGATGGTCAGGCTGTCCGCCCCGGCGCCGCGGACCCGTAGTTCAAGCACCCGGCGCAGGGCGACGACCGTCTCCGCCGAGCGCTCCCCGGACCGCAGCGCGGGGACCAGATCGGTGCCACCGCCCAGCAACGCCACCGCGGTGCCGGACTCGTGCGCGGCGGCGAGCATCTCCACCGCCTCACCGACCGTGCGTGGCCGGAACATCGCGGACGACTTCCCGCCCGCCATCACAATGACCACTCCCACGGGGACCGCTGCTGCCAGAAGCACACCGGCAAGGACCGCGCCCACCAGGAACGCCCCCGCCGGGCCATGGACCGCACCCCCCCGACCGGACCCGCGGCGGGGAATCCGGGGGGGCTCGACGGGCGGGGCCGACCGGCGAGCCGAGGGGCAGCGGGGCAGGCGGACGAACAGTGCATGGCAACCGACCCTAGAGGCGGAAAGTTACAATGATGTTCGGCCAGTCGGACGCTCCGTGAGCCTGCCCGATCGGGCCAGAGAGCCGGTGCGCCCCGTCTCACCCGCCGCCTCGCAGCACCCCACCGGCCTGGACCATCACCAGCCATCCAACAGGCCGTTACCGAGTGTTACATACATGACGCCGAGTCGAAACACGGAGTTGTTTTGCTCGAGACAATAAGGGACCTTTGTCCTCTCTGCGCCCAGAGCACGCGTTTCTTGGCCTTTCATCACGTGTCATAGCGGGACTGATGAGCAGCGCGACGGCCATGGCCCGCCGGGACCACGCACCACACGAGTCGGCCCTTTCCGCCGGGATGGCGCCGGCACCGGAATGCGCGGCCGCCGCGTGCGCCGCCGCGAGCAGTTCCGCCCGGATGATGGTCCACTTGGATGATGGGCCGCCCGGCGGATGGTTCCGGCCAGATCGTGGGGTCCGAACGCGCCATCACACCGGCCGGCGGCCGGATCGCCGTCGGCGGCACGCGACCGAGCTGAGGTGGGCATGTCACGTCGTCTGAGGAACACCACTGCCGCGTTGCGCCATGGCTGGCATCCGGTGGCGCGCTCCGGCGAGGTCGCCGACGAACCGGTGCCGGTGCGGCTGCTGGGCGAACCGTGGGTCATCGCCCGACTGGACGATGGCCTGGCGGCGTTCGCCGACCGGTGCCCACACCGGCTCGCCCCGCTGTCGGCCGGCCGGGTGAACGCGCACGAGCTCGTCTGCGGCTATCACGGCTGGCGTTTCGTCGCCTCCGGCGAGTGCACCGCGGTCCCCGCTCTGGGCCCCGGGGTGCCCGCCCCCAGACGGGCCAGGGCCACCCCGCCGTGGGGCGTGGTCGAGCGGCATGGCCTGATCTGGATCGCCCCGGAGGAACCGTTCACCGACCTGATCGAGGTTCCCGAGGCGGACGAGGCGGGTTTCGACTCGGTCTGGCTCGAGCCATCGCGGTCCTCCGCCTGCGCCGGCCTGCTCGCCGACAACTTCCTGGACACGGCGCACTTCCCGTTCGTGCATGCCGACACGATCGGCGCCGGCGAGGACACCGTGGTCGCGCCCTACCGGGTGACGCAGGACGGCGACGGCTTCGTCGTCCAGATGGAACAGCGGGTCGCCAACCCGGAGGACCCCAAGGTCGCCACCGGCGAGCATCCGCTCGTTCAGCGCCGCTGGTCGACCTACGTGTACCGGCCGCCGTTCATGCTGCGGCTGCGCCTGGAGTACCCGGACGCCGGCATGATCAACACGATCCAGTTCTGCCTGCAGCCGGAGGACGAGGGATCGACCCGGATCTACACCCGGCTGCTGCGCGACGACCTGGGTGGGGACGCCGTGCAGATGGCCAAGGCCGCCCGCTTCGAACAGACGGTGCTCGACGAGGACCTCGCGCTGCAGGAGCGGTTCGACCTCGACGGCCTGCCCCTGGTCGGCGACGACGCCGACCCCGTCGAGGAGGTGAGCATCCGAGCCGACGCGGCGGGGGTGGCACTGCGCCGCGCGCTGGCGTCCCTCGTCGACCGGGCGGCCCGGCTGCCGCCAACCGGCGCCGGGCGACCGGGCGGCGGCCAGGACCGGGTCCTCACCGCCGCCCGGCGGACCGAGTACCGCCGGACGACGATCCGCTAGAGCCGGACGTACTCGGCGCTGGCCGCGGCTCATGATCCGGACTCGCCGCAGCGCAGCCCGAGCGCGGTGGGAGCTGCGGATATCCGACACTCAGCGAGCGCGACATCGCAGCTCGACGGTCCATGACGCGACCTACGATGGAGATCGGATCCGGCCGGGAGGCGTGAAACGTCATGACGGAGAGTGGTTGGGCGCGGCCTATCGCCACGGCGAGGTGGACGGATCTCGACCCTCGCGAGTTCGACCGGTTCCGCCGGCTGGTGAGCGCATCGGGGTCGCGTGCAGAGGCCGGTCTCGCCGCGCTGCCGGACCATGAGCTGGCCGTCGCCCTAGGTGTGGCCCGATCGGGCGGTGCGTCGAGGCGGGACGCGTCGGGGCCGGGCAGCGCGGGGCAGGGCTCGTCGGAGCCGGGGACCGCGGGGCAGGGCTCGTCGGGGCCGGTCCTGCTGCCCGAGGCTCTGCTGCTGTTCGGCCGTCCGGAGGCGATCCGCTGGTTCCTGCCCTGGCACGAGGCCGCGATGCAGATCATGCGGGCCGACACGGCCGTGGTGAACGACTTCTTCCACTGGCCGCTGTTCCGGCTCGCCGAGGAGCTGCTCGCCCGCTTCCGCGCCCGCAACACCCAACAGGTCATCCGGTTCGAACTCCTACGAGTGCACGTTCCCGCCTTTTCGGAGCAGGCGTTCCGGGAACTGATCACCAATGCGCTGACCCATCGGGACTATGACGTTCCCGGCGCCGTCCACGTGCGGTGGACCGACGATCGGATCGAGATCGCGAACCCGGTGGGACCGGCCGCCGGACCCCCGCCGGGGACCGTGCTCGCGGGGCCACCCCGCCCGCGCAACCCTCTGCTCGTCGACGCCTTCCGGCGCGCCGGGATCGCCCAGCGCACCGGGCACGGGATCAGCCGGGCCATCGCCGACCAGCTCCGCCACGGCCTCGCAGCCCCCCGGTTCGATCGCCCGGCCGAGCGGACGGTCGTCGCCGCCCTGCCCGCCACCCCTGCGGACCTGGCCTTCGCCCGGTACGCCGCGGCCCGTGAGCGGCTCGGTCAGCCGCTGGGACGGGCCGAACTCCAGATCGTCACCGCTCTGCGGCACGGCCACCGGCTGCGGACCGCGCAGGCGGCCGTCCTGCTCACCACGGACCGGTCGCAGGCGCGCGCCCACCTCATCGGCCTGCTCCAGGCGGGCCTGGTGCAGGTGGGCGGCGACAGCGCGGGGCGCACCTGGCACCTGACCGAGCAGGTGCGCCGCGAGCTGCGCGAATGCGCCGAGCACGTCCGGGCGCAGACGAGTAGCCGCCACCAGACGGCGCCCGCGTCGTCCGGATGGGCCATCCCGGACGGTGGGCCCGTCCTGCCCCGCCCGCAGCGGGTGGCCGGCGGAGGCTGACGGCGACGACCAGGCCGGCGGCTGGCCGCCGACCCGATCGGGCGGCCGGAGGCGGTCCGATCGGGTCGGCGGGGCAGGTGCCGCTCAGGGGCAGGTGCCACTCAGGGGCAGGTGCCGCTCAGGGGCGGGTGTAGAGCAGCCGGCCAAGGGTGGCCAGGGTGCGCAACGGGAACGGCAACCGGCAACCGAGGTCGGCCGCGGCCGTGTCGACGGCGGCCAGCTCGCCGAGCACCGCCTCCCACGGGGCGTCGCTCATCAGGCCCAGCAGCGGCAGCGGGCAGGCCGCCCGGACCCAGCCCCGGTCCACGACGACGAACCCGCCGCCCATGCCCTCGACCGCTCGGGCAGCGGTCAGCATGTCGTCGTCACGGGCGCCGACCACGATCACGTGGCCGGGGGCGTGCGCCGTCGACACCCCGAGCGCGCCGCGGCTGAGCCCGCAGCCGCGGATCAGCCCGATGTCGACCGGTCCGCCGCCGCCGTCCTGCTCGAAGACCGCAACCTTGTGCAGGTCACGGGTGGGGTCGGCGACCGCGTAGCCCCCGTGCACCGTCGGCTGCACCCGAACGGTGCGCAGGCCATGCCGGCGGGCCGTCTCCGTCGCCGGCTCCGGGCCCGCCACGCCCAGCGGGTTGCGCGCCGGGCCACCGGCGACCGGCGGGTTCGGCGGCTCGCGCGGGACGTCGATGCTGACCGCCGCGACGCTGGCGTCCTGCCTGCCCGCCCGGCGCAGACCTGGGCAGGTGAAGGAGCCGGCATGCAGGTTGGCCGGCAGCCGGATCCGGCCGACGGCCCAGGCCGGCGCCACGTCCAGGTTGTCGAACAGGGGGCGGCCGCGCTCCGCGGCGATCCGGCCGCCCGCCACCACCACGTCGGGCGGGGCGGTGCCGGCGAGGGTGGACACCACCTGCAGGTCGGCCAGCCGGGCGGGGGCGATGGCGCCCAACGTCGACTCCAGGCCGTGCATCCGCGCCGGGAGCAGGGTGGCGTGCCGGATCGCGTCGATCGGGCCCATGCCCTGGCCGACGGCGAGCCGCACGTCATGGTCGAGATGGCCGTGGGTGGCGAGTTCGGTGACCGTCCTGCTCCTGGTCCGGCCGGGGTTCTCCAACGCCCAGCGCAGTCCGGCGGCGTCCGCCACGGGCCCCGCGCCCAGCGCGGACAGGCCGCTCACCCCGGTCCCGGGCGGCGCCGGGGTCACCTCGACGACCGAGGTGGTGGTGGGTGAGGCCGGTGGGACCGCCGCGGAGCCGGTGGCCGGCGGGACGGGCGGGACCGGTGCGGCGGGTGGGAGGTCGGCGGCAGGAGGGAGGGCACCGCCCGAACGGAGCAGCACCCGCAGCGGCGTCGCGGAGCCGGTGGCGAGCTCCGAGCCCCGGGCCCCGCCGAGCGCGATCAGCGCCGCCGGGTCGGTCAGCAGCGTCACCGTCCCGCGGGGGATGAGCAGGCGGGCCAGCTCGCCCGGGCTGAGCAGCGTCTCCTCGACCCGCAGCCCGGCGTCGACGTAGGCGGGGACGACGTAACGACCGGCGGCGTCGAGGGAGCGCCGGCCGCTGAGCACCCCGGGCCTGGTCACGGCGGCGATGTACCGCCCGACGATGAGGATGTCGCGGTTGACCACCGTGCCGTCGTGCACGACCACGACCAGCCCGCCGCGCACGACCAGGTCGGCGTCCTCCTCACCGTCGGCTACCCGGCGCAGGCGTTCCAGCTCGGCGGCCGAGGGAGGCAGCCGGTCCGCGCCGGCCACCGAAAGGTGCCCGATCGGTTCCGGCGGAGGGTCGCGCCGGTCCGCACCGGGGATCACCACGGGCGACTCCGTGCGGGCCGGTGCTCGCGGGTATGTGGCCGAACCGGCGGGAGCCGTCCGCGTCGGCCGGACCACCCGGCCGCACGCCGCCATCAGCCGGGGTCCGAGGCTGGTGCAGTCGACGTTCAAAGGCAGCCCTTCATCCACCGGCCGGCGCCGGCGGCACATGTACATCCGATGACGGCAGGCAGGGAACGCGGCCGCACGGAAACTACGCGTAATTCACGCCGATTTTTGTTATATCGCACAGGAAACGCGAGATACACCGCGGGAGGGCAGGCCGGGGGGCGACGACGTGCACGATGGAGAACCGACCGCCCCAGGATGGCCCGTCCGGACGATGCGGCGGGTGCGATCGACGGCACCATTGCTGTCATCACAATTCCCGCTACCTGCCACGGCCCGGGTTCGGCCCGTAACGCGCCAGGACGATCGCCTCGATGAAGCCGACGATGGCGTACAGCACGATGCTCGCCACCGTGATCACCACTACCGAGGCCCACACTCCGCCGTAGTTGAACGTCTGCTGGGCGCGCTGCATGTAGTAGCCGAGCCCCTCACCCGTCGCCAGCCACTCGGCGAGCAGCGCACCGATGACCGCGCCCGGGACGGCGATGCGGGCGGAGACGAACAGCGCCGGCAGGGCGCTGGGCAGCGCGACCTTGCGCAGCACGGTCGCGGGACCGCCGCCGTAGGCGAGGACCAGGTCGGCGGCGGCCGGCGGGCCGGACCGCAGCCCGAAGACCAGGTTCACCAGCGACGGGAAGAACACGATGATGCCGGCGATGACCCCGACCGCGGTCAGGCCCCGTCCGAAGATCAGGGTGAGCAGCGGGATCATCGCCACCAGCGGCACCGACCGCAGCATCATCGCCACCGGCATCAGCGCCCGTTCCACCGAGCGGAACAGCACGAAGGAGACGGCGACGACGATCGCGGCCACGGTGCCCGCCAGATACCCGACCCCGGCGTCGCCCAGGGTGTGCCACAGCCCGTCGAGGATCGCCCGGCGACTCTCGGCGGCCTTGTCGGCCGTGAACAGGTACTTCCACACCGCCTGCGGATCCTTGGCGACCAGTGGGTCGAGATCGAACACGGCGATGAACGCGTACCAGAGGCCGACGATCACGGCGGCCGACGCCACGACGGACAGCACCGTGCGGCCGACCCGCAGCAGGATCGCCGTGAGCATCAGGTGCGCGCCGCGCCCCGGGGCCGCCGGCACGGAACCGGCCGCGGCCGGTTCCACGGTGGTCGCCGCCGGTGCGCCGGCCGTCACTGCCCGCCTCCCGGGTTCCCGCGCGGCGCCCACGGGGTGAGCAGCCTGGCGACGAGCGCGGTCAGCGCGTAGCCCAGTCCGGCGACCGCGGAGGCGACCACGGCCAGCGCCCACGTCCGCGGGACCTCCAGGGCCTGCTGGGAGTGGACCATGGCCACGCCGAGCCCCCGGTCCGCGCCGAGGTACTCACCGATGATCGCGCCGAGGACGGCGGCCGGCGCGGCGATCTGCAGCCCGGCGAAGGTGCTCGGCAATGCGGCCCGCAACCGGATGTACCGCAGCTGCTTCCAGGCGCCGCCGCCGCTGGCCCGCACCACGTCGAGGCTCGCCGGGTCGGCGGCGCGCAGCCCGAGCAGGGTGCCGACCATCGTCGTGAAGAACACGGAGATGCCGGCCAGGGCGATCTGCGGGGTGCTGCCGTCGAAGACGGTGGTGAGGATCGGCCCGATCGCGATGATCGGCAGACAGTAGGACGCCACGCCGATCTGCAGCAGCACCCGCTCCACCACCGGTACCCCGAAGAACATCACGGCGAGGCCGATGGCCAGGCCGTTACCGATCAACCAGCCCTTCACGGCGATCTCCACCGTCGACTTCGCCGACGTCCACATGAGCCGGTGGTCGTCCCACAGCGCCCGCACGACCTCCCACGGGGTGGGCACCACCCCGCCGTTGTCGAGCACGGTGACCGCGAGCACCCACCACAGCGCGATGAGCCCGACGATCCCGACCGCGCCACCGATCCAGGCCGGCCGGTCGCCACCAGCACCGGCGCCGCCACGGCGGCGCCGCGCCCCGGGACCGCCTGACCCGCTCGGTCCACCCGACCCGGGCGATCCCCCCGGTCCCCCCGGGTCACCCGGACCGCCGGTGGCGCCGAAGGCGGCGTCCTGCAGAGTCGTCATACGGCGCTCCGAGCGGGATCGGCCGCCGGCGTCCCCACCGTGGCCGCCGCCGGGTCGCCGCCGGCGAACAGCAGCGCCGACAGCTCGTCGTGCAGCTCGTGGAACCGCGCCGAGCGCAGCATCTCCGGGGTGCGCGGCCGGGGCAGGTCGATGTCGACGAGCGAGCAGATGCGGCCCGGCCGGGCACTCATCACCGCGACGGTGTCGGAGAGGATCACCGCCTCGGGGATGGAATGGGTGACGAGCAGGGTCGTCGTGGCCCGTTCGCCCCAGATCCGCAGCAGCTCGAAGTTCAGCCGCTGACGGGTCATGTCGTCGAGGGCGCCGAACGGCTCGTCGAGCAGCAGGATCCGGGGCTCGACGACGAGGGCGCGCGCGATCGCGACCCGCTGACGCATCCCGCCGGACAGCTGCGCCGGGCGGGCCTTCTCGAAGCCGGTGAGCCCCACCAGCCGGATCAGGTCCGCGATCACCGCCCGGTCCGCCTTCACCCCGGCGACCTCGAGCGGCAGGCGGATGTTGGCCTCGACCGAGCGCCACGGCAGCAGCGCCGAGTCCTGGAAGGCGATGCCGAGGTGGTGGCCACGGCGGGCGGTCGCCGGATGCTCCCCGTGCACCAGCACCTCACCGGCGCTGGGCGCGTCGAGATCGGCGAGGATGCGCAGCACCGTCGACTTCCCGCAGCCCGACGGCCCGATGAGCGTCAGGAACGAGCCCTCCGCGGTGGCGAGGTTGACGTCGTCGAGGGCGAGAATCGACTTGCGGCCGAGGCGGAACTCCTTGCGCAGGCCCACCACGCTCACGCCGGAACCAGGGGCAGCAGCGGAGGGAGCCGACGGTCCCGGGACCGGCTCCGACATCGGCGTGGCGGCTGCACTCATATGAGTTCCGGCTTCTCCTTGTACAGCTCTCGGATGATGGACAGATCGAACAGCTTTTCGGCGGTGATGTCGACGCCGGCGAGCTTGAGGGTGGCGATGTTCTCCTCGACCAGTTCGTCGGTGATCGTGAACAGCCCGTTCTTCTTCGTCTCCTCGGTGAGGATGAGCTTGTTCTGGTCGGCGCTCTCCAGCCCCTGCTCCTTCTCGTCCAGGCCGAGGTCCTTGCCGTAGACGGTGGCGGCGAGCTTGGCGCCGAGCGAGGCGTCGGAGGTGGCGTCCTTCCAGCCGCGGATCTCGGCGGTCAGTGCCGCCTTCACCTTGTCGCGGTTCTTCGCGATCGACTCGTCGGTGACCATGAAGGTCTCCGAGACGAGTGGATAGTTGTGGTCGGCGAGCAGGAAGGTGGCGACGTCGAAGCCCTTGACCCGCAGCAGGTTCGGCTCGTTCGTCACGAACGCGAACCAGCCGTCGACCGTCCCGGTGGTCAGCGGCAGCGGGTCGAACTCGACCGGCACCTTCGTGATGGACGACGGGTCGAGCTTGTTCGCCTTCAGGAACGCCGACCAGACCGACTCGTTGGTCGCCTGTACGCCGATCTTCTTGCCGACCATGTCCTGCGGCGTCTTGATCGGGCTCTTGGCCATCGACAGGATGGCGAACGGGTTCTTCTGGTACTGCGCGCCGATGATCTTCAGTGGGGCGCCCTGGGCGATCGCGGTCCCGGTGATGTCCGGCGAGGAGATTCCGATGAAGGCCTTTCCGGTGGCGACGTCGGTGTCCTGCGGCGTCGCCGACGGGCCGCCCGCGATCAGGTTGACGCCGGAGAAACCCGCCGCCTTGTAGTACCCGCGCTGGTCGGCCAGGTACTCGCCGGCGAACTCCGCGTTCTTGATCCACGACAGCCGTATGCTGAGCGTCCCGAACGAACCGGCGCCGGAGCCGCCCGAGCCCGAGTCGTCGTCGCTGCCGCACGCGGCGAGCAGGCCACCCCCGCCGACGGTGAGCAGAGTCGCTCCCGCGGTCACTCCCACACCCCGGCGGAGAAAACCCCGCCGATCCAGACCTGTTGTCACCAAACCCCCATTGCCCTCGTCCCGGGCGCACCCCCATCGGCCGGTCGGTCCGACCTTCCCGAGCGGTCCCCCGGACGCTAGGAAGAAGGCGTATCCGTCTCATCGCACCTGTGTGAATTGCCAGTAACTCCATTCTCGCCGCCGGGCCGGTCACGCTCCACCACCGCCCCCGGGATTCCCGCCGACCGAAACGTCGCCGAAACCTGGATGCCCCGAAAGAGGTTTATCGTTCACCTGCCCGACATCGGGCAACGTCCGAATGACGTACCTGCATGAGTGCCGCGGGACCCGCGCACGGAGGTCCGGGCCGGCCGCGGCGACGCCGGCATCATTGGCACCGCCTGCTAGGCTTCGCGTTCGTGCTGCTGAGCCCCCATGAACAGGAACGGCTGCTCATCCATGTGGCGGCCGGACTCGCCCGGGAACGACGCGCCCGCGGGCTGCGGCTGAACCATCCCGAGGCGACCGCGCTCATCACCTCGTTCCTGCTGGAGGGGGCCCGCGACGGCCGCAGCGTCGCCGACCTGATGACCGCCGGGCGCGGCGTGCTCACCCGGGACGACGTCATGGAGGGGGTGCCGGAGATGCTCGCCGAGGTCCAGGTCGAGGCGACGTTCCCGGACGGCACCAAGCTGGTTACCGTGCACCAGCCGATCCCTTGATCCCCGGCGAGGTCCTGCCGGGCGAGGACCCCATCGAGATCAACCCGGGGCGGCCCGTCCGGACGGTGCTGGTCCGCAACACCGGCGACCGCCCGGTGCAGGTCGGATCGCATTACCACTTCGCCGCGGCCAACCCCGCGCTCGACTTCGACCGCGCGGGCGCGTGGGGGCACCGGCTGGCCGTGCCCGCCGGCACCGCGGTCCGCTTCGAGCCCGGGGTGGAACGCGAGGTCGATCTCGTCCCGCTGGCCGGCGCCCGCGTCGTGCCCGGCCTGCGCCCGGAGTCGGCCGGCCCGCTCGACGGAGAAGGCTCATGACCCGGCTGGACCGCTCCCGCTACGCCTCGCTGTACGGACCGACGGTCGGCGACCGCATCCGCCTCGCCGACACCGACCTGATCATCGAGGTCACCGAGGACCGCAGCCGCGGCCCGGCGCTCGGCGGCAGCGGCGACGAGGCGGTCTTCGGCGGGGGCAAGGTCATCCGCGAGTCCATGGGGCAGTCGCTGGCGACCCGCGCCGAGGGCGCGCCCGATCTCGTCATCACCGGCGCCGTCGTGCTCGACCACTGGGGCGTGATCAAGGCGGACGTCGGCATCCGCGACGGACGGATCGTCGCGCTCGGCAAGGCCGGCAACCCGGACACGATGGACGGCGTCCATCCGGACCTGGTCATCGGCCCGGGCACCGAGATCATCGCCGGGAACGGGAAGATCCTCACCGCGGGCGCGGTCGACTGCCACGTGCACCTGATCTGCCCGCAGCAGGTCCCCGAGGCGCTCGGCGCCGGAATCACGACCCTCATCGGCGGCGGCACCGGCCCGGCCGAGGGCACGAAGGCGACCACCGTGACGCCGGGCTCGTGGAACCTCGGCCGGATGCTCGCCGCGATGGACGACTGGCCGGTGAACGTCGTCCTGCTCGGCAAGGGGAACACGGTCAGCGAGGCGTCGATGTGGGAGCAGCTACGGGCCGGCGCGGCCGGGTTCAAGCTGCACGAGGACTGGGGCACGACGCCCGCCGCGATCGACGCCTGCCTGCGGGTCGCCGACGCCGCGGGGGTCCAGGTGGCGCTGCACTCGGACACGCTCAACGAGGCCGGCTTCGTCGAGGACACCCTCGCCGCCATCGCCGGGCGGGCCATCCACGCCTACCACACCGAGGGCGCCGGCGGCGGGCACGCCCCGGACATCATCACCGTCGCGGCCGCCGCCAACGTGCTGCCGTCGTCGACGAACCCGACCCGCCCGCACACCGTCAACACCCTCGACGAGCACCTCGACATGCTGATGGTCTGCCACCACCTCAACCCCAGCGTGCCGGAGGACCTGGCCTTCGCCGAGAGCCGGATCCGGCCGTCGACGATCGCCGCCGAGGACATCCTGCACGACCTCGGCGCCATCTCCATGATCGGTTCGGACTCGCAGGCGATGGGCCGGATCGGCGAGGTCGTGCTGCGCACCTGGCAGACGGCGCACGTGATGAAGCGCCGCCGCGGGGCCCTGCCGGGGGACGGCCCCGCCGACAACGCCCGGGCGCGTCGCTACGTCGCCAAGTACACGATCTGCCCGGCGGTGGCGCACGGGCTGGACGCGCAGATCGGCTCGGTCGAGCCCGGCAAGCTCGCGGACCTGGTGCTCTACGATCCCGCGTTCTTCGGGGTGCGGCCGTCGCTGGTCCTCAAGGGCGGGTTCATCGCCTGGGCGGCCATGGGCGACGCCAACGCCTCCATCCCGACCCCGCAGCCGGTGCTGCCCCGCCCGATGTGGGGGGCCGCGCGGGGTCCGGCCGCCGCCTCGTCGCTGACCTTCGTCGCGCCCGCCGCGATCTCCGACGGCCTGCCCGAACGGCTGGGCCTGGCCACCCCCGTGGTGCCGGTCGAGGACGTGCGCCGACGCGGCAAGGCCGACCTGCCGGAGAACACGGCAATGCCGGACATCCGGGTCGACCCGGACACGTTCACGGTCTCGATCGACGGCGACGCGGTCGAGGCCGACCCGGTGCGCGAGCTGCCGATGGCCCAGCGGTACTTCCTGTTCTGACGGCGACTGCTCCTGACGGCGGCTGCTCCTGAAGGCGGCTGCTCCTGAAGGCGGCCGGGGCGAGCGCGTCAGCGGGCGGCGTTCTTGATGAACTGGTCGCGGTAGGAGGCCGGATCGCCGCTGTAGTAGCCGGCTCGGACATGGCGGCGGGTGGTGGCGTTCTCCGTCGCGCGGGCCGCCGAGTGCCACAGATAGGCATCGTGCAGCAGCAGGTCGCCGCGCTCGGCGTAGACGGCGATCTCCCCCGGGATCTTCTCGAAGCCCAGCGGCATCTCATAGGGCGGCTCGGCGTCGGTGTATCCCCCGCTCGGACGGGCGTCCGCGGGCACGGCCACGTTGTTGATGTTGCGGTAGGGCGCCGGCGTGGCCCAGCGGTGGGAGCCCGGCACCACCCGCAGGAAGCCGTTGGCCGGGCTGGTCGCGTCCACGTGGAGGGTGAACGCGCTGCCGGGCCAGACGTCGAGGCTCGGCATGGCCTGCCAGTCCGAGTGCCAGCCGATCCGGCTGTAGCCGGACTCGCGGCCGGGCCGAGCGTCCTGGTAGACGACCCCGGCGTTCTCGCTGGGGCTCATCCACACGTCCGCGCCGAGCAGGCGGCGTAGCAACTCGACCATGAGCGGATGGGTCGCCGCCTCCCGCACGGCCGGAGAGAGCTCCTCCACGTGTTCGACGTAGTTCACGTACGCCTCGACGTCCGCGCTGCCGTGGGTCGTTCCGTTCGACGCCCGTTCGGACGGGGCCGTCGCGCTGGGCTGGCCCGCCCGGTCCAGGTAACGGGCGTCCAGGTACTGCGTGGAGCCGTAACGTTCGGACACCGTCCCGGCGAGGACCGCCTGCTGCGCCTCGCCGCACTCCCGCTCGAGCCGGTCGAGGAACTCGGCGGGGTAGAGGCCGCGGAGCACGACGAAGCCGTGCCGGCGGTAGAACTCGTCGAGGCCGGCCAGCGCCGGCGCGGCCAGCGGGTCCGGCGCGGTCGGGTCCACGGCGAACACCCCGACCTCGGCAATCGCCGGCATGGACGGCGACCCTCGCCGTGTCGACACGCTCGATCCGGACGGCCCCGCAGATCCGGACGGCCCCCCGGATCCGGACGCTCGGGTCGGGTCGGACGGACCGCCGTCGCGGGCCACGCCCGCCGGAGCCGGGACGGATGTCGGGCTGCCCATGGTCGTACCTCCACCCTCGATGTCGCCACCGGCCCGGGTGGACACCCCGACCAGGCCAGTCGGCTCATCACGGTACGGCGAGCGGGTTTCGGCGCCGTTGCCTGACCTGCAACGATCCGACGGACGACGGGCCTCGAGGGCCTTGGCCCGCCATCAACCTCCAGCACCTCCCTGGGCTCGACCGAGCACGCAAGGGTGCGACAGCCGGCGGTGCGGCAAGCCCGGCCCCTGACTGGCGTCCCGCTGCCAGCCCCGAGCGCGTCCGTGCCAGAACCCCGAGCTCCGAGCCGCCGGTCGGCGGAGCTTCGGACGTACTCGTCTAGTGTCGGCTACGGGTACGGTGACCGGTGCTGTGCGACGTGTGCGAACCCTTGCGCTCGCAATCCCACTCGTGGTCGTCGTCGTCCCATTCGGCGTGGTAGCCCGTCTGGCAGCGGGGTTTCGGCGGGCGGTGGTCGCTGCAGGAGGTGAGCACTGGTGCCAGCGCCAGCGCCACCGCCGCCAGCACCCCGGTCAGGCGGACCCGCGGCCCGGCGCGCCTTGTTGACCGTCGTGACATGCCATCCCTCGTCCCGGTTCTTCGTGGTCGTCGTCTCCGGTAGCGCGTCCGGCCCGGTGAGCGGGGCCCGGGCTGCGCATGGCCGGTCGGCTCGGGCGCCCGAGGGCCGCCCGGCCGGGCCGGACGGTGGCCACCGGCGGCGAACTCTTCCACAAGAAGACGGGCGGCGTGACCGGATTGTCGCCCGAACGACCAGAGGTGCCACCCGGCTGGAGATGGCCACCGTGAGGGGGACCTCGTGAAGGGCACACTGTGAAGGGCACGCTGTGAAGCGCGGCGACGAGGAGGACCACCGCGGCAGCGGCGAGCACCGCGGCCACAGCGGCCACAGCGGCAGCGGTGGGAACGGGACTGGTCCGGTCGGGCGGTCCGGGCGGCGGGCGACGTTGCTGGTGCTCGCGGACGGGCGCATGCCGACCGGGGGGCACGCCCATTCGGGCGGGGTCGAGGCCGCGGTGACCGACGGCAGCCTGGCGAGCCTGACCGACCTGGCGGCGTTCCTGCTCGGCCGGCTGCACACCGCCGGCCTGGTTGCCGCCGCCTTCGCCGCCGCCACCTGCCACGGGATCGAGACCGGTCGGACCGGCGTCATCGAGCTCGACGCCGAACTCGACGCCCGGACGCCCTCCCCGGCGCAGCGCGCCGCCAGTCGAGCGCAGGGCCGCACCCTGCTGCGGGCCGGCCGGGCCGCGTGGCCGGTGCCTGCCGGTCCCCGCGCCCCGCACCACCCGGTCGCGCTGGGCATGGTTGCCGCCGGCGCGGGGCTGGCGCCTGGAGACGCGGCCCTCGCCGCGGCGCACGCCACGGTCACCGGGCCGGCGACGGCCGCGACCCGCCTGATCGGGCTGGATCCCCTTGCCGTCACCGCCGTACTCGCCCGCCTCGCCGACGACGTGGAGGCGACCGCCCACGCGGGCGAGGCGGCGGCCACCCTGCCCCCGCGGGAGCTTCCGGCACTCACCGGCGTCCGCCTGGACCTGCTGGCCGAGCGGCACCGGGTCACGGCGCTGCGGATGTTCACGTCCTAGACGAGTAGGTCTCATCGGCTGCCGGAACCGTCATCATCATGATCACCAGGCCAGGGGTGTCGTCGATCATCGGACCCGGGCATCGCCCCACCACCACCGACAGAAAATCGCCGCGAACCACCAGACCGGATCGCCTCCGCCCCGATCCGATCGTCGATCTTCACCCACGGTGCGTTGAGGAGAGTGCGCAAGCCCTGCGTCACGCCATGACCCTCAGAGCCCTCTCCCTGCCCGGCCACCGCCAGCCGGACTTCGGGCTGACTCGTCCAGGGACGCGGCTCGGGCACCGGCAGGCGGGACCGTCCCCCGTCGGCGGCGAACGGCCGGTCGCGACGGGCGTCGCGCAGCACCGAGCCCCACCAGTCGAGCTGGTCCAGCAGGATGGCGGCGGCACCGGTGGGGCCGGCGGGATCGCGCGGGGCCCCGTCGGAGGTGAACAGCTCGTAATACCGCGGGAAGAAGACCTGGTCACGCGGCGGGTGGGCGGGCAGCTCGGTGAAGACCTGCCGCAGGTGCTCGATCGCGAGCAGGTCGCCGCTCCCGCCGCTGTAGCCGACGAAGCCGATCGCCTTGGCCTGCCACTCGGTGTAGTGCCAGTCGGTGTAGTGCCAGTCGATGGCGGCCTTCAGCGACGCCGGGAAGCTGCGGTTGTAGTCGGGGCCTGGACGAGGTGGGCTGCTACGTTTCCCGTGGGCGACAACGAGCAACGGCTGTTCCCGCTGGTCCGCCGCGAGGCCCTCGCCCCCGCCGACGGGGGACTGCCCAGCGGCCCTCGCCCCACCGCCCCGGCGGGAGCGCCCGCTGCCTGGCCGACACCGGCCCGCGAGGAGGCGACATCCGATGCCCACGACCGCCGACGCCGCATCGCCGCCGGCCACCCCCCGCACGGGCCGCACGGCCGTCCGGGCCCACGCCGCAGTCCGGGTGGAGCGGGGCACGCACGGCGCTCCCCGGCTCGCCGAGCTGCGCTCCGACGTGCCGATCGTCCTGCGCCTGACCGACGTCTCGCCCGTTCGGACCGGGACGGGCGCCGGCGTGGCGCCCCTGCCGACGATGACGGTCCATCTGGTCAACGGGGCCGCCGGTCCGCTGGCGGGTGACGACCTGCGGCTGGACATCTCCGTCGGAAGCGGGGTGCGCCTGGTCCTGCGCTCGGTGGCCGCGACCGTCGCGCTGCCGGGCCACGGCCCCGGACCGTCCCGCCTGACCGTCACCGCGGAGGTGGCCGACGGTGGCGAACTCGACTTCGGTCCGGAACCGACGGTGGTCGCCGACGGCGCCGACCACCGGGTGATCACCGACGTCCGGTTGGCCGCGACGGCCCGGCTGCGGCTGCGCGAGGAGATCCTGCTCGGCCGGTTCGGCGAGCCCACCGGGTCCATCCTCAGCACGCTGCGCATCGACGTGGCGCACGCCGCCGACGCCGCCGACGCCTCCAACGCCGCCCACGCGTCCGGCGGGGCCCGCACGGCGGGCGACGCCGCCGGTGCGGGTGGGCCGGCCGGATGGGTCCCCCTGCTGCGCCAAGAGCTACTGCTCGGGCCGCGGGTGCCCGGGCTGCGGGGTCCCGCCCAGCTGGGCGGGGCCCGCGCGGTCGGCTCGCTGCTCGTCGCGGGCCCCGAGTGGGCCGGCCCCGGTCCGGAAGCCGCCGTCGCCGAGGGAGTGGGCCTGCTGCCCCTGACCGGTCCGGGCTACCTGGTCTCGGCGTTGGCCGACGATGCCGTCACCTTGCGCCGCCGGCTGACCGCCGCTCCGGGCTCCACCGGATGAGGCGCCGTCAGCCTCCGGCGCCGGGCTGACGGTCGTCCGCCCGGGCATGGGTCTGGGCTCCGCCGGGCGCGGGCACCCCTCGCGCGGCGTCCTCGCGCCACGGCTCGCCGGTCCGGCCGGGGATGGCGCTGGGCCGGGAGAAGCCGTCGTTCCACGGGTCGCGCGGCGGCTCGACGAACACCGCCGGCGGGGCCGGGACGCCGGCCTCGCCCGGTCCGCCCGGGCCGGTCGCCCGCGGGACTCCGCCGGTCGCCTGGGAAACGCCGCCGGTCGCCGAGGAAACGCCGCCGGCCGGGCCCCGGGCCGACGCGGTGGAACCGGCTCCGGCCGGGACCGTCCGCACCGCGGGGGATGTGTCGGCGACCAGCGGATTGGCGGCGGCCGGGGTCGCCGCGTCCGCGGGCTGCCGGTCGGCGGACGGCGTCCCGTGATCGTCGTAGGTGCGTCCCTTCCAGGCGGCGCCACGGCCGGCCCGCTTGAGCCGCGCCGAGTCCACCGTCATCGCGAGGTAGAGCACGGCGACGCCGGGGAGCAGCAGGGCGGCGGGGACCGGCTGCCGGTAGTAACGGATCATCGGCACGTAGGAGAGGGTCATGACCAGCCAGGTGACCGCGCCGAGGATCGCGGTCGTGAGATCGCCGGCCGCGAGGCCCGCGACGGTCGCGACCACCGGGACGACGAAGACCAGGGCCATCCCGAGCACGGTGCCGAGCAGCAGCAGCGGCGAGTGCCGCAGCTGGGCATAGGCGCTGCGGGACACCATCTTCCACAGGTCCGCCAGTCGCGGGTACGGGCGCCGGCTGTGGACCTGCTCGGCGAGCCCCAGCCAGGTCCGCCCGCCGGAGCGCTTGATGATCCGGGCGATCGCGACGTCGTCGATCACCGCGCCGCGCACCTCGGCAAGCCCACCGGCCGCCACGAGGGCCTCCCGGCGGACCAGCGAGCAGCCCCCGGCCGCCGCCGCCACCCGCGAACCCGGGCGGTTCGACCACCGGAACGGATACAGCATCGCGAAGAAGAAGACGAACGCGGGCACGATGACCCGCTCCCACGCGGTCTCGGCCCGCAGCACGGCCATCTGCGAGACCATGTCCAGCCCCTGGGTGCGCGCGGAGGCGACGAGGCTGGTCAGCGAGCCCGGGTCATGCGCGATGTCGGCGTCGGTCAGCAGCAGGAACTCGGCGTCGCCGGCGCAGTCGATGCCACGGCGCAGGGCCCACAGCTTGCCGGTCCAACCTGGCGGAGGCTCCGTGGAGGCGGTGACCGCGGCGGTGACGCCCGTGTGCCCGTTGCGGGCGGCCTCCTCCGCCAGCGCTCGGGCGACCTCCGTGGTCCCGTCGGTGGAACCGTCATCGACGAGGATCAGGCGTACCGGACCGGGATAGTCCTGGGCGAGCAGGGTCGGAAGCGTCACGGGCAGCACGTCGGCCTCGTCCCGGGCCGGGATGATGATCGCTACGCTGGGCCACGAGTGCGGCGCCTGCCGGGCGGGGAGCCGCTGATCGGTCCGCCAGAAGAAACCATGACCGACGGCCAGATACAGCCAGGCGAGCAACGAGGCGAGGGCTATCCACTGCAGCACAGTCACAGAGAGTGATGCTGCCACGTGGGTCGTACGGACGTCAGACGAGCGCGGTAATTGTGTGTTAAGAACTTTCCGCTCACGGTAGGCCCGCCACGACCGCGGTGGCCTCGTGCCGGCGACGACAACCGGGCGTACCGCCGGACAGTGCCGCTGAGCAGGGACGATGCCTTGTCGGGAACGGGCGCCCGGCGCACCGCGGACAGAATCGGCCCGCCCACCGGGCAGCCGAGCCACCCACCCCGAACCGGCCCGCGACGGGCGGGGGTTAACCCCGCGGTGCCATCAGGTCGTCCTGTGTGTACCCCCACCGGACGGGCCGCGGCCACCCCACCCGATCCCGGCCCGGCAGAGTCACCTTCCAAGGCACCGACTGCACCATAATCAGGGGGTGACCAGAAGCCGTCGTACCGAGCAGACGGCTGACACCCGTCAGGCCCTGATCTCGGCAGCCCGCCGCCGGTTCGCCGAACAGGGCTTCGCCGCCACCGGAACCGAGGAGATCGTCGCCGACGCCCAGGTCACCCGAGGCGCGCTGTACCACCACTTCCGCGATAAGGCCGAGCTGTTTCGCACCGTGATGGAACAGGTCGCCACCGAGGTTGCCGAGCAGCTCGTCGCGGGTGAGCTCGCGCGCGACGCGGAGCTGCCCAGCGACGCCTGGACGCAGCTGCGACAGGGGTTCCAGTCCCTGCTCGACATCTCCACCGCGGACAGCGACTTCCAGCGCATCGTGCTGGTCGACGGGCCCGCCGTCCTCGGCAACGAGGCGTGGGACGCCCTCGTCGAACGGCACGGTTACCGGCTGCTGTCCGAATGGCTGGAACGGGCCATGGCCGAGGAGCGCATCGATCCGCTCCCGGTGGGCCCGCTGACCAGACTGGTCGCAGCCCTGCTGTCGGAGGCGAGCATCTACACGGCGGGGGCGGCCGATCCGGACAATGCCCGGGCCGAGATCGGCATCGTGCTCGACCGGCTGCTGCGCGGGCTGGGCCGGGGCGGCGACCTCGCCGAGCAGCCCCCGGTCAGCGTCGACAGCGGCACGGGCCCGCAGCGCACCCGCTAGATCGGCAACGACGAACGCCGCCCCGACCGTGGACCGGTCGGGGCGGCGTCGGCGTTGCCGGTGAGGCGGCGGCTGCGGGCAGCCGCCGGCTCAGACCTGGCGGACGGCGCGGATGGACTCCTTCAGCGAGCCCATCGTCGCCAGCACGGCCGAGGTCTCATAGCCGCAGTGCGCCATGCAGTTCGCGCACCGCGGGTCCTTACCGCGACCGTAGGAGTCCCAGTCGGTGGTCTCGACGAGCTCCTTGTAGGAGGAGACGTACCCGTCGCTCATCAGGTAGCAGGGCTTCTGCCAGCCGAACAGCGAGTAGCTCGGGATGCCCCAGGCGGTGCAGTCGAGCTCCTTCTTCCCCTCGAGGAAGTCCAGGAAGATCGGCGAGTGGTTGAGCCGGAACTTCTTGCGCCGGCCCTCCGCGAAGACCTTCCCGAACATCTCGCGGGTCTCCTGGACGGCGAGGAAGTGCTCCTGGTCCGGAGCCTTCTCGTAGGCGTAGCCAGGCGAGAGCTGGATCTGGTCGACCTTGAGATCGTCGTTGAGGAAGGTCAGGATGTCGATGACGTCCTGCGGGCTGTCGTTGTTGAAGAACGTGGAGTTGGTGCCGACCCGGAAGCCGGCAGCCTTCGCCGCGTGGAAGGCCCGGACGCACTCGTCGAACGTCCCCTCCTTCTCCACCACCGAGTCGTGCCGCTCGCGCAGCCCGTCGATGTGCAGGACGAAGGTGAAGTAGGGCGACGGCGTGAAGTTCTTGAGCTTCTTCTGCAGCAGCAGACCGTTCGTGCACAGGATCACGAACTTCTTGCGCTTGACCAGCTCGTTCACGATCTCGTGAATCTGCGGGTGCATGAGCGGCTCACCGCCCGCGATCGCAACGACCGGAGCGCCGCACTCCTTGACCGCGGCGAGCGCGTCCTCGGGGCTCATCCGCTGCTTCAGGACAGACGCCGGATGCTGGATCTTCCCACAGCCCGTGCAGGACAGGTTGCAGGCAAACAGTGGCTCCAGCTCCAGCACGAGCGGGAAGTGCTTGCGGCGCCGCAGTTTCTGCTTCGCCAGGTAGGTACCGATACGGAGCTGGTACCGCCACTCGACCGCCACGGCGTAGCTCCCCTCTCCTCAGGTCGCCGGTGGGATGACCGATGATCTCTGCACTGACCATACAGCCTGTACGTACAGCCTGCATGTGGATCGAGCGATGAACTGTCGCACAGCAGTGTCCGGTGGACGACCCGATCGTCTGAGCAACCGGTCGCGGACCGTATCCGGCCAGGTCAGGGCAATATTCGACGGCCGAATGACGCTGATTGCGGCATCTGCCGGCCTCGCATCGTCAACCTTCGACGGAGCGTCGGAGGTGTCAGGACGAAGTCCAGCCCGCCCGAAGGTGCCGCCACGCGGACGGCGGGGCGCCGGCGACGACACCCACCGTCACTCAGCGTTACACACCTCGGGGTTGCCGGCGACCGGAGCGGTCTCAGGCGAGGATCAGGCAGCTGCTGCTGGCCGTGGCGACGACCTTGCCGTCGTCGTCGCGGACGTCCCCCTCCGCGAAGGCAATCCGGCGCCCCGGCCTGGTGATCCAGCCATGCGCGGTCAGCCGGTTCGGCCGACCCTCGACGACGCGCACCGGCCGCAGGTAGTTCACCTTGATCTCGACGGAGGTGTAGGCGACGCCGGCGTCGAGCGTGCTGTGCACCGCGCAGGCGGCCGCGGTGTCGAGGATCGTGCAGAGCAGGCCGCCGTGGACGAGACCGATCGGGTTGTACGCCGACTCGTCCGGCTGGCAGGTGAACACCACGTCGCCGCGCGAGACCTCGACCGGCCGGAAGTCGAACAGCCGGGAGATGGGCGGCGCCGGGATGCGGCCGTCGCGCATCGCGGTCAGGAACTCCAGGCCGCTCAGGGTGGCCGCGGCCGACGCGACCCGGATCGGGTCGTGCCAGGTGACGGACTTGCTGCGGGGCTCGCCCCAGAGCGCGGGGTCAGGCTCCGGAACGCTGGGTGCGGATTCGGTCATGGTCATGGTCCGTAGCCTATGGACGGCTCGGCGGGGATCACGCACGGCGATCCCCGCCGAGCGGTCGGGCAGCCGGCGGTCGCCGACCGCGAGCCGGGCTAGGACGGACTAGGACGGACTAGGAACGTGCGTCCGGCCCGACCGGGGCGGACGGCGGGTCCACCCGCGGGGCCGAGACCACCGAGGACCCGGAGACCACCGAGGACGCGGAGGCCACCACCGGCGAGGCTGCGCCGGCCGCGGTGGCGCCCGCCCGGCGCAGCTCCTTGGGCAGGTGGAAGGCGACCGTCTCGGTGCCGACGGAACGTGTCGTCACGTCCGTCGCGCCGAGGCCGGACAGCGCCGCGGTGAGTTCCTCGACCAGCGACGGCGGGGCCGAGGCGCCGGCCGAGATGCCGATCGTCTCCACCCCGTCCAGCCAGGACAGCTCCACGTCGCCGACGTTCTCGACGAGGTGGGAGGCCACCCCGTCACGGCGGCTGACCTCCACCAGCCGCACCGAGTTGGCGCTGTTGGCCGACCCGACGACGAGGACGAGCTGGGCCTCCTGGGCGACCTTGCGCACGGCGTTCTGCCGGTTGGAGGTGGCGTAGCAGATGTCGGCGGACCCGGGGCCGACGATCGCCGGGAAGCGCTCCTTGAGCGCGTCGACGACCTCCGCGGCCTCGTCCATCGCCAGCGTGGTCTGCATGAGGTACGTGACCCGCTCCGGGTCGGGGACGTCGAGGGAGTCGACCTCGTCGGGCGACTGCACCAGCCGGATGCGCCCGGGCGCCTCGCCCAGCGTGCCGTCGACCTCCTCGTGGCCGGAGTGGCCGATGAGCAGCACCGTGTCACCGCGGGAGGTGAAGCGGCGGGCCTCGGCGTGGACCTTCTCGACCAGCGGGCAGGTCGCGTCGATGACGGACAGCTTGCGCCCGTCGGCCTGGTTCCACACCGCCGGGGCCACCCCGTGCGCGGAGAACACCACGGTCGCGCCGGCGGGCACCTCGTCGAGCTCCTCGACGAAGATCGCCCCGCGGGCGGCGAGGTCGGCCACCACGTGGGAGTTGTGCACGATCTGCTTGCGGACGTAGACCGGCGCGCCGTGGATCTCCAGGGCACGCTCGACGACCTCGATGGCGCGCTCGACCCCGGCGCAGAAAGCCCGCGGCTCGGCGAGCAGCACCGTGCGCCGGCCCACCGCCGCCGCCCAGGCGCCGATCGGCAGGCCCAGCCGGCGCATCGTGCGCAGGCCCAGCACGCCGCGGCGGACCAGGTCGAGGCGGCCGAGCGGCTCGTCGGCGGTGTCGACGACGACCCGGACCGCGGCGAAGGGGACGTCCCCGACGCCCGCGGCGATCGGGGCACTCTCCATGTCCACCGCGATGGCGCCGGTGGCGGCGAGCCGCGTGCGGTCGTCGCCGGTGGCGACCTTGGCCACGGTGACGATCGGGCCGACGTGCACGGTCAGGCCGAGCCGGCGCAGGTCACCGGCCAGCAGCGGGGCGGAGGCACAGCGGGCGGCGACGGAACCGTCGGCCGCCCGGACCTCGCTGGCGACGACGATGTCCCCGGGCTTGATCCCGGGGGCGAGGCCGCCGGACAGGCCCACGATGGCGACGGCGTCCGGGCGCGCCTGACGGACCACCCGGGCGGCTCGGCCCGCCTTGTCCGGACCCATCCCGGTGCGCACCATGACGGTGTCCGAGGGCAGGCCGGAGCGGCCGGCCGCCATCGCCTCGAAGCGCAGCGCCGTCGCGACCACGAGCCGGGCACGGCGCTGCGGCCGAGCCACGGGCGCGGCCGGCTCGGCGGGCCGCGGCGGGGCCTGCACGCCGCCAGCCGGCGACCCGGCGGCCAACACGGCGGCGCGGCCAGCCGGCGGCGCACCGGCCGCCGCCGTGACCTGCGGGGAGTCCGCCGCGGCGGGCGAACCCACCGCGGCCGGCCCGCCGGCTGCGGGCACCGTCACGGTCGCGACGCCCGCCGAGCCGCCGAGTGGCAGCGCCGGCGAAGCGGCGCCCGCGGCCACGGCCGCCGGCGCGCCCGGCCGGCGCGCCGCGGTGGACGAGGGGACCGACGGCGACAGCGCGTCCTGAGCCGGGATCACGGCGGGTCCCCCCGCCGCGGCCGCCGGGGCCGTGCGGTCGGCGGGGGTCACGACAGCGTCGGGGTTGTTCCCGTCGCCGCCCGGGGATGCGGAGGTGCTCATGGTGTGGCCACCCCGGAGAGGCTCACGTACCGGCCGAGCGCGGTCAGCGGGAAGACCAGCCGGTACAGGTGGTAGTTCAGGGAGAAGTCGCCGGGGAAACCGGTGCCGGTGAAGTAGGGCTCGTCCCAGGTGCCGTCCGGCCGCTGGGTCTCGCACAACCACCGCACCCCCCGCTTCACGGCCAGGCTGTGCGGGTCCACGGCCAGCAGCGCGAGCAGCGCCCACGCCGTCTGCGACGCGGTGAGCTCGCCACGGCCGATCCAGGCCGGGTCGGTGTAGGAGCGCAGGTCCTCGCCCCAGCCACCCTCGGGCGACTGGTGCTCGAGCAGCCACCGCACCGCGGCGGTGATCGCCGGGTGGTCGGTGGGCACCCCGGCGCCGATCAGCGCCGGCACGACCGCCCCGGTGCCATAGAGGTGGTTGACGCCCCACCGGCCGAACCAGGAGCCGCCCGGCTCCTGGTTGTCCAGCAGCCACTGCACCGCCCGCTGGGTGATCGGGTGGTCGGAGCGGCCGAGATCGGCCAGCATCTCCACGATGTGCGCGGTGACGTCCGCCGACGGCGGGTCGACCACCTCGCCGAAGTCGCAGAACGGGATCTTCGTGGTGAGCATCCGGACGTTGTCGGCGTCGAAGGCGCCCCAGGCGCCGTTCGACGAACGCATCCCGACGCTCCAGTCGACCCCGCGGGCCGCCGCCGCGCGCATCGCCGCGGCCAGCCGCGGGTCCGCGTCCTCGACGGTGTTCACCGCGGGGGCGTCGGCGTGGCCCTGGCGGGCCGACGGCGGGGCGACGTGCCCCGCGCCGAGCAGCCGCCGCAGCGCCAGCACCACCTCGGCGGTGTCGTCGACGTCCGGGTAGAAGTCGTTGTCGAACTCGAACGCCCAGCCGCCGGGGGCGAGCTCCGGGCGGCGCACCGCCCAGTCACCGGCGACCCGGACCTCCTCGTCGACCAGCCACCGGCCGGCCTTCACCATCGCCGGATGGTCGCCGGGGACGCCGGCGTCCGCCAGCGCGACGACCGCGAGCGCGGTGTCCCAGACCGGCGACTGGCAGGCCTCGATCTGGCGGATCGGGCCCTCGGGGGTGTCCCGGCGGATCACGTACCGCTCCATCCCGCGGAACGCGGTGGCGATCACCGGGTGGTTCAGCGGGTACCCCATCAGGTGCAGCGCCATGACGGAGTAGACCCAGGGTGGCTGGATGCCGCCCCAGCACCCGTCGGCCTCCTGCCGGGCGACGACCCATTCGGTGGCCCGCCGCAGCGCCAGGGTGCGCAGGAGCTTGATCGGACGGCGCTCGTAGCGGTGCAGCAGCTTGTCGAGCCGCTCGAAGGCACCCTCCCAGCTGCGCAGCGGGGCCGGCTTGCGCCCGGCCGCGGGCACCTTGAGCTCGTCGATGTCGAAACCGAGGTCCCGCGACGGCCGCAGCGAGCCGACGATCGTCAGCGCGACGATCGTCTGGCGCGCCCAGCAGGCGAAGTCGTAGACGTTCAGCGGCACCCAGGACGGCAGGAAGATCAGCTCCGGCGGGATGACCGGCACGTCGTCCCACGACCACTGGCCGAGCGCCGCCAGCCAGATCCGGGTGAACACCCGGGAGGCCGCGACTCCGCCCTGGGCACGCACGAGCTCCGCGGCCCGCGCCATGTGCGGGGCGTCGACCGCGTCGCCGGCGAGGCGCAGCGCGATGTACGCCTCGATGGTGGTGGACAGGTCGGCCGGGCCGCCGTAGAAAGTGGGCCAGCCGCCGTCCGCGAGCTGCTGGGAACGGATCCAGCGGGCGGTCTGCTCGGTCTCGTCGTCGCCGCGGATGCCGAGGAACTGCTTCATGAACAGGTCCTCGGCGTCCATCGTGACGTTCGTCTCGAGGTCGCCCTTCCACCAGCCCTCATCCGACTGCAGCGCGAGGAGATGGTCCCGCGCGCGCGCCGCGGCGACGCCCGCGCCGATCGGGCCGGCTGCCTGCGGCTTGCCGGCACCGGTGGGCAGCGGCGGTGAGGACCGGGAGATCCCGTAGGCGTCGGCCGTGGCGGGCACCGGGATGGTGGGCCGCTGCAGGCTCTTCTCGGCAGTCGGAGCAGCCGGGGACGGGTCCGAGGTCAGGCTCATCGACGACTCCCCTCGTCGTACGTGCGATGGTCAAGCGGGCGATCACCAGGCTGATCGCCGGTCTGTCCGGCGTTGCGGCGGCCCGGTGGGGCCGCCCGCCGGTCGAGCCGTGGCGGGGCGCCGCCCGGCCTCCCGGCATCACCCCGGCCTGGTACGGGGCGGCGGGTGGACCAGGCGGCATGGGCGCCTGTGCTCACCTGCGGCCTCCTCAGCGATCGCGCTCGGTCACGAAGCGGGCGAGGGCGAGCAGCTCCGCCTCGACCGCGGCCGGCATCGACAGCGAGCGCAGCACGTTCTCGCACGCCTTGAGCTGCCGGTCGGCCTCGGCGGTGGTCCAGTCCCGCCCGCCCGCCTGTTCGATCAGTTCGGCGATGTGCGCGAGTTCCGCCTCGCTCGACTCCCCGGTGCCGATGAGGAAGGCGCGCAGCTCCTCGGCGGCGCTGCCGCCGGCCTCCAGCGCGACCACCACCGGCACGGACTTCTTGCGGGAACGCAGGTCCGACAGCACCGGCTTGCCGGTGACCGACGGGTCCCCCCAGATGCCGAGCAGGTCGTCGATGAGCTGGAAGGCCGTGCCGAGGCGGGAGCCGTACTCGGCGAGCGCGTCGACCACCTCGTCACCGGCGCCCGCGAGCACGGCGCCCAGCGACGCCGAGCAGGCCAGCAGCGCGCCGGTCTTGCCGTCCTCCATCCGCAGCGTGTCGGCCACGGTGACGTCGGAGCGGCTTTCGAACATCAGGTCCTCGGCCTGGCCGCGGACCAGGTCCTGGACGCCGGCGCCGAGGATCAGCGCCGCGCGTCGGGCGGCCTCCCCCTCGACCTCCAGCAGGACCTGGGTGGCGAGCCCCAGCAGGGCGTCGCCCGCCAGGATCGCGCCGTCGGCGCCGAAGACCGTCCAGGCCGTGGGCCGGTGGCGGCGTTCGGTGTCGCCGTCCATCAGGTCGTCGTGCAGCAGCGAGAAGTCGTGCACGAGCTCGACGGCGACCGCGGCCGGCAGGCCGACCTCCGCCGGCGCACCGGCCGCCTCGGCGGACAGCAGCGCCAACGCTGGGCGGACGAGCTTGCCGCCGCCACCGGGCAGCGGCTCGCCGGCGGCGTCCACCCAGCCGCGGTGGTAGGCGACGACGTGGCGAAGGCGCGGGTGCAGGCGGTCCACCACGGCGCGCAGCGCCGGCACGGTGAGGGTCCGTCCCCGCTCGATCGCATCCGGAACCGTCATGGTCATACCGGGAATCCCCCTGTGGATGAGTGCCCTGGCTGGCCGGTGGGCACCGGCCGGGTGACCGCCTTGGTCGCGGCGGTCACCGCGTTCTCCCCCCGTGGATCCGGAGAATCCGACGAACCCGATGCATTCGGTGCAACCGCTGGATCCAGCAAAAGCGATGGGTCTGATGAGTGTGTGGCGTGCGTGGACGGCGCCTCGTCGGCGCCCTGCCGCGGGAGGACCCGTGCTGGTGCCGGTGCTGGCCCGGCGGCCCCCCGGTCTCCCCCGGCGGACCCGGCCAACCCGTTGACGACGACCCCCATACCGGCCAGGCTCTCACGGGTTGCAGCGAGTCCGCTACGCACAGCAGATTCCATGGTCGCCGGCCACCCGGTGTCGGTCCACGTGCCGGCCAGGGCAAAGCCGGGCAGTCCGGTCGACGTACCCGGGCGCAACGCGAGCGAACCGGGCGCCTGCCGGAAGGTGGCCGTGCGCTCCCGGGTCACGAAGACCTCCAGCGGCGCGGCCGCGCGGGCGGCCGGGAACAGCCGGGCCATCTCGTCGACGAACAGCGTGCGCAGCTCGTTCGCCGACCGGTCGATCCACGGCTCGGCCGCCGACTGGGACAGCGCCAGGTACTGGGCACCGGGCGGCCCGGAGGCGGCGAGGCCGGAGGAGATGGTGCGGTCGAAGATCCACTGGATCGGTGAGTCGACGACGGCCAGGAACGGCCCCTCGATCACCTGCCGCGGATAGATCATATGCACGTTGATGATCGGCGAGTCGCCGAGCTCGCGCAGCCGCGCGGGATCCGGGCCGGCACCGACCGGCAGCAGGGCCGCCGCCGCCGGGGGCGGCACCGCGAGCACCACGGCGTCGGCGCGCAGCACGCCCGCGGAGTCGGTGCCGGGCACCGCCTCGCCGCGGCTGGTGCCGCCCGCGGTGACGGCCAGCTCCCAGCCGCCGGCCGCGGCGGTGATGGTGCGGACCTTGGCCCCGAGGTGCACGTCGGCGCCGGCCGCGCCCAGGGCGGCCATCGCCGCGTCGCCGTGCAGCCGGGCCAGGGGGACCTCCGCCCAGCCGAGGTCGCCGGCGTCGGCGCCGTCGAGCAGGCCCGTGCGCACGACCTTCGCCGCCAGGCCCAGCGAGGCCTCGGCGGCCGGCGCGTTCAGCGTCGCCACGGTCAGCAGCTCCCACAGCGCCTTCGTCGCCGCCGGGCCCTGGCCGTGGCTGGTCAGCCACGCGCCGAACGACCGCTCGTCCACCGCCGCGGAGCGCTGGTCGAGGCGGCCGAGCTGGAAGGCCGCGAGCCCGGCGCGCAGCCGCTCGGCGAACGGCAGCGCCCGGTAGCCCAGCAGCGCCGGGGCCAGGTGCAGCGGCGCGGGCAGGCGGACGCTGGTGCGCCGCAGCCGGGTCCGGGTGAGCGAGTCACCGAGGAGCACCGGGACGTCCAGGCGGGGCTGCAGGGTGGTGAGGTGCTCCACCCCGAGGCGGGCCAGCAGCCCGCGGTAGGCGGTGCAGCAGCGCATGAACACGTGCTGACCGGTGTCGATCCACAGGTCCCCCCGGCGGAACGACGTCGTCTGGCCGCCCAGGCGCGGCCGGGCCTCCAGCAGCGTCACCCGCACGCCGCTGTCCACGGCGAGCAGCGCCGCGGCCATCCCGGCGAGGCCGCCACCGACGACGACCAGGTGCGGCCGGGAGTCGTCCCGGTCCGCCACCGTCGCGCCAGCCGGTCCGGGCACGCCGGCCACCCCGCTCGCCCCGGAGGTCATGCGGCGCTCGTCTCCGGCCGCCCGGCGAGGCTGCGGGCGGCGACGACCGCCTTCTGCCAGCCCGGCAGCGCCAGCCGGCGGTCCAGCACGGCGGCCGGTTCGTTCTTGATCCGCCGGTTGAGCCGCAGGTAGATGCCGGCCATCGCGCCGCAGCAGGCCGCGCTGCGCCGGTCGAGCAGGTCGAGCAGCACCATGCCCCGCTCGTACCACTCCTCGGCGCGCTGCGCCGAGGAACGCAGGTAGCCCAGCAGGGCCGTGGGCGGGCCGCCGAGGCGGCCGCTGGCGTCCACGGCGAGCTCGATCCCGGCGGCCTTGAGCTCCTGCGCCGGCAGGTAGATCCGCCCGCCGAGCAGGTCCTCGCGGACGTCGCGCAGGATGTTCGTCTGCTGCAGGGCCACGCCGAGAGCATCGGCGATGGCCGGGGCGGAGCGGTCGGAGGCCGCCTGCTCGGTGCCGAAGATGCCCAGCGAGAGCCGGCCGATGGTGCCGGCGACGAGCCGGCAGTAGCCGACCAGGTCGTCGAACGTGTCGTAGGTGGTGCCGTGCACGTCGCTCTCGACGCCGTCGGCGAGCTCGATGAACGCCTCCAGCGGGATCGGGAAGCGGCGGGCGGCGTCGTCGAGGGCGACGTACATCGGGTCGGAGCTGCCCGCGCCCAGGTTGTTGACCTCGGCCCGGACCTGGGCCAGCCCGGCGATCTTCTCCTCGGCCGGCAGGTCGCCGTCGCCGATGTCGTCCAGGTGGCGGGCCAGCGCGTAGACGGCGCTGAGCGCACCCCGTTTCTCCGGGGGCAGCAGCCTGATGCCGTAGGAGAAGTTGCGGGCCGCCTCCTTGGTCAGGGCCTCGCAGGCGGCGTACGCCTCGGCGACGGTCGGCCGGCGCGCCGGGTTCGGCGCCGGGCTGCTCATCGGCCCTCCCCCGAGCCTCGCCGGACTCCGGCGCCGGTCGCGCTGGTCGCGGTCGCCACCGCCGCGGCGGTGCGGGCCGCCGCCGGCGCTCCCGGAGCCGCCGACTGGGCCAGCGCCACCAGGGCGAAGCGGGCCATCCGCGGCTTGGGTGCCTTCGGCGGGCCACCGAGCACGTCGTAGCCGGCCCGGCGGATCGCGTCGAGCGCCGAGCGGCCACCGCCGACGAAGCCGGCCAGCGCCAGCTTCAGCCGGCCGGGCACCATCGAGACCAGCGGCGCGCCCTGGTCGATGACGGTACGGGCGCGGGTGACCTCGAAGGCCATCAGGTGGCGCACCGCGGGGCTCGCCACCCTCGCCCGCAGGTCGTCCTCGGTCACCCCGAAGGTGTCGAGGTCCTCCTGCGGCAGGTAGATGCGCCCGGCGGCGAGGTCCTCGGCGACGTCCTGCCAGTGCTCGGCGAGCTGCAGCGCGGTACACACCCGGTCGGAGAGCACCACCCGGTCGGGGGTGGCGAGTCCGAACACCCCGAGCACCATCCGCCCGACCGGATCGGCCGACAGGGTGCAGTAGTGGACCAGGTCGTCGAACGTCTCGTAGCGGGTGACCCGCTGGTCCTGACGGTTGGCCTCGACGAGCCGCTCGAAGGGCTCGGCGGGCAGGTCGCAGGCGCGCACCGTGCGCGCGAGCAGGCGCAGGACGCCGAGCTCCGGCTCACCGCCGGCCCAGATCACCGACAGATCGTCGGAGAGGCGGTCGAGCAGGGCGAGCCGGTCGCCCGCGGCCTCGTCGCCGATGTTGTCGACGAACCGGCTGAAGGCGTACAACGCGTTGAAGTGAGCACGAACGGCCGCGGGCAGGACGATCGGCGAGACCGGGAAGTTCTCCGCCGGTGCGGCGCGCAGCAGGTGTTCGGCGGGAGTGGACAGGCCCGTCGCGCCCGACGGCGCAGGCGTGCGTGGTGGGCCGGTTGGGGCGTCGATGGCGGTCATACGCCTCTCCTTCGATGACGGTCTGCACTCCGGGCGCGGTGTGCCGGGCTGGGGGTCCCCGCGGGTGCCGCGGCCGGCGCCGGGAACCCGGACAGCCCTAGGTTCGGCGGGTTCTGCGCTGGCAGCGGCCCGGTCCGCCGACGGGACCAGGACGCCCGATCGCACCGGATGGTCATGGGCGCGCCTCACGCGGACCTGCTCGGCAGGTCTGGGCGGACCGGCTCGTGCGACCGGTCCTGGCAGGCGCGCCGTGCTGCCACCCGGACTCCGGCGGCGCGGGGCCGACGGCGCCATGCGCCCCCGGCCCCGCCCCGGCGCGTCTGCCGCCGGCGACCCGAAGGCCACCGGCGCTGTGGTCGGTGTCACTCACCCCCAATGGCGGCCGGCGCGGGCCGGCCGGCACGACGCTCCCGGTGCCCGATCATCCGAAGACACCGGCCAGCCTGCGGTACAGCGACGGCACCGCGCCATGGACCCGCACCGCACCGAGTAGCCATCCGGGCACCAGGACCTCGGCGCTGCCCCGTCCCGCCGCCGCCAGCATGCGCTCGGCGACCAGCGCGGCCGGGATCGGCCGCGGCCAGCGCCGCACGTACGGTGCGCCGCGGCGGTGGAAGAACGGGGTGTCGACGACGCCAGGTAAGCACAAGGTCACCGTGACGCCGCGTCCGGCGACTTCGGACCGCAGCGCGTCGGCGAAGCCGACCATGGCGGCCTTCGTCGCGGAGTAGGCCACCTCGCCGCGCACGCCGAGCGCACCGGCGATGCTGCCGACGATCAGGATGCGCCCCTGCCCACGGTCGAGCATGGCCGGCAGCATGGCCCGGACCAGCGCCATCGGCGACAGGACGTTGACCGCGATCAGCTCGGCGATCGCCTCCTGCGACATCACGTCGTATGGGCCCGCGGCGCCGAGCCCCGCGGAGCACACCAGCAGGTCGACGTCGCCGAGCAGCTCACTGGCCCGGGAGGCGACCGCCGCCTCCGAGCCGGAGGTCGACAGGTCGACAGAGATTCGGTGGCCCTCCGTGGCGGCCGCGACCTCGTCCAGCGCCGCGCCGTTGCGGCCGACCAACAGCGAGCGGCAGCCGCCGGCGGCCAGCAGCAGGGCGGCCTCCCGCCCGATGCCGCTGGATGCGCCGGTCACGACGGCCGTTCGAGGTGGCCAGGTGGCGGGGGCCGCGCCCGATCGCGCGGTCCGGTTGGTGAGGACGGTCAACCCTCCCTCACGGAAAGCAGGCCGGGACCGTGTGCTCATGACACACCACTTCCGGTCGTTCCTTTCACGCAGTTCTCCCCCGCGGGCACTGGTTGCACGTCACGTACTACTTTCCCCACTCGTCTCGCCCCGCGTTGCGAGGTGGCCCGACCGAGCATGATCGGCATGGTCCGATGGCACGAACTCTCCCGTCGGACCGCCGCATCGACCACACTCGATGGCCATGCCGATCCGGACAGCTACTGCTTCTCAACCGTCGGACTCCGGACCCAGGCGCGCCGGCGCCGCCGGGTCCATGACTCCCACCATTTCACCGTCCCGCGGCCGGATCGTCCATGGTCAGATGGGCGACATCGGGCGGGCGGATCTCATGCGCGGCTCCGGACTCCCTATCACACTCCCTCTATCGCGACCGCCCCCGCTATCGGGGGAGCCCCGCTATCGTGACCGCGGGTGCGGTCCGATTTGACGGTCGTACGATGGATTCGGGATCTTCTCCTGGGACGGTGCGAACCGCTTCACGCGGCCGGCCGGGTATTGGGGTGATTTCCCACCGCATTGCCTACGCCGAAATTACCCGGCGACGACTCGCGGCAGGACTGTCACCACGACATCACAACCGATGGGCGCAGGCCCGTCACCTCCGCCGTCAGTACCCTGCCGTCACTCCGACCCGATCGCCACCGGAGCCGCCCGATCGGCGCCCAGGTTCAGCTGTGGATCGTTCCCGCGCCAGGTCGGGCCAGTCCGCGACGTACACCGGACAGGCTGGTGGGGCATCGTCCGAGCACTGATCCATCCTCCACACGACGACCACCCTACCGCCTTCGACAAACGTGATCGAAAGCGGCATTTCTCCGAACCTAATGGACGGACCACCGGGCGTGGATATCACCCGCCACGGTGACATCCGACACACAGGCCCCGATGATGCATCGTGGGAGGTCCAGCAGTGGTCGCCGGTACGACGGCGTAGGCACGTTCGGTGGTCGCCGGGGGTGCTCACTACCCCAATCGGACACTCAACAGAACCGGTCCATCACCCGAACGAATCCCGGTTCAATCCGCACATCCATCCAGCGGATGGACTACCCCGGGTGGATACCCGGCCGGATTCGGCCCACCGATCCCGGTGATCCCGACTCCGCGCACACCGGGAAGCGCGGATGAGGAAGAAACCGACGGCGCGGACAGCGCCGCGGATGTTGCGGATTCCACGCACGATCCGGTGGCCCCGGCGGGCCGGGCACCCTCGCCCGCAGTCGGGCGTCGAGCCGATCCCGGCCACCACGGCGCCGTTTCCTCGGCATCGAGGGCGGCGAGCGCGGCGGCCACGATCTCGCGCCGCTCGGCGGCGGAGACCAGCGGGCGCATCCCCTGTGGGAGCCGGGCCGCGACGGTGCGCAGCGCCGCCGAGCAGAGCGGCTCCGCGCGGCCGGATGCACCGGACCGGCCGGACCCACCGAACGCGACCGGCACCTCACCGGGAACCGCCCCGTCCTGGGCCTGCTCCTGGGCTTGGGTCTGGGCCTGGTCCTGGAGCTGGGTCTGGGCGCGCTCGAACGCCATCCCGAGGATTCCCGAGCGCAGCGCGCCGATCGCGCAGTGCGCCCGCAGCAGCCGGATGTCCGACGGCGCCGGGCCCGCGAGCGCCCGAACCAGGGCCTGCTGCAGGGAGAGCATGTCGCTCTTGCCGATCTTGCGGTGGATCACCGAGGGATCGTTGACGAAGGCGAGCAGGACGCCGCCGGGGCCGGCCATGACGTCGACCAGCCGCTCCAGCAGGACCTGGGCGCTCGGCGGCGGGGACTGTCGGACCAGCTCGACCAGCCGGCCCAGCTCGGAGACGAACGGCTCCAACAGCGCGTCGAGGATCGTCTCCTTCGACGAGAAGTGATAATAGAGTGCCGCTTTCGTCACGCCGAGTCGCTCGGAGATGTCCCTCACGGACGTGCCGGCATACCCTTGCTCTCCAAAGAGGCTCATCGCGGCGGCGAGGATCCGTGACCTGGTGTCGCTCGCCGACCCGGGTGATGTCGACTCGACCATGGCAGCCCTGCACCCCTCCCGATCGAGTCCGCGACGAATGTTACTCTCAACTCTACCTACTAAACGACCGGTAAGTGCCCAGGTAGCAGGCAACAACCGCTGCCGATCAAGACGTCGCAGGTGACGACACCGACCGATCATCAACGTTCGAGGGGAAACCGTGGCATCGCTCGCCCGATGGTGCTTCAGGCACCGCCGGCTCGTACTGCTCCTGTGGATCGCCGCGCTATTTGGCCTCGGGGGGATCAGTCAGGCGGCCGGAAGCGACTACAAGGACGCCTTCTCCCTGCCCGGCACGGACTCGCAGAAAGCGATCGACCTGCTGCAGCGTGACTTCCCGGCGGCTTCGGGAGACAGCGCCACCATCGTGCTGCACAGCAAGAACGGCGCCGCCATCACCGACCCGGCCCTGCGCGCGCCGGCGACGGAGATGCTCGACAAGCTGAGCAAGGTCCCGCACGTCTCGGGCGTCGGCAGCCCCTACGGCCCGCGCGGCGCCTCGCAGATCAGCTCCGACGGGCGCACCGCCTTCGCCACGGTCGACTTCGACCAGCAGGGCATCGACCTGCCCAAGGACGACATCCAGCAGCTCGTCGACACCGCCCGCGGCTACGACTCGAACACGCTGCAGGTCGAGGCCACCGGCCAGGTCGTGTCCATCACCGAGCAGGCGGAGCAGAGCTACAGCGAGCTCATCGGCATCGTCGCCGCGGCGATCATCCTGTTCATCGCCTTCGGCTCGCTGCTGGCCGTCACCCTGCCGTTGATCACCGCCATCGTCGCGCTCGGCGTCGGCAGCCTGCTGATCATCCTGCTCTCCCACGTGATCACCATCGCCGAGTTCAGCCCGATCCTGGCGACCCTGATCGGCCTCGGCGTCGGGATCGACTACGCGCTGTTCATCGTCAACCGGCACCGCATCGGCCTGCGGGCCGGCAAGTCGCCCGAGGAGGCCGCGGTCACCGCGGTGAACACCTCGGGCCGCGCCGTGCTGTTCGCCGGCATCACGGTCTGCATCGCGCTGCTCGGCATGTTCGCCCTCGGGGTGAGCTTCCTCTACGGCGTGGCGATCTCGGCGGCGGTGGCCGTCGCGATGACCATGGCCGCGGCCGTCACGCTGCTGCCCGCCCTGCTGGGCTTCTACGGCATGCGGGTGCTCAACAAGCGCGACCGGCGCAAGCTCGCCGACAACGGCCCGGAGCACGAGAACACCGCGGGCTTCTGGTGGCGCTGGGCCAAGGGCATCGAGCGCCGGCCCCGGCTGTTCGCCGTCATCAGCGGCGTGGTGATCCTCGTCATCGCGATCCCGTTCTTCTCGCTGCGGCTCGGCTCCTCCGACCTGGGCAACGGCGACTCGGCCAAGACCACCAAGCGCGGGTACGACCTGCTCGCCGACGGTTTCGGCCCCGGCTTCAACGGCCCGTTCACGATCGTCGCGGAGATCCACTCGCCGCAGGACACCGCCAACCTGAACGCCGTGGTGAAGGCGGCCCGCGCCACCCCGGGCGTCGCCTCGGTGTCGGAGCCGCGGCCGAGCCCGAACGGCCAGGCGGCGATCGCCTCCCTGTACCCGACTACCAGCCCACAGGACGAGGCCACCTCGAAGCTGCTGAACAAGCTGCGTGACGACGTCGTCCCACAGGCCAACCAGTCCGGCACCGGGATCTACGTCGGCGGCATCACGGCCATCTTCGAGGACTTCTCCAGCACGCTGTCGAGCAAGCTGCCGCTGTTCATCGGCGTCGTCGTCGTGCTCGCCTTCCTGCTGCTGGTGGCGGTCTTCCGCAGCCTGCTGGTGCCACTGACCGCGTCCGTGATGAACCTGCTCGCCGTCGGCGCGGCCTTCGGCGTCGTCGTCGCGGTGTTCCAGTGGGGCTGGGGGTCGTCGCTGTTCAGCATCACCGGCGGCCCGGTCGAGGCCTTCATCCCGGTCATCCTGTTCGCGATCCTGTTCGGCCTGTCCATGGACTACGAGGTGTTCCTGGTCAGCCGGATGCACGAGGAGTGGACCGCCCGGCGGGACAACCGGCTCGCCGTCTCGCTCGGGCAGGCCGAGACCGGCCGGGTCATCTCCGCCGCCGGCGCCATCATGACCCTGGTCTTCGCCTCGTTCATCCTCGGTGACGAACGTGTGATCAAGCTGATGGGGCTCGGCCTCGCGAGCGCGATCGTGATCGACGCGTTCATCATCCGGACCGTGCTCGTGCCCGCGCTCATGCACATCTTCGGCAAGGCGAACTGGTGGGTGCCGGCCTGGCTCGACCGGATCCTGCCGCGGATCTCCGTCGAGTCCGCCGAGGACATCGAGGAGCTCCAGCACACCCCGCTGCCCCCGGACGCGGTGACCTCGGCGGGCCAGCCGGTCGGCACCGGCGGCCACGTCCGCCAGGTCCCCGGCCAGCCGGCCCGGGAGGAGGACAGCCCCCGCGCGGGGGAACCCACCCACTGAGCGACCGCCAGGGCCGTCCCCCCGAGCAGGGGGCGTCCGGGCGCGCGAACTGGTTGAACCGGGGCCCCGGCAGGCACGTGCCTGCCGGGGCCCCGGCGCGTGCAGGGGCTGGCCGGCGCGGGAGTGGCGGTCGGGTGCGGGGATGAGGTCGGGTGCGGGAGTGAGGTCGGGTGCGGGAGCGAGGTCGGGTGCGGGGGTGGTCAGCCCGCGGTGAAGCCGTCGGCGATCGCCAGCGCCTCGTCGAGGATCGCGAGACCGGTCCGCACGTCCGCCTCGGAGGTGGTGCACGGGGGGACCACGTGCACCCGGTTGAAGTGGGTGAACGGCCACAGGCCGCGCTCGCGGCAGGCCGCGGCGACCGCACCCATCGGTGCCGCGGCCGGGCCGGCGGCGTTGAACGGCACGAGCGGCTCGCGGGTGGCGCCGTCGCGGACCAGCTCCAGGGCCCAGAACACGCCGAGCCCGCGGACCTCGCCGACCGAGGGGTGGTTGGCCGCCAGCTTCGCCAGCTCCGGCCCGATCACCTCGGTGCCGAGCATCCGCACGTGGTCGAGGATTCCCTCCGTCTCGAACGCCTCGATCGAGGCGACGGCGGCGGCACAGCCCAGCAGGTGCCCGGAGTAGGTCAGCCCACCCGGGTAAGGGCGCTCGGCGAAGGCGTCGGCGAGGTGCGGGGCGAGGATCACCCCGCCGAGCGGGACGTACCCGGAGTTCACGCCCTTGGCGAAGCAGATCAGATCCGGGACGACCCCCCAGTGGTCGACCGCGAACCACTCGCCGCACCGGCCGAAGCCGGACATCACCTCATCGGCGATGAACACGATGCCGTGGGTGTCGCACAGCTCACGCACTCCGGCGAGGTACCCCGGCGGCGGTACCAGGATCCCGTTCGTGCCGACGACCGGCTCGACGATGATCGCCGCGATCGCCGCCGGACCCTCCAGCGCGATCACCTCCGCGAGGTGGGCGAGCGCGCGGCTGGACTCCTGCTCGGCGTCGGCGGCGTGGAACGGCGAGCGGTACGGGTAGGGCCCGAAGAAGTGCACCACCCCGGGGATCCCCGGCTCGCTGGGCCAGCGCCGCGGCTCCCCCGTCAGGATGATCGAGCCGCCGGTCGCGCCGTGGTACGAGCGGTAGGCGGCGAGGATCTTGTGGCGGCCGGTGGCGAGCCGGGCGATGCGCACCGCGTTCTCGGTGGCCTCGGCCCCGCCGTTGGTGAACAGGACGCGGTCGAGGTCGCCCGGCGCGCGCTCGGCGATGAGCCGCGCGGCGCGGGAGCGCACCTCGTGGGCGTGGAACGGCGCGATGGTCGTCAGCGAGCGGGCCTGGGCGGCGATCGCCTCGACCACCGCCGGGTGCTGGTGGCCGATGTTGGCGTTGACGAGCTGCGAGGAGAAGTCCAGGTAGCGCCGGCCGGACTCGTCCCAGAACCAGCTCCCCTCGGCGCCGGCCACGACCACCGGATCGAGGGACGCCTGGGCCGACCAGGAGTGGAACACGTGCCGACGATCGTCGAGGTACGCCTCGCTGCGGCCGGCGACGCCGGGGGTGTCGGAGGTGGTCGTCATGGGGGGTCGGGTCCTCTCCTCGTCGTCGGCGTCCCGCGGGTGGGACCGCCCGGTCCGGGCGGACGCGCCGCGCGCCCGCCGACCCGCGGTCAGGCCGGCGGGCGCGCGGCGGCGCCACGGACCATCGGATCTCACCGGCGCCGGGCGCGAGGGCGCCGTCGGTGTGACGGCTGAGACGGTGTGACGGTGTGACGGCTGAGACGGTGTGACGGCTGAGACGGTGTGCCGGGTCAGCGGGTAGGACGGGTCAGCCGCCGCCGAGGTTCAGGGTGACGGTCAGCGGCTTTGCAGTCCGACGGTTTGTACAGCTCGCCGGTCTTCGGGTTCTTCGGCTCCAGTACCTGGGCGTACTCGTTGTAGCTCATCGACTGGGGGGCGTCGCCGACGGCGCCGAGGTCGCCGGGGCGACCGGGGCGGCGGGCTGGGTGCCGGCGCTGGTGGCGCGCGCCATCCCGGCGACGGCGGGGATCACCGTCTCGCCGTACGCCTCGAGGGTCGCGAGTTTGGCGTCATGCTGCAGGTAGACGGCGAACTGGTCGACGCCGAGCTCGGCGAGCCGCGTCAGCCGCTCGATGTGGGCCTCGGGCGGGCCGAGCAGGCAGAACCGGTCGACGATCTCGTCGGGGACGAACGTGGTGTGGGCGTTGCCGGCCCTGCCGTGCTCGTTGTAGTCGTAGCCCGTGCGCCCGGCGATGTAGCTGGTCAGCGCGGTCGGCACGGAGCCGTCCGCGCCGTAGCGGGCGACGAGGTCGGCGACGTGGTTGCCGACCATCCCGCCGAACCATCGGCACTGGTCGCGCTGGTGGGCCAGCGACAGCGGGTCCGCGGCGCCGACGTAGGCGGGGGCGGCGACGCAGAACTTCACCGCCGCCGGGTCCCGGCCGGCCCGCTCGGCGGCGCGGCGCACCGCCCGGATGGTCCAGGCGGCGATGTCCGGGTCGGCGAGCTGGAGGATGAACCCGTCGCCGATCTCCCCGGTCAGCGCCAGCGCCTTCGGCCCGTAGGCGGCGATCCAGATGTCGAGCCGGCTCGCCGCGCCCCAGGGGAAGCGCACGGTGCTGCCGGCGACCTGCGCGCTGCGCCCGTTCGCGAGCTCGCGCACGACCCCGATGCACTCTCGCAGGGTGGCCAGGGACGTGGGTTTGCCGTTGAGGACCCGCACGGCCGAGTCGCCCCGGCCGATTCCGCAGATCGTCCGGTTGCCGAACATCTCGTTGAGGGTGGCGAACAGCGACGCCGTGACCGTCCAGTCGCGGGTCGCCGGGTTGGTCACCATCGGCCCGACCAGCACCTTGCGGGTCGCGGCGAGGATCTGGCTGTAGATGACGAACGGCTCCTCCCACAGCAGGTGGGAGTCGAAGGTCCAGACATGGCTGAAGCCCAGGTTCTCCGCCTGCCGGGCGAGATCGACCACCCGGGAGGCGGGCGGGTTCGTCTGCAGCACCACTCCGACGTCCACCGCGTCACCTCGTCCGGGGGAAGCCGAGGTCGACCGAGCTCGTCGCCGGGTCGGGCCAGCGGGAGGTGACGACCTTGGTCCGGGTGTAGAAGCGGATCCCGTCCGGGCCGTACATGTGCAGGTCGCCGAACAGCGAACCCTTCCAGCCGCCGAAGCTGTAGTAGGCCACCGGCACCGGGATCGGCACGTTGACGCCGACCATCCCCGCCTCGACCTCGGCGGTGAACCGCCGGGCGGCCCCGCCGTCGCGGGTGAAGATCGCCGCACCGTTGCCGTACGGGTTGTCCTCGATCAGCCGCAGCGCCTCGTCGTAGGTGGCGACCCGCACGACGGCGAGCACCGGGCCGAAGATCTCGTCGGTGTAGACGGCGCTGGTCGGCCGCACGTGGTCGACGAGGCTCGCGCCGAGGAAGAAACCGGGGCCGCTGGTCGCGGGATCGGTGCGGCCGTCGACGACGATGCTCGCCCCCTGGGCGGTGGCGGTGTCGAGGTAGCCGGCGACCCGGTCCCGGTGCACCGCGGTGATCAGCGGTCCCATCTCGCTGGCCTCGTCGTAGCCGGGTCCCACCCGGATGCCGCGGATCCGCGCGCCGATCGCCTCGACCAGCGGGTCGGCGACCTCCCCGACCGCCACGACCACCGACACCGCCATGCAGCGCTCGCCGGCCGAGCCGTAGGCGGCGGAGACCGCGGCGTCCGCCGCCGCGGCGATCTCGGCGTCGGGCAGGACGACCAGGTGGTTCTTCGCCCCGCCGAGGGCCTGCACCCGCTTGCCGGCCGCGGTGGCGCGTTCGTAGACGTAGCGGGCGATCGGGGTGGAGCCGACGAAGCTCACCGCGGCGATGTCGGGATGGTCGAGCAGGGCGTCGACGGCCTCCTTGTCGCCCTGCACCACGTTCAGCACGCCGTCCGGCAGCCCGGCGCGCCCCAGCAGCTCGGCGAGGAACAGCGCCGGCGACGGGTCGCGCTCGCTGGGCTTGAGCACGAACGCGTTGCCGCAGACCAGCGCGTTCGCGAGCATCCACAGCGGCACCATCGCCGGGAAGTTGAACGGGGTGATGCCGGCGACGACACCGAGCGGCTGGCGCACCTCGTGGACGTCGACGCCGGCGGAGACCTGCTCCGAGTAGCCGCCGCGCAGCAGGTGCGGGGCGCCGCAGGCGAACTCGACGTTCTCCAGGCCGCGGGCTATCTCGCCGAGCGCGTCGTCGAGGGTCTTGCCGTGCTCGGCGGTCAGCAGCCGGGCGACCTCCTTGCGGCCGGCGTCGAGCAGGTCGCGGAAGCGGAACATCACCTCGGCGCGGCGGCCGAGCGGTGTCGCCCGCCAGCCCGGGGCCGCGGCGCGGGCGGCGGCGACCGCGGCGCGCACCTCGTCCGAACAGGCGAGCGCGACCCGGGCCTGCTGCTCCCCGGTCGCCGGGTTCCACACCGGCGCGTAGCGGCCGGCGGGGTCAGCCCCCTCCACCCCGCCGATCAGATGCCCAATGGTCCGCATCGCCGCACCTCCTCTTCCGTGTCAACGCAGGTACTGGGACAGGCCGCGGCGCACGTAGCGGCCGTGACCGGCACGGCCCGTGAACTGCCCGCCGGAGACGACGACGGACCCGCGGGAGAGCACCGTGTCGACCTTCCCGGCGATCTCGAAGCCCTCCCAGGCCGAGTGGTCGAGGTTCATGTGGTGGGTGGCGGCGCCGATCGTCGTCGTCGCGTTCGGGTCGTAGACGACGATGTCCGCGTCCGAGCCGGGGGCGATGACGCCCTTGCGCGGGTAGAGACCGAACATCCGCGCCGGGGTGGTCGCGCAGGTCTCGACCCACCGCTGCAGCGAGATCTTCCCGGTGACGACGCCCTGGTAGATCAGGTCGAGGCGGTGCTCGACGGTCCCGATCCCGTTCGGGATCTTCGAGAAGTCGCCCCGGCCGAGCTCCTTCTGCTCGGCGAAGCAGAACGGGCAGTGGTCGGTGGAGACGACGGCGAGATCGTCGGTGCGCAGCCCTCGCCAGAGGTCGTCGGCGTGCGGGGCGGTGTTCGTGCGCAGCGGCGGGGAGGCGACGTACTTGGCGCCCTCGAAGCCGGGGGCGCCCAGGTGCTCCTCCAGGCTCAGGTACAGATACTGCGGGCAGGTCTCGGCGAACACGTTGCGCCCGGCGGCGCGGGCGGCGCTGACCACCCCGAGGGCCTCGGAGGCGGACAGGTGCACGAAGTACAGCGGCGGGTTGCCGGCGACCTGGGCGAGCACGGACGCCCGGTGGGTGGCCTCGCCCTCCAGCGCCGGCGGCCTGGTCAGGCCGTGGTGGATCGGGTCGGTGTCGCCGCGGGCCAGCGCCTGGGCGACGAGGACGTCGATGGCCAGGCCGTTCTCCGCGTGCATCATGATCGTGGCGCCGGAGTCGGCGGCGCGCTGCATCGCCCGCAGGATCTGGCCGTCGTCGCTGTAGAACACGCCGGGGTAGGCCATGAACAGTTTGAAGCTGGTGACGCCCTCGTGGGCGACGAGGGAGTCCATCGCCTTGAGCGCGGCCTCGTCGACCCCACCCATGATCATGTGGAAGCCGTAGTCGATCGCGCACTGCCCCTCGGCCTTGGCGTGCCAGGCGGCCAGGCCCTCCTCGACGACCTCGCCGGTGCGCTGCACGGCGAAGTCGACGATCGTGGTCGTGCCGCCCCAGGCTGCGGCGGCCGAGCCGGTGGCGAAGGTGTCGCTGGCCGCGGTGCCACCGAAGGGCAGCTCCATGTGGGTGTGCACGTCGACCCCGCCCGGGATGAGGTACTTGCCGGTGGCGTCGATGACCCGGTCGGCGTCGACCGCCGGGCGGCCCGCGCCGCCCGTCACCGCCCCGCCGCCGGCCGCACCCCGGGCGGACGGGTCGAGCGCGGCCGGCGGGGCGAGCAGAGCGGCCACCGTCTCGCCGTCGACGAGCACGTCCGTCGGGGCCGCGCCGAGCGGTCCGACCAGCGTTCCACCCGTGATGAGCGTCCTCATGGGTCAGCTCCTCCTTGCGGCGGGCGGGGTCAGGGGGCGGTGAGGTCGCCGTAGGCGTCCGGGCGGCGGTCCCGGTAGAAGGCCCAGCGGGTGCGCACCTCGGCCAGCAGGTCCAGGTCGAGGTCGCGGACCATCAGCTCGGGCTCGTGCGCGTCGCCGGTGCCGTCGACGAAGGTGCCCTCGGGGTCGACGAAGTAGGACGTGCCGTAGAAGTCGTCGTCGCCGAGATCCTCGATCCCGACCCGGTTGATGGCGCCGATGAAGTACTCGTTGGCGACCGCCGCGGCCGGCTGCTCCAGTTTCCACAGATAGTTGGACAGGCCGCGGGACGTCGCCGACGGATTAAAGACGATCTCGGCGCCGTTCAGGCCGAGCGCCCGCCAGCCCTCGGGGAAATGCCGGTCGTAGCAGATGTAGACGCCGACCCGCCCGATCGCGGTGTCGAAGACCGGGAATCCCAGGTTTCCGGGCCGGAAGTAGAACTTCTCCCAGAACCCGGTTACGTGCGGGAGGTGGGTCTTGCGGTACTTGCCGAGAAAGCTGCCGTCGGCGTCGAGGACGGCCGCGGTGTTGTACAGCACGCCGGGCTGCTCCTGCTCGTACATCGGCAGCACCATGACCAGGCCGAGCTCGGCGGCCAATGCCTGGAAACGCTCGGTCGTCGGCCCGGGGATCGACTCGGCGTAGGCGTAGTAGGCGGGGTCCTGCACCTGGCAGAAGTACGGGCCGTAGAAGAGCTCCTGGAAACAGATCACCTTCGCCCCGTCGGCGGCGGCGGATCGGGCGTACCCCTCGTGCGCCTTGATCATCGTTTCCTTGTCGCCGGTCCAGCAGGCCTGGACGAGAGCGGCTCGAATCACCCTGGACATGCCTGCACCACCCCTGTCTCCTGACCACCTGGCCCGCCACGCGTTCACTGACGATCTGTCGTGGAAATCTGCTGTGCCAGATTTGCCGGGGGCCGCTTCCGCGCACCGTCGCGGGTCGGTCCGGCGTTGTTCGCCGTACCCCATCGCCGGTCCGCGCACGCCGGAGGATCAGTTTTGCGTGACCGCGGACTACTGCCACGCTTCAACCCGAACAATCGTCCTGTTGTTACCATTTTTTGCAGGCGGGGGACGAACGCCATACTCGAACTGATCGCCGCCGCGGTGGACGACCGCTGCGCGCAGGGCATCGCCGGGGCGGTGAGCCGGCTGGTCTCCGCCGGCAGTCCGCCCGGGGGGCCCGGCTGCCCACCGTGCGGGAGCTGGCCGCGATCCTCGGGACGAGCCCGACCACGGTGAGCCAGGCCTGGCGCACCCTGGCACGCGCGGGGGTCATCGTGCCGCGCGGGCGGGCCGGGACCTTCGTGCTGGAGAGCGCCGCGCCCACCGTCGGCGGGGCGCGGCGCTACCGGCGGGGCACCCGCAGTCCCGGACGGATCGGGCGGGACTACTCCACCGGCACGCCCGACCCGGCGCTGCTGCCCGACCTCGCCCGGATCGCTCGCGGCAACCTGACCACCAGCTATCTCGACGACCCTGTGCTGCTCGGCCTGGAGAAGGCGCTACGGGCCCGCTGGCCGTTCTCCCCCGAGGCGATCACGGTGGTCGACGGGGCCATGGATGCCCTCGACCGGGTCGCCGGCTCGCCGGTCGGCTACGGCAGCCGGGTGCTGGTGGAGAATCCCTGCTTCCCGCCGCTGCTCGACCTGCTGGAACTGGTCGGCGCGGAGGTCGTCGCGCTGGCCTCGGACGCCGACGGGGTGCGCCCCGACGCGCTGCGCGAGGCGCTGGCCACCCGCCCGGTCGCGCTGTACCTGCAGCCGCGGGCGCAGAACCCGACCGAGGTGAGCATGACCGAGCGCCGCGCCCGCGAACTCGCCGAGCTGCTCGCCGGCACCGGAGTGACCGTGATCGAGGACGACCACGCCGGCGACGTGACCCTCGCGGCGCCGGTGAGCCTCGGCCGCCACCTGCCGGCGTCCTGCGTGCACATCCGCAGCTTCTCCAAGAGCCACGGCCCGCGGACCTGCGCCGGCCGCCGTCGGCGGGGCCGCCTCGGCGCGACGCCCTGCGCGGATCTACTCCACGCCGCCGCGGATGAGCCGGGCGGTCTCCCGGGCGATCCGGCTCAGCGACTCCTGTGGCAGCTCGGCTTCGGCGGTGGAGGCGCCGACCCGCGGTCCCGGGCGCAGGCCGAGGTAGACGGCCGCGGCGAGGGCGGCACCGATCGCCGGCGCCAGGATGAACAGCCAGAGCTGTCCGAGCGCCCAGCCCCCGACGAAGACGGCCGGGCCCAGCGAGCGGGCCGGGTTCACCGAGGTGCCGTCCAGCGGCATGCTGATCAGGTTGCACAGGACGAGGACCAGCCCGATCGCGAGACCCGCAAAGCCGAACGGCGCCCTGACGTCGGTGGCGCCGAGCACCGTGAACACCAGCAGCGCGGTGAGCAGGATCTCGACGAGGAAGACGCCGCCGAGGCCGTAGCCGCCCGGCGAGTGCACGCCGTAGCCGTTGGCGCCGAGCCCCTGTAGGCCGGGCGAGTACCCGAACGGCCCCGCGTCGGCGAGCAGCCAGACCGTGCCTGCGGCGACGATCGCGCCCACGCACTGCGCCGCGGCGTAGCCGAGCGCGTGCCTCGGCTCGATCTTCCGGCACAGCAGCAGCCCGAGGGTCACGGCCGGATTCACGTGGCAGCCGGAGACCGGCCCGATCACGTACACCAGCACGAGCAGCGACAGCCCGAACGCCAGCGCGACCCCGAGCATGCCCACGGAGTCGCCCGCCAGCACGGCCGTCCCCACCCCGCCGAGGACCAGCACGAACGTTCCGAGACCTTCGACCAGGTACCTGCGCACGCGGCACCCCCTCCGCAGCCGGTGAACACATCCATCTAGTTACCCCATGCACACGAATGGTTTCACAGGGTCCCCAACCCCGCCAGATGATCATGTGCCAGCCATCGGTGGACGGGCCGGATGTGCCGCGACGGGCCCGACGCGCGCCCATACTCGCGCCATGGCCACGGCACCGGCTGCGCCCGGCGACGACAGCGGCAGGGACGACGGCGACGACAACGGCGGCGACGGCGACGGCGACGGCGGCGGCGGCGTCGGCGTCGGCGTCGGCGTCGGGCTCGAACCGGGCGCGGCGCTCGCCGGGGAGGCGGCGCGCTACGCGCGGCTCGGCTGGATGCGGGCGACCTCCGGCAACCTCTCGGTGGTCGTCGGGACGGATCCCGTGCGGATCCTCGTCACCGCGAGCGGCCTGGACAAGGGCACCCTCACCGCGGCCGACGTCGTCGAGCTGGACGGCGCCGGGGCGCCGACGGGGCGGGTGCCGACGCGGCGGCCGTCGGCGGAGGCCGTCCTGCATGCCCGGCTGATCGGGCTGACCGGGGCCGGGGCGGTCGTCCACCTGCACACGGTCGCCTCGGTGCTGGCCGCCGACCGGTTTCCGGCCGGGTTGACCCTGCGCGACCACGAGATGCTCAAGGCGCTGGGTCGCGCAGCCGACGGGGATCCGGTCCGGCTGCCGGTCGTCGCGAACAGTCAGGACATGGCCGTGCTCGCCGGGCGGGTGAGCGCGGCGTGGGAACCGGCGACGCCCGCGGTCCTCGTCGCCCGGCACGGGATGTACGTCTGGGGCGCCGACCTGCTCGCCGCCCGGCACCGGGCCGAGGCCGTGGAGTGGCTGTGCGAGTGGGCCGTGCGCACCGCCGGGCAGGCGGTCAGTCGACGGCGGGGATCGACCCGCCGGGCCTGGCGCCGTCCTCGGTGACGAGGAGGCTGACCAGGTGGGCGGGGGTGACGTCGAACGCGGGATTGAAGCCGCGGACGCCCGGCGGGGCGGTCGCCCGGCCGGCCAGCGCGAGCACCTCCGCGCCGTCGCGCTCCTCGATCGGGATGTCCGCCCCCGACGGGGTGCCCGGGTCGATCGTCGAGCGCGATGCGGCGACGACGAACGGGATGTCCGCGTAGGCGCAGGCCAGCGCGATCCCGACCGTGCCGACCTTGTTCGCGACGTCGCCGTTGGCGGCGATCCGGTCGGCGCCGACCAGCGCGACGTCGACGAGACCGCGCAGGATCGCCCCCGCGGCGGCGCCGTCGGCCTGGATCCGGCAGTCGATGCCGGCCCGGGCGAGCTCCCAGGCGGTCAGCCGGCTGCCCTGCAGCAGCGGCCGCGTCTCGTCGACGTGGACGACCTCGACCGCGCCGCGGGCGTGCAGCTCGCGGATGATGCCGAGCGCGGTCCCCCAGCCGGCCGTGGCGAGCGAGCCGGTGTTGCAGTGCGTCAACACCCGCAGGGGGCGCCGGGTGGTCCGGGCGAGCACGCCGTCGGCACCGTGCCGGCCGATCGCACGATTGGCGGCCTCGTCCTCGGCGGCCAGCCGCTCGGCCACCGCCAGCACGGCCGGCAGGCCGTCGTGGATCCGCCGGACGGCCGCGTCGACGCCGGNGGCGAGCGCCAGCGCGGTCGGCCGGGCGGCCCTCAGGCGGCGCAGCGCCGCGTCGAGCTGCCCGGGTTCCCAGCCGTCCCGCTCGGCGCTGCGCAGCGCGAGCGCGACGCCGAACGCCCCGGCGACCCCGAGTGCGGGCGCCCCGCGCACGGCCAGCCGGCGGATCGCGGCGACCAGCTCGTCCGGGTCGTTTACCTCCAGGTGGACCAGCGCCTCGGGCAACGCGGTCTGGTCGAGCAGGCGCAGCGAGGTGCCGGTCCAGACCAGCGGCCGCGGCTCGGGCTCACCGGCATCCACCATGATCGGACCGTAACCGATACCCGCGCGGCGCGCACGGCGAAACGGCCGGGATGCACCCACCCGGCACCACCGGCACACCGGCCTTGACCCGCATCCCGGCCCGGCGGAACATTGGGAGGCGATGACGTATCTCACGACGTGGACGGCCGATACCCGGCCGCGCCTTCTCGAGGAAACCACCGATCCGGCGCGGATCGCGGCGGTATTGGCCGGAATTTCCGTGCGTTTCGAGCGGTGGCCGCTCGCGCCCGGGCTGCCGGCCGGCACCGGAGCCGAGGAAATTCTCGCCGCCTACCGCTCGCGCATTGACGCGTTGACCGCCGCGGAGGGATTCGTCCTCGTCGACGTCGCCGCCCTGCATCCGACGGGGGCGGCGAACTGGCGCGAGGTCGCGGCCGCCGCGCGGGAGCGTTTTCTCGCCGAGCACACCCACGACGACGACGAGATTCGGTTCTTCGCGGCCGGCAGCGGTGTGTTCTACCTGCACGTCGACGAGCGGGTGCAGGCGGTGCGCTGCGAGGCCGGCGACCTGATCAGCGTGCCGAAGGGGACGACCCACTGGTTCGACATGGGCGTCGATCCTGATTTCGCCGCGGTCCGGTTCTTCCGCGCCGAGGACGGCTGGGTCGGCGCCTTCACCGGCAGCGACATCGCCACCCGGATTCCGGATTTCGACGCCCTCGCCCGGCGGGCCGCGAGCGCCGCCCAGCCGAGGGCGGGGAAGGCGGCCGCGGCCTCGTGAGCGCGCCGCGCCTGACCGCCGAGCTCGCCCTGCTCGACATCGAGGGGACGACCAGCGCCACCGCCGCGGTGCTGGGCACCCTGTTCCCGTACGCCCGGGCGCGGCTGGGGTCGTGGGTCCGCGAGCACGGCGACGACGCCGAGGTGCGGCGGATCGTCGGCGAGGTGCGGTCGTTGCTCGGCGACGCCGACGCGCCGGTGGAGCGGGTCGTCGACACGCTCGCGCAGTGGAGCGACGACGACCGCAAGGTGGCGCCGCTGAAGGCGCTGCAGGGCCTGATCTGGGCGGCGGGTTTCGCCGCCGGGGACCTGACCGGCCAGCTGTTCGGCGACGTCGCCCCCGCCTTGCGGCGCTGGCGCGCGGCGGGGGTCCGGCTGGCGGTGTTCTCGTCGGGCTCGGCCCGGGCCCAGCGGGCCTGGTTCGCCGCGGCCCCCGAGGGTGATCTGACCAGCCTGTTCGACGGTTACTTCGACATCGACAGCGCCGGCCCCAAACGCGACCCGGCCGCCTACCGCCGGATCGCCACCGAGCTCGCCGTCCCCCCGCGACGGGGGGTGTTCCTGTCCGACGTGTCCGCCGAACTCGACGCCGCGGCGGCCGCCGGGTTCTCGACCGTCGCCGTCCTGCGGCCCGGCGAGCCGCACGGCAGCGCCGGCGGCCATCGGTGCGTCGCGTCGTTCGCCGAGATGGTGATCGACGCTGCCTGAGCGGGCCCCGCGACCGGTTCGGCCGCGACCCGCCCAGCCGCGGCCCACCCAGCCGCGGCCCAACCAGCCAAGACCCAACCAGCCGCGACCCGCTCGGGCCGCGGCTCAGCCCACGGTTCGCTCAGCCACGGCTTTCGCGGGCATTGGCGGACAGCGCGCCGAGATCGGGCGGCCAGTCGGCGAGGTCGGGTCCGGGCGCCGGGCCGGGAGGGCGGCGGATCGCGCCCCGCCCGGTTGCCCTGCGGGCCGTGGGCTGGACGGGAATCTGGTCGCCGTACTCCAGGTAGCCGGCCCGGCGCGGGGTTCGCCGCAGGCGGGCGGCCGCGGCGACGCGGCGGGCGTGCAACGGCGGGAGCAGCCGGTCGACCTCGTCCACCGGGACGAAGGCGAAGTTGACGAGCTCGTCCATGTCGAGCCGGATGCGCTCGCGCCAAGAGGCGGGCAGCAGGCCGCCGTCGAAGACGAACAGCAGCATCTCCCCCTCCAGCCAGCCGTCCTTGGGGCGCGGGGCCCAGTCGACCGCGAGGAGCTCGCCGATCGGCGGGGTGATGCCGAGTTCCTCCTCCACCTCGCGCACGCACGCGGAGTACGGAGATTCACCGGGCTCGACAAAACCTCCCGGAATGTCCCACCCGGGCTTGTAGGACGGTTCGACGAGCATGACCCGGTCGTCGTCGTCGAAGAAGAGGGCGCCGGCGGCTACATAGGGCTGCGCCATCGGCGGGATCTGACCACCGGAGGCCGATCGGGTCACGGTGGGCACTCCACCGTCCACCGGATAGTCCGCCGGCCCCCCCGGCGAACGCTGTTCGCGTCCGGCGAAATGCGCTCCGTTATGGGATCCGCTTCCGTCCGTCATCCTGGAACTCTCACGATCTTCATTCATGTCCGTCCTCATCTGGCACAGGACTGACGATCAGGCCGGCAGCCACGAAGCGGACCGCCTGCGCAGCCGCATCACCGATACCCGACCACGAAATGGCCGTCCTCGCCAGTGATTCCCGGCGACCTCGTGGAAGACCACGCGCCGCAAGGATGAACTTCCAGGCGAGCATAATCGACGAGACCGCGCGTTCATTTCGTTGACATCTGCGGCGTCGGCGAGCATCCGGGACGAGCTGGTGCGCCGACTAAGGCGGGCACTGTCGACGATGCGGAAAGAGCTCGCCTTCCGACCGGACCGCGGTGAACGGTGGACTCGGCCGGAGGCCCTCCCGTGCCGCCCCGAAATGAAAATCATCGAACCTCATAAGCGGACTTTATTGCTCGATCGTGACGCAGATGCGGTTTTTTACCGAGCTTCGATCCGTGGATGCGGATGTACATCCGAAGCTGGGCCGCGGCGGCGCCCAGGCCCCTCCCGCCCGTCCGCCGACCTCACCCCGGCCGCCGGCCGACGCGACAGTGACCGCACGACCACCACGGAGACCCGCGCCGCGACCACCCGCGGGTGCCGGCCGGCCCCACCCCCGCGCCGCCAGCCGCCGGGCGATGTGATTCCCGTCATCTCCACCGATCCGCCCCAATTCAAGCATATTTCGAGCGGTTTGGTGAAGTTACTCGGGCACGAAATCATCGTGCCGGCTACCGCACAGGACCCGTCCGCCCGAGCGACCACGGAGCCGGAAAGGACTCCGGAAAACCACCGTGACGATTCATCCGCGCACCATTGGTGACCGCCTCATGCGAACAGTGGACCAACGGCTTCGCGTAGCCCCACGGGAGCGCGAATGGCGGCGGGCCGGCGGCACCCCAGCGGGGCGCGACCATCGTTCGGGCAGGTGGCGGGCGCGTCGGGTCCGCACGCCGGCCACGACGCCCCGGCCCGCCACGGCCGTCACGGTTCTCTTGCCAACACCATTAGGTTGCCCTAACTTAGCTTAGGCTAACCACAGGTGACGGATCGCACATGCGCATGCCGGAAACCGCGGCGAGGAGAGACGGAGGCAGGGTTTGCTTCCCACGTTTGTGATCGGCCTTCGGGAGGGCCTTGAGGCGTCCCTGATCGTCGGCATCGTCGCGGCCTTCCTCCGGCAGCGGGACCGCCGGGACGCCCTGCGCCAGGTGTGGCTCGGCGTCTCGCTCGCGCTGCTGCTCTGCCTCGGCATCGGCATCGCGCTGCACCTCGTGGACCGGGAGCTGCCCCAGCGGGAGCAGGAGGGGCTCGAGACGGTCATCGGACTCATCGCGGTGGCCATGGTGACATACATGGTGGTCTGGATGCGCCGCCACTCCCGGGACCTGCGGGGATCGTTGGAGTCGGCCACGGCGTCGGCGCTGGAGACCGGCTCGACCCGGGCGCTGGTGCTCATGGCCTTTCTGGCCGTGCTGCGCGAGGGGTTCGAGACGGCCGTGTTCCTCATCGCCGCGTTCAACGCGAGCACCTCGCCGGGGTCGGCCGGCGGTGGCGCGCTGCTCGGTGTGCTGGTGGCCGCGGCGGTCGGCTTCGGCATCTACCGCGGCGGCGTGCACATCAACCTGTCGCGCTTCTTCCGCGTCACGGGCTTCGTCCTCGTCCTGATCGCGGCCGGCCTGCTGGCGACCGCGGCGCACACGGCCCACGAGGCGGGCTGGCTCAACTCCGGCCAGCAGCGGACGTTCGACCTGTCGTGGCTGGTCCGCCCGGGTACACCGCTGGCGAGCGTGCTGACCGGGGTGCTGGGGTTGCAGCCTCGGCCCGTGGTCGCCGAGGTCGTGGCCTGGCTGGTGTACCTGGTACCGCTGGCCGCCTACGTCGCCTGGCCGGCCCGCCGTCGCCCGCCGGCCGGGCCCCGGCCCACGACCACCGCGGAGCGCAGCACCGAGGGAGTACCGGCCACCGACCCGGCACCCGCGGCCCAGTGACCGCCCCCAGGCCGCCAGCCCGGCCCCTGCCGCCGCGAGGGACCAGCCGCCGCGAGGGGCCAGTCACCGTAAGTATCCATTTCACTGATTCAGAAACAGAGTGGGGGCACACGTGCGCCGCGCACCTGTCGCGTATAGCGCCATCGCCGTTGTGATCGCGACGGGCGCCGTCGCCTGCGGGGGAAGTGACTCGGGCGGCTCCGGCGGGTCGGGCGCCGCCGGGGAGAAGCGAACGGTCACCGTCACGATCACCCCGAAGGGGTGTTCGCCGGACGTGTCGACGATCCCGTCGGGCCCGACCACGTTCAAGGTGGTCAACAAGGACGCGGGCGCCGTCACCGAGGCCGAGCTGATCGACGGCGACACCATCCTCGGCGAGAAGGAGAACCTCACCCCCGGCCTGTCCGGGACGTTCTCGCTGAATGTGAAGGCCGGCAAGTACCAGCTGTACTGCCCCGGCGCGGACACGGAGAAGGTCGACTTCACCGTCACCCAGGCCGCCGGCGCGACCGCCGCCGCGACCCGCAGCGCCGAGGTGACCGCGGCGCTCAACACCGCGACCACCGGCTACGCCGCCTATGTCCGCCAGCAGGTCACGGACCTGGTCACCACGACCGGGGCGTTCGTGACCGCGGTCAAGGCCGGCGACCTCGACCAGGCGGCCAAGCTCTACGCCGCGCCGCGCCTGGCCTACGAGCGCATCGAGCCCGTCGCCGAGTCGTTCGGGGACCTCGACCCCGCGATCGACTCGCGCATCGACGACGCGCCCGACGAGGCAAGCTGGACCGGCTTCCACCGGCTGGAGAAGGCCATCTTCGCCGACCGCTCGCTGGCGGGCACCGGCCCGCTCGCCGACAAGCTCAACACCGACGTCGGCAGGCTCAACACGCTCGTGGCGAAGGCGACCTTCCAGCCGGCGCAGATCGCCAACGGCGCCACCGAGCTGCTCGACGAGGTCGGCAAGACGAAGATCACCGGCGAGGAGGAGCGGTACAGCAAGCTCGACCTCGTCGACATCCAGGGCAACGTCGAGGGCGCGGACAAGGCGTTCACGCTGCTGGAGCCGGCGCTGAAGTCGCTCGACCCGAAGCTCGCCACCACCGTGCGCACCCGCTTCACCGCGATGTACAAGGCGCTGGACCCGTACAAGGAGGGCACCGGTTACGTCACCTACGACAAGGTGACGCAGGACCAGCGCCGCGGCCTGTCCCAGACGGTCGACGCGCTGGCCGAGCCGCTGTCCCAGGTCGCGGGCATCGTCGTCAGCTAGTTCGGCTCCGGCGGGAGCCGGGCCGCGGTACAGGGCGGTGCGCGGTCGGCCGCACATCGCGAAGGACCAGGTCAGAGGGCCGGGGGTCGGGCGGTCGCCCGGACCCCGGCCCATGGGAGAACCCTCTGACCCACGGGAGAAGGGGCATCTTCATGGCCGACCGGATCGCGTTGTCGCGCCGGCGGGCGCTGTTCGGCGCCGCTGGCCTCGCCGGGGCGGGCGTGGTCGCGGCCACCGCCGCGGGCTGCTCGGACGACTCGTCGACCTCGACCGCCGCGGCGCCGCGGGGCGTCGTGCCGTTCCACGGCGCACAGCAGGCCGGGATCATCACCGACGCCCAGGACCGGCTCGCGTTCGCCGCCTTCGACGTCTCCGCCGGGGTGAGCCGGGATCAGCTACGCGAGCTGCTCGCCGGGTGGACCGCCGCCGCCGCCCGGATGGCCGCCGGGCAGGCCGTCGCCGACGACGAAGCCGCGCCGCACTCGCCGCCGCGGGACACCGGCGAGGCGATCGGGCTGACCGCCGGCAACCTGACCATCACCTTCGGGGTCGGGCCGAGCCTGTTCGACGGACGCTTCGGGCTGGCCGGGCGCAAGCCCGCGGCGCTCGCCGACATCCCGCCGCTGCCCGGCGACAACCTCGACCCGCTGCGCAGCCGCGGCGACCTGTGCGTCCAGGCGTGCGCCGACGACCCGCAGGTCGCCTTCCACGCGGTGCGCAACCTGCGCCGGCTCGCCCAGGGCACCGCCGTGCTGCGCTGGTTCCAGCTCGGCTTCGGCCGGACCAGCACGACCAGCGACAGCCAGGACACACCACGGAACCTGATGGGCTTCAAGGACGGCACGAACAACATCAAGCGTGAGGACACCGCGTCGCTGGACAGGCACGTCTGGGTCGGCGCGGACGGCGACCAGGCGTGGATGCGCGGCGGCACCTACGTCGTCACCCGCCGCATCCGCATGCTGCTGGAATCCTGGGACCGCGACTTCCTGCTGGACCAGGAGCAGGTCATCGGGCGGACGAAGACGAGCGGCGCGCCGCTGGGCGCGGCCAAGGAGTTCGACCCGGTCCCGCTGAGCGCCAAGGGGGCCGACGGCGAACCGGTCGTCGCCGCGGACGCCCACATCCGGCTCGCCGCCGCGTCGAGCAACGGCGGCGCGACGATCCTGCGCCGCGGCTACTCCTACACCGACGGCGTCAACCAGGAGACCGGGCAGCTCGACGCGGGCCTGTTCTTCATCGCCTTCCAGCGCGACCCCCGCACCGGGTTCCTCCCGATCCAGCGCCGGCTCGCCGCGTCGGACGCGCTCAACGAGTACATCGTCCACACCAGCAGCGCCGTGTTCGCGATCCCGCCCGGCGTCCGCGACCCCAAGGACTTCTGGGCCAGCACCCTGTTCACCACCTGACGCCCACCGTCGCCGCCTGTCACGCCAGTACCCGTCGCGAAGGTCGGGCCCGCTGCGCGGGTGCCGTAAGGGAACTCGCCTCGCCTGGATGCCGACTACAAGCCCGGTTCATAGGGAAGCAATAGCATTTGTCGCCGGGGACAAGTCAGGCATTTGGCACGCCTGGTACCGCTTCGCAATTCCGCTCGCGGACGAATAATTCGGTGAGCATCTGACGATGTTGAAGGAGCAGGAGGGATCATGACCACCCCGTCGAACTGGCGTGGCGTCAAAGCTCGCGCCCGAGCAACCGATCCCGAGTGGGACAGCGATGGCCGCTCGGCACGTCGCGCGGCCGTGCGTGGGCGGAGGCTCGCATCCGTCAGTGGCGCGCAACTCGCCGAAATCCGCGGGCAGCTCGGCATCACCCAGGCGCAACTCGCCGAGGCCACCGGACCGACCCAGGCCGGAATCAGCCAGCTCGAGAACGGCACCGCCACCGGACTGGAGGTGCTGCGCGCGTACATCACCGGTCTCGGTGGGCACCTCGACCTCGTCGCCCGCGTCGGCAACATCCAGCTCAATATCGCCTGATGGCTATCTGGGCCAGCGAAGGGCGGGACTGTTTTTCGTGTGCGGGTAACGCGGCGCTGGCCGGGTTGCCGCCGCGGGAGCGGGTGCTGATCGGGGCGGGGTGGCGGGCCGCGCACGCGATCCGCACGGCCCTGCCGGGGTGGCTGGTCCTGGTGAGCCGCCGGCACGTCACCTCCCCCGCGGAGCTCACCGAGGCCGAGGCCGCCGAGCTCGGCGTGCTGAGCTGGCGGCTGAGCCGAGCCCTCGTCGAGGTGACCGGCTGCGCGAAGACCTACGTGGCGGCGTTCTCGGAGGCCGCCGGGTTCGAGCATCTGCACGTCCACGTCGTGCCGCGGGCCGCGGATCTGCCCGCCGCGGCCCAGGGCCCGGACGTCTTCACGTTCCTGCGCCGCCCGGAGGCCGACTGGGTGCCGCCGGCGGCGATGGACGACCTCGCGACCAGGCTCGCCGCGGCCCTCGGCGCCGCGCCCTGACGTCCGCAGACCGGTTCAGTCGACGACCGCCGGGGCGGTGGGGTCGTCCAGGTAGCCGAACATCATGGCGAGCTGGCCGGCGGTGTTGCGCTTCTCGGACAGCGGCGGGAGGGCGTCGCGCGGGAACCAGCCGACCTCCGAGGTCTCCAGGCCGCCGCCGGGACTCCCGCCGACCACCCGGCACCTGATGAAGATCTTGTAGGTGTCGTTCGGGTACGGCGGGTGGGCGTGGCGGCGTTTGTCGAGGACCGCGAGCAGGCGCTCCGGCTCGGCGCGCAGCCCGGCCTCCTCGAAGATCTCCTTGACGACGACCTCGGCCGGGGTGAGGCCGACGTCGGCCCAGCCGCCCGGCAGCGACCAGCCGCCGTCCTCCTTCTCGCGGACGAGCAGGATCCGGTCGCCGTCGAACAGCACGCCGCGCACGTCGACCTTCGGCGTCTGGTAGCCGACCTCACCGCCGAAGAGGCCCTCCGCCGCCTCGACGGTGAGGACGGCGCAGTGGGCCGCGATCTCGTAGCTGAGCCGCCGGAGCTGGGAGAACCGTTCGAGGTCGTAGGGGTCCTGGGAATAGGCGAGCCCGGCCTGGGCGATGGAGTGCAGCTCGAGCACCCACGGCAGCCACTCGGGATTGCGCGCTTCCACCTGCCGCCACGACGGCTCGGGCTGGACGGGTGGCTCGGGCTGGACGGGTGGCTCGGGCTGGACGGGTGGCTCGGGCTGGACGGGTGGCTCGGGCGCGACAGATGGCTCGGGCAGGGCGGACGGCTCGGGCAGGGCGGGCCCCGCGGACGCGGGGTGCGGCGATGCGTCGTCCTCGGTCATGACGTGATCCTCCCCCCGGCACGGCCCCGACCGGGCCCGGCCCGCGGGAACGTCGGCGCAGCCGGTAGGAGGCGTCGGGATTTTCCGGTGATGCGTCGCGAATTCGGCGTGTCCATCTCGATGATCGGCGATCCTCGTGGGGTGAGCTCCTTCGCGGACGAGCCGTTCTCGGCCTTCCATGCCTGGGCCGCCGAGGCCGGGTCGGACGGCCCGCCGGAGAACGTGGTGCCGGGCATCGTCCCGGTCATGGCGGTGATCGGTCGGACCGCCGACACCGCCATCGTGCTCGCCGGGCTGGCCGCCTGCGAGGACGGGGTCACGGTGACCGTCGAGGTGCTGCTGCGGCGGGGGGATCCCGGCGAGGCCGAGCTGTCACCGAATCGCGGCTGGCTGCACGGGGCCCCGGTGCGGGTGCCGCTACGGGTACGCTTCGCCGACGGCACCGAGGCGACCGGCCCGGATTCGCCCTTTGGTCCACCCGCACCAAGCTTCGACCGGGACGCGACCGGCCCCACGCCCGGTGTGACGCTCGCCTTCCGCGGCTCGTCGAGCATTCCGGGCCGGACCCGGCTGCGCTACTGGCTGCGACCGCTGCCGCCGCCGGGTCCGGTCACCTTCACGACCTCGTTCGCGGAGCGGGACCTGGCCGAGTCCACGCTGACCGTCGACGGCGCGCTCATCCGCAGCGCCGCGGAGCAGGCGATCGAGCTGTGGCCGGCGGGTCCGGCGCTGCCCGCGGACGCCAGTCCCCCGGCGGATCCTGCGGCGGCCCGCGCCGCTGTCCAGGCGGCCTTCACCCAGGCGTTCACCGGCGGTACCGGCGACCCGCAGGCCGTGCTGTCGGCCGTGCAGGACGGCCCGAGCCTGCTGGCGACCCTGGCCCTGCTGCGGGCCCGGTTCCCGGACTCGGTGCGCACGGCGCGGCCGATCGTCGAGGAGGTGGTCTTCCTCGGCCCGGACCGGGCCGCCGTGCGCTTCGAAATCTTCTACGGGTCCAGGTCCAGGTCGGGCCGGCGGATCGGCCACGCCGTCCTCGACGGCGGCCGGTGGAAGGTCACGCGCCAGACCTACTGCCAGGTGATGTCCTGGGCCGGCGTCCCCTGTCCGCCGCCGGGCTGACGGGCACTGGTCTGGACACGGTCGACGGGTGTGGGGTCGACGCCGCCCTCATCGACCGCGGCCGCCGCGAGCCGCAGACCGTCGTCGGGCTGGACTTCTCCTTCTCGTTCCCGGCGTGGTTCTGCGCCCGCCACGGTCACCGCCCTGGCCATGGCGGCCGACCTGCCGAGCCTGACCGACCTGCCGCGGTTCGCCCCGGCGCGCCCCAGCTCATCGAGGGCTGCGTCTGGGCGCCTACGGGGCGGCGGGGGGCGCGGCGGCGGGGGGCGCGGCGGCCAGCGCCGCGGTGACATGCGTCTGCGCCGCGGTCTTGGCGACGCCGAGGCCGCTGAGCACGCCCGAGCCGTCCTCGAGTTCCAGCAGCGCGAGCAGGATGTGCTCGGTCCCGACATCGTCGTGCCCCAGCCGCAGGGCCTCGCGGACGGTCAGCTCCAGCGCCTTCTTCGCCCCCGCGTCGAACGGGACGAGGTCGGGCACCCGCGCGACCGGCGGGGGCAGCGCCGCGGCGGCGGCCCGCCGGACGTCCGCGAGCTCGACCCCCTGCGCCCGCATCGCCTGCGCGGCGAGCGCCTCGGGCTCGGCGAGCAGGCCGAGGACGAGATGCGCCGGGCCGATCTCGTCGTTGCCCGCCGCGTGCGCCTCGTTCTGCGCCGCCATCACCACGTTTCGGGCCGGCGCGGTGAAACGGCCGAATCCGGGGTCACCTTCCGGGGGTGCCGCGTCGCCCGCGGCCTTCGGCACGAACCGCTTCTGCGCCGCCTGCCGGGTGACCCCCATGTTCCGGCCGATGTCGGTCCAGGACGCTCCGGACCGGCGCGCCTGATCGACGAAATGTCCGATCAGATGGTCGGCCACCTCGCCGAGGTGGTCGGCGAGGATGACGGCGTTCGACAACCGGGACAGCGTGTCCGGGTGCGCGGCGGTGACGGCCTCGATCAGGTCGTCGAGGCGGACGGCGCGCGTCATCCGAACCGGTTCACCCATGGCGTCAACCTTAGGTTGACGGAGCCGAAATCGTCAACTCGAAGTTGACGGACCGCCAGACCCGCCAGACCCGGACGCCCTGCCGACGTCGACGCCGCTCCGACGGCACGACCACATGCGTGCCACCGGCCGCGGCCACACCGACCGCGACCGGTTGTCACGCCATGGGACCGCCTACGACGCGGCCGTTCCGCGGTAGCCCACCGGGCCCTCGCCCGGGAACTGGGCCGCGCCCTGGAACGAGGCCCCGTCGTCGAAGAACAGCACATTGCCGCTGCCCTGCGGGCCCGACCAGGACACCTGGGTCCCGGTGGCGGGCCGGCCCGACTGCGGCACGACGCCGTTCCGGTTGCTGATGACGATCTGCAGGTCGCTGTCCTTGTGCCAGTCCGCACCCGGACCGCCCCACTGGATTTCGGTGTGGTAAAGGGACATGTTGCCACCTTTCGTGTCCGCACGGCCGTATCTCGGCCATGCAAGAATTCCGCCGGCGAAAGAGAACAGAAAAACCAGCCGGGCCGCCCGCGAGACAGCCGGCAAAGGCCGGCGACCCGCGCCGGGGCAGAAACGTGAACCCCCATGATTCCGCCGGCCGCCCGAAAGGTATGTCACGAACCAGCGCAGGGGAAGCGTAACGATCCCGGCACCTCGTGACAACACCCAGGTGCGTCAAAATACGGCATCGAGCTACCGAGACCCGCTATGCCCGTATTGCCCCGTCGGTGAAGCTGCTCGAGGAAAAGGCCGGAGCTGTGCAGGCACGGCCACTCGCCCTCCCGGTGGCGCCGAGAACCGTCACTGGGACTGTGCCGCGACCCGCTGTGCCACGACCCGCTGCGCCGCGACCCGCAGCGCCGCGACCGCATGCCGCACGGCCGGCCGACCGGCGTTGTCGACGCGCCAGACAGCGTAGATGCTCCTGCCCAGGACGGGTCGCAGCGCGAGCACGCGGACCCCGGCCGGCACCGGCTCCTGGCCGAGTCGCGGCACCATGGCGAGCCCCATGCCCGCGGCGACCATCGCGAGCTGGGTCGGGTACTCGATCACGGTGTGCTCGATCCGGGGCTGGGCACCGTGGGCCAGCATCGTGTGGACGAGCCAGTCATGACAGGTGGATCCCATGGTCCGGCTGATCCAGCGCTCGCCGAGCACCTCGTCGATGGCGATCCAGTCCCGGCCGGGCCCGGCGAGCGGATGGTCGGCGGGCAGCGCCACCTCCGCGACGTCCTCCATCAGCCTGGCGCGCTGGACCCCGTCCGGCAGGGTCATGGGCGCATTCTCCCAGTCCTGTACCAGACCCAGGTCCAGCTCACCCCGGTCGACCCGCACCAGGGGGCTCTGGAAATCCATCTCCTCGACCCGGACGGCAAGGTCGGGATATCGCTCCCTCAGCAGCCGCAGCGCGGCCGGCAACAATCCGCGAGCCGCGGTCGGGAAGGCGCCGATCCTCAGCGTGCCGACCACCTTGTCCAGCTGGGCATGAAGGTGCGCCTCCGCCTCGCTCATCATCGACAGGATGCGCTCGGCGTGGTCCACCAGCAGGGTCGCCGCGTCCGTGAGCCGCACCCCTCGGCCGTGCCGGAGCAGCAGGTCCGTGCCCGTCTCCCGCTCCAGCTTCGCGATCTGCTGGGAGACCGACGAGGTGGTGACATGCAGCATGTCCGCGGCCGCACCGACCGATCCGTACCTGGCGATCAGGCACAGGACCCGCAATCGTTCCAGGTTCAACATTCAAGTAATGCTACGCGGTGCTCATTAGTAGGTTTACCTTGTTCTCCGCACCAGGCCGCGCCAATGATGGACCGATGCCGCTGCCATTCCGTCGTAGCCCGCAGACGTCGAACCCGGCCGCCGGGAGTCGTGGCCCGGCCGACGAAAGAACCTTGTCATCGAACGCCCCCTGCCGACCGCTGCCCAGGATCGGCTGGCGAGTGCGGTTCCTGCTGCTCGCGACGATCTGGGGACTCAGCTTTCTCCTGGTCAAGGCCGGCACGCAGGGATTTCCCGCCCTGCAGGTCGCGTTCGGCCGGGTGGCCTTCGGGGCGGCCGCCCTCGCCGCCGTCCTCGTGCTCAGACGCGACCGGCTACCACGTGGGCTCGGATTGTGGGTCAACCTCGCGGTGGCGGCGATGTTTCTCAACGCGGCCTCGTTCGCCCTGTTCGCCTTCTCCGCGCAACGGATCCCGTCGGCGCTCACCGGGATCTGCAACGCGACCACGCCGCTGTTCACGACCCTCGCCTCGCTCGTCGCCCTACCGGGTGAGCGGCCCGCCCGGCGTCAGCTCGTCGGCCTGCTGATCGGCTTTCTCGGCGTCCTGGTCGTGTTCGGCGTCTGGGACGGCACGGCGGGGCAGAGCATCACCGGGATGCTGATGGCCTTGGCCGCCGCGACGAGCATGGGCATCGGCTGGGTGTACGTGCGCCGTTTCCTGACCGGTTCGGGCTGTTCGAGCCTGTCGCTCTCGGCGGGTCAGCTTGCCGCCGGGACGGTGGAACTGGCGATCGTCACCGGTGCCTTCTCGGACCTTCCGACCCGTTTCCCGGCCCGATCCCTGCTCGCGGTGCTGGTTCTCGGCGTCCTCGGTACCGGCGGGGCGTTCCTGGTGCAGTACGGGCTCGTCCGGGACGCGGGCGCGACCGTCGCGGCGACGGTCACCTACGTCATCCCTGTCGTGTCGACGCTGGCCGGGGTGCTGATCCTCGGCGAGAGCCTGACGTGGAACGAGCCGGCCGGTACGGCGGTGGTCCTCGTCGGCGCCGCCCTGTCCCAGCTCGGGGTCGCCGCAGCCACGGCCACGGCCACAGCCACGACCACGTCGCCCGCGACCGGCCCTCCCGCGACGACGACGGCGGTCGAGTCTGCGGAACCGGTTACTCAGATCGCATCAGAGTGCCACGCAGAGCACAGCCATCCATTAGGGTAATTCAGGCTTGATCGTCCGAAAAGGTAAGGGGCTGGTTGTGGTGTCGAGCGCGGATCTACCCGACCCGGAGGGTGAGCAGCCGAAGGACGGGCCCACGAAGGACGGGCAGTGGTGGAAGTCCCTCGCGGACGAGCGCGGCACCCCGGTGGCGCTGAAGACCGACCAGCCGCACTCGGCCCGGATGTACGACTACTACCTGGGCGGGAAGGACAACTTTCCCGCCGACCGGGAGGCCGCCGAGCAGGCCCTGTCGGTGTTCCCGAACGCTCGCATCGCCGCCCGCCAGAACCGGGAGTTCATGATCCGGGCGACGCGGTACCTGGCCGGCGAGGTCGGGATCCGCCAGTTCCTCGACATCGGTACGGGCATCCCCACCAGCCCGAACCTGCACGAGGTCGCCCAGAGCATCGCCCCCGACGCCCGGGTCGTCTACGCCGACAACGACCCGATCGTGCTGACTCACGCCCGAGCCCTGCTCACCGGCACGCAGGCGGGGCGGACCGCCTACATCGACGCCGACCTGCACGACACCAAGCACATTCTCGACGCCCCGGAGCTGCGCGGAACGCTCGACCTGTCCCGCCCGGTCGCCCTGTCCCTGATCTCGATCTTCCCGTTCATCCCGGACGCCGACGATCCGCACGCCATCCTGCGCCGGCTCCTGGACCCTCTGGCGCCCGGCAGCCACCTCGTCCTCACCCACCTGTCCGCCGACTTCGATCCCCCCGCCGCGGCGCGGCTCATGGACACCTACCACCAGCAGGGCATCCCTCTGCAGCTACGAAGCCGTGCCGAGGTCGAAGGGCTCTTCGCCGGCCTGGACCTGATCGACCCCGGCGTGCAGATCGTGCACCGCTGGCGTCCCGACGGCACCGCGACGAACCTGACCGACATCCAGGTCGCCGGCTACGGCGGCGTCGCCGTCAAGCGGTAGCGGGCCCCGGGCCCATCCACCGAATCGGCGAGCGGTCCCATTTCCGGGTGGGACCCGCGCTCACCTGGACGGGACTGCGGTTCAGTGCCCGTAAAAAGTTCAGCTCCCGGGCCCACGCCTGGTCAGGGGCGAGGTAGGGCGGGCACGTCACGCAATTCCGCGTCACTGGGGTCGACGGGTGGCTGGTCCGTCTCCTGGTGATCGGCAACGTCCCGGGGTGTCTCGACGAGGGCGGGCGGTTCGGTGGGCCCGTGGGCGAGGACCTGGTGCAGGCGTTCGGTGTCGAGGACGCCTTCCCAGCGGGCGACGACGAGGGTGGCGAGCGTGTTCCCGCAGACGTTGGTCAGCGCCCGGCATTCCGACATGAACTTGTCGATGCCGAAGATGAGCATGATGGCGGCGACCGGGATCGTGTCGACCGTGGAGAGGGTGGCGGCGAGGACGATGAATCCGGAGCCGGTGACGCCGGCGGCGCCCTTCGAGGTCAGCAGCAGAACACCGACGATGGCGAGCTGTTGGCCGATCGACAGGTCGACGTCGACGGCCTGGGCGAGGTAGAGGGAGGCGAGGGTCAGGTAGATGCAGGTGCCGTCGAGGTTGAACGAGTATCCAGTCGGGACGGTGAGCCCGACGACCTGCCGGGGGGCGCCGAGCGCTTCGAGCTTGCGCATGAGCTGGGGAAGCACCGGTTCCGAGGAGGAGGTGCCCAGGACGATGAGCAGCTCCTCGCGGATGTAGCGCAGGAGCCGGAGGATGTTGACGCCGATGGCGGCGGCGATCGCGCCCAGGATGACGAGGACGAAGAACACCGAGGTGCCGTAGAAGATGCCGATGAGCTTGCCGAGGCTGGTCAGGGTGTCGACGCCGTACTTGCCGATGGTGAAGGCCATGGCCCCGAACGCGCCGACCGGGGCCGCGTACATGACGATCCGCATGACCTGGAACATGGCGGTGCCGACCCGCTCGATCCCGCTCGCGACGCCGGCGCCGGCGGGCCCGACGAGGTTCAGGGCGATCCCGAACAGCACCGCGAAGAAGAGCACCTTCAGGATGTCGCCGTCGGCGAAGGCGCCGACCACGCTGTCGGGCACGATGTCGGACAGGTAATGGCCCCAGCCTTCGCTCCTGCCCTGTTCGATGTAGCCGCTCACGGTGTCGTTGACGGCGAGGCCGGCGGGGTCGGCGTGGACCCCGTCCCCGGGTCGGAACACGTTCATCACGACCAGGCCGAGCAGGAGCGCGACGCTGGTGACGGCCTCGAAGTAGACGATGGACTTCAGGCCGACGCGGCCCACCTTGCGCAGGTTGTCGACCTGCGCGATGCCACCGACGACGGTGCAGAACACGATGGGCGCGATGACCATTTTGATGGCGTCGACGAAGGTCGTGCCCAGCGGCTGGAGGCGGACCGCGAAATCCGGGGCGAGCTGGCCCACGACAATTCCCGCGGCGATACCTGCGAGGACCCACACGTACAACTGGCGATACCACGGACGGCGGACCCGTGGGGCCGGTGGAGCGTGCACGGTCACGTATGCCTCCTCGCCAGGCGGGAAGATCTTCCCCGGTGGTGGTCGACGGTCGCCACCACAGTGCTCAGCACTGGACCCCGTGTCACGGTTCTGCTCATATTCTCCAGTCGCGGCCCCATGGTGCCATTGATCCGTGGCTGGAGGATGCTGACACGACCATGACAGCGGGACGTGACCACCGGTTCTGCACGATCGTCGGCCGGGCCGACGCACTTTTCCGACAACCGGCGGATGCAATAGCGGGTTTTTTATGTGAAACTACGCACCGCCGCACGTCGCCTGGAGGAACCGACGACCTATTCCCTCGATGTCTCCCTCCTCCTGTTCCGCCCAGCAGACCGCCCGGAGCGTGACGCATGCCTGACGAGTTGATCCGCACCCTGATCGTCGACGGCGACACGCGGCTGGCCGAAAAGCACGGCAGCTATGTCGACCAGATTCCCGGATTCGCCGTCATCGGCATCGTCCACAGCGGCGCCGAGGCTCTGGAGTTCGTCTCCCGCGGTCAGCCGCATCTCGTCCTGCTCGATTTCCTCCTGCCTGACACGACGGGCGTGGAGGTGTGCCGCACGGTGCGGTTCCGAGGCTCCGCGCTCGACATCATCGCCGTGACCTCGGCCAGCGACCTTGCGACGGTGCGGGCCGCGCTGTCTTACGGGATCGCCCAGTACCTGGTGAAACCGCTCAGCCTCGCGACTTTCCGCGACCGTCTCCATCGGTTCGCGACGGCGCACCGCCAACTGGCGGCGACTTCCCCGCACCACCTCAGCCAGGGGGAGGTCGATCGCGCCCTGGCCGTACTCCGGCCACCGGTCGCCCCTGTCGTGGACCAGCCCAAGGGCGTGTCCTCCACGACCCTCGACTCCGTCGTGGCCCAGTTACGGGCCGAGACGGTGCCGGCCTCCGCCGAGGACATCGCCGCCGCCCTCGGAGTGTCCCGCGCCACGGCCCGCCGCTACCTGGAACACCTGGCCGTCCACCGGCTGGCGATCCGTACCCACCGCTACGGACGGTCCGGCCGTCCCGGCAACCTGTACCGCTGGCAGGGAGCGTAGGACTCCCGTCGCCTCCAATTTCATCGACCCTTAGGTTGAGAATAATTCGAGAGATTTTTGCCGATGTCACGGAGATGCGGGATTCCCGCTTCCGGCGACAGGAGGGTCGATGATCGACCGAGCGCAGATGATCATCAATGGTGAGCTCGTCGCCGCCGGCTCCGGGCGGACGTTCGAGAACATCAACCCCGCCACGGAGGAGGTCCTCGGGGTCGCCGCCGACGCTGGACCCGCCGACCTCGACGCGGCGGTCGCGGCGGCCCGCCGCCGGTTCGACCAGGGCGCGGGGAGCGCCGACCCGGCGTTGCGGGCGCGCTGTCTGCGCCAGCTCCAGACCGCGCTGCAGGCCCGGATCGAACAGATCCGGGAGGTCCTCATCGCCGAGACCGGCTGCACGCTGTCGCTCAGCCGGCTCATGCAGGTCGAGCCGGTGATCGCCGACATCGGCTATGTCGCCGACCTCGCGGAATCCTACGCGTACGAGCAGGCACTGCCCGACACGACGACCCTCATGGGACCGGCGAGCCGGGTCGTGCGCCGCGAACCGGGCGGTGTCGTCGGTGCCATCACCCCGTGGAACTTTCCGCTGATGTTGAACCTGGTCAAGGTGACCGGCGCGCTCGCCGCGGGGAACACGGTGGTGCTCAAGCCGGCACCGGACACCCCGTGGACCGCCGCGCTGCTCGGCCGGATCGCACTGGAGGACACCAACCTGCCCCCGGGCGTGATCAACGTCGTCACCTCCGCCGAGCACGGGATCGGCGCCCAGCTCACCGCCCACCGCGACGTCGACCTCATCACGTTCACCGGCTCGACCATCGCCGTCGACGCCGGCTCGATGGCCCGCCCCTGACAGCGACCGATGCAGTCCGGGAACTGACACGGGGCAGGCCGATCCACGCCGCGATGCGGTCGGCGGTACCCCTCGCTGTTCTTGCTGCGGGAAAGCGCACGACGCGGCAGTTCTGGTCCCCCATGGCATTGACAGTCGACGTGGCAACGGCTCCGGCGAGAAGTCCTGTCACAGGTGGAGGCATTCCGGGGATGGGGGCAATGGCCCTCTACCATCTCGACCAAGGCCCGTCAAAGGCGTTGCGTTGACATCATTCTTCTCGATAGGGTGAAATTAATATCCATCCTTTGAATGAAATCGGTGAGATCTGTGGAATCTGAACTTTCCGGTACCGGACCGTTGGGTGACGGCTGCGAGCTCGGCCCCGTGGCCCCACGGGCAACGGCCCGACGGCTGCGGCGGTTCGCCGTCGGATTGGCCGCACTGGCGTTGACGGCGACGGTGCCGGCCGCCCTCGCCGACCAGGGGAAGAGCACGACAGTGGAAGGCCTGAGTCAGACTCAGATCAGGGCGGCGGTGGCCCAGCTTGCGAGCCAGTCTCAGACCCGTGCCGCGGCGAACCAGGCGATATTGGGCGCATTTTATCGAATTAATGGCCGCTGAACGCCGACCGTTCGGACGGTAGGTCACCGCGGTCAGTCTTCCGCCCGACGGGTCGAGCGGAAGACTGACCGTAACAAACGTAATATCTTGATCATGGTGGATCCGGGGCTCGCACCACCCGCGGCGGTCGGCCCCGGTCGCCGTACAGCGGGACGACCGCCGTGCGGGACTCGGCCGGGCGGTGGCGTTCGGCCACGACTCGGCGCCGCTCGCCCACGCCGGGGTCGACGCCCGGCATCGGCCCGGCGACCATCGGGGCGTCACGCTCGTCCACCAGGCGGTCGAAGAGGCTCGGTCACTCTTCGCCATCGGTAACCGGGACGCCGTGCCGCCGCAGTAGGTCACTGCCGGGGATGCGGCCGCTGGCGCGTCAGGCCGTGGCGGATCAGCTGAGCATCGCGCTCAGCGCCGACGACCATCACGAGGCACAACGCAAGATCGTTGCAGTCCCCGTCGGCACATTGCCAAATTTGCCGATCGGGATTGACGGCGTCGCAACGCGACTCTACCATCAGGCCGATATTTTGCACTCCTAGTGCATCTAATTGCACCGTTGGGCACCGACCCGTGGCGCCGGCGCCTCGTCGACACCGTCCCGGACACCCGAAGGAGCCCTCCGATGAGGAACCGAAGGACCACGCACTCGTGACAGCCCACGACGTCGCCACCCCCGACAGCACGGCCACCCCCGACAGCACGGCCACCCTCGACGGCACGGCCGCCCGCCTCGCCCGGCTGGAAGCCGAACGGGACATCCAGCGCACCTTCGTCCGCTTCTTCCGGCTCGTCGACACCCGCCGGTACGAGCGCATCGCCGCCGAATGCCTCACCCCCGACGCCGAGCTCGACTACCACGTCCCCGAGCTGCACCGGCTGCGCGGCCACGACGAGTTCACCCGGCACATGCTCACCCAGGTCGCGCCTCGCTCCCAGATGGCCGCGCACGTACCCGGGCTCGCCGTCGTCGACTGGGACAGCGGCGGCCAGCCCCACCTGTCGGCCTACACCACTGCCTGGCACTGGTACACCGCCCACGCCCACCGCGGCGACCTGCGCCCCGCCGACTGGACCACCATCGGCCTGATCGAGGACGCCTACCGCCACCACGACGGCCGCTGGCTCATCGCCCGCCGGCGCGTCACCCCCGTGGCCGGACTGGTCGCCGCCGGCTCACCCCCGCCGCCCAGCCCCGCCGACCCCGCTGACCCCCGCTGACCCCCGCTGTCACCAGCGCCACCAGACCAGGGACGCGAGCACCATGACGACCGCCCTCGACCGCCTCGACGCCGAGCGCGCCATCCGGCACACCCACTTCCGCTTCTTCCTGCTCACCGACGCCGGCCGGTACGACCTGCTCGGCCAGCAGTGCTTCACCCCCGACGCCGACATCGAATACCGGATCATGCCCGGCCCGCCGCAGCGCTTCGCCGGGCGCGACGAGTTCGTCGACTTCATGCTCCCCGGCCGGCCACCCGCCACCGCACGCCACCGGATCATCGGGCCCGCCGCCGCCCACACCAGCGCGCCACCCGACATCGACTGGAGCACCGGGCAACCCCGGCTCACCGGCTACGCCACCGTCTGGCACTGGGCCGCCACCCACACCCCCGCCGGCCAGCCCCGGCCGGCGGACTGGACCACCATCGGCCTCGTCGACGACACCTACCGCCACCACGACGGACAGTGGCTCATCGCCCGCCGCCTCATCACCCCCGCCGCCGGCCTCGTCGCCACCGGCACCGCCCCAGGACTCGGCCGACCCACACCCCGATGACCCCGCCCCGGTCGGCGACCCGGGCCGCCCCAGCCATTGTCGGGCTGGACGATCGACGGATTGCTACGGTGGGCGCGTGACGCGTCGAGGGCCCGAGCAGGTCGCGAAGGCCGCAGTGCCTCGGGGTCGGCTGGATAAGCGGCAGGCGATTCTTGACGCGGCCTTCGATGTGTTCGCCCGGGAAGGCTACGCGCCGGCGAGTGTCGAGGCGATCGCCGCGCAGGCGGGCGCGGCCAAACACACGGTCTACAACCACTTCGGGGACAAGCTCGGGTTGCTGCGCGAGGTGATCGCGGCGGAGGCGGAGCGCACGTTCGCCCGGAACATGACCGCTCTGAACGGCTTGCGCGAGCCGGTGCGCGATGTGCGTGCGGCGTTGGAGGCGGCGGGGTTTCGGCTGCTGCAGTGCTTCAACGACGACCGGTCGGCGGCGATGCGGCGGTTGGCGTATGCGGAGGTCAGCCAGGCTCCGGAGTTGCTGGATCTGATCCAGGGCCGGGCGGTGGACGCGGTGACCGACACTCTCGCGGATCGGCTGGCGCGTCTGACGGTGGCGGGGCAGTTGGGCGTGAGCGATCCGGCCGAGGCGGCCGAGCAGCTCAAATCGTTGTTGGTGGGGCCGATGGAGGGGCGCTCGCGGATGGGCACCCGGCGTGTGTCCGACGCTGAACTGCGCCGGGTGGCGCGTAGCGCGGTCGCCACGTTCCTGCGGGCGTTCGGCCCCCGAACCCAAGGTGAACATTCAGGCGCCCTGTAAATCTTGCCGCGCAGGCCGAAATCATCTCGCCAGCATCATCGCCGCGGCTGTCAGGCAGCCGCCGCCCTGCGGGAGATGGGGCTGTCACGGACCAATCTGGTCCTGGGCGCAGGTCCGCTTGGTAGGACCCGCGCCGGCGTGCAGCTTGTCACCGCAGCGATGGGGATCGCGGTCGGCCTGACGTTCCTGTCCGGGCTCACCGACGTGCTCGCCCCCGGGCTCCGACCCGGAGTCCCCCGCCGGGTCGCTCCCCTGGTCGCGCCGGCCGTCGACCTGCCCGCTCGATCGGGTCGCGGTCGGTCATGCGGTCCGCTGCGACGAGAGCCCAGGCGCCTCGGAGCCCCGGTCGAACAGGCCGGCCACGCCCGCCGCCGTCGCCGGTGGCAGGCGTGGCGCCCGGCTGGCGTCGCTGACCACCAGGAGGGTCGCCACGGCGGTGCTCGGCGGCCGCCTAGCAAGGCACTGGCCACACAGCAAAGTACTTCGGAGAGCAGATATTTGACAGGATTAGACAATACCTGGTACGAACTATATATCCCGATCGAGATTGTGGACATTGCCTGGGAGGACGACTGTGCGCGGTGGAACCCGGTGGCGTGGACGCTGGGCGGGCGTGCTGTGCGGGGTTCTGGGCGCGACGCTGCTCGCCGCCTGTGGCAGTGACGACGAGTCGGACGGCAACGGCACCGGGGCGCCGAGGCAGGGCGGGCGCTTGACGTACGCCATCGACCTGAACCCGACCTGCATCGATCCTCAGCAGTCGGCGTCGGCCACCGTGCAGGTCATCACGCGCGGCGTGGTCGACTCGCTGGTGACGCAGGATCCCAAGACGGGCGCGATCAAGCCGTGGATCGCCACGTCGTGGACGGTGTCCGAGGACGCACGCGAGTACACGTTCAAGCTCCGCCACGGCGTCACCTTCAGCGACGGCACGCCGCTGGACGCCGCGGCGGTCAAGGCGAACTTCGACCGGATCGTGGACCCGGCGACGAAGTCCACGTTCTCGGCCATCTACCTGCGCGGTTACGGGGGCACGACCGTCCAGGGCAAGGACGCCTTCACGGTGCGCTTCTCGGCGCCCAACGCCCCGTTCCTGCAGGCTGCGAGCACCGCGTTCCTCGGGCTGGAGTCGCCGGCGAGCCTCACCAAGGGCCCGGAGGCAACCTGCCTGAAGCCGGTCGGCAGCGGTCCCTTCACCGTGAACGACAAGTACATATCGCAGAAGGGTGTGACGGTTTCGCGGCGTGCTGATTATGCGTGGGGCCCGGACGGCGGCACGCAGGCCACCCGTCTCGACGGCCTGGACTTCCGCGTGCTGCCAGAGGACAGGGTGCGCGTCAACAGCCTGCAGAGCGGCGAGCTCGATGCGGTCGCCAACGTCCCGACGGGCGACGTCAAGAAACTGCAGAGCGCTGGCTATCAGGTGCTCTCGGCGCGCCAGCCCGGGCTTCCGTACACGTTGTTCTTCAACGAGCAGCACTCCCCGTGGAGCGAACCGGAGGCGCGCAAGGCGGTGCGCGCCGCCATCGATCAGGACCAGATCGTCAACTCGATCTACGGCGGACAGTACCCACACGCCTACAGCGTGTTGGCGAAAGCGACGCCGCACTATCTGGCGACGCTGAACGGCCGCAAGACCTACGACCCGGCGCAGGCCAACCGACTGCTAGACGGGCTGGGCTATACGCAACGCGACGGCGCCGGCTATCGGACCAAGGACGGCAAGCGCCTCACGCTCGAGTGGCCGCTGCGCTCGCCGTCGCAGAAGCAGAAGGCGGTCGTCGCGCAGCTCATCCAGCAGCAGCTCAAGTCGGTCGGCATCCAGCTCGTCCTGACGCCGGTGTCGGTCCCCGTCCAGCAGGTCGCCATCCAGAAGGGCACCTACGACCTGTTGGATCCCAGCGTCGTCAGTGCCGACCCGAACGTGCTGATCGCGGATTTCGGGCCCGACAGCCTGACCCGTGTCGTCGACCCGCAGATCCTCGCGGCGCTCACCGCCGGCGCCTCAACGCTCGACCCGGCCAAGCGCCAGGCGGCCTACGCACAGGCGCAGCAGCTGATCTTCGATCGCGCCGATGCGATCCCCATCTTCGACGAGGTGTACATCGCCGCAGCGGCGAGCAAGGTGCGCGGACTGACGTTCGACGCCCAGGGCTACCCCCTGTTCTCCGGCGTATGGCTGGCCGGATGACCCGCGCCGCCGCAGCGAGTCGCCGGTGAGGCGCTTCATCCTCGGGCGCATGCTGGCGGGCGTTCCGGTGCTGTTTGCCGCGGTCACGCTGTCGTTCGCGCTCGTGCACCTGCTGCCCGGCGACCCTGTCGACGTCATGCTTGACGCCGGAGCGGGAGGCCAGAGCACACCGCAGCAGCGGGACGCGCTGCGCCACGAGCTGGGCCTGGACGCCTCACTCCCGACGCAGTACGTGCGCTACATCGGCAATCTCGTGCAGGGCGATTCCGGGCGCTCGATCCAGTCGGGCGAGAGCGTGACGAGCATGATCGTCCGCGCCGTACCGCCCAGCCTCGCGCTCGGCGGCACGGCGCTCGTGCTCGCGCTGGCGCTCGGCATCGCGGTCGCGCTGGCCGGCGCCAGCTCGCGCAATCCGCTGCTGCGGGCGCTGGCGTCCGGTGCTCCGGCGGTGGGTATCGCCGTGCCCGCGTACTGGGTCGGGATCGTCCTGATGAGCCTGTTCGCGTTCCGGCTCGGCTGGCTGCCGGCGACCGGCAACGACGGGCTGGCCAGCCTCGTGCTGCCCGCGGCGACGCTCGCGCTGCCCGCGGCGGCGATCTTCGGGCGCGTGCTGTCGGCGAGCCTGCGCGAGGCGCTCGCCGAGCCGTACGTCCTGCTCGCACGCGCCAAGGGTGCAGGTGACCGGCGCGTGCTCATGCGCCATGCGCTGCGCAACGCGTTGATCCCGACGGTGACCGTCACCGGCCTCGCGGTCGGCCAGCTGCTGGCGGGGGCGTTCCTCGTCGAGACCGTCTTCGCCCGTGAGGGGCTGGGCCGGACGGTCGTGGCCGCGGTCGACGCGCGCGATCTGCCGGTCGTCGAGGGATTCGTCGTCTTCATGGCCCTCATCTACGTCGCCGTGAACCTCGTCATCGATGTGCTCTACGGCGCGGTCGATCCGCGCGTGACGGTCGCCGCGCAGGACGCGTCGCGGGGCTTCGGGCGGCGCCGAGCGGCCCAGGGGGGGCAATGACCGACATCGCGACGATCCGGGCGCGGCCGACCGGCTCGGTGCGCGGGAGCCTGCACCGCGCGTCGGGGCTGACGGCCGCCCTCGTGGTGCTGGCGCTCGTCGCCGTCGCGGCGGCGTGGCCCGCGCTGCTGGCGTCGCGGGACCCGAGCGCGGTTCATCCCACGTCGCGGCTGTCGGCGCCATCGGTCGCCCATCCGTTCGGCACCGACGAGCTCGGCCGGGATGTCCTGGCGCGCGTTGTGCACGGTGCGCGCCCGTCGTTGGAGGTCGGGCTCGGCGCGGTCGCGATCGGGCTGCTCGTCGGCGGCTCGGTCGGCCTGCTGTGCGGCCTCTCGCGCGGCTGGCCGGGCGCGCTGCTGGCGCGCACGCTGGACGTCCTGCTCGCGTTCCCGAGCCTGTTGCTGGCATTGACGATCATCTCGATCTCGGGGGCGGGCACGGGCAACATCGCGCTGGCGCTGGGCATCGCGTCGCTACCGGTTTTCGCACGGATCGTGCGTGGCGAGGTCCTGCGCGTGCGCGACCAGCCGCACATCGATGGCGCGGTCGCCGCCGGCGTGCGCCGCACGACGATCGCGTACCGCCATATCCTGCCGAACATCGCCGCGCCGATCGTCGCATTCGCCGGCCTCGCCATCGGCGTCGAGATCCTCACCGCATCGTCGCTGTCGTTCCTCGGCTTCGGGCCGCTCCCGCCGGCGGCCGACTGGGGGACGCTGATCAGCGCAGGCCGCGACTATCTCAGCGACGCCTGGTGGATCACGTTCTTCCCCGGACTCGTGATCGTCGCCACGGTGATCGCGCTAGGCCGCCTCAGCACGCTGGCCGGCGGTACGCCGTGGAGGCCGGCGCCGTGAGCACGCCGCCGCTGCTGTCCGTCGAGGGCCTCGGCGTCACGTTCGCGACCGGTGCGGGCGAGCTGACCGCCGTGAGCGAGGCAAGCCTCGCGATCGGCCCCCGCGAGCTGGTCGCGCTGGTCGGCGAGTCGGGCTCGGGCAAGAGCACCGTCGCGCTGGCGCTGCTCGGCCTGCTGGGCGCGACGGGCCGCGTCACCGGCGGCTCGATCCGGCTACGCGACCGCGAGCTCGTCGGCCGCGGTGAGCGCGAGCTGCGCCGGCTTCGCGGAGTCGAGATCGGCTACGTGCCGCAGGATCCGATGACATCGCTGAACCCGGTGCAGCGCGTCGGCGTTCAGGTGGCCGAGACGCTCGTGATCCACGGCTTGGCGAAGGGCGCGCAGGCGCACGCTCGCGCCCTCGACGCGCTCGCCGATGCCGGGCTGCGCGACCCGGAGGAGGTCGCGCGGCGCTATCCGCACGAACTGTCCGGCGGCATGCGCCAGCGCGTACTGATCGCGACGGCGCTCGTCGCGCGGCCGGCGCTGATCGTGGCTGACGAGCCGACGAGCGCGCTCGACGTGACCGTCCAGCGGCAGATCCTCGACAACCTCGACGCGCTGCGCGCACGGCTCGGCATCGCCTTGCTCCTGATCACGCACGACCTGGGGCTGGCCGCCGAGCGAGCGGATCGCGTCGTCGTGTTCTACGCCGGCCGGACCGTCGAGGCGGGACCGGCATCCGGCGTGCTGTCGGATCCGCGTCATCCCTACACCGCGGCGCTGGCCGGCAGCGCACCGCGCCTGGCCGGCGGCCGCCGGCGCCTGGCCGGCATCGAGGGCGCCGCGCCCAACCCGCTGACGCCGGCGACCGGCTGCCTCTTCGCCGAGCGCTGCACGTTCGTGCACGACCGCTGCCGCGCCGAGCCGCCGCCGCTGATGGGAACGGACCACGCGGTCGCCTGCTGGTTGTCGGAGGCACCGCCGCGGCCCGCGCTCACGCCCGCCGCGCCGCGGCAGCCGGCATCGGCTCCGGAGCTGCTGCGTGTCGAGGGGCTGACCAAGGACTTCGTGATCCGTCGCGGCACGCGCGTCACGCGCGTGCGCGCCGTCGACGAGGTGAGCTTCGCAATCGGCCGCGGCGAGACGTTGGGCCTGGTCGGCGAGTCCGGCTCGGGCAAGTCGACGACTGCGCGGATCATCCTGCGGCTGCTCGAACCGACCGCCGGACGAGTGCTTTTCGACGACCACGACCTGACCGCGCTGCACGGTGAGCGGCTTCGCCAGGCACGGCGACGCGTGCAGCCGGTCTTCCAGGATCCACTCGCCTCGCTGGACCCACGCTTCACGATCGAGCAGCTCATCGAGGAGCCGCTGCGGGCGTTCTCGCTCGGCTCGCGCGCCGAACGCCGGGCGCGCGCGGCAGAGATGCTCGAGCTCGTGCGCCTGCCCGCATCGCTGCTGGGACGGCGAGCGGGACAGCTCTCGGGCGGCCAGCGCCAGCGCGTCGCGATCGCGCGAGCGCTCGTGCTGGGCCCCGAGCTCGTCGTCTGCGACGAGGCCGTCTCGGCCCTGGATGTCTCCGTCCAGGCCCAGATCCTGAACCTGCTCGGCGACCTCCAGCGCGAACTCGGCGTCAGCCTGCTGTTCATCTCGCACGACCTTGCCCTCGTCCGCCATATCGCGGATCGCGTCTGCGTGATGCGCGAGGGCCGCGTCGTCGAAGCGGGCGACAGCGAGGCGGTGCTGCTCGCGCCCGAGCACCCCTACACGCGGGAGTTGGTCGCCGCGGTCCCCGATCTCGACGCTGGACTCGCGTTCGACGCGGCCAGCCACGAGCTCATTCCGGAATCCGCAACGAAGGAGGACTGATCGAATGGACATCGGCGCCATGACGTTCGGCACGCTGCTGACCGACCCGTACACCGGTGCGCGTGTCACGCAGCGCGAGCGCCTGTCAGAGGTCGTCGAGGGCGCCGTGCTGGCGGAGCAGCTTGGTTTCGCCTGGTACGCCCTCGGCGAGCACCACTTCGGCGAGCGCGATCTCATCCCCTCGCCGCAGGTGGTGCTGGGCGCGATCGCCGAGCGCACCACGTCGATCAAGGTGGGCACCGCGACGACGTTGGTGGCGAATCGAGACCCGGTGCTCGTGGCCGAGGACTACGCCACGCTCGACCTGCTCAGCGACGGCCGCTTGCAGCTGATCGCCGGAGCGTCGTTCTACGAGGCGCCCTACGAGGTGTTCGGCCAGGATCCGGCGAGCAAGCCGGCCCGCAAGCGTGAGAACCTCGAGCTGATCCTCCGGCTGTGGTCCGAGGATCGCGTCAGCTGGGAGGGGCAGTTCCGGCCGCCGCTGCGCGATGTGCACCTGCAGCCCCGGCTCGTGCAGACCGAGCCGCCGGTGTGGGTCAGCGGCGGAGCGAAGCCGGACTCGATCCACCTCGCGGTCGATCTCGGCCTGCCCATGGTGATGGGGACGGTCGCGCGGTCACCGGAGGTCAACGCGCCGATGTTCGCCCTCTACCGCGAGCTGTGGGCGCAAAGCGGGCGCCCGCCGCAGGCCGCGCGCACCGGCGCCGCGAGCCACGTCTTCGTGGCCGAAACCAGTCAGCAGGCGCGCGCGCAGTGGCGCGAGTACCTCGCCAACTACTTCCGCGACGCAACAATACCCAAGGACGCGACTCGCCCGGAGTTCGACTTCGACGCGCTGATCGCCGGGCAGGCGATCTGCGGCAGCCCGGCCGAGGTCGTCGACAAGATCGGGCGCATGCACGAGCTGTGGGGCCACGACCTGCACCTGCTGACCATCGATCTCGGTGGGATTCCCGCCCGCACCGTCGCGAAGGCGATGGAGCTCGTGGGCAGTGAGGTCATCCCGCAGGTGGCGGGCCTCGGCAGCGCCGCCCGGGTGGCCGCGGATGCTTGATCCCGAGGTCCGGCGGCTCGCGCAGGCGCGCTCCGACGTCACGCTGGCGACGCTCATGCCCGACGGTCAGCCGCACACGAGCATCGTCTGGGCGCACGCCGACGACGAGCACCTGCTGATCGGCACCAGCACCACGCTGCAGAAGTACCGCAACGTCGTCGCCGACCCGCGCGTCTCGGTGCTGATCATCGACCCCGACAACACACAACGCTACGTCGAGGTGCGTGGCCGGGTGGTGTCTCTCGACACCGGCGCGCCGGCGCTCGACCTCGTGCAGACCACGTTCGGCAAGTGGACCGGCGGGCCGCCGCCGCCGGTGGTGCTCGAGGGTGTTGGCGAGCGCGTCCGGCTCCGGATCGCCGCCGAGCGGATCCGCTGGAAGCTCCCCCGATGAGCGCCCGGGTCGAGGTGGAGCCCGTCGTCACGCCGGAGTGGGTCGCGCAGCGGCTCGACGGCGTCGTCGTGGCGGACGTGCGCTGGTATCTCGATGGCCGCTCCGGCCACGCGGCCTACCTGCGCGAGCACGTGGCCGGCGCGGTCTGGGTCGACATCGACGTCGACCTCTCCGATCAGCCGAGCGTGGCCGGTGGGCGTCACCCGCTGCCCTCGCCGGAGACGTTCGCCGAACGGCTGGGGGCGCTGGGCATCGCCGACGACGACATCGTCGTCGCCTACGACGACCAGGGCGGCGGGTTCGCCGCGCGGCTCGTCTGGCTGCTGCGGTCCCTCGGACAGCCCGCGGCGCTGCTCGACGGTGGGCTGGACGGTTGGCCGGGAGCGCGCGAGGCGGGTCCGGTCACGCGCGCGCCGGTCGTGCGCCGCCCGCGGCCGTGGCCCGCACGCCTGTTGCGCAGCGCCGACGAGGTCCAGGCAGCGGCGGCTGGCGACGCAGCCGTCGTGCTCGATGCACGCGCCACCGGACGCTATTCGGGCGCCGACGTCTTGCCAGGCGAGTCGCGCCTCGGCCACGTGCCGGGTGCGCGTAGCGCGCCCTGGGCGGACAACCTGCGCCGCGACGGCTCGTTTCGATCGGCCGCCGAGCTGCGGGAACGCTTCGCGGCGCTGGGCGCCGTCGATGCCGACGAGGTGATCGTCTACTGCGGCTCGGGCGTCACCGCCTGCCACGACCTGCTGGCGCTCGAGCGCGCCGGGCTGCCCGCCGGCGCGCTGTACCCCGGCTCCTGGTCGGCCTGGTCGGCCGACGAGACACGACCGGTCGCGACCGGCGAGGAGCCCGACGGAACCCCGACCAGCACGTGACGGACCACCCGATCGCTCAGCGGGCCGCCCGTGCGGTCGTCATGCGCCCCAGTCGGGCCCGATGATCGGGCGGAAAGACGACGCCGCCTGCATTGTCAGTGGTACTCGGTTGTCAGTGGCACTCAGTCCGGCGTCGTCACGGCGTAAACTAAGGTTTGATTCATGGGTGCGACGACCGAGCCAACCACCAGGGACCCGCAGGTGGACGGCGAGCCAAGGCTTGCGGACGCGCTCGTGCAGTTCGCGCACCTGATCGACCGTCTGTTTGCCGATGCCGGCCGCGCCCACGGGCTGACGCCACAGCAGGTCCAGTTGCTGTGCGAGCTCATCCCGGGGCCGGTCGGCATGACGGAGCTGACCGGGACGCTGCACGTCGAGCGCTCGAGTCTGACCGGCCTGGTGGACCGGGTCGAACGTCGGGGCCTCGTGCAGCGCGTCCGCCAGGCCGCCGACCGACGCGTCATCCAGATCGCGTTGACCGCGAAAGGCGCGCGACTCGCGATGAAGTCCTACGACAGCGTCACCGCGAAGGTCGCGGAAATCACCAGCGGTGTGGCGCCGGCCAACGCGACACGCCTGGCGGCGATCGTCGCGGGCATCCTGGCCGACAACGGGGTGCCGATCATCTCCGGGCCCGAAGTGCGCTAGGAACCCGTTCGCCGGCAGGTCGGCGAGCTGGTCGGCGACTGTGCCGAGGTCCAGCCCTACTCGAACCCGGGCGGGTCGAGCGAAGCTCGACGCCGGGGGGGCTCGGAGGGTCGTCCCCCCGAAAAAAATCGCGGCCCGCCGGGAAGCTGGACAAAGTCCAGCGATCACGGCGGGCCGGCTCGTGGAGGTGGCGGGAATCGAACCCGATCCTGACCCGAGCGGCGAAGATCGGAAGTAGCTGAAACCACTGTCTCGCAACGGCTCGTAGATCGATCTTGATCACTGGCGACCGGTCGAAATTGCCCAGAAGCGGGACCGCTCTGGGTGCCAACTGGGTACCAGGAGCGGTCTTCACACTTGATCGGCAGAGGCTGCGTCGACGCTACTCTCCGTAGCTGGAGATGATGTTAACTCTGGATGGGATAGCCGCCCGCTCCTACCCGCCGACGGCCCAGCCGCCTCGGCGAGCACCGACACTGTCTTGCCGTCGGATCGAGTGATCCTCTCGAGGGTCCGAACCGGCGGACGGGACGCAAGATCTTCTAATATGCGTGCCCAGGCCCGAGCGACGGCGGGACGCATGCTGTCCGATGGCCGGCGGATGGTGAGCGCGGAGGACGGGCTTGGCACGCTGGCGCGGTAGCGTCAGAATCCAGGCACGGAGTGAGACCTGAGGTGATTGCTACAGCAATCGGATGGTCACGCTCGGCATTGCACTCCCCTGTGCGTTACTGCATGATGGCGGCGTGACGTCCACTGTCCGGTATTGCCTGGGTATCTGCTGACGTGTCGACCAATGCTTGGGGCGATCCCAGCGGGCTGGCGAGCGGCGTACAGCGGTTCGGGCCCAACGGACCGCAGCCTGTCGGAGGCCCGGCGTTCACGCCGTTGACCCCGAACGACCCTCGCGAGGTCAACGGGTACCTGCTTCGGGCCCGGATCGGCGAGGGCGGCATGGGCTCGGTCTACCTTTCCTACACTCCTGGCGGCCGGCCGGTGGCACTGAAGATCGCTCGGGCGGAGTTCGCCGCCGATCCCGAGTTCCGCCGCCGCTTCGAGCGAGAAGTGACCATCGCTCAGCAGGTACAGGGCCCCTATACCGCCCCCGTGATCGACTGCGACCCGCACGCGGTACGGCCGTGGCTGGCCACCGCCTATGTCGCCGCGCCCTCCCTCGCCGCTGCCGTCGCCCGGCAGGGCCCCCTGCCCGCGGAGACCACCCTCGTCCTGATCGCCGGCGTCGCCGAGGCGCTGCAGTCGATTCATCTCGCTGGGGTCATCCACCGGGACCTCAAACCAGCCAACGTCATCCTCGCGGCGGACGGCCCGCGGGTCATCGACTTCGGTATCTCGCGAGCGGTCGAGGCCTCGTCCGCGGCGCTCACCCAGACCGGGGCGCGGATCGGCACACCCGCGTTCATGGCTCCCGAGCATGTTCAGGGCAGGGCCCTCGACTCGCCCGGCGACATCTTCTCCCTCGGCTCCACCGCCTACTACGCGGTCACCGGCGAGTACCCGTTCGGCGGCGATGCAGCGGTGTTTTACCGCATCGTGAACGAACAGCCCGACTGGGACCGCTGCCCGGAGCAGGTCCGGGAGCTGCTGGCACGCTGCGTGCAGAAGGATCCGTCCACGCGCCCCACCCCGATGGCCCTGATCGAGCTGTGCCGGGAAGCGTCCACCGACGAGCGACTACGCATCGGCGAAGGCTGGCTGCCGCCCACCGTCCGCGCGGACCTCACTCGCTATCTGCTTCCCCGCTCCGAGCAGTTCCCTCCCGCTCTGTCGGCCGCAGCCTCCCAGCCGCCCACGCCACCGCCCCCTACGTGGAATCAGTCGGCCAGGGGACCTGGCCCCGTGCCCCGGCACCTACTGCCGTGGCTGGTCAGTGCGGTCAGCGTGGCGGTGCTCGCGGCGGTCGTCATCGCTCTGCTCGTGAGATCGGGCGATTCGCCATCGGATCAGAAGAACCTCAGCGCCGCCGATGGATTCGCCGCCACGAGCGAGACCGGCACGCCGCGCTCGAGCCCGGCCTCGAAATCGAGCGCGAAGCCGCCTTCGAACCCGACGCCGGCCGCCCCCACCAGCTCTCAGGACGTCAACCTCTACCTCGCTAATTTCACCGGCCTGGGAGCAGTGGGCACAGTAAAATCGGAACCGATCACCATGAACGGGCAGGACATGGCCCACAGCATTTCAATCCAACCACTCTGGTACGAATTCACCAACGATAAGGAATTGGGGAAGATCGAGTACGATTTGGGTCGCCATTACCGCCAGCTCCGGACGACAATCGGGCTTTCCGACGATTCCGACAGTGACGCCGTGTATGAGGTTCAGATCGACGGCGACGGCCGGCAACTCGCTGACACGACGGTGCGCCTCGGCAGCCCAGTACCGATCGACCTCGACATGTCGGGCATCCTGCGACTACGATTCGTGATCACGCATACGGCTGGAGACACCTCCGATGACGTGAGAATTCATGCACATTCGCGGGTGGTCCTCGGAGCCGCCCAGGTGACCGGACCACATGGTCAGACGCCAAGCTGATCGCATGTGCATCGAGGCCGATACTCAGCGATTTCGTGGCCCATACGGTGCGTTTTCTCAGTGGAAGCGCATTGCGCCGCACGGGACAATCGCTCGCTCGCCATGGCCACGAACACCCCACTAAAAAGGTGCAGAGTCGGAGTGGCTGCCACCGGGAAACGAGGATACCTCCCGCTTGAGGGGACCCCGGGGCCGAGTGGGGCGGATCGAAACCGACAAAACGGGGTTCTATTTCCATAGTGACACCGCTACAGATAGTCTATCCTTGATGCAGCAGCAATGCTGCTGTCCGGGACAGGGAAGGAGCCTTCCGCTTCATGGGTAGGCCGGCCGGTCGTGTCGAGCAGGATGAGTTGCGGTCTCGGATGCGCGCGGCGGGGATGAGCCACGACGAGATCGCCGTGGAGTTCGCCCGCCGCTACCGGCTACGGCCCCGCGTCGCTCACCGGGTCGCACGCGGCTTGTCGCAGACGCAGGCCGCGGCCAATCTCAATGTCCACGCCGCCCGCCTGGGGATGGACTCCGCGGGCAGGGCCCCGATGACCGGCTCGAAGTTGTCCGAACTGGAGAACTGGCCCCTGCCGTTGCGGCGCCGCCCCACTCCCCGGATCCTCGCTCTGCTCGCCGAGGTCTATGACACCAGTATCCACAACCTGCTCGACCTCGACGACCGCGAGAACATGCCCCCGGCGGACCTCATGGTCATCAGCCAGATCGGAAACGGGCCATTACCAGCGGCGCACCACGCCGTTGCAGGCGGGGCCGCGCAGGAAGCTCTGATCGACGGCAGCATCGTCTCGACGACCGCCGCGATCGACAACAGCGAGCGTGAACGCCCGTCCGCCCCGGTGCTGGGGTCAGATGTTTTCGATGAGATGTCAGCTATCGGCGTGGACGGCATCGATTCGGTGGAGCACTGGGTCGAGCTGTTGAGTCTGGTCGCCGGGAAGTCCAGCGTCAGCGGGGCCGGTTCCGTCTGGGGTCTGGCCCGCAGGCAGCTTGCCCTGCTCGATGCGTGCCGTCGGATGTCGACGCTGGAGAACCGCCAGCTTCTTGCGGTCCAGGCCCGGTGGTCGGAGTTTCTCTCCTGGCTGGCAGACAACCTCGGACGTGCGCGGGCTGGGCGCAAATGGGCCGAGCTGGCGTTCAGCCAGGCCACCGAGGCGGGCGACCATCGCACTGCCAGCTATGTCCTGATGCGACGGGCGCAGCAGGCTGCTGATCAGGGACGCGGCGGGGAAGCCGTGGCGCTCGGAGAAGGCGCGGCTAGCCTCGACTCCAGCAGCGTGTGTACCGCCGCGCTGTGCCTCGTCCGCCAGGCGCACGGCCATGCCCTCAACCGCGACGCCACCGCTTCCAGGGCTGCCATCCGACAGGCTGATCTGCTACTGGCCAGCGTCGAACCGGATCCGGACCCGCTGGATGGCCACTGCACGGACCTTTACGTAGCGGCCTACGAGGGTCGCTGCCGGCTGCTGCTCGGCGATCTGGACGGATCGACGCGGATACTGGAAGAGGTCCTGGCAGCCTGGCCGGCAGGGCTGAGTCAGGATGAGGTCATGTGGAGGGCCTGGCTTGCGGACGCGCACACCGCGGCCGGACGCGCGGCCGAGGCAGGGGCCGAGGGACTACGTGCGCTGGAACTCGCCCAGGCCATGGGCTCCACACGCGCCGACACCCTGCTCGACGGCATGGCGGGAGCACTCGCGGAAAACGATCGGGTGGTGGAGGTCGGCCAGTTCCTCGCCGCGCGCCGGGTCGTGAGCGCCGCCAGGAGGAGATAGCCATTCCTATGATCACCACGGCGACCAGCGTCGAGGTGGCGCGAGCCGGAGCACGGGCGGCCGTGTTGCCGGTGGGCAGCTTCGAGCAGCACGGCGCCCATCTCCCCCTCACGACGGACACCTTGATCGCCCAGGCGATCGCCGAGGCTGTGGCTGACGAGTACGGTCTGCTGCTGCTCCCGCCGGTCACGTTCTCGTGTTCCCACGAGCACGGCTCCGCGCCGGGAACAGTGAGCATCTCCTCTACCACCCTGACCGCGGTCATCCGCGACATCGCCGCGTCGCTGCGCCGATCCGATATCCCCGTGCTGGTGCTCGTCAACGGGCACGGCGGCAACTACGTTCTAAGCAACATCGTCCAGGAGGCCAACGTCGACGGGCCGGCCATGACCCTGTTCCCCGGCCGGGCTGACTGGGCGGCAGCGCGTACCGAAGCCGGGCTGGAGACCGACGGCCATGACGACATGCACGCCGGCGAGCTGGAGACCTCCATCCTTCTCCACGCGCACCCCGACGTCGTCCAGCCCGGCTGGGAAAGCGCCGACGAGGGCGGCGGCCCCCGCCCCCATCTGCTCATCCACGGCATGCAGGCATACACCCGGACCGGAGTGATCGGCCGCCCCTCGCTCGCCACCGCCGAGAAGGGCAAACGGCTGCTGGACAGCCTGGCCAGCCTGCTCGCCGACCACCTCGACGCCCTCGGACTGCCTGGCCGCTGACCGGGCCCGCGCTGGCCTCCGTCAGCACTCCGAGCCGCGCCTGGCCACCCGAACACAGGGGCTCGTGCCCCGGCGTGTCGAGCCGTAGTAAGAGCTGTCGCGCTCGGCGTATGCGCAGGTCAGCGGCCGGCTGAGGGGGAAGTAAAAGCTTCCCCGCCGTGGGAATGGCCGTGAGTCGACGGCGCAGCATCATTACCTCTCGTTACAGCCGAAGGTCGGCGTAGCGACCCCACAGCGTCACCCGGTCCCCACTCCGCTGGGCGCCGAACGCGACGTACACCGAGAGCGACCGGCAGACGGGGTCAACGAACGGGAGGAGAAGTAGATGTCCATCGTGCAAGAGGTCGGTCCGTCGAGCGTGATGCCGGACGAGTGGTTCGACCTGCCGATCACCATCGTCAATGACGACAGCTGCGTGGCAAGCGACGGTTGCGACACCTCGGATGGCTGCTCGTCGACGTGCCCGTCGGCGTGCGCCAGCTCGTAACGGGATGAGCGCCGTGCCGCCTTCGACGGGCTTTGAGGGGCGCGGCGTAGAGGTTCACATGGACATCACGGTGGCTGCGGGAAGGAGCATGCGGATGGGCGGGACGCTGTACCGGCCGGCAGGTCCCGCGTTGCTGCGAGCTGCAAGCCGCCCGCTGGATGGCGTGGTGTCGGACTGGCCGGTGTTGGAGGACGCGGCGGCGTGCCGGGACTGGTTGGCGAGGGTCTGGCCGCAGGCCCGGGAGTCGGTTGGGCTCGCCAGCGGTGCGTTGGCCGCGCGGGTCGAGCAGCTCGTTGCCGGGCGTCCCGTCACCGACCGGCGGGTGCGGGCTGCTGCGGCGACGGTCGTGCGGTACCTGGTGCGTTCCGGGGGCCGCTCGACGCCGTTCGCGCTGTTCGCGGGTGTCGCGCCGGCCCAGTTCGGCCAGGTGGCGTCGGTGCGCATCGGTGATCGCCATCGGTCGACGCTTCGGGCCGATGCCGCGTGGCTGGATGAGATCGTCAGCCGACTGGAGGCGGGCCCGGTCCTGGCGCGAGTGGAGGTCGTGTTCAACAGTCTGGCTGTCCAACGAGCTGGACGGCTGGTTGTGCCTCGCGCCGACGGCCACGTCGAGATCCCCCTGACCCCACCAGTGCGGCTCGTGCTGGATACCGCAAGAGGACCAGTGCGATTCGCCGAACTGGCTGACCGGCTGGACGAAGAGTTCGCCGGCGTCGGCCGTGAGCGCATCGAGGCGATGCTGCGCCAGTTGGTCGCCGAGCAGTTTCTGACCAGCAGTCTTCGGGCACCGATGACGGAGACCGCTCCGCTCGGTCACCTAGTCGCGGCCCTTCAGCGAGCTGGTGCCTGCGATCTGGCCGAGGTCGGGCTGCTTGCGGATGAGTTGGCCGCGATCCACGCCCGGCTCGGGGAACTCAACGCAGCGCCGGAGCTGGGAGCCCAGGCGGGTCCGCGTGCGGATCTGATCGCGGTGATGGACCGGGTCAGCCCGCAGCAGCGCTCGCCCATGGCGGTCGACCTTGTCCTCGACTGCGACCTGCACCTGCCCGTGTCCGTTGCTTCGGACCTGGCAGTGGCCGCCGACGTCCTGACGCGGCTGGGTCGGGAACCGCTGGGACCGGCCGCGTGGGCGGACTACCACCGCCGGTTCGTCGAACGCTACGGCGTTGACAGCGTCGTTCCGCTGATCGACGTGCTTGATGAGGCATCAGGGCTTGGCTATCCGGCGGGATATCCGGGCTCGGTGCTACCCATTCCCGCGGTGACGGTGAGCGATCGAGACCAACGGCTACTCGCGCTGGCCTGGAAGGCGCTTGCCGACAACGGTCGCCTTGAGCTCACCGACGCGCTCATCGAGCATGCCACCGCTGGTGATCTGTTCGATCCGCGCTTCATCCAGCCGCACGGAGAGATCGCAGCAAGGATCCATGCCCGCAGCATCGAGGCGTTGAACGCCGGCGACTATCTGCTGGCCGTTACCCCAGCGCGCGCGACCGGAACGCTGTCCGCGAGATTCCTGCCCGCGACGCGAGACGTGTCGATGGCCGACGCCTATGGAGCGGTTCCGGCCCTGCATGAGGGCGCCACCGCAGTGCAGTTGTCCTGCCCACCCAGATTTGCCCGCGGCCAGAACGTCGCGCGCCTTCCCCAGTTCCTGCCCGAGGTGCTCGCCCTCGGCGAACCGCCGTCCCATGGGCCGCATGGGCTGGGAGCTGGGGACCTGGCGCTGACCGCGACCGGCCGGGGCCTGCTGCTCCTCGAAGCCGCCACCGGGCGGATCATCGATCCGCAGGTGTACCACGCGCTGGCACTCGACCGGCAGATGCCATCACTGGCGCGGTTCCTGGCGCACCTGCCACGCGCGTTCGCCGCCTCGCTGACCGCGTTCGATGTCGGACCGGCTGCCGGCGCTCTGCCGCACCTACCCGAAGTCCGCTACGGCCGGATCATCCTCGCCCCCGAACGCTGGCGCCTCCACACCGTCGACCTGCCCGGCCTCGATGTACCGGCTGCCGCCTGGCGCGGCCAGCTCGCGCAGTGGCGGCAGCAGCTTCGGTGCCCAGAACTCGTGGAACTGGCCGACGGCGACATGACCCTGCGGCTGGATCTCACAGTCCCGGCCCACGCCACGATCCTGCGCGGACATCTCGCCGGCAAGGGCTTGGCCGTGCTGAACCGGGCGGTGCCCGGCGAGGAGCTGGGGTGGATCGGGCGTGCGCACGAGGTCGTCGCACCGGTGTTCCGCGCGGGTCCGCCCGCACCGAACAAGCGTGCTGCGGTGCTGGTCAACAGGGTCAACGCCGACGGCGACCGGCCCGGGGATCCGAATGCCCGATGGCTCTCCGTCCGCGTCCATACACACCCCACCGCCATGGACGATCTCATCGCGACCCACCTTCCGGACCTGCGTGCGCGGCTCGATGGTGCGCCGCTATGGATGGTGCGCTACCGCAACAACGAACAAACTGATCATCTGCGCATCCGCATCGCCACACGGGGGCCGAACCATGCGGCCCGTGTGACTGCCCTCGGCGCGTGGGCCACGACGCTGGCCAGGACCGGCGCCGCCGGCCAGGTGGCGTTCGATACGTATTTTCCGGAAGCTGGCCGCTACGGTGCCGGCGCGGCTCTTGAAGCCGCCGAGGCCGTTTTCTGCGCCGACACCGCCGCCGCGATCATCGCGCTGCGCAAGCCACCGACTGGCCTGCATCGTGACACCGTCGTGGCGTTGTTGATGCTTGACATCGCCTCCGCCTTCCTCGGTGGCATGCACCCGGCCGCCGACTATCTGACCACACGGGTCATCGCCAAACCGCAGACCATCAATCACCGCGTCGTCGGCGAAACCACCCGGCTGGCCCGCCACGGCGTACCCCGCGACCTGCCGCACCTACTCGGCGAGCTCGCCGATGCTTGGGCGGCCCGTGCTAAGGCTCTGATTGTCTACCGTGCGGCGTTACCCGGCCAGATGGACACCGTGACGGTCGCGGGGTCCCTGTTGCACCTCTCCTACAATCGGCACCGCGGGATCAACCGGGATCACGAGGCTGCCTGCCTTCGGCTGGCCCGCGGCGCCGCGCTCGCCTGGCGCAACTCCCAGCAGGCGGTCCCGGCATGACCGCGACCCGTCACCATCGGCCGGTGGTTCCGGCTCGTCCCGCTCCTGGCGGGGAAACCGGCGGGTATGGGCAGAGGACGAGCCTGCCGGACTCGCAACCGGACCGACGCGCCGCTGTTCGCGCCCCCTGCTCCGATCAGCGGTGTCCGCTGCCGCACCACTCGCGACCAAGTCTTCCTCCGACAAGGACACATTGATGACCACTGCTACTTCCGGTACCGCCGCCGAGCTCCACGCCGACATGGTCCAGAAGATCACCAGCAGCCGGCCGGGGCTAGGTGAGCCTGTCGTCCACGCGCTGCGTGCGGTGCCCCGCCACCTGTTCCTGCCGGGCGCCACGCTCGACGAGGCGTACAACCCCTACAAGGCAGTGATCACCAAGACTGCGGCGGACGGCACTCACCTGTCCTGCGCCTCGGTCGCGACCCTCGTCGCCGGGATGCTGGCCGAGCTTCGAATCAGCCCCGGCGATCGGGTCTTCGAAGTCGGTGCCGGCACGGGCTACAACGCCGCACTACTCGCTGAGCTCACCGGTCCCGCCGGGCAGGTCGTCACCGTCGACATCGACGAGGAGATCACCGAACAGGCATCGAACGCCCTGATGGCGGCGGGCTACAGCGACGTGCGCGTCCTGACCAGTGACGGCGCACTCGGCGACGAGACCGACGCGCCCTTCGACAAAATCATCGTCACCGTCGGCGCGTGCGACATCCCCGATGCGTGGTTCACCCAGCTCGTCCCCGGCGGGCGGATGGTCCTGCCACTGCGCTGGCGGGGACAGACCCGCGGCGTCGCCTTCGTCAAGGGCGACGACGGCGTGCTTCGTTCGGAGTCGGTGTTCCTCTGCGGCTTCGTCCCGATGATCGGCCAGGACGTCGAACGCGCCGCCGCGCTCCACACCGACCCGCTCGTCCGTGTCCACTACGACGTCGACCAGGACATCGACCCGGCCAGGCTGACCGGCATCTTCGACAGCCCCAGAACCAGCGCCTGGTCCGGGGCAACCGTCGGCCCGCAGGACCCCATCGACGGGATCTGGCTGCGCGCCACCGCGACCGACCCGGCCGTCTGCCGAATCGAGGCAAGCCCTGATGCGGTCAGCACCGATCTCTGCGCGCCCTTCATCCCGAACCTGAGCCCCGTGCTGATCGACGGTTCCTCGCTGGCCTACCTCACCAAGCGCAGGTTGGAAGGCCCCGACCCCGTCTGGGAGCTCGGCGCCCACGGACACGGACCCGACGGCCGCACCCTCGCCGAGCGGCTGTGCGGACACATCCACACCTGGAACATCGACCGCACAGCCCGCCCATCCCTCACCGCCGTGCCCCTGGCTGCCCACGCCGACCTCACCGACCACGCGATCGTCAAGAAGGACTGCGCGATCACCGTCACCTACTAAAGCCACCCGCGTGTGCGAGGAGGCGACCACCGGCGGCGCCCCTGCACGCCACCGGGCTCGGTTGTCTAGCGCCGAAGCGCCCGGACCGTCAGGAGGCGATGGGCGATGTCTCTGAACGGCGACTGGCGAGAGCGTGCGGCCACGGTTGCTGGCCGCCTCGCCGACGCGCTGTTCGCCCCGCCCGCGGCCAAGCCCGGCGGCGACCGGGCTTCGAGCGATCAACGCTGGCGAGGCCAGTCACTGGCCGCTGGCGCCGCTGGCGTCGCCGTGCTCCATGGCATACGTGCCCGCGCGGGTATCGGAGATTGGGCCACCGTCGACGCCTGGCTGATAGCCGCGACGAGAGAGGAGCTGAGCGCCGGGACGGGCGCCGGCCTGTGGTTTGGCGCTCCGGCGCTCGCCTTCGCCTTGGCCACGGCAGCGGCACCCGGCCGCTACCGATCCGCCCGCCAGCATCTGGACACCGCCGTCGCGAACATGATCGAGCGCCGGCTCGCTGCTGCCAACGGGCGCATCAACGCCGGTCAGCGGCCGGAACGGGCCGAGTACGATCTCGTCCGCGGTCTGACCGGGCTCGGTGCGCACCTGCTTACGTCCCGCCCGGACGCAGAGCAGCTCCGCCGGATTCTGGCCTACCTCGTCCGGCTGTCCGAGCCCCTGCCCACCAGCGGCACCGTCGGGTTGACGCTGCCTGGCTGGTGGAACGGCGACCTTCCGGTGGGGGCGTCGGTTGACGCGTTCGCCGACGGGCATGCGGACCTCGGGATGGCCCACGGCATCGCCGGCCCCCTCGCACTACTCGCGCTCGCCTACCGTCGAGGCATCGTCGTCCCCGGCCACCTCGACGCCCTGAATCGCATGTGCGACTGGCTCGATTCCTGGCGCCAGGACAGCCCGACCGGCCCCTGGTGGCCCGAGAAGATCACCCTCAGCGAGCTAACGGCGGGCCGCCCCGTCCAAGCCGGCCCAGGCCGTGCCTCCTGGTGCTACGGCACCCCTGGCCTTGCCCGCGCCCAGCAACTTGCCGCCATCGCACTGACCGACATGGCCCGCCAGGAACGTGCTGAGGCCGCGCTCGCCGGCTGCCTCAGCAACCCCGCCCAGCTCGTCCAGTTCGTCGACCCGACGCTCTGCCACGGCTGGGCCGGCCTGCTCACCACGGTCCACCGCGCCGCCGCCGACGCCCGCTTCCACCCTCTCGGCAACCACCTCCCAGCTCTGACCGACCAGCTCCTCGGCAGCCTCGACGCTGCTGAGCCCGCCAGCAGATGGCCACCCGGCCTCATCGAGGGCACCGCCGGCATCGCCGCCGTCCTGCACAGCCTCACCATCGACACCACCGCCACCTGGGAAACCGCCCTCCTTCTCGGCCTCCCCCAGACATAGCCAGTGCACGTGAGCGACCTTCCGCTCGACCGGAGAGTGTCGATTCTCAGCTCTTTATGTCGAACAAATCACTCGGTCACGCTCGACACCCAGCTCACCGCCGCCCGCGCCCCACCGGTGTCCCGCCCGCCAGTCTGATCCAAATCTCCGACTCGTCAGCCCGTCAGTAGTTCTTCTTCACATAGTCGTAGGTCTTGTCAAAGAGCACGCCAGTGACCGGCAGGCTGAAGTCCTTGAGCGTGGTGCGGATGGCCTTGCGCACCTCCCGGTCGCCGCGGTCGGAGCTGGTCCAGCCGGTGTAGGAGACCTCAAGGACGATTTGGTCGATCCGGAAGACGATGTCGGGCACGATCTTGTGCAGCCCGGCAGGGGTGTTCTGCTCGACGATCTGTGTGAGCGCCCCGATCTTCGGGTCGTAGAGACGCTCGTCTTCGGCGAGCGTGCCTTCCTCGGCCGCGCGGTCGGCAGCGACGACGTCGTGGGCGACCTGGAGCGCGTCCTCTAGGAACTGCAGCGACTCCTCGACCGAGGAGATGGCGCGCTGCCGCAGCTTCTCGATCCGCTCGGCCAGGCTCTTGTAGGCTGCGGAATCGGTGTCCTGGCCGAGCCGGCGCTTGAGCCGGGCCTCGATGGAGCCGAGGACCTCCTCCACGATCTGCCCAGGAGCTTTCGGGTCGGGCACAGGCATTGGTACCTGGAGCGACTGGGCGATCTTCTTGATCAGCGCGATCCCGGCCGCGTCCAGGGTGACGTTCCGAGAGACCAGCGGCTTCACCGAGATGTCATCCATGTGGGCGTGGATCAGTGCCTCGGTCTTCGCGCCGAGCTTGGCCCACAGCAGTCCCTTGTCGAGTCCCTTGGGCTGGATCGACGCGTACAGCTTCGCCAGCCACAGATACGCGCTCTGGAACGGAGCTAGCATCGGGTTGGGGTCGAGGAACTCCCAGATCCGCTGCACCGCGGTGAACGTCTCCACGAACGTCGTCCGTGCCTCGGAGTCGACCGGGATCCGCTCATGCGCCTCGGCGAGCGAGGCGAACGACGCGTCGCTGGTATCGATCCCGGCGAAAAGCGAGGTCAGCACGGTCATGTCGGTCATGAACCGCCCGACCAGGCTGGCCACGTCGTACACGGTCGGCTTATCGGGCTCAGTCCCGTCCTTCGTCTTGGGGCCGAGCAGCGCGTCGCCGATGGCCTTGGCGAGTCCGATGTAGTCGACGACCCGGCCGTACTCCTTGCGTTGCCCGGTCAGCGGGTTCTTCCATGGCCGGTTGGGCCGGGTGATGGTCTGGAACAAGTTGGCCGCCTTGAGCGGCTTGTCGAGGTAGAGCACGCCCTCGATCGGCGCGTTGAATCCGGTCATCCACTTCGCGGTGACGACCACGAACGACAGCGGGTCGTCGACCTTCTTGAAACGACGCTTGAGCCCTTCCTCGGCCTCGTCGGAGAGCAGATACTTCCTGTACGCCGACGGGGTGCTTTTGGAGTTGTCCACATGCATCACCACGCCGACCTCGCGCGCGACACTGGACCCGTCTGGCAGCGTCATCGCCGCGGCGCGGCGTTCCAGTTCGGCCTGAATCGCGGTCGCGTACGCCACCACCAGCTCCTGGTTGTACGCCACGACCTGCGCCTTCTGCCCTAGCGGAGCCACGTAGGTGAGGTAATGGTCGACGATGTCGGCGCAGACTGAGACGACCCGCTCGGGGTTCTTCAGGATGGTGGCGATGTGGCTGGCCTTGCCGGAGAGGAACTCCTTGGCCTCGTCGTCGAGCCCTTCGTCGTCGGCGAGCTCCTCGAACGCCTCGTCGAGCTGTTCCTTGCTCAGCTCGAACTTCACCGCCCGGCCTTCGACGATGACGGGTTTGGTGAAGCCGTCGGAGATCGAGTGCTCCATCGTGTACCGGGACAGCACCAGGTCGGGGTCCTCGGGGTTGCCGAAGAGCTTGAACGTGTCCCGCTCACCGGCCTTGACCGCAGTGCCGGTCATCCCGAAGAACGTCGCGTTCGGCACCGCCTCCCGCCACGCGTCACCGAGCTTGCCCTCCTGGGAACGGTGGGCCTCGTCGACAAGCACGATGATGTTGGACCGGTCGGTGAGGAGACCGGCCTCGGCGAACTTGTGCGGCGTGGTCACCACCACCCGCGGCCCGGGCTTCTTCAGCACGGTCCACAGTGCCTGCTTGGTCTTCGGCACCTCAAGGGTCGGCATCCCGGCGGTGCGGAACATCTCCGCGGTCTGCCGCACCAGGTCCTTACGGTCCGCGATCACGATCACCGTCGGCGACCCGACCCGCTCATCGCGCAACAGCCGCGAGGCGGCGAATGCCATCAGTTCGGTCTTGCCCGACCCCTGGTGATGCCACAGCAGCCCGCCGCCACCCTGCTCGTTCCTGGACCCGGCGAGCACCTTGTCATGGATCGCGACCGCGGCCTCGACCTGCGGATAGCGAGGCAGGAACTTCACATCCTGCTCCGAGGCATCCCGGGCATGCCGGTACATGGCGAAGTCCCGCAGGATCGCCAGCACCATCGCCGGCGTCAGCAGCGTACGGGCATCCCGTTCGACCCGGGCCGGCCCGGACAGGTTCGGGTCACCACCGGTCTCACCCCACGGCGCCCAGAACTCGCTCTCCGGATCCGGTTCGGCGCGCACCGGCGCCATCCGTAACTCGAGTCCCTCGGTCGCCACGTTGAACACGTTGGGCGCGAAGAACTGCGGATACTCCACTTCGTAGACGTCGTAGAGGTCCTTCGCCGCGTTGAACCACGACACCGTCTGCTTCACCGGCGTCTTGGTCTCCACCACCACGAGCGGGAACCCGTTGACGTAGTAGACGACGTCGAACCGCCGCGCCTCGTGCCCGCCCTTGATCGTCACCTCATCGGCCACGACCAGCCGGTTGGCCTCCGGGTCGTCGAAGTCGATGAACCGCCGCGGCACGTGCTTCCCGGCAATGGTCACGAACGGCTGCTGCCCCCGCAGGATCACCGTCAGCGCCTCGTTGGCCGCAACAAGGCCGTTGGTGGCGTCCAGCATCGCCCGGTTGACCTCGGCGATCACCATGCCAGTCGACTCCTCGTCGTCGACCAGGCCCGGGTTGCGCTGAAGCAGAGCCTCGCGCACCCACGACTCGACTACGACCTCGTGCTCATCACGCGGCAGGTCGCCACCGGATACGTGCTCCCACCCGGCATCCTGGGCCCACTCCAGCAGCGCTGCTTGAATCGTCGAAGCCTCGCTCCAACCCACGCTCTATGCGACCTCCTCCAAGAGGGAGTCATATGTTACCGGGATCTCGATCTCCTGGGCAAGCAGTGCTGACAACAGCGCAGCGCGGAACGCTCTCACCTGGAAGGCTTCCGCACGAACGGAGGAAAGTCCGGCAGCGATGACGTCCAGTTCCGCAGCGGTCCTCGTCTGGTCTTCGATGGTGGGGAGAGCTACCGGAACGTCCAAGACGCGCACGGCGGTGATGTGCTTGATGTTGGTCCCGCTTGAGATGCCGAGGAACGTCCCGGACTCGAACGCCCACTGGCACCAGTGATGCGTGTACTCGCTCGTGGACACGCCTTCGACGCTGCGGAAACGGAGGAGGGTCTTCTGAAAGCAGACGACGCCCGGCAGTTCCTCGTTCCAGACGGCGGTGAACCCGACAGCCTTTGGGCTCGCGCTTCCCTCGGACACCAGCACGTCACCACGCTGAAGTGCAAACTTCTCCTGCTCGGCGGGAGCGAAGTTCATCTGCTTGATGTCGGTCAGGTCGAGCGACCCGTCGCCCACATTCGCTGAGCGCAGGTAATTCGTCATGTATGGACCGGTTGCATGCTGAGGCGCCCGCTGGCGACCCATCAACACCGAAAACGCGTCACGCACTGGCACGGTTCGAACGTCTGAACGCTCGAAGAGCTCGGCTCGGCGGGCAGTCAGTAGGCTTCGGAGACTGCTCGCCTCGTCTGCGAGGTGTGCCAATTGCGCACCCACTGAAGCGAGCAGATCGACGATCCGACGCTGCGCCGCCAGCGGTGGCAGAGCGATGGAGTAGACGTTGAACTGGGCTTCCTTCCAACGGTTCCGGCTCGCCGTGGTGCCGGTGCTGACGCGCTCGATGTAGTTCCAGACTCCGGGCTGGCGGAAGTGCAGCAGGAGGAACTCGGGGAGCAGTCGCTTGCGGTCGCACTCGAAGAGGGGGAACTCGTTCGAGACGTACGAGCCGTCTAGGTCGTCGCCGACCAGCCCGAACGATCCCTTCCAAGCGAAGAGCCGGTTGTAGATGAACTGTCCTGCGGAGACTCGGTAGAACCTCGTCGCCTTCGACGTCTCGTGCGTGACAGTCTCGCGGAGGAACGGCCCTTCGGTGTACCATTTGACGCCGAGCAGCGAGTAGGACCTGTCGACCTCGACGGAAACCTGATCCTGGATCTGACGGGTCACGTCACCGAGACGAACCCTCGGCCACTCATCCATCCGTCACTCCGAAGGCGGTCAGGTCGATCCCGACGGCGGCAAGCCGCTCGAACATGGCTGCCTCGGCGGCAATCCGCTGCTCGCGGGCGTCGGCATACGCGACCAGCGCAGTGCCGAGGTCGACGGCCTCGTCGGCGGTCTTGGTGATGTAGCGGCCGATGTTGAGGTCGAATCTGTTGGCCTTGATCTCGTCGAAGTCGGCGACGTGGACGTAGGCGCTGAGGTCGGTGCCGTCGAGGGCGAGGCCGTCGCGGTAAGCCTCTGTGAGGGCCTTGATGTCGTCGTACGACATGGTGTTCTGGTTCTTGCCCTTGGCGAACCGTTCGGAGCCGTCGATGAAGACGACCTTGTCCTTGCGGTCGGCGGGCTTCTGGTGGCGGAAGACCAGGATGCAGGCCGGGATCGTCGTGGAGTAGAAGAGGTTCGGCGGGAGGCCGATGACGGCTTCGAGGAGGTCGCGCTCGATCAGGGACTGGCGGATCTTGGCCTCTGCGCCGCCGCGGAAGAGGACGCCGTGGGGCATGACGACGCCGACGCGGCCGTTGCCGGGCCTCATCGAGGCGACCATGTGCTGGACGAAGGCGAAGTCGCCGTTCTTCGCCGGCGGTACGCCGCCGACGGCACGAGGATCGGAGGCCCACTGGTCGGCGCCCCAGCTCTCCAGGGAGAACGGGGGATTGGCGATGACCACGTCGAACTGGGTCAGCGCGCCCGAGGGCTCCTTGAAGAGCGGCTTGCGCAGGGTGTCGCCGCGCTTGATCTCGAAGTCCTCGATCTCGTGGAGGAAGAGGTTCATCTTCGCGATCGCCGAGGTAGTCAGGTTGACCTCCTGGCCGTACAGACGCAGGGTGCGGTGGTCCTGGCCGGACTCGCGCACCTGGTTGATGGTGGCCACCAGCATGCCGCCGGAGCCGCAAGCCGGGTCGTAGATCATCTCGCCGGGCTCGGGCCGCAGGATGGCGACCAGGAGGTTGACCACCTCGCGCGGGGTGAAGAACTCGCCGGCCTTCTGGCCGGAGACGTCGGCAAACTTCTTGAGCAGGTACTCATAGCCGGCGCCGAGCAGGTCGTGGCTCACCGTGGACGGGTCGAGCGGGATGTCGTCGAACGCCTTCACCAGCCCGCGGAGCGCCGAGGGCGGCAGCCGCTCCTCGTTGCCCCAGGACGCGTCGCCGAAGATCCGGGCGAGGGCCTTGGGGTTGGCCTGTTCGATGCGCTGGAACGCCCTCGCGACCGCGTCGCCGAGGTTGACCTGGGTCTTGGTGACCACCGACCAGCGGGTGTTCTTCGGGAGCTCGAAGCGGTGGAAGTCGGCTTCGACCTCGTCGGTCAGCTCCTCGCCATACTCCTCGACCGCCTGCTTGTGTTCGTAGTCCCAAGTGTCGCTGATCCACTTCCAGAACAGCATCGGGAACGCGTAGGTCTTGTAGTCGGCCGCGTCGACGGGGCCGCGGAGTGCGTTGGCCGCAGCCCACAACCGCGACTCAAGGTCGGTCTGTGTGATCACAGGTGGATGGGATCCTTCATCGTGATGGCAGTGGTCCAATCATGCCGTGCTCGGCTGGCGCGTCAGACCGCTACCCGCCCCGCGCGCATCGGACCATCGCACCACGCAGGGGCACCGGCGGTACAGCACGGAAGTACAGCAAACGGCCCGGCTACGGCTGATCGAGACCAGCCAACGGTGTGTTGCCCGGTTCACCCCTCTGCGACCGCTAGGCGGGTAGTTCGGGACGAAGGCGAGAGCGAACGCCGCTCGGCCCGGCTCCACACGGAGGTCCGCCCTGATGCTGGACTCGACGGCGCTGTAAAGCATCCGGCGAAGGGCAGCTGATCACGTTCGATAGCCTGGTCTGGTCCCGGCTCGCGGGTGTGGCAGCACGGTGGCAGCCAAGCCTCTGGACCTCGGCGGACGAACGTGGACGTCCATAGCACCCTCACCATCCTTGACCTGCATCAGTGGGCATCGGCGGACGTTCACGGACAACCGACCGATGGTTTCATAATCCGCTGGTCGGCTTGGCACTAGCGGGACAACACAGACGTTCGGGACAGGGCGCCCAAGTCTACGGCCTGTAGGTATTCGTTGCGGTGCTCTTGGGTGGAGTACCGGCAGGCTCCGTGCAGTCGACAACCGCGACGACCGGTTTTCGACTGCTGCGACACTGTCTAACTGATCAGTGCTGCGAGCTGCGCGAATGCACTGGCGGGCGATCTCAGAGCGAGATCATTTAAGGGTACCCTTCCTTCTGATCCGAGGCGGCCGACGATCGACTTGCCGCCGCGTACGAGTTGATGGCGCTGCATGGGGTGCGCCGTGGGGAGGTGTGCGGGGCGACGTGGTCCGGACTCGACGATGCGGGGTCCGTGCTCACGATCCGACAGCAGATCGTCCGCAGTGGCGGCGTGCTCGGCGTATGGGCGCCGAAGACGAGGTCAGGTCGGCGGAAGGTCGACCTGGACGGCGTCACCCTCGGGTCGCTGGCAGCCCACCGGCTCCGCCAGGAGGACGAGCGGGAGGCGATCGGCGATGAGTGGGACAACGGCATCTTGCCCGACGATCACGGCAACCCGGTCCAACTCCGAGACCTGATCTTCACACACCCCTCCGGGCGCTACCTGTTCCCGGAGTACCTGACCAAGCGCATGCAGCAGATCGCCCGGCGCGTCGGCCTGCTCGGCACCGTCCGGGTACCGGCGGCGGCCGGGGTGACCACCGTCCTCGTGGGCACGCGGTACCGACCGGCCGAGGGCACGTGGACGCTGTACCGCGACCGGGAACCCGTCGGCGCGGTGACGGTGCTCGGCGCGACGGTGCAAGGCTCGCGGTCGCTGCTGCATCTGGCCGAGCCGTTGCCGGTGGCACTGGCTGTGGGCGACGAGATCGGGGACCGGCTGCTGTCGCGCAAGCGGCTGCACGACCTTCGCCACGGCTCGGCGTCGATCCTGCTCGGCGAGGGAGTCGACATCACGATCGTGTCGAAGAGGCTTGGTCACTCTTCGACGTCGGTGACGGGGAACCTGTACGCGCATCTGCTGCGGTCGACAGGTCGTAAGGCGGCCGAGACGGTGTCCGCGGCGATCCCCCGGGCGAACCGTTCTGGGGACCGACTGGGTACCACCACTTACAGATATTCTCCGGTGGGATCACCGCCGAGCGTTTCCGCTGGTCACAGCGGTGTCGGCGATGATCCCATACCGAATTCAGCGAGTGGAGGTGGCGGGAATCGAACCCGCGTCCTCCGGCACCGACACAGGACTTCTCCGGGCGGAGCCTGCTACTTGTTTCTCAGCCCCGTCGGACACACAGGCAAGCCGACGTAGGCTCAGTCGCTGTTTGATTTTCCGCCTGGCCCCGCGACCGGGTCAGGTGGTGATCCTCCTAGCGACGTCAGATCCTGGGCCGGAGGCATTCCCAGGCTGACGGTTGCCTAGTCCTTAAGCCGCGAGGGCGTAAGGGGCAACAGGCTGCGTCTTGTTGGCAGCTGTTTTTTTGAACGGATCGTTAACGAGATAACCGTTCATCCTCGGCCCGCTTCCCCTGCCTCGACGTCCGAAGTCGAAACCGATCACCCCCAGGTACGGTTGTATCGCCTGACGGTTCATGGTACCGCAGGACGCCGGTGGACGGAGCGTCGCAACCGGCGGCGGACGCCAGCCGGGTCGGCGGCGGACGGCAGCGCCGGCGGCCGGTGGCCGGTCCGAGGCGGGATTGATGTGCGGCCGCGGGCATGTCGGACCTCTCGTGGTAGTTGTACGGGCAACGGCAGCCCGTCCGCCCGCCCCGGGGAGAGCATCGTGGAGATCAAGGAACTGGGACATCTCGTCCTCTACGTCCACAACATCGAACGTTCCGTCGCCTTCTACCGGGACGTCCTCGGCTGGCGGCAGGTGTTCCCGGACCCGGCGCAGGCTGCCGGCAACCCGCTGCGCGTGCCCGCCGCCGCCTTCTCGGCCGGCCGCACGCACCACGAACTGCTGCTCATCGAGGTCGGCGAGGACGCGGCGGCGGTGCCGGCCGGCCGCCGGGTCGGGCTCTACCACTTCGGGCTGAAGGTCGGCGACACCGACGACGAGCTGCGCGAGGTCCTGGCCCGCATCCGGGAGGCGGGCGTCGACATCGTCGGCGCGTCGGACCACACGATCACGCACAGCCTCTACATCCTCGATCCGGACGGTAACGAGATCGAGCTCTACGTCGACGTCCCGGGCGTCGACTGGCAGTCGCAGCCCCACCTGGTCGCGGCCCCGATCCGCCCCCTGCGCCTGTAAAGGCGCCCGCCGCCCGCACCGCGACCCCACCCGGCCGGCGGTTGCCGTGCGGACGACTCAGGGTCGGTGACACTGTGCCGATGACGCCGTCGACCGCGCGCGACCGGCGGCAGGTGGTGCTGCTGTTGGCGCTGGCGGGCCTGACGGGGCTGGTCGATGCGACCAGCTTTCTCGGGCTCGGCCAGGTGTTCGTGGCGAACATGACCGGCAACGTCGTGCTCCTCGCGTTCGCGCTGGCGGGCGCGCCGGGGCTGTCCGCGGACCTGTCCGCGCTCGCGTTGGCCGGTTTCCTGACCGGCGCGGTCCTCGCCGGGCGGATCGGCAGGGCCCCGGCGCTGCGCCGCGGACGCCGGGTCCGGTGGCTGACGGTCGCGCTGGCCATCCAGACCGGGTTGATCATTGCGGCGCTGGTCGCCGCCTCGCTCACCGGCGAGGGCAGGGCGGACCGGCCCTACACGATCATCGTTCCGCTGGCCGCCGCGATGGGGCTCCAACACGCGACGGCGCGGCGGGTGGCCGTCCCGGAGGTCCCGACCAACGTGCTGACCACCACCCTCACGGGGTTGGTCGTCGACTCGCGGCTCGCCGGCGGCCCCGGCTTCCACGCGCCGCGCCGGCTTGCCGCTCCGGTCGCCATGTTCCTCGGAGCGATGGTCGGCGGCGCCTGCCTGCTGCACGTCGATCGGGTCGTGCCCCTGGTCCTCGCGGTCGCCATCGCCGCCGGCTGCCTGACCGCCGCCGCCACCGGTCTGCTCACCGCGCCATGAACCTGGCACTGCCGTCCACCAACCGGGACGGGCGGCGGGCCCGGTGCCGTCCGGGCGTCAGGAGGCCGGCTCGTCCCCGGCAGCGGTGCAGAGAAAGGCCCATGGCTCGCCGCGCAGCCTCGTCATCACCAGGGTGACGGCCGGGCCGCCGGGGACCAGGTCGCGCCGGCGGGGCAGGAGGCGGCGGCGCAGCTCGTCGACGTCGCCCGCCAGCCCCCGGCGGCGGATGTCCAACGACCCGATCCCGCGCCCGCGCAGCTCGGCGGCGATCCGGCGGACATCGAACGGCAGGTCCGCGGAGATCCGCAGCAAGCGGGCGAACGGGCTGGCCACCGGCTCGTCGGAGGTCAGGAAGGCGATCATCGGGTCGATCTGCCAGGCGCCGAGCTGGCGGGCGAGCTCGCCGACCAGGCCGGCCCGGGTGACTGCCGGGCTCGGGTCGTACAGGTATCGCCCGGGGGCGGCGACCGGGCCGCCGGGCTCCGCGGGGTCCGGGAGGCCGACGAGGCTCACCGGCGTTCCCCCGGGCGAGCCGATCGCCGCGGACGAGGGTGTCGCCGCGGACGAGGGTGCGTGGTGAAGGACCGTCGCGCGGCGCTGGGTCGTGGCGAGGGCCGGGGAGAAGAGCACGGCCTCCTTGAGGTCACGGCCGTCGGCGACGAACTCGATCTCCCAGTCGGGCGGTACCTGCTCGGTCGCGAGGCCCGGGGCCGCCTTCACCGCGACGGCCTCGACCCGGTCGGCGAGGGCGAAGCACCAGGGCAGCGGCGGCTCGCTGGCCCGTGAGGCGAGCCGACGGTCCCCGGCGCGCCGGGCCGGGTCGACGAAGACGCCGTCGCAACCGGTCAGATCGGCGTCGCGGACATCGGCGAGCAGCGTGTCGACCCGGCGCGCCCCGTGGACGGCGACGTTCAGCGCCGCCATCCGCAGATGCACCGGGTCTCGGTCGACGAGCAGGATCTCCCGGCCCGGTGCCAGGGCGAGGGCGTCCCCGCCGATTCCAGTACACAGGTCGGCGAGCCGACGCCGCCCGGCGAACCGCGCCGCCCGGTGTTCGGCCGCGGTCTGGGAGGACGCCTGCTCCAGCCCGGCGCGGGTGAAGAACATCTCCTCGGCGCGGGCGAACTTGGCCGCCGCCCGATGCCGCAGCTCCGCCTGGGTGAAGGCGGCGGCGACCAGCCCGGCGGGAACACCCTCGGCCCGCAGCCGCGCGCCGACGGCGAGCTCCCGGGCCGCGATCCCACCTCCGCCGGCCCCACCCCTGCCGGCCCCGCCCCTGCCGGGACCACTCCTGCCGGGACCGCCCGCGTCGGGGCCGTCCCCGCCGGTGTACACCGCGGACGCGGCGGCGAGCACCGCGCCGCCGTCGGCGGTCAGCAGGGCGTCGAGCTGGGCCAGACGCTCGGAGTCGGTGCCGGTCAGCGGTAGCGGCCCTTGACGCGGCGGCCCATCTCCCGGCTGATCTCCCGGGCGGCGTCCCGCTCGGCGAGAGCGTGCCGCTTGTCGTAGGACTTGCGACCGCGCGCCAGCGCAATTTCGATCTTGGCGCGGCCATCCTTCCAGTACAGGGCGAGCGGCACCATGGTGAGGCCGCCCTCCTGGGTCTGGCCGATCAGCTTCTCGATCTCGGCCCGGTGCAGCAGCATCTTGCGCTTGCGGCGCGGAGCGTGGTTGGTCCAGGTGCCCTCGGTGTACTCGGGGATGTGCACGTTGTGCAGCCAGATCTCGCCGTCGCTGATCTGGGCGAACCCGTCGACCAGGGAGGCCCGCCCGGCCCGCAGCGCCTTGACCTCGGTGCCGCGCAGCACGAGCCCGGCCTCGTACGTGTCGAGGATGTCGTAGTCGTGCCGGGCACGCTTGTTCTGCGCGATCGACTTGCGCCCCGTCTCCCTCGGCACCGTCTGCGACCCTCTTCCCACGTGCCACGCCTGCGCGCCAACGTTTCCGAACCTACGTCCTGCCGGCGTCCCCCCGCCCGACCGGCCACGGGCGGACAACCGTCCACCATTGTATCGATCATGCGGAGCCCGCTCAGACGCGCAGGTGGCGGCGCAGCGCGATCGACGCCATCACCGCGGCGGCCAGCACGCCGGCGGCGAGGACCACGACCGCCGACTCCCAGACCGCGGCCCAGCCGAACAGGGGGAACATCGTCTGCCTCGCGAACTGGCCGTCCACCAGGAAGATCTTGGCTGCGACCAGAACACCGGCGGCGAGCAGCCCGCCGGCCAGGCCCGCCACCGCGCTCTCCAGCACGAACGGCGCCCGGATCGTCCCGTTCGACGCCCCGACCAGCTTCATGATCGCCGTCTCCCGGCGGCGGGCGTGCGCCGAGATCCGGATCATCGTGTAGATCAGCGCGAAGGAAGCCAGTGCCTGCACGGCTGCCAGGGTGAAGGCGCCGACCGTGAAGGCGTCGAGGAAGCGGTACAGCGGGTCGAGCAGGGCGCGCTGGTCACGCACCGCCTCCACACCGTCGAGCCCGGTGTAGGTGACGACGATGTCGCGCGACGCCCGCGGGTCGGCGAGGGTCAGCCGCAGGGCCGCGGGCAGGTCCTCGGGTCCCACCCCGGCGACGACGTCGGGCGAGCCCCGGAAGTCGCGGCGGAACCGCTCGTACACCTGCTTCTTCGTCTCGTAGCGGACGCCGACGATCAGCGGGTCGCGGCGCATCTCGGCCTCCAGCGCGGAGCGCTCGGCGGGGGTGATGGCGTCGGAGAGGTCGACGACGACCTCGATCTGGTCGAGCAGGAAGCCGTCGATGGTGTGCACCTGGGCCCGCAGCAGCAGGCCCGCACCGAGCATCGCCAGGCAGATGGTGATGGTGACGATCACCGCCCCGGTCATCGCCAGGTTGCGACGCAGGCCCGTCCACAGCAACGAGGCCAGCGGGCCCGGGCGCATCAGCCGACCGGGCCGCTGCGCGCCGGCGTCGCCCACGGGCTGCGCTCGCCGTCCGGCGCCGTCCCGGTCGGCTGGGCGGGCACCACCACCGGCGGCGGCGCGGACGGCGCCACGGGCTGCGGCACGGTCTGGTCGTAGCGGCCGCCGGCCTCGTCGCGGATCAGGGCGCCGTCGCCGAGTTCGAGCACCCGGCGCCGCATGGCGTCGACCAGGGACGCGTTGTGGGTGGCCATGATGACGGTCGTGCCGGCCCGGTGGACGGCGTCGAGCAGGCTCATGATCTCGGTGCTGGTGGCCGGGTCGAGGTTCCCGGTCGGCTCGTCGGCCAGCAGCACCCGCGGCCGGCCGACGAACGCCCGGGCGATCGCGACCCGCTGCTGCTCGCCCCCGGACAGCTCGTCGGGATAACGGTCCGCCTTCCCCCCGAGCCCGACCAGCTCCAGCACCTCGGGGACGACGCTGCGCACGACATGCCGGGGACGCCCCACCACGTCGAGGGCGAACGCGACGTTGGCCGCCACCGTCCGGTTCGGCAGCAGCCGGAAGTCCTGGAACACGCAGCCGACGATCCGGCGCAGCTGCGGGACCCGCCGGTCCGGGATCCGCGCGACGTCACGCCCGGCGACGATGACCCGCCCGCCGGTCGCGCGCTCCTCGCGCAACAGCAGCCGCAGCAGCGTCGACTTGCCCGATCCGGACGGCCCCACCAGGAACACGAACTCCCCGGCGCCGATCTCGGCGCTGACGTCGATCAGGGCGGGCCGGGCGCCGTTGGGGTACCACTTGCTCACCGAGCTCAGAACGATCACCATACCCTCCTCACGTCAAGTATCAGATCACATACATTCCGCGACGAAGATGGTAGGACGTGACCGGAGTCGGACCGCGCGGCGCGCGAGGGCGAGCCGCGCCGGCCCGGATCCGCCGCTGGGCCGCACGCGGCAGCCCGTACCGGCGCCAGGCCGTGCAGCGGGCCCGACCGCCCAGCGGGCCCGGCCCCGTCCAGCGGGCGCTGTACGGCAGCGGATACCCGACGCCCGCCGGCAGGGCGAAGGGGCGCCCGCGGGCGTACCGTAAGAGGGAGTCGATCGTCCGGATCTCGTTCCGGCGACCGGGCGGGGGATGACCGGCGCGGCGATGGGCCGGGGTTCCCCGGAGGGACGTGCGATGATCCCTCGGATCCGCGGTCGGCGTGCCGCGGCGGGAAGGAGGCGGCATGGGCAGCGAGGATCTGGTCTGCGCGCGCTGCTCGGGTCTGGTGATCGAGGGCCGGTGCCCCACCTGCCGCGCGTCGCGCGAGTACCTGCGCCGGAACTCCGTCACGATCTCCCCGCAGCTGATCATTGCGATCATCGCGATCATCATGATGCTCACGGCCCTGGCCGTCCGACAGGCCACCTGAGTCCGGCGCGGGCCGCCACGCCCACCTTCCGGCCATCGCGCACCCTTCTGTCGATGAGCCTGCCGACCGCACCGCGATCAGTCCGCCGCCCGGGCGTCTGCCGGGGCGCCAGGTTCCTGTGCGGTCCGGCGCCCGGGCGCTGACCCGGGGTGGGCACCCGAGGACCCCGACGATCGTTGGCCTTCGGTGAAGTCCGGGCGCGAAATCGGCCGATGCCCGGTTCCAGCCGGTTCTGGAGCGTCGATGTCCCCATCTGTGCTCGCCTCGCGCCAGGGGCGGGCCGGCCCGCGCCGCGACGGCCGGGCCCGGGTCCGCAGGCTGATCCTGATCGGCACGGCACTCGCGATGGCCGGGGTCGGGATGGTCTCGTGCGGCGGTGGTTCCGAGCCCTCCGCCGCGCCTGCGGCGGCCTCCGGACCAGCGACTCCGGGTCCGGCGACCGCGGAGGCGACCGGGGCGGGGAAGACCGCACCGGGTGCCCCGCCCGCGGTGCGCACCGTGGTCACCGGGCTCGCCGCGCCGTGGGACGTCGCCTTCCTGCCGTCGGGCGAGGCGCTGATCAGCGAACGCGACAGCGGGCGGGTCCTGCGGCTGCCGGCAGGCGGCGGGCGGGCGATCGAGGTGACGAGGCTGCCCGGCGTGGTCCACCGCGGCGAGTCGGGGCTGCTGGGGCTCGCGGTCTCCCCGGCCTTCGCGACCGACCGGTTCGTGTACGCCTACTACACCTCGGCCACCGACAACCGGATCGTCCGCTTCCGGCTGTCCGGCAACCGCGCCGAGCCGCCCACCCCGATCCTCACCGGGCTCGCCGATGCCGCGGTCCACAACGGCGGCCGGATCCGCTTCGGACCGGACGGCCTGCTCTACGCGGGAGTCGGCGACGCCGGGGTGCGCTCGCGCGCGCAGGACCGGGCGAGCCTCAACGGCAAGATCCTGCGAATGCGCCCCGACGGCGGCGTCCCGCCGGACAACCCGTTCCCCGGTTCCCTCGTCTACAGCCTCGGTCACCGCAACGTCCAGGGCCTGGCCTGGGACTCCGCCGGCCGGCTGTGGGCATCCGAGTTCGGCCAGAACAGGCTCGACGAGATCAACCTGATCGTCCCGGGCGGGAACTACGGCTGGCCCGACGTCGAGGGCACCGGCGACACCGACGGCGGTCGGTTGCGCAACCCCCTGGTCACCTGGAGCACGGCGGAGGCCTCCCCGAGCGGGATCGCGATCCGCGGCGACACCCTCTACGTGGCAGCGCTGCGCGGGCAGCGGCTGTGGGAGCTCGACCTGGCCGGGGCGGCCGGCCGGCCGCGGGCGCTGCTCACCGGCGAGCTGGGCCGGCTGCGCGCCGCGGTGGCCGCCCCGGACGGCTCGGTGTGGCTGCTCACCAACAACACCGACGGCCGCGGCACCCCGAAGCCGGGCGACGACCGCATTCTTGCCCTGCACTAGAGCGCGCGTGCGAGTTGCGCTCTGTCCAACCCGTCGACCCGCCAACCCGGTTTCCGGCCACATTGCGGCCAGATCGTGCCGAGGCCCAAGCACGGTTTCAGCGCCGAAAACCGTACCTGGCCCTCGGCACGATTCTGTGCCCAGGAGATCACAGAAAGGCATGCGGGTCCGAGGGGTCGACGTCCTGCCGTCATCCGCCCGGGGCGCGCGGGGCAGACGTGGCGCCGACGATCTGGTCGCGCAGGCGCACCACGTCCCCGATGACGATGACGGCGGGCGAGCCGATGCCGGCCTCGGCGGCCAGCTCCGCGATGTCCGACAGCACACCGGTGAGCACGACCTCGTCGGCGGTGCCCCCGGCGTGGATGACGGCGGTCGGCGTGTCCGGGCGCCGGCCCCGCTTCACCAGCTCCCGGCTGATCCCCGCCAGCGCAGCGACGCCCATCAGCACGACGACCGTGCCCAGCCCCGTGGCCAGCGCGTCCCAGTCGACGGTGGAGCCGGGGTGGGAGGGGTCGACGTGCCCGCTGACGATGGCCACGTCCTGGGTGATGCCGCGGTGGGTGACCGGGATGCCGGCGAGCGCCGGGACGGCGACCGCGCTCGTCACCCCGGGGACGATCTCGCACGGCAGCCCGGCCGCGGCGCAGGCCAGGGCCTCCTCGCCGCCGCGGCCGAAGACGAACGGATCGCCGCCCTTGAGCCGCACGACGCCGAGCCCGCGTAGGCCGCGGTCGACGATCACCGCGTTGATCTCGTCCTGGGTCAGGTTGTGGCCGTGCGGCGCCTTGCCGGCATCGATGATCTCGGCGCCGGGCCGGGTCTCGGCCAGCAGCTCGCGGGGGGCGAGGCGGTCGACCACCACGACGTCCGCAATCTGCACCAGGCGCAGGCCGCGCACGGTGATGAGGTCTGCCCGTCCGGGCCCGCCGCCGACGAGCGCCACCCAACCTCCGGAGGGTCTGTCCACGCCGGTCACCTCCGTCATCAACCGCGCAGCCGTCGCCGACCGCGCATCCGTCGTCCGCATCTGTCTCCCGCCACCGCCTGCCGCCGCCGCCTACCGCGGCTGTCCACGCCGCCTGCCGGCCGGTCCCCCACGTGACGACTTCCCCCAGTGTGCGGCCTGACCAGCCTGTTCGGGGCGGATCGCGCCAGCCGGGCGGGCATGCTCAGGCAATCCGCCTGGCCGCGCCCGCGGGGCCGACCAGGACTCGCCCGTCGCGCACCTCGACCGGATGGACCGGGATGCGCACGTCCTCGGCGTCCAGACATTCCCCGGTGACCAGGTCGAACGCCTGCTTGTGCAGCGGGGAGAAGACCACGGTCCGCTCGCCGCGGGAGCCGACGAGACCGCGGCAGAGCACGTTGGCCCGGGAGATCGGGTCGGTGTTGCCGACCGCGAGGACCGGCCCGTCGCTGAGCCGGAACACGGCGACCTGCGCGCCGTCGACGAGCGCGCCGGCGCCCCGGTCCGGGGTGAGATCCTCAAGGGCACAGACATCGGTCCAGTTCACGGCGGTCTCCAGGTCACTTCTCGGGAGCGGTCACTTCTCGGGAGCGGGTCGCTTCTCGGGAGCGGGTCACTTCTCGGGGCTGGTCAGCGTGGGCACCAGGCCCGGCGCCGGGGTGGCGGCGTCGGTCCCGGCGTCGGTCCCGGCGTCGGCGTCGGTGGGTGCGGTGCGCTGGCGGACGACCGGCAGGGTCGTCCCGGCGATCAGCGCGGCCCGCTCGCCGTCGCGGGCCGGCCGGGGCTGGCCACGTTCGAGCACGTGGATGATGTCCGGGTCGGGTGTGTCGGGGGCGTTGACGAACGAGGTGAACCGGCGCAGCGCCACCGGGTCGGCCAGTGTCGTCTTCCACTCGTCCTGGTAGGTGTCGACGTGGTGGGCCATGGCCGCGTCCAGCTCGGCGCAGATGCCCAGCGAGTCCTCGGCGATCACCTCGCGGACGTGCGCCAGGCCGCCGTCGAGACTCTCCACCCACGCCGCGGTGCGCTGCAGGCGGTCGGCGGTACGCACGTAGAACATGAGGAACCGGTCGATGTAGCGGACGAGGGTCTCGGTGTCGAGGTCGGCGGCGAACAGCTCCGCGTGCCGCGGCCGGTGCCCGCCGTTGCCGCCCAGGTAGAGGTTCCAGCCGAGCTCCGTGGCGATCACGCCGACGTCCTTGGAACGAGCCTCGGCGCACTCCCGGGCGCAGCCGGAGACCGCCATCTTGATCTTGTGGGGGGAGCGTAGCCCGCGGTAGCGCAGTTCCAGGTCGATCGCGAGGGTGGTGGAGTCCTGCACGCCGTAGCGGCACCAGGTCTCCCCCACGCAGGACTTCACCGTCCGCAGGGACTTGCCGTAGGCGTGCCCGGATTCCAGCCCGGCGTCGGTGAGCCGCTGCCAGATCTTCGGCAGGTCCTCGGCGCGGGCACCGAGCAGGTCGATGCGCTGACCACCAGTGATCTTGGTGTAAAGGCGGAAGTCGCGGGCCACCTCGCCGATGAGGATGAGCGCCTCGGGGGTGACCTCGCCGCCGGGCAGCCGGGGGATGACCGAGTACGTCCCGTCCTTCTGCATGTTCGCCAGCATGTGGTCGTTGGTGTCCTGCAACGCGGCCCGCTCGCCGTCGAGGACGTACCCGTTGTGGATCGAGGCGAGGATCGACGCCCCCACCGGCCGGCAGACCTCGCAGCCACGGCCCCGCCCATGCTCGGCGATGAGCTGGGAGAACGTCGTGATCCCGCGCAGGCGGACGAGCTCGAACAGCTCGGCGCGGCTGTGGTCGAAGTGCTCGCACAGGGCCTTGGAAACCTCGATGCCGGCGGCGGCGAGCTGCTGGCCGAGGATCGTCTTCAGCATCGGCACGCAGCTGCCGCAGCTCGTGCCCGCGTTCGTGCAGCCCTTGATGCCGGCGACGTCGGTCAGCCCGTTGTCGCTGATCGCGGCGCAGATCTGGCCCTGGGTGACGTTGTTGCACGAGCAGATCTGCGCCTCGGCGGGCAGCGCCACCCCGGTGCCGGCCCCGCCGCCGGCCGGCAGGATCAGCCGCGCCGGGTCGTCCGGGAGCGCGCCGGTGGCGCCGACGAGCGCCCGCAGGGTGCCGTACTCGCCGGCGTCGCCGACGAGGATGCCGCCGAGCACGCTGGCCGCGTCGTCGGAGAGCACCAGCTTCTTGTAGACCCCGGTGACCGGGTCCGCGAACGTGATCGGCAGCGCGCCGACGGTCGTCCCGAACGCGTCCCCGAAGCTCGCCACGTCCACGCCGAGCAGCTTGAGCTTGGTGGACATGTCCGCGCCGGTGAAGCTCGCCGCGCCGCCGAGCAGCCGGTCGGCGACGACCTCGGCCATCGCGTAGCCGGGGGCGACCAGTCCGTAGACCCGCCCGCCGGCCGCCGCGCACTCGCCGATCGCGTAGATGTGCTCGTCGCCGGTGCGGCAGCCCTCGTCGACGACGACGCCGCCCCGCTCGCCGACGGCCAGGCCGCACTCGCGGGCCAGCTCGTCTCGGGGCCGGATGCCCGCGGAGAACACGACGACGTCGGCGTCGAGACCGGTCAGGCCCTCGGGGTGGCGGCCGAAGACGAGCCGGGCGACCCGGCCGTCGGCGTCGGCCTCGATCCGCTCGGTGGCCGTGTCGGTGTGCACGCCGATCCCGAGCCCGGTGATGTGGGCGCGCAGCGTCTGCCCGCCGGCGTCGTCGACCTGCGCGGGCATCAGCCGGGGGGCGAACTCGACGACGTGGGTGGTCAGGCCCAGGCTGCGCAGGGCGTTCGCCGCCTCCAGGCCGAGCAGGCCGCCGCCGATGACGACGCCGGTGCCGGTGCGGCTCGACCGCGCCGACGCGCTGATCGCATCCAGGTCCTCGATGGTGCGGTACACGTGGCAGCCGGCGGCCTCGCGCCCGGGGACCGGCGGGACGAACGGGTAGGACCCGGTGGCGAGCACCAGGGCGTCATAGCGGTACGTGTGCCCGGGGGCGGTGCGCACCGTGCGGGCGGCCCGGTCGACGGCGACGACGGGTTCACCGAGACGCACCCGCAGCCGGGGATGGTCGAGGAAGCCGTCCGCGACCAGGCTCAGGTCGTCCACCGTCGAGCCGGTGAAGTACGCCGACAGGCCGACCCGGTCGTACGCCGGCCGTGGCTCCTCGGCCAGGACGGTGACATCCCAGGTCTGTCCGGCGTCCCGTTCCCGCAAGGCCTCGCACAGCCGGTGGCCGACCATGCCGTGACCGACGACCACCAGCGACCGAGCAGACATCCGCGCACCACCCACTATCCGCCTCGAGGGTCCGCCCACCCTCGGCGGGACCCGCTACGGTCGCTGACCGTACGGTCGGCGGATGTCGGTGCCGACTCAGGTCCACGTCGGTGCGGATACAAGGCGCGCACCCCCGGCCGCGGCCGGATGTGAGACGCCTCGGGCCCGGGCGGGGCAGGCGTCGCGGGACGGGGAACGGCGCCGATTAACAACGGCGTTGCGTGTGGGTAAGCGCCCGGACATCGAGGTGCCTGATTCTGCCAGGGACCTGAGATCGGCGTGGGTCCGCGGGCCAGGAGGTCATCGTCTTGCCAACCCCCAGTTCCGGGCGGCCCGAATCCGGCGATCCGTCGCGCGCGGACAGCTGCTCCGGCTCGTCGCCCGGCGCCGAGGCCGCTGAACAGTCGACGGTGGCGGAGCTGCCGCCGCTGCTCGGGTTCACCGTCGGGATCACCGCGGCCCGTCGCCGCGACGAGCTCGCCAGCCTGCTCGAACGGCGCGGGGCCCGGGTGGTGCACGCGCCGGCGCTGCGCATCGTCCCGCTCTCGGACGACGGCAAGCTGCTCACCGCGACCCGGGCCTGCCTCACCGGGCGGCTCGACGTGGTGATCGCCACGACGGCGATCGGCTTCCGCGGCTGGCTGGAGGCCGCCGAGGGCTGGGGCCTCGGCGACGGGCTGCGCGACCGGCTGGCCGAGGCCCGGCTGTTCACCCGCGGGCCCAAGGTCACCGGCGCGGTCCGGGCGGCGGGGCTGACCGAATGCTGGTCGCCCCGGTCGGAGTCGGGCGCGGAGCTCATGGCCCATCTCCTCGGCACCGACCTCGCCGGCCTGCGCATCGCCGTGCAGCTGCACGGCGAGCCGCTGCCGGACATGATCGAGGGGCTGCGCGCCGCCGGGGCGGAGGTGGTCGAGATCCCGGTGTACCGGTGGGAACCGCCCGAGGACCTGCGCCCGGTCCGGCGGATGGTGGAGCTCATCGTCACCGGCGGGCTGTCCGCGGTGACCTTCACCAGCGCGCCGGCCGTGCTGAGCCTGCTGCGGACCGCGCGGGAGGCCGACCGTCTCGACGAGACGCTGTCCGCACTGCGCGGCGACGTGCTCGCCGCCTGCGTGGGACCGGTCTGCGCGGCACCGCTCGTCCGCGAGGGGATCCCTGCCGTGACGCCGGAGCGTTACCGCCTGGGGGCGCTCGTGCGGACGCTGTCCGACGAGCTGCCGCGTCGCCGGGTACGGACCGTCGAGGCCGCCGGGCACGTCCTGCGGGTGCAGGGCACGGCCGTGATCGTCAACGGGGAGCCGGTGATGCTGGCGCCGAAGACGGCGGCGGTACTCGACGCCCTCACCGAGCGTCCCGGCCGGGTCCTCTCCCGCGCGGAGCTGCTGCGCCGCACGGGCACCGCGGGGCTGACCGATGAGCATGCGGTGGAGATGACCGTCGCCCGGCTGCGCACGGCGCTCGGCCCGGCCGGCTGTGCGGTGGAGACCGTCATCAAGCGGGGCTACCGCCTCGCGATCGCCTGAGCCGGGTCGCGGCCGATCCGCCCCGCGTCCCGGCCGAAATCCCCCGAGCGGCGGTGGCGGGGCATTTCGGCCGCGCGAGCCGGCTTTTCGCCGTTCACCGGGCGTCGGCATACGCGTCGGCATACGCGTCAGCGGAAAACGGCGCACGCATCTGCACGAGCATGTGCCCGCGCCCCGCGCCTGACCCGGTGGTCAGCCGCCCCGGCCGAGCCGCCAGCGCGCCGCGCGGTATGCCCGCCAGCCGGACCGCAACCCGCGCCGGGCGCTCGTGAGTGCGTCGCGGTGCCCGAGGGAAACCAGCCGCAGGATGTCGGCGGCCCCGGCCGCCCGGTCCACGACCAACCGGCTGATGGCGAAACGGGACTGGTTCGGCTGGTGCAGCCGGTAGCCGACCTCGCAGGCCGAATCGAAACCGGCCGCCGCGACCACGTGCCGGACCGACGCGCAGTGATATCCAAAAGGATAGGAGAAACTGTCCGGACTACGCCCGGTCTTCTCCTCGATCATGCGCCGGCTGGCAGTGACGTCATATCGGGCGAGGGCCGTCGGTACCACGTCCAGTTCCAGATGACGATGACCGTGCGAGCCCAGTTCGACCCCCTCCCTCGCCAGATCAGCCAGGTCGGACCAGTCCAGCAACGGAAGATTTCGCTCGCTGTAGCCGTCCAGCCAGGTGGCGCGCCGGCCGGCGTAGGCGGTCGGGATGAACAGGGTCGCGCCCGCGCCGACCGTCTGCAAGGCCGGCAGCGCCGTCGTCACGAAGTCCTCGAAGCCGTCATCGAAGGTGATGGCCACCTGCCGGCGGTGCGGGTGCGCGAGCGCGTCGGTGAGCCCGGTGAGGTGGTAGCCGCCGGCGGCGAGCGCGCCGAGCTGCTCGGCGAACACGCCCGGCGGGACCTCCCAGTGCCGGAAGTCGGCGCTCACGGAGTCGCCCACGCTGTGGTACATGAGGACGGGCAGGGGCATCGGGGGCGCCTCGTCCAGCACGCCGGAGGCGGTACCGGGCAGCGCGGTCGCCAGGGTGGTCACCTCGTTCCCGTACCCGCGGCGACCGCCGTCACGCCCGGATCGGGCAGGACATTTCCGTGCATATACCTGTGTGCATTCATCTGCAGGGACACAGGCCGTACTCCCTCCGCGACGACGGTGCGCAATCGTGGACGAACAGGTGACACGGGCGAACATCCCATCGGGTGAAGTAGTACGCGAACCAGCTCAGGAGGTCGAAACTAAAACATCGAACGGTCCGCGAACTACCCGGGACTCTACACGCGCATACCGGGCGTGCCAATGGCATCGGGAGATCCGCCGGAGACGTCGCCCGAGGGTGGTCTGCACGGTCCCGACCCACTCGCCGCGCGACCCGGATCAAGCGGACGGTCGGATCACTGCCATTTCACCGGGTGTTCATCAGGGATACGGTCGAATTAAAAGCCACCCGGTAAATCGGGGGAACACGGATGAGCGATCCCCCGGAAGGCATGACGAGTGAACGCGAAAGTCGATGGCCGCGGCCGGCGGAAACCTGCCGGATCGGCCGTCCCACGCGGGCGGAGGGGAAAGATGGCAACAGCACCGACCGACCGCGCGGGTATTCTCACGCCTGGTTCTCGACGGCCCGCCGCCACCGGATCTCGGTATCGATGAACTCGTCGATCTCACCGTCGAGAACGCCACTGGTGTTCGAGGTCTCGGTATCGGTGCGCAGGTCCTTCACCAGCTGGTAGGGATGCAGGACGTAGTTGCGGATCTGCGATCCGAACGAGACGTCCTGGGGTCCGCCGGTGATGCGCTGCTTCTCCGCGGCCTCCTCGGCGCGGCGGCGCTCCAGGAGCTTCGCCTGCAGCACGATCATCGCGGCGGCCTTGTTCTGGAGCTGGCTGCGCTCGTTCTGGCAGGTGACCACGATGCCGGTGGGCAGGTGGGTGATACGGACCGCCGAGTCGGTCGTGTTGACCCCCTGGCCACCCGGACCGGAGGACCGGAAGATGTCGATCCGCAGGTCCTTGTCGTCGATGTCGACGTGGTCGGACAGCTCGACGACCGGGGTCACCTCGACGCCGGCGAAGGAGGTCTGCCGGCGGTTCTGGTTGTCGAACGGCGAGATGCGCACGAGCCGGTGCACCCCGTGCTCGCTGCGCAGCGTCCCGTAGGCGTAGGCGGCCTTGACCTGGAAGGTGGCGGACTTCAGGCCCGCCTCCTCCGCCTCGGAGGTGTCGAAGACCTCGGTGGGGTAGCCGTGACGCTCGGCCCAGCGCAGGTACATCCGCAGCAGCATCGCCGTCCAGTCCGCGGCGTCGACGCCGCCGGCCCCCGCGGAGAGCTGCACGATCGCGTCCCGCTCGTCGAACTCACCGGACAGCAGGGTGCGCACCTCCAGCGCGGCGATGTCGGCGCTCAACGCCGGCAGGTCGGCCGCAGCCTCGGCGAGCAGGTCATCGTCACCGAGATCCGCGGCGGCGGCGATGTCGTCGAGCCGGCGGCGCAGCCCCTCCACCCGGGAGATGTCGCCGCGGGTCGACGACAGGCGCCGGGTGACGGCCTGCGCCCGGTCCTGGTCGGACCACAGGTCAGGATCCGCGGCCTGCCGCTCCAGCTCGTCGGCGCGACGGCGCAACCCCTCCACGTCGAGAACGGACTCGATGCCGCTCAGCGTGGCATCGAGCTGCTTGATCTCCTCGGACAGGTCGACGGCCATGCTGTTCACCTTACCGGCGCTTCCCGCCGGCCACGGGCAGGACTGATCTTGACCTGGCCGTGGCGGAGCACGGCAGCCGGGCCGACGGTCCCCCGACGCGGGGCCGGCCGACGCGGCGGGAGATCGTCCGCCCACGAACCGACCGATCGCCGCATACGGCCGGCGGGCGCGTCCGGTAGCACCCGCCGCCATCGTGCCGGCACCGGGCGGCGGTCGTGAAAAGCCACGTCGATGAAACATGCAAAGGCGTCGCGACATCAGTCTGAAACACAGGATGAGGACTCGCGAATATTACGGCCAACCGACACCCGCACCGCGGACAATCCGGACGGTAACCGCACCGCCTACCCGAGCGGGCCACCGGTGGGACGCTGGTCGACGACAATCCGAGGAGAGACGTGTCCCACATCGCCGAGCGCACACGATCCTGCGCGTTTGTGGCCCCCAAACGATATCTTTGACCACGACGCTTCGCAGACGAATTCGCCGGACACCTGGTTCCGCGGGGCGGCGTGGTCCCGCCGGCCACCAGGCTGGCACCAGGCCATGGTCAGGAGACCAACGAACACGGGCACACGATTAGTGCGGGCCGCCAGTGGGCTGAACAGTCAGTGCCGAGCCGCTTGTCATGGAATGCGAGGGAGGCCGCCATGGGGACCCAGCTCAGTCATCCGACCGACCGGGCCGTGCAGTTAGACCTGGCAGTTCACCGTCCCGTCGCGCTCCGCCGACAGGCAGACGGCGGCGCGATCACCCCCACCCGAGCACGAAGGGTGCCATCGTGTCCGAAGTCTCGAACCGGCGGTCCGTGCTGGTCGCCACCGGCCTCGCGGCGGTGGGCTCCGTGAGCCTGGGCGGCGACGCCTCCGGGTTGCACGATGCCTGCGCCGCCGCGCTGAACGCCGCGGTGGACGCCTACGAGACCACCGATCTCAGCGCGACGGCCGCGGCCCTGGTCCCCCTCGAACGCACCACCAGGATGGTGCCCCGCGAGCATCGGCTGCGCGGGCGGGCCGCCCTGGACTGGATGCGGCTGCACGCCGCCGTGACGACCGCCGCGGCGGCCGTGGCGTACGACCGCGGCAAGCACGCCGACGCCGCCACCCGGGCGGACCGGGCCGCCGCGCTCGCCCGCGCCGCCGGCGACGGGCCGCTCGCCGCGCGGGCGCTGGCGCTGCGCGCGCGGATGGTCCGCCCGCACAGCCCGGCGGTCGCCCTCCAGATCGCCGGGGTGGCCGCGCGGATCGCCGGGTTCAGCCCCACCCGCGCGCTCATCGCCGGCAAGGTCGTCACGAGCGCGTGCGCGGCCACCGGCGACACCGCCGGGGTGCGCGACGCGGTGGCCCGCGCCTGGCAGACGATGGAACGGCTCGACGACGACGACTTCGGCTCCCCCGGCTTCGCCCTGGAGACCTACTCCCCCGCGGATCTCGCGCTGGCCTGCGCCGAGGCGCTGACCACCGTCGGCGCCGCGGACGAGGCCACGCCGCATCTGGAGCGGGCCGAGACGCTCATCGCCGGCTCCGGCCAGACCGGCATGGTGGTCTCGGTGCGGATGGCGCAGGCCCGCGCCGCGCTCGCCCGGGAGATCCCCGACCGGGACGAGGCGGCCTCCTACGCCGACCAGGCGGTGACCCTGTCCGCCGGGCGACCGGCGCAGTGGCTGGCCCGGCTCGTGCGCGACGTGTCGGACCTGGCCGACCTGCGCACCGGGCAGGGCCTGGACGATCTCGTCGACGCCACCACGCCCTGGTTGCACGAGAGCTGGGAGTCCGACCCGGGCCCGCAGCGGCCGGCGGCGCTCTTCGGCGTCACCGGCCCGAGCGGCGTCACCGGCCCGAGCGGCGTCATGGTGCAGCGGGCTGGCGGACCACCGACTGTGCCTGTGCCCCGGCCCGCACCGTGACCGGCCCGACCCCGAGGTAGCCCACGACCGGCAGGTCGACCACGCGCGAACCCTCCACCTCCACCGTCGTCGCGTCGACGAGGCTGGAGGTGAGGGTCGTGCGGCCGCTCGGGTCGGCCTGCTGCTGGTACTGCTCGACGGTCGCGTTGATGTCCGCGAGCGGGAGCTTCTGGAAGGCGTCGGTCGCCGTGTAGATCGCGTTCTCGTCGATGCGCTGCGCGGCCGCGAGCGCCGCGCCGTCCGCGGCCGAGGCGACCGAACGGCGGGCCAGGTAGACGGCGGACACGTCGGTCACGACGACGACCAGCATCGCGGCGACCACCAGGTAGCCGAGCGTGAGGATCAGGATCGTCCCGCCGTCGGCGCCGCCAGCTGCGGCCCGATCGCCGGTCGCCGGGTTCCGCCGCAGGTCACCAGGCATGCGCTTCTCCCCGTCCGGGATCGCCGGGCACCCCACACCGGCGTCCTTCGCCGATCCGCCGCCCGGCATCCTCGCATTATAGGAGAATGCGCCACGTACAGATCATGCGGCGCGCCTACCTCCCCGGGGGACGAAGGATCATGGCTGAAGGGTCGCCGGGGACGCTCGTCGCGGAGCGTTTCCGGCTGGTCGAGATGCTCGGCCGCGGCGGATTCGGGACCGTGTGGCGGGCATTCGATGAAAAGCTGCGGGCCGACGTCGCGTTGAAGGGAATTCGGCGCCGGGCCGATCTGTCCGAAGCCGAACGGGACGAGATCGAGATTCGGCTGGAACGGGAATGCCAGATCTCCGCCGCGCTGCGGAACTGCCCCCATGTCGTCACGACCCTCGATGTCGTCCGGGATGGGGATGACGATCCGTGGATCGTCATGGACTATTACCCGTCCCGGTCGTTGCGGGCGGTGCTCGACCGGGAGGGGCGGCTGGCGCTGACGGAGACCGCGGCGATCGGGACGTGTGTACTGGAGGCCCTTCAGGCCGCGCACGCGGCGGGCGTCGTGCACCGCGACGTCACCCCGGCGAACATCCTGCTGGGCACGGACGGCTCGGCTCGGCTGACCGACTTCGGGGCGGCGTTGCGGACGACCGATCAGCGGGTCACCATCGGTGTTCTCGGCGTGCCCGGATTCGTCGCGCCGGAGGTGCTGACCGGGCGTGCCCCACAGCCCGGCGCCGACGTGTTCGCGCTCGGGGTCACGCTGTTCACCGCTGCCGAGGGCAGGCCGCCCTTCGACTCCGCGACCTGGGCCGAGACAGCGGCAGAGCATCCCGGACGGGCGGCGACGACCACGCTGTCCGGCCCACTCGGCCCGTTGTTCGACCGGATGCTCGCGCCCGACCCGGCCGCGCGGCCCACCACGGACCAGGCGCTCGCCGCGATCTGGGAGTTCCTCGACGGCGCCGCCGACCCGGACGCGACGGGAGACCAGTACGCGCCAGGGACCCACGACGCCACGGAGGACCTCGACGCAACGGCCGGCCTCGACGCGACGGCCGGCCTCGACGCGACGGGGGCCCCGGACGGGGCCGCGGAGCAGGGGCTGGGCGAGCCGCTGCCGCCGGACGAGGGTGCCGCGGTCTTTTCCGAGCGACGGATCCCGCGGGCCGTGCTGCTCGCGGCGGGCGCGGTCCTGCTGTTCGCCTCCGGAATCGTGCCCGCCGGTCTCGGCGGCGATTTCAACCTCTGGGATCCGTGGCATCTGCTCTCGGTCGCCCTGCCGGTCATCGCCGCGTTCGCGTTGTTCTGGCGGGCCGCGCAGCCCACGGGACATCTCGCGATCGACGCGGAGCGGATCTCGATGGAACGTGGTTGGTACCACTTCACCGTTCACTGGAGCCGGATTGACGCGGCCCGGGTGGCATCCGGAAAACTCGCCGTCACCCTGATGGAGGGGGACATACCCCTACAGACTTCCCAGTACGAGCGCATCTGGCCGCTGCCGCGCTACAACGCCCGCACCGGCGTGCTCACCGTCTGCCGACTCTCCCGCTTCCGGGATGCCAGCCCGGCGGCGGTCTCCGCGGCCCTCGACGCCACCGCCTGGCCACACGTCTGACGATCGCCCCTGGGGCGCCTGTCGGGTCGGCCCGTGTCCGGAGTGGTCGCCGGCGCAGTTCGAGGGTGTGCTCTGGTGGCTCCGGACGGGCACGTGCTCCGTAGCGGACGGCACGGTTCCGCGGAACATCGAGATCACCGGGGTCGGGACACATGGCACGGCCAGGGAACACCATGATCGCCTGAGCTGGGGCCAGAGCAAGGGATTGCCTCGGGGTTCGGCGCGCACACTGGTCGCCACACCGTCCGTATCTTTCTGTGACTAGTTGTGCACAAAGTTGTGCCGAGGCGTAGTTACGATTTCTGGCCCCAAGACCGTGGCTAGCCCTCGGCGCGATCTGGCCGCAGTCTGGCCGGAAATCAGGGTGGCGAGCAGGCGGCCGCGGCAATGCAGCGCCAGCAGGGTTCATGAACGACTACTCGGCGCCACAAGATCGATTCGGTCTTACTCGCCGAGGCGGTCCTGGCCCGGCGTCCACCGCGCACCGCCGGTCGGTGGCACACGTGACCGCCTGCCGCGGGCAGCCGCTGTGTAGCGTCACGGTGGATGCGCGGCCATATGGTCGCCGGACGGAAAGGGGGCGTGCGTGACGCCCTCACCCGCTACACCACCCCGCTGACCGGCGTCTACTACCTGGTCTCGTCGGTGCCGGCCCTGTCCGGGTTCGCACCCGTGGAAGACGACTGGCTCAGGGCGGGTTCCGGCCATCCCGGCCTGGCGGATACGGGATCAGGAGTAGTTCGACGGCGCGGGTGGTGCGGTCGCCCACAGTGCCGAGATCGGAGCGGCGCGCAGGCGTGGCCCAACGGACAGGACCTCGGCGCCGGCGTAGAGGACGCCGGCGTAGAGGACGCCGGCGTAGAGGACATAGCCCGCGTGGAAACGGTCGCCGGTCTGGGACGCGAGTCGGTGCAGGCCGCGGAAATCCTCGGCGCGCACCGTCTCCGCGGCTTTCACCTCGACCCCGACGATCTCGCCGCAGGCCCGCTCCAGAACGGCGTCGACGACTTAAAGTTCGATCATTGCAGTAGCATCGACGCAGGTCACAGGGCATGCCTTCATGATCTCGCGACACATCTGCCGTCATGATCATGAAGCATCTGCCGCGGCCTTCAGGTCGCGGCGAGGCCGTCGATGAGCACGGCGATGCCGTCGAGCAGGCGGGCGAGCCCGAAGTCGAACTCGCCGTCCATGTCGTCGTCATCGTCGAGCGAGCCGGAATCGATCGCGCGCTGCAGCGAGGGGAACATGGCCGGATCGATGAGCCGCGTCAGCAGCGCGCCGTAGCCGGGCATCATGTTCTCCCCGCCGGAGGCCGCCCTCAGGTCGGCGGTGAGCGTCGCCTCGTTGCGCACGAAGCCGCTCAGCAGCAGCACCGAGGACAGTTTCTGCTGCTCCGTCAGCGGGGTGTGCGCCAGGCAGCGCAGGCCGTCGTCCATCCAGGCGACCATGTTGGGGCCGAGCGGCGGAGTGCTGATCGGGATGCGCAGGACCCAGGAGTGGCGGTGGTAGGCCGCCCGCGAGCCCTGCGCCCAGCGCGTCAGGCCCGCCCGCCAGCCGTCGTCGGGCTCGCGTGGGCCGGGCGGGCTGCCCATCGCGGCGTCCACCATCAGCAGCAGCAGCTCGTCCTTGGCGGAGACGTACCGGTAGAGCGACATCGTCGCCGCGCCGAGCTCGGCGGCGACGCGGCTCATCGACACCGCGCCGATGCCGTCGGCCTGCGCGACGTCGACCGCGGCGGACACGATGCGCTCCAGGCTGAGCCCGCGGCGGGGACCGCGGCTCGGGCGCTCCCGGACGCCCCAGAGCATCTCGACGGCGAGAGGTAGGGCGAAGGTGGCGGGCGCACCCGGCCCCGGGACGCCGGCGGGGGTCGGGGGCGCGCCGGCCTGACCGCTGCCCGCTCCGGGGCGCCTGGCCATCGTCACCTCCGCCGCCGCGTCAGGGATCCGACAGCCGCCCTTCGACGCACCGCCGTTGACGCCATCCTAGATCTGCGTACCATCTACGCAGTTACGCGTATCCCGTACGCAGTTAGATTCTCGACGAGGAGCGTCCCTCACCATGACCACTGACCTGGCGATCGAGGCCGTCGGGCTGGCCAAGTCCTACGGCTCGACCTCCGTGCTCGAACACGTGGACCTGCGGGTGCCCCGCGGCGGCGTGTTCGCGCTGCTCGGTTCGAACGGCGCGGGCAAGACGACGACCGTGCGGATCCTGGCGACCCTGACGCGCGCCGACGCGGGCCGCGTCCGCGTCGCCGGCCACGACGTCGGCACGCAGCGCCGCGAGGTCCGGCGCCGGATCAGCCTGACCGGCCAGTACGCGGCCCTCGACGAGGCGCAGACCGGCGAGCAGAACCTGCGGATGATGGGCCGACTGCTGCACCTGCCGCCGCGCGTGGCCCGCCGGCGCGCCGAGGAGCTGCTGGAACGGTTCGACCTGACCGCCGCCGGCCGGCGCCGGGTCGACACCTACTCCGGCGGGATGCGCCGCCGGCTGGACCTCGCGGCGAGCCTCGTCGGCGAACCGGAGATCATCTTTCTGGACGAGCCGACGACCGGTCTGGACCCGCGCGGCCGGGCGGCGATGTGGGAGATCGTCACCGGGCTCGCCACCGCCGGCGTCACCGTCTTCCTCACCACCCAGTACCTGGAGGAGGCCGACCGGCTGGCCGGCCGGATCGCGGTCGTCGACGGCGGACGGGTGGTCGCCCAGGGGACCGCGGCGCAGCTCAAGGAACGGGTCGGCGGGCAGCGCCTCGATGTGGAGCTGGCGGCGACCGCCGGGCCCGAGGCGTTCGCGGCTCTCGTGCGCCGGCTCGGTCCGCGTGCCGTCACCGCCGATCCCGCCCGGCGCACCGTCGGCATCGTCACCGACGGCACGGCGGCCCACGTGCGCGCCCTGCTCGACGAGATCGACGCCGGCCGCGACCGCGTCGCCCGCTTCGACGTGCACGGCACCACCCTGGACGACGTCTTCCTCGCCCTCACCGCCCGCCCGGCCCCCACCGAGAAGGAGAGCATCCATGTCTGAGCCGGCCCTGGCCGAAGCGACCATCCGCCCGGCGCCCCGCCCGCCGATCGTCGACGACGCCGCCGACGCGGCGACGATGATCGGCCGCAGCCTGCGGTTGTCCGTGCGCAGCGTCGATGGGATGATCACCGCGCTGGCGCTCCCGATCATGCTGATGCTGATGTTCGTCTACCTGTTCGGCGGGGCGTTGCGGACCGGCATGGCCTACGTGGACTACGTGGTGCCCGGCGTGCTGCTGGTCTGCGCCGGCTTCGGGGCGGCGACCACCGCCGTCACCGTGTCGAGCGACCTGACCACCGGCGTCATCGACCGGTTCCGGTCGATGGACGTCTCCGGCGCCGCGCTGATCTCGGGGCACGTGGTGGCGAGCGTGGCGCGCAACCTCGTCTCCACCGCGCTGGTGGTCGCCGTGGCCTTCGCCATCGGCTTCCGCCCGTCCGCGGGCGTCGGCGGCTGGCTGGTGGCCGTGGGTGTGCTGGCGCTGTTCGTGCTGGCGCTGTCCTGGCTGTCGGCGACGATCGGGATCGTCGCCGGTTCGCCGGAGGCGGCGAACGGATTCACCTTTTTCGTCAGCTTCCTGGCCTACCCGAGCAGCGCATTCGTCCCGGTCGACACGATGCCGTCCTGGCTGCGGGGCTTCGCCCGCGACCAGCCGGTGAACACCGTGGTGGAGACGACCCGCGCCGCGCTCACCGGCGGGCCGGTCGGCTCCGTCGCCTGGCACGCGGTGCTGTGGAGCCTGGGCATCATCGCGGTGTCGGTCGTGGCCTCGAGCGTCCTGTTCAACCGCCGGACCCGTTGACGCGCGGCTCGACGAGGCGAACCCCCGACGTCGCCGCGGCATTGCCGCCCGGCGAGGACGGGGGTGACTCTTACCCTGGTCGGGTCGCCCGCGTCAGTCAGGTCGCCCGGTCAAGCGGCGCGGAGCCGGCGCCTGGGTGGCGCCGTTCACCTGCCCGCCTTGTTGCTGGCGTTCGACCCGGCCGAACGAGCAGCCTCCTTCTGACTCACCTGGTTCAGGTTGCTGGCGTTCGACCCGGCCGAACGAACAGCCTCCTTCTGACTCACCTGGTTCAGGTTGCTGGCGTTCGACCCGGCCGAACGAGCAGCCTCCTTCTGACTCACCTGGTTCAGGTTGCTGGCGTTCGACCCGGCCGAACGAACAGCCTCCTTCTGACTCACCTGGTTCAGGTTGCTGGCGTTCGGCGGCTGCGGCTGGGTCAACGCGAGGAAGTTCAGCCAGTCCTGCAGTTCGTGGGTGGACAGCCAGTCGACCAGCGCGGCCAGGGACGCGTTGTCCCCGTCGCCGGACTCCGTCGCGGCGCTGGCCGGCGTCGCCGTTCCCGTCGCCACCGCCGCCGAGATCGTGAACGCGAGCCCCAGGCCCGCCAGACGTGATTTGCGCACTTGACGTCCAATCTTTTCGAGTAGGCATCGAAGTTGCAGGCCAGCCGATCCGTCACGAACCTTTGGGACGCGCCCCAGGACATAGACCTGCCGTACATCCACGGGTGGCCGAATCGCCGAAATCAGTCGACCTCGTCGCTCGGTTCTCCGGTAGCGGGGACCGAATGCTCAACGGGGCCGCACCCCCATGGGATACAAGGTGAACAACTCGGCTCAACGCTGCGCGAGGCGTCCGTTTGCCCCCTTTCCTCCCACTGCAGGGGGACGCTTCGGGGCGGTAGAGCTTCCCAAGTAGCCCATGAAAGAGGTTACTACGTCCTGGGCGTTACGTGACGTTCTGTCGTGGTGCTCCGGTCGGGTTGCCACGGTGCCGACTGCGGGTGAGGCATCCCAGCGGCAGCGGGCGCGGGCGGGCGCGCCCGGTGCCCTCTTGCTTACGGGAGGGCGACCGCGACCGTGGCCGTGACCTGCCGGAACGGGGCCGTGCGCGACCGACGAGCGGCCCGGGGCGGGCTATCCCCGCAGCGCCCGGTAGGTCTCGGCTGCGGCCGGGTGCAGCGGCAGCGGCTCGGTGTTGATGAGGTTGCCGACGTCGAGGTACTGGGTGCCCCGGGCCTGCTTCGGCACGAGCTGCCCGGCGTGCTCGACCAGCACCCGGACGGTGTTGCGCACCACCCGATCGGGGCAGTCCGCCCCGGCGACCAGCAGGTTCGGGACACCGACCGTGCGCACGGCGCCCGCCGCCCGGTAGGTGCCGGCGGGCAGGGCGACCTCGTTGTAGTAGCGGCCGTAGCGGCGGCGCAGCTCGGGGACATAGGCTCCGAGCTCGAGCAGCCGGATGCCCCACTCCCGGTCCGCCTGCGCCAGCACCTCCGTCGGGACGCCGCCCGACCACAGCATGGCGTCGATCATGTCCTCGCGCAGCGCCCCCACGGCGTCCTTGAGGGACAGGTGGCGCGCCTGGCCGAGCATCACCCCCGCGGTGGCGAACAGGCGCTCGCCGAAAAGCGCGGCGCCGGAGCCGTTGGCGCCCAGCGACACGGCCCGGCCGACCAGGTCCGGCAGGACGTGCACCGGACTGTCCGCCCGCACGACGAGCTGCATGTAGTTCTCGTAGACCCGGCCGAGCGCGTAGAGCTGCACCGGCCGGCCGAAGGCGGGCGAGCCCTTCTGCGCGGCGTCGAGGGCGTCGGCGAGGGCGAGCCCGAGGTCCGCCGTGCCGGCCGAGACGCTGCGGATGTTCTGCACGCTGCCGAGCGTCGGCACCACCTGGGCGTGCAGCAACGGTCGGAGCAGGTTCGCGAACTCGATGTAGAAGCCGTCGGGCTCCCCGGCCGCGATCGAGACCGTGGGGTCGTCATGCGAACAGCCGGCGGCGGTGGCTACGGGGACGGCCGTGGCCCCGACCGCCAGGGCGCCGAGCAGCACGGCCCGCCGGGAGGCGGTCACGAGGCGACCCCGCGCGCGGTGGCCCGCGCCGGGTCATCGCGCCGGCGCGCCCGGCGCCGCGGGACCCTGGGCAGCACGACCGTCGGCATCGTGTCGGCCCGGCCAGGCCCCGGCACGGCGGGTGGCCCCGCGCCCCGCCCGCCGTCCGCCGGCCTGTCGTCCGAGGGCCGGGGGCCCCCCGCCGGGGGGGTGGGCCGTTCACCGACGGGCAGTTCGGCGGCGACGGAAAGCCCGTGCGGCGTCAACGATTCCAGGATGAGCCGCCCGCCGTTGTTGGTGACCAACCGCTCGGCGATCGCCAGGCCCAGCCCGGACCCGGAGAGGTCGTGCTTGCCGCGGCGGAACCGTTCGGTCAGGTGCGGCAGCTCGCCGGGCGGCACGCCGATGCCGTCGTCGGCGACGGTCACCCGGCCCCGGCCCGACGACCAGCGGGCTGCCACCGTCACGGTCACCGTGCTGCCCGGGGCGTACTTGATGGCGTTGTCGAGCAGCACGTCCACGATCTGCTCCAGGTCCGTGTCGGCGCACAGCAGCGGGATGGGCTCCACCGGAACGCGATCGAGCAGCGTCACCCCGCGGGCGTCGGCGGCGGGCAGCCAGAAGTCGATCCGCTCGAGCACCGTCGCGCTCGCGTCGCAGGCCACCGGGGTCGTCGGGTGGGCGGCGAGCTCGGTGGCCGCCGCGTCCGCGACGGCGAGCGCGCGCATGCCGTCGAGCAGGACCTGCAGCCGCCCGGCCTGGGCGACCATGGAGGCGTAGGTGTCGCGTGCCTCGTCGGGCAGCGAGCCGGCCAGCATGTCCATCCGCAGCCGCATCGCCATCAGCGGGTTGCGCAGCTGGTGGGAGGTGTCGTCGATGAGCGCCCGCTGGCGGCGCGCCGAGTCGGCCACCGCGTCCGACATGCGGTTGAACGAGGCGAGCAGCGTGCGCACCTCCGACGGCCCCTGCTGCGGCGGCACGTGCGCCGCGAGCACCCCCTTCCCGACCGCCCGCAGGCCGTGTTCGAGCTGGGTGATGGGCCGCAGCACCCAGCGGACCAACAGCAGGATCACCGTCGCGAACACCGCGGCGACGGCGAGCACGCCGAGCAGGACGTGCCCCCACACCCGCCCGACGTCCGCCGCGGCCCGACCCCGGCTCGACTGCAGCACCACCGCGCCGCTGACCTCGACGCCGTTGCCCACCGGGCGGGCGAACAGGACCCGCCCGGACGACCAGGGCCGGATGTCGGGCAGGCTGGCCTGGCGCTGGTTGCGCAGCGCCGCGTCGATCGCCTGCACGACGTCCCCGCCGCCGAGGTCACCGCGCGAGACGATCGGCCGGCCCGCCGCGTCGACGACGGCCACGGCGTCGCCGTAGAGGTCGGCGTGCGCGTCGATCTCCGGTTCGAGCTGGTCGGAGCCGGTGAGCGCGAGCTCGGCGAACCGGTTGATGTCGGCGGTGCGCCGGCTGACGAACTGGTCGGTGCGCTCCGCGGAGGTGGTGTGGAGCAGCGGGACGGCGAACGCGGCGAGCGCGCCGAGACCGGCCGCGATGAGGACGATCAGCAGCCGCCGGCGCACCTCAGTCACCCAGCCGGTAGCCGAAGCCACGGATGTTGTGCAGCGGGCTCGGCCGGCCGAGCTTCTTGCGCAGCTTCGACAGGTGCACGTCGAACGTCCGCGACACCGCCACGTAGGCGTCGCCCCACACCTCGTCGAGCAGCTGCTCGCGGCTGACGGCCGCGCCCGCCTTGCGGGCGAGCACGGCCAGGATCTCGAACTCGATCCGCGTCAACACGACCTCCGCACCGGCGACCGTCACCAGATGGGTGTCCAGGTCGATCGCGATGTCGTTCACCTGCACCCGCCCGACCGGGGTGGCACTGCCGCGCTCGGTGCGGCGCAGGATGGCCTCCATGCGGGCGAGCAGCTCATCCATCCGCACCGGCTTGATCAGGTAGTCGTCGGCGCCGAGACGCAGGCCGCGCACGATATCGCGCTCGTGCGTGCCCATGGCGGTGAGGACGAGGACCGGGGTCGCGGCGAGCCGGCGCAGCCGGCGCAGGACCTCCAGCCCGCTGATATCCGGCAGCCCCAGATCAAGGAGCAGCAGGTCGGCGTGGCGATGGCGGAGCAGGGCGTCCGCCCCCCGGGTGACCCACTCGACCGGGTGGCCGCGCGCGTCCAGCACGTCCTTGATCGCGCCGCCGACGCCGTGGTCGTCCTCGACCAGCAACACACGCATTGTCAGCCCCGATCTTCAAGCCCCGACTGGTGAGGTCTCCTCCATCGATACGTGGATCAGCAACGACACCAGCAGGCAGGCCCCCACGTAGTAGCCCGAGAACGGCTTCTGACCGGCACGTTCGGGCCAGCGCGACGTGTTCGGCGGGGAAGCGGCCCCAGCGATACATCGTTCGACGTTTCATCGCCGACGACGACGGCCCGCCCGACATCGAGGGTCCGCATCCCGACCGCCGTCCTGGATCAGGGCGACCGAGGGGGCGGCCGAGGGGACGACCGGTTGCGGCGAGGCCTGCCGATGGTGTCGCCTGGACGCTCACCGCTTCGTCCTCAACGCGCCGGCGTGGTAGACGCCGCTCGGCGCGGGGGCGGTCTCGGTAGCCACGCCGGCGGTGAGCGAGTCGGACACGTCGATGCCCACGGCGCGCAGCGCCGCGGTGTGCTGGGTGGCGATCGCCTCGCGCGCACCGGCGCTGCGCGCCTCGGTCTCGGCGCCCTCCAGCAACGCCTTGATGGTGCGAACGTCCCCGAAGGCACGGGGCATTCTCATGATTCCAGTCCTTCCGACGGCGACGTGATGCTCAACGGCGGGCGAGACGCTTGTGGGCGGCCTGGGCACTGACGCCGAGAGCCTGACCCACCTGGGCCCAGGTCCATCCCTGTTCGAGCGCGCGGGCGACCGCGGCCCGTTCCAGGCGGTCAGCGAGCTGGCGCAGCGCCACGACAGCCGCCAGCGCGGTAGCCGGATCATCCGGCGGAGGGACCTCGACCACATCACCCACGCCATCAACCTTAGTTGACGAGAACCCCGCCATCAACCATGGTTGATGGCGGGGTCACTCGACCGCCTGGCCGCCGTGGCGGCCGGAGGTGAACATCCAGGCCAGGTGCGCGCCCGGCATGTCGCGGACGGTACGGACGACGAGGTCCAGCCGGGCCGGGTCCGCTGTCGGCGCCAGGTTCTGCGCGTCGGCGATGAAGGCGCGTGCGGCTTCATCGAGCTCGCGCAACCGCCGGGTGATGTGCAGGTGTACCTGTTCGAGTGCGGTGCGCTCGTCGCAGCCCGTGGCGTGCTGGAGAACGATGACGTAGTTGGTGGTCTCACCGAGAGCGGCTTCCCGGGGTAGGGAGACCACGTCGTTGGTCCAGGCGATGATGTCACTCGAAGCCGCGCACAACTCGGTCCAGCTATTCGTGGCGGCGAGGTCCGGGGGGATTTCGGCCTGGTAGGCGACTTCCACCAGGTCGTACATGAACATGGCGTTGTCGTCCCGGCGGAGCGCCGGGTATTCCTCGGGGCTGGCCAGAGTGCCGTTCTGCCGGTGGGCGATCTGCGCGAGGAAGGCGTCGCGGTGGTGGTGGATGTGCTGGAGGATGCGACGGCGCCACTGCGCGGACATCCGCCGGGCGGTGCGGGGCCACAGGTCGGCCAGGGCGGTCACCGCGGGAGGGGCCGCGGCGGGTGCGGGCTGCCCTTCGATGATCGAGGTGATCGCGGTGTAGGTGGCGTGCACGATCTCGGGGCTGCGGCCCATGGGCCCTTCGTCCTGCTCGTCGTCGAGGTGGAACAGCCACAGCACCCACTGGGCGAAGACCTCGACGTCGGCCTGGCGGGCGTCGGGCAGGGTCCGGGCGGCCGCCAGGTGGAATCCGGCGGCGTCCAACCGGGCACGCGCGGCGGCGTCGGTGGCCAGCCCGAACTCGGCGGCCCAGGCCAGGAGGTGTTCGCCGATGCGGTCGGCCGCGGGATGCATCCGCTCTGGAATGCGGATCCCGAAGTCGGGTCTGGGCACACCGGTGAGGGAAGGCTGGGTCATGGGTCGCCTCGGTGACAGGGAGGGGGCGGAGTCCGCCCGGCTGAAGTGCCTGCATGGCGAAGACGGTGGTGAGTTGGGAGAGCCGAAATCCACCGGGAACCAGCCCATGCAGTGGTAGGGCAGGCCGGCCAAGAACCGTCTGTCTCATTATGGCGCGACAGGATTGCCCGGCGGAGGCATTCGGCCGAACTTTCCGAGCAGCTCTGACTGTCAACGGCGACCGAAATCCGGCTCTGGCTCCGACGTGGATTTCGTCACATCACCACTCGCCGCAAGCGCGATCAGGCGCGCGACTGCGCCGACACCCGAACCCCCAACTCTCTCAGCGGGCTGGCGACCGGCCGCGGCGACATCAACATCGACGATCCCCCGCCCCTGGCCTTCCTGGTGACGCGGCCGTCGAAGTCGCCCGTCACCCGCCTTCCGGGATAACCGTCCCGGTCGCGGCCCGGGTGAGGCGAATGAACCCTTCGGCGCCCCGGACACTGCGTAGGCAACCGTCTTCCATGTCGGCGACCAGGGCCTCGCCGTTGTTGCCCCATGCGACGACCGGCACCTGGCAGACGAGCTTCTGCCCGTCAGGCGTGCTGGCGGGCAGCCCGCCCACGATGTTCTTGTCGCCGCCTTCGGAGGTGGGTCTGAAGAAGGCGGTGTAGCCGTGGGCGGGGATCATCGTGGGTCCTCGTGAACGAGGGGGATCCCGGGGGCGGTCATGCCGCCTCCCGGGGTGGTTGACGCTTCACAGTCCCGGCAACCCGGAGATCTCCACGTCCGTGGATGACAGTCCAGCCGCCCTGATGTTCAGACTTGCGTTGATATCCGCATTCCCCGAGCAGCCACAGGACGTGCGCAGGAATGCTGCCTGGCCGGGACGGGACGCCTGGTCGAGGGACGTGCCGGTGGGGGACGTGCCGGTGGGGGACGTGCCGCGACCCCGGCCGGCGAGGATGCCGGGCCGGGGCCGCGGGGATCGGGCGGGGCAGGGTCCCCGCCCGTCGTCGATCAGGTCCGTGGCGTCGTCGTGGGGGGCGGTAGCTGACCTCTGCGGTCCGCTCCCACGAACAGAGCCAGGGCGGTCGTGTCCGTGACCTGGCTGTCGGGCCCGGTCACCTGTCCCAGGTGTTGACGAGCGTGTACCCGCTGAAGCCACCGCCGGCTATGGCTTCAGCCCTGGCGACACCGCTGACCCGGACGGGACGCAGGCTGAAAGAGGGAGTGGTGGTGCCGTTGCCCAGCTGCCCGAAGAAGTTGCTGCCCCAGGCCCACACGGTGCCGTCCCGGCGCACCGCGTACCCGCTGAAGCTGCCCGCGGAGATCGCGGTGACCCCGACGAGGCCGGTGCTGCCGGTGACCTGGACGGGTACCAGGGAGGTGTCGTCGGTGCCGTTGCCCAGCTGCCCGGTGTTGTTGAGGCCCCAGGCCCAGGCGGTGCCGTCCCCGCGCAGCGCGTACCCGCTGTTGCCCTCGCTGCTGGCGGCGATGGCGGTCACCTCGGAGAGGTTGCGGATCGCGACGGGTATCGTGCTGGACACGACGGTGCCGTTGCCCAGCTGCCCGTGGTTGTTGTGGCCCCAGGCCCAGACGGTGCCGTCCCGGCGCAGCGCGTACCCGGTCTCCTGGCCGCCGGCGATCGCTCTCACCCCGTGGAGGCCGAGGACCCGGACGGGTAGCGGGCTGTTGGCGGTGGTGCCGTTGCCCAGCTGCCCTTCGTCGTTGTAGCCCCAGGCCCAGACGGTGCCGTCCTGGCGCAGCGCGTACCCTGTGGTGCCCCCGCTGGCGATGGCGATGACCCGGTCCAGGCCGACGACCCGGACGGGTACCCGGCTGTTGGTGGTCGTGCCGTTGCCCAGCTGCCCGTAGTTGTTGTAGCCCCAGGACCAGACGGTGCCGTCCTGGCGCAGCGCGTAGCCGTTGACGCTGCCGCCGGCGAGGGCGACGACCCGGGTCAGGCCGCTGACCCGGACGGGTACCGCGCTGTTCGTGATAGTGCCGTTGCCCAGCTGCCCGTAGGCGTTGTAGCCCCAGGCCCAGGCGGTGCCGTCCCGGTGCACCGCGTACCCGGCGTACCTGCCCGCGGCGATGCCCACCACCTGGGTCAGGCCGGTCAGGCCGGTGACCCGGACGGGTACCGCGCTGTTCGTGGTGGTGCCGTTGCCCAGATGCCCGAGGCCGTTGTAACCCCAGGACCATTCCGGGCTGGACCCCGCCACGGGGGGGCGCAGCCCGGAGGCCGTCCCCCCTGTCGGGGCCGCTGTGGCCGCTGCCGGCAGGGCCACGATGCCGGCAGCGGCCAGCGCCACCGTTCCCATCCCCAGCCGTCGTGGACGAAGCATGTCCGCTCCTCAGAACCGTGGGTGTCGCCATCGACACCTGCTGGTCACGAAGAGTAATTACCGGGAATCCTTAGATGGCTATCTGAGCGATATACTCGCTGCGCTGCGTGTTGCTTGGATTCCTCGACATACCCCCCGCCGACGGTGTGCCCACGGTTCGGCGCCGGCCACTGTCCGCTCTGGACGGAATCCCGTGAACGCGGGAAACCCCTGCCAGGGCTGGGCGTCCCGCCTGTTCGCTCCGAACTGGCCGATAAACACGGTTCGTGGCGACCTCTGCCTTGCGCAGTCGATCCGGTCCGTTCACCGGCGTCCGGGCTCGTTCGCCCAGTAGGCCGGGTCTGGGCGCGGGTTCCGCAACGCCCTGACCCGCACGGACGGAGCGCGGCCGCAGCCCGACGCGCGGATGACCGCCGTCGAGCCGGCCCCGCCCCGCTCGGCCAGTCTCCGGATGCACTGTGTGACGGTGACATACTTGCCGGGTGACCGACGGGGGCGGCACGGCCGATGGTTGGGACTTCTTCGTGTCCTACACCCAGGCGGATCGGGCATGGGCGGAGTGGATTGCCTGGGTACTGGAAGAAGCCGGGTTCCGGGTGCTGGTGCAGGCCTGGGACTTCGTCCCGGGCTCGAACTGGGTCGCCGGGATGGACGTCGGGATCGCCCGGGCAGCCCGGACGATCGCGGTGCTGTCGCCGGAGTACACCCTCTCGGTGTACGGCGCGGCCGAGTGGCGGGCGGCCTGGGCTGCGGACCCCACCGGGCAGGAGCGCAGGCTGCTGGTGGCCCGGGTCGCCGACTGCGAGCGCCCCGGGCTGTTGGGCCAGGTGGTGTCGTTCGACCTGTTCCCGGGCGGCGAGAAGCGGGCGCGAGACGAGCTGCTGCACGCGGCCCGGTTGGCGGTCACCGGGCGGCGGGGCAAGCCGAGCGGTGCACCACCGTTCCCGCCGAGCATGCGGGCGGTACAGGGGCGGCCGTCGTTCCCCGGCGGGCTGCCCGAGGTGTGGAACCCACCGCCGCGACCGGCGCATTTCGTGGGCCGCGCGGAGCTGCTCGGGCAGCTTGCCGACCGCCTCGCCGACGGCGCCGGGGTGGTGTCGGTGGTGGCCCTGGCCGGGATGGGCGGTGTCGGGAAGACGGCGTTGGCGGTGGAGTACGTGCACCGGCTGGTCCAGGCCACGACCCGCCGGCGGACACCGCGGCACCGCCAGGCGGAGGTGCTGGCGATGTTGCTGCGGCTGCTGCGCACCGCCCTGCCCGGCGGCATTCCCGACCAGCCCCAGGGCTGGCCCCGCTGGCGGGAGCTGCTCCCGCACGTGCGCGCCGTCCTCGGCCGCACGCCGGACCCGACCGGCCCCGCCGCACCCACCAGGCCGCCCAGATGATCCGCAACAACCTGGACGCCCACCAGGAAACGATGCCCAGCCGACCAGCAAAGGCCCGAGCCACCCCCGGCAGGTCGCCCGGGTAGGTCTACGTCGTAGGTCTACGTCGCGCCTTCACTGACGCCGACCGACGGACCGTCGCTGTGCGGACGACGGTGGGGAGCCCCTGCTATCAGGACCGGTCGGGGTGAGGGAATCAACCGGCATGCCGACTACGACTATGATTGCATTGTCCTCGGTGGCATTGCGGTCTGTGATGGTCGGAGGTTTACCTGGCGCCAGCGCCACGTTTTCGCCGGGTGGCAGCTTGGCAGCGCCGTTTCGTCGACCGCGAACCGGTATTGGCAGCTTTCGCCGAGGAACTGACGCGCATAGGCGCAGGACCGCGCGTCTTCGATGCCACCGGGGTCGGCGGCATCGGCAAGTCGCGGCTCTTGCGCGAGCTGAAGGACCGGGCCGCGAGCCAGGGCCGTACCGCCTCGCTTGACCTTCAGGTCCACTCGTTGCGTCAGCAGGAAGACGCGCTGGCGGTGCTCCGTAACGAACTGGGATCGCAGGGGGTTCATTTCGACCGCTTCGATGTCGCCTACGCCGTGCTGTGGCAGCGACTCCACCCACATCTACGGCTGAACCGGTCGGATCTGGCGTTCGTCGACGACAGCTCGATCCTCACCGACATCGTCGACACGGTGGCCGGACTGCCGGTCTTCGGCACCGCCCGCGGGCTGGTCTGTACCGGCAGGCAATCGGCCGGCCCGACGCCGCATCCGGCTTCTACAACCACAACGTCCGGATGGACACCCCGGCCGGAGACGTGGTCGTCCGCATCCCGATCCCGGGCAGCGACATCATGGACCTGATGATCTGGCCGGAAGCCGACGTGCTGCGCGCCATCCGCGGGACCGTCACCCACGCCCCCGCCTGCTCTACACCCGCACGCGACCCCGCTACCAGATCGTCGAATTCCTCCCCGGCCAGCTCCTCGACAACACCGCACCCCGCGGCACCCGCGTACCCGGGCACGTCCTCGATGACGTCACCGAACTGTTCGGCCAACTCGGCCTCGTCCCGCGGGACGCCTTCCCGGGCCTTTCCGCCGACTGGCCCGAGGACGGCCGGACCGCCGACTTCGCCCGCCGGCTGCCCGCCGTCACCGCGGGCGTGCACTCCCGCTTCCTGCCCGAGTTCGGCGACCTGTACGCCCAGTACGGACGGGCGGAAGCCCCACGGCGAGCATCCCCCACGGGTTGTCCCGGTCGTTACGCGCCTGCGAACGCTGTGCCGGTGTCGCAGGAGGCCCAGCGCTTCGTCCCTGGTGCAGATCAGGAGGCTCCGACGAGGAACGAGTACGTGCTGGAACTCACCAGCCAGCGGCCGTCGACGCGGACGGCTTCCGCCTCCCGCCTGATCTCGTACCCCCATTGCGCGCCGAGCTTGGGGTCGGTGTGGGTGATGATGATGGTCGCCCTGGCCAGGTCGCGGGCAATCAGCGTGATGTTCTCGAGCCGTACCTTGAGGTTGCCGACGACACCTGGATAACGCTGAGTGAAACGCCGTGTGATGTCGCGGTACCGCTCGCCGTTCTGGACGTAGGCCAACCCGTCGTCGATGTTGTCGTCCGCGTCGAACGCCCCGGTGAACGCCATCGTGATCTCGTCGACGGTGGCCTGGTCTGGCTTCGCGGGGGCGGCCGGCGGGAAGGTTGCCACGCCGGTCGGCGGAATACCCGGATGCACGGTCTCGCCGGTGGCCGGCCCGGGAAGCGAGCTTCCGTCCGCCGGCACGATGACGTTCAGCCCACTGCCTGGAGCGAGGTGCCTTTCGACGGTCAGGCCGCCGAGGATCACAGAACTCGTGGCCAGCGCCGCCGCTGCGAGCATGAGCGCCCTGCGCCGCCCTCGCTGACGCGGCGGCGCCGGTGTGCACACTCTGGCAGTCAGGTCGGCCGGTGCCGCGACGGACCGAGTGGCCCGGTCGAGCAGTTCGCGCAGCGTCTGCTCGAAGGCCAGATCAGGTGCGGAGGTGTGTCCGGAGCCGGACCCAGAGCGCGAACCGGGGCCGGGGTAAGCGTTGTCGACAGGCATCAACGCCTCCTCTCATGTCGGACACGGACATCCCCCAGATGCTGGCTCAGACGCAGCCGGGCCAGAGCCCGCGACGCGTGGGACTTCACCGAGCCGACGCTGCATCCGAGGATCTCGGCCACCGCGGCTTCCGGCAGATCGTCGTAGTAACGCAGGACGACCACGGAGCGTTGCCGTTTCGGTAGTTCCTGCAACGCCCTCAGCACCTGGTCCCGCAGCGCCAGGTCCGGCCCGCCGTCCGCGCTGGCCCGTTCGGCCACCGCATCCAGCGGTTCCTCCCGGAACTGGCGCGACCGCCACCGGCTCGAGGTCGCGTTCACCAGCACACGGCGGACATAGGCCTCCGGAGCGATGATCTGTTCCCTGCCCCATCGCTGATAGGTGCGCTCCAGGGCACCCTGCAGCAGGTCCTCGGCCGCGTGGCGGTTACCGGTCAGCAGAAAGGCCGTCCTCATCAAACGGTCGGCCGAGGCAGTGACGAAGTCCTCGAACGACTCGTAGGACGCCTCGTTCATCGAGTGCCCCCATCGATTGGCCCGCGCCGCCCATTACCGCTGCGTACACGTAGACGAGGCGACGGCTCGCCGTGGCGCGAACCGCCGCCCCGCTGGGCGTGCCGAGCCGACTGTCGGCCGAAAGCGGCGCGACGAGAACCCATCGCGCCGCTTTCGGCCGGGCTGGCAGTCACTGGCTCCGGCGGCGCGGCACCCCCTGGCCGCGCGGCTTGCGGGGAGCCACCGGTCGACGGACTACGCCCGACCGCCGCCGAGCAGGGACGCCAACCCCAGCACGCTGCGATAGGTCTGCTCCGAGACCCTCCACCCGCCGTGGGTGAAGACGGCCTGGCCGCTACTGCCGAGAGAACCGGACTGGCTCTTGTACTTGTAGGCGATGGTGAACCTGACGCTGGCGTGGTCATGCGCCCAGAGGTAGATCTGGTTCACGGTGACCCGCGCGCTCAGGCCCGGGTAGGTGGCACGGAACTTCTCCAGCAGGCCGACCAGGCTCTGGCCGTTCTCCACGGCGGCCAGCGGCACCCGCGCAGGGGCCCCGGAGTTGTTGAGACCGACCGCGAACGCAGCGCCGATCAGTGGCTCCGACAGCTTCTGCCAGACCGTCGGCGCCGGCGCCGGGCCGACGGTGAGCGACTCGGCGATACGGAGCAGGTCGGCCTCGGGCAGCGGGCTCGGCGGAGTGGTCGCATTCCCGCCGACCCGGCCGCCAACCGTCAGCACGACGGACGGGGCGCCTTCGACCCAGGTCAACTCGCTGATACCAGCGTCACCGGTCCGCAGCGTGACGGCCTCGGTGCCCCGCAGCGCGATCCGTCCACGCTGGGAGCCGGGGTAGTACTGCGCGTAGGCGCTGGCCACGTCATCAAGCGTCGCCTCGGGCGTGCCCCGCTGGACTGTGAGCTGAACGCGGGTGGCGCCGCCCTCGAACGTGCCGACAACGACGTCGCGGCCGATCCGGGTGGTCGGCACCGCGCCGGTGAGGCTGACGCCGCTGGGCAGCCAGCCGACCTTCACCCCGTCCACGCTCGGAGCCGGCCTCCAGCCACCGCCGCCTCCCGGGCCGGCGGCCGTCGCCGGGCCGGTGGCCGCCACGGTCACCAGCCCGGTCAGGGCCAGGGCTGCCAGGCTGCCGAGGGCGCGGGGCAGCCGACGTGCTGTGGAGTGCTGTCGGGGGCGTTCGGGTCCCCCCCGATGGATCCGTCGCCTCGCGCCACCCGGAGGGCCTGTTCGCCTCAATCGGATACGGGAAGGGCCGTCAGAACAATCCGCCATCGACGTCTCCTACTCTGGTAGGCGCTGGCCACGGTGGCACCACGCACCGAGATAGCCCAGCTGCCGTTCGGGTGTTTTCCACCTTCTAAGAGCGACGTTGACGCGATCAGGTTTACGTGTTTGACCAAACCTTTCCCCAACATCCGATGTCGCTACGCAACAACTTGACAACCATGGGGTGCTCCGTGTTACGCGCGGTTCAGCCCCCATGCGTATGTCGGGTGTTGTCGCCGAGCTCGTCCCGCCAACGGCGCAACTCCTTCTCTTGCCGAGAACCGGGCGACGCAGGTTCACGGCGCCACACTCGGCGCATCTCGGCGAAGTATTTGCGGGCCGTCGGCCCGACGAGGCCGAGCCAGCGCCGGTTACTACCGTTCCAGGCGCTATGTCCCGGTACCTCGGCTTATCAGACCAGCAAAACCTCTGATCAGAAACCTGACCGATCAGCCCGGTAGGCGTCGATGACGACGGTGAACTGGCCGTTGACGGTGACGTCGGTGATGCCGGCGAACAGGGCTCCGGTGCCGGGCAGGGCGACGACCGTCCGGACACAGACGACGAAGGACGCGCCCGGTTCCAGGGTCTGGGCGCCGTCGCCGGGGTTCCCGGATCCGCAGTTCGCGCCCGCCGGGGCGAAGTGGATCTGCGGCTCGCCGGAGACGCCCTGGTCCTGTAGCGCGAGGGCGGCGGCGAGGCGGGCCCGGTCGGTGCCCTCGGTCTCGCTGTCGGCGGTGGCGAACGCCCGGCCGGCCTCGCGGGCCGCCTGGGTCACGCCGAACGCCGATTTCTGCACCGAGAACACGCACAGGAACAGGTACACGAACGGGACGAGCAACACGACGGACAATCCGACGAACTCGATCATGGCCGAGCCATCGTCCGTCCCTCGTCCCACGCGACGCCCCCGGCCCGTGCCCGCGCCCGGCGCCCGGTCCTTCCCCCACACCGCCCTGGCCCAGACCGCCCGTGCTCGCGCTGCACGTGCTCCAACCGGCCGGACTCCAACCGGCCGGACTCGGACCGGCCGGACTCGAAAGTTCCGTGCTCGGAGCTTCGGGACGCGGGCCGTCCGGGCGGCGTCGCGCGGCGGCGGGGAGGTCACGGCTGCTCCTTGACGGCGTGGCCGGTGACGGTGATCGTCACGCCGTCGCCGAGTGGGACGAGGACGAGCGGGACGGCGACCCGGCAGGTGACCTGGACGAGCGGGGTGCCGCCGGGGCCGTCGACGTCGGTGCCGGTGCAGACGGTGTCGGCGCGGCCGGGAATCGTCCGGGCGATGAGCGCCTGGGCGTACGGGCCGCCGTCCGCGGCCGGGACGCCGAGGTTGGCGGCGTGCCGGGCACCTTCCGCCGCGTCCGCCGCGAGCGTGTTGCGGATGTGCAGGATCAGGCCGACCTGCAGGATCCCGAGGAACAGGAACAGCAGCAACGTCCCCACCAGGATGAACTCGACGACGGCGGACCCTTCGTCGCCCGGCGGCCCCTCTTCGCCGGGCGTGGACCTGCCGCCCGCCGCGCTGACCTCGTCCGGTGCGCTGACCTCGTCCGGCGCGCTCTCCTCGCCCGGCGCGGCCTCGCTGTCGGGCTCGACCGGCTCTGCGCCGTCCCGCACGGCCGTGGCCTGCGTGGCCGGGAGGTCAGCCGCCGCCACCGCCGCCGACGCCCGACACCGAGTTGATCGCCGAGGTGAACAGGTTCTGCAACGCCGGCGTCGCCAGCGTGGCGATGGCGACGACGAGCGCCGCCGTCATCACCGTGATCATCACCCAGCCGGGGACGTCTCCCCGGTCGCGGCCGTCGCCGCCGGCGCCGGTCGCGTCGGTGGCCGACCGCCAGGCCAGCCACCTCGCCCTCAGGGTCTGCCCGATACGCCGTCCCATATCTCCTCCATCACCATCCGGTCTGAGCTCTGCGCCCGGCCATGAGCCGTGCGCCCACGCCGTCCGTGCCGCGCACCCCATGCCTCCGCGTCGGACACCGCGTCGTGCCGGGCCTGCCGGGCCTGCCGGGCCTGTGTCGGACCAGGCCATGTCCCGCCTCCGGTGGCGCCGCGATCACTGGGCGATCACGGTGAAGCTCACCAGGGCCGGGTAGAAGGCGAAGATCACGGTTGTCGGCAGGACGAGGAAGACGACCGGGATCATCATCGCGATCTCCTTGCGGCCGCCGGCCTCCAACAGCTGGCGCTTGCCGGCCTCGCGGACGTCCATCGCCTGGGCGCGCAGGATGTCGGCCAGCGGCGTGCCGCGTTCGATCGCGACGGCCATGCCGTCGACGAACCGGGTCAGCGGCGCGAGCGCCGTGCGGGCGGCGATGCCCTCCAGGGCCTGCACGAGGGTGGCGCCGGCGCGGGCGTCGGCGAGGGCGAGGCGCAGCTCGCGGCCCAGCTCGCCGTGGGTGAGCCGGCTGACCCGCTCCAGCGCGCCGATCGCGGACTCCCCCGCGGTGACCGCCAGCGCCAGCAGCTCGGCGACCGTGGGGAACTCCAGCAGCATCCGATCCTCGCGGTCGGTGATCGCCCGGGTCAGCCAGTACTCGCGGCCGACCACCCCGCCGGCGGCTCCGGCGACGACGAGGGCGACGCTGACCAGCGCCGGTGGGCCGACGCCGAGCAGCGCGCGCAGCGCCAGCAGGAACGCGCCGATCAGCGCCCCGCTGACCGCGCAGATCACCTGCTGAACCCGGAACTCCTCGATGCTGGTCCGCCCGCCCGCCTGGGTCAGCCGGCGCTGCAACGCGGCCCGGCCGCCGAGGAAGCGGTCGAGCCGGCCGGCGACGTCGGAAAGCAACGGCCGCACGAGCGCCTCGACGGCGGCGAGGCTCGGGCGGGCCGACACGCGCGGCCGGTCCGCGAGCAGGCGGGACGGGGTGGGCGTGTCGCGCAGGTAGGGGTCGATCCGGTCGGCGAGCTGGATGCGCCGGGCCCGCGGCGACCGGTAGACGACGATGACCAGGCCGAGCCCGACGAGCAGGCCGAGCAGCGCCCCGGCGGCGACCATCGTCATGGCCGCATCCCCCGATCGGGCCCCGCCCCGAACCCTGGCTCGTCGAAGCCGCCCGGCCCGTCGAAACCGGCGGACCCGTCCGGGCCGCCGAAGCCGTCCGACCCGGGGCGACCTGGCGAAGTGATCATCGGACGGGCGCCCGGAGGGCGGTCCGGGCGCGGTTCGGGACCGCCTCCGCCCCCGCTCCCGGCCGTGGCCTGGGCGGCGGCGACGACCCCGCCGCGCAGCACCCGGCCCTCCTCGGGCAGCCGGCCGATCCGCTTCATCAGCAGGTAGGCCAGCGCCGACACGCCGCCGCCGCCGATCAGCACCAGCACACCGGTCGGGCTGTCGTACGCCTGCACGTTCTGACCGCGGGTGGCCAGCAGGAGCAGCACGATCCAGGGGGCGGCGAGCGCGAGGCGGGCGGCGTTGACCGTCCAGCCCTGCCGGGTCTCCAGCTCGGCCCGGGTCCGCGCGTCCTCGCGCAGGAAGGTCGACAGGGTGCGCAGGAGTCGGCCGAGGTCGGTGCCGCCGACCTCCCGCGCCATCCGCAGCGACTCGATGATCCGGTCGGCGACCGGATCGGCGAGCTCGTCGGCGAGCCGGTCCAGGCAGGTCGAGAACGATCCGGTGGCGCTGTAGTCCTCGCCGAAGCGGGTGAACGCCGGGCGTAGCTGCACCGGCCCGCGCACCCCGACGGCGGCCAGGCCCTCGGGCAGCGACATCCCGGCGCGCACGGCGCTGGCGAGGTTGTCGACGACGTCCGGCCACAGCTCCCGCAGGTCGTGCATGCGGCCGTGGCGGCGGCGGACCACCAGCGCCCGCGGCAGCAGGCTCGCGAAGACCGCGAACGCGCCGGCGAGCGACAGCGTCCCGGTCAGCGCCAGGACGACGAGGCCGACGAGCAGGCCGAGCGCGGCGCTGATCGCGACGAACTGGCGCGGGCTCAGGCCGCGGATGCCGGCCTGGGCGAGCAGCTCGGCGGTGGTGTGCTCCCAGCGCATCGTCGTCGGGCCGCGCGACTCGCGGGGCCGGCCGCTGGTGACGATGAGGAACAGGCCGAGCCCGCACAGCAGGCCGAGGAAGATGCCCATCAGCGCTCCACGGCGATCTCGGGCCAGCCCCCGCCGGGTCGGCGGTGGGGATGGTCGCGCTCCCCCTGCGCGAGCAGGGCGGGCAGGTCGTAGCCGGCGCGGGTGAACCGGTCGGCGTGCGGTGGGAAGCCGTCGGCGCGCACGAGGCCCTCGGCGCGGGAGCGGTAGATCTGGGCGATCTCCACGATGTCGCCCTCGGCCCGGCCGGGCAGCGCGACGATCTCGGTGACGCGTCGCCGGCCGGAGACATCCTTCTCCAGGTGGACGACGAGATCGACGCTGGCGGCGACGGTCGGCACGACGAAGGCGTGGCTGACGTTCTCCCCGGCGAGCAGCGGCAGCGTGCACAGCTTGGTGACCGCCTCGCGGGCCGAGTTGGCGTGCAGGCTGCACATCCCCGGCAGCCCGGAGTTCAGCGCGATGAGCAGGTCCAGCGCCTCCTCCTGGCGGACCTCGCCGACCAGCAGCCGGTCCGGACGCATCCGCAGCGCCTCCTTGACCAGCCGGCGCAGCCGGATCTCCCCGCTGCCCTCCAGGTTGGCCTGCCGGGTCTGCATCGCGACCCAGTCGGGGGCGCGCAGCTTCAGCTCGAAGACCTCCTCGCAGGAGATCACCCGATCGCGGGCGGGGATCGCCGAGCCGAGGCAGTTGAGCAGCGTCGTCTTCCCGGCCTGCGTACCGCCGGCGACGATGATGTTGAGCCCGGAGACCACGGCGGCCTCCAGGAACGCGGCGGCGGCGGCGGTGATCGTGCCCAGCCCGACCAGCTCGTCGAGGCTGGACGCGCTCAGCACGAACTTGCGGATGTTGATCGACCAGTGCACCCGGGTCACGTCGGGAATCACCACATGCAGCCGGGAACCGTCGGGGAGCATGGCGTCGACGAAGGGGGTCGACAGGTCCACCCGCCGGCCGGACGATTTGAGCATCCGTTCCACCAGATCCTGCACCTGGTCGGCGGTGAGAATTGTGGTCGTCAGCTCGCTGCGACCGGCCCGCGCGACGAATACCCGACCCGGCTCGTTGATCCAGATCTCTTCGATGGTGGGATCGTCGAGATGGCGTTGCAGCGGCCCGAAGCCGGCGACCGCGTCGTAGACCAGACGGGCTGTGACATCCCGGTCGACGACAGGCGGAAGGTCACTGACGAGAACGCGTTCCTCGTAGTCGGCGAGCACCTCCTGAACGAGCTGACGGACCTGGGCCGGATCGCGCACGGGATCCAGGGAACGCCGCCGGACGAGCTCCCGGACCTCGTCCTCCACGAACGAGGTGGCGTCCAACCAACCGCCACGTGCCACCGCCACGAAAACCGCCGATCCTCCAGCTCCGCCTCTTCCCCGGCCCGGACAATTGCTACGAAGCGTAGAAAGAAGGTCACTGCTTATCAAGCCCTGACCATCAGGGCGGACGCAACAACGTTCGCACAACCCCATCGGGGGGTGTGGGCCGGGTAGGACACAGACAGGTCACGGTGTGCACAGCGTCCCACCTTGACCGCCAATGCAGTCACTCTCCGCATCCGGAGTGCGGTTGCGGATCGGGTCGCCACCATCGCTCTGCGCGTACATCCCGCAGGCCGGCGGTGAACCGACCGCCCCGGAAACGCCCGCATGATTTCGCGGCCGAATCGCCCCGGAGGCGGTAGCCTCGCGGCGGTCCCTAACCCGCACATCCATGAAGCCGCAATCGCCTGCTGGGTCGACCGGTGGAGCCTCCCCCACCCCGCCGATCTCACCCGGTAAGCCACCAACGCCTGCCTCGGGGGTCCCTTCCGTGTCCGGTCAGCCATCGATCCGCGGGCTCACCAACCGCTCGCGAGAAGCCCGTCCGCCCACCACGGCGGCGCTGCCGAGGACCTGCCTGCGGCCTGCTACACGCGGCTCGAAAGGGGCAACCCGATGAGCGGCAACCGGGATTTCCAACCGTCGGACATGTTCGACAAGACCGCTTGGAAAATGTTCTGGCGAATTGTCGAGAACTGCCCGGTGGCGGTATTCGCCACCGACGCGGTCGGCCGGCATCTCTTTGTGAACCGGCCGTGGTCCGAACTGACCGGACTTCCCCGTGACGAGGCGGTCGGCTGGGGATGGGACCGAGTCGTCCATCCCGACGACGTTGCCACCGTGGGCGACCATTGGCGGCGCCTGGTCACGCATGGCGACGGGTTCTCCGTGCAGATCCGACTGGTCCGGCCAGACGGGGCGGCCCGGCGGGCGATCATTCAGACAGTGGCGACGTCCGCCGGCGACGGGCGGCGCCGTTTCGTCGGCACCCTCACCCCGGCCCCCGTCGGCGCGCCCACCGCGGGCGGCACCGACAACCGCGGCACCGACAACCGCGACGCCCACGGCCTGGACGCCCCGGCGCACCACGACGGCCACGCGCACCCCGACGGCCACACGCACCCCGACGGCCGATTTGAGCATCCCGCCGCCGGCGACGCCGAACACGCCACCTCGCCCGCCGAGCCGAACGAATCCTCGCGACGCGTCAACGAGCGGGACGCGCTCGCCTGGCTCGCCGAGGAGCAGGCCGAAGCGGACCGCCGAGCCGAGGAGGAGATCGAGTTGGAGCGCCTGCGTCGGGGGGAGGCGGCACTGGAACTCACCGCCTTCGACGCGGACTTCCTCGACGAGCAGCTACTCGGCCACGAACTGTTCGGCCGGGAGGATCTCGAACCGGATGGCATCCTGCCCGGCGGGCCCGATCGTTACGGCCTGTCCCACGGGCTGGGGGGGTATGACCCGTTCGACGACGCCGCCCGGGCCTTCAGCGAGTCCGCCGACGACCCGTTCCGCTGGACCGACGGTTCGGCAGGCCCAGGCCACTCGGACAGTCCGAACCACACCGACGGCCCGGACCGGCTCGGCGAGCCGACCTGGCCTGGCCACCCACACCCGGACCGGCTCGGGGAGCCGACCGGGACCGGCCGGTCACCTGGGCAAGGCGCCGCGGACCCGCGGGGCGAGGCGAGGGGACCGGACGGGTCCGGCGACGGCCCGACCGATCCCATGCCGGACCTCGGCGCGGGTGGCGCCGCCGACCAGCCCGGCCGCCGCCCGGCGGGCACCGGCGGCACTGAGGGCACCGGCGGCACTGAGGGCATCAGCGGCACTGAGGGCATCAGCGGTCCCGGATTCGGTCATCCCGCCGGAACCGGGCACCCCCTGTCCGGGCCACCGGCGCGGTGGCCCGATGCGGACGACGCCGCGGCGAATCGGCGTTGGACGATCCCCCTGCCCCGCCGGCCGGTCCCCGGCGAGCCGACACCCGGCCGTCCGGCCCCGCGGGAGACCGCGGAGGACCGGTTGCCGAGCTACCCTCGCGGCGCGCTCCCACCCGGCGCCGAGTGGCGCGCCGCGGTCGTCCTGCACCGCGACGAGGACGCCGACCTGCATCCACGCCCTCCGCACGCCGACGGACGGCACCCGGCCGAGGGCTGCGGCTGCCTGTTCGCGGAGATGCGGCGGATCGAGGAGGCCTGCCGGGACCGGGAGCGCTGGCTGACGACCCTGCTCGCGGAGCTTGCGACCGCGGTCCTCATCGCCGAACGCGACGGCATCATCGTCGCCGTCAACCAGATGTACTGCGACCTGTTCGACCTGGCGGACTCGCCCGTCGACCTGGTCGGCACGGACTGCCGTCGGCATCTGCGGCCCCGGGCCGGGCTGGTCGACGACCCGTCCGGCTTCGCCGCCCGGTTGGACACCCTGCTGCGCCGGCGCCGGACGCTGCGTCGTGAGCCGGTCATGTTCGCCGACGGCCGCGTCTTCGAGCGCAGCCACATAGCGCTGGCCGCGGCCGACGGCTACCGCGGCCACCTGTGGCTCTACAGCGACGTCACCGACCGCCGGATCCTCGAGGCCGAGATCGAGGGGCTCATCTCCGGGCTGTGAGCGCGACCGGGCGTCGCCGCTCCATACGCCCCGGCGACGCCCCCGCCCCTCAGCGGTCAGATCATGCCGAGTGATGAGCACGGCATTCCGACGGCATTACGACGGCATTCCGGGCGCAGACCGTGCCTAGCCCTCGGCACGATTCTGCGCCCGACCGATCACGCAAGGATGCGACAGGCGGCGGCCAGAACCCCGAGCCGCGAGCCGCCGGGACGGCCTGGACTTCGAACGTGCTCGGCTAGTAGACGCCGCCGTAGTGGCGCGCCTGGAGATCCTGGGCCTGACCGACCCAGTCGTCGGAGATGATCCGGTCACCGAAGCCGTCGAGCTTGCGGGCCAGCCGGTCGACGTCGGTATCGCCCATCTCGGCGAGCTGGCTGAAGGTCGTGATGCCCAGCGTCCGCAGCCGCGACTCGATCACCGGGCCAACGCCGACGATCTCCTTGAGGTTGTCGCCGCCGACGACACCCGGATCGAGCAACCCGTTCCAGCGCGGCGCGGACTCCTGAACGACCCGGCCGCCTGCGGCCTGCTCGCCCGTGGCGCCCACTCGCACGCCCGGCGTGGTGATAGGCCCGGTTCCGGTCGGAGCCGGAGCCCCGGCCACTGCCGACGGCCGCTCCTTTGCCGACGGCCGCTCCTTGGTGACGCCCGAGGTTCCGGTCCTCATTCCAGCCACGCCCAGCGGGCCCGGGCACCCCGGTTCGGTTTCGCCCGCGGGCGAAACCGCCGTCCCGGTGCCGGCCGGGGCCGCAGTGAGGGTAGCGCCGACCGAATCCGGCAGCGCCGACTCGGCGAGCCGAGCGGACTCGGCGCCCCCGGCCAGCTCGTCCTCGTGCACCGGCCCGGCGACCCCAGCCGACTTCTCCAGCCCCGCCGACTCGACAACATCGGCCGACTCGACAACGCCGGCCGACTCGACAACGCCGGCCGACTCGGCGGTGCGGGTCGGCGCGGCGGCCCGGGCGGAGCCGAATGCCCGTGCCGAAGCCACGGCCTTCGCCGTACCGACGATCTTGGCGTATTCGACGGCGGCAGAGTTCTCCACCCCGCGCCCGGTCCCGGAGGTCTCGGGGGCGGAGGCGGTGGGCTCCGCAGTCGCGGCGGCGGGCTCGGCCTCGGCGCCACGCCCGAGTGCGGCCTCGGTCTTCGCGATCCGGCCGAGTAGGCCGAGCCGTTCGGCGGCCCATTCGGCCTGATGCCGGTCGAGCCGGGTGGTCATGGTCACGACGAGGCGCTGGGCATCCTCCGCCTCGGTGCGCGCCATCGCCAGCCGGGAGGAGAACTTGGCGGCCCGGCCCTCCGCCTCGATCAGCTGCTGGCGCAGCAGCTCGGCCTCGCGCGCGAGCTCCGCGACGGTGGGCCCGGTGTCGGCCGCGGTGGTGACCGGGGCAGCCGGCGACCCGGTGTCCGCTCCCCGCCCCCCGCCCCCGGTCCCGGCGCCGGACGCGGCCGTCGCCGCCTCGACCCTGGCCCGCAGCGTGGCCTCGATCTCCTCGACCCGGGCGCTCGCTGTCATGGCGTGCCGCTCCGCGGCACCGATCCGCTGCTCGGACTCGGCGGCCCGCTGCTCGGCCACGGCGAGGCGGGCGGTCAGGTCGGCCTTCTCCAGGGCGGCGTCGTCCCGCTGCCGGCGCAGCAGGGCAACGAGCCCGGCAACGGGTTCGCCCACACGCACGGCGTTGATCGGCAGCGGGATCGGCCCGGTGGTGGCCAGTTCCGCCCCAACCGCATCGGGCGCGGACGCACCGGCCGCGACCGGGTCCGCCGAGGGCTCGCCATCGGCGAGCTCGGTGCCGTCCTCGAGCCGCCCGTCGGTCCCGAACCGCGTGTCCGTCCCGGGCAACGCGTCATGCCCGAGCCGGTCGCCGTCGGCTGCCGCGGGATCCGCGCGCTCGGCAGGCTCCAGACCGGCCTCGAAGCCGCCCACGACCGCGGTCCCGCCCCCCAACGCCCCAGCGGACGGCGGCAGCGCGATCGCGGTCACCGGAACGTCGGTCACCCGGCCGTCGGTCACCTGGGCATAGGTCACCTGGGCCGCGGTCACCTGGGCCGCAGGCGTCGGCGCGTCGGCTCCGGCCCCGGGATCCGGTCGACCGTCGCGGGTCTGGCGCACCTGCCGGCGCAGCGGGGCGATCAGGAACACCCACGCCAGCGCGGCACCGATGAACATCGCCACCAGCACATACGCCAGGATCTGCCCGGCGAGGTACAGCATGGGCTGCCAGCCTCCTTACGCGGTGGGTTGTCGAGATCCACGCCCGCCCGGGCCGGCATCCCGGCACGAAGGGTGTTGGGGAAAACGGACCATCGACACCAACCGGGCGGAGACCCGGCCGGCACCTCACGGCCTTCCTACGCATTATTCGCAACACGCGACATCGGCAGTACCCCGGGGAGGCACAACCGTTGTCCATCCGGACCGGTTTGCGTGGAGAAAAGCCGGCCGCGGACGCCGATTGGCGAGCCAGGACCATCGCGATGGAACGGATGGCCACCGCAAACGCCGCCCGACGCCAACATTTCACGCCGGGTGAGCACCGGTCCAGACGTCGCGACCCAACGAACCATCAATGGGTGTGGCCTGTCTCGCACCGAGCAGCGCCCGGGTGCCCGCACGCCCGCGAACGGCGAGACGGGTCTGCTCACAGCAGGTCGGGCAGCTCCTGCGGGGCGAACCAGAGCAGCTCGAAGCCCTCGACACTGTCGACGGTGAAGGCCGCGTCCTCGCCGCCGAGGTCGGCCTCGACGATGTGATCCGCCGCCTCGGCCACCGCGTCGAGGACGTCCTCGTCGCCGCCGTCGTCGACATGGATCGCTCCGACGGCCGACCACGGCACCGGGAAGTCGACCTCGACGGCGCCTCGTTCAAGGTCGTCACGGACGCGGACGTCGCCGTCGGCGAGGTCCGCGACGAAGACCACGCGCCGGCGCGGCGCCGCCGGGTCGGCGTCGAGCAGGCGCAGGCTGGCGCGCGCAGCGTCGTGCAACACCGCGTACTCCAGCTCCTCCTCGGATTCCGACTGGGCGTACCACTCACGCAGCGCAGGCGTGACCGCGAAGCCGGTCCCGGCCGGCACCTGCCCGGACTCCCACACCGATCGCGCGGCGTTGAGCGTGGACGGCAGGTAGATGCGCACCCGACCAGTCTCGCAACCAGTCGCGCCGGACGAACAACGAGGGTCCCACCGGCTGGGCGGTACGGGCCGGATGGGCGCTACGGGCGCGGTCTCGGCCGCGCCGCCGGGACGCGGCGGGCGGGAGCGGGTCGGTGCCATGTCGTGGAACCGCCCGGATCAGCCGGCCAGGTCCAGGCCGAGCCGGCCCCCCGGCGGACCGGCGCCCCCCTCGGCGCCGGGACCGCCGTGGGTGCCGGTCTCGGTCCCGGTGGCAGGGCGGGCGCCGGTCGTCGCGGTGGAACCAGTGGTGGTACCGGCACCGGTGGTGACGCCCTGCCCGGCGCGGGCCGGCCGGGGCCGGGGCCGCGAACGTGCACTCGCCCGCAGGGCCGCGCGCGTGGTCCGCAGGCTGGTCTCGAACACCTCGGCCCGGCGGGTCAGGTCCATCAGGTTGCCGCCCATGACCGCCAGGTCCTCCGGTCCGGGGGACAGCACCGTCACCCGAGTGCCTGCGGCCTCGACCAGCTCGACCTCCCGCAGCAGCCGGCGGGTCGCGGCCCGCCGAACCTGCCGTTCGACCATGGCCACGGCGCCGCGGGGGCGGTCGCTGGCCAGCGAGCAGGCCGGTGCGAGCACGAGCACCTCCTCGAGGCCGGCGTCGGCGAGCAGATCGACCGACGTCGGCGAGCGGGTCCCGCCGTCGACGAAGCGCTGGCCGCTGGACTCGATCGGGGCGTACCAGCCGGGGATCGCGCAGGAGGCCATGACCGCCTCGGGCAGCGTCACCCGGGGCGCGTCGGGCGAGCCGAACAGCACCCGGTGGCCGGTGTCGAAGTTCATCGCGACGACCCGCAGGGCCGGCGGGGTGGGCCAGTCGGCGAGGTCGAGTCCCTTGCGGTCCATCGCGGCCGAGACCAGGTCACCCACTGCGGAGATCTTCCCGCGGCCCTGCGGCAGGATTGCCGCCAGGGTGACCATCGGCGAGGCGTGCCGGGGGTGCAGCGCGCTGGCCGTGAGCAGTCGCGGGGAGCCCATCCGCATCCGGGGCCGCGGCGGGAGGGACGCGCCGAGGTCGCGATAGTCGAGGACGGGGTCGCCCGCCTCGTACAGCCCGCGCTCGGAGTTGGCCATCACGTCGATGCCGATGCCGAGGCTGAGCAGCGCCGCGACGACGGAGCCGGCCGAGGTGCCGACCACCAGGTCGCTATTGCCCAGGTCGCGGCCCGTCTCGGTCTCGACGGCCCGCATGGCACCGATCATCCAGGCGGAGCCGAGGACTCCGCCTGCGCCGAGGACCAGGCCGCTGCGCGCGGCCCGCCTTCTGGTCATTGTCCACCTCCCGGCGCGACGGCCGGGAGGGGATGCGCCCTGCGCTGGGCCACCTGCCGCCCCGGTCCGCCCGCTGCCATGTGGGCCGCCCGGTCGCACCTGGACCGGTCGGCCGGCGGCGGTTGCGCCGCGTGGGGCCTCCCGGGGATGGGACAGTCGCAGTCCACGGTCCGCGTCGACCGTTCGTTCCCTGCGGCGCGTGACGCGCCCGGACGGGCCACCGGACTACTCCGGCGGTTCCTCGCTCTCCTCGGGGAAACTCGTCTCCAGGACGCCCCAGTTGCGCAGGCGCTCGGCGAACTCCTGCGGCGTGGTGTCGTGCAGCAGGGCCAGCGCGCGCACGTCGCCGTCACGGATCGACAGCACGTGCCCGGCGTAGTCGTCGCGCTGGCGCTGAATCTGTGCCACCCAGCGCCGGACGAGCGCGGAGGAGTCGGGCGGGGCCTCGCTGAGCTTTTCCAGGTTCAGGACCGTGCGCGGGCGGCGCTCGCGCGGGGGCAGCTGGTCCTCGCTGGGCAGCAGCGCCGACACCGGCACGCCGTAGAAGCCGGCGAGCTCGGAGAGCTGGTGGACACTGATCATGCGGTCCCCGCGCTCATAGGAACCGACGGCGGCGGTCTTCCAGCGGCCTCGCGACTTCTGCTCGACCCCCTGGAGCGACAGCCCCTGCTGTATCCGAATCGCCCGCAGGCGGGCGCCCACCGCCTTCGCGTACTCCCGGCTCACCCGACACACCCCCCAAGCCGTCTCGCCCGAGCATCCTTGCGCCTCCCGGCTCGCCGGACGCGGTTGCGACCGTGCTCCGGATGGCACCTTCGAGGCTTGTTCAACACTAACGTAACGTTGCCGAAAGGGGATCCTAACGCAGGCAGACATTGCCTCACTCTCTGCAGCATGACTGCACATGCATTCACCCTTTCACTTCGCAGCGCATCAGATCGACATCAATACGTGGTCGACCTCATCTCGCCGGAAGCTTTGAGTAAGATCACCCTCACTTCTCGACCGGAACCGTTCCACTCAGCGATGCCCATGAATCGCTCGCTGTAACCGCACCCACTACACATGCATGACAAGACGAATACTTTATGTCACAGTTATGCCAAGGGCGTAACGGTGAGTTGCCATCGGTCGATCCGGCGGGCCACGCTCGCCGGGGGCGGAGAGCGGGCGGTGGGCGGATGGCGGGGGCGGCGATCGCCTACCGCGACTGGCGGCGGAACCCACCCCTGCGCCGGCGGGAGATCTCGGGCCGCCCGGCCAGCCGACCGGCCAGGTCCCGGATCGCCAGCCGGGCCGGGGAGGTGGGCGCGATGTCCCGCAGGAGCTGACCCGCGACCTGCGCGGCGTCCAGCCCGGCGAGGTCGTAGGGCACGAGCGCGACCGGCTCCGTCCCGGTGTGTCGCAGGATCGCCCGGCTGACCTCCCGGGACGGGTCGCCGCCGACGACCGAGGCGCGCAGCCGGTTGACCACCACGAGCGGGTCGGCCCCCGGCACGGTCTCCCGCAGATCGGCCAGCCCACGGACGAAGCGGACCAGACCAACCGGTTCCGCCGAGGCGACCGCGAGGACGACGTCGGCCGCCTCCAGCACCGCGAGCGTCGCCCCGTTACGCCGCGGCGCGGCGGTGTCGAACGACAGCTCCTCATCCGCCTCCAGGCAGAAGCCGCAGTCCACCACCACGTACGACGCCAGCCGCCGGGCCATCGACAGCACCGTCTCGATGGACGCCGGGCGCAGCTCGGGCCACCGCGACGGCCGGGAGATACCGGGCAGCACCCGCAGGCCCTCGCCCAGGTCCCGGCACAGCATCGCCAGCCGCGGCACGTCGAGCAGGCCCTGGTTGGCCGACCGGGCCGCGGCGGCGAGCCCCGGCGCCTCCTCCAGCAGGCCGACGAGCTGGCCGATCGCCCCGCCGTAGGAGTCGGCGTCGACCAGCAGCGTCGAGGTTCCCAGCGCGGCGATCTCGGCGGCGAGACAGAGCGCGATCGTCGTGCGCCCTGGCGCTCCGGCCGGCCCCCAGACCGCGATCACCCGGCCGCCCCCGGGCTCGCCGAGGGCGAGGCCGTCGGTGTTGGTGCCGGCCGGGGCGAGCTGCCCGAAGCCCAGCAGCGGCTCGCTGTAGGAGGAGGCGGCCGGCCAGGCCGACGGGGCGGCGGCGTGCGACGCGAGCGCGCGGGAGGCCTCGACGACGGCGCCGGCGACCACCTCGGCGGTGGCGTCGGCGGGGATGACCGCGGCGACACCGAGCTGGCGCAGCCGACGGTCGGCGTCCTCGTCCCCGGGCGCGATCAGGCCGACCACCGCGATGCCGGCCATCGCCAGCCGGGTCAGCGCATCGCGGTCCAGCCGGCGCAGATCGGCCGAAAGCAGCGCCGCCCGCGCCGCACCGGTCGTGGCCGCGGCCAGCAGATCCGGCAGGTCGACGCAGCGGCGGACCACGGTGACGCCGAGGTCGCGGCGATCGAAGGCCGAGACCAGGCCGGCCTCGACCTCGGAGTCGGTCACCGCGGTCAGGATCGGCAGGCTCACCGGCCGTACCCCGCCACGGTGGTCGGTCCAGTCGAGCCGACGCCGCCGCGGGAGTCCCGTTCGAGCTTCACGACGTCGACCCGTTCGCTCTGGGACGCCGCCACCGCCTGGATCGCGTTGTCGACCGGCACCCGCAGCGTCAGCGAGCGGTCGCCGCTGGCCAGCTTCTCCAGCCCGACGAACTCGACGTCGTGCAGGACCAGCGACTCGGCGCCGGCCCCCGCGGCCGGCGCCGGCTGGTTCGGCTGGTTCGGCTGGTCGCCGGCCTGGTCCCCGGAGCCGGTGGCCGCCGCGGCCCCGGCGGAGAACACGTAGACGTCGACGTGGTCGCCGGGCTCGAGGGCAGGCAGCCGGCCCGCCTTGACGATGACGGGGACCAGCCTGGTGGACTGCGTGTTCCGCCCGGCGAAGTCGGCTCCGCTGACCAGCTCCCCGGCGTCGACGGGCCGGGCGAGGGTGGCACCGGTCAGGTCGCGCAGGCGGCTGCCCGGGTAGTAGCGGTCGGACGTCCTGGCATCGAGCCGGGCGGACACCGTGGTGAGGTCCCCCTGGACGATGACGTGCCCGGCGGGCAGGCCGGCCTTCGCCACCACCCACTGCCGGGTCGAGTCCGCCGACGCGAACAGCCGCGCCCCGACGACGACCGAGACGAGCACGAGCAGCACCCCGACGAGCAGCCGGGAGTCCCGCCAACGCCGCCGGGTCAGCCGGCGGGCGGGAGGCGAGCCCGGCGGCGGGGGCGCCTCGGAACGGACCGGCGCCGCGGCGAGCTCGGTCACCGGGAGACCTCCCTTTTCTCCTGGCCGGACCTTTGGTGCATGTTCACACCTTCCGGTCGCAGAGCGTACGCGGTCGAAGGCTCCGAACCCACCGAAACCAGCGAGGATTCCGCTGCGGAACGCCACCGTCGACAATCGGTGTCGGCCGACCGCCCGCGCGCAGCGACATCCCGGGTGTCCTGAGCTCACCCGGTTGGACGCGCAGCCGGCCCGATGCGATGCGCGATCGGGACGAAGCCACGCGATTTTCGCGTCACCGGGCCCGGCTGCCATACCGTTCTCCGACGTCGCACGCGGGTTATGACGCAGGTCGGGGGCCCGCCGGGCCCCCGATGCCGGCCGGCGGCGGCAGATCCGGGGGGAAGCGAACCAGAACATCGGCGAGCGAGGGCTTTCGGTCGCGTCCGCGCGTAGTTATCCACAAGCTGACGCATCTGGACGCGATGAGTAGTGGAATCTCTGATACACACGTGAGGAGAGACATCCGCCCTCAGCAGGAGGACTTTGATGAACGACCGCTTCCTTCAACTGAGCGATGTGGCGGACATCCTCAACATCTCGTCCAGTCAGACCTACGCCCTCGTCCGCTCGGGCGAGCTCCCCGCCATCAAGATCGGCGGTCGGGGGCAGTGGCGGGTGGAGCGCTCGGAGCTGGAGGCGTACATCCAGCGCGCCTACGAGCAGACCAGAGCCTTCGTCGCGGCCAATCCGATGAGCCGCAACGAGGCCGTGCCGGAGGACTGATCCGCGCCGGACCGCCAAACCGCGCCGGAGGGCTCAGGGGATGCGGCGCACGTAGGCGATCGCGTCCAGCGGCATGGTCCACCCCGACCGGACCCGCCCACGGCGGGCGAACTCGCCCACCGCATGCTCGGCGACCTCCAGGAAGTCCGCCCCCACCCGCACCGGAGTCCCGTGCAGGCTCGTCCCGTCCACGAGCAGCAGCGTGCACGCGGAGCGGTCGCGAACGAGCCCGCGCAGCACGTACCGCAGGTCCAGCTTCGCGGCCAGCGGCCCCTCGTGACCCGGCTGGGCGGAGACGACCGGCAGGTTCTCGACCGCGAGCAGCGACCGCATCGGCACCAGCACCTCCGTCGCGCCGGGCTCGGCGAGCAGGAACCAGTCCACCCCCAGCGCGGACAGCGTGCCGTGCAGCGTCTCGGGCGCCCGCTGCCCGCCCAGCACCCGGCAGCGCGCCGGGTATCCCACGACCGGCCGCAGGCGATCGATCAGCCGCAGGTAGGCGGCCTCCCGGCGGCTGCGGTCGGCGAGCTCGGCGGCGAGCTCCGCGGCCTCGTTCGCCTCCCACTGCAGCTCCAGGTCCGCGAACAGGTCCTCCCAACGCATCAGGTCTCCTCCCGTACGGGTACGTTCCGCTGCACGCCGGCCGACTCGATCCCTCACGCACGACGCAAGCGGGATTGACAGTGGGACGCCAGAGGTTTACACAACCAAACATAGGCAAACGAAGTCGTTCGACGACATCCGGCAGACAGGAGCAGGCGACGATGATCGCGGGAGCGGCTCGGCGGACGCTGGCGCTGTTCGCCGGCGCGGCCGGAGCCGTGGGCACGGCGATCATATTGATCGTCTTCGGCCCCCGGCTGGCGGACCTGCCGGGCAGCGTCGGCGACGTGCCGGACTGGTTCACCGCGGCGCCCGAGCAGGCCCTCGTCACGGTCGTCGGCGCGGTGGCATGGCTGTGCCTGCTCTGGCTGTGCCTGGGCGTCCTGCTCGGCGTGGCCGCCGCCATCCCCGGCGGCGTCGGCCGGCTCAGCGCGGCGCTGGCCCGCCTGATCCTGCCCCGCGCGGTGCGCCGGCTGATCGAGCTCGGCCTCGGCGTCACCCTGGTCGCCGGCGTCGCCCCGGTCATGGCGGCGATGCCCGCCGTGGCCGCCGGCAGCCACCCGGGCCCCGGGATCGGCGTCACGGCGCCAGCGACGTTTCCCGACCTCGGCCGCCCGGCGGCGGTCGGCCTCGGGGGCGCGCCGGGCGCGCCGGCAGCGGCCGCGGGTCACGCCACCGGCCTGCCGTCCCTCGACCGCCCGGCCGCGGGGGTGCCCGGCCCGGTCCAGGGCGACGCGGCCGGCACCGGCGCGGCCGGACCCCGGGTGCAGGACGTGGCTTACCGCGGCGAGGCCGTCCGTTCGGGCCCGGCCTCCCCCGGTGCGGCCGGGCTGCCCGACCTCGATCGCCCCGCCATGGCCATGCCCCCGGCTGCCCGACCTCGGCCGCCCCGCCTCCGCCGCCCCGGGGGGGAGCCGCCGAGTCGACGACGGCCACGCGCTCCCCCGGCGCCGCACCGGCCCAATCGGCCGCCGCTCCCGAGAGCCCACCGTCGGCCGGTTCGACGCCCATCCACGCCCCGGCCTCGACCGCGGGTACCAGCCCGACGATCTCCGTGCCGGGCCTGGGCGAGGCCATCCCCGTCGTCGACATGCACGCGACAGCACCGGCGTCGACCTCGTCGACGCCGCCCCGATCTCCGGACGCCGCCCAGAGCGGCGCTCCGGCGGCCCCTGACCCCGGCCCCCCCGTCCGGCTCACCACGGCCCGCACGTCGGCGAGCTGGCCGGATCTCGAGCGCCCGGCCACTGATCCGCCGCGCACCGCGACGCCGTCGACGGCACCGACCGGCCCGGCCCCCGCCGGCGGTGCCTCGACGGCGCCCGCACCGAAACCCACACCCGCCTCCTCGGCGCCGGCACGCGACCCGCTGGTCCCGTCCTCCCACCGCGGCACGGGCGTTCCCGCCAGCCCGTCGGGCACCGGTCAGTCGCCACGCGGCGAGGCCGAGGAGGTCGTCGTCCTGCGCGGGGACAACCTGTGGACGATCGCCGCCCGCCATCTCGGCCCCACCGCCACGCACGAGCAGATCGCGGCGGAATGGCCCCGCTGGTGGGCCGCGAACTCCGACGTGATCGGCCACGACCCGAACGTGATCCTTCCCGGCCAACGCCTCAGACCGCCATCCGGGCCCTGACCCCGCCCGCCACCATCGGAGCCTGCCGTGACCGCCACCTGTGCCCTGACCCTGCCCCGGCGACCACAGTCGGTCCCCGGCATGCGGCTGCTCCCCGTCACCCCGAACGAACCCCCCTACGACGACGAGATCGAGCCCGCCCCCGTGAGTACCACCGGCCGGCCGTCCCACACTCGGATCCGGCCCGCCCGGCGAGCCGGCGGCGCCGCCGACCGGACCGCCCGACCCGCGGCCGATCCCGGCGGGGGCGGCCATCGCCGCGGATCCACCGGCAGCCGTGGCGGGGGCCGCCCCGCCACTCCCCCCGGCGGCAGAACCACCGAGCGCCCGGAGAGCAGCCACGCGGATACCGACCGAACGGGCACGGGTTGCCCGGACACGGCCGCGGACCACCCGAGCGGCCCCCGCAGCGGCGAGCAGCGGGCTGGTGGCGGCACCGTCACCGTGGACCGCTCGCCCCGGCAGTTGGCCGTGCCGGAGCAGGTGTTCACCGAGGCGGGACCGCTGCGACCGGCCTCAGGCGATCTGCCTGCGACGGGACGCCGACCGGCCCGCGCCCCCGCTACCGGCCGGCCGGTAGCGCCCGCGCGGGAGGCCGCCGTGATCGTCGTCCGGGCGATCGTCGAGGCACTCGGCGGCGTCCGGCCCGTGTCCCACCTCGCCGGTTGGACGACGCCCCGGCTTCAGAGCGATCTCGAACGCATCGCCGCGCAGCTCAGCGACCGCCGCCGCGGGCAGGTGCGCAGCGTGCGGGTGAGTGAACCGCGGCCGGGCGTGGCCGAGGTGTCGGCGGTGATCAGCCGCGGCGCGCGGGCGGCTGCGCTGGCGCTGCGGATGGAGGCCGCGGGCGGCCGCTGGCGAGTCACGACCCTGCAGGTCGGCTGACCGAGCGGGGATCACAGTGTCCGCTTCCCGGCGCCGGACCGCGGGTGTTGCCCGTTGTCCGGCGGTCGGGAGCGGAGGGTGCGGGCGGCGCCCCTACTCGGCGTTGCGCCGCGCGGGATCGCCGTGGCACCGCTTGTACTTGCGACCCGAGCCGCACGGGCAGGGGGCGTTGCGAGCGGGGCGGGCACTCGCCCCCGTCACCGACCCGCCGGCGCCACGAGCCGCGCCGCCACCGACCGGCGGCTCGGCGCCTGAGTCCAGGGTGGTGACCGGTCCGGAGCCCCCGTCGACCGACGGCGCGGTGTAGCGAAGCCCACCGGTCGGGCGGCGCGGCTCCAGGCCCTTGACGAAGACCGGCGGCGCGGCGGGCGGCGCCGGCGCAGCCGGGGCCTCCGGTGGCGTCCGGCGCGCGGCCGCCCTGTCGCCCGAGGCGGGCACATCCTCCGGCAGGGCCACGGGCACCACCGATGCGGGCAGGGCAGCGGCTCCCGCCGGAGCCGCGGGAGCGACCGAGACGCTCTCCGCGGGGGCCGCCTCACTCTCCTGGCCGGCGATCTGGACCTCGACGTTGAACAGGAGGCGGACGGACTCCTCCTTGATGCCCTCCATCATCGTCTGGAACATGTCGAAACCCTCGCGCTGGTATTCGACCAGCGGGTCGCGCTGCCCCATCGCCCGCAGGCCGATGCCCTCCTGCAGGTAGTCCATCTCGTAGAGGTGCTCGCGCCACTTGCGGTCCAGCACGGCGAGGACGACCCGTCGCTCCAGCTCGCGCATGATCGGCTCGTCGTCGGCGCCTTCGCCGAGGTCGAGCTCGCGGCGGTCGTACGCCTCCTGCGCGTCGGCCTGGATGTCCTCCAGCAGGTGGTCGGGGGTGAGCCCGTCCCGGTCATCGGTGCCGGGCGCTTCCACCCCGACGGGATAGAGCTGGCCGAGCGCGGTCCACAGGGTGTCGAGGTCCCACTCCTCGGGGTAGCCGTCGGAGGTGGCGCCGCGCACGTACCCCTCGACGGTGTCGTCGACGAAGTGCCGCACCTGCTCGTGCAGGTCGGCGCCGTCGAGGACCTTGCGGCGCTCGTCGTAGATGACGGTGCGCTGCTTGTTCATGACCTCGTCGTACTTGAGGACGTTCTTGCGGATCTCGAAGTTCTGGCCCTCGACCTGGGTCTGGGCCGACCGGATCGCCCGCGTCACGATCTTCGACTCGATCGGGACGTCCTCGGGGATGTTGAGGCGATCCATGATTCCCTCGACGGCGGCGGCGTTGAACAGCCGCATGAGGTCGTCACCGAGGGAGAGGTAGAAGCGCGACTCTCCGCGGTCGCCCTGCCGGCCGGCCCGGCCGCGCAGCTGGTTGTCGATGCGCCGGGACTCGTGCCGTTCGGTGCCGAGCACGTACAGACCGCCGGCCTCGACGACCTCCTCGTGCTCGGTCTTCACCGACTGACGGGCCTTCTCCAGCGCCTCCTGCCAGGCGGCCTCGTAGTCCTCGGGAGTTTCGATGGGCGACAGTCCGCGCTGGCGCAGCTCGGCCTGGGCGATGAACTCCGGGTTCCCGCCGAGCATGATGTCGGTACCGCGGCCGGCCATGTTCGTCGCCACTGTGACGGCGCCCTTGCGGCCCGCCTCGGCGATGATGGTCGCCTCCCGCTCGTGGTGCTTGGCGTTGAGGACCTCGTGCGGCACGCCCCGCTTGGTCAGCTCCTTGGACAGGTACTCGGACTTCTCCACGCTCGTGGTGCCGACCAGGACCGGCTGGCCCTTCTCGTGCCGCTCGGCGATGTCCTCGACCACGGCGTCGAACTTCGCGATCTCGGTCTTGTAGACGACGTCCGGCTGGTCGTTACGGATCATCGGCTTGTTCGTCGGGATCGGCACCACGCCGAGCGAGTAGATCTGGTGGAACTCGGCCGCCTCGGTCATGGCGGTACCGGTCATTCCGGAAAGCTTGTCGTAAAGCCGGAAGTAGTTCTGCAGGGTGATCGTCGCGAGGGTCTGGTTCTCCTGCTTGATCTCGACCTTTTCCTTGGCCTCGATCGCCTGGTGCATTCCCTCGCTGTAGCGCCGGCCGTGCAGCACCCGGCCGGTGAACTCGTCGACGATGAGGACCTCGCCGTCGGTGACGATGTAGTCCTTGTCCCGCTTGTAGAGCTCCTTGGCCTTCAGCGAGTTGTTCAGGTAGCCCACGAGGGGGGTGTTCACCGACTCGTAGAGATTGTCGATGCCGAGCTGGTCCTCGACCTTCTCGACGCCGGACTCGGTGATGGCGACCGTCCGCTTGCCCTCTTCGACCTCGTAGTCGACGTCGCGCTCCAGCAGCGGGGCGATCCGGGCGAATTCCGTGTACCAGCGGGTCGGGTGGTCCGCCGGGCCGCTGATGATCAGCGGCGTGCGGGCCTCGTCGATGAGGATGGAGTCGACTTCGTCGACCACCGCGAAGTTGTGGCCGCGCTGGACCAGCTCGTCCGCGCTCCAGGCCATGTTGTCGCGCAGATAGTCGAACCCGAACTCGTTGTTCGTGCCGTAGGTGATGTCGCAGGCGTACTGAGCGCGACGCACCGGGGGCGGCATCTGCGGGTGGATCACCCCGACGGTGAGCCCGAGAAAACGATGGACGCGGCCCATGTTCTCGGCGTCACGCTGGGCGAGGTAGTCGTTGACCGTGACGACGTGCACGCCCTTGCCGGACAGGGCGTTCAGATACGCGGGCAGAGTGGAGACCAGCGTCTTGCCCTCACCGGTCTTCATCTCGGCGATGTTGCCCAGATGAAGCGCCGCGCCGCCCATGATCTGCACGTCGAAGTGCCGCTGGCCGAGCGTGCGCCGGGCGGCCTCGCGGACGGCGGCGAATGCCTCGGGCAGCAGGTCGTCGAGGGACTCCCTGCCCTCCCCGACACGCTGGCGGAACTCGTCGGTCATGCCGCGCAGCTCGCCGTCGGACAGCCCGGTGAAGTCGTCCTCGATCAGGTTCACCTGCTCGGCGATCGCCTTGAGCTTGCGCAGAATCCGGCCCTCGCCGGCACGCAAGATCTTGTCTAGAACCACGGGCGAAACTCCTCCGGCAGGCATGTCGGCGAGGCACCGACCACACGATGCTAGCCCCTGGACCGTCCCCCACAACATCCATCGGGACGCGGTTCCTCCGGCCGCGGTCGAGGACGGGGTGTGCGGGGTGGGGACGGGTACCGACGCCCGGGGGCGGGGATTGCGTGGGCACAAACGAGCAGGACAACAGGGGCGACGACGCGGGGACACGCTGGCGTCACCCACTCCAACGACCGGGGGCGCCATGGGGTGCCCGGGTGGGTGGACGGGGGTACGCCACGGGGCCGGCGGCGAGCCGGTAAAAGGAGAGACATGCCGTCTCTCGAACCGGCGGAGATCACCGCCGGCCGCCTGCATCTGCGCCCATGGCGCCCCTATGACGTCGACGCCGTGCACGAGGCCTGCCAGGATCCGGAGATTCCGCGGTGGACGCAGGTGCCCACGCCCTACGAACGTCGGCACGCCGAAGACTTCGTGACCCGGCAGGCCCCCGCCGCCTGGGCGGACGGGACCGGCGCACTGTTCGCGGTGGTCGACGCCACGACCGAGGGGCTGCTCGCCTCGGTCGCGCTGCTGGACATCACCGACCAGGGCGACGCCGATCTCGGCTACTGGTGCGCGGCGCCGGCCCGCGGCCAGGGCGTGATGTCACAGGCGGTGACGACCGTGACCCGCTGGGGCTTCGGGGCACTTGGACTGGCCCGGATTGGCTGGCGGGCCCAGGTCGGCAACACCGCGTCCCTCCGGGTGGCCGAGAAATGCGGATTCACGCTGGAGGGAACCCTGCGACAGGCCCTGGTGGTGGGCGACGGACGGCGAGTCGACTGCTGGGTGGGCTCCCGACTCCCGGACGATCCACCCCCACCCGGTAACCTGCACCGATGACTCAGGTGATTTCGAGCAGTTTCTCCCGGACCGCGTAGACCACCGCTTCCATCCTGGAATGCAGCTGCAGCTTCTCCAGGATGTTGCGAATGTGGTTTTTCACGGTGTTCTCACTGATGTAGAGCTGCTTGGCGATGTCGCGGTTGTTCATGCCCTTGGCGACGAGGCGCAGCACCTCCATCTCCCGGTCGGTGAGCCGGGGGGTGGGTAGCTGCGGCCGGTCGTCCTTGTTCTTGATCATCGCCGCGAACTCGCTGAGCAGCTTCGACGCCATCGACGGGCTGATCAGGCTCTGCCCGCCGTAGACGGCGCGGATGTCGGCGGCGACCTCGTCGATGGAGATCTCCTTGAGCAGGTAGCCCATGGCCCCTGCCTTGATCGCGTCGTAGAGGTCAGCCTCCTCGTCACTGATCGTCAACATGACGATCTTCGCGCTCGGCACCGCCTCCTTGATGGCGCTCGTGGCGTCGATCCCGCCGCGACGCGGCATCCGCACGTCCATGAGCACGATGTCGGGAGCCATCTCCTTCGCCATCGTCACGGCCTCGGACCCGTCCGCGGCCTCCCCGACGACCTCGATGTCGACCTCCTGGCCCAGCACCATCTCCAACCCGCGCCGGAACAGTGCATGGTCGTCGACGATGAGCACCCGGATGGGGTTCGCCTCCGATGGCGTCGGCAGCACCTCCTCAGAGCGCTGCTCCTCCACCGTCATCTGACCTCCTTAGGACCACTTTCACCCCGGTCACGCCACCCCACGCGACTACACGCGGGGTGGCGTGCCGTGCACTCCGACACCCGAGGCAAATGGTCCCACGTCAGCCGGTGGACGTGACCTGCAGATCGTCTAAAGAGCGACCGAGCTCGCGAAGGCGCCGCGATCCTGCGCCGATTGGTCCACGCCATGGTGCGCGTCCAGCGACGCGGCGGCCGCCGCCCCGGCCGGGCCCGCGAGCCTGATCACGCCGTAGTCGTAGCCGACGCGACGGTAGACGACGCTGGGCAGGCCGAGGTCGACGTCCAGGAAGAGGTAGAAGTCGTGCCCGACCAGCTCCATGTTGGACAGGGCATCCTCGAGCGTCATCGGGTCGGCCTCGTGCGTCTTCTCCCGCACGACCAGCGGCGCCTGGTCCGCCGCCTCGCCCCGGCCGGCCGGGCTGTCGGCTGCGGCGAGCGCGTCGGCGGGGGCCGCGACGACCGGGCGCACCGAGTGCCCCACGGACGGTTGCGCTTCGGGGGCGGGACGCAGGTCGGCCGGGCGGGTGCCCTCCAACGGCATCAGGCTCTCCAGCGGCACGGAGGTGATGCCGGCCGGCTTGGCACCGGCGTGGTTGGCGTGGTGACGGACTCGCCGGTCGGCGGCCCGGCGCAGGCGCTCGGTGAGCTTGCCGGTGGCCAGGTCGAGGGCGGCGTAGCAGTCGGCTGCGGCGGCCTCGGCCCGGATCACCGGGCCCCGCGAGTACACGGTGAGCTCGACCCGGTCACAGACGTCGGACAGCCGGGGGTTGTGCTCCTTCGACAGCTCGACGTCGACACTGATGATGTTGGAGTCCAGCCGCTCCAACTTGGCGAGCTTGGCCTCAACATGATTGCGGAACCGTTCCGGAACCGCAGTGTGCCTGCCCTTGACCACGATGTCCACGCGATCCACCTCCCGTTCGCCATTTCCGGCGACGCGACCTGCGCCAGCGGCCAGCCGTGCGCCGGCATGTTGCGGCGTCCCCCGGGATACGTCACGGCCTCGGGTCGAGACGATCCACGGACGCCCTGTCCACGGTTGTCGCACCTTTCCGTCGTGCCGTTTGCGGTCGGTCGCCCGCGTTCGGCTCCTTCCCCTCTGCGGCGCCCCTACTCCGCCCGTCAGCCCAGCATCCGCACGACGCGTGCGCTACGCCCGGCAGGCATGAGGGCCTGCCACCGCCGGGCCATTCGCCCCTTGCGGGCCGGCGCGGACGGCGCGTACCGGCAGTTTCACCCCGGCGGACCGTGGATCGCGGGTAGGCCGACTCTTCCGCGCGTCGGATCGGTGACGGCGACCACGGCGACCGCGGTGGTTCGCACGGAGGCGGCCCGCAACGCCCGCACCGCCTCCCCCATCGTCGCGCCGGTTGTCAGCACGTCGTCGACTACGACGACCCGCGCGCCCGCCGGCAATGTCGCGCGTCGGGCCGCCCGCGCTGGATTCACCACCTCGAAGGCGCCGGCGAGGTTCACCGCCCGCGCCGCGGCGCCCAGCCCGGCCTGGTCGGCGAGCCGGCGCACCGGCCGCAGCACGGGCGCGACGCGCACCCGGTGACCGTGGCGGCGCAGCACGGCGGCTGCCGCGGAACACAGCAGCGCCAGATGATCGAAGCCCCGGCGACGGCGCGCCGCCGCAGTGGAGGGCACCGGCACGAGCACGAACGCAGGCGCGGGTGCCGGCGCGGAACGGACCCCGCTGGGACCACCCAGGGCGGCGGGCGCGGCAGCCGGCAGCGCCCGCGCGACCGCGCGGGCCAGTGCGGCGCCCAGCGGCCGGGCGGCGTCCACCCGGCCGCGCTCCTTGTAGGCCAGCAGAATCGACCGAACCCGGCCACCGTAACGAGCCGCCGCCAGACACGGCGGCAGCCCCCGCCGCCGCGGGGTGGCCATGGGACCCGCGGCGGCGAGGAAGGCTGGACCGCGCAGCTCCGCGACGCACGCCGGACAGACGGACGCCCCGCGACCACCGCAGCCGGCGCAGGAGAGCGGCACGATCAGGTCGGCGAGGATCGCCAGGTTCCGGACAAGCAGGGGCAGGAATGCGCGGGCCATGAGAGGAAGGATCATTGCCGGCCGCGGCGTCCGCCAGCCCTGTGGGCGATCTGTGGACAACGCACCCCGCGAATTCCGGCCGGCTGTGGACAGCCCTCCACACCAGGGGTGCTGAGCCGAGGAGTGGCCGAACCGCCCGGTGATCGAAAGAGGAAAGTCGTCGGCGGGATCGCAAGGAGCAGGCCACGGGTGGACAGTCACGGCGCAGGCCGACAGGAGGCCGTCGCGCGCCGGCCCGGCGCGGTCTGAGACGATCGGCGCCGGCGGATCATCTCCGTGGAGCAGACCCTGCGGGGTACAGCCGACCGGGAGCACGTCCGGGCGGCCGATCCCGACCACGCCCGGGCATATCCGCGCGCCGGCCCCGGCACACCCCCGTTCCAAGCACAGAATCCTGACAACGGGGAGAAGCCCCGCGACGCCCGACAGATCACCGACCGCGAGGCCCCGCAGCGACCGCGCTCCCCACGAGCGACCGTGAGACCTGAACGACCGCGAGACCGTTGACCGACCGTAGGCCCCCTCGAACGACCGCCAGACCCTCGAACGACCGCCAGACCCTTGAACGACCGCGAGACCGATGAGCGACGCCCGAGCGACGAGTGGAGACACACCGATGACCGACGGACCCGGCTGGGCCGCGCCCGGCACACCGTCGCCCGCGGGCGACGGTTCCGCCGGGCCGTCGTGGGGCGCGCCGCTGCCCCATGACGGGTGGGGGCGTCCCGACCAGCCCGCCGGCCAGCCACCGGCACCCCTCGGCGCGCCCCCGCAGGATGGGCCCCCGCAGGGCGGGCCGCCCGGATGGCATGGGCCCTCTCAGGGTGGGTCGGCCGGATGGCACCAGCCCCCGCCCGGTCCCCAGGGACCGTGGCGCTGGGGTGCGGCGGCACCCAGGCCGGGGATCATCCCACTGCGCCCACTGGCCCTTGGGGAGATCCTGGACGGCACCTTCGCCACGATCCGCGCGAACCCGGGCGCGACCATCGGGGTCACCCTCGCGTCCGCAGCCGTCGTCGAGACGATCTCCACGGTGGTCGCAATCAGCACGGAGAACGCCTCGACCGGGGTGAGGGCACTGGGCACGCTCGTGCCCCTCGCCCTCGACCTCATCCTCGGGCTGTTCCTGTCCGGCGTGCTCAGCGTGGTCGTGAGCGAGGCGACGCTGGGTAGCCGCATCGGCCCGATCGAGGCCGTCCGACGGGTCGCCCCGCGCCTCGGCGGACTGTTCGCCCTCACGGTCATCGTCACGGCGGCGGTGGCGCTCGGGCTGGTCGCCCTGCTCGTCGGCGCCGTCGTCGTGGGCGTCTATCTGGGGTTGGCGACGCCCGCGTACATCCTCGAGGGCGGCGGCGTCCGCCATGCCCTGCGCCGGTCGGTGGCGATCGTGCGCGGCTCCTGGTGGCGGACCCTCGGCATCCTGGTTCTCGCGATGCTCGTCGCGCTCATGCTCAGCGCAGTCCTTGCCGTCGTCACCGCGGTGATCCTGGGGTCGTCGTCGGAGGTGTTCGGTGACTTCCTCGACGGCGACCTCACGGTGACCGGCCATATCGTCCAGGGGATCGGCAACCTGCTGGCCACGACGATCTCGACGCCGATCGTCTCCGGCACCGTGGTGCTGCTGTACATCGATCTACGGATCCGGCGGGAGGGGTTGGACGTCACCCTCGCCGAGGCCGCACGGGCCCGGGCGGCCGGGGTGGGGACACCCGGATGACGCTGGGCGGTCCGGTCACCCGCGACGGTGCCCGGCAGGAGGCGCACCGCGAGCTGTCGGACGGCATCTACGGCGACAGCCGGCCGCACTGGTGGAACCGGCTGCTCAGCTGGATCGGCGACCGGGTCGCGGACCTGTTCGACTGGGTACTCCCGCACAGCGGGGCGGGCGGCGGCTCCCGCGGGCTCGGGGTCCTCGCGCTCGTGGCGGTGCTCGTCGTCGGGGTGATCGCGCTGCGGTGGTGGCTGGGTCCGGTCCGGCGGACTGCGCGGGCGCGGCAGGCGGCCGCGGACGACCTGTCCAGCCCGCTGACCGCCGCGCAGCTGCGGGTCGAGGCCGACCGGCACGCGGCCGGCGAGGACTACGCGCGGGCGGTGCGCTCCCGGCTGCGGGCGATCGTGCGGATGCTCGAGGAGAAGGGCGTGCTCGATCCACGCCCCGGGCGCACCGCCGGGGAGCTCGTCGCCGAGGTCGCGCGGATCGCCCCGGCCGGCGACGGGCAGACTGCCCTGGCCGCCGCGGTAGAGGTCTTCAGCGAAATCTGGTACGGCGGGCGCCCGGCCACCGCCGCCGGCTACCAGGTGCTCGTCGACGCGGACACCGCCCTGTCCCACCTGCGGCGCGGCACGGGTGGGCGGGACGGCGCGGCGGGTGGCCTCGCGGTGCCGGCATGACGGCCAGCGGCACCCTGACGCCCGGCGGCGCCAGCCCGGGCGGCGCTTCGCCCAGCGCGGTGCGCAGCGGTCCGCAACCGCCGGCGGTGCGCCGCGGGGTCCTCGTGGTGGCCGTCGTCGGCGCCCTCCTGCTCGGCTTCCTCGTGGTTACCGCCCTGGTCACCCGTCCGGCCGGACGGCCGGCGCTGGACGTGGCATCGGCCGAGTCCGACGGGACCCGCGCCCTGGCCCAGATCCTGCGCACCCGCGGCGTGGCGGTGTCCCCCGCGGACGCCATGCCCGCGGGGTCGGCCGGCCAGCAGGACACGCTCGTCGTCGTCGGCCCCGGACGGCTGACCCACGACGCGCTCACCGACCTGCTCGGTCGCGTCTGGCGAGGCTCCGACGTCGTACTGGTGGCGCCGGGTAACGCCGTACTCGACGCCCTCGACGTGGGCATCGCCACGGCCGACCGGCAGCCGGCGGGCGGCGGGTCCGACCCGCGCTGCGCGCTGCCCGAGGCGGCCGTGGCGGGCAGCGCCACGATCGGCGGGAGCCGTGCCTTCACCCCAGCCGACGGCGGCGACCTCGGTGACATGCGGTTGACGCTCTGCTACGGCGACCCGCCCGACGCGGCCCAGCTCGCCGTGCTCAGCCCCGACCGGACCGATGCGGCGCCCGCGGCCGGGCGGCTGGTGTTGCTCGGGTCCGCGGACTTCCTCACCAACCGGGAGCTGGACCGCTCGGGCAACGCGGCGCTGGCCCTCGGCCTGCTCGCCCGGCATCCCACGCTGTCCTGGATCACCCCGGCCGCCGACGCCGCCGGCGGCGTCGGTACCCGCAGCGCGGCAGAGCTGCTGCCCGCCGGGTTCCGGTGGGCGGGCCTGCAGGCCCTCGTCGTGCTGGTGCTGCTGGCGCTGTGGCGGGGGCGGCGGCTGGGACCGCCGGTGCCCGAGCCACTGCCCGTGATCGTCCGGGCCGCGGAGACGGTGGAGGGGCGCGGCCGGCTCTACGCCGCCGCACACGCCCGGGACCGTGCCGCCGACGCGCTGCGGGCCGGCACCCGGGTCCGGCTGGCGGAACGCACGGGGCTGCCCGTGCTGGCCGGACCGACCGGGACACCCGGACCCGATCCCGTAGCCCTCGTGGCCTCCGTCAGCGAACAGACCGGGCGGTCACCCTCGGAAATCGGATCGCTCCTGTACGGTTCGGGCATGCCGCCGCAGACCACCGGCGCGCCCAGCCCGCTCGGGCGGGCCCGGGACCGCTACCAGTCGCGCCATCTCCCGCCGGACGCCGCCCGGCCGGCAGAGCCGGCGGCGAGCGGCGTGTCCGGCGCCCGGCGCGGCACCGTCGGCACCGGCGGCGCCGGCCGGCCCGGCGAGCGGGACGCCGCACTGCTCGCGCTGGCTCGGGCGCTCGACGAACTCGACCGACAGGTAGGTGGACGGTGACCTCCCCGAACATCGACGCGGAGCCGACCGCCGCGGGATCGGGTCGGCCCGCGGCGCCGATCCCGGACCCACCCGCTGGACTCGCGCAGCCCGCACCGGCCGCGCAGCCCGCTCAGGCCGGTCAGCCCGCACCGGCTGCGCAGCCCGCTCAGGCCGCGCAGCCCGCTCAGGCCGGTCAGATCGCTCACGATGCGCAGGCCGCCCAAGGGAATTCCGAGGAGAACGCCAGCCCGGTGCGCGACGTACCACCGGCACGCGATGACGCGTCGGGCGAGGACACGCCACGCCGGCCGGGCACCGCGCCGACGCGGCAGGCCCCGCCGGCCCCGGTGGCCGCCCGGCCCGGCGGGTGGCCCGCGCCGCCCGACGCCGACGCCGCGCGCCGGGCACTGATCGCGTTGCGCGGCGAGATCGCCAAGGCCGTGGTCGGCCAGGACGCCGCCGTCAGCGGGCTGGTCGTCGCCCTGCTCTGCCGTGGACACGCGCTGCTCGAAGGCGTGCCGGGCGTGGCGAAGACCCTGCTCGTGCGCACCCTGGCGACCGCGCTGTCGCTGGACACCAAGCGGCTGCAGTTCACCCCGGATCTGATGCCGGGGGACGTCACCGGCTCGCTCGTCTACGACAACCGCAGCTCCGCGTTCACCTTCCGCGAGGGCCCGGTCTTCACGAACCTGCTGCTCGCCGACGAGATCAACCGGACCCCGCCGAAGACCCAGGCCGCCCTGCTGGAGGTGATGGAGGAGCGGCAGGTCAGCGTGGAGGGGACACCCCGGCCGCTGCCCAGCCCGTTCGCCGTCCTGGCGACCCAGAACCCCGTCGAACACGAGGGCACCTACCCGCTGCCCGAGGCGCAGCTCGACCGGTTCCTGGTGAAGGTGACGCTGCCGCTGCCGCCGCGCGACGACGAGATCCGGGTGCTGGCCCACCACGCGGGCGGCTTCGACCCGACGGATCTGGCCGCGGCCGGCGTGCGGCCGGTCGCGGGCCCGGCGGACCTGGCCGCGGCGCGGGCGGCGGTGCTCACCGTCGCGGTGCACCCGGAGGTGCTGGCCTACATCGTCGACCTGGCGCGCGCGACCCGGGTGGCGCCGAGCGTGCAGCTCGGGGTGTCGCCGCGCGGCGCCACCGCGCTCCTGGCGACCACCCGGGCCTGGGCGTGGCTGTCCGGGCGCGGCTACGCGACCCCCGACGACGTCAAGGCCCTGGCCCGGGCGACGCTGCGCCACCGGATCAGCCTGCGGCCCGAAGCCGAGCTCGACGGCGTCACCGCGGACGTGGTGCTGGAACAGGTGCTGGCCACCGTCCCGGTGCCCCGGTAGGCGGGTTGCGGTGGCGATCACTGGCCGCGCCGTCGCGCTGGCCCTGTTCGGGGTGCTGGTCGTCCTGCTCTCGCCCGCGCCCGGCCTGACGATGGTGCTCGTCGACCTGGTGGTCGTGGGGCTCGTCGGGGTCGACCTCGCGCTGGCCGGCGGGGTCCGCACGCTGGAGTTCACCCGGTCCGGGGCGACGTCCGCCCGGCTGGGCCAGCCGGTCCCCCTCGTGCTCGGGATCGCCAACGACGGCGCCCGGACCGTGCGGGCCCGGGTCCGCGACGCCTGGCCTCCGTCCGCGGGCGCCCGGCCGCGGGCGCACCGGGTGATCGTCCCCGCCGGGGAACGGCGCTTCCTCGAGACGACGCTGTACCCGACGCGGCGCGGCGACCGGGAGCCCTTCCGGATCACGGTGCGTTCCCTCGGCCCGCTCGGCCTTGCCGGCCGGCAGGGCCGTCACCACTGCCCATGGCGGGTCCGGGTGCTGCCGCCGTTCACGTCGCGCCGGCACCTGCCCGCGGCGCTCGCCCGGCTGCGGGAGGTCGAGGGCGAGGTCGCGATCCGTGGGGCCGGCGCCGGCTCGGAGTTCGACAGCCTGCGCGACTATGTGATCGGCGACGACGTCCGCCTGATCGACTGGCGGGGCACCGCACGACGCGGGGCGGTGGTGGTCCGGACCTTCCGGCCAGAGCGGGACCGCCGGGTGGTCTGCGTGCTCGACACCGGGCGCACCTCCGCCGGGCGGGTCGGCGACGTCCCCCGACTGGACCACGCACTCGACGCCGCGTTGCTGCTCACCGCGGTCGCGCTGCGGGCCGGCGACCGGGTCGGTCTCGTCGCGCACGACAGCGTGCCCCGGGTGACGCTGCCCGGTTCGCACGACCACGCGTTCCTGGCCCGGATGACCGACGCCATGGCCCGGCTGGAGCCGGCCATCGTCGAGGCGGACCACGGCGGGATCGTCTCGACGGTGCTGCGGGAGACCTCGCGCCGCTGTCTGGTCGTGCTGTTCACCGAGCTGGTGCCGGCCGTGATCGAGGAGGGGCTGCTGCCGGCGCTGGGGACGCTGACCGCGCGGCACACCGTCGTGGTGGCGGCGCTGCGCGACCCCCGCGTCGACGAGCTGGCCGCCGGCCGTGAGGACGTCCGCGCCGTGTATGCCGCCGCGGCGGCCGAACAGACCCTGATGCGCCGCCGCGAGCTCACCGAGACGCTGCGCCGCCGCGGCGTCGAGGTCGTCGACGCGCCGCCCGCCGGCTACGCCGCCGCCGTCACCGACGCCTACCTCACCCTGAAGTCCCTCGGCCGACTGTGACCGCCGACCAGCTGATCACCGGCGGCCGGACCGCGGCGCACAGCGGCTGGCCGCGAGCGTCGGTCAGGCCAAGCCGGCCGACCAGCTCCCCGGCGCGGACCGCCGCGGCGAGGACGTCCGGGTCGACGGCGTCGAGCATCAGCTTCGCCCGCCGGAACATCGCGAACCTGCCGGAATCGTCGACGTCGCCCCAGGACAGGTAGAGGAAGCGCGCTCCGAGTCGGCCCTGGATGTGGCGGCCACGCAGGTCGAGGCCCTCGAGGCGGCTGCGCACCCGCCATCATCCCCGCCCCCGTCACCTGCCGGAGCGCGGCGGCACCGGCACATCGCCGCGACCGGTGGGTGCCGCCGCGATCGTCGCGGAGGGCGCCGTCAGGTCGCGGGGACGGGGGTCAGCGCGATGACGGGGATCTTCCGGCCGGCCTTCGCCTCATACTCGGCGAACGCCGGGTAGTTCGCGGCGTGCCGGGCATAGACGGCGTCACGCTCGACGCCGGTGACCTCGTCGACGCGCACGGCCAGGATCCGGGTGTCGATCTCGATCTTCGCCTCGGGGTGCGCCTTCAGGTTGTGGTACCAGGCCGGATCCTTCGGCGCCCCGGCGTACGAGGCGAACACCAGGTAACGGTCGCCGTCCTCGACGTACATCAACGGGTTGATCCGCGGGTTGCCGCTGCGGGCCCCGGTGGTGTGCAGCAGCAGGATCGGCGTTCCCGCGAACTGACCACCGGGATGCCCCTGGGTCGCCCGGAAGTCGGCGATGATCCGGGCGTTGAAGTCCTCGGTGTCCGCCATGGCGGGCGCTCCCCTCGTCGGGCTGCAGGTCGAGTCCGGACGGTATCCGAGACCCGACATTCGCCGTACCTCAGGCGGGCAGGACCGTGACGGTTGCCAGCTGGGCGGGCACGGCGGGAGTGCCGGTCGCCACCGGGGGCAGCGTCGGATAGTCCAGGTAGCCGCGGTCGTCGCCGCCGTAGAGGGTGTCCCGGTCGGCCGGGTTGAACGGTCCGCCGGCCGCGAGCCGGGTGGGCAGGTCCGGGTTGGCGAGGAACGCGGCGCCGAAGCTGAGCAGGTCGGTGGTGCCGTCCTCGACGAGGGAAAGGTCCGCGAGCCCGGTCGGCCGGTCACCGGTGGCCGGATTGAGGATCAGGATGCCGCCGAAGCGACTCCGCAGCTGCGCGGTCAGCGACCGCTCGGCGTTCTCGGCGATGTGCAGGTAGGCCAGACCGAGCGGGCGCACCGCGTCCACCAGCGCGGTGTAGGTGGCGGGCACGTCGTCGACGACGATGTCGTTGAAGCTGCCGCCGGGCGAGATCCGCAGTCCGACCCGGCTCGCGCCGACCGCCTCGACGACGGCCCGGGTGGCCTCGACGGCGAACCGGATCCGGCCGGCGACCGAGCCGCCCCAGGCGTCGGTGCGGCGGTTGGCGTTCGTGGCCAGGAACTGGTTGATGAGGTAGCCGTTGGCGCCGTGCACCTCGACGCCGTCGAAGCCGGCGGCGACCGCGTTGCGGGCCGCCGCGGCGAACTCCGCGATGATCTCGGGAATCTGCTCCTCGGCCAGTTCGGCCGGGGTCTCGAAGTCCACCACGCCCGCGCCGGTGAACACCTGGCCGGCGGGGCGGACCGCGGACGGGGCGAGCGGGACTGCGCCCGCGGGCAGCAGGCTCGGGTGGCTGATCCGCCCGGCGTGCATGAGCTGGGCGAAGATCACCCCGCCGGCGTCGTGGACGGCGGCGGTGACCGCCCGCCACGCCTGGACCTGCTCGGCGCTGTGCAGGCCGGGGGTGTTCGGGTAGCCCTGGCCGACGGCGGAGGGCTGGACGCCCTCGGTGATGATCAGCCCGGCGCCGGCCCGCTGGGCGTAGTAGGTGGCCATCGACGGCGTCGGGGTGGCGCCGGGGCCGAACGCCCGGTTGCGGGTCATCGGCGCCATGACGATGCGATTCGCCAGGCGCAGGCCGGCCAGGTCGATCGGGTCGAAGGCGGTGGTCATCGGTCTTCCTCTCGTCGCCGTCACGCCCCGCCGAGCGCGGTCGCGGACTACCTGTCCGAACAGGAATCCCGGCGACGGCCCTTCCCGACCGCACCGAGTGTGAGCCGCGCCACCCGGACCGGTTGGTGGACACGGCGCCGATCCCGATCGTGGCCGAACTGTCGGAGGGCGGCGCTAGCATGCGGCCATGCTTGATCACATAGGTGTCCAGGCAGCCGACGTCGAGGCGTCGCTCGCCTTCTACCTGCGTACCTTCGCGGCCCTCAGCATCCGCGAGGCGGTGCGCTTCCCAGCCGGCGATTCCGTGGTGGTCGGCCTGTCCGGGCCGGACGGGAAGGCGTCGTTCTGGCTGAGCCCGGCGGCCGGCACCGAGGCCCGGGAGCTGCACGTGGCCTTCCGTGCCGCGGACCGGGCGGCCGTCGACGCGGTGCACGAGGCCGCGGTGCGCGACGGCGTCGAGGTGCTGCACGCGCCGCGCGTCTGGCCCGAGTACCACCCCACCTACTACGGCGTCTTCCTACGCGATCCCGACGGCCACAACGTCGAGGCCGTCCATCACGGGTTCTAGGAACGCGGAGGATCGGCGATGCCCACCACCGTCCGCACCGAGGTCCTCGACATCTCCGTCGAGGTGACGGGGCCCGCCGACGGGCCGCCGGTGGTGCTTCTGCACGGCTGGCCGGACGCCGCCCGCGGCTGGCACGGCGTCCAGGCCAGGCTGAACGAGCAGGGTTGGCGCACGATCGTTGCGGACCTGCGGGGCAGCGGGGCGACCAGGTTCCGCCACACCGACACGCCGCGCGACGGCCAGGCCGTCGCCCTGGCCGCAGACGCGCTCGACCTCGCCGACGCCCTCGGGCTGGGCCGGATCGCCGTGGTCGGCCACGACTGGGGCGCCCGCGTCGCCTACACCCTCGCCGCCCTGGCCCCGCAGCGCCTGACCGCCATCGCCGCGCTCGCCCTGGCCTACCAGCCGCGTGGGAGCTTCACCATGCCGGGCTTCGAGCAGGCCCGAGCGTTCTGGTACCAGTGGCTGATGTTCGTCGACGCCGGGGCGCGGGCGGTCCGTGAGGACCCCGTCGGCTTCGCCCGCCTCCAGTGGGACACCTGGAGCCCGCCCGGCTGGTTCGACGACGACGAGTTCGCCGCCACCGCGCCGGCGTTCACCAATCCGGACTGGGCGGCGATCACCCTGAACGCCTACCGGGCGCGGTTCCGCGCGGACGAGCCGCGGGACCCCCGCTACGACGACCTGCGCCGCCGCCTCGCCGAGGTCGAGCGGATCGCAGTGCCCACCCTGATGATCCAGGGCGGCGACGACCGCTGCGACTCACCGGCCGCGTCCGCGGGCCAGGCGGGGTACTTCACCGGCGGGTACCGCCGGGTCGTCCTCGACGGCGTGGGCCACTTCCCCCACCGCGAGGCCACGGCGGCGGTGGCGGACCTGGTCGGCGACCACCTCCGGGCGGCGGACGGCCGCGCGCGGGCCCCCGGGCCGGGCTAGCTAGCCCTCGTCGGCCGAGGCGAGCAGGCGCGCGGGGAAGCCGCCGCGGCTGATCGGCCCCCACCGCTCGATCCGCAGCCGGAGCAGCACCTTCTCCTGGCGGCGCATGGCCTCGCGGTACTCGTCCCAGTCGGGGTGCTCGCCGCTGATGCAGCGGAAGTACTCCACCAGGTCCTCGACCGCGGCGGGCTGGTCGACCACCGTGATCGTGCCGTCGACCTGGACCCAGTCGCCGTTGAACTCGTCGGACAGCACGCACATCGACGCTCGCGGGTCGCGGCGCGCGTTGCGGGTCTTCGCCCGCTCCGGGTAGGTCGACACGACGATGTCGCCCGCGGTGTCGACTCCCATCGTCACCGGGGACAGCTGCGGGCCGCCGTCGCGGCGGGTGGTGACGAGGATGCCGCGGTGGCGGGGGCGGACGAAGTCGAGCAGGCCCGCGCGGTCGACGCTGACATCCCTGGCTGCGGTCGGACTCATCCTGGCAGCCTAGTGCCGTTATGGCAGCCTAACGTCAGTTATGGCGGCCTAATGCGGCCGCCGGCGGCGGGTTCAGACCACGGGGGCCAGGTCGGCGGCGCCGTGGGCGGCATCGAGGTCGGCCGTCTGGCCGGCCGCCGCCGCGCGCGACCCGTAGCCCCAGGCGTAGGCGACGAAGCCGGCCCAGGCCAGCGCACCGATCCCGATCCGCACCGCCGTCGGCAGCCCCGAGGGCGTCACGAACGCCTCGATGAGGCCGGAGACCGCCAGGGCCAGCGCGGCGCCGAGTGTGATCGACACCGCCGCCCGCCCCTCGGCGGCCAGCGCCTCGACGCGGCGCCGCGGACCCGGCGCGATGATCGACCAGCCCAGGCGCAACCCCACCGCGCCCGCGAGGAACACGACCGTGAGCTCCAGCAGGCCGTGCGGGAGGATCAGGCTCCAGAACTGGCCGCTCTGCCCGCAACTGGTCATGTACCCGCCGATCACGCCGGTGTTCACCGCGTTCACCAGCAGCACCAGCAGGGTCGGCAGGCCGAGCAGCGCGCCGGTGGCGACCGCCGTCGCCGACACCCAGGCGTTGTTCGTCCAGACCTGGCTGGCGAACGAGGGCGCCGGGTTCTCCGTGTAGTAGGAGGCGAAGTCGGAGCGGCACAGCTCGGCGACGGCGCTCGGCGGGGCCAGGTTGGCCTGCGCGTCGGCGTCGTTGACGATCCACAGCCCGGCGGCCAGCGCGACCAGCACCGAGCCCAGCGCCGTGGCGATCGCCCACCAGCGGCGCTCGTAGACGGCCAGCGGGAAGGTCACGGCGAAGAACCGGCCGACGACGTGCCACCCGGGGTCGGGCGCCCCGCCCACCGCCGCGCGGGCGCGGGTCACCAGGTTGGTGAGGTCGTCGACGAGGCTGGTGTCGTAGGAGCGGGTGCGGATCACCGACAGGTGGGTGGTGGTCCGCTGGTAGAGCTCGACCAGCTCGTCGAGTTCGTCGGCGCTCATCCGGCGCGGCCGGCCGGCCCGGTCGACGAGCCGGCCGAGCCGGATCCACTCCGGACGGTGCACGGCGACGAACGCATCGAGATCCATGGCGGTCCCATCCTCGCAGACGGCGCAGACGGGCGGTGGCGCCGGGACGCCCCGCCACCACCGCCCGTGACCCCGCCGTCCGTCAGGGCCCGTCGCCGCCGTCGAGGGCCAGGTCGGCGAAGTCCGCGAGGCCGGTGGCGAGCGCGGCGATGGTCGGGTACTTCCAGATGAAGTTGCCGGGCAGGGTGATGCCGAGCGCGGGTTCCAGCCGGGAACGCAGCTCCAGGGCGAGCAGCGAGTCGAAGCCGAACGACCGCAGCGGCGTGTCCGGGTCGAGCGTGCTCTGGCTCAGGCGGAGCACCACCCGCAGATGCTCGCCCAGGTACTCCTCGAACAGCGTCCGCCGGGGCACCCCCGGCGCCGCGGCCCGCAGTCTCGCCCGGATGTCGGTCGGACCGTCGTCCTCGGCCGCCTGCGCACCACCGTCCCGGACGATGGCCTGGAACACCGACAGCGGGCGACCGGCCGGCGGTATCCAGGCGCTGGGGTCGCCGGGCAGCAGCCCGGCGTGCCGGCGGCCGTGCGCGAGGACCGTCTCCAGGGTGTGCAGGCCGTCGCGGGTCGGGATGGTCTCGTAACCCCGCTCACCGAAGATCATGCCGGCGCCGATCTCACCCCAGACCCCCCAGTTGATCGAGGTGGTCGGCAGCCCCTGCGCGCTGCGCCAGTCGGCGAAGCCGTCGAGCCAGGAGTTCGCCGAGGCATAGGAACCCTGGCCGGGGATGCCCAGCAGCGACGAGATCGACGAGTAGAGCACGAACCAGTCCAGCGGACGGCCCTCGGTCGCCTCGTGCAGCCGGGCGGCGCCGAGCACCTTGGGATGCCAGACGCCGTGAAGCTGCTCGGTGGTGATGGTGGTCAGCGCCGCGTCCTGGAGCACCATCGCCGAGTGCACGACGCCGCGCAGCGTGACGTCGTCGGCGGTGGCGGCGGCGACGAGCCGCTCGGCGACCCCCGGCTCGGCGACGTCACCGAGCACCACCCGAACGTCGGTGCCCTGGGCGGCGAGCTCGGTGAGCCTCTTGTCGATCTCCGGGTTCGGCGCCGACCGACCGCCCAGCACCACCCGGCCGGCCCGGTGGGCGGCCAGCCAGGCGGCGGTCGCCAGGCCCACCCCACCGAGACCCCCGGTGATGATGTATGACGCGCCGGGCCGCACCGGGGGCGGGGCACCGCCGGGCCGGATCGCCACGGTCTGCCCGTCGTCCGGGACGGTCAGCACGATCTTGCCGATGTGGCGGGCGCCGGCCATGAACCGGAACGCCTCCGCGGCCGATTCGAGCGGGAAGCTCTGCACGGGCAGCGGGACGAGGTCACCGGCGGCGAAGGCGGCGGAGAGCTCACGCAGCAGGGCCACCACCCGGTGCCGCTGCTCGCGGCACAGCTCGATCGCGTTGACGCTGGCCAGCGTGATGCTGTTACGGAACGGCAGCAGGCCGAGAGGGTTGTCGGCGAGGATGTCGCGCAGCCCAAGCTCGATGAACCGGCCGAACGGCGCCAGGGACTCCAGCCCCGCGCGAATCGCCGGGCCTGCCAGGGAGTTGAGCACGACGTCGACGCCCCGGCCCCCCGTCGCCGCGCGGGCCTCGTCGGCGAAGTCCAGCGAGCGGGAGTCCATCACGTGGCGGACGCCGATGCCACGCAGGTAGGCCCGCTTCTCCGGGGTGCCGGCGGTGGCGAGGACCTCGGCGCCGAGCAGCCGGGCGACGGCGATCGCGGCGAGCCCGGTCCCACCGGTGCCCGAGTGGATGAGGACCGACTCGCCCGCGCGCAGGTCGGCGACCTCCCGCAGGGCGTACCACGCCGTCGCGAAGGCGACCGGGATGCCGGCGGCGGCGGCCGCGTCCACCCCGGCGGGGATCGGCATGGTCAGGTCCGCGTCGGTGGTCAGGAAGGAGCCGAACGCCCCGCCGCCGAGCAGGTCCACCGCGATGACCTCGTCCCCGGGGCGCGGGGCGGTGACGTCCGGGCCGACGGCGGTGACGACGCCGGCGCACTCGAACCCGATCGGTGTCGACGGCAGCACCCCGAGGGCGAGCAGCACGTCGCGGAAGTTCACCCCGGCGGCGCGCACCCGCACCTCCACCTGCCCGGGGCCCGGCCGACGCCGCTTGGCGACGGCGATGCGCAGGTCGTCGAGGTCGCCGGACTCGGGGGTGCGCAGCGCGAAGCCGTCACGGCCGTAGCGCACCGGCTGGTGGCCGGCGTCGTGCCGCTCGGCGGCCGTCACCGGCGTCGGCACCACCCGGGCGACGAACCGGATCCCACTGCGCAGGGCGATCTCGTCGTCGGCGGCGACGGGGCCGGCGGAGCCGGGCGGGGCGAGCGCGTCGTCGGCGAACAGCTCGTCGGCGAGATCGTCGGCGTCGGCGGCGAACGACGGGCCACGCCCGGTGCCGGAGGCGGCACCGCCGGAGGCGGCGGCGACGGCCCCCGCGGGCAGAACCCCGGCCGGGTCGGCGTCGAGGTAGACCATGCGGAACTCGGGGTGCTCGTGGGCGAGTACCCGCAGCAGGCCGCGCACCCCGCCCCGGTGGGGGTCGGGCACCACCGCCGGCGTCAGAGCCCGCGCGCCGCGGGTGACGATGAACAGCCGCGGCGCGGCGCCCGCCAGCCCGGCGAGGGTCTGCACCACCGTCAGCAGCGACCGGGTGGCCCGTTCGGCGGCCGCCGGGGACAGCGCCAGCGGATCGGCCGGCGGGTCCAGCGGGGCGTCGGCGAAACCGTAGTCCGGCGTGCCGGCGCGCACCCCGCCCGCGTCGGCCGCCGGGGCCGGGCCGTCGAGAACGACCACGACCCGCTCCGGCCGGCCCGCGGTGCTCCACGCCTGCCCGGTGCTCCACGCCTGCCCGGTGCTCCGCGTCCACCGCTGCGTGTCGTCGGCGGCGCCGGGCAGCAGCGCGAACTCGGCGTCCGCCCCGGCGGCGGCCAGCGCGGCGGCGAGGTCGTGCCCGGAGCCGGTGAGGTCGCCGAGCACGAGCCAGCGGCCTGGCCGGCCGGGCCCGAGGGCCGGGGGACGCGGGGCCGGCTGCCACGCCACCCCGTACAGCCAGCCGTCGATCCGCGCGGCGAGTTCCGCCGGCGCCGAGCCCGCGGCGGCGGAGTCGGCCGTGCTGTGGTGGATGTAGCGCATCCCGTCGAGGGTGGCGACGAGCGTGCCGGTGGCGTCGAGCAGGCGGACGTGCCCGGTGGGGTTGCCGACGTCACCGGTGTCCGGGTACTCCAGCCAGCCGTGGACGTACCGCACGGTCGAGGTGTCCCCGAACACCCGGATCTCGTCGATGCCGGCGGGCAGGACCAGCCCCTGCTCGGTCGCGGCCGGCAGGCTGACGACGAGCGCCTGGGCGCAGGCGTCGATGAGCACGGGATGGATGGGCAGCTCCTGCGCGGCGGCGGCGGCGATCGGCGGGACGGCCACGGCTGCCCAGATTCCGCGGTTGTCCACCCCCGCGTGCAGGTCGGTGATGGCGGCGAAGGCGGGTCCGTGGTCGATCCCGCGGTCGCGCAGGTTGCGGTACACCTCGTCGGGCCCGACGCGGCGGGGATGCGCCGCGGCGAGGGCGAGCAGCGCCTCGCCGCCGTCCGGCCCGGGTCGGGTGGTCCGCCGCAGCACGCCGGACATGCGCCGGCTCCAGCCGTCCTCGGCGCTGTCGCTGCGGGCGAAGATCTCGATCAGGGCCCGGTCCGGGTCCTGGGATGTCGCGGTCATCAGCGCGTCGGTGTGGTCGTCGAGATCGAGCAGCTCCTCGAACGCGGTCTCGGTCAGCACGACCTCCCCCGGCCCGGCGCCGGAGAACACCTCACCCGCGGCGCTGAGTGCGAACGCACAGTACGCGGCGCCCGGCAGCACCGCCCGGCCGTGCACCCGGTGGTCGGCGAGCCACGGGACGGCCCCGGTCCCGACGTCACAGCGCCACAGGTGCCGCAGGGGGCCTCCCGGCACCTCGGTGTGCGGGCCCGGCAGCGGTGGTGTGCCCACACCACCGGCACCCGCCCCGACCGCGCCCGGCGCGCCCGCGGTGGTCGCCGCCGGGGCGGCCCCGTGGCCGGGGGTCGCCGCGGGGGTCCGCGGGCCGGGCAGGGGGGCGTCGATCCAGTGGCGCCGGCGGTCGAACACCAGCGGCGGGACGTCGACGATCACCCCGTCGGGATAGAGCACCGACCAGTCGACGGGCACGCCGGCGCAGTGGGCCGCCGCGAGCGAGATCCGGAACTCCTCCTGGCCGTCGCCGTCGCGGCGCAGCGTCGGCAGCACCACCGGGGTGCGGCTGCCACCGGCCAGGCTGTCGGCGATCGGGCGGGCCACCACCGGGTTCGGGGCGACCTCGATGAAGACGCGGTGCCCGTCGGCGGCGGCCGCGGCGACGGCGTCGGTGAACCGGACGGTGCGGCGCAGGTTCGCGCTCCAGTACGCGGCGTCGAAGGCGGGCACCGTGTGCGGGGAGTCCTCGACCGTGCCGTAGAAGCCGAGCTCCGGCCGGCCCGGGTTGAGTTCGGCGAGCTGCGTGGCGAGCTCGCCGAGCAGTGGGTCGACCTGCGGCGAGTGGGAGGCGACGTCGACGGCGACCGGATGGGCCGGGATGCCGCGGGCGGTCCAGTGCGCGACGAGCTCGTCGATCCGGTCGGCGGCTCCGGCGACGACCGTCGAGCCCGGCGCGGCCAGCACGGCCACCGAGACCTCCCGGTCGGCGCCGGTCGCGGCGAGATCGGCCTCGACCGCCCGCCGGTCGAGGCCGACGGTGGCCATCGCCCCGGCCCCGGCGATGCGGGTAAGCAGCCGCGATCGGCGGCAGATCACCCGGGCGCCGTCGGCGACGCTCAGCGCGCCCGCGACGACGGCCGCCGCGACCTCCCCCATGGAGTGCCCGATCACGGCAGCGGGCCGCACGCCGTGCGCCCGCCACAGCGCCGCGAGCCCAAGCTGCACGGCAAACAGCACCGGCTGGATGCGGTCGCAACCCGCCAGCTCCTCGCCGGCACGCAACGCGTCGAGGACCGAGAACCCCGTCTCCGCCCGGATCAGCGGGTCGACCTCGGCGATCGCCGCGGCGAACGCCGGCTCCACGACCAGCAGGTCGCGGCCCATGCCGGCCCACTGCGAGCCCTGCCCCGAGAACACCCAGACCGTGTCCCGCGGCACGCCGGCGATGGCGGTACCCGTCACCACGTTCGGTGCGGGACGCCCGGCGGCGAACGAGCGTAGGCCGGCGACCAGCTCCTCCCGGGAGAAGGCGACGACCCCGAGCCGGCCGCGTCCCGTCGCGCGCCGGCGGGCCAGGGTGTAGGCGACGTCGCGCACCGCGGCGGCATTCGCGCCGGCCCCGGCATCGGCCTCGCCGCCGCCTGAGTAAGCGCCGCCGGCCAGGTCAGCGCCGCCGGCCAGCCAGTCGGCGAGACGGGTGGCGGCGGCCGGCAGCACCTCGGCCGAACCGGCCGGGACGACGACGACGTCCGGGCCGCCCGGCCCCGACGCGACACCGGCCGCCTGCGGGTCGACGGCGGCCTGCGGGTCGGCGGCGGCCTGCGGGTCGGCGGCGGACTGCGGGTCGGCGGCGGCCTGCGGGTCGGCGGCGGACTGAGGCGCCTGCGCGACGACGACGTGGGCGTTGGTGCCGGAGAACCCGAAGGAGGACACCGCCGCGACCCGGCCCGTGGTCCGCACGGGCCAGTCGACCAGGTCGGTGGGGACGAAGAACCGGGACTGCACGCCCGCGATCGCCGGGTTCCACTCGTGGAAGTGCAGGTTCGCCGGGATCTGCGCGTGCTGCAGGCAGAGCACGGTCTTGATCAGACTGGCGACGCCCGAGGCGGGTTCGAGGTGGCCGAGGTTCGTCTTCACCGATCCCAGGGCGCAACGCTGGGTACCCGCGCCGTAGGCCCGCGACAGGGCCGTGAACTCCACCGGGTCGCCGACCGGCGTCCCGGTGCCGTGCGCCTCGACCAGGCCGACGTTCGCCGGGTCGACGCCGGCCCGGCGCAGCGCGGCCTGGGCCACGGCGTACTGCGCCTGCTCGGACGGGACGCTCAGCCCGTCGGTGCGGCCGTCCTGGTTCACCGCCGTGCCGCGGATCACCGCGAGCACCCGGTCGCCGTCGCGCCGGGCGTCGGCGAGGCGCTTGAGCACGACCAGGCCCGCGCCCTCGCCGCGGCCGAAACCGTCGGCGGCGGCGTCGAAGGCGTGGCAGCGGCTCGTCGGCGACAGCATGCTCATCCGGACCATCGACTTCGACACCCGGGGAGAGAGCATCATCGCCACGCCGCCGGCGATCGCGACATCGCACTCGCCGCCCGCCAGGCTGCGGCAGGCCAGGTGCACACCGACGAGCGAGGAGGAGCAGGCCGTGTCCACCGTCAGGCACGGCCCGTGCAGGCCCAGCAGGTAGGCGATGCGGCCGCTGGCCACGCACGGCCCGTTGACGAGCAGCGACCCCTCCAGCTCCTCGGGCCGCCCGACGAGCCGCTCGGCGTAGTCGGAGCCGTTCAGCCCGATGAACACGCCGGTCGAGGTGTCGGCGAGCCGTTCCGCCGGCAGGCCGGCGTGGTCGAACGCCTCCCAGGCCACCTCCAGCAGCAGCCGGTGCTGCGGGTCGAGCACGTCGGCCTCCCGCTGGGAGACGCCGAAGAAGTCCGCGTCGAAGCCGGCGATGTCCTCCAGGTAGCCGGCCTGCCGCGGCACCGACCGGCCGAGCGCCGTCAGGGTCGGGTCGAGGTACTCCTCTGCCACCCAGCGCCCGGGCGGTGGCTCGCCGATGGCGTCGCGCCGGTCGACCAGCAGCTGCCACAGAGACGCCGGAGAGTCCACTCCCCCGGGTAGCCGGCAACCCATCCCGATCACCGCGATGCCGCCGTCCTCGGCGGCGCCGACCGCGGACGCCGGCTGCTCACCGGGCCGGGTGGCCACATATTCGCTCATAACGTGTGCAGTTCCTTTCTCGACTCTCGACAGCGCGCCCCGGCATCGGGCGGCACGGGGACACGGCGAAACCAGCGGCGCCGCGCCGCGCCGGGCCATGGCGGGCGGACAGACGAGACGGGGAGCCGGGAGGGGGGCGTCAGGTCGCGTCCGGGGAGCCCAGCAGGATCACGGCCTTGAGACCGCCGATCTGGTAGGTGAAGCTGAGGGCGTAGTCGAAGTCGAGCGGGCGCGTGCTCGTACCCGGGATCGGGTCGAAGCTGAGGTCCGCGGCCGGCCGCTCGCAGCCGGCGGTGGGACACACCTCGCCCCTGGCGATCATCAGCGTCGTCAGAGCCGCGCCCAGCGCACCGGCCTGCGCGCCGCTGTGGCCGAAGCACGCCTCCTGGGAGCTGAGCAGCACCGCCGGCTCCCTCGGCCCGTACAGCTCCCGTACGGCGTTGACCTCGACGTTCGTCACGTTGGGGTCGCCGTCGCTGCCCCCGTTGATGTAGGGGATCTGGTCGATGCTCCACCGCTCGCCCAGGCAGCGGCGGACCCCGGTCACCAGGGCCGTTCCGGCGATGTCCACCGACAGCGGGCTGAACAGGCCGTCGCGGGTCGTGGCCTGCGCGAGCAGCCGGCCGTGGGGGCGGGCACCGCGGCGTTCGGCATGGGCCCGGCTCTCCAGCACCACCGTCACCGACCCCTCGCCGAACCCGACGCTGCCCGCCCGCTCGTCGTACGGGTGCATGGGATGATCGGTGGAGGGGAGCTGGTCCGGGACGAAGCCCGGGGCGCCCGCCGGCCCGCCCCGCTCGGCGGCGAGGAAGATCCCCTGCCCCTGGCGGGCGAGCTCCGCGTTACCGGAGTCGACGCCGGTGACGACCGCCACCTCCACCTCACCGGCCTGGATCATGCGCAGCGCGTTCCCGAGCTGGATCGTCGAGGACGAGCAGCCGCAGGTGACCGAGAAGCTCGGCCCGCGAGTGCGGGCAAGGGACGCCTGCAGCAACGCGACGTCGTACGGGGTGACCCCGAGCTGGGTCTGGATGAACATCCCGACGGCGGCATCCGGGGTGAGTTCCTCGGGGCGCGCCTCGATCAGGTCACGGTAGACGCGGACGTTGTCGTCGACGCTGCCGCGGCCGGTGAGGATGGCCGCCTCGGTGAGGTCGCCGGCGCGGAAGTCCAGTCCACCGTCCGCGCACGCCTGGACGAACGAGATCAGCCCGAGCCGGTGCGATCGGGTGAGCTGCTGGCGGTAAAGCGCCGGGATGTCGGGCAGCCGCTCGTCGAACATCTTCTCGGTGAGCGCGACGGAGCCGTAGTAGATGTCGCCCCGCGTCAGGCAGGAAACCCCTTTCGACGCCACCGCCCAGACATCATCCGCGGTGAAGCAGGGGCCGTCGAGACCGGGCAGGCAGAATCCCATTCCGGTCAGCAGCACGTCCCGTTCCCCGGACGCGGCGACAGTGCGGTCATTGGCCATCGCGGTCACTCCATATGGTCCGGGCGGCAGGGCACAGGTGGCGGCAGGGCACAGGTGGCGGCGCGGCACAACGGCGCCGGGCGCTCAGGTCGCGAGAGAATTGGAGCGGGAACCGTCCACGCCGCACCGGGATGCACGAACGATGGGCACCCGGAATGGCTGATGGCCGGCGTCGGCGGCGCGACTCCGCCTGGCGCGACGGCATTCCCGGGAGACGCCGTGCGGATGCCGGGGCCCGGGAGGCGAACAAGGAGGCGGGTTATGGGGGAAGGCGGGGTAACCACAGTCATGGAGCCGGCCGATGAGGCCGCCACAGCTACCTTCGCGCGGGGCTCGGGCACTGTCGCCGTTTAGGTCATAGTGGTCGGCCTGGCCCGATCCGGCGGCGACGACCCGGGCGATACCGACGACCCGGGCGAGCCGTGGGGCCGGCTGGCCGGGCGTCACGGCCGAAACCACGGGGACGGGCCGGGCGTCACGGCTGACGCCACAGGTAGAGGTGGCGCGGCCGGCCGGTGTGGCCGTAGCTCATGGTCCGGATCGCCAGGCGCTGCCCGGCGAGCCATTCGAGGTAACGGCGCGCCGTCACCCGGGACAGCCCGAGGCCCCCGGCGACCTCGTCCGCGGACAACGGCCGCACCGCCCCGCGCAGGTGGCCGACCACGGTGTCGAGAGTGGGGGCGGACAGCCCCTTGGGCAGCGTCACGCCGGAGCCGTCGGGCCGTAGCCGGGACAGGGCGAGGTCGACGTCGCGCTGGCCGACGGGACCGGCGGGGCCTGCGGTGATCTGCCGCCGGAAGGCCGAGTAACGCTCCAGGCAGTGCCGGAACACCGTGGCGGTGAACGGCTTCACCACATACTGGATGACGCCGTAGGACATCGCCGCCTGCACCATCGCCAGGTCCCGGACATGGGAGACGGCGATGATGTCGAGGGTCGAGCCGCGGGCGCGCAGGGCCCGACACACGTCCAGCCCGCTCATGTCCGGCAGGAAGAAGTCCAACAGGATCAGATCGAGCCGGCCGCGCAGAGCGGGCGACAGCGCCTGCTTGCCGCTGCGGGCCACCCCGCTGACGACGAACCCGGGGACGCTCTCGACGTAGCCACGCAGCGCGGCGGCGAGGGCGGCGTCGTCCTCCACGATCAACGTGTGGATCGACTGGTCGGGCATGCTGTCACGCTCCGGACGGTGAGGGCGCGGCGCCGATACCGCGGGCAGGCTGCCACCCCTGTCCCGCGCGGACAGCGCAACCATCTTTTTGCCGACAGCAAAAGAATGCCGCACGCGTAGCTTTACCGGACGCAGGCGGCCCGACAAAATGCGGACAGGATCGACCGCAAATTTGGTGCAACTGGAGCCGTGTTAGCGGTGCCCGGTCACCACTGCGCGCTCGGCTGGGCGACGGCCCGGTCTCCGGTCACCGGTCCCACGTCATCCGGTCCACTGACGGCAGGCATCCCAGCACTGCCCGAACAAAGGATTTACCAATCATGATCCGAACAGGCCGGGGCACCGCGGCCACGTCCACCGCCACGTCCCCACCGGTCGGAGATCCGAGAAAGCCGCCGAACGAACCGACGGCCGATTTGCTCTCAACACTACGGAACGGAGATCACCCCTGCATGATGGAGGGATTTCCGCGGCACCGTCAAGAGTCCGCACGCCGGACCGGCCGGATTTCACGGAGAAGGCGGCGGCGGGCGCCGAATGTGCCCACAACACCCGATCCTGAACCAGGATTTGTATACCAACGTGATTGGTCCGGGCCTGCGAGTAAGTGACGGTAGTGTGCCGATGCAGACCGTTTTGACAGCAGGGGGAGGGCACCGGAGCCGTCCCGGATCACCCGGACGGGCCGCCCTGGGTACCCGACGGACACCATATGGTGAGATCCGCACGCACACCGAGATCCCGGGGGCCCCATGAACCAGGTCGTCCGGAGCGGCCCCACCGGGGCAGGGCACGCCAGCGTGGCGCCGGGCGCGGAGTCGGTCGTGACCGGCGAGGCGGTCGCCATCGACCTGCGGGTGGCCCGGCTGGGTTCGCGCCTGGTGGCCGGGCTGATCGACCTGCTCGCCCAGCTCTACATCCTCTACATCCTCGGCGCCCTGGTCGTGCTCGTCGTGCGGCCCGACGACGACGCGCTGGTCGCCGCGACATTCCTGCTGATCTACGTCACCATGGTGCTCGGCTACCCGGTGGCGTGCGAGACGCTGAGCCGCGGGCGGACCCTCGGCAAGATGGCGCTGGGCCTGCGGGTGGTCCGCGACGACGGCGGGCCCATCCGGTTCCGGCACGCCTTCGCCCGGGGCCTCATCGGTGCGGTCGTCGAACGCCCCGGGGTCCTGCTCGGCCTGCCCGCCATCGTGAGCATGATCGCCTCACGGCACAGCAAGCGCCTCGGCGACGTGTTCGCCGGGACGGTGGTGCTGCAGGTAAGCGTGCCGCGCACCGTCAGTACCGCGCCGTTCGTCCCGCCGGCGCTGCTCGGGTGGGCGGCCCTGCTCGACCTGACCGGACTCGACGACGGCCTCGCCCTGCGCGCCCGCCAGTTCCTCAGCCGTTCCCACACCCTGTCGCCGCAGGCGCTGGACCGCCTGGGGCGCGGCCTGGTCGACGAGGTGCGCGCGGTCGTCACGCCGCCGCCGCCCCCCGGCACACCGGGCTGGGCCTACCTGTCGGCGGTGCTCGCGGAACGCACCCGCCGGGCCTACGCACGGCTCGCCGCGCAGCGCCCGATCGTGACCCCCCAGGGGGCGCCCGGCGCCGTCCCCCCGCTGCCGGGCGCCCCCTGGACGGGTACGCGACCGCCCACTCCGGGTCCGGGGGGCACCTGGCCCGGGCAGACTCCCCCACTGAACAGCCAACACCATTCTTGACATCGAAATGTCAGATTTTTATATCGAGAAGTCGTAGACCCTTACATCAACTTGTCAGGATCCGTGCTCCCAGGAGCTCAGGTACTCGACCTGCGCCGGAGTCAGGGTGTCGATCTCGATACCCATCGTATCGATCTTCATCCGGGCGACGTCCTTGTCGATCGCGGTGGGGACGTCGTAGACGCCTGGGGCGAGCTCCTGCCCAGCGGTGTGCAGCCACTGCGCGGTCAGCGCCTGGTCGGCGAAGGACATGTCCATCACCGCGGCGGGGTGCCCCTCGGCCGCGGCCAGGTTCACCAGGCGGCCCTCGGCGAGCAGCAGCAGCCGGCGCCCGTCGGCGAGGACGTACTCGTCGGTGGAGGGCCGCACCCGACGCGGCCCCTCGACGGCGAGCTCGGCGAGGGCGGTGATGTCGATCTCGATGTCGAAGTGGCCGGAGTTCGCCAGCATCGCGCCGTCGCGCATCACCACGAAGTGCTCCCGGCGCACGACGTCCCGGTTGCCCGTGACCGTGATGAACACGTCGCCGAGGGGAGCCGCCGCGCTCATCGGCATGACCCGGAAGCCGTCCATGGCCGCGTCCAGCGCCTTGGTCGGGTCGATCTCGGTCACGATCACCGCGGCGCCCATGCCCTTGGCCCGCGACGCCACCCCCCGACCGCAGTAGCCGTAGCCGGCGACCACGACCGTGCGGCCGGCGAGCAGGGTGTTCGTGGCGCGGAAGATCGCGTCCAGGGTCGACTGGCCGGTGCCGTAACGGTTGTCGAACATGTGCTTGGTGTCGGTGTCGTTGACCGCGACCACGGGGAAACGCAGGGCCCCGGCGGCGGCCATCTGCCGCAGCCGGATCACCCCGGTGGTGGTCTCCTCACAGCCGCCGCGGACGCCGCCGAGCACGTCGGTGCGCTCGGTGTGCAGGATGTTGACCAGGTCGCAGCCATCGTCGAAGACATAGTGCGGCTCGGCGTCGAGGGCGGCGTCGATGTGGGCGTAGTAGCCGTCGCGGTCGATGCCGTTGCGGGCGAAGGTGGCGATGCCGTACTCGGCGACGAGCGCCGCGGCCGTGTCGTCCTGGGTGGACAGCGGGTTCGACGCGCACAGGGTGACCTGCGCGCCGCCGGCCGCGAGTGCCCGCATGAGGTTCGCCGACTCGGTGGTGACGTGCATGCAGGCCGCGATGCGCACTGCGTCGAAGGGGCGCTCGGCGGCGAAGCGCTCCCGGATCTGGCGCAGCACGGGCATCGCCCGGTCGGCCCACTCGATCCGGGCCCGGCCCTGCGCGGCGAGGGCCAGGTCGGCGACGTCGTGGCGCGGCAGCCCGGCGGCGTCGGGGCGGTCGGGCAGCAGCTCGGGAAGGTCGGCCAGATCGGACATGGTGCTCCTGCCGTGGGTGGGACGCCGGGGCGGCGGCCGGGATCCGGGGCGGAACGCCGGCAGCTCGGACGATGACGAGCCCGGCGAGACGATGTCAAAGAATCTGACAGCCTGTTGTTAGACTCGGAGCCTCCAGCGGCGCCCTGCCCGTACTCTTCGTCGCATGATCGGATCGACGTGAGAGGCCGGGAGGGTGCCGCCCCACCCCGCCGGGAGGACTCATCCGTGCGGCATGTGCTGGAGCGACTACGCCAGCGGGTCCAGCTGCGGCCCGAGCAGCGGCTCCCCATCGCCCGGGCGGCGGCGGTGCTGGACACCACGCCACGCATGTTGCGCTACCGCGAGTCGCTGGGCCTGCTCGTACCCGCCCGCTCCCCCGGCGGTCACCGGGAGTACGGCGAGCGCGAGCTACTCGCCGCCGCCTACGCGGACGAGCTGGAGCGGCGCTACCACGTGAGCCCCAGCGACCTGGCCTTCGCCCTGCGGGTGCTGGCCGAGGCGGAGGTCGCCGCCGACGTCCGCCGGCTCGGGCAGCTCACCCGCCGCATCCCGCCGTCCCCGCCGGTCGCCGCCCTCGACTTCGATGCGCAGAAGGCCCGCCGGCTGCTGCGCATGCCGGGACCCGTTCGGCCCGTCGGAGCCGGACCATCGGAGCCCCACGCCCCTAACGGTCGCTGAACAATCCGAGGCGTACCGCACACACCTGACCCGCCGGCTCGTCTGGGCGGGAAACGCTCGTCTACCGTTACCAGCGGTATCGGACCGTCCATGCCAACTGCCGTGAATCGGCGCCCGTCCGCAGCCAGGTTCGCTTCGCCCGAACTGTTCGGTCAGCCCGCGAGCCCCCGGCGCCGATGAGCGACCAAGCGCCGGGACACGCATGCTGGTTGAGGTCCCACGAAGATCCCGGCGGTTCCGCCGGCCCACCGAGGGGGTGACGTCGACGTCTGGCGGACGGGAGTCGAGCACTCCATCCCGACCCAGCCCGCCCGCACCCGCGGGTGGTTCGTCGCGAGGGGGATCTGCCGGGGTACCCCCCCGCGCCGACGGCACGCCCCGCGGCGTCCCGGCCGAACGCGCTGCCACCCCGCCACGAGCGGCCGCCCCGCCACGGGCGGCCGCGGCCCCGCGGGGCGCACCAGCGGGCAAGGCAGGGCCGCGAGGCACCGCGGGACCGGCGGGCAAGGCGGGACCGGCGAGCAAGGCGGGACCGGCGGGCAAGGCGGGACCGGCGAGCAAGGCGGGACCGGCTGCCGCCGACGCGAAGATCCGCGCCGGCGCGCCGCCGCGACCGAAGCCGGCCGGGACCGGTTCGGACGCGGCCGACGCAACGGCGACGACCGTCCGGCCGGCGGCCGACGGGGGCCCGGCGACACCGGCCGACGCCGCCACGAGGGGACAGGACCAGACCGCGGGCGGCCCGGGGCGCGCTGACACCCTCGACTCCCAGGCACCGGCGGGGAGCGCGGCGGGTGGCGGGCCGGGCGCCGGCGTGCTCCAGCGGCCGCCGGTCAACCGGCGGCGCGTGCTGAAGAAGATGGCGCTGACGGCGACCGCGCTCGGCGTGGTCGTCGCCCTTCTGTCGCTGCCGTTCGTGGGTGCGGTGGGCCTGTTCGCCAAGGGCAGCGCGGATCACTTTCTCGGGCTGCCGAGCGAGCTCATCACCCCGCCGCTGCCGCAGAGCTCGACGATTCTCGCCGCCGACGGCTCGGTGATCGCGACGCTGCGAGGCGCCGAGAACCGCATCGTCGTCCCGGGCAGCGACATCCCGAAGATCATGCGGGAGGCGATCGTCTCCATCGAGGACGCCCGCTTCTACGAGCATGGCGGGGTCGACCCGCAGGGCGTCCTGCGCGCGGCACTGCGCAACAGCGAGGCCGGCGGGGTCGCCCAGGGCGGGTCGACGCTGACCCAGCAGTACGTCAAGAACGTGCTGCTGCAGAACGCGCGCACGACCCAGGAACGTGAGGTGGCCGCCGGCGACTCGCTGGATCGCAAGATCCAGGAACTCCGCTACGCCCTCGGCATCGAGAAGCGCTTCTCCAAGGACGAGATCCTGGAGCGCTACCTGAACATCGCCTACTTCGGCGACGGCGCGTACGGCGTCGGCACGGCCGCCGAGCATTACTTCGGGGTGCCCATCTCCCGGGTCACCCTCGAGCAGGCAGCCCTGCTCGCCGGGCTGGTGCAGAGCCCGTCGCGGTACAACCCGGCCGCGCATCCGCAGGCGGCGACGGTCCGGCGCAACACCGTGCTCGACAAGCTGGCGGAGAACGAGTACATCTCGCCGACGCAGGCGGACGCGGCGAAGCAGATGCCCCTGAACGTGGTGCCGGCCCCGCCGCCGGCCGCGGACTCCTGTGAGACGTCGACCGCGCCGTTCTTCTGCGACTACGTCCGCTCGCAGCTGCGGGCGAGCCCGGCGCTCGGCACCACCGTCGAGGAACGCAACCGGCGCATCTACGAGGGCGGCCTCGTGATCCGCACCACCCTGGACCCGCTGGTCCAGCAGGCGGCGCAGGACGCGGTGAACTCGACGATCGCCCCGGACAACCGGGTGTCGGCGACCGAGGTGGTCATCCAGCCCGGCACCGGCAACATCCTCGCGATGGCGGTCAACCGGGTGTACGGGTCGAACGCCGGCCTGAACCAGACGGTGGTGCCGCTGCCCACGAACGCGACGTTCCAGCCCGGGTCGACGTTCAAGACGTTCGTGCTCGCCGCCGCGATCGAACAGGGCTACGGCACGTCGACGGCCTTCTACTCACCGGCCTGCTACGTCAGTCCGAAGTTCCCGCTGGACCGCGGCGAGGGCGACTGCGCCAAGGGCTTCTCCAACTCCGACCCGGCCGAAGCGGGCATCTACGACATCTCCCGCGGCACCTGGGACTCGGTGAACACCTTCTACGTGCAGCTCGCGGAGAAGACCGGCATCCCGGCGGTGCTGGAGATGGCCAAGCGGCTCGGCGTCGTCCCGCCGAAGGCCGACAAGATCGGGGCCACGGACGGGGCGACCGCCATCGGCGGCGGCCAGTACATGTACGTCTCGCCGCTGCAGATGGCCGACGCCTACGCGACGATCGCCGGCGGCGGCCTACGCTGCGCCCCCCGGTTCGCCACCGGGGCCGTGGACTCCAGCAAGGACCCGATCGACATCGCCCGCCCGCCGCAGTGCGAGCAGGTGCTCGCGAAGGGCGTCGCCGACACGGTGACCAGCGTGCTGGCCGGCGTTCCGATCAACGGCACCGGGCGCAACGCCGCGATCGGCCGGCCGTCGGCCGGTAAGACCGGTACCACCGACGAGTACTCCGCCGCCTGGTACGTCGGCTTCACCCCGCAGATGACCGCGGCGGTGTCCGTCGGCGACCCCACCGGCGCCGAGGCCCACCCGCTGCGCAGGGTCGTCGCGGACGGCCGGACCTGGGATCGGGTCTTCGGTGGTGACCTGCCGGCGATCATCTGGGGCAAGTCGATGCGGGCGGCGCTGGCCAACCAGCCGGTGGTCCCGCTGCCCGGCGCCGACCCGACGGTGGCTCGCGGCACCAAGGGCGGCCTGCAGAACACCCCCCCGCCCCCGCCCGCGCCGTCGCCGGGCCAGGGCCTCGGCGACATGCTCCAGAACCTCGGCCAGCAGGTCCTGCCCGGCCTGTTCGGCCAGCCGCAGGCCCGCAGTGCCCCGCTCGGCGGCCAGAACGGCGCCCAGCCGGCCGTCCCGAACGGCCAGAACAACGGCGGCGGTCAGAACGGCGGCGGCGGTCAGAATGGCGGCGGTCAGAATGGCGGCGGTCAGAATGGCGGCGGCGGTCAGAATGGCGGCGGCGGTCAGAACGGCGGGCAGCCGAACGGCCAGAACCGGGGTGGGCCAGGAGGCGGCGGCCGCTAACCGGCAGGGTCTCCGCGCCGGTGCGGCGGGGCCCGAGGGGGTGTGGAGCCGGACGGCTCAGCGGGGGCCGGTGGCCTCCACGAGGACGAGTGCGACGTCGTCGGCGGCCCCGTCGGCGGCGGCGAGCAGACCGTCCGCGACGTCGTCGATGGACCGCCGGACCCGCCGCGGCCCGGTGCCGCCGCACAGGCCGTGCGCCGCCGCGACGGAGCCCGCGAGGGTGGCGAGGCTGACCTCGATCGGCTCCGAGCGCCGTTCCACCAGGCCGTCGGTGAACAGCATCAGCCGGCTGCCCGGGAACAGGGGCATGGTGTCCGGGACCTGGGCGCTGGCGTCGATGCCGAGCAGCACCCCGCCACCGGCCTCCCAGTAGGACAGCCGGTCCGGTCCGATCAGCAGCGGCGGCAGGTGCCCGGCGTTGACGGACGAAGTTGCCGTCGTGCCTCGCCCCCATGGCTACCCCGCTGCCTGCGGCGGACCGGCCACGACCACGGATGCGTCGTCGCGGCGCAGACCCGCGTCCCGCAGGATCGTCGCCGCGACGAGCAGCGGGTCGTGGCTGGCGACGCCGGGATGGTCGGCGAGGTTCCAGCGGGTGCCGACCCCGTCGCTGTGCAGGACGACGAGCGCGTCCGGCGGCAGGGGTGGCGGCCAGGAAGATCCGCACCGCCTCCCGGCCGCCCGCGCGGCAAGCTCCCCGTGGCCGAGCCCGTCGCACAGCAGCAGCGCGAGTCCGGTGCCGGTGGCGCACGGCGTAGGCGTCGCCGCGGACGGTTTTGCCGGTGATCGGGCGGGTCAGACCGCCGGCCAGGGTGACGGCCGCCCGCCGGGCGGCCCCGGCCGCCGACGCGTCGCCCGCGCCGAACCACGCGACGTCCTCCACCCGCGGGAACGCTCCGAACGCGGTCAGCGCGACCACTTCACGACCCGCACGGTGGTGCCCACCCCGGGACTGCTGTCGATCGCGAACTCCTCGACGAGCCGCCGGCTGCCCGTGAGACCGAGACCGGAACCGCTGGTCCACCCCTCGGTCCCGATGGGATGGCGCTGCGAGTCCGTGCCCGTCATCTCGCGACCGGGCAGGCTCCCACCAGGGTTACCGACCACCCGTCCGGCCCGCGCCGCGGCATACCCGGCGAGCGAGTCGATCTCGTTTTCTCCGGCTGGCTCACCGTCCTCGTCCGACCGGGTCACCCGGACCTCGGCGCCGAGCAGGGCGAGCCCGTGCTCCAGGGTCAGCGCGGTGCGCACACCGGGCATGTACAGCCCGAGCTCGACGAGGGTGATCGCGACGGCGGGCCGCATCCCGACCACGACGGTCTCGGCGTCGAGCAGCCGCGACAGCGACGCGATCGTCGACAGCATGCGGCCGATGAAGCCGTCGACGATCTCCAGTGCCGAGATGTCGATCAGAACGCCGTGGGCACCGGTCGCCACGATCCGCTCGGACAGGTCGTCCTGCAGGTCGAGGGCGAGCTGATCGTGCAGATCCACCTGGATCGACACGAGCAGCAGGTTTCCCATCTTCAGGATGGGGATGCGGTCCATCAGCGACTCTCGGCCCCGGCCACGCGGCGGACGAACCGGAACCCGTCGCGGCGCAGCGCGAGCGCGAGCGCCTCGGCCAGCGTGGCCTTGGTGACGATCTCCCCGAACTCGATCCCCCGTCCACCCGCACGTCCTCTCGGCCCATCAGCCATGCCGGCCAGGCACGACCATACAGAGCCCCCCCGACCAATCCGCTTTGCCCGATTCTGACCACCACGTCCGCGGCCGACCCGACGTTTCGAGCACCTTGGCCGGCGCGCTGGTCACCGATCCGGCAACCGGGCCCGTGACATTGGGTCGGAACACCGGCCCGCTTAGACCGGAAAAAATCGTACGAAACGGTCAGCCTGGCTGACCTGCGACGACTACCGACCGAGATCGCGGACTGCCGGCACCTGGGACGGGTCGATCCCGAGCGCCAGCGCCGTATAGACGGCGGTGAAGTCGAACAGGCCGATCAGGGAGGCGAGACGCTCCAGCGGCCCGGCCCCCTCGGCGCGCAGCTCGGTGACGCCGACCCCGCGCTCGACGGCGACGGCGACGGCGGCCTCCGCCTGGCGGCTGACCTCGGGCCGTTCGGCGTCGGGGTCACGCAGCAGGACCAGTCGCAGCCGGATCGACTGCTCCTCCTCGACCCGGTCGCGGAAGAAGTCCTCCAGCTCGTCCTGGCCGCTGGTCCCACCGGTGTCCAGTCCGGCCCCGAACGGGCCGTCGAGGAGCGCCACCTGATGGTGGCCGGGATGCGGCAGCGCACCGACGACGGCCGGGTACTTCGCGTTCGTCGCGAGCTGGGAGGCGGCGCGCTCGGCCGCCACCGAGGTCACCGGCGAGGTGCCCCAGATGAGCGGCAGGGTGCCGGCCAGCTGCAGGGCCAGGGTCTTGGCCGGGTTGACGAACGACTCGCTCGACGACCGGCAGCGGGTGGCGACGTCCTCCAGCCGGGCGGCGGCCGCCTCGACGGCATCGTCGGCGAGCCGGACGATGCCCAGGGCCCGGGCGGCGACGAGCAGCGGCACCGCCAGCGACCAGAGCGTGGTCCGGGCCGGTCGCTGCCCGGTGAGCGGGACGAACGGGGCCCCGGCAAGGTCGGCGAGGTGGGCCAGCGGGGTGTCCGCCGGGGCGACGACGGCGATCCGGGCACCGCGGCGGGCCGCCTCTTCCACCACGGAGCACGTCTCGGCCGAGGTGCCGGACGCGGACACGGCGAGGACCATGTCGGACACGCCGACCCACCCCGGCAGGCCATGGGTGTGATGGCCGATCACCGGGACCGGGCTCGCCGGGCCTGCGACGGCGGCCAGGATGCCGGCGGCCAGCGCCGAGCCGCCGACCCCGGCGACGAGGACCGCGCGCGGGCGGCCGTCGACACCCAGCCGGGCCACCCCCGCCTCCTGGGCGAGGACGGCGCTCTGGCGCACCTGCAGGGCCGCGGAGGCGATGTGCGGCAGCAGGGCCGCGGCGTTTCCGGTGTCGATCCGCCTGGTGTCGTCGAGGATCGCCTCGTCGAGGTACACGCCGATGCCGCGCGGTGTCAGCTCGACGCCGACGCGGCCTTGCCGGAGAACGGCACGGCCTCGTCGAGGAGCATCACCGGGATGTCGTCGCGGACCGGGAAGGCCAGGTCGCAGGCGAGGCAGACCAGCACGGGCGCGCCGTCGAGCTCGTCCGGCCGGAGCTCACCGTGCTTGCTGCACGGGCAGGCGAGGATCTCCAGCAGCAGCGGGTCGAGACTCATCAGGATTCCCTTCCACTCCGGACCTGCGCGAGGATCTCGTCGCGCAGCCGGCGCATCGTGGCGTCGTCGGGGCCCTCGACGTTGAGCCGCAGCAGCGGCTCGGTGTTGGAGGGGCGCAGGTTGAACCAGGAGCCGTCCGCGAACGAGATGGTCAGGCCGTCGAGATGGTCGACATCGGCGGCGTGCGGCGCGTAGACCTTCTCGACCGCGCTCATCGCCGCGACGGCGTCCGCCACCTCGGAGTTGATCTCACCGGAGGCGCTGTAGCGGGCGTAGCCGCCGAGCAGGTCGGACAGCGGCCGCGGCTGGCCGCCGAGCGCGGCGAGCACGTGCAGCGCGGCGAGCATGCCCGAATCCGCCCGCCAGAAGTCCCGGAAGTAGAAGTGGCCGGAGTGCTCGCCACCGAAGATCGCGCCCGTGCGGGCCATCTCGGCCTTGATGAACGAGTGGCCCACGCGGGTGCGGACCGGGACGCCGCCGCGCTCGGCGACGAGCTCGGGCACGCCCCGGCTGACGATGACGTTGTGGATGATCGTCCCGCCGGGCTCGTGGGCGAGCTCGCGGTCCGCCACCAGCGCCGTGATGACCGACGGAGACACGATCTCCCCGCGCTCGTCGACGACGAAGCAGCGGTCGGCGTCGCCGTCGAAGGCGAGCCCGAGGTCGGCCCCGGAGCTGCGGACCGCGGCCTGCAGATCGCGCAGGTTCGCCGGCTCGATCGGGTTCGCCTCGTGGTTCGGGAAGGAGCCGTCCAGCTCGAAGTAGAGCGGGATCACGGTCAGCGGCAGGCCGGCGAAGGCCGCCGGGACGGTCAGCCCGCCCATGCCGTTGCCGGCGTCGACCGCGACGGTGAGCGGCCGGATGCCGGACAGGTCGACCAGGGTGTGCAGGTGGCGCGCATAGTCGGCGAGGAGGTCACGGCTGGTGACGGTGCCGACGCGACCGGGACCGTCGGGCACGCCCTGCTCGACCATCGCCCGGATCTCGGCGAGCCCGGTCTCCTGGCCGATCGGCGCCGCGCCCGCCCGGCACAGCTTGATGCCGTTGTACTTCGCCGGGTTGTGCGAGGCGGTGAACATCGCGCCCGGGATGTCGAGCGAGCCGGCGGCGAAGTAGAGCAGGTCCGTCGAGCCGAGGCCGGCGGCGATCACGTCGGCGCCCTGGCTGGCCGCGCCCTCGGCAAAGGCCGCGGCGAGCGGGATGGACGACTCCCGCATGTCGTGGGCGGTGACGATCCGCTCCGCATCGAGCAGCCGCACGAACGCGGCGCCGGTCTGACGGGCGATCTCGGCATCGAACTCTGCCGGCACGACACCCCGGACGTCGTACGCCTTGAAGATCCGCGAGAGGTCGCGCATCCGGTCCCCACCCTTCTCCCTGGTGTCCCCCGCACCGGGTGAACGGTGCCCCGGGCCCGCACGGCGCCACTGCGACCGCACTCGGTTGACCATATCCGCAGGGTCCGACAGACCCGGGACCGCGTCCGGGGAAGCCCACGCGGGACACGCCACGCGACACGCCACCCGCGGGGCCGGCCCGGCAGCCGCACGGCCCGGCTGACCACGGGGACAGCGGATGGCCGGGCCTCGGCCCACTGCCCGGTCCCCACCCGGGGGTCACGGACGCCGGGAGCGCCTCAGGAGGGGCTGGGCACCGCCCGCAGGTGACCGCGGCGGCCCCCTGGGGGCGTCTGGGGGCCGCCCTGCGGACCCTGTGGACCCTGGGGCCCCTGGGGCGGCTCGGGACCGCGCCGGGGCGCCTCGGGACCGCGCCGGGAGGCCTCGCGCACGGCGTCCGCCAGCGCCTCCAGGTCATCCCCGGCAACCTCACGTCCACCCTCACGCGACGCTTCGGCCTCGAGCCGGACGACCGCCCAGCCGAGCGGCACGGTGAGCCGGTCGGCGTGCGTGCCGCACAGGTCGTACGAGTGCGGCTCGACGTACGGGGACAGCGGGCCCAGTACGGCTGTCGACTCGGCGTAGGCATACGTGAGCGTGGCGACCGCGGCTGCGGAACAGGCCGAGCGGGAGCAGCGCCGAGGCTTCACGTTCCGGACGGTAGCCCCCGGAACGGGCGACGGCCACCACCTATCGTCGTGTCGCGTGGCGCGAGGCTGAATCGTCACGCGTTGTCGACCATATCGTTGCGCCTCGCGTCCGAACTCTCGCGTGACAAAGGCATCCGACGCGGCATCGAGATCATCAAGATCGTGGAACCTCCTCGGGCTGGGAGGGGAATTCGGGGTCAACCGCCGGGACGGCGGGGGTTGGCGGAGCGGCCGGATCACGACGGCCGCCGGGACCGACCACCCGGCGATCGGCGGGCGCGCGACACCCCGAATGGTGCCGGGGTGGACACGCGCCCGTCGATCGCCGGCCGGCGAGCCTGCCACGAACGCTACGCTCACAGGGTGACCGAGCTCGAGCGGTTCCCTGCGGCCGCCCGGCCGATTCCCCCCCGCCGGCGCCGCGACCGCCGGGGCCGGGGCATCCGCGGGACGCTGCTCCCGCCGGACGTGCCGGCCTACGCCACCCGCGGGGATCGCTTTGACGACTTCGTCCTGGACGCCGTCGAACATCTCGACCACCGGTGGTCGGCGGAGCTGTCCGACGTCGAATTCGCCGTCGAGGACGTGCCACCGGTGGCGGTGACCGACGAGGAGATTCCGCTCGCCCGATTCCAGCCGGCCACCGGAAAGGGCCGTTCGGGCACCCCCCGCCGCATCGTGGTCTATCGCCGGCCCATCGAGGCCAGAGCGGTGGACAGCGAGGACCTGGCCGAGCTCGTGCTCGACGCGATCATCCACGAGGTGGCTGAGATGATGGGGGTAGATCCGGCCGTGATCGACCCGGAGGGCCACGGCTGGGGCGAGGAGGAGTAGCCAGGCCCGCCCACCGCCCGCCTGTAGGGAGCGCGCGTCCGAAGGAGTAGCCGGTTCGAGGGGGCGTCCGCCCCAGTGACCATGCCCGCCCCCAGCAGCCATGCCCGTCCGAGGGAGACCGTGACCAGGAACCCCGCGTCCACGACACCCGTCGGCGCATCGTCCGAGCCCGCCGGCGAATCCGCCGGCGCGGGCCCACAGGTGCCGGTCGGGTCCCCCCGCCTGCTCGCGCTGCACGGCGCCGAGCAGCCCTACGCGTGGGGGTCGGTGACGGCCATCCCCGAGCTGCTCGGCACCCCCGCCGCCGGCGGGCCGGTGGCGGAGCTGTGGCTCGGAACCCATCCCGTGGCGCCGGCCCTCGTCGAGGCGGACGGCGCCCGCCGCCCGGCCGCCGACCTCGTCGGCCCGCTGCCGTTCCTGCTCAAGGTGCTGGCGGCGGACAAGGCGCTGTCACTGCAGGTGCATCCCGACCTGGTGCAGGCCGCCGTGGGCTTCGACGCGGACGAGGCCGCCGGCCTCGCCGTCGACGATCCCCGCCGGCGCTACCGCGACCGCAACCACAAGCCCGAGCTCATCGTCGCCCTCTCTCCGTTCCGGGCGCTCGCGGGTGTCCGGGATCCGGCACGCACCCTCGCGGTCGTGGAAGGACTGGGGACACCGGCCCTCGTGGCCGCCTTCCGCCCCCTCGCGGACGATCCCGCCGCGGGGGCGGCCACGGTGCTGGGGACCCTGCTGACCATGCCCGCCGGCCCCGCCGAGAAGCTGATCGACGCTGTCGTCTCGGCGGCCGACCGGCTGCACCGCGCTTGCGGGCGCAGCCCGGCGGGTGGCGAGGCCGAGGGCGGGAGCAGCGGCCGACCGGCTCTCGAGGACCCGACAGACGACGGCGAGGACGACCTCGCTCGGGCGGCGGACCTGGTCGGGCGGCTCGCGGCGGCGCACCCGGGCGACGTGGGCATCGCGGCGGCGCTGCTGCTCAACGATGTGACGCTGCGCCCCGGGGAGGGGCTGTTCCAGCCGGCCCGGATGCTGCACGCCTACGTCGCCGGGCTGGGCATCGAGATCATGGCCACCTCGGACAACGTGCTGCGCGGCGGCCTGACCCCCAAGCACATCGACGTCGACGAGCTGCTACGGATTTTCGATCCCACGCCGAGCGACGCGCCGGTCCGCACCCCCCGCACCGTGGCGGACTCTCCCGGTGGGCTGCTGCTCGGCTGGGACGTTCCCGTCGCCGACTTCGCCCTCACCGAGGCCGTCTGCACCGGCGGCAGCGTGCCGGTGGGGCACCCGACGGTGCTGCTCGCGGTCGAGGGGCGGGTCGAGGTCACCGCGACGGCCGGCGACGGGACACCCGCCGCCCCGCTGGAGCTGCGCCGCGGCGAATCGGCGCTGGTGGCGGGCCAGGCGGCGGTCACCCTGACCGGCACCGGCCGGGTCTTCCTCGCCGCGGCGGGCCGCCGCCCGGCCTAGACGAGCAAGCGAGTCCGAAGTCCAGGCTGACCCGCGGCTCGCAGCTCGGGGTTCTGGCCGCCGCCGGCGGACCTCACTCAGCGGTACGGGACCGCAGGATCCGCCACTGCCGGCGGGGCGTCGAGCAGGCGTGGCGCTCCCCCCAGCGCGACGACTGTGGACAGGATCTTCGGCAGCACCAGCGGGGGCTCGGCCGGACCGGCGACGGGGGGACCGGCGGGTGAGGTGTCCTGGGGCTGCGCCGCGGACGGGACCAGCGGCTGGGCGGCGCCCGCGACGGCGGTCGCGACCAGCGGGCCGCCGATCGCGACGAGGCGACCCCCGGCCCGGCCCGACGGTCCGCGGACCACGGCGACCGTGCCGGCCCGCAGCCGCACGGGATCACCGTCAAGCCAGGCGGTGACGGGCCCCGCCGGTGCGGCGAGCACGACGGCGCCGGCGGCTCCCGCCGGGGGCGACGGCACGCCGACCACCGCATCGGGCGCGGTGCCGGCACCGGCGGTGGGGCCGGCCGGGTCGGACAGCCCGATGCCCGCACCGAACGCGTCCAGACCGCGGCGGCCCGGCGCGGCGTCGAGCCGGACGGCGCTCGCCCAGGTCGACACGCCCGGCCAGCCCGAGGCCACACCCAGCTCGGCGACCACCGGGGCGGCGCCGGTGGTCGACTCGACGAGGACTGCCGACGCCCCACCCGGCGGCAGCGGCACCGGCATGATGATCGCACCGGTGGCCGGCACCCGCACCGCCTCCAGGCCGACCGGGGTGTGCCGGCCGGACGCGGTCAACACGCTGACGCGCACGGTGGCCCTCCGGTAGGGCGCGGCGAGCACCAGGCTGGCCGCCGGGCCGGGCGGTCCCGCCGGGACGACCACCCCACCGAGCAGCAGCCGGCGGGCCGGCGGGGCGGTCGCCGGCACGAGTCGGAGTGCGGCGAACGGACCGCCGGCGCTTGACCGGTCCGCCATCCAGGCGAGCACCCGGCCGGACCGCACCTCGACGTCGAGTGCCGTCACGGCGGCCTCCGGCGCGAGCGCGGCGAGCCGGCGGGTCACCGCACGCCCCGGCGGCACGGAGATGTCCCGCGGTGGGGTGGCCGTGCCGTCCGTGAACACCCGCACGCCGACCTGAGCGGGCTGGTCGGCCAGATTCGACAGGATCACGATCGGGTCGCGGCCGGCCATGGTCGACGGTCCGGCAAACCAGCTGCGGGCCCGCGGCGGGGTGCAGCGCGCCCGCGCTGGGCCCGCGCCGTCACCGACTCCCGTGACGATCGCGGACAATCCCGCCGCCGAGGCGCCCCGGGCGGACACGAGCACCGAGCCGCGGCCGCTCGTCGCCGCGGCGGGTGGCAGGGTCAGCGCCGCGCCACCGAGGCGAGTGCGCAGCTCGGCGGGCCGAGTGGCCACCCGTACCCGGCCGTCGGCCGCCCCTGCGGTACGCACGGTGAGGTCGAGGGGGCCGGCCAGCACCGGACCGCGGGCACCGGACGGCGTCGTCGTCAGCTCCGGGCAGGCCAGCAGCGCGGCCGACACGGGCCAACTGGCGGACGGAGCTGGGCTGGCGCCCTCGTCGGCGAGGAAGGCCCCACCGATCCCGACGACGGCCAACGACACGAGCACCCGTGCGGCGGCGCGGCGCCGCAGCGGCGGCCTGGTCGCCCCGGACCCTCCGGCTGTGGGCGTCACGGCCTCTCACCCGCCGATCTCGATCCGCCCGCCGCGTCCCCGGCTTCTCGGTCCGGGCCACCGCGATCCGGGCCACCGCGATCCGGGCCACCGCGATCCGGGCCAGGGCCGGCCCGGCGGACGCGTCCGACATCACGCCCGCAAGCGCCATCGGCTGCCGGCGGGAGCCCGCCGGGGCGGCCGGGATCAGATCCGGCAGCGACGGCACGGCCATGATCCGCTCCGTCCACGGGCCCGCCCCTGGGGCCGGTCTCACACCCGGAGGGACCATGGGTGGGCGGGGTGTCGGCGTTGGCGTTGGCGTCGAGTCGGGAGCGGCTCGGCCGGCGCGCGACCGGAATGCCCAGCAGCAGCAGTACGCCGAGCGCCGCGGCCTGCGCGAGCGCCAGCTCGTGTCCGCGGCTGTCGTCGCGGTGAAGACGAACCGTGCCGCCCTCGGCGGGCAGCCGGAAACCGGCCGCCCAGCCCCAGGCCGCGAACGGCCGCAGCGGCCGGTCGTCCAACCAGGCGCGCCATCCCGTCCCGGCCGGGACCGCGAGGATCAGGTCCCGTTTCGGGGACTGCGCGGCGCCGGGCAGGGCCGCGACGCGGCCGTCGGGCGACAACCGGTGTTCGGTCGCCGGGGCCGCCGGCAACGGCTCGGGCACCGGCGGCGTCGCCGTCCCCGGGGGCGCAGAGCTCCCGGCGCCACCGGGACGGTGAGCAGCCGTCGTAGCCGAGGGGCCGTCGGTCGACGCGGGACCCGCCGACGCGGCGTCCCGGGGGACGGGGCCCGAGGGTGCGGGGTCCCGGGGAGCGGTTTCCGGCTGCAGGTCGGAGTCCACCACGAAGGCCGGCGGGACGGCGGCGGTGGGCGGGCGGGACCCCGACGCCGGCCCCGCCTGGTCGGTGGCCGCGGGGCGCCAGAGCAGGGCTCCCGGACGGGCCCGGTCCCGCAACAGCGACGGGGTCGCATCGAGCCGGGTGACGAGGTCCGCCGGCGCGTCCGCGGCGGGGACGGCGATCGCGGCGACACCGAGCAGGGGCAGCCAGCCGGCCGCATGGTCACCCCCGACCGCAAGATCGGCGACGACGTCGGCGAGGAAGGTGGCGGCCCGCCGGGGCGGGCGGGCCTGGCCGGCCGGGAAGCGGGGGTCGTCGGCCGCGGCGAGGGTGTACCGGATCAGGCCGAACCGATCGGACCGGGACAGGACGAGCAGGCGGGAGCCGGCGGGCGCGGTCCGGGTCTCGGCCTGGACCGCCCGCGCCACCGCCGACTCACCAGTGCCCGACCAGGGGGCGGCGGTGACCCCGGCGGCCGATCCCCCGGCGTCACCCGCGGCCCCGGCCGGGTCCTTCTCCGCCGCAGGATCTTCCGAGCCGGCCGGGCCGGCGGGCGCGCCCGGAGCGGCGACTGGGGTCGGGCGCACGGCGGTGGTCGAGTCCAGGGGGATGGTCGAGTCCAGGGGGGTGGCCTTGTCCGCGGGGGTGGTCTTGTCCGCGGGGGTGGTCTTGTCCGCGGGTGTGGCGGAGTTTCGGTTCCAGCCGGTCGGGCTGGCGTGCCGCCCCGTGGCCGCGACGAGATGGCCGGCGGCGAGCCCAGCGGAACCGGCGAGGACGAGCGCCGTCACCAGGACCGCGACGATCCGGGCCAGCCGGCCGGTACCCGGTGCCGCCCTGGCCCTGGGGGCACCCCGGCTGCGCAGCGCGCCGCGGACCGGGCGGCACGCGCTCGCCGCGGCGATCAGGGCACCGGCGAGGACAAGGCCGTACTGCGGGCCGACCCACCAGCCCTCACCGCCGGCGACCCGCTGGTCGGCGTCGCCGGCCAGGTACGGGGTGAGCGGCACGGCGAGCAGGCCCAGGCCGGCCAGGGACCAGCCGACCCGGCCGGCCCACCCCGGCCCGGCCCGGCCGGAACACCGGCCCAGCAGCCAGCAGACCAGGCAGCCGGCCAGAAATCCGACCACAGCGGCCTTCGGGCGCTCCCCCGCGCCCGCCACCAGCGCCACGGAGGCCTGGGGGAACCGGGCCAGTGCCACCGCCGGCTCGGCGCGGATCCCCGCGCCCCCCGCGTGCAGCGCTGGGATCAGCGGGATGATCGTCGCCGGGAGCGCGGCGGCGACGTCGGGCAGCCGCCGCCGGGCCATGAGCAACGCCGCGGCGGGCAGGCCGAGCCATACCAGCGGCGCCATCGACGGGGCGCAGGCGAGGAGTCCGACCAGGCAGACGGCCAGGAGCCAGATCGCCCGCAGGCGCCCACCGACCCGACCGGGGCGGCCGCGCAGCACGGTGTCCGTAGCAACGAGCACGGCTGGCAGCAGGATCAGCGCGCCGACGGTGTCGCCGCGGCCGGCGGCGACCGCGCCGGTCAGCGCCGGGCTCGCCCCGTAGGCGGCGGCAAGCCCGAAGCGGGTGGCCGGCCGCGGACCGAGCCGGGCGAGCGCCCGGTGCGCGGTCAGCCCGGCAAGCGCCGGTCCGGCGGCGAGCAGGAGCCAGGCCGCCGCCGCGGGCCGGCCGCCGAGCAGGCTCGCGGCGGCGGCGAGCAGCGCGGTCCACGGCGACGGGGGCCCCGCGTCGTCGAGCGGGGCGCCGGCGGTGCCGACCCGGCCGGACCAGACCGCCGCCCACAGGTCGCGGGCCCCGGCGGGCAGCGGCAGGCCGGCACCGAGCCCGTCCGCCGGCATCCCCCGCATCGCGACCAGGCCGGCGACGCCGAGCAGGACCGCGAGCAGGACCGCAGCCCGGGTCGAGCGCCGGTCGGACGAAACGCCCGCCAGGACGTCAACCCCGACCGGGACGTCGTGGCGCGCCCTGGCCTCATCGAGAGCCCCGCTGGGAACCGGGGCGCCGGCGGATCCGGGTCGGCGCCTCAGCCGGGCGGGAAACAGGGAGCGGATTGCGTGGTGCGACACGGCACGGGTACGCACGGCGCGCCGACGCATCCGAGCCAGCTGGCGCGGCCGGCCCAGCACGGCGAAGGGCAGCGCGATCTCGGTGGCCGCCGCCCGCGGCCGCCCGCGCACCAGCAGGCCGAGGGCCCGCGGGACCGCCGCGACGAGGATGGCGGCGGCGGCCACGGGCAGCAGCGGCCACGCCGTGTTCGCGAGGCGGACCCGTAGCGCGCCGGCACGGTCGGCCGGCACCCATGCCTGCCTGCTCCGCCCGCCCCGCCCGTGCTGACTGCCTGGGCCGACCGGGCCGACCGGGCCGCCGGGGTCGGCCTGACCGGCCGCGTCGGCGTCGGCGAGGGCGTTCATCGTCGCCATGGGGACGACGACGACCCGCAGCCCGGCGCGGGCGGCCCGCCAGCCGAGGTCGATGTCGTGGCCGCCGTCGAGCTCGGGGTCGAGGCCGCCCAGCAGGCGCCAGGCGGCCGCCCGGACAAGCATGCCGGAGCAGGCCACGGTGAGCACGTCGCGCACCCCGTCGCGTTGGCCCCGGTCGACCTCACCGGGGCGCACACCGGTGTGCCGCCGGCCCGCCCGGTCGACGCTCACCCCCGCCTCCAGCAGGAGCGGCCCGGACGACGGCCCCGGGGGTCCGGCGCGCAGTTTGGGGCCGAGCACGGCGGCGCCGGGATCGAGCCGCGCGTAGGCCAGCAGGGTGCGCAGGGCGTCGGGGGTGGGCAGGGCGCCGTCGTCGAGCAGCCAGACGTAGCCGTCCCGCGGCAGCCCGCCGTGGCGCGCCAGGCCCGCGGCCACCGCCGTCCCGAAACGGGTGCCGGCGGCGAGCTGGACCACGGTGAACCGGCCGGGGCCCGGGCCGCGTCCCGCCGGTCCACGAATCACCCCGGACGTCGACGGCGAGCCGGGTCCGTCAGCTGGCGCGGGCACGGGAGCCGCGACCGTCTCGGCCGCAGATGCGCTGCGCGGCCGTGGCAGGTGGACGGCGGCCGACGGCGCGGCGTCGGGCCCGGGGGAAACGCCGCCGCCGACGCGGACCTCGACGACCTGCAGGTCGAGGACCTGGTCGGGCGGCGGCGCCTGCGCCCACACCGCCGACCGCAGGGCCTGCGCGGCGCCCGGCCGCCGGCCGTGCACGCAGACGACCACGACCCGCGACGTCGCCGCCGTCCGGCGCGGTCCGGGCGGGGCCGCGAGGGCGCGCGGCGCGGCCGGGCCGCCTGCACCCCGCCGGACGCCACCCACCGCCCGGGTTCAGACCGCTCGGCGCCGCTGCTTGCGTCGCTCCCGTTCGGACATGCCGCCCCAGATCCCGAACCGTTCGTCGTTTTCCAGGGCGTATTCGAGGCACTCCGCCCGGACCTCGCAGCCCGAACAGATGCGCTTGGCCTCCCGGGTCGACCCCCCCTTCTCGGGGAAGAACGCCTCGGGATCGGTCTGCGCGCACAGGGCGCGCTCCTGCCACTCCATCGCCTCGCCGAGCAGGTCACCCAACCCCAGATCGATCACTGGGGCGAGGGTGTCCTGCGCGTCGCCGACGGGGTCGTCGGCGGCCTCGGCGGCCAGGTCGTCGACGTCGGGATCGTCGGCGGCCGGGTCGTCGTCGACGTCGACCTCATCGTCCGCGCGCACGATGACGTCGACGTCCGCCTCGGCCCGCGGGCCGGAGGCGAACGGGGTGGCACCGGTGACCAGGCCGGGCGAGCCCGACCGGGCCGGTGGGACGCTGGCCGCGGCCAGCTGCGGCCGCGGGCACGGCTCCGGTGTGGCCTGGGTGGGCCGTTCGGCAAGCACCCGCTCGGAGTGGTCACCGAACGGGTCATGCTCAGCGGGACGCTCGACGTCCGCGAGGACGGTGTGGACGCCCGCGTCGGTGTGCTCCATGGGGACTCCTCCAGACCCGTCGCGGTGCGGTCGGCCACCCCCTGGGCGCCGGCGCGCAGGTGACTGGTTCCACACCGGTCAGGCGACGCACTACCGCACGAACCTCGCCAGCGAGGGGAATGACACGCCGGTAATTACACGCTCCCGAGTCGGTCGCGTCAACCCCACCAGCGCAACATCTTCTACAACCAGCGATGAGACCATAGCTCACAGTCACTACACACCATCGCCGAGGGTCCAGGTGACCTTCCGATCAGTAACTGTGTGCAATCGGTCCGACGACGATGACCGCATTATGCCGTCCGAAGCTAACGGACATAAAGGGCCTAAACGGGCAAGGACGCAATCAGACAACCGTTGTAAACCTATACCGGCCAGGCATCACATCTGGCCAAGCTAGCCCCCGCGACTACTTAGAGTAGTTTCCGGTGGCGGCGACTTGGCGGGTGTCAGGACACCACCGGCAGCATCGTCCGGACGGGGCCGCCCCGGGCAGCGTGAAAGCGCTCGTCCGGGACCCGCCCATACGTCGTGGTCCGTTGCCGAGCGGGACGACCCGCCCCGGCGGCCACCTCCTCCAGCTCCGCCACGGATCGCCGCGAGCCGTGCTGGGAGCCGGCCATCCGGCTGATCGTCTCCTCCATCAGCGTCCCGCCGATGTCGTTCACCCCACCGGCGAGCACCGAGCGGCAGCCGTCGACGCCGAGCTTCACCCAGGAGCACTGGATGTTGTCGATCGACCCGTGCAGCAGGATCCGCGCCATCGCGTGCACCGCCCGGTTCTCCTGCACCGTCGGACCCGGCCGGGCCACTCCGGCCAGGTAGATCGGCGAACTGTGGTGGACGAACGGCAGCGCGACGAACTCGGTGAAGCCCCCGGTGGAGTCCTGGATACGGCGCAGCAGCCGCAGATGCGCGACCCAGTGTGCCGGGGTGTCCACGTGGCCGTACATCATGGTGGCCGTCGAGCGCAGGCCCACCCGGTGCGCGGTGGTGACCACCTCGACCCAGCTGGCCGTGGGCAGCTTGCCCTTGGTCAGCACCCAGCGGACGTCGTCGTCGAGGATCTCCGCCGCGGTGCCGGGGATCGTGTCGACGCCGGCCTCCCGGGCCGCGACGAGCCAGTCCTCGATGGACATCCCCGTCCGGGTAACCCCGTTGAGGACCTCCATCGGGGAGTACGCGTGCAGGTGCAGCCCCGGGGCCGCTCGCTTGATCTCGCGGGCGAGGTCGAAGTAGGCGGTGCCGGGCAGGTCCGGGTGGATGCCGCCCTGCACGCAGACCTCGGTGGCGCCCACCGACCACGCCTCGGCGGCCCGGCTGCCCACCTCCGACAGCGACAGCGTGAACGCGTCGGCGTCCCCGCGGCGCTGCGCGAACGCGCAGAACCGGCAGCCGGTGTAGCAGACGTTCGTGAAGTTGATGTTGCGGTTGACGATGTAGGTGACATCGTCGCCCACCACGTCGCGGCGCAGCCCGTCCGCGAGCAAGCAGAGCTCCTCCAGCGCCGCCCCCTCGGCCCCGAACAGGGTGAGCGCCTCGGCCTCGGTGATCCCGGCCGGGTCGGTGCCGGCACTGCGCAACGCGGCCCGCAGCTCGGGGTCGATCCGCTCCGGTGCGCCGGCGCCAGTCCCAGCAGCACCGGCGCCGGCGCCGGCGGCAGTGGCGGCCGCGGCCCGGGCGGCTACGGCGCGGCTGCCGGTGCCCACGACGCCGTCGACACCGGTGCCGGCCGCGCTGACCTCCGCCCGCAACGACTCCCAGTCGCCGTAGACGGTGTCGAAGTCAGCTCGGGTGGCGTTGTGGCGTCCAACGGTGTCCACCGCGGTGTTCAGGTCGACGCGGCCGGTGTCGCCGAGACCGCCGTCGGGCTCCTGCCAGGGCCGGCCGACGGGCAGGGCGCCGTCGGCGAGCAGCCCGTCCGGGCCGGCCAGCGCGCGCACGTGCCCGGTCACGCGCGGGTCGATCCACGGCTCGTCCAGGTGCGACGGATACACCGTGAGCCGGGGGCGCAGCGTGAAGCCGGCCCGAGCCGTCGCCTCACGCAGCACGTCCAGGTCCGGCCAGGGCCGCTCGGGGTTGACGTGGTCCGGGGTGACGGGCGAGACGCCGCCCCAGTCGTCGATGCCGGCGGACAGCAGCAGGGCGCACTCGGCCGTGTCGATGAGGTTCGGCGGCGCCTGGACCCGCATCGTGGGGCCGAGCACGAGCCGGGTCACGGCGACGGCCGCGGCGAGCTCCTCGGCGTCTACGTCGGGCGCGGAGCGCATCGCGGTGTCGTCCTTGGCCCGGAAGTTCTGGACGATCACCTCCTGGATGGAGCCGTACCGGCGGGCCAGCCCGCGCAGCTCGAAGATCGTCTCGGCGCGCTCGGCCCGGGTCTCGCCGATGCCGAGCAGCAGGCCGGTGGTGAAGGGGATCGACAGGCGGCCGGCATCGGTGAGCACCCGCAGCCGGACCGCCGGGTCCTTGTCGGGCGAGCCGAAGTGCGCACCACCCGGCTGTGACCACAGCCGGGTCGCCGTCGTCTCCAGCATCATGCCCATAGACGGGGCGACGGGCTTGAGCCGGGCGAGCTCGGCCCAGCTCAGCACGCCCGGGTTCAGGTGCGGGAGCAGGCCGGTCTCCTCCAGCACGGCGATCGCGACGGCACGCAGGTAGCCCAGCGTCGAGTCGTAGCCGTGAGCGTCGAGCCACTCCTGGGCCGCGGGCCAGCGGTCCTCCGGGCGGTCGCCCAGGGTGAACAGCGCCTCGGCACAGCCGGCCGCCGCGCCCGCCCGGGCGATGTCGAGCACCTCGTCGACGGTGAGGTACGGCGCGGGCAGGCGGTGCGGCACCGTGGCGAACGTGCAGTAGTGGCAGCGGTCCCGGCACAGCCGGGTCAACGGGATGAAGACCTTCGGCGAGTACGTGACGACGCCCGGGCGGCCGAGCGAAGCCAGGCCCGCGTCGCGCACCCGACCCGCCGACACGCACAGGTCGGCGAGATCCTCGCCGCGGGCGGCCAGCAGTACCGCCGCCTCGACGGCGTCGAGGGTGGCACCGTCACGGGCCCGGCGCAGCGCCCGGCGCATCGCCGACACGGCCGGCACGGCGTCGGCGCCCGGCGACGGGTGGGGCAGGCCCGGGTCGGGGTCGGCCGTCAGGCCGCCCGCGCCGTCGGGTGTCGCCGCCGTACTGGTCATGACTTCCTCGGGCTTCTCCGTGGCGCCGGGCCGGCCGCCGCCCGGCGGGCCGGCGGGCCCGGCCCGTCACCATCGGTGTCGAAGGAACACTGGGTTAAGGAACACTGGGTTGCGGACATCGGCAGAAACGACGACACCACAGCGGCGCCGGAACCTGGGGCATCTCGGGGATGGAGTCGCCGCGCACGCGCCGGCCCGGCCGGGTCGCGGGCTGGTAGGTGCGGGGCTGGTCAGGTGCGGGGGGCTGGTCAGGTGCGGGGCGCTCGGGTCGGGTGCGGGGCGCTCGGGTCGGGTGCGGATCCGGGTGACGGGCGCCGGGACGCCGGCAGCGGGGGGCGCCGGCGGCCCGGGCACCCATCGGGTCAGGGAGTCGCGCGGCCGGCGGCGCGCCAGCCGGTGCCCGGCCGGCGCAACCGGTCGAGCGTGCCGATCAGCATGTTGGTCCGGCTGCGGGCGGCGAGGACGTCGGTCTCGGCCTGGGCGCGGCGGTGCGGGCGGTCGGCCCCGCCGTGGGCGGGAGGCTCGGCGGCCATCGCCGCGGACCGCCGCATCTGCGCCCGGCGGGCGGCGACGACCTGGGGGGCGCGCGCTCCCGCGAGCGCGCGATTGAGGGAGGCGGACAGGGCTTCGAGGCTCTTGGTGGTCCTGATGTCGGACATGGCGGTCCTTCCAGCGACGTGGAGAGCTCACGTTCACTCTCACAGCTCTCTCTAACCGGAATCAAGAGAAACCGGGTGAGGGACGACACATCCCGGCCGGCACTCTGGCGCACGCGGCGGGACGACGATCCGGTCATCCCCGGACGACCGCCCGGCTATCCGGGAAGCCCGCCCGCAGCGGGTCCCTGACCTGCTCGGATGGCACCCGAATGCGCAGGGGCCGGCCACCCCGGGCCCACCGGGCGTGATTCGGGTCACCACGCCTGCCCGCACGTTTGGCCACCGGCCGGCCTGGGTATGGCAGCCGAGCACGGTGTGCTCCCAAACGAATTACTCCTTTCCGAGCGCCAAAGTCGTTACGCTGATCAGGTGCCACGCAACCGCCAGGAGGTTCCCCGCGAGGAACGGATCGACGCGCTGCTCGCCGTCGCCGAGGAACAGTTCCTGGCCCGCGGCTTCGCCGGGACGTCCATCGCGGAGATAGCCCGCTCCGCCGGGATCGAGCCCGGATCCGTCTACTGGTACTTCCGGTCGAAGGACCACGCGTTCGCGGCCGTGCTCAACCGCCTGCTCGACGTCGAGGTGGACCGGATCGCCGGCCTGCCGGGCAACCCGGCGGACAAGCTCTTCCTCGCCCTCGACTCGGTGGAACGCCGGCGCACGCTGCATCCCTGCGTCGCCGAGCGCGCCCCGCACGCCGAGCCGGTGATGGAGTACCACGAGCGGCTGCATGCCTGGCTGCACGGTCTCGCCCTGGCCGCGGTGCACGACTACGTGCCCGAGGCCGACCGGGCGTTGGCGGCGGACGCGGTCGTCGCCACGATCGAGGGTGGCCTGGCCAACCCGGCGCCCAGCCGGCCGACCAGCCATCTCGTGCACTTCCTGCTGGCCTCGTTCTGCCGGGATGCCTCGCCGCCCGCCCGGCCGGAGTTCAACGGCTGGGTTGCCCCGCTGTTCGCCCGCCCCCGGCTCGGCTGACGCTCCCCGACCGGCCGGAAACCCGCCCCGGCGGGTGGGCCACGGGAGCAGCCGGTGAGCCATCCGCCGGGCGTCGGTGCCAGGATCGCTCGATGTGAGAGTGACAGCCCTGGCCGGCGGGATCGGCGGCGCCCGCTTCCTGCGTGGCGTGCTCGCGGCGCTGCCCGACGCCGACGTGACGGTGATCGGCAACACCGGCGACGACATCACCCTGCATGGCCTGCGCATCTGCCCCGACCTCGACACGGTGATGTACACCCTCGGCGGCGGGATCTCCGCCGAACGCGGGTGGGGCCGCGAGGACGAGTCGTTCGTCGTGGCCGAGGAGCTTGCCGCCTATGGGGTCGGGCCCGCCTGGTTCGGGCTCGGCGACCGGGACCTCGCCACCCATCTGGTGCGCACCGAGATGCTCGACGCCGGCTATCCCCTGTCGGACGTCGTGCGGGCGCTGTGTGAACGCTGGCAGCCGGGGGTGCGGCTGCTACCGATGACGGACGACCGGGTGGAGACGCACGTGGTCATCACCGACGACGACGGCCAGCGCGCCGTGCACTTCCAGGAATGGTGGCTGCGGCTGCGCGCTGCCGTGCCGGCGCAGGCAATCGTGCCGCTGCGGGCCGAGACGGCGAAGCCGGCGCCGGGGGTGCTCGACGCCATCGGCGAGGCGGACGTCGTGCTGCTCCCGCCGTCGAACCCGGTCGTCTCGATCGGCACGATCCTCGCCGTGCCGGGAATCCGCGAGGCCGTGCGGGAGACCGCGGCGCCGGTGGTCGGGGTCTCGCCGATCATCGGGGGGACAGCGGTGCGCGGGATGGCCGACGCCTGCCTGACCGCCATCGGCGTGGAGACGTCCGCGCAGGCCGTAGGGGTGCACTACGGGGGTCGCGGGCGCGCGGCGGTGCCGCCCGCGGCGGCCGGCGGGGGGTCGCAGGCGGGGCTGCTCGACGGCTGGCTGGTCGACACGGTCGACGCCGGCGCGGCGGTGCCCGGCGCCACCGTGCTCGCCCGGCCCCTGCTGATGACCGACCTGGAGGCGACGGTGGCCATCGTCCGGGCGGCCCTGGAGGTCGCCGGTGTCTGAGCGGAAGCCGACCACGAGAAGCGAACCGACCACGAGAAGCGAACCGACCACGGGATCCACGGGCGTGCCGCCGAGCGGGGCGCTGACGGTGTTCGGGCTGACCGGGATCGGGGAGATCCGGCCGGGTGACGATCTCGCCGACGCGGTGGCCGCGGCCACGACCGGCCAGCCGCTCGCCGACGGCGACGTCCTCGTCGTCACCTCGAAGATCGTCTCCAAGGCCGAGGGGCAGCTGATCACCGTCACCGGCGATCGCGAGGCCGCCCGGCAGGCCGCGATCGACGGCGAGTCCGTCCGCGAGGTGGCCCGCCGCGGGCCGACCCGGATCGTCGAGACGCATCACGGCTTCGTCCTGGCGAGCGCCGGCGTCGACGCGTCGAACATCGCCAAGGACTCCCTCGCCCTGCTCCCGGTGGATCCGGACGCCAGCGCCGCCCGGCTGCGGGCCGGCGTTGCCGCGCGGCTCGGAGTGGACGTGGCGGTCGTGATCACCGACACCGCCGGGCGGCCGTGGCGGCGCGGCCTGACCGACATGGCGATCGGCGTCGCCGGCATGGCCGCGCTGCGCAGCCACATCGGCGACATCGACGGCTACGGCAACGAGCTGGGCATGACCGAGGTCGCCGAGGCCGACGAGTTGGCGGCCGCGGCCGACCTGGTCAAGGGCAAGCTCGGCGCCACCCCGGTGGCGGTCGTGCGCGGCTACGGCCGGCTCCCCGACGACGGGACGGGGGCGCGTTCGCTGCTGCGGCCGAGTGGTGAGGACATGTTCCGCCTCGGCTCACTGGAGGCGCGGCGGTCGGCGCTGAGCGAGCGGCGCACCGTGCGCGAGTTCACCGCCGACCCGGTCGACCCGGTCGCGGTCGAACGGGCGGTCGCGGCGGCGCTGACCGCCCCGGCCCCGCACCACACCACCCCGTGGCGCTTCGTGCTGGTCACCGAGCGACGCGCCGAGCTGCTCGACGCGATGGCCGCCGCCTGGGCCGAGGACCTGCGCCGCGACGGGTTCGACGAGGCCGCGGTCGGTCGGCGGCTGCAGCGCGGGGACGTGCTGCGACGGGCCCCGCTGCTCATCGTGCCGATCATGGTGCTGGACGGGGCGCATCCCTACCCCGACGCCCGCCGCGCCGCGGCCGAGGAGCGGATGTTCACCGTCGCCGTCGGCGCCGGGGTGCAGAACCTGCTGGTCGCGCTGGCTACCGAGGGGCTCGGCTCCTGCTGGGTCTCCTCGACGCTGTTCTGCGCCGAGGTGGTCGGCACGGTGCTCGACCTGCCGGCCGGCTGGGTACCCATGGGCGCGGTGGGTGTGGGGCACGCCGCCGCGCCGGCCCCCCCGCGCGCCCCGCGCGATCCGGGGGCGTTCCTCCTGCGCCGCTGATCTCCGCGTACCGCCGATCAGCCCGCACGGCGATCTTCACCGCTGGGGGTGGCTTGGGCCCTGCCTTGCCTTGCCACAGGGACGAAGCGGGCGCGTAGCCCTGCGGAAGGGCAAGGAAGCCGGGACGGGCGACGAAACCAGACCGGGCGTCCGCTACGCCCGACTACCGGGCGGAACGTGGGGGTATGGAGGTGACGCAGGGCGCCGAAACCGGGCGGTCCGAGTGTCGTCCGGCGGGTCGAACACATCCTGCCGGTGAGAAGTGGTTCGACACTTCGTAGGATCAGTCTTCGTGGGTAAGAAGAGCGCCGAGCGCAACGTCAGGCTCGAACAGTTGCGCCGCGAGCAGAAGCGCAAGGAACGTCGTCGCGCGCTGCTCATCTACGGCACGTCCGGGTTCGTCGTGGTGCTGCTCCTGGTCGGGATCATCATCTACAGCGTCGCCGACACCCACTCGAAGAACAAGACTCGCAAGGTCGGCTACGTGACGGCGGCGTCCGCGGCCGCGGCCGCGGCCGGCTGCACCGGCACCGTGAACGACGCCTCCCAGGGCTCCGCACACGTCGGCACGACGGTGAACTACAAGGCCTCGCCGCCGTCCTCGGGCAGCCACAACCCCGACCCGCTGCCCGACGGCATCCCGTTCTACAACCCGGCGTCAGGCATCTCGGTCGAACGCGCCGTCCACAGCCTCGAACACGGCTTCGTCGTCGGGTGGTACGACAAGAGCCTGCCGGCCGCCCAGGTCGAGAAGCTGCGGTCGCTGGCCGCCAACGCCGGTCCGCGGTTCATCGGCGTCCCCTGGACCCGGTCCGCGTTCCCGGACGGCAAGCACTTCGTGCTGACCGCCTGGGACCGCACCCAGCGGTGCACCACCGTCTCCGAGGACGTCATCACCGACTTCGTCGACAAGTACGCCAACCCGGATCCGGCCGGGGCCACCTGGGACTCGCCGACCGCGCCCGAGACGAACGCGCAGGGCGGCACCCTCGACGTGTCGGCCGACGGCCCGCTGACGGCCCAGGGCGGCGCGTCCGCCGCCACGCCCACGCCGGGCGCGGGCACCATGTCGCTGTCCCCCACCAGCCCGACGCCCGCACCCTGACCGACGCCCGCACCCTGACCGACGCCCGCACCCTGACCGACGCCCGCACCCTGGCGGAAGGGTCGGGCGACGGAAGGGCTCAGGCTGCGGAGCCGGTGCGGATCGGCATCAGGAGGTAGCGGAAGGCGCCCTCGTCGACGGGAGGCCCACCGGGTTCGCGCACCCCGCCGCTGTCCTTGCCGGTGAGCACGGCCGGGCGGGCGGTGGCCTCGGCCGGGTCGGCGGCCACGAACCCGATGGTCGCCTCGTCGTCCTCCACGGCGCCGAGCCCGTCCAGCAGGTATGAGGGGTTGAACAGCACGGACAGCTCGGGCCCGGAGTACTCGACGGGGATCGTCTCGCTGGCCTGGGCCCCGCCGCCGTCCCCCGCCTCCGCGACGACCTGGTCCTGGGTGAAGGTGAAGCGCAGCGGCGCGGTCCGGGTGGCGACCACGGCCACCCGGCGGACCGCGGCGGCGAGCACGGCGGTCTGCGCGGTGACCGTGTACGCCGCCGTCTCGGGCAGGAGCTTGCGGTAGTTGGGGAACGTGCCGTCGATGAGCCGCACGATGGTCTGCCGGCCGGCTGCGGCCAGGCCCAGCCGGGCGCCCGCCGGATCGGCGAGGTCGAGCCCGATCACGATCCGGGAGGCCGAGGTGGGCGTGCGGGCCATCTCGGCGAGCACCTTGGCCGGCACGTGCGCCAGGGCCCACGGATCATCGACGGTCGGCTGCCAGGGGATGCCGCGCACCGCCAGCCGGTAGCGGTCGGTGGCCGCGAGGATCAGGCCCCGCCCGGAGATCTCCAGCCGGACCGTGGTCAGCACCGGCACCGTCTCGTCCCGCCCGGCCGCCGGGGCGACCTGGCCGACCGCCGCGGCGAACCCGAGGGTGTCCACCTCGCCGATGGGGGCGGGAAAGCGCGGCAGCTCGGGATAGTCGGCGGGGTCCATCAGCGGGACGGTGAAGCGCACGCTGCCGCAGCGCAGCACCAGCCGGTCGCCGTCGATGGCGACCTCGACCGTCGTCGCCGGCAAACTGTGCACGATGTCCGCCAGCAGCCGGCCGGGCACCAGGGCCCGGCCCGGCTCCTCGACCGCCGCCGCCACCGGCGCCCGCACGGCCACCTCGGTGTCGAAGGCGCAGACCAGCAGGCCGGCGCCCGGCTGCGGGCCGGCCGCCGGCGCCGCCGCCTCGAGCAGCAGGCCCGTCAGCACGTTCGGGGTCAGACCCGGCCGGCTCGGGAGATGCCGGGCGGCCCAGCCGGTCGCGTCGGCGAACACGTCGCGTTCCACGCTGAACCTCATGGGGCCGATTGTCCCCGCCCTCGGCCGGAAATCGTTGCATTCACCGATCGGTGTTCGCCTTCGCCCGGCCGGCGCCGCGCGGGACGCCTGCCGTCCGGTCGGTGGCGCCCGGGGCGGCCACCGTCCAGCTCATCTGCAGGGACAGCCGACCATCGTCGCCGTCGGCGCTGACCGTCACGGCCGTAGCGCCCGGCTGGGGCGCGCCGCCCGCGCCGCCCGGGACGCCCGGGACGCCCGGGACGGTGATCGCGCGCGCCCAGTCCGGCGGGATCGCGGAGCCCGCCGCGGTGAGGGTGAGGCTGCCTCCGGTGGCGTCGCAGATCAGGGTGAGCAGCGCCCGGCGGCCCGGGATCGCCCGTAGCACCCGCGGCAGCAGCACCTCGAGCCGGGCGCGCACGGGCGCCGGGGCTGCCCGCAGATCCCCGGAGACCTGGGCGTCGATGCGCACGCCGTGCGACTCCGCGTCGAACAGCGCCGGTGCGAGGTCGCCGAGAGCGGCCGCGTGACTGGCGACGAGGGTGCGGCGGATCATCGCGGCGAACCGTCGGCACCGCTGGCGCACCGCCGGGTCACGCGGGTCGAGCAGGCCGTCGCGCACCGCCGCGAGCAGCGGCAGCACCGCACGCTCGATCATGCCGAGCGCCCGGGCCCGATCCATCCGGATCCGGACCTCGGCCTCCCGCCCGGCCGCGAGGTGGGCCTCCTGCCCGATGGCCCAGGCCGCCGCGTCCGCGGAGCGGCGCAGCACCGGACCACCCATCGCCGCCATGATCTGCAACGCGACCATGGCGTTGAGCACCGACAGGAGCTGGGCGAACGGCAACGGCCCCGCCGCGGCGCCGAATGCCGCGACGCCGGCGAGCGTGACGGCCGCGCAGCCCAGGGCGGCGATCCACTCGACCGGCGGCCGGGACACCGTGACCTGCATGAGCAGCAGCGGCAGCACCAACACCGGCCAGGCCGCGACCCGGCTCGCCCCCGGATCCGCGGTGCCGACCAGCGCGGCGGTGGCGACCGTCACCGCGAGCCCGCACGCCACCAGGCCGAGGGCCTCGACCCGGGTGGCCGGGCGGCGGCGCACCCGCCGGGTCACCACGACGACCGCGGCGCCGAGCAGGAACCACAGCCCGATGGCGGCCGGGGACGTGCGCAGCCCGCCGGGCAGCACGATCAGCACCGGCCCGGTGAACGGGTACCAGATCACGGCGGCCGTCGCCACCGCGCGGCGCAGGCTCGCCGTGTAGGCGCGGCGCAGCTCCTCGGCGGACGGCTGGCCCGGTCCCGGCTCGCGGGCGCGGGTTGGCCTCCGGACGGGCAACGCACGGGGCAGCCGGGCGAACACGGCCCGGCGGGCGGCGGCCGACCGGGACGATCCGGGCGGCTCGCCTGCGGCGTCCGGCTCGGCGGGCGCGATCCGCGCCCAGGTCAGCAGCACACGGGTGCCGCGGCCGGGGGCGGCGGCCAGCCGGACGCGGCCGCCGACCTCCGCGAGCCGGGCCTGGACCGAGCGGCTCAGCCCGAGCCGGTCGGCAGGGACGGCGGCCGGGTCGAAACCCCGCCCCTCGTCGCGCACCATCACCCCGACCGCCGTCGGCGTGTGGTGCACCGTCACCCACGCCTGGCCGGTGCCGGCGTGCCGGCGGACGTTGGACAGCAGCTCGGCGGTCGCGGCGGCCAGCGCGGCAGCCACCTCGGGGGGCAGGTCCTGCCCGTTCCCGGTGCCCGGGAGGGGCGAACCGGGCATGCCGACGGTGCCGGTCCGGCCAAGCCGCACCCGCAGCCCGCGCAGCCGGGCGGCGTCGGCGACGGCGTCGAGTCGAGCGTCGAGGCTGCGCGTGCCCCCGCCGGCTGGGCCAGCGAGCAGACCCCGGACCGCGGTGATGGCCTCCTCGGCCTGGGTCCGGGCGAGCCGCACGTCGTCGCCACCGCCCCAGGCGATGCCGGCGAGCGTGTTGAGCACCGTGTCGTGCAGGACGCGTTCACGCTCCCGCTCCGCGCGGGCACGGGCCGCGGCGATCGTCTCGGCCCGCTGATGGTTCGCCGCCGCCCGCAGCCGGTCGTCGGCCCCGCCCGCGGTCGCCCGCAGCCGCCCCACCCCGAACCGGACGAGCAGGGACAGGAAGGCGACGAGCAGGATGGCGACGGCGACCCGGCGGTGCGACCCACCGGGGTCCGACGCCGCGCGCGCCGCGGCGGACGCCGTCCAGCCCGTGCCGGTGGGCACGGCCGCGGCGAGCCGGCCGGCCACGCCCACCCCGCCGGCCAGGGCGGCGCACAGGGTGACCAGCGCGCCGGCGAACACTCGCCGGCTGGTCATCGCGCCCGCGACCAGGGCGGCATGGGCGCAGCCGAGGTAGACCCAGGTCCCCGCACCGCCTACGGACACCGCGGGCACGACGGCGCCGGCGGCGAGCGCCCCGGCCACGCCGACGCCGACGTTGGCGAGGACGAGCCCGGTGCCGAGCCCGCGGCGCAGGGTCAGCGCCACGTAGCCGAGCCCCCACGCCTGCATCAGGAGCGCGGCGGCGAGACCCACCGGATGCCGGCCGTACCAGGACCACCAGACCGCCAGGTACAGCGCCGTGGTGATCAGGCCCAGCACCCGCAGCGCGGCGAAGGTACGCACGACGACGGCGGTGAGCGCGTCGGATGCGCTGAGCGAGGCGCTGACCGGCACGGACATCAGTCTGGCCCGTCGGATCAGGGCACATCCGACGATCGGCCGCAATGGTGGGTCGGGATCGCCCAGGTCAGGTGCGGTCGGAGCTGAAACGCACCGCGCCGGCGGTGAGGACCGCGCCGGGGAACACCCGTGCCCCGGCCCGCAGCTCGTTGCCCCGCTCGATGACGGCGCCGTCGCCGACGACCACGCCGTCGAGCACGACGCCGGGGCCGATCACGGCATCGCGACCGATCACGCTGTCCCGCACGGTGGCGCCGGCCGCTACGACCGCCCCATCGAAGAGCACGGCGCCGTCGACCGCGGCGCCCGCGCCGACCTGGGCGCGCGCTCCCACGGTGGCGCCGCCGCCGATCTTGGCGTCGGCGGCCACGGCTGCGCCGGCCAGGACCAGGCAGTCCCCGACCGGTCCGGGCAGCGCCGAGGAGACCATCCGGCCGGTCACCAGGTCGCGGCTGCCCTGGACGAACGCCGCCGGCGTGCCGAGGTCGAGCCAGTAGGTGCTGTCCGGGTAGCCCATCACCGGCGTGCCGGCGGCCAGCAGACCGGGGAAGGTCTCCCGCTCGACCGAGACCGGCCGACCCACGGCGATGGTGTCGATCACCGAACGGCGGAACACGTAGCAGCCGGCGTTGATCAGGTTGGTGGGTGGATCGGGCGTCTTCTCCAGGAACTCGGTGACGCGACCGTCCGCGTCCACCGGCACCACGCCGAAGGCCCGCGGATCGGACACCTCGGTCAGGTGCAGGGTGACCGCCGCGTCCGCCACGGTGTGCCGGCGGATCAGCGCCTGGATGTCCAGGCCGGACAGGATGTCACCGTTGAAGATCACAACCGGGTCGTCCGGGCCGGCGCGCAGCCGCCCCACGACGTTGCGGATGGCGCCGCCCGTGCCCAGCGGCTCCGTCTCGGTCACGTACTCCAGCTCGAGGCCGTGGGCGGACCCGTCCCCGAAGTACTCCTCGAAGACCTCCGCCCGGTAGGAGGTGGCGAGCACCACTCGGTCGATCCCGGCGTCGCGCGCCCGGGCCAGCATGTGCGCGGTGACCGGCACCCCTGCGACCGGCAACATCGGCTTGGGGGCCGACATCGTGAGTGGTCGTAGACGGGTCCCCTGACCGCCGACAAGCATCACTGCGTCCATGGAGAGTCAGTGTCGCAGGGCATGGGGTAGCCCTTGGAGACGGATGGGCAGCGGGACCACTACCCGAACGTGCCGCCATGAGGCAGATACTTTCTGTTTACCGAGCGGTCACCCCACGCGCTCGACCGCCGCCGGGGCTCAGCCACCGGGGGTGGTCCCACGGGCGGTGAGCAGCTCCGCGGGCCGGGTCGCCCTGGCCCCGGCGCTGTCCTTGGCGAAGGCGAGGGCGAGCAGCAGCCGGGCGCCGAGGCCGACGCCGAGCAGCAGCCGCAGGGGGGCGCGCGCCGGCCCCGGGTACTGCCGGGACAGGTAGCGGAACATGCTGCGGTGGTGGGCCACCACCATCCGCCGGGACGACCGCTTCGTCGAGTGCCCGCCGAGATGCTCGACGACCGCGGTAGGCACGTACACCGACTGCCAGGACGCCGCCCCGATCCGCCGGCCCAGGTCGACGTCCTCCATGAACATGAAGTAGGACTCGTCGAAGCCGCCGACCGCCTCGAATGCCTCACGGCGCAGCAGCTGGCAGGAACCGGACAGCCAGCCGGCGGTCATCTCCCGCGGGGCGCCCCGCTCCCGCCGGTAGGAGGCGGTCCACGGGTTCGTCGGCCAGCACCAGCCGAACAGCGCATGGCCGATCCCCCGCCCCAACGACGGCAGATCGCGGGCCGACGGGTAGAGGGCACCGTCCGGGTTGGTGATCCCGGGGCCGAAGGCGCCCCCGCCGGGCCAGCGCTGCGCCGCGGCGATCAGCTCGTCCAGCGCGCCCGGGTTGAACGAGATGTCGGCGTTGGAGATCACCAGCCAGGGCGCGGCGGCGCCGGCGGCACCCCGGTTGACGGCACTGCCGTAACCGAGGTTGCGGCCCGGGCGCAGCAGCCGCGCCTCGGGGCGCTCCCCCGCCGCGCGGGTGCCCGCGTCGAGCTTCGGGGAGTTGTCGACGACGACGACCTCGTACGCACGGGTCGTCGCCTTGGCCAGGGAGTCGAGGAAGGGTCCGATGATCTCCCCGGACCGGAAGGTCACGACGACGACCCGAATCTCCGGCTCCACATCCATATCCTCGCCCGCCCGTCTCACCGGCCCGCCCGCCTCGCCGGCCCGCCCGCCATCCGTCCGACCGGCACGGCCCGCGCCACCGTGGTGACGGCGAGCGGCATCCGTGCCGAGGAGACCGTAGCGCGCCCTTTGCGGCGGTCCTCGCCCCGGGGCCGGCCGCCCGCGCCGAGGGGATCACGGCAGGCGGTATCAGCGGGCAGGCTCACGCACACCGACCGCCGTGGGTCGGCTAGTCGGTGCGCTGGAGCTGGCCCGCCTGTCGGGCGCTCAGCGCTCGGCGACGGCCCGCGCGTAGCTCGCCAGGTGGGCCTCGGCACTCGCCGCCCAGGTGAACTCCCTGGCCCGGGCGAGGCCCGCCTGCCCGAGCTGGCTGCGCCGCTCGGCGTCGTCGAGCAGGGCGCCCATCTCGCGGGCGATGGAGTCCGCGTCCGGCTGGGTATAGGCGACGGCGTCCCCGCCGACCTCCGGCAACGACAGCCGCGGGGTGGTCAGCACCGGCGCGCCGCAGGCCATCGCCTCCAGCACCGGCAGCCCGAAGCCCTCGCCGTGCGAGGGGTAGGCCACCAGCGACGACCCGCCCAGGTACCCCGGCAGGTCGGAGAAGCGCAGGTAACCGGGCCGAATCACCCGCAGATGGCTGGGCACCGAGGCGACCGCGGCGTCGACGTCGTCGTCCCAGCCCGAGCCGCCGGCCAGCACGAGGGCCGGCGGCTCGTCCCGCCAGTGCACCGCCTCGGCCCAGCCGCGGATCAGGTTCGGGACGTTCTTGCGCGGCTCCAGCATCCCGAGGAAGGCCACGTAGCGCGCGTCGCCCAGGCCGAGGCGGCGGCGCACCCGCAGTTTGTCCTCCTCGGTCGGCGGGTGGAACGTCGACGTGTCGACGCCGTGGTAAGCGACGTCGGTGGTCGTCGACTCCCCGTCGAGCACGCGAACGAGCTCGTCACGGGTCGCCTTCGACGGGACGATGATCCGGGCGGCGCGGCGCACCGCGGTGCGCATCGCCGAGCGGAAGAACGTCCCCTTCACCGCCGTGTGCATGTCCGGCTCGGTGAAGAAGGTGACGTCATGAATGGTCACGCATACGGGCTGCTGCGCCCGTAGCGGCATCGTGTAGTGCGGTGAATGGATGACATCGGCATTCACCTGCTCCGCGACCAGTGGCAGCCCGGTCTGCTCCCACGCCAGCCGAGCGGGCCGGTGGGCGATGGCCGCCGGCCCGGACAGAACGGTGGCATGTGGAGCCATCCGGCTGTAGCGTTCCTCGTCCGACCGTTGGCAGACCAGCGCCATGTCCGCACCGGCCGCGCCCAGCGCCGCGACCAGCCCGTCGACATAACGCCCTACGCCACCACGGTCGGCCGGGACCGAAGTCGCGTCGACGAGCACCCGGGGTCCCACGGCGCTCCTTCCCTGACGCGCCACCCTGGCAGGGGTGGCCGCTTGCTTCACGGTGACCGCTTGCTACTCAACGGGGGCAACACTACGCCCGCCCGTCAGCGGCGACAGACACGGCAGGGGAGCCGCCGACTCGACGGTAGAGCGCCCACGTCGCCTCCGCCGCCGCATTCCAGGTAAATGCCTGCGCGCGCGTGCGTCCGGCGTCCGACAGCCGCCCGCGCAGGCCCGGATCGCCAACGATCCGGGCCACCGCGGCGGACAGCGCGGCGGCGTCGCCGACGCCGACCACCAGCGCGGCGTCCCCCGCGACCTCGACCAGCGCCGGGGCGTCGGAGACCACAACCGGCACCCCGTGCGCCATCGCCTCCACCACGGGCAGGCCGAAACCCTCCGACCGGCTCGGCGCCAGCAGCACCCCGGCGCGGGAGAGCACGACCGCGAGATCCTCGTCACTGATCCGCCCAAGAGTGCGGACCCGGGCGCCGTCCAGACCGTGCCGCGCCGCCTCGGTGCGCACGTCGAGCCCGCCCCAGCCGGCCGCGCCGACGTGCACCAGCGGCAGGCCCGGATCGTCCGGCCGGCGCAGCGCGGCCAGCGCGGTGTCCAGCCCCTTACGCGGCTCCAGGGTGGCGAGGGTGAGCAGGTAGCCGCCCGGCGGCGGCAGGCCCAGGCGGGCCGCGCGGGCGTCGGCGTCGGCCGGCACGCGGACGACGGCCTCGGCCACCCCCTCGCCGATGGCGTGCAGCCGCTCGGCGGGGATCGGCAGATGCCGGGCCACCTCGGCGGCGACGGCGAGGGTGGGGACGATCACCGCGTCGGCGTGCCGGGCGGCGCGCTCGCCCATCAGCCGGTGCCAGCGGGCACCGTGCGGGGTCAGCGTCTCGGGATGCGTCCAGGGCACCGCGTCGTGGATCGTCACGACCAGTTTCGGCCGGGGCCGGCGTCGGTCGAGGGCGTCGCCGAGCGCCGGGGCGACGCTGTGCGCAGCCCACGCGGCCAGCGGCGGCCGCACCGGGCCGCCCGCCGGCCGGCCGCCGGACCGGTCGGAGCCGGACCGGTCGGAGCCGGACCGGTCGGAGCCGCGCAGGGCCTCGACCACGGAGCCGGTCACCCGGCCACCGGTCCCGCCCGCGGGCGGGAGCAGCAGAGTCGGCGCGTGGATGACATCCACCCCGGTCGGCGCGGGGCCGACGCCGCGCGACCAGGCCGTGGCCAACGCCCGGCGGGGCAGGCCGAGGCGCAGCGGGCCGAGCACGCCCGGCAGCCCCGCGGCGTCGACGGTGCGCCGCGCGGCGCACCAGCCGACCACCCCGTCCCCCGGCGCGGCACGGCGGGCGAGGGCGGTCGCGAGCTCGGCGGAATAGCGGCCGGTCCCACCCGGAACCGGCGCGAGCAGCTGCTCGACCAGGAAGCCCACACGCACGGGTGACAGTCTGCCCCTGCCCCTCGGCGTCCCCGGTTCGGGGGCCCGTCGAGCCCCACCCAGGTGCCGAGCTCAGAGGGCCCGGCGGGCGCCGGGGCGTCACCAGGTCGGGTAGTCGCAGCTCAGCTGACAGGTGGCGGGTACCCCCGAGCCGGGTACCCCGGCTCAGCGCTGGCGGCCACGCAGGGCGGCGGCGACCATGATCACGCAGAACAGCCCGCCGATGAGGTAGCCCCACCAGCGTTCGCCGTCCACGGCCTCGGCCGCGGCGGCCGCCCCGAAGACGATCAGACCGAACAACAGCACCGTGAGCAGGGCGGCGACCATCCGCTGGTTGCGCCGGGAGCTCGGCGGCGGAGGCGGACCCGTGCGGGGCTGGGGTGGGGTGCGCGGCGGGGTGCGGCGCGGCCCTTCGCCGGGCCTGGAACGCCGGGCCATCGACTCAGCTCCCCCGCTTGCGGGCGTGGGTGAGCACCACGCTGCCAGCCGTGTCGGGGGCTCGCCGGTCGGCCAGCGCGACGGCCGGGGAGAGTACCGCCGCCGCATTCCAGCCGGCCCGGCCACCCTTCGCGGACAACGTCAGGTACAGCCGTTCGGCGCGTTCGCTGCGGAACATGTACGTCTGCCGAACGACGTCCAGCCCGGCATCGTCGAGCAGCTTCGCGAGATGCTCGCCCGGATAGGTGTGCTTGACGTGGTAACGCTCGCGGTGGCGGTCGAACAGGTCCGGCCAGGTGGTCGCCCGGGTCAGCGCGTCCGCGGACATCACCAGATCGCCGCCGGGGCGCAGCACCCGGGCCATCTCGGCGAGCGCGGCCGGCCCGTCGTCGAAGTGCTCGATCGCGCACACCGACATGACGACGTCGAAAGTGGTCGCCGCGAAGGGCAGCGCCAGCGCGTCGCCCTCGACGAGTCCCGGGTGGCCGCGCAGGCGCCGGCCGAACTCCAGCTTGTGCCGCGCCAGGTCGAGGCAGACTGCGCGGGCCCCGCGGCGGGCGGCCTGCCCGGCCCAGTAGCCGTCGCCGCCGGCCACGTCGAGCAGCGTGCGCCCCGACAGCTCCCCCGCCCACTCCAGCAGGGTGCCGACCTCGCGGCGGCGCATCACGTGGACCTGGTGACCCACGAAGGCGAGGGCGTCGTCACGTACGGGGCTCACCAGTCCGCCTTCCGTTCCGGCCGTTGTTGACGGACAGTCTGCCCGCCATGTGGGCACCGTTCGCGCCTGGACCCGTCAGATATACCTCAGGTGATCGTCTCCGGACGCGACGCGACGAGCCGGGAGGCGGGCCGGACCACGGCCGGACCGGGCCGGGTCGCCGGCCGGACCCGCGGGAACGCCTCATCCGCCGCGGTGTTCGCCGCCGAGCGCGCCGAGCGCCGCGTCGAGGTAGTTCCCCCAGGCCGCCTGTGGGTCGGGCGGGGAGACCTTCGCCCGCAGGTCGGCCAGCACTCCTGGTTCGTAGAGGCGGCGCAGGGCCGCGGCGAGCGCGTCGACGTCGTCCGGCCCGACCAGCAGGCCGTCGACGCCGTCGCGGACCGCGGTGGCCAGGGTGCCCACCGTCGTCGCGATCACCGGCAGGCCGTGCAGGTGCGCGAGATCGACGTTCTGCGACGCCGTTCCCGCCCGGTACGGCAGCACCAGGGCGTCGGCGGCCGAGAACAGGCCGGGCACCTCGGCGGCGTCGACGTAGCCGGCCCGCACGTCGACCCGGTCGGTCAGGCCGAGTTCGGCGATGAGGTGGGTGGTCTGCGCGGCGTCGCCCCAGAACTCCCCCGCGACGGTGAGCCGGACGTCCGCCGGGCCGCGGGCCAGCGCCCGCAGCAGCACGTCAAGCCCCTTGTAGGGCCGGACCAGCCCGAAGAACAGCAGGCTGCGCCGCGGCCCGCCACCCGCCGTGGGCTCGGCGCGAGTCCGGGTGCCGGCCCCGGTGCCGGCCTCGATCGCTTCCGGGCGGCGCCGGGTCGGCGAGGACCACAGGTGCGGGGCCATCTCGGCCACCACCACCGGCGCCGGGGTGAGCGTGGCGGCGAGTTCGGCCTGCGCCGGGGTGTGCACGAGCACCGCGGACACCCGGCGCAACACCGCCCGGACCAGCGGCTCGTCCACCGCGCGCCGCTCGTGCGGCAGGACGTTGTGGCACAGCGCGAGCACCCGCGGACCGCGCCCGCGCCGGCGCCCGGTCCCGCCGCGCAGGGCGGCGAGGATGGCCAGGTAGGCCGGCGCCTGGATCGGGGTGACGACGACCAGCACGACCGCGTCGGCCTCGCGCCGCAGCCGCCGGCCGAGCCGGACCCAGCCGTCGGGCCGCCGCCAGGACAGCGGGTAGCGGGTCTGCCCGAACGGCTCCATCTCCGGCTCGGCGACACGCTGCACACCGGGGTAGAGCCGCGCGGGGTACTGGTCCGACCAGGACTCGATCGCGACCTGGTGCCCCCGAGCGGCCAGCCGGTGTGCGAGCTCGGTCGTGTGCTGGGCGATCCCGCCCTTGTAGGGGTGGGTCGGGCCGATGACCGCGACGCGCATGGTCAGGTGTTGCTGCGGGAACGGGCGACCAGGTCACCGATCAGGGCGAGCACGGCGATCTGGAAGCCGACGAGGATCGCGAGCAGGGTCGACGTCGCCACGTGGAAGTCGTAGCGGACCAGGTCCACGATCAGCTTGACGCCACCCAGCCCCATGATCCACAGGGCGATCGGCATGAGCACCTTGAGCGGGTCGAAGTACATGACCATCCGCAGCACCTGCAGGATGTAGCGCCGCGCGTCGCGGAAGGGGTGGAACTTCGACGTCCCGGCGCGCTTCGCGTAATCGATCGGGATGTAGTCGACCGGGTGCTGGTTGGACAGGAACGACATCGTGATCGTGGTGACGCAGCTGAAGCCGGGCGGGAGCAGCCGCAGGTAGGGCAGGGAGACCTCGCGGCGGAAGGCGCGCAGGCCGGAGTTCAGGTCGGGGATCTTCATCCCGGACAGCCGCTGCGCGATCATCCGGATGAGCCACTTCGCCGGCACCCGGGCCCACTTGTGGGTCCCCTCCTCGGTGAGCCGGGCCCCGACGACCTGGTCGACGTCGAGGTTGTCGTCCAGGTAGCGGACGAACTCGGGGATGCGCTCGTTCGGGTAGGTCATGTCGGCGTCGGTCCAGACGACGATCTTTCCCCGGGCCTCCTGGGTGCCGATGCGCCGGGCCGTGCCCGAGCCGCCGTTGCGGCGGAACGGCATGATCCGCATCCGGGGGAAGCGGGGGGCCGCGTCGCGCAGGACGGCGAGGGTGTTGTCGGTCGACTTGTCGTCGATCGCCAGGATCTCGTAGGCGTACCCGCTGGCGTCCATCGCGGCCGTGATGCGCTCCAGTTCGCGCACCACGTGATCCTGCTCGTTGTAACAGGGCAGGACGATGGTGACGTAGGGGACGTCGGGCCCGAGCGCGACGAGGTCGTCGCCGGCCGCGGGCTGCGTCGGGGTGCTGCCCTCCGGATGGTCGGGCTTGTGGATGGCGCTGACACTCACGTCGGTGTGGCTCCCGGTCGTCGTTCCCGGCTGATCGCCGCTGCGAGGCGGCACTTCCCGCCGGTGCATGGCGCGGCCCGACGTCGTCCCCACTCCGATCGCCGGCCCGTGGCGGTGATGCGCGGTCCGTCCATACGGGCGCGCCGTTCTAGAGTGGCACGTCCCGTCCCATGGTCCGACGACCGGTCCGACGACCGGTCCGGGCCGGGCCGGGCCTGAGAGCGATCGGGTCGACTGCCGACCGACCTGCGCGCCCGGGTACCGACCGGTGCGCAGGGCCTGGTCAGGGCGCCGCGGGCGGACGGGACGGCCGGGGACGGTGCCGGCCATCCGCCGTCCCACACCGGCGCTTACTGTTTGGACCGTGGCTGCGTTCAGAAGTGATCTACGTGAATACGTGCGGCACGTGCGGGCGCTGCGGGTCGCCCGGGAGACCTCGGCCCGTTCGTTCGTGGCGGGCCTGCGCTACCCGCTCGCCCACAAGCAGCCGATCTGGATCGGGTCGCCGACCGTCATCGAGGGCCGGGAGCGCATCGAGTTCGCCGAGGGGGCGGCGCTGCGGGTCGGCCTCGGCGGGTTCGGCCTGTCGACGAAGCGCGACACCTCGATCATCCGGGTGCACCCGGAGGGCCGGCTGCGCTGCGAGGGGGTCGTCTCGCTGCAGCGGGGCGTGCGGGTCGTCGTCGACTCCGGCGTGCTGGAGCTGGGCCCCGGCGCGAACATCAACGGGTTCGCCAAGATCCTCGTCCGGGAACGGATCTCCATCGGGGCCTACTGCAACGTCTCGTGGAACACCCAGCTGCTCGACAACGACTTCCATCCCATGGTCGTCGACGGCGTCGAGCAGCCGGTGAGCGGACCGATCGTGCTGGAGGACCGGGCCTGGATCGGCACCGGCGCGATCGTCCTCAAGGGCGTCACCGTGGGCGAAAGCGCCGTGGTGGCCGCGGGTTCCGTGGTCACCCGGGACGTCCCGCCGAAGGCCGTCGTCGCCGGATCGCCGGCGAAGGTCGTCGGCCACATCGACTCCTGGCGCTGAGGCACGGACTCCTGGCTCTGAGGCACGGACTCCCGGCGCCGAGGCACGGACTCCCGGGATAGGGCACGGACTTCCCGGCGCCGAGGCGCGGGCTTCCCGGGCCGAGGCGCGGGTTCCTGCGCTGAGGCGTGCGGCCCGGCTCGGGCCTACCTCGGAAACCGCCGGACTGCGACGCGGGGCTCGGGGGAACACTGCGGACGGTGACCTGCCGCAGGCCGGGAAGCATCTCGCCACTGTCCGCGACCAGGGCCGACGTGCAGATACCCGGACAGTCAACCGAACAGGGGTGTCCGTAGCATGACAGCACCTCCGTCCGATGGGACCGTGCAGAGCTTGGGTGACTCCGTGGATTCGACCGCAGCGGCCCGCGCCGCCACCACGCCCGCCCCGGTCGTGATCCCCGACGGGACCCGCTTTCGACCGTGGCGCATCCTGCGCACCGCCCCTCCCACCGTCTGGGCGATCACCCTGCTGTTCACGGCGGTGCTGGCCGGCTGGTCGGTGATGATGCCGCAGTACCACGCGCCTGACGAGCCCAACCACGTCGACGCCGTGATGCGTCTGGTGGAGGGCAAGGGCTGGCCGCATCCGGGGCACGTGATCGTGACTCGCGGCGGAGTCGGCGCGATCATTGCGGCGCCTTACGGCTCCGAGAAGCGGCCTCGTGACCTGTCCGCCGGGCCGTTCACCGCCGCGCAGGCGACGCCCCGCGACGAGCGGCCCAGCTGGGAGGAACTGGAGCGGACGCCGGCGCCCAGGGGCGGCATCCAGCAGATCGTCCAGCACCCGCCGCTGTACTACTGGGTCAACGCAGTGATCCTCAAGGCGATCCCGGGCGACGCCGACGACCTGCGCTGGGATGAGATCATCGGCATCCTGCGCCTGGTCAGCGTGGTGATGGTGGCCCCGCTGCCACTGCTGGCCTGGGCGGGGGCGCACCGGCTGTCCGACGGAAGCCGGGTGGCGGGGACCTGCGCGGCGCTGGTCCCGCTGGCCATCCCCGAGCTGTCCCACATCGGTTCCAGTGTCAACAACGACAACCTGCTGATCCTGACCGCGGGGCTGGCGACCGTAGGGATCGTCTACGTGCTGCGCGGGGACACCTCGCTGCGCACGGCGGCCTGGACGGGGGGCTTCCTCGGCCTCGCCCTGATGACGAAATCGCTGGCGATCGTGCTCGTCCCGATGGCCGCGCTGGCCTACGTGCTGGCCTGGTCCCGCGCCCGGCGCGACGCCCGGGCGCTGCGGGGAGCCGCGCCCGCGGCGGACACGGCCGCCGCGCCCCCGCCCGGCACCGGGGCCGGCGGCGGCGCGGCGGGTGGCGGCGGCGGTCGGGCCGATCTCCGACCATTCCGGCTCGCCGACGCTGGACCTGCCGGGCCCTCCGCCACCGCGCAGCGGCCGCCCTGGCGGCAGATCCTGCTCGGCGGCGCGCTCATGATCGCCCTGGGCGGCTGGTGGTGGATCGTCAACGTCGTGCGCTGGGGGGCCTTCCAGCCGGAGACGCCCGGCTTCCCGCTGGGCCAGTACCTCGGCGACGACTGGGGCGCCTACACCGAGCTCCTGATCAACGGAACCATCCTGCGCTGGTGGGGATCGTTCGGCTGGTTCGAGGTCAACCTCACGACCATCCCGGTCCGCACCGGCACGGCACTGGTCATCTTCTTCTTCGCGCTCGCGCTGATCCGGGCCCGGAACTGGCGCATCCGAGTCGACCTGCTGCTCCTGCTGTGGGTCACGTGGGGCCTGTTCGGGCTGATGACGCTGCAGTCCGCCAAGAACTTCGACAAGCACTTCCACGTCAGCGGCATCTCCGGCCGATACCTGTACGCCGGGCTCGTGGCGTTGGCGATCGGGATCGGTCTGGGAGCGGCGGCCACCGGCCGATACCTGTCCCGCGTCATGCCGCTGTTGTTCCTCGCGGGCGCGGTCACCCTGCAGGTCTGGGCGATCAGCATGGTGTTCCCGCACTTCTGGCAGCCGAAGGGCGGCGACCTCGGCGACGCGTGGGACGACATGGCGGCCTGGGCGCCGTGGTCGGAGGGGACGCTGGTCTTCATCGCCGTCGCGGTGTGCGCGCTCGCGGTGGCGACCCTGGCCGGCTGCCTGTGGGTGCTCGTCATCGGCGAGCGCGACACCCGGCCGTCCCGGTCCGGCCG
>NZ_CM001489.1:4277850-4402529 GCF_000262465.1 Frankia sp. QA3
CGGCCCAGCCAGCGGCGGCGGTTCAGCCACCCGCGGCGACCCAGCCGCCGGCGGCACCGCCACCGAGCTCCGCCGCCGCCGAACCCGACGGCGCCCGCCATCCGCAACCGCGCTGACCGCCGGATCCCGGCGGAACGACGATCGGCGACATAGGGTCCGATATCCACTGCACAGTGTGCACGCTCATGCGCGCAGCGGCACACTGGCACGGAGCCCGGACAGGTGCGGCCGACCGCGACGGCGCCGGCCGGGGCTGACGGACCGTGAGATGATGATCGTAAGCAAGACGTCCGCGGTGTCGGCCATCTTAGTTCGGGGGGAATCTTGCGCCGCAAGCGGGAGACGGGCAGGGCGCGGGCGGTGACGCCCCCGCCCGCGCCGCCGCCCGACCAGGGCCCGTATCCGGCGCCGGGTCCCGCCGCGGTGCCGTCCCCACCCATCCCCGTCGAGGGGCCGGCGCCCCCCACGCCGGCGCCCCCCACGCCGGCGCCCCACCCGCCGCTGTCCCAGGACCCGCTGCCGCACGCCTCACTGGCCGCCGCGACCGGGCTGGCGAGCGCCGGCGTGGCAGGGTCGGGGAATGCGCCCGGCGCGCCATCCCCGGCGCCGGGCGGCGCCCACGCCGAGCCACGCGGCCCGGTAAACCACCCGGCCACAGCCGGTCGCCCGACCACCGGCGGAAGCGCGGCCGCAGGCGGGAGCGCGGTTACAGGCGGGAGCGCGGTTACAGGCGGGAGCGCGGTTACAGGCAGGGGCCCGATCACACCGGCGACCGGTGGCGATACAGCGGGCGGGGCGGGACCGGGCGGGGTGGGACCGGGCGGGGTGGGACCGGTCGCGCCGCTCGACCGCGACGACCCGCGGGAGCTCGTCCACGTCGAGCTGCTGGGCCGGCTCGGCGAGGGTGGGATGGGCACCGTCTACCTCGGGCGGGGCCGTCCCGATGTGACCGGGTACGCGGGCCGGCTCGTCGCGGTCAAGGTCATCCGACCGGATCTGGCCCGGGTGCCCGAGTTCCGGGCCCGGTTCAGGCGCGAGGCGGACATCGCCCGCCGGGTGGCCCGGTTCTGCACCGCCGAGGTGCTCGACGTCGTCGACCCACCGGACGGGCTGCCCTACCTCGTCACCGAGTACATCGACGGGCTGACCCTCGCCCAGAGCGTGTCCGCGGAGGGCCCGCTGCGTTCGGCCGACCTGGAACGCCTCGCGGTGAGCGTCGCGGCGGCGCTGACGTCGATCCACGGCGCGGGTCTCGTGCACCGCGATCTCAAACCGTCCAACGTGCTGCTGTCCTCCCTCGGCCCGCGGGTGATCGACTTCGGGATCGCACGGGCGCTGGATGCCCAGACGATGCTGAGCCAGGAGATCCAGCGGGTCGGCACCCCGGCGTTCATGGCGCCGGAGCAGGCCAACGGCGAACCCGTCACGGCGGCGGCGGACGTGTTCGCCTGGGGCGGGTTGGTCACCTACGCGGGCACCGGGTCGTTCCCCTTCGGCGACGGCCCGACGCCGGTTCAGCTCTACCGGGTCGTGCACCGCGAGCCGCTGCTCGACGGCCTCGACCCGGCGCTGCGCCCGATCGTCGAGGAGGCCATGCGCAAGGATCCGGCCGCCCGGCCGACCGCGCAGGATCTGTTCCTGCGCCTGGTGGGGATGGGACCCTCGACCCATCCCGATCCGGACGTGACCCGCGTCATCCGCTCCGCGGCGCCGGTCCTGGCTCCGCCCCAGCGCATCGGGGCGGAGGGCGACGGGCCGCCGCCCGGCGCCGGGCCGACCGGGTGGTCGCAGGTGCGGCCTCGACCTGCCGATCCGGCCCGACCCGAGACCTCCCCCGATCGGTCCGACGGCGAGGCGGCCCGGGGCCGGCGGGGTGGCCCCGCCGGCACAGGCCCCGATCTCGGCGCCGGACGGGCATTGCCACTGCCGGGCGACCGAAACCAGGCGTCGCTCGGCGGCGGGCCCGGTCCCGCCGCCCCGGCGACAGACGACCTGGCGGTCGGAAGTGCGACGGCGGACGACCCCGCGGCCCGGGGCCGACACCACGGCCGGTGGGACCGGCGGCGCATCGCGCTGCTCGCCGCGCCCATCCTCGCGGTGCTGCTCATCGCGGCGTTGGTGCCGCTGGCGCTGACCACCGGTGCCAGCCAGCGGCCGAGCCGGGAGGAGACGGCGGCGCGGGTGGCGCTGGCCGCCGAGGCCGTGCGCAACTCCGACGCGGACCTCGCCGCCCGGCTGTCGCTGGCCGCCTACCGCCTCAGCCCGGCACGTGAGGCCCGCGCCGCGCTGCGCACCTCCTTCGCCGCAGCGACGGCCAGCGTGCTCGAGGGGCACACCGAGTCCGCCCTCGGCGTCGACATCAGCCCGAACGGGCGGCTGCTCGCCTCGGCCGGCGCGGACAACCTCGTCCAGCTGTGGGACATCTCCGACCGGACCCATCCGGTGAAGCTGTCGACCCTGACCCGGCACACCTCCTGGACTCTCGATGCCGCGTTCAGCCCGGACGGACGGACGCTGGCGACGGTCAGCTACGACCGATCGGCGATCCTCTGGGACATCAGCGACCCCCGCCATCCCGCCGAGCTCTCCGTCATCCTCGGGCACAACGGCTGGGTCCTCGACGCCGCGTTCAGCCCGGACGGACGGACGCTGGCCACGTCCGGCTACGACAACACCGCCCGGCTGTGGGACATCACGGATCGGCGCCATCCCACCGAGCTGTCCGTGCTCGACCGCCATACGAGCTGGGTCAACGAGGTCGCCTTCAGCCCCGACGGCCGCCTGCTGGCCACCGCGAGCGCCGACCGGACCGCCCGGCTGTGGGACATCACCGCTCCGCGCCGGCCGCGGCCGCTGGCCGCGATCACCGCGCACACCGACTACGTGTGGGCGGTGGCGTTCAGCCCCGACGGGCGGCGATTGGCCACCGGCGCCTACGACGGCACGGCCCGTATCTGGGACATCGCCGACCCGTCGCGCCCGGCGGCCACCGCCTCCTTCCCCGCCGACGAGAAGTGGGTGTTCGACCTGGCCTTCAGCCCGGACGGGAAGACGCTGGCCACCGCCGGCTGGGACACCACCGTGCACCTGTGGGACGTCTCCGGCACCGGCCGGCCGGCGTCGGTCGGCACGATCAGCGGGCACGGCGACTGGATCCAGGCCCTCGCGTGGACACCGGACGGCAATGGCATCGCCACCGCCAGCGACGACTACACCGTGCGAATCAGCCGTATCGATGACGCCAGCCTCACCGCCGCCGCCTGCGCCGACCCGTCGAAGCAGATCAACGACGCCGAATGGCAGCGGCACATCGCCGACGTCCCCTATCAGCCGGTCTGCTGACCGAGCCGGTCTGCTAACCGCGGGGCCGGTCGTCGGGACCGGGTGTGGCCGAGGACGTTCACGACGTTGCCGTCCGGATCCCGGACGAAGAACCGGCGCACCCCCCACGGCTCGTCGGTCAGCGGGTGGACGATGCCGGCACCCGCGGCGAGAGCCGCGGCGTGGGCGGCGTCGACGTCGTCGACCTCGACCGAGACGGCCGGGACGGCCGGCGCGGTGAGGTCGTGCGTCAGCAGGGTGAGCTGCGGGCCGGGCCGGTCGGGATCGCTCAACGTCACGACCCAGCCGTGGTCCATGATCGGCTCAAGCCCGAGGACGGCCGCGTAGAAGCACCGGGCGGCCGGCAGGGAGCGGGACGGCAGGTCGGCGACGATCCGGAGAACAGCCATGATCCACCTCAGGGGAGGGTAGCGACACGGGCGGTCTCATGATGGCAGCGCTCCGTGGCGGTGGCTTGGAAAAATCCGTCAGGCCCGCGCCACTCGGGCGGCGTCCTTCGGCAGGGCGGCATGGTGGGGGCCATCAGCGTGGTTCGGCAGGTAGTGCCCCGGACGCATCCCGGCGAGCGCGGTGAACTCGTGGATCAGATGCGACTGGTCGTAGTAGCCGCACGCCGCCGCGATGGCCGCCCAGTCCGATCCGACCGCCCTGCCCGTGTCCGGGCCGGCCCCGACCGTCGTGAGCACCCGCTGGAACCGGGCGACCCGCTGGTGGACCTTCGGGGTGAGGCCCAGCTCCCGTCGCAGCAACCGCGTCAACGTCGACGTACTCACGCCCAGGCTGTCGGCGACGGCGGTCACCCGCATCCCCCGGCCCAGGCGGCCCGCGGCCCGGGCGGCCAGCGCGATCGCGGCCGGATCGAGGTGGGCGCGGCCCCGGTGGCGCAGCACCTGCGCGACGTGATCGGCCACCTCGGCCGGACCGGGCAGGGCGAGCAGCCGCTCGCGCAGCAGCCGTCCCTCTGTGCCCCACACCTCGCCCAGGTCGATCAGGGGCACCGCCGCTGCCTGCGGGCAGGCGCCACCGGCGATCACCCCTCCCGCCGCCGGCCGCAGGCTGATCCCGAACACCCGCCGCCGCTCGGACCGATCGAGCAGGACCGGCAGGGCCAACGCCCCGGCGAGCGCGGCTCCGCCGGCGGCGAACCGGCCGCCGCCGGAGCCGTCCCGGGCCGTGAAACGGTCCCGATCAAGGTTGACGACGAGCTGGAACGACCCGCCGGGCAGCTTCGCCTCCCAGCCGTCCCCCACCGGCACGTGCGCGTACCAGAACGCCTGCACCGTCTCCCGCAGATCGGCCGGGACGGCGATCCGCGTCCAGGACCGGTGGGCTGGCCAGCACACCGGGGCCGTCCCGGATCGGGGAGCCGTCCTCGGTCGACGGGGGGCGATCGTCGATCGGGGGGCGATCGTCTGTCGAGGGTCCGTGGTCGGTGGAGGATCCATGGTCCTACCCGTGCGGGGGGGCGTCCGGATCGTTCGGGCCACCCCGCGACGGGGCACCCGGCCGACGGCGCAGGACGGGCAGGGCCGTGCGGCCGGCGCCGGTGTCGGCGATCCGGGTCTGCACCCGCGCCAGCCGTTCCTGCCCGGTCGGGCTCAGCCGGGACCGCAGTGCCGAGCCCGCGATCCGGGCGACCTGCACGAGCTTCGGCTCGTCGGCGGCCGCAGGGTGACCGTGGACGGCGCGCTCGGCGTCCACGGTCTCGCGCCGATGCAGCTCGGCGAGTTCCTGCTCAAGCTGGCCGATGCGGTGCAGGTGCTCCAGTTCGGCGGCGGCGAGCCGGCTGCGCTCGTCGTCGAGCCGCGACCACTCGCGCTGCCGCGCCCGGGCCACCGTCGCCGCCGCGTCCTGCAACCGCAGCACGTGCAGGTACAGGTCGACGCGGTTGCGCTCCATCCGGGACAGCAGGCGGTTGGAGACCCACGGCGTCAACAGATCGGCGATCCGGCGCGCCCCCGGCGCCCGGCGGTCGACGATCACGCCCAGGCCGAAGATTGGCGCGACGGTGAAGAACCGCAGGTCGGAGTGCTCAGCGACGAAGTCCTCGATCGCTGTGCGCACCCCGTTGCGCGGCCCGCCCTCGGTCAGCGCCCAGGCGAACGCCCCCATCCCGCGAAAACCGCCGCGGACCACCCCGGGATCGTCGATCTCGACGCCGACGTCCCACGAGTACGGCTGGCGGGCGTCCGCGGGCACCCGGTCCGGGCTGTAGTACTGGTCGCGCCGCCCCGCCGGCCAACCCACATCGTGCAGGACCACCAGCGGGAAGTACGAGCGGCTGAACCGGGCGACCGCATCGGCGATCGCCGTGAGCTCGCCGTGCACGGTGGCGTAGTTGTGATCTCCATCGATGAGGTAGGCGTCGGTCGGCGCGTGGCCGTCGAGCGCCTGTGGGCTGTATCCGCGGATGACCTGCACGTCGAGCCCGCCGCCGGAGGCCGGCGCCACGCCCGGGTCCGGGTCGACGACGACCAGCCGACCGCCGCCGCCGCGACGAAGCAGGTCGACGAGCAGGGAGGTGGTGACCCCGCTCTCCGAGCCGATCTCCGCCACGCTGCGCGCACCGGACGCCTCGATCAACGGCACCCAGATCTCCCGCAGGTCGGACAGGGAGTGCAGCAGCAACGGCGCCAGCGTCGGCTCGGCGGCGTCCCCCACGTCGAGGGCGTGATCGTCCTGGCGGACGAGGTCGAACCCGGACCCCGGCCCGCCGAGGTCGATCCCCGATCCGTCGCGCCCGGCGCGATCGGGCCCGGCAGGATCGGGCCTGGCAGGATCGTTATCGGCGGGATCGCTACCGGTGGCGATGGCCGCGAGCTCGGCGAAGCTGTCCCGGACGGCGCCGTGCTCCTCCGGGTCGACCGACCGGGCCGAAGCCGCGGGACCGGTGCCGGTCCTGGCGACGGCGTGCGCCGCCACGTCGGTCACCGCCGGGAACGCGGCCGGGGACACCGCCGACGGGGATGGGGCGGGCGGGCGGGACGGGCCGCCGCGAACCTCGAACGGGCCCCGCGCCGCGGGCTCGCCCGGCTCGGCGCCCTCGCCCCGGGCTCCCGGGGCGTCGGCACCGTCCACCGGCCCGGTCGCGGCGGGTTCGGGGTCCCGTTGGTCGGTCACCGCAGTCCTCCGAGCTCGCGCCGGATCTTGCGGGCCGCCCGGACGGGGAGCCCGTCACGGCCCGGGCCGGCCATGGGCAGGATCAGCGGATCGCCTCGAATGCCCATCCAGCCGAAGGCCATCTCGACGTCGAGAGCGTAGACCCCGGCGAGATGCGGCTGGGAGGCCAGATCGATCGTGTAGACGAGCTGGGGGTCGTCGCCGAGGATCTCCACCAGGTTCGGCTGGAGCAGCCGCAGGCCGACGAGGGCGAGCTGCTGGGCGGGGTCGTCCAGCGAGGTGATGGTCACCTTGTAGGGCTCGGCGATGTTGTTGATGTGGAACGACAGCGTCAGCCAGTCCAACCGGAGCAGCCCGCGCCGGCCGGCCGGGTCGATGCGGATGCGGCGGGCACCGACGGCCTGCGCGCTGAGCCGGACGAGCGACAGCCCGTCGCGCGCCGACCGGGTCAGCGCCGTCTCCTTCACCCCGTTGACGAAGTCGGCCCCGGTGTCCACGTAGACCTCGACGGGGCCGGCGGCGGCCTCCGGCGAGACCTCCTCGGGCGGGACGCCGGCGGCGGCGGCCAGCCCGCTGATGACGGCGAGCGGCCGGTTGGCGACGCCGGCGACGCCCGCGGGCCAGTAGAGCTCCCGCATGGAGATGCGGTCGATGTCGGCCGGGGTGAGGTAGGGCATCCGGCGCACGAGCTCCGGCGGCAGCAGCCCCTCGGAGGCGTCGGAGCCGAAGTTGTCGTCGTGGGCCCAGGAGCCGAACGCGGCGGCCTCGGCGGCGGTCGGCCGGGCGACGAAGCGGGTCAGCATGCGCAGGCCCGCGCGGCGCGCGCCGGCGGAGGCGAGCGACGGCATCGGGGTCTCCGAGCGCCGGTAGCGCAGCCATTCGCGCTGGAAGGCGAGGATGCCGTCCTGCACGGCGGCGCGCTGGGCGACCTGGGTGCGCGAGGTCCGGTCGATGCTGAGCACCGGGTTGCTCATCTCGTCGAACGAGACCAGCGACCCCACGTCGGGCATGCAGAGCTGTTCGAGCACCTCGGGACTGCGCATGAGCTGGTTGGCCATCGTCTCCGGCTGCCCACCGGAGGCCACGTAGCCCTCCAGCTCCATACCGGCGAGCCGGTGGCTCATCGCCGCCTGGTTCGTCGCCAGGTACAGGCCGAGGATGTCCAGCTTGCGGCCGGTGGCGGCCAGCAGCCGGGTGAGCAGCGCCTGGATGGTGCCACCCCAGCCCAGGTCGAGGAAGACGACCCGACCGGTCTCCGGCAGCTGGCTGTCGAGGTAGCGCACGTAGCGTTCCCGCAGCCGGGTGGCGGTGAGCACGATCTCGCTGCGGATCCGCTCGTCCGAGCAGAGCGCCTCAAGGGTGTCGTCGAGCAGGCCCGGCACGTCGAGGCGCCGGTCGGCCAGCGCGGAGATGCCGGCGACGTTGTCCAGCCGGACGCCGAGCTGGCGCAGCAGCTGGCCGACGCTCGGCGCGTGCCGGCGGACCAGGAAGCTCCTCAGCTCCTCCGGGCTGCCCTCGAAGACGTTGGACAGGGCGCACACCTGCCGGGACGCCCACATGGTCGACACGGAGATGCCGACGTCCTCGCCCGGGTCGACGAGCAGGCGGGACAGGAAGTCCCCCTCCCGCATCAGGCAGTGGATGTGGTCGGCGCCGAAGTCGCGCGCCCGCTCCACCGCCCACTCGGCGAACCCGGCGAAGACCGGGCCGAAGACGGTGGCCCCGGTCTCCCAGTAGCGGCGCAGCCCGGCGGGCACGGCGAGGGCGTCCGCGCGGTGCAGCGTGCGGGCGCGCAGGGCGGTCATCCCGAAGTCGCCGTCGACCGGGTCGATCGGGGCGTCGTCGCTGGGCTGGTTGCGAAGTCCCTCCAGGTCGAGGGTGTGCCGCAGCGATCCGGCGTACTTGGGGTAATGGATGGCGACGAGCCCGTGCTCGCGGGCGCCCTCGACGTCGGCGACGGGATGGTCGCCGAGGTGGACCACCCGGGACGGCTGGAGACTGGACGCGGCCAGCATGTGCCGGAACAGCCCGTCGCTTTTGGACGTCCCGGCATCGGAGGAGGTGAAGATCCGGGTGAACTGCACCCCCGAGAGCTCCGGCCGGTTCAGCAGCCGTTCGAGCTGGCTGGCGGAGAAGTAGGTGTCCGACAGCAGGTACACCGGCAGGCCGAGCTTGGTCATGGCGAGCTCGGCGAGCTCGACCACGGCGAGATCGGCCCGGCACAGCTCCCGCTCGACCGCGACCTCGGCGTCGATCAGGTCCTGCACCCCGGCGGTGCCCGGCAGCGCGGGGGCGAGCACCTGCCAGATCTCGTCCAGGCGCACCTCATGGGTGCCGCGCGCGTCATGGGCATGCATCCGCGCCACATGCTCGCCGTGGACGCGCAGCCGGGCGAACTCCCCCGGCGAGACGCTGGGCGGCAGGTGGCCGGCGTCGGCGAGCCGGTGGCCCAACAGCACGAACGCGTGGGTGGGTTCGGGCACCATGCGCCACAACAAGGTGTCGAAGACATCGAGAGTCAGGGCCTGTGCCCCGCCCGACTCCAGATGCGACCACACTTCGCGTAGTCGGACGTCGGTGAACACGGCCGTCCTCTCCATGCGACCGAAACGGCCGCTCCATGCGACCGGTACGGCCGCCTCCGCCGGGTCGGCCCCGACGGCCGCCAAACGTCGGGAATCCCCCACGCGGCATCGGCCGGCCGAAGCCAGATGGACGGGTCGATACTATGAACCCCGTTCCGGACACCGGCCACCGGACCGGGTGGCGGCGCCGGCCAGGTCCGGGCACGGTACCGTCACGATTCCGCCGAGAAGCGGGCCGGTTCGCCATCGCGCGCCATCGGCCATTCATCCGCGATCGGGACAACACCCTCGGTGGGCGCAGTGTCCGGCGGGTGTGTCCCGGCGTGGCCCCGGCCGGGGGTGCGCCGAGCCGGCGACGGTTCTCGGTACTGTCGGATCTCTGTCGTGTCGAGTGAGGAGCGGACAGGTGCAGCTCCAACCACGCCGTGCCGGGGACCGGCGGCCTGACCTCCGGGGGACGGGGAGGGCCGGCCGTGTCACATCTGGCTGACGCTCCGCTGCCGGCTGGTACTCCGACGGCCCCGTCCCCGCAGCAGGTGGGCCCCGGCCCGGGGCAGCACGCGATGGACCCGAGCCGGCTGGCCCGCCGCAGCCGGGCGCAGACGAGGGTGCGCTGGGAACTGCTGCGCAATCTCGTCCGCAAGGATCTGAAGGTCAAGTACAAGGGTTCCACGCTGGGCTTCGCCTGGTCGCTGGCGAACCCGATGCTCCTGCTCGTGGTCTACACGTTCGTCTTCCAGATCGTCCTCAAGTCGGGAATTCACCGGTTCGGCATTTACCTGATGTCCGGGCTGCTGGTCTGGAACGCCTTCTCGGGCAGCGTGTCCTCGGCGTGCGGCAGCGTCGTCGCGAACGCGAACCTGGTCAAGAAGGTGCGCTTCCCGCTTGCCGTGCTCCCGCTGTCGGCGGTCGGGTTCGCCGCCGTGCACTTCCTGCTCCAGCTGCTCGTGCTTTTCGTGGTGATCCTGATTCTCGGCTACAACCTGTTCGGCGCCGACCTGCTGCTGCTCGTGCCCGCGGGCGCCGTCGCCATCACGTTCACGGTGGCGCTATCCCTGCTGGTCAGCGCGCTGAACGTGCGCTACCGCGACACCTCCCACCTGCTCGACGTCGCCCTGCTCGCCTGGTTCTGGCTGAACCCGATGGTCTACGCCTTCGGCCTCATCCAGACCCAGCTGCACGAATGGACGTGGGTGTACCTGCTCAACCCGATGGCGGTGGTGGTCATCACGTTCCAACGCGCGATCTACGATCCTGGGGGTGGCTCCACCGGCTCGACCCCCGTCCTGGCGGACCCGGGTTACACGTTCTACCTGGAACATCTCGCCGTCGCAGGGGTGATCTCGCTGGTCCTGCTCTGGGTGGGGCTCCACGTGTTCCGCACCATGCAGGCGGACTTCGCCGAGGATCTGTAGGTGGGCTCCCGGCGGCCCGGCGACGTCGTCGTCCGCCGCCGCGAGCCCTGGAGCCAGCACGCCGACCGCGGTGCGATCATGGTGAGACGTCCGCCGGCGGCCAGCAAGGAGTTGTAGTGGCCCGACACTCGTCCGCGTACCAGCGCGGTGCGGCCTCCCCGCCGTGGGGGCGGCGTTCCGCGGCCCCGCGCGGCCCGGTCGACGGCGCCGCGCCGGCCGGCCCTGCCGCCCCGGCCGCGCTCGACCCCGCCACGCCGGCCGCGCCGTCCTACCCCGGCGCCGCGCCGCCGCCGCCGGGCCCGCTGGACGCCTGGGGCATGCCCGGCGCGAACGGCGCGGCGCCGGCCGGCGTGCCCGGCGTGCCCGGCGCGGTCGATCCCGTCGGCGCGCCCGGGCAGGTCGGCGACGGCGGGCCGGCCCCCGGCTCGGCGGTGGTGATCCAGGGGACCGGGGTGAGCAAGCGGTTCGTCTCGTACCACAACCGCGCGACGAGCCTGAAGGAACGATTCGTCCGCCGCGGTGGCCCCGCCGGGGACGACTTCTGGGCGCTGCGCGACGTCGACGTGACGATCGGGCGCGGCCAGACGGTGGGGCTCGCCGGCGCGAACGGCTCGGGGAAGTCGACGCTGCTCAAGGTGCTCGCCGGCATCCTGCGCCCGACCAGCGGGGAGGTCTCGGTGCAGGGCCGGATCGCGTCGCTGCTGGAGCTCGGCGCCGGGTTCAACGGCGAGCTGTCCGGACGGGACAACGTCTACCTCAACGCCTCGCTGCTCGGGCTGTCCAAGCGGGAGATCGACCGGCTGTTCGACTCGATCGTCGACTTCTCCGAGTTGCGACACAAGATCGACGACGACGTGAAGCACTACTCGTCCGGCCAGTACGTGCGCCTCGGCTTCGCCGTGGCCGTGCACGTCGATCCGGATGTGCTGCTCGTCGATGAGGTGCTCGCCGTCGGTGACGAGGCGTTCCAGCGCAAGTGCCTGGCCAAGATCGCCGAGTTCCGGGCGCAGGGACGCACGATCCTGTTCGTCACGCACTCCCTCGACCTCATCGAGAACATGTGCGACCGGATCCTGGTCCTGGAGTCCGGCTCGCTGATCTACGACGGCAACCCCGCCGTGGGCACGAAGCTGCTGCGGCAGAAGCTGGGCAGCCTGCCGGCCGAGGGGCCGGTGTCGTGGGAGTACGCCACCGTCCGTCCCCAGTCGGTGGCCTTCAGCCCCGATCCCGGTGGGCTGCCGATGGTGCAGTACGACCCGGGCGAGCGGCTCACGGTCAGCGTCGAGCTCGACGTCACCGAGGGCGCACCGGAGCAGATCTACCTGCACACCTACATCGTCGGGCAGAGCGAGGTGCCCATCTGGATGATGGAGACGCCCCCCGGCGGGCTCGCCGTCGGCCCCGGCCGGCACATCGTGGACTTCTCCGTCCCGCACCTGCCCGAACTGCTCGGGGCTTTCGCCGTCAAGGTGCACGTCTCGGACGCCACCACCGGCGCCCCGGTGACGACCCGCCGCTTCGAGGAGCTGTTCGGCGTCAGCGGCCCGCAGGCGGACGGACTTCTCAAGGTCGACTACGAGGCGAGGCTGCGCGGATGACGGAACGGACGCCGGAGCACACCCGGACGACGGCCCAGGCCCAGACACCGGAGCAGGCCCAGACACCGGAGCAGGCCCGGACACCGGAGCAGGCCCGGACCACCGCCGGGCCGGGCGGCGGCGTGTCCGCGCAGCCGCTGGCGACCATCGTGATCGTCAACTGGAACGGGGCGCACCTGCTGCCGGCCTGCCTCGACGGCATCGCCAAGCAGGATGCCGGCTTCGCGTTCCAGACCTGGGTCGTCGACAACGCCTCCGCGGACGGCTCCCGGGAGCTGCTCGCCGAGCGGTACCCGTGGGTGCGGGTCGTGCCATCGGAGCGCAACCTCGGCTTCGCCGGCGGCAACAACCTCGCCCTGCGCCAGGTCACCACGCCGTACGCGGTGCTGGTGAACAACGACGCCATCCCCGAACCGACGTGGCTCGCGGCCCTGCTGGCGCCGTTCGGCGAGCCCGGCGGCCAGCGCCTCGGCGCCATCACCGGCAAGGTCGTGTTCCTGCCCCGGTTCCTGCGGATGCGGCTGAGCACGCCCACCTTCGTGCCGGGCCCGCACGACTCCCGCGAGCTGGGCGTGCGGGTGTCGTCGGTGACGGTGGACGGGCACGAGGCGCTGCGCGAGGTGCTCTGGGAGAAGCTGACCTACGGCGCCGAGGGACCGGCGAAGGCCCCGTACTTCTGGACCCGCGGCGACGGCGAGCTGTGCGTGCCGATCCCGGACGGTGGGCCGGTCACCCTCGGGTTCACCTGGGCGGCGGAGTCACGCAAGCAGGTCACCCTGAGCTGGGACGGCCCGACCGGTGCCACCGACGGCGGCCGGGCGGAGCTGGCCGTCGGCCCCGAGTCGACGACGGTGACGCTCACCGTCGGCGGGGAGGCGCCGCGCGTCGACGTGGTCAACAACGTCGGCGGGATCGTGCTGACCGACGGCTACGGCGCGGACCGCGGCTACCAGCAGGTCGACACCGGCCAGTTCGACCAGCCGGAGGACGTGTTCACCGCCTGCGGCAACGGGATGGCCATCCGGTCGTCGCTGGGCCACGAGCTCGGCTGGTTCGACGACGCGTTCTTCCTGTACTACGAGGACACCGACCTGTCGTGGCGAATCCGGGCCCGCGGGTACACGATCCGCTACGTCCCGGGTGCGGTGCTGCGGCACATCCACTCGGCGTCGAGCGTCGAGTGGTCGCCGCTGTTCGTCTTCCACACCGACCGCAACCGGTTGCTGATGCTCACCAAGGACGCGACGGCGACGTTGGCGCTGTCCGCGGCGCTGCGCTACCCGGCGACGACCGCCTCCATCGCGGTGCGCACCCTGCGTCAGGCGTGGCGGGGCCGCAGCCGACCGGCGATCCGCCCGACGCTGCTGCGGCTGCGGGTGTGCGGCTCGTACCTGCGGCTACTGCCCGCGATGCTGCGGGCCCGCCGCGAGATCGGCCGCACGGCCGCCGAGCGGCGGGCGAGCCTGCAGAGCTGGCTGGTCCCCCGTTGAGCGGGGTCGCAGGCGGCGCCACGGACCCCGCCGCCACGGATGCCGCCGCCACGGATGCCGCCGCCACGGATGCCGCCGCGACGGCCACCGCGGCCGGGGGCCCCGGCGAGCAGCCGGCGCGGGGGGTTCGCGCCGCCGTCTACAACCGGTTCTGGCACTCGATGGGCGGCGGGGAACGCCACAACGGCATGATCGCCCAGGTGCTGGCGGCCGAGGGCGCGAGCGTCGACATCCTCGGGCACTCCGAGGTCGACCTCGACCGGCTCGGCAGCCATCTCGGCCTGGATCTCGCCGGCTGCCGCTACGTCCGGCTGCCGGACCGCGGCGAGGAGGCCATCGCGGCCCTGTCCGCGGGCTACGACCTGTTCGTCAACGGCTCGTACATGAGCCGCATCTCGCCGCAGTCCCCGCGGTCGGCGTACCTGTGCTTCTTCCCGACGCCCTTCGACCACGACATGGCGGCCTGGCGCAAGGCCGCGGTGCGCACCGCCGGCCCGCTGCTGCGCGGGGTGCGCCCGGCGGTCAGCTTCGGGCAGGGCTGGTACCCGCCGGAGGGCGGCCGCCGGCGGCAGTGGACCTGGACGAACGGGTCGGGCATCCTCGCCGTCAGTCCGGGTGAGCGGCGCACCCTGCGCGCCGACATCGGCCGCCCCGGCGCGCCCACCGGCACATCGCTGCGGGTCCTAGACGCGGGCGGCGGGGTGCTGGCCAAGCTGGAGATCGGCGCCGACTTCGCCCCGTTCGAGGTGCCGCTGCCGCCGACCACAGACGGCACCGAGCTCACCCTGGTCAGCGACGCGTTCTCGCCGGGTGACGCGGACGTGCGCGAACTCGGCGTCGCGGTGAGCCGGCCGCGGGTCACCGACGGCGACGAGGGACCGATCGCCCGCCTGCCGCTGCGCTTCCCCTGGCTGCTGCGCGACCCGGCGGACCTGGCCTACCTCGACGGCTACGACGTGGTCATGGCCAACTCCCAGTTCACCCAGGGCTGGATCCGACGGCTGTGGAAGCGCGACGCCGACGTGCTGTTCCCCCCGATCCAGGTGCAGCGGCTGCACCCGGCACCGGTCCGGGAGAAGGCCGTCGTCACCGTCGGGCGGTTCTTCGCGCCGGGCCTCGGGCACGCCAAGCGGCAGCTGGAGATGGTGCAGTGGTTCGGTGAGCTGTACCGCGCCGGCGACCTGCCGGGCTGGACGATGCACGTCGTCGGCGGCTGCGAGGACTCCCAGCTGCCCTACCTGGAGCAGGTCCGCGCCGCCGGGGCCGGGCTGCCGGTGCAGATCCACCCGAACGCGCCGCGGGCACAGGTCGAGCACCTGCTGTCGACCAGCTCGGTGTTCTGGTCGGCGACCGGCTACGGCGAGGACGACCGGCGCCGCCCCTGGACGGCGGAGCACTTCGGGATGACCACCGTCGAGGCGATGGCCGGCGGCTGCGTGCCCGTCGTCATCGACCGCGCCGGGCAGCGGGAGATCGTCCGGCACGGCGTCGACGGCTACCGGTGGACCGGACCGGAGCAGGTCGCCTCGTTCACCCGCCGGCTGGCCGCCGAGGACGGCCTGCGCGGCCGGCTCGCCGCCGCGGCGATCGAGCGGGCCCAGACCTTCTCGGACGACGCGTTCGCCCACCAGTGGCGCGACATCGCCGACCGCCGCCGGCTCTACCAGGGCTGACCGGGACACGGGGGCGCGGCATCGCCATGACAGCGGCAGGAGCCACCGGATGAGGATCGTGCTCGACGGCACGCCGCTGCTCGGGCGGCGCACCGGCGTCGGCCGCTACACCGAGCACCTGCTGGCCGGCCTCGCCCGGCTCGACACCTCCTGGGAGCTGGCGGCGACGGCGTTCACCTGGCGGGGGCTGGACGAGCTCGCCGGGAGCCTGCCGGCGGGGGTGCGCCCGGCGGCCCGCCGGGCGCCGGCGAGACTGTTGCAGGACGCCTGGGTCCGCGGCGATCGGCCCCCCGTCGAATGGCTCACCGGCGCCGCGGACGTCGTGCACGGGACGAACTTCGTGCTCCCGCCGCTGCGCCGGGCCCGCGGCGTGCTCACCGTCCACGACCTGTCCTACCTGCGGACCCCGGACACGGTCACGGCGGCCTCGGCCCGTTACAGCGATCTGGTCCCCCGCGGGCTGCGCCGCGCCGCGGCCGTGCTGACCCCCAGCCGGGCCGTCGCCGAGGAGGTCGTCACCGCCTACCGGCTCGACCCGGCGCTGGTCACCCCCACCCCACTCGGCGTCGACGACGCCTGGTTCACCACCCCGGCGCCGACGGCCGCCTGGCTGCGTGCGCACGACCTGCCCGAGCGGTACCTGCTCTTCGTCGGCTCCGTCGAACCGCGCAAGAACCTGCCGGTGCTGCTGGAGGCGGTCCGCCGGCTGCACGCGGCGAGGCTCGGCGCCCCTCCGCTGGTCCTCGTGGGACCGCCGGGGTGGGGGCCGACCCTCGACCTCGCCGGGCTGCCCGCCGGCAGCGTGATCACCGCCGGCTACCTCGACGCCGAGCAGCTTCGGGCGACGGTCGCGGGCGCCAGCGTGCTGTGTTTCCCCTCGCGCTACGAGGGTTTCGGCCTACCGCCCCTGGAAGCGCTCGCCGCCGGCACCCCGGTCGTCGCCGCCGACATCCCGACCGTCCGGGAGGTCACCGGAGCCCTGCTCGATCCCGTCGGCAGCCCGGTGCGGCTGGTCCGCCAGGCCGACCGGGACTCGTTCGCCGACGACTTCGCCGAGGCGATCCTCGCCCTGCTCGCCTCTCCCGGCGACGCCGAGGCGGGCCGCGCCCACGCCCGTACCTTCACCTGGCGGCGCACCGCGGAGCTGACGGCAGGCGTCTACCGCCGGGTCGCCGAGCTTCCATAGGGCGACGGCAAGCAGCGCCCCACCGAGGACCGCGCAGCCCACCAGGACCGACAGGCCGACCCGCGGCGAGCCGGGCCCGGCGAGCGCCCACGCGGCGCGCAGCCGGTCGGGCAGGGCGAGCGGCGCGAGGGCGGGCCGCTTCCAGGCCAGCTCCCGTCCGACGAGCACCAGCGTGCAGGCGGCCATCGCCGCGACGACGGCCACGGTCGGCAGCCCGCGCCGGCCCAGCGGCAGGGATCGGCAGGATGCGGCGACGCCGATCGCGAGCACCGGCGCCATCGGCAGCAGGTAACGGGTGAACGACGCCCCGCCGGCGGCCACGTAGCCCACCAGGGTGGCGACGACGAGCAGGCAGTGCACGGCCAGCAGGGGCCATCCGACGGCCGCGCCGCCGTTCCTCGGGCCCGACGCAGGTCCCGGTCCCCTCCCGCGGACCCACCCGCCCACCTGCGCCTGCGCCGTGGCGGCCGCTGCGGGCACGGGACCGGCATCCGCACCGGGTCCGCGGACACCCACGGCGGACAGGCGCCGGGCGCACGCGCGCAGGCCCGCCACGACCAGACCGGCACCGGTGACCACGGCGACGCCGACGGCGACCTGCTCGGCGTGCCCAGTGACGAGCGTGGGTCGGCCGAAGAACCCGCGGTAGACGTACCACCACAGATCGCCGTCGCGCAGCACCTGCCAGATCGACGGGCGTGCCCCGCCGAGCGGGAACATGTCCGCGATCCGCCCGGAGGCGGTGGGATCGCCGTAGCGGCGCAGGTTACGCAGGTAGAACCAGCCGACGGCGCCGACGGTGAGGGCGAGCAGCGCACCGGCGGCGGCCAGGCCCCGGCCGGCCCGGCGGGCCCGGCTTCCCGTCGTGTGCAGCGCGACGGCGGCGGCGACGGCGGGCACCACGGCGGCGAGAGCCACCGCGCCGCTCGCCCGGCTGGCCGCCGCGGCCGGCCCGAGCACCGCGAGACCCGCAAGGATCCGCGGCCGCGGCCCGCCGCGAGCGAGGGCGACGGTCACCGCGAGCAGCCCGGTCACCGTCGCCATCGCCAGGGCGTCGTTGTAGATCTGCCCGGAGGTGACGACGATCAGCCCGACGGCCCCGATGATCGCCGCCGCCCCGACCGCGACACCCGGCCGCCGCGGCAGCAGCGCTCGGCACAGCGCCGCCGTCGCGACGACGACGCCCACGCCGAGCAGCACGTTGACGGCGCGGGCGGCGCGGAAGCCGGCCAGCGGATGGCCCGACGCCTCGCCGGCCCCCAGCGGCACCGCCTCCACCGCGTAGAACAACGGTGGATGGTTGGCGGTGTAGACAAGATCGTAATTGGACAGCGGCCGGCCGAGACGCACCCCGCACAGCCCATCGGCGTGCGCGTCGACCGCTGCCCGGACCTGCGCGGGCGAGGCCCGGCAGCGCGCCGGCAGGCCCGGCATGCCGGGCACCCGCGAGCGCACGGGGGTGTCGAGCTGCGGCAGCGAACCGTGGGCGAGCTCAAGGGCGTATGCCGTGTGCTGCGCCTCGTCGGCGCCGGTGAACGGCGGGACCACCGCGGCGACGAGCAGACCCAGCGAGCAGAAGATCAGACCGGCCGCGGCCACCCCGGTCACGAACCACCGCCGTACCGCCACGGCGCCGCCGGCGGCCCCGGTCGGCGCACCGCGCGGATCATCACCCGCGATTCCCCCCGCGGCGGCTCCTTGGGCGCAGGCTCCTAGGGCGGCCGTGTCCTGGGCGGCCGTGCCGTCCGCGGCGGCTCTGGCGCCTCCGTCCGGGCCGGCCGATCGGTGCCGTCCCATGCCGAACCCCCCACGCCGATCAACCGGCGGCGCGCGGGCACCCGTCCGTCCCGGCGGATATGACGGTAGCGCCCGGACAGGGTCGGCTATTCGGCGGTTCGCCGCCGCAGCGCGGCGACGAACTCGCCAGCACCGATGATCGCGGCCAGGGCGATCGGCCCGATGACCGCACCGAGGTAGCGGTAGTCGAAGCCGGAGGTGACCGCGGACAGCACCAGTGTCGACACACCGGACCCGGCTGCCAGCCAGAACAACCGACCGGCCCCGGCAGGTGCGGCGGGATGCGGCGCCGGCGCCGGCCGTCCCAGATCGGACTCCGCCGCCGGTGGCGGGCCGGTGGTAGCCCCGTCGGGCCGGTCGACGTGCTGCCCGGTTCCCCGTGCCGCCCGCCGGGTCCGGATCGCCCGGATCGCCCGGCCCGCCGTGAGCAGCGACGCCGCCATGCCCGCCAGCAGGCCCAGGCCGACCAGGGGCATCGGGGCGTAGGAGAGCCTGGACCAGGCGGCGAGCAGGCCGGCCGGCGGCGAGTGCACCGCCGTGGCGACGAAGTAGCCGTCGTCGGCGTGGGCGTCGTCCGGGGGCAGCACGTTGGTGCCGCGGGTTGGCAGCTCCCAGGTGTCCGCCCGGGACGTCTTCGGGGTCTCGTACGGGACCGGGTACAGGTAGCCGGCGAGGTAACGGGCCGAGGACGTGACGAGCGCCCACGGCTGCTCGCGCACCACCCCGCGCGCGAACGTCCCCGCGAGGTCCTCCCGCCCCGGTGGGATCTGCCGGTGGCCCTGGCGCAGCGGCGAGTCGGCGGGCCACAGGTAGCGGACCGGGGCGCCGCGCTGGCCGGCGGGCCGCGGGTCGCACAGGGTGCGCAGGTCCGCACGGGAGATCGTCGAGCAGTCGGCGAACGGCGCCACCCGCCCGTACAGGAAGAACCCGGAATGGGCGGACACCGCGAAGCCCTTGCCCTCAGCCGCGCTCCAGCCCGCGTAGGCGCCCACCGGCACGGCGGCCGCCACCACGAACGCGACGACGGGGGCCACCGCCCGCACCGGCGTCCGGTGGCCGCGGGCGGCGACCGCGTCGACCACCAGCACGACGACGGCGACCGTCAGCGGCCCGTAGCCCACGGTCCGCACACACAGCGCCGCGCCCAGCAGCAGCCCGGCGCCCGCGGCCGCGACGGCCCGGGGCCGCTCCCAGCCCGCCAGCACCGCGACGCCGGCCGAGACGAGCACCCCGAACAGGCTGTCCGCCAGCACGAACTGGCCCAGGTCCAGCACCCACGGCGCGAGCAACGCGGGGGCCGCGGCGAGCGCGGCCAACCAGGGCCGGCGGACCGCACGCAGCGCCGCCGCGTAGAGCGCCACCGCGACGGCCAGGGTCAGCAGGTGCTGCACGACCACGATCCGGGTCACGTGGCTGGGACCGTCGAGGATCCGCAGGAAGATCGGATAGCCGGACGGCCGCCAGTCCCCCGGCCACAGATCGCGCCAGGCCTGGTCCAGGTAGGCGGCGGAGTCCCCGAGATACATCAGCGCCGGCGGGTAGGCGACCAGTACCAGCACCCGGGCGGCGACCGCGACGGCGAGCAGGACGCCGAAGACCACGTGCCGCCGCGCCCCCCGACGGCATCCCGCCAGGGCCGCCCGCGCCCTGGTGGGGCTGGCCGAGGGCGCGTCGTCCAGGTCACCCGCGCGGTCGTCGACGACACCGGCGTCGCCCGGCACCTGACTGACGCTAACCATCGCCCCCAGTCTCGCAGGCGCCCCACCCGCCACCCGTCACCGGACCTGCGCCGGTGACGGGTGGCCCTTCACGTCGACGTCAGCGTCCAGCGGTCCTGGTGGATTTCTGGGCACCATGGTGCCCGCCCTGCCGGATGGCCCGGCCGGTGCTGGTGGAGATCGCCGCGGAGCTCGCCGGCCGGCTGCGGATGGTGACCGTCGACGTCGCGCCCCGGCGCCCGCCGCCAAACACATCCTGTCGATGCCGACCCTGAAATGTGTACCGCGGCGGGCAGCTCGTGCGCTCGGTCATCGGAGCGCGTCCGAAGGCCCGTCTACTGGAGGAGCTTCGCGGCGTCGCCTGAACCGTCCGGTCGCGGGGCCTCGCCGGCCTCCGCCACCGCGACGCCTCCGGCGGGCTCACCGGCGCCGTACCGCTCCGTCACCCCGTTGGCGACGGACGAGACGCCCTCGGTCATGTCGGTCCCCACACCGGCGGCCACCCCACCGGCAGCCACTAGACCGATGATCGGCGCGGCGGCGGTCGGACCGGCAGCAGTCACGGCGGCGGCAGTGACGGTCGGCTCAGTGCCAGCGGTCGGCTCAGTGCCAGCGGTCGGGGCGGTGCCAGCGGTCGGGGCGGTGCCAGCGGTCGGGGCGGTGCCAGCGGTCGGGGCGACGGTGTCGGCCGTGTCGACGGTGTGGCGCATGCGGATCTCCGGCAGTAGCCAGGTCAGGGCGAAGGCGACCAGGCCGATCGGCACGGCGACCAGGAAGACCGTCTGCATCGAGTCCGAGAACGCCTGGACGAAGCCGGAGCGGATGTCCGGCGGCAGCGTTTCGAGGAGCTTCGGGCTGATGTTCGCCCCGGACGCGGCGAGGCCGGGCGGCAGCGGCAGGCCCGCCAGCCGCTCGTTGATGTTGCCGGCCAGCACGTTTGCGAAGATCGCCCCGAAGACGGCCGTACCGAACGAGCCACCGATGGAGCGGAAGAAGGTCGCACCCGAGGTCGCCACGCCCATCTGCCGGTGGTCGACGGAGTTCTGCACGGCGATGACGAGCACCTGCATCACCGAGCCGATCCCGACGCCGAGCACGAACATCGACAGCGCCAGCTGCCAGGTGGCGATGTCGGGGCTGATGAACGACAGCAGGAACAGGCCGATCGACATCACCGCGGTGCCGACGATCGGGAAGACCTTGTACCGGCCCCACTTGCTGATCAGCCGGCCGGAGGTGATCGAGCTGAGCAGCAGCCCGCCCATGACCGGCAGCATCTGCAGGCCGGACTCGGTCGGGTCGACGCCCTTGACCACCTGGAGGAACAGCGGCAGGAAGACGATCGCGCCGAACATCGCGAAGCCGACGACGAAACCGATCGCCCCGGCCGCCGAGAACACCCGGTTGCGGAACAGCGACAGCGGCAGGACCGGCTCGACCGCCCGGCGCTCGGCGAAGACGAACGCGACGAGCAGCACGGCACCCGCGACACCCATGCCGATGATCTCCGGCGAGCCCCAGGCGTAGGTGGTGCCGCCCAGGCTCGTCAGCAGCACCAGGCTGGTGGTCGCCGCGGCCAGCAGCACGGTGCCGAGATAGTCGATCACGTGCTTGATCCGGTTCGTCGTCGCCGGCAGCGCCAGCGCCGTGGCCACGAGGGCGACCGCGCCGACCGGCAGGTTCACGTAGAAGACCCACCGCCACGACAGGTGGTCGACGAACAGCCCGCCGAGCAGCGGGCCGACCACCGACGACACGCCGAACACGGCGCCGAACAGGCCCTGGTAGCGGCCCCGGTCCCGGGGCGGCACCAGATCGCTGATGATGGTCATCGCGCCGATCATCAGGCCGCCGCCGCCGAGGCCCTGCAGGGCGCGGAAACCGATGAGCTGGCCCATCGACGTGCAGGCGCCGGCGAGGACGGAGCCCGCCAGGAACAGCACGATCGACACCTGGAAGAGGATCTTTCGCCCGTACAGGTCACCGAGCTTGCCCCACACCGGCGTCGACACCGTCGAGGCGAGCAGGTAGGCGGTGACGACCCACGACAGGTGGGTCGCCCCGCCGAGATCACCGACGATCGTCGGCAGCGCCGTCGACACGATCGTCTGGTCCAGCGAGGCCAGCAGGATACCCAGGAGCAGGGCTCCCATGATGATCCAGAGCCGGCGCTTGTCGGCGACCTGTGCCGCGGACGCGTCGGCCGGGACCTCGACGCCGGGCGCGGACGCCTGAGCCTGGGTCATGATCAGCTCCCCTCGTGGTCGTGGCGGTCGGTACAGAGTTCCGTCGTTCTCATCGGTGTCGGCTTCCTCAGGGTGCGTGCGGTTCAGGAGCGGGACGTGCGGGGGTGGGACGTGCGGGGGACGGCGCGGTATCCGGTCTGCGCCGGTCAGGCTGGGGACGCGCCGGGTGGTGGCGGCAGGCCACGGGCCAGGCTGTCGAACGCCTGGCTGAGCAGGTCGACCAGCGGAGCGCCCGGGGACTCCTGCCAGCGCACCGACAGGATTCGCACGATCGCCAGCGCCGCGGCGACCAGCACGGCGGGATACGGGTCCCGGGCGGGATCGAGGCCGCAGCGGCGACCGACGGCCTCGGCGAGCGCGTTCTCGTAGGAGCTCCAGCTCGCCGCGCTGGCCGTCATCAGATGCGGATGCCGGCGGATGATCGCGAGGCGGGCCCGCCAGAGATCGGCCTGTTCGGGTGCGATGAGCTCGGCGCGCTGCAACATGACCGCGCGCACCGCGGCCAACGGATCCTCGTCGGCGGGCCGGGCCGCCAGCGCCTCGGTGATCTCGCGGATGTCCTCCGGGTCGATGCCGACGAGCGCATCGTCCTTGGTGGGGAAGTAGTTGAAGAACGTCCGGGTGGAGACCTCCGCCGCGGCGGCGATCTCGTCGACCGAGACACCGTCCAGCCCGCGCTCGGCGACGAGCCGGATGGCCGCCATCCGCAGCGCGCGGCGGGTCCGCAGCTTCTTGCGTTCCCGCAGGCCCAGCTCCGCCGGCCGGGCCCCGACCGACGGCTCCATGGTCGCCCGATCCGGGCCCGCCTGGGTCGTCATCGTTCCCTCCCCGGCCTGACGTCTCGTTGGATGCAGCAGCTACAACCTTGTAGTCCCTGAATTTATTCTCACTATGCAAAATTTGACCGAGGTGACTTGCACACAGATGAGCTCGGGATCGGTACTGACCGGCCGGGGGCGCTGCGCGGCAAGGAGGCCAGGGAACCGAGACTCGACGGGTCAGCAGAGATACGTCGATCAGTCAGGGACACGTCGATCAGTCAGGGACGCGTCGATCAGTCAGGGACGCGTCGATCGGTCCCCGCTGCCGCACGCGGCTTGCTGGTCGTAGTCCGGGTTCTGCCGCACCATCAGCCGCCGCACCGTCCGTCATCGATCCGATACAGAATCGTGCCGAGGTTCAATGACGGTTTTCTGGCCCAGAACCGTGCTTTGGCCTCGGCACGATCTGGCCGCTATCTGGCCGCTATTTGGCCACTATCTGGCCGGGAGACCGGGGCCAGGCTGGTGGGCGGCGCAGCGGCGCGGTCCGGCGCCGGTGGCCTGCTCCCCGCAGCGACCACCCAGGACAGCGGACTTGCTCGTCCAGGCAGGCCCCGACGGGCGCAGGGCGGACTCAGCCGCGCAGGTCGTCGCCGGCGAAGGCGGCATGCAAGGCCTCGTCCCAGGGACGCAGCGGGGCGAGACCCGCGTCTAGCCACGATCGCGTGGACAGCACGGAGAAGGCCGGCCGTGCGGCGGGCCGGGGGAAGGCCTCCGTGGTCGTCGCGCTGACCGTGGCCGGGTCCAGCCCGATCTCCGTCATGATCTGGCGGGCGAATCCATACCAGGTCGTTTCGCCGGTATTCGTGCAGTGGTAGACCCCGGGCGGCGCCGACGAGGCGACGAGGTCGAGCAGGCCAGCGGCCAGATCGGCCGACCAGGTCGGCGAGCCGGTCTGGTCGGCCACGACCGAGACCGCCCCGCGCTCCCGGGCCAGCCGGATGATCGTCTTGACGAAGTTACCGCCCGTCCGGCCATAGACCCAGGCGGTGCGGATGACGTACGAGGACGCCGGCAGCAGGGCCCGCACGGCCTCCTCGCCCGCGAGCTTGGTCCGGCCGTACGCGCAGGCGGGACCGGTCTCGTCCCCGGTCTCGTAGGGCTTGGTCGCCCGGCCGTCGAAGACGTAGTCGGTGGACAGGTGCACCAGCGTGGCGTCGACCTCGGCGCAGGCGGCGGCGAGATGCGCGGGTCCGGTGGCGTTGACGGCGTAGGCCCCGGCCTCGTCGGCCTCCGCACCGTCCACGTCCGTCCAGGCCGCGGTGTTGACGACGACCAGGCCACCCTGGATCTTCGCCGGCCGGGCCTGGTCACGCAGGACGGCACGGACCCGCGCGGGATCGGTGATGTCCAGCTCGGCCCGGCCGAGGCCCGCCCAGGCCCGCACGGGGGAGTCCGGTTCGGCCATCCGGGCCTCGAGCAGCCGGCACAGGTCGGCGCCGAGCTGTCCGGCGGCACCGGTCACGAGAACGCGCACGGCCCGAGTCTGGCAGACCAGTCGGCGTACATCGCGGCAGCCTCCGCCGTGCCGCACCGACAGGCCCCAGGACTGAGCAGGACCCGGGACTGAGCAGGCGGGGCCGGGCTGAGCAGGCGCCGGGCTAATAGGTGCAACGCGAGGTGATCTCCGTGGCAGTCGCGGCGGGGGCGGTCGGCGCCGTCGCGGTTGCCGGCACCGCGGCGCCGGCGGACGGGCCCGCCGGTGCGCCGGCGGACGTCGCCGCAACGGCGATCGTGTCCACCTCGAAAGTGGTGCCGAGGACGAGGCTTACCCGGCCGGCGGGGACGGCGGCGTCCTGCTGCAGCCGGCTGCCGGGCACGGCGGCCTGGACCGTCCGGGCGGCATCCGCCGCACCCGGGTGGTAGCGCACCTGCGTGGTACGCAGGACGCCGGCGCGCCAGGTCCGCGCCGGCCCCACCTGGAAGCCGGCCCGTTCCAGCGCGGCGGCGGCCGAGGTGGCCAGACCGCTCACCCCGGCGCCGTTGTAGACGTCGACGGCCACCTTCGCCGGGGGCACCGTCGGCGACGGGCTCACCGCCGGCACGCCGGCCCGGCTGGGCCGGCCGCGCAGCGGCGCGAGGAACTTCTCCAGCGTGATGGGCTCGTAAAGCTGAACGGAGCCGAAGCGGGGCAGCTCGCCGAGGGCGTTGCCGCCCTCGGCGGGGGTGGGCGCGTGCACCGGGATCGTCTCGAACCGGATCTGGTCGGCAGACATGCCGCGCAACCGCGTCGCGAGCGCGCGCAGGTCGTTGATGCTCGTCCCGTCGTCGACGGTGAGCGCCTTCGTCGCGGCACGCAGCAGGTTCTCCAGCCGCACCGGGTTGGTGAGCACGCCGGACGAGGTGGCCTGGGTGAACACCGCGCCGATGAACTGCTGCTGGCGGCGGATGCGGTCGAAGTCGTTGTCCGGCAGGCCGTGGCGCTGGCGCACGAACGCCAGCGCCTGCTCGCCCGACAGCCGGTTCTCGCCGACCCGGCCACGCCACTGCGACCACGGGTCGTACAGGTTGGACCTGCCCCCGCCGGGCAGCGGCTTCACGCACACGGTCACCCCGCCGACGGCGTCGGTCATCTCCTTGAAGCCGGCGAGGTCGATCGAGACGTAGTGATCGATCTTGATGTCGGTCAAGTTCTCGATTGTCCTGATCAACAGGCTGGGGCCACCAAGGGTGATCGCCGAGTTGAGCTTGCCGCGGCCGTGGCCGGGGATGCGCACCAGGGTGTCCCGGGGGAACGAGACCATCGTCGTCGTCCCATCCGCGTCCAGATGGGCGAGCATGGTGGTGTCCGACCGCTCGTCGGTCACCACCCCCTGGCTTTCGTACTCGCCGCCGGTGCCGGCCCGGCTGTCCGAACCGACCAGCAGGAAGTTGCGGGTGCCGGAGGCGGCGTCCGCCGGCCGGTCGTCGCCGAGGCCGAGCCGGATGCGGTGGATCTGCGCGCCGAAGTACTCGTAGGCGGTCCAGCCGCCGATCGTGGTCACGAGGATCAGGGCCGAGAGCGCGGCGGCGAGCAGCATCAGCAACCGACCCAGCGGGGACCGCTCGCGACGGGTGTCGTGCATGGCGTGGCGCACCACCGCCCGGCGGGCCCCCGCGGAGCGGCGGCTGTGGGTCCGCCGAGATCGCCCGGCGCGACCGTCCGTCTGCGGATCGCCTGGTGGACGCGGCGGCGCCTCGGTCACCGTGTCCCCCTCCCAGGCGGCCGGAGATGTGTCCCGGGCATGGCACGATCGGCCGGCCGCGCAGCGTCCCGGCCGCTGGCCCTAGCGAACCCTTCGACTACTCAACGTACCCGTATCAGCTGGCGCGCACCCGCCTCCAACCCGATGCCGTAGGAAAGACGGGCCACCGATAGGGACGTTCACCCCACCACGAGGACAAAAGGGACTAGTTTAATCCGATAACAGACGCCACACCTGTTGTTACTTTCGGTTAGTTCAAAGCGACGCGATAGAGTTTGAGATCATGAAGGCCCTCGTCCTCGCCGGTGGCTCGGGAACCCGTCTGCGGCCGATCACGCACACGTCCGCCAAGCAGCTGGTTCCGGTGGCGAACAAACCGGTGCTCTTCTACGGCCTTGAGGCCATCCGGGACGCCGGCATCGTCGACGTCGGAATCATCGTCGGCGAGACGGCCGCCGAGATCGAGGCGGCGGTCGGCGACGGGTCGGCGTTCGGGATCCGCGTGACCTACATCCGCCAGGACGCGCCGCTCGGGCTCGCGCACGCGGTGCTCATCGCCCGCGACTTCCTCGCCGACGAACCGTTCGTCATGTACCTCGGGGACAACCTCATCATCGGCGGCATCGCCGGCCTGGTCACGGAGTTCCGGCGAACCACCCCGGACGCACTGATCCTGCTGACGAAGGTGGACAATCCCTCCGCCTTCGGCGTCGCCGAACTCGGCGCGGAGGGCCGGATCGTCCGGCTGGTCGAGAAGCCGCTGGTCCCGCCGAGCAATCTCGCGCTCGTCGGCGTCTACATGTTCGGCACCGCCGTGCACGAGGCCGTGCGGTCGATCAAACCGTCGGCCCGCGGCGAACTGGAGATCACCGAGGCCATCCAGTGGCTGGTCGACGGCGGCCGCGATGTCGCCTCCCACCTGGTCGAGGGCTACTGGAAGGACACCGGCCGGCTGGCCGACATGCTGGAGACCAACCGGCACCTGCTGGAGTCGATCGAGCCCGCGATCCACGGCACCGTGGACGCCGACAGCTCGATCGTGGGCCGGGTCGTGATCGAGGACGGCGCCTCGCTGGTCCGCTCCACCGTGCGCGGGCCGGCCATCATCGGGCGCGGCACCACCCTGGTCGACACCTACGTGGGCCCGTTCACCTCGATCTTCCATTCCTGCACGATCGAACGGACCGAGATCGAGTACTCGATCGTCCTGGAGCGGGCGACGATCCGCGGGATCGGGCGCATCGAGGACTCGCTGATCGGTCGGGACGTCGAGGTCGTGCCCTCGGCCGCCCTGCCCAAGGCGCACCGGCTCATGCTGGGCGACCACTCCCGCGTCTCCGTCGCCACGACGGGGACCTGATCGGCGCCGGCGGGATCTCGCGCGGGGCCGGTCAGTCCTGCGCGCCCGATCTCGCCGCGACGGGGCCGCCCGGGATGGCGGCAGCCGAGTCGGCGGCAGCAGCCGGCTCCATGGAGGCAGCCGAGTCGGCGGCGACCAGGGCCGTGGGAGCAGCGGAGTCGGCGGCAACGACCGGGGCGGCAACGACCGGGGCGGCAGCCACGGCCGGCTTCCGGCGGGCCTGCACCGCGGCGGCGGCGATGGTCCCGGCGAACAGTAGCGCGGCCAGAACGAACACGGCGATCGTCACGCCGACGGGGAACGGCGCCCAACGGCCGATGGCCGACACCACGTCCGGGATCCGCGCCGGGGTGAACGACACCCGGCGCGGCAACCAGTAGTACGAGCAGATCGCGAGCAGCGCCGCGCCCTGGATGAGCAGCGCGCCGACCAGCAGGACCAGCGGGGCCAGCCGTTCGCGCCCGGGCAACGCCCGGCGCAGGCCGAGCGCGACCACAACCCCCAGCCCGACCAGACCGAGGTAGAGGTAACGGCCCTGGACGGCGATGCCGCGGGTGTACCGCTGGTACTCTGCCCAGCTGCGCTGGCCGACCATGAGGTACGCGAACGTGACCGGCAGCAGCAGGACCACCACCCCGGCCACGAGCGACGACCGCTCGGCCCGCCCGGCGCGGTGGCGGCCGCCGACGACCGCCGTCACGCTCAGCCCGACGGCGGCGACCGTGGCGAGCACGATCGCGACCGGGGAGAGCTGCGGGGGCTCGAACATCCCGAGGCCGCCCCAGAACCTCGAGATCATCGTGCGGAAGAAGTACCAGAACCAGGTCAGGAACGAGTCGGGGAGCAGCAGCGGCTCCCGCCGCGGCGGGTTGGTCGCCCAGCCGTTGGGCTGGACGGCGTCGTACAGCAGGTAGTTACGAACCCACCACCAGCCACCGAGCGCGAGACCGAGGCCGACGGCCAGCACCGCGGGAATCCACGGCAGGGAGGCGACGGCGACCCGTAGCCGGCGCCACCGGCCCGCGCCGGGCGCCGCCGCACCCGATCCGCGCCGCCGGCCCCACCAACCGACCAGGTAGGCGGCGACAATCATGGCCGGCAGGGTGAGCGCGAACGCCTTCGACAGCAGCGCGAGCCCCAGCCACAGCCCGGCCCACAACGCGGTGCGCCGCCGCAGATCGCCGCGCAGCACCCCGGCCAGGACCACGGTGAGCCCGCCGGTGGTAAGCATGAGGATGCCGTCGTTGTTGAAGGTGGCGCCGACCCGGGTGAATCCGGGGATGGCCAGCGGCAGGGCGGCCGCGGCGAGCGCTGAGGGCTCACCGAGGCCGAAGCGGCGGGCGGCGAGCCAGGCCAGCAGCGGCAGCGGCGCGACGACCAGGATGTTCAGCAGGCGCAGCACGAAGACCTGCTGGTCGTAGGCCCAGTCGCCGGAGCCGGGCAGGGCGCGCAACACCACCGCCCCTGCCGCGTAGATCAGGGGTGGATGCTGCACCATCTGGTTGGACAGGCGCCCGTCGTCGACCGGCGTCGACCCGCCGAGGGCGTCGAAGGACTTCCGCTGGTCGCGCGGCGTCGGGTCGATCTCCGCGAACGGGGCAGCCCCGCGCCGCTTCCCCCCGGATTGAAACATGTCCTGATAGCGGCCGCGATCGTAGTCGTCCGAGGTCGCCGCCACCCCAGTAGCGATCATCTTCTCCCCGGGGGCGGGCCAGCCGGCGCCGTGCTGCAGGCCGTAGACCATGTCGACGTGCTGGGCCTCGTCGTAACCCGTCCAGGTGGGGTACACGAGGGCGTAGCTGAGCAGCATCGCCAGATGGACCGCGGTGATGAGCACCAGCAGCAGCGGCCCGCGCCGCACCCGGCGCGCGAGGCGAGGGCTCGGTCCCGAACCCCGAGTTCCGGATGCCGGGGACCGGTGCTCAGCCGGCCGGGGGTGCTCACCTGACCGGGGCGTGCGCGCCGCACCCGGCTGGGCCGGAACGGGGTTACCTTCGGCCGGCGTCTGCCCGGTTATGTCGGCAGCGGCCGGTTCGGCGGTGCCGGCAGCGGCCGGCCCGGCGGTGTCGGTGCGTTCGGCGGGCGTCGTCTCCGGCTCATCCATGGTTGACGTCAGGGTAAACGACCGTTGCATGAGAGCGCTCAACAGTGCCGTTCATGCCGCCTCGCCTTGCGGTGAGGCACCCCCGGTCTTGCCGGCCGGAGCCGTGCCGGGTTCCCGTTTCACTGCCACCTGCCCCGCGAGCGGGGTCTTCTGGTCGCCTCCACGGGCGTTTACCGTCTCCGACATACTGGCGGCGACGAGGGAACGCAGGTTGACCGCGGCGTTCACATCACGGTCGATCACCAGCCCGCACGACGGGCAGACGAACATGCGATCCGACAGGGTCAGGCTTGGGTTTCGCCCGCCACAACCGGAACAGGTCCTGCTCGACGGATACCAGCGGTCCGCCACCACCAGCCGACAGCCGTACCAGCCGGTCTTGTACCCGAGCTGGCGGCGGACCTCCGCCATCGCGGTGTCCGCGACCGCACGGGCCAGCCGCCGGTTACGGACCATCCCGGCCACGTGCAGGTCTTCCACCACGATCGCGTCATGGGTGGTCGCGAGCCGGCTGGTGAGCCTGTGCAACCCGTCCCGGCGCTGGCTGGCCACTTCACATGCCGGTCCCCGTCAGGGCCGTAGCTGCAGGTGGTGCACCGGAAGCTGGCACGGGCCCGGCCCCGCTCTGTGAACCGGGGGAAGCCGACCCGGCGGCCCCTGCCCTTCCCCGCTGCGGGAATCGCCGAAGTTCTTCAGCCCGCGGGCGAGCTGGTCCAGGCCGGCGGAGTACGCCTCCTTCGAGCACTCCGCCCACCACGGCGCCGCCGTCGCCTTGGCCCTGTTCCACTCCCGCCGCAGGGCGGGCAAGCGTCCACGGCACCACCGTCAGGTCTGCGCCGGCAACGCCGTAGGTCCTCTCCGCGTCCCGCTGCGCGAGCGCGGCCTTCACCCGGGCCAAACCCCGGTTGAAGGCGAACCGGGCCGCGCCGGCATGCCGGGATACCGCGGCGGCCTGGATGTCGTGCGGATCGAGCGCGAACCGGAACGCCTGCAGTGTCGTCACCCGGCGGCACCGGTAGCGTCCACCCCGGCCGCGCCGCAGAGTGCCCGACTCCGTTCGCAACCACCCACTCACCAGGGTTAACACCGCGACCATAAAGCGCTACCCAGTGCTATCCGGTACTGAAACGGCAGCAGCATTCACCCCTCAGGATGGTCCCGACGACCCCGGACATCCCAGCTCTGCCGGCTCACGTCTTCGCGGCTGACCGCCGGTCGCCGTGGGCGCGTCCCGGGGCAACGCGCAACCCCAAGCTCTCCCCCACACCAGGCCCACTGGTGCTCACCCGGCAACACACAACCCACCGGGAACGGTCTAATAGATGAACCATCCCCTAAACCTCATCACTACGACGCCATCATCACAACGGCCGCGGCGTGCGTTCCGACGGCATCACCGACGAGGACCGCCTGACCGAGGAGGGTCCGCGACCCCGTGAGCCCCCACCCCCGTCCGGCGCTGATGCCACCCACCCCGCGTACCCCGCCCGACCGGCGGCACGTGCGCGGGGGACCACCGGCGCCGGAGCCACTTGCGGCGCCCGCTCGGCCAGCGCCACCGCGCCCAGCACCACCGCGCCCAGCACCACCGCGCCCAGCCCGGCCGGCCGGGCTGTACCGCCCGAGCGGCCCACGCGGCCGGCCCGCGCGGCAGCGGCCGCTGCCGCCGGAGCTCGATCCCCGCCGGCGACGCCGGCACCGCTCGGTCCTGCGCCGCTTGTCGCTCATCGTCACCGGCCTGCTGTCCGTGCTCGTCCTGGGGATGTGCTCGCTGGGTTGGGCCGCCTACCGGCACTTCGACGACGCCCTCACCCGCGTGAACTGGGACGTCGAAGGCGCCCGACCGGCGGGTGCGGCAGGCGAGCAGAACATCCTGCTGCTCGGTGACGACAGCCGGGCGGGCACAAACGGAGAGTACGGCGTCGTGGACGGGGTGCGATCGGATACGACGATCATCGCCCACTTCGCCAGGGACGGCTCCGCGACCCTGCTGTCCTTTCCCCGCGACATGCTCGTGCCGGTCGTGCCCCCCGCACAGGCCGTGGCCCGGGACGGCCGCGCGAAGCTGACCGAGGTGCTCCAACTGGCGGACGTGCCCGGCCTCGTCACCACGCTGGAATCGCTCACCGGCCTGAAGATCGATCACACGATCTCGATCAATCTCGCCGGGTTCCGGACGATGACGGACGCGGTGGGGGGCGTCACCGTCTGCGTGACGCCGTTGCCTGACGGGAGCACCCGCAACCTGCACGACACGATGTCCGGCTGGAACGGCCGCCTCGGTGAGAACCGCCTGAACGGCAATCAGGCGCTCGCCTTCGTCCGTACCCGCTACGCCCTCGGTGACGAGCGGCTGCGCGTCCTGCGCCAGCAGCAGTTCCTCGCCAAGCTCCTGGCGACGGCGACCAGCGCGGGCGTACTCACCAACCCCGCAAAGATCACCGCGCTGCTCGGCGCGGTCGGCGGGGCGCTCAGGGTGGACCAGGGGCTCGACCAGACCGCGCTGCTCACCCTGGCGAAACGGGCCAGCGGGCTGAGCGCGGGCGGGGTCCGCTTCGTCACGGTCCCCACCCGGGTGGCGCTGCCCGTCGACGGCGCCGTCGACGGGATGGGGACGATCCCACCGCACGGTGCCGTGCTCGTCGCCGACCAGGCCGGCCTCGCCCAGGTGCTGGCGCCGCTGCGGCCCGCGGGCAGCGCACGGCCAGCCGCGGCCACCCCCGACCCCACCGGGATCACGGTCGACCCCGCCGGGATCACGGTCGCCGCCGTCCGCAACGCCTCGGGGCGTACGGGCCTCGCCGCCGCCACGGTCGACGCGCTGCGGTCGCTCGGATTCACTGGACCGATGACGACGGCGACGACGACCGGTCAGACGCTGACCGAGATCCACCATCCCCCGGGCCAGCAGGCCGCGGCGCGCACCCTGGCCGCCCGGCTGCCCGGCGGCCTGCTTGTCGAGGATCCCGCACGGACCGGGGACGGACTCGTCGTCGTCCTCGGCTCCGCGTTCGCGGGGCTGGCGACCACCTCCGACCCAGGCGCGGCAGGCCCAGGCAGCGAGTGGACGACAGCGGCCACCGCTACCACGACGGGTGGCATGGCAACGGTTGCCACTCCATCCGCCGCGGGTGCAGGTGCCGTGGGGACAGGTGCCGTGGGGACAGACGGCGCGGGGACAGACGGCGCGGGGACAGACGGCGCGGGGACGGGTGCCGGCGTCGCCGGTGCCTCGATGCCGCCGGCCGCCGACACCTCCTGCACGCCGTGACCGGGGCACCGCGGCTGGTACCCGCGGCCCGACTGCTGGGACCGGCGGGCACGGCCGGTCCGCCGGACGGGGACGTCCCCGCGGGAGTGCGCGGCATCGCCAGCCTGCTCGCCCACCGGCTCGCCACCGACCCAGCCCGGCCGCTGGTGACCTTCTACGACGACGCGACCGGCGAGCGGCTGGAGTTCTCCGCCACCACGCTCGACAACTGGGTCGCGAAGACCGCGAACATGCTCGTCGACACTCTCGGGCTCGGTGCCGGCGACCGCATCGGGGTCGACCTGCCGACCCACTGGCTCGGCCTGGTCATCCCGCTCGCCGGCTGGTCGGCGGGGTTGGAGGTCGTCCTCGCCGCCGCCCGCGAGAGCGACGGCGCGGGCGCGCAGGCCGCGGGCTCGACGCTACCGCCGACGACCCGGCTCGGCGCGCTGTTCGTGGCCGAGGATCGGCTCGACGCGACCGCCCATCTGGTGGTCGACGAGACGGTGGCCCTGTCGCTACGCCCGCTGGGTGGCCGCATGCTGCGGCCGGTTCCGGGCGTACTGGACTACTCCGCCGAGGTCCCTGCGCACGGCGACCGTTTCGCCCCGCCGCCGCCCCCGCCGGAGCAGGCCGAGCTGCTGCGGGCCGGCGCACGGACCGCGGCGGCCTGGGGGCTGGGGCCCGCGGACCGGGTCCTGTCCACCGCACCGGTGGCGACGACCGAGGGGCTCCTCGGAGGGCTGCTCGCCCCGCTGGTGGCCGGCTCGTCGATCGTGCTCTGCCGGCGCCTCGACCCCGCCGCGCTCACCCGGCGGATCGCGACCGAGCGGGTCACCGCCATCGCCGCCGCCGCGCCCGCCCCGGCCGGCGGACCCGGTGGCGCGGGCCCCGGGGATGCCGCCGTCCCCGACCAGATCACGCTCGCGGGCCCGGGCGTGCGGGCGCTGCGCCTCCCCCTTCTCGGGTGATGCCCGATGGGGCCGACGTGGCGGCCGACGCCGGAGGGTAGCTATTACTCTCGTCAACCGGTGGCTCCCTGTGCGCAACGACGGGGCGCAGGGGATCCACGCCGATCCCCTGCGCAGCGGAGGTGCCGAGCGTGAGCAGGTCCACCGATCCGCGGATCAGCGTCGTCGGCACGGGCTACCTCGGCGCGACCCACGCCGTGTGCATGGCCGAGCTGGGCTTCGACGTGATCGGCGTCGACATCGACGCCGGCCGGATCCGGCGGCTGTCCGCCGGCGAGGTGCCGTTCTACGAACCGGGTCTCGAGGCGCTGCTGCGCAAGAACCTCGAGGCCGGGCGGCTCACATTCTCGGGCTCGCTGGCCGAGGCGGTCGACCGGGCCGACGTGCACTTCATCTGCGTCGGAACGCCGCAGCGGCCCGACAGCGGCGCGGCGGACCTGCGCCACGTCGAGGCAGCGGTGAGCGGGCTGATCACGGCCGGGCTGGGCCCCGACGCCCTCGTGGTCGGCAAGTCGACGGTGCCCACGGGCACGGCCGCCCGCCTCGCCGCGAAGCTCACTGCGGGTGCGCCCGGCGCGGAGCTCGCCTGGAATCCCGAGTTCCTACGGGAGGGTTTCGCCGTCGACGACACCCTGCGCCCGGACCGGCTGGTCTTCGGTGTCGCCCCGGGCGGCACGGCGGAGCGACGGCTGCGGGCGGTCTACGCCCGGATGATCGACAACGGTACCCCCGTCATCGTCACCGACCACACCACCGCCGAGCTCGTCAAGGTCGCCGCGAACGCCTTCCTCGCGACGAAGATCTCCTTCATCAACGCCATGGCCGAGGTGTGCGAGGCGGCCGGCGGCGATGTCGTCGAGCTGGCCAGCGCGCTGGCGCATGACGCCCGGATCGGGCACCGATACCTCCAGGCGGGCATCGGATTCGGTGGCGGTTGCCTACCCAAGGACATCCGGGCGTTCCAGGCCCGCGCCGACGAACTGGGGGTCGGCCGGGCGCTGGCGTTCCTCGGGGAGGTCGACGCCGTCAACGTCCGGGCGCGGGCGCGGGTGGTGGCGCTGGCCCGGGAGGCACTGGGCGGCTCGCCGGCGAACCGGATGGTGGGTGTGCTCGGCGCCGCGTTCAAGCCCAACTCCGACGACATCCGCGACTCGCCGGCCCTGGACGTGGCCGAGGCGCTGCGCCGCGCTGGAGCCCACGTGTCGGTCTACGATCCGGCGGCCGTGGTGAACGCCCGCACCTGCCACCCGAACCTGCGCTTCACCGACTCGGTGGTCGGCGCGGTGGTCGGCGCCGAGGTCGTGCTCGTCCTCACCGAGTGGCACGAGTTCCGGGAGCTCGATCCGGCCGTGCTGCGGCCGCACGTGGCGCGGCCCGTCGTCATCGACGGCCGGGGAGCCCTCGATCCGCAACGGTGGCGGGCGGCCGGCTGGACCTACCGAGCCCTGGGCCGGCCGTGGCGTTGACCGCGCCGGTCGGGCCGGTCAGGGCGATCAGGCCAGGACCTCTACCAGCCCACCGGTCTCGACCTGGTAGACGAACCCGCGGACCGAGGTCGTAGCCTGCAGGAACGGCGAGGAGCGCAGAATCCGCAGCGACAGGCGCACGTCGTCCTCCACGTTCGCGAACGCCTGCACCGACCACTCGGGGCGCACGCCGGTGTCCCGCTCCAGCTGGTCGCGGAAGCCGTCGTCGGTGATCTTCTCCAGGCCGCAGGAGGTGTGATGCAGGAGGATGATCTCCGTCGTGCCGAGCACGTTCTGGCTGACCGCGAGCGAGCGTACGACGTCCGTGGTGATGACGCCGCCGGCGTTGCGCAGGATGTGCGCGTCCCCCTCGGTCAGGCCGAGCAGCGCCTCGACGTTGATCCGAGCATCCATGCACGCGACGACCGCGACGCCCAGGCGCGGGCGCGCGGCCGGGGATGCGGGCAGGCCGGCCTCCTGCCGCCGGGCCGGGTTGCCGGCCGCGTAGGTCAGCAGCAGCTCCGTCACGGTGGCCGTGCCGCCTACCGGTCCCGCCGGGCGATGCCGGTCCGCGTGCACGTCGGCGGCCACCTCGGCCGCGCTCTGGTACTCGGTCGACGTCGACATCAGCCGCGCGACCGACTGGTGAAAGAGATCATAGTGGTCCATCCTCCCGATCGATGGTGCCCGTGCTCCCGCGTAGTCAGGATGCCGCCCACCTACCCAGGTTCGTCAATGTTCCGCCCATTCGGCGAGGTTGCGCCGCTCACGTTGCCCATCACAGCGGAACAGTCGCATCACTCATCGTAGGCCGGGGAACACTTCTCCGGTGACTCGACCACGGCCCGGTAGGCTACCCATCACCGCACGCAGTCGGGTCCCCGGTCTCGACCGGGGCGGCGATCGCGCCGGCAACCCCGTCCGAGGGGGTGGCCCCGAGCCGAAGCGGAGGCAGCCGGTACTCTCCTCGAGTGGTAAGAATCGAACGAGGTCGCCTGTGGTGAGGCACCGGCAGACACGCTCGCCGATGCAGGTACTCATCCACGAGATGGGCAAGTTCGGGCTGGTCGGCGGCGTCTGCTATGCCATCGACTTCCTGGTTTCGAACCTGTGTCACACGCTTCTCGGAATGGGTCCGCTCAGCGCGAAGACCGTCTCCACGGTGGTTGCGGCCACCTTTTCCTACATCGGAAACCGGCAGTGGTCTTTCAACCACCGCGCCCGGACCGGTCTACGCCGTGAGTACACCCTCTTCGTGATCCTGAATACCGTTGGCCTGCTGATCGCGCTCGGCTGCCTCGGGTTCGCCCGGTACGTGCTGGACCTGCGGGGCGTGCTCGCCTTCAACCTGTTCGGCAACGTCATCGGTACCGGGCTGGGCACGGTGTTCCGCTTCTGGGCATACAAGAAGTGGGTGTTCCTGCACCCTGACCACCCCAAGGCCGTCATGAACACCGGCACCGACCAGGAGGACCATCGTCCGGTCCCGGAGCACGCCGGCCGGATCTGACCTTCGCCCCATCCCGGAGCCCACCTCGCGCCCAGGAGCCGGCGCCGGCAGGCCTGGCCGACCTGGTCGTCGGGATCCGGCCGAGCTACCGGCAACCCTCGCGCGGCGACAGGTGTCGCCGCAGTGCCTGCCGACCCGCCGACAGGCCGGCGCCGTCGACCAGGCTGGATCCCCGCGACGGTCTTCGCCACCGCCCGCGCAGGATCGGCCCGGACCCGCCCGGGCGGGACAACCCCGGCCCGACTCCGGGCCGCCATACCGGCCCAGGGCGGCACACCGATGGGCGCCCCACCTCGGACCGGCCTCACCGGCGCCGACACACCACACCCCGGTGTCCACCCGGGGTCACGAACGGGTAGACGCCGCAGGCCGGCCACCCGCGAGGCAGGCAAGTCTGGTCCCGTCCGGACACCTGGAAGCACCATCCGCTCCGGCGCCAACCCGTACTCGAAGCATCCCCGGTGAGTTACGCTCTGCGGACCAAACCGGCGCTGCGCGTTCACGGTCATCCACCAGGCGTCACTGTTCGACTTCCGGAACGCACGCGACAGGCGCCGGCCGGTCCGCAGCTGTCGGGAGAAGGTGCCGTGACCCAGTCCTCGCTCGCGTCGCCGCGCTCAGGCGGCCGGCCTCGCGACGAGAGCCGGGACCATGCGATCCGAGCGGCCACGCTGGACCTGCTCGCCGAACTCGGATACGACGGCGTGACGATGGACCGGGTGGCGGCCCGCGCCCGTGCCGGCAAGGCCACGATCTATCGGCGGTGGCCGTCGAAACTGGCGATGGTGATGGATGCGATCAATGCCTTCGCCGAGGAACGCATGCCGACTCCGGACACGGGTTCCCTGCGGCTGGACATCATCGAATTCCTGACTTCCTTTCACGAGGCCATCCGCGGCGATCGCGGGCGGATCATCGCGGAGCTGATCTCGGAAATGCCCCGCAATCCTGATCTGCGGGACGCGCTGCGCGGCGGACTCTGGACACAACGCGAGGCGAGTTCCCACGCCATCGTCGAACACGCGATCGCCCGTGGGGAACTCCGCCCGGACGTCGATCGCGCGGTACTCATGGAGATCGGCACCGCCATCATCCTGCAGCGCATACTCCTCACCGGCGAACCCGTCGACCGAGCGTTCCTGGAGTCGATCGTGGACGACATCGTCATCCGATACGCCGCCTGAACCGGCCCCGGACGCCCGGCGGTTCCGCCGGCCCACCCCCACCCCAGGCGGCCGGCGTGGACCGGTGCGGAGCCACCGGTCGGGCGGAGGGCCGCCAGCGGCAACCGCATCCGCGGACGGGGAGCGGTCACCAGCTACCACGGGTACGTCGAGAAGACGACCCCCCCTTCCTTCCGGAAGCAAAGGCCCTACCATCAGCAGCGGACCCGATCTGGGACGAAGACCTGGTTTGTCCCTCCCGGCCGCGACGGGCGTGGGCGAAGCGGGGCGACCGGCCACCACGAAGCCGTCTCGGCCAGCTGGGCAGGCGGGACGGGCGCGGGGGCAGGGGCGCCTTCGCGCGGCACAGGAGGACCTCATGCAGTCACCGGGCCCAGGCCCCCAGGACCCGGACGCCGAGACCCGACGGGTCGATCGAACACCAGCCGGTTCCCGCCCGGACGCGGGCTACCCGGGCGGTTACGAGCCGGACGACGATGCGGAGAGGACCCGCCTGGTCGGCGAGAACCCCGCCGGCTACCAGCCCGGCCACCCCGGGGGCTGGCCGCCGGTCGGCCAGCCGCCCACGTCCATGGGCGCAGGATTCCCGCCCGCCGCAGCGGGCCGCCCGCTCAATGATCCTTACGGCCGCGGCGATCCGCGCAACCGCGATGATCCCTACGGCCGCGAAGACCGCTACGGTCATGGCGACCCCCACCGCCGCGAGGACCCGTACGGCGAGGACGCGCAGACCCGGATACTGCCAGACGGTGCGGGAGGCGCATACCCGTCCGGATCGTCCGGCGGGCAGAACCGGAATCCAGGCGCGGACGAGTACCCGCCGACCACGGTCTATCCGCCAGCAGGGGGATACGGCCCGGGGCCCGGGGCCGGCGGCCCGAGCGGTCCGGACAGCGATGGCTACGGTGGCTCACCCGGGTACCAGCCCTTGGGCTACCCGCCACCAGGCGGCTACCTACAGCCGGGCGCCGACTACGGTCAGGGATACCAGCAGCAGGGCTACCAGCACGGCTACCCGGGGCCCGACGACTACCAACAGCAGGGCTACCAGCAGCAGGGCTACCAACAGCAGGGCTATCCGGCGCCTGACGGATATCAGCAGGGCTACCCACCGGCTTGGGCATACGGGGCGGGCCCACCTCCCGGTTCCGGACCCGGAGGTGGGCCTCCCCCAGCCGGCTCCGGTCGCCGGAGGATGATCATAATCGGCGCGACCGTCGTCGCCGTGCTGCTGCTCATCGTCATCCCGATCGTGCTGCTGACCGGCGGATCCGACGACGGGAAACCGGTGGCGACCGTCTCAACCTCCCCCAGCGCCTCGCCGGTCGCGTCGGCCACACCCTCAACGACGCCTACCTCCTCGCCGAGCCCGTCACCGAGCGCGTCCGCGGAGTTGACCCCGGCCGAGAACGCGCTGCTGGCCAAGCTCGACTCGTCGGCGATGACCGACTGCAAGCCCAACAGCGACGTCGAGGGCGACCACATCCTGGCCTCGCTGTTCTGCAACTCCGACGACGGCAAGGTCGTCGCCGCCTACGCCTACGCCACCGCCGGTGACCTGACAAGCGACATCGGCGTGCGCAAGTCGCGGGTCACCGCGCCCAACGGCAAGTGCAAGGAGGGCGGCAGCGAGATCTTCACCTGGAACTTCGACCAGAGCAAGACCCAGGGCACCGCAGTCTGCACGGAGCGGCAGAACGGTCACTTCATCTTCTGGTCCTACGACGACAAGCTGGTCTCGTTCATGGCGACCGGAACCGACGGCGTCGCTTTGTATGAATGGTGGAGCGGCTTCGACCCGGTGCCGCAGAGCTGATCCGGCCGCAGCCGATACCAGCTCAGGCCACCGGCCAGGGCCCAGAACGAGGTGTCCGGAGCACGGTAGGAGGCGCGGTCGGACAGCGGGCTCCCCCTATCCCGGCCGCATGCCTGCTGCCACGCGTCTGGGCGGGTGGTGATAGGGCGGCATTTGTTGCGCAGTAGCCCCATACCGCCAGTATTCGCAGGATGGTGCGCCTACTCTGGGGACCGCACCCGTCACCCATCTCGGGAGGAACCGTGCCGAGCCCCGGCAATGGCGACGACGAGACGCCGCTCTCAGCCGAGCAGTCGCCGCCGGGGCCGCGCCTCGGCGACGGTCCGGACCCGGACTCGGACCTCGACGACGCCGATCGCACCATCCTGCAGCCTCCTGGGCATTACCCCCCGACGGGACCCGGTGACCGCTTCGGGACCAACCCGACGATCGGCGCGGGCCGGTCAGGACCGACCCCGGATCCGCTGCGGCAGGGCCCCGGGCCCGGGCACGTCTCATGGCCGCCGCCATACACGGGACCGAACTCTCCACCCGCCGGCCCCGCCGCCGACACCGGCCCGCGCGAGCCCGTCCAACCTCCCGGCCCCCCCATCCCGTCGGCGCCACCCCGGTTCGGCGGACTGACCGGCCCGGGCGGCCCCCCCGGCCCGCCGACCTCCGCAGTCCCCGCCTGGCCCTCGACGCCCGGTCCGCCCGTCGCCGCACCACCGCGGACCGGTCCGGCCGGGCCGGTTCCCCCGGGAGGCTTCGCCCCACCCGGACCCGGTGGTCCACCCGGACCCACCCCCCCACCCGGACCCGTTGGTCCGCGGGGATCCGTCGGCCCACCCGGGCAGGCCCCCGTCCCCGGTCCGCCGGGTGCCATCGGCTTGGAGCAGTCGCGCACGCCCGGCCCACCCGGACCACCCGCGCCGCCGGCCCCCCCGGGCCCGCCCGGAGGGCTCGCCGGACCACCCGGGCCGCTCTATTACGCTCCGCCGGTCAGGTCCGGTTCCGGGCCGGGAGTCCCGCCCGGCACGCCCGTGCCCGCCAGCCCCCCGGGAGGCTTCCCCGGGGGCCTCACCTCGCCGGCCGAGCCCGCCTTCCCGCCGCGACCGTTCCCCGCCGGCCCCCGGAGCCGTCCCGGTGCCGAACCCCGGCCCCGGCGCACCGACGCCAGCCGGCCCTCCGCCAGGGCCCCGTCCCGCTGATACGGCCCCGTCCTGGGCAGGCGACAGCGAACTCACCTACCGCCTGACCCCGCCCGGCTCGACGTCCCCCGGACGCCCCAGCGCCCACCCGGCCGCCGGCCACCATCCCCCAGCCGCCCCTGCCGGGAACGCCCCCGTCGGGAACATCCCCGTCGAGAACATCCCCGTCGAGAACGCCCCTGTGGGGCACCTGGAACCCGGCGCGGACGGTGACACGACCTTCCTCGGGCCGTTCGGAGCCCGCGGCCGGGGCACCGAACCCGCCGGCGCGCCCCCCGGATTGCCGGCCTCCAGTGCCGCCGGAACAGCGGTACCAGAGGCGGCCGCGTTCAACGCTCCCCCAGCCGGAGGTGCTCCCCCAGCCGGAGGTGCTCCCCCAGCCGGAGGTGCTCACCCAGCCGGAGGTGCTCACCCAGTCGGCTTTCCTCCAGCTGGATCGTTCGGCGGGTACCCGCCGCCGACGATCGGTGGCGCCCGTCCGGTGCCGGACCACCGTCCCGCCTCGTTCGGCCCGTACCCGGCGGGAGCGGGTACGAACGGGTTTCCCCCGCCGGCGGCACCTGGACGGGACGACGCCTTCCCCCTGCCCGCCGCGCCCGCCCCGGACGGGGGCCGCATCCCGTCCCTGCCCGGGCTGCTGCCCGGGCTGCCGCCGCAGGGCACGGAAGGCTCCGCGCCCCCGACCGGCGACGTGTGGGAGGGCGCCCGCCGGCCCGCGGCCGACCGGCACAAGGTGCTGGTCGACCGGCGTCTGCTGGCCGGGGGCGGCGGGCTGCTGCTGGTGCTGGTGCTCGTGTTCGGCATCCTCGCCTTCACTGGTGGCAGCGACGGCAGCGGCGAGCCGGTCGCCGTCGAGGCCCCGGCCCGCCCGGCCGGCGCCGGGACGGCAGCCGCCGCCCGGGCGCGGCGGGCGGGGCCGGCGGCAACCCGCGGGAGGTCCTGCGATCGCTGCTCAATCCCGCCGTCATGACTGGTTGCGCCGCCCCGGCACGCAGCGACAGCGCCTACGCCGACGCCACCCTCATCTGCAAGGCGCCCTCGGGCATGGAGGTCACGGCGTTCCACTTCCCGAACCGTTCCGCGCTGGATCGGCAGATCGGCGCCCGGGAGACGTTCTACTTCGACGAGGGGAACTGCGACGACGGGCAGCAGAGCTCGGAACGGTGGAGCTCACCGGCCGAGACCACCGGTGGCAGCCGGCTCTGCTACTTCTTCGCGAACCGGTTCTACGAGTTCTGGACGTACGACGACCACCTGATCGCCTTCACCGCCGACGATCCGCAGGCGGCCCGCATCAACGACTGGTGGCACTCGTTCGACCCGTTGCGCCGCTGAGTCACATCGTTCGGGAAGGCGGACCGCGTGCAGGATCCCGACGAGAGCACATCGCCGGAACCCGCCGGCAGCCCAGGTGGGCCGGTGGGTGAGGGCGGGGATCACCGCGGCACGGGCACCGGTGGTGGCCGGCGGCGAGCCGTCGTCGCCGGCGTCGTCGCCGCGATCATCGTCGGTGGCGGCGTTGCCGTCGGGCTGCTGGTGAGCGGCGGTTCGGACGGCGCTGCGACCAGCCGGCCCACCTCGAGCACCGCCGGTCCGAATCCCGACCGACCCGGCGGCGGCACGGCCGGGAGCCCGACGCCGAGCGCGACGCTCGACGCGGCCGACGCCCGGCTGCTGGCCTCGTTACGGCCGTTCGCGGTCACCGACTGCCGTGCCGCCCCCCGTGACGGTGACGGCGTGGAGGCGGCGCTGACCTGCGCACCCGGGGTCGCAACCGAGGCGCCGGCGCCGGCGAAGCTTTCGGTTATCCGGTACCGGGACGCCGCGGCGCTGCGGGGCGACGTCGATCACCGGTCGACGGCGCTCACCGACGCCGGGGACTGCTACCGGGGCCAGACCAGCATCGAGCGCTGGGCGCACAGTGCCCGGCGCCGCGGCACCTTCCTCTGCGCGGCCGGACCGGGTCGGTTCGCGGTGTACTGGACCGTGGACGACGAACTCCTCGGCTTCGCCGCCGATGATCCCGACGCGGGCCGGCTCCTGGCCTGGTGGCGCGACTACGACCCGATCTGAGGACTCCGCCCTCGGGACCCTCTGGCGAGGTGGTCTCAGTAGTCGGGGAAGCCCCGCGGCCGGTAAGGCGCCGAGAGCTCGGCCAGGGTCTCCTGAACCCGCTCGGCGTGCGGCATGCACGAGAGCACGACCCGACCGCGCTGCCCGGCCGTCTCGACGATCAGACTTCCCGACCCCAGCGCGCGGTCGATGACATTCTGCTCCACCGTCGCACCGACCAGCCAGGCGAGCGGGATGTCCCGGCCGGCACGGGTGATCAGGCCCTCCCGGATCACCAGCCGGTGGTTGGTAACGACGTAGTGGGTCGTCAGCTGGCGCAGCCAGGGCAGCGCGCCCAGATACGCGATCGCGCCGAGAGCGACGAGCAGCACCAGGTACTGGATGGGTTTCTGCAGCACCCCACCGGGCGCGAAGAAGACGCCCAGCACCGCAAACACGAGAGCCACCACCGTCCAGAGAGCCGGGACGATCAGGCTGACCCAATGCGGGTGCAGATGCAGGACAACCTCTTCGTCCTGGGTGAGGATGTCGTCGGGGAACGCCACGGTGACGATCGTCGCATCCGGCACCGACAGACCACACCCGGGTCCCTCACCCGCGGCCGGCAGACGGTCGGAACACTCCCGGCTCGCCGGTCACCGCAGGTGGACGATGTCGCCGGCGCTGTATGCACGACCGGCCACCACCAGCCGCCCCTCGGGATCGACGTCCGTCGCCCTGCCGGTGTCCGCCGAGCCGTCCGGGAGCTCGACGCGGACCTCCCGGCCGATCGTCGCGCACACCTCCAGGTAGGCGGCGCGGGCGGACTGCGGGTCGGCCTCCCAGGCGGCGAGCGCGCCGACGAGCCCTTCGAGGATCAGCCCGAGCAGCTCGGTCCGGTTCAGGGCGGCCGGGCGAGCGCCGCTGAGCAGCAGGCTCGTGGACCGCTCGGGCAACTCGTCCGGTTCCGCGTTGACGTTGAGCCCGAAGCCGATGACCACCGAGGGTGCGGACAACGGAACCGGAACGACCTCCACCAGGATGCCGGCAAGCTTCGCGCCCTCGATCAGGACGTCGTTGGGCCACTTGAGAACGGCAGGCACCCCGGCGACGGCCCGCACCGTCGAGACCAGCGAGGTCCCGACGACCATCGGCAGCCAGCCGAGCCGTGACACCGCGGTCCGCGGCCGGATGAGCAGGGAGACGGTCAGACCGGCGCCGGGTCGGGACACCCAGGAGCGGTCGAGACGCCCACGCCCGGCGGTCTGCCGTTCGGCGACGAGGACCAGACCGCCACCGCGCGTCGCGCCCTCGGGCCCCGAGCCCGCGCGCCACCGCCGCGAGAGCCCGGCCAGGTTCGGATCGCTGGTCTCGCCCCTCGCGATCCGGGCCAGGGCCGCGCTGGTCGAGTCGATCTCCGACATCACCGTCAGGTCCAGCCCGACCGCCGCCGCGGCGGCCGTCAGCCGCGTTGCGTCGAGCGGACCCCGCTCACCGGGAGATCTCGATGGCCGACTCCGGAAGGTGTCGGCCGCCAGGCGCGGCGGCACCCGCGGCGGGGACGCCGACCGCGGTGGTGACGGAGTGGCTGGCTCCCCCGCAGGCCCCACGGGAGAGGAATCCGACGACGAGCTCACGAAGACAGCCTGCCAGAACACGCCTTGCCGCTCGCGCGGGCGCTGTCCGGCGATCGGGACGCGCAGCAGGCCGCCGCAACAAGCAGCAAGGCATCCGCCGACATGACGAGCGGTCCTGCGCGGCAACCCGCCCGGCCCAGCAGCGCGCCGGACGCGGAGAGCGGAAGAGGCCATCGAGACGGATCTCACACCGTCCGATCAGCGCCGGATGCCACGAGTCGGCCAGTGCGACGGCGTGCCGGGTACTCCGAGCTCCCCTCCGGGGGTACCAGAAGCGGGGTGCTGTGACCCTCGATACGACCGGCCGGAAGCGAGCCCGCAGATTCCAACCAATCGATGAGATCAACTCCACAACAATCGAGCACGTGAGCCCACGGGGGTCGTACGCTGCGGCCTATGGCTCTTCCCGCGTCCACTGAGGATTCTGCTCCCGACCCGCACACCACCGCAGGGCGACTTGCTCAACTGCGGCGCGTGAACGAAGACGCGGTCCACGCCGGGTCGCAGCGGGCCGTAGACGCCCAGCATGCTAAGGGCAAGATGACCGCGCGTGAGCGGATCGCGGCGTTCCTCGACCCGGGGTCGTTCGTCGAGACCGACGCCTTCGCACGGCACCGGGCGCACGACTTCGGCGTCCAGGCCAACCGCCCGTACGGCGACGGCGTGGTGACGGGTTACGGCACGGTCGATGGCCGTCAGGTCTGCGTGTTCAGCCAGGACTTCACGGTCTTCGGGGGGAGCCTCGGCGAGGTCTTCGGCGAGAAGATCGTCAAGATCATGGATCTGGCACTGAAGACCGGCTGCCCGGTGGTCGGCATCAACGACTCCGGCGGAGCTCGCATCCAGGAAGGTGTCGTCTCGCTCGGCCTTTATGGCGAGATCTTCTACCGGAACGTCATGGCCTCCGGCGTCGTCCCCCAACTGTCGCTGATCATGGGCCCGTGCGCCGGCGGCGCCGTGTACTCCCCGGCGATCACGGACTTCACGCTGATGGTCGACCAGACCAGCCACATGTTCATCACCGGCCCGGACGTCATCAAAGAGGTCACCGGTGAGGACGTCGGGATGGAGGAGCTGGGTGGCGCCGCCACCCACAACTCGCGCAGCGGAGTCGCGCACTTCCAGGCCGCCGACGAGGCGGAGTGCCTGGAGCTCGCCCGGGCGCTGCTGTCGTTCCTCCCGTCGAACAACCTCGACGATGCCCCGAGCTACGACACGGTGGACGACCCGGCCGCCGAGATCGACCCCGAACTCGACACCTTCATCCCGGACTCCCCGAACACGCCATACGACATGCACCAGATCATCGAGCGGCTGGTCGACGACGGAGACTTCCTCGAGGTCCACGCCCAGTTCGCCCAGAACCTGATCGTCGGCTTCGGCCGGGTGGACGGCCGATCGGTGGGTGTCGTGGCCAACCAGCCGATGCAGTTCGCCGGCACCCTGGACATCGACGCCAGCGAGAAGGCCGCCCGCTTCGTCCGGACCTGTGACGCCTTCAACATTCCGGTGCTGACCCTGGTCGACGTGCCCGGCTTCCTGCCCGGCACCTCCCAGGAATGGAACGGGATCATCCGTCGAGGCGCCAAGCTGATCTATGCCTACGCGGAGGCGACCGTTCCGAAGGTCACCGTCATCACCCGGAAGGCATACGGCGGCGCATACGACGTGATGGGTTCGAAGCACCTGCGAGCCGACATCAACCTCGCCTGGCCGACCGCCGAGATCGCCGTCATGGGTGCCCGCGGGGCCGTGAACATCATCTACCGGCGTGATCTGGCCAAGGCCGAGTCCCCGGACGCCCGCCGGACGGAACTCATCCAGGACTACACCGATCATTTCGCGACTCCGTACATCGCGGCAGAACGCGGCTACCTTGACGCGGTGATCAACCCGTCCGAGACCCGCCGGGAGATCATTCGGGCCCTGCGCCTGCTGCGTACCAAGCGTGAGTCCCTGCCGCCGAAGAAGCACGGCAACATCCCGCTGTAGCCCGACTCCGGACCTTCGCTGGTACACCGGTTGGTCCGCCTACCGCGCGATCACGCGCTGGCTGGGCGAACAGCGCGGCGGAGACGGACAGCAGGCAGCGCACGGCAGGAAGTCGAGTGAGGAGAGGACCGTGGCCCAGGACGACGACGGACAGACCAGCCCGCCCCGGCTGCGTTTGATCCGTGGGAACGCGACACCCGAAGAGATCGCCGCGGTGGTCGCGCTTCTCTCGGCCCGCGCGGTCCCGCCTGAAAGTCCGTCCCCCGTCCGCTCCGCCTGGGCGGATCCGGCTCAGGCGCTGCGCGGCCCACTCGCTACCGGGGCAGGTTCGTGGCGACGCTCCGGAATGAGCCCGGGTGTACGCACCCGGGCTGGCTGGTAACTGAACAGATGTATGACGCCGGGATGTCAGTGGCATCACATCCGGGCACAACGAGAGCGAACTGTGCGGCCCGACTCGCCTAGACTCAGGCAGGCCGGACGAGGACGGGAGCAGCGTGCGTAAGATCCTCATTGCCAACCGGGGAGAGATCGCGGTTCGGGTGGCCCGCGCCTGCCGCGACGCCGGATACACCAGCGTCGCGGTATATGCCGAACCGGACATCGACGCGCTGCACGTGCGCGTTGCCGACGAGGCGTTTGCGCTGGGTGGTACGACCCCTGGTGACTCATACCTACGCATCGACAAGATACTCGATGCCTGCAAGTCGTCCGGGGCCGACGCGGTTCATCCGGGATACGGCTTCCTCTCGGAGAACGCGGATTTCGCCGAGGCTGTGATCGGTGCCGGCCTCACCTGGATCGGTCCGCCGCCCGAGGCCATTCGCCGCCTCGGAGACAAGACCGCGGCCCGCCACATCGCACTGGCCGTCGGCGCTCCGCTCGCACCGGGCACCGCGGATCCCGTCGCAGGCGTCGAAGAAGTCGTTGCCTTCGCCGAGCAGTACGGGCTGCCGGTCGCTATCAAGGCTGCGTTCGGTGGCGGTGGCCGGGGCCTCAAGGTCGCCTGGACCGCGGAGGAACTGCCCGAGCTGTTCGACAGCGCGGTTCGGGAGGCGGTTGCCGCCTTCGGCCGGGGCGAATGCTTCGTGGAGCGTTACCTGGACCAGCCCCGGCACGTGGAAACGCAGGTCCTCGCGGACACCCACGGCAACGTCGTCGTCGTCGGCACCCGTGACTGCTCGCTGCAGCGGCGGTACCAGAAGCTCGTCGAGGAGGCGCCGGCGCCGTTCCTCTCCGAGGAGCAGCTCACTTCGCTCTACGAGGCGTCCAAGGCGATCTGCAAGAAGGCCGGCTATGTCGGCGCGGGGACCGTGGAATTCCTGGTCGCCCGGGACGGCATGATCAGTTTCCTCGAGGTGAACACCCGGCTCCAGGTCGAGCACCCGGTGACCGAAGAGGTGTCCGGAGTGGACCTGGTCCGCGCCCAGTTCCGGATCGCGGAGGGTGAGGCACTCGACTTCACCGACCCCGCGCCCCGTGGCCACGCCATCGAGTTCCGGATCAATGGTGAGGACCCCGGTCGCAACTTCCTTCCCGCGCCGGGGACGGTGACGAAGCTCGTCGCGCCGGCCGGCCCGGGCGTGCGCCTCGACACCGGTATCGAGAGCGGCAGTGTGATCGGGGGCGCCTTCGACTCCCTGCTCGCCAAGCTGATCATCACCGGCGCCACTCGCCAGGAGGCTCTGGAGCGTGCGCGGCGCGCCCTGGACGAGATGGTCGTGGACGGCATGGCCACGGCACTGCCGTTCCATCGTGCCGTCGTACGGGATCCGGCCTTCGCGCCCGACGACACCGCAGAACCGTTCCGCATTCACAACCGTTGGATCGAGACCGAGTTCGACAACACCATCCCCGCCTTCACCGGCGGCACGGACGCCGACACCACCCCCGAGCCACGGGAAGCGGTCATCGTCGAGGTGGGCGGCAAGCGTCTCGAGGTCGTGCTGCCGGCCGGGCTCGGCGCCGCTTCGACGTCGACCGCGTCGCGTGGCGCCGCACCCAAGCGGCGGGCACGTGGCGCGGCGGCCGCCAAGGTGACCGGTGACGCCCTGACCAGCCCCATGCAGGGCACCATCGTGAAGGTCGCCGTCAACGACGGCGACACGGTCTCCGCAGGCGACCTCATCATCGTGCTGGAAGCGATGAAGATGGAGCAGCCGATCAACGCTCATCGGGGCGGCACCGTCACCGGCCTGACCGCGGCCGTAGGCGCGGTGGTCACCAGCGGCGCCGTCCTTTGTGAGATCAAGGACTGATCTGGTTCGCCGCCCGTCGGCTGTCTTCCTGCCGGCCGTCTACTTCGTAAGCTGCGGGTATGGACGGCGGTGAAGACAGCGCGACGGTGCGCGGGCAGGACCCGGAGGCGACAGCGTCGTCAGCGGAGGCCGAACGGCCTCCGCTGACGGGCCGCATCCACTATCTCCTCGGTGGGACACTTCCTCCCACCTACAACGCGTGGATCTCCAAGGATCTGACCGGCCCCGGCTGGCGGACGCGGCAGGCAGCACGCCCATTCATCCTGATGCTGCCGTTTGCCGTCATCTTCGCCCTACTTCCGGGGGAGGCAGCCGTTCGTGCGGTCACTGTCGCGTTCCTCCTGGTCGCCGCGGCGGGGCTCGGCTTCGCCACCAGCGGATTCTTCCGGAACCGAAGGCTGGAGCAACACGGCTTCCCCCCGGTGTTTCCGGCGAACGATGATGACGACGAGTAGCCATCGGCTCTGATTTGGTCTCTGCTCCCGATCAGTTTCTACTCCCGATCAGTCCTCACCATGACGCTCCGGACCAACGTGGTACTTGTGACCTTCCGGGCTCGTCCAGACGAAGTGTCCGGGTTTGACTTGGCACACCTTCCATCGCATCGCCGTGCTGGTCGTGGCGGAATCCGCGGCTCCGGGCGGCCGGTCCGCGGCGTGCTTGAGCCGGTGATGCCGCCGGCACTCCGGACCGAGGTTGCGTTCGTTCGTCTCGCCGCCTCGCCCATGCGGGCGGGTATGATCGAGATCGCAGGCGGTTGACGGCTTGTCGCAACCGGGAAAGATACACGTGGGGTTGCGGACCTGGACATGCCGGGCCAACGCGGCGGACGGGAATCGCCGATGGGCAACCTCCAACACCCGTCCCTCCGCCGGATCCGTGAGGATGCGCCGCCAGGTGCACCTGGGGTTGGCCGCCATCTCGCGGACGATCCCGGCGGGAATCGGCCCGTATCCCGGAATTTCGCCGGGTTTTTCTGACAAGCCCAACAGGCATTCCGCCGACACGATGACCTGCATCTCGAGATTGATGCGATCACGGTCACGCCCCATGAGCAGGTCGTAGAGGACGTCGGCCCGACGCTGGTCGAGGTCACGCTCCTCCTTCGGCGCTCCAGCCTTCTTCGCCAGCCCGTCGATCCGGCGAAAGGCCGCCAACATGCGCTCCGCGGGGAGAAGCGCCGAGATGCGTCCCATCCCGTCGGCCTCGGCCTGCACCGTCACCCGACGTGCGTTCGCAGCCTTCCGGCGCCGACGTTCCGCACCCTGAGGGTCCACCCGGATGACCCGGCGCCGCACCGCTGCGGCGAAGGCGCTGTGGCTCGGGCGGCCGCCGCCGTTGCTCACCACCTCTCCGGCGACCTGGTCTGCCTGCTCGTCGGTGAGGTTCGCCGTCAGCCGCTCCAGCGCGCCCAGACGCTCCAGATCGATGGTTCCGAAGCTGAGGGCGTTGACCGCGGCGGGCATGCGACGAACCGCGCTCACCGCGAAGGCCAGGCGCCTGCCGCCCACTGCCGGCGACAGCTTCAGCTCTGCGGCCAGCTCATCCCCGGCGAACTCGTCGAAGGCCTGGTAGCGCTGTTCGCCCCCGTTAAGCTCGGGCGGCCGCAACCGTGCGAACCTCGCGCGGACGACCAACCGTGCGGCCTCCCAGCGCGCGATCTCCTGCCCGATCTGTACGTCCAGCCGCAGACAATTGCGCGCGTCGAGATCATCCACCCGACGCGTGAACGGCGATTCCAGTATGCCGACGTCGTCACGCTCGCCCGCAGCCGTGACATCCGGACCCGGGGCACCGTCGTCCTTCGCCTCACTGGACCGTACGCCGGGGTGATTCGCCTTCTCGAATTCAGAAAAAGAATACACTGCGCCACCTGCCACGGGGAAATCGCCGGGAGGATCGGGCTCCGGGAACGAACATGCTCGACCCAAATTTCCACGATCGATGCTCAAGGGATCGATGACAGTCCATCGACTCGCACGTCGAACGCATGTTCGGAAGCATAGCTCACTCCAGCCATCTAAGCCAGGCTGGCTTCCCAAGCCTAAGCGAGCCCGGAAGGGCGCACGACCATAACCTCGAGAACATTCATCACCGACATTTGATCAACAACCGGCGCACGCCAGGATCGACCAAATGGCGACCACAGCCTCAAGAGGAATTGGAAAATCCGGTGGACAGTGGATCCGACGGGGAGGGTCGCCTATGCTCGCACCATCCCCCGTGGCAAAGGGCGGCCATCCGGCCGTTCTCCGGCCGGTAACACATCGACGGCAGCCGCTCCCCCGACGGCCGACCCCGGCCAAGGTCGGCCTCACACGGGGTTGTCGAAACCTGCAAAGAAGTCCCGAGGCCGCAGAACCCGGGCAGCCTCCGTGATCGAGCCGGACAACGAGGGATAGATGGAGAAGGTATGCGCGATCTGATCGACGGTAAGACCATGTTCGACCGCGAGCGACACAGAAAGGATGAGCTCCGACGCGCGCGGGGCGACGATGACGCCGCCAAGAACACTGCCGCTGCCGGGGCGGCAGAACAGTTTGACGAAACCGTCCTCGATCCCCATCATCTTCGCCCGAGGATTACGCGACAGTGGAACGGTGGTCACCTCTGCCGCGACGGCACCCGTGTCCTTCATCACCTGGGTGACTCCGACCGTGGCGATTTCCGGTTCGGTGAAGATGTTGGACGACACGGTCCCGAGTCGCAGCGGGCTCACCGCCTCCCCGAGAGCGTGCCACATCGCTATCCGGCCCTGCATCGCGGCGACCGACGCGAGCGGCAGAACGCCGGTGCAGTCGCCGGCCGCGTACACGCCCGGTACGGAGGTGCGCGACATCCGATCCACGTTCACGTGCCCCCCGGGACCGAGACGGACGCCGACGTCGGTCAGGCCGAGCCCCTTCGTGCGGGGAACAGAGCCGACCGCCATCAGGGCATGACTCCCCGTCACTGTACGACCGTCGGTGAGCTCGACGATCACGCCATCGCCGATGCGGCGGACCGAGGCGGCGCGCGAGCGATTGAGCACCTCGATGCCCCGCCGTACGAACACATCCTCGATGACCCGGGCGGCATCCGGGTCCTCGCCGGGCAGGACCCGTTCACGGGACGAGACGAGGGTGACCTCGGCGCCCATCGCCCGGTAGGCGCTGGCGAACTCGGCGCCGGTGACGCCGGAGCCGACGACGACCAGATGCTCCGGAATCTCCTTGAGATCGTAGAGATGGCGCCAGGTAAGTATGCGTTCGCCATCCGGGCGGGCGGTCGGAAGATCCCGCGGACTCGCCCCCGTCGCGATGAGAATCACGTCACCCACGAAGGTCTCGCCGGTGTTCGTCTCGATTGCATGCGGCCCGACCAGCCGACCCGACGCGTGTACCACCTCGACCTTCTCCCGTTCGAGGCGGTGTTCGATGTCCAGGGACTGCGCCTTCGCGAGCTCCCGGACCCGTTCGTACACCTGTTCCGGATCGACGCTGACGACCTCGGGCGGCGTGAGCGGGGGAACAGCCGAGTCCAGACCGCTACGCATGCCCCAAGCCACCGCGGGCAGCACCGGTTCGGTCGCCGAACCAAGCCCATGCGGGCGGATACCGAGCCCCGGAGCCAGTGCGAGATTGGTCATAGTCTCCGAGGTCGCGATCAGCGTCTTGGAAGGAACACAGTCGGTGAGCACACAGGCGCCGCCGATCCCATCCGAGTCGATGACCGTGACCGTCGCGCCCAGCGACGCTGCCACGAGCGCCGATTCATAGCCACCAGGCCCTCCACCGAGAATGACGATGCGCGTCACGTGCCCTCCCGATCTGACATCTCTTCCTTTCATCTTCCCCCGCCCCGACGGCTGCGCTCCTCCCGGTGCGGAGAGCTCCGTAGGATCGCAGGCGGAAGCCGACATGCACGAAGTCGCCCAAGTCACCTTTCTTCCGAGTTCGAAACGGAAATAGCAGCTATAGCCACGCACCGTCACCCCGAGAGACGACGATGACCTTGTACGCGGCGTACGCCGGCAACCTCGACCCGGCGCAGATGAAGGAACGGGCCCCCCACTCGCCCGTCATCGGCACTGGATGGATCAACGGCTGGCGTCTGACCTTCGGCGGTGAGAACGTCGGCTGGGACGGGGCGCTGGCGACGATCGTCGAGTCACCTGGCAACCATGCGTACGTGCTGCTGTACGACCTCGACCGCTATGACCTGGAGCGGCTCGATGTGTGGGAGGGCGCGGACACCGGTCTGTACACCCGCATCCGCGTCAGGGTCTACACGCTCGACGGCGAGGCCCTCGCCTGGACCTACGTACTCAACTCCTACGAGGGCGGCCTGCCCTCCCGGTGGTACCTCGACATGATCGCCGACTCCGCCGAGAAGGCGGGGGCACCCGCCGACTACGTCAAGGAGCTCCGCTCTCGGCCAACTGCGTAGCCGGCTCCTGCACCCGCTCATGACGTCGACTCCTGTCGGTTGGTCGAGGAAGGAAGCGGGGACGGCGACGGGAACGGCGTCAGAGACTGGCCGGGGTGCGGCGTAGCAGATCCAGAGCGGTGCCGGCGAGCAGCCGCACCCCGATCCCGATTGCGCGCTCGTCGACGTCGAAGGCGCCCTGGTGGAGATCGTAGGTGGGACCCCCGGGAACACGGGTACCCAACCGTGCCAGCGCGCCGGGCACGTGGTTGAGAAACCAGCCGAAATCCTCCCCGCCGAGCGACTGCGCCACCGTGGTGGACGCGCCGTGGCCGAGGGCGCGGTCGACGACACTCTGGAAGACGTCGACGACCTCCGCGCTGTTGACGACGGGAGGAACGCCGCGCCGGTAGTCGACCACGATCTGCGCGCCGTAGGGAGCGATGATCTGCTCGGCGACCCGAGTCACAAGGGCGGGGACGGACTCCCAGGTCTCCCTGGACAGGGTGCGGATGGTGCCGCGCAGCTGCCCGGTGCGCGGAATGGCGTTGGCGACGGTGCCGGCCTGTACCTGGCCCCAGACGAGAGACAGCGCCGACCGTGGATCGACCAGCCGGCCGAGCGCGGCTGGCATGTCGGCGGCCAACCGGACAATGGCGTACACCAGGTCGACCGTGTTCTGCGGTCGCGAGGTATGGCCGCCCGGCCCCGCCATCGTGATCTCGATAGCGTCGGCCGCGGAGGTGATCGGCCCGGTCCGCAGGCCGATGGTGCCCGCGTCGAGCGCTGGATCGCAGTGCACGGCGATCGCCGCCGAGGCCGGCTTCAACACGCCGGCGTCGATCACGTCCAGCGCCCCGCCGGGCATGAGCTCCTCGGCCGGTTGGAAGACAAGACGCACGGTGCCCGGCAGGGCGGCCGTGCGCGCGTACTCGGCGAGGGCCAGACCGACGCCCAGCACCACCGTGGTGTGCACGTCATGCCCGCAGGCGTGCGCCACCCCGGGCACCGTCGAGCGGTACGCAACGTCCTTGACGTCCGGCAGCGGCAGCGCGTCCATGTCGGCCCGGACGACCACCACCGGGGCCGCCGGATCACGGTCCGCCCCGACCCCGATGTCACACCACAGGCCGGGTACGTCCGGCAACCGCTGCGGGGACAGCCCCGCGGCCCGCAGCCTCGCCTCCACCTGTCCGGCCGTGCGCCGTTCCTGGCGGCCGAGCTCGGGATGCGCGTGCAGGTCGCGGCGCAACGCGACCAGCTCGGATTCGTGCGCGGTCACCCATCCGGCGACCGCCGCGGTCTCGTTGGCCTCCATCTGCCGGCCGGGCTCCTCCCTGCGGGCGTCCCGCGGGCCTTGACGCGCGCGGTTGCGGATATCGGGCCGTGTGGCCCCGCCGACGCACCTATTGATCAACGACCGGACGGCCGGTATTCATCTCTTCCAGCAGGGTATCGACGACCCGGGTGAGATCTCCATCGGCCCGCCGGGCTGCCGCCCGCTGCCGGGTGTAGCTCGCGCCGGTCTCGAGAATCACCAGGACGTCGGCAAGCTGCTCCGCGCAGTCGAGCCGGTGGGCGACCGGGAGCAGGTCCTCCACGAGGTCCACGAGGTCGTCACGGACCGACCGCACCCCACCGCGATCGTTGACCATGATCTGGGCCTCGAGGCCGTATCGGGCCGCCCGCCACTTGTTCTCCTGCACCAGCCACCGCTGCGGCGTCGGGAGCCGGTACCCGCGGTCGATCTGGGTGTTCATCCGGTCGACGAGGCACTGCGCGAGGGCGGCGACCGCGCCGACCTCCATCAGCGTGGGCAGCCCGTCACAGATCCGCAGTTCCACGGTGCCGAAGTTGGGATGCGGCCGGATGTCCCACCAGACCTCGCGGATCGTCTCGATCGTCCCGGAGGTGATGAGCGTCTCCATGAAGGACTCGAAGCGCGGCCAGTCCTCCAGTGGGTAAGGCAGGCCCGCGGTGGGCAGGCTCGCGAACACCTGGGAGCGCGACGAGGCCAGGCCCGTGTCCCCACCCAGCCAGAACGGCGACGACGCGGACAGGGCGAGAAAGTGCGGGATGTGTGCCATCAGGGCGTTCATGATCGGCATGGCCTTGTCCGGGGAACGGACCCCGACATGCACGTGGACGCCGAAGATGAGCAGCCGGCGGGCCAGCCACTGCATCTGGCTGACCAGCCGCGAGTACCGGTTGTCGTCGGTGATGCGCTGCCCGGCGTAGTCACTGATGGGGTGGGTGCCGCTGCACATCAGACCGACCCCGCGCCGCTCCGCCAGATCGCGCAGCAGCGACACGGTGCCGGCCAGGTCGGCGGTCGCCTCCCCCACCGATCCGCAGACTCCGGTGATGACCTCGACGGTCGATTCGAACAGCTCGTGCTTCGCCTTCGCGGCCTCCCGCTCGCCGATCTTCGCGCGCAGCTCATCCAGGATGGCGGTGGCCTCGCCGCGCAGCTCGCGGGACTGTTGGTCGACGAGCTGCAGTTCCCACTCGATTCCGAGACTGGAGCTCGTCGACGACGAGAAGGGGATCTGCACCTGGGCTCCTCGGATCGGGGCCGATGCCGGCGTCGGGCAGCCGTCACCGTTCCGCTCGGCTCACGGACAGCAGGAGCTGAGTACCCATTCGAGCTGTTCCTACCCACCGGTTCCCACCCGGAGGAGGACCCACCCTTTCCCGCCAGCTCCTACCTCACCGCCAGCTGCCCGGTCAACAGCTATCCGGCCGCCTGAGCACCCGCCGGACCCGAGCTAACCGCCGGGGCCGGCGGGGCAATCACCCGTACACCCAGTTCACGAAGCTGACGGTCGGTTACCGGGGTAGGGGCTCCGGTCAGCGGGTCGAGACCGGACTGGGTCTTCGGGAAGGCGATGACCTCGCGGATGTTCTCCTCACCCGCCAGGATGGCGACCAGCCGGTCGATACCGACCGCGAAACCGCCGTGCGGCGGCGCGCCGTAGCCGAACGGGGTGAGGAAGAAGCCGAACCGTGCGTTCGCTTCCTCGGGCGTGATCCCGAGCAGGCCGAAGATGCGCTGCTGCAGGGCGCTCTCGTGGATCCGAATCGAACCGGACCCGAGCTCCCAGCCGTTGAGCACCAGGTCGTAGGCGCGGCTGCGCACCGCGAGCGGTTCGGTCTCGAGTTTGGCGATGTCGTCGGGATGCGGCCGGGTGAAGGGGTGGTGCCCGGGCTTCGGCCGTCCGGTGGCCGGGTCGATGCCGACGAACAGCGGGAAGTCCACCACCCACACGAACCGCAACGGTCCCCGGCCGGCCGGCGGGCGGCCGAGGTCGTTGCGCAGCTGTCCTAGCACCTCGCAGGTGGTGGTCCACTCGTCGGCGACCAGCAGCAGCAGGTCGCCCTCGACGGCGCCCGTGGCGGCGACGATCCCGGCGAGCTCCTCATCCGAGAGGAACTTCTTCACCGGCGACTCCAGCTCAGCGCCGGCGCCCACCCGCATCCACACCAGGCCCTTGGCGCCCAGCGACTTGGCCCGCGCCGTGAGATCGTCCAACCGGCGCCGGTTGTGGGCGGCCGAGCCGCCGGGCACCCGGATGCCCTTGATCGCCTCAGCCCCGGCGAACGCCTTGAAGCCGCTGCCGGCGAAGATCTCGGTGAGCTCGACGAGTTCCAGGCCGAACCGCAGGTCCGGCTTGTCGACGCCGAAGCGGTTCATCGACTCGTGCCAGGTGATCCGTTCGATCGGCGGCACGGGTTCGGTCGTCACCGCCCGCGCCGCGGCAAGCACCGCGGCGGAGATCACATCGAGCACGTCGTCCTGGTCGACGAAGCTCATCTCAAGGTCGAGCTGGGTGAACTCGTACTGCCGGTCGGCGCGCAGGTCCTCGTCGCGCAGGCAGCGCGCGAACTGGAAGTAGCGGTCGGTCCCGCCGACCATGAGCAGCTGCTTGAACAGCTGCGGCGACTGAGGCAGGGCGTAGAAGCTCCCCGGGAACTGCCGGGACGGGACGATGAACTCCCGGGCCCCCTCCGGCGTCGACGGCATCAGCAGCGGCGTCTCCACCTCGACGAAGTCGAGCGGCGCCAGGGCGGCGCGCATCGCGCCGAGCACCGCGGAGCGGGCCCGCAGGTTGCGCTGCATCCGCTCCCGGCGCAGGTCGAGGTAGCGGTAGGCCAGCCGGGTGGACTCGTCGACGGCGTCGGCCCGGTCGTCGAGGGGGAACGGCGGCGGGGTGGCGACCGACAGGACCTCGACCGCGCAGTCGCGCAGCTCGACCTCGCCGGTCGCCAGGGCCGGGTTCGCCGTACCCTCCGGCCGGATGGCGACCGTACCGGTGACGCGCAGCACGTACTCGGAGCGGACGTCGACCGATCCGTCGACGACGACCTGGAGGAGGCCGGAGTGGTCCCGCAGGTCGACGAAGGTCAGTGACTGCCCGTGCTGGCGGCGGTGCGCCACCCAGCCGCACACGGACACGGTCCGGCCGACATGATCCGCCCGCAGGTCGGCGCACAGGTGGGTGCGCATGGCCGTGCGCTGCCCGCTCGCCGCGGAGACCCCCGGGCCCGGGATCGGTAGCTCGCCGGTGGCCGGCTGGGTTGTAGTCATCGGTCCGTTGTTCCCATCGCTGTCCGGTTCGGCCCACCGGGCGCGGTGTCACGCCTGTGCTGTGGCGACATCGTCACGCCCGCCGCGGGATCCCGCCCCGACCCTATCGGCCGGTGCGCCGGGACGGTCCGGTCAGGCCGGCGCGCCCCACGACGTCAGGTCGTGCACGCACGCGAGAAGACGATCCCAGTCGTCCAGCAGATCGTCGGGAACGCTGTGGTAGCGACGAACCGTCACGGTGCGTCCGCCCGCCTGGTAGGTGAACGGACGGCTGCCCCGCGCCGCCCAGTCCCCCGGAACATCCTCGGCGACGCGCAGGTAGAGGGTGTCCATCACCATGGCGAACTGGCGGCCATCCCGGCGCAGGGCCCACCCGCCGAAGTAACGGTGCAGGCTGACGCCGCCGGGCGGCGCAAGCTGGTCGACGACGAACTCGGCGAGCTCGCGCGAGCCGCTGCCGCTCATCCGCGGGGCGCGGCTGCCGAGCGCAACGCGTCGAGGAACGCCCGCGCGACCGCTTCCGAGGAGGCGGGGTTCTGCCCGGTGACGAGCAGGCCGTCGCGGACCGTGTGCGGGGCGAAGGGTGCGCCCGCCTCGTAGCGTGCCCCGGCGTCCCGCAGGCGCCGTTCGAGCGAGAACGGCACCAACGGGGTGGCGCCCACGAGCTCCTCCTCGGCGTCGCTGAACGCGGCGAGGGCCCGCCCGGCGACGAGCGCCGTGCCGGCGACGGAAGCGTCGAGCAGGCCGGCCGCGCCGTGGCAGACGGCACCCACCACCCCGCCGCGGGTCGCGATCAGCTCGATCAACGCCGTCAACGGCGCGTTCCCGGGGAAGTCCCACATGGTGCCGTGGCCGCCGGCCAGGAACACACCGTCCCACTGGCCGGACACGACCGCCGGCGCGTCGAGCCGCGGGGTGTCGTCGAGGGCGCCCGCGGCGGCCGGGTCGGCGAGGAACTCCTCGACGGCCGAGGTCCTCGCCTGCGGCGCCAGGCTGGCCGGGTCCGTCGGCGGCCGGCCACCCGCCGGCGAGGCCAGCCGGACGTCGACGCCGCCGGCCCGCAGGACCTGGTAGGGCGCGGCCAGTTCCTCGAACCAGAAGCCCGTGGCGCGGTCGGTGTCGCCGAAGCGGTCATGCGAGGTGAGCACGATCAGAACAGAGGGGGTGACCATGAGGTTCTCCCGACAGGATGCAGCCGAAAAACAGAAAGAAACTAATAAATTACATAGAGTATTGATATGACTGCGCGACAGGCCACCGGCTGTCCACCGGTTGATCCGTTGCTCACCAGACGCGCGCCACCAGCCGCCGCGCCAGGACCGCACCGGCCGTCGCGCCGACCGGTGCCGCGCGATCTTTCAGTGAGCGGGATCCGGCGCGAGCACCGGTTCGCCTCGTAGAGCCGCGAGGATGTCCTCCGTCATCGCCCCCAGCCGAGCGGCCGGGGTGCCCGCCCGGACGAGGACGAGAATTCCCTGGTAGTCGACGAGCAGACGGGCCGCGAGACGGTCCGGATCCGCCCCGGCCGGAATCTGCCCGGACGTCTGCCCCCGGACGATCGCGCCGCGCAGACCGCGCTCGATGAGGTCCAGCCCGCGCCGCACTCCGCGCCCGGTCAGCTCGTCCAGCGCGAAGGACTCGACGGCGGTATTGGTGACCAGGCAACCCGGCTCGGGGTCGAGACCGGTCTCGAAGGTGGAGCGGAAGTAGGCCCGCAGCCCGGCAAGCGGGTCGTGGGCCGCCTCGAGGTGCTCGGCGATCCGCCCGGCGACCACGCGGTCGACGTAGGCGTCGAGCGCGGCTCGGAACAGTGCGTCCTTGTTCCCGAACGCCCGATAGAGGCTGCCGGGATGCAGGCCGGTGGCCTCCTCGAGGTCCTTCAGCGAGGTCCCCTGGTGACCACGGCGGCGGAACAGCTGCATGACCGCGACGAGCACCTCGTCCGCGTCGAAGACCTGCCGTCGCCCCATCCGCCCCTCCATCCCGCCGACAACCGGATAGTTGAATGAACGCTCATCAAACTAGTCCGGGTTGAGCGGGCCGTCAACGCGGGCACGAGGGGATCTCCGCTGGCCGGCTACCGGCTAGCGGCGCAGCGCCCGGATGAAACGCCCGGCTTCGGTCCGCAGTCGGCCCGGGACGCGCAGAACCTGGCGGCCGCGCGGCGTGCCGAGCTCCACCGTGATGACGTCGCCGTGCTTGACCCCGCGGGAGGCGGTCACCTCGCGACGGTCGAACACGACGTCGAACCAGTCGCCCTCCCGGGGGAACGGCGCGACGACGAGCAGCCTGCGGTCGGTGAGCACGATCCACCGGGAGGCGCCGACCCGGTGGCCGACGAAGCTCTCCACCCTCGACGTCAGCCGTCCCGGCCCTTCTGGATCAGTCAGCCGTCCGCGCAGCACGACCTCGGTGAACTCACCGGACTCCAGCGGCACAGCCGGCAGGCGACGGTGGGACGGCAACAGGGGCACGGGCTCCAGTCTCCCCCAGTCACCCCGTACAGTCGCCGGGTGCGAGAGCAGGGAGAGGAACCGAACGCGGCGGCCTCGGCCGCGCGGCTTGCGGAACTGACCGGAGCCGGGCGGCACGACGTGGCGATCATGCTGGGCTCCGGGTGGCGCCCGGCAGCGGACGTGCTCGCCCGGCGGGCCGACAAGGTAACAGAGATCACATTCTCCGAGCTCGGGGGCTTTCCACCGGGCACCAACGTGCCCGGACATCGGGCGGTCGCCTACTCGCTGCGCCTCGAGAGCCGCCGGCTGCTCGTCTACCTGGGCCGAGTGCACTCCTACGAGGGCCACGGACTGTCGCGGGTGGTGCACGCCGTGCGGCTGGCCTGCGCCGCGGGCGCGTCGACGGTCATGCTGACGAACGCCGCCGGCGGGCTGCGCGCCGACATGACCATCGGCCAGCCGGTTCTCATCGCCGACCATCTCAACCTCACCGGACGTTCGCCGCTGGTGGGACCCGCCTTCACCGATCTGACCGACGCCTACTCGCCGCGGCTGCGGGCCCTGGCCCGCCAGGTCGACGCCACGCTGACCGAAGGCGTCTACGCCGGTCTGCCCGGCCCGCATTTCGAGACGCCGGCGGAGATCCGGATGCTGCGGCTCCTGGGCGCCGATCTGGTGGGCATGTCGACGGTGCACGAGACGATCGCTGCCCGGGCCGCCGGCGCCGAGGTGCTGGGCCTGTCCCTGGTGACGAATCTCGCAGCAGGCATGACCGGGGAACCGCTGAACCACCTGGAGGTGCTGGCCGCCGGGGCCGCCGCGGCGGAGCGCATGGGAGTCCTGCTCGCCGACGTCGCCACCCGCCTCTAGGCACGGCCTGATCGTGATGGTGCCGGCCACCGCCCTGCCGCCCGACCTGCCCGATCCACTCGCGGCGCGGGTCCGCGCCTGGCTCGCCGACGATCCCGACGCCCGCGACCGGGCGGAGCTGACCCGGCTGTGCACCGAGGCCGCCCGTGACCCGGCGGCGCTCGCGGAGCTCGACGACCGCTTCCGGGCGCCGCTGCGGTTCGGGACGGCGGGGCTGCGCGGGCCGCTGCGCGCCGGGCCCGCGGGAATGAACACGGCCGTGGTCCGCAGAGCCGCCGCCGGCCTGGCTGCCTGGCTGGCCGTCACGACGCCGGCCGGGACAGGGCCGGCCGCCCCGAGCACGGCTCCCCTGGTGGTCGTCGGCTACGACGCCCGGCATCGCAGCGAGCAGTTCGCGCTGGACACCGCGCGGGTGGTGGCCGGCGCCGGCCTGCGGGCCCTGGTCCTGCCGGGGCCGCTGCCCACCCCGGTACTGGCCTTCGCCGTCCGCCAGCTACGGGCCGATGCCGGTGTGATGGTCACGGCCAGCCACAATCCGGCCACCGACAATGGATACAAGGTGTACCTCGGCGGTGCCGGTTCGGCCCCGGGACGTGGCGCGCAGCTCGTCACCCCCGCGGACGCCGACATCGAACGGCGCATCGCCGCCGCCGGGCCGGCCGCCGCGATCCCGATGGCCGAGACGTGGCGCCGGCTCGACCGACGGATCGTCGAGGACTACGTTCGGGCCGCCGCGACGGCGGTCGCCGATCTGGTGCCGGCCGTCGCCCCGCAGGAGGCCGAACCCGTGTCGGCGATCGTCGCGTACACCGCGTTGCACGGGGTCGGCGCCCGGACACTCGCCGCCGTCTTCGCCGCCGCCGGGCTCGCGGCCCCGACGCCCGTCGAGGAGCAGGCCGCGTCCGATCCGGACTTTCCGACCGTCCGCTGGCCGAACCCCGAGGAGCCTGGCGCGATGGACCGGGCGCTGGCGCTCGGAGAACGCCTCGGTGCGGATCTGGTGCTGGCGACCGACCCCGATGCGGACCGCTGCGCCGTCGCGGTGGACGGACGGTTGCTCACCGGCGACGAGATCGGCCTCCTGCTCGCCGATCAGGTGCTCCGCCGGCGGCCCGGCCCTGTGGCCACCACTGTGGTCAGCTCGTCCGGCCTGCGCGCCCTGGCCCGGCGTGCCGGTGTCACCTGGCACGAAACACTCACCGGCTTCAAGTGGATCATGCGGGCGGATCCAGGACTCGTCTTCGGTTACGAGGAGGCGCTCGGCTACGCCCTCGTCCCGGACCTGGTGCGCGACAAGGACGGCATCACCGCGGCGCTGGCCGTCACGCTGATCGCCACCGCCGCGAAACGGCGCGGCCGAACCCTGCTGGATCTTCTCGACGAACTGGCGGCGCGGATCGGCGTGCACGAGACCGGGCAGCGTTCGGTCCGCTTCGCCGACGTCACCCGGATCACCGCGACCATGCGGCGGCTACGCACGCAGCCCCCGCAGCGGCTCGCCGGCCGTGCGGTGACGGGCCGGCGCGACCTGCTCGACGACGGCGCGCTGCCGGCGTCCGACGTCTTCGTGCTGTTCCTCGACGACGACCGGGTGACCTTCCGGCCGAGCGGGACCGAGCCGAAGCTGAAGGTGTATCTCGAGGTCGTCGAGCCGGTGCCGGCCGGCGCGGTCACCGTCGTCGCCGCGGCCCGCGAGCGAGCTCGGTCCCGGCTGGCCGCCCTCACCGCCGCGGTCGATGATCTGGTCACCCGCCTGACGTAGCCGCCGGACCACGCGGGATCCGACCCGTCTTCCCCGGCAGGACCTCACATCTCGCCGAAGATCCGATCGCCGGCGTCGCCGAGCCCGGGGACGATGTAGGCGGTGTCGTTCAACCGCTCGTCGACCGCGGCGGTCACCACCGTCAGCTCCGCCGCCGCCGCGGCCGGCAGGCCGGACTCCAGCGCCGCCAGCCCCTCCGGCGCCGAGACGACCGCGATGACCGTGATGCCCCGCGCCCCGCGGTCGAGCAGCAGCCGCAGGCAGTGCAACGCCGAGCCGCCGGTGGCGAGCATCGGGTCGAGCAGCAGCACGGGCCGGCCGGTCAGGTCCGCGGGCACGGCCTCCAGGTAGACGGTGGGTCGGTGGGTGGTCTCGTCCCGGGCCAGCCCGATGAAGGCGGTGTGGGCGTCGGGGAGCAGGCCGAGCGCCGCGGGCAGCATGCCGAGGCCAGCGCGCAGCACCGGGGCGAGGACCGCCTCGGCGGCCAGCCGCACCCCGGCGGTCGTCGCGAGCGGCGTCGTCACCGTCACGGGCATCGTCGGCAGCGCCCGGGTCGCCTCGTAGACCAGCATCGTGGCGAGGTCGTGCAGGGTCGGCCGGAAACGGGAGCGCGGCGTGCGCTCGTCGCGGAGCACGGTGAGCGACGAGGCCGCCAGGGGATGGTCCACGACGTGCAGATGCACGGACTGACTCCTCGGGCGCGAGACGGGATCGGCAATGATGCAAGGTATGACAACCGTTCCCGCCGGACCCGACCGTCCCGCCGAGGAACCGGGGGGCGGCTCCCCCGCCTCGGCCGAGGGCGCCCGGCCCACCCTGCGGCGGGCCGAGGTCGCCCGAATGATCGACCACACGCTGTTGGCCCCGGCCGCGACCGACGAGGAGGTGCTCGCGCTGTGCGCCGAGGCGGCCAAGCTGGGTGTCGGCGCGGTCTGCGTGGCCCCGACCCACGTCTACCTCGCCGCGGCGAGCACGTATCGCGACGGCCAGGAGGCCGAACCCGCCTTCGCCGTCGCCTCGGTGATCGGTTTTCCGCACGGCACGCATCTGACCGTCATCAAGGCCGAGGAGGCCCGCCGGGCCGTCGCGGACGGCGCGACCGAGATCGACATGGTCATCGACATCGCCAACGCGATGGACGAGAACTGGCGAGCGATCGAGACCGAGATCACCGAGGTCCGCCTGTCGGTGCCGCCGCACGTGATCCTCAAGGTGATCCTCGAGACGGCGCTGCTGCCCGACGCAAGCATCATCGCAGCCTGCCGGGCGGCGGAGGCCGGCGGGGCCGAGTTCGTCAAGACGTCCACCGGATTCCATCCGGCCGGCGGTGCCAGCGTGCGCGCGGTGCGGGCGATGACCGAAGCGGTGGGGGGACGCCTCGGGATCAAGGCCTCGGGCGGCATCCGGACGGCGGAGAAGGCGATGGCGATGATCGAGGCCGGCGCGACCCGCCTCGGCCTGTCCGCCTCCGCGGACGTCCTCGCCGGTTTCCCCGCCTGATCCGGGCGTCCCGCCGGCGGAGTGCGGCTACTCGGACGGGCGGGGCACCCAGCAGTCCGCCAGATGATCGTCGACGAGGCCGCAGGCCTGCATGAGCGCGTAGGCGGTGGTCGGGCCGACGAACACGAAACCGGCCGCGCGCAGCCCCTTCGCCAGCGCCACCGACTCGGCGGTCCTCGCGGGGACGCCGGCGAGAGTGGCCGGCCTGGCTCGCTGCGGCGGCCGGTGCGACCAGATCAGCTCGGGCAGCGGCCGGTCGAGGGCGAGCATCGCCCCGGCGTTGACGATCGTGGCCTCGATCTTGCGGCGGTTGCGCACGATGCCGGCGTCGCCGAGCAGCCGCTCGACGTCGGCCGGCCCGAACCCGGCGACCACGGCCGGGTCGAACCCGGCGAAGGCCGATCGGAACGCCGGCCGCTTGCGCAGGATCGTCAGCCAGGACAGCCCGGACTGGAACGCCTCGAGGGTGAGGCGTTCGAACAGGCCCACCGCGTCCCGGACCGGCCGGCCCCACTCGGTGTCGTGGTACTCGACGTACTCCGGCGCCGACAGGCCCCAGGGGCAGCGCGCCCGCCCGTCGGCCCCGACCACGGCGCCCGCGGCGGGCCGGGCCGGGACCGGGCCGGCCGAGCTGGACGGCGCCGCCGGGGCGCCGGGCGGCTCGGTTCCGGCCGCGCTCGTGCTCATCGGGCGAGCTCCTCGTGGACGTAGGGCGCGTAGCCCGGCTTGATGACGTCGTTGATGAGGTCGAGACGCTCGTCGAAGGGGAGGAACGCCGACTTCATCGCGTTCAGGGTGAGCCAGCGGATGTCCGACCAGTCGTAGCCGTGGACGTCGACGAGCGTCGCGAACTCGCTCGACAGTGACACGCCGCTCATGAGCCGGTTGTCGGTGTTCACCGTCACGCGGAAGTGCAGCCGGCGCAGTAGGCCAATGGGATGGCGCTCGATGCTCGGCGCGGCACCCGTGTGCACGTTCGAGGTGGGGCACATCTCCAGCGGCACCCGCACGTCGCGCACGTAGTTGGCGAGGTCGCCGAGGATCGCCTTGCCGTCCGGATCGACCGTGATGTCGTCGACGATGCGCACCCCGTGGCCGAGCCGGTCGGCGTTGCACCACTGGACCGCCTCCCAGATCGACGGCAGCCCGAACGCCTCGCCGGCATGGATGGTGTAGTGCCCGTTCGCCCGCTGGATGTACTGGAAGGCATCGAGGTGCCGGGTCGGCGGGTTGCCGGCCTCGGCGCCGGCGATGTCGAAGCCGACCACCCCGGCGTCACGCCAGCGCACGGATAGCTCGGCGATCTCCAGCGAGCGGGCCTGGTGACGCATCGCGGTGAGCAGTGCGCGGATGCGCAGCGGCGTGCCGGCGGCGCCCGCGCGGAAGCCGTCGAGGACGGCCTCGACGACCGCGTCCAGCGACAGGCCCCGCTCGACGTGCAGCTCGGGGGCGAACCGCACCTCGGCGTAGACGACGCCGTCGGCCGCGAGGTCCTCGGCGCACTCCCGCGCCACCCGCCGGATCGCCTCCTGGGTCTGCATCACGGCGACGGTGTGGCTGAACGTCTCCAGGTAGCGCACCAGCGAACCGCTGTGCGCCCCGCCGCGAAACCAGGTGCTCAGGGCATGCACGTCCGTGGACGGCAGGTCCCGGTAGCCGGTCTCCTCGGCGAGCTCGACCACCGTGGCCGGCCGCAGCCCGCCGTCGAGATGGTCGTGCAGCAGGACCTTCGGCACCCGGCGGATCTCGTCGACCGTGATCGGGCCGGGCGGTGCGTCATTCGTCATCGGGTCCTCCGTCTCCTGCACCGACCGTAGGCCACGGGTACGACAGAACCGCGACGCCGCGATGTCGGCCGGGCCGCCTCCGCCCCCGCCGCCGTGCTCAGGCGCGGATATGGTCGAGGACGAGCGGGGTGGGCGGCGGCGGCTGCGGGGTGACCGTCACCGCGTCGGCGAGCGCGGCCAGCGCGCGGCCGAGGGTGTTCGGATCGTCGGTGTGCAGCTCCAGCAGCGGCTCGCCCACGGTAACCCGGTCGCCGATGCCCGCCCGCCAGCGCACGCCCGCCGTCGCGGACACCGCGTCCTCCTTGCGGGCCCGCCCCGCGCCGAGCCGCCAGGCCGCGACGCCCACCGCACGGGCGTCCAGGCTCGCCAGGTACCCGGACGCGGGGGCCGGCACTGTCTCGATGTGGGTCGCCCGGGGCAGGACCGCGTCGGGATCGCCGCCCTGCGCCGCGACCATCGCCCGCCACACCGGGTAGGCGTCCCCGGCCGCCAGCACCTCGGCCGGGTCACGGGCCGCCCGCGCCCCGCCTGTGCCGGCCAGCTCGATCATCACCCGAGCCAGGGCGACGGTGACCTCCACCAGGTCCTTCGGCCCACCCCCGCGCAGCGTGTCGACCGCCTCGGCCACCTCCAGCGCGTTGCCGGCGGTCCGCCCCAACGGATGGTCCATGCCGGTCAGCACCGCCTCGGTCCGCACCCCGGCGGCCGTGCCGAGCCCGACCATGGTCCGTGCCAGCTCCCGGGCGTCGTCCAGCGAGGTCATGAACGCCCCCGAGCCCACCTTCACGTCGAGGACGAGCGCGGACGTGCCCTCAGCGATCTTCTTGCTCATGATCGACGAGGCGATGAGCGGGATCGACTCGACCGTCCCGGTGACATCCCGCAACGCGTAGAGCCGGCGGTCGGCGGGGGCCAGCCCGGCCCCGGCGGCGCAGATCACCGCGCCCACCTCGGCGAGCTGGCGGCACATCCGCTCGACCGGCAGGTCGGCACGCCAGCCGGGGATCGACTCCATCTTGTCCAGCGTCCCGCCGGTGTGCCCGAGGCCCCGCCCCGACAGCTGCGGGACGGCGACACCGCAGGCGGCTACCAACGGCACCAGCACCAGCGAGACCTTGTCGCCGACCCCGCCGGTCGAGTGCTTGTCCACGGTCGCACGGCCCACCCCGGCCAGGTCCAGCCGCTCCCCACTGTCAATCATCGCGGTGGTCCAGCGGGCCAGCTCGGCCGGGGACATTCCCCGCCACACCACCGCCATCAGGTAGGCCGACATCTGCTCGTCGGCGACCCGGCCGTGGGTGTAGGCGTCGACGAGCCAGTCCACCGCCTCGGCGGGCAGACAGCGCCCGTCACGCTTGGCCCGGATGAGGTCGACGACGTCGAAGTCGGCGCTCATGTCGCCCCCGCTCCGGGAGACGGGGTGGCTGCGACGGGAGATGGGTCGGTGCCGGCCGCGGCCGCGGGCTCCGGCGGCCGCGGCGGGTCCGGCAGGTCGAGCGGGCCGAAGGCGCCGGGCAGCAGCTCCGCCAGCCGGCGTACGCCGTCAGCCGTCGCGACGAGCAGGTCCGGGCCGCCGTGCTCGTAGAGCAGCTGCCGGCAGCGGCCGCAGGGCGCCAGCGGCCGCCCGTCCGCGTCGACGCACGCGAACGCCAGCAGCCGCCCGCCACCCTGGGCGTGCAGAGACGAGACGAGGCCGCATTCGGCGCACAGCGCGAGGCCGTACGAGGCGTTCTCGACATTGCAGCCGACGACCATCCACGGCTCGTCTCCGGTGGTGCGGCCCTCGGCGTCCGGACGGTCGACGACCAGCGCGGCGGCGCCGACCCGCAGCCCCGAGTACGGTGCGTAGGCACTCTGCGCGACACGGACAGCGGCGTTCCGCAGCCGTTCCCAGCTTCTGTCGTCCACACTCCACCCCATGTCCCTGCTCCCCATGTCCCTGCTCCCCTTGTTCTCGCCACCCATCGTTCGCGCCACCCGGCGTACCGGAGTCCGTGATCCGCAGTCCTTGATCCGGGAGTCCGTGGTCCTGAGTCCGTGGTCCTGAGTCCGTGGTCCGGACGGGCGCTGAGTCCGTGGTCCGGACGGGCGCTAGCGCCAGCATGCCCGACCTCCGCGGGCCGGCCACGATGTGATCCCGTGACTCCTCTGACGGCTGGAGCCGTCAGCTTCTCAGGCTGCTTGCGCGGACTGAAGGGCACGCCCTGCCCGGAGAAGGTTGACGGCCGCGTTCTCGTCCGCGTCCGCGGTGTGCCCGCACCGCACGCAGGCGAACTCGGCCTGGGTGAGCCGGTTCTCCTTCGCCCCGTGCCCGCAGGTCGCGCAGCGCTGGGAGGTATGGCGGGCATTCACTTCGACGACGACCCGTCCGGCTCTTTCAGCCTTGGCGCGCAGCACCCCGAGGAACACCCCCCATCCGGCGTCGTGGATCGACCTGTTCAGCCCGGACTTCGCCGCCTGCCCGTTGGGCAGGAACGCCCCCGGGGTGTCCGGGTCGGGCCTGGGCTTCGCCCGCCGGGTCATGCCCGTGACGGTGAGCTTCTCGACGGCGATCAGATCATGGTCGCGGACCAGCCCGAGGGCGGTCTTGTGGGCGTGGTCGAGCCGCTGCCGAGCGATATGCCGGCTGATCGTCCCGACGTGTGCGGCGTCCTTCCTGCGCCGCGTCGAGCCGCGCTTCGTGCGAGACAGGTCCCGCTGAGCGGCGGCCAGCCGGCCGGCGGACCGGACGAGGCCCGTCGGGTTCGGCTCGTGCTCGCCGTCGTCGAAAACGGCGCGATACCGACATCCACGCCGACCACGGCGCCGGTCGTCGGGAGCGGCTCGGCCGGGACGTCGTCGCAGGACAGGATGACGTATCAGCGCCTGCCCTCGCACTTGACGCTGACCGTCCTGACCCTGCCGAGCACCGTCCAGTACTGGTGGACCTTGACGTGACCGACGCCCTGCAACCGCACGAACGTCCGCGTGGGGTTCTCGGGCTGCGAGTCCCAGCGGCACCCGTCGCCGTCGGACGGCCACTCGACCGTGTCGAACCAGCCTGCGCCCTTGAAACGCGGGTAGCCGGGGAACTCGCCCGCCCTGACGCGGCGGAAGAACGCGGCGAACGCCTGCTCCAGCCTGCGCAACGTGGCCTGCTGCGACGAGAACGACCAGCGGGCCTGATCGGGGTCGTCCGCCCGGATGTCCTTCACCTGAGCCGACTGGTCACCGTAGCGGATGCGGGTCTGCGACGGGTGCCGGTAGGCGTCGCGCCGCTCCTGCAACGCCGCATTGTACAGCGCACGATGGTCATCGAGCATCTCGCCGAACGCGATGGTCTGCCGGACGGCGGGGCGAAGCGGGAACGTGTACGCACGCCTCACTGCTACGCCCCTTTGCGCCACGGCCGCTCGTTCTGGGTGTCGATGTACCGGCGGACCGTCTCGGCGGGGACCGCGCCGACGGTGGCGACGAAGTACGACCGGGACCACAGGGTGGGCATCCGGGACCTCAGGTGCGCGAACTCGGCGCGCAGCACGTGGGACGTGAAGCCCTTCACCTGGTTGGCGATGTACGACGGGGAGTGCTCCGGGTGAGCCTGGACGAACAGGTGGACATGGTCCGGTTCGATCTCCAGCGCAACGACCGGCCACTCGTGCTCGGCGCACCGCTCGCGGATGAGCGCGTCAAGGCGGTCCCGTACCGGTCCGGTCAGGACGGGACGGCGGTACTTCGGGCACCACACGACGTGGTAGCCGAGGTCATAGGCGCCACCCGCGCCGACCATCGCCTGGCGGGACACGCCTCCGACTATACCGGCGCGGCTAGTCTAACCGATGCGGGCCCGTACCGGATTCCCCTGTCGCCTGAAGGCGACAATCCCCTCCGGAGGTCTTTGATGACAGGCGAGTCCCCGGACGACCCAGGTCCGGCCGAGGCGGTAGCCCTCGTCGGAGGGCGCTACCGGCTCGACGGCGTCCTCGGGCATGGCGGCTTCGGCGTCGTGCACCGGGCCACTGACGAGTTGCTCCAGCGGGTGGTCGCCGTCAAGGAGGTCCGGCTGCCGATCACCGAGAGCGGTCTGGAGCGCGACCGGGCTCGGGAACGGGTACTGCGCGAGGCGCGCGCCGCCGGGCGGTTGCACCATCCGGGCGCGGTCGCCGTCCTCGACGTCATCGACGACGGCGACCTGCCCTGGATCGTCATGGAGTACGTCGAGGGACAGTCGCTGTCGCGGATCATCGCGGACCTCGGCCCGCGGCCGGTCGACGAGACCTGCCGGGTCGGCATCAGTCTGGCCTACGCGTTGGAGGCCGCGCACCGCCTCGGCATCGTCCACCGCGACGTCAAGCCGAGCAACGTGCTGGTCACCCCCGACGGCCGGGCCCGGCTCACGGACTTCGGCATCGCCGTCAGCCACGGCGATCCCCGGCTCACCAGCACCGGGATGGTGCTCGGCTCGCCGGCCTACCTGCCGCCCGAGCGGGCCCGCGGGGACGCGGGCAGCGCCGCCGGTGACCGGTGGGGCCTGGGCGCCACGCTGTTCACCACGGTCGAAGGCTGCCCACCCTTCTCCGGCGGCGACCCCATCTCGGTGCTCGCCGCACTCATGCAGGGGCGACGCCAGCCCTTCCGCCTCGCCGGCCCGCTGGCGCCGGTGATCGACGATCTGATGGCGCCGCACGAGCTGAGCCGTCCCCCGCTCTCCATCGTGCGCAAGCGGCTGCGTGAGATCCTGGAACGCGGCGGCGAGCGCCGCTCGTCGCGGGCGGGCCGGCCGACCCGCCCCACCCGGCCGCGCCCACCGGCTCGCACCGCCCCCTCCGCGCCGCCAGCACCGCCGGCGATCGCCAACCCGCCGTCTCCCGCACCCACGGTCGACACGGCCCAACCTCCCGCGCTCACGGTCGCCACTCCCATGCCGTCCGCCGCGACAGCGCCTACCGCGACGACAGCGCCCTCCCCGGCGACAGCGCCCCATGCGACGACAGCGCCCCATGCGACGACAGCGCCCCACGCGACGACAGCGGTTGCCGCGATCCCGCCCGCGGCGACGGTCACTGCCTCGGCGACGACGAGCGCCCCAGGTGCACCGCCGGTGGCTCCCCACCAGCCCGACGCTGCCGACCCGGCCGACCGTCGCGATCCGGTCGACGCGGTCGACGGACCCCGCATCGGAACCGTTCCGCACGGCGCGGACGATCCGCACCGCCGGGACGATCCCCATGGTGCGGGCCATTCCCACGGCGGGGAGAATTCACACGGCCACGGTTCGGGGCGGCTGGCCGACAAGCCTCCCGGTGACGACGCGTCCCGCCCGCACGGCGAGGACACCGGTCACTCTCAGGAGCAATCCTCGGCGAACAAAGAACACAGCACGGACGATGAGAACTGTGCGCTTGAACAACGCGGCGCGGCCGCAAGTCGGCCGGACGGGATTGGAAGGGTGCAGGCCGCGAAACGCCCCGATGTCGCGGAATCCATCGCCCCCACCTTGACCGCAACGACCGCCACATCTTCGGCCGGCGCTCCCGGCCCCGGGTATTCCGAACCGACGGCTAGGGCATCGGCGCCTCCGGCGCCGGCAGCCGGCGTACCAACGGTCTCCCCTCGGATGGTCACAGAATCGTCCGCCGTGCCGCTCTCCGCACCTGCGAGCGACACCGCCCGCACGGGCACTACCGGCGCGGAGACGGTGACAACCGAGACCTTCGCACGCGAGAACCGCGAGCTCGAGCCCGTCGGGACTGACACGGCCGGGACCGGGACAGCCGGGATCGGGACAGCCGGGACCGGGACAGCCGGGACCGGGACAGCCGGGACCGGGACAGCCGGGACCGGGACAGCCGAGGTCCACGCCGCCTGGCCCGGGACCGACGCCGCTCCCCCGAGCGCCGCGGGTGTGCGGCCGCCCGGTGCTGCCGAGCAGGGTGTCCAGGGCGTGGACGGCCCGGTCCCGGCACTGCCGCGGCGGATCGTCGGCGTCGGCGCCGAACCCCCCGCGGGCCCGGCGGCATCTGCCGGGCAGGCGCGGGCACCCGGTCCGGCCGAGACTCCCCCACCCGCGGCAGCCGGACCTGCGCAATCGACCGAATCGCCACCGGGGCCCGAGGCGGCCGCATCCCCCGCGGCCGGGCGCGCGCAGCCGATGCGGACCCGCTTGACCGGCCCGCTGGAGCGCATGCGCTCGATGGACCGGATGCGGGCGCTCGGCGGGATCCCGGCGCGGGCTCGGCTGGTGGGTCGCGCCACCGGGACCGGGCACTCGGACGCTCGGGGCACCGCGGCCGGCGCAGGCGGCGTGCTCGGCGTGGGTGACGCACAACTCCCGACCGCCCCCGGCCTCGGCCCGGCGGCTGCGGTGGCGTCCGGTAGCGCGGCCGCGGCCGCTGTCGACCCGGCCGCTGTCGACCCGGCCGCTGTCGACCCGGCCGCCGGTAACGAAGGCGCGGGCCGGGCGACGACCGCACCGACCTCGCCCGTCGCCCCGCCGCGGCGCGGCCGGCTCGGCCAGCCGTGGACCCGCCCGCGCATCGCGACCGCCGCCCCACCCGCCACTCCAGCGGCCACTCCAGCGGCCCCGGCGACGACAGCCCAGCGCGCCACCCAGGTGGCCCCGACGACGATCGCCCAGCCAGCCACTCCGACCAAGCCAGCCACTCCGACCAAGCCAGCGGGAACGACCAAGCCAGCGGGAACGACCGGCGCCGCGAATGGGGCCGAGGCCGGCGCGGGCGCCGGCACCGTCTCGCAACGGATCAGGCCGGTCTCCCCTTGGACGCCGCCGTCTCCCGCCGGTGCGCAGGCCCGCCGGCCGGGCGACAGGAGCGGGGCCCCCACGCCGGGCGACCCCGCGGGTGACGGCCCGCCGGCGGGCCGTGACCCCGGCCTGCACCGGCGCCGCCTCGTCGCGGTGTCCGCACTCGCCGTGCTGGCCGCGGCGGTAATCATCGCGGTCCTGGTCCTGATCAGCGGCGGGGGTGGCTCGGGGTCCGCCGGCGTCTCCTCCGGGCACGGCCGGGCCGGTGCACCGGCGGGATCGACCGGCGCGGACCTTGGTGGTGCCGCCTCCGGTGCCGCCGCGGCCGTCCGCCCCGCCGATCCGGCGGCCGGGACCGCCGATCCGGTGGCCCGGGACACCACCCCGGTCGCCGCGCCCCCTGGCTGGGTCTCCTACGTCGATCCCGACGCCGGCTGGTCCGTGGCCTATCCGTCGACCTGGCAGCGCCGGCAGGGTCCCGGCGGCCCCGGCAACGTCGATTTCGTGGACCCGGCTACCCGGGCGTTCCTGCGGGTCGGTAGCGTCAGTCGGGCAAACACCTCCGCGGTCGGCGACTGGCAACGCAACGAGGCCGGTTTCGTTCGGAGTGTGCAGGACTATCGGCGCGTACGGCTGGCTCCCAGCGACGGCGGGGATGGCACCGAGCAGGCCGACTGGGAGTTCGGGTACCGCAGGTCGGACGGGGTCATGGTGCATGTGCTCAACCGGGGCGCGATTCGCAACGGCCACGGATATGCCCTCTACTGGCATACCCGGGAGGACCTGTGGTTGCAGGATCAAGCCTTGATGCACGAACTCTTCGGTACCTTCCGGCCCGGTCCGTGATGTCAGCATTCGTCAGGTTTCCGACTCTCACGGCGGCCGGAAACCCACCCGCCGTCGAGCGCGCGGATCCATCCGTCTGTCAGACTTGACACGATGGCCAAATCGGCAAGCGTGCCCCCGGACACCTCTCGGCACGGCACGCCTCGTTACGTAGCTCAGCGCTACCGTCTCGACACGCCCATCGGGCGCGGTGGAGCCGGCGTCGTCTGGCGTGGTGAGGACGAGCTCCTCCAGCGACCGGTGGCCATCAAGGAGATCCTTGTCCCGATGGCCGGGGCGCAGAACGAGCGCGACGCGATCCGGGCCCGGGTGCTGCGGGAGGCCCGCGCGCTGGCCCGACTGCACAGCCCGGCCATCGTGTCCGTGTACGACGTGGTCGAGGAGCACCAGCGGCACTGGATCATCATGGAACTCGTCGACGCGGACAGCCTCGGCGATGTGATCCGTACCCACGGCCCGCTGCCGTTCGACCAGGTCGCGGCGATCGGGCTGGCGCTGACCGACGCGCTCGCCGCGGCGCACTCCGCCGGCGTGCTGCACCGCGACGTCAAACCCGGCAACGTCCTGCTCGGCCGGGATGGCCGGGTCCGGCTCACCGACTTCGGCATCGCCGCGACCGAGGGTGACGTGACCCTGACGGGGACCGGCGCGCTCGTCGGCTCCCCCGCCTACATCGCCCCAGAACGGGTCCGAGGCTCCTCGGGCAGCCCGGCGAGCGACCTGTGGGGCCTGGGCGCGACGCTGTACTCGGCGGTCGAGGGCCAGCCGCCGTTCGAGGGCCCGGAGACCTACGCGGTGCTGACGGCCGTGGTCGAGGGTCGCCGCCGGGCCTTCCGGCTGGCGGGGCCACTGCGCAACCTGCTCAGCGACCTGATGGACCGCCCGGCAGAGGAACGTCCGGATGTCACGGAGATCCGGCGCCGGCTGATTCCCGTTGCCCGCAACGCCAACCCGGTGCCGGCGTCAGTGATGCACGCCCGGCCGCGCTCCGAGGAGGACGACGGGGGTGCCAGCGCCGCCGACGTCGGTCTGGAGAACCTCGACGAACCGGCGCCCCCGGCTCCCTCGACCCCGATCGCCGGTGGTGGGCCGGCAGCGGCTCACCCCACCGGCCGGACCGGGCCCGCGATGTGGAACGCGGCGTCGACGGGCGCCGCGGCGCCCGGCCAGACCGGCGGCACCGGCCCGCGCACCGCGGGTGTCCCGGTCCCGCCCCCCGGCGGACCGATCCCGTCCCGCGGGACGGCGGAGTCCGCCGACACCGAGATCACCGCGGATCCGGTGCTCGGGGCGCTGGACGAGACCGCCATCTCACCCGCCACCGGTGGGGGCCCCCGGCCGCCCCGGCACGAGCCGGCCCGGCCCGCCACGTCGCACCGGACCCGACCTCAGGCCGATCATGACGCTCACACCAGGATCGGGCCGCCCGTGCAGGCGACGGGGCCGACGCATGGTGGGGCGGACGACGAGACCCGCATCGGCACCGTTCCGGTCGTCGCGTCGACGGCCAGCCTCGGGTTGTTCGACGACGATCACGCCGCCGGCCTCGTCCCTCTCGACGAGGCCCGCCGACACTCCGAGGCGGCGGCGCACCAGCGCGGGGCCGACGGCCACGGCCGGGGACCCGGCGACGCCGGGGGGCGCCGGCGACGGACCATCGCGATCGCGGCCGGCGCAGTCGCCGTCCTGGTCGGCGCGGCGATCGCCCTGACCATGGGCCTGTCCGGGAGCAGTACTCCGGCCGAGCGCAACGATGTGACGGCGCCGAAGACGACCGCCCCGCCCACCGCCACCGTGCCCACCTCGCCGCCGGCGACGATCCCGCAGGTCACCCCCTCGGCGGCGGTGACCCCGGAGACGCCGCACCGTACCCCCCGTCGGCCGCGGTCGGCGACTCCGGCCCCCGAGGTCACCCCGGACACGCCGGAGAGCACCGTGATCGAGACGCTGACGCCGGCACCCACGCAGACGCTCCCGACGACGCCGCCACCGACCAAGCCGACGGCGTCCGCCTCCGCGACGATCCCGCCCACCAAGACACCGCCGACCACCGCGCCGGCATCGCCGCCGACGACCGCCGGCCCGCCGACCACCGCGCCGTGACGGCGGCCACCACACCCCCTGTGGCATAGTTCACCCGCCGGCGCCGGGCCCGGACCCGCCGCTGACCAGGCCCGGCACTAGCATCGGCCGGAGGCGCGCGGTGCCGCCCCGGGCGGTGCATCGGGGCTCCAGGGCGCCGCAGGCGTAGCTGAAATGATCTTTTCTGGCCGAGCGGCTGGGCCGATCCGGAGGAGCTTTCATTGCCGAAGGCACCAGCGGGCACGCTGTACCGCGGTCGAGAGGGAATGTGGTCCTGGGTCGCCCACCGGATCACGGGCGTCCTGGTCTTCTTCTTCCTGTTCGCGCACGTGCTCGACACGGCCCTCGTCCGGGTCTCACCCTCGTCCTACAACGAGGTGATCGAGGTCTACAAGAGCCCGATCGTGAACCTGCTCGAGGTCGGCCTGGTCGCGGCAGTGCTCTTCCATGCGCTCAACGGCATCCGGATCATCCTGATCGACTTCTGGGAGTCCGGGCCGAAGTACCAGAAGCAGATGCTGTACATCGAGCTCGTGCTGTTCGTGGTGCTGCTCGTCCCGGCGGCCTACCGGATGCTGCTGCACACCGCCGAGACTCTGTTCGGGAGCGCGACCTGATGACGACGGCGGCGGCACCGGCGGATCGGGGCGCCCCGGAGCTGGTCGCCCCGCGCTCGCCGCGGCAGCGGACGAAGCCGGGCGCCGCGAAGGCACGCAGCAACTTCGAGCTCTACGCCTGGGTGTTCATGCGGATCAGCGGCCTGCTGCTGTTCTTCCTGGTGCTCGGCCACCTGTTCATCATGAACATTCTCGACGGCGGCGTACAGCGGGTGAACTTCGGTTTCGTCGCGGGCCGCTGGGCATCACCGTTCTGGCGCACCTGGGACCTGGTGATGTTGCTGCTCGCGGAGCTGCACGGCACCAACGGCCTGCGGACTGTGATCAACGACTACGCCGAGCGGGCACAGACCCGGTTCTGGCTGAAGATGCTGCTGTACACCTCGGCGTTCCTGGTCGTCACGCTCGGCACGCTGGTCATCTTCACGTTCGACCCCGACCTGTGAGGGGCGGTTGTCGGACTCGCGGCCCCGGCATGTCCCCGGCATGCGACGTGCCGACGGCGACATACGGATGGAGGTAGGCGTGCAGATCCACAGGTACGACGCGGTCATCGTCGGCGCGGGCGGGGCCGGCATGCGCGCCGCCCTCGAGGCGGGCCAGCGCTGCCGGACCGCCGTGCTCACCAAGCTCTACCCGACCCGGTCCCACACCGGCGCGGCCCAGGGCGGCATGTGCGCGGCGCTGGCCAACGTCGAGGAGGACAACTGGGAGTGGCACACCTTCGACACGATCAAGGGCGGTGACTACCTGGTCGACCAGGACGCCGCCGAGATCATGGCGAAGGAGGCCATCGACGCCGTCCTCGACCTGGAGAAGATGGGGCTGCCGTTCAACCGCACCCCGGAGGGTCGGATCGACCAGCGCCGCTTCGGCGGCCACACCCGAGACCACGGCAAGGCGCCGGTCCGCCGGTCCTGCTACGCGGCGGACCGCACCGGCCACATGATCCTCCAGACGCTGTACCAGCAGTGCGTCCGGCACGACATCGAGTTCTTCAACGAGTTCTACGTTCTCGATCTGCTGCTGCATGAAGGCGCGGTGGCCGGTGTGGTCGCCTACGAGCTGAAGACCGGCGAGATCCACGTCTTCCAGGCCAAGTCGGTGGTCTTCGCCACCGGCGGGTTCGGCAAGGTGTTCAAGGTCACGTCGAATGCGCACACGTTGACCGGCGACGGCATGGGCCTGGCGTTCCGCCGCGGCATCCCGCTGGAGGACATGGAGTTCTTCCAGTTCCACCCGACGGGCATCTGGAAGATGGGCATCCTGCTCACCGAGGGCGCCCGCGGCGAGGGCGGGATCCTGCGCAACCGCGACGGCGAGCGGTTCATGGAGCGTTACGCGCCGACCATCAAGGACCTCGCCCCCCGCGACATGGTGGCCCGGGCCATCTACACCGAGATCCGCGCCGGCCGCGGCTGCGGCCCCGACGCCGACCACGTGTACCTCGACCTCACCCACCTGCCACCGGAGCAGCTCGACGCGAAGCTGCCGGACATCACCGAGTTCGCCCGCACCTACCTCGGGATCGAGCCGTACGACGACCCGATCCCGATCCAGCCCACGGCGCACTACGCGATGGGCGGCATCCCGACGAACATCGACGCGCAGGTTCTCGGGGACAACGACACCGTCGTGCCCGGCCTGTATGCCGCCGGCGAGGTGGCGTGCGTGTCCGTGCACGGCGCGAACCGCCTGGGGACCAACTCGCTGCTCGACATCAACGTGTTCGGCCGGCGGGCGGGCATCGCCGCCGCCGAGTACGCGAACGCCACCCCGCATCACGTCGACCTGCCGGCGAGCCCGACGTCGTTCGTGGATGACATGCTGCGCCGACTGCGCGCGGGTGCCGGCACCGAGAACGCGGCCGCGATCCGCGCCGAGCTGCAGGAATCGATGGACGTCAACGCCTCGGTCTACCGCACCGAGGCGACGCTCAAGCAGGCGCTGAGCGACATCTCCGCGCTGAAGACCCGCTACCAGCAGGTGGGGGTGTCCGACCGAGGACGCCGCTACAACACCGAACTGCTGGAGGCGGTCGAGCTCGGCTTCCTGCTCGACCTCGCCGAGGTCCTGGTGGTGGGGGCGCTGGCGCGCAACGAGTCCCGCGGCGGCCACTCGCGGGAGGACTACCCGAACCGGGACGACGTCAACTTCATGCGCCACACGATGGCCTACCGGTCGGGGCCGCTGGCGGCCGCCTCACCCGAGGCGGACATCCGCCTGGACTACAAGCCGGTCGTCGTCACCCGATACCAGCCGATGGAGCGCAAGTACTGATGACCGTCGTCGACTCCCGGCCCGCCGCGGTCCCGGGTCCGGCCGCGACCGGACCGGCGCCCGCGACCGTCACGCTCAAAATCCGCCGCTTCGATCCGGAGTTCGCCACGGAGGCACGCTGGGAGAGCTACCAGGTGCCATTCGACCCCAGCGATCGCCTGCTCGACGCGATCATGTGGGTGAAGTGGAACATCGACGGCTCGCTGGCGTTGCGCCGTTCCTGCGCCCACGGGGTGTGCGGGTCGGACGCGATGCGGGTGAACGGCGTCAACCGGCTCGCCTGCAAGGTGCTCGTGAAGGACCTCGGGTCCGAGATCATTATTGAGCCGATCAAAGGCCTGCCGGTCGAGAAGGATCTCATCGTCGACATGGAACCGTTCTTCGACGCGTTCCGGGCGGTGAAGCCCTACCTGATCACGGACGACCACGAGCCGACCCGGGAACGGCTGCAGTCCCCCGAGGACCGGGCGCGTTTCGACGACACCACCAAGTGCATCATGTGCGCGGCCTGCACGACGTCGTGCCCGGTCTTCTGGAACGACGGGGACTACTTCGGACCGCAGGCGATCGTCGCCGCCCACCGCTTCATCTTCGACAGCCGCGACGCCGGCGCCGACGAGCGGCTGGAGATCCTCAATGAGCGCGAGGGCGTCTGGCGCTGCCGGACCACCTTCAACTGCACGAATGCCTGCCCGCGTGGCATCCAGGTCACCAAGGCGATCCAGGAGGTCAAGCGCGCCCTGCTGTTCCGCCGCCTCTGAACCACCACCGCCTCTGAACCACCACCGGCTCTGAGCAGCTGCCGCGACGGCTCCGAATCGGCACTCGGCACCGACCGACGCACGCAGGAAATTCCGAAACCGTATTCCGTCTTTCGGGGCCTTCGGGTTTCCCGATTTCGGCCTGGCCCCGGGCAGATGTGGGTCAGACGACGCGGCGCGGCATCAGATCCTGGGCGCGCAGCACCCGGAGCAGATCGTCGGGATCGATCAGGAGTCGCCCTGTCGGCGGGCGGGTCGGCGCGGATTCGGCGTACTCCAGGGCCACGGGCAGGGTGTAGAAGTCGTCGAGGTGGCGGGCAAGCTCGGTCAGCCGCCGCTCGGTTTCCTTGTTCCGCCGCCAGTTCCGCTCGCCGGCGTCAGTGTCCTGCGCGCCCTCCCGCTCCAGGCGATGGGTCCGGCACAGCCCGTCCGGATCCTTCGCGATCGCTCGCTTGCCGCACCGGTGGGCGACGTATCTCCGCCCGCCCCCCATCACCATGGCGGTGCAACGGTCGTCGTCCAACATGTTGATCAGCGCCCGCCCTCCGTCTCGCCCGGCCGGTCACCGGCCGGTCCCGAAACCCCCGCGAGCCAAGGCTAGGACGAATACGGTGAATGTCCATGGCCAGCCGGATGATTTCACCTCGATGTCACACCATTGGCGGGCGTGATGTTCGGTGTGCGCACAGCGTGCCAAGCCAGCTTCCGAAACGTCAATGGTTGAGTATTTCTTTTGCACCGGTTCCGGCCGTATTGCCACCCGCACGCGGCCCCGCCCCCGGCGTGTCCGGCGGCGTGCCAGGGCGGTGGATCGCCGAGAGCCGGGTCGTGCTCAGGTGGTGTCGACGGCGAGCGCGAACGGCAGCACCGCGGGCGCGCCGGCCTTCCGCAGCAGGCGGGCGGCCACTGTCATCGTCCAGCCGGTGACGATCCGGTCGTCGACGAGCAGGATCGGGCCGTCGACCGCGCCGAGCGCGTCGTGCAGGCCCGGCGGGACGGCGAACGCCTCCCACAGGCCGGCGAGCCGGTGGGCGCTGTTGTGGACCTGCCCGGCGTGCGGACCGCCGCCGACCCGTTCGAGCTGGCCCAGCAGCGGCAGCCGGCCGATGGCCGCGATGCGTTCGGCGAGGCTGGACACCAGCCGGGGCCGGCTGCGCGAGGCGATCGCGACGACCGCGGCCGGGCGGCGCTCCCACTCCCAGTGGGCGAGCGTGCCCACGACCGCCTCCACCAGGTCGGCGGGCAGCGGGCCGTCGGCCCCGGTCTCGACCACGGCGTCGCGGCCGGGGCCATCGTCGGGACCCGTGCCGGGGCCGGCGGCGAACATCGGCCGCAGGCGGTTGCCCCAGCCGACGTCACCGAGCCGCGCCACCACTCGTCCGGGTTCGGCGCCGGCCGTCGGCGGGATGCGGCCGGACAGGCTGATGCCCAGCCGGTTCATGCCGGTCGGCCACATCCGGCGCGGCTCGATGACGACCCCGGGACGCATCAGCTCCTCGCGGGCCCGGGTGCTGGCGGCCGTCGAGACGGCTGACGGCCACGTCCGACCGGTGCACCGGTCGCAGCGCCCGCAGGGGGCGGCGTGGGGATCGTCGAGCTGGCGGCGCAGGAACTCCATCCGGCAACCGGGGGTGGCGATGTAGTCGAGCATCGCCTGCTGCTCGACGGCCCGCGCGGCGGCGACCCGCCGGTAGCGCGGCTCGTCGTAGGACCACGCCGCCCCGGTCGCCGTCCAGCCGCCCTTGACCCGGTGGACCACGCCGTCGGTGTCGAGCACCTTCAGCATCTGGTCGAGCCGACTGGGGCCGAGGTCGACGGCGGCCAACAGCGCCTGGGTCGACATCGGCCGGTCGGCGTCGGCGAGCACCCCCAGAACCGCGCGGACCACGCGCTCGGGCGGAAAGGAGGTGTCGGCGAAGTAGCGCCAGATGTCGCGGTCCTCCGCGGCCGGCAGGAGGACGACCTCGGCGGCGTCGACGGCGCGCCCGGCCCGCCCGATCTGCTGGTAGTAGGAGATCGGCGACGAGGGCGCCCCGACGTGCACGACGAAGCCCAGATCCGGCTTGTCGAAGCCCATCCCGAGCGCGCTGGTGGCGACGAGCGCCTTGACCCGGTTGGCGAGCAGGTCCTCCTCGGCGGCGACGCGTTCGGCAGCCTCGGTGCCGCCGTGGTAGCAGGCGACCGGGTACCCCTCGCCGCGCAGGAAGGCGGTCAGCTCCTCCGCCGCCGCCTTGGTCAGCGTGTAGACGATCCCCGATCCGGGCAGCTCGCGGAGCCGCTCGGCGAGCCAGCCGAAGCGGTGCTCGGCCCGGGGCAGGGCGACGACGGCGAGCCGTAGGCTCTCCCGGTCGAGCGACCCGCGCAGCACCAGGGTGCCCGGCGCCTCGATCGCCCCCGCCCCGGCACCGGCGTCGAGCTGCTCGCTGACGTCCTCGACCACCCGCTGGTTGGCGGTCGCGGTGGTGGCGAGGACCGGGACCTGCGGGCGCAGGCCGGCGATCAGGGTGCGCAGCCGGCGGTAGTCCGGGCGGAAGTCGTGCCCCCAGTCGGAGATGCAGTGTGCCTCGTCCACCACGAGCAGACCGGTGGTGGCGGCGAGCTCGGGCAGGTAGTCATCGCGGAACGTCGGGTTGTTCAGCCGTTCGGGCCCGACGAGCAGCACGTCGAGTTCGCCGGCTCGCAGCGCCGCGTAGACCTCGTCCCACTCGGTGACGTTGCCGGAGTGGATCTCACCCGCGCGGATGCCCAGCCGGCCGGCGGCGGCCGCCTGGTTGCGGATGAGGGCGAGCAGCGGCGAGACGATCACCGTCGGCCCGATCCGCCGGCCCGGGTCCACCGGGCCGAGCCCGGCCTCGCCGCGCAGCAGGGCGGTGGCGAGGAAGTAGACCGCCGACTTGCCCCAGCCGGTGCGCTGCACGAGCAGCACCCGGCGCCGGTGGGTGACCAGCGCGTCGATCGCCTGCCACTGGTCCTCCCGCAGCACCGCGGCCGGCCCGGCCAACGCGCGCAGCAGCTCCTGCGCCCGCGCCCGCAACGCCCCGCCGCCCGCTGCCGGGGCGGACGCCTCCGCGGGGGCCGCCTGAGGTACGACGGACGCGCCGGCCGGCTGTGGGCCGGTCGCCGCCACGGATCCGTCGGCCACCGGATGCGCTGAGGTTGTCTCGTCTGCCGCCATGACAAGGTGTCTACCCGACGCCACCGACAGAGCCGGAACGGCCGAGGTCAGGCGTCCGCTCGCCCCCGATGCCGCGCACCGAGCCACCCGACCACGGAGCCGATCGCGAGGGAGACGAAGCCCCCCGAGGCCATCATCATTTCACAGGTTCCAAGGGAAGCAGGAATTTCGCATCCAGTACTTGACGGCGAGCCGTATTATTCACAATCGGGACTAACGCGATGAATAGTAACGGAAACGCGAACAGATAGCACAACCATGCATACAGCCAGAATAAGTTGCCTATCCTAAGCGTGTGGCCGACATCCTCGACGGCATTGGCCGTTGCCTGATCCTTTTCGCCACTTGGCTCGACCAGCGAACCCTTCTTCCGTGGCCTCTACTAATAGCCGCTCTGTTTCCAATACTTGCTGTCGCGCTAAGAACGACCCTATGGATGGCCCGCGGAACCACCTGGCCAGTCCAGTGCAAGTACTTCCACACGCAACAGGCACGGGCAGATAAGCCCTGTAGATCACCGGTAGCCGGAGAATGGTACTACTGTCGTGCCCATAATCACGTTACGACATACGGCGATGGACACCGCGTAGATCCCTCACTGCCGCGCTGGATGGCCTTGCAGCCAGCCGTGGATCGCCAGAATCGAGGGCGGAGGAAGATCGAGCGGGACGACATCCGGGGCGTGGGGTTTGTGATGCTCTTCTCGAACAGAGAGACTCTGCTCTTCTACAAGGGATTGGCGAAAAGGCCGCGCGACGTTCTACCGGGCCTACGCACCCTTCCCGCCGACTTTCTCCGCCGCCTCCAAGAGCTTCGTAGGCTGCCTCTTCGCGAGGCCCTTGGATTTCGGCAGACCGATGGAGACGATCTGCCACGGGGCGTGGCGGCTCATATGACAAGGGTTGTGGCCGCTACTCGATGGGTACTTGGCGCACTCCTGCTCGGACTGGTCTTCGTCCTTCTTTCAGTCCTACTGCCAGGCGGCTGGCAGACCATGGCCGAGTTCTTGGCATCAACCGCGTTTATTGCCGGATGGAGTCTGTTCCGGTTCGGCATCTGGCGAGAAGAAGATTCGGGCTGGATTCGAGAGGGGGTACGCGAAGGCCTTAAGGCCAGCGCCATACTTATCTTCTTTGGCTTCACGTCTGGCCTCATCGGCGCCACGACCGAGAGCCTGCGCGACAGCGATCCAGCCGCAGCTCTATTTCAGCTCACTGCCTTCGTGCCTGCGTAGGCAAGTCGTTTTCCCGAGTCCCTCCCTGTCAGCCTCGGGTGGATCGTGGAAAACTGGTGGGGCCATCATCTCAAGAACAATCATCCTTCCAAACGTTCCGAAGGAAATTTGGCCAGATCGCCCACGTCCACGCCCCGACCGCGATCAGAAACCAGGAGGCGCACTTCGACAGAGTCGCCCATCCAGCCTGCACTCGCCCGACCGTACGATCCTGCCAAGATTCGTTACATTCGGTGAAGCGAGAACGCTGTTCAGGCGCTGAGCCTGAGCCGCGGGCCGGCGAAGGTCGGCATGATCTCACCGAAGGTCGTCTCTGGCCGATAGCGGAGGCTGGAGGGCTTCTCACCGCGGGATCCAACGGTGCCGAACTGCAGGGTCCACAACATCGACTCCGCGGACGGCAACGTGACCACGACCGCGTCCGTCTCGTCATCCATCTGTGCGGTCAGCCAGGAGACCGGATCCGACGGCAAGGCGCAGACATAGACGATCTCACCGGCCGCGTTCAGCGCCGCGGAACGCAGCTCCGCGGCCTGGCTGTCCACCCCGAGCGCCGCGCCCAGCCGCCCGGCGACCAGCTGCCGCTCCCATACCTGTGTGTCCTGCGCGATCCGGATTACCACGCCGCGCAACTCCTGCTCAAGGTGGATCTGCATATCCAGGTCACGATTGCCGTCGAAGTACCAGGCAAGTGCATCCGGAAATGCGCTGCGCAACTCGGTGGCCGTCGGCTCGGCGATCGCCAGTCCCGGGCACTGGGGTGACCAGGCCGACCAGGAGACGCCGTCGCGCCGAACAATCACGGAGACGGCTCTAGTCACCGTGGATCACCTCCAGCGCCTCCTCCACACTCAGCCCAACCTGCTTGACCAGTATCTGCCGGACGAGCCCAGGCCCGACGGTAGTCCGGTCATGGGACGCGATCCGCAGCCGCGGGAGCCCGTCCGCCTCGAGCCACCGGTGCGACGAGCCCTCCTGCCGGGTCACGCGATATCCCAGCCGACCGAGTACCCGCAGGAGCTGGCGGGCCTTCAGCGAAGGGAACTCCCCGGTCGCCGAATCGTGGAAATCGGGCCTGGCACCGGGTGTCGTTCCCGTGTTCGCGGACAGGCGGCTCTTCTCATCACATCCTCCACTCCTTGATCGAGATGAAGGAGTCGACCATACGACGGAGAGCACGCAAAGCGGTCCGATGGACACAAAAAGAAACAATGTGGCCCTACTGGGTGCCGAGCGCCCGCCCGGGCGGGGTACCTAGATCACAGATGAATCCGAATTGATCGGTTGCCTGGGTGGGGCGACCTCTTTGGAAACGCTGGAACGACCGGCGCGTGCCGCACGGACACCGAGCCAGCCGACGACGGAGCCGATCGCGAGGGAGACGACGGTCAGGACCAGGTGGACGGTGAAGAAGCCGGTCGGGCCGTCGTCCCAGGAACGATCATCCTTCCACACGTTCCGTAGGAAGTTCGGCCAGATCGCCCACGTCCACACCCCGACCGCGATCAGGAACCAGGAGGCGCGCTTCGACAGAGTCACCCTCCCAGCTTGCACCCGGGATCGCCTCAGGCTCAGGTGAGCAACGTCCTAAGCTCCTGCGCCTCGATGCCCGCCTGACGCAGAACAGCGGCAGGGTTTCCTGTCGCCAGCTCCCGGTGAAGCGGGACGATCACAACCCGGGCACTCTCCTTGTGCCGCAGCTGCAGTGCGACCCGCGCGTGGCGACCTCTTCGAAGCCCGCACGTCCCAGGGCCCTCACGACCTTCGCCCCGCAGACCCGGGGCAGGGCAGGCGTCACGCCGACAGGCGGATGTCCAGCGCAGCGACGATGGAACCGTCCGCGGCAGTCACGGGGAAGGGCTGGTCCTCGAAGTACAGCTCCAACGCCTCGCGAAGATTCGCCGGCGACTCCCTGGCTGGTCACCTCGACCCCCAGCGTCCGCGCCACGTACCAGTCGCCCTCGTGCGTGACGACAGCCCTGACGTCCTTCCCGTCGTGAGCGGCGGGGGTTCCTGCCGTGCCGCTCACGCGGCACCTCGATGGGTTCCTGTTTCCCCGCCAACCGCCCGGACAGGTTCGGGTCTCACGTCGGCTCCACAGGCGTTTAGGGTCTCCGCCTGCCGGGGCATCCCAGCCCCGGCTTTCCGCCCAGCGGCGACCATACGAGCACCCTCGGCGAGGATGTTCCTCGCCGCCTTCAGACCACGATCATGTTCCGTGATACGCCTCATCACGGATCCGCAGCACGTCGTTGAACACGACCCGGGCGCAACCAGACGCCCGCGCCAACGCCGCCACCCGACCCGGCTGCGGATAGGCACGCTAGCGGTAGCGCACGATAGCCATCCCCGACATCGTCCCTGGTCCAGGAGCAGACCGGACGGCCACAGGCGAGGCAGACACGTGGTCCGCGCAGTCCACGTCCGTTTGGTCTTCGTCACCACGTACCGGCAGGGGGCCCTGGACACGGCGATGCTGGACCGCTGCCGGCAGATCATGGCCGACGTGCGCGACGACGTCGGTGCCTACCTCCCCACGTCCACCGGCGACAACGCCCACGTCCACCACCCCCGACGATCAGGGCTTACGCGCTACGAGGCGCGTGCCGGGTTCCGCGAAACACCCCGATCTCTCGGGCTCGGGACCGGGATGGGCCTCGTCTTGGCGTGGCTCAGGTGCGTAGCTGCTGGCGGGGGCCGGCGAAGGTGCGGATGACCTCGCCCAGCGTGGTGTCGGGCGGGTAGGCCGAAGGCTGGACCGCGGCGGAACCATCACCGGCCGCGCCGAACCGGATGGCCCACAGCATCGTCTCGGCGACCGGCAGGAGGGCGACGACGGCGTCGTTGTCGTCCTCCATCTGGGCGGTCAGCCAGGCGATCCGGTCGGACTGCAGGGCGCAGACGAAGGTGACCTCGCCCGCGCCGCTGACGGGACCGGAGCGTAGCTGCGCCCGCTGGCTCGCGACGCCGAGGGCGGCACCGAGCCGCTCGGCGATCCGTTCGCGCTCGTACAACTGGGCGTCCTGCGCGAGCCGGACGATGACACCGTGCAGCTCGCGCTCACAGTGGACCTGCGGCTCGATCGCGGCGTCCTCGCCGAAATACCAGGCGAGGACCTCGGGCAGCACGGCCCGCAGGTCCGCCGCGGCCGGCTGCACCATGGCGAGCCCCGGGTACTGCGGGGACCAGGCCGACCACGAGGGGCCGTCCTGACGCACGATGAGTGTGACGGGCCTACCCACGATGGATCATCTCCAGCGAACTCCTCCGCCGTCCCGCCGCTTTGATCAGTATCCGCGCTCGCGGGGGCGCCTGGGAGCCGTTTGAGCTAAAGGTCGTGCCGATTACGCCCAACACCGCTCTTTCCCTGCGCAACAACCACGCCGGCGGACGCGCCGAGGGCGCGATGTCGGGACATCCGGCCGGCTCCGGTCGTTCAGGGCCTGGACCCGGCTATAGCGCGTGGCCGGGACGGCGCGGCAGCCACCACCACGGATGCCGCGTCCTGCGCGAGAGACCGCTACGCCAGAGGAGTCGAACACCGTGACGGACGGCATCCATGGTCGTCATATCCGGCCCGACGAGGGGCCGTTGCTGCGCCGGCTGCGGCTGGCCGCACTCGCCGACTCGCCCGCCGCGTTCTGGCAGACGCTCGAGGCTGCGCGGGCGCAGCCAACGGCCGAGTGGGCGCGGCGTGCCGAGGCCGGGGCGGACTCTCCCGCGGAGCTGGTGGCGATCGTGGAACGGGCCGGCGAGGCGGTGGGCATGGTGCAGGGGTTCACCCCGACCGGCCGGCCCTGGTTACGCGAGCTGGGTGCCATGTGGATCGCACCCGCGGCCCGCGGCACCGGCGCCGCGGACGTCCTGCTGGCGACCGCGCTGGGCTGGGCCGGCCGGGCCGGCGCCGAGGCGGTGAAGCTGTGGGTGGCCCCCGCGAACCGGCCGGCGCGACGGCTGTACATCCGGCACGGCTTCGTCGTCCTCAGCGGTCCGCGGCCGGTCACGGACGATCCGTCGGTCAAGACGTTCATCCCGATGCTGCGGCCGCTCTATCCGGCTCGGGCGCACGGCCACCGGTGACGGCGTCGGCGCCACGCGCCGCCGCGAGGGACGGATCGGTACCCTCGCCGGCATTGACGGCGTGTGCGGTCCGCGACGTACGGGTCCGGGCGCAGGCGATGACGTCGTGGACGAAGGAGAGCTTCGCCTGCACGGCGGGTGTCAGGACGAACGGATAGAGATCGTCGCGCCCCATGCTGCGGTTGATCGCGTTGAGGGCGTACGTCAGCGGCAGCCACTGGGCAACGATCTCGGCGAGCTCCGGCGAGCTCCCGCCGGGCCCGTCCACGCCGAGCGGCAGGTCGGCGGGCTCGGCGGCGTGGCTGCGTGGCGCCACCCCGAAGGAGCCGAGATCCGGGCCGGTCACCCCCAGGCCAAACTCGGCGGCGGTTCGCAACGTGTCGCGGATATGCAGGTAGTGGGCGAAGGTCTCGGCCCAGTCCTCCCACGGGTGCATCGTGGCGTACGCGCTGACGTGGGTCTCGCGCCAGTTCTGCGGGGGGCCCTCGGCGTAGTGCCGGTCCAGAGCGGCGGAGTAGTCGAGGTCCGCGTCGCCGAACAGGTCGCGGAACTCGGCGGCCCGCCCGGAATCGGCGTCCACCAGCGAGGCCCAGTAGTAGTGGCCGGTCTCGTGCCGGAAGTGCCCGAGCAGCGTGCGGTAGGGCTCCCCGAGCTGGGTACGGACCATCTCACGGTGGGCGTCGTCGGATTCGGCCAGGTCCAGGGTGACGACGCCGTCGCTGTGCCCGGTCATCACCTTCTGCTTGGTGCTGCTCAGCAGGTCGAATGCCAGGCCGTTCGCTGGGTCGTCGACGTGGGAGACGACGGGCAGGCCGAGTTCGAGCAGCTGGGCCACGAGCCGGCGCTTGGCCGCCTCCGCCCGCTCGAACTGCTCCTTCCCCACCGGATCCGTGTCCGCCGGCCGCGTCCGCGTCAGCCGGCAGCAGACGCACAGCCCACCGGGCCAGGCGGGTTCCGCCGACGGCATGGATCCGCCCGCGTCGGGCTCCCCGTCCACCTCGGCGACACCGGCCGCGGGATTCGCGGGCGCCGGTACGGCGATGAGCCAGTTGCAGCCGGCGAGCCGCGCGTTTGCGCAGCGCCGGTAGCGGCGCCGACGCGCCGCCGGGACGGCCTCGAGGAGATCCCGGGCGATCGGGTCCGTATCGGAACCGGCGCGCGGGACCGCCACTGAGTGGGGAACGGCCCGGTCGCCGGTCGCCGGCCCGTCGCCGAGCGCAGCCCCCACCTCCGCGACCGGTGGCAGCTCGTAGAACACCGTCGCCGGGTCGTGGACGTCGTCACGGTCAGCCGCGCCCGCCGCCGGCGAATCGGGTACCAGGGTGAGGACCCGGCCCCCGTCCGGCTCGAAACCGAGCGGCGCACCGCACCGCAGACAGGCGGTGTTCTCGAAGAAGACGAGCTGCCCGCACCGGGCGCATCCGTTGACCTTCACCGGGTTCCCCTCGTTTCACGGCCCCAGCCCGCGGGCGGCAACGGGGGCGAACCCCCGAAGCCGCGGTGTACCGGCGCCAACCGGCCACGGCATACCCCGCTGCGCCCGCCACACGCACCACATTTGCCGCCTGTCGCCTAGCCCGGACGAACCCGGACATGCTGCGGGAACCCGAGATCCAGGGCTGGTGCCGCACCACGCCGCCCCGAATCCCGCCACCATCGGTAACCAGCCGGCAACCTGGCGGGGACGTCGCACCTCCGGCCGGGCAAACCCACCGCCGGAGGTGACACCTTCGCGACGGAGGTCACGGATACCCCGATAGGTCCGGTCACGGATCGGGCAGTTATCCTTGACAAGCCCCCGAAAAATCCTCCACGGAGGACCAACGCGAGGAGGTGGCCGCTGTGAGTCCTGGCGGGTGCTCCAGTAACGGCCGCTTCCTGCTAGTGGACGCCAGCTGGCGTTGAGCTCCGGCCGGAGCGCGCCGCGCGCGCCCGGTCCGCGTCCACGAACCCGGGGTTGACGACTCCCGGGGCACTGCTCGGAAGTCCGGCCGCAGTCCGGCTCACGCCCCCCGCGCGCAAGCGCAGCGTGGTCGGCTGCCGTTTCTCCGGCCCGGTGTGACGTTCGTCCGTCCCCCCGCGGCCCGGCCGGCGCCTCTGCGTCGGTGCCGGCTTCCGGATCCGCGTGGCCTCTCGGCCGCGGGGCTCTGATCGGGCAGTGCACGAGCAGGTGCGGTCGATTGATGTCGTGTCGACCTGAGGCCGCCGTGGCGACGGCGCGTGCGGCCTGCTCGAGGAGTGCGCGCTCATCGGCGGTGGCCGTTGCGCGCGGATGGGGAGCTTCCATGACCATCTCAGCATCGCGAACCACGGATCGTCACGGTCTCGGCACCGAACGTCTCGACCTGCCGGTCTCCGGCCGGCCCGCGCTGCTTCCCCGGGTGGACCGGGAGACGGTCAGCAGAATCGCGGAGACCATCGCCCGCTTCCTCGGCACCGGGCGTTATCTCGCGATCCAGACCGGCATCGTCATCGTCTGGATCGCCCTGAACATCGCGCTACCGCTGATGCGCTGGGATCCCTACCCGTTCATCCTGCTGAACCTGGCCTTCTCGACCCAGGCAGCCTATGCGGCACCCCTGATCCTGCTCGCCCAGAACCGTCAGGACGACCGTGACCGGGCCTCACTCACCGAGGACCGGGCCGTCGCCGGCCGAATGCGCGAGGACACGGAGTTCCTGACCCGCGAGGTCGCGGCCCTGCGGCTCGCTCAGAGCGAGGCGGCGACCCGCCAGTACGTCCGGGGGGAGCTGGCCGGTCAGCTGGAGGCATTGCGGGGAGATCTCGAAAGCCTGCTCCGGGAGGCCGTCGAGCTCCCGCGTCAGCCCCACGCCGCCCGCCGCTCCGGCGCGTCCTTCCAGCCCGGCACGTCCTTCCAGCCCGGCGCGGACGACCGCGCGTTGACCGGCTCGGCCGACTCCCCGGCCGCGGCCCGCGCCTGCGGGACGGGTTCCACCGAGGACGCCGACGGGCCCGGCTTCGCCCGTGCCAGGACACCGAAGCGCCCCAAGGGCGCCAAGCGCGCCCGGTCCGCAAAGGTCACGTCGACGGACGCGTCCATCGACGTCGCAACGGCCAGGATCTCGTCGGCCGACGGGCCGGCCGCCGACGGACCACCGGACGACAAATCGTCGAGCCGCCGATCGGCGGTCGACGGGTCATCGGGCCACGGGTCATCGGGCCACGGGTCATCGGGCCACGGGTCATCGGGCCACGGGTCGTCGGGCCACGGGTCGTCGGCCGACAGCCCGCGGGTTGACACCGCGAGCGATGATCCTGCTCCACCCGTCGGAGTCAGCCAGGCCGGGCACCCCGGTGGTATCTCCCGGCCCGATGAGACCGAGCCGGGCGCAGCCAGCTCCGGACCGACGATGGCGCACCTCGTCGCGAACGACAGCGCCGGTTCCCACCCCGCCCTGCCGGGGATCGCGGGCGCGCCGATGGGGGACGATCCGGTGGACGCGGACGCAGCCAGGGCAGACGCAGGCGCCGGTGGCACCGCGACCCACCGGACGAACCGGGCTACGGCGGGCCGCGGACATCATCGTGCCCCGCTTCACGCCGGATCAGCACGTCGATCAGCGGAACGCCCGAAATCGGGTGATTCACCCACAGTGAACACCCGTTCGCGACACGGCTCGTGACCGCCCGCGCCGGAGTGGCTCGAGCCAGTAGCGTTCTGTAGGTGCGTGCCGGCCGGTCGTGTCGCTCCCGTCCACCCCTGTCAGCGGAGTTCGAGACCGCCCGCCGGTCACTCACAGCCACCGTGCAGGACGCCGCCCGGCCTCAGGGCGGCAGCAGGCTCGAGCAGCGCGTCCACCCGGGGGCTCGGCGCGCCCTGATCCTCACCGTCACAGCCGTCGGGCTGCTGTTCGCCCCCGCGGCGTGGCTTACCCCGGCGCTGGGGGCAACCGCGGCGGGAGCCGTGGCCGCCACCGCGGCGGCTCCCACCGCGGCTGGCCAGGCCGTCGGCAGTGCTCAGGCCGGTACCGGGGGCAGTACGGCTGCCGGCAGCCAGGCGGACACCGGCGCTCAGGCAGATCCGGCTGCCATGCCCGCGCCGCCACCCGAGGGACCCCCCGCCCCGCCGGCACCGGCGGGGCTGACCGCGCAGGCCTGGCTGGTCGCGGACGCCGGCAGCGGCGCCGTCCTCGCCGCCTCCCACCCGCACGCGCAGGATCTTCCGGCCAGCACCATGAAGATCCTTACTGCGCTGACCGTGCTCCCCGGTCTGCCGCCGGACCGGGTCATCACCGTCGATGAGAACGCCCCCCGGGTGGACGGCACCAAGGTCGGTCTGGTGCCCGGCGTCGGCTACACCGTCCGGGACCTGGCAACCGCGATGATGATCTCCAGCGGCAACGACGCGACGGTGGCCCTCGTCGAGGCCAGCGGCGGCGGCGCGGCGGTCCTGCCCCGGATGAACGCCCTGGCCAGGTCGCTGGGCGCGCGCGAAACCGTCGCCGGCGATCCAACCGGTCTGGACAGTCCGGGGCAGGTCACCAGCGTGTACGACCTCGCCATCCTCGGCCGCGCCGCGCTCAACGACCCGATCGTGCGGGGATACCTCACCATCCCGCGGGCGTCCCTCCCCGGGCGCGGCAACCAGCGCTTCGAGATCCAGAACCACAACTCGCTGCTCCGCACGTACGACGGCGCCATCGGGGTGAAGAACGGCTACACGGTGGCCGCGGGCGCCACGTTCGTCGGGGCCGCCACCCGCGGCGGTCGCACGCTCATCGTCGCGCTGCTGCGCGCGGCCCCCGCCTACGGCACCGACGCCCGCGCCCTGCTCGACTGGGGCTTCGCGCACGCCGGGCAGGTGACGCCGGTCGGCTACCTGCCGAACTCCGCGGGGGCCGTGGCCGGTGACGCGACCCGGTCCATGGCCGGTGCGCAGGCGGCGGCGCAGCCCGCCTCGCCGCCGGTCCACCGGGCGGACCATTCGGGCGGCATCACCGGCGAGATCGGCCCGATGACCTGGATCGCGCTCGCGCTCACGGCGGGCGCCTGCGTCGTGACCGCGCTCATGCGGCGGACGGCCCGTCGGCGTCGCCGTCACCGTGGGCTCGGCCAGCCGGTGGGCACCTCGCCGGATGGGCCGCCGGCCCGCACCGTGAGTAGGCTCGGCGCGCGGCCACGCCGGCTCGTACCCCCTCAGCCCGACCCGCCCCCGGAGGTCTCCGACGGGTGGCGTCGACGCAGCAATGCCCGCAGCCTGGCGGCCAGCGTCGCGTCCGAATCGGTGGTCACGGACCCGCCGGAGGCGTCGGCGGGCTCGATCCGCCCGGCCCGGCTCCCGGGCACCATCGACCGGGCCGGCTCGACGGACGACGAGTTCGGCCCTGACCCGCTCGGCCCTGACCCGCTCGATGGGGAGCCGTTCGATGGGGACACGCTCGACCGGGACGAGTCCGGGCCGGACCGGTTCGACGGCGACGGGTCCGACCCGGGCAGGGCCGGCGTGGCCGTGTCCTGGGCGGACGAGGAAGCAAGCCCGTGGGAGGTGTCGCGCCGCGAGGCATCCCGGTTCGGCGACGCAGCCGGCCGGTGAGCCTCGGGGGACGCAGCCGTTCCCGAGGGATAGACGTCCGAGGCGTAGGGCGCGGTCACCGTCCAGGCGGCGACGAACAGCGTCCACCGCATCACGATGTTGATCCAGATGAGCAGCCCGACGATCACCGCGAACGTGCCGTAGACCGGATTGCCCGTGGTCTGGCCGATCAGCCAGGTCCCCACGACCTTGAGGATCTCCAGCCCGACAGCGCCGAGCATCGCGCCACGCACCGACCGGCTCCGGTCGGTCTGCCGCGGCAACCGCCAGAACAGGTAGAGGAACACCGCGGTGTCGATCGCGAGGGCGACGAGCAGAGCCAGGATGCCGGTGACCCAGGCGGCGGCCGTACTGCCGGACAAACCGATCCAGTCCAGGAACGTCCCGGTCGCCGAGGTCGACAGGCTGGTGACCACGAGCGAGGCCAGCAGGGTCAGCCCGAGGCCGGCGAGGACGGTGATGTCGCGCAACCGCCGCTTGATGATGTTGCCGACGTCGATGTCCTGGTGCCAGATCAACCGCAGGGCGTCGCGCAGCGCGTCGATCCAGGCGAGGCCGGCGAGCAGCAGTCCGAGCAGACCGATGAGGCCGACACCGACCTTGGCGTTGCCGATCGAGGTGACGTCGAGCTTGTCCGCCAGCCCCGGCAGGTAGTCGTTGATCTGCTTGGTCAGGCTGTCCTGCACGTCGGGGTAGGCGTCGACCACGAACCCCGTGACCGCGAAGGCGAGCGCGACGATCGGGAAGAACGACAGGAAGGCGAAGTACGTCGCCGACGCGGCCAGCCGGTCGCCGCCGTCGGCGGTGTATCGGGAATACGCCCGAACAAGATGGTCGAGAAACGGACGTTTCGCCCTTACCGCTCCGGCGGTATCGGAAACCGTGCCGACGCCGGCCCGAACCGCCTCACGAGGTCTGGTCACACCCGTCAATGTCCCCCCGGCGACGCCTGCTCATTCCCGTGAACCGATGCCGGCGCGTCGCCCTCCGTCGCCGTTCGGTTCGGATTCGTCCCCCTGCTGCCCGAACGGGAAGAAGCGTAGTTGCCGCCAGCGTAGGTCGGCCCCTCTTTCGTAGAGCCCGAACCCTCGCACGTCGAACTGCGCCTGGTAGTCGGCCAGTGCCTCGTAGGCGCGGTCGAGACCGTCCTCGTCGAGGTCGTGAGCCACGGTGACATGGGGGTGGTAGGCGAAGCTCAGCGGACGTTCCAGCGGGCCGGATCGCACCGCCGCCGCCAGCGTCGCGCAGCGGGCCGCACCGGCGACGAGTGCGACGAAGACAACGGGTGACAGTGGGCGGAATGTGCCCGAGCCTCGCAACCGAATCGTGAACGGACCGTTCGGACGGGCGAGCTGCGCCAGATGACGCTCGATCGCCGGTAGATCGGCCAGCCGGACCGTCGTCGGCCCGAGGAGGGTGACGTGCGGAACGATGAGGGCGGCATTGGGATCACCGAGCCGCTCCCGCCAGTCCTGGAGCTCGGTCCGGTAGGGCTCGGGAATGCCGATCGCCACGCCTATGTCGGCCAGGTCCACCGCGTCGGCCGGGCGGGTCGGATCCGCCGCGCGCACCGGGCCGACCGCGGACGCCGGATCGATCCCGGCCTCTGGTTCGACGCCGGCTCCTGGTTCGATCGACCTTTCAGTCATGCGCGACCGGCACCGTGGCAGACGCGGCGCCCGCGACGTCCCACCCCAAGATCGTCACTCTCGGTACTCGTGGGCACGCCATCACCGGGTCGGTGACCGGCCGTCGGGATCGGTGTCGCCGAGGAAAGCATGCCGACATCATGGCCCACGGACGCCGCCTGTCTCCCGCGGACCAGAAGACCGCGACCCGGCCGCCCGAGGATCAGGCCAAAACAGTGGCAACCCGCCATATGGGCCGGGCGGATGGCGGGAGGATCCCGACAAGTCCAGCGCAGCCCGCGCCGCACGCCCCACCCCTCGATCCGGTCACGCCGAGGGATTCACCACCTGGGGGCGGGCCTGCGCCAGCACGTCATCCGACAGGGGTGGCCACAGCCGCTGCGCCCACTCCCCGAAGTCGCGATCACACAGTGTGACGCACGCGAGCTGGGCGACCGGGTCCACCCAGAGGAAGGTGCCGGCCTGGCCGAAGTGGCCGAAGGTCACGGGTGCGTTGGCGCTGCCGGTCCAGTGCGGGTTCTTGCCGCCGCGGATCTCGCAGCCCAGCCCCCAGTCGTTCGGGTCCTGGCGACCGAAACCCGGCAGGACGCCGGCCAGCCCCGGGAAGGCGACCGACGTCGCGGCTGCGAACGTCTCGGCCGACAGCAGGGTGGGAGCGAGCAGCTCGGCGGCGAAGCTGCGCAGGTCGGCGAGAGTTGCCGTCACCCCGGAGGCTGCCGAGCCGGCGAGGCTGGCCCGCCGCATCCCCAGCGGCTCGAACACGGCCTCGGCGAGGTAGTCGGCGAAGGCGATCCCCGTCGCCCGGGTGACCGCCTCGGCCAACCGGTCGAAGCCGGCGTTGGAGTAGATCCGGCGAGTGCCCGGCGCGGCGAGGACCTTGTCGCCCTCGAAGGCCAGCCCGGAGGCGTGGGCGAGCAGGTGCGCCACGGTGGACGACTCGGGACCGGCCGGGTCGGCCAGCCCGATCGCGCCCTCCTCCACGGCGATGAGCACCGCGTAGGCGCTGAGCAACTTCGACACCGAGGCGAGCCGGAAAGGATGATCGTCCGGCCCCGTCCGGCCGAGCTCCCGGACCGCCCCGCCCGGGCCCGCCCGCCAGACCTCGGCGGCGGGAGAGTCGGCGGCGGGAGCGTCGGCGGCGGGAGCGTCATCCAGGCCGAGGACCGTGACCGCCACCGTCCTGACCGGCCACTGCGAAACCTGCACCAGTGCGTCCACGCCACGCACTGTACGAACTCTTCCGCCCGGCCGGGCTGCGGACGGACCTGGGCGGACGACGATCGGGCCCACCGCGGGCACGGGGGCGCTGGCGCACCCTCCCATGGTCGGCTGCGAGACTGGCGGGCGTGCAGACCCCGTCCTCAGCGCCCACCCCGTCCAGCCCACGCCCCATCCCGGCGGGACCAGCGAAGGACATCGACACGATCACGATGGCTACCCCGATCGTGCGCGTCGACGAGTCGGCGGATCTGCCCGATCGCACGATCGACGTGCTCGTCGTCGGTGGTGGTCCGGCCGGCTGCGCGGCGGCGCTGGCGGCGCTGCGGGAACGCCCCGGAGCCAGCGTCGTCATCGCGGACGCCGCCGCGTTCCCGCGGGACAAGACCTGCGGCGACGGCATCGCCCCGCACGGACTCGACGTGCTGCGCGACCTCGGTGTCACCGACGCCGTCGCCGGCTACCAGCCGGTCGACCGGATGCGGCTGCGCACGCCGGGCGGCGCCGAGGTGGCCACCCCGTCGGCCCGGGCCAGCTACGTGGTGCCCCGGGAGGTCTTCGACGCCCGTCTCGTGGCCGCGGCCCGGGCCCGCGGCGCCCACCTGGTGCGACGCCGGGTACGGACCCTGGAGCTCACCGACCGGCCGCGGCCCGACGGCCGGGGACGCGAACCGGTCGTCGTCGTCAACGGTGCGCTGACGGCCCGGGTCGTCATCGGCGCGGACGGCGCGAACTCGGTCGTGCGACGCGGGCTGGGCCTGGCGGCGAACCCGCCGGAAGCGATGGCGATCGCGGTGCGGGCGTACGCCGACCTCCCCGCCGACGAACGCCCGCCCGAGCAGTTCATCCACATGACCGACGACGGCTGGCCGGCCTACGCGTGGTCGTTCCCGATCGGTGACGGCCGGGCGAACATCGGCTACGGCATGCTGCGCTCCCGTCTGACCGGCGGCGACGACGGGGCGAGCGCGAAGACGGTCCTGCACCGCACCTTGGCCCGGATGCTGCCGCAAACCCCGGCGGATCCGGCCACGCTGCGGGCCCACCATCTGCCGCTGTCGACTCATCGGCCGCGCCAGCCCAACGGTCCGGTACTCCTCGCCGGCGACGCGGCCTCGCTGATCAACCCCCTGACCGGGGAGGGCATCTACTACGCGCTGCTGTCCGGCTCCCTGGCCGGGCAGGCGGCGGTCGGGGTGGCGAGCCCCGCCGGTGCCGGCCGGCGGTACCGGCGCTCGCTCGACGCCGAGCTCGGCCGGCATCTGCGACACACCGCGCTGCTCGCCGGCCTCGTCGGGCGGCGCCGCACGATGATGGACGCCGCGGTGCGGGCCGCTCGCACCCGCACCGAGCTGTACGACACCCTCGTCGAGATCGGGCTGGGCCGGGGCACCATCCCGGCCAGCTCCCTCACCCGGCTCGCCGTACGACGCACCATGGCCGGGCGGCGCTGACCATCGCCGTCCCAACGCGGACCGCGTGCCCCCGCGGGCACCCGCCGATGGTCAAGGTCCCGGGTAGGGCACCGCGGAGGTGAGTGTGATCACCGACGCCCCGAACAGCAACAGGATCACGATGTCGAACACCCGCCCGCGCACGGCGAGCAGCCCGACCCGCCGCGTCGGCAGCGCGAGGCGGGCGAGACCCGCCAGGACCAGCACGACCCCGACCACCAGCATGCCGCGGCGCCACCGGTCCTGGTAGACGAGCACCAACCCGACCGCGACGCCGACCAGCACCGACGCGAACAGCATCTCGCGCCGCAGCCAGCCGACGACCCCCGACCGGCCGGATCCGGACGCACCGACCACCGCAGGCGCGGCGGACCCACCGGACGCATCCGGGCCAGCGGGTACACCGGGCCGAGCGGGCACACCGGGCCGAGCGGGCACACCGGGCCGAGCGGGCACACCGGCCGGCGAGGCCGCGGGTGCCATGGGCGGTTCATGGTCCGCGGATGCGCCGGGTGGCCAGGCGGGTGCGGACGACCCCGTCGGATCCGGCTCGACGGCTCCCGCTGTGCGCCGGGCGGCCGGTCGCCGGTCCACGGCGGGACCCCGGGCCCCGAGACGCGGACGGGTGTCGACCTCACGGGCCGCCCTGCGCTGCTCCTCACCACGGCGCGCCCCGCCGCGAGTGGTGCGGGGGGAGGGCGGAGTGGCCGGCTGCACCGGCGGCGCGGGCCGGTCGTCCCGGCGGCGCAGCTCGCGGTGCCGGTCGGCGTCGCTGCGGCCACTACCGTCCCGCCACCCGGTCGGGTCACGCCGACCGGCTTCGGCGGGGTCAGCGCCAATCGTCTGGTCGGCCTCACCAGGCCAGCCCGCATCACCGGGCCAGCCCGCATCACGCCAGCCCGCATCACGCCAGCCCGCATCGCCCGGACGGCCCGCATCGCCCGGACGGCCGGCACCGGCGGGACGGCCGGCACCGGCGGGACGGCTCCGGGCGTCATACGGGTGATCGTGCCCGGCCGGCTCCCGCTCGGGCCGGGGCGGGTCGGGCCGGCGTGCCGCGTCGGTCACCCCCACCTCCGGCGCCGGTCAGGATCGTTGCGGACAGGCCTGCCGTGCTGGGCGTGGCGTTGTCCCGCCGTCGCCGGCGGTCCCACCCCGCGACAGGACGGTGCAGAGTACTCATCCAACCAGCACGACCGGATCCCCAGGACACACGGTAGGCCGTGCCCCGGCCGTCCACCGCCCCGCCCGCGAATCCGAAGCGTCCAGATCGTCGGAAAGTCACGTGTTACTGACCCTCGACCGGGGATCACGGACCAAAGGCTTGTCCCAGCAAGACGGAGGCGGTCACCAGTGATCCTGCACGATGCCGGCACGGTGGAGCGGGCACCGGCAGGTCAGGGACGAGCGTGGATCGATGGAAGCGAGGTTGGAGAAAAGTGGACGGGCCGAGTCTGCGGATCGAGATCACCGGCGAGGTCTTCCCCCTGCGCACCGAGGTCACCACGGTGGGGCGAGGACCGGGCGTCGACGTGCCACTCGCCGATTCCAGCGTCTCCCGGCTTCACGCCGAGATCGTGCGGCGGGGCCCCTATCTCTACGTCTGGGATCAGGGACTGTCCCGCAACGGCACCCGGGTCAACGGCCAGCCCGTCGGCCGGCGGATCCTCAACGACGGCGACGTCATCCGGTTCGGCGCAGCGGGCGTGCGCGTCCAGGACAGGCGGCCGCTGATCGAGTTCACCATCGAGGCGGGCGGCGGGGCTGCGGCCCGGGATCGGACCGCCGAGCTGCGGGTACCCGACCCACCGGACCTCACCCGCCGGGAGTGGGACGTGCTACGCGCACTGTCCCGACCCGCCGGGGCGCCGGGTGCCTTCGTGATCCCGTCGTCCACCCGCGAGGTGGCCGAGGATCTCGTCGTCACCGAGGGAGCGGTCAAGCAGCACCTGTTGCGGCTCTATCGCAAGTTTGACATCGCGCCGGGACCGAACCGGCGGGGACGGCTGGCGAACGAGGTGATGCGCCTGGGGATCGTGCGCCCGGACGTGGCGGAGCCGATGCAGCACTCCTGACCCCGCGAGCAGCACGTCCCGGGGAGATGGCTGCTATATCACATGCTAGGGGGCAAGTGCACCATCGCCCCATTCGGGCACATCGGGAACACAATGCTCAACACCCCCACCTGTGGGCGTCCTACCCCCTTAGGGCAGACTTCCGGCCGCGGTGCCCACTTGGGAGGGAGTTCGACGTGGCAGACGAATCGCCTCACAGCAAGAAGCTTCAGGAACTGATGTTCAGGGCCTGGGAGACCTTCGGCGACGCCCGACACCTGGACAGCGACGACAGGGTGTTCGTCCAGGCGCTGGCGCGGCAGACGGCCGACCGGATCTCGGTGCTGTACGGCGCGAGTTGGCGCGACGCCCTGGACTGGGTCGCACAGCGCTACGTGCCCAACGGCGACCAGCCGGGCGGGACGGCAGCGGCGAGCGCGCCGACGGCCACCACCGCGAACGGCAGCGCGACCGGACGGCGGGGCTCGGCCGCCGCGGAGGCGAACGCCGCGTCCTGAAGCGGTGGCACCGGGCGGCGCGGCGCGTCGCTGGGCGGCGCCACCGACGAGTCATCGGAGTCGGCCGGCTCACCGGTCGACGGCGTCCGGCTGCCGGGCCGGGAACGACCACCGGGCTGGTCGGCGCCGGGATCTGATGCGCGGCCGTCCGATGCCCCTGTCATCTCGGGGAGCGGGCGGTCCGCAGAGCACGTGACGGGAGCCGCCGCGTCCCCGGACCGCACCGCCGTCCGGTCGCAGCCGGACTCGGTGGGATCGCCGGACCCGACGGCCCCATCACCTCCGCCGGCCGGGCCGGACCCGTGGGAGGCCGCGAGCGCGGGGGTTGAGCCTGCCCGGCCGTCGCCACAAGGCGCCCCGGCCGAATCCGCTCCGGCGAACACGGGGCCGGACCCCGGCCGGCCAGACCCGCCACCACCGCCCGACAGCCCAAATCGGCCGCAACCGCCGCCGCGGGCGGATCCCCCGCGGGAACGGCCCACCGGCGCCCGCGAACCGCCGCCGGCTCCGGCGGCGGACCCGCCGGGTTCCCCGTCCCCGGACCGGCCGGCCATCGAGCCGGAGCATCCACGGCCGGCCCCTGCAACTCGCTGGGCCCCCCGACGGTTCCGCTGAGCCTGCACGCGGACTCCCCCGTCACCCCGACGAGGGACCGGTTGACGAGGGACCGGTTTCAGTGCGCGAAGTGGCGCACCCCGCTGAAGTAGAGCGTCACGCCAGCCTCCCGGGCGGCAGCGATGACAAGTTCGTCGCGCACCGATCCGCCCGGCTCGACCACGGCCCGCACCCCGGCCTCCGCGAGCACCTCGAACCCGTCCGGAAACGGGAAGTAGGCGTCGCTGGCCGCCACCGCACCCTTGGCCCGGTCCGCCGCCCGGGTCACCGCGAGTCGTGCCGCGTCGACCCTGTTGACCTGCCCCATCCCGACGCCCACGGTGGCGCCGTCGTTGGCGAGCAGGATCGCGTTCGACTTGACCGAGCGCACCGCGCGCCAAGCGAAACGCAGATCGGCCAGCAGCGCCTCGTCCGCGGGAGCCCCCGCCTCCAACGTCCACCCAGACGGCTCGTCGCCCGGCTCCTCGACCGCGTCCCGCGACTGCAGCAGCAGGCCTCCGCTGATCTGGCGCAGCTCGATCCCGCGCTGATGCGGCGGCGCGGGGCACTCCAGCAGTCGGATAGACGGCTTGCGGGCGAGAATCTCCACGGCACCAGCCTCGTAGGCCGGCGCCACGACGACCTCGGTGAAAATCTCCGCGATCTGCTCGGCGAGCTCCACCGTGACCGGCCGGTTGGTCGCGATCACTCCGCCGAACGCGGAGACCGGGTCGCAGGCGTGCGCCTTACGGTGTGCCTCGGCAATCGTCGCGCCGATCGCGATGCCACACGGGTTGGCATGCTTGATCACCGCGACCGCGGGCTCGGCGAAATCGTACACCGCGCGGCGGGCGGCGTCGGTATCGGTGTAGTTGTTGTAGGACATCTGCTTGCCATGGAGCTGGCGAGCCGTGGCGAGGCCCGGCTGCCCCTCGCCACCCGACTCGACGTAGAGCGCGGCCCGCTGGTGCGGGTTCTCGCCGTAGCGCAGCACGTCCGAGCGGTGCCACTGCGCGGACAGCACGTCGGGCCAGCCGGTCTCCCGGGCGATCTCGTCGGGGGCGACGACCCCGGCGAACCACGAGGACACGGCCACGTCGTAGGCGGCGGTGTGGGCGAACGCCTTCGCCGCGAGGCGGCGGCGGGCCGGCAGGTCGTAGCCCGACCCGCGGACCGCCTCGGCCAGCTCCGTGTAGTCGTCCGGAGAGACGACCACGCAGACCGAGGCGTGGTTCTTCGCCGCCGCGCGGATCATCGCCGGGCCGCCGATGTCGATCTGCTCGATCGCCTCGTCCTCGCTCGCGCCGGCGGCCACCGTCGCGGCGAACGGGTAGAGGTTGACGACGACCAGATCGAACGGGGCGATGTCGAGTTCGGCCAGCACGGCCGCGTGCTCGGCGTTGCGCAGGTCGGCGAGCAGACCGGCGTGGACGTGCGGGTGCAGGGTCTTCACCCGCCCGCCGAGCACCTCGGGAAAGCCGGTGACGGTGCTGACCGGGGTCACCGCCAGACCATGGCGGGCCAGCACGTCCGCGGTCGACCCGGTGGAGACGACCTCGACGCCCGCCGCCAGGAACGCCTCGGCGAGGACCTCGAGCCCACTCTTGTCGTAGACGCTGACGAGCGCCCGGCGCAGCGGCCGGCGCCCGGTGGGGATCACCTCAGCGGACTCGGATCCCCTGGCGGCGCCGCTCTCGCCCGCCACACCTTCGCCCGATGACGTCATGATTCCTCCTGGACGTGAGCCTCTGCCGGTACCTGAACCTCGGCCGGCGCGCGCAAGCCGGGGGCGCGCCGGTGTCCGGCCGGAACCGCCTGGGCGCTCCCCGACCGCACGATCTCGCCGATCGTCGCGACGAACAGTCCTCGTTCGACGCCCTGGATCCGGGCGCGAAGGGTCTGCTCGGTATCGTCCGGCTCGACCTGCACCGGACGCTGAGCGATGATCGGCCCGGTGTCGACCCCCTCGTCGACCCAGTGCACCGTCACCCCACTCACCTTCACCCCGGCGGCGAGCGCGTCGCGGACCGCGGAAGCGCCTGGGAAGGCGGGCAGCAGCGAGGGATGAGTGTTGATCGTCGGGAACCGGCCGATGACCCGCCGACTGAGGATCTTCATGTAACCCGCCAGGACGAGCAGGTCGGGCTCGAACCCGGCGATCCGCTCGGCGGTGGCCGCGTTGAAGGCCTCCCGGTCGGGATGATCCTCGAGCCGGACGGTGAACACCGCGACGCCACCGGCCCGGGCCCGACGCTCCGCCCCGGTGTCGTGACGATCGGTGCCGACCGCCACGACGGTCGCGCCGAACCCGGGATCCGCGGTCGCGTCGAGGACCGCCTGCAGGGTGGTTCCCGCGCCCGAGGCGAGTACGACGAGGCGAGCAGACACAACACACTCCGTAACCAGAATTGGGCGGCGCGACTGACCCGGGCTGGCCGCCCCCCGAGCGACCAGAGCGCCGGCGAACCCCCGATACCAGCATGGTGGCCGCCACGGCACTCCGATCGCCACCGCACTCCGACAGCCACCGCACTCCGACAGCCACGGCGATCTGACAGCCACGGCGATCTGACAGCCACCGCACTCTGACAGCAACCGACACCGCGCGACGCCCGCGTCCCCGACCGGCGAAGGACGACCCATCCGACTGTACTGACTGGACCACCTTCGCCGCACGGGACAGCATGTGGAGCACTGTCTGCCCGAACCCGGACGTCCCACCCGGGGCCGCAGCGCGCGTGGACACCGATGCGTCACCCGGACCTGAGCCACGCCCAGCGACCGGCGGCGGGCACGGACCCGTGCACGGCCCACGGCCTGCCCGGCCCCGCCGCCCCGCTCACGCTGCCGGGACCCACCCGGTGACAAACTCGGCCAGCCTGGCCTCGATTGCCGTAGCGGACGGGGCGTCGCGTCCCGTCGGGGAGGCGAGCGTCGCGGCCACGGAGAGCAGCCCCGCACAACGGTCGTCGTCGTCCCCGACGGCGCCCGCCTCGCACGAGCAGCCCGCGGCGGACCGGTCGCCGGCCCCGTCCGCACCGGCATCGAGCTCGCCGAAGTCGGGCCCGTCGAGCAGATCACCGGGCCGGCACAGGTACAGCTCGGCCAGCCGGGACAGCACCGTGGCCGAGGGCGCCCGGCCGCCCTTTCCCGGCCAGCTCTCCCAGTACGACCAGGTCTTACCGGTCTTGGCCGGTCCCCGCCCCGGCCACCGCTCGTTCCACCGGCGCGCCGCCTCCTCCTGGGTCCAGCCGTGGGCGAGGCGGAACGCCACCAGCGCGCCGAGCCGATGGCGAGCCTGGAGCCTGCGGGCAATGCGACGGTAGGACCAGCCCAGTGCCCGCAGGTGCCGGGCCTCGGCTCGGATGTGGGCGACCGCGACCGGCACGACGACCTCCGTGAAGGTGATCCAACGCCGGCACCCTAACCCACGCCACGGACATTTTCTGGCGACGATCCAGCCGGCCGGGCCCGTCCGCTCCGGCTCACTGGGGGCGCCGCGACGGCCGCGCCGAGAGCCCGGAGCCGGGCAGCGACATCCGGCGTCGCCAGAATGACGGTTCCGCGTCCTCGGCCAGAAACGGCCGCTCGGCACGCCGGGCCGCAAGATCGATGCCGCCGAGCAGCAGTAGGCCGACGGCGGCGACCTCGCCCCCGGCGAGCAGGCCGCACACCCAGCCGGCGGTCGGCCCATAGTGGCCGTCGGCCCCGCCGACCTGCCCGATCGACGTCTGAATCGCCAGCCCGGCGAGCAGACCGCAGGTCGCGCCCGCGACCAGCACGGTTGCGAGCCGCTCCCGCGACCGGCTCCCGGCGGTAGCCCGGTGGACCATTGCCACGAGCACGACGCCCGCGACGATCGGCACCAGGGCCAGGACGAGCCAGCCGGGCCGCGGCAGCGCGCTCGGCGGCAGCGCCGCCAGAACCGGGAGGTCGGGCAGGTCCGCGGGATGGACCGCATCGACCCGGACCATGCCGGGCCCGGTCCGGAAACCGGGCCCGAGGGCGTAGGCCAGGCCCCACAGCACCAGGTTGGGCACGAGCGCCAGCTGCGTCGCCGCGAGCCCGATCCCGCCGAGCACCCCGACGTCGAGCGCCCGCTCCGCCCCGGCCACCTCGGGCAGCGTGGCAGCGAGCACCAGGGCGACGCCGAAGGCGGCGATGGCGACGAGCGACGCGAACGCACCCGCCCCGCACAGCAGGGAATTTCGCAGCATCACCGGCAGCGCCCGCCAGGCGGTCCGCAGCCGGTGGCGGCCGGCGAGGGCGCCGAGCAGCGCGGCGGGTAGACCGAGCGCGATCGTGCCCAGCGCCGCGGACAGCAGGGTCGGCCGAGCCGGCCCGGAGCGCACGACGAGCGCGACGAGCACGACGAACAGCGTCTGCGCGCCGACGACACCGAGGACGTCGCCAACCACCGCCCGCCAGGGGACGCCGATGGGCGCGCCGCGCCGGCTCCGGTTGTTGGCCCCGTTCACCTCGCCGGCGCCGGGACCGGTGGCGCCGGACGCCCTCGACTCCCGGCCGGTCGGTTCACCGCCGCCGACACCGGCACCACCGCCGACACCGGCTGGCACCCGATCCATCCGGTCCCGGCCGGATCCGTCCCGACCCGGCCGGCCCCAACCCGGCCGGCCCCAACCCGGGGGGCCCCAACTCGAGGGGCCCCGACCTGGGCGGCGGAGCGTGGAGCCGGCTGGCGCGGGGGCGGCTGCTGCCCGCCGGTGCGCGGCGCTGAGCGCCGCAGCCAGGGGGAACAGCGCCAGCCCGAGCGGCCGGAAGGCGATGACCCCGTCCGACAGCCGCAGCGTCGTGCCGTGGGCGACGAGCCACAGGTCGGCGCCGACGCGCAGCGCCGCGGCGGGCCCGGTGGACGAGCCGGTGTCCGCGCCCCACACGACCAGGACGATGAACTCGATGAAGACCAGGCCGGCCGCCGACGCGGCGATCGCCGCCACCGCCGGCCGGCCGACCCGCTGCCACAACCGGTCGAGGAGCTGGCCTGCGGGACCGGGACGGTGGGGGAAGGCGGGCACGATAGGACGCTCGCACGCGGCTGCACGCCATCCCGGACAACACGCCGTCCGGATCCCGGAAATGCCGGGAACATCCCGAACGTCCGCACCGCCCGGCATCGATGGTCACCCCCGCGGCGCCGGCCGCGCCCGAGAGACGTCTCCCGTGCCTTTCCAGCGGCGTCCGTGCCCGGTTCGTCCCGATGGAAAGGCGCGGTGAGGGACAACGGCGGCCGCTCGGCGAAGGGGAGGCCAGGGGCGGCTAACGGTCCGCCGGAGGCTGCTGGCCGTAGGTGCCCGGGGGCTGCGGCTGCTGAGGCTGCGACGGCTGGCCGTAACCTCCCTGTGGCTGGCCATAGGGCGGCTGGCCGTAGCCCGCGGGCGGCTGGCCGTAGCCCGCGGGGGGCTGGCCGTAGCCCGCGGGGGGCTGGCCATAGCCGCCCTGCTGCTGGCCGTAGCCGCCGCCGGTGGGCGGCGTGCCGTAGCCGCCCGGCTGCGGCTGGCCGTAGCCACCCTGGGGAGGCTGTCCATAGCCGGCGGGCGGCTGGCCGTAGCCGGGCTGGGGCTGGCCGTAGCCGGGCTGGCCGTAGCCGCCGGTCGGGGCGCCGTAGCCGGGGGTCGGCTGCTGGCCGTAGGGCTGACCGTACGGAGGCTGGCCAGGCGGAGGCGGCCAGCCGCCGGGCGCGCCCGGACCACCCGCTCGACCGCGGCCGGGGATGGTCGCACCGTTCGCCAACGCGGCCAGGACACCGAAGACCGTCTGGGCGATGGCGGCGACGAGCGCGAGATAGAAGCCGACGCTCGGCCCGGCGTCCAGACCGCTCGGCACGTCGGGGAACCTGATCCACCGGATGAGCAGAAGCAGGGTGGCGAACGCCGAGACGCCCGGCAGGATCCACAGGGCGGACACCGGACCGACGTCCGGGATGCGGAGATTCGCGAACAGGCGCGCGGCGAGCAGACCGGCCACCGCGAGGACCAGCAACACCGGGAACCAGGAGTTGAACCCGAGCCCCCAGCCGTTCTCATGCGCCTTCGTGCCGCGGCCGAAGAACGAGTAGCTCACCGAATACCACGGCAGGAAGCTCACGATGAACATGAGCAGCCCGGGGGCGATCACCCCGATGTCGTTGGTCGCGACGCTACGACCGCCGATCTGTGCCACGACGGGAACCCCACTTCGTCAGGTCGGTCGGCACGGCGACGCCAGTTCGCCTACGCACCGATGCAGGAGTCTTGCAGTCGTGGGGAGATGAGGGAAGGCATCCGCGTCCCTCATTCCCGACAACCCGCGACCCCTGGACCGTCTGGATGACGAGCCACCGCGGGGCGCGGGGGCTCATCATCTAAACAGGTCTACAACGACCGCATGATGTCAGCCATCAGACGGGCCGTCTCGGACGGGGTCTTGCCCACCCGAACGCCGGCCTTCTCGAGGGCCTCCTTCTTGGCCTGCGCGGTTCCGGACGAACCAGACACGATGGCGCCCGCGTGGCCCATCGTCTTGCCCTCCGGGGCGGTGAAGCCGGCGACGTAGCCGACGACCGGCTTCGTCACGTGCGCCTCGATGTGGGCCGCGGCCCGCTCCTCCGCGTCGCCGCCGATCTCACCGATCATCACGATCGCGTCGGTGTTCGGGTCGGCCTGGAAGGCGTCGAGGGCGTCGATGTGGGTGGTGCCGATGACCGGGTCGCCACCGATGCCGACGCAGGTGGAGAAGCCGAACTCGCGCAGCTCGTACATCATCTGGTAGGTCAGCGTGCCGCTCTTGCTGACCAGGCCGATGCGACCACCCGGGGTGATGTCCGCCGGGATGATGCCGGCATTGGACAGGCCGGGGCTGGCGATGCCCGGGCAGTTCGGCCCGATGATCCGGGTGGTGCCCTTGGACTGGCCGTACGCCCAGAACTCGGTCGTGTCGTGGACCGGCACGCCCTCGGTGATGACCACCGCGAGCGGGATGGCCGCGTCGATCGCCTCGATCGCCGCGTCCTTGGTGAACTTCGGCGGAACGAAGATCACCGATACGTTCGCGCCGGCCTGCTCGATCGCGTCGGCGACGGAGCCGAACACCGGCACGCCCTCGACCTGCTGGCCGACCTTGCGCGGGTTCACCCCGGCCACGACGTTCGTGCCCGCGGCGAGCATCCGCTTGGTGTGCTTGGTGCCCTCGGAGCCGGTGATGCCCTGCACCACGATCCGGCTGTTCTCGTCAAGCCAGATAGCCATCGGTTCGCAATCCCTTCGCCCTGGTCAGGCCGCGGCCGCGGCGAGCTCGGCGGCGAGCTTCGCCGCGCCGTCCATCGTGTCGACCGGCTTGACCACCGGGAGGTTCGCCTCCGCGAGGATGCGGCGGCCCTCCTCGGCGTTGTTGCCGTCGAGGCGCACCACCAGCGGGGTGGTGACGTCACCGACGATCTTCAGCGCCTGCACGATGCCGTTGGCCACGGCGTCGCACGAGGTGATGCCGCCGAAGATGTTGACGAAGACGCTCTTGACCGACGGGTCGCCGAGGATGATCGACAGACCGTTCGCCATCACCTCGGCGGACGCGCCGCCGCCGATGTCGAGGAAGTTCGCCGGGCGCTTGCCGCCGAACTCCTCGCCGGCGTAGGTCACCACGTCCAGCGTCGACATGACCAGGCCGGCACCGTTTCCGATGATCCCGACCTCGCCCTCGAGCTTGACGTAGTTGAGGCCCTTCTCCTTGGCCTTCTGCTCCAGCGGGTCCACCGCGGAGACGTCGACGAACGCGGCGTTCTCCGGGTGCCGGAAGTCGGCGTTCTCGTCCAGGCTGACCTTGCCGTCGAGCGCGACGACGCGGCCGTCAGCGGTGAGGATGAGCGGGTTGACCTCGACCAGGGTGGCGTCCGACTCCACGAAGACGGTCCACAGCTTGGCCAGCAGCTCGGCCGCGCCGTCCAGCGCCGCCTCGGGCAGCTTCGCGGCGACCGCGATCTCGCGCGCCTTCGCGGCGTCGACGCCGGTCAGCGGGTCGATCGCGATGCGGGCCAGCGCGTCGGGGTTGGTCGCGGCCACCTCCTCGATCTCCATGCCGCCCTCGCGGGAGGCCATGGCGAGGAAGGTCCGGTTCGCCCGGTCCAGCAGGAAGGAGGCGTAGTACTCCTCCGCGATGTTGCTGGCCTCCTCGACGAGCACCGAGTGGACCGTGTGGCCCTTGATGTCCATCCCGAGGATCGCCGTCGCCTTCGCGAAGGCGTCATCCGGCCCGTCGGCCACCTTGACACCGCCGGCCTTGCCTCGGCCTCCGGCCTTGACCTGCGCCTTGACGACCACCTTGCCACCGAGTTCGGTGGCGATCGCGCGCGCCTCCTCAGGGGTGGTCGCCGTCTTCCCGGTGGGCACCGGAACGCCATGTTCGGCGAACAGCTTCTTCGCCTGGTATTCGAAGAGATCCACGGTCCGTCCAGTCGGATGCGGTCGTACGGGTTGGGTTACGTAGGGGGGCACAGAACGCCTGCGAGCCTACTGACGAGGCGGTTACGGCGCGCGTCACGCGAAGTGCCGCCGCGCGCGGTCGGCGGCGGCGGCGGGCGGGCCGGTCGGGGGCCGCCGATGGTGCCATCGCCCGGGTTCGAACGGCCGGGTGCCCACGTCAGGCCCATCGATACAGGACAAATGAGGTGCACATCGCGCCCCGCGAGGCCCCGGCACGCGGCGCCCGGGCGGATCACGCGTACGAGAAAGGACGCTGAGCGTGACCACCGCGCGCGGCACCGCGATCTCCCGTGTCCGAGGTCACGGAGTTGACCGCCGGATATATGTCAGAAATCACACGGGAACAACACCGATCGTGGTCGGCCTTCCGGCTGCTCCGACCGGTCGAGGCGGCATTCACCGCAGCGCGAGAACGATCAGCAGGCTGGCGACGGTCAGCCCGATTCCGGTCCAGCCCAGCGCGATCCCGACGGCCGCGAGCCGCCGCCCCCGCTGGTTGTGACGGCGGATCTGTGCCTGGGCGACCGAGCCGACCACGATCGCGGCGACGCTGCCGAGCCCGAAAAACCAGCTCAATGCCAGGACAACCGACAGCAACGCCCGACCGTTGAGACCATGCTGCACCGGGGTGGTGGGTGGGAACCGGCGAGTGCCCCAACCGTCTCCACCCAACGTGACGGGAAGGCCGCGCCCACGGTCGGCCGGCGCCGTGATGGCACCGCCCAGCGCTGCCGCGGCCGGTCGAGCCGCGGCCGGTCGGGCCGGGGCCGGCCGTCGCGGGGGCGGAGCCGGGCTCGCGGGCGGAAGCGGGCGGCCGGACCCCGCCGCGGCGCTCGCGCCACCGAGGCCGGCGGCCGGCGCCGGCGGGCCGGGCCGTGGCAGGCCGGCCGAGGCCGGCCTGATCCACACCTGGAACTCCGACGGGTCCGGCGGGCGCGCCGGCGGGGTCGGGTCCGGCGGCCGGATGGTCTCCTCCGCCCCGCCCTCCCGCGACTGCGGACGGTTCTCGCGCGACGCGGGCCACGCCCCCCGCTCCTGCGCCCGGCTCTCGCGCCGGCCAGGATCGTCCGGGCGCGACCCGGGCCGGATCTCACCCGGCACGGGCCGCGACGGGTGTGCCTCGGGCCGATTCTCCCCCGCCGCGGATCGGTCGGGTCGCGGCTCGCGCCGGGGCCGGACGGGCGCCCGCGAGTCCGGTTCGTCGATGTCATAGGTCCAGGGCGAGACGACCGACTGGGATTGGGCGGGCGTCGAGGGTCGGGGGGAACCCTTTCCAGCCGGGCTCGGCGTGGACGGCGACGCGGACTGCGACGGCGACGGCGACGGCGACGGCGACGGTGGCAGCGGCAACGGTGGCAGCGGGGTCAGCCGGAAGGGAGGAGGCGGCGGTGGCGGTGGGATCGTCGGCGGCGGCGACACGGCGGGCCGGAACGCGGACGCGGGCGGCGGCGGGCCGACCGGCCAGGGGCCGGAGGCGGGTGGCGGCCCCTGGACGGCCGGCGACCAGCCGCCCGCGGCGGGCGCGCGACCGTCGCCCGAAACGGCGGAGTCGGACCACCCGTCCCCATCGGGGCCGTCGGCGGCACGCTCGCGGCTCACGCCGGCCCACTCTCCGGCGGGCAGGACGGTGAGGCCCTCGCTCGTCGCCCGGGCGGTGCCGGTCCAGGTGCGTTCGAGGAAGTCACCGGCGACGGCATCGGCCTCGGTCACCCCCTGGACCTCCCGGCCGACCAGCGAGGCGAGCAGGGCGGAGGCGGTCGGCCGCTGCCGGGGGATCTTGGACAGGGCCCCGGCCACCGACGTGAGCAGGTAGGCGGGCAGTGCGTCCAGGTCCGGAGTGTCCCGTTGCACGCGGGCGGCGAGCTTGTCGGGCGTCTCGGCATGGAAGGGATGGCGGCCGGTCGCCGCGTACGTCACGCAGCTGGCCCAGGCGAAGATGTCCGCCGAGGAGTCCGACGCATCCCCGCGCATCTGCTCGGGTGACATCCACGCCAGGGTCCCGATCACGTGCCCGGTGCGGGTCAGCGTGCTGCTGTCGCTGATGTGGGCGACGCCGAAATCGATCACCTTCGGCCCGTCCCACGCCAGCAGGATGTTCGACGGCTTCAGATCGCGGTGCACGACGCCCGCGGCATGGATGGCGACCAGCGCGTCGGCCAGCCCGACCGCGAGGCCGCGGACGAGATGGTTCTCCAGCCGGCCGCGGGCCCGGACCGCCTCGGCCAGGCTGATGCCTTCGACATACTCGGTGACCATCCACGGCGCCGGGGCGTCGGTGTCGGCGTCGAGCACGGCGGCGACCGCATTGCCCCGCACGCGCAGCGCCGCATGCACCTCGCGCTCGAACCTGCTGCGGAACTCGGCATCCTCGGCGAGCTCCTCGGCGGCCACCTTCACCGCGACCGCGTGTTGTTCCGGGGTGAAGCCGAGATAGACGGTTCCCATGCCCCCGGCCCCGATCCGGTTCTGCAGGCGGTACGGGCCGATCTGGCGGGGGTCGTCCTCCAGCAGCGGTGTGAGCATCGCTCTCCTCACTCCACTGATCTCGCGGGTGTGGTGCGGGCACCCACCCACTCAGGGGGCTGTGAACGAAAGGGTATGTCGCTGACTGCCGTGAAGCAGACTGCACGGTACGTCACAGATGTCCCCTCCCTTCGTCGTCGTGAGACATCCGAGCATCGCCCCGGGTGCCGCCGGCGAGCGTCCCGATGCGGCGTGTCCTGCAACACCGCCTCCGCCCGGGCAACCGATCCGGCCGCTGCCGGCCGCAAGATGCGGACATGGACAGTGACAGCCGACCGGGGCGGCAGACGTCCGCCGACTGGCGGGCGGACCTGCTCGCCGGTATCACGTTGAGGCCGTCGACCGCCCCCGCGGTCAACCGTCTGGGCTGGCCGGACTACGACGGACGGCCGGCGCTTAGGTGGGGTGCCGGCCTGATCGCGGGTGTGCCGGCGGTCGCGGCGGTCTGGGACTTCGCCGTACACGGCGGCAGCTTCGGCGAGGCGGACGCCGCCGGCTTCGCCGAGGCCGCCGCCGCGGCGGTCGCGAGCCGCCGTCCGCTGGTGTCGTTCCTGCGCAGCGGTGGTACCCGGCTGCAGGAAGGCGTCGCCGGGCTCGTCGGGCTGCCCCGCGCGGCCCTCGCCCTGGCGGCCCTCGACGCGGCCGGGGTCGGTCACGTCGCCGTCGCCGACCACCCGACGACCGGCGGGGTCTGGGTCACCATCGGCTCGCGCTGCGACGTGCGCTGCGCGGTGGCCGGGGCGACGGTCGGCTTCGCCGGCCCCCGCGTGGTCGCGGCGATGACCGGGGCGCCGCCGCCCGCCGGCAGCCATACTGCGGCGTCCGCCTTCGCCGCCGGCCTGGTCGACGCCGCGCCCGCTCCCGACGCCGTCGCGGGCTGGCTGCGCCGGGCGCTGAGCGCGCTGACCCCACCGAGCCCGGCCGAGCCGGCGGCACGGGCGCTGTCGCCGGCGCCGGCGGTGCCAGCGGCGCGGACGGCACGGGCCGACCTGACTGCGGGCTACGAAGGGGTGGCTGCCCGCTCCGGCTGGGAGCAGGTGGTGGCGGCCCGGACCGGTGAACGCCCGGACGGTGCGACGGTGATGCGCGCGCTGCTGCCCGACGGTGTCGATCTCATCGGGCCGGATCCGTTGGTCGGTGCCCGGATCGGTGCCCTGCTCGGCACCGAGACCGCGGCGGACGGCGGTGGCGGGATCCGTGCGGTGGTCGCCGCGGTCGGGGCCCGGCGCGGCAGCGCGCCAGGGCCGGCGGGATACCGGCTGCTTGCCCGAGCCGCCCGACTGGCGGGCAAGCTCGGCGTCGGGCTGGTGACGCTCGTCGACACCCCCGGCGCGGCCGGCGGCGCGCCCGCCGAGGCCGCCGGGATCGCCGCGGCGATCGGGGACGCGATGGCAGCGGTCCTGGCCTGCCCCTGCCCGACCGTGTCGATCGTGCTCGGCGAGGGCGGGTCGGGCGGCGCTCTCGCCGCCGCGGTCACCGATGTGGTTGCCATGACTCCGGACAGCTACTTCACCGCGCTCTCCCCGGAGGGCGCCGCGACGACCCTGCGCATCCCGGTCGAGCAGGCGGCGGACAGGGCGGGGCTGCGCCCGACGGATCTGCACCGGCTCGGTTTCGCCGACTGCCTGCTGCCTGCGACCGCCGCGGACCAGGTGGCGCAGGCGACCGCGGGACTGCTCGCCGAGCTCTTCTGGCAGGACCCGGTGCAGCGCCGGCAGCGGCGCCACCAGCGATGGTCGACAGAACTACGTAACGGTCTGTAATCTCTCTGCGTTTCTCGATCCGGTCCCGGCGAGGTGGGGCGAACGCGCACGAGCCCACCGGGCGACGGCGCGACTAAGGAGGGTGATCGGCCATCGGCGAGCCGGCACCACCAGCACCCAGACGGGCACCGGCAGCAGCACCGGCACCCGCACCCGCAGCGGCACCGGCAGTGGCAGTGGCGGCACCGGGCAGCCAAGCGGTCACGCCGACGGCCAGGCGTCCCCGCCTCGCGCTTCTCGCGGGTCTGCGCGCCGCCGGAGACAACGCCCGCGGACTCGCCGTCGAGACCGCCTGGATCGCCGCCCACCTGGCCCTCTACCCGGCGAGCGCGCTGCGCCGCCAGCCGGACCGGGACGACGAGCCGTATTCCCTCGACGGTCTGCCGCCGCTGCAACGCGGCCTGCTGGTCCGCGCGCCCGACGCGGCCGGGACACCGATCCTGCTGGTCCACGGTCTGGTCGACAACCGTTCGGTCTTCGTCCGGCTGCACCGTCAGCTGCGCCGGCGCGGCTTTCGCCGGGTGCGGGCGGTCGAGCTGCCCCTGTGGACCACCACTGTCGAGGACGGCGCCCGGCTGCTCGCCGACGCCGTCACGGCCGCGGCCGGCGACGGCGGCCGCGTGCACATCGTCGCCCACTCCCTGGGCGGCCTGGTGGCCCGCTACTACGTCCAGCGGATGGGCGGCGATCGGCAGGTCGACACGCTGATCACCCTCGCCACCCCGCACGGCGGCACCCGGCTGGCCGAGCTGGTGCCCCGGGCGCTGCCGTATCCCCTGCTCGCCCAGTTACGGCCGGGCTCGCCGCTGCTGGTCGAGCTCGGCGGGCCGGCACCGGGGTGCCGGACGCGGTTCGTCGCCGTCGCCGCCGGGCGGGACACGGTGGTCCGCCCGGCCCAGGCCGCGCTCGATCATCCGGATCTGGACGCGGTGAACGTCACCGTCCCCGGGCTCGGGCATCACTCCCTGGCGTTCAACGGGGCGGTGGCGCACCGGGTCGCCGGGTGGCTGGCCGGGACGGCGGCGCCGGAGCGGTCAGAGCTTCTCGACGGGGGCGTAGCGCAGCAACAGGCGCTTGGTCCCGGCGTCCGCGCCGAAGTCGATCGTCGCCTCGGCCGAATCCCCCACCCCGCCGGTGGCGACGACGACGCCGAGGCCGAAGCTGTCGTGGGTCACCCGGTCGCCCTGGCGCAGCTCCAGCACGGGCCGCGCCGACGGGCGGCCGCGCCCGGCGAACGGTGAGTTCGGCAGCGGCTTGCGCGCCGACGCGCCCCCGCCGCCCGAGCGCCCGCCGCCCTGCCCGGCCGCGCCCGACCCGAACTCGCCCGACCCGAACCCGCCGGAACCGCCCCAGGGCCGGGCGGCCGGCTCCGGCGCCGCGTCGACGAGTCGGCGCCAGTCGACCAGCGCGTCGGGCACCTCGCCGAGGAACCTCGACGGCGGGTTGTACGCCGGCTGGCCCCAGGCACTGCGGACGACCGAGCGGGTCAGGTAGAGCCGGGAGCGGGCCCGGGTGACCCCCACGTAGGCCAACCGGCGCTCCTCCTCCAGCTGGGTGGGGTCGCCCAGGGTCCGCAGATGCGGGAAGACGCCGTCCTCCAGACCGGTGAGGAAGACGACGGGGAACTCCAGGCCCTTGGCGCTGTGCAGGGTCATGAGGGTGACGACGCCGTCGGAGCCGTCGTCGGTGGGGACCTGGTCGGCGTCTGCGACCAGCGAGACCTGTTCGAGGAATTCGGCGAGGGTGCCCTCCGGATTGCGCTCGGTGAACTCCTGGACGACACCGACCAGCTCCTGCAGGTTCTCCACCCGCCCCTGGGCCTCGATCGTGTCCTCCGCGAGGAGCTCGGACAGGTAGCCGGTGCGTTCCAGGACCGCCTCGACGACGGCCACCGGTCCGTCCGCCTCGATCGCGCGCAGCTCGGTGAGCAACGCGGCGAACTCACGCACGGCCTTCGCCGAGCGGGTGGCGATCCCCGGCACCTCGCCGACGCGCTCCAGCGCCGCGGCGAAACCGATCCGCTCGACCTCGGCGAAGCCGGCCAGCGCCGCCTCCGCCCGGTCCCCGATGCCGCGCCGCGGCACGTTGAGGATGCGACGCAGGTTCACCGTGTCGTTCGGGTTGACCAGCACCCGCAGGTAGGCGAGCAGGTCACGGATCTCCCGGCGCTCGTAGAAGCGCACCCCGCCGACGACCCGGTAGGGCAGCCCGACCCGGACGAAGATCTCCTCGAAGACCCGGCTCTGCGCGTTGGTCCGGTAGAACACCGCGACGTCCGCGGGCCGGGCCAGCCCCGCGTCGGTGAGCCGGTCGACCTCCTCGGCGACGAAAGCGGCCTCGTCGTGCTCGTTGTCGGCGACGAAACCGACGATCTTCTCCCCGTCGCCGGCGTCGGACCACAGCCGCTTCGCCTTGCGCTGGTTGTTGCGCGCGATCACCGCGTTCGCGGCGGACAGGATGGTCTGGGTGGAACGGTAGTTCTGCTCCAGCAGAATCACCGCGGCGTCGGGAAAGTCCTCCTCGAACTCCACGATGTTGCGGATGTTCGCCCCGCGGAAAGCGTAGATCGACTGGTCTGCGTCACCGACGACGCAGAGCTCCGCGGGCGGCACGGCGCCGGACGCCCACGTGGCGGTCGAGACCGGCGGGTCCGCCGGCGCCCCCGCCCCCGGGTCGTCGGCATCGGCGTGCGTGGGCTGGCCGACGAGTTCCCGCACGAGGACGTACTGGGCGTGGTTGGTGTCCTGGTACTCGTCCACCAGCACGTGCCGAAACCGGCGCCGGTAGTGCTCGGCGACGTCGGGGAACGCCTGGAGCAGGTTCACCGTCATCATGATCAGATCGTCGAAGTCGAGCGCGTTGGCCTGGGCCAGCCGCTGCTGGTAGGCGGCGTAGACCTCGGCGACGGTGCGCTCCTGGTGGCTGGTCGCCCGGTCCCGGGCGGCCTCCCAGTCGATCAGCTCGTTCTTCAGGTTGCTGATCTGCGCGGCCAGGCCGCGGGCGGGATGCCTCTTCGGGTCGAGGTCGAGATCCCGGGTGACCAGGGTGATCAGCCGCTGCGCGTCCGCGGCGTCGTAGATGGAGAAGGAGGACCCGAAGCCGAGCCGCTTCGCCTCCGACCGCAGGATGCGTACGCAGGCCGAGTGGAAGGTGCTGACCCACATCGCCCGCGCCCGCGGGCCGACCAGCGCGCCGACCCGCTCCCGCATCTCGGCCGCGGCCTTGTTCGTGAACGTGATGGCCAGGATCTCCCCGGGCCGGACGCCGCGGGCCGCCAGCAGGTAGGCGATGCGATGGGCCAGCACCCGGGTCTTGCCGGAGCCCGCGCCCGCCACGACCAGCAGCGGCGCGCCGATGTGCACCACCGCGGCCCGCTGCTGCGGGTTGAGCCCGTCGAGCAGGCCCTCGGCGTCGAGCCGGGGTGCCCCACCGCCCGCGTCCCCGCCCGCCGGCGGGGCGAGTACCGCCGGGCCGAACAGGTCATAGGGCACGCCGCCGCCGACGCCCGCGGCCGACTCGCCGAAGGCGCTGGGGGACTCACCGAACAGAGTGCTCATCAGACCTCGATCGTACGTTCGACGCCGGACTGGTCGGAGCCCGGTCCGTCCGGGACGCGCCGCCCCCGGACGGACCGTCGGCGGCCCCGCGGGACGGCCCATCTCGGACCGTCACGCGGCCGCGACGTCACCGACCCACGTATCGCCACCCTATGGTCACCCGGGCCGCCCGCCGCCCGGCGGGCCGCCTCAAGCCGTGGTCCGCAGGCCGCCGGCATCCTCCGCCGGAACCGCCGCCAACGACTTGACCCGGCTGGCCACGCCGGGATCGATGTTGCCCCCCGACAGGATCGCCACGGTCGGCCCCTGGGCGAGGCCGCCGTGGCGCAGCAGCGCCGCCACCGGCGCGGCTCCGGCCGGCTCCACGGCGAGGCCGGCCCGGCGCAGCAGCACCATCGCCTCCCAGAAGGCGGCCTCGTCCACGGTCACCACCTCATCCACCAGCCTGGTGGCGAGCGCGAAGGTAAGCGCACCCGGTTCGCTCACGGCCATGCCGTCGGCGATCGTCCGCGCCGGCGCCGCCGACGGGCGGGGCAGTGCCGGCCGCCCGGACAGCCGGCTGCCGGGGATGACCGGGACGACCCGGGCGCGGGCCGAGGCGCCGGGCAGGTCCGCACCCACCACGGCGGTGAGCCGCCGCCCGGCCCGCAGCGACGCGGCGAAGGCCGGCGCCAGCACCGACTGCACGCCGATCACCCGCGCACCGGGCCGGCGCGCCCGCAGCGCCGCGGCCACCCCGCCGAGCAGGCCGCCGCCGCCCACGCCGACGAGGACTGTGCTCAGGTCCGGCACCTGGTCGAGCAGCTCGAGTCCGATCGTGCCCTGGCCGGCCACCACGGCCGGGTCGTCGAAGGGGTGCACGAGCAGGCGCCCGCCGCGGGCGGCGAAGTCGGCCGCCGCGGCGAGGGCGGCCTCCACCCCCCCGGGCACCTCCTCGACCCGCGCGCCCCACCGGCGGGTCCGGGCGACCTTGACGGGGTTCGCCCCCGCCGGCACGAAGATCGTCGCCGGGGCGCCGAAGGCGGCCGCCGCGAACGCCACCCCCTGGGCGTGGTTGCCGGCACTGGCCGCGACGACGCCCCGGGCCCGCGCCGTCGGGTCCGCGGTCGCCACCCGGTGGTAGGCGCCGCGCAGCTTGAACGAGCCGGTGTGCTGCTCGTGCTCACACTTGAGCCACACCGGCGTGCCGAGCGCGGCCGACAGGCCGGGATCGCGCACGACCCGGGTCCGCCGCGCCACGCCGTCGAGCACCCCCGCCGCCGCCTCGATGGCCGAGACATCGAGGTCCGCGTCGCCATCGAGGTCCGCGTCGACACCCGGAGGCCCGCCCGCGGGCGGCGGTTGGTCGTCTGCGGCTGGTGCGGTCATGAGGCCTCTCCCGGTGGCTGGGCGGCCACCTCGCCGTGACCGCGGCAACAAAAAAGCCCCCCGCCGAGCAGGCGGAAGGGCGTGGCGCGCGGACCCGGAGCTCGGGTGCGCGCCTACGTAATAGCCATCTGGTGCACGGTCACAGTTCCCAGCGTGCTCCGGACTTGCCGGAACGTCAAACCGGAGGCCGCTCCATCCCGCCTCACCCAATCCCGCCCCACCCAATCCCGCCCCAGCCCGGCCCGCCCCAGCCCGGCGCCGGCGAGTGGGATCACCGGCGGGGCCCAGGACCGGGCCGCGGGGGCGGGCGCCCGGCGGCGGTCACGGCCGCCGGGCCGGCCCATCCCGGCGGCGGCCGGGCCTACTCCCACTCGATGGTGCCCGGAGGCTTCGAGGTGATGTCGTAGACGACCCGGTTGACCTGCCCCACCTCGTTGACGATCCGGTTGGAGATGCGTTCGAGCAGGCCGTAGGGCAGCCGCGCCCAGTCTGCGGTCATCGCGTCCTCGCTGGTGACCGCGCGCAGGACCACCGGGTGCCCGTAGGTACGCTCGTCGCCCTGCACGCCGACCGAGCGCACGTCCGCGAGCAGTACCGCGAAGACCTGCCAGATCTCCCGGTCCAGCCCGGCCCGGCGGATCTCGTCGCGGACCACCGCGTCGGCCGCCCGGACCACGTCGAGCCGCTCGGGGGTGACCTCGCCGATGATGCGCACGGCGAGTCCCGGGCCGGGGAACGGCTGGCGCCAGACGATCTCCTCGGGCAGGCCGAGCTCCTCGCCAAGCCGGCGGACCTCGTCCTTGAACAGGGTGCGCAACGGCTCGACCAGGCCGAACTGGAGATCTTCCGGCAGTCCGCCGACGTTGTGGTGCGACTTGATCTTCGCGGCAGTCGGGGAACCCGACTCGATCACGTCGGGGTACAGCGTCCCCTGCACGAGGTGCTCGATCGTCGCGCCCTCGGCCTCGGCGCGGGCCTCCAGCTCCCGGGCCGACTCCTCGAAGACCCGGATGAACTCCCGACCAATGATCTTCCGCTTGCGCTCCGGGTCGGTCACGCCGGCCAGCGCCGCGGCGAACCGGTCAGCCGCCTTCACATGGACGAGATCGACGCCGGTGGACGCGACGAAGTCCCGCTCGACCTGCTCGGCCTCACCCGCCCGCAGCAGGCCGTGGTCCACGAACACACAGGTCAGGGCATCACCGACAGCGCGGTGCACGAGCGCCGCGGCGACCGCGGAGTCCACCCCGCCGGACAGTCCGCAGATCAGCCGCCCCGAGCCGACCTGGGCGCGCACCGCCGCGACCGCCTCGTCGACGATGTTGACCATGGTCCAGGTCGGCCGGCAGCCGGCGCCCACCAGCAGGAAGTGCCGCAGCACGTCGAGTCCGCGCTCGCTGTGCACGACCTCCGGATGGAACTGGACGCCGTACAGGCGGCGGGCCGGATCCTCGAAGGCGGCGACGGGGGTCGACGGGGTGGACGCCGTCACCCGGAAGCCCGGCGGGGCCGCGGTCACGGAGTCGCCGTGCGACATCCACACCTGCTGGGCGATCGGCAGACCGTCGAACAGGACGCCGGGCTCGGCCACCGACAGGCGAGTCGCTCCGTACTCTGCCGTTCCAGTCCGGGCGACCGAGCCGGCCAGGGCCTGAGCCATCACCTGGTGGCCGTAGCAGATACCGAGAATGGGCAGCCCGGTGTCGAACAACGCGGGATCGACCCGAGGCGCCCCCGGCGAGTACACCGACTTCGGCCCACCGGAAAGGATCAGTGCGGACGGTCTACGGGCGAGGATCTCGTCCACGGGCATGTCCCACGGCACGATCTCCGAGTACACATGGCATTCCCGGACCCGCCGGGCGATCAGCTGGGCGTACTGCGCGCCGAAATCGATCACCAGCACCGTGTCATAACCGGGATGCCCCGCCGCACCCGGGCCGGGGGGAGTGCCGGGCCTGGTCGCCGGTGCGGTCGGGGTACCCCCCGCCGGACCGACGTCCCCCGGTCTCGCATCGTGACCAGCATCGCTGCGCTGCAACTCGCTCACCCCGCAAGCCTACGGACCCTGCGGCACCTGTGGGCCGGGCCCGCTCGGGCGGCCCTACGGGCCCGGCCGGCGCCCGTGGGTGCCGTTCGCACGAACGGGCGGTGGATCGCGGGCACCCTCGAAGACTCGTAACGGTGGATGTCGCAGATGCCTGCTTTGCACCTTCAGTGCCACTCACTGGGACAAGCCCTACGTCACGATGGGCGTACGTTGTCGGGCTTCGTGACGGTTACGCAGACGGTGACTCCGCGCGCAGTGGCCACAACCGGCACGCGGCCACCAACGCGCTTACGGTAGGCGCCTTTCGGATGCCGACTTCGTACCGCTATGGTGCCTGGCAAGGGACATCAGGGCCCGATACCGAGCCATCCTGGTACGACGTGTTCCGGGAGGCTGGCGGAGAGGTTGCGAAGGTACGTGCGCAGACAACCGATGGCCAGCAGCACGGGCATCGCCGCAGATCCGGAGCCGACCTCGGCGCCGGGTTTGCCCGTGGACACCGAAGACGGCGGGCAGCGCGACGATCGCTCCGCGGCGCCACCGGACCCGGCGGGGTCTGGTCTGGCGCGCCTTCGTCGCGCCGCCACCAACCCCACCAACTGGCGGGTCCGCACCAAGCTGATCGCGATTCTGGCCGTGCCGGTCGTCGCGATCCTGGTCTACTCGTCGATCGAGGCCGGCACGGTGCTGACCAGCACCCGCGACGTGAACCGGATCTCGGATCTCACCGAGATCAGCCGGTCCGCGTCGACGCTCGCCCATGCCCTGCAGACAGAACGGACCTACAGCACCGGATCCGTGGCAGAAGGTCCGGTTGGTACCCGTACCACCAACGCCATCCCACCCCGCCAGGCGGCGGTGAACGATGCCTACCAGGCCTACAAGGCGGTGGCCAACGGACGGCGCGGTTCCTTCGGCAGCGAGGTTCGTCAGGCCCTCGACGACGTCCAGGTCAGGATGGACTCGCTGCCCGCGAAGCGGCAGACGATCCAAAGAGTTGTCGACCCGAAAGCCGTCCAGGCGGCCTTTCAACCGATCATCAGCTCATTGATCAACCTGGTACAGCTCATCCCGCAGGGAAATGACGACCAGCAACTCGACAACGGCGTCAATGCGGCCTACTTCCTCATGTCCGGGACGGAACTCCTCGCTCAGCAGCAGGCCCTCGTCTACGGCCTGCTTCCACGCAGCAGCAACCAGGTCTTCACCGAAGGTGACTATCGCGAGTTCCTGTCGGCCGAGACCCAGCGGTCACGCGAGCGAGACGACCTCGAGAACGTCGCCGGACCAGCCCAGCAGGCCATCTACGGCCCGACAATCGACACCGAAAACAATGGCGACATCCGCAACACCCAGAATTACGTCGAGGAGGTTCTGGACGCGCCCATCGGCCAGCCGCTGACCGTCGTCGAGTCGGAAAAGTGGAACCGGGCGACCCAGGAGACCATCGACACCAGCACCGACGCCACGGACAAACTCCTCGGGCTCGTCAACGACCGGGTCGACACCCTGCGCGGTGACATCCAGCGCCGGGCGCTGCTGAGTGGTCTGCTCATCGTGCTCATCCTCGCCGCCGCCCTGCTGTCCGCGCTCATCGTGGCGCGGTCCCTGGTTCGACCGCTGCTGGCGCTGCGGACCGCGGCGCTCGACATCGCCGACCGCCGGCTGCCGGACGCCGTCCGCCGCCTGCGTGACTCCACCGACCAGGACATCGACGACTCGATCGAACCGGTCGGTATCAACACCGATGAGGAGGTCGGTGAAGTCGCCCGGGCCTTCGACGAGGTCCACCGCGAGGCGATCCGGCTGGCCTCCGAGCAGGCGTCGCTGCGAAACAACGTCAACGCGATGTTCGTGAACCTCTCCCGGCGCAGCCAGGGGCTGGTCGAACGCCAGCTCCGCCTGATCGACGACCTGGAGAACCGCGAGCAGGACCCAGACCAGCTGTCCAACCTGTTCAAGCTGGACCACCTCGCCACCCGAATGCGGCGGAACAACGAGAGCCTGCTGGTCCTCGCCGGCACGGACACCGCCCGCCGCTGGACGCACCCCGTGCCGCTCAACGAGGTGGTCCTGGCCGCCATCTCCGAGGTGGAGCAGTACACCCGGGTGAAGCAGACTTCGGCCGCGCCGGTGTCCATCGCCGGCAACGGTGTCAGCGACGTCGTCCACCTGGTCGCCGAGCTGCTGGAAAACGCCACCTCCTACTCGCCGCCGGTCACCGAGGTGCTGGTGACCAGCCATTCACTCGGCCCCGGCGCCGGCGCGATGATCGAGATCGAGGACCAGGGCATCGGTATGCCGGCCAAGGAGCTCGAGCGGGTCAACGAGCGGCTGGCCAATCCCCCGGTCGTCGACGTGTCGGTGTCACGGACGATGGGTCTGTTCGCCGTCGGTCGGCTGGCCGGCCGGCACGGCATCCGCGTCCAGCTGCGTGAATCAGCCTCCGGCGGCATCACCGCCGTCGTCCGGCTGCCCGCGAAGCTGGTCACCGGCGACAGCGCCGCCGGCGCCGGGCCCGGGCGTCCCCCGGCGCTCAGCCGGCCCGCGACCGCGCCGGCGATCGGCGGGCCCGCCAACGGCGGACGGCCCCCGGAGCGCGCCGAGCGGCCGAGCAACGGCGTGGCGCCCGACCGCGCGAACGGCGCGCCGACCCCGGCGGGTACCAGCTCGAGCAACGGGATGAACAACGGGCACCGACCCGAACCGGAGCCCGCGACGCGGGAGAACATCTTCGACGACTCCAGCGGTCCTCGACGTTTCCCCAACACCGGTCCGTTTCCGCTGACCGGCCCGCTGGCCGCACAGCTCGGCTCCGACCGCACCGGACCGATGCCCGCCGCCGACCGGCGTGACTTCGGGCTGGAGGAGTTCTCCCCCGACCTGGACGACCGCCACGAGCGCGACAGCGAGACCGGCGGCACGGCGGCGACGCCGCTGACCGCACCGCGCGGGGCTGACAGCGGCACCGGACAGCGGGCGGCCCAGTTCCCGGGCACCGAACCGCAGGACCGGGCACCCTCCGGCCCCGCCGACGACGACCGCGACCCGCGGGAGTTCGACAGCCAGGAGATCGACCTCGACGCCCTGCCCGGCCGCGCGGCCACCCCGCCCGACGGCACGGCTCCCGGCGGTATGGCTCCCGGCGGGGTCGCGCCCGACACCGAGGCCATCGACCGGCGCGGTCCGGCCCGGCGTGAGCAGCCCGCACCGGACGTGACGAGTCCCGTGTCGTTCGGGGACAACCGCTGGCCGACCCGCCCCCGGCCCGCGGACGCCGAGCCCGCGACAGGCGAGCAGCCCGAGGCTGCGCCGAAGCTCCCCGTCCGGGAGCACCCGGCCCTCCGGGACCGCCCGAACCTCCGCGACCGCGCCGACCTCGACACCGCCCGGCCGCCGGTCGAGGCGACCGGCCCACGCCCGGGCAACGTGTTCGCCCGCGGGGAGGACCGGCCCGAACCACAGACGCGGCCGCGCCCCGAGGCTGCCACCGGCCCCCGCACCGGACCACAGTCACCTGCCGGACCACAGTCACCTGCCGGACCACAGTCACCTGCCGGCCTGCGGCCGCCGATTCGCCCGCAGTCGCCGACAGGCCCCGGTCGCGTCGCGAAGGCAGCGCCCGCCGAGATGACCGGCGAGCAGGCCGCGGCCGAGCAGGAGACCGACGACGTCGAGACCTCGCCGATCTTCGACTCCGTGTCCGCGTGGTTCCAGCGCCGAACGCCGGCCGACGCGGCATCGGCCCAG
>NZ_CM001489.1:4402629-4406955 GCF_000262465.1 Frankia sp. QA3
CGCGACCCAGCACCAGCCCCCGCAGCCCGGCGGGCCGGTGCGGCCGGGAGCCGGGCAGCCGGGCACCAGCCCACAGCACCAGCCTGCGGCGGCCCAGCACGCCGCGGCGGCCCAGTCCCACCAGCCGGCGGGGCAGCCTCATCCGCCGGCACAGCACCAGTCGGCGCCACCGCACCAGGCAGCACCTCAGCCGCCGGCCCGGGGAGGCTGGAGCTCTCCCGGGGACGCCGGCTGGCAGGCAGCCGAGTCGTTGCGCCAGCCGAGCACCGGTGGCGTGACGCGATCGGGCCTACCGGTGCGAGTTCCCATGACCCATCTCGTGCCCGGCAGCGCCGAACCCGCGCCAAGCCGGCGTCCCGCCGACACCTCGGCCAGGTCTCCCGAGGCCGTCGGTGGCCGGCTTGCCAGCTTCTACCAGGGCGTGCGGCAGGGACGTGATGTCGGAGTCGACACCGCGAGGAATCCTCGACGTGACGCGCAGGAGGAACGGTGACACCCGTGAGTTCTGAGGCCCAGAACCTCAACTGGTTGATCAACAATTTTGTCGATCGGGTCCCGGGTGTCGCCCACACCGTGGTGGTGTCCGCGGACGGGCTGCTGCTGGCTGTCTCCGACGGCTTTCCCCGCGACCGGGCCGACCAGCTCGCCGCGGTGGCTTCGGGACTGGTGAGCCTGACCCAGGGGGCGGCGCGCGTGTTCGAGGCGGGCGCCGTGACGCAGAGCGTCGTCGAGATGGAACACGGCTTCCTGTTCATCATGTCGATCAGCGACGGTGCGAGCATGGCGGTACTGGCGGCGCCATCGTGCGACATCGGCCTGGTCGGGTACGAGATGGCACTGCTGGTCAGCCGGGCGAAGGATGTTCTCACCCCGGCATTGCGCGCCGAGCTGCAGGGAACGCTTCCGCGGTGAACGCGCGGCAGCACAGGGAGTCAGGGTGAGTATCGATCCCGAGAACGCGCCCGGTCCGGTCGTCCGTCCCTACGCGATGACCGGCGGGCGTACTCGGTCACGCTACGAGCTCGCCATCGAGGCGCTCGTCTTCACGACGCCGCTCGGCGAGGAACGGGCCCTCGGCCTCAACCTCGAGCAACAGACCATCGCCGCCATGTGCCGGCAGGTGCGATCCATCGCGGAGATCGCCGCCGGGCTCCGGGTGCCTCTGGGGGTCGCCCGCGTGCTGGTCGGCGACATGGCGGACGAAGGCTTCGTCCGCGTCCACCAGCAGCCTGACCGCGACGAGGCACCGGATCTCGCGTTGCTCGAAAGGGTTCTCAGTGGCCTTCGAAAGCTCTGACAACAGACGGGTCAACTCCTCCGTCGCCACGACCTCGGTGAAGATCGTGGTGGCGGGAGGATTCGGCGCCGGGAAGACCACCTTCGTGGGCTCGGTGTCCGAGATCGTCCCGCTGCGCACCGAGGCCGTCATGACCGAGGCGGGAGCCCACGTCGACGACCTCACCCACCTGACCGACAAGACCACGACCACGGTCGCGATGGACTTCGGCCGCGTCTCCCTCGACGAGGACCTGATCCTGTACCTGTTCGGGACGCCTGGGCAGTACCGCTTCTGGTTCATGTGGGACGACATCGTCCGCGGCGCCATCGGCGCGATCGTCCTCGCCGACACCCGCCGGCTCGCTGACTGCTTCGCCGCCGTCGACTACTTCGAGCAGCGCCAGCTGCCGTTCGTCATCGGCGTCAACTGCTTCGACGGCATCCTGCGGCACTCCATCGAGGATGTCCGCGAGGCACTGCAGATCAGCCCGACCGTACCGATCATCACCTGCGACGCCCGCAACCGCGACTCGACCAAGAGCGCGCTGATCGCGGTGGTCGAGCACACGATGTCGCGGGCAGCCGCCCGCGCCTGACCCGTGACACGCGAGGGGCCCCGGGACACTCGTCCCGGGGCCCCTCGCGTTCCGTCAGCCTCGCATTCCGTCAGCGACGGCCGGTACTCAGACCGGCGGCGGGAGTTCGCGCAGCGGCGCGTCCACCCCGACCTTGCTGTTGCCGCTGTTGTTGACAATCTTGAGGGCGAAGCGGTTGTCGACCAGGTCCCACTGGCCGCCGACCAGGGCGGTGCGGGCCACGTTCTTCGGCACGTTCGGCTGGGAGCCGAACGCCACCGGCCCGACGATCGTCTGGGCATCGACCTCCTTGATGGCTGCGACGATGGCCTCCCGTTCCAGTGACGCGGCGCCGCCAAGCGCCTTCACCGCCACCTCGAACAGCGCGTAGGAGAAGCCCAGCGTCTGCGTCCAGCCGCGTCCGCGGGCGCGGTCGAAGTCGTTGGCCAGGTCCAGGGAGGTCTTCGTGGTCAGCGAGCTGCGGTAAGGATGGGACGGTGACCAGGCGACCTCGGTGGTCAGCCCGTCGCCGGTGGACCCGAGCGCCAGGACGTCCTCCTGGAAGTCCAACGCCTTCGAGACGGTCAGGGCCTTCGGCGTGAAGTCCATAGTCCGGGTCTGGCGCCGGAAGGTGGCGAGGTCCGCCGCCTGGGCCACCCCGACGACGGCCTGGACGCCGGCGTCCTTGAACGCGTTCAGGTAGGACTCGAACGACGGCGCTCCCGCTTGGTAGCCCGAGCTCGCCGGCGAGTTCAGCTGAAAACCGAAGTTGCGGATGGTGGGAATTCCGAAGCCGGGGTTGGCGAATGCCTGACCGTCATCGTCCGCGGGATACATCAACCCCACCCTGGTGATCCCGAGCTGACGCCACATCGCCACATAGGTGGCGACGACGTCCTCCATCCCCCAGAAAAAGTGGTAGGTCCAGTGGAAGGGCATGTCGACGTTACCGCCACGCCCGTTCCACCAGGACTGCCAGGGGGCGTTCGTCGAGATACAGGGAACCTGGTTGATCTCGCACTGATCGGCGACCGGAATGGCCGTGTCCGAGGTTCCACCGACCAGGACGATGTCGACCTTGTCCTTGTAGATGAGGTCGGTCGCGGCGATCCCGGCCCGGTGCCGGTCGGACTCCGAGTCGCGGACGAAGATCTCCACCGGGTAGCTACGCCCACCCACCTTGATCCCGTCGGCGAGGATCGTCCGCATCGCCTGGACGACGTACGAATCGACCACGCTGTACGAGCTGAGCGTCCCGGTGCGGGAGGTCACGTACCCGAGACGCACCTTGCGCGGGCCGCCGGAGGACGACGACCCGCCGCACGCGGCGAGCAGCCCGGCGGCCGGCGCGGCCACCGCGGCGGTCCCGGCCCAGCGGAGCAGACTGCGCCGGTCGACGGCTGGTCGACCGGTCTCGGCGGCTGCCGGGACGCCGCCGCCCACCCCGCCAGACACATCCTTCTCGTTGCCGGCGGCCGGACGCCGCCAGCCACCCATACCGCGGTCAGACCTGAGCATGGCACCTGATCCTGCCGCACCCCGCTCTAAACCCGACAACCGGGGTCGGCGGCCGACCGGCCGGCAAGGTCGACCCGCCGGTTAGAACAGACATTTCGCCGTTCTCGCTTACCGTCAGCATGGGGACGGATGTTCTCAGTTCACTCCGCAGATTCGGTGCGGCGCGGTCCCGCTCGCCTTGAGTTCAAGGGTACCCAGTGCCTTGCCGCGGATTCCGGCCCCCGGCTTGGCGATGTGCACCGCCGCGAGATCCTTCAGTGGGCCGCTGGTGAACTTCACGTCGCCGATCACATTCCCGCCGTCGTTGCCGGCCACCGGGGTGATCGTGTATTGGCCCGCGGCGCCGTCCCAGGTGTAGGCCCCGGCCGTGCGCTCGACCACCAGCACCCCGGCCACGTCGGCGGACAGCTTGAGTGGGTTGGTGCCGGTGACCGGACTGCACTGCCAGCTGCCGTCGATCATCGCCTTACCGGTGAGGGCGTCCGGGTTGGTCGTCGCCGGGGTGGGCGACGCGTCGGCCGTCGGGGTCGGGGCGACCGTGGCGCCGCCCGCATCGCCTCCACCGCGCAGCAGGACGTAGCCGCCGACCGCCAGCAGCGCCACGACCAGCGCGACCGCCAGCGGGCCGATCCAGCCCTGCCGGAGCCAGGCCAGCCTGTCCTCGCCCGCCAGCTCGTCCTCGGGCGTTTCGTCCCGGCGGTCGGTCGGTTCCAGCAGACCCGAGGACGTCGCCCCGCGCGCGGACCGCCGCTGCGGGCCCGAATGGGCGCCGGTGGCGTCCCCGCGCCGGCCCCCGGGGCGGCGGGCCCCCGGTCCGGTCGCACTGCCCCGCCCCGTCCGGCCAGGTGTGCGCCGCCGCTCGCCGGTGTCGGAGCGGCCGTTCTCGCCCGCGCGGCCGCCGGCGGTGGACCGTCCCCCGGACGGGGCGGAAACCGGTTGCAGGCTGTCGGTGTCG
>NZ_CM001489.1:4407055-4494773 GCF_000262465.1 Frankia sp. QA3
CGGCCGTTCCCGGCGGCGCGGGTGCGGGCATGGATGAGGCCGCGGACGCGGAAAAGCCTGTGGGCGCCGATGAGCCTGTGGGCGCGGCCGGCGGGTAGGCGGCCTGCCGCGGTGCCACGACCGGGTAGGGCGCCTGTGGTTGGGATGACAGCGGCGTCGGACCGGTCCGGGGCCCGGTCGCGGGGACCGGGCGGGCGGAGATCGGGAAACCACCGGTGAACGGGTCGGTGTAGCCGCCGGCGGGCGCGGCGGGCCGCGGCGAGCCACCGACGCGCACCGAGTCCGAAGGCGGGCCGTCCCACTCCTGCTGGCCGCCCGCCGTCTGCTGGCCACCCCGTGTCTGCTGACCAGCCAACGCCTGCTGACCAGCCAACGCCTGTTGGCCACCTGGCCCAGGCCGACCACCGACCGCCGGCGGGCCAGCCCGGTCGACGTCGGCGCCCGGTCGGGCGTGCGCGGCGGCCGGCCCGGTGCCCACGGGTGCGGGCGGCGCCGGTGGTGACATCGACGGCAGGTTGGTCATCGGCCGGGAGCCGGTCGGCGGGGCCGCGTCGACCGGGGGCGTCACGGAGATCGCCGAAGGGCCACCGCCGGCCCGCGGCGCCGGACCGTCCCAGGTGCTGGTGACATCGAAGGGATCGGCGCGGTGCGGCGGCCCGGCGGGCGGCACCGCGGCGGCGGTCTGCGGCGCGGGGGACTGCGGCGCGGGTGACTGCGGCGGCCAAGGGGTCGGAGCGAAGGACGCCGGGGGCGGCGCGGCGGAGGGGCGGGGCTCGGGCTCGCCGACCCGCTCGACGGCGAAGAAGTCGTCGTCACGGCGCGGCGGAGCTGGCACGACCGGCCCGTTGATGTCGGCATCGTGGGTCGTCACCGGGCTGTCACCCGCCGCTGGGCGCGGGTGGCCGGGACGGGGGACAGACGGCCCTCGGGTCCCTTCGCGGGGCTACGGTGCATGGTCATCGGGCGGCATCTCCTGCCCCCCAGATCAGCACGATGTGGGCAGCCATCGTGTGGACGTGCATTGTCGGAACCGTGTCGTCGCAACCCGCACCCAGCCAGATCAGTCGGTCGGGAGCAGCGCCGCTCGGAGAGGTGAGATCCCGGCATGCGGCACCGTGCACCACCTCGCCGTGACCGTGTGGCTATGCGTGATGGACGTCCTACCGTATGGCCGACAAGAAAGCAATAGCTCTCTGGTTGGTCGCCCATGAGCCCGGAAGAATATGTGGTAATAGCTCCGTCTGACCACTGTACACGGGTTGCGGTCATCGTTTGTCACGGCAGGCGGCGTACATCTCGCGCACGATCCGCCGCGACGACTCCGACTGGACGCTGGCGTTGAACCGCTTGTACTCCTCCTCCGTGTAGGTGGACTCCAATTTGTCCAGCGTGCAGGTGCAGTAGCCCTCGTTGCCGTTGCTGACGTCCAGGCAGGAGCTGAGGTACGCCTCACGGACGTCCTTGGTGTAATGGCCCTTGCCGGCTGCCGTGGCGCCCGCGGACGACCCGCCGTCCGAGCCGCCCCCGCCGAGGGCGAGGAATCCCGCGACGCCAAGGCCCACGCAGACCAGCACAACGATGGCCGCGATCAGCAGCGGGGGACGCTCGCGCGCCTGCCGGAGGAACCCACCGACCCGACCTGCCAGCCCGCCCGCGGCGGCCTGGCGGTCCACCGCCGGCGCCGGCCTGCGCGGTCCCGCCGGCGCCCAGCCGGGCTTGGGCTCGGCGCCGAGCTCCCTGTCGCGGTCGAGTCCCCTGGCGCCGGCGAGCTCCCTGTCGCGGTCGGGCTCGTCGTCGAGGTCGTCATCCCAGTGCGCCACGCCGGCCGCCCGCGCCGGGGGGGCGCCCACGCCCCCCGCCGCGGAGAAGCGACGGATCTCGCCCGTCGAGTCGGAGTCGCCCCAGCCCCCAGGGACGCCGGCGGGCCCGGCCGCCCCGGAGCCGGCGACGCCCGCCGGGGTCACCCCGGTGGCCGCCGTCGGGGCGGTCACGTGGGGCGGGGTGCTCGAGTCATGCGGATCTGCCGCCGGCGCGGTGCCCGTCAGCGCCCACCGGCCGAACTGCCCGGTGCCGCTGTAGGACGCCAGTTCGCCCGTCACCGCACCGCCGGCAGCAGCCGAGTCGGCACCACCGCTCCCGCCGAGGCCACCCGCCGAACTCGCACCACCGGTCGTGCGGGCGTCACCGGTCAGGCCGGCACCAGTCGACGAGCCGGCACCAGCCGGCGGATCGGCCGCGACGGACCCGTCGGGACGGGATGCTCCCGGCCGGAACTCGTGCCGCACCACGGCTGGAGATCCGAGCGCCGCGGGCCGCGCCGGGGCGGCGGCGCCACGCCCATCGCCCGGCGAACCGGCCGCGTCAGGGCCACCGCCCGGACCTGGGCGAGCCGGCAGGCCCGCCGTCGCGGCACTGGGGATGCCGCCGGTGCGCGCATCCCCGCCGCCGGGCGGGACGGCGTCGACGGTACCGCCCGCCCGCCCCTGTGCCGCCGCACCGGACCCGGCCGTCTGCGCCCGCGCCGCATCGCCGCCGGAGCTGGCCGGCGGCACGGCAGATGACGGCTGCCAGGTCTGGGCGGCTTCATCCCAGAGGTAGGCGCCGTCATCGCTGACCCAGCGGCCGTGCTCGTCGAGGCGCATCTGTCGTCCTTCGTGCCGGAGACGGACGCTCCCAGGGTGCCATGTCCACCGCCGGTCGGGATCGGCCGGGTACCGCCGCCACCGTCGGGGCATGGACTGTTCTGCCTGAGTCGGGTATCGGCTCACCGCGCGGCCGATCGCCCGCCGGGACGGCCGCGGCCACCACGGGCGGCAGCGGACCCGGGCCGGTCAGGAGGCGGCGGTCACCATGATCTCGGCCTTCTGGAACTCCTTGAGGGTCGCGTACCCCGTCGTCGCCATCGCGGTCCGCAGGCCCCCGGCCAGGTTGAGCAGGCCCGTTCCGGTGGCCGCGCCGGGCCCTGTGACGATCTGCGCCAGGGTGCCCGTCGGGGTGACCGGCGCCCACCGGCCGCGCGGCAGATCGGAGTGCAGCACGTCCATCGGCCACATCCCGCCCTGCCCCGGCGCGTCGTGTGCGGCGGCGAGCGCCGCGTCGACCATGACCGCGTCGGCGCCGCAGGCGATCGCCTTCGCGACGTCACCGCCCGTCTGCAGGTCGCCATGGGCGACGACGTGGACGTAGCGGCCGCCCGACTCGTCGAGGTAGCGCATCCGGGCTCCCGCGGCATCCGCGATCGCCGTGGCGAGCGGGACTCCGACACCGAGCACGTCATGGGTCCGGTCGCCCAGCCCCGAGCCGACGCCGACGATGACCCCGGCGGCGCCGGTCCGCATCAGGTGCAGGGCGGTCGAGAACGACGCGCACCCACCGACCAGCACCGGGATGTCCAGCTCGCCGATGAACTGCTTGAGGTTGAGGGGCTCGCTGCGTCGGGACTGGTGCTCGGCCGACACCGCCGTGCCGTGAATGACCAGCAGGTCGACGCCGGCCGCCAGCACGTACCGGCTCAGCGCCCGGACCTTCTGCGGGCGCAGCGCCGCGGCGACGACCACCCCGGCGTCGCGCAGCTCGCCGAGACGCTGCGTGATGAGCTCCGGACGCACCGGGGACTCGTACAGCGCGCGCAGCCGTTCGGTCGCCGACTGCGGGCCCTCCTTGGCGCCGATCTCACTGAGTTCGGCGATGTGGTTCTCGGGCTGCTCGTACCGGGTCCACAGCCCCTCGACGTGCAGGACGCCGAGCCCGCCGAGCCGGCCGAGCGCGATCGCCGACTCCGGCGAGGTGACGGCGTCGGCGGCGGCCGCCACCAGCGGCAGGTCGAAGCGGTAGGCGTCGATCTCCCAGGCCAGTGAGACGTCCTGCGGGTCACGGGTCCGACGCGACGGGACGATGCCGACGGCGTCGAGACCGTACGCGACCCGCGCGTTCTTGCCGATACCGATCTCGACCTCTGCCACTGCTGGCGCCTCCTGGTTGGGCCGGCGGCCTCGCGCCGGCCGGACACTGACGTACCTGCTGCATCGCCCGCGCCGCCCCGCCACCCCACCGCCCGGGTGGCCGCTGCCGGCCGCGGCCTGCCGGGCCCACCACCGACCGGAGCCGGGACCGCCGCCGGCCGGGCCCTGCCTCACCGCCGATCGGCACGCCGGATCACCGGCGCCCGGGACGACCAGGGGCGACGGCGGGCGGGACCGCGGTCGACCCGCCTCGGGACGGCCTCGACCGGGGCCGGGATGGACACGGTGCCACGATCGGCCGGAGCCGGGCCACCTCCGCCGCGCGGGTGCGACGGACGGTCGCCGGACGGGCCGTGCCACCACCACGGGCAGGCACGGCGCGTCCCCAGGTCAGCGCCCGGAGTTGTAGTTCGGCGCCTCGACGGTCATCTGGATGTCGTGCGGATGGCTCTCGACCAGGCCGGCGGAGGTGATCCGGATCAGCTGCGCATCGTCCTGCAGCCGCCGGATGGTCGGCGAGCCGGTGTACCCCATCGCGGCCCGCAGCCCGCCGACGAGCTGGTGCGCCACGGCCGCGAGCGGGCCGCGGTAGGGCACCTGGCCCTCGACGCCCTCCGGGACGAGCTTGTCGTCGGAGAGCACGTCGTCCTGGAAGTAGCGGTCCTTCGAGTAGGAACGAGCCCCGCCCCGGCTACGCATCGCGGCGAGCGACCCCATGCCGCGGTAAGCCTTGTACTGCTTGCCGTTGATGAAGATCAGCTCACCCGGGCTCTCGTCGACGCCGGCGAGCAGGCTGCCCAGCATGACCGTGTCCGCCCCGACCGCGATGGCCTTCGCGATGTCGCCGGAGTACTGCAGGCCACCGTCCCCGATCACCGGCACGCCGTGCTCGCGGGCGACCCGGGACGCCTCGTAGATCGCCGTCACCTGGGGAACGCCGACCCCGGAGACCACCCGGGTGGTGCAGATCGAACCGGGACCCACGCCGACCTTGATCGCGTCCGCGCCCGCGGCGATGAGCGCCGCCGCGCCCGCGCCGGTCGCGACGTTGCCGCCGATCACGTCCAGCGGCCGGCCGTTGGCCCCGGTCGGGATGTCGGTCTTGATCCGGCGGACCATGTCGGGCACCGCCCGCTGGTGGCCGTGGGCGGTGTCCACGATGAGGAAGTCGACCCCCGCCGCGACGAGGACCTGGGCCCGCTTGTAGGCGTCCTCGCCCACCCCGATCGCGGCGCCGACCATCAGCCGGCCGTCGGCGTCCTTGGTGGCGTGCGGGTACTGCTCACGCTTGGTGAAGTCCTTGACCGTGATCAGTCCGCGCAGCCGGCCCTGGTCGTCGACGATCGGCAGCTTCTCGATCTTGTGGCGGTGCAGCAGCCCCAGCGCGTCATCGGGCGACACGCCGACGGGCGCGGTGATCAGCGGCATCGGCGTCATGACGTCGGACACCCGGCGGGAGTAGTCCCGCTCGAAGCGGATGTCGCGGTTGGTCACGATGCCGACGAGCCGGCCGTCCGGCTCGGTCACCGGTACACCCGAGATGCGGTAGCGCGCCATGAGCACGTTCGCGTCCTCGAGGGTGGCCTCCGCCCCGCAGGTCACCGGCGCGGTGATCATCCCGGACTCGGACCGCTTCACCATGTCGACCTGCTGCGCCTGCTCGTCGATCGAGAGGTTGCGGTGCAGCACCCCGACGCCGCCCTGGCGCGCCATCGCGATCGCCATCCGCGCCTCGGTCACCGTGTCCATCGCGGAGGACACCAGGGGCACGGCGAGGGAGATCGAACGCGACAGCCGGGTCGTGGTGTCGGCCTCGGCGGGCACGAGATCGGAGGCCGCCGGCAGCAGCAGGACGTCGTCGAAGGTCAGGCCCAGCATCGCCAGCTTCGGCGGCACCGGCGCCGCATCGGCTCCCAGCAGGTCCACCTGGGAATCGGTCGAGCCGCCCACTGACGTCGCGCGAGCCGACGCGAGGGGAGCCGACGTGGAGTGATCGGTGGCGACGGGAGCGTTCATGGCACCTTCCGTTCCGCGTTGACCGGTGCCGCGGCGCTGGGGACCCGCCCGGCGGCCACGGCCCCGCCGGGCGCCTGGTGGGCAGCCGGCCCGGCCGCCCACCAGGCGAAACGGGGCATCGACCCGTTGCCGGCGAGCCGGTCGCCGGGTGGCGGCATGTACACCATCGTAGAGGTCGGCGGCGCTTATGGGCGGTTGCGGCGTGACGGAGATCGCGGCGGACCCGCCGGAAGCACGGGGAGCGTGGGGACTTCCGCCGGCCAGCCGGCACCACGTGGGTTGAGCAACAGGAGACGGACCTACACGGACCTGTCCACAAGCACCGCACAACGGTGCCGAGACTCCTGATCGGGACCACTAAGCAGTCCGGGCAAGCGTAGCGTGGTCGACGTGAGCGACGAGCCTGTCGACCCCTTCGCGGGTGACCCCGAGGATCCGGCCGCCGAGCTCGCGCGCCTCGACTCCGTCGACGACCTCGACCTGCTCGAACCGCTGTCCTTGCACGAGCGGGAAGAGGTCCTCGCCGAGCTGGGAGACCTCGACGTCTTCCGCACGCTGCTCGAGCCGCGCGGCTACCGCGGCCTCGTCGTCGACTGCGAGGGCTGCGCCGAGCCCCACTACTTCGACTGGGAACTGCTTGCCGGCAACCTGCGCAACCTCCTCAACGAGGGGCGGACGCGCGTCCACGAGCCGGCCTTCTCTCCTGATCCGTCGTGCTATGTGAGCTGGGAGTACGCCCGCGGCTTCGCCGACGGCGTCTACGAGGCATCCGCCGCCTCGGAGGCAGACTCCCGCTGAGCGCCCGGCCGCGTCCCGGCCGGCGCAGGAGCTCCGCGGGCGGAGTTGGAGGCCGCCCGCGGCCCAGGCCGCGCCATCGGGGCGCCTGGGTTTCACTGCGCCGTCGCCCGCCCCCGCCCACCGCTGCCGCGGGCGTTGCGGCGGCGTGCCCCTGACGCGCCGCTGGGCCGCCGCGGCTCGCCTGCGCCGTACGGGCCCCCTCCCCGGGAAGATCCCATGGGCTGTCTGAGCCCCTGGAGCCGTCGGCCGAGGCGGTCGCGCCGGGCTCTGGGCGCCGTCCCAGCGGCGCCGCCCGCCCCGTCGGCGCGCCGCCACTACGACTTTCGGGCCAGGCCGGACTGTCCTTTCCCGGACAGTTCGAGCCGGCGACCGGCACCACCCCCGCTCATTGGCACGTCCCTGCCAGCCGGGGCCGACCTGCCACGCTTCCCGCACACCCGATCGTGGTCGTCCTGTTCGTCCGGTGATGCTCGCCCGCGCCGGGGATCGGCCGGCGCGCGGTAGGCCCGCGGCGACCCCAAATCCGGCGCCCACCTGCGATGTTCCGGCATGGCCGTGTGACCAGGCGATCGCCGGGGTAGGCGAATCACCGTCCACGAAGTTATCTGCCGGATCCACGGACTCGACGTCCCTCCCGGCCCGGGACCCGTCCGGGCAGCCGGTCGCACCGATCGGGAGGGGTCGGCCCGGCCGCGGAACTGCCGGACGGCCCGTGGACCCGCGCCGCGTCCGGGCGGGGCTGTGCCAGCTCGGCACACCGGACCTGACGGCAGACGGCGCGGGGTCGCCCGGGTGAATTTTTCAAGATCACCGAGAGGGTGACCAGTACTACGGTGAGCCCGCGGCGCTTGCCGCTCAGGTCGAAAGGGGGGCTCAGGCCGATGACCGACGTCCGACGACTTCCAGGGCCCGGCGCGGAGAAGTGGGAGTGGCAGCTGCATGGCGCGTGCCGCGGGGAGAGCACCGAACTCTTCTTCCACCCGGAGGGCGAACGCGGACCGGCCCGGGCCGCCCGCGAGGCCGCGGCCAAGGCGATCTGCGCCCGGTGCCCGGTCATTCGCGCCTGCGGGGAGTACGCACTGACCGCCCGGGAGCCCTACGGCGTCTGGGGCGGGCTCAGCGAGTCGGAACGGGAGGCGATTCTCACCGGCCGCTCGCGGCGGGGGGCGGCTCGCCGCGTCCCCGCCCGGCCGGGGCTCGCACCGGCCTGCTGACCCGCCCGGCGGTCGGGTGCCGACATGGCCGGACTTCCGATCCCGGTCGTGCCGATCACCCGCGACGGGTGAGCGGGCCCGGGGCCCTGTTCCACCCAGCCTTTCGGGTGGCGCGCGGCGGCAGCCGTCGCCCACCGGACAGCCCGCCGCCGGACAGGTGCCCGGGACGACGACGGCCCGGTCGGGCCCCTGAACGGGGTCCGGCCGGGCCGCTTCGCTGTCGCGGGCGGGGCGCCGGCTGGAGTGTCGCCCGGCCGGGCCCCGCTGGACGGCTCAGGTCAGAAACCGGGGCCCTGCGGGTGGCTGTGCCCGTGCCCGTGGCCGTGGGCGTGGGCGTGGTCGCCTTCCGACTCCGCCGGCTTCTCGACGACGAGACCCTCGGTGGTGATGAGCAGCGCCGCGATCGACGCGGCGTTCGCCACCGCCGAACGGGTGACCTTGACCGGGTCGACGACGCCGGCCGCGATCAGGTCGGTGTACTCGCCGGTCGCCGCGTTGTAACCGTGGCGCGGCTCGAGATCCTTGACCTTGGCGACGATGACCGCGCCCTCCAGGCCCGCGTTGCGCGCGATCCAGGACAGCGGGGCGTCGAGGGCGGAGCGCACGATCCGGACGCCGGCGAGCTCGTCCCCGGTACGGCCGAGGCCGTCGTCGAGGACGGAGGTGACGTGCGCCAGCGCGGCGCCGCCGCCGGCGACGATGCCCTCCTCGATCGCCGCGCGGGTGGCCGACACGGCGTCCTCGAGGCGGTGCTTCTTCTCCTTGAGCTCCACCTCGGTGGCGGCACCCACGCGGATGACCGCGACCCCGCCGGCGAGCTTGGCGAGCCGCTCCTGGAGCTTCTCGCGGTCCCAGTCGGAGTCGCTGGTCTCGATCTCCGCCTTGAGCTGGCGCACCCGATCGTCGACCGCGTCGGCCTCACCGCCGCCGTCGACGATGGTGGTGGTGTCCTTGTCCACCACGACGCGCCGGGCCCGACCGAGGTCGGCGAGGGTCACCGCGTCGAGTGTGAGCCCGACCTCACCGGCCACCACCTGGCCGCCGGTGAGCACGGCGATGTCCTGCAGCATCGCCTTGCGGCGATCCCCGAATCCGGGCGCCTTCACCGCGACGACCTGGAAGGTCTTGCGGATCGAGTTCACGACCAGGGTGGACAGCGCCTCGCCCTCGACGTCCTCGGCGATGATCAGCAGCGGCTTGCGCTCCTGCACGACCTGCTCCAGGACGGGCAGGAGCTCGTTCAGTGCCGCGATCTTGCCGGGGTAGAGCAGGACGTAGGCGTCCTCGAGGACGGCCTCCTGCGAGTCGGCGTCCGTGACGAAGTACGGCGAGATGTAGCCCTTGTCGAACTGCATCCCCTCGGTCAGCTCGAGGTCCAGCCCGAGGGTCTGGCTCTCCTCGACCGTGATGACGCCGTCCTTGCCGATCTTGTCGATCGCCTCGGCGATCAGCTCCCCGACCCGAGTGTCCTGGGCGGAGATGGCGGCGACCTGGGCGATCGTCTCCCTGGAGCTGACCTCGATCGCCTGCTCCAGCAGGGCGGCGGAGACGGCCTCGACGGCGGCCTCGATGCCCAGCTTCAGCGACAGCGGCGCGGCCCCGGCAGTCACCTGCTTGAGGCCGAAGCGGACCATCCCCTGGGCGAGCACCGTCGCCGTGGTGGTGCCGTCACCGGCGACGTCGTTGGTCTTGGTGGCGACTTCCTTGGCAAGCTGGGCGCCCAGGTTCTCGTACGGGTCGGCCAGCTCGATCTCCCGCGCGATCGTCACCCCGTCGTTGGTGATCGTCGCCGCGCCGTAGGACTTGTCGATGACGACGTTGCGCCCACGCGGGCCGATCGTCACCTTGACCGCGTCGGCCAGCGCGTTCACCCCGCGCTCGAGCGCGTGGCGGGCGTCCTCGTTGAACGTGAGAATTTTCGGCATACCTGGTTGTCCTCCCGACACCGATGACCGGTGGAAAACCGCAAGAGCGCGCCCCGCCGACGGGCCCGGCGGAAACCGGGCGGCCACCAGCGGGGCGCGCCCCTTGCGTTGCTACCGGCGAGCGGTCTACTTCTCGATGATCGCGAGGACGTCGCGAGCGGAGAGCACCAGGTACTCCTCGCCCGAGTACTTGACCTCGGTGCCGCCGTACTTGCTGTAGAGCACCACGTCGCCGACCTTGACGTCGAGCGGGACGCGCTTGCCGTCCTCGAACCGACCCGGACCGACCGCGAGGACGGTGCCCTCCTGGGGCTTCTCCTTGGCCGTGTCCGGGATCACGATGCCGGACGCGGTGGTCTGCTCGGCGTCGGACGGCTGTACGACGATGCGGTCCTCGAGAGGCTTGATAGCAACCTTGGTGGCGGTCGTCACGATCGACCTCCCCCTTCCTGCGCTGGATGAGAGAGCGACCCTGGCGGCCTGCCGTCGCGGGTGAACAGGCGCCTGTTGTCGCTGGCACTCTCACGTGCCGAGTGCCAACTTAGCACCCGCACCACACACGTCAACCAACAAGGTCGGATCTGTCAAGACGGCCGGGAGCCGGGCACCGCCCGCCCGGCCGCGCCGGCCGCGCGAACCCGCCCGGCCCGTTCCCGGCGCGCGGCCGCGCAACCGGCCCCGACCACCTTCGGCCACGAGGGATGGGACCCGGACATGATTTGGATGTGGGAGGCCAGGGCGACGCCCGGCCGCCTGGAAGACCTGCGGGACTGGGCGATCGACGCCCTCGCCGGACGCGAGGGTGAGGTATATCTCAGCCGCCAACCGGGGGGCGACCTCGTCGTGGTGATCCTCCGACTGCCCGATGCGCCGCCGGCCGACGCGGACGCGGTGACCGCCGCCCACGTCGACCCCGCCAGCACCATCGAGGGGCCAGCCGCGGCCCCGCTGCCCGCGCCACCCGACGGGTTGGTCGCCGGTGCCCCGCAGGCCTGGCCGTTCCATCAGATCCACCCGCCCCGCTGAGCCCGGAGCCACCCGCAGCCGGGACCCACCCGCAAGCTGAGGTCCATTCGCGGCCCGGGTCCATTCGCCGTGCCGAACGCGGTCAGCCGGCGGCGCCCGCCCGCTCGGCGCGGTCGCCGCCCGCGGCGTAGTCATCGCCCGGAGGGCACCCGGTGGCATCGTGCGCCTCGATCTCCCGCCGGGCCGCGTCGCAGGCGGCCGCGCCATGGGTGGGATCGACGGCCAGCAGGCGCGCGGCGATCCGGCGCAGCAGCTCGACGAACCGCTCCCTCTCGGCCGGCTCGAGCCCGGCCAGCACGTGCTGGTCGACGAGGCGGCGGTCCTCCTGGGTCGCCGCGTAGAGCCGCGCACCCTGTGCGGTCGCGGTGATGATGCGGGCGCGCCGGTCGGCCGGGTCGGGGTGGCGCTCGACCAGGCCCGCCCGTTCGAGATCGTCGACGATGCGCACCATCACCGTCCGGTCGATGCCGAACCGGCGGGCCACCTCGATCTGGTTGCGCGCCTCGCCGCCGACGGCGGCGCCGAGGACGTGCAGCGCGCGCAGGCCACCCGGCAGCTCGCCGACCGCGGCGGCGGAGGCCGCGAGGTAGCCGTACTGCACCTGGCCCAGCAGCCAGCCCAGGTCCTGTCCGAGGTCGTCGGGCAGGACGTCGGCTTCGGCCTCGCGCTCCGCGGGCGCTGCGGCGTCGCTCACTCGTCCAGGGTACCCGTCCCAGTCAGAGCAATCTCTCTTCAGATAGGTGCGTGCAGAGACGATTTATGTATCAGATAGTCTCTATACAGATCTTCGCGACGAAAGAAGATCTCAAGATCTGATGACCGTGGAACTACGGAGGCCCCGCAATGCCCCACCTGCTGCACGTCGACGCGAGCCTGGCCCAGGAGGGCTCGACCTCCCGGTCACTGGCCGCCGCCTTCATCGACGCCTGGCGCGCCGCCCGCCCCGAGGGCACCGTCACCTACCGCGATCTAGCCCTCACGCCCCCGCCGCACCTGGACTGGGCCACGCTGTCGGCGGGCTTCACCCCGCCCGAGCAGCACACCCCTGAGCAGGCCGAGGGCGTCAAGCTGCGCGAGGAGCTGATCGTCGAGCTGGAGGCGGCCGACGAACTCCTGCTGTCGCTGCCGATGTACAACTACTCGGTGCCGTCGGCCTTCAAGGCGTGGGTGGACCAGGTGATCCTGATCGGGCGCACCGTGCGTCAGCCACCGGAGCAGTCGGTGCTCGCCGGTCGCCGCGTCACCGTCATCGCCACCCAGGGCGGTTCGTACGCGGTGGGCACTCCCAAGGAGGGCTGGGACCACCAGCTCCCCTTCGTCGCTCATGTCCTCGAGTCGCTCGGGGCGACCGACGTCGAGCTGATCCGGGTGGAGATGACGCTCGCCCCGGTCACCCCGGCGCTGGCCGACTTCACCGACCTCTACGAGCGCAGCCGGGCCGCCGGCGAGGCCACCGCTCGGGCACGGGCGGCGGCCTGAGTCACCGCGACTGGCCGGGGGCGCCCGCGCGAGCCGGTGGTCACGGCTCCAGGCGCACCCGGCCGGGCAGCGCCCGTTCGACCTCGTCGAGCAGCGTGGCGTACCCGACCGTGTCGATCGGTCGGGCCCGCATGACGTAGGCGTCGCCGCCGGAGGGCTGGTAGTAGCCGCGGCGCACGCCGATGTCGACGAAGCCGAGCCGGCTGTACAGCGCCCGCGCGGCGTGGTTGTCGGTGCGGACCTCCAGCCCGCAGGACCGGGCCCCGGCCTGGCGCGCGTAGCGCAGCAGGGCGATCATCAGCCGGGCGCCGATGCCACGGCCTCGTATCCGGGGCACGACGCCGACGGTCTGGATGTAGGCGCCGTCGTCGGCGAGCGCCAGCCCCGCGTAGCCGACGATCGCCGCCAGGTCGTGCTCGGCCACCCCCTGCGGCCGCCACAGCGCGGTCAGGTAGCGCCGCCGGTCGCCTTGGGCCAGTTCGGACCAGAACAGCTCCGCGGTCCAGGGGTCGGTGGCGAAGACGGTCGGCTCCAGCTCGGCGACGGTCGCGACGTGCCACCAGCGCATCGGGGCGAGCACCAGGTCCTGGTCCAAATCCTGGTCCTGGTCCTGGTCCTGGTCCTGGTCCGGTTCGGTCGGCGCGCCGTGGGGGTGCGGCCGCGTCACGCCCTAACCGGCTTCGGCACGTGCGGTTCGGCCGCGTCCGGTCGCCGCAGGTAGAGCGGGGCGAGAACGCCGGGGACGCGACCGGCCAGCAGGTCCGCCCCGGCGAGGCCGACGAGCAGCTCCGGGCGCGGGTAGCCACCCTCCGGCGTGCCCGCGCCGTCGCCCGCGTCCGCCGCGTCGTCGGCGACGGCTGCGAACCCGGCGAACGGCTCCGGGTACAGCGCCCGGCCGGGTCCGGTGACGGCGTCGACGCCGAGCTCCCGCAACGTCTGCGCGACCTGCGCCGGACGGCCCACGGCGGGATCGCCCACCCGCACCCCGGCGACGTAGCGGGCCCAGTAGACCTCGCGGCGGCGGGCGTCGGTGACCACGCCGACCGAGCCGGCCGTGGCCGCGCCGATCCCATCGAGCGAGCAGACGCCGTGCACCGGGATGTCCAGCGCGTCCGCGAATGCCGCGGCGGTCACCATGCCGACCCGCAGGCTGGTGAACGGGCCGGGACCGGCCCCCACGACGACGGCCGCGAGGTCCGTCGGCCGCGCGCCCGCCTCGTCGAGGACGGCGCGCATCGACGGCGCGAGCAGTTCCCCGTGGCGGCGGGCATCGACGGTGACCACGCTTCCCCGGGGCCAGACGTGCACGCCCGGGCCGGCGGGACCGCCGCCCGCCGTGCTCACCGGCCGCGCGGTATCGGACGCCGTCAGCTCGGCGAGCGCCACCGCGCACGCGGCCGTGGATGTGTCGAGGGCCAGCACCAGCACTCGTCCAGACTACGGACCGCCGTATCGGCCACGACGGGTACCCACCCCACCGCGGCCCGGCGCAGGCGGTGCGGTCAGTCCGCGGCGAGGTCGCGCAGCCGACGCACCCAGCTCGGGCCGGTGGCGACGAGGCGGACCGTCCTGGTCTCGCCGGCCTCGTCGGCGGTGGGCCGGGTGAGCACGATCTCCAGATGGTCCTGGGCGAGCCCCTCCACCAGCCCGGCGCCCCACTCGACGACGGTCACCGAGCTGTCGGCGTCGGCGTCGAGGTCGAGGTCGTCGACCTCGGCCACCCCGCCGAGCCGGTAGGCGTCCACATGCACGAGCGGGATCCGGCCGTCCGGGTAGATCCGCGCGAGCACGAACGTCGGTGAGGTGACCGTCTCGCGCACGCCGAGCCCGGCGGCGATTCCCTGGGTGAGCACCGTCTTGCCCGCGCCGAGCGGGCCGGAGAGCACAAGCAGGTCGCCGGGGCGCAGCAACGCCGCCAACCGGGCGCCGAAGTCCCGCATCCGGTCGGCCGTGGGTACGACGACCACGTCGCGCTGCCGTGCGGCGTTCACGCCCATCGCCTCCTCGCTCGCACCCCGCCGGACTCGAACCCCGCCGGACTCGAACCCCGCCAGTTCCCTCCGCCCGGGTCAGCCGGTCAGGCGGCCGTCCCGCCGGCGTCGCGGTCCGCGACCGCCGCCCGCTCGGCCGGCGGCGCGCCGTCCGCGGCGGCGCCGACCGAGGCGGGCGGGAGTCCCGCCCGCGACCGCGGCAGCGGCAGCGGGACCTCGGCGAGGGACCGCTGCACCAGCCTGCGGATCGCGGCGTTCACCACCTCGGGCCGCTCCAACATGATGGCGTGGCCCGCGTCCTCCTCGACGACCAGCTCCGCCTCGGGCAGGATCTCGGCGATTGTCCGGCTGTGCGTTACCGGGGTGATCAGGTCGGCGTCGCCGACGACCAGCACGGTGGGGATCCCGACGAGTCGGGCGGCGGCGGCCAGCCGGTCGTTGTCGAGCAGGGTGGGCAGGAACGCGGCGATGACCGCGACCGAGGTGTCCGAGACCATCGTCTCGAGGAAGGTGACGACCGACGGCGGCAGGTCGGTGGCGCCGAACCCGATCCGCCGGGTCACCTCCCACGACATGTCGCTGCCCCGGCCGCGAACCCGCTCCAGCAGGCCCGAGGTGCGCCGCATGCCGACGGCGATGCCGGGCAGCACCCGGCGCACCACCGCCGTCGCCAGGGCGGGCAGCCCGAGGGTCACCTGGGCCAGCTCGGATGCGCTGGTCGACAGCAGCGCCACCCCGATGATCTGGTCGTCGAAGAGCTCGGGATGGGCGTCGGCCAGGCCCAGGACCGCCATGCCGCCCATCGAGTGGCCGATCAGGATGATCGGCCCGCCGGGCGCCCGCTCGCGGATCACCCGGTAGAGGTCGTCGGCGAGCACGTCGATGGTGCAGTTGCCGACCTCGGACGGCCCGGAGCGCCCGTGTGCGCGCTGGTCGAAGAAGACCATCCGGCCGAGATCCGAAAGGGCCCGGTGCTGCAGGACCCAGCACTCGGCGGACACGCAGAACCCGTGGACGAACACCAGCGTCAGCGGCGCGTCCTTCGGACCGGTCTCCTCGACGTACAGGGGCACGCCGTCGGCCGCGATCACCGTGGCGACCCGGCCGCCGATCGGCCCCAGGCCGGGCTGCGGCGGGGCGTCCGGCCGGTTGCGGCGGCGGCGGATCGCCCGCCGCTCGGCGACCAGGCCGGCCGCGACTGCCGCGCCGACCACACCGACCGATCCCGTGGCGGCCCGCGCCGCCCGGGACCCCGCGAACGGGCCCACGGTCCTCACCATCGGTGCTCCCTCCTCCGGGCTGCCCTGAACCGATGATGCACCGCTTGGGCGCCAGGAGCAGGCGTCACGTGACGCACGCGTAACCACGCTCCGGCCCCGGCGGGTCGGGGCGTGGTTACGCGCGGGAGCCCGCGACGATCAGGCGAAGCCGGGCATCGGGAAGCCGCTGACCAGCTCGGTGACCTGCTCGCGCACGCGGCCGATCGTCGCGGTGTCGCCGGCGCCGGCGGCCTTGACGACATCGTCGATCCAGCCGGCCAGCACCGGCATGTGCGCCGTGGTCAGGCCTCGGGTGGTGATCGCCGCGGTGCCGAGCCGGATGCCGGAGGGGTCGAACGGCTTGCGCTTGTCGAAGGGCACCGCGTTGTAGTTCAGCTCGATCCCCGCGGCGTCGAGCGCTTTCGCCGCAGGCTTTCCGCCGATGTCCTTGCCGGTGAGGTCGATGAGGATGAGGTGGTTGTCGGTGCCCCCGGTGACCAGGTCGAACCCGCGCTCCACCAGCGCCTCGGCGAGGGCGCGGGCGTTCGCCACGACCGCGTGGGCGTAGTCGCTGAACGCGGGCGTCGCCGCCTCCCGCAGGGCGACCGCGATGGCCGCCGTGGTGTGGTTGTGCGGGCCCCCCTGCAGACCGGGGAAGACCGCCTTGTCCAGCGCTGTGGCGTGCTCGGCGTCGGAGAGAAGCATGGCCCCGCGCGGGCCGCGCAGCGTCTTGTGCGTGGTGGTCGAGATCACCGGGGCGTGGCCGACCGGGGAGGGGTGGGCACCGCCGGCGATCAGCCCGGCGATGTGCGCGATGTCGGCGACGAGCACCGCCCCCACCTCGCGCGCGATCTCGGCGAAGGCCGGGAAGTCGATCGTCCGCGGGATCGCCGTCCCACCACAGAAGATGATCTTCGGCCGTTCGGCGCGGGCGAGGTCGCGCACCTCGTCCAGGTCGATCCGGCCGGTGTCCGCGCGCAGGCCGTAGCGGACGCTGCGGAACCACTTGCCGGTCGCGGACACGCTCCAGCCGTGCGTCAGGTGGCCGCCCATCGGCAGCGCCAGCCCCATGATCGTGTCACCGGGCTGGGCGAAGGCGAGGTAGACCGCCAGGTTCGCGGGCGAGCCGGAGTACGGCTGGACGTTGGCGTGCTCGACGCCGAACAGCGCCTTGGCCCGGTCGACGGCCAGCGTCTCGATCGGGTCGACGACCTGCTGGCCCTCGTAGTAGCGCCGGCCGACGTACCCCTCGGAGTACTTGTTGGTCAGGACGGACCCGGACGCCTCCAGCACCGCGGTGGAGACGTAGTTCTCCGAGGCGATCAGTCTGATCGACGCGTGCTGGCGGGCGGCCTCGGCCTCGACGAGCCCGGCGAGCTCGGGATCGGCGACGGTGAGCTCGGGAAGCGGGGGATTATGCATGCTGACCTCCGGCAGGTCTCATCCAGCCGGAGGCCCCCAGACGCGCGGCACCGATCCGCTCATCGCTCCCCGGTGGTCAGTTCCACCTCTGTGCGCCAGTCGCGACTCCCAGCCCATTCTAGCCACCAAGCGACCCGCGTCCCACCGAGTCGGACGGACGGCCGCTGACGGGACCATCGGCCCTGGGCGGGCCGGCTTCGCGGGGCGGTGCCATGCCGGGCCCCGTGGTTTGGCGGTCTGCTGGCCGACGGCACGGCCGGGTCACATCCGGGCCGCCAGGCCGGGCCGGGCCGGGCACCGTCCCTTACCGTGGAACGAGGCCGGGACGCCCGGCCGACCGGTGGGTGTTTCGTTGCGGAGGCGGAAATCGTGAAGCTGTCGTGGCGCAGGAGCAGGGACATGCCGGTGAACGCCGGTCGCGGCCTGACCGGCCCGGAGCGGGCCGCCGCGCTCGCGATGATCGACGAGTCCGAGCCGGAGCCGGAGCCCGCCGAGGCGGCGCCGGCCGCTCCCGGCCCGGTCATGCTGACGCTGACGACCCGCTCCAAGATCGAGCAGGCCGAGCGGGACGCCACCGAGGCCGCCGCCCGCCCGGTGCGCCGCCGGATCGAGCGCGGCGCACTCGGCGGCAGCACCCCCACCGGCGGCGGCTGCTCCTCCGGCGGCTGCGGCTGATCCCGCCGCCGGCCCTTTCGTCCCGGGCCGGCTGGTCCCGGCAGGTCCCGACGCCCGTCGACGGGCGCGAGAACCGGCCTGGCCGTCGCCTCGGACGCTAGAGGTAGACGCGCGGGACGCGCCCGCCGATCCGGGTGACGATCTCGTAGTTGATGGTGCCCAGCGCCGCGGCCCAGTCGTCCGCGGTCGGCTCCCCGCGGTCGCCCGGACCGAACAGCACCGCCTCGTCGCCCGCGACCACCTCGTCGTCCCCGACGTCGAGGACGAACTGGTCCATGCAGACGGTGCCGGCGATGCGCCGCCGGCGGCCGCCGAACAGCACCTCCCCGGTGTTCGTGGCGGCCCGGGGGATGCCGTCTGCGTAGCCCAGCGGTACCAGGGCGAGCGTCGTCTCCCGCGCCGTGGTGTAGCGGTGGGCATAGGACACACCCGTGCCGGCCGGCACCCGCTTGACCAGCGCGGCATGGCTGACCAACGTCATCGCCGGCCGCAGGCCGAACTGCGCGGACGTGCCGACCTCCGGGCCGGGCGAGAGCCCGTAGACGGACACCCCGGGCCGCACCAGGTCGAAATGGGCCTCGGGGCTGACCAGGGTGGCCGCGGAGTTCGCCAGATGCCGCACGGTCGGTGTCAGCCCTGCCTTCTCCGCGATGTCGACGGCGTCCCGGAACGCCCCGATCTGGGCCTGCACCGTCGGGTGCCCGGGGGCGTCGGCGAACGCGAAGTGACTCCACACCCCGAACGCCTCGATCACGCCCTCGGCCTGCAGCGCCGCGGCCAGGTCACACAATCCCGGCCAGTCGCCGGGCATCGCCCCCGCCCGGCCGAGGCCGGTGTCCGCCTTGAGGTGCACCCGGGCCGGCCGGCCGGCCTGCCGCGCGGCCGCCGCGATCTCCGTGAGGGTCCAGGGCGCGGACGCCGACACGTCGATGCCGGCCACGATCGCCTCGGCGAAACGCTCGCCGGGCGTGGCGAGCCAGCACAGCACCGGCACGGTGATCCCGGCCGCGCGCAGCGCGAGCGCCTCCTCCAGGACCGCCGTGCCGAGCCAGCTCGCCCCTCCGTCGAGTGCGGCCCGGGCGCAGGGGATCATGCCGTGGCCGTACCCGTCGGCCTTCACGACGGCCATGGTGGCGGCGTCGCCGGCGCGGGCCGCGAGAGCGGCCACCGAGTCACGGACCGCGTCGAGCTCGACCGCGGCATACGTTCGGGGTTCGCTCCTGGCCGACGCCTCGGTCCCCTGCACGGTCATGGTGGTCACGCTACCCGCTGTGACCGCCGCCCGGAGCCAGCAAGTCGGTGATGACCCGGGTCAGCAGGTCGGGCAGGTCGCCGGCGGCGAGCGGCACGGCGGCCCGCTCGGCGGCGCGGCCGTGCAGGTACGCCCCGACGGCCCCGGCACCGGCGGCGGGCAGCCCGGCGGCGAGCAGCGAGCCGATCAGGCCGGTCAGGACGTCTCCGGTGCCGGCGGTGCCCAGCCACCCGGAACCGTTCGTGTTCACCCAGGCCACCCCGGCCGGTTCCACGATCAGGGTGCGGGTGCCCTTGAGCAGGATCACCACACCGGTCGCCGCGGCGGCCCGCCGGACAGTGGCGAGGCGGTCGGCGGCAAGGTCATCCGCCGTGCGGGCGGGATCCCAACCCAGGGCGGCCGCGGTGAACCGGCCGAACTCGCCCTCGTGCGGGGTGACGAGAACCGGCGCGCCCCGCCCGCGCAGCGCCGCGGAATCGGCCGCGAGGATCTCCGCCAGCGGGTCGATGGCGCCCGCGTCGACCACGACCGGCAGGTCGGTCCCGAGCAGTGCGGCCACCAGCTCCCGGACCGGCGGCCCCGGGTCCAGACCCGGGCCGATCGCCCAGGCCTGGACCCGGCCGGCGGCGAGCATGGCCACGCGGTCCCCCGCCCGGATGGCGGTCACCACCGCCTCGGGGTGCGCCAGCCGGACGAAGTCCCCCGCCCGGCTGGCGACCACCTTCCCTGACCCGTCGGCGGTCGCGTCGGCGTCAGGCGCCTCGGGCACGGCATGGCCCGCGGGCACGGCATGGCCCTCGGTCACCACCCGCAGGTAGCCGGCGCCACCGCGCAGCGCCCCGCCGACCGCGAGCACGGCGGCGCCCGGGTAGGCGTCGCTGCCCGCGACAAGGCCGAGGACCCCCCGGCGATACTTGGACGACTCCGGGCCCGGCACCGGGAACATCGCGGCGATGTCGGCGTCGTCGAGCGCCCGCAGGTCCGGCTCGGGCAGTTCCAGGCCGATGTCGACCAGCTCCACGGGTCCGGTGTGAGCAGCGCCCGGCATCAGCCACAGGCCACGCTTGTAGGTGCCGAACGTGACGGTGGCACTGGCCCGCACGGCGGCGCCGGTGACGGCGCCGGTGTCCGCGTCGACGCCGCTGGGGACGTCGACCGCCACGGTGCGCTCGGGGGGCGCGAGGGCCGCCAGCCGGGCGTGGTCCGCCCGCAGGCCGCCGCGGCCACCGATGCCGAGCAACCCGTCCAGGACGAGGTCGGCCTGGCCGAACAACCCGCGCAGCGTCTCGTCGTCGGGGGCCGGGGCGGGGCCGTGCAACCTGCCACCGGCGGCGAGCAGGGCGGCGCTGCCCTCCGGGTGGGCACGGCCGGGTGCGACCGCATCGACCCGGGCGCCCCGCGCGGCCAGGCGCGCGCCGGCCCACAGGGCGTCGCCGCCGTTGTCACCGCCCCCGGCGAGCACGACGATCCGGGCGCCATAGACCCGGCCGAGGCGGCGGGCGACATGGGCAACCAGCCCGTACACCGCGCGTTGCATGAGGGTGCCGGGCGGCAACGAGGCGAGCAGCACCGCCTCGGCGTCCCGGATCTGGGTGACCGTGTGCGCGTTCCGCATGCCGCCATGCTGCCCCGCGCCGAGCGGCCGATGCCGCAGGATCCCCGAGGCCACGCAGGCCGGCACGCCCGGGAGGCTGGCCGCGGGTGATCGCCGGTCAGCTCTCGGCGACGACCATCGCGATGGCTACCCCGCCATCGTGGGTGAGGGACAGATGCCAGGAGGCGATGTCGAGCCGCGCCGCCGCGGCTGCCACGGTGCCGCGGATCCGCAGCGACGGCCGCCCACCCGAGCCCAGGACGACCTCGGCGTCGTGCCACTCCAGGCCGGGCGGCGCCCCGAGCACCTTCGCCACGGCCTCCTTCGCCGCGAACCGGGCGGCCAGCCGCTCCGGTCGGGCCAGGCCGCGTTCCGCCGGGGTGAACAGGCGCATCGCGATGCCCGGCGTTCGGGACAGCGTCGCGGCGAAGCGGTCTACGTCCACCACGTCGACGCCGACACCCACCACCGCCATCGGGCAAGCGTCCCATACCGGCGCGCCGACCCATGGCCGAGCATGCGCGCGCCCCCTCGCGGCGCCCCGGCCGCGCCGCCACCGGGCGCACCCCTTCGGATCAGGGCGTCGCCCTGCCCGAAGGGGTGGCATGCCGGCGGAGCCGGGCCTGCGGGCCCGGCGGGACCCGGCCAGGTTCAGGGCTTCGCGTCCCAGCCCGGCGCGACACCGTCGTCCTCCCCGGCGCTGTCCTCCCCGGCGCCGTCATTCCCGGCGGTGTCGGTCTTCCCGGCGGTGTCGGTCTTCCCGGTGGCCGCCGGCTCGCCCTCGTCGCCGGCGAGGATGCGGTAGAGGCTGCGGCGGGTCTCGGTGAGCAGGGACCGGGCGGCGGCAATCTGCGCGTCGTCCCCGGCCTGGGCGACCTGGACGACCGCCGCACCTACCGCGAAGGCCAGGGAGCGCAGACTGGTCAGCTCGTCGTCGGCGCTGGCCGCGGCGGTCTCCCAGGGCTTGCGCTGCCCCGCCCGGGACTCGACGTGGGCCCGGCCGGCGTCGGTGAGGTGGAAGACCCGCCTACCCTCCGCCTCCTGCGCGCGCACGAGGCCCTCGTCGGCGAGCAGGGACAGCACCGGGTACACGGACCCGGGGCTCGGCCGCCAGGTGCCGCCGCTGCGCTCGGCCAGCTCGCGGATCATCTGGTAGCCGTGCATCGGCTGCTCGGCAAGCAGGGCCAGCAACGCCTCGCGGACGTCACCGCGGCCCACCCGCGGCCCACGGCCGAAACCCCCCGGACCGCCGAAGCCCGGACCGAACCCGGGACCCGGGAAGCCGGCGAACGGCGGCCAGCCCGGACCGCCCCGGCGCCCGCGCGGCCGGCCCTCGCCGGGCCCGCCGTGCTCACGCCGCCCGCCGCCATGTCCGCCGCGCGCCGTGTGGCTGGTGTGGTCGCGGGCCGCCGAGTCCTTCGTCCCGCAGCCACGGGCCTCGCGCTCCGCCCAGCCGGCCATCGTCTCGAAGAACTCCGACAGCCTCGCGGGATCGAACCCCGTTGCGCGCCCCCATCGGCCCCAGGGGCCTGGTATCGCTTGGGATGTCATGATCCTTTCCTTTCATGTCCATGGACGACCAACAGAGGTCGCCCGCACGCCATCACGTACGCTCACGATATATCGCGATGCTACGAACGACAAGATGGCCTGGGCGATGCCCTGGACCTGGCCGGTACGATCGGCGCTCGCATTCCGTAGGATTAGCTCGTGATCATTTCTGTGTCCGGAGAGAACGGGCACGGCGGGGACGCCGTCACCCCGCTCGAAGCAGCTTTCGAGGAACGTGCCTGCGCGCAGCGCGCGGGTACCGACGTGTTCATCGAAGGGGTGAACCTGGCGCTGCTCGGCCGCGTCGAGCAGCTCCGCATCCGCCCCACGAACGCGTCGGGCACGGTCGACGACGACGGGCCGCACGAGGTCCGCCTGGAGGCGGCCGACGACGGGCCGCGCACCGGCTGCACGTGTCCCGAGGGCGCAACCGGCTCGTTCTGCCGCCACGCGGTCGCCGTCGCCCTGGTCGCCACCGGCTCGGCGGGCCTCGCCGAGGACGACGAGGACGCCGACGACGATGAGGACAACGGCGGGATCATCGGTGAGGGCTCACTGTTCACCGACGACCCGGTACACGCCGCGATGCGGGTGTTTCTCAGCCGCGTCCCCCGCGCCGAGCTCGTGGAGACCCTGCTCGACGCCGCGGACGACAACGAGGCGGTCGCCGACGCCCTCTGGGAGGCCACGGTTGCCTGGCACGGCCGCCAGCACGGCGCCGCCCCCTCAGCCTGACCCCCCTCCGCCCAGCAGGCGATCTGACGGAAAGCGGCAGCCACCCCGAGGCCAGGGGCCCCCGCGAAGCGCCGAAGGCCCCCCGCCCCACCCAGAAAGATCGCCGAAGGCGATCTGACGGAAAGCGGCAGCCACCCCAAGGCCAGGGGCCCCCGCGAAGCGCCGAAGGCCCCCCGCCCCACCCAGAAAGATCGCCGAAGGCGATCTGACGGAAAGCGGCAGCCACCCCGAGGCCAGGGGCCCCCGCGAAGCGCCGAAGGCGCTTCACGGGGTAAGGCCTTACTCCACCGTGACGGACTTGGCGAGGTTGCGCGGCTGGTCCACGTCGAGGCCGCGGGCTAGGGCGAGTTCGCAGGCGAACACCTGCAGCGGCAGGGTCGTCACCAGGGGTGCGAACAGGGACGAGGTCGCCGGCACGCGGATGAGATGGTCGGCGTAGGGCTCCACCGCGACGTCGCCGTCCTCGGCGATCACAATGGTCCGCGCGCCGCGCGCCCGAACCTCCTGGATGTTGGAGACGATCTTGTCGTGCAGGTGCGCACGCCCGTGCGGTGACGGCACGACGACGATCACCGGCAGGCCCGGTTCGATGAGTGCGATCGGCCCGTGCTTGAGTTCGCCGGCCGGGAAGCCCTCGGCGTGCATGTAGGCGAGTTCCTTGAGCTTGAGCGCCCCCTCCAGCGCCACCGGGTAGCCCACGTGGCGGCCGAGGAAGAGCACGGCCTTGGCGTCGACCAGGCCGCGGGCAAGCTCGCGGATCGGTTCGAGCCGGCCCAGCGTCCGCTCCACCAGGTCGGGCATCCGCTGCAGCCGCTCGACGTAGGCGGCGACCTCGTCGCCGTAGAGCACGCCGCGCACCTGCGCCAGGTACAGGCCGACGAGCAGGCAGGCCGCGACCTGGCCGAGGAAGGTCTTGGTCGAGGCGACGCCCACCTCCGGCCCGCAGCGGGTGTACAGCACCGCGTCGGACTCCCGCGGGATCGTCGACCCGTTGGTGTTGCAGATCGCCAGCACCCGGGCCTTCTGCTCGCGGGCGTGCTTGACGGCCATGAGCGTGTCCAGCGTCTCGCCGCTCTGGCTGATCGCGATGACGAGCGTGGAGCGGTCCAGCACCGGGTCCCGGTAGCGGAACTCCGAGGCCATCTCGACCTCGCAGGGCAGCCGCGTCCAGTGCTCGATGGCGTACTTCGCGATGAGGCCGGCGTGATAAGCCGTCCCGCAGGCGACGATGAAGACCTTGTCGACGTCCCGGAAGTCCTGGACGGACAGCCGCTCCTCGTCGAGGACGATCGCGCCGTCGGCGGACAGCCGGCCCCGCAGGGTGTCCGCGAGCGCGGTCGGCTGCTCGTTGATCTCCTTGAGCATGAAGTACGGGTAGCCGCCCTTCTCGGCGGCGCTCGCGTCCCAGTCGACGTGGTAGCGGCGCCCCTCGACGACCTCGCCGGCGAAGTCGGTCACGGTGACGCCGTCCCGGCGGGCCTCGACCACCTGGTCCTGCCCGATCTCCAATGCCTGACGGGTGTGGGCGATGAACGCCGAGACGTCGCTGGCGAGGAAGGCTTCGCCCTCCCCCAGCCCGACGACCAGCGGGCTGTTGCGCCGGGCGCCGACGACCACCTCGGGGAAGTCCCGGTGCAGCACGACGAGGGTGAAGGCCCCCCCCAGCCGGCGGCAGACGCGCTGCAGCGCCACGGTCAACGGGTGCGCCCCCGGCTCGGCGGTGAGGCCGGACGGCGCGCCGGGGCCGGGCGCGGCACCCGTGCCGGGGCGGGTCGGTCGGGGGGTGACGTCCTCCGGGACCGCCGCTGCCGGCGCGGCAGCGGCGTTACCCAGCTCGACCTCCAGCAGATGGGCGACGACCTCGGTGTCGGTCTCGCTCGCGAGCTCGTGCCCGATCGCCTCCAGTTCGGCGCGAAGCGCGGCGAAGTTCTCGATGATGCCGTTGTGGATGACTGCGATCGCGCCGGTGCAGTCGGTGTGGGGGTGGGCGTTGGCGTCGGTCGGGCCGCCGTGGGTGGCCCACCGGGTGTGCCCCATCCCGGTCGTCCCGGGCATCGGATCCGCCTCCGAGCCCTCGGACAGCAGCTTCTCCAGGTTGGCGAGCTTGCCGGCCCGCCGCGCCGTCCGCAGGGCCCCGGCGCCGACGACCGCGACGCCGGAGGAGTCGTAGCCGCGGTACTCGAGGCGCCGCAGACCGTTCAACGCGACGTCCAGGGCCGACTGGTCACCGACGTATCCGATGATCCCGCACATGCGCCTCAGCGTACGCAGGTTCCCCGGGCGGGCGGACGTGCCCGGCCGAATGGCCTGCGAGTTGTCCTGCCGTGGCCTCGCCGGCGGGTTCAGCGAGCAGGTTCAGCGAGGAGCCGGCAGCGCAGCGCGGACGACGGCCGCGAGGCGCTGAGCGGTGTCTCGCGCAACGGCGTCGGTCTCCGCCTCCACCATCACACGGACCAGCGGCTCGGTGCCGGAGGGCCGCAGCAGCACCCTGCCGCCGTCACCGAGCTCGGCCTCGGCAGCGGCGACGGCGGCCAGCAGCTCGGGCGAGGCGCCCGCCCGGGTCCGGTCAACACCACGCACGTTGACGAGCACCTGTGGCAGCCGAGTCATGGCCTTGGCGAGCTCGCCGAGGGGCTGGCCGGTCTCGGCGACCCGACCGAGCAGTCGCAGCGCCGTCAGCAGCCCGTCGCCGGTGGTGGCGTGATCGAGGAAGACGACGTGCCCACTTTGCTCGCCGCCGAGCACGTAGCCGCCGGCGCGCATCGCCTCCACCACGTACCGGTCACCGACGGGCGTGGTCACGACGGTGATCCCGGCCTCGCGCATCGCGTGCCGGAAGCCCAGGTTCGACATCACGGTGACGACGACCGTGTTGTCGGCCAGCTCGCCGCGCTCAGCCATGGCGAGCGCGCAGATGGCAAGGATCTGGTCGCCGTCGACGATCTCACCGGCGGCGTCCACCGCGAGGCAGCGGTCCGCGTCGCCGTCGTGGGCGATGCCGACGTCGGCGGCCTGTTCGACAACCGCCGCCCGCAGGCTGTCCAGATGGGTGACGCCGCTGCCGTCATTGATCGCCGTGCCGTCGCCGTCGGCGTGCAGCGCGACGACATCCGCACCGGCGGCGCGCAGCACCCGCGGCGCGAGCGCCCAGGCCGCGCCCTGGGCGCAGTCGACGACGACCCGCAGGCCGTCGAGCCGCACCGGAAGTGCGGCGAGCAGGTGGTCCGCGTAGCGGTCGAGAAGCTCCGGTTCGTCCCGGATTCGCCCGACGTCGGCACCGACGGGTCGGGGGCCGGGCGGTTGCGCCATCCGCCGCTCGATGGCGTCCTCGACCTCGTCGGGGAGTTTGAGCCCGCCGGCGGCGAACAGCTTGATGCCGTTGTCCGGCATGGGGTTGTGGCTGGCGGAGAGCACCACACCGAAGGTCGCGCCGCTGGCGGCAACCGCGTGCGCCACGGCCGGGGTCGGCGCCACGCCGATCCGGGCGACGTCGGCACCCGAGGCGGCCAAGCCGGCGACGACCGCGGCCTCGAGGAACTCCCCGGACGGACGGGTGTCCCGACCGACGACGACGAGCGGCCGATGCCTCACCGGCTCGGTGGAGCGGCCGCCCGGAGCGCCGAGTAGTTCCACGGCCGCGGAGGCCAGCGACAACGCCTGCTCCGCGGTGAGGTTCACGTTCGCCACGCCTCGCACGCCGTCGGTACCGAAGAGCCTCGTCACTGAGGTCCCCCATGCAGTCGAAGGTTCAGGCGGAGACCGAGGCACGCACCGGCGGCACCCGTCCCCTTCGCGGGCACGCCCCCGCGAGGGTGCGCCCGCGAAGAGGACGCAAGGTCAGCGCTTGCTGTACTGCGGAGCCTTGCGGGCCTTCTTCAGCCCGTACTTCTTACGCTCCTTGACCCGGGCGTCTCGGGTCAGGAAGCCGGCCTTCTTGAGAGTAGGCCGTGACTCCTCCTCCGCCAACGTCAGCGCGCGGGCGAGGGCGAGTCGAAGTGCGCCGGCCTGGCCCGACACACCGCCGCCGTGCAGCCGGGCGACGATGTCGTACGACTCGGCCTTGTCCAGCGCCTTCAGCGGCTCGTTGACGAGCTGCTGGTGCACCTTGTTCGGAAAGTACTGCTCCAGCGTCCGCCCGTTGAGCGTCCACTTCCCCGTGCCCGGGAGCAGTCGCACACGGACGACCGCCTCCTTGCGCCGCCCGGTGGCGCGGGGGTTGCCCTGTACGTCGGTCACGACAGCCACGTCGCGTTCCTTCCTCGGTTGATGCGTGGTTCCCGTAGCCGGCGCCCGGAGCGGATCAGCACCGCCCACCGACCGGCTGGAGGAGGTCAGCGGTTACTGCGCGACCTGGATGATCTCGAACGGGGTGGGCTGCTGAGCGTCGTGCGGGTGCGTCGGCCCCGCGTAGACCTTCAGCTTGGTTCCCTGGGCGCGGCCGAGCTTGTTCTTCGGCAGCATGCCCTTGATGGCCTTCTCGATGATGATCTGCGGCCGCGTGTCGAGCAGCTCGCCGTACGAGGTGCTGCGCAGACCGCCCGGGAAACCCGAGTGCCGGTGGTACTGGGCCTGCTGGCGCTTGTTCCCGCTCAGCGCGACCTTGCCGGCGTTGACGACGATGACGAAGTCGCCCGTGTCGATGTGCGGGGCGAAGTACGGCTTGTGCTTGCCGCGCAGCAGCGCGGCGGCCTGGGTCGCCAGCCGACCGAGCACCACGTCGGTGGCATCGATGACGTGCCACACACGCTGGACATCCGCGGGCTTGGGCTGGTACGTGCGCACAGGTCTGCCTTCTCGTTCGGACGATCCCGCCCGGGAACTACGAGGGCCCCGGGCAGATCTCGTCAAGAATGGTGAGCGCGCAGACGGGACGTGTCACGCGCAGCAGTCTTTGAGGTTACCAGGCGATCGGAGCGGACCGCCGAGCGGCCCGCTCCGGCCAGCGCTGGTGGACCGCGCCCCCCGTACCACGCGTGCCCGACCCGCCCGGCCTGCCGGAACCTCGCTGGATGGTCAGTGTATCGGGCGGACTGGCGGCGGTACGCCCGAGCGGGGATGACCCCGCGCGGGCTGGCACCCTCCTGCGAGCTAGCTATTCTGACCGAGATGACTGAATTGGGTGGCGAGGGACACGAGAAGCGCGCGGGGTCGGGCACTCCGCGGCGCGACCGACCGGACCGCCCCGCCCGGTCGGACGACCCGACCGGGTCCGCCGGCAGGCCGTCCGGTCCCGCCGGGGATGGCGGGGCGGCTCCCGCCGGCACGGCCGGCCCGTCGAGTCCGGCGTCGGCCGGAGGTCAGGACCTGCGCGGTCGCTACGTCAGCTATGACGGTTGGACGCCCCCGAGCGACGATCCACTGTTCGGCGGCCCACGCAGCTACGCGTTCTCGTTCGACCACCTCGCCGCCTCCGGCGCGCGCCCGGACCCGGAGGACCGGGCCGGGTCGACCTCGTCCGAGGCCTCGACGCCCGAAGCCTCGACGCCCGAGGCCTCGACGCCCGAGTCGCCAACGTCCGAGTGGTCGTCGTCCGAGTGGTCGTCGTCGAAGCGTCCGATCACCTCCCCGGAGCGGCCGGCCGCACTGACGAGCTTGGCGGACGGCACCGGCACGGCAGGGACGCCCCCGGGCGCTGCCTCGGCAGCCGCGGCGGCCTGGCCGGGTCGCCACGAACGTCCGGCGTCCCGCCCCTCCAGCGAGGCTGCGGAATTCGGGACACCGCGGTCGGACCGGCTTGCCGCCGGTGACGCCGCGCCGACGAGCGCCGGCCCCGGGACTTCCGCGGACGCCGGGACCGGCTTCCCGCCGCGGCCGCAGACGGAGCAGTCGCCGTCCGAACCGCCGACCGGCTGGTCGATCCGGGGCTGGTCGGGCGCGCCCGGCCAGCTGACGGGCATCACTCCCCGCACCGGCCCGTATCCCCGCACCGACCCGAATCCCAGCACCGAGCCGCTTCCCCTCGCCGCGAGGATTCCCCCGGCCAGCACGACCGCCGCGACCGCCGCGACCGCCTGGGCCGACGTCGGTGACCTGGACGAACAGGCAGCGGTCGACGGCTACCCGGACGAGGACGGGTATCCCGACGAGCCCGACGGCGGCGGCGAACACGCCGACGCCGGTCCTCCCCCGGCGCGGACCGGCGAGCGGCCCGGTCTGGCGGGCCGGGCCGGCGGTTCCCGCCGGCTGCTGGCCATCGTCGCCGGTGCCGTCCTGATGCTCGTCGCGGCCGTGGCGATCGTCGCGTTGCGCGGCGGGAAGGACGAGGGCGGCGGCTCACCGACCGCAACGGGCACGCTGCCGCCGATACCGGCGAACTTCCTCGACAGCGCCGCGGTCGACTCGGATCCGCTGACCCCCGACGAGTTCTTCCCCGAGCCGTCGGTCGCTGTCGACGGGCGCGGTTACCAGCGGCTCGCGCGCAAGCTCGACACCGGCTGCCCGAACCTCACCGGCGACCTGATCGGCCAGTTGAAGGCCCCGCGCTGCCGGCAGGTGGTGCGCTCGCTGTTCCTCAGCCGCCCCCGGCAGGGCGAACGCCAGGTACTCGCGGGAGTCACCGTGTTCTCCCTGGACACCAGCGCGACGGCCACCCAGGGCGCGCAGGTGCTCAACCAGGGCCGCGGCGGCATCGTGCCGCTGCCGATTCCGGCGGGCTCGATCCAGAACGCGCAGATCACCGGCCCGGGTGGGAACAACTCCTGGCGCGGCGCGCTGAGCCGCGGGCACTACCTCGTCTACACCCAGGTTGCCTACGTCGACGGCACCCCGGGCACGGCAGCCGACCAGCCGTTGCGCAACGCCCAGACCGATCTGGCCACGCTGGCCACCGAGCCGATGGGTGACCGGGCGGTGCTCGGGCGCGGCCCGCGCAGCTGAGAATCCGGCTTACCTAGCTCCGCCAGCAGGGCAGGGTGGGAGCCGTCCGCCGACAGCGCCTCCCGCCGGCAGGGCCTCCCCCGGCAGGCATCAGCCGGACGGCGTGGTGGGCACGCGCACGGCCCGGGTCACCTCCGCCCGCGCCGCCAGCTCCGCGTCCGGGGGGTAGCGCACCTCGACCAGCGTCAGGCCGTGCGCGGGGGCGACGGTGACCGCCGGGTCCCGCATCCCGCGGCGCAGCACCGCCGCCGGCCACTGCGGCGGCCGGCGTCCCTCCCCCACCGCCAGCAGCGCCCCGACCAGCGCCCGGACCATCGAATGGCAGAAGGCGTCCGCCTCGACGTCGGCAACGACCACCCCGTCGGGGCGGCGCAGCACGTCGAGGCGCAGCAGGGTGCGCACGGTCGTCGCCCCCTCACGCCGCCGGCAGAAGGCCGCGAAGTCGTGCTCGCCGACCAGCAGCAACGCCGCCGATGCCATCGCCGGGGCGTCCAGCGGCCGCGGCCAGGCGAGCGTGTCGAAGCGCCGCAGCGGCTCGGCGCCGAACGCCGCGTCGGTGATCCGGTAGACGTAGCGCCGGGACAGCGCCGAGAACCGGGCGTCGAACCCGGCCGGGGCGGGCGCGAGACCGGTTACTCGGACCGACCGGTCGAGGACGCCGTTGAGCCGCCGAGCGAGCCCGCCGAGTGGCACGTCGGCAGGGAGGTCGACGTGGGCCACCTGCCCGGCGGCGTGCACGCCGGAGTCGGTGCGCCCAGCCACCGTCAGGCGCACGGCGGGCAGCCGGGCGACCCGGATGAGAGCGTCCTCCACGTCGCCCTGCACGGTCCGCTGGCCAGGCTGGCGGGCCCAGCCGGCGAACGGCGTGCCGTCGTAGGCGATGTCCAGGCGCAGCCGGACCAGGCCCGCCGCCATCGCCGTCACGTCCGCCGCAGCGCCGGGCACCGCGTGGGGCGCGCACGGACCGGATCCCACGACATCGGACATCTGTCTCTCCCCGTACGGCGGCGTGACGGTGGGGCACGACGCGGCGGACCGGACGGCGGGCCGAACGCCGCGACATGAACAGCGAAGGCCCGCCGCCCATGATGGGCGGCGGGCCTTGCGGGAGCTACTGGCGGGACGCGGGCAGCGGTGGCAAGCCGCGCCCTCGACGAGGGATCGCCGAGGTCAGGACTTCGACTTGGCCGAACCGTCGTCGTCCGTCGTCTCGGCGGTGCCCGCCGGGGCCTCGGACGCCTGGGCCGTGGGCTTCTCCTCGGCCGCGGGGGCCTGCTCCTCGGCGGACTGCGCGGCCACGGCGGCGGCGGTCGGCGACTCGCTCGCCAGGTCCTCCGCGGCCTCGGCGGTGGCACCGGTCGGCTTGCGCCGCTCCTCGAAGCGGGTACCGCGCGCGCGCTCGGCCTCGCCGACGGCCTGCTGGCCGACGGTCAGCGCCTCCACCAGCTCGATGCGGGCCAGCGGGGCGTTGTCACCCTTGCGGTTGCCGAGCTTGATGATCCGGGTGTAGCCACCGTTGCGGTTGGCATACCGCGGGCCGATCTCGGTGAACAGGGTGTGCACCACCGAGTTGTCCCGGACCTGGCGCATGACCCGGCGCCGGGCGTGCAGATCGCCGCGCTTGGCGAAGGTCACCAGCCGCTCGGCGTACGGGCGCAGCCGCTTCGCCTTGGCCTCGGTGGTGGTGATGCCGCCGTGCTCGAACAGCGCGGTGGCGAGGTTGGCCAGCAGCAGCCGCTCATGTGCGGGGCTGCCGCCGAGCCGGGCGCCCTTCGTTGGCGTGGGCATGATGAGTGCTCCTCGTTCCTTTCACTGTCCCGCCAGGCTGCCCGCCCGTAGGACGGCGGCGTGCGCCACCGGAGGTCGTCGAGGGCCCCCGCCGGTGGGCGGGGGCCCTCGTGAAGGTCAGTACTGCTCGGTCTCGACGAACTCCGCGCCGTCGTCGGACGGGTCGGAGAACGCCGGGTTGTAGCTGTCGGTGCCGTAGGTGTCCACGGCCTGACGCGGGTCGAATCCGGGCGGGGAGTCCTTGAGCTGCAGACCCATCGCGCCGAGCTTCGTCTTGACCTCGTCGATCGACTTCTGCCCGAAGTTGCGGATGTCGAGCAGGTCGGCCTCGCTGCGCGAGACCAGTTCGCCGATCGTGTGGATGCCCTCGCGCTTGAGGCAGTTGTAGGAGCGGACGGTCAGGTCCATCTCCTCGATCGGCAGCGCGAGGTCGGCCGCCAGCGCCGCATCCGCGGCGGACGGGCCGATGTCCACGCCCTCCGCCTCGGCGTTGAGCTCCTGGGCCAGCCCGAACAGGCCGACCAGGGTCTTGCCGGCGCTCGCCATCGCGTCGCGCGGGGAGATCGACGGCTTCGTCTCGACGTCGACGATGAGCCGGTCGAAGTCGGTGCGCTGCTCGACGCGGGTCGCCTCGACCTTGTAGGTCACCTTCAGCACCGGCGAGTAGATCGAGTCGATCGGGATCCGCCCGATCTCCTGGCCGGCCTGCTTGTTCTGAGCCGCGCTGACGTACCCGCGGCCCCGCTCGACGGTCAGCTCGATCTCGAGCTTGCCCTTGTCGTTGAGGGTGGCCAGGCGCAGCTCGGGGCTGTGCACCTCGACGCCGGCCGGCGGGGCGATGTCCGCCGCGGTGACCTCGCCGGGTCCCTGCTTGCGCAGGTACATCACCGTCGGCTCGTCGTTGTCGGAGCTGACGACCAGTTCCTTGAGGTTCAGGATCAGGTCGGTCACGTCCTCCTTGACACCGGGCACGGTGGAGAACTCGTGCAGCACCCCGTCGATGCGGATGCTGGTCACCGAGGCGCCGGGGATGGAGGACAGCAGGGTCCGGCGCAGCGAGTTGCCGAGGGTGTAACCGAAGCCCGGCTCCAGCGGCTCGATCACGAAACGTGACCGGAACTCGGAGATCGGGTCCTCGACGAGGGTGGGGCGCTGAGCGATCAGCATGAGTACGTCCTTCCGACCACGGCGACCGCCATATGACGCCGTGTGGTGCGGGCTCCCGGGCTGGGAGCCGGCGGGTGGGACATCGGTCCGTGCCACCCGCGGGCCCGGTGCCCGCCCGCCCACCCGGTGAACCACCCGGACGGCGCGCACGGCACCGGTTGTCGCTCCTCCAGTGTGCTCCGCCGCCGCGCGGCGGTGACGGGCACGGTGCCACCGGCCCCGGTGGCGGGAGGACAGGTCGCCCCCGGGGCGGCGAGCCGGTGGCCGGAGCCACCCTTACGCCGCCCCGGGGGCGTCCGGCTCTACTTGGAGTAGAGCTCGACGATCAACTGCTCCTGGACCTGGGTGTCGATGACCTGCCGAGCCGGCAGGGAGTGCACCAGGATCCGCATCTGGCTCGGAATGGCCTCCAGCCACGCCGGGACGGCCCGGCCCTGGCCCGCGGTCTCCCGGGCGACGATGAACGGGGTGAGCTCCCGGGCCTTCGGCGCGATCTCGACGATGTCGTTCTCGCTGATCCGGTAGCTCGGGATGTCGACCTTGCGCCCGTTGACCTGGACGTGGCCGTGCCGGACGGCCTGGCGGGCGGCGTCGCGGGACGGCGCGAAGCCGCCCCGGTAGACGACGTTGTCGAGCCGCGACTCGAGGATCTTCAGCAGCTCGTCACCGGTCTTGCCGGCCCGACGGTTCGCCTCGTCGTAGTAGCCCCGGAACTGCTTCTCCAGGATGCCGTAGATCCGCGCGCACTTCTGCTTCTCGCGCTTCTGCAGCAGGTACTCGGAGTCCTTGGTGCGGCCCCGGCCGTGCTCGCCCGGCGGGTAGGGCCGGATCTCGATCGGGCACTTCGGGGTGTCGCACTTGCTGCCCTTGAGGTACAGCTTCGTCTTCTCGCGGCGGCAACGCTTGCAGTCCGCGCCGGTGTAACGGGCCATCTAGTCCTTCTCTCTCGTCTCCTGGCGCGAACTCGAACGCGACGCCACGACTCCGGCCGGGACGCCCCGGCCGCGGTCGCCACGCCGCACGGTCACACCCTGCGCCGCTTCGGCGGGCGGCAACCGTTGTGCGGGGTCGGGGTGACGTCCTGGATCGCCCCGACCTCCAGGCCCGCGGCCTGCAGCGAGCGGATCGCGGTCTCCCGGCCGGAACCCGGGCCCTTCACGAACACGTCGACCTTGCGCATCCCGTGCTCCTGCGCCTTGCGGGCCGCGTTCTCGGCGGCCATCTGCGCGGCGAAGGGGGTCGACTTCCGGGAGCCCTTGAAGCCGACGTGGCCGGCGGAGGCCCAGGAGATCACATTCCCGGTGGGATCGGTGATCGAGACGATCGTGTTGTTGAACGTGCTCTTGATGTGAGCGTGCCCGTGGGCGACGTTCTTCTTTTCCTTGCGCCGGACCTTCTTGGCGCCGGCAGCGCGAGTCTTGGGAGGCATCTTCGCGTGTGGTCTCCGTCTGCGAGGTCGTCGATCAGTGGTCGTCCGAGAGCGGGCCGAGCGGCCCGCCGGGCGCCCTGACTACTTCTTGCCGGCCTTCTTCTTACCGGCGATGGCACGGCGCGGGCCCTTGCGGGTACGGGCGTTGGTGTGCGTCCGCTGACCGTGGACCGGCAGGTTCCGCCGGTGCCGGAGGCCCTGGTAGCAGCCGATCTCCATCTTGCGCCGGATGTCCTGCTTGATCTCCCGGTTGAGGTCGCCCTCCACCCGGTAGTTCGCGTCGATCCACTCACGCAGCCGGACGATCTCGTCCTCGCTCAGGTCGCGGACGCGGGTGTCCGGGTTGACCCCGGTGGCGGCGAGGGTTTCCCGGGAGCGAGTGCGGCCGATCCCGAAGATGTAGGTCAGGGCGATCTCGACCCGCTTCTCGCGGGGAAGATCGACGCCCGAGAGGCGTGCCATGAACGGATGTTTCCTTCCTGCAACCGGAGGCCTCGGGCGATGCCGCCCCGACCGGCTCCGGGCCGACCGGGCCCCGGCCTCCGACCGGGGGTGGAACGTCCCGTGCGGGACGCCTGACATCGCTTGGGTGCGGTGGACTCAAGCCGGACCCGGTGGTGCGCATGCACGCTCCACCGGTCCGGTGAGGCCCACCCGTCAGGAGCTCAGCCCTGACGCTGCTTGTGACGCAGGTTTTCGCAGATGACCATGACACGCCCGTGGCGGCGGATCACCTTGCACTTGTCACAGATCTTCTTGACGCTGGGCTTGACCTTCACGGCTGTTGCGGACCTCCTGCGCAGCCGCGGGCCGCGCGTGGCGATGGGTGGTGGTACGGGCGATGAGGAGGAGATCGACTACTTGTAGCGGTAGACGATGCGGCCGCGAGACAGGTCGTAGGGCGAGAGCTCGACCACGACGCGGTCCTCCGGCAGGATCCGGATGTAGTGCTGGCGCATCTTGCCGCTGATGTGGGCGAGAACGCGATGACCGTTCTGGAGCTCCACCCGGAACATTGCGTTCGGGAGTGGCTCCACCACACGGCCCTCGATCTCGATGGCCCCGTCCTTCTTCGGCATGTCCTCCGCTGTCCTGACGTCGACGACTGAATCGGCGGTTCGGCCGCGACCGGTCGAGCTACCCGGACATTCGTCCGGAAAGACCCAGGTCAGAAGCCCGGATTACCCAAAGGGAACCCCGACCACCAACCACACTGCCACCGACCGCAACTGCCACGAAACAGGACTGCTATCGACGCGGTGGAGCACACCGGCGTGAGGAGACCGCCAACTGGAGAGTGTACGTGGCCCATCCGTCAAGGGCCAACACAGGCTCAGCCGATGCCGGACGGGGCGTCCGCGGGCTGCCCGCAGGCGACACCGAGCGCGGCGAGCCGGGCGACCCCACCGTCGGGCTCGGTCAGTACCCAGGGGCCCCGCGGAGTGATCGCCACCGAGTGCTCGGTGTGCGCGGCCAGGCTGCCGTCCTCCGTCACGACGGTCCAGTCGTCGGAGAGCACGGACGTCTCGGGTGAGCCCGTGGTGATCATCGGCTCGATCGCCAGCGCCAGCCCCTCGACCAGCCGGATACCGCGGCCGGGGCGGCCGTAGTTGAGCACGTGCGGGGGCTGGTGCATCTCGGTGCCGATGCCGTGACCGCCGTAGTGGTCGACGATGCCGTAGCCATGCGGGCGGATGTGCCGCTCGACGGCGGCGCTGATGTCGGTGAGCTTGCCGCCGAGCTGGGCGGCGGCCAGGCCCGCCCACAGCGAGCCCTCACAGGTCGCTATGAGGTCGAGGGCCTCGGGGGCCACCTCGCCGACCGGGACGGTGATCGCCGCGTCCCCGTGCCAGCCGTCGACGATCGCGCCGCAGTCGATCGAGATGATGTCGCCCTCGCGCAGCACCCGCTTGCGCGTCGGGATCGCGTGGACGACCTCGTTGTTGACGGAGCTGCAGATCGACGCCGGGTACGGCGGCTGCGCGTAGCCCTTGAACGAGGGGATCCCGCCGTCGGCGCGGATCGTCTTCTCGGCGATCGCGTCCAGGTCCGCCGTAGTGACGCCGGGGGCGACCGCCTCACGCAGCCTGGCCAGCGTCTTGGCGACGAGCAGGCCGGCCACCCGCATCTTGGCGATCTCCGCCGCCGTCTTGATCTGGACGTGCTCTCGTCGCGCCACGCTCTCGCCTCGGTCTGTGTCCGTGTACTGGTCCGATCCGATGCTAGCCGCCGAGGTACCGGCAGGGCGGACGAGCATCCGATCTCCGGCGTCCACCTCGACGGCCACACCCGCCGCGAGGCCCCCACCCACCGCGGGGGCGGGCAGGCGCTGGGCGGCGGGTGCCTCAGTCTCCGTAGTGACGCAGGGCGTCGAGCGCCCGATCGGTGACGTTGTCCACCGGCCCGGTGGCGTCGATACCGATCAGGATGCCCTTCTCGGCGTAGTACGCCACCAGCGGCGACGTCTGGTCCGCGTACACCTCGAGCCGGTGGCGCACGGTCTCGGACCGGTCGTCGTCGCGCTGGAACAGATCGCCGCCACACCGGTCGCACACGTCCTCGACCGACGGCGGGTCGAAGTCGAGGTGCCAGATGTGGCCGCAGTTACGGCAGGTCCGCCGGCCGGAGAGCCGCCGCACCACCTCGTCGTCGTCGACGACGAGCTCCAGGACCACGTCCAGTCGGGTCCCCATCCCGTCGAGCATCTGCCCGAGCACCTCGGCCTGGGGAACGTTGCGGGGGAACCCGTCGAGCAGGAATCCCTTGACCGCGTCGTCCTCCGCGAGCCGGTTGCGAACCATCCCGATGGTGATCTCGTCGGGCACGAGGTCACCGGCATCCATGAAGGTCTTGGCCTTGACGCCCAGTTCGGTTCCCTGTCGCACGTTCGCTCGGAAGATGTCCCCAGTCGAGATCTTGGGGATGGACCGCGCCTGGGCAATGAACGCGGCCTGGGTACCCTTTCCGGCACCGGGCGGTCCCACCAGTACGAGGCGCACTACCGGAGGAAACCTTCGTAATTGCGGAGCATGAGCTGGCTTTCGATCTGCTTCACGGTTTCCAGCCCAACCCCCACCATGATCAGGACTGAGGTGCCCGCGAACGGGAACGGCTGGTCCTTGGTCAGGTTCAACAGTGCCAACGGAAGAACCGTGATCACCCCGAGGAACAGCGAGCCGGGGAGGGTGATCCGGTCAAGTACGTGTTTGAGGTACTCCGCCGTCGGGTTGCCCGGTCTGATCCCGGGGATGAACCCACCATACTTCTTCATGTTGTCCGCGACCTCCGTTGGGTTGAAGGTGATCGCAACATAGAAGTAGGTGAAGGCGATGATGAGTGCGAAGTACGTCACCAGGTAGAGCGGATGGTCCCCGCGAGAGAGATACCTCTGCTCGAAGTCCTGGAAGCCCTGGTTGCTCCACACCTGCCCGGCAAGCTGCGGGAGCTGCAGCAGGGAGGAGGCAAAGATGACGGGGATAATCCCGGCCTGGTTGACCTTGATCGGCAGGTAGGTGGAGGTGCCCCCGTACATTCGCCGGCCGATCAGCCGCTTCGCGTACTGGACCGGGATCCGCCGCTGGGACTGCTCGACGAACACCACGAAGACCATGATCGCGAGACCCAACAGGATCACCAGGCTGAACACCACGCCACCGGCGACCTGGAGGATCCGGCTGCCCTCGGAGGGAAGCCGCGCCGCGATCGAGGTGAAGATCAGCAAAGACATGCCGTTGCCGACGCCGCGCGCCGTGATCAGCTCGCCCATCCACATGATGACCGAGGTACCGGCGGTCATCGTGATGACGATCGTCGCGACCCGGAACAGGCTCGTGTCCGGGATGATGGCGGCCGAGCAGCTCGGGAAGAGCCGCCCGCTGCGGGCCAGCGCCACGATGCCGGTCGCCTGCAGCACGCCGAGCGCGATCGTCAGGTAGCGGGTGTACTGGGTGAGCTTCTGCTCGCCCGAGCTGCCTTCCTTCTTCAGCTGCTCGAGCCGGGGGATCACGACAACGAGCAGCTGGATGATGATGCTCGAGGTGATGTAGGGCATGATGCCGAGCGCGAAGATGGACAGCTGGAGCAGGGCGCCGCCGCTGAACAGGTTGATCAGCGAGTAGACGTTGCTGCTGTCGGCGCTCGCGCTGTTGAGGCAGATGTTGACCGCGCGGGTTGAGACGCCGGGCGACGGCATGACGCTGCCGAACCGGAACAGCACCACGATCCCGACGGTGAACAGCAGCTTCTTGCGCAGGTCAGGAGTGCGGAATGCCCGCGTGAAGGCGGTGAGCACGGCTCCTCCTGCTGGGATTGCGGACCGACGGGGAGTGGACATCCTGCCCTGTGCGGAGCGCCTACGGCGGCCGGCGGCCGACGTCGGTTAGGCGACTGTAACAGGACACCCGGTCCACTCGTCCGGACATCACGCCCAGTAAGCAGCGGTGGCCGGGAAGAACCAGCTGATGCCGGTGCGCGCCGGCTGCTGCGTGGGATGCCCGGACAAGCAGGGCGGGGGGCGACCCTGAGGCCGCCCCCCGCCGGGGGTCTCAACTCTGGGTGACGCTCCCGCCGGCAGCCGCGATCTTCTCCCGCGCGGATGCCGAGAACGCGTCGGCGCTGATGTGCAGCGCGACGTTGATGTCGCCGTTGCCCAGTACCTTCACCGGCGACTTGGCGCGCACGGCCCCCTTGGCCACGAGGTCGGCCTTGGAGACCTCGCCGCCCTCGGGGAACAGCTCGGCCAGGGTGGCGATGTTCACCACCTGGTACTCCACCCGGAACGGGTTGCTGAAGCCCTTGAGCTTGGGCAGCCGCATGTGCAGGGGCATCTGGCCACCCTCGAAGCGGGCGGGCACCTGCTTGCGAGCCTTGGAGCCCTTGGTCCCTCGGCCGGCCGTCTTGCCCTTGGAGCCCTCACCGCGACCGACGCGGATCCGGCTGCGCCGGGCGCCGGGCGCAGGACGCAGGTGATGCACCTTCAGGCCGCGGCCACGCTCGGTCTGCGCCGAGCCGGCCTCCTCGCCCGTGTCGGTCTTCGTCAGTTCGGCCATGGCTAGGAGTCCACCTCCTCGACCCGGACAAGATGGGTCACAGTCCTGATCATCCCGCGGACCTCGGGACGGTCGTCACGGACGGTCGTAGCGTTGATCTTCCGCAGGCCGAGGGTCCGCAGCGTGGCCCGCTGGTTGTGGGTGCCGCCGATCTCCGAACGGATCTGCGTGATGCGCAGCTTGGCCATCACACACCGGCCCCGGCCGCGCGGGCGCGCAGCATGGCCGGCGGGGCGACGTCCTCGAGCGGCAGGCCGCGCCGGGCCGCGATCTCCTCGGGCCGCATGAGGCCACGCAGGGCGGCCACCGTCGCGTGCACGATGTTGATCGGGTTCGACGAACCGAGCGACTTCGACAGTACGTCGTGCACGCCGGCGCACTCCAGCACGGCGCGCACCGGACCGCCGGCGATCACGCCGGTACCGGGCGAGGCCGGCTTGAGCAGGACGACGCCCGCCGCCTCCTCACCCTGGACCGGGTGCGGGATCGTCGAGCCGATCCGGGGCACCTTGAAGAAGTGCTTCTTGGCCTCCTCGACGCCCTTGGCGATGGCGGCGGGGACCTCCTTGGCCTTGCCGTAGCCGACGCCGACGGTCCCGTCCGCGTCACCGACCACGACGAGAGCCGTGAAGCTGAATCGACGACCACCCTTGACGACCTTGGCGACGCGGTTGATCGCGACGACCCGCTCGACGTAGGCGTTCTTCTCCTGGGCCGGGCCGCCGCCCGACCGGTCCCGGCGTTCCCGACGGTCCGAGCCGCCGGACCCGCCGCCGCGGCGCTGCTGGCCTGGCATCTACAACATCTCCCTGTTCTGGCTGTACTGGGTGGCTTGGGGCGCAGCGGTCATCAGAAGTCCAGCCCGCTCTGGCGCGCCGCATCCGCGAGCGCGGCGATCCGGCCGGCGTAGGTCCGCCCGCCGCGATCGAACACGACCGCGTCGATCCCGGCCGCCTTCGCCCGCTGGGCGACCAGTTCGCCGACCTTGCGTGCCTGGGCGGACTTGTCGCCCTCACCACCGCGCAGGGTGACGTCCAGGGTGGACGCCGAGGCGAGCGTGTGGCCGGCGACGTCGTCGATGACCTGGGCGTAGATGTGCCGCGAGGACCGGGTGACGACGAGCCGGGGACGGGACTGGGTGCCCGCCACCTTCTTGCGCACGCGGACATGCCGACGGAGCTTCGCGGTCCGCCGGCGCGCGCTGGCGCCGAGGCTCACTGCCATGATCTATCTCCTACTTCCCGGTCTTCCCGACCTTGCGGCGGACGACCTCGCCCTGGTAGCGCACGCCCTTGCCCTTGTACGGGTCGGGCTTGCGCAGTCCGCGGATCTTCGCGGAGACCTCACCGACCAGCTGCTTGTCGATCCCGTGGACCACGAAGCGGGTCGGGGTCTGCACCTCGAAGCGGATGCCCTCGGGGGCCTTGACCGGGACGGGGTGGCTGTAGCCCAGCGCGAACTCCAGGTCGGAGCCCTTCGCCTGGACGCGGTAACCGACGCCGACGATCTCCAGGGTCTTGGAGTACCCGGCGGTCACGCCGGTGACCATGTTGGAGACCAGGGTGCGGGTCAGGCCGTGCAGCGAGCGGGACCGGCGTTCGTCATCCGGGCGGGTCACCACGAGCTGACCCTCCTCCCGGTTGACCGCGATCGGCTCGACCACGACGTGGCTCAGGGTGCCCTTGGGCCCCTTGACGGTAATGGTCGCCCCCTCGACGGTGATATCGACACCGGTGGGGACGGGAATGGGCAGGCGCCCGATCCGAGACATCGCTCGCCTTCCTTACCAGACGTAGGCGAGGACTTCCCCGCCCACGCCCCGCTTGCCCGCCTGCTTGTCGGTCAGCAGCCCCGACGAGGTGGAGATGATCGCGACACCCAGTCCCCCGAGCACCTTGGGGAGGTTCGTCGCCTTGGCGTAGACCCGCAGGCCCGGCTTGCTGATGCGCTTGATCCCGGCGATCGAACGCTCGCGGTTCGGGCCGTACTTCAGATCGATGACCAGGGAGTGGCCGACGCCGCCAGCCGAGGTTGCGTCCTCGACGTGCCAGCTGGAGATGTAACCCTCCTGCTGGAGGATCTCGGCAATGTGGGTCTTGATCTTGCTGTGGGGCATCACCACTCGGTCGTGGTAGGCCCGGCTGGCGTTGCGGACACGCGTGAGCATGTCCGCAATCGGGTCGGTCATCGTCATGGCTTGACGCCTTTCTCACGGCGGTTCCCGCCGGCGCCGGGGAGAGTGCCCCGGCGGCCGTGGTCCGGGCCTGCCGCGATCGGGTGAAGGTGCGGGGGTGGTGCGGAGGGTGAAGTCGTGCCGGCCACCGGAGAGCTCCCGTGTCTACCAGGAGCTCCCGCGTCTACCCAGAGCTCGCGTCTACCAGGAGCTCTTGGTGACGCCGGGCAGCTCGCCGCGGTGCGCCATCTGCCGCAGGCAGACCCGGCAGAGTCCGAAGACCCGGTATACCGAGCGGGACCGGCCGCAGCGCTGGCAGCGGGTGTAACCGCGCACCGCGTACTTCGGCTTGCGGTTCGACTTCTCGATCAGTGCCTTCTTGGCCATCTGTCTAGTTCTCCCGGAAGGGGAAGCCCAGCGCCCGCAGGAGCGCCCGGCCCTCGTCGTCGGTGGTCGCGGTGGTGACGACCGTGATGTCCATGCCCCGAACCCGGTCGATCCGGTCGATGTCGATCTCGTGGAAGATCGACTGCTCGACCACGCCGAAGGTGTAGTTGCCCGCACCGTCGAACTGCTTCGGGGACAGCCCGCGGAAGTCACGGATGCGCGGGAGCGCGATGGAGACCAGGCGGTCGAGGAACTCCCACATCCGGTCGCCGCGCAGGGTCACCTTCGCGCCGATCGGCATCCCCTCGCGCAGCTTGAACTGGGCGATGGACTTCTTCGCCCGCCGCACGGCCGGCTTCTGGCCGGTGATGGCGGCGAGGTCGCGCACGGCGCCGTCGATGAGCTTCGCGTCCCGGGCGGCGTCTCCGACGCCCATGTTGACGACGACCTTCACGACGCCGGGGATCTGCATGACGTTGCGGTAGGAGAACTCCTCCCGCAGCGCCGGGGCGATCTCGTCGCGGTACCGCTGCTTGAGCCGTGGGACCGGGCGAGCACCGGTGGTCCGGTCTTCGGTGGTCACAGTCATTTGATCTCGATTCCCAACTGCTCGACTGCTCGCTCGGCCTACAGCTCGGCGCCGGTGCGCCGGGAGATGCGGACCTTGGTGCCGTCCTCGTTGATGCGGTACCCGATCCTGGTGGGCCGTCCGTCCGACGGATCGACGATCATCACGTTGCTCACGTGGATCGGCGCCTCCTGGGTGACGATCCCCCCGGACTGCGAGCCCCGCGCGCTCTGCTGGGGGCGGGTGTGTCGCGTGATCCGGTTCGCGCCCTCGACGAGGACCTTGTTCTGCTCGGGGTAGGCCCGGATGACCTTCCCCTTCAGGCCGCGGTCCTTGCCGGTGATGATCTGGACCGTGTCACCCTTCTTGATCTTAAAAGCGGCCACGGTCACAGCACCTCCGGCGCCAGCGAGATGATCTTCATGAACTTCTTGTCGCGCAGCTCCCGGCCGACCGGCCCGAAGATGCGGGTGCCCCGAGGGTCACCGCCGTCCCGGATGAGCACCGCCGCGTTCTCGTCGAAACGGATGTAGGAGCCGTCCGGCCGCCGGCGCTCCTTGGTGGTGCGCACCACGACCGCCTTGACCACGTCGCCGCGCTTCACGCCGGCGCCGGGCAGGGCATCCTTGACCGTGCCGACGATGATGTCGCCGATCCCCGCGTAACGACGCCCAGAGCCGCCAAGCACCCGGATGCAGAGAATCTCCCGTGCTCCGGTGTTGTCGGCGACCCGAAGTCGCGACTCCTGCTGAATCACTTTCCGCTCCTGATCACCCGGTACTGCTGATCAACCGGTACTGCATCGGACCCGGTCACCCGGGCGCCGGGGGCTGCCTCGCCCCCGAGGGCTGCCTCGCCCCGAAACTATTTGGCCTTCTCCAGGACCTGGACGATCCGCCACCGCTTGGTGGCCGACAGCGGCCGGGTCTCCATCAGCAACACGCGGTCGCCGACACCGGTGGTGCCGTGCTCGTCGTGCGCCTTGACCTTCTTCGTCCGGCGGATCGTCTTGCCGTACAGCGGGTGCTGCACGCGGTCCTCGACCGCGACCACGACGGTCTTGGTCATCTTGTCGCTGACCACGAGGCCCTCGCGGACCTTGCGGAAGCCGCGGTCCGCGCCCGCCGCGTCGGTGTTCTGCGAAGCCTCCTGGGAGGCCGTCTCGTCTGCCACTGCCCTCACGCCCGTTCCGACTGCGTCGCGTCATCGTCCGTCGCGCCGGCGACCAGCGCCGGATCGCCGGTGATACCCAGCTCCCGTTCGCGCATCACCGTGTAGATCCGGGCGATGTCGCGCCGCACGGCCCGCAGCCGCCGGTTGTTGGAAAGCTGCCCGGTCGCCGCCTGGAACCGGAGGTTGAACAGCTCCTCCTTGGCTTCCCGGAGCTTGTCGACGAGCTCGTCGCCCGACAGGCCCCGCAGCTCGTCCGCGGTAGCGACAGCCATCACGCACCACCTTCACGAACCACGAAACGGCACTTCATCGGCAGCTTGTGGATCGCGCGCCGCATCGCCTCCCGGGCCACGGGCTCCGCGACCCCGGACAGCTCGAACAGCACCCGGCCCGGCTTGACGTTCGCGACCCACCACTCGGGCGAGCCCTTACCGGAACCCATCCGGGTCTCGGCGGGCTTCTTGGTCAGCGGCCGGTCGGGGTAGATGTTGATCCAGACCTTGCCACCACGGCGAATGTGGCGGGTCATCGCGATACGCGCCGACTCGATCTGCCGGTTCGTCACGTAGGCCGACTCCAGGGCCTGGATCCCGTACTCGCCGAACGTGACGCGGGTTCCGCCCTTGGCCGCACCGGTCCGCCCGGGGTGGTGCTGCTTGCGGTGCGCGACCTTCCGGGGAATCAGCATGATCTATTCCTCCGCCTTCTCCGGAGTGCCCGTCGTCGCGGCGGCGGCCGGCGTGGCGGCCGACTCGGTCGCGGCGGTGGCGGGCGCGGTCGTCTCGGCCACAGGGGCCTCCGACGGCGCGGCCTCGGGCGCGGTGGTCTCGGGTGCGGTCGTCTCAGGCGCGGCCTCGGGCGCCGGCGCGTTGCCGCCGCGCCCCCGGCGCTCGCTGCGCGCCGCGGCGCGACCGGCGTCGGTACCGCCCTGGGTGGTGCCGGACGAGCCGGAACGCGGCCCGCGACGCGGGCGGTCCCGACGGGTCTGACGCTGCAGCGCCTCCTGCGCCTCGCGCTCGGCCCGGCTCTGGACGATGTCGCCCTTGTAGATCCAGACCTTCACGCCGATGCGGCCGAAGTTCGTCCGGGCCTCGTAGAAGCCGTAGTCGATGTCCGCCCGCAGGGTGTGCAGCGGCACCCGGCCCTCACGGTAGAACTCCGACCGGCTCATCTCGGCGCCGCCGAGGCGACCCGAGCACTGCACCCGGATGCCCTTGGCGCCGCCCTTCATCGCGGTCTGCATCGCCTTGCGCATGGCGCGGCGGAAGCTGACCCGGCTGGAGAGCTGCTCGGCCACGCCCTGGGCGACGAGCTGCGCGTCGACCTCGGGGTTCTTGACCTCGAGGATGTTCAGCTGCACCTGCTTGCCGGTGAGCTTCTCCAGGTCGCCGCGGATGCGGTCGGCCTCGGCGCCGCGGCGGCCGATGACGATGCCCGGGCGCGCGGTGTGGATGTCCACCCGCAGCCGACCCTGGGTCCGCTCGATGTCGACCCGGCTGATACCGGCCCGCTCCATGCCCCGCGACATCATCTTGCGGATCTTCACGTCCTCGCCGACGTACGCCTTGTACTGCTTGTCGGCGTACCAGCGGGACGTGAACTCCGAGGTGATGCCAAGCCGGAACCCGTGCGGGTTGACCTTCTGCCCCACTACCGGGCCCTCCTTGTCGTCTTCGCGCCCCGGCCGGCCGTGGAGACCGGCTCCCGGCTCTCCACCACGACGGTGATGTGGCTGGTGCGCTTACGGATCCGGTAGGCCCGGCCCTGGGCGCGAGGCCGGATGCGCTTGAGCGTCGGCCCCTCGTCCACGTACACCTCGCCCACCCACAGGGTGGTGGGGTCGAGGCTGTGGTTGTTCTCGGCGTTCGCCGCGGCGCTGGCGACGACCTTGTACACGTCCTCGCTGGCCGCCTGCGGGGCGAACCGGAGGATGTCCAGCGCCTCGCTGACCGACCGGCCGCGCACCAGGTCGACGACCCGGCGGGCCTTGGTCGGCGAGACCCGCACGTAGCGGGCCGAGGCCTTGGCGCCCGGCAGGCCGGCCCGGGTCAGGCCATCGACGAGATCGTCAGCCACGGCGCGACCTCCGGTCCTCCTTGACGTGGCCGCGGAACGTCCGGGTCGGGGCGAACTCGCCGAGCTTGTGCCCGACCATGCCCTCGGTGATGAAGACCGGGACGTGCTTGCGGCCATCGTGCACGGCGATCGTGTGCCCCAGCATGTCGGGGATCACGGTGGAGCGCCGCGACCAGGTCTTGATGACGTGCTTGGTGCCCTTCGAGTTCTGCACGTCCACCTTCTTGAGCAGGTGGTCGTCGACGAACGGGCCCTTCTTCAGACTGCGTGGCATGGCTGTGTCTCCTCCTTCCTGCTCAGATCCGGTGGGTACGGGGGGCGGACGACAGGCTCACGGGGGCCGGGGTCCGGGTACGTGAGGTCACTACCGCCGCCTGTTCTGCTTGCGACGACGCACGATGAGCGCGTCGGACGACTTGTGGTTGGCGCGGGTCCGCCCCTCCGGACGGCCCTTCGGGTTGACCGGGTGGCGACCACCGGAGGTCTTGCCCTCACCACCACCGTGCGGGTGGTCGACCGGGTTCATCGCGACACCGCGCACCGTGGGCCGGCGGCCCTTCCAGCGCATCCGGCCAGCCTTGCCCCAGTTGATGTTGCTCTGCTCGGCGTTGCCGACCTCGCCGACGGTGGCGCGGCAGCGGACGTCCACGTTGCGGATCTCGCCCGAGGGCATCCGCAGCTGAGCGTAGGGGCCGTCCTTCGCGACGAGCTGCACGCTGGCGCCGGCGCTGCGGGCGATCTTCGCGCCGCCGCCGGGACGCAGCTCGATGGCGTGCACCACGGTGCCGGTCGGGATGTTGCGCAGCGGCAGGGCGTTGCCGGGCTTGATGTCGGCGCCCACGCCGGAGCTGACCTGGTCGCCCTGCTTGAGCTTCACCGGGGCGATGATGTAGCGCTTCTCGCCGTCGGCGTAGTGCAGCAGGGCGATGCGGGCGGTGCGGTTCGGGTCGTACTCGATGTGCGCGACCTTCGCCGGCACGCCGTCCTTGTCCCGCCGGAAGTCGATGATCCGGTAGGCCCGCTTGTGCCCGCCGCCCTGGTGCCGGGTGGTGATCCGGCCGTGGACGTTGCGCCCGCCCTTGGAGTGCAGCGGGCGGACCAGCGACTTCTCCGGGTGGTCACGGGTGATCTCGACGAAGTCGGCCACGCTCGCGCCACGACGCCCCGGCGTCGTCGGCTTGTACCTACGAATTCCCATGGCTTCCTACCGTCCCTGGCCCGTCGACCCGTGGCCCGCCGCCGCGGCGCGGCGCACGCGCTCAGGCACCGGGGCCTCCGAAGATCTCGATCGTGTCACCGGGGGCCAGGCTCACCAGGGCCCGCTTGGTCGCGGACCGGTGTCCCCAGCCGTGCTTGGTCCGCTTGCGCTTGCCCTGCCGGTTGATGGTGTTCACCCGCAGGACCCGCACGCTGAAGATCTGCTGGACCGCGAGCTTGATCTGCGTCTTGTTCGCGTCCGGGTGCACGATGAAGGTGTAGACGTTCTCGTCGAGCAGGCCGTAGCTCTTCTCGGAGACGACCGGTCGCAGGATTACGTCACGCGGGTCGGGAATCACTTGTTCTCCTCCGCCCCGGCCGCGGCGGGCGACGCCGGCCGGCTGTCGCGGGCGAGGAACGCGGCCAGCGCCTCCTCGGTGAAGACGACGTCGTCGCTCACCAGCACGTCGTAGGTGTTGAGCTGCCCCGGGTCGAGCAGGTGCACCGCCGCGACGTTGCGCAGGCTCTTCCAGGTCAGCTCGTCGGCGCGGCTCGCGACCACGAGCACCCGGCGGGTGTCGGCGATCGCGCGAAGCGCCGTGACCGCTGCCTTCGTGGCCGGAGTCTCCCCCGTGACCAGCGAGGACACAACGTGGACCCGGTTGTTGCGCGCCCGGTCGGACAGGGCGCCGCGCAGGGCGGCGGCCTTCATCTTCTTCGGGGTGCGCTGGTCGTACTTGCGCGGCGTCGGGCCGTGCACGATGCCACCGCCGGTGAACTGCGGGGCGCGCAGTGAGCCCTGCCGGGCGCGGCCGGTGCCCTTCTGCCGGTACGGCTTGCGACCACCGCCGCGGACCTCGCCGCGGGTCTTGGTGGCATGGGTCCCCTGGCGGGCCGCCGCGAGCTGCGCGACCACGACCTGGTGGATCAGCGGGACGTTCAGCGGCACGTCGAACACACCACCGGGCAGCTCAACGCTGCCGCCGTCACCGCCGTTCGGCGCGTGCACCGAGACGGTGCGCGTGGTGGTGGCATCCGAATCGGATGCGGTCGCCACCCGGCTCATGCCGAGACCTCCTCACCGGCGCCGACCGCCGCCGGGGCGATCGCCTCGGGCGCCGGGCGCTTGGCCGCGCTGCGCACGAAGACGAGTCCGCCGTCCGGGCCGGGTATCGCGCCCTTCACCAGCAGAAAGCCACGCTCGGTGTCGACGGCGTGGATGGTCAGGCCCGGCGTGGTGGTGCGCGCGTGGCCCATCCGGCCCGCCATGCGCAGGCCCTTGAAGACGCGACCGGGGGTGGCGCAGCCGCCGACCGAACCCGGCGAGCGGTGCTTGCGCTCGACGCCGTGCCCGGCGCCCAGGCCCTTGAAGCCGTGGCGCTTCATGACACCGGCGAAGCCCTTGCCCTTGGAGGTGCCGGTGACGTCGACGACGGTCCCCGGGACGAACACCTCACCGGTCAGCTCCTGGCCGGGCCGGTAGTTGGCGGCGTCGGCGGTGCGCAGCTCGACGAGGTGGCGCCGCGGCGTCACCCCGCTGGTGGCGAAGTGCCCCCGGGCCGGCTTGTTGATCTTTCGCGGGTCGATCTCGCCGTAACCGAGCTGGACGGCGGAGTACCCGTCCGAGTCAGGCGTCTTGACCTGCGTGACGACGTTGGGTCCGGCCTTGATGACGGTGACCGGCACGACGCGGTTGTTCGCGTCCCATACCTGGGTCATCCCGAGCTTGGTGCCCAGGAGCCCTCTGTAGTTGCGGATGAGCATGACTGCGCCGGCCCCTCTTACAGCTTGATCTCGATGTCGACGCCGGCGGGGAGGTCGAGCCGCATCAGCGAGTCGACCGTCTTCGGCGTCGGGTCAAGGATGTCGATCAGCCGCTTGTGCGTCCGCATCTCGAAGTGCTCGCGGCTGTCCTTGTACTTGTGCGGCGACCGGATGACGCAGTAGATGTTCTTCTCCGTCGGCAGCGGCACCGGTCCCGCGACCTGCGCACCCGTCCGGGTCACCGTCTCGACGATCTTCCGCGCCGAGCTGTCGATGACCTCGTGGTCATAGGCCTTGAGCCGAATGCGGATCTTCTGTGCCGCCATGGTGGGCTTCGCCTGTCCTGTCTGTCTCGTCCGGCCGGTACCGCTACCGGGTCACCGCCCGTAGATCCGTCCTGCCGGTGGCGCGGGGCCCGCGCCCCGCCGCCGGCGGAGGGAATCTGCCGGTTACCGCTGTCTCGTGCCGGTCCCGCGTCGACCGATCGACGCTCGGGCCGGATTACCTGCCACGTCGGCAGCCGGTGGCGCCGGCAGCCGGGCCGCCCGGGAGTGGCGCCCAATCGCGCCGCCCGGGCAGCAATGCGGGCGGTGGGCCCGGGTGCTCCGGACCCACCGCCCGCCGCTACTACTTGAGAACCTTCGTGACCTGGCCCGCACCGACGGTCCGGCCACCCTCGCGGATGGCGAAGCGCAGACCCTCCTCCATGGCGATCGGCTGGATGAGCTCGACCGTCATCTCGGTGTTGTCGCCCGGCATGACCATCTCGGTGCCCTCGGGGAGGGTCACGACCCCGGTCACGTCGGTGGTGCGGAAGTAGAACTGCGGCCGGTAGTTCTTGAAGAACGGCGTGTGGCGGCCGCCCTCGTCCTTGTTCAGGATGTAGACGCGCGCCTCGAACACCGTGTGCGGGGTGATCGTCTTGGGCTTGACGATGACCTGGCCGCGCTCGACGTCCTCGCGCTTGATGCCGCGCAGGAGCAGGCCCACGTTGTCGCCGGCACGCCCCTCGTCGAGCAGCTTGCGGAACATCTCGACGCCGGTCACGGTCGTCGTGGTGGTCTCCGGCTTGATGCCGACGATCTCCACGGTCTCGTTGACCTTGACGATTCCACGCTCGACGCGGCCGGTGACGACCGTGCCACGACCGGTGATCGTGAAGACGTCCTCGATCGGCATGAGGAACGGCCGGTCGATGTCACGCTGCGGCTCGGGGATCGAGTCGTCGACCGCGGCCATGAGCTCGAGGAGCTTCGCGCCCCACTCCTTGTCACCCTCCAGCGCCTTGAGCGCGGAGACGCGGATGACCGGGACGTCGTCACCCGGGAACTCGTACGAGCTGAGCAGCTCGCGAACCTCGAGCTCGACGAGCTCCAGGATCTCCTCGTCGTCGACCATGTCGGCCTTGTTCAGCGCGACGACGATGTAGGGCACGCCGACCTGGCGCGCGAGGAGCACGTGCTCCTTCGTCTGCGGCATCGGACCGTCGGTCGCGGACACCACCAGGATCGCCCCGTCCATCTGGGCGGCACCGGTGATCATGTTCTTGATGTAGTCCGCGTGCCCGGGGCAGTCGACGTGCGCGTAGTGCCGCTTGTCGGTCTGGTACTCGACGTGCGCGATCGAGATCGTGATACCGCGGGCCTTCTCCTCCGGCGCCTTGTCGATCTGGTCGAACGGCGTGAAGGGGTTGAGGTCCGGGTGCGCGTCGTGCAGGACCTTGGTGATCGCCGCGGTCAGCGTGGTCTTGCCATGGTCGATGTGACCGATGGTGCCGATATTGACGTGCGGCTTCGTCCGCTCGAACTTCTGCTTCGCCACGGGTGTCCCTCCAAGGACGGGTGGTGTCGTGCTGTGTAGTCAGGTGGAGGAGGTGCTCACGCCACGAGGGCGGTCACTCCCCCCTCGCCTTGGCGATGATCTCCTTGGCGACGTTCGCGGGAACCTCGGCGTAGGAGTCGAACTGCATCGAGTAGCTGGCCCGGCCGGACGTCTTGGACCGCAGGTCACCGACGTAGCCGAACATCTCCGACAGTGGCACCTGCGCCCGCACGATCCGGGAACCGCCGCGCTCCTCCATCGCCTGGATCTGCCCGCGGCGGGAGTTCAGGTCGCCGATGACGTCCCCCATGTGGTCCTCGGGGGTGGTCACCTCGACGGCCATCAGCGGCTCGAGGAGCACGGGATCGGCCTTGCGGGCCGCGTCCTTGAACGCCATCGAACCGGCGATCTTGAAGGCGAGCTCGGACGAGTCCACGTCGTGGAACTGACCGTCCAGGAGGGTGACCTTGACATCGACCAGCGGGTAGCCGGCGAGCACGCCGAACTCCATGGCCTCCTGGCAGCCGGCGTCCACCGACGGGATGTACTCCCGGGGGATGCGGCCGCCGGTGACCTTGTTCTCGAACTCGTAGCCGCCGCCGTCGCCGCCGGAGGGCTCCAGGTTGATGATCACCCGGGCGTACTGACCGGACCCACCCGTCTGCTTCTTGTGGGTGTAGTCGACCTTCTCCACCTTGCGGCGGATCGTCTCCCGGTAGGCCACCTGCGGCTTGCCGACGTTCGCCTCGACGCCGAACTCGCGGCGCATCCGGTCGACCAGCACGTCGAGGTGCAGCTCGCCCATGCCAGCGATGATCGTCTGCCCGGTCTCCTCGTCGGTACGGACCTGGAAGGTCGGGTCCTCCTCGGCGAGCCGCTGGATGGCGGTGCCCAGCTTCTGCTGGTCGGCCTTCGTCTTCGGCTCGATCGCGACGTGGATGACCGGCGCCGGGAACGTCATCGACTCCAGAATCACCGGCGCGTTCGGGTCGCAGAGCGTGTCACCGGTGGTGGTGTTCTTCAGCCCCACCACGGCGACGATCTGCCCCGCACCGACGCCGTCCCGGTCCTCCCGGTGGTTGGCGTGCATCTGCAGGATGCGCCCGATGCGCTCCTTGCGGTCCTTCGTCGAGTTCAGCACCGGCGAACCGCCGGTCAACTTGCCGGAGTACACCCGGATGTAGGTCAGCTTGCCGACGTACGGGTCACTCATGATCTTGAAGGCAAGCGCCGAGAACGGCTCGTCCTCGCTGGGCTCCCGGCGGACCTCGGTCTCCTCGTCGTTGACGGAGTGACCGACGGTGGCGCCGATGTCCAGCGGGTTCGGCAGGAAGTCGACGACCGCGTCGAGCATGGGCTGAACGCCCTTGTTCTTGAACGCGGAGCCGCACAGCACCGGATTGATCTTGCTGGCGAGGGTACCGCGCCGCAGGCCGGCGACGAGCTGCTCCTCGGAGGGCTCCTCACCCTCGAGGTAGAGCTCCATGAGCTCGTCGTCGTTCTCCGCGACCGTCTCCAGGAGCTTGTCGCGCCATTCCTGCGCGGCCTCGAGGTGATCGCGCGGGATGTCGACGGTCTCGTAGGAGGCGCCCTTGTCCTCGGACTGCCAGAGGAGGCCCTTCATCCGGATCAGGTCGATGACGCCGCGGAAGTCGGCCTCGACGCCCCAGGGGAGCTGGATGACGGCCGGAGTCGCGTCGAGCCGCTCGACCATCATGTCCACGCAGCGGTGGAACTCCGCGCCGACCCGGTCCATCTTGTTGACGAAGGCGATCCGCGGCACGTTGTACCGGTCGGCCTGCTTCCAGACCGTCTCGCTCTGCGGCTCGACGCCGGCGACGGCGTCGAACACCGCCACGGCGCCGTCGAGGACGCGCAGCGACCGCTCGACCTCGACGGTGAAGTCGACGTGGCCGGGCGTGTCGATGATGTTGATGGTGTGGTCGCGCCAGATACAGGTGGTGGCCGCGGAGGTGATGGTGATCCCCCGCTCCTGCTCCTGCTCCATCCAGTCCATCGTGGCGCCGCCCTCGTGGACCTCACCGATCTTGTAGTTCACACCGGTGTAGAAGAGGATGCGCTCGGTCGTGGTGGTCTTGCCCGCGTCGATGTGGGCCATGATCCCGATGTTGCGGGTACTGGCCAGCGAGGAACGTACGTCAGATGGCATGTCGAGCTACCAGCGGTAGTGGGCGAAGGCCTTGTTGGACTCCGCCATCTTGTGGGTGTCCTCCCGGCGCTTCACGCTCGCGCCGAGGCCGTTGCTCGCGTCGATGAGCTCGTTCATCAGCCGCTCGGTCATCGTCTTCTCGCGACGAGCCCGGGAGTAGCCGACGATCCAGCGCAGCGCGAGGGTCGTGCTGCGACCGGCGCGGACCTCGACCGGCACCTGGTAGGTGGCGCCACCTACCCGGCGGCTGCGCACCTCCAGGGTGGGCTTGACGTTGTCGAGCGCCCGCTTGAGCGTGACGACCGGGTCGTTGCCGGTCTTGTTCTTCGCGCCCTCCAGCGCGCCGTACACGATGCGCTCCGCGACCGACTTCTTGCCGCTCAGCAGCACCTTGTTCACCAGCGCGGTCACCAGGGGTGACCCGTACACCGGGTCGACCACGACGGCGTGCTTGGGCGCGGGCCCCTTGCGCGGCATCAGCCCTTCTCCTTCTTCGCGCCGTAGCGGCTACGAGCCTGCTTGCGGTTACGGACGCCCTGCGTGTCGAGAGCGCCTCGGACGATCTTGTAACGAACGCCCGGAAGGTCCTTCACACGACCGCCACGAACCAGGACGATCGAGTGCTCCTGCAGGTTGTGGCCGACGCCGGGAATGTAGGCGGTGACCTCGATCCCGCTGTTCAGCCGGACACGCGCGACCTTGCGCAGCGCCGAGTTCGGCTTCTTCGGGGTGGTCGTGTAGACGCGGGTGCACACGCCACGACGCTGAGGGCTCCCCTTGAGTGCCGGGGTCTTGGTCTTCTCGACCTTGTCCTGCCGGCCCTTGCGGACCAGCTGCTGGATCGTGGGCAACGCCGCTCCCGTTCCTGTGACGCCTCGTCGTACTGCCTTGGGCAACCAGACCGGTACGCCGGCCTACCTGCTAACTCTTGCGAATCGCACCCGAGCCACCGCGGTGGCCTCGACCGGCATCTCCGACCCACGCGGTCGGGCGTGTCGCGCCGTTTCGCCCGAGGAGGATCGTGAATTCGGCTGATCCAACTGCGGTGGACAGCGCGCCAGCCCGCCCGGCCGCTTCGCGGAACCGAGCCCGACAGTCGCCGACGGACACCCAGGCGGTGACTTTACGTCAACCTGCCAGGCACCACGGCGCCACATCGAAGTGCAAGACGCGCGCCGGAGCCACGTGGACTCCGGCCACAGGAACCAACAGTACTCCACGGCCGCGTCACGTGTCGAACGGGGTATCGGACGACGTCCGACGCAGACACCGCGGCCCCACAAACCCACGACCTCGACCGCATCGGAGCCAACCGAGCCCGCTCCCGACGAATTTCGCCCTCGCGCGACCACGGCCCGCCCATGGGCACCGACCACCACCGGCGGCGCCCGGCGGGCATCCGCCGACTCGTCGAGACACGGCCCGGTCGCCGCCACGCCCGGACCTCGCATAGTCCGGGAACCGCCGGCCCGCGTCGGACCGGCTCACCGGAGCCGACAATCCACTACCCGCACGACGGGGCGGCCGGACTCCGGCATCTTCACCGAAGGCAGCGGGCCGAGCACCGGGGCCCGCGGACCTCCGCGGCCCTGGTCCTGGCACGCTGTACGAGACAGCACGATACCGGCATCGGAGGTCCACGAGGACATGTTTGACGCAGTTGGCGGGCAGCCGCCGGCAGCCCAACCCAGTTCTGCAGTCCCACCCAGTTCTGCAGTCCCATCCGACTCCGCGGCTCCCGGTGACTCCGGTGCCGGCCGGCGCCGGCCGACCCGCGCCGAGCTGCTCGCCGCCTACGACACCGCGGTCCCCGACCTCGTCGCCCCGCGGACCACCGTGCTGCTGTGCGGGATCAACCCGTCCCTGGAGTCCGGGGCGACCGGCTTCCACTTCGGCACGCCGAGCAACCGGCTGTGGCCGGTCCTGCACCTCGCCGGCTTCACCCCGCGCCGGCTGCACCCCAGCGAGACCGGGGAGCTGACCAGCCGCGGCATCAGCATCACCAACCTGGTCAACCGGTCCACCGCCCGCGCCGATGAGATCAGCGACGACGAGGTGCGGGCCGGCGTCACCCGGCTCACCGAGCTCGTCGAGCGGATCTCGCCGCGCTGGGTGGCCTTCCTCGGCCTGGCCGCCTACCGCGTCGGCTTCGGCCGGCGCCGTGCGCAGGTCGGTCGGCAGCCGGAGACCCTGGGCCCGGCCGGCATCTGGCTGCTGCCCAACCCGAGCGGTCTGAACGCGCACTACCAGCTGCCCGACCTGGTCCGGGTGTACGGCGAGCTGCGCGAGGCGGCCTACCCCGACGGGTGATCGCGACCGGGATCACCGGCCCGGCTCAACGCCGGGCGTGCTCCAGCGGGTCGGTGGGGATGCCGTCGGGCAGACGGTCGGCGAGGGGGGCGAGGAAGTCCGCTCCGACCGGCGCCTCGACCTCGACGCGCGAACCGCCGGCCCAGGCGGCGTCGAAGGCGAGCCGCCAGGAATGCAGGAAGGTGCGGGTCACGGGCGCCCGGTCGAACAGGGGATCGCCCTCGATGGGATGACCGATCCAGGCCAGGTGCACCCGGATCTGGTGACGCCGCCCGGTCTGCGGCGTCGCCGCGAGCAGGGTGTGTTCGCCGCCCTCCCAGACCCGGGCGATCGTCGTGACCGAGGGATAGGTCCGCACGTGGCCGAAGACCGCACCAGGCGGGACGGACCAGTGCCTCCCGTCCGGCGCCTCACCGGACGCGAGCAGGTCGCCGGATGGGAGCAGGTCGCCGGGACGGCGGCGCGAGGCGGTGATGTCGGCCCGGTTCGCGGCCACCCGGACCCGGTTCTTGCGGCCCACGCTCAGCGGCAGATCGATGGTCCCCGCCGCGGGCAGGCCGCGGGTGCGGGTCAGCGCGAGATAGCGCTTGCCGACCGTGCGCCGCTGGAACTGCCTGGTCAGGTCGCCGTGGAAGCGCAGCTCCTTGGCGAACAGCACGACTCCCGACGTGACCTTGTCGATCCGGTGCACGGGGAACAGCTCCTCGCCGGCGTCGGCAGCGAGCCGGACGAGGTCGGTGTCGTGCCGCTCCCCCATGACCGAGATGCCGGCGGGCTTGTCGAGCACGAGGACGGCGTCGTCCTCGTAGATCGTGTGCACGCGCCGGATCTCGGCCCAGTCGGCCACGAGGCCCCCCAACTCATCGATCACTCGGCATCAACCCGGCCCGTCCCGACTTCCTTGCCTTTCCAGAGGCCTTCTCGCCCGAAACATCCCTCTGGAAAGGCCAGGAACCGGCGAGGACGCGGCAAGGAACCGGGCGTGGAACGCCGCCGGCCCGGTGTCCCCGGACAGGGGGGCACCGGGCCGGCGGGATCGGCTCAGGGCAGGGTCAGCGGAAGTCGCCCGAGCTGCGGTAGTCGAACTCGTCCAGCGGGACGGCCTGGCCGGAGCCGGTGCCGAACGCGCCGTACTCCACGCTGCCGCCGTCCTCGTACGCACCGACGGAGTACATCGCGGCGCGCGCCTCCTCGGTCGGCTCGACCCGGATGTTGCGGTACCGGGAGATGCCGGTGCCGGCCGGGATGAGCTTACCGATGATGACGTTCTCCTTGAGGCCGACGAGCGAGTCCGACCGGGCGTTGATCGCCGCGTCGGTGAGCACCCGGGTCGTCTCCTGGAAGGAGGCCGCCGACAGCCACGACTCGGTGGCCAGCGACGCCTTGGTGATCCCCATCAGCACCGGGCGGGCCGAGGCCGGCTGGCCGCCGGACTCCACCACCCGGCGGTTCTCCGACTCGAACCGGGCCCGCTCGCACAGCTCGCCGGGCAGCAGGTTGGTCTCGCCGGACTCCAGCACGTTCACCCGCTTGAGCATCTGGCGGATGATGATCTCGATGTGCTTGTCGTGGATCGACACACCCTGCGACCGGTACACCTCCTGGACCTGGTCGACCAGGTGGAGCTGGACCTGGCGCGGGCCGAGGATGCGCAGCACCTCGTGCGGGTCGACGGCACCGTCGACGACCTGGCTGCCGACCTCGATGTGGTCGCCCTCGCGGACCCGCAGGCGTGAGCGCCGCGAGACCGGGTAGGCGATCTCCTCGCTGCCGTCGTCGGGCACCACCACGACCTTGAAGGTCTTCTCGGTCTCCTCGATCTTCACTCGACCGGAGACCTCGGTGATGGGCGCCTTGCCCTTCGGGCTGCGGGCCTCGAACAGCTCGACGACACGCGGCAGACCCTGGGTGATGTCGTCACCGGCGACACCACCGCTGTGGAAGGTACGCATCGTGAGCTGAGTGCCCGGCTCGCCGATGGACTGGGCGGCGACGATGCCGACGGCCTCGCCGACGTCGACCAGCTTGCCGGTGGCCAGCGAACGCCCGTAGCACTGGGCGCACACCCCCATCCGGGACTCGCACGTCAGCGCCGAACGGACCCGGACCGACTCGATGCCGGCCTCGATGATCTGGCCGATCGCGACGTCCCCGGCGTCGGTGCCGGCGGGCACGATGATCTCGCCGTGCTCGTCGACCGCGTCGGAGGCCAGCGTCCGCGCGTAGGCCGAGGTCTCGGCGTAGCGGTCGCGCACGAGCACGCCGTCCGCGCCGCGCCGGGCGATCCGGGTGAGGATGCCGCGCTCGGTGCCGCAGTCCTCCTCGCGGACGATGACGTCCTGGCTGACGTCGACGAGCCGGCGGGTCAGGTAGCCGGAGTCGGCGGTCCGCAGGGCGGTGTCGGCGAGACCCTTACGGGCACCGTGGGTCGAGATGAAGTACTCGAGCACCGTGAGGCCCTCGCGGAAGTTCGCCTTGATCGGCCGCGGGATGATCTCACCCTTGGGGTTGGAGACCAGGCCACGCATGCCGGCGAGCTGCCGGATCTGCATCATGTTTCCGGCGGCTCCGGAGTTGACCAGCACGTAGACCGGGTTGGTCTGCGGGAAGTTCTTCTCCATCGCCTCGGCGATCTTGTTCGTCGCCTCGGTCCAGATCTGGACCAGCTCGCTGCGGCGCTCCTCGTCGGACAGGAAGCCGCGGTCGAACTGCTTCTGCACCCGGTCGGCCCGCTGCTCGTAGTCGTCGAGGATCTCGGCCTTGTTCGGCGGCGCGACGACGTCCTCGATCGCGACGGTGACCCCGGACCGGGTGGCCCAGTAGAAACCGGCGCTCTTCAGGGCGTCCAGGGTCGCCGCGACCTGGATCTTCGGGTACCGCTCGGCCAGGTCGTTGACGATCGCGGCCTGGGCCTTCTTGTTCAGCTGGGCGTTGATGAAGGGGTAGCCCTCCGGCAGCGCCTCGTTGAGCAGGCAGCGGCCGAACGTGGTCTCCAGGTTGAACACGTCCCCGGTGACCCAGTCGGCCGGCGGCACCCAGTCCGACGGCGGGGTGGTGTCGCGCAGCCGGACGCTGATCCGCGCCTGCAGCGCGATCTCCCGGGCGTCGAAGGCCATCTGGGCCTCGGCGACCGAGGAGAACGCCCGCCCCTCACCGACGGCGCCCTCGGCCAGCGTCGACAGGTGGAACACGCCGGTGACCATGTCGAGGCTGGGCATCGCCAGCGGCCGGCCGGACGCCGGCGAGAGGATGTTGTTGCTCGACAGCATCAGGATCCGCGCCTCGGCCTGCGCCTCGGCGGACAGCGGCAGGTGCACCGCCATCTGGTCGCCGTCGAAGTCGGCGTTGAACGCCGTGCAGACCAGCGGGTGGATCTGGATGGCCTTGCCCTCGACGAGCTGCGGCTCGAAGGCCTGGATGCCGAGACGGTGCAGGGTCGGCGCCCGGTTGAGCAGCACCGGGTGCTCGGTGATGACCTCCTCGAGCACGTCCCACACCACCGGGCGGGCCCGCTCGACCATCCGCTTCGCCGACTTGATGTTCTGCGCGTGGTTGAGGTCCACCAGGCGCTTCATCACGAACGGCTTGAACAGCTCCAGCGCCATCTGCTTGGGCAGACCGCACTGGTGCAGCTTGAGCTGCGGACCGACGACGATGACCGACCGGCCGGAGTAGTCGACCCGCTTGCCGAGCAGGTTCTGGCGGAACCGGCCCTGCTTGCCCTTGAGCATGTCGGACAGCGACTTCAGCGGGCGGTTGCCCGGGCCGGTGACCGGCCGGCCGCGGCGGCCGTTGTCGAACAGCGCGTCGACGGCCTCCTGCAGCATCCGCTTCTCGTTGTTGACAATGATCTCGGGCGCGCCGAGGTCGAGCAGCCGCTTGAGCCGGTTGTTCCGGTTGATCACGCGGCGGTACAGGTCGTTGAGGTCGGAGGTGGCGAACCGGCCACCGTCGAGCTGCACCATCGGCCGCAGGTCCGGCGGGATCACCGGGACGCAGTCGAGCACCATCCCCATCGGGGAGTTGCGGGTGTTCAGGAACGCCGAGACGACCTTGAGCCGCTTGAGCGCGCGGGCCTTCTTCTGCCCCTTGCCGCTGCGGATGGTCTCGCGCAGCGACTCCGCCTCCGCGGCCAGGTCGAAGTCGGCGAGCCGGCGCTGCAGCGCCTCGGCGCCCATGCCGCCGTCGAAGTACTGGCCGAACCGGTCGCGCAGCTCGCGGTAGAGCAGCTCGTCCGGCTCCAGGTCCTGGACCTTCATGTTCTTGAAACGGTCGAAGACCCGGTCCAGATCGTCGATCTTGCGCTGCGCGCGGTCGCGGATCTGGCGCATCTCGCGCTCGGCCGACTCGCGGACCTTGCGCCGCGCGTCGCCCTTGGCGCCCTCGGCCTCCAGCTGCGCGAGATCGGTCTCGAGCCGCTTCTGCCTGGTCTCGACGTCGGCGTTCTTCTTGTCCTCGAGCTGCTGCTTCTCGACGCCGATGCGGGCCTCGAGGGTGGGCAGGTCGCGGTGCCGCGCGTCGATGTCGACCTTGGTGATCATGTAGGCGGCGAAGTAGATGACCTTCTCGAGGTCCTTCGGCGCCAGGTCCAGCAGGTAGCCGAGCCGGCTCGGGACACCCTTGAAGTACCAGATGTGGGTGACCGGGGCGGCCAGCTCGATGTGCCCCATGCGCTCACGGCGCACCTTGGCGCGGGTGACCTCGACGCCACAGCGCTCGCAGATGATGCCCTTGAACCGGACCCGCTTGTACTTGCCGCAGTAGCATTCCCAGTCCCGGGTCGGACCGAAGATCTTCTCGCAGAAGAGCCCGTCCTTCTCCGGCTTCAGGGTGCGGTAGTTGATCGTCTCCGGCTTCTTGACCTCACCATGCGACCACTGACGGATGTCGTCCGCGGTGGCAAGTCCGATGCGCAGTTCGTCGAAGAAGTTGACGTCCAGCAAGACTGTCGCCTGCTCTCTCTTTCTCGGTCGGGACGCTGGAGTCGGATGGACCGCCGGGGGCCCGCCGCCCGGTCAGGGCGGGTGGGCCGGGCCCCCGGCGCCCGCTCAGACCTCCTCGACGCTGCTCGGCTCGCGCCGGGACAGGTCGATCCCGAGTTCCTCCGCCGCACGGAAGACGTCCTCGTCGGTGTCACGCATCTCGATCTGCACACCGTCGCTGGAGAGGACCTCGACGTTGAGGCACAGCGACTGCATCTCCTTGATGAGCACCTTGAACGACTCCGGGATGCCGGGCTCCGGAATGTTCTCGCCCTTGACGATCGCCTCGTAGACCTTGACCCGGCCCACGACGTCGTCGGACTTGATGGTCAGCAGCTCCTGCAGGGCGTAGGCGGCGCCATACGCCTCCAGCGCCCACACCTCCATCTCGCCGAACCGCTGGCCACCGAACTGCGCCTTACCACCCAGGGGCTGCTGGGTGATCATCGAGTAGGGGCCGGTCGACCGGGCATGGATCTTGTCGTCGACCAGGTGCAGCAGCTTGAGGATGTAGATGTAGCCGACCGCCACCGGGTACGGGTACGGCTCGCCGGTACGGCCGTCGAACAGCGTGGCCTTGCCGGAGGAGCCGATGAGCTGGACCCCGTCGCGGTTCGGCAGGGTGGAGTCGAGCAGACCGGTGATCTCCTCCTCCCGGGCGCCGTCGAAGACCGGGGTGGCCACGTTGGTTCCGGCCGGGGCGGCGTCCGCGCCGATGCCGCGCAGCCGCTCCTTCCACTCCTCGTCGCCGGTGTCGACCTGCCAGCCGGTCTTGGCGACCCACCCGAGATGGGTCTCCAGGATCTGGCCGATGTTCATCCGGCGCGGGACGCCGTGCGGGTTGAGCACGATGTCGACCGGGGTGCCGTCCTCGAGGAAGGGCATGTCCTCGGCCGGAAGGATCTTGGCGATGACACCCTTGTTGCCGTGCCGGCCGGCGAGCTTGTCGCCGTCGGTGATCTTCCGCTTCTGCGCGACGTAGACCCGGACCAGCTCGTTGACGCCGGGCGGGAGCTCGTCGCCGTCCTCGCGGGAGAACACCCGGACGCCGATGACCTTGCCGGACTCGCCGTGCGGCACCTTCAGCGAGGTGTCGCGGACCTCCCGGGCCTTCTCCCCGAAGATCGCCCGCAGCAGCCGCTCCTCGGGGGTCAGCTCGGTCTCGCCCTTCGGGGTGACCTTGCCGACCAGGACGTCACCGGGCGAGACCTCGGCACCGATCCGGATGATCCCGCGCTCGTCGAGGTCGGCGAGGACCTCCTCGGCGACGTTGGGGATGTCGCGGGTGATCTCCTCCGGGCCGAGCTTGGTGTCCCGGGCGTCGACCTCGTGCTCCTCGATGTGGATCGAGGACAGCACGTCGTCCTGCACGAGGCGCTGCGACAGGATGATCGCGTCCTCGTAGTTGTGCCCCTCCCACGGCATGAAGGCGACCAGCAGGTTCTTGCCGAGCGCCATCTCGCCGTTGTCGGTGCACGGGCCGTCCGCGATGACCTGGCCGGCCTCGACCCTGTCCCCCTCGAACACGATCGGCTTCTGGTTGATGCAGGTGCCCTGGTTCGACCGGCGGAACTTCGCCAGCCGGTAGGTGCGCCGGGTGCCGTCGTCGTGCATGACGGTGATGTAGTCCGCCGAGAGGTCCTCGACGACGCCCGCCTGGACGCAGACCACCACGTCGCCGGCGTCCTTGGCCGCGCGGGCCTCCATCCCGGTACCGACCAGCGGCGCCTCGGAGCGCAGCAGCGGCACCGACTGGCGCTGCATGTTGGAGCCCATGAGCGCGCGGTTGGCGTCGTCGTGCTCGAGGAACGGGATCATCGCGGTGGCCACGGACACCATCTGCCGCGGCGAGACGTCCATGTAGTCGACCTCGTCCGGCGGGATGAACTCGACCTCACCGCCCTTGCGGCGGACCAGCACGCGGTCCTCGGCGAACGCGCCGTCGGGCTGCAGCGGCGTGTTGGCCTGCGCCTTGACGTGCCGGTCCTCCTCGTCCGCGGTCAGGTAGTCGATCTGGTCGGTGACCCGGCCGTTGACGACCTTGCGGTACGGCGTCTCGACGAAGCCGAACGGGTTGACCCGCGCGAACGTCGACAGCGAGCCGATCAGACCGATGTTCGGGCCTTCCGGCGTCTCGATCGGGCACATCCGGCCGTAGTGGCTGGGGTGCACGTCGCGAACCTCGAAGCCGGCCCGCTCCCGGGACAGACCGCCAGGGCCCAGCGCCGACAGGCGGCGCTTGTGGGTGAGGCCGGCCAGCGGGTTGGTCTGGTCCATGAACTGCGAGAGCTGGCTGGTGCCGAAGAACTCCTTGATGGAGGCGACGACCGGCCGGATGTTGATCAGAGTCTGCGGCGTGATCGCCTCGACGTCCTGGGTGGTCATCCGCTCACGGACGACCCGCTCCATCCGGGCCAGCCCCAGCCGGACCTGGTTCTGGATCAGCTCGCCGACGGTGCGCAGCCGCCGGTTGCCGAAGTGGTCGATGTCGTCGACCTCGTACTCGGCCGGGTCCGCGCCCGCGTGCAGCTTGACGACGTACTCGATCGTGCGCACGATGTCGTCCTCGGTGAGGACGCCGACGTCGTGGGCGATCTCCAGGGTGAGCTTCTTGTTCACCTTGTAGCGGCCGACCTTGGCCAGGTCGTAGCGCTTGGGGTTGAAGAAGAGGTTCTCCAGCAGGGTCTGCGCCGACTCCCGCGTCGGCGGCTCGCCCGGGCGCAGCTTGCGGTAGATGTCCAGCAGTGCGTCGTCCTGGCTGGCCGTGTGGTCCTTCTCCAGGGTGATGCGCATCGACGGGTAGTCGCCGAACCGCTCCAGGATGCGCGCCTCGTCCCAGCCCAGCGCCTTGAGCAGCACGGTGACCGACTGGCGGCGCTTACGGTCGATCCGGACGCCGACGGTGTCCCGCTTGTCGATCTCGAACTCCAGCCAGGCCCCGCGCGACGGGATCACCTTGCAGGAGTACAGGTCCTTGTCCGACGCCTTGTCCAGGCTGCGCTCGAAGTACACCCCAGGCGACCGGACGAGCTGGCTGACCACCACACGCTCGGTCCCGTTGATGACGAAGGTGCCCTTGGGGGTCATGAGCGGGAAGTCGCCCATGAACACCGTCTGGCTCTTGATCTCACCGGTGGTGTTGTTGGTGAACTCGGCCGTGACGAACAGCGGGGCCGAGAAGGTCATGTCCTTGTCCTTGCACTCCTCCACGGAGTACTTGGGTGGCTCGAACCGGTGGTCCCGGAAGGACAGGGACATGGAGCCGGAGAAGTCCTCGATCGGGGAGATCTCCTCGAAGACCTCCTCCAGACCGGAGGTGATCGGAACATCGTCCCGGCCCGAGTCGATGGCCTCCTGAACCCGCTCCGCCCAGGCGTCACTACCGATCAGCCAATCGAAGGACTGCGTCTGAAGAGCAAGGAGATCCGGGACCTCGAGAGGCTCGATGATCTTAGCGAACGAGATGCGGGAGGAAGAGCGCGAGGCGGCCAAGGTGGTCCTTCCGGGTGGCCTGATCGTCGGGCTGGCGTCGCGGACGTCAAGGATCCGTCGGGGGGGTGGTCAGGTGATCAGTGTCTCGCTACGGTTGTCGGGAACAGCGGCGGGGGGTGCCCCGCCGGTGAGAGGATGACCGCGAGGCGCACAGGTGCGGCGGCGCCGGGCATCCCGGCGGCCGGTCGCGCGGCCGGAGTCGGCCCTCGTCCCGCAGCGGGTCCGTCGGTCCGGAGTCCGTCGGTCCGCGGAACCGCAGATATCCATCGCGGCAGGCGTTCGGCTGACTGCGGGCACGCCAAAGCGCCGTCGCGGCGCAAGCGCGCGGCAACGCCGGTGTCCGCTGAGAACAACGGGTCGGTGCACGGGCAAAGGTCTGCTCGGAGTCCTCGGTGTGGCTGCCATACAGCCGTGCCACGCACCAGCACGGCCAGCGCGCCTTCACGTCGAACCGGAACCCGCCGCGGGCGCGGCACCGACGACATGGTCGGGACCGCCCAGCGGCGCGTACCGGACCCCCACAGAGAGCCCGACCTCACCGGAGATCCGGTGTCGGCGGAGCCGATGCGACGAAAAGGGCAGCGCAAACTAGCAGTGTAGCCGAAGGGCACACCGCTGGCAAGGACCTGCGTGGCAGGACCACGCGGGGAGAACGTAGCGCACCGCATCTGCTTCCCGACGAGGGTTCGCGACATGATGGAACTCCGATCTACAGAGGTCGTCAACCCCCTTCGGAAAACGTCACGAACGACCCGACCTGCTCATCCGCTTACGTAGCAGCGTGTCTGGGCGTTTCGGGCGCACAGACGCCGCGTGCCGGGACACCTCGGAGGTGCCCCGGCACGCGGGATGCGCCGCGGCCGCGTCGAGCGGCCGCACCGGCCCGCGGCGGCAAGCCAGACGCCGCCGGGACCGGACCCGAAAGACGGGCGGTGTTACTTGACGGTGACCGACGCGCCGGCGCCCTCGAGGGCCGCCTTGGCCTTGTCCGCGGCCTCCTTGGCAACCTTCTCCAGGACAGGCTTGGGCGCCCCGTCGACGAGGTCCTTGGCCTCCTTGAGCCCGAGGCTGGTCAGCGCCCGGACCTCCTTGATGACCTGGATCTTCTTGTCGCCGACGGACTCGAGGATGACGTCGAACTCGTCCTGCTCCTCGGCGGCCGGGGCCTCGCCGCCCGCGCCACCGGCGGCCGGCGCCGCGGCCACGGCGACGGGCGCCGCGGCGGTCACGCCGAAGGTCTCCTCGAACTGCTTCACGAACTCCGAGAGCTCCAGCAGGGTCAGTTCCTTGAACGCGTCGAGCAGCTCTTCGGTCGACAGCTTCGCCATGATGGCGTTTCCTTCCTCGTCAGGGGCGATGATCTCGGCCGGCCGGATGGGCGACCGGTGATCGGGGTGGCTCGTGGGTGGTGCCGGCTGGGCGCGTGCCGGCCCGGCCGGGGCAGGGTGCCCCGTGGGTGGCGGCGGCCGGTCCGGCCACCGTCATCCCGCGGGACGGGCGGTTACTCTGCGGGGGCCTCGGCCGCCTCGGCGGCGGGTGCCTCGGCGGCGGGTGCCTCGGCGCCGGGCTGGCTCGCCCGCTGCTCGCGCAGCGCCTCGGCCAGCCGGGCGACCTGCGACAGCGGGGCGGCGAACAGGCCGACGGCGCCGGCCAGCGACCCCTTCATCGCGCCGGCGAGCTTCGCCAGCAGGACCTCGCGGGACTCCAGATCCGCAAGCTTGCGGATCTCGTCGGCCGTCATCGCCTTGCCCTCGACGACGCCGCCCTTGACCACGAGGGCCGGGTTGGCGCGGGCGAAGTCACGCAGGCCCTTGGCCGCCTCGACCGGGTCGCCGGTGACGAAGGCGACGGCGGTCGGGCCGACGAACAGGTCGTCGATCCCGGTGACGCCGGCCTGCTCCGCAGCAATCTTGGTCAGCGTGTTCTTGACCACCGCGTAGCGCGCGCCCTCGCCGAGGGTGCGCCGCAGCTCGGTGAGCTGGCTCACCGTCAGACCGCGGTACTCCGTGAGGACCGCGGCGGTCGCGCCACGGAACTCCTCGGCGATCTCCGCCACCGCGGCGGTCTTCTCAGGTTTCGCCATGGGGCTCCTTCGGGGTGTCGGCCGGTCATCCGTTCAACCCCGGGAGACGACGAACGCCCCGGCGCAGGCGCACGGGGCGTGAAGAGCGACATCGGCGGGGAGGACGGCGCACCGGCGCCGACCGCCTCGGAGCTGGCGCGGTCCTTGCTTCCGTCACCTGCGCGGGCCGCCCGGGGAAGTTCGGGCCTTCGGCCGTCGCTCGGCCCGGGCGAGGAAACGGATCCCCCACCTGGGCGACGACGGCGACCAGCGGTCTTCGGTGTGAAACGTGTTCGTACGAAGTGTACGCGACGATCTCGCGTCCACGATTCCTTGCCTTTCCACAGGGATGAAACGGGCACGTAAGCCTGTGGAAAGGCAAGGGGTTCCGTGCGAGCTGGCCTCGGTTCCCCGGGGCCGGCGGGCTCAGGCGGGGACACCCTCTTCGAGCAGGTTGCGGGTGCGGTTCGGGTCGACCGGGATGCCCGGGCCCATCGTGGTGGCGAAGGTGACCTTCTTCAGGTAGCGGCCCTTCGCCGCCGAGGGCTTCACTCGGACGATCTCGTCCAGGGCGGCCGTGTAGTTCTCGATCAGCTGGGCATCGGTGAAGTTCGTCTTCCCGATGACGATGTGCAGGTTGCCCTGCTTGTCCACCCGGAAGTTGATCTTTCCGCCCTTGATGTCGGAGACGGCCTTGCCGATGTCCAGCGTGACGGTGCCGGTCTTCGGGTTCGGCATCAGCCCGCGGGGGCCGAGGATACGGGCGATCCGCCCGACCTTGGCCATCTGGTCCGGCGTCGCCACCGTCGCGTCGAACTCCAGGAAGCCCTCCTGGATGCGGGCGACCAGGTCGTCGCTGCCGACGATGTCGGCGCCGGCCGCGCTCGCCTCGGCGGCCTTCTCACCGGTGGCGAAGACGGCGACGCGCGGCGACTTGCCGGTGCCGTGCGGCAGGTTGACGGTCCCGCGGACCATCTGGTCGGCCTTGCGCGGGTCGACCCCGAGACGGATCGCGACCTCGACGGTCGCGTCGTACTTCGTGGTCGAGGTCTCCTGGGCGAGCCGGACTGCATCCAGCGGGCTGTAGAGGTTCTCCGGGTTGATCTTTTCGGCGGCGGCCCGGTAGGCCTTGCTGCGCTTCATGCTGTCTCCTCGTGGTGCCGGCGGACGATCGGCCCGACTCGCCGCCGCACGGATCTCGTCCGTGCCGCGGTGGCCGGCACCGACCGCCCTCCCACGGCGTCGGTCCGGTGTGGCGGGGGCGGAAGGCTAGTCGCCGACCGTGATCCCCATCGAGCGGGCGGTCCCCGCAATGATCTTCTCGGCCGCCTCGATCGTCGTGGCGTTGAGGTCGGGGAGCTTGGTCTGGGCGATCTCGCGCACCTGGGCCGGGGTCAGCTTGGCGACCTTGTCCCGGTGCGGGGTCCCGCTGCCCTTCTCCACCCCCGCGGCCTTGAGGATGAGCCGCGCGGCCGGCGGGGTCTTCGTGACGAAGGTGAACGACCGGTCTTCGTACACGGTGATCTCAACCGGCACGACGTTGCCGGCCTGCGACTCGGTCGCCGCGTTGTACTGCTTGCAGAACTCCATGATGTTCACGCCGTGCTGACCCAGCGCGGGACCGACCGGCGGCGCCGGCGTGGCCTTGCCGGCGTTGATCTGGAGCTTGATGATCGCAGTGATCTTCTTCTTCTTGGGCGGCATGTGCTCGTCTTCCTACCGAGGTTCTACGGACCGGATCAGATCTTCGCGACCTGATTGAACTGCAGCTCGACGGGCGTCTCCCGACCGAAGATCGAGACCAGCACCTTCAGCCGCTGGGCGTCGAGGTTGATCTCGCTGATGGTCGCCGGAAGCGTGGCGAAGGGTCCGTCCATGACGGTGACCGACTCCCCGACCTCGAACTCCTGGACCCGGACGGTCTCGACCTTCTTCTCCTTCGGCGCCGCCGGGGCGAGGATGGACAGGACCTCCTCGCGACGAAGCGGCGAGGGCCGGTTGGTGAGCCCCACGAACCCGGTCACACCCGGCGTGTTACGGACCGCGGACCACGACTGGTCGGTCAGGTCCATCCGGACGTAGATGTAACCCGGGTACTTCTTCTGCTGGACGAGCTGCCTCTTGCCGTTCTTGACCACCGGGACCTCCTCGGTGGGCACCTCGATCTGGAAGATGTAGTCCTCCATGTTGAGGCTGGAGATACGGGTCTCGAGGTTGGTCTTGACCTTGTTCTCGTAGCCCGCATACGAGTGCACGACGTACCACTCGCCCGGCGCGTCCTCGATGGCGCGGCGCAGGTCGTCGTCATCCTCGGTGTCATCGGCCACGGCGACCGGCGCGACGCTCGCGGGCGCGTCGTCAGCGGCGGGCTCGGAGCCCGCGTCGGTGACGGAACCAGCCGCGTCGGCCTTGACGCTGGGGCCGGTCTCACCGGTGGCGGTGGCCTCGGCGCCCGACTCGTCGGTGTCGGCGTGGGGGTCATCGAGCTCGGCGCCGGCGTCCGTGCTCGCCACCTCGTCGTGCTCGAACGCCGCGAGGAGATCGAGACGGGCGAGGGCCTCCCCCTGCTCGGAGGAGGCGTGCTCGGGCGACTGGGACACGCGGACGATCCTTCTCTCGTGGACACTTCTGCTGCTGTGGACTCCGCGGAGCGGGCGCTGCGCGGGCGTGGTGCCGAACGGGCGGCAGCCGACCGACTGGCGGGCCGGCGTCAATCATCCGCCCGGACCCGTCCGTCTGCCCTGCGCGACCCCGCCGACTGGCGGACCCGTCAGCCGAAGATCGCGAGGACCGCCTTCGTGAGCCCGAAGTCGAGACTAGCCACGAAGGCCGTCATCACGCTGACGAAGACGAGCACGACCAGCACGTAGGTGATCAGCTCGCTCCGGCCCGGATAGACGACCTTCCGGAGCTCCGCCATGACCTCGCGGATGAACTGAACAGGCCGATACCGACGCCGGCCCGCGGTACGCGTGGCCCGCCTGGGACGCGGTGCCGCGTCACGGGTATCGGTTGCCACTCAACTCCACCCACTCCGTCGCCGAACCAGCCAACCGTCGAACAGCGCAGGGGCGACAGGACTCGAACCTGCAACCGCCGGTTTTGGAGACCGGTGCTCTACCAATTGAGCCACGCCCCTTGGACACGCCCGGATCCCCTCGACCGAACCCGACCCGCATGCTGCGTATATGCACCGTAGCGCACAGTCCAGCCCATGAGCCGGTTACCGGAATGGGTACCCGAGCGGATCGAGCATACCCCTTCATCGCCCGGACTCCGCGCGTACCGATCGCGTCGAGTGCCCGCCGGCCGCGCAGCCGGTCTGGACGGCAGCCGCCGCAGGGTCCGCGAGACCGTCCGGGCACTGTCCTCACGGCCCGCCGCGGACCGTCCGCAGGGGCCACCGAACACCGTCCTCAGGACCCTCGGGGCACCGTCCATCGGACCTGCGGGACGCCGTCCGCAGGACCCGCGCACCGGGGTCCACCGGCCACCCCGGCGCCGGTCCGCACGGACGCCGGATCCCGGCCGCCTGCGCACGACGCCCATCCGGACGCCATGGCAGCATGGGCACTATGAGCAGGATCTCAAGCCGCATCGGCGGCATCGCCCCGTCCGCGACGCTGGCCGTCGACGCCACCGCGAAGGCGATGCGCGCTGCGGGGCAGGACGTGGTCGGCTTCGGCGCCGGCGAGCCGGACTTCCCGACTCCGGACCACATCGTCGCCGCCGCCGAGAAGGCATGCCGCGAACCCCGCATGCACCGCTACACCCCGGCGGGTGGTCTGCCGGAGCTGCGGGAGGCCATCGCCGAGAAGACGGCCCGGGACTCCGGCGTCACCGTCTCCGCGGGCCAGGTCCTGGTGACCAACGGCGGCAAGCAGGCCGTCTACGAGGCGTTCGCGACGCTGCTCGACCCGGGTGACGAGGTGCTGCTGCCCGCGCCGTACTGGACGACCTATCCCGAGTCGATCCGCCTCGCCGGCGGCGTGCCGGTCGACGTCGTCACCGGGCCGCAGGCCGGCTACCGGGTGACCGTCGAGCAGCTCGAGGCGGCCCGCACCGAGCGCACGAAGGTGCTGCTGTTCAACTCGCCGTCGAACCCGACCGGCGCCGTGCACACGCCGGAGGAGGTCCGCGAGATCGGCCGCTGGGCCGAGCAGGCCGGCATCTGGGTGCTCGCCGACGAGATCTACGAGCATCTCGTCTACGGCGAGGCGCGGTTCGCCTCGATCCTCGCGCAGGTGCCGGGGCTCGCCGAGCGCTGCGTCATCGTCAACGGCGTCGCGAAGACCTACGCGATGACGGGCTGGCGGGTCGGCTGGCTGATCGGGCCGGCGGACGTCGTCGCCGCGGCGGCGAACCTGCAGTCCCACGCGACCTCGAACGTCGCCAACGTCTCCCAGGTCGCGGCGCTCGCCGCCGTCGCCGGACCCCTCGACGCCGTCGCGCAGATGCGCACCGCCTTCGACCGCCGCCGGCTGACGATGCACCGCATGCTCACCGAGACCCCGGGGGTGAGCTGCCCGCTGCCGGAGGGCGCGTTCTACTGCTACCCCTCGCTGGAGGGCCTGCTGGGCCGCACCCTGCGCGGTCGGACGCCCACGACCAGCGCCGAGCTGTGCCAGCTCATCCTCGAGGAGGCCGGGGTCGCCATCGTCCCCGGTGAGGCGTTCGGAACCCCGGGCTTCGCCCGGCTGTCCTACGCGCTCAGCGACGAGGACCTGGTCAAGGGCGTGGGCCGGCTGTCCGCCCTGCTCGCCGAGGCCGCCTGATCGACCCGCAGCCCAGTCCCGTCCGGCTCAGCTCAGCTCAGCTCAGCCGGACGGTGGCGCGGGCGGCCATCAGCACCTTCTCGCCGCGGCACCGGGTGGTGAGGTTCACCACCACCCGGTTGTCGTCGAGCTTCTTCTCCACGACGCCGCGCACCGACACCGAGGCGCCCTCGTCGTCGTCCGGCACCACCACCGGCGAGGAGAACTTCACGCCGATCTCGAGGACGGCGCCCGGGTCCCCGACCCAGTCGGTGACGAGCCGGGTGGCGGTGGCCATCGTCAGCATCCCGTGCGCGAGCACCCCGGGCAGGCCGGCCTCCGCGGCGGCCCGCTCGCTCCAGTGGATGGGATTGAAGTCCCCGGACGCTCCGGCGTAGCGGACGAGATCGACCCGCCGCAGCGGGAACAGCCGTTCCGGCAGCTCGGTGCCGACCTCGACGTCGTCATAGCCGATGGTCGCCGTCATCGTTGCTCTCCCTCAGAGTGAGGCACTCCCGGTGGGCCCCGGGGGTGTGGCCGGACAGGCGGCCCGGTCCCGACCGGGCGCCGTGGGACGCGCGCTCATCCCCGCGGGGGAGCCGTTCCGCGGGAGACCAGGGTGCACGTGCCGACGGCGATCTCCTCGCCGCTGGTGGTGTCGTAACGGTAGGTGGTGACGAGAACCTCGTTTCGGCCCACCGCGCGGATGCCGGTCAGGGTCGAAGTGGTGATCAGCTCGTCGCCCGCCACCACCGGCCGGCGCAGGGTGAAGCGCTGCTCGCCGTGGACAACCAGGGCGTAGTCCAGCCCGAGCGCCGGATCGTCGGTGGGCAGCCCCAGCGCCCCGGGGATCGCATTGATCAGGAACGTCGGCGGCGCGACAAGATCGGGGTAGCCGGCGGCCTTGGCGGCCTCCACGTCGTGGTACAGCGGGTTGTCGTCCCCGATCGCCTGGGCGAACTGTCGGATGTGCTCACGTCCGACCTGGAAGGGGACGGGCGAGACGAAATTCCGTCCTACGAAGTCCTGGTTCAGCGACATCACGGCTCCGATCTCGACGTCCGCGGCAGGCTCGGATGCCGTGCCGGTCCGGCGGACGCGCCGGACGGGCTGCGGCACGCAGCATCCCACCACGAACCTGGTAAGCCGACCCATCGAGGGGCGGGTAGACGAGTGGGTGTCACGGCGCCATCCCAACACCTCCGACCAGGCCGACATGCCTGATCAGGATCGACACGCAAACAACCGGCCAGGGCGCTCCCTGGCCGGTTGTGAGGACGTGATGGCGACGGGCTCACAGATCCCGAACGCGCACCCGGGCGCCCACCCGGCGGACGGCGGCGTGGCCCAAGCGGCGACGCCGGGCATCGTCAGCGGGTCTCGCGGTGCTCCGTGTGCTTGCCGCAGTTCGGGCAGAACTTCTTGAGCTCGAGGCGGTCCGGGTCGTTACGCCGGTTCTTGCGAGTGATGTAGTTCCGGTGCTTACACACCTGGCACGCCATCGTGATCTTCGGGCGGACGTCAGTGGCGGCCACGGCGTGATGCCTCTTCCTGAGTCGGGTGCTGGACTGATCGGGCGACGCGGCAGGCCGCGAGCCCCTACGGGGGCCACGGCACGCCGCACCCCGATAGTAGCGGTGGCCGGACTTGAACCGGCGACACAGCGATTATGAGCCGCTTGCTCTGCCAGACTGAGCTACACCGCCAGGATGGTCCCCAGGATGACCGGAGACCCGACCACAAGCCTACCCGGGAGAACCGGCGGAACCGCCCATCCCGGACACGAACCCGCCCGAGGACCGGAACGTGGAGCCCCTTTACGGAATCGAACCGTAGACCTTCTCCTTACCATGGAGACGCTCTGCCGACTGAGCTAAAGGGGCGCGAGGTCGCGGTGCTCAGATTACACGACGGCAGGCGCGGTTGGGGTGGCACCCCCGCCCGTTTCGTCCCCGATCATGCGAGCGCCGCCCCGGACCGGCTCCCAGCGGCCGCTACCCGCCATCGGACGCCCAGAACATCCCGATCGCCGGCCTTGCCCCCTGGCACGCCGCCGCGTCCGACCCGACGACCGTTCCGACCGGAAGATGCGCAGATTGCCGGTGGGAGCAACTGTCCGTAGCGAATAACTCGGACTCCCGCACCTTTGATAGCTGTAAGTAATCCCTTGAATGCTTAGCGTGTGGCACACCCGTTGGTGCGCCCCGCCTGGCGCGGCCAACCGGCTCACGAGCCTCCCCGACCGTCGCCTCCCAAGCATCCGAGGGTTGCCCATGCGTCCCACGCATCGTCCTGACCGGTATCCGACAACCCCCGGCACCGGCGACGATGCCGACCCGGTCGGCATCCCGATCCGGCCCGGCACCCCGCTGCCGCCCGGCACGGTGTTCGCCCGACCGGGCCAACCGACGGCGGTGGCCGCGCAGGCATCGATCCGCGCACCGACCCACGCGCCGACCCGCTCCTCGGACGCCGTCCCGCTCCGCCGGGCGAACACCGGCCCCGCCCACCGCCGCTGGGGCTGGCCGGCCCGGCCGGCGCTCGCGATCCCGCTGCCCCGGCGGCTGCTGAGCATCGCTGCGCTCACCGCCGTCGCGCTGACCATGTCCGGCACCACCGGCATGGCCCAGGGGGCGACACCCTCGCCGCTGTGGCCACGCGGGGTTGACGTGGCCTCGTGGCAGCACCCGGGCGGCGGGCCGATCGACTGGAACGCGGCCCGTGCCTCCGGCCTCAGCTTTGTGATCATCAAGGCCACCGAGGGGACGAACTACACCAACCCGTTCTTCGCCGCCGACCGCGCCGCCGCCACGAAGGCCGGGCTGGTGGTCGGCGCCTACCACTACGCCCGCCCGGCGCAGCCGCTGTCGACCGCCGTGGACCAGGCCCGGCACTTCATCGCCGTCACCGGGCTCACGCGCACGGCCGGGCACCTCGCGCCCGTGCTGGACCTGGAGGACACCGGCGGCCTGGACCCCACGGCACTCGCGGCCTGGACCCGGGCGTTCCTGGAGGAGGTCGAGTCCCGGACTGGACGGATCCCCATCCTCTACACCTACCGGTCGTTCTGGACCGGGAAGATGGCGGACACCCACGACTTCGCGAAGTACCCGTTCTGGTTCGCGATCTACAACGACCAGGCGACCCCCGGCTGGCTACCCGGCGGCTGGTCGAACTGGGCGCTATGGCAGTACACCTCGGGCGGCGCGGTGCCCGGGATCACCGGCAACGTGGACATGAACGTGCTGTGCTGCACGTCCACCGCGCTCGCCGTGCAGGCGGACGGCACCCACAGCGAGATCGAGAAGTGGTATGCGGCCGCGGGTCCGACCCAGGTCGTCCTCGGCGCCCCGGTCGGTGTCGAGAATCCCGCGGGCGGCGGGGGCCGTTGGCAGCAGTACGGCAACGGCCTGGCCTTCTGGTCCGTCGCCACCGGGGTGCACGCGCTGCACGGCCCGATCGCGACGAAGTACCTCGGCGTCGGCGGGTCGAACAGCTTCCTGCGCCGCCCGGTGAGCGACGTCGAGATTGCCGGCGCACCCGGCGGCCAGCAGGCCCGCTTCCAGGGCGGCTGGATCTACTGGCACCCGTCGACCGGCGCCCACGAGGTCCACGGCCGCATCCTGCAGACCTACCTCGCCCTCGGCGGCTCGACCTCCGGCCTCGGCCTGCCCACGAGCGACGAGTACTCGGTGCCGGGCGGGCGGGAGAGCGCCTTCCAGCACGGCCGGCTGCGCTGGGACGCCGCCACGAACAAGATCATAACGCTGCCGCCCGCCCTGGGCTGAGCCGGCGGCCGAGGCCAGGACCGCACGGGAGCAGTCCGGACGGGAGCAGTCCGGACGGGAGCAGTCCGGACGGGAGAGGTCCAGGCGGGAGGGGTCCAGGCGGGAGGGGTGACGTCGGCACGGGGCGGGTATCGCACCTAAGTGGCGGACGGTAGCCTTCTGACTACCGGGTGTACACCGGACCGTACGGTGCGGGTATCCACCCGCCGCGACCACGAGGTCGCGCCCCGCCCTATCCCGGTGGTCCGCCTCACCGGGGCGTGGCGGTACACCGGCCGGGCGAGGCGCCGGCGTCGAACGGGGAGGATGAAGATGGCAGGAAACCGGGCGGTACGCCCGCTGAGCGGATGGCTCACCTTCGCCGCCGTGATCATGTTCATCGTCGGATTCCACAATCTGATCTACGGCATCGCGGCCCTGCGCGACTACACGGTGGTCGTGAACAACCTCAACGGCAACACGAACGTGCTGTACGCCGACACCAACTTCTGGGGCTGGCTGTGGATCGCGGTCGGCGTCGTCGAGATGCTGATCGCCTACGGGATCTACATCCGCAACGACACGGCGCGGTGGGCCGGCATCGCTATCGCGGCGATCAACGCGATCGGCCAGCTTGCCTTCATGGCGGCGTTCCCGTTCTGGTCGATCGTCATCATCGCGATCGACATCCTGGTGATCTACGCCCTCTGCACCTATGACACCGCCCGCGGCGGCTACGGAGAGCCGTACCCGGGCGACCGAGCCGGCGTCGGTGAGGCCGCCGGCCGCGGCGCGGGCGTCGGCGGCCGGCACACGGAGACCGCGGGTGTCCAGCCGGGCTCTGGCGGGTTCACCGGCCGTGGCCCGGGAGGTCCGGGCGGCGCCGGGCGCGGTGACGAGGGTCCTCCGCCCACCGTCAACGGCTGAGGCGGCGGCTGAGGCGGCGGCCGACCGGCTCGCCGGAGGAGGAGGTGCGCGCCTGTGCGGCTCAGGGCACCGGATCGGCTAGTCGGGCCCGCCAGGCCGCGCACCGCTGGACGTAGTCGCCGAGGTGCCGGTCGGCGAACGCACGGGCGTCCCAGTCCTCGGCGGTCACCTCGGCGACATCCAGCCAGAGGTAGGCGGCCGCCGGGCGCCCGTCGGCCAGGACGAGCGGACCGGCCTCGTAGGCCGAGCCCTCGAAGGCGTCGAGGACGGCCCGTTCTCTCGGATCGAGGCCGACGAGCACCCGGCCCGCGGCCGGCGCCTCGTCCCGGGCCACCCGGCGTACCAGTCCCGGGTAGAGGCGGTCGCGCAGCCGGGCGGCCCGCCACCCGGGGGCGGCGGCGGACTCCATCGGCGGCACCCGGCCGATCAGTGTCGAGACCACTTCGGGAAACATCAGCGTCCCGTAGACGAACAGCAGTGGACCGGGGCCGTCTGCCGGGACCGGCGGGCGGCGCTCGGCGGCGGATCGCGACATGGGAGCACCGTAACGCCGGTTGCGCACCGGACGTCCCGATGCGCCGGGTGTGGGCGGCCGGCGGGCGGGACCGGCACGCCCGTCGACCCGGGCGAGGCGGCGCAAGGCCGACCAAGCCGCCAACCGGAAGAAGAGAAGAAGAGGGGCTGCAAGGGCCGCCGCGTAGGACGACGCCAGGGCTGACTCGTCCTATCCGACCCGGCCCAACCCGACGATCGTGGTGTTCCGCGGAACCGCACCACGCCCCGGCTCCGGCTCCGGCTCCGGCTCCGGCTCCGGTGATCATGGCGTATCCCCGCCTCTACGCCTCGACGATCCGGACCAAGGAGCGCAAACGAACCCCCTTTGGTCACAATCAAATACGCGCCCTAGAGTGCACTGACGTGAGCGACAACGCGGCGCTGGCCGCCCGGGTCCGGGCCGCCTCCCATCTGACCGGCACCTTCCTGCTCCGGTCGGGCAAGACGAGCACCGAGTATTTCGACAAGTACTTGTTCGAGGCTGACCCGGAGCTGCTCGCCGCGATCGTCGACGGCCTGACCGGGCTGGTGCCGGCGGGCACCGAGGTCCTGGCCGGGCTCGAACTCGGCGGCGTGCCCCTGGCCACTCTGCTCTCCCAGCGCACCGGCCTGCCCACACGGTTCGTGCGCAAGAAGGCCAAGGAGTACGGCACGCGGCGGATCGCCGAGGGCGGCGAGGTCACCGGCCGCCGCGTCGTCCTCGTCGAGGATGTCGTCACCTCCGGCGGCGCCGTGCTCGACGCGACGAAGGTGCTGCGCGACGACGGCGCGGTCGTCGAGGACGTGCTTTGCGTGATCGACCGCAGCGAGGGCGGCCGGGAGCGACTGGCCGAACTCGGCCTGACCCTTCGCCCGCTGCTGACCCGCGCCGAGCTGGACGCCGCCGCAGCCCGCTGAGCGGCGAGTCCGACAGGCCCCCGTCACGCCCCCGCCAGCCGGCGGTCCCTCAGGGCGCCACCCCACCCCGGGTCAGACAAGGCGCTGACCGCCATCGACGTGCACCACGGTGCCGGTGATGAAGGGGTTGCGCATCACCGCGAGGTAGGCCGCCGCGATGTCCGCCGGCTGGCCGACCCGACCCGCGGGCAGGCGACGGCCCATCTCATCGAGGGTCTGCGGCCGGGCGGCACCGGCGAGGACGTCCCAGATCGGTGTGTCGACCCAGCCCGGGGAGACGGCGTTGACCCGGATCGGCGCCAGCTCGACGGCGAGTGCCGCGGCGATCGATGCCAGCGCCCCGTTGACACCAGCCACGAGCGCCCCGCCCGCGCTCGGCCGGTAGGCGGCGATGCCGGAGGTGAAGGTGATCGAGCCGGTCGGCGCAAGGTGTGGTGCCGCGTGTCGGGCTAGCAGCAGGGAACCGATGAGCTTGCTGTCGACGAGGCCGCGGGCGCGGTCCGGGTCGAAGGCGGCGACGGGTCCATAGGCGGTGGAGACGTCGGCCGCGGTCGCCACGACGTGGTCCAGTGGGCCGGCTTCGGCGCACAGTCGGGCGACGTCGTCCGCCACACCCATGTCCGCAACCGCCGCGCGGACCGGGCCGGGCAGCCCGGCAAGCGCCTCGACGGCCTCGGCGAGCCGCCGCGCCGACCGGCCCGCGAGGATGGCCTCCGAGCCTGCGGTCGCAAGCGTCGTGACCAGGGCGAGTCCGATCCCCGATGAACCGCCGACGATGAGCACCCGCTCCGGCCGCGGGGCCGCGCTGGCAGCGGTGAGATCGTCGGTAGCCGGCGGCCGGCGCGGCGACCCCGCCGGGATCCAGGCGGGCTCGACGGACCCTGGCTGCGCGCAGGTGCGGCCCGGCGTGGGTCTGGACGGAAATGCGGAATCGGGCACGTGTGGAGGCCTTTCCTGCTCTGGGGCGCCGAATGGCGCCGTGCACCGAGCCCACCACCGCCGGCGGCATCGGTCGATGTCGTGCTGCCGAAGGCCCGTTAGCCCGCGGCTCACAGGCCGGTCGGCGGTGCGGCGCTCCGCGAGTACCCGACAAGCAGGCCGCCGCGTTCCACTGGCGCCCGCTTCGGCCGGAACCGGGCAGCCTGGCGGTCGAGCTCGACGATCAGGTCGCGCAGGGCGGGGTTACGGTTGTCGCTTCGCCAGGCCAGCGCGTAGCTCACCCACAGCGGCCGGGCATCGAGCGGCCGCCAGACCAGGTCGGTGCCCGCTGCCCCGCGCGTCGAGCTCAGGCTCACCGCGGCAGCGCGCAGCGGGAGCGTCGTGCGCAGCTGGGCGTGCCCGACCGCGCTTGCGCTGAGGCGCACCGCCCCGGCCAGGTCCCGCACCGCTGCCACGAGCGCGTCGTGGAAGCCGGGCGCGAGCTCACGTGGGAACAGCACCAGCTCGACGTCGGCCAGCTCGGCTGGGTCGAGGCTGGCCCGTCCGGCCCAGTGGTGGCCGGACGACATGAGCACGCCGAGTTCCTCTCGGGCGATCCGATGGACCCGCGTGCCGGCTGGCGCGGCCACCGGACAACGGACCAGGGCCAGATCCAGCTCGCCCGCGGCAAGCCGACGCAGCTGGTCGGTCGTGGTGCCACCGAGAAGGACCGTGCGGGCGGCTGGCGCCACCGCGACCAGCACCTGCTCCAGCCACGCGGGCAGCGCGGGCGGCACGCCGTTGAGCAGGCCCTGCCGAAGGACCGGCTCGGCGAGCCCGGCGGCCTGGCGGGCCGCCAACAGCGCATCGTCGGCCCTGCGCAAGGTTTCCCTGGCTCCGTCGAGCAGGACCCGACCAACGGGCGTGAGATCGACCCCGCGGGGGTGGCGGACAAGCAGCGGGGCGCCGACCCGCCGTTCGAGCGCTCTGATCTGCTGGCTCAGCGTGGGCGGGGAGATCCGCAGCCGGTCAGCGGCCCGGCCGAAGTGGCGCTCCTCCGCAACGGCGACGAAGTACCGGAGATGGCGCAGCTCCACTCTCCGCACGATAACCCGGTCCGGACCTGCCTCCGGACGGACGTTGGCCCAGATCCGGGCACGGCAACGGAGCCCGGAACGCAGTCAGGCCCGGAGCATCGCTCCGGGCCTGACTGGCAGTGCGAGTCCCGGGTCGAGCCCGGGGATGGTGGCAGGTGATGGATTCGAACCATCGTAGGCTGAGCCGACGGTTTTACAGACCGTTCCCTTTGGCCGCTCGGGCAACCTGCCTTCGTAGAGGAGCATACCGGTCCCGCCGGCCCACCGGGACGGCGGACCGTCCTGCAAGGCTGTCGTCGATCGAATACAACGGCGAGTAGCCACCCCCCGAGGCGGGTACCGCCCGTGATGAACACGTACGGTGCCCGACTCGACACCCTCGCCCAGCCAGACATCCCCCGCACCGAACCGAACTGGAGGTCCGCGCACGTGGCAGACCCGTCCTTCGACATCGTCAGCAAAGTCGACGCACAGGAGATAGACAACGCCGTCAACCAGACAGCCAAGGAGATCCGGACCCGCTTCGACTTCCGCGACACCGGCGCGTCGGCCGCCCTGTCCGGCGAGTCGATTCTGCTCGTAGCGAACACGGACGAGCGGGTCAAGGCGGTGCTCGACGTCCTGCAGGAGAAGTTCGTCAAGCGCGGCATCTCGCTCAAGGCGCTGTCGTTCGACGAGCCCAAGCCCTCGGGCAAGGAGTTCCGCCTGTCGGTGACCGTCCAGCAGGGCATCTCGGACGACAAGGCCCGGGCGATCGCAAAGAAGATCCGGACGGATGGCCCCAAGGGGGTACAGGCCCAGATCCAGGGCGACCAGCTCCGGGTCACCGGGAAGAAGCGGGACGACCTGCAGCGGGTGATCCAGCTGCTGAAGGCCGAGGACTTCGAGGTCCCGCTCCAGTTCGTCAACTACCGCTGAGGCCGGTACCCAGAAACGGCGCACCCCGCCCGATGGGGGGTTTCGGGCGGGGTGCCTGCGGCGGAACCTGGGGGGTTCGCTCCGCCGCCGTCATGGCCGTGGAACGACGCCGTTCCCGGCTACCGTCCCGCGATACGCGGTCGACGGTAAAAGCCTACTCTGAGTCCTCGACTGTAATACGTCGATGCCACGGCGGACAACACCGTCATCAGGTGCCCGGTCACCGATACGGATTCATGCGCGCAAGCTGTTCCAGGCGGGCGATCCGCTCGTTCATGGGCGGATGGGTCGAGAACAACCGACCGACACCACCGCCCCGGAACGGATTGGCAATCATCAGCGCGGCCGCGGGGCCCAGCTTCGAGTTCTGTGGCAGCGGCCGGGCAGACGTGCCCGTCTCCAGCTTGCGCAGCGCGCTGGCCAGGCCGAGCGGGTCGCCGGTGAGCGTCGCGCCCGACTCGTCGGCCTGGTACTCCCGGGACCGGCTGATGGCGAGCTGAATGATCGTCGCCGCCACCGGACCGAGAATCATCAGCAGCAGCAGCTCGAAGATGCCCGGACCGTTCTCTTCGTCCCGTCCGCCGAAGATGGCCAGGAACTGGGCCATATTCGCCAGGTACACGATGACGCTGGCGAGAGCGCCGGCGACCGAGGCGATGAGAATGTCGCGGTTGTACACATGGCTGAGTTCATGCCCGAGGACGCCGCGCAGCTCACGATCGTCCATCAGCTCCATGATGCCCTCGGTGCAGCAGACCGCCGCGTTGCGCGGATTGCGACCGGTGGCGAAGGCATTGGGCGAGCGGGTCGGGCTCAGGTACAGCCGAGGCATCGGCATCCGGGCATTGCGGGCGAGCTCCCCGACGATGGCGTAGAGGCGGGGCTGCTCGACCTGCGTGACCGGGTAGGCCCGCATCGCCCGCAGGGCGATGCGATCCGAGTAGAAGTAGGAAAAGCCGTTCATCGCGAGCGCGATCACCAACGCGATGAGCAGTCCACCCCGCCCGAACAACGACCCCACCAGCAGGATGGCGGCGGAGAGCACGCCCAGCAGCAGCGCGGTCTTCAGACCGTTGAGGTGGCGGTGTGGCATGGCGATCGGTTGTCCGTCCTGTCGAGCCGGTACGGCTGTTCAACGCGGGGACTCCGTACCAACGTTCCCGGCCTCCGTGTGGCCGATGCCTCCCCGACGCCTCCCCGATGTCTCCCCGCGGCCTCCCCAGCCGCCCCGCCGCCCCGCCGCGTCAGCCGGGGTCGACCGGACCACCGGGACGACCAGGACCACCGGGACGACCAGGACCACCGGTCTCGTCCTGGCCGGCCGCCCGCTGCGGGTCTGTGGCCGCGCCCACGCGCAGCCGGTCGGCCACGGGCGCATCGAGCAGGCCGGCGCGCTCCAGCCCGCCGGTCGTGTAGGTCACCAGCGCCCGGTAGACGTCGGCGACGGTGGGATCCAGGGCGTCCAGCGCCCGTAGGTGGGCCTGGACGGTGCCGAGATCCCCCCGGCGGACCGGTCCCGTGGCCGCCGGCCAGCCACCGGTGAGGGCGTTGTCCAGGGAGGCCCGCAGCAGCGGGGCGAGTGCGGCACCCGGATCGGCGACGCCCGCCGCCGCGAGCGTCTCTCGGGCGGCCACGGTCAGGCTGGTCAGGAAGTTGCCACCGAGGACCAGCGCGGCGTGGTAGAGATCACGCCGACCATCCTCGATCAGCAGCGGGATGCCCCCGACGTCGGTGACGAGCCCCCGGGCCCGGGCCTCGGCGCCGGAGTCCGCGGTGATGCCGAACGGCACCCCGGTGAACACGCCCGGGTCCCCCGCCGTCCCGGGCAACGTCATGATCGGATGCAGTGCGACCCGGGCCGCGCCCACGCGCGCGCCGGCGGCGAGCACACCCAGCCCGTGCCGGCCGCTGAGGTGCGCGAGGGTCTGCCCCGCCCGCACGGCGCCCGCGGCCACGAGTTCGGCCGCCACCGGCGCGATCGCGTCGTCCGGAACGGCGATGAGTACCACCTCGGCCGCCCGCAGCCGCGCCGCCACCTGCGGCACCGAGCCGATCCGCGCGCCCGGGAACCAGCCCGCCGCGCGTTCGCGGCCGGCGGGAGACCGGGTGCTCACCGCCACCACCGGGTGACCCGCGGCGGCCAGGGCGAGCACGACGGCACTGCCGGCCCGACCCGCCCCGACGAGCCCGACCGTCTCCCGGCGACCGCGTCCGCCGAGGTCTCGTTCCGGCCGGCCGGGATCCCCGGCGGGCCCACCCCGAGGACCCGGTGCGGGCGGCCCGTCGACGGCGTCCGGCGCGGGCGGGTGCGCGCCCCGCGCCTGCCACGGGGCACCCGCGCCGCGGCCGGGACCCGGATCCGGCGCCGGGCGGGGGTCGGAGGTCATGGCTGCGATGCTGCTCCCCCGCGCCCGCACCGGTCGCGGTGGCACCTCGGCACCATCCGGCCAGTGCCCTGCGACCGATACGCTGCGTGGTGCGGCTCCCACCGCGGTGGCAACGGAAGATAGCGAGTCGCACACATGGAGTAATCGAAACAAAGTTGCGAATGTGTCTATTCGCCGACAGGCCACCCGGCCAGAGCTGTATGGAAAGCGGCGCGGAAGCGTATTGAATCCGTACCGCCCGCACCCATCGGGCGGGCGACGCATCCCGACCACCCGGACACGGGTGGCAGCAGCCGACCGCCAGGACGGGGGCATACGTACGCAGAGTCGACAGGCAATCACTCTATGCCAGAGCACCCCGAGATCAACAGATTCGGGTCTGATCGTCGGGCCACCGCGTGCGATCGGTCGGCCCGGCACGCCGCACGCGTCCCATTGCTACAGCCGGTAGGCTGGTGTGGTACCCGAGGAGGTTACTGAAGGTGTCTGAGCAGGTCAGGGAGAGGGAGACCCGCCGGCTCGACCGGGTGGTCGTGCGTTTTGCGGGCGACTCCGGCGACGGTATGCAGCTCACCGGAGAGCAGTTCACCAGCGAGACGGCCACGTTCGGCAACGACCTGTCGACGCTCCCGGACTTTCCCGCCGAAATCCGCGCCCCAGCCGGCACCCCGGCCGGTGTATCCGGATTCCAACTACATTTTTCCGATCACGACATCCTCACCCCGGGTGACGCACCGGACGTCCTGGTTGCGATGAATCCCGCCGCGTTGAAGGCGAACCTCAAGGACCTGCCTCCCGGCGCCAATCTCATCGTGAACACGGACGCTTTCACGGGCGGAAACCTCAAGAAGGCGGGTTATGCGACAGACCCGCTGACGGACGGCACGCTGGACCCCTACCTGGTGCATCGGGTCCCCCTGACCTCGATGACCATCAACGCGGTGCACGCCGCGGAGGGCACCGGCAGCGCGGTCAACAAGAAGGAGGCCGAACGGGCGAAGAACATGTTCGCCCTCGGCCTCATGAGCTGGCTGTACCACCGGCCGACAGAGGGCACCGTCGGCTTCCTGGAGAAGAAGTTCGCGAAGCGGCCGGAGATCGCCGCCGCGAACATCGCGGCGTTCCGCGCCGGGTTCAACTACGGCGAGACCACGGAGTCCTTCACCGTCACCTACGAGGTGGCTCCGGCCCGGATGAGGTCCGGTACCTACCGGCGCATCACGGGCAATCTCGCACTGTCCTACGGGCTGATCGCGGCTGGCGAGCTGACCGGTCTGCCGGTCTTCCTCGGGTCGTACCCGATCACCCCCGCCTCCGACATCCTGCACGAGCTGAGCAAGCACAAGCGGTTCGGTGTGCGGACGTTCCAGGCGGAGGACGAGATCGCCGGAATCGGCGCCGCACTGGGCGCGTCCTTCGGCGGCTCGCTGGGCATCACGACGACCTCAGGTCCCGGGGTCGCGCTCAAGAGCGAGACCATCGGCCTGGCGGTGAGCCTGGAGCTGCCGCTGGTCATCGTCGACATCCAGCGTGGCGGGCCGTCGACCGGGCTGCCGACCAAGACCGAGCAGGCCGACCTGCTGCAGGCGATGTTCGGCCGCAACGGTGAGGCTCCGGTGCCGATCGTGGCGCCCCGCTCGCCCGGGGACTGCTTCGACGCCGCGGTCGAGGCCGCGCGGCTCGCGACGAAGTACCGCACGCCGGTGTTCCTGCTCTCCGACGGCTACCTCGCCAACGGCTCCGAGCCGTGGCTGCTGCCGAGGCGCGAGGAGCTGCCGGACCTGACGGTCGCCTTCACCACCGAGCCGAACCACACCGGGCCGAAGGGGCCGGAGTTCTGGCCCTACCTGCGCGACCCGGAGACCCTCGCCCGGCCGTGGGCGGTCCCCGGCACGCCGGGTCTCGAGCACCGCATCGGCGGCATCGAGAAGTCCGACGGGCAGGGGAACATCTCCTACGACCCGGCCAACCACGACCGGATGGTCCGCCTGCGCGCGGCCAAGGTCGCCGGCATCGCGAACGACATCCCCCCGCTGGAGGTGGAGGATCCCTCCGGGCAGGCACGCGTGCTCGTGCTCGGCTGGGGCTCCACCTACGGCCCGATCGCAGCCGGCTGCCGGCGGGTCCGCGCCAAGGGCCTGCATGTCGCCCAGGCGCACCTGCGCCATCTCAACCCCTTCCCGGCCAACACCGGGGAGATCCTGCGGTCGTACGACAAGGTGCTGATCCCCGAGATGAACCTCGGCCAGTTGCGGACGCTGATCCGCGCCGAGTTCCTTGTCGATGCGATCGGCTACAACCAGGTCCGCGGGCTGCCGTTCAAGGCGGCGGAGCTGGCCGGCGTCTTGGAGGACGTGATCAACCAGTGACCGTCACGACGAATCACACCGGAATCAGCAATCGGCTGCTCGACCTGGTGCCGGCCGCGCCGGCCCAGCAGAGCCGCAAGGACTTCACCTCCGACCAGGAGGTGCGCTGGTGCCCGGGCTGCGGTGACTACGCCATCCTCGCCACCGTGCAGGGCTTCCTCCCCGAGCTCGGGGTCGCCCGCGAGAACATCGCCTTCATCTCCGGGATCGGCTGCTCCTCACGGTTCCCGTACTACCTGCAGACCTACGGGATGCACTCCATCCACGGCCGCGCGCCGGCGATCGCCACCGGCCTCGCCACCTCGCGGCCCGACCTGTCGGTCTGGGTCGTCACCGGCGACGGCGACGCGCTGTCCATCGGCGGCAACCACCTGCTGCACGCGCTGCGCCGCAACGTCAACCTCAAGATCCTCATGTTCAACAACCGGATCTACGGTCTGACCAAGGGCCAGTACTCGCCGACCTCCGAGGTCGGCAAGATCACCAAGTCGACACCGTTCGGCTCGCTGGACCGGCCGTACAACCCGGTGTCGCTGGCGATCGGCGCGGAGGCCACCTTCGTCGGGCGGTCGATCGACTCCGACCGGGCGCACCTGACCTCGGTGCTGCGCGCCGCGGCGGAGCACCCGGGGACCGCGTTCGTCGAGATCTTCCAGAACTGCAACATCTTCAACGACGGCGCCTTCGACACGCTCAAGGACCGGTCGAGCCGCGACGACGTGACGTTGAAGCTGGCGCACGGCGAGCCGCTCGTCTTCGGCGCCGAGGGCGACAAGGCGATTCGCCGCGCGGATGACGGCAGCCTGGAGGTCGTACCCGCCGGCAGCCCCGGGGTCCTCGTCCACGACGCCACCGCTACGGACCCGAGCCAGTCCTTCGCGCTGTCCCGGCTCACCGGGGACACGCACGGGGTGACCCCCATCGGGATCTTCCGCGACGTCGATGCACCCACGTACGACGAGGCGCTCAACACGCAGATCAGCGATGCCCGGGCCCGGCAGGGTGAGGGCGACCTCATGTCGCTGATCTCCGGCGGGGAGACCTGGACCATCGACTGACCCGGTACTGGCCGTCCGGGTCTCCCGGTCGGCCGCCGGCCGGCACCCGCCGGTCGACCGGCATGCACGACCCGGACCCGCTGGACCGATCGGACCACTCGGTCAGCCGAACGGTCTGATTGAACAGCCGACCGGCGTGAAGGCCGGGGCGCGCGCATCGACGCCGCCCCGGCCTTTCGGCATTCCGGGGCCCCTCGGGGGCCCCCGAATGCCCGTCTCGGGGACCGCCGGGGGCACCCGAAAGCGGTTGCCGTCCCCGGTCCCGCCAGCCCGGCAGCGCGGCGGGAGGGCTGGTTGGGCGCCCGGCGTGGAGGCGAAGGGCAGCGGACCGTCCTGGCTAGGCCAGCGCGAGGGAGAAGGTCCCGCCTTGGGGTGGGCCGGGCCACCGACGCGGCGACCGGCCTGAGGCGGCCGTAGGCCCGCCTGCAGGCCGGTTGAAGGCCCCGGGCCGAGGGCGCCTGGGCAGCCCCGGGGCGGGACGCGGCGGTGCCGCGGGAATACGGCGTGCTGTGCACGATCTACGCGAGCCGGACCGTACCCAGCACGCCGCGGGTCGGCGTGGACCACCCGACGATGCCGTTCCGGCCACGGAACATCCCCCTCGCACTAACAAATAACTAGTTACTTCGGATAAGTCCGGTATTTGCTGCTCCGACCAGGTCAGGTAAGGTGATGTTGCGCGTGGGGGTGCCGTGTGGCCCGGGGGGGCTCACAACACCAATGCAGCCGGAGGCGTAGTGCGGGGTCATCGAGCCCTCAGCCCGCGGTCCGCGGCCAGTCCGCGTTCGTCGGTGGGCACCGTCCATGCCGCCGAGGCGGCCTGTTCCCAACTGCCCCGCTCCCGGGCGAGCCGTGCCCGGCTGGCTCGTCCCGCAGCGTCCCTGCCCACCGGAGACCGCCGTGGGTAGCCACTCCGCCGGCCGGCACTCCCGCGGCGCCACCCCGCGCCGCCTGGAAGCCCCGACTTCGACCGGCATCGACGACCGCGCCTACGCCCCGACGCCCCCCACGGGGACCGTCGCGGCCTGGGACGTCTCGGACCACTCCAGCTGGTACGGCCCCGCGCCGACCCCGCGGCGGATCCCGCCGCGCCCCCCGTTCGCCCCGCCCGGCGAGCTCGACACCCTCACCGGCCCGCTGTCGGTCAGCACCACCGCCCGCCAGGCCCGGCAGTCCGTGCCGGCCTGGGACGGCGATTCCGCGGGCCGGCAGCGACGTGGCCGCGGCGACGACCCGACCGATCCGCTCCGCCGGGCGCCCTTCGGGCGGGGCTGGCCGAGACACGACCGGTTCACCGCCGACGACCAGCTCGACGACGACCAGTTGGAAGACGACCAGTTTGACGACGACCAGCTCGACGCGGATCGGCACGACGAGAACCGGTTCGACGATGATCGGTACGACTCGGATCTCCGCTACGAAGCAGACGGACGGTACGACACGGACGGACGGTACGACACGGACGAACGGTACGACACGGACGAACGGTACGGCGCGGAGGACGGATTCGGCGCGGAGGATCGTTTCCGCGACGGCCGGTTCGACGACGAGGAACTTGACGACGACCGGTTCGATGCAGGTGCCCGGTTCGGCGACGATGACCGGTTCGGCGACGAGCGGTGGTCGGACTACCCTGCCCACGACGCCACGTCCTGGGAGCGGGGTTCCCGGTTCGCTGCCTCCTCGCGGCTGGTGAGCCCCGCCTCTGGCGCGTCCTTCACCGCCAGCCGGATGCCCACCGCCAACCGGATGCCCACCGGCCCCCGGCGCGGCGGGCCGGCGCCGGCGGCCGCGCGGGACCATGCGCCGGCCGGGCGTGTCCCGGGCGCCCACCGGGCTCCCGTCCGGCGCGGCAACGGGCGGGTGCGCCTGGCCGCCGCCGGCACCGCCTCGCTGGCCGGTCTGTCAGCCCTGGTCGCCGGGGTCGCCTTCGGGGGCGATGGAGGTGGCGGCGCGGCGGGCCCGAACGCCGGTGAGGCACCGCGGATCCAGTACACCGGCAGCACGGAGACGTTCGCCTACGGCGCGTCGCAGACCCAGGCGTCGCGGGACCGCACGCAGAGCTCGCCGCCGCGGGCCGAGCTCGCGCCGAGCGCCGACCAGGCGGGCACCGGGACCGGCGGCTCCGGCTCGTCGGGTGGCAGCGGATCGGGTGGCGTCACCACGGTCGCGCTGAGCCCCACCACCGCCCCGATTCCGATCATCTCGCTGACCCCGCGGGACCAGCCCACCACCGGGCCCACCGACCTGCGCTCCATCGCGCCGAGCGCCGGCACCTCGACCACGGCGGGTACCGCCGCCGCAGCGGCCCCGACCAGCACGGCGACCCCGTCGGCGTCCGACGGCGGCGAGGCCACCGGCCCGGCCGCGAGCCCGTCGGCCGCCACCACGTCCCCGTCTCCGGGCACGGGCGCGCTGCCGTTCCATCCGACCCCGATCGACGTGGAACCGCTGTTCGGCTCCTGGTTCGGCGCCTCGAGCGGCGCCACGGCGGCCACGACGCACGGCACGTCCTCGGCCGGCGCATCGTCCTCGACGTCCACATCGCCGAAATCCACATCGCCGAAATCCACATCGCCGACGGTCCCGACCCAGCGGTCGAGCGGCACCCCGAGCGCGTCCCAGGCCGCTCACCGCTGACCCACCCGCCGTCCCCGGGGCGGCCGCCGCCTCTGCCGGGACGCCCGAT
>NZ_CM001489.1:4494873-4519016 GCF_000262465.1 Frankia sp. QA3
GCCGCCGGGGGTGGGCCGCTGGGGGCGCCGGTCGGCCGGCTGCGGGGTGCCGGCGGGGCCGTGGGGGCCGGCCGCCGGGGGGCGTCAGCCGGTGCGGTCGATGACGAAGTCGGCGAGGGACTCCAAGGCCGCCTTCGCCGCATTGTCCGGCAGCGGGGCCAGGCATTCCCGGGCGCGGGTCGACCAGGTGACGAGCTCCCGGCGGGCCCTGGCCATCCCCTCGTGCGCGCGTAGCAGGTCGATCGCCTCCGCGACCCCCTCGTCCGGGTTCCCGCCACCGGCGGCGAAGTCCGAGTTGATGAGCTCCCGCAGCCGGCCGGCGGCCCGGTCGTCGGCCTGCAGCGCGTAGAGGACCGGCAGGGTGGGGATGCCCTCGCGCAGGTCGGTGCCGGGGGTCTTCCCGGAGTCGGCCGGGTCGGAGGCGACGTCGATGATGTCGTCGGAGAGCTGGAAGGCCACCCCGAACAGCTCCCCGAAGGTCGCCAGGGTGTCCACGGTGAGCGGGTCCGCGCCGGCGAGCATGGCGCCGAGGCGGCCGGAGGTGGCGATCAGTGAGGCGGTCTTCTCCGTGACCACCCGCAGGTAGTGCTCGACCGGGTCCTGGTCGGGCGAGGGGCCGACGGTCTCGCGGATCTGGCCTTCGCACAGGGTCGCGATCGTCCGGGCGAGGATCCGGGTCGCCGCGGGGCCCAGGTCCGCGGTGATGTCGGAGGCACGGGCGAACAGGTAGTCGCCGGTGAGGATCGCGACCGTGTTCGTCCACCGGGCGTTGGCGGAGGCTGCACCCCGCCGCCGGGGCGCCTCGTCCATCACGTCGTCGTGATACAGCGTCGACAGATGGGTGAGTTCGATCGCGACCGCCGCTGGCACCACCCCGGCGGCGTGCGGATCGGCGAACTGCGCCGCCAGCAGCACGACGATCGGGCGGAAGCGTTTACCCCCCGCGTCGACGAGATGCCGCGAGGTCTCGGTCACGAAGGAGAACTCGCTGCGCACAGATGCGCGTAGCAGCTCCTCCACCTGACCAAGCCCATCTCGCACGGCTTTTTCCAGATCAGGATCGGTCCTGATCCCCACGACGTCCAGCCCGATAGCGCTCATACCACCGTCAGCGTACGAAGCCGGACGTCGCAGCGGTATTCGCGAGGTCCAGAAGAGGCTGTGGCGCTACTCCCAGGACAAGCGTCGCCACGGTGCCGATGCCGACCGTGGCGAACGTCAGGGTCGGTCGGGTGACCACGACCGGCCCCTCGGCGAGCGGCTCGGAGAAGAACATCAGCACGATCACCCGCACGTAGAAGAAGGCGGCGATCGCGCTGCACACCAGCGCGACCACGACCAGCGGGGTCGCGTCGCCCTCGATCGCCGCCTGGAACACGGCGAACTTTCCGGTGAACCCGCTGGTCAGCGGGATGCCGGCGAGCGCGAGCAGGAGGAAGGAGAACGTCCCGGCCAACAGCGGCGAGGTACGGCCGAGCCCCCGCCACTGGGACAGGTCGCTGGCCTCGCCGTCGCTCGTGCGCACCAGCGAGACCACGGCGAACGCGGCGATCGTGGTGAAGCCGTAGGTGACCAGGTAGAACATCGAGCCGCGCAGGCCGTCGGTGTTGGTGCCGGCGAGCCCCACGAGCAGGAAGCCGGCGTGGGCGACCGCCGAGTAGGCCAGCATCCGCTTGATGTCGCGCTGGGTCAGCGCCAGCACCGCGCCGACGACCATCGTGAGGATCGCCACGGTCCACAGCACCGGCCGCCAGTCCCAGCGCAGGCCGCCGAAGGCGACGTAGAAGACGCGCAGCAGGGCACCAAAGGCGGCGACCTTGGTGCCGGCGGCCATGAACGCGGTCACCGGGGTCGGGGACCCCTGGTAGACGTCGGGCGTCCACGAGTGGAACGGCGCGGCGCCGATCTTGAAGAACAGGCCGACGGCCAGCAGGGCGAGCGACAGGTAGAGGTAGGTGTCGTTCTTCCCCACGGCGCCGACCGCGTCGGCGACCTTGCCGAGCTCCACGCTGCCGGCGAATCCGTAGGCGAACGCGACGCCGTAGAGAAAAAACGCCGAGGAGAATGCTCCGAGCAGGAAGTACTTCATCGCCGCCTCCTGCGAGAGCAGGCGCCGGCGCCGGGCAAGCCCGGCCAGCAGATACAGCGGCAGCGACAGGATCTCCAGCGCCACGAACATCACCAGCAGGTTGTTCGACGCGACGAAAAGCATCATGCCGGTGACCGAGAAGACCATCAGCGGGTACGCCTCGGTCTGCATGTCCGCGGAGGTCTGCTGCGCGGTCGAGCCCTTCGAGCCAGGCGTGATCGCGGCCGAGGCGACGATCGCGCCGCCGGAGGAGTCGAGCTGGCGCTCGGCCACGAGCAGCACCGACAGCAGCGCGAAGACCAGGATCGTGCCCTGCATGAACAGCGTCGGCGCGTCGATCGCCACCGCGCCCTTGGCGAGCACCGCGTGCCGGCCGTGCAACACCGCGACCGCGACCAGCGCGGCGATGAAGCCGCCGCCGGCCAGGACGGGCTGGATGACGCGGCGCGCCCCGCGGGTGGCGAAGGCGTCGACGAGCACCCCGACCAGCGCCACCACGAAGACGATGAGCAGCGGGCTGAGCGAGGAGTACTCGATCGACGGCGGCGTGATCTTCTGTGTCTGCGCCAGCAGGATGGTCGGATCGGCGCTCACGAATGGCCTCCGGGCTGCGTGGCGACGGGATGGGTGGCCCCGGGATGGGCGGCCCCGGGATGGGCGGCCCCGGGATGGGCGGCCCCGGGATGGGCGGCCGCCGGGTGGGTCGGTGCCGGATCGGACTTGCCGATGTCGGCGTAGGTTGCCGTCACCGTCGGCCTGATGATGTCGAGCAGCGGCTTCGGGTACACCCCGAGGGCGACGATGAGCGCGACCATCGGGGCCACGACGATCTTCTCGCGCAGGCCGAGGTCGTGCAGGACCCTGTTCTCCTCGTGGACGACCGGGCCGGTCATCGTCCGCTGGTACAGGTACAGGACGTAGACCGCCGCGAGCACGATGCCGCAGGTCGCCACGATCGCCAGCGGCTTGTTCGCCGTGAACGTGCCGACCAGGACGAGGAACTCGCTGACGAAGCTGTTCGTCCCGGGCAGCGCCAGCGACGACAGCCCGGCGATGAGGAAGACCCCGGCGAGCACCGGCGTCACCTTGGCCAGGCCGCCGTAGGCGCCGACGTCACGGGTGCCCCGCCGAGTCACCAGAAAGCCGACGACCAAGAACAGCAGCCCCGTCGACAGGCCGTGGTTGACCATGTAAAGCACCGCGCCGGTACCGGCCTGGCTGGTGAAGGCGAACAGGCCCAGCGCGATGAAGCCGAAGTGGGCGAGCGAGGTGTAGGCGACGAGGCGCTTCATATCTCGTTGCCCGATGGCCAGCAGGGCCCCGTAGAAGATGCCGACGACCGCCAGGCCCAGCACCATCGGGGCGAAGTAGTCCGCGGCGTCCGGGAACAGCGGGATGCAGTAACGGATCAACCCGAAGGTCCCCACCTTGTCCAGCACACCGACGAGCAGCACCGCGCCGCCGGTGGGCGACTGGGCGCCCGCGTCGGGCAGCCAGGTGTGGAACGGGAACAGCGGGGCCTTGATGGCGAACGCGACGAAGAACCCCAGGAACAACAGCTTCTGTACCCCGGGGGTGATCTCCATCTGCCGCAGGGTGGCGAAGTCGAACGTGCCGTGCCCGAGGTTGTCGGCGGACACGACGTACAGGCCGATCACCGCGGCGAGCATGAGCAGGCCGCCGAGCAGGCTGTAGACCAGGAACTTCACCGCCGCGTAGGAGCGCTGCGCCTGCTCGGTCACCGGGCCGTAGCTGCCGATGAGGAAGTACATCGGGATCAGCATCGCCTCGAAGAACACGTAGAACAGGAAGACGTCGGTCGCGGCGAACACGCCGATCATCCCGGCTTCCAGGGCGAGCAGCAGCGCGAAGAACGCCGGCACCGAACGGCGGCCGTGCGTCTCGGCCTCGCCCCGCGTCTCGACCGGCGGGACCGTCGCGGGCCGCGCCGGGGCCGGGGCTGGGGCGGCCAGCGCGACCGCGGTCCCGCCCGACCCACCACCGACGCCACCGATCCCGCCGACACCACCGACACCACCGATCTCCCCGGCTGCGCCGATCTCCCCGACGTCGCCGGCGGGACCAGGGCCCCCGGCGGACCCGCCGGGCGTACCGCCGGTGGCGTCGGGGGTGGCCGTGGGAGCGGGGATACGGCCACCGCCCGCGCCGCCGCCGTCGACCTCGTCCCACGACGACAGCACCACGACCGGCACCAGCAGCGCTGCCAGCAGCATCAGCACCAGCGAGATGCCGTCGGCCCCGACCGAGTAGGAGATGCCGAACGTGGAGATCCAGTCGTAGGACTGGCCGAACTGGAAGCCGGCCTTGTCCGGGTCGTAGGCAAAGGTCGCGAGCACCGCGAGCACCAGGACCGCGAGCGTGATGGCGAGGGTGAGCTGCTTGGCGAGCGTCGCGTGGCGCCGCGGCAGGGCGGCGACGACCACCGCGCCCGCGGCCGGGACGATGAGCAGGATCGTCAACCAGGGGACCGTGTTCACGTCAGCCCGCCCTCACCAGCAGCAGTGCGCCGACCACGAGGACGGCACCTCCCAACATCGACAGAGCGTAGGACCGGACGAAGCCGGTCTGCAGGCGGCGCATCCGCCCGGACAGCCCGCCGATGGCGGCGGCGCTGCCCCGCACGAGCCCGTCGATGCCGACGAGGTCCAGCCAGACCAGGAAGCGGGTCAGGTACTGGCCGGGACGCATGGCGACGGTCTCGTTGAACGTGTTCGCGAACAGGTCGTGCCGGGCGGCGAAGGTGACCAGGCTGACCTCGGCGTCCGGCCGGGCCACGGACTCGACCGGCCGGAGCTGGTAGCGCAGGTAGGCGCCGGCGAACCCGCCCGCGGTGACCACCAGGGTGAGCAGGGTGAGCACCAGCGGGGAGAACGTGTGCACGCCCTCGACGCCCTCCCCCGCGACCGGTTCGAGCCAGTCCTGCAGCGAGTGGCCGAGGACGAACAGGCCGCCGGCGAACACCGAGCCGACCGCCAGCACGATCATCGGCCCGGTCATCGACACCGGCGCCTCGTGCGGGTGCCTCGCGTCCGGCCCCTCCGCCGACCAGCGCGGCTTGCCGTGGAAGGTCATCAGGAACAGCCGGGTCATGTAGAACGCGGTGATGCCCGCGCCCAGCAGCGCGATCGAGCCGAGCAGGTAGCCGGAGGTGCCGCCCTTGTCGAAGGCGGTCTCGATGATGCGGTCCTTGGTGAAGAACCCGGACAGCCCCGGGAACCCGATGATGGCCAGGTAACCGAGGCCGAAGGTCACCCAGGTGATCGGCATGTACCGCCACAGCCCGCCGTAGCGGCGCAGGTCCTGGTCGTCGTCCATCGCGTGGATCACCGACCCGGCGCCGAGGAACAGACCGGCCTTGAAGAAGCCGTGGGCGAGCAGGTGCATGATGCCCAGCGCGTAGCCCGCGGGCCCCAGGCCCACGGCGAGGAACATGTAGCCGATCTGGCTGACGGTGGAGTAGGCCAGCACCTTCTTGATGTCGTCGTAGGCGCAGCCGATGATGCAGCCGATGAGGATCGTCGCGGCGCCGATGATGACGACGACGGTGCGCGCCGCCTGCGTCCCGTCGAAGATCGGGCCGGTCCGGACGATGAGGTACACCCCGGCGGTGACCATGGTCGCCGCGTGGATGAGCGCGGAGATCGGGGTGGGGCCCTCCATGGCGTCCGGCAGCCACGACTGCAGCGGGAACTGACCGGACTTGCCGCACGCACCAAGCAGGAGCAGCAGCGCGATCGCGGTCAGGGTGCCGTAACCGATGACGCCCGCGGCGGCGGCGCCGAACACGTCCGCGTAGCTGGTCGACCCCACGGTGGCGAACATGAACATGATGGCCAGGGCGAGGCCGACGTCGCCGACCCGGTTCATGTAGAAGGCCTTGTTCGCCGCGGTCGCCGCGGCCGGCCGGTCCTCCCAGAACTTGATGAGCAGGTAGGACGACAGGCCGACGAGCTCCCAGCCGGCGTAGAGCGACAGGAAGTTGTTGCCCAGGACGAGCAGCAGCATCGACGCCAGGAACAGGTTCATGTAGGCGAAGAACTTCCGCCTGGCCGGGTCGTGCGCCATGTAGCCGATCGAGTAGATGTGGATCAGCGTGCCGACGCCGGTGATGAGCAGCACGAACACGATCGAGAGCTGGTCGACGAGCAGGCCGGCGTCCACCTGGAAGCCGTTCACCGGAATCCAGGAGTACAGGTGCTGCGACAGCGCCCGGTCGTCGCCGTCCCGGCCGAGCAGGGTGGCGAACAGCACCAGGCCGAGCACGAAGCTCGCCCCCGCCGCGAGCGTGCCGATGATGTGGCCGACCCGGTCGGTGCGCCGCCCCCCGAGCAGCAGCACCGCGGCGCCGGCCAGCGGCAGCACGATGAGCAGCCAGGACAGCGAGAACACCCCGGAGGCGGCGGCGTAGTGGATCGGATGGCCACCGGGTTCGGTGGCGGCGAGCAGAACCGGGTCGACCCTCATCGCGACCCCGCCACTGCGCGCCGTTGGCGATAAAGCGTCACTGCAGTCTCGTCCGTTCTTCCATGACCGCCGGGGGCGCCGCGGCCGCTGGTCGCAAGTCAGTACTTCAGCAGGTTCACGTCGTCCACCGACGCCGAGCGACGGGTGCGGAAGATGCTGAGGATGATGGCCAGCCCGATGACGACCTCGGCGGCGGCGACGACCATGACGAAGAACGCCATGATCTGGCCGTCGAGGGTGCCGTTGATCCGGGAGAACGTGACCAGGGTCAGGTTGACGGCGTTGAGCATCAGCTCGATTGACATGAACACGACGATCGCGTTGCGCCGGACGAGGACCCCGACGGTGCCGATGCTGAACAGCAGCGCCGAGAGGATCAGGTAGTTCGCGGGATTCACCGATCGTCTCCCTTACCGGCGCCCGCCAGCGCCGAGCCGTTCGCGTCGACCGGATCCGCTCCGCCCGCGCCGTCCGCCGCGGCGCCGTCCGTCGGCGCCGGGGGTGGCGGTGCGCCCGGCGTGGCACCGCCGCCCGCCGTGCCCGGCCCATCCGGCCCGCCGGATCCCCTCGGCCCGCCGGGGCCTGCCGATCCCGGACCTGCCGACCCCGGACCTGCCGACCCCGGACCGTCCGACACCCCGGGGGCGCCCGGGGCACCCGGGGTGTCGGGGCTGTCCGGTGCTCCCCGGCCGCCGGGAAGGTCCGCGGCGCCCGGCTCATCGGCGGCTCCGGGGACGCCGGGGATGCCGCCGATGCCGGAGGCGCGGCCGCCGCCGGGCAGCAGGCCGAGCGTGTCGGCCGAGTCATGCCGGGCGAAGACGCCGGGGCCGGGCAGCGGGGTGACCTGGCGGCCGGGCTCGGTGAACCGGCGGCGCATCCACTCCCGCTGGCTGACCCGGCCGCCCTCGCGCTCGCGGTGGCCGAGCACCATCGTCCCGATCGCGGCGACGACGAGCAGCGCCGAGATCGCCTCGAAGACGAAGACGTAGTCGCTGAACAGCAGCCGGCCGATCGCCTGGACGTTGCCGCCCTCGTTGGCCGCGTCGAGGCCCTTGGCGCTGCCGCCGTCGATGGCCGAGCCGATCGGGAAGACCAGCAGCCCGGCGAAGCCGAGCCCGAAGATCGCCGCGCCGAGGCGCTGGCCGCGGATGGTCTCCACCAGAGAGTCCGACGAGTCGACGCCGACGAGCATGAGCACGAACAGGAACAGCACCATGATCGCGCCCGCGTAGACGATGATCTGCACGAAGCCGAGGAACGGCGCCTGCTGGATCAGGTAGAACACCGCGACGCAGAACAGGTTCGCCACCAGCAGCAGCGCGCAGTGCACGGCGCTGCGGACCAGCACCATGCCGACCGCGGCCAGCACCGCGATCGGCGCGAGGATCCAGAACACCGCGGCCTCGCCGGTGGAGGTGCTGGTGATCTCGCCTGCGGCGGCGAGCAGGGTCGCGTGGGTCATCGCGGCTGCTCCGACCCGGCGTCGGAACCGCCGGCGGCCGCGCGCTGGGCGTCGGTCACCTGCCAGGGCAGCGGCGCGTCCGCGTCGCGCACGTAGTAGTCGGTCTCGTTGGAGCCGAGCCGCATCGGGTGCGGCGGCGCCTCCATGCCCTCGGCCAGCGGGGCGAGGAGCTGCTCCTTGGTGAAGATCAGGTCGCGGCGGTTGTCGTCGGCGAGCTCGTAGTCGTTCGACATCGTCAGCGCCCGGGTCGGGCACGCCTCGATGCACAGCCCGCACAGGATGCAGCGCAGGTAGTTGATCTGGTAAACGCGGCCGTACCGCTCCCCCGGCGAGTAGCGCTCGGTCTCGGTGTTGTCGGCGCCCTCGACGTAGATGGCGTCGGCGGGGCAGGCCCAGGCGCACAGCTCGCAGCCGACGCACTTCTCCAGCCCGTCCGGATGGCGGTTGAGCTGGTGGCGGCCGTGGAACCGGGGCGCGGTCTCCTTCTTCTGCTCCGGGTACTGCTCCGTCGTCGGCTTCTTGAACATCGTCGAGAAGGTGACGCCGAAGCCCTTGTAGGGGTCGAAGAAGCCCATGACTCAGCTCTCCTGACGCGGAGGGGGGTCCGCGGCGATGACGGTGGACGACCCGTTGGCCGAGGTGCCCGCGGGCACCGCCGGCCGCGCGCCGCCCGGTGGCGGGGGCGGCCACGGGATGCGTTCGAGGCTCGGCGCCTGCGCGAGCTTGCTGCGCTCGGCCTCCTCCAGCTCCCGCTGGTGCTTCGCACCACCGGGATCGACGAGCGCGATGATCAGCATGACACCGATGACCACCCCGACGCCGATCAGCCACGGCGTGCGGTCTTCGACGTCCCTCTGGTAGACGCGGAAGGTCGCGATGACCAGGACCCACAGCAGGCCGACCGGGATCAGCACCTTCCAGCCGAACGCCATGAACTGGTCGTAGCGCAGCCGGGGCAGCGTCCCGCGCAGCCAGATGAAGAAGAACAGGAACAGCAGCAACTTCAAAACGAACCAGATCAGCGGCACCCAGCCGTGGTCCAGGCCGGACAGGCCCGGGATCGGCGGCGGCTGCCAGCCGCCGAGGAACAGCGTGGTCGCGATCGCCGAGACGGTGACCATGTTGATGTACTCGGCGAGGAAGAAGAACGCGAACTTGATCGAGCTGTACTCGGTGTGGAAGCCGCCGACCAGCTCCCCCTCGGCCTCGGGCAGGTCGAAGGGGGTCCGGTTCGTCTCACCGACCATCGAGATGCAGTACAGGACGAACGACGGCAGCAGCGCGATGTACCAGCGCCCCGACTGGCTCTCCACGATTCCGGACGTCGACAGCGTGCCCGCGTACATGAACACCGCGACGAACGACAGGCCCATCGCCACCTCGTAGGAGATGATCTGGGCCGCCGAGCGCAGCGAACCGAGCAGCGGGTAGGTCGACCCGCTCGACCAGCCGGACAGGATCAGCCCGTACACCCCGAGCGAGGCCGCGGCGAGCAGGTAGAGCACGCTGACGGGCAGGTCCGCGAGCTGGAGCGTGGTGCGCTCGCCGAAGATCGACACTTCCGGGCCGAACGGGATGACGGCGAAGGCGAGGAACGCCGGGACCGCCGAGACGATCGGCGCCAGGATGAAGATCGGCTTGTCGGCGAGGGCCGGGATCAGGTCTTCCTTGAGCATCAGCTTGGCGCCGTCGGCGAGGCTCTGCAGCCAGCCCTTCGGGCCGTGCCGGTTCGGCCCGACCCGCTGCTGCATCCTCGCGACGACCTTGCGCTCGAACACGATCGAGAACAGCGTCATCAGCAGCAGGAAGGCGAAGACCCCGACGCCCTTGAGCAGGATCAGCCAGAACGGGTCGTCGCCGAAGCCGGACAGGTCCGGGTCGACCGGGGCGGCGAGCACGAGCGCGGAGGCGGTGGCGCTCATGGCCGACCCCCGGCGGGCTCGTCGCCGACGGTCCGCGGCGCGGGTGCCACCGGCGTGGCTCTCCCGGGTGGCGCGGCGGTCTCGACGGTCACAGCGGTGTCCTGGGCGGCGGCGAGCTCGGCCCCCAGGGCCGTGCCGCGGCGCTGGTCGACCGGGAACGTGTCGGCACCGGCCGGGCGCGCGGTCCCGCCCGCCGCGATCCGGACGACGACGCCGGCGCGGGCAGCCAGCGAGCGGCGCACGTGCGAGCCCGGCGAGTGGGTGGGCACCCAGACGACCCGGTCGGGCATGGCGGTGAGCTCGCAGGGCAGGGTGACCGACCCTCGGCCGCTGCGCACCGTCACCAGGTCCCCGGCGGCCACCCCGATCTCGGCGGCGGTCGCCGCGGACAGGCGGACGCGGGCGGGCCTGGCCGTGCCGGCGAGGTACGGCTCGTCGGCGAGCAGGGCGCCGTCGTCGACGAGCTGATGCCAGGTGGCCAGCACCGCCTCGCCCGGCCCGGGGACGCTCGCGGCCCCGGCGGGGTCGGCCGGCGCGGGCACCCGGGTAACCCCGGCGCCGGCCCGGCCGACGTCGCGCAGCTCGCGGGCGGCCGCGCCGGTGTCGGGCAGCCGCAGGTCGATGCCCATCTCGGCGGCGAGCAGGTGCAGCACGCGCACGTCGGGCAGCGCCGGGGTGTCCAGGGCCCGCTGGAACGGCCGCAGCCGGCCCTCCCAGTCGACGAACGAGCCGGCCTTCTCCGCCACCGGCGCGACCGGCAGCACCACGTCGGCGACCTCGGCGATGGCCGAGCGCCGCACCTCGACCGACACGCAGAACGGCACGCGGGCCAGCGCGGCCAGCGCGGCGGCGGGGTCGGGCAGGTCCTCGGCGTCCACCCCGGCGACGAGGATTGCGTCGAGGCGGCCGGCGGCGGCCGCGGCGAGGATGCCGGCGGTGTCACGGCCGGGCGCGCCGAGCAGCCGGCCGCCCCAGAACGCCTCGACCTCGGCGCGGGCGGCGGGGTCGGCGACCGGGCGGCCGCCGGGCAGCAGCGAGGGCAGCAGCCCGGCGGAGACGGCGCCGCGGTCCCCGGCGCGGCGCGGCACCCAGGCCAGCGATGCGCCGGTGGCGTCGGCGAGGCGCAGGGCGGCGGACAGCGTCCCGGGGATCTCGCCGGCCCGCTCGCCGACGAGGATGACCGCGCCGGGCTCCCGCACGGCACGGGCCGTCGCGGCGAGCGGGTGGGTGTCGCCCACCCCGGGGCCGGCCTCGGCAAGCGCGTCGAGGACGGCGGGCTCGGCGCCGGGCTCGGTGGTGACCAGCGTCCCGGCGAGCTTGGCCAGCCCGCGGGTGACCAGCGGCGCGAGCGCGTGCACGGCGGTGGCGTGCTTGTCGGCGGCCTTGCGCAGCCGCAGGAAGACGATCGGCGACTCCTCCTCCGGTTCGAAGGCGACGAGCAGCACCGCCGGCGCCGCCTCCAGGTCGGCGTAGGTCACCCCGATGCCGGTGCCGGCGACCGCGTGGCCGAGGAACTGCTCCTCCTCGGCCGAGTGCGGCCGGGCGCGGAAGTCCACGTCGTTGGTGGCCAGCGCCACCCGGGTGAACTTGGCGTAGGCGTAGGCGTCCTCGCGGGTCAGCCGGCCGCCGGCGAGTACGCCGACGCCGTGCCGGTCGCGGCATTCGGCCAGGCCCCGGGCGGCGTACTCGAGCGCCTCGGACCAGGTCGCCTCGACGAGCTGCCCGGTGTCGTCGTCACGGATCAGCGGGGTGGTCAGCCGGTCGGCGGCGCGGGCGTAGGTGAACGCGAAGCGGCCCTTGTCGCAGTTCCACTCCTCGTTGACCGCCGGGTCGTCGCCGGCGAGGCGGCGCATCACCTTCCCGCGGCGGTGGTCGGTGCGCAGGCTGCAGCCCGACGCGCAGTGCTCGCACGCCGTCGGCGTGGAGACCAGGTCGAACGGGCGTGCCCGGAACCGGTAGGCGGCGCTGGTGAGCGCGCCGACCGGGCAGATCTGCACCGTGTTGCCGGAGAAGTAGGAGGAGAACGGCTGGCCGTCGCTGACCGCGACCTGCTCGGCGGCGCCGCGCTCGAACAGCTCGATGAACGGGTCCCCGGCGATCTGCGCGGAGAAGCGGGTACAGCGGGCGCACAGCACGCAGCGTTCCCGGTCGAGCAGGATCTCGGTGGAGATCGCCAGCGGCTTCGGGTAGGCCCGCTTGGCCTCCTTGAACCGGGAGACGGCGCCGCCGTTGGCCATCGACTGGTTCTGCAGCGGGCACTCGCCGCCCTTGTCGCAGATCGGGCAGTCGAGCGGGTGGTTGAGCAGCAGGAACTCGATGTTGCCGGCCTGGGCCTTGCGGGCCACCGGCGAGGTGAGCTGGGTCTTCACGACCATGTCGGCGGCGACGGTCGTCGTGCAGGCGGCGACGGGCTTGCGCTGGCCCTCCACCTCGACGATGCACTGCCGGCAGGCGCCGACCGGGTCGAGCAGCGGATGGTCGCAGAACCGCGGGATCTCGATGCCGAGCAGCTCCGCCGCCCGGATGATCAGCGTGCCCTTGGGGACGCTGACCGGCAGCCCGTCGATGGTGAGGGCGACGAGATCCGCGGCGGCCGGCGCGGCCGGCTGGGATGGGGCGACGGTCATGGTCAGTGCGCTCCCGCGTAGGCGCCCGGGGCCTGCGAAGGCGAGCCGTCGCCGGCCGCCTCGCCGCCCGGGGTGGGATCCGGCTTCGAGGTCACCGCGCTCACCGGGATGAACTCGTCCCGGAAGTACTTGATCCCCGAGACGATCGGGGAGGTGGCCCCGTCGGCCAGCGCGCAGAACGCCCGGCCGAAGATGTTGTCGCAGGCGTCGACGAGGGTGTCGACGTCGGAGGCGTCGCCCTGGCCCCGCTCCAGCCGGGACAGGATCTTCACCATCCAGCTCGTGCCCTCGCGGCACGGGGTGCACTTGCCGCACGACTCGTGGGCGTAGAACTGGGTGAGCCGGCGGACGACCCGGAGCATGTCGGTCGTCTCATCCATGATCATCAGTGCCGCGGTGCCGAGCAGCGAGCCCGCTTCCTGCATGCCCTCGAAGTCGAGCGGGGCGTCGAGGTGCTCCGCGGTGAGCATCGGGGTGGACGACCCGCCCGGCGTCCACGCCTTGAGCTTTCGGCCGCCGCGCACCCCGCCGGCCAGCTCCAGTAGCTCGCGCAGGGTGGTGCCCATCGGGACCTCGTACTGGCCGGGCCGGGTCACGTGGCCGGACAGGCTGAAGATCTTCGGGCCAGGAGCGCGTTCCCGGCCCATGGTGCGGAACCAGTCCACCCCGTAGTTGACGATGTAGGGCACCGTCGCGATCGTCTCGACGTTGTTGACGACGGTGGGGGACGCGTACAGCCCGTGCGTCGCCGGGAACGGCGGGCGCAGCCGCGGCTGGCCGCGCCGGCCCTCCAGCGAGTCGAGCAGGGCCGTCTCCTCGCCGCAGATGTAGGCGCCGGCGCCGGAATGCACGACGAGCTCGAGGTCGAAGCCGCTGCCGAGGATGTCGCGGCCGAGGTAGCCGGCGGCGTACGCCTCGGCGACCGCGGCGCGCAGCCGGCGGGCGGCGTGGATCAGCTCGCCGCGCAGGTAGACGAACGCCCGGCTGGCCCGCACCGCGTACGCCGCGATGATGATGCCCTCGACGAGCGAGTGCGGGTCGGCCTTCATCAGGGGCGCGTCCTTGCAGGTGCCGGGCTCCCCCTCGTCGGCGTTGATGACGAGGTAGTGCGGCTTGCCGTCGCCCTGCGGGATGAAGCCCCACTTCATCCCGGTGGGGAAGCCGGCGCCGCCGCGCCCGCGCAGCCCCGAGTCCTTGATCAGCTTGATGAGGTCGTCGGGGTCGCCGGCCAGCGCCGTGCGCAGCGCGACGTAGCCGTCGAGTCGGCGGTAGGTCTGAAGCGTCCACGACTCCGGGGTGTTCCAGCGCCGGGTGAGGACCGGGGTGACGGGCATCGATCAGTTCCCCTTCCGCTCGGAGGAGGCCGGAGTCGGAGTCGGGGCCGACGCTGGCGCCGGCGCCGGGGAGGCGGGTCCGGTGCCCTGGCCCGCAAGGGGCGGCCCGGTGGCCACGAGCGGCGCGGGGGCCTGGTCGGCCCGCCAGCCGGCGGCCTCGGCGAGCAGCAGGCCGGCGACCGACGGCTCGCCGACGCCGGGTCCCGCGACGCCCTCCGGGCGCTCGTCGGCGAACCCGGCGAGCTGGCGGGACGTCTCGGCGAACGAGCACAGCGGCCCGCCGCGGGTGGGCGCCGGGCGCTCGCCGGCCTGCAGGCCGGCGACGATCGCCTGCGCCGAGTCCGGGTCGACCTGGTCGTAGAACTCGTAGTTCACCGTCATCACCGGCGCGTAGTCGCAGGCCGCGAGGCATTCGGCGTGTTCGAGGGTGATCGAGCCGTCCGGGGTCGTCTCGTCGTGGCCGATCCCGAGGCGTTCGGCGACCCGGGCGAAGACCTCGTCCCCGCCGAGCAGCGCGCAGGACAGGTTCGTGCAGACCGAGACGAGGTAGTCGCCGACGGGCCGCCGCTTGTACATCGTGTAGAAGGTCGCGACCGCGCCGACCTCGGCCTGGGTGATGCCGAGCGTGTCCGCGCAGAACGCCACCCCCTCGGTCGTCACGAAGCCCTGCTCCGCCTGCACCAGGTGCAGCAGCGGCAGCAGCGCCGAGCGGGACCGGCCGGCCGGGTAGCGGGCGATGATCTCGGCCGCGGCGGCGTGGGTCTCGGGCGGGAAGGCCATCACCGATCAACTCCCCCGAGCACCGGGTCCACCGAGGCGACCCCGACGATCACGTCCGCCACCTGGCCGCCCTCGGTCAGCGCCGGGACGGCCTGCAGGTTGACGAAGCTTGGGTCGCGGACGTGGACGCGGAACGGTCTCGTGCCGCCGTCGCTGACCACGTGGTAGCCGAGCTCGCCGCGGGGCGACTCGATCTGCGTGTAGACCTGGCCGGGCGGCACCCGGAAGCCCTCGGTGACCAGCTTGAAGTGGTGGATGAGGGCCTCCATCGAGGTCCCCATGATGCTGCGGATGTACGCCAGCGAGTTGCCCATCCCGTCGGCGCCGATCGACAGCTGCGCCGGCCAGGCGATCTTCTTGTCGGCGACCATGACCGGCCCCGGCCGCAGCCGGTCCAGGCACTGCTCAATGATCTTGAGAGACTCGCCCATCTCCTCCAGCCGCACCAGGTAGCGGGCGAAGGAGTCCGCCTCCAGCGCGGTCGGCACGTCGAACTCGTAGGTCTCGTAGCCGCAGTAGGGCATGGTCTTGCGCAGGTCCCAGGGCAGGCCCGCGGCGCGCAGCACCGGCCCGGTGACCCCCAGGGCGATGCAGCCGGCGGCGTCGAGGACGTTGACGTCGACCATCCGCGCCTTCCAGATCGGCTGGCCGGTCAGCAGCCGGTGGTACTCGCGGATGCGCCCCGGCATGTCGGCGAGGAACTCCCGGATGGCCCGCTCCGTGCCGTCCGGCAGGTCCTGGGCCAGGCCGCCGGGGCGGATGAAGGCGTGGTTCATCCGCAGCCCGGTGATGAGCTCCAGCAGGTCGAGGACCTTCTCCCGCTCCCGGAACCCGAAGATCATCGCGGTGGTGGCGCCGAGCTCCATGCCGCCGGTGGCCAGCCACACCAGGTGCGAGGCGATGCGCTGCAGCTCCATCACCAGCACCCGGATCACGGTGGCCCGTTCGGGGATGTCGTCGGTGATGCCGAGCAGCTTCTCCACCGACAGGCAGTAGGCCGCCTCGTTGTACAGCGGGGACAGGTAGTCCGCGCGGGTGAGGAAGGTGACCGCCTGGGTCCAGGTGCGGTACTCGCAGCTCTTCTCGATGCCGGTGTGCAGGTAGCCGATGACGAGGCGGGTCTCGGTGACCGTCTCACCCTCGATCTCCAGCACGAGGCGCAGCACGCCGTGCGTGGAGGGGTGCTGCGGCCCCATGTTGACGACGATGCGCTCGGCGTCCTGTTCACCGGCGCCGAGGATCTCCTCCCAGTCGCCGCCGGTGACGGTGTAGACGCGCCCGGACGCGGACTCCGTGAACCCGGCCTCGTAGGCCGGGGGGGCGTCGGTGGGCTGGGAGGTCCCGTCGGTGGGGTGGGTCCCGTCGGTGGGGTGGGTCCCGTCGGTGGGGTGGGACCCGTCGGTGGGGTGGGAGGTCGATGTGTGCGGGGCCGACGTGCTGGGCGTCATAGCGAACCTCGGATGTCGCCTCGGGGATGCAGGCGGCCGGTCAGGGCCGGGTGCGGGATCACGAGTAGCTCCGGCGCTCGTCCGGCGGCGGGACCGTGGCGCCCTTGTAGTCGACCGGGATGCCACCCAGCGGGTAGTCCTTGCGCTGCGGGTGCCCGATCCAGTCGTCCGGCATCATGATCCGGGTCAGCCCGGGGTGGCCGGTGTAGACGATGCCGAACAGGTCGTAGGCCTCCCGCTCATGCCAGTCCGCGGTGGGCCACACCGAGGTCAGGCTCGGCACGGTGGGGTCGGCGTCGGCGACGGAGACCTCCAGGCGCAGCCGGCGGCGGTAGGTCATCGAGGTCAGGTGGACCACCGAGTGCAGCCGGCGGCCGGTGACGTCGTCCGGGTAGTCCACCCCGGACAGTGACGACAGCAGCTCGAAACGCAGTCCCGGGTCGTCGCGCAGGGTCTGGGCCAGCGCCGGCAGGCCCTCGCGGCGCACGTGCAGGGTCAGCTCGCCGCGGTCGACGACGGCCCGCTCGACGGCGTCGCCGAGCTGCGGGAAGACGCGTTCGAGCGCGTCGTACACCGCGTCGGCGTCCGGGTCGCCGAACGGCCGCTCGCTGGCGGCCAGCACCGGGGCCGGGGCGACGAGGCGGCCGAAGCCGGAGGTGTCGCCGGTGCCGCCGGCGCCGAACGCGTCGTGGCGCCGTCCCGGTCGCACGCCGTTGCCGCCGCCGCCCACCAGCTCGCCGGCACCGTTCGCGGCGGCCCCGTTCTCGTCGAAGGCGCCGCCGCCCGCGCCCCGGCCGTTGGAGGGGGTGCCGCCGGAAGGCGTGCCGTCAGGGGGTGTCATGCGTCGCTCCTGGGTCGGCGCCCCGCTGCCCGGTGCCGGCCGTGGTGCCGCCCGGGGCGGCGTCGCTGTCGGCGATGTCGGCGGTGCTCGGGCCGGGACCGTGGGCCCGCGACTCGTCGGCGGGCTTGGCGTCCACGGGGATCCGCTTGGCCCGGCCGAACACCGACGGTGGGGCGATCGCCGCGGGCCGGCGGGTGTCGAGGGCGGGTTCGACGGCGCCGCGCCCGGTCGGGACCGGCGCGCCGGCCGGGATCCGGAAGCGCTTGCGGTCGTTGACCGACAGGGTGCGGGTGTCGAGCTCACCGGCGGGCAGCCCGGCGCGGGCGGTGGCCACGTCGATCGGCTTCGGGTAGGGCGACGAGCCGGACTCGGTGTGCGGGGTCTTGCCGGTGACCGGCCCGGCGAGGATCTTCTCGTGCAGCTTGATGATGGCGTCCATCAGCATCTCCGGCCGCGGCGGGCAGCCGGGCAGGTACATGTCGACCGGGACGATGTGGTCGACGCCCTGCACGATCGCGTAGTTGTTGAACATGCCGCCGCTGCTGGCGCAGACGCCCATCGACAGCACCCACTTGGGCTCGGGCATCTGGTCGTAGATCTGCCGCAGCACCGGCGCCATCTTCTGGCTCACCCGGCCGGCGACGATCATCAGGTCGGCCTGGCGGGGGCTGGCCCGGAAGACCTCCATGCCGAACCGGGACAGGTCGTAGCGGCCGGCGCCGGTGGACATCATCTCGATCGCGCAGCAGGCCAGCCCGAAGGTCGCCGGCCACAGCGACGACCGCCGGGACCAGTTGGCGAGCTTCTCGACGCTGGCGAGGAGCACTCCACCGGGCAGCTTCTCCTCTAGTCCCATTCCAGACCTCCACGACGCCACTCGTAGGCGTACGCGACGAAGATCGTCGCCATGAACAGCGCCATCGCACCGAGGCCGAACACCGCGAGACTGTCGAACGCGACCGCCCACGGGAACAAAAAGATGATCTCGATGTCGAAGACGATGAAAAGCATCGCGGTGTTGTAGTACTTCACCGGGAAGCGCTGCGGTCCGGCCGGGGCCGGAGAGGGTTCGATCCCGCACTCGTAGGCGTCGATCTTCGCACGATTGAACCGACGCGGGCCGATGATCGCGCCCGCCGCGACGGAACCGACCGCGAACAGGCTCGCGATCGCCAGCAGAACGAGGATCGGCACGTAGTTCGAGAGCATGCCGAACTCCTCTCCTTCGAAAGAGTGTTACCGGACGTTATGAGGAATGGCTTTCCGGTGAACGGATCGCGAACGGTCCGCGCTCGGTGTTCGTCACGTTTCTGGCCACTGGTCACGGCGCCGGAAGCGGGGCGCCCTCACCCGATCCCGAGCCGAAACCCCTGGCCCGGCGGTACTTCGCCGCCTCACCGGCCGGCCCCGCCGGTTTCCCTCGAGAGCCGATCCGCCGACGGCGGGCTGGTCCCACAGTCCTGTCCGCAGAGCAAGCGGCCCCTACCGGACATTCCGCGACGACCTGTCAGGTCCCGCTCCGGCACCGGTGCGCCAGCACCGGTGCCGCGCTGTGCGACATACCGGAATTTCGTCGATCCGGCCCGTGCGGCACGCCGCCGGATCGACCCGGGTAACACGTCAGGCCGCGGGAGCGAGCCGGGTCATAGCATTGATCAGTCGGTCCATCGCATCCCCTCCCCGGGGGTCGGTGAGATTTGCCATGATCTTGAGAACGAAGCGCATGAGCGTCGGCCGCGGCAGCCCGTACTTCGTCCCGAGCGCCATGATGGTCGGATTCCCGATGAGCTGGACGAAATATCGACCGAGGGTGTAATACCCGCCGTACTGGGCACGCACGATTTCCGGGTAGTGCCCGAGGGCGCGTTCCCGGGCGGGTCCCTCGGCGCGGGCGAGCGCCTGCACGGCGACCTCGGCGGCGTACCGACCCGACTCCAGCGCATAGGCGATGCCCTCGCCGTTGAACGGGTTGACCATGCCGCCGGCGTCACCGACGAGCAGCACGCCGTCGCGGTAGTGCGGGGTGCGGTTGAAGCCCATCGGCAGGGCGCTGCCGCGCACCGGGCCGATCGCGTTGTCCTCGGTGAAGCCCCACTCCGGCGGCAGCGCCGCGAGCCAGCGGCGCAGCAGATCGGTGTAGTTGGTGTTCTGGAAGGCGTCGGTGGTGTTCAGCAGGCCGAGGCCCACGTTGCTGGTGCCGTCGCCGACGCCGAAGATCCAGCCGTAGCCGGGCAGCAGGCGGCTCTGGCGCGGCCGGCCCTCCCACAGCTCCAGGTGGGACTCGAGGTGGTCGTCGTTCGTGAGCGGGCTGCGGTAGTAGCGGCGGACGGCGACGCCGAGCGGACGGTCCTCCCGGCGGCGGATGCCGAGCGCCAGCGCGATCCGGGCGCTGTTGCCGTCCGCGGCGATGACCAGCGGGGCGCGGTAGGTCACCGGCTCCCGGTCGGGCCCGGTGCGCGCCAGGACGCCGACGACCCGGCCGGTGCGCTCGTCGAGCAGCGGCCCGGTGACGGCCGTGCCCTCCTGCAGCCGGGCGCCGGCCTTCACCGCGTGCCGGGCGAGCAGGTCGTCGAAGTCGAGGCGGGGACGGACGAGCCCGTAGTCGGGCCAGCTCGCCAGGTCCGGCCAGGGCAGTTCCATCCGCACGCCGCCGCCGACGATGCGCAGCCCCCTGTTGCGCGCCCAACCGGCGGCGGGCGAGGTGTCGATGCCCATCTCGACGAGGCTGCGCACGGCGCGCGGAGTCAGCCCGTCGCCGCAGACCTTCTCGCGGGGGAAGGTCGTCTTCTCGACCAGCAGGACGTCCAGCCCGGTGCTGGCCAGGTGGTAGGCGGCCGACGAGCCTCCGGGGCCGGCGCCGACCACGATGACGTCGGCGTCGGTCGTCGACCCGCCGCCCGCGCCGTCAGTCCTTGTCGTCGCCATGGCCACCCATTGCTCCGGATCCGCTCGACCACCCGTCCCGGGAGCACTCCCGGCCGGGACCCCTCGTTGAGTGCTCGTGAAATTCTTCACGAGCGTCCTCGGCGAGTGTAGGCCCTACGCAGGCCAATCGCACCAACCAGGATGCGATGAAGACCGGACGAGTCGACTTCGCGCACCCTATGACCACGGTGAGCGACCGTTCCCGGCTCCTGGCCCAGGTGGACCCGCCGCGGCGCCCTGGCGCAACTTCTAGACGAGCGTATAATGCCGACCCCTTTCACCACATGACTGCTGGTCGCGCGCGCGGCGCACACGTCCATCCCTCCGGCGTGTCACGCGTCGCAATTCGGTCACTACGCACGGCCGACGACTGAAAACTGTCCATGGCACGTTCTCCCGACAGGGTGGGATCACCGCCCGTGCGGGGTAGTCCCCCGCTGGTCGCCCGAAACGCGGCGCTCGTCCGCGGGCGCCGGCTGGTCCGTGGCGGTGCCACCCGGTCCACGCGAGGCACGTCCGGACCAGATGGCGCCACCCGAACGGGCGGTCTCGACCGGCCCGAGCGGGGGACACCTGACCGGAAGGGACCACCCCGACCCGGCGGCCACGGCATTCTGTCCCGACCTGATCCGCGCAACCGTCGCCCGACCGCACGCCGCACCGCCCACGCTGTGTCATCTAACCCCGAAAAACCGCAAAGTTGCCCAAAGCCCCATGGATCACACCGGACGTGCCCAGGCGGGCGCGCCGTCGCCAGTGCGGCCGCGCCCACTCGACGCCCGTCACCCGACACGACACTGTTCCGAATCGAGAGATCCGATGACCGAAGAGACCGTCGTCCTCCCCACCGCCGACGGACCTGCCCCGGCAACGCTTGCCGAACCCGCCGGCCCCGCGCGCGGCGGCGTCGTCGTCCTGCACGAGGCGTTCGGCCTCACCGAGCACGTGCGGGGACTGTGTACCCGCTTCGCCCGGGCCGGCTGGCGGGCGATCGCACCCGACCTGTTCCACCGCGTCGGCTCGCCGGTCTTCGACTACGACGACATCGCCTCGGCGGTGAAGGTCGTCGAGGACCTCGACGGCACGGATCTGCTGGAGGATGTCGACGCCGCGCTGGCCGTCCTCGCCGAGGAGGGAACGGCGCTGGACCGCTGCGCCGTCGTCGGCTTCTGCCTGGGTGGGAGCGTCGCCTTCCAGACCGCGGTGGCCCGCCCGTTCGGCGCGGCGGTCACGTTCTACGGCGGCGGGATCCGCACCCGGCGCTTCGGCGAGCCGAGCCCACTGGAGATCGCCGACCGGCTGCAGGCGCCGTGGCTCGGCCTGTACGGCGACCAGGACCCGAGCATCCCCGTCGAGGACGTCGAGGCCCTGCGGGCCGCGGTGGCCGCGGCCCCCGTGCCCACCGAGATCATCCGCTACCCCGAGGCCGGGCACGGCTTCCACAACGACGCCCGCCCCGCGTCCCACCATCCGGCCTCGGCCCGCGATGCCTGGTCACGCACCCTGACCTGGTTCGACTCCCACCTGCCCGGCTGACCTGGGGCCAGGGCCGGCGCTGGGGCCGGCGCCGATCAGTCGGAGGCGTGGCCGCGATGCAGGGCGACGACGCCGCCGGTGAGGTTGCGCCAGGTGACCCGCGACCAGCCGGCCTCGCGCAGCAGGTCGGCGAGCTCGGCCTGAGCGGGCCAGGCTCGGATCGACTCGGCCAGGTAGACGTAGGAGTCCGGGCTGCTGCTGACCGCGCGGGCGAGGCTCGGCAGCGCCCGCATCAGGTATTCGAGGTAGACGGTCCGCCAGGGGCCCCACACCGGCCGGGAGAACTCGCAGACGACGAGCCTGCCGCCGGGCCGGGTGACCCGGCGCAGCTCGGCGAGGCAGCGCACGGTGTCGGCGACGTTGCGCAGCCCGAACGAGATCGTCGTGCGGTCGAACGCGGCGTCGGGGAAGGGCAGATGCAGCCCGTCCCCGGCGGTCAGCACCACCCGCCCCGCGCCCGAGGCCGGGGAGGCCGGGCTGGCGGGCAGCGGCTTCTCGGCGAGTCGGCGCTGGCCGGCGCGCAGCATGCCGAGGGAGAAGTCGCAGGCGACGACGTCCGCGCCGGCCTCGGCGAAGGCCCGCGACGAGGTGGCCGTGCCGGCGGCGAGGTCGAGGACCCGCAGGCCGGGGCGCAGGTCGAGGAAGGCGGCGGTGGCGCGCCGCCAGGTCCGGTCCAGTCCGCCGGAGAGCACGGCGTTCGTCAGGTCGTAGCGCCCGGCCACGCCGTCGAACATCGCCGCGACCTCCTGCGGCCGCTTGTCCAGTCCGGGCCTGCTCACCGCGCCCCCTCCCTGTCGTCCACGCCGTCGAACCCGGCGAGGGCCGTCGGGGCGGCGGCGCGGGCCGCCTTCTCGGCGGCGTCCCAGTCGGTGGCCGCGCCGAGGCGGCGCAGCCGCTCGCGGGTCGCCTCGTCGCACAGCGCCCCGGCGACGCCGGCCGCGTACAGGTCGCGGGCGCGGGCGCCGAGGCCGGCGGCGACGGCGTGCTCGGTGCCGAGGTCGGTGCCGAACATCGCCGGGTCGTCGGTGGCCAGTGAACAGGCCACGCCGGCCGCGTGCAACGCGGCGAGCGGATGGTCGCCGAGGCGGGCCACGGAGCGGGTGCGCAGGTTCGACACCGGGCAGACGTCCAGCACGATCCCCTCGTCGGCGAGGCGGCGCACCAGCGCCGGGTCCTCGACCGCGCGGACGCCGTGGCGGAGGCGCCGGGCGCCGAGCGCGTCGAGCGCGCCGTGGATCGACGCCGGCCCCTCCGTCTCCCCCGCGTGCGGGACCGCGGCGAGCCCGGCGTCCGCGGCCAGGGCGAACGCGGGCGCGAACGGCTCCGGCGGATGGCCGACCTCTGGCCCGCCGAGCCCGAGGCCGACGATGCCGCGTTCGGCGAAGCGCGCCGCCCAGCGGGCCACCTCGGTGGCCGCCTCGACGGGCAGCACCCGGTCGATGTCCGGGGTCAGGCGCACCTCGACGCCGTAGCGCTCCCGGGCCTCGATCGCCCCGTCGGCGTAGCCGTTGAAGATCTCCTCGACCCGGACGCCGCGCTGCACGCGGAACCAGGGCGAGAAGATGCCCTCCAGGTAGACGGCGCCGTGGCTGGCCGCCTCGGCGGCGTAGTCGACGACGACCTGGCGGAAGTCGGCCTCGGTCCGCATCACGTGCGTCGTCATGACCCAGACCTGGATGAAGTGGTTGAAGTCGCGGAAGCGGTAGAGCTCCGCGAGGCCCTCGACCGTCCGCGACGGCAGCGCCTCCTCGTTACGCCGCGCCATCTCCAGCAGCGTCGCCGGCCGAACCGTCCCCTCCAGGTGAACGTGCAGCTCGATCTTCGGCCCGGTCGCCGCCGGGACCACGGCCGGGGACCCGGCGGACTCGCTCATCGGGCCAATCTATGGCGTCCCGTCCGTGGACGGCAGATGTCGATGCCGTCCCGGACCCTCGGACCTGGCGGGAGGGGCGGACCGTCAGGTGCCCGTTCTGCGGCGGCGCAGGCGCAGGCGGCGGGGCTGGGGTTCCCACGGTGGACGGGCGGCGACCGGGCGCATGCCAGGGGTGACGATCCGGTACTCGGGGGGCAGTGGGAGCGGGGCGTCGTCGGGGAGCCTGCGGGCGGAGGGATCGAAGCGGTCGAGCTCGCCCGGCTCGAAACGGACGGCCTTGATCGTCCACCAGAAGGCTCCGCCGGGATCGCCGACAAGCTTGTAGCCGTCAGGCAGCAACGCCGCCCACCCCGCCGGCAGCCCGAGCAGGGCGGCGATGGGCCGTCCGGTGGTGGTCTCCCACACCCGCACCGACCCGTCCTGGCCACCCGACACCAGCAACGCCCCATCCGGCGAAAACCCCACCGAAAACACCCAGCCCTGATGGCCGGTCAACACCCGCAGCTCACGCCCCGACCCCACCTCCCACACCCGCACCGACCCGTCATCCCCACCCGACACCAGCAACGCCCCATCCGGCGAAAACCCCACCGACCGCACCCAATCCTGATGGCCGGTCAACACCCGCAGCTCACGCCCCGACCCCACCTCCCACACCCGCACCGACCCGTCATCCCCACCCGACACCAGCAACGCCCCATCCGGCGAAAACCCCACCGACCGCACCCAGCCCTGCTGGCCGGTCAACACCCGCAGCTCACGCCCCGACCCCACCTCCCACACCCGCACCGACCCGTCCCGGCCACCCGACACCAGCAACG
>NZ_CM001489.1:4519116-4519498 GCF_000262465.1 Frankia sp. QA3
CCATCCGGCGAAAACCCCACCGACCGCACCGAGACCTGATGGCCGGTCAACACCCGCAGCTCACGCCCCGACCCCACCTCCCACACCCGCACCGACCCGTCATCCCCACCCGACACCAGCAACGCCCCATCCGGCGAAAACCCCACCGACCGCACCGAGCCCTGCTGGCCGGTCAACACCCGCAGCTCACGCCCCGACCCCACCTCCCACACCCGCACCGACCCGTCATCCCCACCCGACACCAGCAACGCCCCATCCGGCGAAAACCCCACCGACCGCACCCAGCCCTGATGGCCGGTCAACACCCGCAGCTCACGCCCCGACCCCACCTCCCACACCCGCACCGACCCGTTCCGGCCACCCGACACCAGCAACGCCCCAT
>NZ_CM001489.1:4519598-4525786 GCF_000262465.1 Frankia sp. QA3
CCATCCGGCGAAAACCCCACCGACCGCACCCAGCCCTGATGGCCGGTCAACACCCGCAGCTCACGCCCCGACCCCACCTCCCGCACCCGCACCGACCCGTCATCCCCACCCGACACCAGCAACGCCCCATCCGGCGAAAACCCCACCGAAAGCACCGGCGCGCTCGCGGATCGGAGCATCCGCTCGGCGGGGTCACGACCGGGGATCGCCGCGGCGGCGAAAGCCGCACCGGTCGGGTCGGCCGGCAGCAGACCGCCGAGGATGGCCACGCGCCCCCATCGGCTGCCCGCGGTCGTCGCGCCGGTCAGGTCGACGTCGGTGAGGCGAGCGCTGGTGAGGTCCGCTCTGGTCAGGTCGGCGCCGACGAGGTGGGTACCGACCAGCTCGGCCCGGCGCAGGGACGCGCCGGCCAGACGCACGGCGCCCAGCGACCCGCCGACGATCCGGGCGTCATCGAGGACGGCTCCGCGGGCATCGCGCGGCGTTCCCTCGACCTCATGCAACTGCGCGCCCGCCAGCGCCGCCTCCGCCAGGTCGGCACCGGCCAGCCTGGTCTCGCGCAGGGACGCGCCGGCAAGCGCCACCCCGTGCAGATCCGCGTCACGCAGATCCGCCCGATCGAGGACGGCGCCGGTCAGGTTCGCGCCGCGCAGGTCGGCGCCGCGCAGGTCGCGGCCGGTCAGGTCCTGGCCGGACAGATCGGCGCCGGCGAGCCGCGCGGCGGTCCGCAGCTCGACGCCGAGCCGCCGGGCGAGCAGCACCGCGTTCGCCTTCGTCGTGGCGGCGTCGTCCGGGGCGTCGGCGACGTCCTGCGCCCAACGGGCCGCCCGCTCACGGCCGAGCAGGTCGCCGAGGAAGTCGGCCATCAGCTCCGACATCTCCCGCACCGACACCAGTGCGGGCTCCCGGGGGCCGCCGTCCCCCGACCCGACGGGAACACCCGTCAGCTGGTCGGCGATCTCGGCGGCGACGAGGTATTCCATCACCGACTGGTGGATGAACGAGAACTGCCCCTCGCCGTCGCGGCGCAGGGCCGTGCCCGAGCCCAGGAGCTGGGCGGTCTCATCGGCGGTGAGGCCGCGCCGATCGCTCATGGTCTCGAGCACCCGGGCGGCGATCTCGGTCAGCCGGGCCACGCCGACCGTGGCGCTCCCGTCGCGCCAGAGGGTCACGGCAAGCTCGGTCACCGCGGCCCGCCGCTCCGCCATGGTCAGCTCCCGCGACCGCTCGCTTTCGTAGTCGAGCCACTGGTCGAGCAGTTCCCGGTACAGGTCCGCGGCGGTGACCCGCCCGGCGGTGCCTGCGACGCCGGCGGCTGCGACGCCCGCCCGGCGCCGGGCGGACGCGAGGCGCTCCTCATCGAGATCGGCGATGAACGACAGCAGCCGGGGGTTCGTGGCCAGGTCGGGCAGATCCCGCACGCCGCGCACGAGCGCGAGGCGGGCCGCGGCCAGGCGCTGCGCCTCCTCCTGGCCGCGCGCCGGTGACACCCCGGCCGGCCCGAGCCGGGAACCGCGCAGGTAGCGGCGGACGAGGTAGTCGTGGATCTGCTCGTCGGTGAAGTCGGCCAGCCGGATGATGAAGCGGCCGAAGGTCAGCTCGACCCGCCTGCCGGTCTCCTTGAGCACGTCCTGGTCGGTGAGGAAGAACTCGGCTCGGCTGGTCACGACAATCTTCGCGCTGGTACCGACGGGCCCGCGGTCGTCGAAGGCGGCCAGCAGGGTCTCCAGGTGGGCGACGGCCCGGTCGTAGGTGACCCGGGCGGCGAGCTCGTCGAAGCCGTCGAAGATGAGCACGAGCTGCCCGGTGCGCAGCATGTAGCGGAAGGCATCCAGGTCGGGGCGGCGAACCTGGGAGGCGACCAGGTGCTGGGCGACGATCCGGTCCAGATCCGGCGCCTTCTCCAGGTGCCGCAGCTCGATGAGCAGCGGATGGGTGTGCGGCAGCCGCCGTGGCAGCTCCCGGGCGAGCTCATGCGACAGGTAGGTCTTGCCGTGGCCGAACGCGCCGAGCAGGAGGACGAATCGGGGCTGGTCCGTCGTCAGCCAGTCGATGATCTGGTCGAGCGCCGGGGCGTCGCGCACGGGAACGGGAAGCGGCGCGCCGCGGACCGGGCTGATCCGCTGCGCGACGTACAGCTCCGGTGGATAGTTCTGGTCGGCCAGCAGGCGACCGGTCTGCCGCTCCTGGTAGGCGCGCAGGTCGAGCACGCCCTGATACTCGATCATGCTCAGCAGTGCCACGCCGCGCCGACCGGCCTCGGTCACCAGATCGGGCGGCGCCGGGCGGCTCCCGGTGTAGACGAGGTCGGCGATCAGGCCGGGGAACGCCGCCAGGTATCTCGCCTGAACGGTCGCCGCGAAGCCCTCGACGGCGGCGCGGTCGGCGTCACCGTCGATCACGCCGACGACCCGCTGCTCGACGACCCGGGTGTCCACCCGGCGGATCCGCAGGTGCGCGGGCAGACCCTCGGCGTCCTCGACCCGGTCGACCACGGCACCCGGATGCCGCAGCCGGGCGACCTCGGCCACCTCGTCGAGCAGGTCGGCTCCCGTCCACGCGCTCGGCGGCGTCTCGCCCGCCGGGTAGAGCTCGAACGAGAGCTGACCGGATGCGTACCGCCGGAAGCCGATGCGTACCCGAGGCTCGTGATCGAACGGGTCCCGGACGGCTCGGTGGGGGTCGTCGTCAGCGGGGTCGGCCGAGGTGGGTGGGAAGGCGGCGTGCACCTCGCGGAAGCGGTGGCGGGTGGGCACCGACCAGGTGTTGCCGGCCGGGTCGATGCGCAGGTCACCGGTCCAGCGCTTCTGGTCGGGCTCGTAGCGGCGGGCGTGGCGGGTGAAGCCGTGCCGGTCGATCCGGATGAGCTGGTACTGGTTCGGCACGTCCGGCGGGCGGGCCGACGCCTCGACGGCGGCGCTGCCCGTCGACAGCACCGGCAGGCCGGAGGAGGACAGCCAGCCGCCGCGGCCGTCGTGGGTGTGGCCGTGCAGCAGCAGGTTCAGGTGCGGGCCGAGGATCCGGTCGAGGTCGTCGGCGTCGCGCAGGTTCTCGTCGTCGGCGGTGGCGCCGCGGATCGGGTTGTGGTGCACGGCACCGAGGCGCAGCCAGCCGGCCCGCTCGTAGCGGCGCATCGCCTCGGCCACCCGGCGCAGCTGATGCTCGCCCAGCCAGCCGTGATGCACCTCGTGCGTCTCCGCCATCGTCGAGTTCAGCCCGGCGACGACGACCCGCAGCTCGGGCACCTCGTACAGCGACCATTCCGCGCCGACCTCGAAGCCGACCCGGCCCGCCGGCCCGTGGAACTCGTCGAGCAGGCCGACGAACGACCTCCACTTGCTCCAGTACGGCGGCTGCGGCTCCCGGCCCTCGCTCTGCTCGCCCAGCACGTACGCCCGGCAGGCCAGCCAGTTCACGTCGTGGTTGCCGGGCACCAGCGCCACCCGGTCGCGGCCGAGGCCGAGTGCGTCGGTGAGCTCGGCGAGGAACCGGTTGACCTGGGCGAACTCGGCGGGCATGCCGGTCTCGGCGAGATCGCCGGTGACGACCACGAGATCCGGACGCAGCCCCGCCGACTCCGCGCAGACCCGCAGGTCGTCGTGCAGCCGGGCGAACAGCGATCCCTCGCCGCGGTCGGCCAGCGTCAGCCCGGCGCGGCCGAAGACGTGATGCTCCCCGAACTGGACGTCGGAGATGTGCAGCACCGTGACCGAGGAGTCCGAGGTGTCCGCCGCCCCGACACGCCCCACCGGCCCGGACCCGCCGCCCGCGGCCGCGCCGCCCGCGGCTGCGCCGGTCGGCGCGGCGTCCACCGGTGCGGCGGCCGGGCGCGGTGCGACAGGCCCTCCGGGAAAGCGTGGTTTCGGCCGCCGGGCGGCACCGCCGGGCCCCGGGAATCCCGTTTCATCCCCCATAAAACAAGGATGTTACGGCTCACCCGAACAGCGGCCTCCGGGGATCAGCGCACGGATTGTCCGGCGACAAAGAACACCGGCGTTCCCGGAAACGTCGGACCGGTCGGACCGGGTGGCCGAGAGACGGTTCTAGGTGGCCGAGACGAGAGGGAGCGCGGTGGAGGAGAAGTGGGAGGCGACGCGGTCGTCGGTCGGGTCCTGCGCGGGGTCGCGGTGGACGACGAGGTGGCGGTAGCGGGTGTCGCGCTGCGCGGGGATGCGGCCGGCCGTGCGGATCAGGCTGATCAGCTCGGAGCGGTTGGTCCGGTGGCGGGCGCCGGCGGAGGAGACGACGTTCTCCTCCAGCATCACCGAGCCGAGGTCGTCGGCGCCCATGTGCAGGGTGAGCTGGCCGACCTCCTTGCCGGTCGTCAGCCACGAACCCTGCAGGTGGGCGATGTTGTCGAAGAACAGCCGGGCGACGGCGACGAGGCGCAGGTACTCCAGCGTCGTGGCCTGGGTGCGCCCGCCGAGGTGGTTGTTCTCCGGCTGGTACGTCCACGGAATGAACGAGCGGAAGCCGCCGGTGCGGTCCTGCACGTCCCGGATCATCCGTAGGTGCTCGATGCGCTCGGCGTTCGTCTCGCCGGTGCCCATCATGAACGTCGCGGTCGATTCCAGGCCGAGGGTGTGCGCGGTCTCCATCACCGACAGCCAGACGTGGCCGGGCTCCTTGAGCGGGGCGATGGCGTGCCGGGGACGCTCGGTGAGGATCTCGGCGCCGGCGCCGGCGAAGCTGTCCAGGCCCGCGTCGCGCAGCCGGGTGATGACCTCGGGGAACGTCAGGTCGGACGTGCGGGCGATGTGCACGACCTCGCTGGCCCCCAGCGAGTGCAGGGCGAGCTGCGGGTAGGCCGCCTTGATCGCGCCGAACACCTGCTCGTACCACTCGATGCCGAAGTCGGGGTTGTGCCCGCCCTGAAGCATGATCTGGGTGGCGCCGAGCTCCACCGCCTCGCCGCACTTGGTGACGATGTCGTCGACGTCGCGGACCCAGCCCTCGGCGTGCTTCGGCGCCCGGTAGAACGCACAGAACCGGCAGGCCGTCACGCAGATGTTCGTGTAGTTGATGTTACGGTCGATGATGTAGGTGGCGATGCCGTCGGGATACCGGCGGCGGCGGACCGTGTCCGCCGCTGTGCCGAGCGCGTGCAGGGGTGCCCGGGTGTAGAGGAGCAGCGCCTCCTCGGGCGAGATACGGCCGCCCTCGGCGGCCCGGTCCAGGATCGACCGGATCTCGCCGGCGCCGTCGCCCCGACCCACCGCAGTCTCGCCGTCGGCATCCACAAGGCTCATCTCGCGATCGTACGACCTGGGTCCCGGTGCCGGGCCGCGTCGCCCTGAGGCCGGCACCGGGACGTTCCGGGATGGGACGGCCGGGCGATCAGTAGCCGGAACGACCGCCGGTGTCGGCCGGACCGGGACCCGGGGGGACGTCCGCGTCATAACCGCCGGACGGCCGCTCGCCATAACCACCACCGGACTCTGTCGACCGCTCGCCGTAGCCACCGGACCCGGACGGCCGCTCGCCGTAGCCGGCGTCGGCACCGGAGCCGCCGGACGGGCGCTCAGCGTAGCCGTGCTCCGCGTCGTAGCCGCCCGGGTGGCTCTGGGTCGAGCCGGTGGTCGGGCCGCCGGTGGTCGGGGGGCCGCCCGGGGCGTTGTGATGACCATGCCCCCGGGTGCGGCTGGTGAACTTCTCCTGCACCTGCTTGATCTTGGCCCGGTTCTCGGGCTTGTTGGCCGCCGCCTTGGCCTTGTCGACCATCTCCCGGGTCTTCGGGCTGTGCAGGAATTCGTTGATCTTGCTCGAAATGCTCGCCATGAGGTCGGTGTACCTATCCGGCGGCGGGTTTACGCCTACCGGTCAGCCATCAGGTGCGCCGTCACCCGGACCCGTCCGAGGAACCGCCGAAGGTGTCCTTCGCCTGGTTCCACAGGCTGTCCACCTGGTCGCCCACGCCGTTCTTGACCGAGGTGGCCACCTTGTCCCACAGCCGGCTGCGCTGCTCGTCGACCATGGACGCGATCTGGTCGGCCGCGGAGAGCAGGAGCAGGACGACCAGGACGAACAGGATCGTCCGTTTGAAGGGGATCCGCAGCCGGAACCGGCGGCGCGGGCGGCGCGGCGCGGCGGGGTCGTGGGGTTCAGGCGCCCGGCCGCGGCGCGCGGGGCGCTCGACGACCTGCCGCGGCGCCGGTTGCGGGCGCGCGGCATTGCCACGGTCGGCGGCC
>NZ_CM001489.1:4525886-4529496 GCF_000262465.1 Frankia sp. QA3
GCTGCGGCACCCGCCGCCCCAGCCATCCCGGCGGCGGCCGCGGCGGCGCTGCGGCCCCGCGGCCAGGTGCCGTCGAGGACGGCGGTGGCCGCGACCCGGGTGTCCCCGCCGGGCGGCGCCTCCTCGCCGAGCAGGGTCAGCAGCAGCCGTTCGGTCGAGGGCCGGGTCCGCGGGTCACGGGCGAGCGCGGAGCGGACGACGGGTTGCAGCTGCGCCGGCACGTCCCGCAGGTCGGGCCGGCCCGTCTGGATCTTCTCCGACATCTCCAGATAGGTGCCGTCCCCGTAGGGGTGGGTGCCGACGGCGGCGTAGGCGATGAGCAGACCCCAGGCGAAGACGTCGACCGCCGGGCCGATCGTCGCGCCCTCCATCTGCTCGGGCGCCATCCAGCCGACCGAGCCGAGGACGAGGCCGGTCTGGGTCCGGCCCTGCGCCGCGTCGAGCGCCCGGGCGATCCCGAAGTCGATGACCCGGGGACCGGAGAACGACAGCATGACATTGCTCGGCTTGAGGTCACGGTGGACGATGCCGGCCTTGTGGATCGCGGTCAGCGCGCTGGCCACGCCGATCGCCACGCCCTGCAGCGTCGACATCGGCAGCGGCCCGGACCGTTTGACGACGTCGTCGAGGCGGACACCGTCGATGTACTCCGTGACGAGGTAGGGGCGGCGGGCGGCGGGGTCGGCGTCGAGGACCTGCGCGGTGCAGAACGGGGCGACCCGGCGCGCCGCGGCGACCTCGTCCCGGAACCGCTCGCGGAACTCGGGGTCGGCGGCCAGGTCCGAGCGGATCACCTTGATCGCGACGAGGGCCCCGGCGGCGTCGCGGGCGAGGTACACCGTGCCCATGCCGCCCGAGCCGAGCCGGCGCACGACCCGGTAGGCGCCGATGACGGTCGGGTCGTCAGGGTGCAGCGCCTCACCCCGGGTGCCGTCCGGCTCGTCCCGGCCCGTCGATCGATCCGCCACCGCTCTCCCGCCCCGTGTCCGCCCTGTCCCCACCGCCGCTCGGTGCGGCGCGGCGACCGCGGGTGCCTGCCACCTCACGCTAGTACCCGCCGGGCGCGGCGCGGGGAGCGCTGTCCGCCATCCGACGGCCAGGAGGACGTGCCGTTTCTCCGGGAACGCCCCGGAATTCCGCCTGAACAGCCGATATGACCGGCAACGAACCGTGCAACGGAGAAACGATACAAGCGCAACGCCACACCCCGTTGACCGGGACCGGTCCGCAGGCGATCCGGGCACATCGCCGGCCGGCGCCCCGGCCCGGCGCCGCGGCGCCGACCGACCCGGGACGCCCACCAGCGAAGATGACGGCGTGCGGGCCAGATCTCCGGCAGGATGAGGCGAAGGAACGTCCAGTGGCACCGACCGGACACCCCAGTCCGACCGGCCGGGCCACGAGGTGCGGGGAGCTGCCCATGGTCACGCAGTCGGTCGAGCCGAACGCCGGCACCGCCGTCCGACCCGACGCCGCCGCGGGCGGCGACGTCGACACCAGCGTGGACATGCTGATCGTCGGCGCCGGCCCCGCGGGGCTCTACGGCGCCTACTACGCGGGGTTCCGGGGCATGTCCGTCGCGCTGATGGACTCGTTGCCCGAGGCGGGCGGCCAGGTCACCGCGCTGTACCCGGAGAAGGTGATCTACGACGTGGCCGGCTTCCCCGCCATCCGCGGCCGCGAGCTGGTCGACGCCCTCGTCGCCCAGGCCGCCCAGTTCGACCCGACGTACCTGCTGGACCAGCAGGCCGCTGAGCTCGCCCACGAACCGGACGCGGTCGTGGTGACCAGCAGCCAGGGCCGCCGGGTCCGCGCCAGGGTCGTTGTGATCACCGGCGGTCTCGGCACGTTCACCCCCCGGCCGCTGCCGACCGGCACCGGCCATCTCGGCCGGGGCCTCGTCTACTTCGTGCCGAAGCTGGACGCCTACGCCGACCAGGACGTCATCGTGGTCGGCGGCGGGGACAGCGCCTTCGACTGGGCGCTTGCCCTGGAGCCGATCGCCCGCTCGGTCACCCTGGCGCACCGCCGCGACCGGTTCCGCGCGCACGCGTCGACGATCGCGCGGGTCGAGGCGTCGAGCGTGGAGATCCTCACCTTCACCGAGGTCGCCGCCATCCACGGCGAGGACCGGATCGAGAAGGTCGAGCTGGTGCAGACCCGCACCGGGGACCGGCACGTCCGCCCGGCGCAGGCGGTGGTTGCCGCGCTCGGCTTCACCGCCGACCTCGGGCCGCTGACCCGCTGGGGGCTCACCATCGACCGGCGGCACATCGCGGTCGACTCGACGATGTCCACCGGCGTCAACCGGATCTTCGCGGCCGGGGACATCACCGAGTACCCCGGCAAGGTTCGCCTCATCGCCACCGGCTTCGGCGAGGTCGCGACCGCCGTCAACAACGCCGCGCCGGTCGTCGACCCGGCGGCGAAGGTCTTCCCGGGGCACAGCTCCGACGACGGCACCGCCGTCTGACGAGTCGGGGCCGGTCCAACCCGGCCCGGTCCGAACCGACCCGAACCGGCTCGAACCGAACCGACCCGGCTCGTGCTCGCGGGCCGCGGCACCTGCGGCCGACGGCCCCGGGCAGGCATCCGGCGCACACTGGTGCCATGCGCGGTCTTCTGGTTATCGGCCACGGTTCACGACGGGACGAGGCGAACGCCACCGTCCGCGAGCTGGCCCGCCGCCTGGCGACCGAACCCCGCCAGGACACCGACGGTTGCGCGGGCCGCCCGCCCCACTCGGGCGGACCGGCCGGACCGCGGCCGTGGGGAGCCGTCGAGGCGGCGTTCCTCGAGGTCAGCCGGCCCGACATCGACGAGGGCTACGACAACCTCGCGGACGCGGGCTGCACCGAGATCGTCGTCTACCCGTTCTTCCTCTTCGGCGGCAACCACACCCGCCGCGACCTTCCCGCGGCACTCGAGGAGGCGCGCGGGCGGCATCCGACGACCCGCTGGATCCTCTCCGAGCCCCTCGGCCTGCACGCCTGCGTCATCGAGGCGGTGCGGGCGCGGCTCGACGACACGCTGCGCGAGCTCGTCGACGCCGCCGATCATCCCACCGGCTGACGGACCGACCGACGCCCGCAGCGGCCAGGCACGGCGATCGGGGCAGCCGCCGGGGAGGCGATCAGGAGGCGGCGGCGGCGCGGCTGGCGGCGACGAAATCGGCGACGGCCGCGGCGAGCGGGCGCACCCCCGGCTCGGCCGGCACGATGTCCACCCGCATACCGGCGGCCTCGCAGGCCTGGGCGCTGCGCCGGCCCATCGCGGCGACGAGCAGGTCCGGGGGCAGCGGCCCGTACAGCTCGGCGGTGCTGCGGGCGGCCGTCGAGGACGCGAACGCCGCGACGTCGAAGTCGCCGTGACGCAGCTCGTCGGCGATCCGCGGATCGGGGTCGGCAGTCACGTCGGTCAGCAGCGGCACCCGCCGCGGCGTCCACGGTCCGCCCGCCGGCAGGTCGGCCGCGCCGACGATCAGCACCCCCGGCACCGGTGCCGGCCAGCAACCCGCCGCTCCCGGCCCGGCGCCCGCCGCTCCCCCGGCATCCGTCGCACGGCCGGCGCCCGCGTCCCCGCCGGCGCTCCCGGCAGCGCCCGCGGCGAG
>NZ_CM001489.1:4529596-4569530 GCF_000262465.1 Frankia sp. QA3
CGGCGACCTCGCCGACCACGATCACCGCCGGTGAGCGCACCCCCGCCGCGATCGCGTCGATGGCCAGGGCGTCGAGCGTGGTGCGCAGGACCCGTTGGGCGGGGGTGGCGCCCCGCTCGATCACCGCGACCGGCGTGGCCTCCGGGCGGCCGCCGGCGAGCAGGGCGTCGACGATGTCCATCAGCCGCGCCACCCCCATGAGGATGACGATCGTCGCCCGGGAGGCGGCCAGCCCCGCCCAGTCGACGGTCGAGTCGGGATGGCCGGGCGGCAGGTGCCCGGAGACGATCGCGATCTCCTGCGCCAGGTCGCGATGGGTGACCGGGATGCCGGCCAGCGCCGGCACGGCCAGCGCCGAGGTGACGCCCGGGACGACGGTGCAGGTCACGCCCGCTTCGACGCACGCCTGGGCTTCCTCACCGCCGCGGCCGAGGACGTAGGGGTCGCCGCCTTTGAGTCGCACGACCCGGGCGCCGGCGCGGGCCCGGTCGACGAGGACCGCGTTGATCTCCTCCTGGGCCCAGGAGCGGGCCGTCGGACTCTTGCCGACATGGATGATCTCCGCGTCGGGTGGCGCGGCGTCGAGCAGGACGGCTGCGGCGAGCCGGTCGACCACGACCACGTCGGCGGTCGCGAGCAGCTCACGACCACGGACAGTCAACAACCCGGGATCGCCCGGACCAGCCCCGACCAGCCAGACCTCACCCGCGATTCGCCCGTCCGTCACGGCGTGCACCGTACCTGTTCGCCCTCGTCCGGCGAGCGATCACGCGGTCGGCGCCACATCGGCACCGGGCGGGACGACCCGGCCGAGTCTCACCGTGCCGGTGCCGAGGCGGTCAGTGGATGCCGCACTCCGTCTTGTTCGTGCCGGCCCACCGGCCCGCGCGGCCGGCGCCCCGCCGGGTGCACGGCCAGCAGCCGACGGACTCGTAGCCGTCGGAGAGCAACGGGTTGACGATGACGTCGTGCTCGGCGACGTACCGGTCGACGTCGGCGTCGGTCCAGGTCGCCAGCGGGTGGATCTTCACCTTGCCGCGGCGGGCGTCCCAGTCGACGACCTTCAGGTTCGCCCGGCCGGCGGACTCGGCGCGCCGCGACCCGGCGGCCCAGGCGCGGTACGGCGCCAGCGCCCGGTCCAGCGGCACGACCTTGCGCATCCGGCAGCACAGGTCGGGATCGGTCTTGTAGAGGTCCTGGCCGTAGACGGCGTCCTGGCCGACGACGGTGAGCTGCGGGCGGACGCTGATCAGCGGCAGGTCGTAGGTCGCGGCCACCGCGTCGCGGGTGCCGACCGTCTCCGCGAAGTGGTACCCGGTGTCGATGAAGACCACGGGCACGTCGGACCGGAGCCGGGCGAGCATGTCGACCAGGATCGCCTCGGCCATGGACGCCGCGACCACCAGCTTCGTGTCGAACTCCTCGACCGCCCAGCCGAGGATCTCCTCGGCCGGCGCGCCTTCGAGCTCGTCCCCGGCCCGCAACGCCCGGCTCTGCAACGCGGCATCCATCAGCTCGTCTCCTCGTCGTCGCGCGCGGCACCTCGCCGTGCCGTCTGGTCCCCCGTTGCGCCGGGCGTCCCCGCCGGCGTGGAACCGACCGGGCTCGCGGCGACCGCGAGGGCCGTCAGGCTCAGCCGGAAGGCGCGCCGGCAGGACCGGCACGCCCAGTGCCCGTGCCCGGAACCGGTGCCGTCCGGCGCCGGTTGCGGGACGATGTCCTCCTCGCCGCAGTACGGGCAGTAGAAGGGCACCGCGCGATCACTGCCGGCCATCGGCGCCTCTGGCCGCCGGCCCGGCGCCGGCCCCGGCCGAGGAGCCCGCGGCGCCCGCCGCGGCCAGCGACGTCTCGTCGGCCCGTTCCGCCCAGTCCGCGAAGCTCTCCCCGTCGGCGCGCTCGGCCCGGTAGGTCTCCAGCAGACCGACGACGTAGTCGAGCAGCCCGTCGGCGGTGACCTTCAGACCGCGCGACTTGCGGCCCAGCCGCGACCGGGTACCCAGGTGGCCGCCGAGGTGGACCTGGAAGCCCTCGACCATCTCGCCGGCGTCGTCGGGGACCAGCGAGCCCTTGAGCCCGATGTCGGCGACCTGGAAGCGGGCGCAGGCGTTCGGGCAGCCGTTGACGTTGATCCCGATCGGCTCGTCGAAGTCGGGCAGGCGACGCTCCAGCTCCTCGATGAGGTCGCGGGCGTTGCCCTTGGTCTCGACGATGGCCAGCTTGCAGAACTCGATCCCGGTGCAGGCCATCGTGCCGCGGCGGAACACACTCGGCCGGACGACCAGATCCAGCGCCGCGAGCTCGGTCTCCAGCTGCGCCACCGCCTCGTCGGCCACGTCGAGGATGACCAGCTTCTGGGTCGTCGTCGCGCGGATGCGGCCCTGCCCGAACCGGTCGGCGAGATCCGCCACGGCCCGCAGCGTCGTCCCGGACAGCCGGCCCGCGCGCGGGGCGAAGCCCACCGCGTTGCGGCCGTCGCGCTGGCGGTGCACGCCGATGTGGTCGCGCCCCTCGTTGCGCGGGGGCGCCGGCGGCGGCCCGTCGGGCAGCGCGGCCGTCAGGTACTCCTTCTCCAGGGTGGTCCGCACCCACTCGGCGCCCATGTCCGCGACGAGGAACTTCAGCCGGGCACGGGTGCGCAGGCGGCGGTAGCCGTAGTCGCGGAACAGCGAGGCGACGCCGTGCCAGACCTCCGCGACCCGCTGCGGCGGCACGAACGCCCCCAGGCGCACGCCGAGTTTCGGATTCGTCGACAGTCCGCCGCCGACCCACAGGTCGTAGCCCGCGCCGAGCTCCGGGTGCACGACGCCGACGAACGCGATGTCGTTGATCTCGTGCAGCGTGCAGTGGTCCGCGCAGCCGGAGATCGCGCTTTTGAACTTGCGGGGCAGGTTCGCCAGCGCCGGGTCGCCGACGAAGCGCTCGACCACCTCGTCGATCGCGGCCGACCCGTCGATGACCTCGTCGCCGTCGACGCCCGCCAGCGGACAGCCGAGGATGACCCGCGGGGTGTCGCCGCACGCCTCGGCGGTCGTCATCCCGGCGCCCTCGAGCGCGCCCCAGATGGCGGGCACGTCCTCGATGCGGATCCAGTGCAGCTGGATGTTCTGCCGGTCGGTGACGTCGGCGACGTCCCGGCCGTACCGGGTGGAGATGTCCGCGATGACCCGGAGCTGGCCGGCGGTCATCCGCCCGCCGTCGAGCCGGATCCGCTGCATGAAGTAGGAGTCGTCGAGCTCCTCCGGTTCGAGGATCGCCGTGCGGCCTCCCTCGATTCCCGGCCGACGCTGGGTGTACAGACCCCACCAGCGGAACCGGCCGCGCAGGTCCTGCGGGTCGATCCCGTCGAAGCCGGTGTGCGGGTAGAGGTTGAGGATGCGGTCGCGCACCTCCAGCCCGCCTTGGTCCTTCTTCATGCGCTCGTTGGCGTTGAGCGGCTCGGAGTATCCCAACGCCCACTGGCCCGCTCCCTTGGGACGGGACGGGCGTGCGGGACGGGAGGGACGGGCAGGAGAAGTCATGAGATCTCTCGATGCGCGGGGAAACGCGACGCCGTCGACACGGCGCCGCGAACGGGAACGTCAGCGGTAGCGGCGACAGCCGGCGCTGGAGACCCGCAGCAGATCGACGTGCAGGCGCGCGACGAGCATCGGCTCAATCACGAGGCACGCGGCCGCGGGGGACGACGCGAACCCGCGCCGGGGCGAGACGCGGACCAGATCCGACGCTCGCTCAACCGACGCCCCGAGGGTGAGGGCACGCGCAACCACGGCCCCCATGCTTCCACAGAAGTGACGCCGATGGGCAGGTTGTGGGCCCCAGGACCACCCCATCGGCGAGCATCACTTCTCAAACCACACCAAATCGGGCGGTTGGCAGCGGCGCCGCCTTGCCCTCCGACACCACCGACCCAACTCTACCGCACCGGTGGAGAAAATGAACAACGCGATCGACGCCGGCCGGCGGAACAGCCGAACCGGCGGAACAGCCGAGCCGACGAGACGGCCGAGGCCGGCGATACGGCTCAGCCGGGGCGGCGGGCGGCGCAGAGGCGGCGGAGCTGATCGACCAGCGGGCCGGTGGCCAGGCCCTTTTCCAGCAGGGCGTCCGCGCCCAGGGCGAGCACCCGGTCGAGCAGCGCGTCCTCGGAGAAGCCGGTGAAGATGACCACGGTGGCGTGCGGCGCGACCCGCCGGATCCGTGGCAGCGCGCCGATGCCGTCCAGCACCGGCATCGCGAGATCGAGCAGCACCAGGTCCGGCGCGGTGCGGATGACCTCGTCGATGGCCTCCGCCCCGTTGGCGGCGGCGCCGACGACCACGAAGTCGGGTTCGGTGCCCAGCAACAGGCAGAGCAGCTCGCGCACGCCGTCCGCGTCGTCGACGACCACCACTCGGCGCGGGGCGGCGGCCGGCGGCCCGGACGCGCCCGCGCCGTTACGGGCGGCGGTGTCCTCGGGCCGTTCGCCATCCGGGATCGCGGTCCACGCGGCCGGATGGCTGGTCTGCGCGCCCATGCCTCGGCCGGCATCTTGGCCGACCTCGGGGCGGGAGGCCACACCGGCGGAGCCTCGAGCCGGGGCGACAGCGTCGTCCCGGCCGAGTCCGACGGTGTCGGCGTCCACCGAACGGCCGGTATCCACCATTCTTTTGTACGCGCCCCACCCGACCCCGCGCATCGTCATTCAGGATGGTTTCCCGGGATGACCCATGCCGGTCATGATGGCGATACCCGCAGACCGTGGCGAAGCGCCGCAGGCCAGGCGTGGCAGCGATAGCCCGCGTTGCGGGAATAGCCCGCTGGGACGATCTCTCGGTGATTCCACGGCTTTCCGGCGGGACTTCCTCAGCAACACTCCCGTTTCCCAACAAGAACCCAAGAAAACAGGCATAATGTCTCGACGGGGTCCCGATGCCCAGCCGACCCGTCGAACAGGGTGCAGTAGATCCAACACGCATCGCGATACAACCCGCTCGGACGCCTCCATTTGCAACGGAGAGTAATCATCGTAAGCGTTCGCGTATGGGACTTTTGACCTCTAGTCTACTAGGGTGCGCCATGGAGTAACCTGATCACTACCGGTGAATCCCTGCCGGCTCTCGGGGGGGCACGAGAGGCGGCGCACGACGACTGGCCTCCCTCTGTGGGAGGCGACCTCTGCCACGCGGAAGGACGTCACAGATGCGGCAACGGAGCCGAGGCCGGCAGGGCACGGCGACCGCTGAAGACCTGCTCCCCGTGGAGGTCCGGCGGCGGCGCTGTGAACGCGTTCTCTCCCGGGACGAGCTCGCCCAGCGCACCGGCTACAGCCGCCAGTACATCTCCCAGCTGGAACAACCCAGCCGCGGCATTCCCTCGCGGCCGGTGATCGCGGCCGTCGACGCGGCGCTGGAGGCCGGGGGCGCCCTGGTGGACCTGCGCGAGGCGGCCGTGGCCGCGCGGGCCGAGCGCCTGCGCCGCCGGCCCGATCCGGAGCGGGAGTCCCGCCGCCGGGTGTCCGACCTGCTGGACCACCGCCGCTCGGACCGCGAGCTGGACTACCTCGATCGGCTGGTCGCCGACCTCATCGCCAAGGCCGACCGGCTCGACCCGCAGGACGTCACCGCCCGAGTGCTCGACCAGCAGAGCGTGGTCGACAACCTGCTGCGCACTCCGCTGCTGCCGCACCAGCAGTTCCGGCTGTTCATGCTCGCCGGCCACCTGGCCGGGCTGCTCGCCATCTCCCTGCTCGACGTCGACGAGCTCGCGGGCGCGAGCACCTGCTGCCTGGAAGCGGCGGTGTTCACCGAGCTCACCGGCCACGAGGGGCTGCGAGCCTGGACCCTCGCCGTCAACGGGCTCATCGATGCCGCCGCCCGGCGGGCGTGCGCCGCCGACGCCGGCCAGGCACCCGACGCCGCCCCTCCGGCTGCTGCCGGGGCCGACGGCCGGCTCGGCGGGCCGGCTTTCACCCCGCTGCCCGGGCGGTCGGGCGCCGCGGGTCGCACCCCGGCGATGCCCGGCTCCCAGCCGGGTGCCGCCCCGCCGACCAGGTTGGATCCCGTGGAGGGGCCGCCGTCGCCGGTCGGGTCGGGCGCCTCGGCGGAGGCGTTCACGCCGGCCGGGCCTGGCGCGGAAGCGGACGGTTCGACCGCCTTCGAACCCGCCCTCCCGAGTGGGGACGGCGGCGAGTCGCTCGACGAGATGCTGATCGCGCCCGGCGGGCGGGCCACGCCGCCCCGGCTGATCGCGCTCGTCAAAGGCCGCATCGCCCGTTTCGCGACCGCGAACACCCATCGGACCGTCCCGCCGTCCGGCATCTCCCACGCGTTCCGGCCGCCGGTCTGACCCTGAGCAGCCCGACCCGGTCCAGCGCCGTTGGACCGGGGCCGGTCAGACCTCGGCGAAGGTCATCGTCCGCAGCGGGGGGACATCGCCGCGGCGCGCGGCCTTCTCCGCGAAGGCGCGGATGCCCGCCTGCTGCCGCTCACCCAGCCGGAAGTCGAGGGTGGTGAAGTAGCGGGCCAGCGTCGCCGGGTCGAACACCTCGAAGCGGGCCGCCCGCGTCGCCACCTGGTCGACATCGCGCAGCGCGAGGTCCAGCCCGGAGCGGAACGCGTCGTGGACCTCCTTCACCGTCCCGGGATGCCGCTGCGCGAACGACCTCCGGGCGGCCCACACCGCGAAGACCATCGGCAGTCCGCTCCACTCCCGCCAGGCCGCGCCCAGATCGATCAGGCCGAGGGGATGCCCCTCGCCGCCGCGTTCGGCGTCGTAGGTCGCCCGCAGCGCCACATCCCCGATGATCACCGCGGCGTCGGCCTCCCGCAGCATCGACGGCAGGTCGGGCGGCATCGTCACGTACGTCGGCCGCAGGCCGTGGCGTTCCTCCAGCAGCATCCGGGCCAGCAGCACGCTGGTCCGCGACGTCGAACCGAGCGCGACGGTGCGGACCTCGGCGAGCGGCACCGCCGTGCTCAGCACGACGGACAGCACCGGCCCGTCTGATCCGACCGCGAGATCAGGCAGAACGACGAGATCCTCGGCATGTCGGAGGTACTCGACCAGGCTGATCGGACCGATATCGAGGTCGCCCGCCACGAGGGCCTCGTTGAGCCGGTCGGGGGTGTCCTTGGTCAGCTCGATGTCGAGCAGCGCACCCGAATGGACCAGCCCCCAGTACAGCGGCAGACAGTTCAGGAACTGGATGTGCCCGACCCGCGGCCGGGCCTCGGCGCCCGCCGGCCCGGTCAACGCTGCCCACCGTGACGGTTCTCCATCACGGCGAGGACCGCGCGGCGCTGCCGCAGCGCCAGCGGATAGCTGATCAGCCCACTGACGACCAGCGCCAGCACGAACGCGAGGAACCCGCCCGCCCCGAGCAGCAGGACGACGGCGAGCACCACCCCGAAGAGCACCGCTCGGACCGCGAAATACCGCAGGTTGATGCCGAGCAGGCCGCGTTCCCTCCCGGCCGGGGCCGCCGGCGGCGCGGACGCGGCCCGCCTCGGGCGCACGGTAAGGCGCTTGCGCGGTTCCATCAGGACCTCCGCTTCTTCGTCGGCACCCAGCCAAGCCTGCGCAGCACGGTCGGGAAGAACCCGAGCCCAAGAAAGACGACGAGCAGGCCGAGCAGGCTGGCGCCGCCGATCGGCAGGCCGGCCCAGTCGAGCAGCACGTAGACCGCCACGCCCGGGACCAGGATCACCAGGAAGGCGAGCACGAAGATCGAGCCGATGCCCGGCGCGCCGGGCGGCCGGACCCGCGGACGGGGGGTGGACGTGGCGTTCGCGGCCGGGGCGCCCGCGGGCGCGGGCTGACCCGCCGCGCGGGCCGGCGTCGGCTCGTCCTCGCTGGCCATCGAATCCCGCCTCAGGCGTCGATCGAGGTCGGGATCTCGCGGCGGGCCGGATCGGGACCGTCGTAGCCGCGGATCTCCCGGTAGCGGGTGTCCCGCTCGACCGGCCGGAAACCGGCATCCCGGATGATGGCCAACAGGTCCTCCCGCGTCATCGTGTCGGGGGTCCCGAAGCGGTCCGCGTCGTGGGTGATCTTGTACTCGACGACCGAGCCGTCCAGGTCGTCGGCGCCGAAGTTCAGCGCGAGCTGCGCCGTGGTCAGCCCGTGCATCACCCAGAAGCACTTGACGTGGTCGACGTTGTCGAACAGCAGCCGGGAGACGGCGAACGTCTTCAGCGCCTCGGCGCCGGTCGCCATCGGCTGGTTCATCAGCCGGTTGCGCGGGTCGCCGGCGGCGTCGTGCTGGAAGCGCAGCGGGATGAACACCGCGAAGCCGCCCGTCTCGTCCTGCAGCTCCCGCAGGCGCAGCACGTGATCAACGCGGTGGCGCGGCTCCTCGATGTGCCCGTAGAGCATGGTGCACGGCGTGCGCAGACCCTTGGCATGGGCGAGGCGGTGGATGCGCGACCAGTCCTCCCAGTGGGTGTCGTGGCCGACGATGTGCTGGCGGACCTCCCAGTCGAAGATCTCCGCGCCGCCGCCGGTCAGGGACTCCAGGCCCGCGTCGATGAGTTCGTCGAGGATCTCGTCGGCGGGCAGGCCGCTGATCTTCTCGAACCAGTGGATCTCGGTGGCGGTGAACGCCTTGAGCGCGACGCCGGGCAGCGCCTTGCGCAGCTCCCGCAGCGAGCGGGGGTAGTAGCGCCACGGCAGCGTCGGGTGCAGGCCGTTGACGATGTGCAGCTCGGTGATGCCGGCCGGCTCCATCTCCTTGGCGAGCCGGACGGCCTCCTCGATGCGCATCGTGTAGGCGTCGGCCTCGCCGGGCTTGCGCTGGAACGAGCAGTAGGCGCAGGACGCCGAGCAGACGTTGGTCAGGTTCAGGTGCCGGTTGACGTTGAAGAAGGTCCGGTCGCCGTTCTTCCTGGTCCGGACCTCGTGGGCGAGGCCGCCGAGCCAGGCGAGATCGTCACTGGCGTACAGCGCCTCCCCGTCGGCGCGGCTCAGCCGCTCGCCGGCGGAAACCTTGGCCTCGATCTCCCGTTTGAGCCCAGCATCCATGACGTCCAGACTAGCCCGCAACGCCGCCACACCCGCCCGGGCCGGCCGGGCTGACCCGTCACAACCGCCGGGCCCGCGGGCGTCCGCCTCACGCGTCCCGGCCCTTGCCGGCAACCGGAGGCTGCGGCCCGGCCGCGCCCCTGGCCGCGGCGGCACGCTGCGCCGCCCGGCGCTGCATGCGCCCCAGCGGCCAGGTCAGCAGGCCGGCGACCGCGAGACCGATCAGCACCGAGAGCAGCAGGCTCACCCCGACCACCGCGAGCACGACCGTGATCACCACGAGGGCGGCCAGGCGGATCAGGAAGTACGGCAGCTGCACCCGTAGGTCGACGTCCTGCGGCGCGGGCCGCTCCCGGCGGCCCGTCGCGGCCGCCCTCGCTCGGCCGGATCCACGTCCCCGGCCCTTCGCCGCCCCGCGCCCACCCGTCGCCATGTCGTCCTCGATCCGCCGAGCTCGTCGCCCCGACAGGGGCCGTTGACCGACCGCCCCGACGCGGAGCCGTCCTCGACCACTCTGCCCGTCCCGGCAGGGTCTCTGCCAGGGGGAACCGACTCCTGCCGGTCCCGGCGAGGAAGACGGCGGGCGCGGACGACGCTCAGTGGGGCGGACGGCGGGCACCACCGAGCTCGCCGGTCCAGCGCCGGAACAGGGTGTGCGGCACGCCGGCGGCGTCGAGCACCCGTCCGGCGACGAAGTCGACGAGGTCGGCTGCGGTGCGCGCCCCGGCGTAGAAGCCAGGACTGGCCGCCGCCACCACCGTGCCGGCGTCGTGCAGGGCGAGCATGTGGCGCAGCGTCGCCGCCGTGTACGGCATCTCCCTGGGGACGACGACGAGCCGGCGCCCCTCCTTGAGCGTCACGTCCGCCGAGCGCTGCAACAGGTCCTTGGACAGGCCCAGGGCGATTCCGGCCAGGCAGGCGGTGCTCGCCGGGACGACGATCATGCCGCGGGTCGGGTAGGAGCCGCTGCTCGTCGGCGCTGCGAGGTTGCCGGATGCGTGCACCGCGACGAGCGCAGCCACCGCGTCGGCCAGCGCGGACGACGAGTCCTCAGCGTCGTCCGTGGCGCTGTCCGCGGCGCTGTCCGCGGCGCTGTCCGCGACGTTGCCGCCGAGGGGCGCGGACAGCCAGGCGGCCAGCGGACGTGACCAGTCGGCGTCGTGCCAGGCGATGCCGGTCTCATCGAGCAGGGTCAGCCGGGCGGCCCGGGAGAGCACCAGGTCGACGGGCAGCTCGGCGGCGAGCAGCCCGCGCAGCACCGCGGCAGCGTACGGCGTCCCGCTGGCGCCGCTCACGCCGACCACCCAGGGAACCCGCCCACCCGCCGGGGCATCCGAGGGATCCCGCCGCCGGCCGGGCGAAGGCGTTGCCCGGCCGGCGCTCCGGTCGACGTCCCCACCGTCGGGGCTGCGGTGGGGACGGTCGGTGGTCGTCATGGCAGGGATCGGCTCGGCCGGCTCAGGCGGACAGGCCGCGGCTGATCAGGTCGGCGACGGCGAAGCCGAACAGGGCGATGCCGACGAAGCCGTTCGCGGTGAGGAAGGCCCGGTTGACCCGGGACAGGTCCTTCGGCGAGACGATCGCGTGCTCGTAGCTGAACGCCGCCGCGGTGACCGCGAGGCCGGCCCACCACCAGGCGCCGTTGTCCTCCATCAGCCCGTAGACGACGAAAAGCGCGAAGGTGACGACATGGGTGACGGTGGAGCCGATGAGCGCGCCGCGGACCCCGAAGCGCGCCGGCACGGACCGCACCCCGATGTGGCGGTCGATCTCGGCGTCCTGGCAGGCGTAGATGAGGTCGAAGCCGCCGATCCAGGCGCCGACCGCGAGGCCGAGCACGACGGCCGCCCACGACCAGTGGCCGGTCACCGCGATCCAGGCCCCGATGGGGGCGACGGCCTGCGCGATGCCGAGCACGGCGTGCGGGAAGTCGGTGAAGCGCTTGGCGTACGGGTAGATCACCAGGGGCGCCACCGCGATCGGGGCGAGCGCGAGGCAGAGCCAGGACAGCGTGGCGGCGGCGGCGAGGAAGACGGCGAGGGCGACGACGGAGCCGACCACGGCGGTGCGCACCGACACGGCGCCGGTCACGAGCTCCCGGCCCGCCGTGCGCGGGTTGCGGGCGTCGATGGCGCGATCGATGATCCGGTTGGCGGCCATCGCGAAGGTCCGCGCGGCCACCATGGCGACCGTGACGAGCGCGAGGTCGGCCCAGTGGACCGACCCGGACGCGGCGAACGACGCAGCCAGGGCGGCGATGTAGGCGAAGGGCAGTGCGAAGACCGAGTGCTCGATGACGACGAGCCGCAGGAACGCCCGCACATGCCCGAGCGTCTGCTCCTGGCCACCGCCGGAACTTCCCCCGGGCCTGGCGGTGCCACCCGACGCGCCCGGCAGAAACGCCGCGTCACTCACCGCAACCCCCCACCCACTGCCTTTCCTGCTTGTCCGGAGGCATTGGCGTCCGATTCATCCCTCTGGATAGGCGAGGAGAGGTGGTCATAGGCCGTACTCCTTCCAGCGACGGGTGACCTGGGCGCGGACCGCGTCGTCCATGACGATCTCCTCGGGCCAGCCGCCCTCGCGGCGGTACCCCTCGGTCGGCAGCTTGCGCGTCGCGTCCACCCCGACCTTGCCGCCCCAGAACTGCTCGTAGGAGGCGTGGTCGAGGTGGTCCACGGGGCCGATCGTGGTGATCAGGTCGTGGGCGTAGTCGACGTTGCCGAACGCCCGCCAGGCCACCTCGGCGTAGTCGTGGACGTCGCAGTCGGCGTCGACCACCACGATCAGCTTCGACAGCGACAGCAGCCCGGCGCCCCAGACCGCGTTCATCACCTTCTGCGCATGCTTGGGGAAGCGCTTGTCGATGGAGACGATGCAGCAGTTGTGGAAGACGCCGGCCTCGGGCAGGTCGTAGTCGACGATCTCGGGGATCATCATCTTGATCAGGGGGCGGAAGATGCGTTCGGTGGCCTTGCCCATCGGCCCGTCCTCCTGCGGCGGGCGGCCGACGACGATCGTCTGGAAGACCGGGTCGCGCTGCATCGTCATGACGTCGACGTGCAGCGCCGGGAACGGTTCGACCGGCGTGTAGAAGCCGGTGTGGTCGCCGAAGGGGCCCTCCGGTCGCCGCGCCCCCGGCTCAAGCCAGCCCTCCAGGACGATCTGGGCGTTCGCCGGCACCCGCAGCGGCACGGACAGGCAGTCGACCATCTCCACCCGCTCGCCGCGCAGGTACCCGGCGAACAGGTACTCGTCGATGTCGGCGGGCAGCGGCGCGGAGGCGGCGTAGGTCACCGCCGGGTCGCAGCCGAACGCGATCGCCACGGGCAGCCGCTCGCCGCGGCGCTCGGCGACGGCGTGGTGGGCGTTGGAGTCCTTGTGGATCTGCCAGTGCATGCCGACGGTGCGCGCATCGTGCCGCTGCAGCCGGTACATCCCGAGGTTGCGGGCCCCGGTCTCCGGGTGGCGGGTGTGGGTGAGGCCGAGGTTGAGGAAGGCGCCGCCGTCGTTCGGCCAGGCGTGCACGCCGGGCAGCCGGAACAGGTCGACGTCCGGTCCCTTGAACACGACGTCCTGGCACGGCGCGGTGCGGACCCGCCGGGGCGGGATCGAGGTGAGCGAGGCGGCCTTGCCCAGCGCGTCGCGCAGCCCGGACAGGCCGGTCGGCAGCTCCGGGCGCAGCAGCGCGGCGAGCCGGTCGCCGATCTCGTCGAGGCGGTCGACCCCGAGCGCGGCGGCCATCCGGGCCTCGGTGCCGAACAGGTTGATGGCCAGCGGCATGTCGGCGCCGCGGGGCGACTCGAACAGCAGCGCCGGCCCGCGCTCCCGGACCACCCGGGTCACGATCTCGGTGACCTCCAGGTGGGGGTCGACGGGCACGGAGATCCGCCGCAGTTCCTTTCGCCGTTCGAGATGAGCGAGGAACGCGTGTAGATCCGCCCAGGCCATGCCTCCATCCTGGCAGCCGGCGCGCCCGGCCGTCCGGCCTCCCACCATCCGTCACAGTCGAAACCCGGGGAGTCACGACGCACGGCGGCTACGGTGAGCGGGCGGACGCCGGTGGCGGCCGATGGCGGACCGGCCGGACGCGGGCTGCGGCCGGAGGGCACACTAGGGATACACGGGCCGGCCATCACCGCGACATGTGCGCTCTCCGGGGAGGGCGTTGCACGCTCGTCTGCCCCGTTCGGCGATGCCGCTGGAGGCCGGGACTACACACCCGCGGACCGATGTTCATACCGATATGTCGAACCGGATGTAATCGATCAAGGAGAGCGGGAAGGAGCGACCAGCCTGTGCTGGGCCTCGCGCTGGGTTTCGTGTTCATCGGTATCTGGGCATACACGATCGCCGACGTGTTCGGGACACCGTCCGATGAGGTACGCGGTATGTCCAAACCGATCTGGATCGTGGTCGTGATTCTCTTCTACGTGCTCGGGGCGGCCGCCTGGTACTTCTTCGGCCGGCCGCGAGCGAACGGGCTCGGAGCACGGCCGCCGCGGCGGGCGGTTTCGGATCACCCGGCCTTCGGCCAGCGGTCCACCTGGGACGTCGACCGCCGCGAGGGGGGCCTGGGACGCCCCGGTTCGCGGATGGGCACCCGGCGGCCGGTCGCGCGGCCCAAGGGTCCCGACGACGACCCGGAGTTCCTCCGCGAGCTCACGGACCGCATCCGCGGCGGCGAGGCCGAGCCGCCGCCGTCGTCGCCGCGCGGCTGACGCGGCAGTCCGCCGGACCCGCCGGACCGTTCATCCTCGCCGCAGTAGTTCGCACCGGACCGCAGTAGTTCGCACCGGCGGACCGACGCCAGAAGGTCATCAGCCTGACCCGTCGAGGCGTCGAGGTCCGTCCGCAGCTCGTCCAGGCCCTGACCGCCGGCTCCCCCCGCTCGCCCGGCTTTCCCCGGACGACCAGCAGCATCTCCACGCGCTGCTCGCCGAGGCGGGGGGCCGACCCGAGCCGGTTCACCTGCCAGGCAGCCGCCCCATCCGGCACCGCCGCGGATGAGGCGGAGCCGGCCAGACCGCCCGGTCCGAGGCGCTGACACCCGCGGCTCGGCGCGTCAGGCCGGCCCCCTGGCCGGATGCCAGCCGGATGGGCCTCGTGCGGCCAATGGCCGCGCGCAGTGGCCGGGTTCGCGCGGTGCGCCTGCCTCAGATGCCCGCGTAGGAGTGCAGGCCGGTGATGACGAGGTTCACCAGGTAGTAGTCGACGAACAGCGCGGTGAAGGCGACCAGGGAGATGGCGGCGGCCCGCCGGCCCCGCCAGCCGGCGGTCGCCCGCGCGTGCAGGTAGGCCGCGTAGCAGACCCAGGTGATGAACGACCAGGTCTCCTTGGGGTCCCAGCCCCAGTAGCGACCCCACGCCGCCTCGGCCCAGATCGCCCCGGCGATGATCGCGAAGGTCCAGATCGGGAACGCGAACGCGATGACCCGGTAGGACAGTGTGTCGAGCGCCGCGGACGACGGCAGCCGCATCACGATGCCACCGCGGCGCTGCATCGCCCGGCTGGCGTCGGCCCGGCCGGCCGCCACGTCGGCGAGCCGGTTCTCCCAGCGCTCCTTGACCAGGAACAGCACAGTGGTCACCGCGGAGACCAGGAACACGCCGCTGGAGACGATCGCGCCGACCACGTGGATCTTCAGCCAGTACGAGTTGAGCGCGGGCACCAGCGGGCCGGGTGCGACGTAGAGGACCGTGCCGGCGAAGCCGAGGTAGAGCACCACCGGCACCATGACGAAGACGCCCAGCCAGCGGACCCGCTGCCGGGTCATCAGGGCGAGAAACGTCGTGACCGCGATCAGGCAGATCATCGACGAGTACTCGTACATGTTGCCCCAGGGCACCCGGTCCGCCGCGATGCCACGGGTGATGACCGAACCGAGGTGCAGCGCCCAGCCGACCACCGTGAGCAGCACGGCGATCCGCCCGATCCACCGGGCGCGGGCGGGCACCTCGACGTCGCCGTCGTTGCCGGCGACCAGGGTGTGGGCGGCCTTGTCGCGCTGGCGCACCGTCTCGATCTCACGGGCGCGCGCCGCCGCGAGCGCGGCCGCGGCCGGATCGTCCGGGTCGATCTCCACGCCGGATCCGGTGTCCACCGGGGCACCGGCGCCCACGAGCACGGCCGGCCGGTCGGCCGCCGCGCGGGTGGCGGGAACGTCCGCCGCCAGCTCCGCGGCACCGCGGCGCGCGCCCAGACGGCTGAACGAAAACTCGGCCGCGTAGCCGAGCATGGCCGCGGCGTACACCGCCATGCCACTGCCGAACAGATGATCGGAGAGGCTGGCTATGCCCTCGTTGACCGCCATCAGTGCTCCCGTTCGCTGGCGTTCGACGCGGCGCCACCGGCTGCGGTGCCGCGCGATTCCGTAGTGCTCGGCGCCGCGGCGCCGCCTCCCGCGGCACGCCCGCCCGGCGCACCGCCGTTGCCCGACTCGGCGGCATCGCCCGGCGCCGCACCGTCCTTCGCCGCCACGACGTCCTTCGCCGTGGCGGCCTCACCCGGCGGTGACGCCGGCTCGGGCTGCGCCGCCGGATCCTGGCCGCCGGCCGGCCCGGTGGCCTCGCGGACGAGGGTGGTGAGCTGGCTGAGCTCGACGGCGAAGCCGTCGCCGTGCGACCGCGACAGGCCGCCGATCTCGACGACGGAACCGCCGCCGGCCGCCGGGCGCGCCCGCACCCACACGCGGCGCCGGTGCACCCGCAGGCTTGCGATCAGCCCGGCGATGATGAGCACCGCGAAGATCAGCGCCTCCTGCTTGAACGGGTCGGACTTCACCTGGAAGGTGGCGAACTCCGCGACGCTGTCGGCCTCGAGGCTCAGCCCGCCGGGCAGCGCGGTCAGGGTCCGCTGTCGCGGGTTGTTCAGGGCGAGGACCTGCGCGTTGCGCCCCGTTCCCGCCGGGCCGTTCAGGGTGAGCTGGCGCATGTCCCGGGTGTCGACCGTGTAGACGTTCTGCGGCACGCCCTCGTTGAGATGGAGGTTGCCGACGAAGCCGGTGATCGTCAGGCCGGGCGCGCGGGCCGCCGGGAAGGTCGAGACGTAGCCCTGGGTCGGGTCGAGGTGGGTCGTCGGCGTGAACACGCCGCTGAAGGCGAGCTGCTGGGGCTCCTTGCGGACGCCGAGCGGCGCCAGGCCCGTGTCGGGAATCTTGACCGTGCAGGTCGAGGTGAACATCCCGTCGCGCGGGGTGCAGGGCACGCTGCCCTGCCAGACCGTCCGACGCTGCGCGTCGCGCAGGATGAAGTGCGGGGCGTACCCATGCCCGATGAGGTAGATCTTGGCGTTGCCGAGGACCAGCGGATGGTTCACCCGAATCGTCGCCTGGCGGTTCGGCTTGTCCAGGTCGGGCGAGTAGGACACGTCGGCGCGGAAGTCCGACGGCTCGCCGTTCGGTTCGTAGGCGGCCGCGAAGCGGTCCAGCGTCAGCGAGAACGGGCGCAGCTTCGCGGTGTCGACGAGCTTGCCGCCGCTGAACTGGTCGTAGGAGATGATCGTGTTGGCGAAGCCGTCCCCGGTGACGACGAGCGTGGTCCCGGAGTAGCCGAACCAGGAGCCGAAGCCGACGGCGGCGAGCAGCCCGACCAGGGCGACGTGGAAGACGAGGTTGCCCGTCTCGCGCAGGTAGCCCTTCTCGGCCGAGACTGAGTGGTCCGGCGAGCCGTCCGGCCGCCGCGTCCCGGCGGCGGCGCTGGCGCGGAACCGGCGCCGGCGCAGCGCCTCGCGGGCGGCGGCCGTCGCCTCCGCCGGGGCCAGCGGGCTGGCCCACGAACTGCCGCCGGGCAGCCGGCCGGGCCGGGCCGGTGCCTTCGGCGGGGCGGTGAACAGCGCCTTGGCGTGCCAGCGGATCCGCGACGACAGGCAGCCGATCAGCGAGATGAACAGCAGCAGGTAGATCGCCGCGAACCAGGGGGCGGCGAAGACGTCGAAGCCGGAGAGCTTGTCGAGCAGGGGCCCGAGCGTCCGGTGGTCGGACAGGTACTCATCGACCCGCATCGGGTTGATGTTGCGCTGCGGCAGCAGCGATCCCGGCACGGCGGCCAACGCCAGCAGGAACAACAGCAGCAGCGCCGTGCGCATGCTGGTGAGCTGCCGCCAGGACCGCACGGCGAGCGCCAGGGCGGGATGCCGCCCGGCACGGGTCCCGGCGGGCTCCGGCACGCCCGCAGCGCCACCGGCCCTACCGGCGGCCGATCGGCGAGCTTCCCCGGCAGGTGCCGGGCCCGCGTCGGGCCCGGCACCGTCCCCGTCGGGTCCGGGTGGCGCGAACGCGTCCGGCGCGACGGCGACACGGGCGTCGGCATGCCCCTCAGGCAGGCGGCGCCCGCCCGAGGAATCCGGGTCGAACCCGACGGCTTCGTCGTCCACGGTGCCAGCGGGATCCACGGTGCCAGCGGGATCCACGGTGCCAGCGGTATCCAGGGTGCCAGCCGGATCGACCGCGTCCGGATCGCCGGAACCCGGCTTCGGCGCGAGGCCGGTGGCCGAGCCGGTGGGCTGGTGGGGACGGGTGGAGGAGGTCACAGCGGCGTCTCCGAGAAGCCGGGGGCATAGGGCCGCAGGTTGGCGATCAGGTCGGCCCACTCCCCGGTGAGTTGGAGCATCCCGACCGCGACGAGCAGCACCCCACCGGTCAGGGTCAGGGCGCGGGTGTGTCGCCGCAGCAGGTGCAGGGCGCCGACGGCCCGCCGGAAGGCGAGCCCGACGGCGAGGAACGGCAGCCCGAGTCCGAGGCAGTACACGGCGGAGAGGAACGCGCCCCGGCCGGCCGTCGCGCTCGTCATCGCCAGCCCCTGCACCGCCGCCAGCGTGGGGCCGAGGCAGGGGGACCAGCCGATGCCGAACAGCACCCCGAGCACCGGCGCGCCGAGCAGGCCGGGGCGCGGCAGCCGGTGGATGCGCCACTCCCGGTTCGCCCAGGACATCCGGGAGAACAAGCCGGCGAACGCGAGGCCCATGACGATGGTGAACGCCCCCAGGACCTGGTTCACCCCGACCTGGTGACGCAGCAGCCACTGGCCGAGCCCGCCGAAGGCCGCGCCGAAGGAGACGAACACCGAGGTGAACCCGAGCACGAACAGACCGGTGCCGGCGGCGACCCGCCCGCCGACGCGCAGCCGCGCCCCGAGGCCGGCGAACCGCCCGTCACGCCCACTGTCCCCGGTCTCCGCCGCCGTCGATCCGGCCCTCGCGGCAGCCGCCGCGGCGGATCCGGAATCATCCACGCCCGTGGCGGACCGCCCGGCCGCACCGCCACCGGACCCGGCCAGGCCACCGGACCCGGCCAGGCCAGCGCGGCCGATCTGGCCTGCCGCACCGGCCGGCAGCGGCGGCGCGGCGACGGCGGCGGCGGCGGCCATGACCGGCGCGGATGCCGCGCCGAGCTCGGGGGGGCCCGCCGGTTGGCGGGCGGGGCGCCGCTGGCGGTCCTGGAGCTCCTCGCCGGACAGGCCGGTGATGAAGCTGAGGTAGCCGGGAACGAGGGGCAGTACGCACGGTGACAGGAAGGACAGCAGTCCGGCCGCCGCCGCGACCGGGGCGGCGAGCAGCACGGGCCCGTCCGTGACGAGCTCGACCACGCTCACCGCAGGTCCCCCGTCCCGCTCGGCCGCCGCCCGCTCACGCCTCGGCCTGCAACCTGGTCAGCACGGGCTTGAGGTCGTCCTCGGGCACGACCGGGCCGGTGAACCGGGCCGCGATCCGCCCGTCCGCGTCGAGCACGAAGGTCGACGGCAGCCCCGGGGCGACCGGCCAGCCCGCGGCGAGCGTGCCCAGCCGGTCGACGATGCTCGGGTACGGCACGCCGTTGTCGCGCACGAAGGCCTTGGCACCTGAAGGGTCCTTCTCGTTGACGCCGAGGAAGGCCACCGTCGGGTTCTCCTTGGAGAGCTGCACCAGACCGGGCGTCTCGGCCCGGCAGGGAGCGCACCACGAGGCCCAGAAGTTGACCACGACGATCTTCCCCCGTAGGGACGCGACGTCGAGCTCGGCTCCGTCGAGGTTCTTCCCGGCCAGCTTGGGCGCCTCGTGCCGGTTCCCGGCCGCGACGAAGTCCTTGCCGGCGGACTGCTGGACGAAGTTGAAACCACCGCCGCCGGTCGCGTCGACCGGGCTCCCCCCGCCGGAACAGGCCGCGGCCAACCCCGCCACCGCGAGCACCATCGCGGCGAGCCTGACCCGCCTCATCCGCGTCCCCCGCCTCATCCACGTCCGCTGCTGGCGCACCCCCGCGACCCGGTTGCGGACAACGTCTGCCATCGGCGTGTCCGACCTGTCACCCGACGCGGACCGCCGTCCCTTCTCCGCCACGCGAACCAGTATGTGCCCTGTCCCTTCCCGCCTCGGAACCTGTCTACGACCAACTGTAGAACTCAACTCAGCGTAGGCGGCGAGGCTGGCAGGCGCGCGTGGAGTTCCCCACGGCAAGCACCCCTGGGCCTTACGGCACTCGGCTGGGTACTATTCCGCCTCCCGCCCCGGGGGGCCGCGTAGGTGACCCGTCCACCGACAGGTCGTCACCCGAGGCGGACGCGCCCGGCCTGGTGCTCGCGACGGAACCGTTGGAGGTTGTTCACGGTCTCCGCGGCCGCGGTGGTCGACAGTCTCCAGCAGTAGGACGCACCGCCGCCCCCGACCAGCCGCTCGGGGCGACGGTGCAGCCTGCCCGGATTTCCGCTCGGTCGCGGGTACTCAGCCGCGCGGCCGGTAGCACCGGATCCGGAAGCTGGCCGTCACCGTGACGCGCCGCCCCCGCCAGGCCGACTCGGCGCGCCCGCGCAGGTCCTCGGCCGTGCGGTGGTGGCCGGTCGGGCCCATCAGGGCCAGGTCGACGGCCTCGTCGGGGGACAGCACGAGCGGGATGTCCAAGCGTTCGACGGTGACGGGCGCGAACCGGTCGGCGGTCCGCTCGTCGAGTCGGTCACCCTTGTCCGGCTGCATCCCGACCAGCCCGAGCGGGCCCCGCAGCTCGGCGAGATGGCCCGGTTCGGGGGTGACGACGATGAGCAACCCGTCGGGACGGAGCACCCGCCGCATCTCGGCCGGGTTGCGCGGGGCGAAGATGTCGAGAAGCACGCTGACGCGGCCGTCGGCGACCGGCCACGGCCCGGCGGCATCGACGGCGACCGCTCCGATCCGCGGATGGGCCCGGGCGGCCCGGCGCAGCGCGTACTTCGACACGTCGACCGCGACCCCGGCCGCCCCGGCAGGCAGCGCGTCGAGCACACCGGCCAGGTGGTGGCCCGTTCCGGCCCCGATCTCGAGCACCACCGGCCCCGAACCCACCGGCCCCGAACCGGCCGGCTCAGAACCGGCCGGCTCAGAACCGGCCGGCCCCTCACCGGCCGGTGAGGCGGGGTGGAAGGTCGTGCCCGCCTCCCGGCCCCGGTCGGGAGCCGATCGGCCACCGAGCGGGCTGGCGGTCGCGAGCTCGGCGAGCCGAGTGGTGAGCGGCCGGTAGTGACCGGCCCCGAGGAAGGAATCCCGCGCGGCGACCATGGCGGCGGTGTCACCGGCTACCCGGCGGGCGCGGCCGGTGCGCAGGTTCACATAGCCGCCGCGCCCGATGTCGAAGCCGTGCCCGGCGGCGCAGCGCAGGGCGTCGCCGTCCCGATCCAGTGCGCCGGCGCACACCGGGCAGCGCAGGACCGCCAGCACCGCCGCCAGCCCCGTCGGGGCCGTCGGGGCCGACGGGGCCGGGACGCGCTCGTCGTACTCGGCGCGCAGGGCCGTCACCCTGCCGGCGCCGGACTCACCGCCCCCGGCGGCGTCAGCGGCCGCCGCCGCGCCACCCGCGGGTTCGGGCGACGCGGGCGGCTGGGGCCGGGTTCGGCCGGTCAGGCGCCGACCGATCCGGGCACGTTCGCGGTCGGGCCGTTCGGCTCGGCGTACTCGATCCCGACGAGCTCGCGGCCGCGGTAGACCGCGGTGGTGACGCTGGCCAGTCCGCACTGGCGCCGGTCGGGACGGTGCCACAGGTGCAGCCCCTCCAGGGCTCGCCGGGCGGTCCACACCGGGAGCTGATGGCTGACCAGCACGACGTGCCGCCCGGGATGGGCGTCGCGCCACTCGGCGGCGGCGGCGAGCATCCGCTCGGCGATCTCGGTGTACGGCTCGCCCCACGACGGCCGGAACGGGTTGGCCAGCAGCCGCCACAGGTGCGGGTAGCGCAGAACCGCCGGGCCCGCCTCGAACGGCTTGCCCTCGAAGGCGTTGCGGCTCTCGATCAGCCTCGGGTCGACCTCGACGGGCAGGCCGTGGGCGGCGGCGATGGGTGCGGCCGTCTGCTGCGCGCGGTCCAGAGGGCTCGCGACCACGGCGGCGACGTCCAGCCCGGCGAGGAACTCCGCGGTCACCTTGGCCTGGCGGTGGCCGGTCTCGGACAGCCCGTATCCGGGCAGCCGGCCGTAGAGGACCTTCTCCGGGTTGAAGACCTCCCCATGCCGGACCAGGTGCACCCTGGTCAGCGGGGCCTGCGCGGCCACCGGGGCCCCGCCGGCGCCGCCGGTCGGCGTGACCGGCTCGACGACCGTGGTCGGGGTGCCGCGGGTGCCGGCCGGGCCGAGCGGCCCCTGCTCGGCACCCGGCTCCAGCTCCGCACCCGGCGGCGGCGCGACGCCCGCCGCCGGACCGGCCGCAGCCACCTCTACGGCATGCTCGGCGCCGCTCTGCGGTCCCGGTCCGGGCCCGGTGACCCGGGGCTCAGTCGGCGAGGCGCCCGTCGGCTCGTCGTCCACCGGCTCCTGCGCCGGGCCCGTCACGACCGGCTCCCGCTGGTGGCGGGCACGGGCGCCGGATCGGGCACGGCGGCCGCCGCGCGGGCTGCGGCCGGGGCGGCGGCGGCGATCCGCTCCATCGTGGCGTCGTCGTGGGCGGCCGAGACGAACCACGCCTCGAACGCCGACGGGGGCAGGTAGATCCCCGCGTCGAGCATGCTGTGGAAGAACGCCGCGTAGCGGGCGGCGTTCTGCGCCTGGGCGCCGGCGTAGTCGACGACGGCGGCGGCGTCGGTGAAGAAGAAGCTGAACAGCGAGCCGGCGCTGCTGGGCAGGTGGGCGACGCCCTCCTCGGTGAGCGCCGTCGACACGATGCCGGCGACGTCGGCGGCGCGGGCGTCGACGGTGGCGTAGACGTCGTCGGTGCAGGCCCGCAGGGTGGCCAGCCCCGCCGCGACGGCGATCGGATTACCCGACAGGGTGCCGGCCTGGTAGACGGGGCCGGCGGGCGCGAGCCGTGCCATCACGTCGGCGCGGCCGCCGAACGCCGCCGCCGGCAGGCCCCCGCCCATCACCTTGCCGAAGGTGAACAGGTCCGGCGACCAGTCCTCGATGGCGCCCTCGTTGCCCCACCAGCCGGCCCGGGAGATCCGGAAGCCGGTCATCACCTCGTCGAAGACGAGCAGCGCGCCGTGGACGTCGCACAGCCGGCGCAGCCCGGCGTTGAAGCCGGGCAGCGGTGGGACGACTCCCATGTTGGCCGCGGCGGCCTCGGTGATCACTGCGGCGATCGTGTCACCGCGCTCGGCGAAGACGGCCTCGACCAGGGCGAGGTCGTTGTAGGGCAGGACGATGGTGTCGGCGGTCGCGGCGCCGGTCACGCCGGGAGTGTCGGGTAGCCCGAGGGTGGCCACCCCGGAGCCGGCGGCGGCGAGCAGGGCGTCGACGTGCCCGTGGTAGCAGCCGGCGAACTTGATGACCGTGGACCGGCCGGTGAAGCCCCGGGCCAGCCGCACGGCGCTCATCGTCGCCTCCGTGCCCGAGTTGACCAGCCGAACCTTCTCGACCGGACCGACCCGCTCCACGATCAGCTCGGCGAGCTCCACCTCGCCCGGCGTCGGCGTGCCGAAGCTGGTGCCGGCGGACACCGCCCGGGACACCGCCTCGACGACGGCGGGATGGGCATGGCCGAGGATCATCGGCCCCCAGGAGCAGACCAGGTCGACGTAAGTACGCCCGTCCGCGTCCGTGAGATACGGACCGTCGCCGGACACCATGAAGCGCGGGGTGCCGCCGACGGCCCGAAAGGCGCGGACCGGGGAGTTGACTCCACCGGGAACGACACGCTCGGCGCGCCGGAACAGCTCTTCGGAGGCCGGCGCGGCAGAGGGAACCACCATGCCCACGATCCTCGCAGGTCCACTCGGCCACCCGCGCTCCGCGTGGCCAGCGGCACGCCTGCCGCCACCCGTCGGCGCGCCGGTGGAGCGCCGCCGGTGGACGGGGGTTTGCCCCGGCCGCCCACCGGCGGCGGCCTGTGCGCCGGACCCCGGCCGGCTGACGGCGCGGATTGCGCCCGGCAGCGGCTCCGAGGTCACCGTCCGTAACAGTTGTCGCGGGTGGTTTTCGGCACGAGTGCCGCGCCCGGGACGGTGGCGGAGAGGATGACGGCGTTGTCCTGATAGTGCCCGCTGCATCCGCCACGCGCTCACTCCCGAACGGATGATCGATAGGCGAGGCTGGCCTAGCCGGGGGTCCCCCGACCGGCGGTTCGCCGCAGCAGCGGACTTTCCCGCCGCCCCTCGCCGCGGATGGCCCGTTCGGGCGTGAGGACTCTCACGTCAACCGTACGTTTCATCCGCGCCTCCCCCAACCAGGCGAGAGCCGGCAGAACTGAGCGTGGCCCGGCCGGCGTGGCCCGGCCGCCCGCCCCGACCGAGCCACGCCGACCCCGTCACCTGCCGGGGCTCACGGTGCGGCGCGGGCCCTCTCGCCTACGGATGGGGCGTCGTCCCGCCCGGGGCGGGGCAGCAGGAGCAGCGCGACCACCCCGGCCACCGCCATCAGGACCACCGGCAGCAGGAGCGTCTGGCGGAACGCCGCGACCACGTCGCCGGCCATGGCCGCGCCGACGTCGCCGGACAGGTCGCCGCCCGCGGCCACCCCGGCCCGGCTCGCGAGACTGGACGCCAGCAGCACCGAGGTCAACGCGGTGCCGATCGAGACGGCGGCCTGGTTGATGATGTTCAACAGGGTGCTGCCGGTGGGGGTGTCCCGGTCGGGCAGGTGGCGCAGGGCCGTCGTGATCGTCGGCATGATCGTCGCTCCGGTTCCGATCCCGGTCACCGCCATCGACGTCAGCAGCTGCCAGTACGGCGTGTCCGCGTCGAGCAGGAGCAGGCTGGTCAGCAGGCCGGCGGTCGCCACGACGATCCCCGCCCCAACGACGCGTGCAGGCGGGACCCGGTCGACCAGGCGGCTCGCGACCTGCAACGACAGGCCGGTGGCCAGGGCCTGCGGGATGGCCAGCAGCCCGGTCGCCGCCGGGCTCTGCCCCCGGACGAGCTGCCAGTACAGCGGCAGGATGAACATCGAGCCGAAGTAGGCCGCCGCGAACAGGCCCAGTGTCCCGGCTCCGGAGGCGAGGGCGCGCCGGCCCAGCAGGCGCACCTCGACGAGCGGGGGGCGCGTGCGCAGCCGCAGCGCCCGCGCCACGAACGCGGCGCACAGCCCGAGGCCGAGCAGCGCCGGGACCAGCACGGCCGCCGAGACGAGGGTGCCGCGCCGGCCGCTTTCGGCCAGCCCGTACACGATGCCGGCCAGCCCCGGCCCGATCAGCGCGAGCCCCGGGACGTCGAGCCGCTCGCGGCGGCCGTCGGGCGCGTCACGCGGCAGCAGCCACAGCGCCAGCGGCACGGCCAGTAGCGCGATCGGCACGTTGATCAGGAAGATCCACCGCCAGGAGTACCCGACGAGCCAGCCGCCGAGCGTCGGCCCCGCGAGCGGGCCGACGAGCACGGGCAGGCCGAACACGCCCATCGTGCGGCCGCGGGACTCGGACGGGGCGCTGCGCATCGCGATCGTCATCGCGATCGGGTTGACCAGGCCGCCGCCGAGGCCCTGCAGCACGCGGAAGGCGATGAGCGAGCCGATGTTCCACGCCAGGCCCGCCAGCAGCGAACCCAGCCCGAACAGGGCCAGGGCGATGATGTAGACGCGCCGGGTGCCGAGCCGGGAGGCCAGCCACGCCGTCATCGGCACCGCGACCGCGAGCGCCAGAGTGTAGCCGGTGGTCACCCACTGGATCACCGAAAGTGGGGCGTGCAGGTCCCGGGAGAGGCTGCGAATCGCGACGTTGGTGATCGTGACGTCGAGGACGACCATCAGCCCGCCGAGCACCAGCACGCCAAGCGTGAGGCGGGTCTGCCGGTCAGGTCCGGCGGACGGCCCGGGAGTCGCCGGCCCGGCGACGGCTCCGGCGGCCCCGGACGCGGGTGCTCCGGACGCGGGTGGGGTGGATCCGGGATCGGGAGTGCCGGCCCGGGGTTGCGGCGCGACGGGACGGTCTGGAGCGATGATCGGCGAGCTGCCTGCCATCTCGGTCCTCCTCGGCCCGGGACGTGCGGTGGAATCTCCACCGCACCCCGGCTGCCAACCACTCTCGAACTTCAAGTCGACATGAAGTCAAGGCAGCCCGGCGCCCCGGCGAACGGGACACTCCGGACGGGCCGGCCGGCGGTCGCTCCCGTCAGGGCGGCGAACCGGTGGCGTCGCCGCGCGGCGTTACCAGATCCGGCTGGCCCGCGCGGACGAGGTCGAGCCGCTGTCGAGCCGCTGCGGGCCGTCGAGGACGGCGACGTGCCCTGGAACGGCCCGTACTACCGCCGCCACGGCTTTCGCGATCTCTCCCCCGCCGAGTGGACGCCGGCAATGGGGACGATCCGCGCCCGGGAAGCCCGGCACGGCCTGCGGGTCGACGCCCGGGTGTTCATGCGCCGAGACCTCCGCGGCCCCGCCTCCCCGGCCATCAGCGACAGCCTGCCGGGGCCGCAGGGCGCCGTCGCTGTGATCGGGCCAGGAGCGTTGCGACAGCCAGCCGAACAGCTTCCGGGCCGCCCAATAGGCTGTGCCGTAGGACATTCGCACGGTCACCGGTCGGCGTCGCCCTCGCGGCCGGGCCGTGACACGGCGGCCGGCGCCGAGCCGGCGTGGACCCTCAACCCGGGAGAGCAACGCGTGGCAGACCTCGACTCCGGCGACTCCGACGGCCGCGACGACTCCGGCGACCGCGACGCCGGGTCCGGGCCCGACCGTCCGGCCGGCACCGCCGGGGCGGCGCTGCGGACCGACCAGCCGCACTCGGCCCGGATGTACGACTACTACCTGGGCGGCAAGGACAACTTCCAGGCGGACCGGGACGCGGCCGAGCAGGCCATCATCGCCTTCCCGAACGCGCGCACCGCCGCCCGGCAGAACCGCGCCTTCATGACCCGGGCGACCCGGTTCCTCGCCGGCGAGGTCGGCATCCGCCAGTTCCTCGACATCGGCACCGGCATCCCCACCTCGCCCAACCTGCACGAGGTCGCCCAGGGCCTCGCGCCACAGTCCCGGGTCGTGTACGCCGACAACGACCCGATCGTCCTCGCCCACGCCCGCGCCCTGCTCACCAGCACGCCCCAGGGCCGCACCGCCTACCTCGACGCCGACCTGCGCGACGTGGAACGCATCCTGGCCGCCCCCGAGCTGCGCGAGACCCTGGACCTCACGCAGCCGGTGGCACTGTCGCTCATCGCGGTCCTGCCGTTCCTCGGCGACGGCGACGATCCCTACGGCGTCGTCGGCCGCCTCGTCGATGTCCTGCCCGCCGGCAGCTACCTGACGCTGAGCCACTCGACCGCCGACTTCGACCCGGCCATCGAGCGGATCGCCGCGACGTACCGCGCCCAGGGCATCACGGCACAGCCGCGCGACCACACCCAGATCGAACGGTTCTTCGCCGGCCTGGAGCTGGTCGAGCCCGGCGTGCGGCCGCTGCACCGCTGGCGCCCGGACGGCACGGCCGGCATGGCCGGCGCAGACGGCGGGGGACTGACCGACGCCGAGGTCAGCGTCTATGCCGGTGTGGCCCGCAAGCCGTAGTCGAGCCGGGCCACTCCCGGCGGCCGTGACGGGGATGGGCGCGTAGGATTTCCCTGTGTCGACGGCACATGTCACCGCCGAGGCGGCGAGCCCCCGGATGATGCTGATGTCCATGCCATCCGGCCTTTTCCGCGCGTCCTGACAGACCACCGATGAGGCCCCGACGGAGCCTCATCAGCGAGGTTGCGCACCGGGGCGGGAGGATCCGAAACCGATGGGTCGCTACTTCGTGACGACGGCCATCCCGTACGTCAACGGCAAGCCGCACGTGGGGCACGCGCTGGAGCTGGTCGAGACCGATGCTTTCGCCCGGCATCTGCGGGCACGCGGTGACGAGGTCCGCTGCCAGACCGGCACCGACGACAACGCGCTGAAGAACGTACAGGGCGCCGAGGCCGAGGGAATCACGCCCACGGAATACGTCGAGCGGGTGGCCGCCCGGTTCATCTCCCTGCGCGAGCCACTGGATCTCTCCTTCGACGACTTCATCAAGACCAGCTCCGACCCGCGGCACCGGCCCGGCGTGGAGAAGCTGTGGGCGGCCTGCGCCGAACGCGGCGACTTCTACCGCAAGAGCTACGCGGGCCTGTACTGCGTCGGCTGCGAGTTGTTCTACGCCCCCGACGAGCTGGTCGACGGCCGCTGCCCCGAGCACGGGACCGTGCCGGACCTCGTCGAGGAGAGCAACTGGTTCTTCCGGCTGAGCCGCTATTCCGACCAGTTGCACGAGCTCATCTCCAGCGACCGGCTGCGCATCGAGCCGGCCACCCGCAAGCGCGAGGTGCTGTCGTTCATCGAGGCCGGCCTGGAGGACTTCAGCGCCTCCCGGAGCATGGCCCGGGCGCGCGGCTGGGGCATTCCGGTGCCCGGCGATCCCGACCAGGTCATCTACGTCTGGTTCGACGCGCTGGGCAACTACATCACCGCTCCCGGGTACGGTACCAACGACGCCAGCTTCCAGTACTGGTGGAATGACAGCGACGCCCGCGTCCACGTCATCGGCAAGGGCATCATCCGCTTCCACGCCGTCTACTGGCCGGCGATGCTGCTCTCCGCCGGCGTGCGCCTGCCCGACACCATCTTCGTGCACGAGTACCTCACCGCCGACGGCCAGAAGATTTCCAAGTCGGCCGGGAACGCGGAGGACCCGGCGGACATCGTCGCCGCGTACAACACCGACGCGCTGCGGTGGTGGATGCTGCGCGACGTCGCCCGCAGCGGCGACACCGACTACACCACCGAGCGGCTGCTCACCCGGGCGAACGAGGACCTCGCGAACAACATCGGCAACCTGGTCAACCGGACCGTGTCGATGGTCAAGCGCTACCGGGACGGAGTGATCCCACCCGTCGCGGCGGACAACGCGGGGGCCGCGGCGCTGCGGGCGGCCCGGGAGCAGGCCCCGGCGACGATCGACGCGGCGTTCACCGCGTTCGACTTCCGCCGCGCGGCCGAGGCCGTCACGGCGATCGGCAACGAGGGCAACCGCTACGTCGAGGCCGCGCGCCCCTGGGATCTCGCCAAGGCCGAGCGCAAGGAGGACGCGGCCCCGGCCGCCCTCGACGCCGTGCTCGCCGAGCTGGTCGCCACCTGCCGGGAGCTCGCGACGCATCTCGTCCCGTTCCTGCCCGACGCGGCGGCGCGCATCGCCGCCCAGTGCGGCGACGGCGGCCCCCGGGTCGCCGACCCCGCCCCGGTGTTCCCCCGCCTGGAGGCGCCGGCCTGAACGGCGCGGGTCAGCCACGCGGCCGGTCATCCGGGGTCATCCCAGCCTGTCTGCGAGCCTCGGCCGGCCGAGGCTCGCGCTGCGGCTGCGGAGGCCGGCCGGCCTAGAATCGCGCCGCGACGGGGGCCGGCCGCGTGGATGGCAACGCTACGGGGCCGGCCGGCGGCAGCGGGGTGAACCGCCGTAGCCGCAGGCTGTTCGTCACGACGAACACCGAGCTGAACGCCATCGCCGCACCGGCGATCATCGGGTTGAGCAGGCCGGCCGCGGCCAGCGGGAGCGCCGCCACGTTGTAGGCGAAGGCCCAGAACAGGTTCCCCCGGATCGTGCGCAGGGTGGCCCGGGACAGCCGGATGGCGTCGGCCACCAGCCGCGGGTCGGCGTTGACCAGGGTCAGATCGGACGCCTCGATCGCCGCGTCGGTCCCGCCGCCCATCGCCAGGCCCAGGTCGGCCTGGGCGAGCGCGGCGGCGTCGTTCACCCCGTCGCCGACCATCGCCACGACCCGGCCCTCGTCCTGCAACCGACGGACCGTCGCCACCTTCTCCTCGGGCAGGACCTCGGCGATCACGTCCTCGGGCGCGATCCCGACCTCGGCCGCGACCGCGCGGGCCACGGGTCCCGCGTCCCCGGTCAGCAGGACCGGATGCAGGCCGAGCCGGCGTAGGGCGACGACCGCCTCGGCGGCGGTGGGCTTGACCGTGTCGGCGACGCTGACCAGCCCGCGCGCGGCGCCGTCCCAGCCGACGACGACCGCGGTGCGCCCGGCGTCGCGCTCCCGGGCCAGCGCGTCGGCGAGCTCCGCCGGCAGCTCGGCGAACAGGCGGGGCCGGCCGACGACGACCGACCGGCCCTCGACGGTGCCGCGCACCCCGAGCCCGGCGTCGTTGGCGAAGTCCGTCACCGGCGGCAACGGGCCGGCGGCCGCGGCCCGGGCGGCATCCGCGATGGCCCGGGCGATGGGATGCTCGCTGGCGTCCTCGGCCGCACCGGCGAGGCGGAGCACGTCGGCGGCGCTCTCCCCCGGCGCCGGGTGGACGGCGGCGGTCCGCATCCGGCCGGTGGTCACCGTGCCGGTCTTGTCGAGCAGCACGGTCTGCACCCGCCGCGTCGATTCGAGGACCTCCGGGCCACGGATGAGGATGCCGAGCTGCGCGCCCCGCCCCGTGCCGACGAGCAGGGCCGTCGGGGTGGCCAGGCCCAGCGCGCACGGGCAGGCGATGATCAGAACGGCGACCGCGGCGGTGAACGCGTCCGTCGCCGGCTGCCCGGCGGCGAGCCAGGCGCCCAGGGTGACCAGCGCGGCAGTGATCACGACCGGGACGAAGACCGCCGAGATCCGGTCGGCCAGCCGCTGGACGCGCGCCTTGCCGCTCTGCGCCTGCTCGACGAGCCGCGCGATGCGGGCGAGCTGCGTGTCGGCCCCGACCCGGGTGGCCTGCACGACGAGGCGGCCGCCCGCGTTCACGGTCGCGCCGACCACCGGGTCCCCCGGCCCGACCTCCACCGGCACCGACTCGCCGGTGACCATGCTGGCGTCGACCGCGGAGACCCCGTCGAGCACGACCCCGTCGGTCGCGATCTTCTCGCCGGGACGGACGACGAACTCGTCGCCGATGCGCAGCTCGTCGACCGGGATCCGCATCTCGACCCGCAGGCCCTCGGGCCCGGACCCCGGGCGACGCACCGTCACGTCCTTCGCGCCGAGGTGCAGCAGAGCCCGCAGCGCCGCGCCGGAGCGGCGCCGGGCGCGCAGCTCGAGAAACCGCCCGGCGAGCAGGAACACCGTGACCCCGGCGGCCACCTCCAGGTAGATCGCGGTGGCGGCGCCGTCCGCGTGCCCGCCGGCGCCGTGGGACATCTCGCCGCCGCCGGTGCCGGTGCCGGTGCCGACGTCGGACAGGCCGCCGGTGAGCGAGAACGAGTGTCGCATCCCCGGGTCGCCCGCCCCGCCGAGGATCAGCGCGTAGAGCGACCACACGAAGGCCGCGAGCGTGCCGAGAGAGACCAGGGTGTCCATCGTGGCCGCACCGTGCCGGGCGCCCCGGGCGGCCGCGGCGTGGAACGGCCGGCCGCCCCAGAGGACGACCGGTGTCGCCAGCACCAGGCTGACCCACTGCCAGTAGTCGAACTGCCAGGCGGGCACCATCGCGAGCACGAGCACCGGCAGGGCCAGCAGCGCCGAAACGGTCAGGCGCCGGCGCATCGCCCGCAGGTCCGCGCCGCCCTGCCCCGCCTCCTCGCCGTCGGCGCCCGCTGCCTCGCCGTCGGCGACCACCGCGCCGTCCGGCCCCGCGGTGGGCGCGCCGCCCGGCGCGGCGGACGGGCGCGCCGCGGCGGGCAGGCGCGCCGTGTAGCCGGCGGCCTGCACAGCCTCGATCAGATCGTCGACCGTCACGGGGCTGAGGCCGGCCGCGCCGGCCGGGTCCGGCCCGGCGAGGGTGACGGTCGCCTTCTCGGTGGCGTAGTTCACCGACGCGCTGACGCCCTCGATCCGGTTGAGCTTGCGTTCCACCCGCGCCGCGCAGGACGAGCAGGTCATGCCGCCGATCGCGAGCTCGAGCCGGGCCGGCTCACCGGCCTCGATCCCGACGTTCGTCACGTGAGGTCCCTCCCCCGGTCCCGCCGCGCCCTACCGCGCAGGCGTCAGGCCCGACCGACCAGCTCGTACCCGGCCTCCGCCACGGCCTCGCGGACCGCGCCGTCCGCCAGCGCCCCGTCACTCACCACCGTGACCCGGCCGCCCGCGAGATCCACCGCGACGCTGGACACCTCGGGCAGCCGCTCCAGCTCCTCGGTCACCGAGCGGGCGCAGTGCTCGCAGGTCATCCCGGTCACGGTGTAGGCGGTTGCGGTCATCGCAGTCCTCGTCTCCTCAGCCACTGTCCACAGGCCGGACGGGCCCGCCCGGCAGCCCGAAGATACCCCTCCCCCGTATAGTGCACAACTACCCCCTGGGGGTATCTGCGAGACGGCGACGGATGTCACGGGGACAGATGTGGACGCGGACCCTCAACCACTGGCCGTGGGGCTCCGCCCCCGCCACGCCTCCCGAGCGCTCCCGCCCGTCGGCCGCGGCAAGGACCGCCGCCCGACCTGCGCCGCCCGGTAACGCCCCTGACCAGCCGACGAGCATCGGCGGTCCGGAGTGGGGTAATCCCCCGGACGGGGGATGACGGCCCGGCGGCCGGCGAGAACGCAGGGGGTGCGCGCCCCGGCGAACCGCGGCTTGCGCCGGCCGCCCGCGTCTGGCCGGTCGAGGCGACCACCCGGCGCCACCATCGACGCACACCGGACAAGCCTCACATCACCGCACGGACCCTCAGGGCCCGGCACCATCCGGCCACACGCCCCCGCCAGCCCGATCTTCGAACGCCCCGGCTATCCGGAGCCCTCAGCGGGCGTTTCGTCCCTCCGGACAAGCAGGAGACCGCCGCGCTTCCTTGCCTGTCCGAAGGGTTCCGTGGGCGCTTTATCCCTCCGGACAGGCGGGAGGGAGGCCGCCGGGATGCCTTGGCTGTCCACAGGGGATTCGGGGGCGAGGTGGCCCTGTGGATGGGCGGGTCGGCGGGTGGGTCAGCGGGTGGGTCAGCGGGTGGGTCAGCGGGTGGGTCAGCGGGCGGCGGCCAGGCCGCGGGCGACCTCGACGGCCCAGTAGGTGAGGATGATGTCGGCGCCGGCGCGGGAGATCGCGGTGAGCGTCTCGGCGATGGCCCGGTCCCGGTCGATCCACCCCGCCGCGGCGGCGGCCTCGACCATCGCGTACTCGCCGGACACCTGGTAGGCGGCGACGGGCACGTCCACGGTGTCCGCGACCGCGCGCAGCACGTCCAGATAGGCCAGCGCCGGCTTGACCATCACCGCGTCGGCGCCCTCGGCGAGATCCAACGCCACCTCGCGCAGCGCCTCGGTCGCCGAGCGTGCCGGGTCCTGCTGGTAGCCGGTGCGGTCGCCGAACTGGGGGGCGCACTCGGCCGCCTCGCGGAACGGGCCGTAGAACGCCGAGGCGTACTTCGCCGAGTAGGCCAGGATCGGCAGGTCGGTGAAGCCCTCGGCGTCCAGCGCCGCCCGGATCGCGCCGACCTGGCCGTCCATCATCCCGCTCGGCGCGACGACCTCGGCGCCGGCCCGGGCCTGCGCCACGGCGATCGAGGCGTAGCGCGCCAGGGTGGCGTCGTTGTCGACCTCGCCGGCGTCGGTCAGCAGGCCGCAGTGCCCGTGGTCGGTGTACTCGTCCAGGCACAGGTCGGTCATCAGCACGATGTCCCCGCCGACCTCGGCGACCAGGTCGGCCAGCGCGAGCTGGACGATCCCGGCGGGGTCGTCGGCGGCCGAGCCGCGGGCGTCCTTCGCCGCCGGCACGCCGAACAGGATCAACCCGCCGACCCCGGCCTCGACCGCCTCGACGGCGGCCCCCCGCAGCGAGGAGCGGGTGTGCTGGACGACACCGGGCATCGAGGTCAGGGGGACCGGCCGGTCCACGCCTTCCTTGACGAACAGCGGCAGGACCAGATCCGCGGGGTGTAGCCGCACGTTCGACACCAGCCGGCGCAGGGCGGGCGAGCGGCGCAGCCGGCGGGGGCGCACCGCCGGAAACCCGGCGGGCAGCCGACCGCCCGGACCCGTGCCCCCCGCGCCCCAGCTCCCGCTACCCGCGGCCTGCGCTCCCGGTATCCCGTTCAACAGCCACGCACCTCCCGACGACGGCTGGCCCTACCTGACGCTACCCACTGCGCCGTCCCGGCGGGACAAATCACCCGCCCGCTGCTTTCGGCTGGGCGGGGAAGACCGGCCTGGCCACTGCGAGCCGCGGCGTTGACCGCGGCAGACGCAGCGACAAGGCGGGGCAAGGCGGGAAGCCCGGCTTACCGCCTTGAGCCGCGGCGCGGCTTGGGCAGGCGGGCCGCGAGCGGACCGATCTTGCCCAGCTCCTCACGGTGCTCGGCGGCGAACTCGGCGAGCGCCCCGACCAGCGCCGGGATGGACGCCTCCGGCGCCTGCACGTCGACGCGCAGCCCGAGCTCCTGGGCGGTCGCCGCGGTGGCGGGCCCGATCACGGCGATCACCGTGGTCTCGTGCGGCTTGCCGGCGATGCCGACGAGGTTGCGCACGGTGGACGAGGAGGTGAACACGACTGCGTCGACCCGGCCGCCCTTGAGCGCCTCGCGGATGGGGGCGGGCGGCGGGGCGGCACGGACCGTGCGGTAGGCGGTCACGTCGTCGACCTGCCAGCCGCGATCCTTCAGGCCGGCGACCAGCGTCTCGGTGGCGATGTCGGCCCGCGGCAGCAGCACCCGGTCGAGCAGGTCGAGCGACTCGTCGTACTCCGGCCAGTCCTCCAGCAGGCCCTCGCTGGACTGCTGCCCGGAGGGGACGAGGTCGGGACGGATACCGAAGGCGCGCAGGGCGTCGGCTGTCGCCTCCCCGATCGCCGCCACCTTGACCCCGGCGAAGGCACGGGCGTCCAGGCTGCGCTCCTCGACCTTCTCCTGCACCGCGCGCACGGCGTTGACGGAGGTGAAGGCGACCCACTGGTAGCGCCCGGAGACCAGCCCGGTGATCGCGCGCTCCATCGGGGCGGCGGTCCGCGGCGGCTCGACGGCGATCGTCGGCACCTCCAGCGGGCTCGCGCCGTGCGAGCGAAGCAGGTCGGACAGGATCGCCGCCTGCTCCTTGGTCCGCGGCACCAGCACCGTCCAGCCGAACAGCGCCCGGGTCTCCCACCAGGACAGCTTCGCCCGGGTGGCGACGACGGCGCCGACGGAGAGCACGACCTGGGTGATGGGCGTGGGGGTGGCGGTCAGCAGCGGCGCGACGTCGGCCTCGACCCGGTCGAGGGTCGACGTGACGGTGCGCTGATCGGTGGTGGTGCCGTCCACGGTCACCGCGATCGGGGTGTCCCCGGGGCGGCCGTGCTCCACCAGGGCCGCCGCGACCTTGCCGACCTCGGTCGGCGCCGCGGTGACCACGAGCGTGCCGGGCGTCTGGGCGAGCGCGGCCCAGTCGACGTCGCCGGGCGAGGGAACCGGCGCCCCGAACCCGCCGAACCCACCGGGGCTGCCCAGGCCCAGCGGCGGCCCGAAACCGCCGCCCAGCCCGCCGCCGAGGCCACCACCCAGCCCGGTCATCGGACGGGCGCCGAGTCGGCCGGCGCCGAAGGGCGGCCCGGTCAGCGGCCCGACGGGCTCGCCCGTGCCGAACGGCGACGGCGCCGGGAGCGTCCCCGACGAGGAGAAGACGCCGGACGTGCTGGCAAAGGTGATCGGCGAACCGGGCGCGACGCCTGCGTAGGTGGCCACCGCGGCGCCGGTGAGGATCCCGGGCACCACCCGGTAAGGGATCTTGGCTTTCGCGAGCGCCTGGGCATCGGCGGCGCCGATGCGGGTCAGCCACGGATCCGACCCGTAGAGCCGGACGACCTTGTCCCCGGCGCGAGCCCGGCTGACCACCGCGGCAGTCGCCGCCTCGGCGTCGCGGACCGGCTTGGACGCCTCCAGGTCCCCGATGCGCAGCACCTCGGCGGAGAGGTTCTCCACGACCGCAGGGGCGACGTCGGGGTCGGCGACGACGAGGTCGGCCGAGGACAGGGTCTCGACCGCGAGGACGGTCAGCAGGCCCGGGTCACGGGGGCCGGCACCCACGAGTGCGACCGGGGAGACAGGCTTCTTCGTGCGTCGGGTGGCCATGCTCAGCGAATTCCCATCAGCGAGTGTGCTCCGGCGGACAGCAGGTTGTCCGCGAGGCGCTGCCCGAGCGCCTCCGGGTCGACGGCGGACCCGGCCACGTCACGCCGGAGGACGGTGCTGCCATCCGGCGCGGCGACGACCGCCCGCAGGCGCAGTCGACCCGCGGGGGACGCATCGCCGGCCGGTGCCACAGTGCCGACGGCCGCCGCCGGCGCAGGCTCTGCCACTGCCAAAGCGCCGACCGGGGCGGTGCATCCGGCCTCGATCCCAGCGAGAAACGCGCGTTCCGCTCTGACCGCGACGGACGACGATGCGTCATCGAGCACAAACCGTAGCAGCTCGGCAAGGCCGCCATCGACCGGCTGACCATGATCTGACCGCGTTTGGCCACCGGTCTGTCCCACATACGGACCCCGGCCCCGCCCATCGCGCACGCCATCCCCGCCCGCAGTGTCCCCGACGGCGCCATCCCCAACCCCGGTGGCGACCAGCGCGCGGGCCGGTCCGGCCAGCCTGAGCCCGGCCTCTCCGGCGCACTCGACCGCCAGCGCGCCCTGGCCGGGCGCCGGCAGCATGACCTCGGGTTCGAGGATCTCCGTGACGGCGTCCAGACGGTCCAGACGCGCCAGTCCCGCGTACGCCAGCACGACGGCGTCGACCTCGCCGTCGATGGCCTTCTTCAGCCGGGTGTCGACGTTGCCGCGAATCGCGACCACGTCGAGCCCGAGCCCGAGCGCCCGAAGCTGGGCCGCGCGGCGCGGGGAGCCGGTCGCGACCCGGGTGCCCGGTCCGAGCTCGGCGAGCCCCCGCCCGCTGGGCGAGACGAGCACGTCCCGGGTGTCCTCCCGGGTCGGGACGGCGGCGAGCACGAGGCCGGGCGGGGTGGCCGTCGGCAGGTCCTTCAGGGAGTGCACGGCCAGGTCGATCTCGCCGGCCAGCAGGGCGTCGCGCAACGCGCTGACGAACACGCCGGTCCCGCCGATCTGGCTAATCTCCGCGGACGACCGGTCACCCGCGGTTACAATCGGGATGAGGTCGACCGCGCAGCCCACCCTCTCCCGCAGCTGCGCGGCGATCATCCCGGACTGGGCCATGGCCAGCGCGGAGCGGCGCGTCCCCAGCCGTAGCCGGCGACCCGCGAACCGGGCTCGCAACGTCGCGCCCCGGGCCGTCGCATCGGTCTCGGTGCTGGTCGGCTCCATCGCCGTCACGAACGCTCCACAAGATCAAGGTCAGGCGCGGACACCACGGCGGGCACCTCGCGCGGAAGATCGAACAGTTCCCGCAGGGCCTCGGCGTAGGAATCGCCTCCGGGCGCCCCGGCCAGCTGCTGCACCCGCACGGTCGGGGCGTGCAGCAGCTTGTCGACGACGCGGCGGACCGCGCCCTCCACCAACTCCCACTCCCGATCGTCGAGGTCGGGCAGGCGGGAGTGCAACCGGGCCAGCTCGCCGTGCACGACGGAGTCGGCGTGCGCGCGCAGGGCGACCACGGTCGGCGCGACCCGGCCCGCACGGCGGCGGTCGAGGAAGCCCGCGACCTCGGTGGAAACCAGCGCGCGGACCGCCTCCACGTCGTGCGCCACCTGGGCGCCGTCGAGGGCGACCCGCAGCGCCTCCAGGTCGATCAGGCTCACCCCGGGCAGGGCGCGCACGCCCGGGTCGATGTCGTGCGGCAGGGCCAGGTCGAGGAACACCAGCGGTCGCCCGCCGCGCCCGGGCAGCGCGGCGGCGACCAGGTCGTGCTCGACGACGAGACCGGTGGCGCCGGTCGAGGAGATCACCAGATCGGCCATGAGGATCTCGTGCGGGAGGTCGGCCAGGCTGACGGCCCGGCCGCCGTGCATCTCGGCGACCCGGGCCGCCCTGGCCGGGGTACGGTTCGCGATCACGATCTCCGCGGCGCCGGCCCGGCGGGCGGTCTGCGCCGCCAGCGATCCGACCGCGCCGGCGCCGATGAGCAGGACCCGGGCACCGGCCAGCGGCGGCGGCTCGGCCACGGGCGCGGCGAGCACCGCGGCGCCGCCGAGCTCGCCGGCGGCCCCGCCCGGCGGCGCGACCGGCACGGCCGGCACCTCGCTGAGGATCCCGAGGCTGGAGGCGGCCAGCCGGATGCCCACCGCGACGATCGAGGCGCCGGCGGCATCGATCGACGTCTCGGAGTGGGCCCGTTTGCCGACCCGCAGCGCCGCCTGGAACAGCCCGGACAGCGCGCTGCCCGCGACCCCGGCCGCCTGTCCGGCCCGGAAGGCACCGCGCACCTGCCCGAGGATCTGCGACTCGCCGACGAGCATCGAGTCCAGCCCGCAGACCACCGAGAACAGGTGACCGACCGCGCGGGCGTCGTGGTGGACGTACAGATGTCCGGCCAGATCACCGAGGTCGATCCCGCAGATCCGGCTGAGCTGGTCGGAGATGTCGGCCACGCCGCCGTGGAAGGTCTCGACGTCGGCGTAGATCTCGGTCCGGTTGCAGGTCGAGAGCACGACCGCCTCGGTGACGTGCGCCGCGTCGGCGAGATCGTGCAGAACCTTCGGGGTGTCGTCGCCGGACACCGACGCCTGCTCGAGCAGTGAGGTCGGGGCGGTCCGGTGGTTGAGCCCCACCACCAGCAGGCTCACGACACCCCACCCCCCGCCGGACCCTCCGCGAGCCCCCCTGCCAGACCCCGCTGACGGCCGCCCGCGAGCAGCTCGTTCGCGCCCGGCGGGGTGCCGCGGGTCGGCGGGGACGGCTCACCGGCATGCGCCCAGTGCGGTGCCGGCTGCCCGGACCGGCTGTCCCGGACCGGCCCGACCTGACGAACCGCCTGCGTCGGCCGCGTCTGTCCGGCTTGATGAGTCACCCGCACGACCCCATCCGTCTCGGTCCTCACCTTGTCTGTTCGGGGCGTTGCCCCGTCCGTGCCCGTCGTCCCGCCCGCGGCGAGGGACGTCTCGCCGACGTGCGCCGGGACCTCACCCGCCGGCGCCTCACCGGCCACGCGCCCGTCGGCCGCAGGCCCATCGGCCGGCAGCTCCGGCACCGGTCGCGCCTCGAGCGGCGGATCCGACGCGGGCGGCACCTGCCGGGCCCGGTCGGGCCATGCGCTCCGCGGCGACGCCCCATCGGGGGCCGCCGCGGCGTCAGGGCCGGCCGGCATCGCCCCGTTGGGCGATGCCTCGCGCGGCGCGGAGGGACGCTTCCGTGCCTCATGGAACGAAAGGATCTGAAGTTCCACGGCGAGGTCGACCTTACGCACGTCTACCCCTTCCGGCACCGACAGCACCGTGGGGGCGAAGTTGAGAATGCTTGTGACCCCCGTGGCGACCAGCCGGTCACACACCTGTTGCGCCGCGGCGGCCGGGGTGCAGATCACGCCGATCGTGACCGCGCATTCGGCGATGACCCGCTCCAGCTCGTCAACGGGGCGGACGATCACCTCACCGACCCGTTCGCCGACCCGGTCCGGATCCGCGTCGACCAGAGCCACGATACGGAAACCACGGGCGTGGAAACCTCCGTAGCCGGCCAGGGCGTGACCGAGGTTGCCGACGCCGACGAGCACCACCGAGCGGTCCTCGGTGAGGCCGAGCTTCGCGGCGATGCAGTCGAGCAGGACGTCGACCTCGTAACCGACGCCCCGCGTCCCGTAGGAACCGAGATGCGACAGGTCCTTGCGGACCTTCGCGGGGGTAACACCGGCGGCGGCGGCCAGGGTGTCCGAAGACACAGTGTGAACCCCGCCCTCCGCGAGCGTGGTCAGTACCCGGAGATAGAGCGGCAGCCGGGCCACCGTGGCCTCCGGCACCGCGGAGCGGCCGGGAAGCGGTTCACTGCGGGCTCGTCGCCGGATCACCGCTGGGCGACGCCGGGGCTGGCTCATCCGCGGCTCCGATCTGTGGGCGCGCGTCGCCGCCCGGAGCTGTGCGCCCGAATCCGTGGCCCCGCCGACCCCCCGCATGCGGTTGCCGGCGCCACAAGTCGGCTGTCGACGGGCAGTGTACGACTTCGTGAAGGGATTCACGAAGTGCCGGGGAGAGCCCGACCTGCGGATCAGCGACCCCCGCCGGGACGCAAGGACCACCGGCGTCCGGCCAGCGCCCGCCGTAGCCGTTCCTCCTCTACCCGCCAGTAACCGTGTTCCCGGCCGTCGACCAGGATGACCGGCACCCGGTCGCCGTACTCGTCGGCCAACCGCGGATCGGCATCGACGTCCGCCTCGCGCCACCCGACCCTCTCCTGCTCCGCCACCCGCGCGATCGCGGCCCGCGCGGTGTCGCACAGATGACAGCCCGCCCGGGTGAGCAGGGTGATCCGGGCGCTCCCCCCGCCGGGTTGCGCCGGTCCCGACCCCTCGTCGTCCATCTCCCGATGGTAAGTCCGCCGCGCGGCGCCTTCCGGTGGTCCGACCTGGCCGGGACCGGCACGGCCACGATCTACGACTGCCGCGCGTTCGTCTTGCGGCTACACTCAGCTACCTGCGCCCTCACGTGCACCGGGCCTGCCGGCCCGTCCTGTCGCGACTGCATCCTCCGGAGCCGGGCTGTGACCGACTGCACGCTCGCCGACCTCGCCGCCGGCCTCGCCGCGGTGCGGCGCGGTCCGGGCGCGTGGGCGCGGCCGCCGGTCCCCCTGCTGCCCACCCGCCCGCGGATCCGCGCCACCCTGAGCCGGTTCTGCCTGGG
>NZ_CM001489.1:4569630-4721744 GCF_000262465.1 Frankia sp. QA3
TCCCCCGCCCAGGGCCGCGGCGCGGCCGCGCCCGACGGCCCGACCGAGTCGGAGCGGGCCGCGCTCGTCGCGCGGGCCCGACAGGGCGACACCGAGGCCTTCGGCCTGCTCTACGACCACTATGCCGAACTGGTGTTCCGGTACGCGCTGTACCGGCTGGGCGGCGACCCGATGGCCGCCGAGGACATCGTCAGCGAGACGTTCCTGCGGGCATTGCGCACCATCGGCGCGTTCCGCTGGCAGGGTCGCGACATCGGGGCGTGGTTCGTGACCATCGCCCGCAACCTGCTGATCGACCAGGCCCGCTCGGCGCGGCACCGGTTCGAGATCCCGACCGCGGACATCCTCGCGGCGGCGGACGAGCGGGCCACCGCGCTCGTCGTGCCCGGCCCCGAGGAGTCGATCCTCGCCGGGCTGACCCGCCGCGAGCTGCTGGACGCGGTCCGCCGGCTGCGACCGGACCAGCAGGAGTGCGTCGCCCTGCGCTTCATCGAGGGTCTTTCGGTCCGGGAGACGGCGCTCGCGATGGGGCGCAACGAAGGCGCGGTGCGGGCGTTGCAGCTGCGCGCCATCCGTGCCCTCGCCCGCAGCCTGCCCACGGCGGGGCCGGCCTGACCCGGCCCGATTCGACGGATCGACGGATCTGCGGATCTGCGGATCACCTGTGGACCACGACACCTTTCTTGTCCCACCGGCACTTTTGCGCTGCAGGATCTGAGCCGCCTGCAGCCACCGGCCGGGGTCGGGCCGTAGTCTGGCGGCGTGCCGACGGACCGAGGTGTGGAACCTGACGCGCCGAGGTGGTGACGACGAGTGGGCGGTGGGCCTGTCACCGCCCGGGCCGAGCGTCACCGTCCGGGCCGAGCCCTCGCTCCACCGCGAACAGCATGGAGATGACTGATGAGGGTGCGACGCAGGGATGTGGCCGAGACCAGGCAGGCGGCCGAGGCGGCCGCCATCGCCGCGTTGAAGGTCGCGGCCGAGGAGGTTCCACGGCCCCCGCTCGACGAGTCCGCCGCCGCGTTCTTCGACGTGGACAACACGATGATGGCCGGCGCCTCGATCTTCTACTTCGCCCGCGGCCTCGCCGCGCGGGACTTCTTCGACTCGCGTGACCTGCTCCGGTTCGGCTGGCAGCACGTCACCTACCGGCTGCGCGGCCACGAGAACCCGGACGGGATGCGCGACGCCCGGGAGACGGCCCTCGCCTTCGTGGCCGGACGTTCGGTAGCCGAGATCGTCCGCTACGGCGAGGAGATCTACGACGAGCGGATGGCCGAGCAGATCTACTCCGGCGCTCACGCCCTGGCCCAGCAGCACCTGGACGCGGGCCAGCGGGTGTGGCTGGTCACCGCGACGCCGGTGGAGCTGGCCTCGGTCATCGCCCGGCGTCTCAACCTGACCGGCGCGCTCGGCACGGTCAGCGAGGTCACCGACGGCACCTACACCGGCCATCTCGTCGGCGGGCTGCTACACGGTCAGGCCAAGGCCGAGGCGGTACAGGCACTCGCCGAGCGGGAGGGGCTGGACCTGTCCCGGTGCTGGGCCTACTCCGACTCGATCAACGATCTACCGATGCTCTCCTTGGTCGGCCACCCGGTGGCGATCAACCCGGACCCCGACCTGAAGACGGTCGCCCGCGAGCGGGAATGGCCGATCAAAGACTTCCGCACCGCCCGCAAGGCAGTCAAGATCGGTATTCCGGCCGCGGCCGGAGCCGGCGCGCTGGCCGGCGGCGTCGCCGCCGGGATGGCTCTGCGCCGCCGGGTGGCCAGCGCCTGACGGCCGCGGCGCGCCGCGGTCGGCCGACCGCGGCGCGGAAGCGATCAGAAGAACACCGAACGACGCTGCATCAGCAGGTTGTACAGGGTGTGCTGGATCGTCTCGCGGATGCGGTCGGTGAGCTCGAAGACGAGCATCGGATCGTCCGCGGCCTCCGCCGGGTAGGAGTCGGTCGGCACCGGCTCTCCGAACTCGATGATCCACTTTGACGGGAGCGGGATCAGGCCCAGCGGGCCCAACCACGGGAAGGTGGGCGTGATCGGCAGGTAGGGCAGGCCGAGCAGGCGGGCGAACGACTTCGCGTTGCCGATCATCGGGTAGATCTCCTCGGCGCCGACGACCGTGCAGGGAATGATCGGCACTCCGGTCCGCAACGCGGCCGAGACGAAGCCACCCCGGCCGAAGCGCTGCAGCGTGTAGCGCTCGCTGAACGGCTTGCCCACTCCCTTGAAGCCCTCCGGCCAGACCCCCACCAGATGCCCCGCGGTCAGCAGCCGCTCCGCGTCCGCCTGGCAGGCCAGCGTGTTGCCGATCTTGCGGGCCAGCGGGGCGAGGAACGGCACGGCGAACACCAGGTCCGCGGCGAGCATCCGCAGGTTGCGGTGGGCCGGATGGTGGTCGAGGATCGCCATCGCCATCATCAACGCGTCCATCGGCAGGGTGCCGGAGTGGTTGGCCACCACCAGCGCCCCGCCGACGTCGGGGACGTTCTCCAGCCCGCGCGTCTCCACCCGGAAGTAGTCGCGGTAGACGGGGCGCAGCAACGGCGCGAGCACGTGCTCGGTGAGGTCGGGATCGAACCCGTGCTCGTCGATGACGTAGTCGCCGGTGATGCGCCGGCGCAGGAAGGCCAGCATGCCGGCCAGGGCCGTTTCCAGGTCCCCGGCCTCGGCGGGGTCGGCGGGGTCGGCCGCCGGGGTGTCGTGCGCCGCGCCCGCGTCACCGCCTCGACCGGTGCCTGCGGCCCGACCGGCGCGCCTGGCACGGCCGTCCGCGTGCCGGGTTCCTGCGCCGGCACCGTCCTCGGTACCGGCGCCGGTGCCGGCGTCGCCGTCAGGTCCGGTCTGCGGGCCCGGTCCCGAAGCGGCGTCCGGTCGGGAAGCGGCGTCCGGTCGGGAAGCGGTGCGGGCGGGTGAGACGGTGCGGTCGGAGGCGGCAGTGCGGTCGGAGGCGGCAGTGCGGTCGGAGGCGGCGGCGAGCCCTGGGCGGCTGGTCGGCCGTTTCGCGCGCGGCGGGCGAACGCCGTTGAGCGGGCGCACATCCGGGTCGACCGGCCGCCCGGGGGCCGGCTCACCGGCATCCGTCGCAGCCGGATCGAGGCTGCCGGCACCACCGCGTGCAGCAGCTCCGTCCGCCGCCACGGCGCCCGCAGCGGATCCCCCGGGCCGCGAGGCCCGGGCCGCCGGGGTGCGGGCGACGGGTCGGGACCGGCCGCGGCCGACCGGCCGGCCGCCGTCCGCCGAGCCCACCCGTTCCTCGCTGTTCAGCGGGATGATCTGCGCGTCCCCCCGGGACTCGTCACGGTCCGCCATGCACTCCGCCTCCCCCAGCCCGCAGCCGCGGCCAGCCGGTCCCACCCGTCGGACGCGTCATGGCGAGCCCACCAGCCGGCGCCGGTCCAGCGAGCCGAGCAGGCCGTGCTCGATCCGGGACACCAGCTCGTGGTCGATGGTGAACCGCAGATCGCGATACCGGACGAAGTTGTCGAAAGTCTCCACGGTCGAGTAGCGGGGCCGGTAGCCGAAGACCGTCTTCAGTCGGGCCGTGTCGACGGCCCGCCCGTGGGCGAGCAGGTCGAGCTGCTCGGCGGAGAAGTCGACGAGTCGCAGCCGGCGGGCCACGCCGCCGAGCGCCCCGATCGCCGGGAAGGGCACCGGTAGGAAGGGACGGCCCGCCCGGCGGATCGCCTGGGAGAGCAGCAGCACCCCGTCCCCGGCGACGTTGAACGTGCCGGCGTGCTCGCCGCGGGTCGCGCGCAGGAGCACTGCGAGGGCGTCGTCGGAGTGCAGTAGCTGGATACGCGGGTCGAAGCCGAGCACCGTCGGCACCACCGGCAGGTCCAGATAACGGGCGAGCGGGCTGTCCACCTGCGGGCCGAGGATGTTGGTGAAGCGCAGCACGGTGACCGCGATGTCGGGGCGGCGCCGGCTGAACCCGCGGACGTAGCCCTCGACCTCGACGGCGTCCTTCGCATAGCCGCCGGTGGGCAGGGAGCGCGGCTCAGTGTCCTCGGTGAACAGGGCCGGGTCCCGCGGTGAGGACCCGTAGATCGACGTCGTCGACTTCACGACCAGTCTGGCGACGCTCTTCGCCTTCTGGCAGGCCGCGAGCAGCTGCATCGTGCCGATCACGTTGATCTCCTTCATCGCGGCCCGCCCGCCCGCCCCCAGCGGGGTCGCGATGACGTTGAGATGCAGCACGGTGTCGATCTCCGTGGTGGAGATGACCTTGGCGATCAGCGGATGCCGGATGTCGGCTCGGACGAACCGAGTGCGGCCGAGGTCCGCGTCGGGCGCCGCCGTGTCGACGCCGACCACGGCCTCGATGTCGGGATCCGCGGCGAGGGCCGTCGCCACCTGGGCGCCCAGCGGCCGCGCGACACCGGTAACCAGCACACGGCGTGGTCTCATGGCAGTCTCCCCGCAACGCCCGCAGGTGTCCCTCCGGCGCCGGGGCCAAACGGGCCGGCCGGAATGACCCGTCGCCCACCGCCGATCGCCGGTGGCCGTACCCGGTCGGGGACGATGCACGCGACCCCGCCGTGGTCATCGTACGCCCACGCTTCCCACCCCCACTGCGCAGCGTGAACTTATTCGGCGTGTCGACTACCAAAGGTAATGATCGTCATGCGGGGAGCCGCAGATCCTGGAAGATGCGGAACGCGGAGGGATCGCGGGGCAGCTGCGCGATCACGACCGCGTCCTGGCGCCGCAACCGCAGCGCGTCCGACGCCCGGCCACAGTTCACCGCGATCATCACCCGGCGCAGGGCGTCCTCACACACGGTAACCCCGCCCCGCGGCACCTCGCCGTAGGTCTGCGTGAAGGTCAGCCGCATGTGCCGGTTGCCGGCCCGGACCTCGACCGGATCGCCGAGCAGGATGCCGGCGGCTTCCAGGTCGATGCGGGTCATGTTGAGCGAGAGGTTGCCGAAGTGGTCGATGGACACGACCTCGCCGTGGACGTGGTCGTCGTCGACGCTGCACGCGCGCGGCCGGAACCGGGTGAGCGAAGCGGGGTCGAGCCGCGGGCCGACCTCCGTCAGGTCCAGGCCCGCGGCGAGCCGCGCCGCGACCGGCGCGTAGACGTCCCGTCCGCGGAACACCGCGGTGGGTAGCGGCAGCCACAGCTCCCGGTTGGCGATCTCGTGGACGTCCACGATCCCGCCGAGGGCCTCCCAGGCCAGGGACGCCACCCCGTTGTCCGGGCACACGAACACCGAGCCGTCGGCGCTGCGAACCGCCACCCCGCGGGTGTAACCGTCGGCGTCGAGGCGTTCGACGACGACGAGATGGATCCCGGCCGGCAGGTAGCCGACCGCCCCGGCGAGGGTGATGGCCGCGTGCCCCACGTCCTGGGGCGCGATCGAATGGCACACATCGAGAACGCGTGCGGACGGGGCGTGCCGCGCGACGACGCCATGGCACACCCCGACGCAGGCGTCGTCGACGCCGTAGTCGGACAGAAAGTTGATCCACGATCCCGTCATGCCGTCCCCCTGCCTGCGGACCGACCGCGCTGCCGCCTCAGCGGAGCCAGCCTGCCACAGAGTCATGGCTTAAGCACGCAGAGCGACACGACGAGGTTCCTGTTGGCACGGGAACCGCACGCCACGCACGGGATGGAACGTCGGGAAGACGCCGATGACGGAGAACGTGGGCTCAGCCAACCATCCGCCGGCCGCAGGTTTGTCCCCCGCGCCGGCCTCGGCCGGGAGCCTACTTCTTGTTGCGACGCTGAACGCGGGTGCGCTTCAGCAGTTTGCGGTGCTTCTTCTTGGCCATCCGCTTGCGACGCTTCTTGATGACTGAGCCCACGTACCCGACCGATCTATGTTGAGGAAGTTACCGGGCGAGCCTACCCGCCGCGGGGACCAACCACGTCGAGCCCGGTGTCCCGGCTACGAACGGCCCAGTTCCCGGGACCGGTCACTAGCGGCCTCCAACGCGTCCATCAGCGCCGCGCGCACCCCCCGCCGGTCCATCTCCCGCAACGCCGCGACGGTGGTTCCCGCGGGCGAGGTGACCGCCTCCCGTAGCAGCGCGGGATGCTCGCCGCTCTCGCGCAGCATCTGGGCCGAACCGAGGGCGGTCTGGATGACGAGTTCCGCGGCCAGGGGGCGCGGCAGGCCGAGCAGTACGCCCGCCTCGATCATCGCGTCGACCAGATAGAAGAAGTACGCCGGCCCGCTGCCGGACAGCGCCGTGACCGCGTCGAGCTGGGACTCCGCGACCCGGGTGACCCGCCCGACCGGCGCGAGCAGCGCCTGCGCGGCGGCGAGATGCTCCTCCCGGGCGTTGCGGCCGGCGCAGATCGCCGACATCGCCTCCCCGACGAGCAGCGGGGTGTTCGTCATGACCCTGATGACCGGCGGCGACGACGGCAGCCGCTCCTCGATCGCCGCCGTGGTCACCCCGGCCGCGAGCGACACGACCAGCGTGCCGGCTGAGACCTCCGGGGCGATCTCGGTCAGCAACGCGGCGACGTCCTGCGGCTTGACCACGATGAGCAACACGTCGGCCTTGGCCGCGGCGACCACCGGCGGATGGACCTCGACGCCGTGGCGGGCCGCGATCTCGGCTGCCCGGCCCACGTCCCGTTCGGCCACGACGACGCCCCCGGCCGCGTGCCCGGAGTTCAGCAAGCCGGACAACACCGCCCCGCCCAGCCGTCCCGCCCCCATGACCGCAACGATCATGACCGTCCTTCCCTTCCGTCCGCTTCGACCGTTGCATGAGAGCGCTCAACAGTGCCGTTCATGCCGCCTCGCCTTGCGGTGAGGCACCCCCGGTCTTGCCGGCCGGAGCCGTGCCGGGTTCCCGTTTCACTGCCACCTGCCCCGCGAGCGGGGTCTTCTGGTCGCCTCCACGGGCGTTTACCGTCTCCGACATACTGGCGGCGACGAGGGAACGCAGGTTGACCGCGGCGTTCACATCACGGTCGATCACCAGCCCGCACGACGGGCAGACGAACATGCGATCCGACAGGGTCAGGCTTGGGTTTCGCCCGCCACAACCGGAACAGGTCCTGCTCGACGGATACCAGCGGTCCGCCACCACCAGCCGACAGCCGTACCAGCCGGTCTTGTACCCGAGCTGGCGGCGGACCTCCGCCATCGCGGTGTCCGCGACCGCACGGGCCAGCCGCCGGTTACGGACCATCCCGGCCACGTGCAGGTCTTCCACCACGATCGCGTCATGGGTGGTCGCGAGCCGGCTGGTGAGCCTGTGCAACCCGTCCCGGCGCTGGCTGGCGACCCGAGCGTGGATACAGGCGAGCCGGGCCGCCCGCCTGCGACGGCCTGCCGAGGCGGGCTTCGACCGGGCGTAAGCCCGAGACGCGGTGCACAGCCGGCGCAGCGAGGCGGCCAGATGCTTCGGGTTGGGGATCATCTCGCCGGTCGAGAGCACGGCAAGGTGCTTGACCCCGAGATCCACGCCGGCTGTCCTGGCCTTGCGCTGCCGCCGGGACGGGCCGGTGGGGACCTCCCGGTCGACCTCGACGGTGAACGCCACGAACCACCGCCCCGCCGTCCGGGACACGGTCGCCCCCAGCAGCCGGGCGGTGCCGTCGGCCGGCCGGCCGGTCAGCGCGGCCATCGGCTCGTGAACCTTCACCCGGCCGATCCGGGGCAGCTTGACATGCCGGTCCCCGTCCGGGCCGTGGCTGCCGGTGGTGTACCGGAACGAGTCACGGGACTTCCCGCGCTTTGTGAACCGGGGGAACCCGGCGCGGCGGCCACGACGCTTGCCGCTGCGGGAATCACCGAAGTGCTTCGGCCTGCCGGCGAGCTGGTCCAGGCCGGCGGAGTAGGCCTCCTTCGAGCACTCCGCCCACCACGGCGCCGCCGTCGCCTTGGCCCAGTTCCACTCCCGCCGCAGAGCGGGCAGAGCCCACGGCACGGGCGTCAGTTCAGCGCAAGCAACGCTAGACGTCTTCTCCGCGTCCCGCTGGGCGAGCGCGGCCTGCACCCGCGCCAGACCCCGGTTGAAGGCGAACCGGGCCGCACCGGCATGCCGAGACAGCGCGGCGGCCTGGATGTCGTGCGCGTCAGGCGCGAACCGGTACGCCTGCAGCGTCGTCACCCGGCAGCACCGACAACAGCTTCGACGGCTCGGCGGCCCCTGGTCACGGCGCCACAGCGGCCATACAGTCGGCCATACAGTCGGGCATACATCGACGTGAGAATATCGGTGATGTCCCCGGCAGGGTCGTCGTCCACCCCGGCAGGGTCGACGACCAGCAGCCGCCGGCCGGAAGCGGCGAGAGCGGCGTCGAGGTACTCGCCGCCGAACCAGGCGAACCGGCCACAGCGCTCGACGACGATCGAGGCGACCTGCGGGTCACCGAGCAACCCGAGGAACGTCCACCGGTGGCCGTTCAACGCCGGGCCGACCTCGGACACAACCCTGCCGACCGGAATGCCCTGCTCGCCCGCCCACGTGGTGATCCGAGCGACCTGCTGGTCCACGTCGCTCCGCTGGTCGGCGGACGACACCCGGACATACACCACCGCCGTCCCCCGCACCACCGGACGGTTCGGCTCCTCGACGAGGATCAGCCCACCGACCCTGCGCGCGGGCACTGGGAGCTTCCCCGCACCGAACCACTACCGCGCCGTGGACTACCCGACTCCATTCGCGGCCGCCCACTCCCTGAGATTCACACCAAGATCATTCGACGCTACCAGGCAATAAATCGGCAGCAGTCTTCACCCCTGGGTGGCCGGGAAGATACGGCCCGATCGGGCGATCCGAGGAACGCGGGTCGTCCCGGACCTGGGGGCGTGCACGTCAGCGGCCGTCGCCCGGCACATCGCCGTAGCCGGCCCAGCGGTCATACCCGCCGTGACCGCCGCCCTCGTCACCCCGCTGACGACTGCCGGTCGCGCCGCGTCCGGGGCCAAGGTCCGCGACCGGTTGCCAGCCAGCACCCCCCGCTCCGCGGTCGTAACCACTGCCCGCGGCGTAGCCGCCCTGGTCCGATCCGGGCCCACTGCGGGCAAGCGGATCACCGGCCGGAGGGGAGTCGAATGCCTGCGTCCAGGACCGGTCGCCCGCGCCGACGCCCGGCTCCCGCTCGTAGTTCGGCTCTTCGAGGTAGGCATGGTCCACGTAGGCGGGCCCGACAGGCGGCGGGGTCGGGCCGGTCAGCGGGTCGTCGCCCGGCCCCCTGTAGCCATCACGACCGCCGTAACCGCCGTAACCAGTCGAGCCGCGGTAACCATCGGGATCAGCGTAACCGCCGGGAGCGCGGTAACCCGCCGGGTCGGAGTAGTCGGCCTGATGGGAGTGGTCAGCCGGGCCGGTGCGGGCGGCGGGACCGGTAGCGCGTGCCGGAGCGGTGCGCGGCGGCCAGGTCCGGTCAGCGGGCGCGGCAGCGTAACCGCCGTGAGGGTGCGCGTACCCTTCGTCGATCCACACGTCGGCGCCATCGTCGGTGTCCTGCCCGGCGAAGCCTGGCAGGACCCCCGCGCGCGGGCCGGTGCCCCGGTCGTAAGGGCGGGGCGGCTGCTGGTCACCCCAGTCCTGGCCGGCACGACGATCCTGGCCGGTGTCGGCCCAGCCCGGGTCGGTCCGCGGGCCGCTCACGTAGGCGCCGGCGTCAGCGCCGTTCCAGCCGTCGTAGGCGTCCGGGCGGTAGGCGTCCGGGCGGTAGGCGTCCGGGCGGTAGGCACGGTCGTCATCGCCAAGGGCGGGATGCCCGCCGCTGCGATCCGGATGTCGTCCTCGGGCACCGGGCCCGGTGCCCGCCGCGCGCCCGGCCGGCTGCGGGTATCGCCGGTCGTCCACGGCCGGCTCGCCGCGGCCTGGGCGGTCGCTGCCGTACCCCGCGTCGGCGTACCCGGAATCCACGTACTGAGCGTCGGCGAAGTTGTGGTCCGCGTACCCGGCGTCGGCGTGCCGGTTCCCGCCGTCGCGGTGGTGACCGGCGGCGGCGCGACCGGCCGGCCCGGGAAGCTTGAGCCAGGCGGTGTCCTCGCCGCGCCCAGTCTCCTCGACCCGCCCAAGCTCATCGGCCTGCCCAAGCTCATCGGCCCGTCTGGTCTCCTCGGGCTGCCCGGTCTCCTCGGGCTGCCCGGTCTTCTCGGCCCGTCCGGCCGGCTCGGGCTCGGGGCGGCCGGCGGGGATCTTTGCCGTCGCGGGCCCGCGGGGGGTGTCCGCCCACTTGGGCCGGGCCCGCTGCGCGGGCTTCTCGACGAACCGGTTCGAGAAGTAGGCGATGAACGTGCTGGCGGCGGCGGCGCACACCACCGAGGGCCACAGCCCGATCCGGGGCACGAGCTGACCGTTGGCCGCCGAGATGACCGGGTAGTGCCACAGGTAGATGCTGAAGGTGATCTTGCCGAGGAAGGCCATCCTCGGGCTGCCGAGCAGGCGGACCCAGGCCGTGTCCCGGCGCAGGTCGGCGCTGAGGATGACGATCGCGCCGAGCAGCGCGCTCGGGATGTACGCGGCATGGTCGAGCCAGTTGGCGTCGTGGCCGTCCTTGTTCGGCCCGAGGAAGGCGAAGAAGATCAGCCCGATTCCGGCGAGGAGGCCGAGGTCGGCGATGCGCCGCCCCACCGTCCAGCGCTCGACGGCGGCCGAGGTGACCGGCGTGACCTTGCTCTCCGGCTGCGGGGAGTGCCGGCGGCGGCGCCCGCCCGTGGCCGGATCGGCGACCGGCTCCCCCTGGGCCAGGGCGCGCAGCCGGGCGTCGCGCCAGACGGCGAGCAGGCAGCCGATCAGCAGCGGGGCGACGTGCGTGTCGAGCGCCAGGTACACCCGTGAGTGCGGCGCGCCGCCGCTGGCGACGGTGTACGTCCAGACCGCGCAAACCACGATCATCGCGAGCAGAATTTTGATCAGATGCGGGCGCAGCCGCTCGGAGCGGGTGACGAGCAGGAACAGCCCCGGCCACAGCAGGTAGAACTGCTCCTCCAGCGACAGCGACCAGACGTGGGCCAGCCAGCGACCGCCCGCCGCCGGATGCACGACCTTGTACCAGTTGTTGACGTTGAAGAACGCGGACAGCGCACTGCCGATGTAGTCGTCCCGGAAGGGGACGTCGTCCCATTTGAACGCCACCGTGACGGCGAGTCCGACGAGCAGGTAGACCCACATCGCGGGCATCAGCCGGTAGGCACGGCGTACCAGGAATCGGCCCAGGGAGATCGTCCCGGTCCGGCTGCGCTCAGCCAGCAGCAGCGCGGTGATGAGAAATCCGCTGAGGACGAAGAAGACGTCGACCGCCACGTTGCTGGCATGGATGGCGCCCATGTGGCCAGCGAGGATGATGTAGATGCAGACGACCCGCAGCCCGTCGAGCGCCGGGTTGTAGGCGAACTTCGCGGCAGCGTCCGCGGACGACGCCCCGGCCGGCCGGGCCGGCGCGGACGAACGCACCGGCGGCTGCGCGCCGCGCGGCGGGCCGCTGCCGGGATTCCCCCCGCCGCGTCCCCGCCCGTCACCGGCCCGCACGTTTCGCGTACGCGTGTCCGAAGCGCGCGGGTCCCCCATCCGAGGGTCCCCCCTGCGCAGGTCCCCGGTGCGCAGGTCCCCGGTGCGCAGGTCCCCGGTGCGCAGGTCCCCCGTGTGCAGGTCCCCCGTGTGCAGATCCATTGCCCCGGTGTCCGCCTGCCACGGCGCCATCGGGCCGGTAGCCATCGCCCGGGAGTCCGCCGCTCCAGCCTGTTCCGGACCACGCCGCATGATGACCGTCGCCTCCTCTAGCGGAACGCCGACGGTCGGCGTCCGACTCAGGGGTGACATGTGGCGCCGGAACGGGCCGGGCGCGGGCGATGCAGACCGTGTACCGATCCGCCCGACCCGCCCGACCTGTACGCGGTAGCCGCAACACTGCGCTTCGCCAACAAAGTACGACACCACCCCGCGAACGCCCGCAAGACTAACGGACCGGTAAATCTGCCTCGAGACGGGTACTCCGTAGTGAAAACGACACGACGGCCTACTATACCCACAGTGCTCGATTCATTACATATGCGACATCGAGGGCAACAAGGCGTCACCGATCAGCTCGGCAATACGAACCGACCCGCCGCGGTCGGCTGCGGACGGCTCAGCCCTCGGGCATCCGCGCAATCACCAGCAGGGTGCGAAAGGGCTCGACGACGACACCGTCGGGAAAGGCCCGCAGCATGGTCCGGCGCTCGGCGTCGAGAAAGTCGTCGAGACGATCACCGATTGCCGCGACGTACGACTTGGAGCGCAGCCAGGTGAGGTAGTCATCAATTCCGATGCGCCGCCGCCACCGCCCGGTCAGGGTGACCACCTCGCTGAAGTGCCCGGTCCAGCGCAGCTCGTCGGCGAACGGGCGGGTGCGGTATTCGCGCCGGTAGCCGGGACTCATTCGTTCCAGCCGTTCCTGCTGGCGCTGCCACCAACGGAACTCCGCCGCGTCGACGTCGTTCCACCAGACGGCGATCGCGCCGCCGGGGCGCAGCACCCGGGCGGCCTCCGCCGCGGCGACCGGCACGTCCACCCAGTGCCAGGCCTGCGCGTAACAGACCAGGTCGGCAACCCCTGCCCGCAGCGGCAGCGCCTCCCCGTCGCCCCGGACGGCGGGCAGGCCGGGGCTGCGGCCGAGCAACCGGGCAAGCATGCTCGGGCCGGGCTCCACCGCTACGACGCGCGCGCCGCGGGCAAGCAGCAGCCGGGTGGCGATGCCGGTGCCCGCGCCCACGTCGATGACGTCCGTCCCCGCCAGCGGACGACCCAAGATCCTTTCGATGTCGCCGAAGACATACTCGGGATAGCTCGGCCGGGCGGCGGCGTACGCGTCCGCCAGCGGGTCGAATAACGAGCCGGTCGGGGTCCGTCCTCGGGACATGCCACCATGGTGGCGATTTACCGCGGGCGTGTCAGCCGTAGGTGTGATGGAGTCCGGCCGCGGACGGCGCGGCGAAGTGCAGCCGGGTGAACGCCAGCGCCTCGGCGAGGTCGGCCTCCCGCTGGGCGCGCGACTCGGCGCGCCGGGTGTTGATCTCGACCACGATCGTCCCGTCGAAGCCACCGGTGGCCAGCAGTTCAAGCAGCTCGGCGCAGGGCTGAGTGCCCCGGCCCGGGACGAGGTGCTCGTCCTTGGCCGACCCGAGACCGTCGGCCATGTGCACGTGGACCAGCCGCTCGCCGAGGACGCCGGCCATCGCGATCGGGTCCGATCGCGACACGCTCGTGTGCGACAGGTCGAGGGTGACGTGGGCGTAGTCGTCGTCGACCGGCGACCAGTCCGGCGCGTACGCGGAGACCTCCCGGCCGCGGGCGCGCAGCGGGAACATGTTCTCCACCGCAAACCGCACGTCGGTCTCCCCGGCCATCCGCTCGATGCCCGTCACGAACTCCCGGGCGTAGTCCCGCTGCCAGCGGAACGGCGGGTGGACCACGACCGTCGGGGCGCCGAGCGTCTCGGCGACGGTGCGGGCCCGCACCAGCTTCGCCCACGGGTCGGTGCCCCAGACCCGCTGGGTGAGCAGCAGGCACGGCGCGTGGATCGCCAGGATCGGGATCCCGTGGTAATCGACCAGCCGGCGCAGCGCCTCCGGGTCCTGGCTGACCGGATCCGTCCAGACCATGATCTCGACCCCGTCGTAGCCCAGCCGCGCGGCCATCTCGAAGGCGGACGCCGTGGACTCCGGATAGGTCGAGGCGGTGGACAGCGCAACCCGCGCGCTGGGCGGGGTGGGTACGGAGGCCGGGGCGCCGCGCGGCAGGACGACCGCCGACCGGGGGGCCCGGGCGGCCGCGGGCACAGCCGCGACGGGGGCGGCTCGCTCCGGCGGCACCTGGGCGGGTGCCATCGCGACCGGCGGCACCGGCCACGCATCCTCATGCGACGCCTGCAAACCATCTCCCTGCCGTGCGGACCGGGGACCGGTCTGCTCCACCGTTCCCCTCATCCAGGCTAGGCCATCTTCGCGGGCCCGCTCGCTCCGGTGCCCGCCGGGCGAGGGTGCGTAGCCCCACATCGCACGTGACAACGGCCACATCCCGTTATCGTCGCGCTACAACGCCCCGCCCGCAACCGGACATCTGCCCCTTTACCCTGCCCCGACCGGCCCCGCCGCACCGCCCCCTCCTGCATCTCCAGAGGGACGAACCGGACACGTATCCCTCTGGATACGCAGTAAGGCCAGGACGGATCAGGCCGAGGTGAGCCAGTCGAGGCGACGCAGGATGACGCCCTCCCGCAGCGCCCAGGGGCAGATCTCCACCTCGTCGACGCTGAACAGGTCGAGCGCCTCGGCAGCCACGACGGCCCCGGCGATGAGCTGCCCCGCCCGCGGGGCGGAGACTCCCGGCAGACCGGCCCGTTCCTCGACCGACATCCGGGACAGCCTCGCCACGACCTCGGTGAGATCGTCGCGGCGCAGCACCCGACGGGTGTACGGCCCGCGGCTGTAGGGCTCGGCGCCGGCGATGCGCGCCAGCGAGCGAAAGGTCTTCGACGTGGCCACCGCCCGGGTGTGCTCGCCGAGGTGGTAGATCGTGCCGACGACCGGCGCGATCTGCGCCCGCACGTAGCGCCGCAGCTCGGCGAGCTCGGCCCGTTTGGGCGGATCGTTGACGGCCAGCCAGTCCCGGCTGAGCCGGCTCGCGCCCAGCGGCAGCGAGGCGACCACCTCCGGGTCCTCGTGCATGCCGGCGCCGATCTCCAGGGATCCGCCGCCGATGTCCAGCGCCAGCAGCCGCCCGGCGCTCCAACCGAACCAGCGCCGCACGGCGAGGAAGGTGAGTCTGGCCTCCTCCTCGCCCGGCAGGACGCCGATCGCGATCCCGGTCGCCCCCTTGACCCGGTCCAGCACCTGCTCACCGTTGGTCGCGTCGCGCAGCGCCGAGGTCGCGAAGGCGGCGAGGTCGTGCACCCCGAGGGCGTCCGCCTGCTGGCGCATGTCCAGCACACAGGCGGTCAGGTCCCGCTCGCCGTCGGGCCCGAGCGATCCGTCGGCGTCGAGCAGCTCGACCAGCCGCAGCGGAACCCGCACGCTGGCCGCCGGCTGCGGCTGCCCACCCCGATGGGCGTCGACGACCAGCAGATGAACGGTGTTCGACCCGATGTCGATCACGCCGAGCCGCATCGGACCGGGATGGGGTCCCGCCGGCAGGGGGCTCACGTCGACCGCGGGCCGCGCGGGCCCGGACGCAGACCCGCTGCCGACGATCGCCACGGCGACCGGCCCGACCTCCGCGGCGTCCCGGGCCTCGACGGCATCCCTGCCCCCAACCGCACTCGTGCCCCCAACCGCACTCGTGCCCCCAACCACGCTCGTGCCCCCAACCACGTCCCCGGCCGCGCCGCGGTCCCCTGCGGGGTCACCATCGCCCGCGGGGTCACGATCGCCCGCGGGGTCACGATCGCCCGCGATGTCATCGGCCCGATGAGTCGTACGGCTGGCCCCGAGCGGGAACCACCCCGTCGGACGCACGCCACCGAGCACCTGAACACCGCCCCCTCTGGCCGCGACCTACCTGATCACGGCTCGAACTTGTAACCCAGCCCCCGCACGGTCACCAGGTGCCGCGGATTCCCGGGTTCGCGCTCAATCTTCGTCCGCAGCCTCTTGACGTGTACGTCGAGGGTCTTGGTGTCACCCACGTAGTCCGAGCCCCACACCCGGTCGATCAACTGACCCCGCGTGAGTACCCGCCCGGCGTTGCGCAGGAACATCTCGAGTAGTTCGAACTCCTTCAGCGGCAGGGTGACCGCGTTGCCGTCGACGGTGACGACGTGCCGTTCGACGTCCATCCGGACCGGTCCGGCCTCCAGCGTGGCCTCCGCGACCTCCTCCGCCTCCGACCGGCGGCGCAGCACGGCCCGAATCCGGGCGACGAGCTCACGAGCCGAGAACGGCTTGGTGACGTAGTCGTCCGCGCCGAGCTCCAGGCCGAGCACCTTGTCGATCTCGCTGTCCCGCGCGGTCAACATGATGATCGGCACGCTGGACCGGGTCCGCAGCGTGCGGCACACCTCGGTGCCGGACAGGCCGGGCAGCATGAGGTCGAGCAGGACGAGATCGGCGCCGCGCCGGTCGAACTCGGCCAGCGCGCTGGGGCCGTCGGCAACGACCCCCACCTCGAAGCCCTCCCGTTCCAGCATGAAGGACAACGCATCGGAGAAGGACTCCTCGTCCTCGACCACGAGCAGCCGGGTCACCTGTTCGTTCCCCCTGTCAGATCGGACGGACCGGCCGACCCGGACCGCTTCCTGTTCCCGCCGGAGCGGTGCCCCGCCCCGCCGGCATCGCCCGCACCCCCGGAGCCGGCGGCGGTGTCGGTGCCGCTGGGCTGGCCGCCCGGCGCACCGTCCGCGTCGGGGGCCCCGGGTCCGGTCATCTCCGGCACGCGGCGCTCCTCGAAGGTGAACGACGGCGCCGCGCCGGTGAACAGCGGCAGTCGCAGGGTGAACGTCGACCCCGCCCCCTCCGCACTCCACACGGTCACCGACCCACCATGATTGGTGGCGATATGCTTGACGATCGCGAGGCCGAGCCCCGTCCCGCCGGTCGCCCGAGAGCGGGCCGGGTCCGCGCGATAGAACCGCTCAAAGACCCGTTCGAGATCCTTCTCCGCGATCCCGATGCCCTCGTCGGCGACGGAGATCTCGACGGTCGTCCCGCTGCGGCGCACGCCGAGCACCACCCGGGTGCCGCGCGGCGAGTAGCTGATCGCGTTGTCCAGGAGGTTCGCCACCGCGGTGACGAGCTGGTTCTCGTCTCCGAGCACCCGCAGCTCGCCGTCGCCGATCACCGCTATGGAGATCGCCTGCGCCTGCGCGACGAGCCGGGTGCGGTCCACCGCCTCGGCGAGCAGCGCCGCCGTCGGCAGCGGCCGCAGGTCAGGCAGCGGTTCGGCGCCCTGCAACCGGGACAGGTCGATGATCTCCTGCACCAGCCGGGCGAGCCGGGCCGATTCGTGCGTCATCCGGGAGGCGAACCGGCGCACGGCCACCGGATCCTCGCTGGCCGCAGCGACCGCCTCGGCGAGGACGTGCAGCGCGCCGACCGGCGTCTTGAGCTCATGGCTGACGTTGGCGACGAAGTCCCGGCGCACCGCCTCGACCCGGCGCGACTCGGTAATGTCATCCAGGATGACGGCAACATGACCGGACGAGTCCAGCAGGCGGGCCCGGGCGCGCACGGCCAGGCCCTCCTGGTCGGGCCGGGGACGGGTCAGCGGAGGCTCGGGCACCGGCGGCAGGTCGATCTGGCGTTCCCGGTCGCTGCCCGCGCCGCGGGTGGCCCCCACCAGCTCGGCCAGCTCCGCCACCGCGAGCTCGTCCTCGTCGACCACGCCCATCCGCTTCGCGACCGCGTTGACCAGGACAACCCGGTCGGCGGTATCAAGGACGATCAGGCCGGTCGGCAGGCCGGAGATCACCCTGCGGACCAGCTTCGCGGGCAGCATCGTCCCGCCGTCCGCACCCCCATCGGGGCCGGTTGGCGTGGCTGTCCTGCCGGGTACCACCGTCATCGTCCATCCATCGTGTCGGGCCACCCGACGGGCGGGGGCGGCTCGGCGTGGTGTGCACCGGTTGTCATGGCATCCGCCGACCTGTCACCCACTCGCCGCATGCTAGGTGCCCGCATGCCTTCTGGGCATCGCTCCGCAAGCCTCCACCGCCGATGGTTGCCAGTTGTTCATCGGACCTATCGTCGATGTTCACCGGACCGCGAGAGGTGCGCATCATCGTCGAGGTTCGGCACGACGCAGTGCCGTCATCGCGATCGCGACGATTCGTCCCCATAGTTCTGTCCGAGCCCCACCCCACAGCCGCCCCTCGGCCCACTAGCGATGAGAAGGAGCCGTCCGTGCGGGACGCCTTCACCGACGAACTCGAGAGCATCAACCAGTCCCTGATCGAGATGACCAACCTGGTCGCCTCGGCCATGGCCCGGGCAACGACCGCTCTCCTCGACGCCGACCTCCAGCTCGCCGAGAACGTCATCAGCGGGGACGAGACGGTCGACCTGCTGCGCAACGAGATCGAGGAACGCGCGTTCGACGTCATGGCGCGCCAGGCACCGGTCGCCACCGACCTGCGGATGATGGTCACCACGCTGCGGATCGTCGCCGATCTGGAGCGGATGGGCGACCTGGCGCTGCACGTGGCGAAGGTGGCGCGCCGCCGGTACCCGGGCCGGGCGATCCCGCCGGAGCTTCGCGCCACCATGCTGGAGATGGGCCAGGTCGCGCAGCGCATCGTCGCGAAGGCCGGCTCGGTGATCGCCAGCCGCGACACCGAGCTCGCCAAGCAGCTCGAGGCGGACGACGACGCGATGGACGGGCTGCACCGCACCCTGTTCCGGGTGCTGATCGAGAAGCCCTGGTCGCACGGCATGGAGGCGGCGATCGACATCACCCTTTGCGGGCGCTACTACGAGCGGTACGCCGACCATGCCGTCTCGGTGGCGCGGCGGGTCATCTACCTGGTCACCGGGGAGAACACCGCCCCGTGACCGGTGCGGTCGACCCCGGCACACGCGCCGGGACGACGGGCCAGGCCCGCGAGGGTGCCGCGGGCCTGGAGGCTGACCATCGTTACTTCTTCCCCTGCGCGCGTTACTTCTTCCCCTGCGCGGCGACGGCGGCCGCCGCGCTCGCGGCGGCATCCGGGTCGAGGTAACCCGAGCTCAGCACACCCAGGTTGTCGTCAAGCTCATAGCGCAGCGGGATACCGGTCGGGATGTTGAGCCCGGCGATGTCGGTGTCGCTGATGTGGTCGAGGTGCTTGACCAGGGCCCGTAGCGAGTTGCCGTGCGCGGCGACCAGGACCGTGCGGCCGGCCCGCAGGTCGGGCACGATCGCGTCGTACCAGTAGGGCAGCATCCGGGCGACGACGTCGGCGAGGCACTCGGTACGTGGGATGAGGTCGGGGGCGAGGTCGGCGTAGCGCTCGTCCACCCCGCTGGCCTGCTCCGGACCGATCTCCGGCGGCGGCGTGTCATACGAACGGCGCCAGAGCTGGAACTGCTCCTCGCCGAACTTCTCCAACGTCTCGGCCTTGTTCAGGCCCTGCAGGCCGCCGTAGTGCCGTTCGTTCAGGCGCCAGCTCCGGCGGACCGGCACCCAGGTCCGCCCGGCGGCGTCCAGCGCCAGCCAGGCGGTGCGGATCGCCCTGGTCAGCAGGGACGTGTGCACCACATCCGGCAGGACACCGGCCTCGAGCAGCAGTTCACCGCCGCGGGTGGCCTCCTTCAGGCCCTTTTCGGACAGGTCGACGTCCACCCAGCCGGTGAACAGGTTCTCGCGGTTCCAGTTGCTCTCACCGTGGCGGAGCAGGACGAGGGTCGGCATACCCGAGATCCTGCCTGTTCGCCGGGGCCCTCGGCCAGCATTGCCGGTTCCTGCCGCCGGCCGGCCGGATCGCCGCCGGTCGCGGCCGGGATCGGACGACGCCGACGCCCCACCGAAGGGGTCGGCCGGGCGCCGCCGAGGCGGTCCGAGCCGCGGGGATGCCGTCCGGGCCGGGAAGATGTCGGGCTGAGCCGGGAAATGAGCGACCCCCGGGCGCTCCGCCGCCGCAGGACGCGGTGGCGGGCCGTCGGGACTTGTCGACGGCACCCGGGGGTCGGGTGATCTGCCTGGTACTCGCCGGTGCCGGTGCCCGTGGGGCCACCCGGCTAGAGGTGAGGACCACGAGACCGGCTAGCGGACAGTCACCTCACGAGTCCTATGAGCATACAAAGCTTGGACCACCTCCCTTCTCGTGTACCGCAGACGCTACGCGGCCCGGTGGCCACCTCGCAACGCCTTTTCCGGGCGCGTCGATGGGACCCTCGCGACAGCGCCAGCCGGAATAGCCCGGCCACCGCCGTAACCTCCCTGGCCCGGTCGCCGCGGCACCCGTGGGCCGACTACCTGAAGCGGGTGGGGGGTGCCGGGGCGGAACTAGACTCGACGGCATGACGGCCGGGTCCCCCACGAGCACCACAGCCACGCGATCCCCGCTGCTCGACCTGCCCGCCGCGGTGGCGGGAGCAGGTGACGACGCGCCAGTCGCCGCCCACTACGGCGACCCGCTGCGCGAGCAGCGCGCGCTACGGGACGGCGCCGCCCTCGTCGACCGCTCGCACCGCGACGTCATCCGCATCGGCGGCCCGGACCGGTTGTCCTGGCTGCACAGCATCACCTCCCAGCACCTGTCCGGGTTGGGCCCGCTGCGCGGCAGCGAGGCGCTGGTGCTCTCGCCGCAGGGTCACGTCGAGCACCATCTCGTCCTCGCCGACGACGGCACGGCCACCTGGGTGGACGTGGAACCCGGCACTGCTGCCGGGCTGCTGCGTTACCTGGAGTCGATGCGCTTCCTGCTCCGGGTGGAGCCGGCGGACGTCGGCGCGCGCACGGCGGTGCTCAGCGTGCTCGGGCCGGCCGCGGTGCGCACCGTCGCCGCGGCCCTCGGCGGTGCCGACCTGGACCTGCCCGAGCCGCTCGCCGCCGAGCCCACCGGCGCGCCGGTCACCGGCCCCTACCCGGTGGCCCGAGCCGCGGACGGCACCCTGGTGCGCCGGATGGCGTACGGCGTCGATCTGCTCGTCGATCGGGCGGCGCTCGCGGCGACGGCGCAGCGGCTGCGCGCCGCCGGCGCGGTGCCCGCCGGGCTGTCCGCCTTCGATGCCGCGCGGATCGCCGCCCGCCGGCCGCGGCTGGGCCGGGAGACCGACCATCGCACGATCCCGCACGAGGTGGGCTGGCTCGCCGACGCGGTGCACCTGGACAAGGGGTGCTACCGCGGCCAGGAGACGGTGGCCCGGGTGCACAACCTGGGCCGCCCGCCGCGCCGGCTCGTACTGCTCCACCTCGACGGCACGGTGGCCGCCCCGGGTTCGGCGGTGACGGCCGACGGGCGTGAGGTCGGCTTCGTCGGCACCTCCGAGATGCACGAAGAGCTCGGCCCCATCGCCCTGGCGATCGTGAAGCGCTCGGTGCCGGCGGGCACCGCCCTCGTCGTCACCGACCCCGACGGCGCCCCCGTCGCCGCCGCGATCGACCCGGACGACGACGACTCGGCGGCCGCGCCGAAGCGCCCGGCAGGCCGGCTGCGCTCCTCCTGACAGTCCTGACGCCCGCTCAGACGGTGCGGGACAGGGCCTGGTCGAGTTCGCGCGCCTCCGGGTCGGCGCTGTGCCGCCGCAACCGGCGCCGCAGCTCATCGGCCCGGCGGGCATTGCGCTTGGAACGCGTCGCCTCCAGCATCGGCATCGCTTCCCGGGTCAGCGTGCAGCCGTGCTCGACGTTGCCCAGGTCGATCTGGACGGCGGCCCGGCGCAGCAGGTAGGTCGCCCGGTCCCGGGCCCGCGAGGTCGGCAGGATCGCCAGGGACCGCTCCAGCCACCGGTCGGCCTGTGCGAGATGGCCGAGATCGATGTAGCAGCTGCCGATCTGGGCCTGGTACTCGCCCTCGTCGAAGTAGTCTGCCCAGGCCGGATCCTCGGGCCGGGCGGCGTCCATCGCCTCCTCCGAACGGGCCAGCGCCTCCGCGCAGGCGCTGGCCTCACCGAGCGCGGCATGGGCGCGGGCGCGGCGCATGTGCAGCATGGCGCCGACCCGGCCGGAGGCGCCGCCGATGCTGGTCACGGCCGCCTCCGCGAGATCCACGGCCTCCCGCGGGCGGGCGAAGTCGACGCATTGCAGCGACATGTTCTTCAGCACGTTCGCGCCGAGCATCCGGTCGCCGCCGGCGTGCGCGGAGTGCAGCGCGGTGATCCAGTAACGCTGGGCGGCGGTCTGGAAGCCGGCGTCGAAGGAGACCCAGCCGGCGAATCGGGCGAGCTCGGCCGCGACCACGTGCAGGTGTCGGCCGACCTGCTCGGTGTAGGACCCGCGGACCAACAGGTCCGCCACCACCCCGAGCTCGGCGTCGACCAGCCGCCGGACGCTCTCGCCGCCGAGGCGCTCATCCATCACCCGCAGGCCAGGGATGTTGTGTTCGATCCGATTGACGATCTGGTCGTCGACCCGTCCGCCGTTGAGCGCGGCGGACAGCCGGCTGGGCTCCAGGCCAAGCCACTGCGTCGCGAGCTCCGCGACGCCGACCCCGGTGATCGTCAGGAAGCCGCGCCGATCGGAGAGGGCGTCCTCGACGACGTCCATGATCGACGTGACGCTGCCGACCGGCGTCCACGGGTACTCGGTGCGCACGGCGTCGCCGGTCGGTAGCCATGCCGGCCACGGATGCGACTCCAGCCGATCGTTCGGGACGCCGAGCTCGGCGGCGAGCGCGAGCTGGGAGACCCGGTCCGGAACGACGCCGCGGTGCTCCCACCGCCAGACCTTCTGGCGCTCGGCGGCCATGTTCGCCACCCCGAGGTCACGGGCGCGACGGGCCACCACACGGGCCAGTCGCTGGTAGGACCAACCACGCTGCGCGCGGACGAATGCGAGCGGATGAGTGCAGGCGTGCGCGTTATCCGTCAGCATCGACGATCTCCTCGAGTCGGAACTCCTGGGTCAATTCTGTGAGCGCCCACTGACGCTATGTCGCGACATCTTGGTGTCCATAGTGATGACCCCGGTGCGATGCGTGCACAGAGGTCACGCCCGGACCACTGGCGGCCTTGATTGCACGCATGTCGCCGGAACCGCCCGGGTATCCCGTTGGAATGTCCGGTTCTCGGACGACGCAGCCCCGCGGCCATGGCGTCGGGCGTCATCCGGCCGATATCAGTACGAACAGCGCAGGTAGCACATCCTGGTCGTACCGACTGTTCCCGATAAATACCATACGTACCACCCAAGGGGTCGGAGCCGGTTCGACACCGTCCGCACAGCAGACGTTTGACACGCAGCAAAGCATATGTCGCCACACGCCGTCACCTATTCTCCAAAACGGCAACGACGGCTAGCCAAAATCCGGATTCATAACACTCCTATTAGCCGAGAACGACGATTCAAAAGTCGCGCTACCTTTCGACCCCTTTGTCGCGCCAACGCTCCCCGCGATCCACACCGCGGGCTACATCGCTCGTTCCGGTGCCTGCAGATCGCCCCCCCCCGCCGGGGCCCCGAACCTCACCCCCGAAGCCCGCCGCCCCGCCCCACCCGGCCCGGCGTCCCGGCACACGACCGGACGGCACACGACCGGACGGCACACGACCGGACGGGCGGCACGCCCACCCCGACACGACCACGGCCGAAACGGCGATCCCCCGTCGATCCGCTTCCCGCAGCAAAGGGACAGGTCAAGAAAGCGGGGGATGCATGACGGAAGCGCGACCTTGCAGAGGTTTGCCGGAAGTGCAACCGTGAAGGGCAGAGGCCGAGGGAGAGGCATGACCAGAATCTGGGACGGCGGGCGACAACCCACAGTCAGGACCGCGGCCTCGAATCGGGATCGAGCCGAGGGTTAGAAACGGTTCCCAGCTCGGAGACCGTGACTAACCCTCGGCATGATGGCGGCCTCGCCGTTGTGGTTGTGACCCTGGGTAAACGTCGGGGTCTTCCGGTAAGCGGGCGCAGAATCAGGAGGCCGAGGTCAGGATTAGCCGTGGCCAGGATTAGCCGTGGCCAGGAGTAGCCGAAGTCAGGAGTAGCCGAAGTCAGGAGTAGTCGAGGCGCTCGCCGCTGGGCGCAAAATAGGTGAGCGCCGACGTCGGAGCCCGGAGCACCACGGGGGCACGGGGGGCCAGGACGAGGCCGGCATCGACCCGGACGGCGAGCACCCCGGCGCCTGTGCGGACGTGGACGGTCCGCTCCGCCCCAAGCCGCTCGGAGACGACGACGTCGCCGGACAGCCTCAACTCGCTGGTGTCGCTGGTATCGCCGATATTGGCGATACCAGCGACACTGCCGGTGGGGCCGGGCGCCGGCCGGCCGCCGGCCGCGGGACGGATCACGACAGCTGCCGGCGGCGGCGATCCCGTGCCGCCGGCGGCGGCCTCGGCGAGCGGAGCACCACCGACCGACGGAGCCGATGCGCCGGTCCCGAAGCCTGCGTCACCAGCCGACGAGCCCGCACCCCCTACCGACACGGGGCGGCCGGGCTGCCCGGGCACGTCGACGTCCAGGGTGTCGACGTCCAGGGTGAGGTGCTCGGGCCGGACGCCGAAGGCCGCCGCCCCCGCGGGCGCGGGCACGTCGAAGCCCTCGCCGCGCAGGCGGCCGTCGTGCCAGTGGCCGTCCCAGATGTTCATCGGTGGGCTGCCGACGAAGGCGGCGACGAAGCGGGTGGCGGGTCGGTCGTAGATCTCGTCGGGGGTACCGATCTGCTGCAGGCGGCCCCCACCGAGGACGGCGACGCGGTCCCCCACGGCCATCGCCTCGGCCTGGTCGTGGGTGACGAACAGCGCGGTGGTGCCCAGGCTGCGCAGCAGGCCGACGATCTCGACGCGCAGTTCGACGCGGAGCTGGGCGTCGAGGCCGGACATGGGCTCGTCGAGGAGGACGACCCGCGCCCGGGTGGCCAGCGCCCGGCCGATCGCGACCCGCTGGCGCTGGCCGCCGGACATCTGCGCGGGGCGGCGACCGGCGAGGTCGGCGATGCCGAGCATGGCGAGCGTTTCCCGGGCCCTGGCCACGGCGGCCGACCTCGGCAGGCCGCGGCCGTGGCGCAGGGCGAGCGTGAGGTTGTCCAGCGCGGACTTGTGCGGGTAGAGCGCGAAGTGCTGGAACACCATGGAGACGTCGCGGCGGTGCGGCGGGAGGCCGAGCTGGCTGGCCCCGTCGAAGCGCAGGTCGCCGGTGGTCGGCTCGTCCAGCCCGGCGCAGATCCGCAGCAGTGTCGACTTTCCCGAGCCGGACGGCCCGAGCAGCGCGACGATCTCCCCGGGTGCGACCGTGAGCGAGACCTCGCGCAGCGCGTGCACGGAGCCGAACGAACGGCTGATCCGATCGAACTCGATCGGCACGCCGGTGATCGTCCCGAGGGAAGGAGCGGGCCGGGCGGGCGCCGGGGCGCTCAACGGGTCAGCTCCACGGCTTCGGCCTGCGCCGCGGCCAACGTCTTCGCCGGGTCCTCGCCCTTGAGGATGCGCACCACCTGGTCGGACAGCGCGGTCGGCAGCTCACCGCCGCGGGCCCCGCTCCACACCGGCGCCTTGACCAGTGAGCCGGTGAGTGCGAGGAACGGCTTGAGCTGCGGGTACGTGTCGTAGAACGAGCCGAGCTGGCTGGCGGCCTGGGTGTCCACCGGGATGTAGCTGAGCGCCTCGGTGCTCGCCGCGACGACGTCCGGGGACAGCAGGGAGACGATCAGCTCGGTCGCCATCTCCTGCTGACACCGGTCGGTGGCCAGGACGCTCAGCGCGTTCCCGCCGGCGACCGGGTGCTGGCTGCCGCCGGGCAGGGTCGGAAACGGGATCGCGCCGGCCCGGAAGCCTTTCGCTCCCTGGCCTGCGATGAACTTCAGCCCGCCGGCCAGCGAGGCGACCGTCACGGCGGTCATCGCGGTCTGCTTGCGAATGCCGAAGCGCAGCAGTCCCTGCTGGGTCGGGTCGGCGGAGTGCGGGCCGTAGGTGCCGACCTTCGCCAGGAAGGCCGCGGCCTCGCGCGCCGCCGGGGTGGTCAGAGCCGGGCGGCCGGCCGCGTCCTGGATGGGGGTGCCCTTGGAGCTGGCCAGCGTGTTGAGGATCCACTGCCCGAACTGCTGGCCGGTCGGCAGGTCGATCGGCTGGACGTCCTGGCCGGACGCGGAGATCTTGTCCGCGGCGGCGATCACGCCGTCGGTGGTGCTGAGGGTGGCGGGGTCGACGCCGGCCTTGGTCAGAACGTCGAGGTTGTAGACCAGGGCGAGCGAGGAGACCTGCTGCGGGATTCCGATGAGCTTCCCGCCGACGGTGCCGAGGCCGAGCAGGCGCTGGTCGTAGGAGGCGCGCAGCAGCCGCGGGGAGAGCTCCTGGGCGCCGAGCTCCCGGGCGAAGACCGGCAGCAGGTCGAAGCCGGCGACCGCGACGTCGACGGAGCGGCCCGCCGACCGGTCGGCGCTGATCTGCTGGACGAGCGCGGTGTAGTCGGGGGCGCTGGTGTTCAGGTCGACGGTGAGGCCGGGATGGGCCTTCTCCATGTATGCCTTGCCCGACTTCGCCACGTCGTTGAGGGTGCCGACGGCGGCCATCCGCAGGGTCTTCACCTTGGCGGTGCATTCTGGGGACGCCGTCGCGCCGGCCACGTTGTCGACGCCCGCGGCGGCGGAACGCGCGGTGGGACGCAGGCTCTCGGCCGGGTTCGACGGGCCGGAGTCACCGCCCCCGCCGCACGCCGTCAACGTGAGCATGGTGACCGCGACGGTCAGCGGCAGCATGCGGCGGATGCGGATCACGCGTTCTTCCTCTCAGGCACCGGCGCCCGTGCCGGTGATCCCGGCGGCGAGACGGCGTTGGGCGACGACGAAGACGGCCAGCGACGGCAGGCTGATGATCAACGCCGCGGCGGCGAGCTCGGCGAAATCGGGGATGACCGACGAGGAGTCCGTCATCAGGCGGGCGAGTGCGAGCGGCGGGGTGGCGATGCCGGGCGACCGGGCGACCAGCAGCGGCCACAGGTACTCGTTGTAGGAGAGCAGGAAGCTGAACACGGACACCGAGGCGATCGCCGGCGCCGCGAGCGGCACGATGATCGAGCGTAGCGTCCGCCAGGTGCCCAGTCCGTCCATCCGCGCGGCGTCGAGGACCGAGCCGGGAATGGTGCTCATGTACTGGCGGAGCATGAAGATCATGCCAGCGTGGGTCATGAACGGCAGCACCAGGCCGACGCGGGTGTCGGCGAAGCCCAGCGCGGAGATCGTCACGTAGTTCGGCACGGCGGTGACCTGGGCGGGCACCAGCAGCGTGGCCAGCACCACGGCGAACAGGGCCGTGCGCCCGCGAAAGCGCAGGCAGGCGAAGGCGTAGGCGGCCGGGACGGCCGTGGCGAGCTGGAGCGCGAGGATCGCGAGGCTGACCCCGACCCCGGTAAGCAGCGCGGGTCCGAGGTCGCCAGCATGCCAGGCCTGGTCGAACGAGTCGAACTGCACCCGCGACGGGATGGGGTTGGACTCCAGCGCGAGGGCGGTCTGCGGCGGTCCGATCGCGGTGCGCAGCATCCACGCGAACGGCAGGACCGCCACCACGATGCCCACGGTGAGCAGGACGAGGCGCACGAGGGTCGCGGGCCCGGGCAGCCGACGCCGCGGGCGCGCGGCGCGGGCCGCCGTCGCCGTGGGGGCGGCCGGGTTGCGGTGACCGGTCGGTGCGGGTGGGCCGGCCGGGGCGGGTGGGCCGGCCGGGGCGGGGGCGTCGCTGCTGGTCCCGGCGCTCACGCGGCGGCCTCCCGCGCCCGCCGGATACGCCGCCCGAGCAGCGCTCCGCCAGCGCCGAGCGCCACGATGACGACGAGCAGCAACAGAGCGATCATCGAGGCGTATCCGATGCGGAACGATCCGGTGAAACCGACCTCGTAAATGTAGTAAATGATGGTCGTACTCGAATCCAGGGGGCCGCCCTTGGTGAGGACGGCGACCGTCTCGAAGGTCTGCAGCGTCAGGATCGTCACGAAGACGCCCAGGAAGATCGTGGTCGGCGCGAGCAGCGGCAGGGTGATGTGGCGCAGACGGGCGAACCCGCGGATGCCGTCGACGTCGGCCGCCTCGTAGACCGAACGCGGGATGGCGGTCAGGCCGGCCAGGTAGACGATGAACACGAAGCTGGTCAGCCGCCAGCCCCCGACCAGGGCGACCACCGGCAGCGCGGTGGAGGTGTCGCCGAGCCAGTCGACCGGCGCCACCCCGAACAGTCCGACGACCGTGTTCGCGAACCCGTCGGGACTGCTGTCGAACATGTACGCGAACACCACCGCCATCGCGACGATGTTCGCGCTGACCGGCAGGAACAGCGCGAAGCGCACCAGGGCGCGGCCGTGGGCCACCCGCTCGGCGGCCAGCGCCAGCGCCAGCCCGATCGCCACCGCGGGGATGACCGTGATGAGGCAGTACACGAGGGTGTTGCGCACGGCCCCGCCGAGGTCGGCGTCGGAGAAGGCGGTGCGCGCGTTCGCCGCACCCACCCAGCCGAAATGCGGACCGGTCAGCGTCTTGTCGGTCCCCGCGATGAAGGCCGAGACCAACGCGGGCCCGATGACGAAGACACCGAGCCCGACGAACGCGGGCGCCAACAACGCGCCGACTCGCCAGCCCACCCGGCCGCCCACCCCACTCATCACGGTTACGCATCTTGGCCCCACCCATGACGGGGTGCCTAGACCGGGGTCGGGCCGCTGAACGAACAACCGGTGCCTTCGCGTGACCTTCCGGACGACGAGCCGCCGCCCGGGTCCGCGGACGGCCGGGCCGGCGGGTGCGTGGACCGACGCCACCAGCGGGCATCGTCGACCCACGTTCCGGATCCCGGCGCGCTACGGCCGTGCCGGCACCGATTCATGGTGTCCGGATACGTGGCGGCCGTCCCCTCCGCGGCCGACGCCTGCAAGAATGGCAGGAAACGTCAGTCGATCTTCGGGAACACGATGAGTGACCGCAGCGAATCCGGCCAAACCTCCGTCTGGGGGCGCGTTGCCGAGGACGGCACCGTCTTCGTTCGCACGGCGAGCGGTGAACGCGCCGTCGGATCATGGCGTGCCGGCAGCCCCGGTGAGGGCCTGGCCCACTTCCAGCGGCGTTACGACGATCTGAGCGCCGAGGTCGTGCTGCTGGAGCGGCGGCTGACCCTCAGCGGAGTCGATCCGGCCGGGATCGCCGGCAGCGCCCGCCGTCTGCTCGACTCCCTCGACTCCGCCGCCGTCGTCGGTGATCTCGACGCCCTGCGCGTCCGGCTGGAGACGGTCCTCGCGAGCACGCAGGAGCGGCGCACCGTGCTCGCCGCCGAGCGGGCCGAGCGGACCGCCCGGATCGCCGCGGCCAAGGAGGAGCTGGTCGCCGAGGCCGAGCGGCTCGGCCGCAGCTCCGAGTGGAAGACGACCGGCGAGCGGTTCCGGACCCTCGCCGAGGAGTTCCGGGCCGTCGGCTCCCTGGACAAGCGCACCGACTCGGCGCTGTGGCGGCGCATCACCGCCGCCCGCGAGGAGTTCACCCGCCGGCGCACCGCGCACTTCGCTGCCCTGGACACCCAGCGGGCCCGTTCCCGGGAGCGCAAGGAAGCGATCATCGCCGAGGCGGAGGCGCTGGTCGATTCCACCGACTGGGCCGGCACGACCGCCCGCTACCGCGCCCTGCTCGCCGGCTGGAAGGCGGCCGGGCGGGCGGCCAAGGACGTCGACGACGCGCTGTGGAACCGGTTCCGCGAGGTACAGGACGTCTTCTTCAGCCGGCGCAACGCCGCGAACGCCGAGCGGGACGCGGAGCTGCGGGACAACCAGGTCCAAAAGGAGAAGCTGCTGGCCGAGGCGACCGCGCTCGACCCGGCTGACACCGAGCGCTCCCTGCGGCGCCTGCGGGAGCTCCAGGACCGGTGGGACGAGATCGGCCGGGTTCCCCGCGAGTCGGCCGGCACGCTCGAACGCCAGATGGCGGCGATCGGCGACAAGCTGCGCGAGGCCGCGGACGCCCGCTGGGCGCAGCGTTCCATCGCCGCCTCGCCCTTCGTGACCAGGCTGCGGGAGTCCGTCGCCAAGCTGGAGGCCAAGCTCGCCCGCGCCCAGGCCGCCGGGCACACCAAGGAGATCGCCGAGACCGAGGCCGCGCTGGCCACCCAGCGCGCGTGGTTGGCCCAGGCCGAGAACTGACCGCCCCCGGATCGGGGCCGGTCACGCGAGCCGCGCGGACAGCCGTCTGGCGTCCGAGCGCGGCCGCCCGCCCGGACCTGCCGAAATACGGCGACCTCCGGTCGGAGCGCCCCAAAGGTGCTAACTCGAGCGCTTGCCAGAGCTAGCAGTCGGACGTATCGTCGATCCCGTTGACTTTGCGTTGTGCCGGGCTCCTCGTCCCGGTGGCCGAGCGCCGAGCGCCGACCACCGTCGGCGGCGGCCTCGGCACGGGGCACCCGCAGCGGTCGGGCGGCGCCCGACCCGTCCGTCGAAGGAGGCGTGTGACCCGGTGGCGGCCCTGAATGTGCGCGATCTCGGCGATTTCATCCGGGATCAGCGGCGCGCCGCGCAGATCTCCCTTCGTCAACTCGCCAAGCAGGCGGGGGTGAGCAACCCTTACCTCAGCCAGATCGAGCGAGGTCTGCGCCGACCCTCCGCGGAGATTCTCCAGCAGATCGCCAAGGCACTGCGCATTTCCGCGGAGGTGCTCTACGTCCAGGCCGGAATTCTGGAGGAACGGCACGGCGGCGAGGACGTCATGGCGGCGGTCCTCGCGGACGATTCCCTCTCCGAGCGGCAGAAGCAGGTGGTGCTCGACATCTACGAGGCGTTCTGCACGGAGAACGCCGTCGCCGCCCGGGCCGGCGCGGCGGCCGGCGGCCCGGACGTGGGCAGCGTCGGTGCGGATGTCGGTGCCAGTGTGGATGTCGGTGCCAGTACGGATGCGGCCGCCGGTGTGGATGCGGGCGCCGCAGCCGCCGGCGCCGAGAGCGTGACCGCGGCGGCGAAGACCCGCCCCACGGGAACCGCCCGGCGGCGACCGACCAGCCGGCGGGCCGCTGCCGAGGCCGCGCAGGACGCGCTGGGCGCGGCGGTGCCGGTCGACGACGCGGCGCAACCGGCCACCCCGGAACCGCCGAAGCGCCGGAGCACCCGGCGGACGGCGACGACCACCGGCGGCTCGGCGGGGACCGGGCGCACCCGGTCGGCCGGCGGCACCTCGCCGACCGCATCCACCACCCGCCGCCGCACCGCCACCACCCCGCCGGACACCCACACCCCACCGGACACCACCCCCGGTTCGGACACCACCCCCGCGTCGGACGCCACCCCCGCGTCGGACGCCACCCCCGCGTCGGACGCCAGCGCCAGGTCGGACGCCAGCACGGGGTCGGACACGTCCGCCTCCGGCGGGACCGGCGCGTAACCCCAGCCACCCGGGCGGCCACCCCGCCGCCGGATGGAAACGCCGCACCGGCAACAGCCGGCTCGGCCGCGACCAGGCCGACCGACTTCTGCCGCGGCACCCAGTTGACCGCACCGCCCTGACCCGACAGCCACGCCCGGATCACCCGCTCCGGGCGACGGCCGAACATCCCAGGAATCACCTACACGACAACAACGGATCCTCGACCCGAGGGAGAAACCATGGCCACCACGCGCACGACGTCCCGCACCGCGAGCCGCCCGGCCAACCGGCCCGCCGCCCGCCCCAGCGCCCGCGCCAGCGCCGAGACCCGCGGCGACAACGCCGAGGTAAAGGCCGAGATCAGGGTGCCGCTGGCGGAGGTTCGCAAGCCGCTCTACGCCTCGGTGGGGGCCGCGGACCTCGCCGTCGCGAAACTGCTCGCCCTGCCCACGACGACGAGCAGCGAGGTCCGCCGGCTCTCCGACCGAGTCGGGTCGCTGCCCGTGCAGGCCGCCCGGGTCCCCACCCAGGTGGGGACCGCCGTGCGCGCGCTGCCGGCCACCGTGACCTCCCAGATCTCCGACCTGCAGGACCGCGCCACCCAGCTCTACAACACCTTCGCGACCCGCGGGGAGCGCCGGGTGGCGAGCATCCGGCGCAGCCCGTCGACCGAGGAGGCCGTGCATCGCACGCGGACCGCGGTCAGCCAGTCCCGCGCGGCGCGCACGTCGACCCGCCGGGCGGCGGAGGCAGTCGGCCATGCGGTAGTCGACGCCGCTCCGGAGAAGTAACAACGGGCAAACCCATGCACATCGGATGATCCATGGAAGACCACTGGTGTGCACAGGTCGGCTGTCGCCCGCGGACCTGGTGTCCGCGGGCGACACTCCGATGTGTTGTATTGAGTACATGCGCTATCGCCCGCTGGGATCGTCCGGACTGCTCGTCTCAGTCGTCGGTCTGGGATGCAACAATTTCGGCTCACGCGTCGACCTGTCCGGGACCCGCGCGGTCGTCGATGCCGCGCTCGACGCCGGGATCACATTCTTCGACACCGCCGACACCTACGGGAACAAGGGCGGTTCGGAGACTCTGCTCGGGCACGTTCTGCGGGGCCGCCGCGACGACGTCGTCCTTGCCACGAAATTCGGCAATGACATGGGCGGCATGTATGGCCAGGACTTCAGCGCCCGGGCCTCACGGCGGTACATCCGCAAGGCCGTCGAGGGCTCCCTGAGCCGGCTGCAGACCGACTACATCGATCTGTACCAGCTCCACAAGCTGGACTCCTTCACCCCGATCGAGGAGACGCTCGAGGCGCTCGACGAGATCCTCAAGGAGGGCAAGATCCGCTACATCGGCGCCTGCAACCTCGACGCCTGGCAGGTCGCCGACGCCGAGTGGACCGCGCGGGCCTCCGGCGCCACCCGGTTCATCTCCGCCCAGAACCACTACAGCCTGCTCGAACGCGGCGTCGAGGCGGAACTGGTGCCGGCCACGCTGAAGTACGGCATCGGCGTCATCCCCTACTACCCGCTCGAGAACGGGCTGCTCACCGGCAAGTACCAGCGCGACGAGGCACCCGCGCCCGGGACCCGGCTCGCCGGGCGCCAGGACGAGCTGACCGACGAGATCTTCGACCGCGTCGACGTGCTGGAGACCTTCGCCCGCGAGCGGGACCGTTCCCTGCTCGACGTGGCGATCGGCGGGCTGGCCGCGCAGCCCGGCGTCGCCTCGGTCATCGCCGGCGCGACGAGCGCGGTCCAGGTGCGTGCGAACGCCGCGGCCGGCCAGTGGCAGCCCCGCCCGGACGACCTCGCGGTCCTCGACAAGATCGCCCCGACTCGCCGCCCCGCCACTTCCTGACGCCCCGGCCGGGGGGCGGGCGGCCACTGTGCCCGCCGGCCCCCGGCCGGCCCGGTTGCTCCGGCCGCCTGCGAACGGCCTCGGTCACCGGCGCGGCAGGTCTGCCGGGTCTGCCCGATACGCCGGGCCTGCCGGGCCTACCGGGCCGACGGCCGGGATGGTGCCGTCAGGCGGGCGCGGGCCGGCGGCCCAGGGCCCGGGCCAGCCGGCGTTCCCGGTCCGCGGGCAGGCTCGTCATGATCACAACCGGGTGATGGGGTCGCAGCGCGGCGGTGACCTCGTCGGCCGCCGAGCGGCGCACCAGCGCGAAGATCGCGGCCCGTCCCGGCTGCAGATGCCCGGCGATCCGCCTGACCAGGTCGTCGTCCACACCGGGGCCGCTGATCCGGCTGGCGAGCGCCCCAGCGCCCGCCCCGATGCCGAGGCCGACGACCGGGGCGAGGAACACCGTCCCGATCACCCCCCCGCACAGGGCCCCGCCGACAGCGGCGGTCCGGGCCGGGTTGGCCACGCGGCGAATCGTGATCCGGCCGCGCTCATCCCGCCAGACCAGCGTGCCGTCGGCCAGGTCGAGCCGCTTCTCCCGGCGCAGTCGGCGGCCGAGTGACCAGGCCTGCCGCGCCTGCTCCACGCTGTCGAACCCGAGAACCACGAGCTGCTCCGCCATCGCCGCCATCCCTTCCAGCCTTTCGGCTTCCTCTCCTGCCCTGAACCTCGGTTCCGCCCCCTGCGGGGAGCGGACATCCTCCATCGGATCGCAGTCCCCGTCCACCCGCAAACGTGCCACTCCGTACGGGCCCATTCGATCCTTTATCCGGCGGATCCGGCGATGTTCCCATGGCGCTCCGGTCCCACCGCGGGGGCACCCGGGGCCGGCCACACCGTCCCGGCGAGCGGCCGCCGGCGCGATCGGCGCCGGGGACGGGTACACCGGCTCCGCATCGGGGAGACTCGGCGGCATGGTGCACGTGACCCTGCAGCAGGGCGACATCACGCTCATCGAGGCGGACGCGATCGTCAACGCCGCCAACAGCGCGCTGCTCGGCGGCGGGGGGGTCGACGGCGCGATCCACGCCGCCGGCGGCCCGGAGATCCTCGCCGCCTGCCGGCGGCTGCGCGCGACCTCCCTGCCGCGGGGGCTGCCCACCGGTGAGGCGGTGGCGACGACGGCCGGCAGGCTGGCCGCCCGGCACGTCATCCATGTCGTCGGCCCGGTGTACGACCCGGCCGAGGACCGCTCCGCGCTGTTGCGGTCGGCCTACACGCGGGCGCTGCGGGTCGCCGACGAGCTCGGCGCGACCAGCGTCGCCTTCCCCGCCGTCAGCGCCGGGGTATACGGCTGGCCGTTGGACGACGCCGCCCGCCTGGCGGTGACCAGCGTCCTCGCGGCGGACACCGGCGTCACCGACGCACGCTTCGTGCTGTTCGACGATCGGGTGTACCGCGCGTTCAGCGCGGCGTTGGCGGCGGCCAGTCCACGGTGAGCTCACCCAGCCGCCAGCGTCTGGCGTCACCGCGTACCGGCCAGCCCTGTGCCCGCAGCTCGGCCGCCGCGGCGATCCAGCGCTGCCGCGGCGAGAACACCGCCCTCGGCGCGGCCCGTTCCCAGGCCCGGTCGAACGCCGCGAGCAGGCGGTGAACGTCATGGCCGGGCACGTTGTGTTCGATCAGTGCCTTGGGCAGCCGCTCGGCGAGCTCGGACGGGCGGGTGAGGCTCGGCAGGTGCGCCGCAAGGGTCAGGGTCGGCCGGGCGGTGGCCCGCCCGGCGGGGAGCCAGCCGGGCGCCTCTCCCGGGGCCGGCAGGCAGAACCAGCAGGCCCGCCGGCCGATCTCATCGCAGGTGCCCTCGACGAGCAGGCCGCCCGGTGCCAGCCGCGCCGTCATCGTCGCCCAGGCGTCGGCGACGGCCGGCTCGGGGTACTGGCGTAGCACGTTCAGGGCGCGGACCAGCACCGGACGTTCGGCCGCGGGTGGCAGCTCGAACCCGCCGCGGGCGAAGGTCAGGCCGGGCGGCCGGGCGGCGCATGCCGCGGCGGCCACCCGCTGCGGGTCGAGTTCGAGGCCGACGACGCGCACCCGCGGGCAGGCCGCCCGCAGCCGCTGGTGGAGCTCGACGGTGGTGACCGGCGACGCACCGAAGCCGAGATCGACGACAAGCGGGTCCGCGCTGCCCCGCAGCAGCGGGCCGGCGGCGTCGAGCAGCCAGCGGTCGACCCGCCGCAGCCGGTTCGGCGCCGTGGTACCTCGGGTGGGTACCCCGAGGGCGCGGGCCCGGCCGGCCGCGAGGCGCGGGGCACGGCGGGGGTTCGGCACCCGACCAGCCTCGCAGATCGGCCGTTCCGGTCGGGTCGGGCACCCGGCCCACCGGCGACCGTCCGTCACCTCCGCGCGCCACAGCGGTGACCGACGGCGGTCGACCGCCCGGTCGGGCGGGTTCCCGGTGCGCGCGGGCGCGTCTGATTCCTTACAGCTTTGTGACCGCCGGCCCGGCGACCTCCCCGTACGCAACGCTCTGACCAGCAGCGACAGGAACTTTTCCGGCATACGGCGACGGCCGGGACAGGGGGGCGAACAGTTGACCGGACAACGGGGCGGGTAGAACGGTGGTTGTCGTGTCGGTCCAGTGCAGGGTTGGTCGTGCCGGGCAGGCGACCCAGACGGATGGATGCGGAGGTGCCCGGTGCGGTTGATCAGGAGCAGTGCCACGGCTCGCTCCGAGCCGGACCGGGGCGCGCGGCCCCGGCGCGTGGCGATGCTGTCCATGCACACCTCGCCGATGGAGCAGCCGGGCACCGGTGACGCCGGCGGGCTGAACGTCTACGTCGTGGAGCTCTCGCGGCAGCTCGCGGCCCTCGGCGTCGAGGTCGAGGTGTTCACCCGGGCGGTGAGCAGCAAGCTGCCGACCTCGGCGGAGCTGGCCCCGGGCGTGACGGTGCGCCACGTCGACGCCGGGCCGTTCGAGGAGGTCCACCGCGAGGACCTACCGGCCTGGCTGTGCGCGTTCACCGCGGACGTGCTGCGCACCGAGGCGGGGCACGAGCCGGGCTGGTTCGACGTCATCCATTCGCACTACTGGCTGTCCGGCCAGGTCGCCCTCGCGGTCGCCCGGCGGTGGGGCGTGCCGTTCGTGCACACCTCCCACACCCTGGCGAAGATCAAAAACGGTGCGCTGGCCGCCGGGGACCGCCCCGAGCCGCCCGGCCGGCTGCTGGGCGAGCAGGAGGTCATCGCCGGCTCCACCCGGCTGATCGCCTCCACCGCGGACGAGCGCGACCATCTCATCGACCTCTACGACGCCGCCCCCGACCAGGTCGACGTCGTCGCGCCGGGCGTCGACCTGGAGATCTTTCGGCCGGGCGATGCGGCGCAGTCGCGGGCGCGCCTCGGCCTCGACCCGGACGGCGACCTGCTGCTGTTCGTCGGTCGGATCCAGCCGCTCAAGGCACCGGACCTGCTGCTGCATGCCGCCGCCGAGTTGCTGCGCCGCGATCCGACCCGCCGCTCGCGGCTGACCGTCGCCGTCGTCGGCGGGCCCAGCGGCTCCGGCCTGGAGCAGCCGGACGCCCTGGTTAAGCTCGCCGCGGACCTGGGAATCTCCGACCTCGTCCGGTTCCAGCCGCCGGCGCCCCAGCGCGAGCTCGCCCACTGGTACCGGGCGGCCACCGCCGTCGTGGTCCCCAGCCACAACGAGAGCTTCGGCCTCGTCGCGCTCGAGGCCCAGGCCTGCGGCACGCCGGTGGTCGCCGCCGCGGTCGGCGGCCTGCGTACCGCCGTCGCCGACGGGGTCTCCGGCCTGCTCGTCGCGGACCGCGACCCGGCCCGCTACGCCGACGCGCTGGACCGACTGCTGCGCCAGCCGCACTCGCGGGCCCGGCTCGCGGCCGGCGCGGTCGGCCGGGCAGCCGGTTTCGGCTGGTCGGCCACAGCCCGCGGGGTGCTGCACAGCTACCGGCACGCGCTGAGCCCCGCGGCTGTCGCCGTGTGACCGGCCGGGTGGGAGGATCTTCACCGGAGCCAGCATCGTCACAGCCGCAAGCGGGGAGGTCTCGGGCCTTGACGTCCGCCCTCGCCTGAAGGCGGGGGATTCCCACTCCTACACTTCATTCATCGACAGGGGGAGGTGTGGAATGGTGAGGTTCGCGGTTCGCGGGCTCCGGTGTTCCGGTGCCTCCCCGCGCGGTCACGGCCCGTCCGGCCGCGATGTTCCGGGCCGCGTTGATGTCGGCGTTGGCCGTGTGCCCGCAGGCGACGCAGCGGAACCGCGCCTGGCTCTCACGCGATTGTGCGGCCACGTTCCCGCAGGCCGAGCAACGCCGACTGGTGTATGCGGCCGGGACCTTCTCCACCCGGCCGGGGGCTTTCCGTTCCAACCGGACGACCAGCAGCCCCCAGCCGGCGGCGAGGATGCCCCGGTTCAGGCCGGTTTTTCGCCGGACGCCGCGTCCCGGCTCGGCGACCGTGCCCCGTGCCGACCGGGTCATGCTCCGGATCCGCAGATCCTCGACACGGATCAGGTCGAAGCGGCGGGCAAGGTCGGTGCTGGTCTTCTTCACCCAGTCCTTGCGCCGGTCGACCTCCCGGGCTTTCACCCGGGCGATCCGGCCGCGGAGCCGGGCACGCCGCTTCGACCCGCGTCTCGCCTTCGCGAGCCGGCGGTGCAGCCGCCGCAGCCGAACCCGCTCACCCGGCCGCCATCCCGGACAGGACAGCAACTCCCCGGTCGACAGGGCGGTCGACAGGGCGGCCGACAGGGCCACCCCACGGTCCACGCCGACGACACCGCCGGCGCCCGGGGCACCGATCGGCTCGGGGACCACCGCGAACGCCACCTGCCAGCGACCCGTCCGGTCCCGGGTCATCCGATACGACCTCGCGTTCGGCACGGTACGGCACGGGCGAAATCTCACCCAACCGACGTTCGGGACCTTCACCTGCGCCCAGCGGCGGCCGACCTGCCGGGCATCCCACTGGTGGCCCCGCCTGCCCACGATCCGGAAACCCTCGCGCTTGCCGCGCTTGCGGAATCCGGGTTTCCGGTGGGTGCCGCGCAAGAAACCGGCCATAGCTATAGCGAAATCACGCGGTGCCCGCCGCTGGACGGTCTGCGAACCCTCCGCCAGCCACGGGTTTTCTTTCCGGTCCTCGGCCAACTGCCGGGCCTGCTCGTTATAGTCGGGCGCCGGGCCGCGGCGGGGACTCCACCACGACTGCTGTTCGACGGCCAGATTCCACACGTACCGCGCATGCCCGCAAGGCGACTCCAGCAATGCCGCCTGTACAACAGTCGGATAGAGCCGGAAGCGGGACATGCCATGATTCCAGGGAATGGATACCGAAAATGCCAAACATGATGGAGCGGCGTTTCCCCTCTGCCGTGAACGGCGGGGCCTCCACGCCGCAGACCCGATGACGGCACCCATCGACACGGCGGAGCGCGAGCGGCTCGACACCCTGATCGCCGACACCCTGACCGACCTCGGCCTCGCCTACGAGCGCGTCAACGCGGGCTCGTTCCTGGTCACCCTGGAGGGCGAGCACAAGCTGCGCACGATGACCTGGCTCGTCGTGCAGGACCACACCCTGCTGGTCGACGCGTTCTTCATGCGCGCCCCGGCGGAGAACGCGGCGGGCACCTACGCTTTCCTGCTCGGCCGCAACGCGAAGACCTACGGCGTGCACTTCTCCATCGACCGGGTCGGTGACATCTTCCTGACCGGGCAGATCCCGCTGCTCGCGGTCACCGCCGAGGAGATCGACCGGATCCTCGGCTGCGTCGGCACCTACGCGGACGACAACTTCGACCCGGCGATCGCCCTCGGGTTCGCCGCGGCGATCGAGCGGGAGAAGGCGTGGCGGGCGAAGCTCGCCGCCGACGCCGGCAACGCCGCGAAGCCCGCCTGAACGGTCAGTCCGTGACGCGGTGCAGGCGCGCCGACAGGTGCGACTGCAACGGCTTGCCCTCGGCCTCCATGTCGATCGCGTAGGCCAGGTCCCCGCCCTCGACCAGCCCGTAGAGCCGCGCCGAGCGGGTGACGTCGCGGGCGGTCGCCGTCCGGATCAGCACGTTGTGGTCGAGGTCGATGCGGGTTCCCGTCACCGTGCCCACGTAGATCTCCGCGATGCCGAACGGGTGCGCGAGCGTCACCTCGACGACCTTCTTGCCGTCCTCGCCGGGCTGGACGCGCCAGAAGCCGGTCTCGGTGGCCAGCGGGCTGCCGGGCTCCCGGCCGTCGCGCGGCTCGTCCGCCCACCAGGTGTGGGAGACGTAGCCCAGCGCCGGGCGGCCGTCGGCGGCGAAGGTGATCTCCTGGCCGTAGTGGAAGCCCTCGAGGTCCTCGTAGCCGCCCACCCCCTCGCCGCGCCAGGTGCCGACGAGGAAGGCCAGCGGGAGCAGGCTGGGGTGCAGATCGGCGGTATTGGTCGTGGTGGCCTCGGACCGCGCCCGCCCGGCGGCCGACCGGCCCCGGGCGCTCAGCGCTGCCCCTCGTACAGCTTGTAGACCACATAGCCGGAGAACCAGGCGATCAGGACGGACATCGCCACCAGTAGCCCGGTGAAGAAGTAGTGCAGCACGCTCCGCAGCCTAGCCCCGCGCCAGGCCAACGCGGTCAGGCGGGCGGGCGCCGCGGCGACACGCCGAGGGCCGCCGATGGGGCAGACTGGGGCAATGACCCGTCCGCTCGTCGTCAAGGTCACCGCTGGGATGGACGCGCCGGAGCGCTGCTCGCAGGCGTTCACGGTGGCGGCGGTCGCCGTCGCCGCCGGGGCGGACGTCTCGGTCTGGCTCACCGGCGAATCCGCCTGGTTCGCGCTGCCCGGACGGGCGGCGGAGTTCGATCTGCCGCACGCCGCGCCGCTGCCGGACCTCCTCGCCGGCATCCTCGCCGGCGGCCGGGTCACCGTGTGCACCCAGTGCGCCGCCCGGCGCTCGTTCGGCCCGGACGACGTCATCCCGGGCATCCGCATCGCCGGCGCCGCCGCGTTCGTCGACGAGGTGCTCGCGGACGCAGTCCAGGCTCTCGTCTACTGAGGCGACGGCTTGGCGAGGCGACGGCTTGGCGAGGCGACGGCTTGGCGAGGCGACGGCTACCGAAACGGCCGTCACGTCGACCCAGGGTGTCCCAGCGCTCGCGCCCCGTCGAAAGCCGTTGCAGAAGCCACCGCAGGCGCAACAACAGACCACGAGCGGGTCACGTCGAAACGCATGTCGCCGGCCATCGCATGCGCTTTCATGATCGCATGATGGCAGACTCCGACATACTCTTCGCGGTGGTCCTGTTCGCGGCCGCCGGGCAGCGAACCGTCCGCCGGATCATCGCGCCGTTCCCCGATCGGGGCTCCGCGGTCGCGTTCGCCCACGACAACGGGCTGCATTGCTTCTCGGTGGGTCCGATGCACTTCGCGGTGCCGACGACGGTGCCGCCCGGTACGGGGTCGCCGGGCGGCCCCCGCCCGGTGCTGCCCGCCGCCGTCCACGCGGGCGCGGAGCGCGGCGGCGCCATCTGCCCGTAGCCCCGCGGGTGCCCGTAGCCGCGCGGCGCCCCGGGACCAGCCCGGCCGCCGTCACCAACCCTGCACCCTGAAAAAGGGGACAGCGGACGATGCCCGCTGTCCCCTCTGCCGCGCCAGCCGCGCCATTGTCGCCGCGGCTGTCAGGCCGCGACCGTCAGGCCGCGACCTCGACCTGCGTATCGACCGGCTCGCCCTGGCGGGCGAAGACCTTCTGCTCGCCGGTCGCGCCGGGCACCAGCGCCCGCACGGTCCACTGCCCCGGCCGCGCGAAGAAGCGGAACTGGCCGGTCGCGGACAGCGGAACCTCGGCGGTGAAGTCGCCGCCCTCGTCGAGCAGCCGGGCGTAGCCGGTCGAGACCGGTTCGCCGCCCTGCACCACGACGCCCTGAATCACGGTCTCCTTGGCCACGTCAATTCCCTCCACCGACGGTCCACCGCGGGTCGCGCCGCACATGTCTCACGCACCCTTCTCGATCGGCACGCCCACCAGCGAGCCGTACTCGGTCCACGACCCGTCATAGTTCTTCACGTTCGGCAGGTCGAGCAACTCGTGCAGGGCGAACCAGGTGTGCGCCGAACGCTCGCCGATGCGGCAGTAGGCGATGATGTCCCGCGAGAGGTCGACGCCGGCCTCGTCGTAGAGCTTGGTCAGTTCGTCGTTGCTCCGGAAGGTGCCGTCCTCGTTCGCGGTCTTCGCCCACGGGATGTTCTTCGCGGTGGGGATGTGACCGGCCCGCTGGGACTGCTCCTGCGGCAGGTGCGCCGGCGCGAGCAGCTTGCCGGAGAACTCGTCGGGGGAACGGACGTCGACGAGCGCCTTCTCGCCGATCGCGGCGACGACCTCCTCGCGGAACGCGCGGATGTCGGTACGCGGCTCCTTGGCGGTGTAGGTCGTCGCAGGCCGCGGGGTGACCTCGGCGGTCAGCTCACGGCCGTCGAGCTCCCACTTCTTGCGGCCACCGTCGAGCAGCCGGACGTCCGCGTGGCCGTACAGGCTGAAGTACCAGTACGCGTAGGCCGCGAACCAGTTGTTGTTGCCGCCGTAGAGAACGACGATGTCGTCGTTCGCGATGCCCTTGCCGGACAGCAGCTTCTCGAACTGCTCCTTGTTGACGAAGTCCCGGATGATCGGGTCCTGCAGCTCGGACTTCCAGTCGAGCCGCACGGCAGCCGGAATGTGCCCCTTGTCGTAGGCGGAGACGTCCTCGTCGACCTCGACCAGAACAACCTTGGGGTCGTTGCGGTTCGCCTCGACCCACGCGGCGTCGACCAATGCCTTCTCGCGGCTCATGCGCGCGCTCCTCTCACGGTGATGGAACGGAAGAACAGATACATCTGGCACCCGAGACAGAATTCGAACGCCGCATTGAGGAAGGCCGCGATGAAGGCGGCCGCGGCGGCGACGAAACCGAGGGCGGAGACGCCCGAGAGGAACCCCGCGACCCCCACGGCACCGAAGATCGCACCGACGAGCTGGGCGAACCGGGGCGGAGCCGCGTCCTCGGTGGTCTTGGGCGGCCCCAGGCGCGGCCGGATCAGCGCCCGGAACAACAGGCCGTAGGGGGCGTACCGCACGCCGGCCACCGCTCCCACCGCGAACACCGCGGTCTGCGCGAGCAGCAGCCATCCACTGCCCGTGACCAGCACTGCGGCGAGCACGACGGAGGTGATGGCAGCGGTGAACCGCAGGCCACGAGGATCCACCATGAGACTTTCTCCTGACTCCCGGCTCGAGTACCCGGTCGGATGCGGAGCGATGCGTCGGGGTAACCGATCACATCAGGGACGCCGACCCGCGATCAGGAAAGACGACACAAGCAGCTGCCCATGCGGCACAGGTCGACCGCGCGGCGCTTCACAAGCTGCGTCTGGAACATGGTTCGTGCCACGGTAGCAGCGAAAGTCACGTCTGTGCTAACCCACCGGCGATGGTTCCGAAGAATCACCATCTGCCCGTTTGATCCCGTCCACGGGGACGATCTCCGCCAGGGTCGCGAACACGGCATTGCGCGTCGGGGGTGCGCCGCTGGCCCGCCTGACCTCGCGGCCGAAGGCATCGACGATCAGCACTGTGGGCGTTCGCCGAACACCCAGCCGGCGGACCAGCTCGAGATGCGCCTCGGCGTCCACCTCGACGTGGCGTACCCCGGGCACCAGCGCGGCAACCCCGGCCAGGACCTGCCGCGTCGACCGGCACGGCGCGCAGAACGCCGTGGAGAACTGCAGCAGTGTCGCCCGCTCCCCCATCGCCTCCCCGAGCGCGGCGAACTCGGCCCGCAACCCACCGTCAGGGATCCACGCACGGCCGGATCCGGGCACCTCACCGGACCCGACCACACCGGAGGACCCGACCACACCGGAGGACCCGACCACGCCGGATGGTCCGGCGACTCCGGACGGTTCAGCCACGGCCATGACCGACCCTTTCGGCGACGGGCCGTCGGCGGCGGATCCCGGCGGGGAGGCCGGCGCTTCCCGCGCACGGGCGGGCGCCGGGATCGCCTGCGCGCCGGCTGGCCTCCCGGGCGCGGCGACCGCCCGTCCCCGCGCCGGGCGGAACCGTCCGTCCCGCGCGCGCATCACCATGCCCAGCGCCACCGCCAAGACGACGGCCCCGACCAGTACCCAGACTCCCGTCACAGCTCCTACAGCATCCCAGCGGCGCCCGCTCTTCCCGGGCCGGCGCCACCGCGCCACAATCACCGCCACCGCCACCGCCACCGCCACCGTCGGCGTCGGCGATCCCCCACCTCGGCGGTCCCACCCAGCCCGCGGCGCCCGTCACATCAGCCCCCCGCGGTGGCCGCGTCGGCGTCGAGCACGACGTCGCGGCCGCCGGCGGCGAAGGCGATCCGATCGGCCGCGACCGTCGCCGAGGTGAGCCGCATGTTGAACGGCAGGCCGGCGACCGGCACGTGCACCGTGAGCAGCTCGGCGGCGGCCTGGCGCAGCGCGGGCGGCAGGATCACGCCGACCGATGCGGCCAGCTCACGGGGGGTGAACGTGACGGCGGCGGGCTGGACCCCGATGTCCGCCGTCCCGGACACGGGGTAGGCCGTCCCCAGAACGTCGACGGATCCCGCGACCCGGATCGCCTGCCCGTCCGGGCTGACCGTGATGGTCGATCCCTGGCCGCGCAGGTAGGCGTTGACGTCGGCGAACGTCAGCTCCACCCGGGCGGCGAGCCGGTCCACCGGTATCCGCCTCACCTCGCCGCGGACGACGTCTGCGAGGGGGACCCGCACCCCGGCGAGGTCGGCGTGCACCCGGTCCACGCGGACGTCCTGCTCGACGTGACCGCGGACGTCCACCCGCACGTCCCGGTAGTTCCCGGCGACGACCTGGGTGAGGAACGGGAAACCGCCGAGCGACACCGTGGGGCGGGACGGCAGGTGCTCGGTCCGCTGCGTCTGCGTGGCGATCTGGCCGGCGGCGACCCGGGCGGCGACCCGGTCCACGACGGCGAGCACGATCAGCAGGGCGACCACGACCACGGCCGTGATGCGCAGGCCGCGGCCGGACGGGCCGCTCATCCGGGAAGGTGCCGTCCGACCAGGTAGACCAGCGGCGCCGCGCAGGCCAACGGCAGGATCGCGGCGAGCAGGACGTCCGCGGCCAGCCGGGCCGCCGTGGCGTCCCCGACCGGCTCCGCCGCGCCAGCCCCGCCGTCCGATCGCCCCCCGGCGGCAGCGGCGGACCCGGCGGCGGGCGACCCGGCCTCGCGGGCGCGGGCCAGCACCAGATCGACCAGGGCCGCGACGGCCGCGCCCGACGCGGCCGTCGCGAGCGCGGCGTTCAGCGTCAGGTCGTCGGGTCCTAGCGCGCCGAAGACCGCGCCCGCCGCCACCGCGACGACCACGCCGAGCAGGTCGGCCGGCACCGCCGCCAGGCCGGCCCAGCCGAGCAGCCGGGCCGCCACGACGGCGCTGCCGGCGCCCAGCAGGCCGGCGATCACCAGCAGGTCGGCCGGATGGTGCGCGCCGTGCCCGGCCCGCAGCGCGAGGTACCCCGCGAACAGGGCGCCCAGGATGATCCCGCTCAGCGCGGTGGCGAGTTCGGCGCTCACCCGGGCCGCGGGATCCGGAGGCGCGGCGGAGTCCGGACGGCCCGCCGAGTCCGCTTCGCCGGCGTTGGCCGGGGGCGCCGCAGCGGGCTGGGCGGCCGCAGCGCGCAGCGTCAGGGCCCGGCGCAGGCCGAGCTGGTAAAGCACCACGACCGCGACGGCCACCCCGATGACACCGGCGGCCGAACCGTAGGCGTGCCGGTCGGAGACCAGCAGGACGACGTCGGCGAGCACGGCCCAGGCCGCGACGAGCGGGATCGTGCCCGGCGAGGCACGCAGCGCCCGGCTCCAGGCCCACGCGAACGCGACCTGCTCGACGGCCAGGACGGCCGCCAGCACCCAGGTGGCGAGGGCGGCCGCGCCGACGGCCAGGCCCGCGGCGACCAGGGCCGCTAGGGGCGCGCCGAGCAGCACCCGCCGGGTCGGCGGGACGGCCGACGGGGCCGTCTCCCCCGACAGCACGCCGCGGGACAGCCCGGGATCGCCAGCGCTCACGCACGTCATGCTGTCATGCCCGCCCTGCGGCCCCGGCGCCGCACCGGCCACGGGCCAGGTCGGACGGACGGACGGACGGCGGGAACGCCCGGGTTCTCAGCCGCCAGCGAACGGCGGCAGGGCCTCCACGACCACGCCGTCGCGCAGGACGACCCCGGCCGGGTCGCGCCGGCCCACCGGCTGGTCGTCCACCAGGTACGAGCAGCGCCGCAGCAGCGCGGGCAGGTTCCCCCCGTGGCGGGCCGCGACGGCCGCGAACAGGGCCGCGAGCGTGTTGGCCTCGATCGTCTCCTCGCGCACCCCCGCGGCGTCGCGGGCGGCGGCCCAGTACCGGACGGTGACCCGGGCGGCCGACGCGGGCGGCACACCCGACGCGGGCGGCCTCGGGCCGGTGCCCGCCGTCACCGGGCCTCCACCACCGCGCCGCCGCGGTGCGCCGAGGCGGCCTGCGCCGGACCGCGGGCGCCGGCTGCCACGAGGTTCGCCAGGTGCGCGCCGATGCGGTCCAGCAGGCCCGGGGACAGCCCGGCCTCGGCGTGGCCGAACTCGGGTACCAGCCACATCTGGGCCGTCTCTCCGGCGGCGGCAGCAAGCGCGCGCGGATGCTCCAGGGTGAAATACCGGTCACGATGCCCGTGAACGATCAGTAAAGGCGTCGGCGCAATGGTGCCGACGATCTCGACCGGAGAGGCGGGAATTGGCACGAAAGCGCGGGGGTCGATACGGACTCGTAACGCACCTCGTGCCACCATCCGGCCAGCGGGATGCTCGGCGAGCCAGTGGATCCGCCGCATGGGCGCGGTGTCACGGACGAACCACCGGCTGGTCGCGCTCACACTGACGACCGCATCCGGGGGATGGCGAAGGCGCAGGTCGTGACTCAGCGTACCGTTTTTGGCCAATCCGGCATGACGGAGGACCGCCGCCCCGCCCATCGACCAGCCCATGGTGATAACGCGCTGGTAGCCGAGCCGACGAGCCTCGCCGACGCCGGCATCGACGTCGAACACCTCGCGATCACCGAAGGTGCATGATCCACTCGAACGACCATGGCCGCGCAGGTCCATGACCAGCACTCCGGCATAATTCCGTAACGCAGCTGCCACATTTCGTAACGCCGGATGCGCCATCGAACAGGAGAAGCCATGGGCGATCACGACCGCCAGCTTCCGCGACTCTCCGTGCACAACCCCGCGTCTTTGATCATGGTTCGTGGCCAGAATCTCAGAATCAGCGGTAGGCAGTAGCCCGTAGACGGTAGGAGCCGAGTAGGACACTCCGCTATCCTCCCCACATACCGGCCTTCGTTTCATGCCCATGACGGTCGTGAGACGCCCAGGGCCGGTCATCGAGTTACTCACCGGGTCGACGCTGCCCCACCACACACCACCTGGAGGAGTCGTCTTGAGCGTCGTCCTTTTGCTCACCAACGCCCCCGGTCCCTCCGCCGAGTCGTTTCCGTCCCTTGGTCTGCTGACCCACACGGTACGGGTCGCCCCGCTGGAGGCGAGTGCTCTGTTGGACGCTCCGCCCGTGGACGTGATCGTGGTGGACGGACGCCGGGAACTCGTCATCGCTCGTGGCCTTTGCCGACTGCTGCGCACGACCGGTCTCACGACGCCGCTGCTGGCATTGGTGACCGAGGGCGGCCTGGCCGCGGTGTCGGCGGACTGGGGGGTCGACGACGTCGTCCTCGACTCCGCCGGTCCCGCGGAGGTCGAGGCCCGGTTGCGACTGGCCATCGGTCGGGTCGCTGCCGCCGGCGGCACGGCCGAGGCCGGTGTCATCCGGTCCGGCGACCTGTCGGTCGACGAGACCACCTACTCGGCCAAGCTGCGGGGCCGCCCGCTCGAGCTCACCTTCAAGGAGTTCGAGCTGCTCAAGTACCTGGCGCAACACCCCGGCCGGGTCTTCACCCGGGCGCAGCTGCTCCAGGAGGTGTGGGGCTACGACTACTACGGCGGCACCCGGACCGTGGACGTCCACGTCCGCCGGCTGCGGGCGAAGCTCGGCCCCGAGCACGAGGCCATGATCGGCACGGTCCGGCACGTGGGCTACAAGTTCGTGGCACCGCCGATCGCGCCCCTGCCGGAGAACACCCCCGGGCCGACCGCCCGCGTCGACCGGGACGACACCCGCACGCCCGAGCGGGTCTAGGCGCCGCCGGGCGGGCCGGCGGGCGACACCGCCAGGCACCGCACCGGCATGCCGGACCGCACGGCGTCGGCATCCGGCCGCGGGGAGCCGGTGGGCGGCGCCGATCGTCGGCGCAACCGACCTGACGATGCCGGGTGGGAGATGTCCACGTCTCCCGCCCTGCATCGTCGCGTCGGGGCGACGGATCACGGGACAGCCGTGGCCCAGGGCCCATACGGTCATACGGTGACCACCTCCCTGACCTGGCAGCCGGTCCTGAACGGCGCGGACGTGGACGACATCGTGAGCCTGCTCGCCGCCGCCGAGCGGGCGGACGGCACCGGGCCGGTGTCCGAGGACGTCCGGCTGACCCTGCGTCCGGACCTGCGGATCGGGGTGGGCCGGCACCTGCTCGCCGTGCCTGCCGCCGCGGTCGGGGCGCCGGGCGCCCGGCGCCCGATCATCGGCTATGCGCATCTCGGCGGCACGATCGACAGCCGCCAGGCCGAGATCGTGGTCCATCCGGGGCATCGCGGCCAGGGGATCGGCCGCGCCCTGGCCACCGCGCTGACCGAGGCGCTCGGTGACCCGCCGGCCCGGCTCGACGTGTGGGCGCACGGGGATCTCCCCCCCGCGGCCGCGCTGGCCGACCGGCTCGGATTCGCCCGCACCCGGGTACTGTTCCAGCTTCGCCGCCCGCTGACCGCCGGCCCGCAGCTGCCGGAGCCACATCTGCCACCCGGGGTCACCGTCCGCGCCTTCGTTCCGGGCCGCGACGACGAGGCCTGGCTGGCCGTCAACGCCGCCGCCTTCGCCGATCATCCCGAGCAGGGTCGCTGGACGCTCGACGACCTGGCCCGGCGGCGAGCCGAGCCATGGTTCGACCCGCGTGGGTTCTTCGTCGCCGAACGGGACGGCCGGTTGGTCGGCTTCCACTGGACGAAGGTCCACGAGGTGGACGAGACGCCGCCGCCGGGCACCCGCCCCGGCCCGATCGGCGAGGTGTACGTGGTGGGGGTGCTGCCCGGCGTGGGCGGCGCGGGGCTGGGGCGCGCCCTGACCCTGATCGGGCTGCGCCATCTGCGCGCCGAGGGGCTCGCGGCGGTGCTGCTCTACGTGGACGAGGACAACGACCGGGCCGTGCGGATGTATACCGGCCTCAGCTTCACCGTCCACACGCGCGACGTGTCCTACCACTGGCGCGGGCCGGCCACGGGCTGAGGCCGGTCATGCACCGCGGCGGGTTACCAGGCCCGACGCCGCGGCCGCGCCGCCGTGGTCGACCTCGATGACCGAGCTCAGGTTGGTGACGTGCAGCAGCCGGTAGGCGTCCTCGTTGAGGTTGCGCAACGCCAGCCGGCCGCCGACGGAACGCTGACGCTGGTGGGCGAACAGGATGACCGCCAGCCCCTGGGAGTCGAGGAAGCTCACCTGCGCGAGGTCGACGACGATGTCCTTGACTCCGGCGACGCGCGCGTCGAGCAGCGCCTCGCGCAACGGGTCCAAGGACGAGTAGTCGATGTCGCCGACCGGGTGCACGACGATGGCCTCACGGCCGGTCACTTCGACGCGAACGCTGGGTTCCATGGCTCCGTTGACGACCGGACGGCATCGGCGCCACGAGAAGCCGGCCGGGCTGCTTCCCGTTACGCGCCGCGCCCCTGGCAAGCGCGACGATGGCCACCTACCCCCACCACACCACTCCCACACCCGCCCGATTCCCACCGGGAAGCGGTTTTCCTCACACCGGATCGACACCGCCCCACCGGCGGCGGCGCGCGACGGTCAGTGACCGACCCCGCCCGGCCGCGGTCTGCCCCCGTGGACGCTCCCTCCCGTCTTCTCCCCGCCGCGCGGGATGGGATGACGAGTCGCCGGATGAGAGCGTCAGTCCATGGACATCAACCCGCCCCGGACCCCTGGCGGCACCGCTTCCCCCGACGTCGTCACCTTCCTCAGCCAGTTGGACGGCGCGGCCGTCTCCGTCGGACCGCAGCCCGGCGCCCCGCCGTCGCCCGGCGTGGTGCTGACCGCCCAGCGGCCCGGACGCGACCCGGCCGTCCTGCGGCTGACGCCGGACGAGGCGGACCGGCTCGCGGAGCTGCTGTCCGCGGCCGCCGGCGCCGCGGCGCTGCCCCCTGGCGCGGCCGACCGCCGCGGCGGGGCCTCAGCCGGGGGCGCAGGCGCAACGGCCGCCGTCCGCTCGCACCACGTCGTCTGCGTCGCGGAGGGCTCGGCGGCCGAGGAGCTGCGCCACGCGCTGGCGCTGCTGCCGGCGCGGGCCCGGCTCGTCGACTTCACCTCGGACACCGACGTCGTCCTCGTGTTCGCCACTGACGACCCGCGCTGGCCCACTGCCGCGGAGCCGGCCCGGTGACCGGAGCGAGCGCGGGGCCTAGCCGCGCACCGCCTCGATCGCCGACACGACGGCCAGGACCGTGAAGGCGCCCGCGGCGATTCGGGTGATCACTGCGATGGGCATCAGGCGAAGCAGCCCGCGCCCACCGGCGATGGCCAGCCCGGCCACCGTCCACAGCGCCAGCACCGCCCCGGTCCAGACCGCCACCGGCGCGTCGAACCGGGCGGCGAGGTTCGCCGTCGAGATCTGCGTCAGGTCGCCGAGCTCCGCGACGAACACGACCCCGAAGGAGGTGGCCGCCACCCGCCAGAACGTCGTCGCCGCCACCGGCGGCGGGGAAGCGGACGCCTCGGCCGCGGCGTCGGCCCGGTCCGGGTCGTCCTCGTTCTCGTTCTCGCGGCCCTCGCGCAGCACGAGCACGGCCCCGGTGATGAAGAGCACGGCCGTGATCGCGTCGACGATCCGGTGTGGCAACAGCGAGAAGGCGCTGCCGGCCGCCACCGCCACGGTGACGTGCACGACGAAGGCGAGTGCCACTCCGGCCCAGACGTGCAGCGGCCGGAAGCGGCTGCCCAGCACGAGGCTCGCGACCATCGTCTTGTCGGGAAGCTCGGCCAGGAAGATCACGCCGAAGGTGATGAATGCTGCGGTGATGCTCAAATGCCCGGGGCCTCTCCGTGGGACCGGGCCGGAAGCAGGACACGCCTTCGACCCGGCATGACTGCCGTGTCGAAGGTCTCGCCCACCCGGCCGCATGGGCCGGGCCCGGCCGCCGGGTGCCCGCGGACCGGCCCTGGAGTGGGCCGATGAGCGGACGCCAGTATGTCGACGCACCGGACCGCTCGGACGCCGCACCCGGCCGGCCCGGCGACGGACACGTCGGTCGTCGCGGGCCGTGCGCACCGGAGACGGGCCGCTCGGCGGGGCTACTCCCCTTCGGGGGAGAGAGTACAGGCCGCACGGACCGCCGGCATTCACCTCGATCCGCCCCTGCCGTGGAACGAGCCACAGGAACACGAAAGGACACCATCCATCGGTGGGGGCCTCCGTGAAAATCCCGGAAAGAAGCACTAACTTCACGTGGAGTGATGGACGACGCGGTTCCCCCCTCGTACCGCGCCGGGGACGGGCCGGTGCCGGCGCCGATGGCGCTCGCCCGCACAGCGACCGGCCTGCGCCCAGTGATCAACGCAACCGGGGTGATCCTGCACGGCGCGCTCGGCCGAGCCCCGCTGTCGGCGGCCGCGCGCGCCGCCGTGGACCTGGCCGCCGGCACCACCGATCTCGAACTCGACCTGCGCACCGGGCGCCGGGACCGCCGAGGGCGCACCGCCCTGGCCACCCTGGCCACGGCGGTGCCGGCAGCGGCGGGCGTGCACGTCGTCAACAACAACGCGGCGGGCCTCGCCCTCGCGGTGGCCGCGCTCGCCGGGCGGCGCGAGGTGGTGGTGAGCCGGGGGGAGCTCTTCGAGACCACCGACGGTTTCCGGCTGCCGGAGCTCCTGGTCGCCACGGGCGCGCGGCTGCGCGAGGTCGGCACGACCAACCGCACCACCCTCGGCGACTACGCGGACGCCATCGGTCCGGACACCGGCCTGGTGCTGCGGGTGCATACGGCCAGCTACCAGGTGGTCGGGTTCACCGACAGCCCCACCATCAGCGATCTCGCCGCCCTCTGCGCCGACTTCGAGGTTCCGCTCGTCGGCGACTGCGGCTCGGGCCTGCTCCACCCCGAACCGCTGCTCGCCACCGAGCCCGACGTCACGAGCTGGCTCGGCTGGGGGGTCGGCGTGGTCACGACCAGCGGCGACAAACTGCTCGGCGGCCCGCAGTGCGGTCTGCTCCTCGGCCGGGCGGATCTGATCGACCGGATGCGCCGCCATCCGATGTCCCGAGCGCTGCGCGCCGGCAAGCTCACCCTCGCCGCACTGGAGGCAACCCTGCGCCATCCCGACTCGCCGGTCCGGCAGGCCCTGCGCGCGCGGCCGGAGCGCCTCGCCGCCCGGGCCGAGACGCTCGCGGCCTGGCTGCGCCGCGCCGGCATCGCGGCGTCCGCCGTGGCCAGCCGGGCGCTCGTCGACGGCGGCGCCGGCGCGACGTCGGACGGGAACGCCTGCGGATGCCAGCGCGGGTGGGCCGCGGGAGTGGATCAGGCTACCGGGCGAGCGGCCTGCGGCGCGGGTGGGTTCGGCTGCGTCGGCGCCGAACTGCCCAGCGCCGCCGTCGCGCTGGACGCGATGATCGCGGCGCCGCTGCGCCGCGGTGAACCGTCCGTCCTCGGGCGCGTCGAGCAGGGCTGCTGCCTGCTCGACCTGCGGACCGTGCCGGCGGAGCTCGATCCGGTGCTCGCCGCCGCTGTGCTCGCGGCGGCGACCGAAGCCGGCGCGACCACCCTCACCGATGCCCCCACCGAGCCGCACGACACCGCGGCGGCCGACACCGTCGTCACGGCGGGCGGCGCGGCGGTGGCGGGCGGCGTTCCGGTGGTGGCGGGCGGCGCCGTCGCGGCGGCGGACATGGTGACCGTCGAGTCCAGGGCGATCCCGCCCACCGTCGTCCCGGATCGGCGGGCGCCGTGAGTCGCACCCGGTTGCGCGACATCACCGCCCTCGCCGACGCCGCGCGCCGGGTCGCCGGTGCGGCCGCAGGATCGGTCCTGCTCTGCTATGGGCTTGTCCACCTGCTGGTCTGGCCCGGCGCCCCGACCGGCACGCCGGGCGAGCGCTACCGCTGGGACGGTGAGACGGAGCTACTCGGGTGGCTGCCCGGCTGGGCGGTCTGGGCAGTCGGCGGGATCCTGCTGGCCGCGGCCGTGCTGGGGCACGCCGTCGGCGGGGCCGGGCTCGCCGGGCTGCCCATCGCGCGCCGGCACCGGCTGGCCGCGACCGGGACCGGAGCAGCCGGTTCCCTCGCGCTGTTCGCGGTGGCCTGGCCCGGGTTGGAGCCCACGCCCACCGAGTTCAGCGCCGGTCCGGTCATCAGCGGGCTGCTACTGGCGAGCGTCGTCGCGACGGCTTGGGCCCGGCGCCACCCGCCGCCGGCCGACGCCCGGAAACCCGATCGAACCCGCACGGCCGGCGCGAAGGCCGGCGCGAAGGCCGGCGCGAAGGCCGGCGCGAAGGCCGGCGCGAAGGCCGGCGCATAGGGCCCCTCAGTCGAGGGCGTGCAGCTCACGGGCCAGGTTGAGGCGGGCCAGCGGCTCCCAGTTCCGCCGCGCCCAGGCGGTCGCGTAAAGCGGACCGTCCAACAGGCCGCGCAGGAGCGGCGCCCGCCCCTCGCGCCAGGCCTGTTCGCCGAGCCAGCCGTACTCCCGGCGGACCCGGCGCACATAGCGATCGTAGGCGGCCGGCGGGCGGGCCAGAACCCGCAGGTCGGCGTCGTTGACGAGGGCCTCATCGTCGCGACTCGACCGATGCGAGGCCGTGGCGAGGACCAGCCGGGCGACCGCCGCCCCGATCGCGGCGGGGCAGCCCAGCCGGGCGAGCACGTCGATCGCCAGCTCCGCGGACCGCTGCTCGTTGTCCGCCAACCGCGGCTGGTAGACGGCGTCGTGGAAGTACACGGCGAGCACGCAGACGTGCGCGGCGCGCTCCGCCGGCGGCCGACGCTCGGCGGCGAGCAGCACCCGCAGCGCCGCGGACATCTCCGCGACGTGCCGCAAGGTGTGGTAGTGCCGGCCCGGCTCCTGGTGGCGCCGGGCCAGGTCGACGAAGGCCACGACACGATCACCCACGTCTGCGCGGGCGCCGGCGGTGAGCAACGCGTCGTCGAAGACCCGGGCCAGCGGTGATCGGGGAACGGCCACGGCAGCCTCGCTGACGTGGCTCACGTTCCCTCCCACCCGCAAGCCCCCTCCCACCCGCACGCCCCCTACCACCCGCACGCCCTCCCGGACCATCGCGTCGCCACCGGCGGGGCGCGCCAGCGGCGGGGGACCACGACCACGATCGTGCTCCCGGCGCGAGCCTCCGGCCGGCCGAACGCCTCCATCTGATACCAGAATGGTTCTTCCTTGCCGGCCACCACCCCGGCCCCTGGCCACCCGGCACCGGCCGGGCGCGCCCCGATGGCCGGCGGCGGGCGGGCAGCGGTGTTCATCGGCCGGCGCATGACCCGTCCGGGCCACCGGCGTTCGCGTGAATCGAACAGGCATACGACTTTTGGGCCGTGGTAGTGCAGATCGTGATCGGCGGGCAGCCCTACCCCCTGCCGGCGGGCGCCGATCCGGACGAACTGCGCAGGCGGGTCGCCCAGGCAGTCTTCCGCTGCGAGGTCGAGCAGCTCCACCTCGCGGACGGGCGGACGATGCTGGCCAACTGGCGGTCCGTCCGGCTCATCGAGGTCCGGTCCGACGCGGACCCGCGGCCCCCGGAGACCTGCGAGAACGACGCGGGGCGCGGGCGCCGCCCGGTTGCCGACCACTAGCAAGATCCGATGATCCGTGCTCGGCCGGTGTGCGTGCCGGCATTACCGGAACAACGGTTGGGAAACAAATGATTCACAATACGACCCGACGCCGGGGCAACCGGAGTCCCGTCCGCGCAGGTCACAGGCGGCAAACTCCCCCGACCCAGTCGGACCATTCGACCAAATTACGCATTACCGACATATAGTCGAAAGCTCCGATTTAGGATCGTCGCTTACGCATTGGCATTGATGTGCCGTTTGTTGCAACCGCGATCCGTCGAGCTGGTTAGGTGTTATTTGTTCACCGGTTGCGATGATTGTGATCTTTATGAGGAAGGGCGGACGCAGCCGGCCCACTTCGTGTAAGCGGCGTCCAGGGAGTCTCGTAATGAGCGGGTACGACTATTCGGTTGCCATCCTCGGTAGCGGCATCGCCGGCTCGACACTGGCCAACATCCTCGCCCGGCACGGTCACAGCGTGGTCCTCGTCGACAGCGGCACCCACCCACGGTTCGCGCTCGGCGAGTCGACGATCGGGGAGACGACCTACCTGCTGAAGCTGCTCGCCGAGCGGTTCGACGTACCCGAGCTCGGCCACGTGAGCAGCTTCGAGGGGGTGCGCTCGCACGTCACCTCGGCCTGCGGGGTCAAGCGCAACTTCGGCTTCGTGTACCACCGGGACGGGCAGGTGCAGAACCCCGAGGAAGTCACCCAGTGCAGCGTCTCGGAGTTCCCGAACGGCCCGGAAATGCACATGCACCGCCAGGACATCGACTCCTACCTGTTCTACTCCGCGGTCCGCTACGGAGCGGAACCCCGCCAGCGGACCATGGTGGAGCGCGTCGACTTCACCGCCGACGCGGCGACGCTGACGACGAGGTCCGGCGAGACGATCCGGGTCCGCTACGTCGTGGACGCGTCGGGCCGCAACTCGGTCCTCGCGAACCAGTTCGCCCTGCGTGAGGAGCCCTGCCGGTTCCGGACGAACTCCCGGACGCTGTTCACCCACATGGTCGGCGTCACCCCGTTCGACGACGTGACGACCCCCAGCGGCCAGCCGTCGCTGTGGCACCAGGGCACCCTGCACCACATCTTCGACGGCGGCTGGCTGTGGGTCATCCCGTTCGACAACCACCGCAAGGCCACCAACCCGCTGTGCAGCGTCGGGCTCAACCTGGATGCCAGCCGCTTCCCCAAGGAGCCTGGGCTCACCGCCGAGCAGGAGTGGGCCGCCTACCTCGACCGTTTTCCCAGCGTGGCCCGCCAGTTCGCCGGTGCCCGGCCCGCCTGGGACTGGGTCTCCACCGGGCGCACCCAGTACTCCAGCACCCGCACGGTCGGCGACCGCTGGGCGATGATGAGCCACGCCGCCGGGGCGATCGACGCGCTGTTCTCCCGCGGCATGGCCAACACCATGCAGGTGATCTACGCCTTCACCCCGACCCTGCTGGCCGCGCTCGCCGACGACGACTTCTCCGCCGAGCGCTTCGGCCACATCGACACGCTCAACCAGACGATCCTCGACGTCAACGACAAGCTCGTGCACGGCTCGTACGTCTCGTTCCGGGACTTCGACCTGTGGCGGGCCTGGTCGAAGGTGTGGTTCCTCGGCTGGAACATGGGCATCGCCCGGATCGTCGGGACGTACTTCGGCTACCTCGAGAAGGGCGACCGGGCCCTGTTCGACCGGCTGCTCGACGCCCCGCACCTGGGCACCTTCTGCCCGGACCTGCCGGAGTTCCAGCCGTTCTTCGACTCCCTGAGCGCGGTGATGGTCGACGTGGAGGCCGGCCGGCTGACCCCGGCTGCCGCCGTCGAGCGGCTCGCCGGCCTGCTCGGCGGGGCCGACTTCCTGCCCGCGCCGCTGCGGCTCGGGGATGTGCTGCGGCGCTGGCACGACGGCTCCTTCGAGGCCCAGCGCCGGATGTACGAGTGGGGTCGGACCAACTCCCCGACGCCGCTGCGGCGCTGGTACGACTACGACCTCGACGAGCTGCTGACCCGCACGGGCGGGACGCCGCAACCGGCCGTCTTCTGACGCCGACCGGGACGGGCGGGCGGGACGGGCGGGGTAGCGGTGGCGACGTCGATGCGGGCTGGCGTGCCGCATTCTGTCACCGGTACTGTTGCGAAAATCGGCACCCGCCCGACCCGCTGGCCGCGGCGGCAGGAGAAGGAGCGCGCTTGTCCCGAACCGCCCCCAGCACCCGCCCGCCCCGGCTCGTCCCCGCCGCCCCGGCCACGCGTCCCGGCGGCGGCGCGGCGGGCCCGTCCGGGGCCTCGCACCCGTGCCGGGCGGGGTCCTGACGTGGCCACCCCGACCGTGGGCAACCAGGCGCCCGACCTCAGCCTGCCGGGTCTCGTACTCGCAGACGGCGAGCGCCAAGACGGCGAGTACACCCTGTCCACCGAGCGCGGGCATCCCGTCGTGCTGGCCTTCTACCCCGGCGACAACACGCCGGTCTGCACCAGGCAGATGTGCTCCTACTCGGCGGGCCTGGAGATCTTCGCCGACCTCGGCGTCCTCGTGTGGGGCATCAGCCCGCAGGACCTGGACAGCCACGAGGGGTTCGCCCGCCGGCACAGCCTGGGCTTTCCCCTGCTCGCCGACACCGCACGCACGGCGGTCAAGGCGTACGGGATCGCCGTGCCCGGGCTCGGGCTGCGCCGCTCGGTCTTCCTCGTCGACGCGGACGGCGTGCTGCGCTGGAAGCAGGTCGGCCTGCTCGGAGTCACCTACTCCGACGTCGACACCATCGCCGCACAGGTCAAGAAGCTCAAGCTCTGACGGCCTGGCCGCCGATCTGACGGCCTGGCCGCCGAGTAACCCGGGTTCCGTCGCCGCGGCCTCGGCGGCGCGACGGCGGCGGTGCGGGCGGCAGGGCCAGGCGCGCGTGCGCCGGGTCAGCCGGCCGCCCAGGGCCGCTCGGGCGCCGGAATCCGCCGGGCGTTGGTCGCCACGGCGCCGAACCGGTCCGCGCCGGCCTGCCAGTCGGCGCGGGCGACGTCGATCTCGGCCCGGGACCGGGCGACGAAGTTCCACCACATCACCAGCCGGTCGGCGAACGGCTCCCCGCCGAGCAGCAGCACGCGGGCGCCCTCGCCGGCCCTCAGCGGCAGCTCGTCGCGCCCGGCACCCAGGTAGCCCAGCCGGCCGGGGCGCAGGACCTGCGCGCCGACCTCCACCGACCCGGCCAGGACGACCAGGCCGTGTTCGAAGTCGCGCCGCAGCGGCAGGACGGTGCCACCGGCCCGCAGCGCTAGATCGGCGCCGACCAGCGGGGTGTCGGTCCGCGCCGGGGAGACGTTGCCGTCGAGCTCGCCGAGCAGCACCGTCACCTCGGCCGCCCCGAACCGGGCGACGGGCAGGTCGGCGTGGTGGGCGAAGGCGGGCGGGCCGTGCCGGGTGTGCTCGGGCTGCGCCACCCACAGCTGCACGCCGTGCAGCTCGCCCCGGTGATCCTCGGACTCCTCCGCGTGGGCGACCCCGTGCCCAGCGCTCATCAGGTTCAGCTCACCCGGCCGCAGGACCTGCTCGGAGCCCAGGCTGTCCCGATGCACCTGGCGGCCGTGCAGCAGCCAGGTGACGGTGGCCAGCCCGATGTGCGGATGGGGCCCCACGGCGACGGGGTTCGACGGTGAGATCGCCGTCGGGCCCATGTGGTCGACGAAGCACCAGGCGCCGATGGTCCGCCGGACCCGCCTTGGCAGGACCCGCCGCACCGGGATGCCACTCACATCGGCCGCCCGCCCGTCGACGACCTCCAGCTCCGGCCCGGCCACCGAGGCCCGGTCCGGTGCCGGTGCCAGGGCGGGCGGCGGCACCGGCGGGTCCCCCGGCCCGGGAGCGACGTCGACGGGTGAGACGGGTCCGCTCATCCGTCAACGGTACGACATTTCGTTGCACGTGCAACAAACGGTCGCCTACTCGTCCTCGTCACGATGGACGGTCTCTGGCAGGAAGGCCGGCAGGCAGACCGAGATGTAGTCCGCGCCGTCCGCGCCCCGCGTGCTGTAGCGGACCCACTCCCCGGCGGCGGTGTGCACCGCCTGGCCCGCCGCAACCTCGATGACCCCGCCGGCGTGCTCCACCGTCACCGAGCCGCGCAGGACGATCGTGTACTCGTCGAACTCCGGCCGCTGGCCAGGCTCGGCCCAGCCACCCGGACTCGACATGTGCGCGATGCTCAGGGTCCGGGTGCCGGTGTTCACCCCGCCCACGTACTCACGAATGATCTTTGGAAGGTTCCCGGCAGCCTCGACGACGGTCGGCTTCTCGATGAAGGTCGGCATGGGATGCATCATCGTGCCTGGCAGCCGGCCGGGACGCCGCTGGGACGCCGCTGGGACGCAGGGCGCGCAGGACGACGGTACGATCTCGGTCGCGCTCCCCCGATGCCGGTGGGACGTGGGAGGGGCGTCGTGACAACCGAATCGATCTTTCACCCCCAGGTCCGTGTGCAGACGGGGGTCGCCCCAGCACGGCACGGCGCCGGGGATTGCGCACCGGCCGGTTCACGGTTCACCGGCATCGGCGCCGTCGAGTCGTTGCTGGCCGGGCTGACGTTCCATCACTTCGGCATCGTGGTCACGGATCTGGATCTCGCCCGCGAGCTCTACACCGTCTCGCTCGGCATCGACTCCTGGCGCACCCTGGCGCTGTCCGGGCCCGCCGTGCGCCGCGGCCGGCCCGTCGCACTCGACGGCACCAGGGTCGCGATCGGCCGACTCGGCACCAGCCTCGTCGAGCTGGTCGAACCCGGCTGCCAACCGGGGACGGCCCGCGAGATCCTCGACCGGCGCGGCGAGGGCCTCTTCGCCATCGGCTACGTGGTCGACGACGTCGCGGCCCAGCTGCGCGCCTCGGTCGCAGCCGGGGCCACGGTCGAGCAGGTCAGGCCGGATGCGGGCCATCCGGTCGGGGCGTACCTGGATGCCGGCTCGGGCCTGCTGGTCGACCTGGTCCAAAGCGGCGCATCCTGGCCCGACTGACCGCCGGCACGGTCGCAACGAGCCCGGCGGACTTGTGTCGGTGACCCGTTGAATGTCATCATCAGTCCAGAGGCCGCCCGGCACCCCCCGAGCTGGGCGGCCTCACCTGTGCCACCGAGGCGCCACCGGGCGGGGCTCTCCGCACGGCCCGGCGCCGGCCAGCTCACCCCCCGCGCACACGGCCTTCATGCCACGCCGACCAGCGCGACCGCCGACCAGGTCTGGCGCGACAGCCAGGATCGCGGTGAGGGTCGGGGACACCGGAAATCCCGCAGTCACGTGCCGCCGGCCGGTCCCACGAAAGGCGGTCCAGCGGTGAGCCGACGGACCCCGCCGCGTTCCCGACCAGCATTCCGCGCCAGGAAAGAACCGCCGGCCGGCCAGGACGGCGTCGGTCGGTGGAAAGAGGCCACCGGCTGATACAGATTGCCGACGGGACGTCCGCCCGCCGCGCTTGGGACGAGCCCCCTCATCGACGGCCCGGACCACGGAAAACCACCACGGGCCGGGGCGGGAAGACACCGGCCGGCCGTCTCCCGACGGTCAGCATACCGATGATCGGCCGCCCGACCAGGCTGGGCACTGAAGGTCCGCGATCAAACAATCTGCCCACTGACCATCCACCACGCGGCGGCAATTCGACGGCGCGCCACCGGCACCCGCGGCCCGGCGCCCCGGCCGCGGTCAGGTGGCGAGGAAGACGATCGTGAGGATGAGCCCGACCAGGGTCGTCGCGATCGCGACGAAGGTCGCGATCTTGCCGCGTCCGCTGCCCTTTCGCCAGGCCAGAGCCCCGCAGCCGATCGCGATCAGCCCAGCGAGCGGGAAGAACAGGCCGAGGACGGCGAAGGTGAACGCGAGGATCCACAGTGCCCGGGCGCCGGGCAGCTCCTCGTCCGGCGCCGCCAGTGAGCCGTATTCCTGCTGGGCAGGACCATTGTCCGGGTACGGAACACGCGGGGTGCCGTCGGGACCCGAGGGAAAGGGCCCGGCCTGTTCCGGCACATCCGGCGCCGGCGTGGAGCGCCCTTGACCATCCCCGCCCCGCGCTGCGATCCACCCGCCCGACGCCATGCCCGGCGCGCCAGCGGGCGTTCCGGCGGGAAGCGACCCGGAATCGGCGCTGGTCGCGGGGGTCGGCTTGCTCATCACGGACTCCTCGTTTACGAACTATCCAGTGTTCTCGACGGATCTGCGGTCGGAGAACCGGCCCGTGGCCACAGAGCCTGACGCAGATTTACGCCGGTGTCCCAGATCCTCGCGAAAAGCGCGCCGCGCGGAGGTGTCGGCCACCCGAAAGCGCCACCGACCGTGAGATGGGTCGCCACCGCCGGCCCGGCCGCAATCCGCCGTCGGCGGCCCTGCCAGAATCGCCGACGGCCCCCGCCGCGATCGGCCGCGGACCTGCCTTGCCCCGTTCTCGTCTCGGAAACCCGCCTACCGGCCCCGCTCGGCCAGGTTCTCCTCGACGAAGCGCTCCAGGCCCGCGACGAAGGCGCGCGCGTCCTCGGCCGGCCAGGCGTCGAGCCGGCGCTGGAACGCGCCGGCCAGCCGACCACGCAGCCGCTCGATGGCGGCGTTCCCCTCGTCGGTCAGCGTGAGCCGGGTGGCCCGGGCGTCGTCGGGATCGGCCGAGCGACGCAGCAGTCCAAGCGCCTCGAGCCGATCGCTGTGCCGGCTGACCACCGACCGGTCGATGCCGATCTCCGTGCTGAGCTTGCGCGCGGTCGTGGGCCCCGTCCGCGCCAGGCCGCTGAGCACGGGGTAGGTCGCCTCGTCCAGGTTCACGTCGCCCGCGGCCAGCAGATCCCCGAACAGCCGCATACGGGTAGGCCGCGCGAGCAGGAGCCCCAGCGCCGCGGCGAGCCTCGCGCCGTCGTCTGATCCCACCGCTCGACCTTACTCTGCGTGCACGGTGCACGAGCCGGCCGGCGTTCGACGGACCCCGGTCAGCCGACCGGGTCCGGCCGCAACGACCGGAACACAACGGGATCTTCGGGCAGGTGCCCCGGTTGGGGCGTCCGAGCAGCACTTCGGCAGACTGGGGCGCAGGCGCCGCGGCGGACCATCGGGGAGCACGGCGGATGGCCACGACACCTCGCGGATCCGGAGACGAAACGTGACGGGCATGCTTGCAACCCAGCCGATCAGCCCGATCGAGCGGATCGCCGCCGACCACCGGCGCGTCCCGGTGGAACTCGGCCCACGCAGCTACTCGGTCGACATCGGCGCCGGCGTCCGCCGGACCCTGCCCGACGTCGTGGCCCGCCTCGGCGCGAGGCGGGCTGTCATCGTCTCCGCCCGTCCCCTCGACGCCGTGCCGGACCCTGGCGTGCCGGCGCTGCGGCTGCCCGCCCGCGACGGCGAGGCGGACAAGACCCTGGCGAACGTCGAGGCGCTGTGCAGCCGGTTCGCGGACTTCGGGCTCACCCGCTCGGACGTCGTCATCTCCTGCGGCGGCGGGACGACCACCGACGTCGTGGGGCTCGCCGCCGCGCTGTACCACCGCGGCGTCGCCGTCGTGCACCTGCCGACCTCGCTGCTCGCCCAGGTCGACGCGAGCGTCGGCGGGAAGACCGCGGTGAACCTGCCCGCCGGCAAGAACCTCGTCGGCGCCTACTGGCAGCCCAGCGCCGTCCTCTGCGACACCGACTACCTGGCCACCCTGCCGCGCCGGGAATGGATCAACGGCTACGGCGAGATCGCGCGGGCCCACTTCATCGGGGCACCCGGGTTGCTCGGCCGGCCGGTCGCCGAGCAGATCGCGGCGAGCGTGGCGCTCAAGGCCGGGGTCGTGGCCCGCGATGAGCGCGACTCGCACCTGCGCCACATCCTCAACTACGGGCACACCCTGGGGCACGCCCTGGAACGCACCACCAACTACGCGCTGCGCCACGGCGAGGCCGTCGCCGTGGGCACCGTGTTCGCCGGCCGGCTCGCCGGGGCACTCGGCCGGATCGGGTCCGAGCGCGTCCGCGAACACCTCGACGTCGTGCAGGGCTACGGGCTGCCCAGTGCCCTGCCGGCCGGGGTGGAGCCCGCCGAGCTCATCGCCGTGATGCGGTTGGACAAGAAGTCGACGAACACCGGGCTGACCTTCGTCCTCGACGGCGCGCCCGCGCCGGAACTCGTGCCCGACGTCGACGAGGAGCTGGTGCTGGCGACGCTCGCCGCGATGCCCCGCGAGGACGCGGCGTGACGTCTCCGACCTCTTCCTCTCCGGCCCCGGCAACCCCGGCCCCCGCGACGCGGCCGGTAGGCGGCGCCACCCGGCTGTACGCGGTCATCGGCGACCCGGTCGCCCAGGTGCAGGCGCCATCGCTGCTCAACCCGCTGTTCGCCCGGCTCGGGATCGACGCCGTCCTCGTCCCGGTGCACGCCCGACCGGCGGACTTCGCCACCGTCCTGCGCGGACTCGCGGCCATCGTGAACCTGGACGGCATCCTCGTCACGATCCCGCACAAGGTCGCCGCCTGCGTGCTGGCCACCGAGCGCAGCCCTGCCGCGCGGATCAGCGGCAGCGCCAACGTGCTGCGCCGGCTGCCCGGCGGCGGCTGGCTGGCCGACAACTTCGACGGGGCCGGCTTCGTCCACGGGCTGACGGCCACCGGCCATCCGGTGCGCGGCCGGCGGGTCGCGCTGATGGGGGCCGGCGGGGCCGGCAGCGCGATCGCGGTCGCGCTGCTCGACGCCGGCTGCGGGCCGCTGTCGGTCTACGACCCGGACCGGACGAAGTGCGTGCAGCTGCTCGCCCGGCTGGACGAGCACTGGCCGGGCCGGGCCATCGCCGCGGCCGAACCGGCGCTGGGCGACGCGGACCTGGCGGTGAACGCCACCCCGCTCGGCCTGCGCCCCGGCGACCCGCTGCCCTTCCCACCCGACGCGCTGCCGGCGGGCTGCGTCGTCGCCGACATCATCATGAAACCGCCGCGGACCCGGCTGCTGGAGGCGGCCAGCGCGCTCGGGCTGCCGACTCATCCGGGCATCCACATGCTCGCCCACCAGCTCGACCTGTACCGGTCGTTCTTCGAACTCGGCCCGGCGGACCACGCCTGACGGCCTGGGAGGCTCCGCATGCACACCCTCGCCCCGCCGGTGACGCCCGGCGTCCTGGGCATCGACGTCGGCGGAACCAAGGTCGCGCTGCGCATCGAACCCGCCGACACCACCACACCCGTTCAGGCCACCGCACCCGCTCAGGCCACCGCACCCGCCAGCGCCCCGGCCCATGCCAGCGCCCCGGACGGCGTCCGTACTGCCGCGGGCGCCGTCACCGCGGTCGAGGCGACGTTCCGCTGGACGCCGTCGGCGAGCGCCGCTTGCGACCTCGGCGATCTCGCCACCCACGTGGCCGCCCTGCGGGCGAGGTGGGCCGGGCCGGTGGCCGCGGTCGGGGTGGCGATGCCGGCGACCATCGATCCGGCCGGCCGGGTGACGACCTGGCCGGGCCGACCGAGCTGGACGGGACTGGCGCTGGCCGACGCCCTGCGTGGCCTCGTGCCGGGGGCGGCCGTCGTCTGGGCTGACGACGGCGACCTCGCCGCGCTCGCGGAGGCCAATGCCGCCGGCTGCCCGGACCTGGTGTACCTCGGCCTCGGGACGGGCGTCGGTGGCGGGATCGTGCTGGACGGCCGGCCCTGCCCACGGCCGGGCCGCGGCTCGGCCGAGATCGGGCATCTGGTGATCTCCGCGGGGGGCCCGCCGTGCACCTGCGGACGGCAGGGTTGCGTGCAGGCCACAGCCAGCGGCCCCGCCACCCTGCGCCGGGCGGCACGGCACCGTGCCGGCGATGTCGGCGGCACCGGCGGATCGGCGGCCCGCGAGGAGGTCACCTTCGCCGAGCTACGCGCGGCCTGGCTCGCGGGGACCGGTTGGGCGGTGCGGGCGGTGCGGGAGAGCGCGCAGGCGGTCGCCGTCGCCGTGGTCGGGCTGACCGAGCTGCTCCATCCCGCGATGGCGGTGGTCGGCGGCGGATTCGCGGATGGACTGCCCGGGTTCGCCCAGGCCGTCGACGAACAGGCCCGCGAGCTCGGGCGCCCGGGTCATCCCCCCGCGCCGGTGCGGGCCGCGGTGCTTGGTGGCCTGTCGTCCCTGTCGGGCGCGATCCTGCTGGCGCGCCAGGCGCCCTGACCGACCCGCCCGCGGCGAGGCCGGGCCGGATCGCCGCGGGGTGCGGCAGGGACGGCCGGTGCGGTCCGGCCGTCCCTCGGTGGGGTCAGTCGCGCCCGAGTAGACTCCCGGCCCGGTGGGCCGCGGTCGCCAGGGTCGGCGGTCCGGCCAGCAGGTCCCCACGTGCGGTGGGGACGTCGACCGACCCCGCGACGAGCGCATCCGACGCGGCCGGTCCCGCTGCGGCCCGGTCCGCTGCCGCCCGGTCCGCCGCACCGCAGCCGGAGACCGCCGCAGTCGCCCGGGTGCCGTCCTCGCCGAGCAGCGCCAGCAGCTCCGCGGGGCGGTGCAGCACCGCGTCCGGGCGGGCCGCGAGCAGCTCGACGCCGTCCGTCTCGCCCCACAGCGCGGCGACCGCCATGACCCCGGCGGCGCGGGCGCTGTCGATGTCCGCGACCGCGTCACCGAGCATCATCGCCTCGGCCGGCGCCGCTCCCAGCAGGTCGAGCGCGCGCAGCACGATGTCCGGGGCGGGCTTCGGCCGCGCAATCTCGTCGGAGCCGATCACGTGGTCGAACAACGACAGCACGCCGAGTTCTCCGAGCAGGTGGCGGGCCCGCGGGCCGGACTTACCGGTGGCGACCGCCAACCCGTGGCCACGGGCGCGCAGCCGGCGCAGCATCTCCTCCACGCCGTCGAAGAGAACCACCTCGCGGGCGAGCCGGTAGCTCTCCCGCACGAACGGCTCCTCCATCGCCAGCGGCAGGTTCATGATCCGCATGATGTCGGGGAAGTAGCGGCCAAGGTGGCGGTTGTACTCCTCGAACGGCGGCTCGCCGGGGCCGACGACCTCCGCGTAGGCAATCGTGAACGCCTGCCGCATCACGCCGAAACTGTCGACGAGCACGCCGTCGAGATCGAAGATCACTGTCTGCCGGTGCGCGCCGCCGGCCACCGGCCGGCCCCCCAGGTCCGTTCCCACATGCCCCCCCGGGCTCGACGAATAGAAAATCGGTGTTTTATACGCGCGACGTCATCAGCCCGCGCGGACGAGCTGCGGCGCGGACCGGTGCGAGCGCGCCGAGTCGTAGAGGCGCTCGATGGCCGCGATCGTCGGCCGGACCTCGGCGATCGCCCGCCCCCGGGCGGCCGGGTCGGCCAGCATCGCCGGCAGCTCGTCGAGCTGGCGGCGGTACTCGGTCCCGATCGGCTCGTCCGGCAGCGGCACCGCCGTGGTCTGCCCGGTCCGGGTCAGGGACAGGACCGAGCGGTCCTGCCGGTTCGGTCCGAAGCCGAAGGTGCAGCGCAGCGAGGCGGTGCCGGCGGCCCCCTCGACGTTGATCGCGGTGAGGTCGCGGGCTTCGTGCGATGCCCAGCTCGCCCGCAGGGACACCGAGGTCCCGTCCTCGGTCACCAGGAAACCGCGCGCCGTGTCCTCCACGTCCCCGCCCCCGGCGGGAGCGGCCTGCGCGCCGTGGCGCCAGGACGCCGCCCACGCACCGTCGCTGACGAAGTCGTCGGACGTCGTCCCGACCACCTGGTGGAAGTCGACGCTGCCGAGCAGGGGGGTGAGCGTGTCCAGCAGATGCCAGCCGAGGTCGACCAGCGCGCCGCCACCGGACTGCTCCCGGCGGGTGAACCAGCCGCCCGCGTCTGGGATGCCACGGGCGCGAATCCAGGCGAGGTCGATGTGGCGGATCGCGCCGAGCCCCGCCGCGACCTCGTAGAGCCGGCTGACGTCGGCCCGGTAGCGCGCGGCGCTGCCGGCCAGCAGGGTGACGTCACCGGCTCGTTCGGCCGCGGCGAGCCGGTCCGCCTCCGCCGAGCTCAGGCAGACCGGCTTCTCCAGGAAAACCGGGATGCCGGCGGTCAGCAGCCGCTCGGCGATGTCGGCGTGCCGATGGTTGGGCACCGCCACGACGGCGAGGTCGAACCGGGCCGAGCCGAGCTCGGCGACGTCGGCCAGCAGTTCGAGGTCCGGGTGCGCGGCGGCCACCGAGGCGCGGGCGGCGGGATCGGGATCGACCGCCGCGGCCACCGCGAACCGGGGGTGCTCCCGCAGCCTGGGCAGCCAGATGGACCGGCCGGCCCAGCCCAGCCCGACGACGGCGACCCGCACCGGCGCCGCCGCCGTCACTGTGCCGCCAGGGTGTCGGCCACGACCGCCGCAACCTCGTGCATCTGCTCCTCGGTGCCCAGCAGCGTCCGGTGGTGCAGCCAGACGCCGTCGGCGCTCAGCGCCTCGGTGTTGGGGCACCGCTTCGCGATGTCGTCCACTGACTCGTCCGGGGCGCCGGTCTCCCAGAACCCGTCGGAACGGTAGATCGCCCGGAACGCGGCGAAGGCGGGCAGACCCCGCTCGACGAGAGCGTCCACGAACGCGTTACGCCGCTGTTCGCTGAATCCGGGAAGGCGGAACATCGCCATGTAATGCGGATTACGGTCGCAGCGTTCGTCGCGGCCCTGCGGCACGACGCCGGGAATGGTCGCGAGCGCGCTCGCGAGCACCGGCCACCGCTGTTCGCGGGTGTCGATCTGGCCGGCCAGGCGACCGAGCTGGGCGCGCAGAACCGAGGCGGAGAATTCGTTGAGCCGGAAGTTCGACCCGGAGGTCTGGTGGAAGTACCGGCGGTCGGTCCGGGGCCGCCCGCAGCTGTGCCGCAGAAACGCGGCCTCGTGCAGCCCGGAGTCCGGGAAGGTGACGGCACCGCCCTCACCCGCGGTCATCAGCTTGCCGTTCTGGAAGCTGAACGCCGCCACCGAGCCGAGCTCGCCGACCTTTCGCCCCTGCCACTGGGCGCCGTGCGCGTGCGCGGCGTCCTGGATCAGCGGGACGCCGGTGTCGGCGGACAGCTTCGCCAGGGCGTCCATGTCGGAGACCTGACCGGCCATGTGCACCGGCATGATCGCCTTGGTACGGGGGGTGACGGCGGCAGCCGCCGCCTCGGGATCGATGCAGTAGGTGTCCAGGTCGACGTCGACCGGCACGGCGACCGCGCCGAGGCGCTGCGCGGCCTGGGAGGAGGAGATGAACGTGAACGCCGGGACGATGACCTCGGTGCCCGGGCCCACACCCAGCACCTGAAGGGCGAGCTCGAGGGCGTGGGTGCCATTCGTGACGGCGAGCGCGTAGTCGGCGCCGTGATAGACGGCGAATTCCCGCTCGAAGCTGTCGACCTCGCTGCCGCCCATGCGCCACCACTGACCCTGCTCCAAGGCCCGGATCAGACCGTCGCGCTCCTCGTCGGAGTACTGCGGCCAGGCCGGCAACTCCGGTGCGCGTCGCACTACACCGCTCATGGTCCCCACCCTTTTCTTACGTGACGATAAGGTTCGCGCAAGGATCCCGGCCCGTCGACGGTTCATTACCGTGAGCTGCCTGAAGAATCTACGCGATAGGTGCGCGACGGACCGTACCCCAACGCCCCCGACTGGTCTGCCGTCCCCCGGACGGAACTACCAAAAGACCAACGCAAGGACAATCAATACACTATACGCACACTGCCGGCACACTCGGTCGCGTCATTCCCGAACCTATGTGACCCGGTGATGACCGCACCATAGCTGCGATATCGTCCACGGGGCGCCGGCCGACCGGGCCGGTCGGCAAGAGTGATGAGGTCTGGTGAGCACGCTTCTTCTGGTAAACGGCCCGAACCTGGGCATACTCGGCCGGCGGCAGCCCGAGGTGTACGGCACGGCCACTCTGGCCGACATTGAATCCGCCGTCACCGCTCGGATTGCCGACCGCGGCTGGAAACTGGTCTCCGTTCAGCGGGAATCCGAGGGCGAGCTAATCCACGCCATTCAGGATAACTACGACTCGGTCGGCGCGATCGTCAACCCCGGCGCGCTGATGATGTACGGCTGGAGTCTTCGGGACGCACTCGCGAACTATCCGAACCCGTGGATCGAGGTGCATCTGTCGAACGTCTGGGCACGGGAGTCCTTCCGGCACGAGTCGATCCTGTCGGCGTTGGCCCGTGGGGTCATCGTCGGCCTCGGCCCGCTGGGCTACGAGCTCGCCGCCCAGGCACTGCTCGATCTGGTGCCCGCCGCCTCCGACTGAGCGGCCGTCCGCCGGCCTCAGGTCCGGTCGCGGGCCGATCCTCGGCCGATCCTCGGCCGGTCCCGGCGCGCCACGTGCCGCCCGCGCACGTGCCGCCGCGCCGTCAGTCCGCGGCCAGTGCCCGGGCGGCCGCGTCGGCGACGGCCGGGGTCAGGCGCGGATGGTCGACGGGCGGCAGCAGGCCGCCGGGCGGGGTCAGGTCGACCAACGCCTGGACAGCGGCCAACCGCGCCGCCGTGCTGATGGGCCGGTGGGTCCGCACCGCCGCGCGCAACAGGCCGGGCAGGGCGTGCAGCGGGCGCGGACCGGAGGTGGCCGAGGCCAGCGGCGGGGGCGTCTCCGGCCGGGTCCGCAACACGGGCACCTGCTCGGGCGGCGAGGCGAGGCCGATGAGGTCGACAAGCAGGTCGAGGTGGGCCGCGAGCCGGTGCAGCGGCTGGATCCCGTAGGCGAGCGGGTCGTACAGGGTGAGATCCCGGATCCCGGCGGCGAGGAGCAGGCCGGCGAGGTCGCCGCCGCGGGCCGGGTCGACGACGGCGACCCGGGCCCGTTGCGGCCGCAGCCCCCGGCCGCGCAGGTGGTTGAGGACGGCGGCGGTGGCGGCGACGGCGAGGCCGTCGTTGACGGTGTCGAGCAGCGGTGTGGCGCCCGGCCGCGGCACCGCGCGGACCGCGTCGATGTGGCTGACGTGCGTGTGGACCAGAACCGTGGCGGCGAAGCCGGGCGCGAGCATGCCGATCGCCCGGCCGAGCTCGGCGGCGTCCCGCGCGGCGATGGGCATCGGGATGACGTCGAGACCGGTCGCCCGGTGCAGGTGGACCGCCTGGGACTCCACCGCCGGCAGGGCCGCCTCGGCGGCGAGCGGCTCGAAGTCCAGCACGGCGCTGGCGTCGGAGAGCAGCGCCACTCGGCGGGGCCGCCCGGTGAACAGATCGGTGTGGGTCGGGTGGGTGGCCAGATGACGGATGACCCGCCGGTCCGCGTCCGCGTCGAGGAGCGCGAGATCGTGCCCCGTGGTCACCGACGCGCACAGGGACTGGGTGAGCTTGCCTGTCGCCGCGACGACGAAGACCGGGTCCTCGGTCTGGAGCAGGTCGGCGCCGAGGCGGTTACGCAGGGCACGCAGCAGCCACGTCAGCGTCGGGCCGCTGTCCGCGTCGAGAGTGATCCGGCGGCCCGCCGGGTCCGGCTCGTCCGCATAGCAGGTGATCGTGCCGGGACTGGCGGCGATGACCGCGTCGATGTCGGCCCGCGCCCCGCGCGGCACCCGGACCGTGACGCTGTATGCCGGATTGGCCGCGGCCGCCTGCCCGGACCCGTCGGCCTCACCCTGGCCTGGGGCGCTCACGCCGACCCCACGATCACCCCGACCCGTCCCGCTCGCGGCGGGCCACCCCGCCGCCGCCTGCCCCCTGTCCCGACTGCCCCTGTCCCGACTGCCTCCGCCCCGCTCGCTTCTGCCCCGCAGGCCCTTGCCACGCCGTGTCCATGACCATCGTCCCGCCGCGGTACCCGACTCGTCACGAGCCACTCTCCATGATCGTCACACCCGGGACGGAGCCGATGGTCCGGTCCGGTCCGGCGACGCGGAAACGCCGCGCCATCGCTGGGCCCGCCGCCGATCCGGCGAAGCGTCGACGCCTGGAGGGAACGGATTATGCGCACTTCAGACCTTTTGATGACTTTCCCACCAGATACTCAGATCCTGACCCCACCAGGGGCGCAGACGCCACACATGCGAGCACGTTCCGGCTGCGCCCACGCCCGGCGGGCCAACCGTGGCGGACGGGCCGCCGCTCTCCCGCCGACGCCCGCGCGCCACTCGCTCCGAGGCTGTGGGCGCGGCTGCACGACAGCGCCTCCCGCGGGCGTGGCCCGACTCGGAAACTCCCTGAACCGTAGGCGAACGTGCCCCAGGCAGGAATCGGACCTGCGGCCTACCGCTTAGGAGGCGGTCGCTCTATCCACTGAGCTACTGGGGCGGAGGGGGCATCGGATCGACGCCGTGGCGATCGTACGGCCACCGGACGGGATGCCGGGGGAGGCAACACCTTCAGGACTGCGCAATTACCTGCAAGATCGGCCGCCTGTCCCGATTCTTCCACTTCTTCTTCCGCGCGGCGCTACACCACGGCCACCCTCCGAGGGTGGGCGATCGGTCACCCACCGCTACGAAGTTCGGCCGGCGCACTCGCCGTCCCGGCCGCCGAGGACCGGCCGGTCAACCGAACTGTTGGGCCATCTCGACGAGCTCCTTGCACTTCGGGCAGATCGGGAACCTCGAGGGGTCCCGGACGGGTTCGAACTTGTAGCCGCAGAGCGCGGTGACTCGACCGCCCTCGATGGACGCGCGGACGATCTCCTCCCGGCGGGCGTAGTGGGAGTGGTCGTCGCCCTCGTCCGTGCGGGTGTCCGACGTCTCAGGTGCGATCTGAGTCGTGCTCATGGTGTCGATTCTAGTGCGGTCGTCGACGGCGCCCCGGGCGGGTGAGCCCCCGTCCGGGGCCGGCTTGCCAGCGGGGCACCGGACCGGTATGCGGCCGGGTCGGGCCCGCGCGGGAAACTGTCCGGGGGACACTGCGTACACAGGACGCATGGCCCTTGCGACCTGTGGACGGGGCGTACTCTGGATGGGACGAAGGAGACCGGTGACTGGACTGATCGACAGTACCGAGATGTACCTCCGCACCCTGTACGAACTGAGGGAAGAGGGCATCCCCCCGCTACGCGCGCGTCTGGTGGAGCGGTTGCACGTGAGCGCGCCCGCCGCCAGCGAGTCGACGGCTCGCATGGCCAACGAGGGACTCGTCTCCCTCGCCGACGACCGGACCGTCCAGTTCACCGAGAAGGGTCTGCTGCGGGCCACCGCCGTCATGCGCAAGCACCGGCTGGCCGAGCTGCTGCTCACCAAGGTCATCGGGCTCGACTGGGCGCTGGTGCACAACGAGGCGTGCCGCTGGGAGCACGTGATCTCCGACGAGGTCGAGGCCCGGCTGACCGTCCTGCTCGGTGATCCGAAGCGCTGCCCGTTCGGCAACGAGATTCCGCCCGCCCAGCACGGCGACGCGCCGCGGCCCACCGCCGCTCCCGTCAGCCTGCTGGCCTCCGCCGACCGGGCTGCCGCGGATGGCAGCCGGCCGGTGACGGTGAGCTGGATCTCCGAGCGGCTGCAGACCGACGAGGGCGCCATGCGTCGGCTGCAGGATGCCGCGATCGTGCCCGGCGCCCAGATCATGCCGGGTTCCCGCGGCGATCTGATCCACGTCGTCTCCCCGAACGGTCAGAGCGACGCGGAGATCAGTCGCAGCACGGCGGCTCTCGTCTACGTGGACCACTGACCCTGCCCTGCCGGTACACGGACTGCCGGTACACGGACTGCCGGCCACTGATCCCCCCGGGTGGCCGGCGTCAGGCCCCCGGCCGGATGCCTCCCTGAAAGCTCGACCACCAGACCTTCTCCACTCGGACCACCTCGCCGGTGCGGGGAGCGTGGATCATCTTCCCACTCCCCACGTAAATCCCGACGTGATCGAGATCGGGGTAGAAAAAGACGAGGTCCCCGGGGATGAGAGCGGCGCGGCTCACCCGACGTCCCTCGTCCCACTGTGATCCGGTGTAGTGGCTGAGCGCGACGCCCGCCTTCCCCCAGACCCACTGGGTCAGCCCGGAGCAGTCGAAGGTTCCCGGCCCCTCGGCCCCCCACACGTAGGGCTTCCCAAGCTGGGCGTATGCCTCTCGCACCGCGGTCGCCGCGCCGCCGCCGCCCACCGGCGCGGCCGCCGCCGCCGTGATCGGAGCCGCGACGAAGGCCCGGCCAGCCACCGCGGCCACCCCGGACTCCTGGCGGTAGCGGGCCCGCTCGGCCGCCGCCTGGCGTGCCACCGCGGCCGCCGCCGCGGCCGCGGCGGCCTGCCGGGCTCGCTGGGCGGCGGCCTGCCGGGCCCGGGCCTGCCGTTCCAGCTCGGCGTAGCGCGACTCCAGCCGCTGCAACAGGCCGCGTTGCTCGTCGGCCGCGGCCTCGATGGTCCGCTTGCGCGCGGCGAGATCCGCAACGATCTTCTTCTTGCCGACGAGGGCAGCGTCGGCGCTGCGCCGGGCCTCGGTGAGATCACGGCGGGCCAGCCGCAGGCCGGTGCCCGCCACCCGCTGCCGGCGGGCGAGGGCGTCGACGGCGCCCGCCCGGTCGAGGGCCCGGCGAGGATCGCCGGTCAGCAGCAGCGACAGCTGGGCGAAGCCACCCGCGCGGTCCGCCGACACGGCGAGCCCCCGGTGCTGGTCCGCGGCCTCGCGCACCGCCCGGTCCGCCCGGTCCACGCGGGCGGCGGCGGCCGTCGCGGCCCGCTCCGCCTCGGCGAGCCGGATCCGTTCGGCGTTGAAGGCCTCGGTGGCGCTCGCCGTCTGTCGGGCCGATCCATCAAGCTTTGCGCGCGTGCGCCCAATTTCGTCCTGGACGTCGGCGAGGCTCTGCGACTTCGGCCAAGTGGCCGACGGGGCATGCGCCGCCCAGGCGGAACCGGCGGGGCCGGCGACGGTCGCGGGGCCGGCGAGGAGAATGCCGGCCAGGCCAAGGACAATGAGGCCTGCGACTTTCGGATCTGCGACGTTGGCGTGGGCTGCCGATTTGCCTGCTGCGACTTTCGGGCTGCCGGGACGCGGGTTCGATCCGCCCGGTCGTTGTCGTGGGATGGGCAGGACGGGCTCGGCGGATCCGCCGAGGTCAATGGGAACGCGCCGGCCGACGGCGCTGGGGTGGCGGGTCTCGGGGTCCGGTTCGCCGACGCTATGCCAGCCCTCCGTAGGGACACTGCTCACACCGCCGAACGGTAACTGTACGCAGTTATACAGTCACGGAAGCACGCCGAACCGGTCGGAGAGTCTCCGTGCGCCCACCGCTAGGCGACCAAAACGGGCCACAGGCCGCCCAATTTAGCGATTTCACACGTCAGAAACAGCTAAGACACAGGTCGGGAACAGATCTTATCGACTCTTCGGACCCGAAGGATCCGGGACGAGCGCAGCGTGGCCGGGGACCGGGGACCGCAGTCCGCGCGACGCGCGGGGGGATGACAGGAGAGACATGGACCAATTGGATTCGGGCGATACCGCGTGGATGCTCATCAGTTCGGCGATCGTGCTGTTCATGACGCCCGGACTGGCGTTCTTCTACGGCGGCATGGTCCGAGCGAAGAACGTCCTCGGCATGATCATGCAGAACTTCTTCTGCATCGGCATCGTCACGCTCGTGTGGTCGGTCGTGGGCTTCAGCATCGCCTTCGGGGAGGGCAACGGCTTCTGGGGCGGGTTCGACTTCTTTGCGCTGCAGGACCTGTCCGGTAGCGACAACGCGATCCCGTATGTCGTGTTCGTGGCCTTCCAGCTCATGTTCGCGATCATCACCCCCGCGCTCATCACCGGTTCCGTCGCCGACCGCATGAAGTTCAGCGCCTTCGCGATCTTCGTGACGCTGTGGTCACTGCTGGTCTACTCGCCGATCGCGCACTGGGTGTGGGCGAGCAAGGGCTGGCTGTTGGAGCGCGGCGCGATGGACTTCGCGGGTGGCACGGTCGTCCACGCCAACGCCGGTATCGCCGCCATCGCGCTGGCCCTGGTCCTGGGCAAGCGGGCCGGCTGGCCGAGCGGGGACTTCCGCCCGCACAACGTGCCGTTCGTCCTGCTCGGCACCGGCATCCTGTGGGTCGGCTGGTTCGGGTTCAACGCCGGTTCGGCGCTGGGCGCGAACAAGGTCGCCGGGTACGCCCTGCTCAACACCCAGATCGCGACCGGTGTCGCGATCCTCGGCTGGCTCGCGATCGAGAAGATCCGCGACGGCAAGGCCACCACGCTGGGCGCCGCGTCCGGTGCGGTCGCGGGTCTCGTCGCCATCACCCCGGCCTGTGGTTACGTCTCCCCGATGGGTTCGATCGCGATCGGCGCCATCGCCGGCGTCGTCTGCGCACTGGCCACCTCGATCAAGGGCAAGGTCGGCATCGACGACTCGCTCGACGTCGGCGCGGTCCACCTCGTCGGCGGTGTGCTCGGCGCCCTGCTCACCGGTTTCTTCGCCACCGTGGACACCAACTCGTTGGCCCACGACGGCATCTTCTACGGCGGTCCGTGGAGCGTCCTCGGCGAGCAGGCCCTCGCCGTCGGCGCGACGCTCGGCTACTCGGCCGTCGTGACGGCACTCATCGCACTCCTGATCAAGTACACGATCGGGCTGCGCTTGAGCGACGAGGACCAGATCACCGGCATGGACGAGTCGCTGCACGGCGAGACGGCCTACCGGTTCACCTCCATCGGTGGGGGCGGCTCACTGTCCTCCAGCGTCACCCCTGTCAAGGTGCCTGAGGAGGCCAAGGCATGACCAAGCTGGTCACCGCCGTCATCAAGCCCTTCAAGATCGACGACGTGAAGGCGGCGCTGGAGAACCTGGGGGTGCACGGCCTGACGATCTCCGAGGTCCAGGGCTATGGCCGACAGAAGGGCCACACGGAGGTCTACCGCGGCGCGGAGTACAAGGTCGACTTCGTTCCGAAGATCAAGATCGAGGTCGTCGTGGCCGACGAGGCCGCCGACGACCTGGTCGCCGCGATCACGTCGGCCGCCCAGACCGGCAAGATCGGCGACGGCAAGGTCTGGGTCGTCCCGGTCGACTCCGTGGTCCGGGTGCGCACCGGGGAGCGAGGCGCCGACGCGCTGTAGCACCACGTGGCGGCTCCAGGGCACCACGTGGCGGCTCCGGCACCACCCGACCGATCCGGGCACCACCAGACTGCTCTGGGCAGCACATGGTTGCCCGGGGCACCACTCGGTAATCGCACCACGCAGGTAACACCAGAGGTCGCGGACGCTCCGGGCCCCGGCCCGGGCGTTTCCTCCTTGCCCGATCACATGAAGCGGCACCGCACGATCATCGACGCGGTGCCGCGCCATGTGTCGGCCCGGCCCGCGCGGGCCGGGTCTGTTGGAACGGCCGAAGCCGGAGGAGGACAGCCATGAGGGACCGTCTGGAAATCCTCAGGGGGCGGTCCGGTCAGCTGCCCGCGGTGACCGGGCCGCAGCTGCGCCGCATCCTCACCGACCTGGCCGACGAGGCCCTCACCGAACTGTTCGGCGATCCCGGCCCCGGCGTCGCTCTCGTCGCCGTCGGTGGCTACGGCCGAGCGGAGCCGGCCTTCGGCAGCGACCTCGATCTGGTCCTCCTCCACGACGGCGCCCACCCGGACATCGCCGCCGTCGCCGACGCCGTCTGGTATCCGCTGTGGGACGCCGGCATCGGCCTCGACCACAGCGTGCGCACCGTCGACGAGGCGATCACGGTGGCCGACGACGATCTGAAGGCCGCGCTCGGTCTGCTCGACGCCCGCCATGTCGCGGGCGACGCGGCGCTGACCGCCGACCTCGCCCGCCGCGCCCGCACCCGCTGGCGCACCCGCGCCCCGAAACGACTGCCCGACCTCGCCGCCGCCGTGGCCGAGCGGGCCGCCCGGCTCGGTGAGGTGGCCTTCCTGCTCGAACCGGACCTCAAGGAGTCCCGCGGCGGGCTGCGCGACGTGCACGCCCTGCACGCCCTCGCCGCGGCCTGGGTCGCGGAGGTCCCCTCCGACCGGGTGCTGGCCGCCGCGGGGGTGCTGCTCGACGCCCGCGGCGAGATCCGCCGGCTCGGCGCCGGCCGCCCGCAGGACCGGCTGCTGTTGCAGGACGCCACGGCGGTGGCCACCGCGCTCGGCTACGCCGACTCGATGGCGCTCGCCCACGCCGTCGCCGACGCCGGCCGGACGATCTCCTGGGCCTGGGACGCGACCTGGTACCGCACCGCCGCCGGGCTGCGCAACACCTCCCGCTGGCGTGGCCGGCGTCCCGTCCGGCGTCCCCTGGACGAGGGGGTGATCGACCAGGGCGGCGAGATTCAGCTCGCCCTCGACGTCGAACCGGCGAAGGACCCGGCCCTCGTCCTGCGCGTCGCGGCGGCCGCCGCCCGCACCGGGCTGCCGCTGGGCCGCTACGCCGTCGACCGGCTCGCCCTTGAAGCGCCGCCGATGCCGCAGCCGTGGCCGCCCGCCGCGCGCGACGCGCTCGTCGCCCTGCTCGCCACCGGCGATGCCGCCGTCGGCGTGCTCGAGTCCCTCGACCAGGTCGGCCTGCTGGTCCGGCTGCTGCCCGAGTGGGCCGCCGTGCGCAGCCGCCCGCAGCGCAACCCCTACCACCGCTATACCGTCGACCGGCACCTGATGGAGACCGCGGCCCGCGCCGCCGCGTTCACCCGCGACGTGGACCGCCCCGACCTGCTGCTGCTCGGCGCGCTCCTGCACGACATCGGCAAGGGCTTCCCCGGGGACCACACCGACGCCGGCATCGAGCAGATCCGGCGGATCGGCCCCCGGCTCGGGCTGCCCGCCGAGGACGTCGACGTGCTCGTTGCGATGGTCCGCCACCACCTGTTGCTCGGCGAGACGGCCACACGGCGGGACATCGACGATCTCGCGACCATCCAGGCCGTCGCCACCGCCGCCGGCAGCGATCGGCTCCTCACCCTGCTGCACCGCCTGACCGAGGCCGATTCCCGGGCCACCGGGCCGACCGCGTGGACCGCCTGGAAGGCGCGCCTGATCAACGACCTGGTCGAACGGTCCCGGGCGCTGCTCGGCGGCGAGCGGGTGCCCTGCCCGCCGCGGCTCGACGACCGTCAGCGCGGTCTGCTCGCCCTGCCGGAGGAGTACGTCGTCCAGGTCAATCCGCTGCCCGACGAGGGGATGTTCGAGATCGTCGTGGTCAGCGCCGACCAGGTCGGGCTGCTCGCCGTCACCGCCGGTGTCCTCGCGCTCAACCGGCTCGACATCCGGCGGGCCTCCGCCCGCAGCGCCAATGGGCGCGCGCTGCTGCAGGCCGCGGTCGCCGCCCCGCATGGCCGGGTGCCGGAGGAGGCGAAGCTGCTCGCGGACCTGCGGGCCGCCCTCGCCGGCAGCCTCGACATCGCCGAGCGGCTCGCGGCCCGGGAACGCGACTACTCCGGCGCGAAGCAGTGGACCACTCCCGGCCCACCGCAGGTCATCTTCGACGACGGCCTGGGCTCGACCACCGTCCTCGAGGTGCGCGCCCCCGACCGGGCCGGTGTGCTGTTCCGGATCGTGCGGGCGCTGTCCGGGCTGAGGCTCGATGTCGCCACCGCCATCGTCGCCACCCTCGGGCTCGACGTGGTCGACGCCTTCTACGTCCAGGAGGCCGACGGCCGACCGGTGGCGGACGACGCCCGCCGCCGCGAGATCGCGCGCGCGGTGCTCGCCGCGCTGGGGACGGGCGATCTCCCCGACCAGACGGCGCCGGCGGAGCGCACCGGCTCCGCCGGCCGCGGCTGTGATCCATCCCCCCCGCCCGGTCCGGCACCCGGGCCGTTGGCACCCTCAGGGGAGACGCTATGATGGGCGAGCACGTTGGGAGGCTTCGCCTAGTCCGGTCTATGGCGCCGCACTGCTAATGCGGTTGGGGGCTTCAACCCCCTCCCGGGTTCAAATCCCGGAGCCTCCGCAGTACCAGAGGATTCGCGCAAGAGCGCGGGTCCTCGGAGACGAGCTTCATCGGCGCTTCGGACGCGAGGAGCATCGTGGTCGCGCCGCGGGGCAGGTCGTGGAACCGGAGCGGTGCCGACGCCGCTATGTTGACGGCCTCGGCCGGCACCCGGTACGGGTGCGCCACCCGTTCGGCCGTCCAGCCCTTGGCGGGCTTGCTCCGGACCGCCCCGTACCGTTCGACGAGTTACCCGAAACGCTGCGAGATGTAGGCGGGCCGGGCCGCAGCGCCCGGCTGTCTTCGTAGGTGAACACCCGGCCGGAGTCCTGGCACGCCTCACCCAGTGCAAGCGCTCCTCGAGCTACCCCTTGCGGGCTACCTCGAGCACCTTCGCGGTTCCCTCGTCGGGGGCGGTTGCCACGAGGCCACGAGGGTCTCGGCAACGGCGCCGGCACCGCAGCTGATTTTTCAGCCAGGATGATCGACGTTGACGCTCTATCTCTACATATATAATTTAACGCGCATGGCAGGTTTGTCCCGCGTGACGCCGGCGACGCTCGACGTCCTCGAGGTGCTCCTCGAGGGCGATGTCGAGCCGTACGGCCTGGCGATCGCCAGGAAGGCCGGGCTGGCGACCGGCAGCGTGTTCCCGATCCTGGCCCGACTGGAACGCCTCGGATGGGCGAGCTCCTCCTGGGAGGAGTCCGACCGTCCCGGCCCTCGCCGCCGGCTGTACCGGTTCACCCCCGAGGGGATGGCCGGCGCCCGCGCGCTGCTCGCCGAGCGCAGGCCGCGTCGCGGGCACGGGCGCCACGGCACGTTCACCGCGCCCGAGGGAGCGTGGTGAACGCCCCGACGACAGGTGCGACAGTCACGACAGGTGCGACAGGTGCGGCGGGTGCCGGCGCTGCCCGCGCCGCCGCCTCGCCGCAACGGGTCGCTGCCCGCGTCTGCCTCGGCGTCGTCATCGGGACGTATCTCGGCGACGCCCTGTCCGCCTTCTTCCCCGGCAGCCCCGCCTACTCGGTGGTCGCTGTCGGCTCGCTGCTCGGACTGCTCCTCGGCCTGCTGACGGTCCGCCGCCGCGGGCTCGCGCCGGCGTCGCTGGGCCTGGCGGCGGGCGCGGGCACGGGCCTGGTCGCCAACCCCGTCGTCCCCGTCGCGGTCACCCGGACCTACTCCGACGCAGAGACCTTCGACTACGGCTACCAGCCGGTCGTGGCCCTGGTGTCCGTCACGGTGCTCGGGTCGGCCCTCGGCCAACTCGTCGGCCGCCGTCCCTGGTTCGCGAAACCCGTGTCGGGCCTGGTACTGGGCGCTTTGGCCGGGCACTTCGCCAGTCTTGCCGCAAAGACCGGTGACGGTCGCGTCGTCGCCGACAGCGCCGGGCCGAGTTTCGACCTCCTCGACGGTGCCGGTCACGCCGACATCCTCGTCTCCGGTTACGGGTTTGCTCACGGCTACGCCTCGGCCGTGCTCGTGACGGGTGGCGCGGTGCTGGGGTTGCTCCTCGGCCTGGTGGCCGAGCGTCGCCGTGGGCTCGCGCGCCCAGCGCTGGGGCTGGCGCTCGGCGCCCTCCTCGGCGGCCTCGGCGTCGCCGCGGGCCGGAGCATGTACGCCGCGTTTCCCGGCCCGATCATCTTCGACGACACGGGCTCCCCCCACTCCTTCGAGAAGTTCGCCGGCGTGGGCTATCTCGGCGACCTCGGCCACGGGCTGGCCGTCGTGGCGGGTGGTGCGGCGCTTGGCCTGCTGCTCGGCCTGCTCGCCGAGCGCTGGCACCGGCTTACGACACCGCTGCTGGGAGTTGCGGTCGGTGGTGTGGTCGGTCATGCCGCCGGTGCTGGGTTGAGGGCCATGTACAGCACGTCCTTCGACTGGCCCAACCCTCTCATCTGGTCGGGGGGGAGCGAGCCCGTCGGCACGGCCACGTCGCTCGTGTTCAGCTACGGCAACGGCCAGGTCGTCGCCATGCTGGTCGGCGCCGTGCTGGGCGGCGTCGCCGGCCTGCTCGCCGGCCGTCGCCTTCGGCTCCTCAAGCCCTTGGCGGGTCTGGCCCTGGGCATCTCGACCGGTTCCGCGGTCAGCGCCGGCTACTACGACTTCGTCCTGCTTGGCAGCGCGCCCTCGTATCCAGGCGATGACTTTCCTGGAACCAGGATTGTTGTCCCTGCGCTGGCCTGCGTGGTCGTCGGGCTGGGCGCCGGCATGTTCGCTGGTTGGTATCCCCGGTTCGTCAGACCGGCGCTGGGCCTGGTGTTCGGCGCCCTTGTCGGCCAAACGGCAGCCCGCGTGGCGGCGGACACGTACCTGTTCGCCGTCGACTACACCTACAACCACCCGTCTGACAGCCGCTGGGCGGAGGTCGTGGGTCTGCTGGCCGGTGCCGCGGCAGGGCTGGTGCTCGGCGCGCTCGCTGACCGCCGAACCCGGCTCTCGAGCCCTTTGCTGGGGCTGGCTCTCGGTACCCTCGCGGGTTCCGCCATCGGTTCTGACTACACCTACGGCTTTCTTGGGGAGAACGGGCACACACCGGACGCCATAGCCGTCTACGTCGGCACCGCCGTGGTCGCCGGTGCCGTGCTCGGCCTGCTGGCAGGTCTTCTCACGGCGCGATGGCCGCGCCAGGGGCGGCGCGCGCTGGGTGCGCTCGCGGGGGTCTTCGCGGGGACGTCGGTCCCGGTAATACTGTTCGGTATCTCCCCCGCCGTCTGGCTCGTCCTCAGCGGAGCAGCCGGAGCGGTCGTAGCCGCCGGCGGACTGGGGCCGTCGTACGCCCCGTCAGCCGGGAGCACCGCGCTCCGGTCGTCGTTGCCGGCGAGGCAGGTGGTCCGCCTGCTGCGACTGCTGCGGCCAGGTACGTTCGCGCACGGCATGGTCGGGCTGGCGGCCGCGATCGCGGCGTCCGACGGGCAGCAGGAACGATACGCGGAGGAGTTCGAGGCGACGCTCGTGGAGGTCGACGGTCGGCTGCGTCGTACCAGGAGGTTGTGGTGCGCGCTGACGATCCTGGCGGGTGCTGCGCTGCTACGCGCCGAGCTCGCCGGGGAGAAGGCCGAACGTCGGTCCTGAGCGCGCGGGCGACGCGGCACAGCGAACAGGCGGCCGTCCTGGGAAGAACGTCTCCGCCCGTGCATTCTCGAGACGAGGTCCTTCCACGGATTCTCGGGCGGTCCGGATCGGAGGTGGCGTCAGACTCCGCCGCGGCCCGCCCGCTCAGGCATCATGCAACGGTGAGTGTCAGGGCCCGCGGACAGATCACCGCGCGCGGGCCGTACCTGATGCTCCTCGTGCCTGTGCTCCTCGGCATTCTGCTCATGCATGGCGGCCTGTCCGCCCATGCCGGCCACAACGCTCACCCGGGTGGCACCTGCGGCTCTGACGGACCGCTCGCCGCGGCGGAGAGCCGGCCGGGCGCGCTGCACGGCGGGGCACCGCACCAGCGGCCCACCCCCGGCCACCCGACCAGCCTCGGGGGCGGGCCCGGGACCCTGGCTCCCGACCCGGCCACGAGTCACGTCGGGCACGTCGGCCACCTGTGCCTGGCGTTCCTTCGCTTGGTGGGCATCCTGCTCGCCGCACTGTTGCTCGCCCGCGCCGTCCGGGCGGCCGTCGGCGCACGAGCCCGCTCACGCCCGGTGCCCTGCCGCCCCGAGCGGTCTCCCCCCGGCGGGTTACCACGTCCCCGCGCACCCTCACTCGCCCGCCTCTGCGTGCTCCGCCTGTAGACCGACCCGCTCCGCTGGCGGGCGTCCTCAACGACTCCCGCCCGGCGGCCCGGCATTCGGCTCCGCACGCATCTGGAGGACGAGGACTTCAGCATGAAACGACTCATCCTGCTCATCCCGGCGCTTCTCGCCGCGGCCATCATCACCGCCTGCGGCAGCGGGGGGAGCAGCGGCACGCCCTCCTCCACCGCCGCCACGACCACCACCGGCAGCCACAACGCGGTCGACGTCACCTTCGCCCAGGCGATGATCCCCCATCACCGGCAGGCCATCGAGATGGCCGAACTGGCCCCGTCCCGCGTACAGAACCCGCAGGTCAGATCCCTCGCACAGCAGATCCGAGCCGCACAGACCCAGGAGATCGCAACCATGGCGGGTTGGCTCACCAGCTGGGGGCAGCCCACCGATCCCCCGGCCGATGCGGGTGTTTCCGGCCATGGCTCGGGTGGTCATGGCTCGGGTGGTCATGGCTCGGGTGGTCATGGCTCGGGCAGCGGTGGCATGACCGACGACGGCATGGCCGATCACGGAACGGAAACCGCGGCGCCGGACGACTCCATGGAGGGAATGATGTCCAGCGCGGACATGACCGCCCTCAGGAACGCGACCGGACCGTCCTTCGACGAGATGTTTCTCGCCATGATGATCGAGCATCATCAGGGAGCCATCACCATGGCGAAGACCGAGATCCGTGACGGCCTCCACACCTCGGCGAAACGGCTGGCCGAGAACATTCGGCGTACTCAGACGGCCGAGATCACCAGCATGCAGGACCTGCTCACCAAGATCTGACCAGTCCTGTGCAGCACGGGATGGTGGCTGCGACACTCGGCCACCATCCCGTCCCGCCGAGCCCAACCGGTTCCCGCCGAGCCTGCACCGCGTTCGCGCCGGACCTGCCCATCGGCCCGGCACTCTCCGGCGGCCCGGCACTCTCCGGCGGCAGCGCCCCACCGGCTCCGTTCGACGGTCTTCACCCGGACTTTTCCGGCTCAAGGTCGCGCCGACACGCCAGAGAATTCACTACTCCCACGCATCCACGGCTCTCACCAAAACCTTTCGCTGCACACCGTTCGGCAAAAAGGAAACCACCCGTCGGTAGCCACCCGAGGATCGGAAAGGCACCGCCGCGGCAGCCCTGCCCGGCGCGGGAGACACCCGGCCGGGCGGTCCCACGGCACATCACCCGCGCCGTGCGGGTCGAGGGCGCGCCCTGCGCCAAGCCGACACCACGGTGCGGCAGCCGGAAGGATTCCAGCTCCGTGCCCACCGATGACGTCGCGGCGGCCGTATTCGACTCCCTCCCTTCACTCATCGCGGTACTCGGCCCGGACGGCACGGTGGCCCGCCTCAACGAGGCCTGGCGCCGCAGCGCCGCGACCGGGGTGGCCCTGCTCCCCATCCGGCCCGGCATGAACTGGTTGGCGGCGTGCGACCACGCGGCGGACGCTGCGGAGACCGCGGCGCGGTCGGCCGGCAGGGATGTGGACCAGGCCCCTTCCTCGCCCTATGGCCACACCGAGGTCACCGTGCTCGATCCGGTCGCGCCGTTCCGGAAGCTGGCTTTCCTTTCCCGTCAGCTGATCGACCGGCGGCGGACCCGGGCCCGCATCGAGCTGCCGCAACCGGCGCTGCGCGGTCACCGCTGGCTCGATGTGCGCCTGAGCACCCTCATCCGCGGCGATGGACTGATCGTCGTCGTCGAGGACGTGACCGAACGGCGCCATCGCGAAGAGGACCTCCGCCGTCGGGCCACGACGGATCCGATCACCGGTCTGGCGAACCGGACGGCGCTGCGAACCCTGCTCGCGGCCAGACTCAACCCCAGCAGGTCAGGCACGTCGGACGCCACCAAAGCACCGAACGTGAACGCGGCCTCATCCGTAAGGACGCATCCTTCCCCGGAAATGGCCGGTACCGCAGTTCTCTTCCTGGATCTGGATGCATTTCGTCGAATCAACCACTCCTTTGGGTATCCGACCGGTGATGCTGCTCTGCATGCCGTCGCCCGACGCTTTTCGAGCGTACTCGGCCCCGCCGACATCATCGGGCGGTGGGACGGCGACGAGTTCGTCGTCCTTGCCGGCTCCGGGGATGCACCGGAGGTCGCCGATTTGGCTGAACGGCTGGTGGCGGCCCTCGACGAGCCACTCGACGTGCACGGCCGTCGAATCCGGCTGTCGGTCAGCGTTGGGGTCGCCCTCGCGGGCGCATCTCCGCCCCACGCCGGCGACAACCATCCTGGGCAGCGCGAACAGGGCCGCCGTCCGGGAACTCGGTGGGCCTCTGCTACCCCGGCCGAGGACGGGGACGCACTGGTCGCAAGAGCCGGAGCGGAAGTGACTCGCGCCCGTTCCAGACTGCGGGCCAGCCACGACCGCCGATCCCGCTCCGGTCAGTAATTCGGCTTTCCGGTCGTTCAGCAGATAAATTCCCGACCACAACGCCGAGTTCGTATACGCAGCGTCGCTCGAAGTCGCCGGACGACGTTTCAGCTCGTATCTTCGGCCCATGCAGCTCGCATTCACCGTTCACGATGTCGTCACTGGGACGAACGTCGACGTACTTCTGCGCGCCGGTGCCGACACACCGCTCGGCGTCGTGGCCGGCGCACTGGCGGCCGCCGTCCGGCCGCCGCACCCGGGCGGAGCCCCGGCTCGGGCCAGTCCCTCACTGACCCTCGCCGGCAGCGGCCGCCCGCTCAGGCCGAGCCTGCCGCTCGCCCGATCACCGCTGCACGAGGGCGCGACCGTGATCCTCGACGCGCCGCCGGCCCGGCGAGCCTCGGGCATGGGCCTGGTCCATCTGATGGTCACCGCCGGCCCCGACGCCGGCGTCATCCATCCGCTACCGGTCGGCGAACACACCGTCGGTTCCGCTCCCGGCAGCGCGATCATGCTTGCCGGCCCCACCACCGACGCGCCCGTACTGACTGTGCGGGTCGCCCCCGATGGACGCTGTTCGGTCACTCCCGGCCCCGGCTCGACCGTCGTCGGATGGGAAGGGGCGAAGGGCGACGGCTCGATCGTCGCCTCCGTGCGCACTCCGAGCGTGGCGTTGCGGCTTCTGCGCCCCACGCCGATCGCTCCCCTGGCCCTCCCCTCCTCCGTCGTGCCGGGAAGACTCGACGTCAACCGCCCGCCACGGCTGCACCCACCCCAGCGGGCGTCCACCTTCGCGCTGCCCGCGGCGCCCGAGGAGCCCCGCCGAGCGCCCATCCCCGTTCTGGCCACGCTCCTCCCCCTGCTCGCCGCCGTGGGCATGGCCGCGGTGCTGCGCACGCTCTATGTCCTGCTGTTCGCCGTCCTCGGGCCGTTGAACCTGGTCGTGTCGGTGGTGAGCGGACGCCGCCGGGACCGCCGCGAGTTCCGCCAGGCCACCGCGCGCCATCGGCGGCTGTGCGACGAGGTGGAACGCGCGGCGCAGGTGGCACTTGAGACGGAGTGCGCCGAACGCCACGCTGAGCAGCCCGATCCGGCGAGCCTGTTCGCCACGGCGTGGCAGCGGGACTCCGGGCTGTGGCGGCGCCGCCGGGGGGACGCCGACTACCTGCGGCTTCGCATCGGAACCGCGAACCAGCCGAGCGCGGTCCGGGTCACCGGCGCCACCGGCCTCGACCACCCGTCCGACCCGATCAACGCGGATCTGCCCGCCGTGATCGCACTGAGCGAGAACGGCGTCGTCGGAGTCGCGGGGCCGGGCGCCCGGTCCCAGGAACTCGGCTGTTGGCTCCTCGCGCAGGCCGCCGTTCTGCACAGCCCGGAGGAGCTGACGATCTGCGTATTGGCGGCGGATGCGGACCGCGCCGCCGCCTGGCGCTGGATTCGCTGGTTGCCGCACTGTCGCTCCGCCGCCGGGGATGGAGCCGGGTGGTTCGCGGCGGACGCGGCGGACCGGGTCGCCCGCGTCGCCGAACTCCGCTCGCTGATGCAACGCCGCCAGGACTTGCCGCCCGACCGCCACCCCGCCGGCCCCGACGTCCTGCTCGTGCTGGACGGTGCGCGCGCGCTGCGGTCCACCGCCGGCCTGGTGCCGGTGCTGCGCTCCGGCCCGCCAGTAGGCATCCACGTGATCTGCCTGGACTCCGACATCCGTGATCTTCCGGCCGAATGCCGGGCCGTCGTGGAATCGGACGGCGGGCATCTCACGGTGCGTCAGGACCGGGCAGCGGTGATCAGGAATGTTCGCCCCGACCTCGTCGGTCCGGCCGGGGACCGCGGGCACGCATCCGGGACGGTCCGTTGGTGCGAGTCGGTGGCGCGCGCACTCGCGCCGCTTCGCGTGGCGGCCGATGACGATGCCGCGCTCCCCGTGGCCATGCGGCTGTCCGACATCACCGGCGTGGGCCGGCCGACCGCATCGACGGTCCTGCGAGGATGGTCGTTCGCCCCGGACTCGGGGATCCCGCCGAGAAGCCGTCCGGTCCCGGTGGGAGTCGCCGGCGGCAGGACGTTCACCCTCGATCTTCCCCGTGACGGTCCACACGGACTGATCGCGGGCACGACCGGTTCGGGCAAGTCGGAGCTGCTTCAGACGATCATCGCTGCGCACGCCGTGACCTACCGGCCCGACGAGCTGGTGTTCGTGCTCGTCGACTACAAGGGCGGCAGCGCGTTCGCCGAATGCGCCGCGCTGCCGCACACCGTGGGTCTCGTCACCGATCTCGACCCGCATCTGGTGCGCCGAGCCCTGATCTCGCTGTCCGCCGAGCTGCAGCGCCGTGAGGCGCTCCTTGCCCGGGCCGGCGCCAAGGATCTCGACGCCCTCCGCCGCACGGCGACGGGTGCGGGCGAGCTGACGGTCCCTCCCCGGCTGGTTCTCGTCGTAGACGAGTTCGCCACCCTGGCCCGAGAGCTACCCGAGTTCGTCACCGGCCTGGTCAGCCTCGCCCAGCGCGGGCGTTCCCTCGGCATCCATCTGCTCCTGGCCACCCAGCGCCCGAGCGGCGTCGTCTCCCCCGAGATCCGCGCGAACACGAATCTGCGCATCGCCCTGCGGGTGACCGATGCGGCTGAAAGCGAGGACGTCGTCGGCTGTCCGGACGCCGCCGCGATTGTTGCCGCGACCCCCGGCCGAGCAGTAGTGCGCACCGGACCCGACCGGGTCACTACCGTGCAGACCGCCTGGGTGGGCGGCCGAGTCCGGGAGGAGGGCGACGGCTCCCCCGGCCAGCCCGCTCCGCGAGTGACCTTGCTGGCCTGGCCCGGGCCAGGCTCGCTGGCGTCGGGGCCTGGCCGGCCGGATCCCACCGTCGCATCCCGGGATACCGCATCCCCGGATACCGAACTGACCGTCCTGGTACGGGCGGTGCGCGAAGCCGCCACCGTCATGGGGCTCCCGGCTCCGCCAAGTCCCTGGCTTCCGCCGCTGCCAGAGCGGATCGCCCTCTCCTCACTGCATGTCCTCGCCGACGGCGACGAGATGCACGCACGCCCCGCGGGTCCGCCGGGGCGACGCCGTTCCGAGCCCCGCCCCACCGGCACGCTGCTCGCCCCTGTCGTCATTGGCCTGTCCGACCGCTGTGATCGCCAGTTGCAACAGCCCCTCACCTTGGATCTGGAGGACGGCGGCCATCTGATGGTTGTCGGCGCGCCACGGTCCGGTCGCTCCACGGTCCTGCGAACCGCGGCGGGCGCGATCGCCGGCGCGCTGTCCCCACGGGACGTCCACATCTACGGGCTGGACTACGGCGGCGGCGCGCTGGCCGCTCTGACCAGCCTGCCGCACACCGGCGCCCTCGTCGGGCGGGATGACCCCGAGCGAATCGGACGGATGCTCGCCCGCCTGATCGTCGCCGTCGAGCAGCGGCGTCGGCGACTCGCCGCAGACGGGGTGGCGGATCTGCGGGAGGCACGGCGCGGCGTTGCCCCCGCCGGGGGCAACGCCGCTGTCCGCCTGCCCTACCTGGTGCTCCTCCTCGACGGCTTCGAGGGTCTGCTGGCCTCGTCCGAGGACGCCGACGGTGGGGAACTCGTCGAGAGCCTCCTTCGGCTGTTAGGGGAGGGCCCGGCGGCCGGGCTGAAGGTGATCCTGTCCACGGACCGCCGCGGGCTGATCGGCCGGCTGGCCTCCCTCATCGACGAGCGGCTGATCCTACGGATGGCCGATTCCGGCGACTACGCCCTGGCCGGCATCTCACCCCTGGACGTGCCCGAGCAGTTGACCCCCGGGCGCGGGGTCGTGATCGGAGGTCGATTCCCGACCCCCGTCGAGGTCCAAGTCGCCCTGCTTGACGCGGAACCGACCGGCCGGGCGCAGGTGGCGGCGCTGCGGACCGTGGGTGCACGGGCCCAGGCCGGCGCCGCCGCAATGGCACCGGATCGGGCCGGCGACCGCCCCTTCCGCGTCGAAGCGCTACCGGACTGCGTCTCTCCCGCCCGGATGACGACCGCCGCCCAGGCTCGCAGGGATGCCCCGGCCCGCCGCGCAACCGCGCCCCAGCTGCGAGCCGCCCTCGGACTCGGCGGGGACGAACTGGACGTCGTCGACATCGACCTCGGCGAGGATCCCGGCTTCGTCGTGGGCGGGCCGCCGCGCTCGGGACGCAGCTCGGCGCTGCTCACCATCGCCCTGTCACTGCTCGCAGGCGGTTCCGACGTCGTCGCGGTGACCCCGCGCCCATCAGCCCTGCGTGCACTTGCGGGCCACTCGGGTGTTCTGGCCGTGGTGGATGCCGAACTCAGCCACCTTGCCGGATCCGACAGCGTGGGCGGCTCGGGCCTGCCGTTCCCGCCCCCCGGAACGACCCAGCCCCTCTCCGGCATGGTCCCGCCCTGGGCCGTCATGCAGGGGGACCGCCCGCCGGTCGTCCTCGTCGACGACGCCGAGCTGATCGGCGAGCAGGCGGCCGCCGAGCTGGCGAGCTTCTGGCAGCGGGCACGTGACGCTGGGGGCGCGCTCGTCGTCGCCGGCGCTACGGAGGAGCTGGTGCTTCAGTACCGCGGCTTCGTCGTCGACGTCCGTCGTGAGGGGCACGGGCTGCTCCTCGCCCCGAGACGGCCGGTCGACGGCGAACTCCTCGGTGTCCGGCTTCCTCGGACGAGCCCCGGCCCCGCGCCGGCCGGCCGGGGATTCCTCGTCCGGCGTGGAGTCCTGCTCCCCGTCCAGGTCGCCTGCCCACCAGCCACCGTTCCCCTCCCACTCCGCCCGCGACACACCGCGAAGGGAATCGCATGAGAACTGTCACGACCCCGGCGGCCATGCAAGCCGCCGCACGGATGGGCCAGCTGCTGCCCGGCCTGCAGACAACGGCCATGAACCTCATCAACCACGGCAACACGCTGGCGGACCCGCGCAACTGGGAGGGCCCGAAAGCGCAGATCTTCCGCGGGCAGATCTGGCCGGAGGTACAGCACGCGCTCACGGACCTGCACTCCAACCTCACGGAGCTGGCCCGCGGCATCACCGAGATCAACAGGCGGACCGCCGCGGCGGGAAGCTGAACACCGTCCCGGACCCACGTCCCCCTCGGCTGCGTGTCCGCATGCCGACCGAGATCCTCACGGAGAACACCATGACCTCGCCGTCCGACATCACCGTTCGCAGCACCCCCCAGGCCGTGGCCGCGGTCTCGGACCTCGCCTCAATCGTCAACGGTCCGCTGCTCACCCACTTCGACGAGCTGCGGTCCACCGCGAGAACCCTCACCGATCCGGAGAGCTGGGACGGGCGCGGCGCGACCGAGTTCCGGACCACCGTGTGGCCCGGCTACGAGCGCACCCTCACCGAGCTGCACACCCGTCTCGACCAGCTACGCTCCCGGCTCGCGGAGATCCAGAGCGAGATCCAGAGCGCCGGATGACCGGTGTCCGGCGCCGTCGGGTCAGTGGAGAGGCCCGGGCGCGCCAACCAGCAAACCACCCGCCTCCTCGGTGTTAAGCAGGACACAGGCCCGGTCGGTGCGGACAACGGCCTCGGCAATCTCCATCTGCAGCAGCAACCAACCGGCGCCGAGATCGAGCAGATCGGCAGTCGGATGCCGCTCGGAGAAGCGAACGGCGGCTGCCGGCCAGGCGTCCGCGGACAGCGAGGAGACCCATCCACCGAACGCGACCGAGACCCATCGACCGCAGCCAGGTGCCGACCCGCACAGGTTCAGCCGGGTCACGAGGTCCTGTTCGCCGAGGCTCTCGGCGAACAGTGTCGGAGCGAGCAGGAGCACCCGGGGAACCGCCGAGCCGCTCGCCAGCGCTTTGGTCGGCGACTCCTCGGCAGGTGACATCGATCCAAGGACCGGGTGGGCGGGGGACACACCGGGGTGCGGCCGGGGCACCGCCACCGGGCCGGTCGGCGCGTCCAACGACACATCGACGGCGGCCGTCGCGAAACGCAGGCCATGCGCGACCCGGCCACCCCACAGCGCGAGGCTCGCGTACGGGGCGGTCCTGATCAAGGATCGGCCCGCCGTGACCGGTGCGCTGTCCACGCGTCGCCGCTGATCCGTCATCCAATGCCTCCACGTCGACCTATGGTTAACAGCCGTCTATTAGGTTTGCCTAACCTAACAAGGGGGGCAGTGATGCGCCACAAGCCGATGGTCAAACCGAGTTGCAGCCTGACCCGGCCCCTCGGACAAGGCGGCCCGTCAGACGGGTGCCCGGAAGTCAGGGCCACTGGGAACGAAGCGGAACGTCGCGGTCACCGCGTCGAACAGGCTGTGCAGCGCATTGGTCACCGCGACGTTCGGGCTCCGGCACTCGACCTGGGCCACCCGCGGCGCACCCGGCACGGGGATCAGCGTGCGCATGCTCGCGACCAGGCTCGGCTCGATGTCCAACCCCCCACCGGAGGCCAACACGCCGAGCATCCGGGCAGCCAGGCCGACGGCGGGGAGATCCACGATCTGCACCTTGCGCCAAGTGCCCGACGTCGACGGCTCGGGCTCCTCCTGCAACCCCAACACGAGATCGCCCGCCGTCGGGACCGGCTCCCCCGGCCATACGTCATGACGGAAAGAGGAGACCGACACCGTGGCCGACAGGCCGGCGCCGTCGACGGCATCCACCATCACCCCGCAGTAGACCGCGCCGCTTGCCGTCGCCCGACGCGCCGCGTCGCGCAGCATCGCGGCCATGACCGCGCGTCGCCCGGCCAGCATCGGCGCGCCACGGAGACGGGCATGAACGAGAGGATCGATCGAACGCATGGCCATGCCGGACCTCAGATCCAACGTGAACCAGCTCTCGGGCACCGTGATGGCGAAACGATCCGGAGCTCGCCGGCTCGCCGCCGCGTATCCACTCAAGCCACATCCCTGCACTCAGCAGGCGCCGACCAACACCGCAGCTTCGAGATACGGAGATTACTCAGCGCAAGGTTGAATCCGGACATTTAGCCTTGGATCGGGTACCGAATGCTTATCGTGCGTGAAAGATCTCGGATCTGTCATCCCTACGTTCCCGCTGCGCGACCGCACTGGTACGGTTACACCTGGTTCGTCCCGCTGTCGCCGTCTCGGCGCAGCAGCGTGAGGAGGCCGGATGCCCACGGCGTGCCGCCCGCGGAGGGAGCCCCGGACGACACCTGGTGGCCGTTACGGCCGCGCCATGTCCCCCACCGGCCGCTCCGGGGCATCCCCGCGTCCATCGACCCGGGCGTCCGCGTACGCGATCTGGTTAATCGTCACAAGAAGGCCAGAGAACTCTTACTTCGCGCCGAATTCCCGCGGCGGTCGACCTAGCATGAGCGCCACGCGACGTGCCCTGCGGACCGACGCCGACCCTCGCCCGGCACGCACGTCCACCCGACCCTGCACCTGATCGGGGACGAACCATGTCGACCACACCGTTGCCCTCGGCACCGTCGCCCGCGCATCCGCCCACCTCCACGGGAACCCCGGCCGCGCCGGAACCCGCACCACAACTGGGCACATCGCGGCCGGCTGCGAAGCGGCGGCGCGGCCCCATCAGAGGGGCGACGGGCGGCGGGCGTGCCGCCGGTCCCGAGGAGGCCGTGCCTACCCGGCAGGCGGTGCCGGCGGTCCCGCCGGAGGAACGCGCGCGGGAGCGGCTGCAGGCAGCCGGCGCGCTCGCAGCGATCGCCGTGGCGGTCCTCGGCATCCCCGTGATCCTCGCGCTGGTGCTCGGCCCGCCGATCCAGGGCCGCGGCGGGGCGGGCGGGGTCGTCCGGGCGATCCTGTCCCTGCTGTTCTGGGCGGCGTGGGCGCACTTCATCGCCTGTCTCGTCGCGGAGTGGCGCGCGGAGGTGCGCGGCAGCGGTCTCGCCCCGCGGATTCCCTTCGGCGGCGCCCCCCAGACGATCGCCCGCCGCCTCGTCGTCACCGCGCTGCTGCTCTCGGGCACCACAGCCCTCGTGGTTCCGGTGACCTATGGGCAGGAGATGTCCCGCGGCCCGCGCCCCGGGCCGGCCGGGGCGTTGCGGGCGATGCCTCCGCCGGGTCCACGCCCGGCACTGTCGCCGCCTCGGGTGGCGGACGGCGGCGACCCGCGGCGCGGAGCCACGGACGGCGCCGACGGTCTCGACGGCACGGGTACACCCGACGGTGCGGGCCCGCCCGTCCAGGCCCCCCGCGGGCGGGCCGCCCTGCCCGCCGCACCACCGGGCCGGCCGGCCGACCGGGCCGCGCCGCGCGCTGGCACCTCGGCGCGTGACGAGCCCCTGGGCGACGGCGGGTATGAGGACGCTCCCTATGCCGGCGATCGGTACGACGACTACGACGACTACGACGGCTTGGATGGCTTGGACGGCTTGGACGGCTTGGACGGCTTGGACGGCACCGGCGGTTCTAACGGGGCGCCGACGGCGGAGTTCGCCGGGCCGGTTCCCGCGGCGCAGGAGCCAGTCACCGGCCAGGACGAGCTGTCGCCGCCCTGGCATCCCGAGCGTCCGGAGCTGATCAGCCCGGCCTCGGACCGGCACAGTCGCCTGGTCCCCGGCGAACGGGTGGTGAAGCTGTACGAGGTACGCCCCGCGGAGGGACGCCATCACGACACCCTCTGGGGCATCGCCGAACGCTTTCTCGGTGACGGGCTGCGGTATCGGGAGATCTTCGATCTGAACGAGGGCCGCACCCAACCTGACGGCCGAACGTTGTCAAAGCCGTCCCTCATCCACTCCGGGTGGGTCCTGCTCCTGCCCGCCGACGCTCAGGGCGACGGGCTACGTGTCCTGCAGATGCCCGAGGGCACCGCCGGCTGGCCGGAACCCCCGGCAGGCACCGACGGCGACGATGACCTGGGCGATCTCCTCGATCACCACGGCTTCGGCGACGCCGCGGACACCAACGGTGCCGATCTCGACGTCGATCTCGAGGCCGGCCCCGGCGGAGCCGACGACCGGTACGAGACATCGCACCTGCCGGCGGTGCCGGATGAGCCGGATGAGCCGGATGAGCCGGAACCGGCGGCGATGGATCGGGTGCAGGGCGCCTCGCTCGCGCCGCCACAGGACTTCCTGGGAATCGCCGCCGCCGGCCTGCTCGCGGCCGGGGTGATGGTGGCGCTGGCCGGGCGCCGAACCGGTCCGGCGCAACCACCCCAGGACGCCACGGAACGAGCACTGCTGCTCGCCGCGGACACCGAGGCAGCCCGATTCGTCGACCGGTCGCTGCGGGTGCTGTCCGCCTCGCTCACCGGTCAGGGGCGCCTGCTTCCCGCGGTCTACGCGGCCATCCTCACCGAGGACGCGCTGATCCTGCATATGGCGCCGGCCGAGGAGGAGCCGCCACCCGCGCCGTGGACGGTCGGGGAGGTTCCCGGATCCTGGTGGATCGAGCGCACGCCCGGGCTCCTTGCGGGGGCGGGCGGTGACTCCTCCGCCCAGCCGCACCCCGGGGTGCCCGCACCGTTCCCGGCGCTGGTCAGCTTCGGACATGACGACACCGGCTCGCGCATTCTCGTCGACCTCGAAGGCGCCCCCGGTGTGATCAGCCTCCTCGGTGACCGCGCCATAGCGACGCAGATCGTGATCGCCGTCGCCCTCGAACTGGCGACCAACGTCTGGTCGGACGACCTGCGCGTCTGCCTGATCGGCTTTCCCGCCGACGACGATCTCGACGAGCTGCTGACGATCGCTCCGGAACGGCTGTGGACCGCGGTCAGCGTGGCCGAGGCCCTCGACGAGCTGGCCGGGCCCGACGACGAAGAGGCGGGCTTCGGAGTCGGACCCGGTGACGACTTTCCGCTCGAAGCGGGTCAGCGGATCGCCGGCAACCCCGGGGCGCTGGCACCCGACCTGCTCGTCCTCGCGGAGCCGCCCGGCGAGGCCGACACCGCTCGGCTGATGAGAATGGCGCAGGGACGCCGGCACGCGGTCGGCGTCCTCGCCGTGGGCGACTCCCCGGCCGCCCGGTGGCGGTTCACCGTCGGGCCGGACCGTCGGATGTCGCTGGGCGTGCTGGGCGTCGAGGTGTGGGCGCAGGTCATCACCGGGCCGGAATACCGGGCGATCGCCGCCCTGTTCCGCGAGGCGGACGCGGCCCTGCCCGGTCCGGCTCCCGCCGGCCCGGCCCACGACGAGACGCCCCCGCAACCTAGGCCGGCGTCTCCACCGCCCATCACCGTTTCACCGCTGCCACCGTCGGCGACGACGGGTCCTGCGCGCGTCGCCGGGACGGCGCCGCCGGCCCAGGCGCAGGCGGCCGCCGGCGGGACGACGGCCGCGACGGCGCACCTCACGCCGGCTGACGAGATCACCCGACCACCGGCCCGAAGCGACTCGGTTCCCGGCGTTCTGCCATGGACGCCGCAGCTCTCGGCGATCCCACCCGCGACCGGGCCGCGGACATCCGCGCACCCGGCGGCGGACGAGGATTCCACCCGGCCACCGGCGAACGGTCGCCGGGCTCCGCTCGGGCCACCACCCGTCCCGCTCACCTCCCCAGGCGTTCCGGCATCGCCCGGACCGGCGGCATCGCCCGGACCGGCGGCATCGCCCGGACCGGCGGCATCCCCGGCCTCCGCAACTCCCGGATCGGGCCCGGCACCCACGTCTCGTCTGGCAGCACGCGGCGACACGGACCCGGACGACACCGGATCCACGCTGCTGTCCCATCCGAGCAGTCCACTCATCCGGCCGACCGACATTCCCCGCGTGCCACCCGTGCTCTACTTCGAGACGCCGCGGATGCGGGCCAATCGGCAGGCCCAGACCCCGGTGGGAACGCCGGAGCAGGTGGCGGATGCCGCTCCGGCCGCACCACCACCGGCCACTACGCCGCCGGCCACCACGACACCACAACCCGCGGCGACACCATGGCCCGCGGCGACGGCGCCGACTGCGATGCCAACCTCACAGCCGGGGTCCGGGCGGTTCGCGGTACCGCCTGAGCGGGTACCGACCCCGCCGCGCCCGGCGGCCCCGCCCCGCCCGCCGATTCCGCCGCCGAACGAGATGCCCGCCGGGCGGTATCCCATCTCCACGCCACCCCCGGAACCATCACCGACCGCGCCATCATCTGCCGCGCCGGAACCCGGCGGGCCGCAACCCGCGCAGGCCGCGCGGCGCACGGTGCCGGGTACCTACTCCGACGGGGAAACGACCATTCCAAGCAGCCGGGTCCGGCCAGCCGATCCGGTCCCGCCATCACCGCCGGCAGTGCCACCAACGCCACCAACGCCACCAACGCCAACAGTGCCAACAGTGCCAGAACCATCACTGGCCGTGGGAGCCGCGCCGGTGCCGGTGAGCGAGCCGCGGCCGGGCGAGCCGGTGGCCACTGGGGAGGCCCAGGTCCGCATCCTGGGACTGCCCACCGTCGAGGGGCCCGGCCGGCAACCGACGGACGATCTCGATCTCCTCACCGAGATTGCCGTGTACCTCGCCCTGCACCGCGAGGGCGCGCACCGTCGGCTGCTCGCCGAGGAGATCTGGCCCACCGACGCCGCGGCGGACGACGACGCCGTGGATGCGGCGCTGGACAACGCCCGCCACTGGCTGGGAGTCGATGCCGAGGGTCGGGCCCGGCTGTCCCTCGACCCGGAAGGACGGTGGCGGCTGAGCCCGGACGTGCGCTGCGACTGGGAGCTGTTCGTCGCCTACACCCACCGCGCCGGCATGCCAGGGGGCGACACCGAGGCGGACCTGACGACGGCCCTGCGGATGGTCAGCGGCCCGCTGTGGACGAACCTGCCCACCGATCGGTACCGGTGGGCGACCACCGGTCCCATCGCGCGAAGTACCCGGGCCGGCGTCGTCGATGTGGCCCACCGCCTCGCCGAGCTCACGCTGGGCTTCGGAGACACGATGACGGCCATGGCCGCCTGCCGCACCGGGCTGAGGGCGGTGCCGGCATCCGAGGTGTTGTGGCGTGACCTGCTGCGCACCGTGTCGGCCCGCGGCGATCGCCGCACGCTGGAGGCGGTGGCGACGGAGATGTACCGGACCATCGGCGCCGGCGGGGCGCGTCGGGGTGGCCGGGCCGAGGCCGAGACGGACGCGCTGGTCCAGACGTTGCTGCCCGGGTTTCGGCGCGCGCGGAAGTGAGACGGAGGGGAGATCGCGGGGCCCCGGTCCGCCGGCGTCAGCCGCCGGCTCGGATGGGGGCCTGCACGTCCGCCGCGGGATCGGCGCTGGGGGCGCGCAACGCGGGCGCGAAGGCGGCGATCGTGGTGAGCAGAAGGAGCACGACTGTGAGGGCACGGTGCAGGCCGACGAGCTCGGCGAGCCCGCCGACGACCGGCGGTCCGGCCAGCCAACCGGCGTAGCCGACCGTGCTGACCACGGCGATCGAGGTTCCCGCCGACCCGCCGAGCCGGCCGGCGGTCGAGAACACGGCCGGCACCACACAGGCGGTGCCGACGCCGAGGGCGCCGAAACCGATCACGCCGGCGGCGGAACCGAACGGCAGGGCACCGACCGCGAGCGCACCGGCGAACCCCACGCCCGCGACCGCCGTGAAGCCTCGCACCGTCCGCGCCGGGCCGTACCGCGCCATCACGCGATCGCCGACCAGACGTACGGCGAACATGCACACGGTGAACGCCACGAAACCCGCACCGGCGACCCCGGCGGCCGCTCCCGTCACCTCGGAGAGGTAGACGGCGCTCCAGTCCGCGGCCACCCCCTCGCAGAGGAAGCTCCCGAACGCGACGGCGCACAACGCGACGAACGGCCTGGGCAACCGGCGACGGCGCCGCTCGCGCGCCGGCTCGGCTGCCGCCGCCACCGACCGCTCGGCGACGAGTTCCGCCCCTGACCACCCGCCGGACGGTTCCGCCCTTGGCTGCCATCCGGACGGTTCCACCATCGACCCCGCCGGGTCCGGCAGCATCCACCAGGTGGCCGGCAGGGCGATGACCAGGCCGATCGCGCCGAGCGCGGCGAACTGGGCGCTGACGGGCACCGCCAGCGCCGCGGCGGCGGTACCGATCCCGGCGCCGACCAGCGCGCCAGCCGTCCACGCCGCATGCGCCGTGGCCATGATCGGCCGACCGTAGCCGTGCTCCACCCCGACGGCCTGGGCGTTCGCGGCGATGTCGAGGCCGCTGCTGGTCGCACCCCACAGGGCGAGCAGGGCGAACAGCGACCACTGGCCATCCACGAACGGGAACAACGACCCGACGGCGCAGTAGCAGGGCAGGGCGGCGCGTACCACCCGGACGCTGCCGAAACGGGTCACCGCGATGCCGACGAGCCACAGTGTCAGGACGGCGCCGACCGGTGCGCCAAGCAGGGCCAGCCCCAACCGCCCGTCGCCGAGGCGCAGGTCGGTCTTGATCTGCGGCACCCGCGGCGCCCAGCTCGCGAACACCAGGGCCAGAACGAACAGCGCGATCATGGTCGCCGCCCGGGCCCGGGCCAGGTGCCGACGCCGCTGCGGGCCGTCCCCGCCGGTCACGGCCGCACGCCCCATGTCGTCACCCGATCTCCAGCCGCGCCGTCACTCGCCCGTCCGCGCGCTCACCCGGCCGATTCCGGCGCTGCATCCCATACTGGCCGGATGCGGCTGGTAATACTGTCCGACACGCATCTTCCGACGCGGGCGCGCGAGTTGCCCACCGAGATCTGGGCCGCGATCGAGGAAGCGGACGTGGTGCTGCACGCCGGCGACTGGATCAGCCGGGACGCCGTCGACGAGCTGTCGGCGCGGGCGGGGCGGCTGATCGGCTGCTACGGCAACAACGACGGTCCGGATGTGCGGGCGGTGCTGCCGGAGGTCGCCCGAGCCACGCTCGGCGGGTTGCGCTTCGTGGTCGTGCACGAGACCGGCCCGGCCCGGGGACGGGAACGCCGGATGGCCGCCGCCTACCCGGATGCCGACGTGCTGGTCTTCGGTCATTCGCACGTGCCGTGGGACTCGACGGCCGAACGCTCCCCCGATCCGGCGGGCGCGGCCGGCCGGGCGGCACGGACGCCACCGGCGGCGCCGGGCACGCTGCGCCTGCTCAATCCCGGTTCGCCCACGGACCGTCGGCGCCAGCCCGCGGCCACCTACCTGACCGCGGTGGTCGCCCGTGGCCGCCTCGACGACATCGTCCTGCATCCGCTGCCGTCCCGCCGAGAAGACCGAGGGAGCGCTTCATGGCCAGGCTGATCTACACGGCGATCATGTCGCTCGACGGCTACGTGGTCGACGCCGACGGACGCTTCGACTGGGCGGTGCCCGACGAGGAGGTGCACGCCTTCGTCAACGACCTGGAACGGACGATCGGCACCTACCTGTACGGGCGCCGTCTGTACGAGGTGATGGCGGCCTGGGAGACGATGCCTGTCGGCTCTCGGCCCGGGGATGCCGACGGCGACCCGCGTCCGGTCATGCTCGACTACGCGCGGATCTGGCAGGCAGCCGACAAGGTGGTGTACTCGACGACCCTCGGCGGCGCGTCCACCGCGCGAACCAGAATCGAACCCACGTTCGATCCGGACGCGGTCCGCCAGCTGGTCGCGTCGGCCGAGGGCGACGTCTCCATCGGCGGACCCACCCTCGCCGGCCACGCGATCAGGGCCGGACTGGTCGACGAATATCACCTGTTCCTCACGCCGGTCGTGGTCGGCGGGGGCGTGCGATCGCTGCCGGACGGCGTCCGGGTCCGGCTGGAGCTGCTCGGGGAGCGCCGGTTCGGCAGCGGCGTGGTGCACCTGCACCACCGCGTCACCGGTGCCCCCTAGCGGTGCGGCGCGTCCACTGAAGACGACGATGACGCCGACGGCCGGGGCTCAGGCCGCCCCGTCAGCGGCGAGGATCCGGTGGGTGGCCAGGCGCAGCCGGTCGGCCTGCCGCCGCAGGTCCTCAGCCCGCGCGTCGAGCTCGCGCCGCGCCGCGATCAGACCCTCCGCGGGCACCACGTCGCTGCCGAGCACGTCCCGCGCCACCCCCGATCCGGACGTGAGCACACCCGGTCCGGGGGTGGGCACGCCTGCTGCGATCGGGGCCGTGGTCGATCCAATCGGCAGGCCGCCGCCACGGACCGGCCCGCCGGTGTCCGCCCAGCCCGCCGGGCCCGCGGCACCCGGCATCGGCGCGTGGGCCCCGGCGCCCGGGGCCCGGCCGTCGAGGTCCGTCCGGGCTGCGGCGGCGCCGGCCCAGGCGACTCCGGCGCCGGCGAGACCGGCGGCACCGGCGGCACCGGCGGCGCGCGTCATCGGGCGCCGCCGGTGGGAATCGGGGCGCGCGGTCCGGACCGCGGCGACCACCCGCGCCGGCCGTCGCGGCCGCAGCTGCTCCTCGAAGCGGTCCCGTTCGTCGGGCGAGGCTCGCGAGCTCCTCGCCGATCCGGTCCAGGTCGCGCTGCAGGCGGCGGCGCAGGCGCCGGGCCGCCGGCCCGCTCGGCCCGGCCTGCCGGCTGCGCCGCAGGTCGTGGCGCAGCCGCTCCAGGTCGTGGTGCACCTGCTCCTCCAGCCGGGACAGCCGGCCCTGGGCCTGCCGCGCCGCCAGCCGCGAGAGCTGCCCCGTGATCAGCGGCGAGCGGGCCAGGGTCCGCACGCCGACCGTCATCACGATCAGGCCGAGCAGCTCGCCGGCGAGCGCGAGCGGAGTCAGCCGCAGCTCGCCGCCGAGCAGCCCCACGCCGATCGCGACGCCGGCGAGCGGCTCGACGCTGACCGACGCGGGCAGCGACGCGGGCAGCGGGGCCATCTCGTAGGCGCTCTGCGCGAGCAACGCGCTGATCACCGCCACGGCCGCGACCGCCCAGGGGAACCAGGACTGGGCGAGGGCGCCGGCTCCATCGTCGGTCAGCAGGTGGCCGGTGGCGCTGACGAGGGCGGCCTGCAGCGCGGACAGCAGGCCCGCGGCGCCGGCCAGCAGCGGCGCGCGCCGCACGGCCGCCATCCCCCGCGTCCCCCAGACCGCGCCGAACACGATCAGCCCGACGAGGATGCCCGTCAACGCCCAGCCCCCCGAGGTCGCGGCCTCGGAATCGCCCACGTCCGGGTCGCCGGCGAACACGAACAGGGCGAGTCCGGCGGCGGTTGCGGCGGCGGCCATCCAGTCCCGCCGCGGCACCACGCGGCGCGCGAGCAGCGCGGCAAGCGGCAGGGCGAACAGCAGCTGGCAGATCTGCAACGGTTCGACGAGCGCGACGGCGCCGTGGGTCAGCGCGGCCCCGGCCAGCAGGCTGCCCATGGCGCCGATGGCGACGCCGAGGTCCCACAGCGGCCGGCGCACCAGCCAGAGCAGCAGCCGCAACCGCAGAACGTCACCGGGTGGCGCAGTGAAGGCCACCCGCTGCTGGATGACAGCGGCCACCCCGAAACACACGGCGGCCCCCAGGCCGAGCAGATAGGTCGCCACGCCTCCTCGATCCCGCCGTGGTCCCGTCGCGCCCGCCGGCGACGGTCCGTCCGTCGCCGTGTGACGCCGGCCCCCGGCGTGTTCCCGACCCCGTCGGCGGCCGGTTCCCCACAGGGTGCCATGCCGGTGGCCAGATAGCGGCCACCGGTCGTTCATCCGTCCCCGTTCAGGCGCCGCGGGCGCTACATCTCACACCGGACGCCGACCGCGGATCGACGGTTGTGTGGGCGGCGGCGGGTCCATCGACCGGTCGACGGACCCTGCGGCGGCGCGCACGCGAGCATCGCGGGCGGTATGAAGAGACGACACACCGATGTGACCGGAGCGACAGGGGCGGGTGGAAGATGCCGGTGGACACCCGGACGACCGGGGAGCGTGACGACGCGCCGGTCCGGTACGACGTGGCCGACCAGGTCGCAACGATCACCTTCGACCGTCCGGACAAGCTGAACGCGCTGACCGTGGCGATGGGCGACCGGCTGTTCGCGCTGCTGCGGCGGGCCGACGCCGACCCGCGGGTCCGGGCCGTGGTGATCACCGGTGCGGGGCGGGCCTTCTCCGCCGGCGCGGACCTCGCCATGTTGGCGCACACCCCGGTCGACGGCCGGGACCCGCTGATCGTCGCGCCGGAGAACGGCCCCGCGATGATCCGTTCGCTGCGCCTGCCGGTGATCGCGGCGATCAACGGTCCGGCGGCCGGGCTGGCGTTCGCGGTCAGCCTGGCGGCCGACCTCCGGTTCGTCGCCGCGGACGCGAAGCTGTCGCTGCCGTTCTCCCGGCTGGGCCTGTACTCGGAGTACGGGTCGGCCTGGCTGCTGCCCCGGCTGATCGGTGTCGGCGCCGCCGCGGACCTGCTGCTGTCCGGCCGGGTGTTCCTCGGCGCCGAGGCGGGCGAGCTGGGGCTCGCCCAGCGGGTCCTGCCGGCCGCCGAGGTGCTGCCGGCCGCCCTGGACTACGCCCGTGACCTGGCCCGCAACTGCTCACCGGACTCGCTGGCGATGATCCGCAGCATGATCGACGACGCCGCCGGCTCGCCGCTCGCCGAGCACTACGCGGCGACCGTGCCGGTGATGCGCGCCGGCCTGCGCGCCTTCGACTTCGACGAGGGCGTCGCCGCCCGCCGGGAGAAGCGCGCCCCGACGTTCCGCGAGCGCGTCCCCGGCACCGAGGAGCGACCCGCGCCAGCCTGACCGGCACCGACGCGATCCGCTGCGCGGTGCCGAAAGCGACGCCCCGACGGATACCGGTGCGACCCGCCGGGTCCAGTCGCCGTGACCGGTGGCGCCGCGCGCCGGGACGGTCACAGCGGTGCCCATGACGAATCCCGATGCACCGACCACGCCGGTCCTGGAGGAGGCGGCGGCGCGCTTCGTCGGGGCGACCGCCAAGCCCCCGTTCCTGTTCGACCTCCCCGTGGACGAGGGGCGCCGCACCGTCGACGAGGCGCAGAACGGCGAGTTCCCCGAGCCGGCGGCCAGCACCGAGGACCTCACGATCCCCGGCGGGCCGTCCGGGCAGGTGTCCGTCACGGTCTACCGGCCCGCCGGCGCGACCGGGGTGCTGCCGGTCGTGCTCTACACCCACGGCGCCGGCTGGGTGTTCGGCAACCTGCACACCCACGACCGGCTCGCGCGAGAGCTCACCGTCCGCGCGCAGGCCGCGACGGTGTTCACCTCCTACAGCCTGTCGCCGGAGGCGAGGTATCCGACCGCGATCGAGGAGATCTACGCCGCGCTGGAGTGGATCGCCGCGCACGGCGCCGAGCACGACCTCGACCCGGGCCGCATCGCGGTCGCCGGCGACTCCGTCGGCGGGAACCTGACCGCCGCGATCACGCTGCTGGCCAAACGGCACGGCGGCCCGCGCATCGCCGCCCAGCTGCTCTACTACCCGGTCACCGACGCGACCTTCGACACCGGTTCCTACCACCAGTTCGCCGAGAACTACTGGCTGCGCCGCGACGGCATGCAGTGGTTCTGGGACCAGTACACGACCGATCCCGCGCAGCGGGCCGAGATCACCGCCTCTCCGCTGCGCGCCACCCGCGACGACCTCGCCGGGCTGCCACCGGCCCTGGTCATCAACGGGGAGGCCGACGTGCTGCGCGACGAGGGCGAGGCGTACGCGGCCCACCTGCGCGCGGCCGGCGTCCCGGTCACCTCGGTGCGCTACAACGGCACCATCCACGACTTCGTCATGCCGCACGCGCTGCGCGACACCCAGGCGGCGAAGGCCGCCACCGCGCAGGGCGGCGACTTCCTGCGCGCCGCCCTGCGGGACACCTGAAGGACGGCCGGCGGGGCTCGGGCGGCCGGCAAGACCGCGACAACCATCTCGATCTCGACAGCCCAGCCGGCGGGGATGACCATCCCGACCGCGGCGAGGGGACGCGCCGCCGAGATCCTCACGGCCACCCGAGCTACCGGATCACGTCGGTTTCCCACTCGGACCGCTACCGCGACGGCCGCCGGGGGGTGACGGGCGCCCGGTGTCGGGGCATCGACCAGACTGGAGACGTCTGGGTACAAGCCGATGCATTGCGACATCGATCCGGCGCGAGGAGGCGTTGCGATGAGCGAGCAGGCAGGGACGGCCGTGGTGACCGGCGGCGGGACGGGGATCGGCCGGGCGATCGCCCGGGCGCTGGCCGAACGCGGCGACCGGGTCGTCATCGTCGGGCGCCGCCCGGACCGGCTGGAATCCGCGGCCAAGGACATCAACGCCGAGGTCGGCGGCCCGCCGGTGCTGCCCTTCGCCGCCGACGTCACCGACCCCGACCAGGTCGAACGCCTCGCCGCGTTCGTGACCGGCGAGTTCGGCGCCCTGGACGTGCTGGTCAACAACGCGGGCGGCACCCACTCCGCGCCGGTGACCTCGCTGCGCGACGTGGTGGTGAAGCACACGACGCTCTACCTGCAGAACGTCGTCAGCGCCCTGCTGGTCACGCAGGCGCTCGGCCCCGCGATCCGGCGGCCGGGTGGGCGCATCATCATGATCAGCTCCCGGTCGGCGCGCAGTGCCGGCGGCGACCCCGGCTATGCCGCCACCAAGGCGGCGCTCAACCGGCTCGTCGTCGGCCTCGCCAACGACTACGGCCCTGACGGGGTGACGGTCAACGCCGTCGCCCCCGGCTACGTGCCGGACACCGAGCTGTACCCCGGGGCGATCCCGGCCGAGTGGCACGAGCGGATCGTCGCCGGCATCTCCGTGGGCCGCGGCGGCGAGCCCGCCGAGATCGCCACCGTCGTCCGCGACCTCGCCGCGCCGGGCTCGTCGTTCGTCAACGGCACCGTCATCGAGGTCGACGGCGGCCTGCGCCCCAGCACCTGAATCGGCGGTCCGGCCGGCCCGCGGCGGGCGGGCCCACGGTCGTCCCCGTTCACCCGAACGATCAGGAAGGCGGTCGATCACTCATCGACGCGATGAGTCCCGGTGCTCCGGACGCGGGGCCCGATCTGTGGTGAGCGGACGGCGGCGCCGGCTGCCGCGTGCCGTCCTCGTCGTGCTGGCCTGTCTCCTGCTGGTCGCGGGCTGCCTCGGGCGAGATCCCGACCCGGACCCGGCCGGCGCCGATCGCGCCCGCAGCACGACGCCACCGACCCGGGAGGCCCTCGGAGCGGCCGGCGGGGCGGCAGGGCCGACCCCGTCGCCCTCGCCTTCCCCGGCGCCGACCCGCTCCCCGGCGGCGACGGCCGACGAGGCGGAGACGGCGTGGGTGGAGTCGACGCTCGCGCGGATGACTCCGCAGCAGCGGGTCGGCCAGCTGCTCATGGGCTACGTGTTCGGGACGTCGGCGGACGACCGGACCCCGGCCGCGCTGTCCGGCAACCGGACGGTCGCGGGGACCGACACGGCCGCCGCCGCCGTGCGCGACCTCGGGCTCGGCGGCGTGGTCCTGTTCGACGCCGGCGGCACGGGTCCCGGCGCGCTGCCCGACAACGTCGTCGCCCCGGGCCAGGTCCTCGGCCTCACCGCCGGGCTGCAGGGCGCCGCGGCCATCCCCCTGCTCGTCGCCGTCGACCAGGAGCAGGGGCCGGTGATGCGGATCCGCGACGGGGTGACCCTGCTGCCCGACCAGCTGGCGCAGGGCGCGAGCGGCCGGGACGCCGACGCGCGCGACGCCGCCCGGGTGACCGGCGCGGACCTGCGCGCGCTCGGCATCAACGTCGACTTCGCCCCCGACGCGGACGTCAACACCAACCCCGCCAACCCGGTGATCGGCGAACGGTCGTTCGGCGACGACCCGGCCGCGGTCGCCCGCCTCACCGCGGCCGCCGTGAGCGGGTTCACCTCGGCCGGGGTGGCAGCGGCCGCGAAGCACTTCCCCGGGCACGGCTCGACCTCGGTGGACAGCCATCTCGACCTGCCCGTCGTCGCGTCCTCCCGCGAACGGCTCGACGCCGTCGACCTGGCACCGTTCCGCGCCGCCATCGCCGCGGGCGTGCCGATGGTGATGATGGGGCATCTGCTCGCCACCGCGTTGGACGGCGCGTCGCCCGCGTCCCTGTCCGGCGAGGTGGTGACCACCCTGCTGCGCCGCCAGCTCGGCTTCGACGGCGTCATCGTCACCGACGCGCTGAACATGGCGGCGATCACGAAGCGGTACCCGCCGGGCGAGGCCGCCGTTCGGGCCGTGCTCGCCGGCAACGACCTGCTGCTGATGCCGCCCCGGCTCGTCGAGGCCCGCGACGGCCTGCTCGCGGCGCTGCGTACCGGCCGGATCCCCGCCAGCCGCGTCGACGACTCGGCGCGCCGCGTGCTGCACCTGAAATGGCGTCTCGCGCATGCGGCCCCGGCGCCGACCGGCGACGGTCCCGCCGTGGCCGCCCGGGTCGCGTCCCGGTCGGTCACCCTCCTGACGCAGGACTGCGGGATCCTCCCCCTGCGCGCGGGCTCCCCGGTCACCGTCGCCGGTTCGTCGACCACGGCCGCCCGCCTGCGTGCGGCGCTGGCCGCCCGAGGAATCGTCACCCGAGCGCCGAGCGCCGCCGCCGGCACCGCCACGACACCCCCCGGCACCTCCGGTGGAACCTCCGCCGCGGGGTCCGGTAGCGCCGCCGGGACCGCCCCGGTGACGATCGTCCTCGCGGGAAACGCCGGGCCGCCCGCACGCGCCACGCCCGGCACGGTCGTCGTCTCCACCGCCACGCCCTACCACCCACCGACCGCCGCCGCCGCGTGGCTGGCCACCTACTCCACCGACCCGGCCTCCATCACGGCCCTGGCCGCCGTGCTCACCGGCGCCGCCCCACCGCTCGGCCGTCTCCCGGTCACCGCGACCGCCCCCTCGGGCCGCCCCCTTCCCCGCGGCTCCGGCCTGACCGCGCTGCGCCCCTGCTGACCCCCGCCGGCGTACAGCGCCGCCTTCCTTGCCTATCCAGAGGGATAAATCCTTCCTTGCCTATCCAGAGGGATAAATCAGGCGCAGAACCCTCCAGATAGGCAAGGAAAGTCCCGGCGCCTCGTCGGCCACGGCGTCGAGGTCGATCGAGTCGTTCGCCAGCGCGGACAGGGGTCCGCGGTGCGAGGGCGACGAGGGCGACGGTTTGCGGCCGATGGCGCCGTAGGCGCTGACCTGCGCGTCGGTCAGGTCTGCCGGCACGGCGGCATCGGGCCGCCAGCGGTGCACCGACACGAGCCCCGGGTCGAGCAGCTCCAGCCCGTCGAACAGCGCCTCGACCTCGGCGCGGGTCCGGGGCCGCAGCGGAATTCCCCGCGCGCGGTAGGCCTTGGCGCCGGCCTCGATCGACGGGTCGTGGTCGGGGGCGAGATGGGACAGGACGAGGTAGCTGCCGGCCGGCAGGGCGTCGACGAGCCGGCGGACGATGCCGCCCGGGTCGTCGGAGTCGGGCAGGAAGTGGCCCACCGCGAGCAGCGACAGCGCCACCGGCCGGGACAGGTCGAGGGTGTCCACGATCTCCGGGGCGGTCAGGATCCGCTTGACGTCCCGCACGTCGGCGTCGAGGTAGGCGGTCCGCCCCGCCGGGGTGCCGGTGAGCAGCGCCCGGGCGTGGGTGAGCACGATCGGTACCACCCCTGGGTTGCACATGTGGGCTTCTTCCGCATCTTTGGGTTGTTTCTGCTGGTAGACCGGTTGCGAGGGCGCGCAGTCGGCGGGGTAGGTCGACTCCCCCCGACGCGGCCGCTGGGTTCCGGGAAGCCCGGCCGTGCTGCGCTACATCCGCGCCGTGGATACGTGGAGGGACATCCCCGCTGGCCGGCGTCGGGCTCTGAGCCGGCAGAACGACAGACCTGAATTGGCTCACTGCGTTGTGATCTTCGGGGCTGCAGGGCGCTGACCTGGGGTGATGGCCGGCTGGTGGGCCGTTTTCACGCACTAACGGTGTTCTAGTCTTCGGCCGTGGCGTTCGTGCGGAGGGTGCGGACGGCCTCGGGCGCGACGGCGGTGCAGATCGCCGAGTACGTCGGTGGCCGGCGTCAGCGGGTCGTGGCGCATGTGGGGTCCGCCCATACCGAGGCGGAGCTCGGGATCCTGCTGGCGCGGGCCGAGGAGATGCTCGCCGACAGCCGGCAGGGGGTGCTCGACCTGGGGGTCGAGCCGGCCGTGCGCCCGGCCAGGCTGCTGGGGCCGCCGCGTGAACCGGCGCTGTTCGACCCCGAGCCGGCCGCCGGGCCGGCCGCGGTGGTCGGGCCGGCGAAGGTCCTCGGGACCGCGTCGGTACTGCTGTTCGATGCCCTGGCCTCGGTGTTCACCGATCTCGGGTTCGACGCGCTGGGAGATCCGGTGTTCCGGGACCTCGTGATTGCCCGGGTCGTGGAGCCCACGTCGCTGCTCGACACCGGCCGGGTGCTGCCCGAGCTGGGGCGCAAACCGGCGGCGTACGCGACGATGAAACGGACCCTGGCCCGCTGCGCCTCCGGCGGTTACCGCGGCCAGGTCGCCGACCTGTGCTTCGCCCACGCCCTGGCCCACGGCGACGTCTCGCTGTGCCTCTGCGACGTCACGACGCTGTACTTCGAGACTTCGAGGCGGAGAAGGAGGACGACCTGCGCCGGGTCGGCTACTCCAAGGAACGCCGCGTCGACCCGCAGATCGTCGTGGGCCTGCTCGTCGACCGGTACGGCTTCCCGCTGGAGATCGGCTGCTACGAGGGCAACCGCGCCGAGACCGCGACGGTCCTGCCGACCGTCCGCCAGTTCAAGGACCGCCACCGGCTAGCACTGCAGTCACAGTGATCTTTATGTGGCCGCGGCCGGCCTGACGATCCGCTGGGCGGCCCGGATCCTGGTCTGGAAGTGGTGATAGCGGGCGCGTGCCTGGTGGCCGCGACGCCAGTCCGACCACCAGGTGATCACGGCCGGTGGGACGGCGGCCTGGCGGATCAGGATCTGCTGGGGCCGGTTGTCCAGGCCGGCGCGGTCGATCGTGTCGACCAGCGCCCAGTCGTACAGCCGGGGTCCTTGCGAACCATCCGCGCAGGAACATGTCTGCCAGGCCCGGGCGGGGACCTTCCCGGCGAGGACGTCGACGCGGCGACGGCCGTGGGCACAGGGGTGTCCTTCTTGACGGCGAGAACATAGCCGATCCGGTGTTCTTCCAGCCAGTCACGGAGCTCGGGGTCCACGCCGTACGCCTCGTCGCCGGCGACCCGGCCGAGCTCCCGGTGCGTCACCCAGAACCGGCGGACCATGTCCAGGGCCAGCAGCGGCTTGGTCGCGAACCCGACCCTGGCCGGCACGCCCGCTGCCGCGCACCGCGCCCGGTCCTCGGTCCAGCCTGTGGGAAGATACAGCTCCCGGTCGACGAACGCCCGCCCTCTCCCGCAGACGCAGGCAGTGAACACTCCGAGCTGACGGTTCTCGACACGGCCCGCGGTGCCGCTGTACTGCCGCTGCACCCCGGCCGACGAGGTTCCCTTCTTGACGAAGCCGGTCGCGTCCACCACGAGGACCCCGTCCGCCTCGGCCAGGTTCTCCACCACCTACCGGGCAACGACGTCACGCACCGCGTCGGCGTTCCACGCGTACTCGTTCAACAACCGCTGCATCTTCTGCGGCCCGGACTCGCGGGTGAACTCCGCCAGTGTCCACCCGTTCTTCCGTTCCGTCCGAGACAACAACCCGGCCACCTAGGCCCGCACCTGCGCCCGCGGCTGCTCGGACCGGAAACAGCCCGCCACCCGACCGAACAGCTCCTCCAACCCCGCCTCCCACACCGACACGCCCACCCCGGATATGCTACGAGCCGCGGCCACCGCGGCATCTTCGTCTGTTCTCACAAACAACGTAGAAAACCACGGTGGCCGCCCCACACCTCACTCCACACCGCATCCGCGACAAGAGACCACACGGCAATCACTGAGGCTGTAGTACTAGGTCGGCGGTCACCGTCTCGTTCATCAGGCGCCTCCCCACCTGCGCCTCTGCACGCAGTGCGACAGGGCGGCTACACCATTGTTCTCGGAGGTTGAAGCGCGGCGTCTCTCGAGGGTTGCACTGCACCCGTCGGTACACAAGAACCCGTCGACACATAAGACGCCGAGTCGATCACCCGAAAGAGCGACAGGAACTCATCAACCAGCCAAAAATAGCCCACAGCGCGAGCGTGATGATCCCGCAACAGGAAATGCCAGCGGTCTTATTTGGACGTGAGGAGCGTAATGATTCCGCTCGCGAGGAAGTATATTCCGCTGGCTGCGGCAGCCAGAACGACGATATCCCATCCGTGTCGGTGCATCCACGCATTGTAGGCGGCGAGAATCGCCCCGGTCCGACGTGGGACGAGCAGTCTAAGGATTATCGGTAGTTCCACCATGTGTAGCACCAGCAAGGTGCAGGCGAACAGGGCAAGAATGGTGGCGGCCCTACTGAGATCGGCATCGGCAAGATCTTTAATTGCGCCGACATAAAATGCCGAGGGTAGATAGGTGACCATCCCAAGGAAGAAGATCGCCCGGGCTCCCGAGGCCCGTCGTCTCGTAGCAGGTTCATTGGCCGCCGGGCTGCGCACCGCATCCGGCGTGTCCGCCTCTCGCGGTGGTGCAGCGACGCGCCGGGCGGGCCGACGCATCCCGGCTGGTGTCCGGTGCCGAGCCACCCAGACCGCCACCAGGAGCAACATCACCCCGAGAAACGTTTGCATGCCGGCGCTCATCGTCCGCTGCTGCCGTTCAGGAAAGTCGGAAACGCGCAGGGCGACCAAGATGGCGGCTCCGGCACCGAGGGTGACGGTTGCGGCTCCGGCGAGATAGGCGAATGCGTGCCGCATCGCCGTGGGCTCCCCCAGATAACGCAGTACGATCGCCAGACCCAGCGGATAGACTCCGGCGACGAAGGCCAGCGGAAGCGCTCTGGTCACTGTTGTCCGCCTTCCGACGCCCTACCAGCCGGTGCCGGATTTCAGCGCAGTATTCTCTCCTTGGCGCGCTGGAATTCCTCTTCAGAGATATCGCCGCGGGCCTTGAGCTCGGAGAGTTTTATGAGGTCCTCGGTGCCGGTGCTGGTGCCGGCGGCTGTGTCCCGGATGTAGGTGTTGACCAGTTCCTGCTGCTCGCGAGCGTGTTGGATCTCCCGTCCGGCCATGTTCTGACCCCTCGCGATCAGGTAGACGAAGACGCCGACGAACGGGAGGACCAGCACGAGGAAAAGCCATCCAGCCTTCGCCCATCCACTCAGCTCCCGGTCACGGAACAAGTCGATGACGACACGAAAAATGAGTCCCAGCCAGATGACCCACACGAAAATACACAGCAGGGTCCAGAAAGTGCCGAGAACTGGATAGTCGTAGTCATAGGCCAGATAGTAGTGAGCCATCTCTTGCTCACCCGCCTCTCGCGGTCACACCTCTACAGTCCCACTCGAGGGGGGGAGCGGTCGACTCGATCAGCCGTAGGAGCCGCATCTGATATGGGCGAAGCAGTGCAACTTGTGCGACTGGCTGACAGATATCGTCCGCTGCCGGACGTGCTGGCAGGGCAGGTGGCACCACGTCTGCTGGCGTCGCGGTGCCTTTGGCGTGGTGCGGGGGTGCTGTCAGGTGCTGTCAGGTGGCCGGTTCCGTGAGCCTCCCGGCCGGTTCGGGGTGGTCTGGATCGTATCGGTGTCGGGCAGGGGGCCACCGTATTTCGCGGGGGTGGGTTGTGTGCCGGCGGCGGCGAGGATGGCCAGCAGTGCCAGGGCGACGATGACGATGCAGAGGATGAAGGCGACGGATGCCGGGGCGGAGTCGTTGTACAGCACCAGGGCGAGGACTCCGGCGCCGATGACGAGGCCGGTGGTCCAGCGTTGGTGGGTTTGCAGCCACCGGCCCGCCGCGCCGGTGCGTAGACCCGTTCGGGCGAGGGCTCGCCCGATGGCCGTGGTGGCGCTGCTGCTGCCGGTGCGGATCGCGCGGGCGCCGCGTCCAGGACCGTAGAGATATCCGGCGAGCACGGTGATGATGGCGATGACCAGGACGGTGCGTGTGCTGTTCCGCAGAAAGCGGACCAGCGTGTCGTAGATGGCTGCGGCCGCGGCCTGGGGCTGGGTGCCGGGTGGCACCGAGTCCAGGTAGCGCTGCCGCACGAAGGCGAGCCCCACCAGTAGCACGGCCATCATCACGCCGACGCCGATGCCTGCGGCCATGAGCCCGGCCCGATGCGACGGCGCCAGCCATACGCCGAGCCCCGCGAGCACGATTGCGACCAGTGGCAGCCAGCGGCCGAGAATCTTGAGTAGGCGCATGACGTTCTGTGCCTTGCCTAGTTCGTCGGACTTCAGCAACACGATCTGTCGGTCGGCATCGGGGATCTTCGCGGCCCTTCGGAAGCCGGCGTCGACCAACCGTTGCTGCACCTTGTCGACGACCGTGCCGATGTCCAGCACCACCGTGTCTCCCTCGGTCTGGATGGCGCTGTTTCCTTCGCCGGTGAGAACCTTGACCACGGCGGCGTGTGCCCGGCGGTTTGCGTTCTGCCATGTTTGGGCGAAGAGGTCGCTGGTGACCACTCCCTCCACCACCCGGTGCACGGCGCTGGTCAACGCATCCTTCAGCGGGCCGGCCAGCGCGTGCGTGTGATCCACGACGATGGGGGGAGCGCCGTTGCGCGCGAGCGCGTCGGCGAGCGCGGCGGTGACCTGACCGACGTCGACGTTGCTGACTACCCGGTTGGTCAGGCGGTCGGTCACCGCGTGCTGCACCGCGGGGTCGGTGGCGAGCGGAGCGACGGTTTGCACGTACCGTTCGGTGTCGGAGACCTCCGAGTGCGCCCAGACGGCGATCACGCTAAGCGGCGCCAGCAGGAAGGCCAGCAGGAGTACCAGAGAAGCCCCGATAATGCGCAGCCGTCTGTTCTGCGGTCCAGTCCCGGTACGCAGCCGCTCGTACTCCGCCCGCTCGGCGGCCGTCAGAGGGCGCCTGCCCTCCGGACACTCCGAGCTACTGGGACCGGGAGTACCGGAGGTAGCCATAGTATGATCCTTTCCGCATTGAACCCTTATAGGCGCATCGTCGCGGTTTCGCCACCTTCCCTATCTGAAGAATTGGGCGAGAATCAGGGTTAAGAATAAAATATCCGTAAGATTTCATACCGCCGATCGGCCGCGATCGCGCAATCCATTCGAGCGGGTTTTACTGGTCACTCTTTGGGTAGTGAGGCATTTAGGTGACAATTCTGCACGAACACAAACATGCATGAGGAGAGAAAATGACGACGCTAACTCCGGAGCGGACACTCGACGCGATCGCGCAAGGAGAATTCCCTGTTCTGGAAGAGCTTGCTCAGATGCACCTGGACACCCTCGAGAGGTCCGGGCTCGATGAGCGTACCTACCACCTCGTCCGTCTGGCCGCGCTCATCGCGATGGAGTCCGCACCTGCTTCCTATCTAGCGAATCTTGCTGCTGCCCGGGAAGTCGGGCTCACCGCCGCCGACGCCCAGGCCGTGTGCACCGCCATCGCACCGATCGTTGGAAGCGCCCGGGTCGTGTCAGCGGCAGGAAGCGTGCTGAGGGCGTTCGTGTTGCAAGAGGATTCTTCGGAGAGCAAGGAAAGCCGGGAATAGGACGACTTTCACCATCGGTCTCGATCCCTCGATGAGAGGAATAATCTGCCAGGGGTACCGGGAGCGGGTGCAGACCCCGGGATCCGGCGAGCGAAGAAAAACGGGATCAGGCGGACGACGGCGAGTAGGGACAACGACGCATACGGGCCGTGCATGCACGCTCGACGTTCCGTAGCCGTTGGCACTCCGCCCAGTCGGCGGCAGTCTGGGTGCACTCGCTACCAGGACGTGTTCCATGCGGAACGGGAGAGTTCCGGAGGTAGCCGTGGCGCGGCGCCTCCTCCTGCTGCCGGCGGGGATCAGTATCCCAGTTCCTCTGCCGTTCCGCATTCCCGGAGGGTACGAACCCCAGCAAACGTCGGACGGCCCGCCAGAAACGGCGTTCTCCTAAAGATAGAAAGCAGATCTATCTGCTGTCTTCTACCCGATCCGGGGGACCACCGGTCTGGGGCGCTGCGGACGGCTGCCGGGTCGGGATACGGCGAGTGAAGAACAACGCGAGCAGGGCGAAGACCGCGAGCAGGGCCAATGAGGCGCGTAGTCCGACGAGGCGCGCATCAGCATTCTCGTCGACGATCGCCTCGGCTGTCCTCGGGGGTACACCAGCCTCGGCGAGGCTGGTCTGCAGGTCCTTGTCAGACAGAAACGGAATGCCCTCCGCCAGCTTCACCTCGGCGGTCGAGGCGAGACCTGCGGGCACTTCGGGGTTGTGCTGGACGCCGGTGAGGAACGACGTAGTGAGTGTCGAGATGAGCACCGCGCCGGCCATCGCGGTGCCGATCGACGCTCCGAGGTTTGTCACCGTGTTCTGCACTCCGCCGATCTCGGCGCTGTTTTCGTCCGGCACGGAAGAGACGGTGACACTGCCCAGCTGCGAGGCCAACGCGCCGACGCCGAGGCCAGCAAGCAGCATCGGCCAGGTCACGATTTCGGGACCGGCTCCGGCGTCGAGCGCCGCTATCATGATCACGATTCCGGTGAACAGAGCGAGAAATCCGCTCCGGATGATGCGGCGCGGTGAGCTGTGCGGCAGTGCCTTGGGAATGCCCGCGGCGGCCAGGAGCAGAGTGACGGACAGCGGCAGCAACCTGACCCCGGTCTCGACTGCGGAGAGTCCGAGCGCCACGGACAGGAACAAAGGGATTGCGAAGAAGAGGCCGGCCTGGAGCAGGTACTGGAAGAAGAACGAGGTGAGCCCACCCCGAAGGGTCGGGTTCCGCAATATTTCCGGATCGAGTAGTACCGCGTCGCCCCGGGCGAGGCGGTTGCCCTGCCACCAAATAAAGATCCGGAGTGTGCAGCCGCCAGCGAGTATCAACCAGATTGCTGGTGACAGCCCCAGCCATCTGGGCATTTCTTCCTTCGGTTGGATGAAGCCCCAGCTTCCCGACCGCAGGATTCCGTATACGATCAGGCTGAGGCCGAGTGCGGACAACGTGGTTCCGACGAGATCAAGGTGACGACGTTCCTTCGGAGACGTGTCGACGATGCCGCGGGTGAGCACCAGAATGATGAGAACCACGAACACCTCGCCGGCGAACACCCAGCGCCAGGAAAGATAGGTAGTGAACATGCCGCCGACGAGGGGGCCTGTCGCGACCGCGACCGCTCCGGCCGCGGCGACGAGTCCATATGCGCGAGGTCGTTGGTCACGGGCGAAGTTCTGCGCGACGAGTGCGACGATCGCAGGCATGATCAGTGCTGCGCCGGCTCCCTCGAGGAACGACCAGCCGAAGGTGAGGACCGCGAGATTTCCGGCGAGTGCGGTGGTCAGCGATCCGCAGCCGTAGATAACACAGCCGATGGCGAACGCGCGTCTGTGGCCGAGGATCTGGCCGAGCTTACCGCCGGTGATCATGAATGCGGCCATCATCAGCGTATAAAAGGTGATGGCGGTCTGAATTCCGGTCACCGTCGTGTCGACATCCGCGGCGACTGTCGCGATCGACACGTTCATGACCGAGCTGTCGAGTGTCATGAGGAACTGCCCCGCCGCAAGCGTCAGGAGAACGGTCCTGGTTCCCCCAGCTTCTTCTCCACAGGCGTGGCCGTCTTCGCCAACCTGGTCTGGCCCGGCCTTGTGGTATCGACCCACGCGCCAGCTCATCTCATGATTTCCGGGCTCGGTCGCGGCCCGGTCCACCAATTACCAGCCAGCACACTCCCGGTACCGTCCACCCGGTGAGGATGGTTCCACGCGCGGCCATCGTCACTCGTGCGCCGGATCCGGGGCATAGCGTCCTCTCGGTCGCAGGGCTCTCCTCCGGATTCACCCACCTCCCAGGACCAGTGTCAAAACTTTCCCGAGGCAAGCAGGAAGAGCCGGCCTGTCAGATCTCCTCAAATTGCGCGTATCACGGGGGGAGGCGGGAAAGACCTGTGGTGCTCCCACGATGGATCGAGGGCCGGTGACTGATGTAGGAATGCCCCACCGCCAGGGACTTAAGGCATCGAGTGACAGGTCCGGTGTCCCGGCGGTAGCGGCTGCGGGCCTCCCGGCTGCGGTCCGCCCCGCAGCGCGTGCTCCATGAGGGGTGCGGACCCCGCCGGGTTCGTCACGGCCGTCGAGTCTCCGGCGCGGCCTCGGGTGTCTCCGGCGGCGCGGTCTTGCGCCGTTGCCCTCGCTCGACCGCGCTGAGGACCGCGCGTATGAGCAGACCCAGCACGAGCAAGTCGGCCAGCATCTGCACCATCGTGACGATCCGGACTGATTCCGATTTCGGCGCTATGTCACCGAATCCGACGGTGGCGAACACGGTGACGGTGAAGTACAGCGCGTCGGTGCGGTTCATCGGCTCGGTGAAGGTCCCCGCCCCCGTCCGGCTCATCAGGAAGTAGGTGCTCGCGAACAGGATCAGAAACAGGGGGATCGACAGCGCAAGCGCCTCGATGGCCCGGACCGCGGGGTACCGCGACCGCAGGATCGAGCGCAGCTGCCAGCCGGCAAGCACCGCGAACGCCAGCAGCCCAACGACGAGCAGCAGGATCGCCGCCGGGTCCAACGCCCCCCGCAGCGGCAGCACGTAGTAGAGCGCCACGAGCACCGTGATGTTCAACGCGGCCCGCCGCACCGCGTGTCGCACCAGACGCCGCCGGGTGGCCGGAGCCGGTGACTGGGGACGCTCCCCGCCCACCCCGGGCGTGGTCATGGAGCGGGTTGCGCCGCACGGCGAACGGCCGGGGCCACCGCGGCGAGGCTGATCAGCGAGGGGACGAAGAGCATCAGGGCCAGTGCCGAAAGGACCAGCGCCTGGTGCACGAACTCCTCTCCTTGATCTGGCGCTGGACATGCCTGGCGGCGCTCTCGGCGAGCCGCTGCCGCGTCCGGGTGCAGCGGTCCCTGGCATCGGCGAAACGACGGGCCACAGGACATGACGGTTAATCACCCCGATGGTGGATCCAGCCCGGTTAGCACGTCCCGCGGCGGGGCACGGTGGCGGTAAGGCTGGCAGGAGATACCCGTTCCCGATTCTCGTGGAACGCGAACGGGCGTACGGTGCCGGTTCGGCCGTCGCCATCGGGGACCCGGAAGAACCGCCGCCGGCGGGCGCGCAGCGGGACAGCCGACGGAAAGGAGCGGCGGATGCGTACGGCGCTCAACATCATCTGGCTGGTGCTCTGCGGACTGTTGCTGGCAGTTCTGTATACCCTGGCCGCAATACTCTGCTTTATCCTGATAGTTACCATCTCGTTCGGAAAAGCTGCCTCGAGAAGGGCGCACTACACACTCTGGCCATTCGGATGGACGCTGGTCCCGCGACCGGACGCCGGGGCCGGATCGCTGATCGGGAACGCCCTGTGGATCATCGTGGCCGGGTGGTGGCTCGCGCTCGGTCACCTCACGACCGGCCCTCCCACAGGCCCACGAGAGGTCGAACATGACCACTGTTGTCACGCCTCCCGCCGCGCGCGGTTCCCAGCCGCGACGGCCAGCCAGGACAGCGCCCGACAGGGCCCTGCCGACACCGGCAGAGCGCGCGGCCCGGGGAAAGGAGGCGCGGACCCGGGCCCCGCGCCGGGCCCACGCGGAGTACGACCCGGCGCCGGACCGGGCCGACCCGATCGACGTGATCGACCGGCAGTCGCAGACCCGCCTGCCCGAGCTCGTCCCCCTTCGCTACCAGCGCATGATGGAGTCGCCGTTCAGGTTCTACCGGGGCGCCGCCGCGATCATGGCGGCAGACCTCGCCGGGACGCCGACGTCGGGGATCGACGTCCAGCTCTGCGGCGACGCGCACATGCTGAACTTCCGGCTGCTCGCGTCCCCCGAACGGCGCCTGGTGTTCGACATCAACGACTTCGACGAGACCCTCCCCGGCCCGTGGGAGTGGGACGTGAAGCGGCTCGCGACAAGCCTGGTCATCGCCGGCCGCGCCAATGGCTTCGACCCGTCCGAACGACGCGGAATCGTCACCGCGGCGGTCAGGGCGTACCGCACGTGGATGCACCAGTTCGCGGCGATGACCAACCTCGACGTCTGGTACGCGCACGTCGACGTCGCCGATCTGACCACGCGTTTCGCAGACGTTCTGGGCCGGCGGACTTCAAGGCGCCTGTCGCGGGCGACGGCGCGCGCCCGGTCGCACGACCGGCTGCGGGCGTTCGCCAAGCTGACCGAGGTGGTGGACGGCGAACGGCGCTTCGCGACCGACCCTCCGTTGCTCGTCCCGGTCAGCGAGCTGACCGCCGGGGCCGAGCAGGAGCTGCTGATGGGATGGCTCGGCTCCATCGTCGACCGGTACTCCACCACCCTGTCGGCCGATCGGCGCTCGCTGCTCGCCCAGTACCGGCTCGTCGACTTCGCGCGCAAGGTCGTCGGCGTGGGTAGCGTGGGCACCCGCTGCTGGGTCGCACTGCTGCTCGGCCGCGACGGCGGCGACCCGCTCCTGCTGCAGCTCAAGGAGGCCGGGACGTCGGTCCTTGCCGATCACCTGCCCGGGAGCGAGTACGACAACCAGGGCGAACGGGTGGTCGCCGGCCAACGGCTCATGCAGGCGACCACCGACATCTTCCTCGGCTGGCAGCGAGTGGACGGCATCGACAAGCGGCGGCGCGACTTCTACGTCCGGCAGTTGCAGGACTGGAAGGGCATCGCGGTGGCGGAGGACATGGTCCCGCACGGCATGATGCTGTTCGGGCGACTGTGCGCCGCCACCCTCGCCCGGGCCCACGCCCGCTCGGGTGACCGCATCGCGATCGCGGCCTACCTCGGCGCCGGCGAGGCGTTCGACCGGGCGGTCGCGCGGTTCGCGGAGGCCTACGCCGACCAGAACGAGGCCGACCACGCCGCGCTGACGGAGGCGGCCCGGACCGGACGGGTCAGCACCGCCGCCGCCGTCTGACCGCCGGCACCCGAATCGCCGGCATGCGCTGTTTTCTCGGAACGCAACAGCGCCCTGGGCGCTACAACTCCGGTCGGTGTGACGGCTCGCCGCGGCCGGGCTCCGGCGCGAGGATCCCGTGGAGCAGGACGTGCACGATGTCATCGGCGCTCACGGCGTCTCCGCGCAGCCGGGCGGTCGACCACATCAACTCCTGCAGCAGTCTGCGCAGGTTGATGGCCTCGAACCGCGGGGAGATACGCCCGGCGGCAATGGCCGCCTCGATGGACCGGTCCCAGAGCTCGTCATGGGCGACCGCGTTGTCGCGGACCTGGGTAAGCAGCGGCGACTCCGCGACATACGCCCGGTCGCGGTAGTAGATCCGCGCGGCGTCCCGGTGGTGGCCGAAGTTGTCGAGCGTCGCCCGGATCATCGCCTCGAGCCGGTCGGCAGGCTCCAGCGGGGCGTCGAGGATGGCGTCATAGAGACCGGAGATGTGCGCGTCGCTGCGGGTCAGGATGGCGGCGACGAGCTCGTCCTTCGACGCGAAGTGATGGTAGAGGCTGGCGGCCTGCATGCCACAGGCGTCGGCGATCGCGCGCATCGTCGTGGCCTCGATGCCTCGCTCGGCGAACAGGCGGGCGCTCTCCCGCAGCACCGCGTCGCGCTTGTTCGCCCGGCCCGTCACCTGGCTCACGGCTGGGCCTGCCCTGCCTGCGAGGCTTGCCGGCAGCGCCCTTCCGCTCCGGCTAGCAGCCTAACAATCGTTAGGCTACTGTCGTCGGCATGCCGCCGGCGAGTGCCGGCCGCGGAGGTCAGGAGACCGGCGCGACTGCCCGTGCGAGGTCGTGGGGAGCCGAGCCGAGGACTGCTGGACACCGAAAGGATGATCATGGCAGCATCGGATGCCCGCGACACGGAGTTAAAGGACGACGGCCGTGTCATCGCCTGGCTGGAGTCCCTGCTGGGCGGGCAGGTCGTGTCGTGGGAGCGGCAGCCCAGATGGCGGCCCATGTGGTTCGTCGACATCGATCGCGGCGGCTCCACCGAACGCGTCGTCGTGCGCGGCGAACGGTCCGACACGTCTCTGATCTTCCCTCTCGAACACGAGATGCTGTTCCAGCGTCTTCTCGACGAGCACGGTATCCCGGTCCCGCACGTGCACGGCTGGTGCGACGAACCGCGGGCGTACGCGATGGCCGCCGTCCCCGGCCGGCCAGACTTTGCCGGAACCACCGACGACGAGCGCCGCACGGTGGTCGACGAGTACCTGCAGGCCCTGGCCCGCATGCACCAGCTCCCGACCGGCCCGTTCAAGGCCGCCGGAGTGATCTCCGGGACGTCGGCGGCCGACTCCGCGATGATCGGAGTACGCCGGTTCGAGCAGCACTACCGGTCGAGCAAGGTGCGCCCCGACCCGCTGATGGAGTTCGTCCTCGGCTGGCTGCGCCGCCACCCGCTGCCCGCCTCGGACCGCGAGGCGCCCATCGTGTGGGACTCCGGCCAGTTCCATCACGCCGACGGCCACCTCGTGGCCCTCGTCGACGTCGAAATCGGCCACATCGGCGACCCCATGATGGACCTCGCCGCCTGGCGCATGCGCGACACCGTCATCCCCTACGGCGACTTCACCACGCTGTACGACCGGTACGCCGAGCTGACCGGCCGGCCCGTCGACCTCGCGGCCATCCAGTGGCACCACCTGTTCTTCACCCTCACCAACCAGCTGTCCTTCCACGGCGCGCTGGCCCGCCCGATCCTGGACACCGACTACATGACCTACGCCCAGTGGGTCAGCGAGACGAACCTGCACGCCGTCGAGACCATGGCCGAATACCTGGGCATCGACCTCGAACCCGTCGAGATCCCCGAGCCGGTCTCCTCACCCGTCTCCACCCCCCACGAACACCTGTCCCGCTCGCTGCGGTCGATCTCGGTCGAGGATCCGTACGTCACCTACCAGATCCGCATCGCGTTCCGCCTGGCCCGCCACCTCGAGCGCTCCGACCAGATCGGCGCCGCCGTCACCGAAGCCGACCGGGAGGACCTCGCCCAGCTCGTCGGCCGCGCGCCGAAGAACTGGGACGAGAGCGAGACACTGCTGGAAAACTTCGTCCTGGCCGACGAGGGACGCCACGACACCGAGCTCGTCGTCCTGTTCAACCGGCGCTGGCAGCGTTACAAGGCCCTGATGGGCCCCGCCGGCTCCGCCATGGCCGCCCACCACCAGATGCAGCCCTTCGGACGGTGGCTGGGCTGACGCACAGACACCCTGGAAATGCTGCGGGCACGGGGTCGGCGACGAGATACGCGAGAACATCCTGCTGCGCGACTTCGACCGATTTCTCGGCCGGTGAGCGGTCGCCATTGACCGGAACATCGAGGGGGCGATGGCCTGGTCACCGCCGCCCTCGACACCGGGCCGGGAGACGCCGAACGGCGATCTCAGCGCCGGGTCTGCGCCTCGAAAGCAGGGCCGATGTCCCCGAGCAGCTCATTACGGCCCGTTGTGACCGAGACGTGCACCATGGCAGCGTCATCCGCGGCGCCGTGGACGTGCGATTCTCCCGGCGGGCTGACAACGATGTCCCCGCTCGACACCTCGGTCCGCACTCCGTCGACCTCGACAAAGCCCTGCCCCGAGAGGATGACAAGCGTCTGGCCACCGTGGTGCACGTGCGGGGGCGTGGCGGATCCCGGCTCGAATCCGACGATGGCGACATCGAGTGTGTCGTCCTGTCCCGGACCGCGTACCCACAGCGAGGATATTCCCCGGTGTGGCGCCCCCAGGTCCGGAACCGATTCCGCGCGAATGACTTCCACCGAAGCTCCTTTCAGTCAGCCCGACGAGATACGAAAAACGTCACCGCTCAGCGGACCGGCAGATCGCCCGGCCGATGCCGCGCCCTCCGGGATGCGGAAAGCCGACACGGCTACGCCCTGTCGTTCCGTTCCGGGAGGTTCGGAGCTGGCCCGGGTGGGAGCGCGGGAGGCACCGCGAACCGCAGGGGATGCCCCAGTGCCCGCATCCCGTCGGGGCCCCGCGCAACCACCGTTCCCCGGGCGCGGAAGTGAGGATGCTCGAGCATCTCCTCCCGCGACAGCACCGGCGAGACCGGAAGCCGCGAGCCGAGCGCGCTCACCACGGCGTCCCGCTGGAAGCCCGCCAGGCGCTCGGCCAGCGCCGCCCGCAGCTGCGCGGCGGACTCCGTGCGCTGGTGGAGGCCGAGCCCGACGTGGGACTCGAAACCAAGTTCCCGGCACAGGTCATCCCACATGCCGTCTTCGGAGAAGATCCCCAGCACGATGTAGCCGTCGGCGACCGCGAACACACCGTGCGCCGGCGCCTCGATGCGAGGCGCCGCGGCCGCTCGTCGCGGGTCCACGGCCTCCATCGGCGCGACCCAACTGGCGACCAGATCCGCCATGGACACGTCCACGTGTTCGCCCACACCGGTCCGCCGCGCGCAGAGAACGGCGGCCAGTATCCCGAAAGCCGCCGCCAGCCCCCCTCCGTGGTCGGCCACCAGCATCCGTGCCGGCCGGGGCGAGACGCCGGGTTCGTCGCCGGACATGACCCCGGCATACGCCTGGTAGTTCCAGTCATGACCGGGCGCCGCCGACAGCGGCCCGCTCTGCCCGTACCCGGAGATCGAGCAGTAGACCAGCGACGGGTTCTCGGCCCGCAGGGACTCGAAGCCGACGCCGAGCCGGTCGGCGACGCCGGGACGGTAGCCCTCGACGACGACGTCGCTGTCCCTCACCAGATCCTTCAGCCGGGCAAGGTCCGGCTCCGACCTGAGGTCCAGGACGACGGTCCGCTTCCGGCCGTTGAAGTTGACGAAGCGGTCGGGGAGTTTTCGCATCCGGTCTCCGCCGGGAGGCTCGACCTTGACCACGTCGGCCCCGAGGTCGGCGAGAAGCTGGGTGGCGTAGTGGCCCGGTTGCCACATGGACAGATCAACAACGCGCAGATCCGCCAGTAGCGACCCAGCCGCCGGGGCATCGAGACCTCGGGCGGTGTTCACACCCCGATCGCCATGCGTGTCGTCGTCGTCCGACCGGCGCTGCGCCATGTCCCGCCGCTCTCCCTTCGCCGGCCCGGCCAGTTCCCTGTCCCGAACGCGATGCCGTTGGGTCGATCGGTTACTTCCCCTGAATCCGACTACGGCCGGCCGGCCGGCTCCCCGATCCGACCGGCCGAGCCGGAGATTCAGCTCTTCGCCGGCGGCGCCAGCACCCGGTCGAGCAGCTCGGCGGTGCGGTCGGGGGCCCCGGCCCGGGGCGTGAGCGGCTCCAGAAACACCTTGTACATCACCGCGCCGATCAGCAGGTCCAGCAGATCGTCCGCGCACACCGCCGGGTCGACCGTGCCGGGCTCGGCCGCCGCGATCACGGCCAGGAAACGCGGGCGCATGGTGGCCGCGAAGACCTCCCGGCGCAGCTGCGAGGTGCCCCGAGTCTGGTAGACCGCGAGCAGCCCGGGCAGCGCCCCCCGCGCGGCGGGGTGGCTGAAGGCCGCCAGGTACGCCTGGAGGAACCTGCGCACATCCCGCCGGACATCTCCGCTGGGAGCACTCGTGACCTCGTCGAAACCCGGGAAGACCGCCTCTTCGATCAGCTCGATGCGCGACGGCCACCGGCGGTAGATCGTCGAGGCAGCCACTCTCGCCCGGCGCGACACCGACTGCACGGTGGTCTGCTCGAAACCCACCGTCGTCAGCAGGTGCCGGGTGGCCTCGAGGACCCGCCGGTCGATGTCCGCGTCCCGCGGCCGGCCCCGCGGGACCGTCGCGGGCGCACCGGCGGTGGGCTCTCGCCTCGTCGCCATGGTCCGCACGCTAACCGACCCCCGCCGAGGCGGCCTCAGCCGGCCATTGTGCCGACGATCTCGGCCTGGCCGTTCACGCGGATCTCCTCGGCTGGGTGTCGCTGGAGGATTCCGCGATGACCTGGTCGTCGAGCAGGCGGAGGATCTCCGCCTCGCCGTAGCCGAGCTCGGTGAGGACCTCGCGGGAGTGCTGGCCCAGGGCCGGTCCGGGGCGCCGGGCCGACGGCAGCTCGTCGTCGAACTGCACCGAAGCGGCCGCGAGCCGGACGTCGGGATGCTCGGGGTGCCGCATGAGGTAGCCGTTCTCGACCACCGCCGGGTCGGCGACGACCTCCGTCGGGGTCGCGAAGAACGAGAAGATGCAGCCCTGGGCGCGCAGCTTCGCGTCCAGCTCGGTGTGGTCGAGCGTGGTGACGACCGCGTTGATCCGCTCGTGGATCACCGGCCAGCCGGCTCGGCGCGAGGCCGGGTCGGGGAAACGGGCGATGAGATCGTCCAGGCCGAGAGCCCGGCAGGCCTGCTCCCAGTAGCGCCCCTCGTCGATCATCATCAGGGACACCCACCGGCCGTCGACGGTCCGGTACTGGCGCACGAGCGGCGACACCTGCTCGTCGGCCGCCATCGGCATCTGCTCGCCGGTCAGGGTGGTGTAGGCCAGGTCGGGCCCGAGCGTCCACGCCGCCGAGCCGAGCAGGGAGGTGTCGACCACGATGCCCTTGCCGGTCCGCCCCACGTGGACGAGCCCGGCGCAGATGCCGCCGGCCAGGAACATCCCGCTGGGGCCGTCGCCGAGGGCCGGGCGCTGCCGGGTCGGGCACGTCGCGTCCGCGTCGGTCAGGACGTGGGCCACGCCGCCGCGCGCCCAGTAGGAGACACCGTCGAAACCACCGGCCTCGGCGTCGGGCCCGCGCTGTCCCTGGCCGTGCCCGCGGGCGTACACGATGCTCGGGTTGAGCGCGAAGATGTCGGCCGGTTCCGTGCGCAGCTTGCGGCGGACGCGGGGAAGCTGGTTGGTGATGTACACCTCGGCCCAGCGCACGAGCTTGGCGAAGATCTCGCGGCCCGCGGGCTGCTCGACGTCTAACACGATGCCGCGCTTGTTGCGGTTGAACAGCTCGAACTGGAAGTCGTAGCCGTCCTTCGTGGCCACCATCCCGCTGGCGATGATCCTGCGCATGGCGTCGCCGGCCAGCCGCTCGATCTTGATCACATCAGCGCCGAAGTCGCCCAGCGCCGCGGCGGCCGACGGCACGAAGCCGTGCTCGGAGAAGTGGTTCACACTCACGCCGACCACGGTCCCCAGCCCGCTCGCGGTCGCGGCCTCGACGTCGCGGGACCGGCAGTCGGCGCAGATCGGACCGGGCGGATGACGCACCGCCCCGCAACCGGTGCAACGCTGGAAGCGCAGTTCGCCGGCCTCACCGGCCGTCCAGAAGAACTCGGTCTGCGGCGTCACAAACGGTAAAGGCCCCACGGCTCGCGAGGTGGCGGCGTCGGCCATCCAGCTCCCTTCCCATTTCGATCGACTATGGATCGGACCGTAACAGGCCCCTTGGTCACCCGCACCGATGATCGTCACTTCGGCCCGTTGTTCATGCGAGGCTGGTTCCTGTGATCCATCCCATGCCGAGGCCGACATGGACAACAACGCCAACACCGGCCGGGTCGTGGTCTGCCCCGTCGTGCCGGGCGAGCCGCTGCCGTTCGACGACTCCGCCGCCGACGTCGGGATCACGGTTCCCGTCTCGGGCACGGTGCTGCCCGAGCTCGTGGCGTGGATGCCGACGTCAGGCCTGTCGCACCGGCTCGGTGCCGTCCTGCCCGAAGCCTGGCAACGCGCCGACCAGCTCCGGGTGGTCGAGCGCCAGCTGCAGCGCGACCACGCAGCCGCAGGAGTGCGCGAGCACCCGGGCCCGCTCGATCCCGAGGCGGCGCAACAGCTCCGCGCACTCGGCGGCGTGGTCGGCCACCGACAGCGGCTCGGCGGGTGCGGGGTCCGAGTACCCGGTGCGGGTGACGCGGATCCGGCGCAGGCCGGCGGCGGCCGGCTCGCGCTCGAACGGGACGAACCAGTCGGCGAAGACTGCTGCGTGGATCAGGACAAGCGGCTCGCCCAGGCACTGCTCGGCGCAACGGCCGCCCGAGCCCCCGATGAGGAGTCGTGATGGGCTTCTATGACGACCAGGTGCTGCCCCGAATCGTCGATCTCGTCCTCGGCCGGCCGGTGGAGGAGGCCAGGGCGCGCGTCGCGGCCGGGCTGTCCGGCGAGGTCCTGGAGATCGGCTTCGGGTCGGGACGCAACATCGCGCACCTTCCAGCGGGAGTCACCCGCCTGCTCGCGGTCGAACCCGCCGCCGTCGGACGCACGCTCGCCGCACCCCGCATCGCCGCCGCACCCGTCATGGTCGAGTTCATCGGCGACGACGGTCAGGCGCTGCACCTTCCGGACGCGTCGGTCGACCACGTCCTCACCACCTGGACACTGTGCACCATCCCCGACGCCGAACGGGCACTGCGCGAGATCCATCGCGTACTGCGGCCCGGCGGCACACTGCACTTCACCGAGCACGGCCGCTCGCCCCGGCCCACCGTCGCCCGCTGGCAGGACCGGCTCACACCCGCCTGGAGCAGGATCGCCGGAGGCTGCCGCCTCAACCGCCGGATCGACGACCTGGTCGAGAAGTCCGGACTGGCCCTGGAGTCGGCCAGCACCTATCCGATGCGCGGGACGGCCCAGCTCGCCTTCGCCTACGAGGGCATCGCGTCGAAACCGACCTGATGCCCCCAGCGCGCAGGTAGGGAGGCGCCGCCCGCGGGCGCAAGAGCAATGGTCGAGACCTCTCAACATTGCAGGACGTCAGCCTCGCGTTCAGCATCCCAGCAATGCCCCGGCGCTCCTACTGGGCGTGGGGGAACATCCGGTTTTTGAAGCCCCACAGCGTCAGCGACCATTCCGGGAAGTAGGAGCCGGCCCGGGACTTCGGAATCGCGAGATCAACGGTTCCGGCTCCGGTAGCCCACTCCCGCCTCCGGTAACCGTTACGGCGATTCGTTCGATCCGGTGCATCGAGTCCTTGGTCGTTCTCGAACGAGGATCACGCGGTGGTCGCTCTACATCACGGACCGCCGTCCCAGCGGGTCACGAGATCACCACTATCCGTGCACCACGTGCGTGGTCTCCACACCGGGCGACAACGGCCCGGCTGGCCGGGACCACTCGGTCCGCCGCCACCGCGCTGGCAGACGCACACGGCACCCACCCCCGCCCACCAACCGCCCACCAACCGCCCAGCCGGACGGCCCCCGTCCCGCCAAGCGACGACACAGCCGAGCGGAGGCCGAGGTCGCAGCCGGATCCAGAGCTGAGGCCAGAACCGGGCCATGGACCGAAACCCCGACCGACCAGAGCGAGGACCGAAGCCGAGGCCCGGGGCGGAGGCGGGAGGCCCATGCCGGCGGCGCGTCGGGTATTCCTGGCAAAGCCGGTCTTTAGCCGATGGTAACCATTCTCACAGTCCGCCCGCCCCTCTGTTCGTCCGACAGGGGACGAGTAAAGGTATCGGAGGGGAAGTCCGCAGTTCCACACCCCGATCTATGCCACGGATTCCGCACGCCTAAATCAGAAGGTATTGATGCGTCAAGGTCCTCTTGCTGGCAGATACGCGGCGTCCGCAGCCATGGTGATATTCGCGCTTGTTCCCTATCTGGCCCTGTCAGCCGCGCTCGACCCGTTGGCGCCGATCGTCGCCAGGCAGCTGCACATGAGCGCGCAGACGATGAGCATCAGCTCGGGCCTGGGCAACGCGGCCTACGCGCTGGGGACGGTGCTCGCCGTCCAGCTGGGTCTGCACCTGCCGCAACGGCGGATGCTGCTCGGCTACGCGGTCCTGCTCGTCGTCGGATCAGTGCTGACGGCGGCGGCGCAGGACGCGGCCATGTTCATCATCGGCCACCTGTTGCAGGGCCTGGCCACCAGCATGCTGCTGATCGCCGCGGCCCCTGCGCTGGCGATCGGCTACCCGCGCGAGCGGCTGCGCACCACCGTCATGATCATGAATATGGGGATCTTCGGCGCGGTCGCGCTCGGCCCGTTCATCGGTGGTCTGCAGGCTGACGCCGATGCCTGGCGACCGCTGTTCTGGATCGTCACCGGGATCTCGGTGCTGGCGCTGCTGCTGGTCGTGCTCACCTTCGAGGACGCACCGCCGGCGAACCCCGACGCCCCGCGCGACCTGCCGGCGATCGCGCTGGCCGCGGTCGGCAGCCTGGCGGCCTTCCTGGGCGCGTCCGAACTGACCAGCCACAGCATCCTGGACGTCGAGGTGATCGCGCCGCTGCTCGGCGGTCTGGCACTGATCGTCGTCCTCGTCGTCTACCAGTTCCGGGCCGCGCAGCCGCTGCTGATGGTCCGGGAGATGCTCACCAGCTCGATCCCGGTCGCGGGCGTGGTGATCGCGCTGTTCGCCGCGGCGGCGTCGGTGTCCGCGACGGCACTGACCGCCGCGGTGCTCTCGGAGACCTACGGCCCGGTGCGCGTCGGGCTGCTCTACCTGCCCGAACTCGGCGGCGCGGTGATCGCCGCGGTCCTGTTCGGCTTCGTCATCACCCGGCGCGCCGTGCACTACCTGCCGTTCGTGGGCATGATCCTGCTCGCCGCCGGAATCCTGGTCTTCTGGTTCGCGATGCCGGCGAGCCAGCCGCTGGCGCTGGTCGGCTCGGGACTGACCGGGCTCGCCCTCGGCGCCACGGTCGCCCCGGCGTTGTTCGTGGCCGGTTTCTCCCTGCCGTCCGCCAACCTGCAACGCGTGTTCGCCCTGGTCGAACTGCTACGTGCGGTTGCGGCCTTCATGATCGCGCCGATCTTCGCCCATTTCGCGGCCACGGTAACCGGCGACCTCAACGAGGGAACGAACATCGCCCTGTGGATCGGTCTTGGCCTGGCCCTCGCCGGCGCTGCCATCGGCGCCGCGATCTACGCCCTGAGCGGTGCCCGCCCGCAGGCTCCCGACGTCGACACGTTCCTGGGTGCCCTGCGTCCGGCCTGGTATTCGCCCCCGCTGCTGGCCAGAGTCCGCCGAACTTCCCATATCGGTGATCTGGACATCGCCCTCCCCGTCCCGGAAAGCATCGACTGACATGTCCTCACCCCACACTGATGCCGACTCCGACTCCGACTCCGACGCCGTGCAGCCCGGTGCCCGAGCCGGCCGCCCCGGCCCGGTGCTGTTCGCCTACGACGGCAGTGACGTCGCCGGCCACGCCATCCAGTACGCCGCCACGCAGCTTCCGCCCGGACGCGAGGTGCTCGTCCTGTGCGCCTGGCAGCCGGCCGATGTCGGCTTCACCCCGGTCGGCTCGCAGCATTTCGACGCGAACAATGCCGCCGAGGTCGAGAAGGCCGCCGCCGACATCGCCGCGCACGGTGCCCACCTCGCGGACGCCGCCGGATTCCGCGCCCAGAGCGCCACCGTCCAGGCGGCACCGACCTGGAAAGGCATCATCGCCACCGCCGCCGAGCGCCAGGCGGACCTCATCGTTCTCGGCGCCCACCGGCACTCGCGGCTGGCCGGCCACCTGCTCGGCAGCGTGGCCACCTCCGTCGTCGCCCACGCCCCCGGCGCCGTCCTGGTCGTCCACCAGCGCGACTGATCCGGGCCGGTCAGCGCAGGCAGTCACAAGAAGCGGCACAGCCCCGCACCCTGGAGGGGGTGCGGGGCCTTCCTGCCGCCCGTCTCCATGGCAGGGTCGGGCTTGGCGACCTGCACGGGAAGGGTGTTCTGATCCAGTGAGAGGCCGATCGAACCCGACCAGCACCTAGCGCCAGCCGTAGCGCTGATGCAGCCGGTCCGTGACCCGCTCGAACGGCTCGCGCGGCAGGGCCGTCGACTCTCGGCGCATCCCGCCCTCGTGCACCCGGATCACCCGGTCCAGGTTGACCCAGGACGGTCGGCGCTCGCTGTCCCACCCGCCCGCGCCGACGGGCACAAAATCGCCCTCGCCGTCATGGTCCTTGCTGGTGAGCTGCACGGCCAGGTAGGTGCCCGCGGCTTCGACGGCCACCACGAGCACCGGCCGATCCTTGCCCCGCCCGTCGTTCTCCTCGAACGGCACCCACGTCCAGACGATCTCACCGGGATCCGGAGCCCCGTCCGACTGCGGCGCGTAGCTCATCCGCACCGGTCCGATGCGACCCGGATCCACCTCCGTGGTGGCATCCGGCCCGAACTCGCCCGGCGAGACCTCCGCATGCGCACGGGACGACCGCGCCCGCTCCCGGGCCGGGTGACTGCGCGCGGCTGCCCCCGAAGACGAAGGGGAGGCGGAAGAGGGGGACGGAGCCTTCGGTGTTGGTGCCGACCGCCGCCGACCCTCCCGTCCCGCCTCCCGCGACGGTGCCTCACCCTGGCGGCGGCCGCTCCCCACCAGGTCGGAGACGATCTTGACCAGATCCCCCAGCAATCCCATGCCGCCACAATAATTGGCCGCCGCTGCTGCATTCGGAGGGTTCGTTCGGCGCACGTCAAGGCACTCGACGGCGGTCAGACGGCGGTCACGAGTTCGGTGGACATGACGACAAGCCGAAGTTGCGGCTCACCATCGCCGGCGATCTCGTAGTGGCGAGATCGGCTACTGGCCGCGGTCGCCGCGCCGTTTCGCCAGCTCGATCGTGACTCGCTGGCCCGGCCCGGTGGAGCTGGCGACCTCGCCGGCCAGCGCGCTCAGGACGGTCCAGGCGAACGTGTCCTTCGACGGCGGCTCGCCGTCGAGGCTGTCGACCGAGACGGTCACCCGCAGGCGGCCGGGCGACAGCGTGAAGACGCACTCCAGGGCCGATCCCGGGACCGCGGAGACCAGCAGCAGGGCGCAGGCCTCGTCCACGGCGATCCGCAGGTCCTCGATGTCGTCAAGCGTGAAATCCGCCCGCGCGGCCAAAGACGCGGTCGTGGTGCGCAGGACGACCAGGTAAGCACTGGCGGCAGGAATGGTGAGCCGCACGAGGTCGCGCAGGCCTCCACCGCGGACGTCGCCGGAGTTACCCGTGCCATCGGCCGACGGCGTCGGATCCACGTTCTACCCCCAGTGCTGGGTCGTTCGTTCCCGCGGCTGAAGAGACTCGTCGCCGGCGTTGAGTGCGACTTGTCTGCTGCCCGCCGGGCACGTACCCGCCCAGTGGGTCATTGCCCACATCATCCCGCCAACACCCTGCCGATTCGCCGCGGGACTCTCACTGAGCAGCACGGCGCGACGCGCCGGCGAGCACGGCCCGCCAAGGTTGCCGCGCAGCCGTCGCGCGGCGCGTGCCATGTGGGGGCGCTCGATCTCAGAACGAGGGATCTGGCAACCCCCACCGGCTGGTTCGCCCGAGGAACTCCGGCCAACTCCAGTACCTGGCGGGCCACCGTCGGCCGACGAAACCACGACGCGTGCTGTTGTGGCTGGCCGTGCGGGGGTGCTTTCGGGCCGGAGGCCGCTTTTCGAGGACTGCGCCTACTTCCGCGGTCTTGAGAAGCGGCGCAGCGGTAGACCCTCCAGGACCGGCATTAGCCGCCCAGGATCTCGACCCCCAGCAGAGTCCTCCAGGCCGAGACCGGGGTGTAGGCCCACAGACTCTGGTTCCCGCCGTAGGAGCCAGTGATGAGCCCGCGGGCATAGATGTTGGGCCCCGTGTCCGCAGTGGTCCCGCCATGGTTGTACACGGGGCCGCCGCTGTCGCCGGGGATTGGCTGGAAGCCAGGCGAGTACACCACGATCAGCTTGCAGATCGTCTTCCTGCTATCCATGAAGTAAAGGCACTGGTCGGTGGCGTTGATGGTTCCGCCGCAGTGCTCACCGGTGTACGACCCGTCGCTGCACACCTTGTTGCCACCCACCTGACTCGAGATCCAGCCCTTCACCGGGCTCGAGCCATTCGAGGTGGTATATACCCGCCCGGCCGCGCTCGCCGGGTAGGTCGTCACAAGCTGGGCATCCGTCGGTCCCCCTTCGGTGTAGTTACCGACATATGTTATGCCGTAGCCATTTCCACCCTGCTTGAAAGTTCCGTACCCGCAGTGGGCCGCGGTCGTGTTGAACGTCCGGTCCCCGTTCGACGGCTCAAAGACACTGAAACCCGAGGTGCATGGGCCGACCGGGCCGACGATTCTGTCACCGCCATACCAGGGGGCCACATCCACGATCCTGTCGGCAGTCTGGGTCCATCCGGCATCCTGGGTCAGTTCCACATCAGCCAGTCCACCGAGAAGCGAGGAAATCCTCTGCTGAACTGCTTGCGTCAGCTCCGCCACGCCGATGTGCAGGCGGTTCGTCTTAACGTCCACACCCCAGTTACTGAGGCCGGCGCCACCCGCCTGCAGCGACGCTATGTTCTTGGTGACGAGATCACGCTTGGCTTCGAGCGCCACCAGGGAATACGCGGCCGGCGCGGTCTTGACCGACACCGTTCCAGCGCTGATCGAGGGCCTGGCTGCCCTTGATTTCACTGAGACGCAATCTGCGCGGTCCACGATGTGGACGGTCAGCTCGGCGGTGCCAGACTGTTCCAGCCCGCCGTAGCAGGACGAATCCGAGCTGCGGAGTTGGTTACCCAGATCCGCTGACGCCCCGCCCAGCGAGTCGGCGATTTCTGGTGCCGCTCGGAGTGCCTGGCCAGACGTGCTTACGGCGGGTTTATCCTGCGGCTCGGCGGACGCCCCTGTCGCCAGTCCGAACATGGCCATGATCACAAGAAATACCATGAGTGCCGGTCGACGTATGTGCACGCACTGCCCCCCTTGGATGGACGCCCTGGCGGGACCAGATGCTTCCCCTGCCACACATTAGTGGCAAGTAGTAGCCGTGAGTGACGGTGGCCGCCTTGCCTCGCCGTCAACCTGACGCGTCATCAGGATCCTGGAACCGATAGGCGCCCTGACCACGTGTACTGCGAGGACTCCCTTCGTACACGGCGCACAAGAGCGCCTTCCATGATCTTTCGATGCGGCCACAACACACGAAGGGGGGGCCAAAGAATATTGGGCTGAATACCGATCGTAACGACAGACGGCACTGACTCCGGCGAGGTTCCGACCACCTGGCCGCTATCAGGCCGGACGGCGGCGAGCCTCGGATTATGTGCCGTCGTGGGCCCCTCACCAGGGCGAATTCCGTCGAAGGCGCCTGCCCGCGAGGAGGTCGTACCTGGCTGGAGACAGCCCTGGCCGCGGAGACCGGTAGGCCAGCCCCGGAGGCGCAGCAGATCGACAGCGAAAGACCCGAACTCTGTGCACTCTCCGCCGTCGTCCGCCACATCGACACCGACCACTCACGACAGCAGGACGATCAGACCGACGGCAGTCGGGCTATGCTGCACTGCAAGCTCGAGGCGCTACCAGGCTGTCCAGGCCGATCACGCCGCAGACGTACAACACACCGCAGGAACGATCTGTCGAGATCCGAGGATGACGATGACCGACAGCCGTGCTCGTGATGTTCCGGTGACCTCGCCAAAATTCGAGGGAAGGCTCGGGCTGGACTGGTTGGAACCGCCCAGCCTTCTGGTTCTGCGCCATCCCGTGGATCTGCACCTGAGGCTGAAGAACATCAGCCACGAGACGCTGAACGTCGTTCGTGCCCGCGATGCCGCCGTGGCGCTTCTCTCCGTCGGCGGTGATTCCCTGGTGGCCGGCGCCGGCGGCTTCTTCGCGCTCGGCGAGGAGACCACGATGCGGCCCGGAGATTCAGCCGACGTGCCAGCTCACGGCCACTTCGGCCATGATGGCTCCGCGTCAGGCCACCCCTCGGCGGGCAGCTACCTCATGGTGGCATGTCTGCACGTCGGCATCCGACAGGAAAGCGGCTGGAAATATGTCAGCGGCATGGTGGTGAGTCGACCGGCGCCGATAAAACTTGGTGTCTTCTCGGCAGAGGGCGAGAGTACTTAAGTACTGTAACCGTCCTCCACGATCTGCGGCACCTACCTGACACTGCTGCTGAACCGTGGGGTCCACCCCCGTTGCAGTACAAGTGCAGTACGGCTCGGCCCGCGGTTGCACTCACGGAGCGTGCAACCAGACGACTGACCGGAGCGCGGTGGCCGGTCCCGTCCGCTCGTGACGTCGCAGAGTCCGTTTCCCACTGGGACCGGGATTGGATGGCTAGCCCGTGCCTTGGCGTCCGCGGCTCGAGTCGCCCGAGCCCCACCCGCGGTTGGGGCGGTACAGCCATCGAGTCGCATGGATCTTCGATGGTCCCAACCCGATCGGGTATCTGCTCGTCGTGCCGGACGTCTACTCGATACAGACGGGCGGTGCCCTGTGGTGGAGGCGGTGGTCCGAGGGTCGCCATGGAGCGACGCTCTACCTGGCGCTGCCGGGCACCCGATTTCCGTTCACGGACACGATCGTGTGGCCCGACGACCTCTCCGAGGAACTCGACGACTGGGACCTCGGTCGCTTCCAACTTGTCGACGAGACCTACGACCTGCGGTGGCTCGACGAGGACGAGTCCCGCAGCCTCATCCGATCATGACCGAAACGCGAGGACACCGTCAGATTTCGATTCCGTTCGCGGTGGCTCGACGAGGGCATCACAGGGGCATCGCGTCAGTCAAGTAGACGCCGCCGATCCGGTCGGTGCCGCGGTAGACGTATCGTCCTGTCCACCCCCTCGCCGACCCCCGGTAGTAGGACTCCATGGCGAGGGCGGAGGAGGCGGTCACCGATCCGGTCATCTTCTGCCCGGCGCCGGCACCGGCGATAACCTTGAAATTGATGTGATGTGCACGGTCGACGGCTGGCCAGGCCAGATACAGGCGGTCACCGCTGAACGCCAGGGCGGGGCTCTGGGAGCTCCGTTCGGCTTTCCCACGGGTCTCCACCCGCTGAACGCGCCTGCGGTCCAGCAACTCGCCGAAATCGCGATAGCCACAGTAGGTGAAGTACAGGTAGCCTTCGGCGTCCCGCCAGCAGACGTAGAGCCGGGGCCCTCCGTCCGGCCAGGAGACGCCCGGGTCGCCCGCCAGGGCGGGCGCCGACGGGGTGCGCCAGGGCAGGGTCACCGGACGTCCCCCCAGGGCGGCGACGTTGACCCGGCCGTCGGGCGCGCCGCCCCCGAGACCGCCGCCGCCGGCCCACCCGACGATGACGGCGTTGTCGTGCCGGGTGAGGGCAACCCCACCGAGGCACGTGTGACTGCTCGCGGGGAACAGGTCGAAGGTCGCGCCGTTGGCCGACCGGCCGAGGTTGAGCCGCCGGGTGCGGTCGTAGTAGTGCGTCCAGGCGAGGGTGAGGCTGGTGCTCATGCCAGTGCCGTCCCAGGCGAGGCCGAGGGCGTCGCCGGTCCGGTAGGGCAGCACCCGTGGATGCACCAGGTCGTTGCCGTGAGCAATATTGATCAGATGGTTGGGGGTGCCCGCGCCGTAGCCACCGCCGCCCGCGAAGGCGATCTGGAACGGCTGCCCGGACGGCCCGGGGCCGACGATGGCGGGGGCCGCGACAGTCGTCCCGATGAGCGTCGCCGTCGCCGCTGCCGCCGCTGCCGGGGTGAGTCCGGCTGTCGAGACGAGCGCGCCTGCCGTCGCCACGGACGCGGCGGTCAGGACCTGCCTGCGGGAAAGCTCCATCTGTCACCTTCCGGGAACACGGGATGCGGAGGACGGGTGGGATGCCGGATTCAGCGTGCCGGCGGCGACGGCGCCCGGCATCAGGGCTGGCCCTGAAAAACGTCCGCGCGGACGCGGTGTTCCGCGGCCTTTTCCCGGCCAGACCCATCAGACCGACCAGACCGGGCGAAGCCCGTTGACATCGCGTCCGGCCCGGTGTGAATGTGCGGGAATGCAGGTGCAGTCACGGGGGCAATCGCAGTGGTGGGGCGTCGCGCCGCTGTGGTTGGCGGCCTGTGTCGGTCTGCCGCTCACCGCGGCCGCGCTGACGTTCAAGGTCGACCAGCACTATCATTCGGCGGCTGACACAGTGGCGAGCGGCGCCGGCGGAATGCTTTTCCTCGCCGCCGGCGTGGTCGCACATCTGCGCCGGCCGGAAACCCGCGTAGGACTGCTCATGGTGCTCGTCGGCGTCGCGCTGCCCGCAGAGGACCTGCAGTTGTCGACCACCCCGTGGGTGCACACCGCCGGCCTGCTGTTCCCCCGGGCATCGAGTGCGGTGTTGACCCACCTGGTGCTGGCGTTCCCCACCGGAAGGCTTACCACCCGGACGCGGCGCGAACTGGCCGCGGCGGCCTACGCCGTGGCCTTCGGGCTCACGCCGATCCGGGCACTGTTCACCAACAACGAGAGGCTGCCGATCCCACGGCGCAACCTTCTGCTCGTCGTCGACAGCAAGCAGCTCAGCGGGCAGCTCGACCGGGCCGCGAGCCTGCTCGCCGCCGCCGTGGCCGTCGCGGTGCTGGTGATACTGGCCCGTCGGTGGGCGGGGGCCGGCCGGCCACTGCGGCGAGTGCTGGCGCCGGTCTACCTGGCCACCGCGCTGGGCGGCGCGGCGACGGCCGCCGGTGGGCTGCTCGGCCCTGGCCAGCCGTGGCGGGAACAGTCGATGTGGGTCTCCCTGGTGGCCCTGTGGCTGTTGCCGCTGGGGTTCGTCGTCGGGGTGCTGCGGCTGCGGATGGGGCGCGGCGCGGTCGACAGGCTGCTCGTCCGGCTGCGGGAGCCGGTCAGCGCCGCGCAGCTGCGCACCGAGCTGGCCCAGGCGTTGGGCGACCTGTCGTTGCAGGTCGGGTACGCCCAGACCGAGACGGGGACGTTCGTCGACGGCGACGGCCAGCCGATGACGCTGCCCGCGGCGGACACCGAGCGCTGCACCCGGATGGTGGAGCGCGGCGGCCGACGGGTCGCCGTGCTGCTGCACGACCCGGCGCTGCGGGAGAACCCCGCCCTGCTGGACGTGGTGACGTCGGTCGCGGGCCTGGCGTTGGAGAACCAGCGGCTGACCGCCGAGGTGCGCGCCCAGCTGGTGGAGGTGCGGGCGTCACGCGGGCGGATCGTCGCGGCCGCCGACGCCGCCCGCCGCGAACTGGAACGCGACCTGCACGACGGCGCGCAACAGCGGCTGGTGGTGGTCGCGCTGACGTTGATGCGGGCACGGCAGCGCCTCGGTGGCACCGTCGACCCGCGCGGCGCCCAGCTTCTCGCCGACTGCGCCGACGGGCTCGACGCGGCAATCGGCGAGCTGCGGGAACTCGCCCGCGGCCTGCACCCCGCCATCCTCACCGACGCGGGCCTGCTGCCCGCGCTGCGCGGCCTGGCGGAGCGATGCCCGTTGGACGTCCACCTGCGTCCCGCGCCTCCGCCAGTGCTCGGGCGGCTGAACCCGTCGGCGGAGGCGGCGGCCTACTTCGTGGTCGCCGAGGCGCTGGCCAACACGTTGAAGCACGCCCAGGCGACCGGCGTGTGGATTACCGTCGGTTACAGCTACGGTGCTCTACGGGTCGAGATTGTCGACGACGGGGTCGGCGGCGCCGGTTCCAGCGCCGGTTCCAGCGCCGGTTTCGGTTCCGGCCTGCTCGGCCTGCGCGATCGCGTCGCTGCCCTGGACGGGACGTTGACCGTCCGCAGCGAACCTGGCGCCGGCACCCGCATCGCGGCGGTCATCCCCTGCGCCCACGTCCCGCAGGCACGCCGGGAATCCGAGCCACGACAGAGGGGATACGCGACATGACGACGTACCCGGCCCCGATCGCGTCCCACAACCCGATCGCGTCCCACAACCCGACGGCGTCCCACAACCCGACGGCGTCCCACAACCCGACGGCGTCCGTCACGTTGGCCCCCGGTGACGGCCTGATGCCGCCCACGCTGCCGGACAGGCCGATCCGAGTGCTGCTCGCCGACGATGCGGAGCTGATCCGCGCGTCGGTGGCCGTCCTGCTGCGCGACCACGGCTTCGACGTGGCGGCGCAGGTCGGCGATGCGGTCAGCCTGCTGGCAGCGGTCGGTTCGGTTCGGCCGGACATCGCCGTCGTCGACGTCCGCATGCCGCCGACCGGCACGACGGAAGGGCTGCGGGCGGCGGTCGAGATCCGCCGGACCCATCCCGACATCGCCGTGCTCATGCTGTCCCAGTACCTGGAGTCGGACTATCTCGACACGGTGTTCGGCGACAACCCGCGGTCCGTGGGCTACCTGCTCAAGGAGCGGGTCAGCAGCATGGGTTTCGTGGCCGCAGTGCGCCGCGTCGCCCGGGGCGGCCATGTCGTCGACCCCGCGATCGTCGACCTGCTGATGCGGGCCCGGCGCCGCGAGCTCGACAGCCTGAGCCGGCGGGAACGCGAGGTCCTTGCCCTGATGGCCGAGGGCCGATCCAACCAGGGAATCTGCCGGCGGCTTCACCTCGCGGAGAAGACGGTCGACTCCCATGTACGCAGCATCTTCACCCGGCTGGGCCTGCACCTGGAAGCCGACGATCACCGTCGGGTCCTCGCCGTCCTCGCCTATCTACGAGCCCACATCTGACGTCGGTCGTCCTGACGAGGTCCCATCGGAACCTTTCCATCTCCAGCCCGCCGGAAGCCGGATGTGTCGTGGCGTACGCTCCCGCTGCTCGGTCCGGCGGCGGACGCTCTCGAAGGTCACAGCAAGCGCCAGGACGACGAACGACTAACCGCGGGGATCGGTGGAAGAAGTTTGGTCACGTCTTCACGACCCCGATCGGCACCGTGATCGATGCCCCTGAACCTTGGGGTCTCCCCCGCACGTCGTGCGCGACCTCGCGGGCCAAGCGGTGACAAAGGTGACCATGACCGTCTACGCGCCCACGTCGATGACGGAGAAGCCTCCGGGCCCAACGCGGCCCGGCCACAGACGTGGTCTCCGTGTCGGGAGCGCCGGACGCCCCGCGACCCCGCCCGACCGCTAAGAAGCTACGCGGAGACAAGATCTTGCAGGATGCACATCGCGACGGTGCAGCCGAAGGCAGTACAAACCGCAGCACACGCGGGGCTGGAAGCGGCAGAGCCCCGCACCTTGGATGGGGGTGCGGGGCTCTGGCCTGTCTCAACCGTGCGTGCGCTCGGAGGGAATCGAACCCCCAACCTTCTGATCCGTAGTCAGATGCTCTGTCCGTTGAGCTACGAGCGCATGCCGGCCACCGTGGTTGCCGGCGGTGCCAGCTTACAGCACCGGAGGAGCGACTCAGGGGCCGCGTGAACGCGGGGCCGTCTGTAGTTCGTCCGATGCGATGGGTGAGTGACTGAGATGAGGTACCGTGCTCCTGCATGTACCCGAGGACGGTCCGCGGGTCACTCCGAGGCGGTCCCCTCGGCTCGCCAGAGGTGCCCGATGGCGCGGGAAGTCGGCGACGACGCAGCCCGCGGGGCCGGTCGAAGAGCGACAAGCTTGCTCTGCAGCGTCACGCAGTTGCGACAACAAGCATCAGGACGGTCGCTCCACGCACCAGTGCGCGTACTATGAAGAAGCTCTCGGGGGGAGCGATGCTTCGACGTCCCCATGAACCAGGACGTCGCGGCGCACTGGGACTCACGTTTCGTCCTCGCGGGTAGTGATCTTGTTGGCCCCTTGCGGACGGAACGGGGATGGCCAGGCCGCCTGAAGACGATCTTCCGCCACATCCACCCGACTTCGCGTACTGCACGGTCGCTCCCGCGGTCGCCGTCATTGGCACCGACGGGCTGCTGTCCTGGTCCGCGCCGGCCGCCGACGTCGTCGACATCGCCGGCCTGGGGCGTTTTCCTCCCACGGGGTCCGTCCCGGTCACGCTGACGGCGACGGGTCGCTACTCCCTGCGGGCGTCCGGGCCCACCGGCACGTCCCGGACGCGGACGAACCTCGTCCGGGTCATCACGCCGCCGGTCATCGCCCTGCTGGAGGTGCCGGCGCCGCCCCGGACCGGCATCGGCGGGTCCCCGCTGCTGGACCCGCTGGACCCACGCACGCGCGAGGCGCGCAGGCTGCCCGCCACACGTGCCCTGGGCCGGATCGCGCCCCTCCCCCTCTCGGCGGCACCCGCACCACCGGCCGGCGTCGGACCCATGGCCCCGCGCAACGCCTTCCGCACCAGCGGCGCCTCGCGTACCGGCCCGGCAACCGGCAACGGGGACGGATGGTGGCGTTCGGTGGGCGAACTGGCGGGCCACGTCGGTCTGCGGACGAACCCACCGCCATCGGGATGGTCACGGCGGGCGGCCGACGCATCACGGAGCGGGCGATCGGCTCGACCGTGGAGGTTCCGGGAGACGGTTGGCGCACCGCGGCGCGGGCGATCCGCCGGGCCGCGGACGTGGCGGGGGGTGAACGGGCCGTGAGCCGGTTCCTGCTCTGGCTGTCCGGCGCCGACCGGGAGCTCCTCGGCCGGCTGCGGCTCGACCGGGCCAAGTACGTGGGCGTGGGCAGCGCGGTGCTCACGACGGCGGCGATGGCCACCCTCTCGTCCACGTTCGCGCTGCGGATGGCGCTGAAGCTGCCAATCGTGGTCTGCCTGCTGGTCGGGCTCGGCTGGGGCCTGGCAATCATGGCGCTGGACCGCTGGCTGGTCGCGTCCGTGCAGCGTCAGGACCACTGGTACCTGAACGCGTTGCTCATGCTGCCGCGGCTGGTGCTGGCGATCCTCATCGGGCTGGTCATCTCGACGCCACTCGTCCTGCGCATCTTCCAGCCGGAGATCGACACCGAGATCACCCAGATGCACGCCGAGGACGCGGCGGCGTTCGAGCAGCGGATCACCACCGACCCGCGAAACCAGGAGCTGACGAGGCTGCGCGCCCAGCGCGACGCCCTGGTGAAGGTCGGCACCACCGGCGTGGACGTGAGCACCGACCCGGAGGTCGCGCCCCTGCAGAAGCAGATGGACGGGCTGCAGACCCGGCTGACCCAGGCGAACGCCGACGTGCTCTGCGAGAGTCTCGGCAACTGCCCGGGCCAGGAGAACAAGTCGGGCCAGGGACCGAACTACACCCTCAAGGTCTCCATCCGGGACGGCATCCAGACGCAGATCAACCAGCTCCAGCCCCGGCTCACCGCCGCCGTCGACGCCGCGCGGACCCGCCAGCAGGCCGGCCAGTCCAGCGCGACGGAGAACGCGAAGAACCAGCTTCCCGAGCTCAACGCCCGCATCGCCGCGCTGGAGACCGGGCAGCGCAACGACCGGGAGGCGTTCAACCGCCAGAACAGCGACAACACCGGGCTGCTCATCCGGATGGAGGCGCTGGACCGCATCACCAGCGATCCCGACCACCGCACCCTCGCCAACGCGCACCTGGTGCTGCTGCTGTTCATCACGGCGATCGAATGCCTGCCGATCATCGTCAAGTTCCTGATGTCCTTCGGCAAGCTGACCACCTACGAGAAGGTCGTCGCGATCGAGGAGCGCAACCAGCTCATCGCCGAGGAGGAACTGTCGGCGCGGCGGCGGGCGACCGTGCTCCTCGACAGCCAGGACGCCTACCTCGAGGCCCAGGTGACCAGGGAGGAGAAGGATCCGGCGATCGAACGGCTGGCCCGGCGGACGGTCTCGGTCCAGGAGGAGGTCGCGAACGCGGCGCTGGACGCCTGGCGCGACCGCGAGCTCGGCCGGATCCACGGCTCCCTCGACGACTACGTCGCCACGGCACCGCCGCCGGGCACGGGCAGCCTCCAGGTACCGGGCGATCCGGCGGTCCCGTCCGAGCGGACGCGAGGCTGGGAGACGGCCGTGGAGAAGCCGGCCGTTCGGCCCGGCCGGCCCGTGCCGTCGAAGCGGCCGGCGCCACCCACCCGGCCCACCCGGCCCGATCTCGCCGACCGGGTTCCCTACGACGACCTTCCCTACGACGGGGACGAGCCCACGGTCACGCCGGACTACGAGCCGCTGGCCCCCCGCTACGACCCGCCGCCACCCCGCCGTGACACCCTGGCCCTCCCGAGCGACCGGGCCCTCCCGAGCGACCGGGCCCTCCCGAGCGACCGGGCCCTCCCGAGCGACGACGACCGGCGGCTGGCATGACCGGCACCACGGTGCTGAACGTGGCCGCGACCAGCGCGGCGACCCGGGCGCTCGGGCCGGGGGTGCGGGCGGTGGTCTGGGTGCAGGGCTGCCCGTTCGACTGCCCGGGCTGCCTGGCCCCGGACTGGATCCCGGACCGGTCGGCCCGGCGGGTCGAACCCGCGAAGCTGGCCGCCGAGCTGCTCGCCGGAGCGCAACGCCTTGACGGCCTGACTCTGTCCGGCGGGGAGCCGATGGCGCAGGCCGAGGGGCTCGCGGCGCTGGTCCGCACGATGCGGGCGGCCGCCGCGGCGCGGTGGCAGCGGCCGTTCACCGTCATCTGCTTCACCGGATTCCGGCTGGAGCGGCTGCGGCGGGATCCCCCATCGGCCGGCGTCTGCGAGCTGCTGGCGCAGGTGGATGTGCTCATCGACGGGCGTTACGTCGCGGCGCTGGACGACGGCGTCGGGCTGCGGGGCAGCGCCAACCAGCGGGTGCATCACCTGACCGACGGGCTGCGCGACGCCGGATTCGACTTCGACGCCGGCCCGCGGCGGATGGAGATCCGGGTCGGCGACGGCTCGACTCAGCTCATCGGAGTACCGCCCCGCGGCGCACTGGCCACGGTCGACGCCGTCGTCGCCGCGGCGACGGCGCGCACCGCCGCGGGCACGCACGGCGCCGCGGGCACGCACGGCGCCGCGGGCACGGGCGGAACCGCGGGCACGGGCGGAACCGCGAGGACTACCGGGAACGCGACGGCGGCCGGGGCGACAGCGACCGGGACGCCGCAGGACGCACCAGGGACGACGGGGACGGTGGGGCGATGAGCGGCCGGAAGATCACATACGTCCGGGTGGAGGAGGGCGAGTGGCAGCGCACCCAGCAGGCGGCGGCGCGGCTGCGTGACGTCCAGGCCGACCTGCCGGCGCTGCTCGACGGGGTGCGGGCGGCGGCCCGTCAGGACGCCCAGCGGTCGATCGACGCGGTCACCGCCCGCCAGCGAGACGCCGAGCAGGCGATCAGCCGGCTGTCGGCGGACAACCGGCGCATCGAGCGGGAGACCGGCCGGCGGCTGGCGGAGCAGAGCGCGCGGATGATGGCCGCGATCGACGAGAACGCCGCGAGCATCCGCGCCGACACCCAGGCCGCGCTCGCCGCCCAGGAGCAGGCGCTGCGCTCCGCGATCGCCACCGAGCGCCGTACCCGGGAACGCGAGATCGCCCAGCTGCGCAGCGGGTTGAACGAGGTGCTTGCCGACCGGCAGCGCGCCCTCGACGTCGCCCGCCAGTGGCTCGCCGACGCCGACACGATCCGCGAGCTCATCGAGGCGCTGCCGCACGAGTTCCTCGCCCCGGGCCGGCTCGCCCCGCTGGAGCGCGAGCTCGCCACCGCCCGCGAGACCGCGGCGTCGGGGCTCGGCGAGGCCGCGCTCGCCGGTGCCCAGCGGGCGTATCACGGCCTGTCCGACCTGCGCATCGAGCTGGAGGAGGCCGACCGGGTCTGGCGGCTGGTGCACGGCGCCGCCCGGGAGGCACTGCTGGTCGTGCTCGCGCAGATCGAGAGCCGCGCGGTGTGCGCGGGCATCGACGAGCACGGCGAGGAGCTGGCGGACGTGCAGCTCGACGTCGACTTCTGGTCCCAGGGTGAGCTGACCGCGCTGCGGGCGGACCTGGAGGGGGAGCTGCGCCGGGTCGACGACGCGGGGACGCCGTTGTCGACGGCGGAGCTGCGCGCGCTGGTGGAGCGACGCGCCCCGGAGCTCTCCGATCGGCTCGGCGAGATCGTCGAGCGGGCCGGCCTCGCGCAACTCGGCTCGCAGCTTCGGGTGAACATCGCGGACGTCGTCGTGCAGACGCTCGTCGAGAACGGGTTCGAGCTCGCCGAGCACACCTGGGCGGGCGAGGACGAGCGCGGCTCCTTCTTCGCCAAGGTGGCGCATCCCGACGGTGGGGAGGTCGTCGTCGACGTGACGCCGTCGGCGAGCGACCCGTCATCGTCGGAGCTGCGGGTGCTGTCGTACGACGAGGACGCCGGCGCCGACGAGCTGCGCCGCGCCCGGGCCCGTGACCTCGCGGCGAGCCTGCGCGAGTCCGGCCTCGACAGCGGGGTGCCGCAGGAGACGGAGGAGGGTCCGGCGCCGCAGTTCCGCGACTTCGGCGCGGTCCGCGCGGGCACCGTTCTGCCCACCCCGGCGACGCCGGCCCCGGCGCGCACGGCCGCCACCGGCGGGACGCGGTAGCCGCGGGCCGCGCGACGGGGGACGGCGATGACGTCGAAGGCGGGAACGTCGGGCGGGCCGGGCGCAGGGGCGCCGGGTACGGGTACGAGGGCGGGCGAGGCGGGCGCCGGCGGGTCGGCGGGTACACCGTCCGGTCTGGCGGAGCGGCTCGACGAGGCCGTGCTGCTCGACGGCGGCCCGGTCGCCGTCCTGCACGGTCTGGGCGTCGGCGACGTCTTCGTCTGCCGCGACTACGGCGAGCGGGGCATCGAGGAGGCCCTGTGGGAGGTGCTGCACGCCCGCGGGTTCGAGCGCATCGCCTTCTGCTCGGCCCGCGACGCGCTGTACTACCGGGACGCGGCATCAGCCGTCATCGGCCGGCGCCGCCCGGCCGCCGCGCCGGCATCGGGAACGGCATCGGGAACGGGAACGACGCGGGCGGCGGGCGCCGCGGCCGGTGGGCGTGGGGCGCGGCGGCCCGACATGCGGTTCTTCTCCGGGCCGCAGGGCGACCGGATGCGGCTGCGGCTGCCCGGCGACGCCGACCCGGCGGCTGGCGCCGCAGGGGCCGCCGGGTCGGGCGCTGACGCGGCCGGCGGGGGCACGGCCGGTGGGGGCGACGGCCGGGGCGGACCCGGCTGGCGGGGGCGTGGCAGCCGGCGGCGGGGTGCCGAGGCGCCGGCGGTCGGGGATGCGGGATCCGTTCCTCGTCCGGATGCTCGACCAGTTCATGACCCAGGACGAGATCCGGACCGCGATCGTGGTGACGCGGATGGAGCAGTTCCTCCCCCATGTCGAGGACCGGCGCGCGCTGTCGGAGGCGTTCGGGCGCTGGACCGCGGGGCGGACCGAGAACCGCTGCCTGCTGCTGTTCCCGCAGCGGCGCCGCGAGGGCATCGTCGAGATCCTGCGGGAGGAGCGCGCCTACCGGACGCTCGCCGAGTACCTGGACGTGGCCGCGTCACGCCGTTCGGCGCCGGTGTTCGGGCGGGTCGGGGAGCCGCCGGTGGCCGAGCTGGAGCGCCTCGTCCACCTCGTCCGGGTGCGCCACGGGTTGCGCATCGACGACTGGGCGGGTCTGCCGAACACGCTGGCGGCGATGGCGGCCGAGTCCGAGATCGGCGCGGCCCGCTGGCTCGACGGGCTGACCGCGCTGGCCCGCTCCGACCTCCCGCTCACCGGTGAGCGGCTGCGCCGGGCCGGCCTGCTTTCCGGGGTGCTGCCCGATGGCCGCGACGTCTGGGAACGCCTGGACGAGCTGGTCGGGCTCGACCCCGTGAAGTCCTACCTGCGGGCGCTGGCACGGCGCGCGGCGCTGGACGCGGCCCGGCGGGACAGCGGCACCGACCGGGCCGAGCCGCGGGCGTTGCACCTGGTGTTCACCGGTCGACCGGGGACGGGCAAGACGACGGTGGCGCGCCTCGTCGGGGAGATCTACCGCGACCTGGGGCTGCTGCGCCGCGGGCAGCTCGTCTCCGCGGAGGTGTCCGATCTCGTCGCCGGCTACGTCGGCCAGACCGCCCAGAACACCAACCGCATCGTCGACGAGGCCCTGGACGGGGTGCTGTTCATCGACGAGGCGTACCGGCTGACCGAGCAGGTCGGCGGCTTCGGGCAGGAGGCGATCGACACCCTGCTGACCCGGATGGAGAACGACCGGCAGCGGCTCGTCGTGATCGTCGCCGGCTACCCGGGGAAGATCACCGAGTTCCTCGACGCCAACCCGGGGCTGCGCAGCCGGTTCCCGGCGTCCGGCGTCATCGACTTCCCCGACTACAGCCCCGCGGAGCTGGCCGAGATCGCCCTCGGGGAGCTCGAACGCGGCGGGTCGGCGTGGACGCCGGAGCTCGCCGACGTCGTCGGACAGGTGACCGAGGGGCTGTTCCGGACCCGCGACGACTCGTTCGGCAACGCCCGGGCCATGCGCGACCTGGCGTCGGAGCTGCGCGACTCCTGGTCGCAACGGGTGCTGCCGGACCATGTCGTGCGCCCGACGCCGGCGCAGCTCGCCGCGGCGCTGGCCACCCCGCTGACGCCGGCGGACCTGCCAGCCCGCTACCAGGTGCACGTGGCGCGCGAGGTGCCGCCGATCGAGGAGGTGCTCGCCGAACTCGACGGCCTGGTCGGGATGGCCGAGGTGAAGGACGTCCTGCGGGCGCTGGTGAACCGGCTGCGCCACCGCCAGCGGCTCGGCGCCACCGGGATCGTCGCCCCGCACATGCTGTTCCTCGGGCCGCCCGGCACCGGCAAGACGACGGTCGCCGGGCTGGTCGGCCGGATGCTGCGCAGCATGGGCCTGCTCACCCGCGGCCACGTCGTGGAGGCGACCCGGGAACGCCTGGTCGCCGGCTACCTCGGGCAGACCGCCCTGCGCACCGAGGAGCGTATCGCCGAGGCCGTCGACGGCGTGCTGTTCATCGACGAGGCGTACAGCCTGGCCCGCGGCGGCGAGAACGACTTCGGCCAGGAGGCGATCGACACCCTGACCCCGGCGATGGAGCGGCTGCGCGGCCGGCTGGTCGTCGTCGCCGCCGGCTACCCGGCGCCGATGGCGAACTTCCTGGCCCGCAACGAGGGGCTCGCCTCCCGGTTCACCGAACGGGTGCGCTTCCCGGACTACGCCCTGCCGGAGCTCGCCGAGATCCTCGACCGGATGGCCGCCGGCCAGGGTTACACGGTGTCGCCGGGAGCGCGGGCGGCGGCCGGGGCCTGGTTCGCCCGCCAGAAGGCCGATCACCCGCTCGACTTCGGCAACGGGCGGACGGTGCGCAACCTGCTCGGCGTCCTGGAGGCCGCGCTCGCCGACCGCACCCTCGCCCTGCCCGACGACACCGACCGCGCCATCCTCACGACCTTCCTCGCCGAGGACGTGCCCGCCGTGCCCGGCGCTCCCGGCGCCGCGGGCAGCGGGGGCGGCACCGCGCCCAAGGAACTGCGCCGGGCGGGAGGCCGAGCCGATGACTGACCCGCCGGTCGACGCCGGCTGCCCGGTGTGCCTGCGCCCGTGCCCGCCGGCAGGTGCCGCGGCGGCCTGCGCGACGTGCGGGTGGGTGCTGGCCGGTCCCCCGGTGCTCGGTGAGGTGACCGCGGCGCTCACCGCGGCCTTCACCGAGCGGCTCGACACCGCGCGCCGCCGCTTCGACCTGCTCGGCGTCGCCCGGGTGCTGGCACTACCGAACCCCGGCGCCCCGCTCGACCCCGGCCGGCTCACCGCGCTCGTGCGTGGCGGTGCCCCCCGGCCCGGCGAGCTCGACGCCGCCCGGGCCGCCGTCGCCGCTCGGGCCACTCCCGGCGCGGGCGCAGCCGCCGATGTCCTGGACCCGCTGGTCGCCCGGCTCGCGGACGGCACCCTCGTCGAGTTCGCGGTCGTCGAGTTCACCCCGGACGCGGTGCTGCTGCGGGTCCTCGACGCCGACGCGGCCGGCACGCCTCGGCTCGCCGGGGTGACCGAGCGCTGGGACTGGTCGGCGCTCCTGCCCGGGGTGTCCGCGGACGCGGACTGGCCCGAGACGCGCTGGCTACGGATGGCCGGTGGCCTCGGCAGCGACCGCGTGAACGGCGGCGGCGTGAACAGCGGCGGCGTGGGGCGGGGCGGGTGCCGGTCACGGGCCGCCGGGTGGGCGGCGGCGCTGCGCCCGGCGCTTGACACGCTGGCCGCCCTGGACCGGGCCATGCCGCTGGTGCTGCTGCGCCGCGTCGACGGCTGGTCGGCGGTGGACGCCGCGGAGGCCGCCCTCGCCGCGGCGGTGCCCGGTCGGGACGTGTCGCGCCGCGCCGTCGGCACCGGGCCGGGGCCGCTCGGCGAGGCGCTGCGCGCGGCCCCGGCCCGCCACGACCTCGCCCTCGTCGTCGCCGAGGTGGATTCGGGGACCCGGCTGGTGACGCTGGCCACCCGCCCGTTGTTCGCCGCCGGCACCCGGGTCACCCCCGGCGCCCCACCGCCGCGGCGCACGGTCGAGCTCGCCCTGCCCGGCCCGGCGGACGGCGGCTCACGGCGGGGATCGGGGCCGGGACAGCAGCATGGGCAACAGCAGCATGGGCAACAGCAGCATGGGCAGGAGCACGGGCCGGGACACGGGCAGGACGTGGTGACCCTCGCCGTCGTCGCGGGCCCCACGGCGGGGCCGCCGGGCGCATGGCTGCCGGTCGCGGCGGCGTCGCTGCCGCTGCCCGCCGGCACCGCGACGTCGGTCGAGGTCGAGCTCGTCGCGGCGGGCCGGTTCCGGTTCACCGCGGCGGGCCGGACGGCGGACGGCGCGGCGCCCGACTGGCCGGCGCTGCTGGCGCGCGTGCCCGCCAAGCAGGGCGCCGACCCCGTGGACGTCGTGTTCGGCATCGAGCTCGGCGGCGACGATCCGGTGGCGGCCACGGCCCGCCTCCGGCTCGCCGTCGACGTCGTCGAGCTGGTCGGGCGCGCCCACCCGGACCCGGGCGCCGTGCGGATCGGCGCGATCGGCTACGACGACCATGTCTTCGACGACACGAAGATCTGGAGGCGCCCGGTGATCCGGCCGGTGGCGTTCGCCAGCGCGGCGGCCGCGTCCCGGTCGCGGCTCGTCGACGAACTGGTGTCCCTGCGGCCGAGCCCTCGCCTGCACGCCTACGCCGCCCCGATCGAGGACGCCGTGCACGAGCTGGCCCAGCTGCCCTGGCGCGCCGGGGCCGCGCGCGTGTTCGTGACCCTCGGCGCCCTGCCGCCGCATCCCGCCGACCGGCACACCGCCGGCTCGCCGCGCTGCACCCGGAACTACGACTGGAGGACAACGATGGACACGCTGGTCGACACCCACGGCCTGCGTCGGGTGGCTGTCCGGGGCACTCCGGAGGTGGACCTCGACCGGGCCGCGCGCGACGCCCCGGCCCGCGCCGACGACGCCTGGCGGCACCTCGGCGCCGACGCACTGCTGGCCGCGGAGGCGACGGACGCCGCCCGGCTCGCCGAGGCGTGCGGCGTGCTGCCAGCGGTGTTCTCCCGGCCGCTGCCCGTCCCGCTCGCCGCCGGCCCGGCCGCCGGGACGGAGCGTGCGCCATGGTGACCCCGCCGTCCCGACCGCGGCCCGGCCCCGGCCCGAAGCCGGGCGGCCCGCCGAGCTACGACTTCCGGCTGGGCCTGTGGGGCTCGTCCGGCAGCGGCAAGACGACGTACCTGGGGGCGCTCGCGCTCGCCGCCGACCAGGCCAGGGGGCGAAGCGTCACATGGACGCTCACCAGCCGGCACACCGACGCCCTGTCGGTGCTGACCGAGCTGACCCACGACCTGACCGTGCGGCAGCGTTTTCCGGCGCCGACCCAGTCGATCACGGAGCTGAAGTGGTCCCTGCTCGGGGAGCGGCTGGCGTCCCGGCCGGCGAACTCTTCGAAGAACAGCTGGGGCGGGCGGGGCGCCGGGCGGCCGGCAACACCGCAGGCGGCGGCCGGCAACCAGAGCATCGAGATCAACCTGGAGCTGCTGGAGGCGCCCGGGTACCTCGTCGACGACAACAAGTGGCGCGACCCGGACGAGGACCCGCTGGAGTTCGACGACCTCGACTTCGACGCGCCCGAACCGGAGCCCACCGGCGGGATGGCCGGTGACATCGCCCGCCTGGTCGACCACCTCGCCCGCTGCAACGGGATCATCTACCTGTTCGACCCGGAGCGGGAGGACCGCGACGGCGACGCGTTCCGGCACTTCAACGCCACCCTGACGGAGGTGCAGGCCAGGACGTTCCGGGACGGTCGGATGATCGGCGCCCGGCTGCCGCACCACTTCGCCGTCTGCGTCACCAAGATGGACACCCCGGCGGTGCTGGAGCTGGCGATGACCCGCCAGGAGATCGAGCAGCTCCGCGAGTCCAACGGCCCGATCAAGCTCGGCTCCGAGATCGCCGAGGGCCTGGTCGACCGGCTGTGCCGGGAACGGCCGAAGGGCGGCGCACGGCACGTGCGGGACGCCATCGACAACCGGTTCCTGCCGGAGCGGGTCCGCTACTTCGCCACCTCCGCCGTCGGCTTCTGGATCGGCCCGGACGGCAAGTTCGACCCGGCCGGCTACGAGAACGTCCTGGTGGACGGCGCCGGGGTGCGGATCCGGGGCTCGGTGCGGCCGATGAACGTGCTGGAGCCGCTGGTCTGGCTGGCGGAGTGCATCCGCAAGGCGCAGCGAGCGGGCCTGCCGACGTGAGCAGGCCCGCGCAGACGACCGGCGCGGTGGCCGTCCCGGTGGACTGGGCGGTGTTCGGCAAGGAACGCGGGCAGCGCGACGACTACGGGGTGCTGCGGGCGAGCGCGTTGCGGATCCGCCGCGGCACCTTCGACCGGCTCGTCCGCCAGTACTCCCCCGGCTCGCCGACCGGCCCGCACGCCGACACCCCCGCGGCGCTGCCGTGGGTCACGTTCAGCGGCACCGGCATCAGCGGCGTGCGGTACATCGGCGTCGCGATCTGCCGCTGGCCGCGGGCGCCGCAGGACGACGTCGACGCCTTCGGCCGGACGTTCGTCACGACCTGGTTCTTCTGCCTGCCGTTCGAGGACTTCCACCGCTACTTCGGCACGTACGGGGCGCTGTACGACGCGGTGCGCGACGTCCGCCCGGACACCGACGGCGCCGAGCTGCACCTGCCCCGCCCCGAGCCGGACCCGGCGGTCCCGGCCGAGTACGGCGCGTTCGGCCCGGCCGAGCGCCTGGCGCTGGTGCGCCACCACCCGCAGGCGGCGGGGGTCGCGGCCCGCCTGCTCGACGGCGCGGTGACGCTCACCCATCCCGCGCACCAGCGTCCCCCCTCGATCGAGGACCGGATCAGGTTCTTCGACGCGGTGTGCGCGCTGCTGCCCGCCGGCATCCAGGGCATCCTGCCGGCGGGCACCTGGGCGGACTGGCGCACCGAGCACCAGCTCCGGCTCGTCTACGGCAGCCGGGAGGGCAGCGACGTCCTCGATCTCGGGACCGACCCGTCCACCGCGGTCAGCCCGACGAGCAACGCCAGGCGCTACCTCGCGCTGCTCGCCTGGGGCGACGACGACGCCGAGCTGACCCGCCGGCTCACCACGCTCGCCGCCCGCCCGGCCTGGCTCGACCCGGACCGCAAGCTCAGCTTCCACCAACCCGGCACCATCCTGGCGACCCTCGGCCTGATCAGGGCGGCGGAGCTGGCCCGCAGCTACGACACGGGCAGGATCACGCTGGGCGCGTTGGCGACCGAATGCCTCGCCCTGCCACCGGAGGCGGACGCCGACGGCCACCTGGTGAGCCTCCTCATCCGCGCCGGCGGCGAGGCCCAGCTTCCCGCGATCGAGCGTCTGTGGTCCCGGGCCGCCCTGGACGCCTGCGTCGAGCGGTGCACGGCGCTACTCGCCAGGACGGGGGCGGGCAGGTCCACCATGCTCACCGAGCTGCTCCGGTACGCCGCCGAGCAGCGGCCGACGCTGCTGCCCGCGGTCGTCGCCCGCATCCTGCTGGACGGCACGCGCGGCCCGGCGGCCGATCCGGCGGGCCGGTCCATCGCCGAGTGGACCGATGCCGGTGCCGGTGGCGAGGACGCCGACGGGGAGGATCGCCGCCTGGTGCTGCACCGCGCCCTGCAGCTGGTGCGTGACCACGCCGGCCCCGGCGCCGGGGAAGGCTGGGACGAGGTACGCCGGGTGCTGGCCGAGGACGGGCGGCTCGCCGTCGAGCTCGCCCACGTGCTGATCCGGAACCCGCGGTCCCTGGGCTGGGACGACCGCCGCGATCTCACCGCCTGGCTGGACTGGGCCGAGGACGGCGGCGGGCCGGCCGCGGCGGCGCTCGCCCCGTACCGGATCGTCCTGGGGCCCGGCGCCGATCACCTGCGGACCGAGCAGGTCGCGGAGCTCGCCGAGGTCTGGCCCGTGCCCACCGGTGGGGACGCGGGCCCGGTCCGGGCCGACCGGCACGTGCAGAGCCTGGTCTGCCTCGCGGCGCGGGTGGCGCCCGGCACGGGTGTGCCGCGTGCCGTCCTCGAGTGGGCCCGGGGCGTCGCACCGCTCGGTCGATCCCGCCACGAGAGCTGGCGGACGTTCCTGGCCGGCGGGAACCTGCGTCTGAGCGAGCCGGAGCGCCGCGGCCTGCGGGAGGCACTGGAACATCGGCCGTCCCGGCGTGACGGCCGGGCGCACGAGCTTCTCCCGCGCGGCGGTGCCTTCGCCGGCGATCGGCCGTCCCCGACCGGTGGGCCGGACGGCTCCGCGGATCCGCCCGCAGCGGGCTGGGCGGACTTCCGGCCGGTCGCGGCGGCGGCGCGCTGGACCGCGTCGCAGGACGGCGACGCGACATCGAGACGGCTGGCCTGGTACCGGCCGCCGGCCGCCGACACGGCGTTCTTCGCCGACAGCCCGGACCGCGTCGCCGTCGCCGGCCCGAGCCGTCCCGGCGACGAGGCGTGGTCCTGTTCCGTCGCGTACGACGATCTGGCGACGGCGGGCTGCGGACTGCGCGAGCTCCACCGCGCCGTGCAGGCCGCGTCACCCGCGGCGCAGGGCGCCGACGAGTATCTCGAGCTGCCCGCGCTGGACGTGGCGGAAACGGTCGCGAACATCGAGCGCTTCGGGTTCGCGCAGGTGGCCGCCGCGGCCGCCCTGCTGCTCGACGGCCCGCTGAGCGTGCTGCTGCGCCACGATCAGGTCGAGCTCGACGATCGGCTCCGCTTCGTCGACGCGGTCCTCGCGCTGCTGCCCTTCGGCGTCCGGTCGACCATGTCGGTCGCGAGCCTCGCCGCCGCCCCGCCGACTCTCGCCCGTCACCGGCTGACCTTCGCCGCCTACCCGCCGCCGACGTCCACCGACCGCCATACCGTCGTCTGGTCCCCCCACCCCGCTGTGGCTCCCCCGCTGCGCTCGGGCCTGGCGCGCCTGTACTTCCGGCTGCTGGTCCTGACCCGATCCCGGCTGCTCGACCCGCCGCGGCTCGTCGAGAGCCTGGCCCACGCCGGGGACCCGATCGACCTGGAGCGGCCCGAGACCGTCTCCCGGGTGGCCCGCCTGGACCTGCCCGCCCTCCGCGCGGCCACCGACGTCACCACCACCCCGGAGCTGCTGAAGGCACGCGAGGCGCTGAGCGGGCGCGTCCCGTCAGGGCCGGGCGCCACCAGCACGGTCGAGGTGAACGCGCTGGCCACGCTGCTGGCCGGTGGCGGGCTGGCCGATCTCGAGCTGGCCGGCCGGTACGCCGACGGCCTGCGGATCGGCGGGCGCCTCGACGAGATGCTCGTCAAGTTGCTCGACCGCTGCGACGGGTCGTGGTCGGCGCTGTCCGTCGGCACCATGATGCTGCTGCGCCGGGGCACCGACAACGAGCCGGCGCCGCCCGTCGTCCAGGCGCTGCGCCGCGTGCCGGCGGTGGCGCTGGACCTCCTCGCGGAGCTGGCCCTGTGCGGTGAGCCGCTCCCCCAGCTGCGGTGGTGGATGGAGGCGCTCGACCCCGCCGGTCGCAACTCCTCCCTCGCCCCGTTCCGCGCCGTGGTCTACCCCTCCGAGCTCACCGGCCTCCCCGACTGGTTCGCGGCCCTCACCGGACGGCCGGAGGCCCAGCAGGCTTTCGTCCACTTCGTGCACCTACGCAGCCCCCATCACGGTCAGGAACTGCTGGCGGAGCTGGCCGCGGCACCGGCACCGGCGCCTGGCCGGCAGCCGTCCTGGCTCAGCCGCGCCGCCGGCGGACTGCGCCGCGGGCGGTCCGCGCCCACGGGCGAGCCGCCTGCGCCGGACCGGGAACGCGACGGCGGTCGGCGCGACGACACCCCCGGGGACCTGATCCGGGACGAGTTCGAGGGGCAGGCGCAGTGGAGCCGGCCCGGCTATCCGGCGTCCGGCGGGGGGCGGTGAGGCGATGAGCGGGGGGCTGTTCGGCGGCGTCGACGTCGGCTCCGCCTGCACGAAGATCGCCACGGCCGGGCCGGACGGAGCAGGCGGCGGGTACGAGGCGGTCGAGGTCACCGCGCTGCACTGGTCCTACGGCCGGCCATTCGTGGGCCGCGCCGCCCTGGACCTGGCCGCCCGCGACGGTGCGCGGCCGGTCGGCGGGTTCGTCGCCGCGCTCGGCCGGCCG
>NZ_CM001489.1:4721844-4740482 GCF_000262465.1 Frankia sp. QA3
GCGTGACCAGCGCCGGCTCGGGGAGGTGCTGACCGCGGCGGCGCGGCAGCCGGTGTTCCGCGACGCGCGGGCCTATCGCTTCGACTGGCGCGACCGCTCGTTCCGGATCGGCGCCGGCGACGTCCTCGACGCGTTCGTCCCCGTGGCCAGGAGAATCGAGGAGGTCGTGACGACCCTGCTCAGCCGCCGCGCCGACCTGTTCGACGACCCGGCCGCGCCCGGTGGGTCGGGGCCACACGAGCCGGGCCGGGGGGACGCCCGCGCCGAGCCGTCCGGCCCGGGGCCGGCCGGCGCCGGGGGCGCGCCGCTGGAGTTCGTCACCGTGGGCGGCCTCGGCGCGCTGCCGCCGGCCCGCGCCGCGACGGCGAGGGCCGTCGCGAAGGCCGCGGCCGCGGCGGCGTCCGGGCCCGTGGACCTCGCGAGCCCCGGCGGCGGGCCGGGGCCGTACCGGGGCCGGGGCCCGCGTCCGGGCCGGCTGGACCGCCCGGAGCTCGCGGCCGCCCGCGGGGCGGCGCTGCTGGCCACGGGGCGCGTCGAGGTGATCGAACGCTACCCGCACGCGGTGAGCCTGCGGGTGCACCGAATCCGGCACGGCCTGCTCGCCTCGGCCGACCTGGTGCTGACCGCCGCCGACGACGACGCGCGCGGCCACGCCGGCGACGCCGGCCCGCTCGGCCAGCCCGGCCAGGGCAGCCCCGGCGAGCCGCCCGAACCGCCCGTCCTGCGGGTGAACGGCTCGCACGAGGGGACGATCGTCGCGGATGTCCGCGAGGACGGCGGTACCCTCCGGACCCTGCGCCTGCGTGCCGACCGGCTGCCGCCCGGCGAGTACCGGGTCTGGGTCGAGGCGAGCCGGAGCCCGCTGGGCTCGCTGGGCCTGCGCCCGGTGGGCGGCGGCGAGGTGTGGATTCTCCCGTTGGAGGAGGGCGGATGACCCGACCGATGGACGGCCAGGGCCGGCCCGCGCGACCGGAGGCCGGCGGATGGGGTCCCGGCTCCGGGGCGGCCGTCGCCGAGGAGAGGCGGATCACCGGCGACGCCGCCGAGCTGCGGGCGCACGCTGCGCGGGCGGCCGCCGGGAACGGGGTGGACGCGCCCTTCGAGGCCCTGCGTTGGACGCTGCTGTGGGTCGCCGACGCGCTGCGCGCCGCCGCGGGCGCCGCCGCGGGCATGGACGGGTCCGCCGCGGCCTCCGGCGCCGGCGGGTTGCCTGCCGTGGACTCCGACGGGTCCCCCACCACCTCGTCCGCGGACGCGTTCCGGGCCGTGGTGGAGCTGCACGCCGCCCTCTCCGTCGGCGGCGAGATCGGCGACGCCCTACCGGCGGTGCTGGCCGCGGCCGACGCCGGTGTCGCCGCGGAGGACGAGGTCGACCGGCTCGCGGCCCGGCTGCGCCGGGACGCGGTCCGGGTGCGGCAGGCCCGGGAGGAGCTCGCCGACCGCCAGGCGCGTCACCGCGATCTACTCGACCGCGACCGGGAGAACCGGGCGGTCGAGGAGCGGCTGCACGCGTTGCGCCGCGCCGAGGCGCTGGCCGACCAGATCGACGACCTGCGGGCGCAGGTGGACGTGCTGGAGCGGCGGCTCGGATCGACCGCGGACGAGATCGCCGACGTCGAGGCGGCGATCACCGGTGCCTCGGTGCGCCTCGTCCAGCTCACCACCGAGCAGATCGGCAGGCTCGACGAACGCACCGCACGCGAGCTGCGCCGCGCCGACGCGAACCACCGGCAGCTGCGGGAACTGCTCGTCGACCGGCGGGCGGCGCTGGAGCGCGCCAGGGATGAGGACACCCGCCTCGCCGGGGAGGTCGAGGCCGCGCAGACGGAGCTCACCCGCCTGCGCGACACCCACGAGGACCGCCACCGCGCCCTGACGGGGCTCGCCGACGCCGGCAACGCGATGTCCGCGGGCATCGGCGGCCTGACCGAGGCCGCCGAGCTGCTCGGCCGGGTGGACGCGCTGCTCGCGCGGAGCCTGGCCGACCGTGAGCGGGCCCTGCGGGCGGCGCGGGCCGTCCGCTTCCCCGGGGACGACTGACGCTCCCTAGCTCCCCGGCTGCGGGCTCGCAGGCCGGGGCAGTGGTCGTCGAGTGGAGCTGACATCTCCCGGCTGGGGCGGTAGCAGCCCCATCTCCTGGGCGCGCAGCACCGCCGTGACACGATCGCGTGCGCCGAGCTTGCGGTAAGCGCGTTCGAGATGCTTGTGCACGGTGCTCTCGGCGATGCCGAGGCGGCGGCCCGCCGCTGCGGCGGTCATGCCGTCCGCGGCCAGGCGCAGGGCCGCCGTCTCCCGAGGGGACAGCCGAACGTCTCGCGCGCCCCCGCGCGCCCTCGGGTCGGACTCGACCGCGCGCAACACGCTGACGTGTCGGTCGAGGACGCAGAGCAGCCGGTGCAACGTCCGCAACAGGGCAAGCTCATCCGGGGTGAAGGGATCGGCCCGTCCGATGACGAACGCGCGATGACTGTCGCGGCCGAAGTGCAGCGGTATCGCGGCCTGGGACGCGACCCCCCAACTCGAACCGAGATCCCGCCACGCGCCCATGACGTGGCGGTCGGCGAACCGCTCGGGAACATCGAGGACCTGGAGCGGACGGCTCTGTCGAGTCGCGAGATAGAATCGAAGCAGCGGGTGAGCAACCACCGCGTCGTCAATGCTCCACCGGTCGATATAGCGGCGGTGGCCGGCGAACTGCTCCTCGACCGGATACATGCCCTGTGTCAGCGGGCCACCGGATGTGCGGTGGTGGTAGGCGACCCCGCGCACCTCGAATGTGATTCTGAGTTGCTCGGATATACGCCCTACGGGCAGCTCCGCGGTCGGCGTCTCCAGCAGATCGGCCATCAGATCGAGCCATTGCGTCGTTATCCGCGATTCCCCCATGAGGCGATGGTCGCATGCCCCAGCGATCTCGACAAGGAAAGCCAAGAGCCCCCTTTACCTCAATTCCACACTTCTGTCAATACGCAGTTGTCGGACCTTGTCGCGCCAAGCGGACGGGCGACGATGTCCTTGTGGGCCTGGGCATCGGCCGCAGCGGTGCTCACTGCCGTGACAGGCGGGACGGAGCGGTGCGCGGACCGGCAGGCGCATCCACACGAAGCATCCGACCCGAAACGAGGACCCGATGACAATCCCGGACATCGTCGACACCCCCGCCGTGGCACCGGGACGGCGCAGCCTGTACGACATCCTCGCCCAGGAGATCGACGGGGAGCTGGATGGGCCGTATCTGACGACCTCGACCTCCGTCGAGACAACCGACGCCGATCCGGTCATCGTCTTCTCTTGAGCTCGGGACGAGTCCATGGCGCCTGATCCGCCGATCGTGATAATTGGATCGATGGACGACCCACATGTCCGTCGAGTCGTTGATTTCGCCCCGCGGCGCCGAGCGCTGACGGTCTTCGATGCCGCCAGCATTCAGCGGTTGAGCTACCGTGTATCCGGCGCGATGATCCAGGTGGAGTCGGTCGGTGGTCAGGGGCTGGTCGACCTGGGCTCGGCACACCGGGGCTGGATCCGGCGCCCGTTGCCGCCGGCGTGGAATCACGGAGTCGTGACGGGATCGAAGCAGTCGGCGATCAACAGCGGCTGGCAGTCGTTGGTCGCCTTTCTGGCCCGAAACCCCCGGTGCTCATGGCTCACCGGCTTCGACGCGCTGCTGTCGGCGGAGAACAAGCTGACGCAGGGCGTGGCTGCGTCGTCACTCGGGATCGAGGCGCCCCGGACCTTCGTCGGCGACGTGCTCGACGGGGACCTACCCGATGTCGAGCTCGTCGTGGCGAAGCCGCTGGGAATGGAACTGTTCTGGCTGGATCGCAGCCGAAGCCTGAAGGTGTTCGCCAGCGCGATCGACCCGCGGGACCCGGTGATCCGAGCGCATCTGTCCGGCTCCCCGTTCCTGCTACAAACCAAGCTGACAGCTCGACGGCATCTCCGGGTGGTGACCGTCGCGGACCGGTCCTGGGCGTTCGAGCTCGATGCGGTGGGATTGCCGTTGGACTGGCGCATCGACCCGTCGGCTCACCATTCCTGGAAGTTCACAAGGGCCACGGCCATCGAGCGCCAGGCGCTCCAGATCGCCGCCGCGATGTCCGTGCGGTTCTCAAGCCAAGACTGGATCGAGAATGACGATGGAGCATTCTTCATCGATCTCAACCCAGGCGGGCAATGGCTTTTCCTACCCGAGCCGCACACTGCGGAGGTGGCTGCGCAAATCGCCTCCTGGCTGTCTGGTGACACACATCTGACCTGACCATCGCGCAGGTGGCCGCGGACCCCGCGGCACACCGGTGGCAGAAATCCGTGAGCGGGGGAGCACAGGGTGGCGGGTAACTCCATGGAAAATGCGCGGAAAGCGCTCGGGCTCACGATCACCGTGGCCAACGTCGTGGGTCAGAGCGCCAAGATAGGAGAGAAGAGAAAAATAAACCGGAACCTGGCCGAGTTGTTTCGGGAGAACTTTCTCCTGCCGGACGGCTCGCTCCATGAGCGAGTGCTCGAGGTCGAGTGCGCGGGGCTGCGGCTCGTTCGAGCCACCGTTCTGACCAGACGCCGGACCGGGCAGGAGTACTACCTCGTACGGGTCGTCAACGACGCCAAGAGCGGGGACGATCCCACCCGGGTCCGTCGGTTCGGCTTCTTCCCGAAGAGCGGAAAGATCGGATTCCCGCCAGCCTGGCTGGAGATCCACTAGGCACATCTTCCGTTCTGCCCGCCGAAGAGCAGCGAGGAGCAATGAGAAATCGTCGCGTTCCGTTCCGGAGATTCGTGACGATCAGGGAGATCTCTGGCCTCGTCATCGCCACCCTCCTGGCCACGGGCTGCACAGCGAGCGAGGCTGTCGGGGAAGGGGGCTTCCCGCCGGGCGGCGGCGGCGGTCGACCGCCGGTACAGCCACCGCCGCAGCAACCGACGTCGCGGCTCCTTCCGGCCGCACTCGTCGGTGTCTGGAACGGTCAGGACTCGCGGGGTATCGGAAGTTGGTACCTGGCCTTCCAGGCTGATGGGCGATACCGCAGGAGCAACGAACGGCGAGGTATCACGATCACCGGCACTGCCACCGTGCAGGGCACTGTAATCATGTTCAGCCCAGAAGGTGGACGACCGTACTCCTCGACCTGGGCGGCCGGCGGTGGACGGCTCTCCATCGATGGCAGCGTCTATCTGCGCGCCGATCAGGGGCAGGGCGCGAGCGCCCTCGTCGGAAGCTGGATCGATACGAGCGGCAACTACTGGGCGACCCTTCGGATCTCCGCTGACGGCACGTTCCAGCTAGCCGATCAGGCGGGCGGAGGCGTCGCCGGGAAGATCGTCGTCTCCGGTCGGCAACTGACGCTGCAGGCCGCGGGCCGAAATCCGGTGACCTGTGGATGGGCAATCGACAACGGGGTGCTCCGGCTCGTTCGCCCGGACGGCGCAGTGTCCGAGTACGTCCGCTCCGGCTAGGGTGAGCTGGTGAAGCCGCCGGCACGGGGGAACCGGTCGTCGGCGAAGGGACCGCCCGGTGACGGCCCGTCCGGGTACGGCCCATGGGCGCCTGGGTCGCCGTCGCCGGGGTGGTCGGCGGCGGGGAACACGGCGGTGTCGGCAGGGCCGATCGGCTGGCCGGGCAGCGTGTAGGTGAACGTGACGTCGCCGTGCCCGCGGCTTTCTCCGGGCCGCAGCACCAGCGGCGGCAGCCCGGTGATGCCGGGCGGCTGGTAGTCGATCACCAGGTCGATCCGGTCCCGCCCGGCTCGGCCCGTGGGCCGAGCGCCGGCAGCGAGCCGCCCGCGCCCCATCCGCCGGCCATGCACGCTGCCGGTGCCGGGGACCACGACGTCGTCGTCACGCTCCGGTCCCAGGTGCAGCCGCCGGCCGCGCATCGCCACCCGGTCGAGCCGACCGTCGGCCGCCTCGGCCGCCAGCACGCCGCGCAGCCGTGGCCGGCGCCGGTCGATGAAGCCGAGCGCGAACAGCAGCACGAGCGCGACCAGCACGACGATCTCGGCGATGGCCGCCGGGTTCCAGCCGGCCGCGACCGAGCCGTGCACGCGGGTCGACGCGCCGCGCGGGGCCGGGTCCATCCGCAGCCCGAACTCCGAGGTGAGCACGGTGCGCCAGGGCGAATCGACGGTGCTCATGAGGCTCAGCCCGCCGTCGACCCGGTGACTGCGCCGCACCGCCCCGCCGGTACGCGGGGACAACGACACCGGCACCTGATAGACGCGCCGCTGCCCGGGGGCGAGGGCGATACGTTCCGGCAGGCCACCGCCGGGGGTGCCGGCCGCCGGGGTGGCCGGGGTGGCGATGGACACCGACGGGTCGGTGGAGACCACGCGGACGCCGGTGAGCTCCACCGGCAGGCGCCGTGCGGTCGAGGTCACCGTGACCTCCACCGTGCCGGTCCCCGCTGTCGGGTCGACGTCGGCGAGCGTGCGACCAGCCGACGCCCAGCGCCAGCCGACCGTGACGACCGGGCCGCGCACGTCATCGGCGAGCAGCTCGGCGGCCTTCTGCGCCCGGGCGTGCTGCTGGACCCGGGACAGGTACTGCGGGAGCTGACCGGGGGGCAGGGCCAGCACGGTCGTCGCCGGCAGGACGCTGCGCAGCAGGGTCGCCCCCGCCCGGCCGGCGTCGGCGTTGTCGAGGGCGAAGGCGTAGCCGGCGATGTCGCGACCGGCGAGGCGCGTGCGGGCCCGCTCGGCGAGATCGGTCCAGGGCCGGCCGGTCTCGGCGGGGAAGGGCGAGTTGACCGGGGGCTGGTGCCTGCCGTCGGTCAGCAGGATCACCGCTCCGGAGCGCGCCGCGTCCGGATGGTCGAGCAGGTCGATCGCGGTCGACAGGGCCGCGCCGATGTCGGTGCTGGCCCCGGTCGCGGTGGCCGGCAGCCGGCCGATCGCCGAGCGGGCATTCGCCGCCGGGCCGCTGAACGCGACCTGGGGCACCTCGTCGAAGCCGACGACGGAGAGCCGGTCGGCGGGGTCGAGGCTGGCGACGAACGACGACAGGGTGGACCGGACCGGGCCGTAGAGCCCGCCGCGCGACATGGACGCCGAGGTGTCGACGAGCACGACGTACTCCGCCGGCAGGGTCGGCACGCCGAGCGCGTCGAGCACCGCCGTCCGCCCGAGCTGCGCCACCCCGCCCACCCCGCCGGCCGGGCCGGCCGCCCGGGCGGGGGCGACGCCGGACACGCTCGTGGCCATCAGGACCGCCACGAGCAGCCCAAGCAGCCCGCTCAGCCCGCTCAGCCCGCTCAGCCCAAGCAGCCCGCGCGAGGGCGCCGCCGGCGACCGATCGGCGCCCACGACCGGCCGCGGCCCTCGGCGGGCGGGAACTTCCCGACGTTCGGATGTCATCACTCGTCCCCCGGTCGGCCACGGTGCCGCACAACCTTGATCACTACGCCGGCCCGATCGGAGATCGCCCGGATGCCGCCCCGGCCCCGGCCGCGTTCGGCGAGCTCGGCGATGCCCGCGGCGAGCGGGGCCAGCCGGTCGAGGAGGATCCCGCGGGCCGGCGGGTCGAGCTCGGCGGCCAGCGCGGCGAGCGCCTCCGTACGCAGGCACAGCCGGGCCGGCGCGACGTCGGCGAGCCAGCCGGCGAGGTCCTCGGCGGCGTCGTCGCCCATGCGGCCACTCACGATCTCCCGGACGGCCGGCGCCAGCAGGTCCGCCGCGGGCGGGTCCTCGGGGAGCGCCGCCACCGCGAGCTCACCCAGCAGTAGGTACAGGCCCTCGCCGTCGACGGGGCGCCGGGGGTCCCGTCCGGCGTGGGCGAGCACCGTCGCCAACGGGGCCCGTCCCAGCTCGGCCAGCATCTGCCGGACCAGGTCGCGGTTGCCGCGCAGGGTCGGGACGGCCCAGCCGCTCCCGTCCGGGGCCGGGCTGCCGGCCGGACCGGCCGTGACGCCGCCGTCCAGCACGCCGCGCAGGTTACGGTCGGCCCGTTGGATCATGTCCAGGCCGGGCGGATCGTCACCGTCGACCGCGCCGAGCAGCGTCGTCAGTAGGCCCGTCTCGAACAGGGCCAGCGAGCCGAGCCTCGCGACGAACTCCGCCACGGGCAGTTCGCCCACCTCCCCGCGGCATACCCCGCGTACCAGCTCGCGCAGGGCGACGCGGACGCTGAAACCGGTGGGCATCGCCCGCGGATTCACGGCGCGCCGGGCGATCTCGTCCGCGCAGCCGACGACGATCTCCAGCGCGTCGGGGCCCGCGAGCTGCCAGGCGCCCGCGTGCAGGGCCGCGAGCAGCTCCGCCGGCCGAACCCCGACCAGCAGGGCGTCCGCGCACAGGTCGGTGACGGCCTCGACGTCGGGATCGGCCGGCAGGGCGCGCACCAGCGCGGTCAGATGCACGGCGCGGGTGGCCGGATAGTCGGCGGTGACGAGCCGGCGCCAGTCCTTGCCGCCCGGCAGCTGGTAGAGCTCGCGGCGCCGGTCCAGCACGCCGTACACCGCCAGCACCAGGGCGGCGGCGTCCACCCGGTCGGCGGTGGCGACCTTGTACAGGACGTGCAGCAGCGCCCGGGCGGCGGATTCGCGCGCGGGCAGCCCGTGCGCGGTGACGTCGGCCGCGAGCCCCGCCACCACCCGCTCGCAGGCCAGCGCGGTGCCGGCGCGGGTGCCCCCGACGTCACTGAGAACCGCGAAGTACTCGAGGAAGGCGGTCCGGTACGGCTGCGGCCATCCCTCGCCGTCGAACCGCCGGGCGAGTGGCACCCGCACCGCCGCCGTCAGCGCGAGCTCCAGCAGGTCGAGCCGGGCGGCGATGGTCGGGTCCTCGCTGCGCCACTCGGCGAGCTCCGCCGCCCAGTCGCGGCGGTCGTCGTCGGGCAGTGCCGCCACCGTGCGCAGCAGCCGGTCGAGCACCGGGATGATCGGGAACGGTAGCTCCGACGGCCCGTGGCTGGCGAGGCGGAGCAGGGTGAGCACGTGCCGCTCCCCGTGCCGGGCGACGCGCCCCACCGCCGCCGCGGACGTCTCACCCGCCCAGGCGTCGGTGAACCCGACCAGCTCGCGGGCCGGGTCGGCGGACGCCAGCCAGGACAACCAGCCGCCGGTCTGGTCGGGATCGATGGTAAGCACCAGCGCGACCAGGTCGAGGAGTACGACGGCCGGCGCCGCGGCGAGCGCCTGACGGACGTGCTCGGCGACGCGTTCCCGGCGGGCTCCGGACAGCCGTCCGACCCGGATCTGCTCGGCGAGGAACCGGGCGGGCGCCGCGGGAACTCCCAGTGGGGTCCGCGCCCACTGCTGGTTGTCCAGCCGTGGACTGACCACATGGGCGGTCAGCGTCGACCAGAAGTCGAGCGCGGCGGCCAGGTCGGCGAGCCGGCTCGCGCCCGCCGGGTCCGGGCGCGGGCCCCACAGCGCCACCCAGGCGGTGCGCATCACCATGGCCATGAGCCGGGCCCGCTGGTCCGCGCCGACGAGGCCGCGTTTGACCCATCTCGGCCAGGAGATGGCCAGCGCGTCCAGACCTTCCGCGCCCGTGTCCGCCACCAGCACGTGGGCGGCGCGTTCGACCTCGGCCGCCGGCAGGGTGTCGACGCGCCCGGAGGCGAACAGCGCCAGCAGGTCGGCCGCGGTCGCGGTGCCCGCGGCGAGCCGGCCGCGCACATGGGTGACGGGGTCGGCGCGGGCCAGGCAGCCCACCGCGTGCGCGGCGTCATCGACGGGGTGCGGCTCGGTCTCGGCTGCGAGCAGCTCGACGACCCGACTCAGCGGCCAGGCCTGCCCCTCGACCAGCCCGACGAGCAGGTGGTGGTAGGTGCGGGCATCGCCGCGCAGCGGGCGCAGGATCCGCTCGCCCTGCTGCCACGGCGCGCCCGCATGGTCGGCCCGTTCCCGGGCGCCGAAGCCGAGCCGGATGTGACGGGCACCGGCCTGGTCGAACCAGGTGCTGGCGACGAGGCGGGCACGCTGGCCGTAGGGCAGCAGCGAGACGACCGCGTCGAGGTAACGCAGCCGGGTCAGCGCCTGGTCGTCCGGCTCGCCGACCGGCGCGCCGAGCACCGCCACCGGGCGGGCGAGCAGCGTCGCCGCCGTCGCCGCCGCCGTCGGCAGGTCCACGTCCAGCTCGACCAGGGTCGCCTCGACGTCCGCGGGGCGCAGCCTGCCCACGGTCAGCTCGACGGTGTCGGCGCCGTCCGGCAGGCCGTCGAGGTCGAGGCGGAGCGCGGCGGCGTACAGGTCGGCGTAGGACACCGGGGTCTCGCGCAGGGCGGAGAAGGGGACGCAGACGAAGCGGGTCGCCGCGATCGGCCGGTGCGCGCCGTCGACGTGCTCCGTCCAGGAGCGCACGGCGACCCCCAGCACCGTGTCCGCGCCGCGCGGCGCGTAGCAGACCGTCACCCAGGGCAGCGACTCGCCGCTCGGGTCGGACAGCGACCGGGCCGGCGGCGTGCCCGGGTTGAACCGGCGCAGGATCTGCTCATACTGCAACCGGTTGAAGTAGCCGCCGCAGCGCAGCACGGCGTAGTCATCGTCGCTGCCCGGCTCCTTCGTCATCACCGCCCAGCCGGCGGGCAGGCGCACGGTGTTCCCGGCCACCGGCGTGCTCACTTCTTGCGGGCGGCCGCCCGCGTGCTCTCCTCCAGCCAGAGGAATGGCTCCAGCACGTTGATCGGCCGGATCGCGCCGCGGATCCGTGCCTCCCCGCCGGTCTTGACGACGTTGGTGAAGTCATGCGCGCGGAAGTACCCCGACGGCCCGATGTAGAAGCCCACGGACGAGCTGACAAAATAGGAGATCCGGTCGGGATGGAAGAAGTTGTTGATGCTGCCGCGGACCAGTCGGGCCGAGCCTTCATGGCCCTCGTCGCACAGCCGGTCGAAGAAGGTCTTCGCGAGGTTGTCGGGAACCCGGGGGATGCGTTCCGGCTCGTCGCCGGTGAGCACCACGCCCGTCCGGAACGCCTGGCGGAACACCGCCGGCTCGTCGAACTTCGTGACGCACACCGCCAGGAAGTGCGGCAGTTTTCCGCCGCGCAGGCGGTTGGCCTCGAAACACCGCCGGGTGACCTGCTCCAGGGTGCGCTGGAAGAACTCGTAGGCGTCGCTGTTGCGCTGTTCCCGCACCGGATCGAACAGATAGACCAGCCCGTCGCACATGCTCAGGTGGTCGAGCAGCAGCTCCCACTCGTCGGGCGCGTCCGCCTCGTCGTCGAACACCCCGATCCCCTCGTCGTCGAACACCGAGGAGGAGGGCAGCGAGTTCTTCGGGACGGAGCTGCCGAAGTAGCGGCCGGCCACGTCGAGCAGCTCGACGACGAAGACCGTGTTCTCCGGCCGCGGGCCGCGGCGCAGGGCCCGGCCCGCGAGCCGGCCGCCCCGCGGAGGGCCGATGAACCGCCAGCTCAGCGCGGTCATGCCCGGAGTCGCGGAGGGGAAGACGTGCCGACTCTGCAACAGGTCGGTGTTCTCGGACAGGAACGCCCCTGCGTCGTCGTCGCCGCCGATGACGATCCAGGACGGGCTGCCCGGGACGGCGGGCTGGCTGATCGCGGCGATGTTGAGCGCGGCGAGGAAGGTCGTCTTCCCGCTCTGCGGGGCGCCCCACAGGCCGATGCGCGCGAGCTGCGTCGGCTGCCCCGCCGGCGCCGTCACCGCCGCGCTCCCCGAGTCCGGACGGCGGCGTCTGCGGCGCCACAGGCACCGATGCGTGCAGGACGAACAGTGAGAATGAGGTGCCCCCCGACACGGCGCCGGCAGCGACCATTCCCGGCCGGAACGGGCGACCCCTCGGGCTACGTTCCGTCATGGTTCGCGAGCTCGACGCGACAGATTTGTTACAGTATGGAACGACCCGGCCACCCGGTCAAGCCGTCATGAACGCCTGGTTCGTCCGATCCCGACGGAACAGGCTCAGCCAGCCGGGCGCGGGTGGACCGGGGCAAACGCGACGAGTGCCCGCACCGCGGCCGCGAGCTCGTCACCGTCGGGCGTCGGCGGGAGGTGGATCCAGCCGGGGCCCCCGGCCGCCCGCGGCGGCGGGTCAGCGGGGGCGTGCACGGTCAGGATCCGCAGCCCCGGACCGGGACGCAGGCCCTGGTCGCGCACCGCGTGCCGCTCGCCCAGCACGAGGATCAGGTCGTCGCCGGCCTGGCCGAGCTGGCTGGCCAGCGCCACCGCCGCCGGGAGGTCCGGCGGGTCGAGGGACCTGCTCGTCCACACGTCCACCAGGTCCTCGGGTCGGTCGAGCCGGCGCCGCCCGCTCGCGTCGGCCGGCACGAGGTGGGGCTCCTGGTCGGCCGCCCGGACCGCGGTCGCAACCAGGTGCGCCACCAGGCGCAGCACGATCTCGATCGGCCCGAACGTCGCCGGGGAGACATCCAATATGATCATGACGCGGCGAGACGGCGGCTCGGCGCCCACCTCGTGCATCCGGTACATCAGCTCGCCGCGGGCATGGCGCAGCGCGAAGTGGTCCGCGGGCAGCGCGAACTGGGTCGTCAACAGGCGGGTGATCCGCCCGCGTCGGCTGACTCCGCTCAGGTCGGGGCCGGTGTCGACGGAGCCGGCCCGGGTGCGGGCCCGGGCCGCGCTCTGGCCGCCGGCCGCCATCAGCAGGGAGCGGTAGCGCCGCGGCAGCGGCGGGATTCCCGCCACCCGGTGACGCAGCCGCAGCGGCAGCATCGGATCCGCGGCCGCCGTGGCGGCGCCGAGCACCGACAGCAGGACGACCATGGCGTCGCCCACGCCATCGACGGCCCGGCGCAGCGCCGCCACCGACGGCGGATGGACCGCAACCCGCTCGGCCGGCGCGGCGAGCGCCGCCCGCAGCGCCCCGGCCAGCAGGTCGCGTGGTACCGGCGGGGCCACCAGGGCCGCCCACGCGTCGACGTCCGGCCGGGGAGGTCCGCGGCGAGCACGGCGGCGATCGCGACCCTGGCCGGCGCCGGCCAGGACAGTTCCCGCAGCCGGCGCATGCCGTCGCGGCGGGCCAGCGCACGCAGCTCCGCCACGGCCGGCTCGGCACCGCCGGCCAACGCCATCAGATCGACCAGCAGCGACAGCGGCAGCGTCAGGCCCGCGGCCGCCAGCGCGGCGAGACCGGTGGCGGCGGTCCGCAGCTCCCCCTCACGCGCCGGCCCCGCCGGGAAACGACCTGCCGCGCCGGTCGCCCCGACCGCCCCGACTCCCCCGGCCGCGCCGACTCCCCCGGCCGCGCCGGTCTCGCCGGCCATCTCGATCCCGTCCGCCCGTGGGCCGCGCCCCACCGTGGCGGCCTGGGCGCTGGCCCAGGCGCGCAACGCCGCCGTTTCGTTCTCGGCCTCGGCCATGCTTCCACCCCCTCGACTCCGACCCGAGCACGGCCGTGGGTCCCACCCGTTCCCGGCGTCGCCAGCGCATTTCGCGATGGCATCCCGCCGCGACGACCGGCCCGACGAATTGTCTCGTGGACGGGTCCCGGGCGGGCCACCGCGCATAGTCCGACCGGTCTCCGGACTGCTATTGTCAAAGTTGTTTCCGGCCGGTGGAGCTGGCCGGGGCTCGGGGGAGCGCCAACGGGGGGTGCGGCGTATTATGCACGACTATCCGTTGCCTATACCGACGCCGGCGGGCGGCGAGGCCGAGGCATTCGAGTCCGGCCGGCTCGCGGCGTTCGATCCGCAACCGCACGCGGACGCCGGAACAGCGACCGAAGGCATCGCCGTGACCGCTCAGGCGTCCTGGTGGAGCCACTCCCTTTGCCACTCGTGCGGGCACACCTTCCGCCGCGGGGACCGGGTCCGAGTGGATTCCCGCCGCGCGCTCGTGTTTCATCTCGACCCGGCGTTGAAGTGCGGTGAAGCGGCCGCCGGCGAAGCCCCGGGCGGGCGTGGGACGGGCGTGCGCCGCCGCCCGGGGCGTGGCCGGGGCGAGCGCGGTCCGGGGCGGCCTGGCTCGGCCGGGACGATCGGCGTCCCCAGCGGCACCGGCGTCCCCAGCGGCACCGGCGTCCCTGGCCGGCTCGGCGGACCTGGCCGGCTCGGCGGACCTGGCCGGCTCGGCGGACCTGGCCGGCTCGGCGGACCTGGCCGGCTCGGCGGACCTGGCCGGCTCGGCGGACCTGGCCGGCTCGGCGGACCTGGCCGGCTCGGCGGACCTGGCCGGCTCGGCGGACCCCGAGGTCAGCGCGTTCGCGGCCGGGGTGCTCGCCGTGTGGCCGCCGGCCGCCGGCATCCCGGTGACCCGTCTCGGGCCGGACGACTGGCGGGCCCGGCGGCCACCGGCTCCCTTCGACCGTCCGCGCTGCCTGTTCTGCGCCCACACGTTCCGGGCGGGTGAGCACGCCGTCGTCTGCCCGTGCCAGCCGCTGTCGCCGGCCTGCGGGGCCGCGGTGCACCGCGATCCGGCGACCGGCCTGGTGTGCTGGGAGAGCTGGCGGCCGGGCAACACGATGAAGGTCTGCCCGGTCACCCTCACCCGTCGCACCGAGCCGCCGCAGGACAACCGGCCGGGCCCGCGATGACGGCCGACCGGTTCGACCGGCAGCGCCGCATCGACGGCTGGGACCAGAGTCGCCTCGCCGGTGCCAGCGTGATCATCGTCGGCGTGGGCGCGCTCGGCAACGAGACCGCGAAGAACCTGGCGTTGGCCGGCGTCGGCCGGCTCGTCCTGTGCGACCCGGACACGGTGGCGGCGTCGAACCTGTCCCGGTGCGTGCTGTTCGCCGCCGCCGGACCGGCGGCGCTCGGGCGGCCGAAGGTCGAAGTCGCCGCCGCCGGCCTGCGGGCGCTGGCCCCCGGCGTCGAGGTGGCGACCCGACCGGGCCCGCTGTCCGGTGTCGGCCTCGGCGAGCTCGCTGCAGCCGATCTGGTGCTGGGCTGCCTGGACTCCCGCCGATCCCGGCTGGACCTGCTCGGCCGCTGCGCCCTCGCGCAGGCGCGGCTGGTCGACGGCGGAACCCACCCGTGGGGCGGCGAGGTGCGCCTGCGGCTCGCCGCCGACGATCCCTGCTGGGGCTGCACCCTGCCGGCCGCCTGGCGGGCCGAGACCGACCTGCCCTGGGGCTGCTCGGACCCGGTGGACGACGCCCCGGCGCCCGCGTCGATCCTGTCCACCGCGATCGTCGCGGGCTGGCTGTCGCTGCTGGCGGTCCGGCTGCTGCACGGCGAGCAGCCCGCGGGCCGGCTGCTGCGCATCGACGGCCTGGCCGGCCGGATGGACGAGGTCGTCGTGTCGCGGGACCCCGGCTGCCCGCATCACCGCCCGCTGATCGGCGTGGAGCCGCTGGCGCTCACCTGCGACGCCACCGTCGCCGACCTGCTGGCGCGGCTGCCCGACGGCGCCGAGCCGCAGACGTGGGAGCCTTTCCACCTACCCGACCGCTGTGCCCGCTGCGGCGGCGCGCCCGGCTCCGCCACGACGCCCGGCGCCGCCGGATCGCCCCGGTGCGACCAGTGCGGCATCCGGATGCGGCCGCGCACCAGCCAGCGCATCCGGGACGCCGAGCCGGCGGACACGTTGCGTGCGCTCGGCGTCGCACCCCGGGAGATCCTCCCGGTCCAGCTCCGTGGGGGAGAGTTCCGATGGCGACAGCTGACTCGGTGAGGCGGACGGCCGGACAGCCCGGCCGCCCGCAGCGGGCGGCCCCGCGCCGGATCCGGCTCTCCGTGGACGAGGTGGAGGACCTGCGGGACGAGATCGCCCGCCGCTTCGCCAACCAGTCGGCCGCGGAGAGCCTGCTGCGCCGGATGAGCCTGCCCCGCGATCAGCGCCCCGTCTGGACCTCCGGCCAGAGCCCGGGCGAGTGGTGGGACGAGGTCTTCGAGCTCCTCGACAGCGGTGTCATCGACGATCCCTGGCGGCGGACGCTGCGGGGCGCGTTGCGCGTGTACCGGTACAACTCGGTTTTCGTGGAACTGGCCGAGGGCCACGGACTGATCGAGCCCGCCGGCCCACCGGCGGACCTCGACGGCGCGGATGACGACGACTCGGATGATGACGGCGCGGAGAACGGCGGCGCAGATGCAGATGATGACAGCGCGGACAACGGCGGCACGGACAACGGCGGCGCGGAGAACGGCGGCGCGGAGAACGGCGGCGCGGAGAACGGCGGCGCGGACTACGACGGCGCGGCGTTCTCCGCCACCGACGAGCAGTTCGCGGCCTGCCACGTGATCGTGCGGGCCAGCAGCGAGCAGGACCGGGTCCACGCCGCCGGCGTGCTCGCCGAGCACGGACTGGCCCCGGCCGAGGTGTGGTCCACCGCCCACGCGGTCTCCTACCAGGTCGACTCCGCCGACGTCACCGCCGTGCGGGCCATCCTCGACCGCACCGACCTGAGCTGGACGCTGGTGCCACCGGGCGTGCGCGACTACCTGCTGAGCGCGGTGTACGTGACCGGGCCGGACGGCCGGCGGTTCCGGCTGACCGACGCTCCCGCCCAGCAGACCGTCGGGAACGTGGCCGGGACCGTCATCGAGCAGCAGTACGGCGGGGCGTCGGCGGACCGGCGCCGCCCCACCGTCATCGACCGGGACGAGGGCAACGGCCAGGTCCGCCGGCTGGATCCGGAGCAGACCCTGCACGACGCCGGCGTCCAGGACGGCGGCCATCTACGGGTCGCCTTCGAGGCCACCGCCGGGGCGATCAATCCGCTGGACCGCCGGGACGCCCTGGTCCGGGTCCGCAACGAGATCGTCACCTTCGCGGCCGGCCACCCGGGATTCGAGGTCCGCGGGCTGCCGCCGACGCTGCCCACCGAGTACGAGATCGAGTTCACCCAGCGCAGTTTCGCGCCGCCCGCGGTGACGGGCGGCGAGCCGGGCGAGAACGACCGGCAGACGGTGCTCATCCAGCTCGGCGCCGGCTTCCCGGAGACCCCGCCGTTCGTCTTCTGGCTCTCGCCGATCTTCCATCCGAACGTGTTCCCGAACTACGACTGCCCGCAGCTGCGGGAGAAGCCGTACCGGGAGGGTCACGTCTGCCTGGGCGTGCTCGCGGAGTCCTACCGCTCGTCGATGAACTTCGGCGAGCTGTGCCAGCTCCTGATCGACATGGCCGCCTACCGCAACTTCAGCCTGTTCGAGGAGACCGGCCGGCACGACCAGGACGGCTCGGCGGAGGTCCACGTCAACTTCTACGACCGGACGGCGGCCGCCTGGGTGTTCGACCACGCCGACCGCGTCGCGCAGCTGCGCGGCCGGCCGCTGGACGACGGGCCGCGCCCGCGGTCCGGCTACGCCAACGTCGTCGAGATCATGGACTGACGATGTCCGTCGACGTGGAGCTGTACCGCAGCGACGACTACGTGCGGACCCGCCGGGTCAAGCTGATGCCGCTCCTGCGACCGATCTTCGAGTGGCTGCTCGGCGAGTCCCTGGAACAGGCCACCTTCCGACTGGCGTTCCTGCCGGTGCCCGACCACGGCACGCTCGACGGCGAACCGTCGGTGCGCAACCTGCGCGGCAGCCACGGCTACGTCCACGTCCGGATCGTCGTCGACGGCGAGCTGCGCTACCAGCACCCGCACGCGCTGCGCGAGATCGTCGCGCGCCCGCTGCAGCAACTGCTGGCCGAGGAGTACCCGGCCGAGAAGCATTGGGGCTTCGGCATCGTCGCCCCCGGCCTGGAACACATCGCCTTAGTCCGCCCGACGCCCCCGGTCGGCGGGCTCGTCGAGATCACGACGGACCACCGGCGGCCGGCCGCCTTCCACGTCGAGGAGATCCCGGATCCGGAGCCGCCCGCCGCCACCCTGCGCGAGCTGGGGGTGCTCGGCGAGGGGGCGGGTCCGCGCGCCGGGCGGCGGGCGGGCGTCGGCGTCGTCTTCGACGGCGACGCCTACGCGGGCCTGATCGGCACGACCCCCTTCTCCACGGACGTGGAGGAGGGCGGGTTCCTCGCGGGTCGGGTCTACCGCTGGGCCGGCCACCCGCAGCGCTACCTGGTGCACGTCACCGAGGCCGTCGCCGCGCAGCGGACCGGCGCGTCGCTGCTGCAGTTCACCTTCACCGGGGACAGCTTCCTGCGGATCAACAGCGCCCTCGCCCAGCGGCCGGACGGCGAGCGGCTGGCCGGCTGGTACCACACGCACCTGTTCGCGGCGTCGGCCGAGCTCGGGCTGTCCTCCATCGACGTCGACCTGCACCAGGACACGTTCCGGCGACCCTGGCAGATCGCCGCCCTGATCAACATCCACCGCGGCCGGCGCGTCCTGCGCTGCTACTACTCCGAGGGCGACGAGATGCGCTCGGCACCGTTCTGGATCGGTGCCCCTTGAGCAGCGACGTGCGGGGAGCGCCTCCCTCCGAGCCCGCCGCGGCCGGCCCCTCCGCACCCGCAGGCACGGCGCTGGACACCGCCGTCCGGGTGCTGGGCTGGGCCTGCGACGCGGTGGGACCGGCCCCGAGCGGGTCGCTGGCCGAGCCGGGCAGCCTCGGCCGTCCCGACGCCCGCGCCCGGGACGCCCTGGCCGGGCTCGCCGCGCGGGCGGCGGCGCGATCGGGTGCCGGCCGGGCGCCGTTCGGCGACGACGGTCCCGTCGGGGCGGGCGCGCTGCTGCTGGCCGCCGCGGTCGGCGGCCGGGACTCGCCGCTGGCCGCGCCCCTGGCCGCCGCGGCGCCGGCGTCCCGCCTGCCGCCGGGGGCGTCCGGCGCCTGGAAGTCGATGAACCCGGCGGTGCGGCGGCTGGCGGCGACGGCTGGCCAATCCAG
>NZ_CM001489.1:4740582-4750489 GCF_000262465.1 Frankia sp. QA3
CAGCAACCCGGACGGTCCCAGCAACCCGGAGGGCCAGGGCGGTGCAGCGGGACGGATGACGCCGCCGTTGCCGGGGCCGCTGCTCTCGGCGCTGCTGCGCGGATCGCCGCTGACCGCGGTGCTGTACCGGCCGGACGGCGGGGAGGCCGACGCGGCGGTGCCCGGCGCCGGCGCGGCGCCGGGCGCGCGGGGACGGGGACCCGCCGGCGCGACGCTCGCGGTGGAGACCGCGCGGCTGCTGCTGACCCGGCCGCGGGGGGCGCAGGTCCTCGCCGGGACGCTGGCGGCGCCGGTGCTGGACCCGGCGGTGCTGGCCTGGCGCTGTTCGCTGCTGATCGCGCTGCTGCCGGCGCATCCCGACGCCGTACTGGACACCTACGTCAACGCCCGGCTGCGGCACGCCGAGGAGTGGACGAAGCTGCTGGACCGGGCCGTGCGTGCGTTGCGCGGCGGGATCCGGCGCGCCGAGTCGCTCGCGCTCATCCGGTTCTGGCTGCCCCTGGCCGTGCTCGACCGCCGCAGCCCGGACCTGCTGCGCGCGCGGCCCTACCTGACCGATCACCGGCCCGCCCTGGACCTCGTGGCCCGCTATGGCGTCGGCCGGTCCTGACGACGACCCGCCCGAACGACCGGCCGCCCGGATCGCGGGCCCGCGTGGCCGACCGGACCCGACGAGGTCGACCCGCCTGGAGTAGGAGACCTGACCACCGTGCTGACGCTGACCGTCGCGCCGTTCGACCTCGCCGCCTTCCGCCGGCGCTACCTCGACAGCCAGGTGCACGAGCCCACCCTCACCCTGGGTGAACTGCTGGCCGGCCATCCCGCGCTGTGCCTGCAGCCGCTGGAGACGGCGCACCTGGACATCCCGGTGGTGGAGCTCGCCCTGCAGCTGGTGGAGCCCGGGCCGCAGACCCCCCTCTACCGGCCGCCGGGTGCCGCCCTGGCCGAGCTCGGCGCCGCCCGGGCCGCGGACGGCGGCGGCGACCCCGGCGGCTCCCCGAACAGCCGCTCCCCGAACAGCGCTGTTCCGGACGCCGGCTCAGCGGGCGACGGGCCCGCGGGCGACGGCTCAGCGGGCGACGGCGATGGTGCGGCGCGCAGGCCGTCGGCGGTCACGGCGGCCGAGCGGCAGATCACGATCGTCGCCGCCGAGGACGACCATCCGCAGTACCTGACCGAACGGCGGGCGGTGGCGATCGCGCACGACCCCGACATCACCCGGGCCGCCGCCTACCTGGATCGCAACCTGTCGGTGCTCATCCGCTGCGAGAAGCTCCTCGTCGAGCACCTCGCCGCGGAGATCGCCGGCCGCTCGGGCCGCAACCTGCGTCAGGTCCGGCCGGCCGCGGCGGCGCCGGGGGCGCGAGGCCTCGTCGACCCGGCGGGCGGCCGGCGCGCCGAGCAGCTCGCCGCCCTGCAGCAGACCGTCCAGGACGCCAAGGCCGACGACGTCGTCGTCGTCCCCCACCTGGACCTGCTCGCCGGCAACAGCGACGCGACGCTCACCCCGGAGGCCCGGGAGCTGACCGACGTGCTGTACGAGCGCAGCGACTGCATCCTGCTCGGCTTCTTCGACCCGTCGCTGGTGATCCCGGAGGTGCTCGCGGACCGGTTCGCGGTCCGGCTGGCCGTGGACATCCTGCCCCGCGACGTCGCCTCGCACCGCCGGGAACGGGTGCCGGTCGGCCGGGCGCTGGTCACCCGGGAAGAGGCCGACCTGTTCGGCGGGTTCGACGACGCCGGGCTGTACAAGTACGTCGCCGGGCTCAACGCGGTCCGGCTGCGCCATGCGGTCCGCTTCGCGTACCACCAGCACCGGCCGGCGCTCGGCTCGGCCAACCCGCCCACGTTCGGCGATCTGCTGCACGAGCTGCGCACGTTCAAGGCGAAGACGTCGAGCGCGTTCGAGGTGCCGACGGTGACCTTCGACCAGATCGGCGGCTACGACGAGGTGAAGGCGGAGCTGGCGCGCGCCCTCGACATCGTCGGCGGGGCGGCCGAGCTGCCCGAGGAGCTGCGCCACGACCTGGTGCCGCGCGGGTTCATCTTCCACGGGCCCCCGGGGACCGGCAAGACGCTGTTCGCCAAGGCGATCGCGAACCATCTCAACGCCACCATCCTCGTCGTGTCCGGCCCGGAGATCACCGACAAGTACGTCGGCGAGTCCGAGCGCAAGGTGCGAGACCTGTTCGCCGAGGCCCGGCGCAACGCGCCCACGGTGATCGTCTTCGACGAGTTCGACTCGATCGCCGCACAGCGCAGCGGGCAGGACGACGGCGGCAGCCGGGCCGGCAACGCGGTCGTCGCCCAGCTGCTCACCGAGCTCGACGGCTTCCGGCCGGAGGTGCCGGTACTGATCATCGGGACGACGAACCGGATCGACCTCATCGACGACGCGCTGCTGCGGCCGAGCCGGTTCCGGCCGGTGAAGATCGACCTGCCCGACAAGCAGGCCCGCCGGCGCATCGCCGAGGTGCACGCGAAGCACTTCGGCCTGGCGGGGCGGCTGTCAGGGCGGCTGCTCGACGCCATCGCCGACGCCACCGACAAGATGAACGGCGACGAGATCCGCTCCATCTTCCGCGACGCCCGCGCCGACGAGCTGGTGGGCCGCCCACCCCGGGCGGCGGATGCCCGCCGGCTCGGGGAGCTGGTCGGCGCGCTGCGCCGGGCTCAGCAGGAACGCGACGTCGGCCGCGGGCAGGAGATCGGCGTGCGCCGCGCGGGCCGCGACCGCACGCTCATGGGGCGGCTGACACCGGCCACCGCCCCCGACTCCCCCGCCCTGGCCGGAGAGGCCCGCGAGGCCGGGACCGCCGTGGAGCTCGAGGCGGAGGTCCGGCGGTGACCGCCGCCGTCCTCGATCTCGAACTGCGGGCGCTGGCCAACACCTTCCGGTTCCGCCTGCATGAGCTGCGCGAGCAGTTCGTCGGCCGGGACGAGGCGGTCGACCTGCTCGGCCTCGCGGTGCTCTGCCGCGAGCACATGCTGCTCATCGGCCCGCCCGGAACGGCGAAGACCAGCCTGCTGGACCGGTTCCGCCGGATGCTCGACGCGGACTACTTCACCTACCTGCTGACCCGGTTCACCGAGCCCGCGGAGCTGTTCGGGCCGGTCGACATCCGCCGGCTGCAGGCCGACGGCGTCTACCGGGTGAACACCAAGGGCATGCTGCCGGATGTCGAGATCGCCTTCCTCGACGAGGTCTTCCAGGCCAACAGCGCCATCCTCAACTCGCTGCTCACGCTCATCAACGAGCGGCGTTTCCACAACGGCTCGCGGGTGCAGGACGCACCGCTGGTGACGCTGCTCGGATCGTCCAACGAGATCCCGGACGATCCGCTGCTGGCGGCCTTCTCCGACCGGTTCCTGCTGCGCTGCCAGCTCGACTACGTGCCGGACGACGTCATCGAGCAGGTCCTCGACGTCGGCTGGCGCCAGGACCGCGCGGCGATCCGGGCCGCCACCGCGGACGCCGGCTCCGGCGACGCCGCCGGCGGGGCGGGCGACGTCCCCTTCGGGGCCGCGGAGCTACGCCGCCTGCAGTACGCCGTGTCGACGGTCGACCTCGGCGGGATCCGCGACGTCTACGCCCGGATCCTGCGCGCCTTCCGGGCCGAGGGCATCGTGTTCTCGGACCGCCGGGCGGTGCGGGCGCAGCGGACCTTCGCCGCCGCGGCCCTGCTCGCCGGGCGGGCACGAGCCGAACTGGACGATCTGGCGACGCTGGCGCACCTGTGGGCCAACCCACGCGACGAACCCTCGATCCGGCGAATCATGATCGACCATGCGGTGACGGTCCGGGAACCGGGCCGCACGGTGCGCCACCAGGCCGTGGTGCGGGCCGACATCCAGGAGCAGCTGCGCCTGCTCGCCCGCGAGGGCGACACCGTAGGCTCCCCGGAGGAGCACCGCGAGCTGCTGCGCCGGCTGCGTCGCCTCACCGTCGAGCTGCGCCGCGACCATCCCGACCTGCGCGAGCAGCTCGGCGAGGTGCAGCGCGCCCAGCAGGGGGCGATCCGCCTGTACCGGGAACGCTACGACCTCGACGGCCTCGGCGATGGTTGACCGGCGCGGGCGCGCCACCGGCCGGGCGGCGCCGGCGGGCCTGGTGCGTGCCGACCTGCTGCGCCGGGCCGGCGAACGCTACCTGGAGGCCGAGGCGATCCCCGACGCGGCCCGCTGCTTCGACGACGCCGGGGAGCACCGCCGGGCCGCCGTGCTCTACCAGCGGGTCGAGCTGTACCGGGAGGCCGTCGACGCCTACGTCCGAGCCGGGCTGTTCGACAACGCCGCCTGGCTGCTGGCGGCGCGCATCGGCGATCCGGCGGCCACCGAGCGGATGCTGGCACGGGCCCGTGCGGCGCCGCCGCCCGCGCGCACCGGAACCCCGGTACCGGACGGGGTCGCGACGTTCGTGACAGCAGAGCTGCTCGACGCCGGCGCCCGGCTGAACGCGGTTGCCGAGCCGGCGCGGGAGCACCAGGAGCTGCTCGGCTTCCTCGACGCGCGGCGCGAGGAGGTCACCCGTAATGTCGCGGTACCGCTTGCCGACCTGGTCGCCGGAATCGTCCGCGCCCGGGAGGCGACCGGTCGGGCCGCGGCCGCCGGCGACATCCCCCTCGGCGCCGGGTGGCGGCGGACGGAGCTGGCGCTGCTGGCCTGGTTCCGGACACTGCGAGCGGGGGGCGGCGACGCCTCGACCGTGCTGCCGCCGCCCGACCCGGCCCTCGTCCACCGCCTGATCACCGCCCGCAGCGTGGCCGTCGACGTCCACGCGGCCCCGCTGGTCCTGCCGGTACTTGCCGAGGTCCGCGCCCAGCTCGGCCGGATCAACGCCGCGCATGCGGTGGAGCTGGAGGCGCGGGCCGTGGAGGTCGCCGCGGCCGTCCACCGCTACGACCAGGTCGCGTTGCTGTTCGCCGCGGCCGTGCGGGCCGGGCACCCGGGCGCCGAACAGCGGTGGCGCGCCTGGGCCGAGCGGGTCCTGCACACCACGCTGATCCTGCCGGAGCCGGTGGGCAGGGCGACCGTCGCGGCGGGCCTGCCTGCGGCCGGACCCGGCGGCGCCGCGGACCGCGACCCGTCCGACCGCCGCAACCTCGGCCGCGATGAGCCCGCCGGCGCCACCCCTGCCTCTGCCGGGGCCGCCTCCCCCGGCGCCCGCGCCGCTGGGGATGGCGCCGCTGGGGATGGCGACAGCGACGTCGCCGGGACCCACCACGATCCCCGCCGGGCGGCACGCGGCGACGACACGCAGATCCTGCTACCGATGCCCCTGGCGAAGACGGCCCTGGGCGCGGTCAGCGTCGTCCGGGTCGACGTCGCCGCCACCTGCCCCGACTGCGCAGGTCTCGGGGCGCGGCCCGGCACCACGCCGACGACCTGTGGCCCGTGCGGGGGTGGGGGCCGGCTGCGCGACACCGGTGGCGACGCCGGGGACCGGCCGCCATGCCCGCACTGCGCCGCCACCGGGGTGCTCATCGACGATCCCTGCGCCCGGTGTCACGGCGAGGGCCGCATCCGGGTGCGGCGATCGCTGGACATCGCGATCCCGGCCGGCGTGCCGGACGGCAACCAGATCCGCTACGGCGGCCTGGGGGACGCCGGCTTCGGCGGCGGGCCGCCCGGCGACGTCCACATCCGGATCCATGAGCTGCCCCACCCCGTGTTCCGGCGCCGCGGCGACGACCTGCACAGCGACCTCGTGCTACCGGTCGCCGCGGCCGAGCTCGGGACGACCCGCGTCGTCCCCACGCTCGACGGCTCGGTCGAGGCGGTCGTGCCGCCCGGCACCGCCGACGGCGACCTGGTCACCGTCGGCGGTCACGGCGCGGTGCGCCGCGGCGGCGGCGGGCGGGGGGATCTCGTGCTGCACGTCGTCCGCCAGCCCGATCCCGCCGCCGGGCCCGGGGAGACCGTGGACGGACAGGACTGACACTGACAATGAGTTCGCAGAACGCCCGGCGCCCGCCGCAACGGCCACGCGTCTTCCAGCAGATCGAACCGCTCGACACCCCGGAGGGACCGCCGGACCGCGCCGGTCACGGCCAGGATCCCGCGCGGGCCGCCCGCCCGCCCGAGGCCCCCGGCCAGAGCGGCATCGCCGACCCTTCCACCACCCCGATCACCGCCGGCGGCGGCTCCGCCGGGCGCGCAGGCTCCCCCGCGGGGGACCTCCCGCCACTCGCGCCCGCCAGGACCGGGCCAGTGCGCAGCGCCGGCGATCCGGCTGCCGGCGCCCCACCCGCGCCCGCCCCGCCCGCCGTCTCGGCCCCGGCGACAACACCTCCGACACCGACTGCCCCAGCGACAGCGCCCCCAGCGACAGCGCCCTCAGCGACAGCGGGTTCGCGGCCCAGCGGGGTGACGGCCGCCGACGGTCGGGTCTCGGCGGGACGGCCGGAGGCCACCGGCTCCCTGCCGGGCACCGACCCGGCCGGCTGGCCGTGGCGGATCGGCGCCCGGTTCTCCTCCCCGGCCGGCCTGCTCGCCTTCCTCGGGCAGCTTGCCGCGGCCCGGTTCACCGGCGAGCACTTCCGGGGTGACCGGGCGGGGTCGTGGTGGGCCGTCGCGGAGCTCGATCTCGATCTGGCCCGCGAACTCACGGGCCTGTACGGCGGGGAGCTGTTCGTGTCCGCGCGCGGCAGCCTGCTGCGTGACCGCGGCTGGGGGCGGCCACCCGCCGTCCCACGCCCCCGGGACGCCGTCGAGGCGGTCGACGAATCGACGCTGCGCGCCGTGAGCCTGGGCCAGGTCGTCCGCGCCGCGGGACTGCGCCCGCAGCGGCCACCGCAGCTGCGCGAGACCGTGATCATCCTGCCCGGCCTGGCGGCGACGGCCGTGGTGCAAAGGGCGCTGGACCTCGGGCTCGCCGTCACGCACCGCCCGGTCGAGCTCGAACCGCTGCCCGACCTCGAACCGCCGCCCGACCTCGAACCGCCGCCCGACGCGGATCGATCCACGGACCGGTCCGGCACCGGGCGGTTCCTGATCGAGGTGACGCTGCGTGCCACGGCCGGGACGCTGCCGCCTTCCCTGCTCGACGCCCTGGCCCGGCTGCGCACCGGCGTGCTGTGCCGCCGGGTCGGTCGGGCCGCGTCCGTCCTCGTGCAGTACGGCTGGATGTCGCCGGCCCCGCCGGAGCTGCTGGAGGCCGGTTTCGCCGGCACCGTCGGCGGCGGCAGCTGGCTGCTCGCCCGGGAGCCGTTCGGCAGCTGGCGCCTGCGGCCGCTGTCCGCCCCGACCGACAGCTCGGCGCTCGTCGAGCTCGGTCTCGGGGCCACCCTCGAACCCGCCGGTGAACCCACCTCCGACGCGGAGATCCGGCCGCCGGTGCTCAGCGTCGTCCCCGGGCCGACGCCGGGCCGGACCGTCGACGCGGTGCTCCTCGACGACGGGGATCTGGCGACGGCCGCGCTCGTCCTGGAGGGCCATCCGGTCGCCGAGTACCTTCAGGTGGTACGCGGCCGCAACCAGCATCTGCTGCTGGCGGCGGGTGGCGACCTCGAACGGCTGCCCGTCGGGGAGCCGCTCTACTGCGTGGGTCCCGGGCTGGTGTACCTGCCGCTGGGACACCGGACGAGGCCGCGGCTGCCGACCGCCGCGCGAGCGGCGCTGTTCGGCGCGGGCCGCGACGCCGCGGTCGTCCTGCTCCCCGGCCGCATCGTCGTGTTCGACCTGCGCCGGCGGGAGCCGGTGTGGTCGCTGTGGGTCGGGCCGCTGCCGCCGGTGGACCTGCAACTGCCCGAGGAGGCGGCGAACGCCCTGGCCGCGGCAGGCAGCGGGGATCCGGCCGGCGGTCCGGGCGCGACCGCCCAGCCCGGGACCCCCGGCGGGGACCGCGGCGGCGGGGACCGCGCCGGCGGTGGCGCGGCCGGTGGCGGGACGCATGGCGCACCGACAGCCGGTGGCGACCAGAGCTGGGCACGCGGCGCGCAGCCGGGCGGCGAGGCCGAGGGCTCTGCCGCGGCGCGCCGACCCGGCGCCGGGTCGGCGGGGACCGCGTCCACCCAGGGGCAGCCGGGCTCCCGGGAACGGTCGGGGGCTCGCGAACGGCTGGGCCGAGGCGCGCTGCGCCGGCTGCTGGGGTGGAACGCCGGCAGCCGGGTGCCGGCCGTACAACGGTCCTGGCGGGATGAGGCGCTCGAGGCCGAGGCCGCCGGCGACCTGATCACCGCCGGGACGATCCACGAGCGCAACCAGGACGTGCTGGGGGCGGCCCGGCTGTTCGAACGGGCCGCCCGCGAGGCCGAGGAGGACGCCGGCCGGACCGCGCCCTGAGTCCAGCCCCCACGCTCGCCAGCCGAGGCTCGCCGGCCCGGACGGATCGCCCGCCCGGACGGATCACCGGCGGCGGCTCAGGGGGGGTCGAGCAGGCCGGCGAGGACGCGGGCCACGCCGTCGAGCACCTCCTCGGCGGCCTCCTCGTCGAGGGCCTTGAGGGTCTTGCCGCCGGGATTGGCGTACTGGTAGCGCGCCAGGTCCGGGGTCGCCTCGTACTGGCTCACGCTCACCAGCACCGGCAGGATCCGGCAGCCGCCCCGCTCGGCGGCCGCGAGCAGCCGGGGCAGCTCGACGGTGCGGATGAACTCCGAGGCGAGAAAATCGGCGCTCACCAGCAGCACGGCGAAGCGTGCCGCGTTCAGCGCGTCGGAGATCCGCCGCCGCCAGTCGTCACCGAGACCGATCCGGCGATCCGACCAGACGTCGAGGACGCCCGCCCGTTCCAGCGGGTTGAGATGCACCAGCAGTCGATCCAGCCAGTAGGAGTCCCGATGGCTGTAACAGACGAAGGCGGACTGCCGCTGATTCGCCTCCTGCTTACCCACGGCGGTCAGCAGGGCGGCTCGATCCAGATGCCGTAGGTAGAAGACGAGCTGAGGATCGTCCGCACTCAACCGGCGGCTGCGCGCGTCGTAGTGGAAGTACCGGCCGATCTCGCCGTGCGGGCCGAACCCTGGCCCGGGCCGGGCGAACACCCGGCCGATGGTCCCGTCGAGCGCCGGCCGGCGCCGGCGGACGTCGTCCAGCGTGACCGTGCCGGTCGGCGACGCGGCGAGCTCCGCGAGCAGCTCGACGCAGGCCGTCTCGTCCGGCCGGTCCAGGGCGGCGAACGCCTCGATGGCCGGTTCGAAGTACCGCATCTGGCGCATCGCCCAGGCCCGAGCCGTGGCGAGGTCCACCCGCACCGCGGCGGGGCGGTCGCCGGGCATCGTCTCCTCGATCCCGGCGAGGGCGGCCACCGCCTGGCACAGCGACTGGGCCGTCGCGAGGCTGCCGCCCGCCGCGCCGGCGATCTCCGCCTTCGCGTCGAAGCTGATGTTGAGCGCCACCTCACCCTTGGTGATCAGTTGGAGGACCTGGTCGTAGCCGGCGTACCCGAGGGTGAACACCCGCGTCCGTAGGCCGATGTCGGAGCTGCGCGCCACCAGCCCGCGCCCGGTGTCCGGGATCCCGATGATGACGAGCTTGCCGGGAGGGTCGGCGGCGTCGGCGAGCCGCTTCATGTGGTCGACCAGCGCCCGCTGGACGTCCTGTGGAAGGTGGTGGAAGTCGTCCACCGCGAGCACGCCCCGGTGACCGGTCTGGGGGAGCCGGCGCAGCCGCTCGACGTCGGCGGGCCGGCGCGCGGTGTAGGTACGCAGCCCGCCGAGGAGCTCCGCGTCCTGGCGGGCCGCCCAGCGCAGCAGCGTGGTCTTGCCGATCCCGGCCGGCCCCTCCAGCACGACGCCGATCCCCGGCGAGCGCAGCGCGATCCGGAACGCGAGGTACTCGGTGGGCTCGACGAAGGTGACGTCGGGGACGCCGGCCGTGCGGAAGACCTCCTCCATACGCATGCGCACCACCGGCCCCACCCGGGCCGCCGCGGGTGGGGGCGTCCCGTCGTCGCCCCCGGCCGCGCCCC
>NZ_CM001489.1:4750589-4815142 GCF_000262465.1 Frankia sp. QA3
CCGTCTGCGCCCCCGTCTGCGCCGGTCGAGGCCGTCGGGGCACCGGCGGCTGCAGCGGCCGGGCCGGCCCGCCCGGCGAGGCGCAGCACCCCCTCGCGGGCGGCGTCCTCCGGCAGCCCGAACAGGTCGAGGGTGTCGGGCGAGGCCGGGATCTCCGGACCGCCGCAGTCGTCGAGGCGGAACACCAGGCGCCGGCCGCCGGTGGCCATGTTCCCGGTGGCCTGCCATTCATCCTGTCCGTGTAGGGAGCGTAGGTAAGCCCGGGAAAGCAGCACGACGACCTCGCGGCCCTCCCGCAGGCTCTCCCGGAACGCGCGGTTCCAACCGTCGCCGCTGGCGAAGTTCCACGACGCGAGAAGGTTGTACCCGGCCTCCTCCAGGTGCCAGGCAATCCACTCGGCCCACGCCGAATCGGCACGGGCATAAGAGAGCACGAAGTCCCAACGATGCGGTCGGTCACCGGCCGGCCGGTCCACGCGCGACGTTGCATTCCCCCCGGACACGTGACTGATTGTGCCAGTAAATGCACGCTATCGGCCCCCGAGTCGACCGCGACGTAAGATCAGCGAGGAACGTCCGGCGGGGGTCGCGGAACCCGGCGCGGACGGCGGCGGCGCGGCGCTCGCTGGGCCTGGATGCCGGTGCGGCGGGACGGTTCGGGGGAGCGGTGACGGAGCGGCTGACCGACGAGGAAGTCCGGATGCTCGCGCGGGCCTTCCATCTGCCACGCAGCGCCATGGCGGTGCTCGAACGGGCCGGTCTGGAGCGCTGGAAGCAGCCGTCCTGGACGGCGCAGAACGCGCTGGAGTTCTGGGATGAGGTCAACAACCAGCTGTACCTGGGGGTATTGGCGGACGGCCGGGTCCGCATCCTGACCGCGGCGGCGGAGCTCTTCCCCGCCAACAGGGTCTTCGCCGCGGTCGCCGCGCCCGCCCGGTCGGCGGCGGGCGCGGGCCCCCCGGCCGGCGGGGCGGCGCCGACGGCGGGCCCGGCCGGGGCGGATTTCGGCGGCGTGCGCGCGCCGGTCGGCCGCGTCCTGTTCGCCATCGATCCGGTGCGGTTCGGCCCGGTGGGGGTGGGGGTGCCGGTGGTCTGGCGGGACGGCCTGCGCCAGCTCCTGGGCCTGGCCGCGCGCGGCTGCGACCTGCCGGCGGACGCGGTGAGCGTCCAGGACCGGGGGGATGGGCTGCTCGGCGCGGTCCGCGACGACGTGCCGGCGGAGCTCGTGGTCGCGGATCTCATGCGGGAGCTGCGGCACACGCTGCACACCTACAACAGCATGCGAGGCGAGAAGGGTCGGGTCCGGCTGCGGGTCGCGCTGCACCAGGGGCAGGTCGTCGCCGACGAGGGCGCCGGCGTCCGCGGTGGCGCCGCCCAGGCGGCGTCGCGCCTCGTCGACACGCCCGCCCTCAGCCGCCTGCTCGGCGAGTTCCCCACCGCGGAGATGGCCGTCATCATCTCGGCAACCCTGTTCGCGACGACCGTCGACCGACGGCTGCACGATCTGGATCCCGGCTCGTTCCGCCGGGTCGAGACGGACGTCCCCGGCCTCGCCGGCCCCGCCTGGGTCCAGGCGGCGACGCCGGCCGCGGGACCGGCCGGCGACGGGCGGGTGCCCGCGGCGGATCAGCGGCCGGGTCCGCCGCCGGTGGCGTCGATCATCACCGAGGAGCCGCGCCCCGCGGCCGGGTGGGACTTCCTCGTCTCCGCCGCGAAGGAGGACAGCGGCTGGGGTGAATGGTGCGCCTGGCTGCTGGAACGGCAGGGTTACCAGGCGCACCTCGATACGTGGGACGTCGTCGCCGGGGACCACCTGGTGGGCCGCCTCGACGAGGCCGTGTCCCGCTCGCGGCGGACCCTCGTGATCCTCTCCGAGAACTACCTGACCTCGACGAAGGTGCAGGCCGAGTGGCAGGCGGCATGGTCGGCGGACCCGACCGGGATGAAGCGGCGCCTGATCCCGGTGCGGGTCGCCGTGTGCCGCCCGGAGGGGCTGCTGCGGGGCATCAGCTACATCGACCTCGTCGACCTGGACGGCGACACGGCGCAGAGCACCTTCGTCGAGGGGATCGACCGGGCGGTCCAGGGCAGGTACCGGCCGAGCGAACCGCCGCCCTTTCCCGGTGGCCGCCCGCGACCCTGACGACGATCCTGACGTACGGCGACGGACCCTGACGTACGGCGACGGACCCTGACGTACGGCGCGGACGTCGCCGCTCAGCCGCCGGCGGCGCGGGCACGGTGCGCGCGGGCCTTCGCCCGGTTGCCGCAGAGCGCCATGCTGCACCAGCGGCGCTGGCGGCCCCGCGTGCGGTCGTAGAACCACAGTGTGCAGGTAGGCCCGGCGCAGGGTCGGACCAGCGCCCGGTCACCATGGGCGAAAAGATCGGCGGCGGCCCGGGCCGGCGGCACGAGCAGCTCATCAGCGGATGCCCAGCGCTGCCGGTCGACGACCCGCAGGCCCACACCGTCGCGGACGAGCTCGCCAAAGCGGCTGTCCGCGGCCAGCAGCACGTTCAGCCGGGTCAGAGCGTGACCCTCGGGGACGGCGGCGTCCCCCCGGACCCAGCGCGCGATCAACGGGCGCAGCCACTCCCGCAGCTCGACGGCGGCGTGGGCAATGGCATCGAGCCGCGCCGGCGGGAAGCGGGCGGCCAGCTCTGCCGGCTCGGCGTCGGCCACGAGCCCGGCGGCCGCGAGCCAGCGCAGGTAGCCGGGGCCGTCGACGATCAGCTCGAGCGGTCCGTCTGCCGAGCTGACGAGGGTGTTGACGAAGTCCAGAGCCGGATGGTCACCCAGCCCGACCACCGCCGCCACATTCATTGCGTCCCCCTCTGCCCACCAGCCGCACCCGCACCCGCGGGGTAACCATCTTGATGCCACTTGACAGGTTACCTCGAGGTTAGGGTAACTATTAAAAACATCTTTTAGGGGTTACTAGTTGGCTCCGTGCCCGGCATGGCACCCGCAACCCGAGAGCGAGCTCCGTGATGTCCGAGATCCATCACCGCACCGTCCACGTCGACGGGACGGGCGTCTTCGTCCGAGAGGCCGGCGACCCGGCGCGCCCGACCCTGGTCCTGCTGCACGGCTTCCCTTCGAGCAGCCGGCAGTACGTCCGGCTGATCGACCGCCTCGCCGGCGGGTGGCACGTCGTCGCCCCCGACTATCCGGGGTTCGGGCTGTCCGACCCGCTGCCGACCAGCCCCACCTTTGACAGGCTCGCCGAGGTCACCGGGGGCGTCATCGACGCCCTCGGCGTCGACCGGTACGGCCTGTACCTGTTCGACTTCGGCGCGCCCGTCGGATTCCGGGTCTCGCTGGCCCACGACCGACGCGTCCGCGCCGTCGTCGTGCAGAACGCCAACGCCTACCGGGAGGGCTTCGGCCCCGGCGCGGCCGCGCTGGCCGCGTGGTGGGCGGACCGGCAGGGCGCGCAGGCGGCCGCCGACGATCTCGTCAGCCTGGCAGGCACCCGCGCGCAGTGGCTCGCCGGCGCCCGCGACCCCGCGCACGTCGATCCGAGCCAGTACCTCGCCGACCAGGCGATCCTCGACCTGCCAGGCCGGGCGCGGTACATGCAGGACCTGCTGTGGGACTACCGGCACAACCTCGACCGCTACGGAGAGTTCCAGAGCTGGCTGCGCCGGCGCGCCCCCGGCCTGCTGGCCGTCTGGGGAGCCAACGACCCGATCTTCCCCGCCGCCGCTGCCAGGGCGTACCGCGCGGACGTGCCGGACGCCGAAATCGTGCTGCTCGACACCGGCCACTTCGCCCTGGAGGAGGAGGTCGACGCCGTCGCCACGGCCGTCGACGCCTTCCTCGTCAGGCACCTCACCTCTACCGGCGACATCCCCGTCGGCGGCACCTCCACCGGCGACATCCCCGTCGGCGGCGCTCTCGGCGGAACCGCCACGGCGGCGGGCGGGTGGCCGCGCGGCCCCGTCCGCCCGGCACGGTGACGGCCTTCTCCGCCGCCGCCCGTGGCCCGGCGGGTGAGTGCGCGCCGGCCCCGGCCGCCGCCGCGGCGAGCGGTCGGGGCAGGCGCGCGTCGGGCTCAGGGCCGGGCGATCGGCAGGTGGATCCGGTGGCCGGCGGCGGCGAACTCCGCGGCCTTGACCCGCAGACCCGCGGCGATCACCTCGTCCGTCGAGCCGCCGTCGACGGGCGCGCCGGCCGCGGACGTGCCGGTGGGCCCGCCGGTGGCCGGATCCGCGCCGTCCTCGGCCGCCCGCGCCCGCACCTGATGGGAGATCTTCATCGAGCAGAAGTGCGGTCCGCACATCGAGCAGAAATGGGCCGACTTCGCGGCGGGGGCCGGCAGGGTCTCGTCGTGGTAGGACCGGGCGGTGTCCGGGTCCATCGCCAGGTGGAACTGGTCGGCCCAGCGGAACTCGAACCTGGCGTCCGACAGCGCGTCGTCCCACGCCCGGGCGCCGGGATGCCCCTTGGCGAGGTCCGCCGCGTGGGCCGCGATCTTGTAGGCGATGACGCCGGCCTTGACGTCGTCGCGGTCGGGCAGACCGAGGTGTTCCTTCGGGGTGACGTAGCAGAGCATCGCGGTGCCGTGCCAGCCGATCACCGCGGCACCGATCGCCGAGGTGATGTGGTCGTAGCCGGGCGCGACGTCGGTGGTGAGCGGCCCGAGTGTGTAGAACGGCGCGTCGTGGCAGATCTCCCGCTGCAGCCGGACGTTCTCCTCGACCCGGTGCAGCGGGACGTGGCCGGGGCCCTCCACCATCACCTGGACGTCGTGCTCCCATGCGACGCGGGTCAGCTCGCCCAGGGTGGCAAGCTCGGCGAGCTGGGCGTCGTCGTTGGCGTCGGAGATCGAGCCGGGCCGCAGGCCGTCGCCGAGCGAGAACGTCACGTCGTAGGCGGCGAGGATCTCGCACAGCTCGGCGAAGTGGGTGTAGAGGAAGTTCTCCTCGTGGTGGGCGAGGCACCAGGCAGCCAGGATCGAACCGCCGCGCGAGACGATCCCCGTGCGGCGCCGCGCGGTCAGGGGCACGTAGCGCAGCAGCACCCCGGCGTGGACCGTCATGTAGTCCACCCCCTGCTCGCACTGGCGGATGACGGCGTCCCGGTAGACCTCCCAGGTCAGCGCCTCGGGCCGGCCGCCGACCTGCTCCAGCGCCTCGTAGATCGGCACCGTGCCGACCGGGACCGGGGCGTTGCGCAGGATCCACTCGCGGGTTCGGTGGATGTCCGCGCCGGTGGACAGGTCCATGACGGTGTCGGCGCCCCACCGGGTGGCCCAGACCATCTTCTCGACCTCCTCCTCGATCGAGGAGGTGACGGCCGAGTTGCCGAGGTTCGCGTTGATCTTCACCAGGAAGGAACGGCCGATCACCATCGGCTCGGACTCGGGATGGTTCACGTTCGCCGGCAGGACGGCACGCCCGGCGGCGATCTCGGCCCGCACAGTCTCGACTGGCAACCCCTCGCGCAGAGCGACGAACTCCATCTCCCGGGTGATCTCCCCGCGGCGCGCGTAGGCGAGCTGGGTGACGGCTCCCCCGTCGGGCCGGCCCCGCAGCGCGCCGCCCCCGCCGGCAGGGGCGGTGTCACCGCGGGCGGCGATCCACTGCCCCCGCAGCGGCGGCAGGCCCCGGCGCACGTCGATGTCCGCCGCCGGATCGGTGTACGGGCCGGAGGTGTCGTAGAGCACGACACTGTCCCCGGTGGTGAGCACCACCTCCCGCATCGGCACCCGCAGCTGCGGGTCCGCGCCGACGAGCCAGGTCTTGCGACTGCCCGCGAGCGGCCCGGTCGAGACGGCCGGAATGACGCCCGGAATAGTTACGGGGAAGGCCGCGGATTCCGGACGTGAATCCGCGTCTTCCATACCAGAAAAATCCTGGGAGGAAGCGGGTGATGAATGACGGTCGACTGGCGACACCATATGAACTCCCTACGCCGGCATTACCCGGACAGGTTCTGCGGTCGGCGGCCCCAGCCACCCTCTCAGCCCCTAGGTGGAGCTCCCGCGATCAATTCGCGCATGTTCACCATAACCGACCCGGCTCTCGGCCGTCACTCGATTGCGTCCATCGGTCCGATTTCCCGCACCACCGCGCGCAGCGGGACCGGACGGCGGTGCACCGGCCGAGGCCGGGCGTGCCGACCCCCCGTGACCAGCGGCTTCCTCGCCGTCAGCGGACCCGGCGGCATGGGCAGGAACGCGGTCATGCACGTCCTGGTCAACAGGGTGCTCGGTAGGGGACGTTCCGTAGGTAGTGGCGCCATTCGTCCGGGGTGATGCGGTTGGTCGGGGTGGTGCAGGCGCGGCGTGCCAGATTGGCGGGATCAAGGTCCCACAGCCATGCGATGCGGTCATAGCTGGTGGTGGCGAGGGTCTTACCATCGGGGCCGAACGCCACCAGGAGGGCGGCGGTGGAGTCGTGCGAGGGCTGCTCGAACAGGAGGTGAGGATGGTGGGGGTCGGCAACATCCCACAGCCGGACGAAGTTATCTTTGCTGGTGGTCGCCAGGGTTTTGCCGTCCGGGCTGAACGCCACGCCGTAGACCGTGTTGGTGTGGCCGCTGATCTTGGCCAGCTCGGTCAGTGACCAGCCGACGTCAAGCAGGGCCGCGCGGGCTTGCGGGGTGGGGGCGAGTCCGTACGCGGTTACGGCGAGTCGGACAGCGAGATTTTCGTCGTCAGCCTTGACGGCCTGCGCGGCGAGCTTCCGGGAGGCGGCGGGCAGGTCGTCGGAACCTGGCTCGTCGTCGCCAGGGAAAAAGTGGTGGATGGTGGCCGTAGGCATGACGACGACAGCGAAGAGAGCGATCGCCGCGACAAGCCCAGGTCCCTGGCGGGGCCGGTGGTACGGCGGCGGACCGATGAACCCGTTTCCTCGTTCGTCCCGGTCAGGTCGGTGGGAACTGTGGCCAGCGGCTGTGGCAGCAGGTTGGTCGCATCTGTCGAGGCGGCGGCCGCGGTGATGCCCCGTGGCTGGGTCCGAGTGGTCGGGCCTGGCTCGTGGGGCGTGGCGGGCGAAGGGTGGTCGACCAGGAGGGTGTAGAGATGGGCCGCGCTGGGTCTTTCGGCGGGGTTCTTGCTCATGGCCGCGGCCACGATGTTCCGCAGCGGGTGGGGCAGTCCGTCGAGGTGGGGCAGTCCGTCGAGGTGGGGCAGTCCGTCGAGGTGGGGCTGTTCATTGAGGATGCGATACGGCAGCAGTGCCGGCGAGGTGTCGCCGAACGGGAGGCGGCCGGTGGCCGCATAGATGATCACGCCGCCCCACGCGAAGACGTCGATGGCGGAGGTGGGTTCGATGCCCTGAACCTGTTCGGGGGCCATGAATGCGGGTGTGCCGAGGCGTGTCAGGTCGTGGCTGAGGGCGCTGGTGGCGTCCAGAGCGCGGGCGATACCGAAGTCGATGACCCGGGCGCCGGTTGGTGAGAGCAGCACGTTGGATGGTTTGAGGTCGCGATGGATGACCCCGGCGCGGTGGATGACCGACAACGCTGTCGCGACATTGACCGCCACCTGTTCCAGTTCGGCGCGTGGCAGCGGCCCCCGGTCTTTGACCGTGGCCGTCAAGGTAGGGCCGGGAACATAGTCGGTCACGAGGTAGGCGGGTTCGCCGGTGGGATCGGCGTCGAGGGACCTCGGCGGTGCAGAACCCGCGGACACGGCGGGCGTTGGCGGCCTAGCGGCGGAACCGGGCCCGGAACTCGGGGTCCCGCGCGACCTCCGGACGGATCACCTTGACCGCAACGAGACGTCCCCGCGGGCTCCGCCCGAGATAGACCACACCCATCCCGCCATGGCCGAGCCGGCGCAGCAGCACGTAGGCCCCAACCTGCCGCGGGTCGGAAACCACCAGCGGCGTACCGGCCGGTTCGCGCCCCTCCGGTGCGTCCATGCTCACCGATTCCTCAGACCCGCCGAGCCGTCGACCACCGGGTTCCCGCCCCCACCCCAACCCCCAAAAGGCGTAATACAGACATGATGGCAGGAATTACGACGGTTCCACGGACACTTCTATCAACCGTCGCGACGGGCCGGGACCGCCGTGCTGTTCAGGAGGAACTTGTTCCAAGGCCGGACGCCGGCGGCGGGGCGAGGGGCACGGCGGAGGATTCGCCGAGGTAGGTCGCCTCGATGAGGTCGGGGCGGGCGGCGAGCTCCGCGGCGGGCGCGGTCAGCGCGACCCGACCGCGGTCGAGCACGTAGCCGCGGTCGGCCACCCGCAGCGCGAGGGTGGCGAACTGCTCGACGAGCAGCACGCCGGTGGACGTCTCGGCCGCGATTGCGCGCAGCAGCTCGAGCAGCCGTGGCGCGACGCCGGGCGCCAGGCCGAACGACAGCTCGTCCACCAGCAGCAACCGCGGCCGGCGCACGAGGGCGACGGCCAGCGCGAGCCGCTGGCGCTCGCCACCGGACAGCTCACCGGCCGCCCGGTCGAGCAGGCCGCCCAGCTCCGGGAACCAGCCCAGGACCCGCTCGATCTCGCCCCGGTGGCTGCGGCCGGCTGCCAGGCGCAGATTCTCCCGGACGGTCAGCCGGCCCAGCGCCCCGCGCCCCTGCGGGACGACGGCCAGCCCCCGCCGGGCGAGCGTGCTCGGCGCGGGACGCCGGAACCACTCGCCGAACACGCCGACCCGGCCGGCACTCGCCGGCAACAGGCCGGCGGCCGTGCGGATCAGGGTCGTCTTGCCGGCTCCGTTCGCCCCCAGCAGCGCCACGATCTCGCCGGCACGGACGCTCAGCGAGACCTCCCGTAGTACCGGCCCCTCGTTGTAACCGCTGCTCACCCGCTCGAACACGAGCAGCTCGGCTCCCGCCGCCGGCGGCGTCGCTCCGGTCGTCGTTACTTCTGGTGTCGACGAGGCGGCCAAGGAGGTCGCGGTGGCCGAGGCAGCCGGCGCCGGGGGCGAGGCGGGCTCGGAGCCGTCGGAGCCGCCCAGGTAGGCCGCGCGGACGGCCGGATCCGCCCGCACCTGCGCGGGGAGCCCGCGGGCGACGATCCGCCCCCCGTCCAGCACGAGCACCCGGTCGCAGACGTCGAAGACGAGCTGGACGTCGTGATCGACGAGCAGGACGGCGACGCCGCGGCCGGCGATGCGACGGATGCGCGCGGCGAGCTCGCGCCGGTCCGCGGGGTCGAGCCCCGCGGCCGGCTCGTCGAGCAGCAGTACCTTCGGCCCGCCGACGAGGGCGCGGCCGAGGGCCACGGCGGCCCGCTCGTCGTGGCTGAGCGTCGCGGGCAGGCGGTCGGCGATCGCCGCGAGCCCCAGCCGACCGGCGTCCGCCGACCCGGCCTCCGGGCGCGCCACCACGGCGAGGTTCTCCGCCACCGCCAGGCTGTCGAACAGCTCCAGGGCCTGGAAGGTACGGGCGAGCCCGAGCCGCTGCCGCTCGTGCGCCGGCAGCTCCGCCAGCGCGGCACCGTCCAGGTTCACGCTGCCGGCGAAGATCGTCGCGAAGCCGGTGAGCGCGTCGATCAGCGTCGTCTTGCCGGCACCGTTCGGCCCGATGAGGCCAGTGACGCTGCCCGCCTCCAGGGTGAAGGAGACATCCTCGACGATGCGGGTACCGCCCTGCCCGGCGGCGAGCATGTCGACGGACAGCAGCGCGGTCACGGCACACCGCCGGGGTTGACGTTCCTGCCGAGCCACACGTTCCTGCCGAGCCGGCCGGTGCGCCGCGGCTGGCCGGGGCCGACCGGCCGGCCGGCGCGACCAGACCGGTAGACGAGCCCGGCCGGCCGCAGGACGGCCAGCACCACCACCGCGAGACCGCACAGTACCTGCTGGTATTCGCCGAGTCCGGCGACGCGGTCCAGCACCGTGAACGCCAGCCCGCCCGGGACGAGCAGGCCGCCGACCAGCGCCCCGCCGACGCTGGTCACCCCGCCGACGGCCGCAATCGCAAGAAAGAACAGCGAGGCCGTGACCCCGAACGAGTCGAAGGACAGCCGGCCCTGGCCGTACCCGATGAGGCAGCCGCCGAGGCCGGCGAGCGCCGCGGACAGCGTGAACGCCAGCACCTTCGTCCGGCGCACGTCGATCCCGGCCGCGGCCGCCGACCGCTCGTTGGCCCGCACCGCGAGCATCCGCCGGCCCAGGTCCGCGGTGCGCAGGCGGGCCACACCATAGCCGCAGGCGGCGAGCACGGCCAGCGCCAGCAGGCCGAACTGCACCCGGGGGAAGCCGGCCCCGGACAGCCCGAGATCCAGACCGAAGATCTTCGGATTGGGCACGGACGACCCGGCCAGCCCGCCGGTGACCAGCGGATTTCCGAACACCGCCTCCTGGATCGCGACCCCGGCAACCAGCGTGATCAGTGCCAGGTCCACGCCGCGCAGGCGGCGCGACACCACCCCGAGGAACAGCCCGGCGACCGCGGCCGCGAACGTGGCGATCACCGGGGCGACCGGGAAGGGCACGCCGAGCTCGCCCTCCAGCCGGGCCAGCAGGAAACCGGCGACGCCGGCCAGCGACATCTGCGCCAGCGAGAGCTGGCCGACGTATCCCGTCAGCACCACGAACGACAGGCACACCACGGCGCCGGCAAGGCTACGTTCGAGCCCCAGGCGCCAGGAACCGGTCAGCAGAAACAGCGCCACCACCCCGACGGGCACGCCGAGCAGGAGCCCGCCGAGCGGGCGTCGCGGCGGCTCGACCACCGGCAGCGGCGCCGACACGACCGCGCCCGCCGCCCGGCCCGGGATCAGCGTGCCGCGCCGGCCCGCCACGGCGAGGACGAGGATCATCGGCAGCAGCGCCCGCAGCCCCGGCTGGTTCAGCCAGCCGACATCCTGCTGCAGCGGCAGCAGGAACCCCTGCGCGACGCCGAGGCCGAACGCTCCGGCGACGGTCAGACCGAACGAGGACAGCCCGCCGAGTAGGGCCGCGGCGAGCGCGGGTACGACGAACAGCGAGTAGCTCGTCGGGTTCAACGCGCTGATCGGGGCGACCAGGATGCCGGCCAGCGCGGCGAGCACCGCCGCCAGCATCCAGTTCGCCGCCGCGATCCAGCCCGGCCGACGGCCGAGCAGCGCGGTGGTCTCCTCGTCGTCGGCGACGGCCCGGGTCGCGAGGCCGAACATGGTCCAGCGCGACATCGCCCACAGGCCGGCGGCGGCCACGACGACGAGGCCGGCCAGCAGCAGCCGGTCGCTCGGCACGGTGACGCCGAGCAGGTGCAGCGGGGACTGGGGCAGCACCGGGTCGAGGAAACGGTTGTCCGAGCCGAACTGGACGACGGCGACGGCCTGCAACGCGATCGTCAGGCCGACGGCGGCGACGACGGTCATCATCGGCTGCGCCCGCCGCAACGGCCGGAAGACCAGCAGATAGGACGCCAATGCCAGCAGGGCGGCCATCACGAGAGAAACCGACAATGCCAACCCGAACGTGGGGGTGTCGGTGAGATGAATTCGCGGCGGCAACCCGACGACGGGCAGGACAAGGTCGCCGACCTCGCGCAGCTCGGCATACTGATAAGTGGCGTACATGGCGAAGGCGCCATGCGCGATGTTGATGACGCCGGAGGCGCGGAAGGTGAGCACGAGCCCAAGTCCGAGCGCCGCGTACACCGCGCCTGGGCCGAGGCCCAGCAGCATTGCGGCTACATAGGTGGTCACGGGGCTCCCGAGCAGATGTCCAGCATCGAAGTCGACGGACGGGCGACGAGCCGGAAGAGTGGGCGGACGGTCACCGAATCACTCCCGTCCCACCGATCGGCGGTCTCACCCAGGAACCGGGTGAGATGGAGTGTAGCTTGAGCGCCCGTGAGACAAGCTTCCCGCGTCCTCCTCGCGTTCTCCGTCGCCCTGTCCGTCGCCATGGCCGGCGCCGGATGCACGAGCCAGCGTGGTGGCTCGTCGGGCGACGCAGCCGGCGGCGCCACGGCGAGCCGCCTGACCGGGCCGCCGGTGACCCTCGGCTTCGTCACCGTCGAGAACAGCACTCTCGGGTCATACCCGGAGACCCGGCGGGCGGCGCAGGCCGCCGTGGACCACGCGAATGCCGCGCTCGGCGGCGTCGGCGGGCGACCGCTGCGGCTGGCGACCTGCGCCACCGACGGTTCCCCGGAATCCTCCCAGAACTGCGCCAACCGGCTCGTCGCGGAAAAGCCGATCGCGGTGGTCGGCGGCATCGATTTCGGCACGCAGGCCGCGATGCCGGTCTACGAGGCGGCCCATATCCCCTACGTCACCGGCTCCCCGCAGCTCAGCGGGGAACTTAATTCCAAGAACGCGTTCACACTTTCCGGCGGCACGGTCGCGGAACTACTCGGCCTCACTGACTACCTCACCGGCACCCGACACATTCGCAGCGCACACGCATTGTACGTGGACCTGCCCGGACTGCTCACAGCCGCCATCAAGGGATCCCAGAACATTCTCCGCAAGAAGGGCGTCACCGACGTCCGGCTGATCGCCGAGAAAGCTGACGCGGCAGACTTCGCGCCCGCTCTCACCCAGGCCGCCGCCGGCAACCCGGACGCCATTATCGTCGTTTTCCAGGCGGCGGCGTGCGCCCGGATCGTCCAGGCCGCGGCCGCACTGAACATTCACAGCGACATCTATTTCGTCGGCGCCTGCGCCACGCCCGCGGTGCCGCGGGCCGCCGGCGGCCGCACCGACAACCTCTACTTCGCCTCCAGCTACCTCCCCGTCGGGACCAGCGGTGGGGACGCCGACACGGCGGCCTTCCGCAAGGCGGTGCGAGAGGCGGACCGCACCTCGGCGTCGCAGGGCGCCTTCTCGACCGTGCTCGACATCCGGGCCCTGCTGGCGAAGGCCCCGCAGCCGAGCTCGGACGGCCTGCTCACCGCGCTGCGCGCCACGCACGACCAGCCGAACGTCATGGCCCATCCGTACACCTGCGACGGCAAGCAGATCGAGATCTTCCCGGCCGTCTGCAACACCGCCGTGCGGCTGCTGCGCTGGAAGGACAACTCCTTCTCCGACGTGACCGGAACCTGGCAGGACGGCCGCCAGCTCATCACCCTGATCAACTGACCGCACGCCGCCCGAGGACAGGATCTTCCTGTGACAGCCCGAGCGAGCGGGCAAGAGGGAATTCCGAGCGGCCACCCACCGTAATTCCGACCCGCCTCCCTCCTTTCGGTGGGGCTCCGACCTGGGCTTTCGTACGAACTTCTCCGGTATGAGCCGGCCCAGAGAAGGAGGCCAGTAGGTGCAATCAGCTCATTGACAACCGCGGCCACCAAGCCGTTTCCCGACTGCCAATTCCGCGATCCCCCCTTCGGACGGCTACATCCTCGGTGGACCGGCATCGCCGGACGCGGCGCGAAGCGGCTGGTCGGGCGCCTGGCCGCCCGGCCAGCCGCGCGGTCAGGCGAGTCCCCCGCCGCGACCCGTACACCGTCGTGCCACCGCTCCGCCCCCGAAAGGCCCGAAGGTGCCCCCCCCCCCCGCGACCCTTGCCGCCGAGCGGCCTCCTCCGGAGGAGGCCGTCTCCGGAGGATGAGAGCGGACGCCGCTTCGAACATCTCCCTTCCCCGACGTGCGGCGCTCAGATCTCCACGGCGGCCTGGGCGAACTGCGACTGGTACAGCCGGGCGTACGCGCCGCCCGCGGCGAGCAGCCCGACGTGATCGCCCTGTTCGACGATCCCGCCGTTCTCCATCACCAGGATGGTGTCGGCGTCGCGGATGGTGGACAGCCGGTGGGCGATGACGAAGGCGGTCCGGCCCGCCCGCAGCGTCGACATGGCCTGCTGGATGAGGACCTCCGTGCGGGTGTCCACCGAGCTCGTGGCCTCGTCGAGGACCAGGATCAACGGTTCGACGAGGAACGCGCGGGCGATGGTGATCAGCTGCTTCTCGCCACCGCTGACGCCGGTCCCCTCGTCGTCGAGCACCGTGTCGTAGCCGGCCGGAAGGGTGCGCACGAAGCGGTCGACGTGGGCGGCCCGGGCCGCCGCCACGACCTGCTCACGGGTGACGCCCTCGGCCCCGTAGGCGATGTTCTCGGCGATGGTGCCGCCGAACAGCCAGGTGTCCTGCAGCACCATGCCGATCTGGGCGCGCAGCTCGTCGCGGGTCATGGCGGCGATGTCGACGCCGTCGAGGGTGATCCGCCCCGAGGTCACGTCGTAGAAGCGCATCAGCAGGTTGATCAGCGTCGTCTTGCCGGCCCCGGTGGGACCCACGATCGCGATCGTGTGGCCCGGCTCGGCGACCAGGGAGAGATCCTCGATCAGCGGCTTGTCCGGCTTGTAGCGGAACGCGACGTGCTCGAACGCGACCCGGCCGCGCAGCTGCTCGGGACGCGCCGGCGCTACCGGGTCGGGCTCCTGCTCGGCGGTGTCCAGCAGGTCGAACACCCGCTCCGCGGAGGCCACCCCGGACTGGACGAGGTTCGCCATGCTGGCGGCCTGCGACAGCGGCTGGCTGAACTGGCGCGAGTACTGGATGAACGCCTGGACGTCGCCGATCGACAGCGCCCCCGAGGCCACCCGCAGACCGCCGATCACGGCCACCAGGACGTAGTTGAGGTTGCCGATGAACATCATCGCCGGCTGCATGAACCCGGAGATGGACTGGGCCCGCCAACTCGCCGCGTACAACTGCTCGTTGTACTCCTGGAAGGTCCGGGCCGACTCCTCCTGACGACCGAACGCGCGGACGAGGGTGTGCCCGGTGTACATCTCCTCGACGTGGGCGTTGAGCCGGCCCGTGATCTTCCACTGGGCGACGAACTGCGGCTGGGCGAGCTTGCCGACGCGCGTCGCCACCACGACCGACAGCGGCACCGTCACCAGCGCGATCAGGGCGAGCTCCCAGGAGATCCAGAACATCATCGACAGCACGCCGAGGATGGTCAGCCCCGAGACGACGATCTGCGACACGCTCTGCTGGAGGCTCTGACCGAGGTTGTCGATGTCGTTGGTGACCCGGCTGAGCACCTCCCCGCGCGGCTGGCTGTCGAAGTAGCGGGTGGGCAGCCGCGAGATCTTGCGCTGCACGTCCTCGCGCAGCTCGCCGATCACCCGCTGGATCGCCAGGTTCGTGAGGTGGGCCTGCAGCACACCGCAGATCCCGGCGAGCGCGTAGACGATGGCGACCCACAGCAGCACCGTGCCGATCGCGCCGAAGTCCATCCCCCGGCCGGGCGTGACGTCCAGCGAGGCGAGCAGGTCGGCCTGGGTCCCGTGCCCGGCGGCCCGCAGCGCGGCGACGTTCTGCTCCTTCGACGTCCCGGCGGGCAGCCGCCGGCTGAAGATCCCCGCGAACACCAGGTCGGTGGCCTGGCCGAGCAGCCGGGGCCCGGTCACGGTGAGTCCGACGCTCACCGTCGCCAACCCCACGGCGACCGTCAGCAGATGGCGCTGCGGCCGCAGCAGGCGCAGCAGCCGCCGGCCCGAACCGGCGAAGTCCGCGGACTTCTCGGCGGCGCCCTGACCACCGAGGAAACGCGCCGGGCCGGCCATCGGAGCCGGGGCACGGCGTGGTGCCGGCGTGGGAGCGGTCCCGCTCACGCGGCCTCCTGCTCGGTGAGCTGCGAGAGCACGATCTCGCGGTAGGTCGGGTTGTCGGCCATGAGCTGGTGATGGGTGCCCACCCCGACCACCTCGCCGCGTTCCAGCACGACGATCTGGTCGGCGTCGCGGATGGTGGCCACCCGCTGGGCGACGATCACGACGGTCGCGTCGGCCGTCTCCTGGGCCAGCGCCGCCCGCAGGCGGGCGTCGGTGGCGTAGTCGAGGGCCGAGAAGGAGTCGTCGAACAGGTAGATCTCGGGGCGGTGGACCAGCAGCCGGGCGATGCAGAGCCGCTGGCGCTGCCCGCCGGAGACGTTCGTGCCGCCCTGGGCGATCGGGGTGTCGAGCCCGTCCGGCATCGCCTCGACGAACTCCCTCGCCTGCGCGGTCTCCAGGGCCTGCCAGAGCTCGTCGTCGGTGGCGTCGGGATTGCCGTAGCGCAGGTTCGACGCGACGGTCCCGGAGAACAGGTACGGCCGCTGCGGCACGACGCCGACGGTACGCGCGAGCACGGCCGGATCGATGTCGCGGACGTCGACCCCGTCGACCAGCACGGCGCCTTCGGTCGTCTCGGCGAGCCGCGGGATGAGGCCGAGCAGGGTCGTCTTCCCACTGCCCGTGCTGCCGATGACGGCGGTCGTCTGGCCGGGGCGGGCGGTGAGGCTGACGCCGCGCAGCACCGGGTCCTCCGCCCCCGGGTAGTGGAAGCCCACCCCCCGCAGCTCCAGCAGGCCGTGAGCCCGCAGCTCGCGCACCGGATTGTCCGGCGGCCGCAGCGAGGAGTCCGTCGCCAGCACGTCCTGGATGCGTTCGGCGCAGACCTCCGCGCGCGGGATCATCATGAACATGAACGTCGCCATCATGACCGACATGAGAATCTGCATGAGGTAGCTGAGGAACGCGGTCAGCGCGCCGATCTGCATGTGGCCCGCGTCGATGCGGTGCGCCCCGAACCAGAGCACCGCGACGCTGGAGAAGTTCACGACCGTGAGCACCAGCGGGAACATCAATGCCATCAGGCGGCCGAAACGCAGCGAGACGTCGGTCAGCTCGGTGTTGGCCACCCCGAACCGCCGCCGCTCGTGGTCGTCGCGGACGAAGGCACGGATGACCCGCAGCCCCGTGATCTGCTCGCGCAGGATCCGGTTGACCGTGTCCAGGTGCTCCTGCATGGCCCGCCCGAGCGGACGCATCCGCCGCACGATCAGCGTGATGATGACCGCGAGGATCGGGACGATCACGACCAGGAGCAGGGACAGCCCGGCGTCCTGGTTCACCGCGAGGATGATGCCGCCGATGCACATGATCGGCGCGGAGACCATCAGCGTGAAGCTGAGCAGCACCAGCATCTGCACCTGCTGGACGTCGTTGGTCGCCCGCGTGATGAGCGAGGGAGCGCCGAAGCGGCCGACCTCGCGGACCGAGAAGGCCTGCACCCGGTCGAACACCGCCGCCCGCAGGTCCCGCCCGATGGCCATCGCCGTCCGCGCGCCGAAGAAGACCGCCGCGCCCGCGCAGACGAGCTGCACGATGCTGACGCCGAGCATGACCCCGCCGATCCGCAGGATGTAACCCGTGTCGCCGACCACCACTCCGTGGTCGATGATGTCGGCGTTCAGGGTCGGCAGATATAGCATGCCGATCGTCGAGACCAGTTGCAGCGCCACGAGGATCGCGATGGGCCGCTGGTAGCGGGCCAGATGCGCCCGCAGAAGTCGGATGAGCATGCGGTCCCTCTCTGCAGCGGCGATACCCGGTCGACCAGGGCGTCCCGCAGTCGTGGGACACCGAGCAGGTCCCCCACCGTCATGACGGCTACGGCGAGCGGCGACCCCCATGATCCACTGGCGGGTGGTGGATGACGGGACAGCGGTCGCACGCTCCGCCTGACGACGGGTGACGCGCCATGGACGCGTGGCGACCTTACGGCCTCAACCCGACGTCAGGTCAAGGCGTTTCCGATCGAGCGCGGCCATCTCGACGATGTGGCTGCGTCGATGGAAGGTTGACGGTGCGTTATCCATCCAAAACTTCGAGGGGACGCCTCCTGCGATGATCAAAGTGCGACGATCACGCGCGGCAACCGACGGCGAGCCGACAACCGATCCTGACCAGCGACCACCAGCCAATGGCCACCAGCCAATGGCCACCAGCCGATGGCCGCCGGCTAACGGCCACCAGCGGTGGCGAACCTTTTCCGCACCCGAATTTTCGGGGGGATCGATGTTTCCCGGCGTTTTCGGCAGCCGGGATACCCCGACGCCGCTCCGGCGCCCAAGAAGAGCGATGATCACCGCCGCGGGTTCCGGATCGTCCGCATGCCGATGGTCGGGATGCCCGATCGTACCGCGGCCGGGCCGACGCCGGCCGCCGATACGCGACTTCGGCCATGCGCCCCCGCCTCCGAGCGGAGGGTTGTCGACGCAACAGATTTCGGTGAGGTGGCGTAAGCAGCCATATTATTCCGGCCCGGGAGCACCATGCCAGGACAGTTGACACCGGAGCGTGTGCGCGCGTAGTCGTAGGTGCGCAACCACCGGTCCGCGGCGGAAAGGAACCGATAGTGTCAGTGCGAGCTGCGCGTCGACCCATGCCCGGGGCGCCGCCCCCGGGGGGACCGGATGCCGATGACTCGTAGTGACGTTGCATGGGGAACGGAGGCCGACGCCAGTTCGCTCGCAGGCGCACCGTCACAACGATCGGATGGACTGTCGATGACTCTTTCCGGCGCTCGCCCTCGAGGACCAAGACCCGAACTCGAAAACCGGAGTCAGCTCACGCTGCTGCACCATCTGCATGAACTGAACCGCCCTTACCGGGTGAGTTACGAGATGGTGGTGCGGAAAGTTTGGTCCGACAGCGAAGATATCAAGATCCGGCGCGCCCGGGCACGCGATCTCAGCCGCCAGTTCCGGGGCGAGAAGCAGATCGACTGGAATGTCATCGAGAACTACGTGGAGCTGCTGTACCCGGAGGATCAGTCGCAGCGGGTGGCACAGCTCGAGCGGTGTCGGCCGCTGCATCTTCAGGCGTTCGGGCCGACGAGCGACCCGGACACCGACCGGGTATCGAGCGCGGCCATCGATCCGGCGTACGTCGCCGATCTCGAACGGCAGCTGGTCGAGGCCCGCATGCGAGCCGCCTTCGCCACCGCGCTCCTGGTGATCGTCCGTTCCGAGAACGCCGTGCTACGCGGAAAGAACGCGCACTTCGGCTGGTTCCAGACCCGCGGCCCGGCCGAGGAATCCGAGGGGACGCCGGTGCCCCCGACCGAGTCCGGGGAACCGGTGACGGCGCCCATCCAGCGGCGGCAGGGCCACCGCGCCGGTCATCACTACCGCCGGGACCGTCCGATCGTCGCGTTCAGCGAACTCGTCGGGGAGCAGCCGAGCCCCTCCGGCTGGAGCGCGGCGGGTCCGCTGCCCTCCCCGGCGTCGGACTCCCTGCATTCGGCCCCGACCGGCCCCACGCCCGTGATCGAGGCGTTCCAACGACGAGCCCAGGAGGCTACCCGCACCGCCGCGTCCCCGGAGAACGCCCGCGGGCGCCGCGGCGCCAAGGCGGCCGGGGGCGAACCCGACATCCTTGCCGGGCCGGAACGCAAGCGGCGCGGCCGGGGGCGGTGACGGCGCGCCGGCTCCGGGCAGGCAACCGAGGTGCCGTCAAGGCATGACTGCGCCGAGAACGGGCATCCCCGCTCAGACCGCCCGGACGCCATCCCGGCGGAGCCTGAGACAGGGGAGGACACAGGGCATGGATCGGGAGACCTTCGTCAAGCTGCTCAACGACGACCTCAGCTCCGAGTACCAGTCGATCGTCCAGTACATCCAGCACGGCGCGGTCATCACGGGCGCCGAGTACCTGAACGTCGCCGACGAGATCAAGCGGCACCTGCCGCAGGAGCTCAGTCACGCCCAGATCCTGGCCGAGCAGATCTCCTTCCTCGGCGGGACGCCGACCGTCGACGTAGCCCAGGTCCACCCGTCGAACGGGGCCCAGGAAGCGCTGCACGACGATCTCCGGTTGGAGTCCGAGCAGCTCGACCGGTACCGCGAGCGGTTCAGCCAGGCCAACGAACTGGGCCTCGCCGACGTCGCCGAGGCGCTGCGCCCCCTGCTCGAACAGACCCAGGAGCACGTCCGCGACCTACAGGCGGCGCTGGGCCGCTGAGCCGGCGCGCCGGGCCGGCGGACATCACCGGCCCGGTGCCGCGGCCCGAGCGACGTGGCGGTGGCAGGAGACGCGGCGGCAGGGAACGTGGCGGCGGCAGGGACCCGCTGCGGCGACGAGCCGCTCAGGCGGGGACCGGGCTGTCCACGTCCACGATCTCCTTGCCCAGCGGCATCAGCGACACCGGGATGAGCTTGAAGTTCGCCAGGCCGAGCGGAATACCGATGATGGTCAGGCACAGCGCGATCCCGGTGGTGAGATGCCCGAGGGCGAGCCACCAGCCGGCGAGAATGATCCACAGAATGTTGCCGACCAGGGACGCCCCGCCGGCGTCCGGGCGGTCGACGACCCGCCGACCGAACGGCCACAGCGCGAAGTTGGCCATCCGCAATGACGCGATGCCGAACGGAATGGTGATGATGAGGATGAAGCAGATCAGTGCCGCCAGGGCATAACCGATGGCAAGCCAGATACCGCAGAGCACCAGCCAGATGACGTTGAGCACGACACGCATTCGCGCACCCTCTCCCGGATCGAGACCGGTCGTCGCTGACGCCCGCGGGCGCCAGCCGCAACGCGGGCGGACATCGCCTGCGGAACTTTACCCACCGAGTGCTGACCTTTACCCACTTCCCACGGGTTCACCGTCAGCATCCGACGCATCCGGCGGGGAGCGGGCAGCGGTGGGCCCGACTCGCTACCGTCGACGACAGTAGTTCCGGACGTCGCACGACCGTCCCGCGTTCTCGACCGCAGTGATAGGTGGCTGACCGGTATGCAGGTGTTCGACCACGTCGTCGACCTCGTCGGTGACACGCCCCTGGTCAGGTTGACGCCGGGGATCGCCGAGACCCCGGCACCAGTGCTGGGCAAGCTCGAATATCTCAATCCGGGCGGCTCGGTGAAGGACCGGGTGGCGCTGGCGATGGTCGCCGCCGCCGAGGAGGCGGGCCAGTTGCGGCCGGGCGGCACCATCATCGAGCCGACCAGCGGCAACACCGGGGTCGGCCTGGTGCTGGTGGCGGCGCGGCGGGGCTACCGCTGCGTGTTCACGATGCCGGACAAGATCAGCGAAGAAAAGCGGGCGGTCCTGCGCGCCTATGGGGCGGAGGTCGTCGTCTGCCCGACGGCGGTGCCCCCCGACGATCCCCGCTCCTACTACGAGGTGGCCCGCCGGCTGGTCCGGGAGACCCCGGGCGGTTGGAGCCCGGACCAGTACTCCAACCCCCACAACCCGGCCGCGCATCAGGCCACCACCGGGCCGGAGATCTGGCGGGCGACCGACGGCCGCGTCACGCACTTCGTCGCCGGCATCGGCACCGGGGGCACGATCAGCGGCGTGGGGCGCTATCTGAAGGAGGTGTCCGGCGGCGCCGTACAGATCGTCGGCGCGGATCCGGAGGGGTCGGTCTACTCCGGCGGCAGCGGGCGGCCCTATCTCGTCGAGGGGGTCGGCGAGGACATCTGGCCGACGACCTACGACAAGAGGGTCGTCGACCGGGTGGAGGCGGTCAGCGACCGCGACTCGTTCCTGATGACCCGGGAGCTCGCCCGCCGATGCGGGCTGCTGCTCGGCGGGTCCTGCGGGCTGGCCGTGGTCGCGGCGCTGCGCGTCGCCGGCGGCCTCGGTCCCGACGACGTCGTCGTGGTCCTGCTCCCCGACTCGGGCCGCGGCTATCTGTCGAAGATCTTCAACGACGAGTGGATGTACGAGTACGGTTTCCTGGAGCCGCCGTCGAACGGCCCGGCCGTCGCCGACGCCCTGCGGCACAAAAGCGCGCAGACCAGCGGCCCGCCCGACCTCGTGCACGTCCATCCGGACGAGACGGTCGGCGCGGCCATCTCCTACCTGCGGGAGTACAACGTCTCGCAGATGCCGGTGGTCCGCCACGAACCGCCGCTACGCGCGGCCGAGGTGGCGGGCTCCGTGATCGAACGGCACCTGCTCGCCGCGGTCTTCGCCGACCGGTCCGCCGTCGACGCCCCCGTGAGCGCCCACCTGTCCCCGCCGCTGCCGATGGTGGGTGTCGGCGAGCCGCTGTCCCGGATCGTCGCGGTGCTGGGCGACGAGCCGGCGGTCCTGGTGCACGACGAGGGCAGTCCGGTCGGGATCCTCACCCGCGCCGACCTGCTCAGTTTCCTGGCCCTCACGCCGTAGCGTGGCGTCATGCATGCCGACGAGTTCGCCGATGGGTTCGAGACGATCGCGATCCATGCCGGGCAGGAGCCCGATCCGGTCACCGGAGCGGTGGCCCCCCCGATCCACCTGTCCTCGACGTTCGCCCAGGACGGGGTGGGCGGGCTGCGAGGCGGCTACGAGTACGCCCGCTCCGGGAACCCGACCCGAGCGGCCCTGGAAACCTGCCTCGCCGCGCTGGAGTGCGGCCGGGTGGGCCTCGCCTTCTCCGCCGGCATGGCGGCGACCGACACACTGTTGCGGGCGGTGTGCCGCCCCGGCGACCATGTGATCATCCCGGCCGACGCCTACGGCGGGACCTACCGGCTCATCGCCCGCGTCCTCGCCGAGTGGGGGGTCGAACACAGCAGCGTCGACCTCACCGACCTGGAGGCGACCCGGGCCGCGGTCCGCCCGGGCGTGACCCGCCTGGTGTGGTGCGAGACGCCGACGAACCCGCTGCTGACGATCGCCGACATCGCCGCGCTCGCGTCGCTCGCCCACGACGCCGGCGCGCTGCTCGCCGTGGACAACACGTTTGCCTCGCCCTACCTGCAGCAGCCGCTGACCCTCGGCGCCGACGCCGTGGTGCACTCCACCACGAAATACCTCGGCGGCCACAGCGACGTCGTGGGTGGAGCCGTCGTGGTGAGCGATCCGGAGCTCGGCACGCGGCTACGATTCCTGCAGAACGCGGCCGGCGCCGTCCCCGGGCCGTTCGACTGCTGGCTCGTACTGCGCGGTATCAAGACGCTCTCCGTGCGGATGGATCGGCACTGCGCCAACGCCCGCCTCATCGCCACCCAGCTGGCGGCGCATCCGGCGGTCGCCGCGGTGTGCTACCCGGGCATGCCTGGTCATGCCGGGTACGGGATCGCCGCCAAACAGATGCGCGACTTCGGCGGGATGGTCTCGTTCACGCTGCGGGACGGCCCGCAGGCCGCGATCGAGCTGTGCGGGCGGACCAGACTGTTCACCCTCGCCGAGTCACTCGGCGGGGTGGAATCCCTGATCGAGCATCCGGCGAGTATGACCCACGCATCGGTCGCGGGCTCACCGCTCGCCGTGCCGGCGGAGCTCGTGCGGCTCTCGGTCGGCATCGAATCCGCCGACGACCTCGCGGCCGATCTGCGCACGGCGCTGGACGGGCTTTCGGCCGTTTCCGCTTAGATCCGCGGCGCGGAGGCGGCGGCCAAAGCGGGCGTACAACGGCACCACGGTGGGAGAAAGCGGCCGACTAAAGTCCCGAAGTCAGCGCCGAACCGGCATAGTAATCCTTAAGCGGTTATCGTTGGCTTACTGAGTTGAGACCCTCGGGCGGAGAACATCATGGCTGCGCGTGCAGGTATGCCGGGCACGTGCCCGGTCCGCCAGGTCGCGACCGTCAGGAGTGCCGCATGGACGCCTCGACGGACCGCCGGACGCTCGTCACCTCGAGTGCGCTCGTCGGTGCCCTCCTCAGTGTCGGGGCGGCCGACATGACCTCCTCGACGATGGACAGCCGGGTGGCCCTGGAGCGAGTCGAAGCAACGCTGGAGACGCTCGCCCGCCGCTGGGAGACGACCCCGCCGGCGGAGCTCGTCGAACGGCTCGGGACCCTCGAGCACCACGCCCGCACCATCGGGCGCTGGCGGCTGGGCGCGGCCCTGCGTCAGGACTGGGTGCGGGCGCACGGCCGGATCCTCCTGATGACCTCGGTGGCCCAGGGCGACAGCGGAGCGCCGGGCCGGGCGACGGTCGCGGCGCGGGCGGCGCTGGTCCTCGCGAAACACGTCGGGGACACCACCACCGCCGCCCACGCCGGAGTCGTGCTGGCCGAACTCGCGGCCTACTCCTTCGGTAGCACCTCCGACGGCCTGCAGCTCGCCCGGACCGCCCGAGCCGCGGCGCCGCACGCGCACACCGCGATCCTCGCGATCACCACCGAGGCGCACATCATGGCGGCCCGCCACATGCCGACGGACGGCATTGTGGCCGTGCTGCGCTCGGCGGACTCGATCGCCGCGAAGCTACCCCAGGGGTCGTTGGGATACAGCCTCGACGGCATCCATCCGGGCTATCTGCCGACATTCGGCGGTGCGGCGCTCGTCGCCGCGGGCGCGTTGGACGAGGGCCAACAACGGCTGGGAGAGGCCGCCGATCTGTTCGACCGTTCCCGGGCGTCCGGCGCGCTCGCAGCCGTGCGGCTCTACCAGGCGTCGGCGGCGATGCGAGGGCGCGATCTGGACGAGGCGGAGATTCTGGCCACCAGGGCGCTGGCCGCCTCGGCGGTCCGGCCGAGCAGTTGGTTGTCGAACGGAATTCTCTCGCTCGCGAAGCGGGCCAGAAGCCAGGGAGCAGACTGGTCCGGACTGGTTATACAGGCACAGGAATGGTCGCCGGTCTGACCCTGACGGGCCGACCGGCACCGGTTCGACCGACACCGCCGAGGCGGGCTGACATTTCCATTTCCCCGACTTCGCGGTTTCCAGCGGCGGGGACCGGCTGGAGCAGCGGAAAAGCAGCCACCAGTTCGCCGCGGGCGGCCGGGCGGGTCGTGCTCACTCGCCGCCGGGCCAGGCCGGCCCACAGCCCACGGGCGACCAGCAGGCCGGCCAGGACGACGGCCAGAACGGCCAGGAACAGGAATATATCAAAATTAGGCATGACGTTCGACGGACCGAGGTGCACGGATTTTGATGGTGCAATATTCGGGACGATCGGCAACGGCGGCGGGGTCGCCCGCGCGGCGACGGTATAGGGAATAGGCACGGCGGTACTTTATCGGGTGCCGACAATGGCGTGCGGGTCGGGCATGGCGAAAGCATCGAGCCAGCCTGCGCCTACCCAAAACGAGGTCCGACTGGGACACGAAAAGGCCACGAAAATGGCCGTATCAGCCCACACCCGGGTTACACCCAGCTCGTGATGCAGGGCTCCTCCATGGTCCGACTGCCCCCAGACCCGAGGTCTTCCGCACCGGCTGCGCGGTATCCGCACGCCGCGCCCGGGCCGGCCGACTACCCTGACCCCGGTGAGCAGGACGGGTGTGGTGGTCGTCGGCGGGTTCTGCCTCGACTGCATCGTCACCACGGACACGCTGCCGGCCTGGGGAGACGATCTGCGGGTCGACGCCGTGCGGACCCGGCCCGGCGGCAAGGGCCTGAACCAGGCGGTGGCGCTCGCCCGCCGCGGCGTGCCGGTCCGCGCCGTCGGCGTGGTCGGCGGGGACACGACCGGCCGTGAGCTGCTCGCCGTGCTGCGGGCCGAAGGGGTCGACACCGCGACCATGGCGGTCCGCGCCGCCGCGGCGACACCGGTCTGCGTGGTGCTCGCCCACCCCGACGGCCGCACCGCGTTCCTCTGCCGCTGGGCGGAGGCGGTCGAGCTCACCACCGCCGACCTGACCACGGCCCGGGACGCCATCCACTCCGCCCGCGCGGTCATCGTGACCTTCGACCCGCCGCCGGCGACCGTGCGCGCGGCCGTCGACCACGCCCTGGCGGCCGGCGTGGCACTGGTGGTCCATCCCGCGCCGCCCGAACGCTCCGCCGCGGCGGCCCTGGTCGACCTGCCCTGGGACCGCGTCAGCGCCGCCACCCCGAACGAGCAGGAGGCCAGGCTGCTGCTGGCGGCGGCCGGCGATCCGGCGGCCACTGGGCCCGGGGCGGAGCTGGCGGCCGCGTTCGGCCGCCGGTTCGCGACACCGCTGGTGTGCGTCACCCGGGCGGAACACGGGGTCGCGGTGTGGGACGGCGCCCGGGGGTGGGCGCGCCCGGCCCATCCGACGAGCGTCGTCGACACCACCGCCGCCTCCGACGCGTTCACCGCCGCGCTCACCCACGTCCTGTTCGCCGCCGGCGCCGCCGAGCCCCGCGTCCCCTCCTCGGGCCCCCTGCCAGCCGGCCTCGTCGAGACCGCCGTCGAGGCGGGCCTCGCCGCGGCGGCCTGGACGGTCCGCCATCGGGGGGCGTTCGACGCGCTGCCCCACCTCGGCGAACCGGCCGGAAGGGCGCCGTCCGAGCCGGCATCCCCGGCCGCCGCAGTGGCATTCCGCCGAGAAGAACAACCAGACAAGCACGTGTAGGTGGGCGGATAGCGGGTAATCCTGCGACAGTCAAGGATCACCCCCGCTGAAGGAGCAGTCATGGCCACCCGGGTTGGGACCCGAACCAGCAGCATCAGCCTCGGTACGCTTCTCTATCTCATCGTTGGAGTGGTCATCACCGCGAGCCAGGACTACTGGAACTTCACGGACTGGGACGGCCACGCGCTGAGTAGTTTCTTCACCGCCCTGGTGGCGACCCTGCTGTGGCCGCTCGCCATCTTCTACACTTTCGCCCTCCACGCCCGCTGACCGCCGTCTCGGCGCGCGGCATTCGAGCGAGGGCGGACGCACCCCTCCCGCGTTCAACAATTCCCAAGCCCGGCCTTTCTCCTTCCCGCCCCATCCGGCCTCGGCAACTATGCCCGGGCCGGATTGGCATGCCGGCCCGCGGCCCCGCTTCGGTGACCGCCGCAGCCCGATCCGGCCGGCCCGCCCGGTGGCCCGAAGACGCCGCGAGCGGCGCAATAAAGCGGCCATCGTCGTGTAACCGTCCGGGTTGATGCAGGCCTGACTGTTGCCGTGCACCGACGGATCCCGGATAGACTGCGGCCGCCGACACCGGGCGGAAGCGCCGTCGGTTCCAGCGACTCGCGGGTCATGGTCCCGCGACCGGACAGGGAGGCAACCCGATGGAACCGTGCCGGATCGTCAGTGTCGTGGGGAACCCGAAGCCGGCCTCCCGGACCAGGCAGGTCGCCGAGGCGGTGGCCGGACGCGTCGCCACCGCGCTGGCAGCGAGCGGCTTCGAGACGTCGGCGGAGGTCATCGAGGTCAGCGAGCTGGGTGCCGGCCTGCTCGGCTGGGGCGATCCGACCGTCGGGGCGGCCCTGTCCAGCATCCGGGCGGCCGACGTCCTCGTCATCGCCACGCCCACCTACAAGGCGACCTACACCGGGCTGCTCAAGCTGCTCCTCGACCAGATCGGCGGCGGTGAGCTCGCCGGCCTGCCGGCCATCCCGGTCCAGGTGGCCGCCGCACCGCAGCACGCCCTGGCGGTGGAGGTGCACCTGCGCCCCGTGCTTGTCGAGATCGGCGCGGCCTGCCCGACCACCGGGATCTTCGTCCTCGACTCGGCGCTCGCCGAGCTCCCCACGCAGCTCGACGCCTGGGGATCGGTGAACCTCCCCGCAGTGAGCGCTCTCGTCTCGGCCCGGCGCGCGGTGGCGGCGCCGTCCGTCTGACCATCGGGCCCGGCCGATTGACCATCGGGCCCGGCCGATCCGTCCATCAGCAGCCCGCGGCGCCGATGCCGAACACGACCAGCGGCGCGGAACCATCCGCGGAGCAGCTCTGGTCGGCTCCCGCCGCCCCGGGGTCGACCCGCACCTGCGGCAGTGGCCCGATCACCACGCCGGGCTGTGCCGACGCCCGACCGGCGCCCGGTACCGCCGTGGCCGCGGGCCGCGCCGCGGTACCGGCTCCGGAAACGCCCCCACCGGAGCCGGCAACGCCACGGCTGTCGGCGACGCCACGGCTGTCGGCGACGCCACGGCTGTCGGCGACGCCACGGCTGTCGGGGCGGGAGCCGGACCTGGCTACGGAGGTCGGACCGGAACCCGCGGTGGGCCGCCCTTGCACCCGCGTGCGCGAGGTGACGCCGCCCGGACCACTGGACGCGACGCCGGCGCCCGAGTACGAACCGGCTCCCGAGTAGCCGGCCGCTCCGGGGTGGGCGGGGGCTCCCGAGTAGCCGGCGGCCCCGGGGTGGACGGCGTTGCCGGGGTGGACGGCGTTGCCGGGGTGGACGTTGTCCCGGTAGGCATCGCCGTCCGGGTAGTCACCGGCGGATCGGCCGCCCCGGCTGGACCCGGAGCGCCCGCGGCCGGGCCAGCCGTTCCACCCATCGCTGTCGCCGCCGTCCGGGCCTGCGGCGAAGCGCGCACCGTCCTCGTCCCCGCCCTGCCCGATGTCCCCGCCCTGCCCGATGTCCCCGCCCTGCCCGATATCTCCGCCCTGCCCGAGATCTCCGCCACGGTCGATGTCCCCGTCCCCGCCGATGTCCCCGCCCCGGTCAAGGCGGTCGGGATCGCCGCCACGGACCCGGTCGGATTCACCGGCGGCCAGGCCGCCGCCGTCGGACGCGTCATCGAGGGACCCGGCGGGATACGGCGGCGCCGTCCGTCCGGTGCCGTCCGCGGCGGCGGCACCGCCGGCGGTCCCGGGCGACCCGTAGATCGAGGCGGGCAACGGTGGCAGCGTCGGCACCAAGGAGACCGGCGCGCCGCCCGGCTGCCAGGGTGGGTTCCCGTCCCGCGGCTGTGCGCCGAGCCCGAGGCGGGCGTCGGTCGCGCTGGTCGTCTGCAGGCGGGCGTCGTCCCCTCCCGAACCGGCGGGGGCGGAGAAGCCGAAGGCGGTCACGGCGACCGTGAAGCCGCCGGCCGCGACGGTCAGCCCGCGGCGCCGGCCGGAGATGCGGCCCCAGCCCACCTGTCCGCGCAGGGTGCCGGCGATGCCGACGAGCATCACCGCGACGGCGACCAGCGCCATGACCATGGCGAACATCGACATCAGGCCCCCAGGTCGCATCGTCTGCACGGGAGCTCGAACCGTAACTCACCCAGAGTAGTACTACCGATACCGTGAAGGTCGTGTCGGTGTGCCGCCCGCCAGCCCGCGCGTGCCAGCTCTCCCCGCCGGTCCGCCCTTCCGCCGCGCGGGGCCGACCGGCTGGCCGGTCAAAGTAGGACGTTCGACTACCGGTCGTCCCTCGTCGCCCCAGGCGCGGCCTGATCTGCACCAGTCGGGGGCGGGCGGCTCGTCGCAGTGACTCAGACGAAGTCGGTGGCCGGGCAGGGAGAGAGGGCTCTGAGGATCATGGTGTGACGCAGGGCTTGTGCACTCTCCTCGGCGCACCGTGGGTGAAGATCGACAATCGGATCGGATCGGGACGGCGGCGGCTTGCCGTGGTGTTCCTTCTCGCGCCTGCCGGGCCGATGGGGCTCACCGGGCCCGGTCACCGCCGGGCATCCACGGCGCAGAACCGGTGAGGGTGTGTGCCACGGCCGGATCTTCGGTCGCGCCGTGCGTCGTGGACGCGGCCCGTGCGTCGGGGCTGCGGGCTGGTGGTCCTTCGGCGTGTCGAGGCCGCTGTCGCCCGGCGTGCGGCGGGGTGACGATGGGCCGTGGGGCTGGTTCGGGTTCCGCGGAACACCATGATCGACTGTCGGTCTCGGGTTCAGGTCCCGGTCCCGGTTCCTTAGGGAACACCGTGATCGACTATCGGCTTCGGGGTCAGGTCGAGGAGCCGGTTCGGGATCGGAGACGGGTCGGAGGCCGGGGCGGGATCGGGGGCGGAGGCGATCCGGTCTGGTGGTTCGTGGCGGTTTTCTGTCGGTGGCGGGTGGGACGATGCCCGGGTCCGGTGATCGACGACGCCCCTAGCCCAGCGATCATGACAATGACAGTTCCGCCAGCCGGATAAGACGTATTCGTCTAGCCCCGCGCGATCGAGCCGGCATGTTCGGAACTCGCGGAGGCGCCGGCGGCGGTACCGATCCCTCCATCGAGGGGGCTTTCCGTGCTGGCGCCGGACCCGCCGGCCTCACCCGCGCCGGTCGAGGCCGGGCCGGGCGAGGGCGTCGGGCGGGCGGTGTAGTCGGACCGGCTGCCCCCACGAGGCGAGGTTCGGCCCGGGGACTTCGTGGTGGATGGACTGTCGGTCTTGTCGTCGGACTGGCCGCGCCAGGAGTCGCCGCGGCTCGGCGTGGACGGCGTCCGGGGCGCCGAGTCGCGCGGCTTGGACGAGCCGGTGGTGGGGCGATCGGTCCCGCCAGGAGACCCCGTCGCAGGCTTGCCCGTCGCAGGCTTACCCGTCGCAGGCTTGCCCGTCGCAGGCTTGCCCGTCGCAGGCTTACCCGTCGCAGGCTTGCCCGTCGCAGGCGGCTTACCCGTCGCAGGCTTGCCCGTCGCAGGCGGCTTACCCGTCGCAGGCTTGCCCGTCGCAGGCTTGCCCGTCGCAGGCTTGCCCGTCGCAGGCGGCTTACCCGTCGCAGGCTTGCCCGTCGCAGGCTTGCCCCGGACGCCTCCATCGGAGCCCTCGGAATCGCCCGAACCACCAGACCCCTCGGAACCGCCCGAACCACCGCTTCCGGACCCACCCGGACTGCCGGAACTGCCGCTTCCGGACCCACCAGAGCTGCCAGAGCCACCAGAGCTGCCACTTCCGGAACCACCGGAACCACCAGACCCGGAACCACCAGAACCACCAGACCCGGAACCCCCGGAACCACCAGACCCGGAACCCCCGGAACCACCAGACCCGCCGGTGTTCCCGTTGCCGGCCGGAGGCTGGCTGCCCCTGGGGCCGTTGGACGTCGAGGGTACGGTGCTCGCCCCACCGCCGCGCGCCGGCGAGGTCGTCCGGACCGCCGTGCCCCCGGGGCGCCCGGGGGAGGCGGCCGGCGGCCGGTCCGTCTTCGCGGGCTGGCGGGTGGTACCTCGCGGCGGCGTGCTCGTGCCGCCCGCGCGGTGGGACCCGCCGGGTGCGGGGGGCACGCCCACCACCAGACCCGGGCCGCCGGTGCGCGCCCGGCTGGACGGGGTGGCCCGCGGGTAGTGCGAGCCGCCCGGCGCGCGGCTGTCCGTCACGTCATCGGTGGGCTGGGCATAGGTCTTGTCGCCCTTCGTCGTGTCCACCTGCACCGGCGCGCCCGACTGCCCGTCGCGCCCAGGCGTGGCCAAGGGCGAGGACGAGCCGGACGCGGGCGGGACCAGGAAGACGCTGTTCGAGGCCGGATCATGATCGCTGCCGTCGCCGGTCCCGATACCCTGCGCCGCGAGCAGCCCGAACGCGACGAGAGCCACCACACCGGCGCCGGTGACGATCCCGGCCCGGCGGCGATCGGGGATCCATGCCCACTCGGCCCGTCCGCGTACCAGACCGAGAACTCCTGCGATCAGTATCAGCCCGGCGACTGCCAGGCAGAAGTACATCATGGAAACCCCCGGGGCGCAGTCGCCTACCAGGCTAGGGGCGATCCATCGCTATTCGTCGCAAGGGAATTACAAAGAGATTCTGCCATCATCCCGCCCGTGACGGATATCACCGATTGAATCGGTAGCGGTACCCACCGAAGCAATCCGGTCGAGGATACCTGCGATATCAACCCCGGACGGCAACGTTCCGAAAGCGAGACCCCCGTCACCGGCGACCCGGCTCGCGCAGAACGCGTCCGCAACGGCGGCCGGGGCATGCCGGACGAGCAGAGAACCCTGCATAACGAGCGCCAACCGCTCGACGACGCGGCGCGCGGCGAACGGATCGGCCGCCGCCCGGGGCAATTCCGCGCGCAGCCGGTCCCAGGCCCGATCGAGCCGGGCGTCCGCGCCGCGGGCCGCCTCAATGTGCACGGACAGCGCGTCGAGGCCGTCCGGTTCGCGTTCGAGCGCCCGCAGCACGTCGAGCGCATTGACGTTGCCCGAGCCCTCCCAGATCCCGTTGAGGGGTGCCTCCCGGTAGAGCCGGGGCATGCCCGACTCCTCCACATAGCCGTTGCCGCCGAGGCATTCGAGGGCCTCGGCGGCCACGCCCGGCGCCCGCTTGCACACCCAGTACTTCGCCACGGCCGTCGCCAGGCGCTTGAACGCCTGCTCGCCGCGGTCGCCACGAGCCGCCCGGTCGACAGCTCCCGCGACCCGCATCACCAGGGTGGTCGCCGCCTCGGACTCCAAGGCCAGATCGGCCAGCACGTTACGCATCAGCGGGGCGTCGATCAACCGGGTCCCGAAGGCCCACCGGTGGCGCACGTGATGCGCGGCCGCCGTGACCGCGGCCCGCATCCCGGCCGCGGACCCGAGGCTGGCGTCGAGTCGGGTCATGGCCACCATCTCGATGATGACGCGGACCCCACGCCCCTCCGCGCCGACCAGCCAGGCCACGGTGTCATCGAACTCAGGTTCGCTGCTGGCATTGCTGCGGTTGCCGAGCTTGTCCTTCAGACGCTGAATGCGGAATGTGTTACGGCCGCCATCTGGAAGCACCCGCGGCACCCAAAAACAGGACAACCCGCCGGGTGCCTGCGCCAGGACCAGAAAGACGTCGTTCATCGGCGCACTGGTGAACCACTTGTGGCCTCGTAGCCGGTAGGTGCCATCCGCGGCCGGCGTCGCCGTCGTCGTGTTCGTCCGGACGTCCGAACCGCCCTGCTTCTCGGTCATGCCCATGCCGGCGAGCAGCCCGGCCTTGCCCTCCGGCGGGCGCAGCCCGGGGTCGTAGACCCGGCTGGCGAGCAACGGTTCGTACCTGGCCGCTAGATCGGGCTCGGCCCGCAGCGCCGGGACCACGGCGTAGGTCATCGAAACGGGGCACAGGTGTCCCTGCTCGACGGTGCCCCAGACGAGCATGTTCGCCGCCCGCGCGACGTGCGCGCCCGGGCGTGGGTCCGCCCACGGCGCCCCGGTCAGCCCCTCCCGCACGGCCACCTCGAGCAGCGCGTGCCAGGACGGGTGAAAGTCGACCTCGTCGACGCGGTTGCCGTAGCGGTCGTGCGTGCGCAGCTCGGGCGGGAACCGGTCGGCCTCCTCCGCCCAGCGCCGCGCCTGTTCGGTGCCGGCCAACCGCCCCAGGCGGTGCAGGGCGTCCACATGCCAGCCGGCACCCTCCCGGACCAGCGCCGCCAGTAGGGCCGGATCCGCGGACGCGTCGTGGCCGACCAGCGGCGGCGGCTGGTTGGTCACCTCGTGTGTCCGGCCGGGAGACGACCGCGGGGCCGCGGTGGGCCGCTGCGCCTCGATAGACGAGCTCATCGCCACTCCTCTCGCACCTGGCGGCGGGGCACCCTCGGCGGCGGGGCACCCCTCACCGGCGGGGCACCCTCGGCGGGGAGCACCCCTCGCCGGCGGGAGACCTGGCGGCCGACCCGCCCTCTGGCGGCGGGTCTACCCGGTCCGTGCCAGTCGCACCTGGCCGGCCCGGCCGGCCTACCCGGACAGGCAGTGCCTCCCCGGACAGGCAGTGCCTCCCCGGACAGGCAGTGCCTCCCCGGACAGGCAGTGCCTCCCCGGACAGGCAGTGCCTCCCCGATCCGACCGGGCACCGCACCTGGGGGTCCAGTCGATCCGGAGCAGCGCGGCTCGCCACGCACGATGCCGCCTGCCGCCGCCTCATCCGGACGACGCGAAAACGAGAACAACATATTGGCTGCCGGCCCCCGCCGGCTATCACGGAAAACGTCGCCCGTTGGGGCATAACCATTATGCGGACAATCCGCAGCCCGTCGTCACGGACCGGATTGTGTATTTGTACGACGACCGGCCGGCGACGGATCGAACTTCCGGGAACGGGCGCGGGCGGCCGGGCCATCCACCCATGCCGCGTCCCACGAGGCGCGCGGATCAGGGCGAGCTGCCCACTCGGCGGGGCCATCGCCGGGTAAGATCGCCCCCCCAGGAAGCTCACCGACGGTCGCCCGCAGCGCGCCGTGGTCATTTGATCATGCTGTGCGATGCTCGAACGGGCTAGACCTCCCGGGTGTCACGGAGAGTCCCAAAAAACACCGAAAGTAACAGCGGTTCCAGCCGCCACGATCGCGAGCGGTGGCAGCGTCACGACAACAATTCGCCGCCAGATCGGCACCATACGTAACGTCCGAACACCCAAGGTTGACGCTACCAGGACCGGCTTCCGCCAGGATCAACGGCAGGTATCGGCAAGACGACTCTCGGTATCCATCATTCTGCCGACAGAGAATCCGAACCGTCGGACCGGCATGCGCCGACAACCATCCCATTGCTGCGCGCCGCACACGGGCGGGCCCGGCTGTTCCCGGATGCGCAGCAGCCGATGAAACTCGCAGCGCAGATACTCGTATGCTCACCCACGACCGGGAGGATTCGCCGCCCGGAAATCAGAATACGTTTACTCACGGTGAGATCCGTCGAGTCCGGGCAACGTTGTCGGGCGGGGCGCGAAGATGATCAGAGGTGGCCGGATCGGAGGGCGACGATCACCCGGCCGCGTCATGGCCGCGGCACACCGCGAGCCGGCCCGCCGGTGGCGATTCCTCCCGCCGCTGGCCATCCTGCTGGCGATCCTGGTTCTCGGGACCCTGGCCCTCCACGTGGGCGCCGGCCTGCTGCACCGGGAGGAGGCGTCGCGGCTGGCAGCCCGGGCCCACCTCGTCGAACGCCTCGCGCGGTGGGAGTCCGACGCCGACGCGCCGGCGGGGCTGTCGGCCGCGGTCGACCGCACCCCCTTCCGGCCGGGCGACGGCGCCACCAACGCGAACCTCCTACCGGGCCTGCAGCTGTCGCCGTCGGGCGACGTCACCCGGGTGCTCGCCCTGCTCGACCGGGCAGGCACCGTCAGCGCCGCGTACCCGCCGGGCAACACCGTGGTTCCCCGCGATCTCGGCGCGGCCTGGTCGTCGGCGTGGGCCGGCACGGGCGCCGTCTCCCCCGTCTTCAGACTCGGCAACGCACCGGTCCGCGCCACCGTGGTCCCGGTCGGGTCGCCGCGGCCCTGGGCCGTGCTGGTGGCCGTTTCCACCCGGGAGATCAACCTCCAGCTCTCGGGCGGCATCGCGACCATGCTCGGAGCCGGCAGCGGCAGCGTGTCGACCATCGACCCGAACGGCGTCCCGATCGCCTCGACCGACCCGGCGCTGCCCGGCCGACGGATCCTGCCGGCCGCAGAACTGCGCCGCTCCCGTGAACGCAGCGGCGCCCCTCGGATCTGGCGGACGTCCGGCCCCGCCGGGACGATCACCCACATCACCGCGCCGCAGCCGACGACCGGATACCTCACCTACTTCCAACAGCCCACGGACTCGCTCTACGCCGACCTGCGGGCCAGGGGCGACCGGCGCAACCTGACCCTGCTGGCGGTCGCGCTGACCGGCGTGCTGTGCATCGTCTTCCTCGGTCTGCTGCGCGAGGCCGCCGCCCGGCGTTGCCGGGCCGGGCTGCGGGCGCTGTTCGCGGCGGCGCACGACATCGTCCTCGTCACCGATCCGGCCGGCCGCCTCACCTTCGTCAGCCCGGCGATCGTCCCCCTGCTCGGCCATCCGCATGAGCCCTGGCTGGGGCGGATGGTGACCGAGCTGGCCCATCCCGACGACGCCGCCCGGCTGCTGCGCCTGATCGAAAACCCGACCACGGGGTCACTGCTCGACGTCAGGCTCACGCCGGCCAGCGGCGCCGACCGCTGGTTCGACGTCGCCGCCCGCCGGCTGCCGGCGCGGGCCGGCGTCCCCGAGGTCCTGATCACCTGCCACGCTGTGGACAAGCGCAAACGGCTACTCGACCAGCTCGGTTACCAGGCGGGCCACGACGTGCTGACCGGGCTGCTCAACCGGTCGACCTTCGAGGAGGAGCTCGCCGCCGCCCTCACCGCCGCCTCCCCGCGCCCGGCCGACGCGATCGCGGTCCTGTTCGTCGACCTCGACCGGTTCAAGCCGGTGAACGACACCTTCGGGCACGCCGCCGGCGACCAGGTGCTTCAGACGGTGGGCGCGCGGATCCGGTCCGAGCTCGCAACAGTGGACGCGGGCGGGCGCTTCGGCGGCGACGAGTTCGGCATCCTGCTGCGCGACACCGACGAGGCCGCCGCCCGCGCCGCCGCGGCCCGGATCATCCGCGCGGTGGGACAGCCGATCCTCGTCGACGGCTACGAGGTGCGGGTCGCCGCGAGCGTCGGGCTCGCCCTGGCGGGCGCCGGCCCGTGCCGGCCCGAACGGCTGCTGTGGGCCGCCGACCAGGCGATGTACCGGGCCAAGCAGGTGGGGCCGGGGCGGTACGCGGTCGCGGTGCCGGCCCCACCCGGCGGGGACACGGTCGAGTTCACGATCGCCGAGCCGCTCCCGGTCGAACTTCCCGACGGCACCGCGGACGAGATCGTCCCCGCGACGGCGGACCCCCGGCCCGCCGCGGCCCCGGGCCCCGTCGAACCGCCCGGAACGCACCCCGGGGTCGCCCCCTGGGACGTCGCCGGCGGCGTGACGCCGGCGACGCAGGCTGGGCCGCTGAGCCGGACTGATCGGCTGCGGCTGTCCTGGCAACGGCGGACCAGCGTCCGCGCCCAGCTTTCCCGGGCCGTCCCGCTGCTGGTCCTGGGCACCGTGATCCTGACCACCACCATGATCACGCTGGGGATCGAGAACGCCAACCGGCGGCGGGCCGAGACCCAGCGGGTGGCCGACAGCCATGCCCTCGCCGTCCGCCTCGCCGAGTTCGCGGCGAACCTGAGCCACCCCCGGTATCTGATCGATCCGATCTCCCGGCTGCCCTGGTCGCTGGCGGACCCTGCGGCCGACGGCCGGACGCTGGCCGCCATCGCCGAGCCGAGCCTGTCGACGTCGGGCACCCTGCTCGCCCTCGTCGACGCCGACGGCCGGCCCCGGGCGGTCCAACCGCCGGGCGCGGCGGTGCCGTTCCCGGCGCACAGCCGGGTCTGGGCCTCCGCCCGCGACAACGGCTTGAACGTCCCGGTCCTCGACGGGGCCGGCGGGGCCCGGGTCTACAGCGTCGTGCCCGTCCGGCGCGCCGGTCGCAGCGCAGCCTTCCTGGTGCTGGGCCGGACGCTGCACGGGCCGTCGGCCGCGGAGATGGCCCGCGCCCTCGGCTGGGGAACCGCCGCGACGGGGGTCGCCAGCGCGGCCCTGGACCTCGGGATGACGATCAGCATCGTCGACGAGCACGGCCGGGTGGCGATGTCGAACGACGCCGCCGCGGGTGGGCGGATCGTGGTCGACCCCGCCGAACTGCGCACGATCACGCCGGGGCACAGCCAGCGGGTCACGGTGCGGGACGGCCACGGCGGCGGTCGCGTCGCGGTCGCCACCGAGATCCCCACCAGCCCCCTGCCGGCGTACCTCGTCCTGCGGCGCGACGACCGGGGGACGGCAGAGGGGCCGCGACCCAACCATGCCCTCAGCGACGTGCTGCTCGTCGCGATCGTCGTCATCACCGTGGCGGGGCTGATGCGGGCGCTCCTGCGGGAGGACCAGGCGATTCGGCGCGACGGCGCGCGGCTGCAGACCCTGCTGCACGAGTCGCACGACATCATCCTCAACCTCAACCGGGCCGGCTCCCCGACGTTCATCAGCTCCGCGATCGAGAGCCTGCTGGGTTACCCGGTCGAGACCAGGATCGGGCGGCCGCTGCTCGAGCTCGTCCATCCCGAGGACCGGGCCGGGATGCGCGGTTTCCTGGCCGAACGGCAGCGCGGCAACCCGGCGTCGCTGCTGGACGTGCGGATGTGCACGGCCGACGGCGGGTACCGGTGGTTCGACATCGAGGCCGGCGCCTGGCGGGCCGCCTCCGGCCCGGGCTACCTGGACGGCGGCCTGCTGCTGACGTGCCACGAGGTCGGGGAGCGGCGCCAGCTGCAGGAACAGCTGCGGCAACGGGCGACTCGCGACCCGCTCACGGGGCTTGCGAACCGGGTGGCGCTCACCGAGCTGCTCGACCGCCTGGCCAAGCAGCGGTCGCCCTTCGCGATCCTGCTCATCGACCTCGACGACTTCAAGCCCGTGAACGACACCTTCGGCCACCAGGCAGGCGACGACGTGTTGCGCACCATCGCAGCCCGGCTGACCGAGGTGCTGCGGGCGCAGTACGGCGTCCCGGAGCGACCGGCCACCGAGCGACCGGCCACCGAGCTACCGGAGGGGCAGCCTGTCGCGGCGGGCTCGCCTCGGGCGGAACCGCCGGACGGTGCGGTGTTCCGCCTCGGCGGCGACGAGTTCGTCATGGTGCTGCCCGACATCGACGCCGACGCCCTGCGGCGCGCCGCCCAGCGGGTGCGCGAGACCGTCGCGGCTCCGATCCTCTCGGCCGGACATGCTCTCGTCGTCCGGGCGACGGTGGGGCTGGCGTCCTCGCGCACCGTCGACGGCGGGGCTGTCGCACGCAACCCCGATCTCGTCGTCCGCCACGCCGACGCGGACATGTACGCGGCGAAGCGGGCCGCCCGGGCCCGACGGGCGATGTTCCCCGCCACCCACTGATCCGCCAACCGCCGACCGCCGACCGCCGCCCCGTTCCCCCGGCCCTCCCGGCGGGCACCCGGCCGTCCGCCCCCCGACCGCGGGCCGGTTCTGCCACGATGGGCAGGCCCGGCCGCCGGCGGTACCCAGGCGGCACGCCGGTGACCAGGTCACGGGAGGCGCGCGCGATGGGACGGGTCGTGGTGGTCGGCTCGACCAACATGGACGTGACGACCCGCGTGGACCGTATCCCCGGGCCGGGCGAGACGGTGACGGGAAGCTCGGTGGCGCTGTCCCCGGGTGGCAAGGGCGCCAACCAGGCCGTGGCGGCCCGCCGGCTGGGCGCCGAGACGGTCATGGTGGGCGCCGTGGGCTCCGACGGCTTCGGCTCGGCGTTGCGGGAGTTCCTGCGCGGCGAGGCGGTCGACGTCACCGGGCTGGCGGTCGTCGACGGTCCCAGCGGCACGGCGGTGACGATGGTAGACGGGGCCGGCGAGAACGTGATCGTCGTCGTTGCGGGCGCCAACGCCGCCGTCTCGGCAAGCGGCCTGGATCTGCTGAGGCTGCGCCCGGACGACGTGGTGCTGCTGCAGAACGAGATCCCGGCGGCGGTGAACGCCGCGGCGCTCGACCGTGCCCGCGCCGCGGGCGCCCGCACGCTGCTGAACGCGGCCCCGCACCGGCCGGCCGCCGCCGACCTGCTCGCCGCCGCCGACGCGATCCTGGTCAACGAGCACGAGTTCGCGGGCCTGGTGCCGGCCGCCGCCGGCGTCGGCTCGCTGCCCGGACCGCGGGCCCTGGTCGAGGTGCGCGGGCTGCTCGCCGACGGCGCCGGACCGAACGACAACATCGTCGTCACCCTCGGCGGCGCCGGGGTGTGCGCGCGGATCGCCGGGACGGTCGTCACCCTCGCCGCGCGGCACGTCCCGGTCCTCGACACGACCGGGGCAGGCGACTGCTTCTGCGGGGCGTTCGGCGCCGGAATCGCCGGCGGCCTGCCCGCGGCCACGGCCCTGTTCCACGCGAACCTCGCCGCCACCATCGCCGTGCAGCGTCCCGGCGCCGGCCCCGCGATGCCGACCCGGGCGGAGCTCGACGAGCTGTTGAACGGCGGTGGCGGCCCATAAGGACCGGCCGGTGCAGGGGTGACGGCGCTCACCCGCTGCCCGCGGCCGCGCCTGCGGTGACGACAGCGGGCACGACGATGCCGCGGGTGTCGGCGGGAGCCCCTGGTGCACGACCGGTTACCGGTACCGTTGCGGCGGAGGGAGACTCGGGCTGGGCGGACGCGGCGGCGGAGGCTGGTGGGAAATTGGACGCTCCGACGGTGCTCGTCGTCGACGACAACGAGATGCTGCGCGCGCTGCTGGGCCGGATCCTGTGCGCGGAGGGGTTCCGGGTGAGCGTCGCGGGCTCCGTCGAGGAGGCGTTACGGCTGGATGCGGCCGCCCACGACGTACTGCTCATCGATCTGCGGCTCGGCGGCCGCTCGGGCGCGGATCTCATCGACGAGCTGCGCCGGATCGACCCGGCGGTGACGGCACGCTGCCTGGTCCTGACCGGCGCTCCAGGACTGGATCCGGTGCCGGCCGGCCTCCCGGTGGTGACCAAGCCGTTCACCGCCGACGAGCTGGTCGCCGCGGTTCGCGGGGTCCTCCCGGCGGATCGGGGACACGGGGCCGACCGGGGGTGACAGCACAGACCGACGGCGACGAACCGGCGACCGCGACGCAGACCGCTCCGGCGCGGACCCCGGCCTGCCCCGTCCCCCGCCCGCCGGGACCGGACGGCGCCCCGCCCGCACCGGCCCTCGATCTCCTCCGCCTGATGGTCGCCCTGCAGGAGCGCGGGCACCGGTCGCTGGCCGAGCGGCTGCACGACGGCCCGATGCAGGACTTCACCGCCGTCCTGCTCGAACTGGCCAGCGTCCGGCGGCGGCTGTCCGGCGACCTCGCCGACCGCATCGGCGGGATCGAGCACCATCTGCGGTCCGCGACGAGCGGGCTGCAGCTGCCCCCGGGCGCCTTCCGCCTCGGCTACGACGCGCGCCGGGCCCTGGCCGCGGGGCTCGCCCTACGGGTCGACGGCCTGCTCGTCGACCGCCTGGACACCGATCTTCAGGTCGATGAGCACCCACCCACCCGCGCGGAGATCTCGGTGGTGCTGGCCACCGTGCAGCTGCTGCTGATGGCGAGCGATCCGGTGGGGACCGGCGAGCACGCCTGGCTCGCGGTGCGGTCCGCGCCGGCCGAGCTCGACCTGCGGCTGCGAGTCCGGCCGGGCGGGTACGAGCCGCCGGCGGACGCGGCGCGGGCCGCGCGGCTGCGCCCGGTCGCCGACCTGATCGGCGTCGAGCTGCGCCACGACGCCGCAACCGGCGGCTGGAGTGCCGCGCTCCGCCTCGACCGCCCCAGCACCTAGCCCCGACCCGGCACCCAGCCCCGACCCAGCACCCAGCCCCGATCAGTTCTCGACCGGGCTGTCGAGGACGTCCCGCACCTTCGCCAACAGCACCTGCTCGGAGAACGGCTTGCCGAGCAGCGCCAGCCCCGGGTCGAGGGTCCCGTTGTGCGCCAGCACCGGGTAGGCGTAGCCGGACATGAACAGCACGCGGATACCCGGCCGGTGCCGGCGGACGAGCGTGGCCACGGTCCGGCCGAGGACCTGCGGCATGACGACGTCGGTCAGCAGCAGATGGATCTCGGTGGGGTAGCTCGCGGCGAGCTCGGCGGCGCGGTGCCCGTCCGCGGCGGTGATGACCTGGTAGCCGTTGCGGGCCAGCAGGCGCCGGGTGACCTCGCGCATCGCCCGCTCGTCCTCGACGACGAGGATGGTCTCGCCGCCGGTGAGGATGGCCCCGTCGGAGATCGGTTCGGGGGTGACGGCAACGCTGTCCACCGCCGGCAGCAGGATGCTCACCGTGGTCCCCAGGCCCACGTCGGAAAAGATCTCCGCGTGGCCGCCGGCCTGGGTGATGATCCCGTACACGGTGGCGAGGCCGAGGCCGGAGCCCTCACCCTTGCGCTTGGTGGTGAAGAACGGCTCGAAGGCGCGGCTGACCGTCTCCGGGGTCATGCCGCTGCCGCTGTCGCTGATGCGCAGGTTGACATGCCGGCCGGCCTTCAGGCCGGGCCGCTCGCCGGCGATGTCCTCGTGGATGAGGATGTTCGACGTGTCGATCGTGAGCTTGCCGCCGGCGGGCATCGCGTCGCGCGCGTTCACGGCCAGGTTGACCAGCACCTGTTCGAGCTGACCGGCGTCGGCGAAGACCGGCCAGGGGTCGGCGGCCGGCAGAGTGATCAGCTCGACGTGCTCGCCGAGGGTGCGCCGCAGCATCTCCTCGATGTCGTGCACGACGTCGTTGAGGTTGAGCACCCGCGGTTGAACGACCTCCCGGCGGCCGAAGGCGAGCAACTGGTGGGTGAGCTGGGTGGCCCGCTCGGCGGCCCGCTGGACCTGCTCGATGTCGCGGCGGGCCGCCTCCCACTGGCCGCCGTCGCGTTCGGCGGCCGTCGCCACCACCTCGCCGACGAAGGCGGTGTAGTTGATGATCACGCCGAGCAGGTTGTTGAAGTCGTGCGCGACGCCGCCGGCGAGCTGACCGAGGCTCTCCAGCCGCTGCGACTGGTGGAGCTGGGCCTCGATCCGCTTGCGTTCGGCCTGCGCGCGCAGGCGTTCCCGCTCCGCCTGCGCCTCCAGCCGGTCGGTGACGTCCCGGATCGCCGCCGTGATCAGGATCCCATTCTCGACCTCGATGGCCGACAGGGAGATCTCTGCCGGGAACTCGCTGCCGTCGCGGCGACGGCCGGCGAGCTCCATCCCCGCACCCATCGGCCGCGGCTGCGGGTCGCGCAGGTAGGAACCCCGGTGATGCGGGTGCAGGCGGCGGGCGGACTCGGGGATCAGGATTTCGACGGGTTCGCCGTTCAGTTCCTCCCGGGTGTAGCCGAACAGGCGCTCGGCCTGGGCGTTGACCAGGGCGATCCGGCCGTCCGCGCGGACGGCGACGATCGCGTCCGGCGCGGCGTCCAGCAGGCCGCGGGCCAGGGAACTCGTGCTGTCATCCAGGTGAACCACCCCACGGGGTGAACATCGTGCTACAGACGGACAGATCGTAGCGCCGACGCTGGGGTTCACCATCACCCTCGCGGGTAGACCTCAGGCTGAATTGCCACGAAAGTCCAGCTAGACCCGCAATTCAGCGCTGTGTTGTCATCGCCCGGTGGTCCCACCGGCGCCCCCTGGATCGAGCTGGTGTCCCGGTGATCGCCGCACACGTAGACGCCGGGCGGGCCGGGCGTCGACGGCTCCCTCGACGACGAGCGCGCCGCGGCGCAGCGGTGGTTCGTCCGCCCGGAAGTAGTACACGGACCGGACGCCGTCGCGCAGCACCAGCCCGCGGAAGAACGGCCGCGGCCGCGGTGCTCCCGCCGCTCTGGGTGCCCCTGGCTACGGCGCTATCCCGCCGCCGCCCTCGACGGGGCACCGGCGCGCGTCGGCGCCGCGGGCGGGCTCCGGGCGCGGTTCGGGCACGGCCCCCGGCTCCGGCAGCCGGGTCGGCGGCGCCAACGCCGCGGACGGCACGGCCGCCAACGGCACGGCCGCCGACGGCACGGCCGCCGACGGCACGGCCAGTGACGGCACGGCCAGTGACGCCACGGCAGGTGACGCCACGGCAGGTGACGGTGCCTCCGGTGACGGTGCCTCCGGTGACGGTGCCGGCGCGGGGACCCGCAGGGGTGTCTCGTGCCGGTTCAGCCCGCGCCTGGCCCACGCGCGGTTGACCTGGTCGAGCACGACGATCGACAGCACCACCAGCGAGGCGCCCACGAGGCCGTCGAGCCAGTAGTGGTTGGCGGTCACCACCACGACCGCGGTGGTGAGGACCGGATGCAACACCACGAGCCAGCGGGCGCGGTGGTGCAGGATCGTGATGACCGCCCAGGCCTCGAGCAGCGACCATCCGACGTGCAGGCTCGGCATCGCGGCGTACTCGTTGGCGATCCCGCCGCTGCCCTCCCCGTAGGGAGAGGGTCCGTAGACCGCGCCGGTGTCGACGAGCGACACGTGCAGCGCCGACGGCAGGAAGCGGGGCGGCGCCAACGGGTACAGCAGATGGATGATCAGCGCCATGCCGGTGGTCATGATCAGAACATTGCGGACCCGCGTCCAGTGCCGGCGATGCCGGACGAACACCCACAGCAGCAGCATGATGACCGAAGGGAAGTGAACGAGGATGTAGAACCAGTCCGCCGCCCGGATCAGCGTGTGCGAGTGCAGCGCCAGCCGTTGGACGGCGGCCTCGCTGGGCAGGTGCAGAAAACGTTCGAGCCGCCAGACGTCCCTCGCGGCGGCCAGCGCCGCCGGCTCGCGGCCGCTGGCCAGGTGGCGGCTGAAGCTGTACGTCCCGTAGAGCATGGCGATGAGCAGGAGCTGGCTGACGGCGTAGGCCACCGCGCCGGCCACCCGGCGCATCCCCGCCATCGGCCCGGCCGGCGCGAGGGCGACCGGCTCGATCCCGCCGAGCTGGTCGGGCGGCCCGGAGGAAGCGCGGGGCGGCGGGCAGCCCAGCGCCCCCAGACCGTGCCGGACCAGGGGCGAGCTCACCGCCGGGCGGCGGCCATCGGCCGAGTCCGTGGATGGGGCCCAGCTCATCGGTGTTCCTCCCAACGTCTCGCGGCCACCACGACGCGCCACGCCGGATCGGCCATCGGTGGACGGTCGACCCAACCCCCGACCACGCCGGTCCCGCCACCCACCCGAGACTGACAACCATCGCGAACCACCTGGTATGCCCCGACCCTGCGGGCAGACCGCAGGCCAGCGCCGACCCACCGGTCACCGTGCCGACGACGACTGTTGACGACTGTGCTCCTCCGAACCGTGTTCACGCCATGTGATATGCGCTGTCAGACATCCGCCGCGTGAACGGTCGATCCACGACGGAGCGGTCGCGTCACGACACAGACGCGCCGACCGACCGCAATGTGACGGCTCCGCCGCGACACGACACCGTCAGTGTCGGATGTTCAACGCTCGGACGCACTCGTGGTAGCTCCCCCATATCGCGGGGGGACTACTGGACCACGACACTTCGGGCACTCCCGCCGCTTCATCGGGGGCGAGAAGGCGTCCGGAGCGGCCTGGCAGGTCATCCGACGAGAACGAGGAGTGATGTGGATGTCGGAACCGCGCATACCCGGCGTGGCGGTCGTGACGGGTGGCGGCCGCGGCATCGGCGCGGCCTGCTCGGTCGCGCTTGCCCGGCTCGGCTGGGACGTCTGCCTGGGCTACCGGGCCGACTCCGCCGCCGCCGAGCAGGTGGCGCGGCGATGCCGGGAGTTCGGCGCCGCCGCCGCCGCGGCGGCCGCCGACCTGGCGCAGCCCGCCGCCGTCACCGACCTGTTCGCCGCCGCGGACCGGCTCGGTCCGGTGACGGCCCTGGTCAACAACGCGGGGATGGTTGCCCCCACCGCCAGGGTCGACGAGATGGACGCCGCGCGGCTGAACCAGATCTTCACCGTCAACGTCGTCGCCGCCTTCCTGTGCGCGGGGGCCGCGGTGCGCCGGATGTCGACGCGCCGCGGCGGGCTGGGCGGCTCGATCGTGAACGTCTCCTCCGCGGCCGCGCGACTCGGCAGCCCGGGGACGTACGTCGACTACGCGGCGAGCAAGGGGGCCCTCGACACGATGACGGTGGGACTCGCCCAGGAGGTCGCCGAGGAGGGCATCAGGGTGAACGCCGTCCGGCCGGGATACATCGACACCGAGATCCACGCCTCGGGCGGGGATCCGGGACGGGCGCGGCGGCTGGGCGTGGCCGTGCCGCTCGGTCGGCCCGGCCGGGCCGAGGAGGTCGCGGCCGCGGTGGCCTGGCTCTGCACGGCACAGGCGTCCTACGTGACGGGGGCCGTGCTCGACGTGAGCGGTGGGCGGTGACCGGGCCGCCGCACCGTGGTTGGCTCAGCGGGTGCACTCGGGGCGCAGGATCACCATCGCGTCGGGGTGGCGGCGGGTGTAGCGCACGGCGGCCCGGCGGGGAGAACCGGTGGCCCACTGGACCGTCCAGTCGACGCCGACGAGGTCGAGCAGCGACCGCAGCCGGCGTTGGAGCTCCTCGCGGGTCTCCTCCTCGGCGATCCGAGCGGCGCACATGACCGTCTCGACCCCGAAGGCGCAGTACACCCCCGCGGTCCACCTCGCCCAGCGGGACCAGCGGTCCATCGTCGCGATCAGCACGAGATGGGCGTCGAGCCGCGCGGCGAGGTCGGCGGCCAGCAATACATCGGCCATATCCGACAGGTCACCGAAGCGAACACCGACCACCACATGACGCTCGGTCCGAACCCGGGGGGTGACTTCCGTTCGCTCTGCCCGTTCCACGTTTCCTCCCGCGAGGCTTTCCCCAGCGCCGTCGATCGACTGTCGGTGTGGACGGGATTGTCTCGCTTCACAGCCCGCGATGTCGGGGTAACCGTCTCCTCGTCAGTACCCCTTCTACCCGCAGATCATCTGTTCCGGATCGCGTTTGAGCGCGAAGCCGGCCGCGCCGGCGGGACAATACCGCCGGATGCCGGATCCGCACCGCCCGTCAGCCGCTCACCGTTCCCGGTTGATTGTGGCGGGCGAGACCGAAAAGGGGAAGAGCCTGGCGGTGACGATGGGCCCTGGAGTGCTCCCACCAGTGGGCCACACCGACCAGTCGTGACCCAGGAGACACAGGTGATCACCTCGGGTACTCCCGGCACGTCGACGGGGCTCACCTGCGACGCTTCAGGCATGGCGGCACCGGGTCTGGCGGCGGTTCGCGGCGGGTCCGCACCGGCGGGTCACGGGCCGCGTGACGACCGCCGCCGGCACGGCGGTGGAAACCTCGGCGCGAAGGAGCACTACATGTCGGTGTTGGACCGGTTCCGGCTGGACGGTCGGGTCGCGATCGTCACGGGGGCGTCATCCGGTCTCGGGGTGGACTTCGCCCGCGGCCTCGCCGAGGCCGGCGCGGACGTGGTCCTCGGCGCCCGGCGGGTCGAGCGGCTCGGCGCCACCGCGGAGCTGGTGGAGTCGGCCGGCCGGCGTGCCCTCGCCGTCGCCACCGATGTGGCCGACCCGACCAGCGCCGAGCGGATCGTGGCAGCCGCGATGGAGGCGTTCGGCCGGGTGGACGTCCTGGTCAACAATGCCGGGGTCGGGACGGCGGTGCCGGCCCTGAAGGAGACGCCCGAGCAGTTCCGCTCCGTCCTGGACGTCAACCTCAGCGGCTGCTACTGGATGGCGCAGGCCGCCGCCCGGGTGATGCGGCCGGGCAGCAGCATCGTCAACATCTCGAGCGTGCTGGGCCTGACGACCGCCGGGCTGCCGCAGGCCGCCTATACGGCCAGCAAGGCCGGGCTGATCGGGCTCACCCGGGATCTGGCCCAGCAGTGGACCGGCCGCCAGGGCATCCGGGTGAATGCGCTCGCTCCCGGTTTCTTCCGCAGCGAGATGACGGACGAGTACCGACCCGGCTACATTGAGAAGCAGTTGACGCGGGTCCTCGACGGTCGCTTCGGAGAGCCGGCGGAACTGACTGCCGCGCTGCTCTTCCTGGCATCGGATGCCGGCAGTTTTGTCACCGGGCAGACGCTCGCCGTGGACGGTGGTTTCAGTATCACGTGACCCGCTGCCCGAGGATCCCGGCCGCCGAACCATCCGTGTACAGCCAATCGAGGGCCCAAACCTCTTCCCCCGGCCGGGCGCCGAACCGCCCATGTTGTCCGGCAAGCCCGGATCGTCCCTGGGCTCCAGTTCTCCCGTGGCGTCAGTTCTCCCGTGGCGCCAGTTCTCCCGTGGCGTCAGTTCTCCAGTGGCATCAGTTCGGCCGCGAAGGAATCGAGGAAGCTCGGCCAGCCGTCCGGCGTCGTCATCGGATGGACGACGAACTTGCTCACCCCGACGGCGAGGTACTCGCCGATCAACTCCCGCGCCGCGGCCCACCCGACCGGCATGAGCCGCGCCGGATCGACGTCGGGATAGCGCCGCCGCAGCGCCACCAGGGAGTCGGCCGGCGGCGGCGCGAAGGCGACGCGCAGGCTCAGCCCGAAGTGATCGTCGTCGATCCGCCGGTCCGCCGCCGCGGCGGCCGCGCGGATCTCGGCGATGCCGGCCGCGGCCTGCTCGGGGCTGACCATGCTCGCCAGCCAGCCGTCGCCGAAGCGGCCGATCCGACGCAGGGCGGCCGGGGCCGCCCCGCCGAGCCAGATGTCCAGCGGCCGGGTGGGCAGCTCCCCGATGCCGACGTCGGTGAGGTCGAAGAACTCGCCGTGGAAGGTCACCCGCGGCTCGCGCAGCAGCCGGCGCAGGACGTCCAGCGCCTCGTCGAACACCTCGCCTCGGCGGCCCACGGTCCCCGCGGCCTCGGGCCTCCCGCGGCCCGCGGTCTCCACGGGCTGGGCCCCACCCCGGCCCACGGGGAGCGGGTAGGCGGACCGGTCGCCCGGCCGGCCCGGGGCGAGCCCCAGCACCGGTAGCACCCGTCGCGGGGCGAGCAACGCCAGCGACCCCAACTGCTTGGCGAGCAGCACCGGGTTGCGGCCCGGCAGCACCGCCACCCCGGTGCCGACCTTCAGCCGGCTGGTGCGGCCCAGGGCGAAGGCCATCCCGGCGAGCGGGTCCACGGCGGGTGTGGAGAGCTGCTCGGACAACCACAGCGAGTCGATCTCGAGCTTCTCCAGCCGGTCCACCAAGGCCGCGAAACCGGCCGGCGCGACGCTGCCGAAGCCAATGCCGATCCGGACCTTCATCAGCTCTCCATCCCGGCCCGGGATCCGTCGGCGCCCGAGCCCCCGCTCCCAATAGTGGGCGCTGGGCGAGCGACGTGGGTCACTTTGCGGGCATTGCGCGGCCCGAGTACGCCTGACGACGCGGTCCCGGACGGGACTGCACGGCCGAGCTCCCGCCTCCCGCCGCGCTTCGTGGCGGAAGGTCGTCGCTCAGCGACGGGCGGCGTCGATGCCCGCGAGGGCGGCCAGATCCGCGCGCAGGCCGGCGGCGACCTCGGTGATCAGGGGCTGGCGCAGGACCGCCCGGTGATCCCCGGGGATGCGCCGGATCGACGCGGGGCCGGTCAGCACCCCGCGCCACGCCTCGATCTCGTCGTGGTCGTCGGCGAGCCAGACGACCGTGCGCCCCTCGTAGATATGCGGCCGGTAGGCCATCGTCAGGATGCGGCCCTGGTTGTGGAAGATGTCGTAGCGGTGTGTGCCACGGAAGCGGACGACGCCGGCGAGCGGGAGCTCGACGAGCTGCCGCAGCCGGTCGGCCATCACCCGCGGGCTCAGTGCGGGGCCGTCGTCCGCGGCGAGCGGGCCAGGCCCGTCGGGGCTGGGGATGTCGGCCGGCCGGTCCGGGTGCCGGCCCTCCAACTGGCTCGTCGGGATGATCGCGCCCGTACGGGTCAGCCGGGCGGTGCCCGGCAGGTAGGTGTCGATCAACGCCAGCAGGCCGACCTCATGGCCCGCCCGCCGCAGCAGCCGGGCGACCTCGAGCGCGATCAGGCCGCCGAACGAGTGCCCCACCAGCAGGTAGGGGCCCGTCGGCTGAAGCAGCCGGAGTTCGGCCACGTGCCGGCGGGCGGCGGCCGCCACCGACCAGTCGGGGATGCCGCGCTGTTCCAGGGCATGCGCCTGCAGGCCGTAGACGCGGCGTTCGGCGGCGAAATGGCGGGCGAACGGCAGCAGGGCGATCGCGGGGGCGCCGGCCTCGGGGAAGCAGAACAGCGGGGTGCCGGCAGCGGCGGCGGTCAGCGGCACCACGGTGGGGTGGCGGTCCGCCTCATCCTGGTGGGCGGCCCAGACGGCGGCGAAACCGGCCGGCGTGCGGGCCGCCACGATCTCCGAGGCGGGCAGCACCACCCCGAACTCGTCGCGCAGGATCGCCGCGAGCTCGCCCGCGGCCGCCTCGCCGCCGGGGGTCCCCACGACGTCGTCGTGCTGGCCGAGGGTGGCCACCCCGAGCACTCGGGCCCACAGCAGCGTCGCGGCCATCTCGTACGGGCCATCCCCCGCCGGGTCGGCGACCAGGGCCGGGCCGGCGACGGCGGTGGAGCCAGCGGGAACCGTCGGCTCCGTGGGAACCGTCGGCTCCGTGGGAACGGTCGGCTCCGTGGGAACGGTGGCGTCCGCCGGACCGGTGGCGTCCGCGGGAGCCGTGACGTCCTCGGCGCGGGCTGGACTCACCGACGAGGAATCAGGCAGCCGATCGGCCGCGGACGTGCCCAGCAACGACATCACCCCACAGGACTATGCGAAGGCCACATTGAACACCAGGGCCGGACTAGCCCGACACGCCCGTCGGTGCCGCCCGGTCCGGCCGCCTCCCGGGCCGTGCCACCGTCCGCGACCACCGACCGCGCCCCCCGCGACCCCGCGACCAGCGGGTGACTGGTCCCGGGCGGCCACGCCGGCCCACGCGCCGCGGTGCGGCGGGCAGCCCGACCCCGAGTTGCCATTGACGCCGGCGGCTTGCGGCGTCCACCGTGGAGTTGTGGGTGATGTGGGCAAACCCGAACGGATCGTCGAGGACGAACCGATCAGCTTCCCCGACGCCGAGCCGTTGACGATCCCGGCCGTCCCGGCCGCCCCCGCACCGGAACCGGAGCCGGAGCCGGTGCCCGGGTGAGCCTGCTCGGCTGGCGCCAGTGGGCAGTGGACGACCGGGGGCAGCTGCGCCCGGCCTGGACGCCGTGGTCGCCGTTCCCGCCGGGCATGCTGCTCTGGCGGCCCGACGGCATCACCGAGGCACGCTGCCTGCGAACGAAGCGGCCCGATTCGCCCGCCTCCGACGAACCGGCGGCGGGTCACGACCGGGTGCCGGACGAGCGCTGCCTGTGCGGCCTGTATGCCTGGCGCACCCCGGAGATCCTCGCCGCGGCGCGCCGGCCGCGCTGGACCGCGCTGCCCTGCGTGGTCGGCGTGGTCCGACTGGGCGGGCGGATCATCATCGGCGAGCGGGGCTACCGCGCGGAGCGGGGCTACCCCGTCGCCGTGCTCGACCGGCACGGCGTCGTGTCCGCCGGCTACTCCGTCGCGAGATACCGCACTTTTTCCGCCCTGGTCGCCGAGTGGACGCCGTCCGGGCCCGAGGCGACGGGCATGGATCGAATAGCCGGATAATCAGGGCAAATAACGCAGAACCGCGGCCGATTCGTCGCCGACAGGTCAGGACTCTCGTGCGAACGGGTATCTCCTGCGGAGCACTCCTACCAACGCCGGTCACACTGCGCACCGAAAGTGGTGCGTTTTGCTAGCAATGGAGGTAGCCGGGGCGGATATCGTCGGCAACGTCGCGCATCTCCCGGCCAGCGTCGGCGGCGCGTCGGGCCGCGGGGCACGCGAGGGGGGGACCGTCGTGACCAGCTCCGAGATCAGCAGTACCGGGACCCCACGAAAGGGGGCCCCGAAGACCGGTAGCCCGGGGCCCGGGGCCCGGGGCCCATACCCGATCGTCACGCTTGCCGGGCAGCGGGCGCCCACCAGGGATGACGCCCGCAACGCGCGGCGCCGGCTGGTGCCGCTCGCGGTGGCGCTCGGCTACCTGGCCCTGTCCGTCTGGATCTTCCGCGCGGGCTGGCGACATCTCGGGGAGATCACCTACGGCGGCAGCGACGCCTACCTGTTCTCCTGGTTCCTCGGCTGGACGCCGCACGCGTTCGGCAGCGGCCTCGACCCCTTCCTGACCCACCACATCAACTCCCCCGACGGCGCGAACATCCTCTGGAGCACGCCGGTGGTGCTGCTCGGCCTGCTCGCAGCGCCGATCACCCTGCTCGGCGGTCCCGTGACCACGTTGACGGTGCTGCTCACGCTCGCTCCCGTGGTCAGCGGCCTCGCCCTGTTCTGGGTGCTGCGCCGTTGGGTTCGTGACTGCCCCGCCGCCCTCGCCGGACTGCTCTACGGCTTCGGGCCCTACCTGATCGGCAGCTCCTACGGCCACCTGCACCTGGCGTTCGCCCCGTTCCCGCCCCTGGTGCTGCTGTTACTCGACGACCTGGTCGTCCGCGGCCGCAGCCCGCGGCGCACGGGGATCCTGCTGGGGCTCGCGGTCGCCGCCCAGGCCCTCATCGGCGAGGAGGTCCTCGCGACCTCGGCGCTGGCGGCGGCGGTCGGGCTCGCGGTCCTCGCCGCCCGCCACCGCGCGGCGCTGCGCGAGCGGCTGGGCGGCGTGCTGCGCGGCCTGGCGACGGCCGCGCTGGTCGCCGCCGTCGGACTCGCCTGGCCGCTGAGCGTGCAGTTCTTCGGCGGGCAGCGGGTCCATGGCTCGATCCAGCCGTCCGGCATCGCCGTGTCCGACCTGTGGAGCTTCGTCACGCCCACGCCGTTGCAGGAGATCGCCCCGGACTTCGCCCTGCGGCACAGCCTGCGCTTCACCGGCAACGCCGTTGAGGTCGGCGGCTACCTGGGGGTTCCACTGATCCTGCTGGCCGTCGCCGCGACGGTCGGCGCGCGCCGCCACCCGCTCGTCGGCGTCCTCGCCCCGGTCGGACTGGTGATGGCGGTCCTCTCGCTGGGCGATCACCTGCACGTCGACGGCCACGCCACGGCGATCCCGCTGCCCTGGCTGGTGCTCGAACGGGTGCCGGTGCTCCACAACGCCCTGCCCTCGCGATTCGCGCTGTACGTGATGATGTGCGCGGCCGCCGTGACGGCCGTCGGCCTGGACCGGTTGGCCGACCGGCGCCGGCGCACCGCCGACCCGGTGGGCGTCCCGCCGGCGGACGCCACGTTCCCGGACCTGTACAGCCCCGGCGGGCACGGCGGCGCGCCCAGCGGGCTCGACGGGCAGGAGTCGACCGGGCGCGCGGGGCACGTCGGCGGTCGCGGCCGGCACGGGGTCCCCGGACGGCTGGGGCAGGCCAAGGGGCCAGACGGATGGCGCGGCCGGCTCGCCCGATCGGGCACGGCCCTGGTGACCGCCGGGGCGCTGGCCGCGCTCGTCCCCGCCCCGCTGCTCACCACGCCGGCCCACACCCCCGACTTCTTCACCGGCGACGGGGTCCGGCAGATACCGGCGGACGCCACCGCCCTGGTCGTCCCCTACCCGCATCCCCAGCGGGCGGAGGCGATGCTGTGGCAGGCCGAGGCGGGCTTCCGCTTCGTCATGCCCGGCTGCTACTGCACCGTGCCGGGGCCGACCGGCCGGGCATCGTTCCACGGTCCCGGCGACGCCCTGACCTCCGCACTCATCGACATCGACAACGGCACGACGACGGCGGCCGCCGCGTCCGGATCGCCCCAGGTCCGCGACGCGTACGAGCGGCTGTCCCCGGACGCCGTAGTGCTGGGACCGGCCCGCCGGCCGGCCGAGCTGCGCGCGCTGCTGGGCAGCCTCGTCGGCCATCCGCCGCGGCAGGTCGGCGGGGTCGATCTGTGGTTGCCCGCGGGGTGACCCACCGCGGGCGCCGCCCGCACCGATGTCGCCCAGCGGACAAGCCGAGCCGCCGGGAAAAAACGCAGCCCGGAAGGGTTTGCGAGAAGCTGGCCGAAGGACGGACATTCGCGTCGCCCCGGCCGGGAACCCGCCACGACGATCCCTCTACGATTTCCCGCATTCCGCGGCTACGGTCGTCGCCGGTCAACAGTCCAGAGCGGAGGATGCGCGGTGTCGACGGACCAACCGGCGGGCCACCGGCCGGAAAGGCTGACCCGACGCCAACGCGCCGCCGTGGGCGGCGTCGTCGTGCTTGCCGTCGCCGTCGCCGCCTCCCTCGCCGCGACAACCGGGCGTTCCTCGGCCGCGGACCGCTGGCCCCCTGCCGGCCGGTCAACATGCACGTCCGTACAGATCTTCACCGGCAGCGTCGGTTCCCCGTACAACCAGTTTGCCCGGGTGCTCCGTGACCGGCTCCGGGCGGCGCCGGAACACTTCGACGTGGACGTGGTGGAGACGGCCGGTTCCACCGAAAACATCTACGACCTGGAATCCCCCGAGCCGCCCCGCTGTGGGCTCGCAATCGCCCAGCTCAACACCACCGTGGACGCGACGGAAGGGGTCAACCAGTTCGACCCGACCCGCGGCGGCCGCCCGGTAGCGGGCCTGCGCACCCTCGGACCGGTGCACCGGGATCTGCTGCACGTGATCGTGCGGGACCGCCCGCTCGGCCCGGATGACCACCAGGTCGACACGCTGACCGATCTGTGCCACCGGACCATCGCGGCGGGCCGGCCGGGCTCGGGCGTCCGCCAGATCGGCGACGTCCTGCTGCGGGTCGGGCTGCCCGACTGCCGCCCCGACCTCGACGACTCCTCCATCGACGACGCGCTGCGGCGGCTGTCCGGGGGCAAGGTGGACGCGGTCGTCTGGGCCGGCGGCGCGGGCACCCGGCAGATCAGGAACGCCATCGCCGCCGGCGCCCGGCTGCGCCTGCTCGACCTGTCCGAGTTCCGGGCCCCGATCACGAAGGACTGGAACACGTTCTACGGCAACCGGGAGCACTTCTACGCCGGCGAGGTGTTCGGCGCCGACGGCCTGGGCCCCGCGGACTACCCGGGGATCCGCCCGATCCGGACCGTCACGATTCCCAACGGCCTGATCGCCCGCACCGACACCGACCCGGTGCTGGTCCGCCGGGCGACCGCCGAGCTGTACCGGGACCGGGGCGACTACGAGGAGGCGCTCTGGGGCGCCAACCCCGCGCACCGGCGCGTCCCGGACGCCCTGTCCATTTACGAAGGGCCGCTTTTCTGCTATATACCGCTGCATCCGGCCGCCGCGGAATACTACCTTCGAGAATTCCGGCGGGTACCTAGCTGCGGTACGACGTGACGTGACCGGTACCCGTAGACGCATGGTGCCCGAAGGCGGGACTGCCGGAGACTGGGGCTAGAGGACACGCCGTGCTAAGACCACTGACCGATACCGACCCCCGGATGGTGGGGCCGTACCGCCTGCACAACCGCATCGGCGCCGGCGGCATGGGCGTCGTCTACCTCGGGTTCGGTGACGGGGAGCAGCCGGTCGCGGTGAAGGTGCCGCACGAGGCGTATGCCAGCGACCCGGAGTTCCGGGCACGGTTCCGTTCGGAGGTCACGGCCGCGCGGCACGTGCGGGCGAGCACCGTCGCCAGGGTGATCAACGCCGAGGTGGAGGGCCCGCGGCCGTGGCTGGCGACGGAGTACGTGCCGGGCCCGACGCTGCACGCCGCCGTGCTGGAGCACGGGCCGCTCGTCGACCGGCATCTCGACGGCCTCACGATCGGGCTCGCCGCCGCGCTGGAGGCCATCCACGGCGCCGGGGTCGTGCACCGCGACCTGAAACCCGCCAACATCGTCATGTCCTGGGCCGGGCCGAAGGTCATCGACTTCGGCGTCGCCCGCTCGGCCGAGTACACCGGCTACACCCAGGCCGGCGAGCTGGTCGGGACGATCGCGTGGATGTCCCCCGAGCAGCTCGACGGGCAGACGGCGAGCCCCGCCTCGGACATCTTCGCCTGGGCCTGCTGCGTGGTGTTCGCCGCGACCGGGCGGCGTCCCTTCCGCGGCGAGTCCCAGGAGATCGTCGCGCTGCGGATCGGGGCGGCCGAACCGGAGCTGGACGGCACGCCCGACCGACTGCTCGACTCGGTTTCCCGCTGCCTGGCGAAGGATCCCGCGCAGCGGCTCCCGGCCGGCGAGCTCGTCCAACTGCTCACCCGCCGGCTCTCCCTGCCCACGACCGCCGTCCGTTCCGAGGCACTCCTCGCCGCCCCGACGACCGGTGCCCCTCTCGCACCCGATTCTTACCCCGGCGAGGACCGCGACCGCGCAGATCATGACGAGACCCGGTTGGCACGCCAGCCCGGCCCGCCGCCGACCCCACCGCCGACCCCGTCGCCGCGGCCGGGTTCGACCCCCGGTCCGCGGCGGCTCCTTCCCGCCCTTCCGGACCTCTCCGGCGACCCGCCGCCCTGCGCCGCCGACGACCAGCCCGCCGACGACCAGCCCGCCGACGACCAGCCCGCCGACGACCAGGCCGCCAACGCCGGTGCCCCGCAGGCCGGCGACGCCAGTGCCGGCGACGCCAGTGCCGCGCAGGCCGTCACCGCCGGCAAGGGCGGCCCGCCCGCCGCGCCCACGGCGGTCCGGCCAGCGGCCTTGCCACCCGGGATCATGCTCGCGCTACTCGCTGTCGGTGGGCTCACCGGTGCGCTCGGGGTCTGGGCGGCGGGCACCGCCCGGGCGGGCCACGCGGTCCTCGGCCCCGCGGCCGCCACGGTCATCGGCGCGATCTGCGCCCAGATGCTGTTCCTGAGCAATCGCGCGATCGGTGTCGCGATCACCGTCCTGGCCGCCTTCGCCGGCTCCGGCGGCGGGGTGCTGCTGGCCCGGGCCCTGGATGTCGACGAACCCGGCCGGGTGCTGCTGTCCGTGGCGGTGGCCCTGGTCGTGGCCACGGCCTGCGCGTTCGCCATGATGCCGTCCCGCCCGCCTACCACGGAGCCGCACCCGGTGGTGCCTTCGGACCCGGGCGGGGGCCCGGCGTCCGACCCGAGGGCGTCGGTGCAGGACGCCGACGATGTCGGGCGGCCCCTGTTCCGCCCGGCGCCCTGACGCCGGCGGCCGGTCGGGGACGAGGTGCCGCCGCTGCCCGCAACGCGGGTGACTCACACCATGACTTCACGACGAAGACGCAGATCAGCGCGGGCATGCCGGCCGGCCCAAGGCGGCGACCCGACGCCGGTCGTGATATTTCGGTTCACCTGGGAAGCTGGCCTGCGACAATGAACGAAGCCAAGGGGGTGTCGTGGCTGCCGTTCCGATAGGCAACCGCGTGGTGGCGGGCCGATACCGACTCGTCGCGCGTCTGGGTGCGGGTGCGATGGGAACGGTCTGGCGTGCCTTCGATTCCGTCCTGGAGACCGAGGCGGCGCTCAAGGAGATCGAGTTCGCCGGCGGGGTCGCGGGCGCCGAGCGGGCGGACCGGGTCGAGCGGGCGTTGCGCGAGGCGCGGCACGCCGCCAAGCTGCGCGGCCATCCCCACGTGGTCACGATCCTCGACGTCGTCCTCGAGCACGGCCTGCCCTGGATCGTGATGGAGCTCGTGCCGTCCCGGTCCCTGTTCGAGGTCGTGCGGGACGACGGCCCGCTGCCCGTCGCCGAGGTCGCCCGGATCGGGATCGCGGTGCTCGACGCCCTCGTCGCCGCCCGCGACCACGGCATCGTCCACCGGGACGTCAAACCGTCCAACGTGCTGATCGGGACCGACGGCCGGGTCGTGCTCACCGACTTCGGCATCGCCACCGGCGACGGCGATCCGACCCTGACGGTCACCGGCGTGCTGGGAACACCCCTCTACATGGCGCCGGAGCGACTCGACAACCGGCCGGCGACCTTCGAGGCGGACCTGTTCAGCCTGGGGGGCACGCTGTACTACGCCGTCGAGGGGCACCCGCCGTTCGAGCGGGACAGCTTCGGCGCGATGCTGGCCGCCGTCCTGCTGCACCCACCCGCCCCGACTCGACGGGCCGGCGCCCTCGCCCCGGTGCTCGACGGCCTGCTGGCGAAGGACCCCACCCGGCGCCTGGTTCCAGCCCGAATCCGGGAGCTGCTCGAGCAGGTCGCCCGCTCCCGGTCGCAGCCCGGGGTGGGTCGCCTGGACGGCCTGTCCTGGCACCTGCGGTACACCGGGCCGCCCGGCGGGGACGCGGGCGCCCCGGGCCGTTTCACCGGCTTGCTGCCGGGGGCCCCGGCGGATCCCGCCCCGCCCGGCACCGGCAGCGCCACCGGCGCGGGCGGACCGGCCGGCGGTCTCGACGACTGCGACGAGGCGACCCGGCTGGCCGGCAGCACCAGCCATCAGCCGCCCCCCGGCCGGCCGCCGACGCAGTTCCCCGAGCCACCCGAGCCACCCGAGCCACGAGCGTCACCCACCGCCCCGCCGGACACCGGCGATGCGGATGTGCCGGCGCGGCCGGCCGAACCGGCGCATCCGGGTCGTCCGGCGGCGCCGGCGGAGCTCACCGCCGTGGAGCAGGACGGAGCGGTGCTGCTGCGCTGGGCGCCGTCGGTCACCCCGGGCGCCTCCTACCGGGTGTCGCGGGTTCTCGAGGACCCGTCCGCGCCGAACGGCCGCCGCGAACGCAGCCTGGGCATCACCACCGGCACCGAGCTGTTCGACGCCGGGGCGCCCAGGGGGGTCCCGCACTGGCACGAGGTGGTCGCGTTGGTCGCCGACTCCTCGGGCCGGCTGCGTTCGACGCCGATCCGCACGCCGACCCGCACGCTGCTGCCGCCGGTCACCGCGCTGCGGGCCAGCATGTCCGGCGATGCGGTCGCACTGTCCTGGCGGCCCATGCCGGAGCGCGACGAGGTGACGATCGAGCGGACGTTCGCCGAGACCTCGCCGCTGTCGGGGGCGAAGCGCCGGTTCCGCGGCGCCGGCGGCTACTTCCTCGACGAGGACACGGCGCCCGGCGCGGTCTACCGCTACCGGGTGTGGGCAGCCGGGCCGGACGGCTCGGACGCGCTGGCCCCCTCCGGGGCGGCGGAGGTGGTGGTCCGGGTCGTCGCCCGGCCGCGGCCGGTGCTGGACCTGGAGGCGCGTGCCACGCTTGGCGGGACCGTGCTGCGGTGGACGACCGTGCCCGGGGCCGTCGTCCGGATCTACGCGACGGAGGCTCCCGAGCAGGCCGGGCTGGCCGGCACCGGCCCGTTCGGACCAGCCGACCACGAGGTCGGCGTGGGCTCGCTGGAGGGTCGGGCCCGGCTGGTCGGGGAGAGCCGCCGCGGACGCCTCGTCGACCGGCAGCCGACCGGCACAGTCGTCTACACGCCGATCACGATCGCCGAGGACCGGGCCGTGATCGGCGCGGCGGTCAGCCACAGCGGGGACTGACCGGCGCCGCCGCGGGCGCGTCAGTCCGGCGGGCGGCCGCCGGTCAGCGTGGTGAGTCGTTGCGCCGCGACCAGCAGCCGGTCGACCATGGCCGCGCGCCGCGCCGTGTCCAGCGTCTGCGCGGCGACCAGGCCGAGGGCCACGGCGACCCGCCCGTCCCGGCCGAACACGGGCGCGCAGATCTCACCGACGGGCCACGACTTCGCCTCGTCCGGGTCGAGGACCTCGTAGTCGCGCTCGGCGAGAGTCCGCAGCAGCTCGTCACGCTTCTGGCGCGGGCCGGGGTCGGTCGGCGCGTCCGCGATCTGGTCGAGCACGTCGCGCAGCCGCCAGCGCAGCGCGTCCTCCACCGTCACCGAGTAGCCCCGTTCCCGCACGGCATCGATGGCCCGCAGATGCCGGCGCGCCGGCCCACCCGCCCGGGCGATGTCCGCGGAGGCGATGTCCGCGGAGGCGAGCCAGGCGTCGACGGTGCCGGTGGGCGCCCAGGCCAGGTGCACGGCGCCGACGGGCGGGCGCAACGGCAGCGTCTGGCCGACCCGCATGGACAGCCCGAACAGGGCGGAGCGGGGAACGCGGGCCAGGACGAGCAGGCTGTCCGCGAAGGTCATGGTCGCGAACGTCTCGATGTCGAGGTCCGCGGTCAGCGACTCCAGCTCCGCGCGCGCCAGCCGCGCCAGCCGCGCCCGGTCCCCGTCGGCGGCGGCGACCGCCAGCGCCGACGGACCCAGGGCGTACGTACGGCGCCCGTCGTCGCGGTGGACGAACCCCTGCTCGACCAGGGCGAGCAGCATCGCCTGGCAGGTGCTCTTGTCCATGCCGACGGCCCGGGCCAGCTCCGAGAGCGAGTAGCCGGACTCGCCGTGGCCGCCGAGGAAACTCAGCAGGCGGCCGACCCGGGCGGCCGACCCGGACGGCTTCACCGCCACCGTAACGACCTCACCACCGCGGCGCCGACCTCCACGGCCGCCTGACCGACATCCACAGCCACCGGCAGACCCTCCCCCATCGTCGGTGATGTTTCGGGACGACCGGGATCATCTCCCGACCACGCCGGTCGGGCCAGCCGTCCGCGGGCGTCCGGGAACGCACAGGCCACCGGGCGGCGAGCGGTCGCTCCCGCGGCGACCAGCCCCGCCGGGCGCCGCCACGCGTCCGGATGCCAGCATGACCACCGTGGGCAGTCCAGACGACGACGCCGCCACCAGCGGCACGATCGACAGCACAGGCATGATCGACAGCGCCGACACGATCGACGGCATCGACGGCATCGACGGCGGTGAGCAGCCACCCGCCTACGGTTACCTCGACATAGACCCCGACACCGCCCGGCGGGCCAGCCGCATCTACTGGGACGACGCGGCCGCGGACTACCAGGCCGAACACGGCGCCTTCCTCGGTGACAGCGACTTCTGCTGGAGCCCCGAGGGGCTGCGCGAATCCGAGCTCCGCCTGCTCGGCGACGTGGCCGGCCGCACGGTCCTGGAGGTCGGCTGCGGCGGCGCCCAGTGCGCGCGGTGGCTGCGGCGGCAGGGCGCCCGGGTGGTCGGCTTCGATCTGTCCGGCGGCCAGCTCGCCCAGGCCCGCGCCTACGCGGCCCGCACCGGCATCGAGGTGGCGCTGGTCCAGGCCGACGCGGTCGCGCTCCCGTTCGCGAACGAAAGCGTCGACGTGGCCTGCTCGGCGTTCGGCGCGGTCCCGTTCGTGGCCGACAGCGGGGCGGTGATGCGGGAGGTCGCCCGGGTGCTGCGGCCCGGCGGGCGCTGGGTGTTCTCGACGACCCATCCGTTCGTGTGGTGCCTGCCGGACGATCCGGACGAGAACGGGCTGCGGGTATTCCACAGCTACTTCGACCGGCGCGCCTATACCGAGCACGACGAGCAGGGTCAGGCGATCTACACGGAGACGCACCGCACGATCGGCGACCGGGTCCGCGAGATCGTCGCGGCCGGGCTGGTCCTGCACGACATCATCGAGCCGGAATGGCCGACCGGCCAGGAGCGGACCTGGGGTCAGTGGGGGCCGGTGCGCGGCGGGTACGTGCCCTCGACCTCCATCTTCGTCACGAGCCGGCCACCGGCCCGCTAATTTCCGGCCCGGCAGGTGTTACGGCACCGAGGCCGGGCAAACCCTCCTCAGGCGTCACCGGATAAGCCGGAAATAGGAACGACATCCGACCGGAAAACGACGAAGGGGAGGCATCACGATGAAGATTCTGCGGCGAATGCGGAATGAAGTTCGGCACGACGTCAACCAGGCGGACCGTTCCGCCGCGCGCGGGCTGCGACGTCTGCGCCGGCGGCGGAGCCGGACCGCCTCCTCCACCACCACCGGCACTCGCTACTGATCGCAGTAGCGACGACGGACCCGGGCGACCCCGGGGTTCTCCAGCGGGCACCCGCTGGGGAACCCCGGGGTCTTCTGCTGTCCGAGGGTCTCCCACCGGCGATCTGAGGGTCTCCCACCGGCGGACCGCCAGCCCCCGAACACGAACGCCGGCCGGCCTGGATGCGGCGAGCGAGGAACGACTCGCTCAACGCAACGCCAGGTTGTCCCACTGTGCACACAACGCCCGAGGGCGCGGGGAGGTACCCCGATCGCCCCCGTTATGGTGGGCCCCGCATTCGCCGTTGGGGGCAGACCGTGTATCACGCTCACTCCGCACCCGGAGATGCCACGTTCAGGCGCGGCAATCCGGGGGTCCGCGCGTGCACGAGTGTGGCGCTGGCCGTGGCGCTGCTCGGCCTCGCGGCCGGGTGCTCCTCCGGCGGCGACACCGCCTCGTTCACCCCGGCGCCGCACGCGACGCGGGTCGCGCCCACCGTCGAGGCAGATCCGCTGCCGCCGCTGAGCAAGTTCATCACCCAGCCGGACGGCAGCCAGGTGACGACGGTCAGCGCCGATTACCTGTTCGACTCGAACAGCAGCGAGCTGCGGGGGGAGGCGAGGACCGCGTTGCAGCAGATCCTGCCCGCGATCCGCGAGCACCCCGGCTCCATCTCGGTGATCGGCTACAGCGACGGGCTGGGGCGAACCGAGGACAACCAGAAGCTGTCGCTGGAGCGGGCGAAGTCCGTCGAGGCGTGGCTGGCGACGCAGAACATCCCCAGCTCCGTGCTGGATGTCGAGGGCAGGGGCGAACAAGGCGCGCAGGACGGCGTCGCCGACGCGAGCCGACGCCGAGTGGAGATCGTGCTTCGATGACCTGCGACGTTTCCGCCTGTCCGCCGGCGACCCCGGGCGCGGCCGGCACGGGCGTGCCCGCGGCCCGCCGCCGGGGCAGCCACCTGCGCGGCCGGCTGGCCGGCCTGGTGGCGGTGGCCATGCTCGCGGCGCCGATGCTCGCGGCCTGCGACGCCGGCAGCCTGCTCGGCACGTCCAAGGCGGCCGGCCCGCTCGACTGCTCCCAGTACCAGGAGTCCACGCCCGAGGCCGGCGCGCCGCTGCTGCTGGTGCTGCTCGACGTGACCGACAACTCGACCGCGACCGCGCAGCGCGTCGCAACCCGGGTGCAGCCCTACCTCGACACGGCGCTGAAGGACGGCTCCTACATTCGGCTGGTTGCCAGTGGCGGCGCAGCCATGACGTACTCGGACTGCTTCCACGGCGACCGGCTGTTCCAGATCAAACGAAACAACAACCGGCGCGAGGAGAAGGACCGGCTCGCCGCCGCCAAGGCGCTCGGCACGGAGATCGACCACGTCGTCCAGACCGAGCAGATCAGCCCCAAGGGAAGTGCCACGGGTCTGCTCGCCGGCATCAACGACGAGCTCAACACCGTCCGCTCCACGCCCGGCGTGAAGGTCACCGACGTGACCGTCCTCGTCTGGAGTGACCTGCTCGGCACCGGCCAGGACTCCGACTGCCTCAACGTCGACGGCAAGAAGGCGTCCGCGTCCATCGCCGAAGCCCTGGTGAAACGGTGCTTCGAGACCCAGCAGATCACCGCGGTCGGCAACGACAAGGTCCGGTTCCTCGGCGTCAACGAGGGCTCGGCGGATCGGCCGCAGCAGGATCTCGCCCGTTACCTCAAGGGCGAACTGTGCCGACGGATCAGCAGTGACTGTAGCTAGCTCCACCATCCAGACCGTCCCAGCCGCCCGTGCGGCCGTGACCGCCGAGGCAGCGCCCGAGCTCCCGGAGCATCCCGTCCGCAACCGCCGCGGCACGCGCCACGCCGATCCATCCGAACCGCTGCTGGCCACGACGGCGCCGGTGAAACCCAAGCCGAGGAGACGACCGATGGGCGTCCTGCACGAGCCCGAGGACCAGCACTTCAGCCCAGCCCTGATGCGCTCGACGGTCGTGATCACCGGCTGCCTGGCCATGCTCGCGGTGCTGGAGGTCTGGGTCTGGTTGACCCTGTCGTCCCCCTTCGCCAAGGTCTCCGTCACCGGATCAATGATCGTGACGGCGCTCAGCTTCTTCATCACCGGCAACACCTTCCGGCTGCGCGACATCCGGCGCCGGGTGGGCAACCGGGCTCGAGCCGGCCGGATCGCCCCGATCGACGCGCTGTCCACCCTGCCGCCGCGGGAGACGATCGCCCGCCGGTTCATGCTGGGCGCCGTCGGCGCCGTCGTCGGCGTCGGCACCCTCGTGCTGACCATGATCTTCTCGGGCGACGAGCAGCAGGGGGCGCGCGAGGCCATGGTCGCCTCGGTGCTCGGCATCGTCTGCGCCATGCTCTGCTTCGTCGGCGGGACCTTCGCCCGTCCCATCGACTGACCGCCCGTCCCATCGACTGCCCGCCCGTCCCCGTCGACCTGACCGCCCGCCCGTCCCGACCGACCGCTCGTCCGCGACATGCCTGTCGAACCCCTCCGGCCGACCCCGGCGGGACCGACATCGGAAAAGTAGGAGCCTGAAACGGTGCTGCGCAGGGGAAACCAGCCAGGGCGTCTGGCCAAGCAGCTCATCCGCCGGGTGGGAGACGCCGACATCGCGCTGGCGGGCGCGGAGACCCGCCCCAAGGTCCTCAAGAGCCTGGAGGACGCGGAGGTCCAGGAGGTCCGGGCCGCCGTCCGGGCCGACGGGCGGACCCTGGAGGAGCTGATCGCCGAGCTCCGGATGGAGATCGACTCCCGGGCCGAACGCCGCGAGCGGCGGACCGAGCTGATCAAGAACAAGGTCGAGCAGGGCCGGTTGTGGCGCAGCGTCGGGGTACAGGAACGCATCCCGCAGATGGCGCTGGCGGGACCGGCCCGGGCGGTCGTCCTGGCGGTGCTCGCGGCGCTGGACTTCTACGTGTTCGCGCAGTCCTACGCGGTGCTCGCCGATGTCGGCGGCTACGGCCCCGAGTGGTGGCTCGGCGGCCTGCTCGGCGTCGCCGTGTTCATCGCCGGGGTGGCACTGGCGCACGGGATCAAGGCGTCCATCCTCGCCCGCGCCCAGAAGCAGATGCTCGCCGATGCCGACGCCGGCCGTTTCAAGATTGATCCGGACGTCCGCGAGCAGCTCGTCGAGTCGAAGTCGTCCCCGCTGGCGCTGAGCCTGACCACGGCGATCTTCCTGCTGCTGTCCATCGCCGGGGTGCTCGTGCGCACCCAGGGCACGGCCGGCGAGAGCACCGGCGGCGCGGTGATCCTGTTCCAGGCGCTGATCCCGCTGGTCGCGGTGGCGGTCGAGCTGTACCTGCACGACCCGACGGAACGCGACGAGCCGATGCCGAACATCGTCGACCGCCGGCTGGAGCGGCGCCTGGCCAAGGCCGAACGCCGGCTGCGCATCGTCGCCGCCCAGGTCGAGGCGAAGGTGTCGCAGATCGAGAAGCTCTACCGGGTCGAGGAGGCCATCCTCGACGTCGAGCAGAAGGACATGGGCCTGCGCCACACCACCGACCTGGTGCTCGGCGGCGGCCACATCCCGACCATGCCGACGAACGGGCGGGTCGCCGAGGTGGACCGCGACCAGTTGGAGAAGACCATCAAGATGGCCCGCCGGTCCTAGCTGGCCTTTACCCGCAGATCACGGTGATTGACGCCTTCGGAGTCCCTCGTCCGACCGCATGGGCTAACGACTGCCGCCCGCAGCCGGGAGACAGCGATCGGAGGGACGACCGCCACCACCGCTGCCGCCACCGCCACCGCCACCGCCACCGCCACCGCCACCGCGGCAAGGTCATCTCGCCGCCGTCATGTTCCGACTCGCCGAAGATCCACGGGAAATCGCCTGCCGTCGCCCTGCGCCCTTTCCTCACGACGTGTGGTGGGAAGCGGACAGGTGGTCAGGTGGAATGCCGGGTCGGTCGACTGTCAGGTGATGCTGGTGAGGAGGTCGGGTGGGTGTTGGGTGTAGGGGTTGCGGCGGGGTTGTTGGTGGGGGTCGGTGCGTCGGGGTGGGAGGTAGGCGGGGTGTCCGTCGTCGGTGAAGATGATGGTCCAGCCGTCGTGGTGGACTTGGCGGTGGTGGGCGCCGCAGAGCAGTACCAGGTTGTGTAGGGCGGTGACTCTGTTGTTTTTCCGGTGTGCAGTGGTGGCATTCGCACCATGACGGGGGCCGATCACATCCCGGGAAGCTGCATCCTCGGTCGCGGGCGACGAGGGCGCGGCGTAGCTGTGGGGGGACGACGCGGGTGGTTCGTCCGATGTCGAGGGGGACGCCGGCGGGGCTGAGGATGATCCGGGTGATTTCGGCGTCGCAACTGAGTCGGGTCAGGGTGCTGTGGGGTAGGGGGAGTCCCCAGCTGGTCAGGGCGGGGCTGGTGCCGGTGGCGAGCAGGGTGTTCCCGTTGATGGTGACGGTCAGGTGTGGGCGCACGCCGCCGCTTTCGGGGAGGGTGGCGGCGCCCAACGCGCGGGTGACCAGGTCGATCAGGGCGTCGGCGCGGCGGTGGGCGGGGCTGCGCCGGTCGGGGGTGCCGTCGGTGGCGGGGTGGGGG
>NZ_CM001489.1:4815242-4970619 GCF_000262465.1 Frankia sp. QA3
GGCGAGGCTGTCCAACGCGGTGCGCAGCAGGGCGGCGCCTTCGGCGTCGAGTTCGCCGTTGATCAGGGTGGTGCCGGTCGGGGTGTCGGTGAGGGTGAGCCGGCGGATGTCCGCCGGGTCCGGGCTCGGTTTCTCCCTCCCGCCCTCGCCGCCGGTACCGTCGCTGCCACCATCAGCACCGCCACCACCGGTGCCACTGTCCGTCCTGCCACTGCCACTGCCGCTGTGGGGTTTGGTGTGTTCGCCGGTGTGGCTGTCGGCGTGGGGGTCGTCGCCACCGGGTGAGGTGTCCACCGTGGTCAACGTTTCGCGCAGGCGGGCGGCGATCCTGGTGAGGTGGATGGGGTCGAACTGGTCGGCGAAGCGCAGCAGTGCCTGTTCGGCGGCGGTGTGCTGGTCGGGGGTGACCCCGGCGGGGAGGGAGCGTCTCGCGTCGCCGATGACGATCGCCTGCTCGACCGTGATCGTTCCCTGGGTGAGGGCGGCGCCGGTGGCGGTGCAGACGGTGGTGGTGTCGCGGGCGAGGGTGACCTGGCGGCGGGCGTCGCGGGTGGTCAGGCGCAGCCGGTCGCGCAGCCAGCCGGCGAGGTCGGTGGCGCCGTGGCGCACGGCGAACCCGCGGTCCTGGGCCTCCACGAACAAGGCGCTTCGCACGGCGGCGACCCGGCCGGTCAGCCGGCACACCCTCGCGATCAGTCCGTCCAGCTCTCCGTCGGACAGCTGCCAGGCCTGTGCGGCCAGCAGCCCGTCGAGCTGGCGGGAGATCGTGGCGAGGCGGGCTGGCGGGTCAGGGCCGTCCCCGAGGTCGTCGAAAACCATGGGTCAACGGTAGAACAACCCACACCGAATGTCGAACACATGTTCGTATGCTGTGAGCGGAGACGACACGGGAACCAACTCGGACCCCGCGGTCCAGACAGACCCAAGGCCAAACCCGGACAGAACACGACGCCCCGGGGGCGTCTACACCACCGGATTGACCGGGTCGGTCGGCGGAACCGAGCCGCCTGCCGGTGGCTGGCTCGTGCCGAGGGCGCGCTGGGCGCCGATCCAGGCGTTCACCACCGCCCAGTGCATCGTCAGCCACTGCCGCCGGGCCCGCTCGGGGTCCGGGATCTCCGCGGCCGGCACCCACCACCAGCGCAGCAGCAGTGGTGCCGCGAACGGCAGCGCCCGCCAGACCTCGCCCGGCGCGCTGAACTCGTCCAGGCCGGCATGCGCGACGATCATCGTGGCGGCGATCCGGCCGGTGGCGAGCGCGGCGAGCACTCCGGCCGGCCGCGGCGGCAGGACGGCGTCGAGATCCTCGGCGACGGCCGCCCGGTCCCACTGGCCGCCGGCCCGCAGCCGAGCGATCAGCCGCAGCCGGCGCGACGGGGTGAAGTTCGCCCCCTCTGGAAAGATCACCAATGCCTCGCCGGCGCCCAGGCCGCGGGCGAGCTCGCCGATCCGGGCGGCGGCGTGGTCGTCCGACCCGTCGTTGCGCAGGAAGCAGGCGCCGAGCCGGCCGAGCAGGATGTCGATCGCCGGGTCGAGCTGGAGCTGGTGGACGAGCACCACCCTCGGCAGCAGTCGGTAGCGGCTGAGCAGCAGGTGGATGAGCACGAACGAGTCCCCCGGGCCGGCGTGCCGGCTGAGCACGAGCACGGGGCGCCCCCCGGCGCCGGCCCCGTCCCTGGGGGGCTCGGTGATCTCCACGCGCAGCCCGACCAGCAGCCGGGCGGCCGCGACCAGCCGCTCGAGCGCCCGGCGCACCAGCCACACGTGCGCCGCCTCCCACCGCCGGCGCAGGGCCGGCCGGGCCAGCCACAGGCCGAACGCGGCGACGATCAGGATCACCTCTACGGTCAGGTAGGCCGCGGCGAGCAGGGCCGCCCGCGACAGCCGCAGCCGGCGGTCGACCGGCGCGCCCAGCAGGCCGAGCGCGGCGACGGCCACCCCGACCAGGGCCAGCGCCGCCGCCAGCGGCACGAACAAAGGGTCGAGGAGGAACCGGCGGACCGCCCACGGTGGAACGCCCACGGTGTCACCCTTCCCGGTCAGGACACGTCCAGCGACCGGGTCCGGCCGCCGGCGGTGAGGTCGAGGTAGGCCGCGGTGGCCTGGCGGGCCTGCTGGATGCGCCGGTTCAGGCCCGAGGTGGAGCGGTAGCGCAGCGGCACCAGCGGGGCACCGCGCTCCCCGACCGGTAGCACGTGGACGGCGACGCCGCTGGGCAGCCGGGCCATCGCCTCGGTGAAACCGCGCCGGCGGGCGATCTCGAAGGCGACCAGACCGGCCTCCCACGGCCAGCGCGGCGGCCGCAGCGGCCGTTCGATCCGGCCGACGTGCAGGACGTAGACGGTGTGGGCACCGAGCTCCACCGCCCGCCCGACCGGGTTGCTGTCGACGATCCCGCCGTCGATGAAGTGCTCCCCGCCGATGCGCACCGGGGGCAGCAGCGCCGGGACCGCGCAGGAGGCCAGCACCGCCTCGACGAGCGGCCCGCGGTCGAACCAGTGCGCGGCGGCCCGTTCGATGCTCGCCGCGACGCACTGGAACCGCACCGGCAGGTCCTCGATCGGCTCGGCCGGCAGGTGCGTGCGCAGCAGCGCCCGCAGGGGGACGTTGGAGTGCAGGTGGCCATGCTGGACGACGGTGGCCAGCCGCCGGGCCGGGCCCCCCGCGAACACGTCGGAGACGCCGAGCTGCGACCACAGCTCGGTCAGCCGGTCGATCGTGGCGGGCGCGGGTTCGGCCGCCACCGCGGCGCCGTTGATCGCGCCGACGGACGTGCCGACCACCAGGTCGGGCAGGATGTCGGCGTCGAACAGGGCGGCGAGCATGCCGACCTCGCTCGCGCCGAGGATGCCGCCCCCGCCGAGGACGAACGCCACCCCCGCCCCGGCGATCGCCTGCTCGTCCACCGCCCGCCTGGGCCGGGGCCCCGGCTGCTCATCCCGACCCGCCGACTTCGCGTCCACCCACACCCCATCCGCCGATCCGCCCGTCATTTGCTGGACCGCCTGCCATCCGCCGGATCGCCCACCATCCGCCGAACCGCCCGCCGTTGTGCGGATCGCCCGTCCTGCGCCGACCGCTCGCGGTCCGTGGCGGCGATCGATCACCTCCTTCCCCGATCCGGGCCGGCCGACCCGTCCCGTCCCGTCCCGGATCGCCGCCAGCCGCCCCGGCCGCCCCGGCCGCCCCAGCCGCCCCAGGCGCGACCCCGCGACCCCGCGACCCCCGCCACCGGTCCCCGTCCGCCGGGGCACGCCCCCGGACGGGGAGAATGAGCGGCATGCTTTCCGACGACGACGTGGATGAGATCGTCTTCAGGGCGGCGGGCAACGGCGATCACCGTGGCGCGGCGGCCACCCTGGAGACGCTGGCCGAGCGGCCCGACACCCACAGCGAGACGATCACCCGGGCCTCCCTGCTGGTCGACGCGGGCAGCCAGTACGGGCTCGCCCAGGACTGGAGCGAGGCGGTCCGCTGCTACCGCGCCGCCGTGGCCGACGGCAGCACCTGCCCCGTCGACCCCCGGGTCTGGCTGCACGACGGCCTGCTGCGCGACGGGCAGGCCGAGGAGGCCGGCTCGCTGCGGACGGAGCTGAAGGCGGCGAGATCGGCCGATCCGGGCGTGTACGAGGCCGTGGCCGAGAGCCTGGAGGCGGCCGGCCTGCTCGACGACGCCCACACCTGGTTCACGATGGGCTACCACCGCTGCGAGCGGGCCCCGGTGCCGGACTTCCTGCTCGACCTTCTGCTCGTCGGGCGTCGCCGGGTGCGCGTGGCGCTCGGCCATCCCAGCGACGCCCTCGACGAGGTCGCCGAGGACTACATGGAGACCGTGGGTGGCTGAGGCTTGACCGGGACCGGCTCGGGCTCCGACGTGGCGGGCGGGGAAGACAGCGGCCCCGCCACGTCGTTGCACCACGTCGTGAAACCGACCCGAAGCGTCCCCCTGTCCGTGCTGGACCTCGTGCCGGTCGGCACCGGAACGACCCCCACCGACGCGGTCCGCGGGTCGCTCGAACTCGCCCGGCACGCCGAACGGCTCGGCTTCACCCGATACTGGCTGGCGGAGCACCACGGCATGCCCGGCATCGCCAGTTCGGCGACGTCGGTCCTCATCGGCCAGGTCGCCGCGGCCACCAGCACGATCCGGGTGGGTTCCGGCGGCGTGATGCTGCCCAACCACGCGCCGCTGGCCGTCGCCGAGCAGTTCGGCACGCTCGGCGCCCTGTTCCCCGGCCGGATCGACCTCGGGATCGGCCGCGCCCCCGGCACGGATCCCGCCACCGCCCGGGCGTTGCGACGCACCGCCGGGCTGCTCGCCGTCGACGACTTCCCCGAGCAGCTCTCCGAGCTGACCACCTTCCTCGCCGGCGGCGAGTTCGCCGCCGACCACGCGATGCACGGCGTCCACGCGTTCCCGCAGGCGCAGGTGCCGCCGATCTGGCTGCTGGGGTCCAGCGGCTACAGCGCCCAGGTGGCCGGGATGCTGGGCCTGCCGTTCGCCTTCGCGCACCACTTCAGCTCGGCCAACACGGTGCCGGCGCTCGATCTGTACCGCCGATCGTTCCGCCCCTCGCCCGGCCGGGAGCGCCCGTACGCGATCGTGGCCGCCGCCGTGGTCTGCGCCGAGGACGACGAGCGCGCCGAATGGCTCGCCGCGCCCGTCCGGCTGGCGATGTTGCGGCTACGCGGCGGCCGACCCGGCGTCTTCCCCTCCCCCGAGGAGGCCGCCGCTCACTCCTGGACCCCCCAGGAGCGGGCCGCGGCCGAGAACGCGACGGCGTCGCACATCGTCGGCTCCCCGACGACCGTCCGCGCCGGGCTCGACGCCCTGCTCGACGTGACCGGCGCCGACGAGATCATGATCACCACGAACGTCCACCGGCTGGCGGACCGGATCCGCTCCTACGAGCTGGTCGCCGAGCTCGGCGACCTGGCACCGGCCGGCCCGGTCGCGCCGGCGGCCACCCCGGTGGGAGCGGCCCGCCCGCGCTGACCGCGCTCACCCACGCTGACTGTGCCCACCCACGCTGACTGTGCCCGACAGCGCTGACCGCGCCCGGCGGCGGTGGCCCGGCCACCGCCCGCCGCCCCCGACCGGGCGACTGCGGGGTCGCCCGGTCGGGGGATGGGTTGATCGGCTGCCGGACGGCCGCGCCGCGCCGCGAACCCTCACGGCGGCGGGCGGCCGGGGTGGTCCGATCGGACCGCACGGAACGGCCGGCCGGAGTAGCCCGATCAGGCGGCGCGGCGGTTCGTGGGCGCCGCGCCCGGCAACGCGGCCAGCGACCCGGACCGCAGCACCCGCTCGGTGATCCGCGCGACCAGGCCGCGGGGCAGCAGCCGGGAGGCGTTGGACGTCAGGTAGTTCAACCGGCCGTCGATGACGTAAGCCTGGCCCCGGTCGAGGGCGCGGAAGGCCGCCGCCACCACCTCGTCGGTGGTCCGCAACCGGCCGCCGGCGGACATCCGCGAGCCGAGCACCTCGAAGAAGTTGGTGTCGGTCGGGCCGGGGCACAGGGCGAGCACGTGCACCCCGCGGGGGCGGCACTCGGCCCACAGGCCGATGGACAACGACAGGACGAAGGCCTTGGAGGCCCCGTAGACCGCCATGTAGGGGACGGCCTGGAAACCCGAGGTCGACGACACGTTGATGACGGTGCCGGAACCCCGGGCCACCATGGCCGGCAGGAACAGGTGCGCGACCCGCTCCATCGCCACGACGTTCAGCATCACCTCGCGATGGTCCCGGTCCGCGGACAGCTCGTGGTACGGCCCACGGGTGCCGAAGCCGGCGTTGTTGACGAGGATGTCGATCTCCAGGCCGATCTCGGCGACCGCCTTGGCGAGCTGGTCGGGGCCGCTCTCCTCGGCGAGGTCGATGGGCACGGCGTGCACCTCGACCCCGTAGCGGGTGCCCAGCCGCTCGGCGACCTCCCGCAGCCTGGGCTCCGCCAGCGCCACGAGGACGAGCCTGGCGCCCCGCGCCGCGTACGCCTGGGCGAACGCCGCGCCGATGCCTGACGACGCCCCTGTGACCAGGGCGGTGCTCGTCTGAAGATCCGCTTGCGCGGTCATGGTCCTCCCTGCTCTGCCGGGCGCGTGACCATGCTTGGGTCCAGCGCACGGCACGCGACGATGTCAGGAAACGACATCATCGGACATCTCGGGACGGACCGGGCAGTCGCTGTAACGTCAGTCGTACCTGTAGGTGCGGGCCCTTCGGTGGGGGATGCCCTGCGGCGCAGGTCTTTCACGTCCGGTCGAGCAGGTGACGTTCCCGGACCGCACCCACCGACAGAGTGCGGTAGCCGACATCGTCGAACAGCACGGTGATGCGATCGCCATCCTCCTTGACGACCTGCCCCCGACCCCACGAGACGTGGCGCACCGCGGCACCCGCGGGGAACGGCGCCTCGCCGTCCTCCGGTTCGGCCCGCCGCTGGGCCGGCAGGCCGGCCAGGCAATTGTCGCAGCGCCCACACGGCCCGTCCGCCGTCTCGCCGAAGTAGGCCAGCAGGAACGACCGGCGGCAGTCCCGCGTCTCGGCGTAGCCGCGCATCATCTCGACGCGGGAACGTTCGACCTCGACCCGCGCCTCGGCCACCCCGAGCGCGCGACGCGCCGCCTCCTGCGGGTCCGGGGCGTCCGCGCGCGCGGCGATGTGCCCGTCGTCGTGCACCGCCACCACGTCCGCGCTGACCAGCAGGTCCACCAGCCGGGTCAGCGCCGTGTCCCGCAGCCCGGCCGCCTTGGCCAGCTCCCGCGCCGTCACCGGTCCGTCGGCGTGACCCAGCAGCACCGCGACGCGCCGTAAGGCCGTCTCGTCGACCCGGCCGGAGGCGAAGAACCGCCGCAGCCCGAGGTCCTCCGGCCGGTAGAACAGGCAGGCCACCGCGGGCTCACCGTCCCGCCCCGAGCGGCCGATCTCCTGGTAGTAGGAGTCGAGGGAGTCCGCCACCTCGGCGTGGATGACGGTGCGGACGTTGGGCTTGTCGATGCCCATGCCGAACGCGGTCGTGGCGACCACCACATCGCACCGGTCGGCCATGAAGTCCGCCTCGATCTCGCGTCGCCGCCCGGCCTTCAGGCCGGCATGGTACGGATGCACCGTCAGCCCCAGTCCGGCGAGCTCGTCGGCCAGCTCCTCCGTGGCCCGCCGGGTGGCCGCGTAGACCAGCGCCGGTTTGGCCTCCCCGGCGATGCGTTCGATCAGACCCGCCCGCTTGGCCTCCTCGTCGGTGAACGGCGCCACGGACAGGAAGATCTCGGGCCGGTCGAACCCCCGTACGACCTCGACCGGGTCCCGCAGCCGCAGCCGCTCGCGGATCTCCCGGCGCACCGGCGGGGCCGCGGTGGCCGTCAGCGCCACGACCACCGGATGCCCCAGGTCCTCGATGACCTGCCCGAGCTGGGCGTAGTCGGGCCGGAAGTCGTGCCCCCAGGACGCGATGCAATGGGCCTCGTCCACGACGAACAGGGACGGACGCGCCTCACGCAGCGCCGCGCGGACGTCGTCGCGCGCCAGCTGCTCCGGCGCCAGGAAGAGGAACTCGGTGCGCCCCTGCCGGACCGCGTCGAAGGCTGCCTGCCGGGCCGCCCGCCCGGCATCCGAGTTCGCCGCGGCGGCCGCCGCGTCGTCGCCCAGCAGGCCCGACAGCCGCTCGGTCAGCCCGCGCACCTGGTCGCGCTGCAGGGCGATCAACGGCGAGACCACGACGGTCGGACCGGCCAGCACCAGCGCCGGGATCTGGTAGACCGCCGACTTGCCACGGCCGGTCGGCAGCACGCACAGCGTGTCCCGGCCCTCGACGACGGCCCGCATGGCGTCAAGCTGACCGTCCCGCAGCTCCGTGAAGCCGAACCCCTCCTGGGCGACCAGCCGGATCAGGTCGCCCAGCTCGTCGTCGACCCCGGCACCCGGCCCGGCCGCCCCCGACTCCCCTGACTCCCCTGGTTGCCCCGACTCCCCTGGTTGCCCCGGTCGCCCTGGTTGCCCCGGCTTTCCCGGTTGCCGCGGCTTTCCCGGTTCCAGCGGCATACCCGGTTGCGGGATCGCCCCCGACTGGCGGGGAAGATCCGGCTCCGGGGCCGACTCCCGGCGCCGACCCGACTCGGACGGAGTCCGCGCCCTCGCCTCGGTGGTCCCGACGGCGGGCGCGGGCCGGCGCCGGCCTCGGATCCAGGCACTCAGCAGTCTCGTTGTCTGATCACGGCGGTTCATGGTGCCGCTGGGCGTACCCACTCACCAGCGGCTCCCACCCTCGAACAACCACGAAGGGGACAACCTTCGCCAGACCGGTATCCACCAGTCCGGCACCGGCTGACAAACTCCTCCGCCCGCCGGACCTCCGCCCGCGAGCGGGTCCGCCGCGCCGGCCGACTCACACGGCAAACATGACTCCGAAAAGTATTCGATCGACTACAGTTTTGCTCCTACCGGATGGTCGCCGCAGGAGGAATGTATCGATGCGTAGCCGGAGGTTCCGACATGCGACGGTTCCCCTCATCGCTCTGCTAGCCGCGACCGCCGTCGCGGTCCCGCTCCTCGGGCGCGGCGGGGGCGACGCCACCACCGGCGGGGACGGCGTCGCCGCGGCGGCAGATCCGGTAGTCGATGGCGAGGTGGCGGACGGTCCGATCGGGCGGTCCGGGCGCGCTGAGCCGCCACGCCGGCCGCTGGCCGCCGGGACCCGGGCCGTCCCGGCCACCCCGGCAGGCAAACTGCGCTTCGGGCTGGGCCCCGGGCTCGACAGTGCCCACGCCTCCCCGCTGGCGCCCGACCTGGACTTCCTCAGCACCTGGTACAACGGGCCGAACGATCTGAGCTTCCTGCGCAAGTGGAAGGCCGATCTGATTCCCGAGGTCTACCGCTCGGGGCACGGCATCCACCTCATCGTCTGGCTCGACGGCACCGGCGAGGTCGGCACCGTCCAGACGGCGCACGGCCCGGCGTGCGGCCGCGAGTACCCGCTGTCGAGCGGCTTCCTCGACGACGCGCGCGAGCTCGCCTCGATCTTCTCCGGTCCCGCCGACGGCCCGGCGCTCTACGTCACGCTGTTCACCGAGTTCCAGACGTACCCGTGCCACCCGAACGCGTGGGCCACCACACCGGACACCACCAACTACTACCTCACGCTGCAGGACCAGTACCTGGCGGCGTTGAACATCTTCCATTCCGGCGCGCCGAACGCGCGGGTGTCGCTCGGCTGGGGCGGTTGGCAGAGCCGCTGGGACGACCCGGTCGCCGGCGGCGGCCGGTCGCTGATCACCCATTTCGCGGACGTGCTGCGCGCCTCGGACTTCGAGAGCTTCCAGGCGATGGGCACGGACCCGAACGCCGCGGACGTGCGGGACATGACGAAGGCGCTCGGCCAGTACGGCCCGGTCATGCTGGCCCACTTCAAGTCCGAGTCGCAGGCCACCTGGGAGGCGGACATGCACGCGCTGCTGTCCGGGGACGCGGTGCGCCAGCTCAGCCAGGACGGCCTGTTCGCGTTCAGTTTCATGGACGCGGCCAACCTCGCCTCACCGGCGGCGCTGACCCTGGCCCGGGGCGCGATCCAGAGCCACGGGGTTCACTCGACGCTCTGAACCTCACCGCCGGGCGTGGGGCGCCGGGACCGCGAGGAGGCGGCGGTCAGCGACCGCAGGGCCCGGCGGTCGGTCTTCAGCGAGCTGGTGAGCGGCAACGACTCGATGATGTGCACCTCGCGCGGGTAGCGCAGGGGCCCGAGCCGGGCCCGGCCCCAGCGCACCAGTTCCTCCGGGGAGACCGTGCCGCCGGCGACGAGCTGCACGTAGGCGATCACCTCCTCGCCCTGGCGGTGGTCAGCCCGTCCGACGACCCCGCACGAGGCGACGTCGGGATGGCCGAGCAGGCCGTCCTCGACGTCGCGCGGGTAGACGTTGACCCCACCGCGGATGATCAGATCCTTGATCCGGTCGACGACGTACAGGTAGCCGTCGCTGTCGCGGCGCCCCACATCGCCGGTGTGCAGCCAGCCGCCGCGCAGCACGTCGGCGGTGGCTCGCGGCTCCTGCCAGTACCGCGTCATCAGCATCGGGCCCCGCACGCAGATCTCCCCGTCCTGCCCGGGATTGGCCGGCGAGCCGTCGGGCAGCTCGACGCGCACCTCGACCCCGGGCGCGGGCCGACCCACGCTGCCCAGCCGCGCCCCGCCCCTCGGCGAGGTGGTGATGATCCCCGCGCTTTCCGTACAGCCGTAACCCTCGACCAGCTCGATGCCGGGCAGGCGCCGCTGCCATTCGAGCGCAGTCTCCCTCGGCAGCGGCGCACCGCCGCTGGTGATCCGACGCAGCGACGACGTGTCGGCCAGGTGCAACGGCTCCGCGAGCAGCTGGTCGATCATGGACGGTACCAGCGCGCTGACCGCCACCCGGTGTTCGGCCACCAGGTCCAGCCACTGGCGGGGATCGAACCAGCGCATCAGGATCGCGGGGCCCGGCTTGCGCGCATGCAGCGTCATCACGCTGATCGTCAGGCCGTAGACATGCGACAACGGCAGCGGCAGCAGGCCGACGAGCTCCTCGTCCCCGTTCCCCGACGCGGCCGCGAAGCCCCCGGCGGACAGCGCGTCGTGGGACAGCACGACCCCCCGCGCCCGCCCGGTGGTGCCGCCGGTGTAGAGCAGCGCGGCCATGGCGTCCGGATCGGTCGGTTCGAGGGGACCGCCGTCGCCCGCCGCGAGGTCGGCGAAGCGCAGCACCGGCGGCTGCGACCCGCCCAGACCTGCCAAACCTGCCGGACCTGCCGGACCGGTCCCCGGCCGATCGGGCGAGTCGTCCGTGACGACCAGCGCCCGCACCTGCGGGCAGCCGCGCGCCACCGCGCGGACCTTGGCCAGGAAGTCGGGGGTCGTGACGATGAACCGGGCGCCGCTGTCGACGAGCACGTGGTGCAGCTCGGCCTCGTCGAGCAGGAACAGCACCGGCGTCACGACCCCGCCGGCCCGCCACACCCCGTGGTAGGCGATGCCGACCTCCGGGCAGTTGGCCATGTGGACGACCACCCGGTCACCGGGGACCAGCCCCGCGCCGCGCAGGCCGGCGCTGAACCGGCAGGCCTGGGCGAACCGGGCCGCCCCGGACTCGGCCCGCCCCTCGAAGAGCAGCTCCTCGGTGCCGCCCGTGCGTTCCACGGCGAGCTCCGCGAGCCTGCCCAGGCTGATCCCGGTCGGCCGGGAGCCGGCTGTGCTCACCATCTCCCACGTCGCCTTCCGCCGGCGCGTCGGCGAGCCGGCGGCTCCGGCCCGCTCGCGCATGAGCAGCATCTCACCTCACCGGGTGATCGACAGTCCGCTCGCCGCACCCCGGAAACACCTCAGGGAACACTCCGGGGACACAGATGAAGGAACCGACGGCGCAACGCACACGTCCAGTCACCGGGTCGGCGCGTGGTCCCTCGCGGTCCGTCGGACAGACCCGCCGGGCGGGACGCCGGCCAGGCGGTCCACGATGGGGACCGGCTCCGCCGGTGGGTCGCCCACCGGCGCCGCCAGTCGTCGGCCCCGGACGGAGGTGCTCATGGGCTTGCCCCTTGGTGAACCCGCGGCGTGGCGGAACTGGGCGGGCAACGAGACCGCCCAGGCGGTCCGGCTCGCCCGCCCCCGCACCGCCGAGGAGGCGTCGGCGGTGGTGATCGCCGCCGTGCGGGACGGCCGGCGGGTCCGGGCCGTCGGCGCCGGCCACGCGATGAACGCGATCGGCCGGCCGGACGACGGCGGCGTGCAGGTCGCCCTGGACCGCTGCGCCGATCTGGTCGCGCTCGACGGTGGCAGCGGGCTGGTGACGGTGCGCGGCGGCATGACCCTGCGCCGACTGAACCGGCTGCTCGCCGAGGCCGGGCTGGCCCTGACCAACCAGGGGCACGGTGAGGAGGCGACGATCGCCGGGGCGATCGCCACGGGAACCCACGGCACGGGCGCCCGCTACGGCGGGCTGTCCACGCAGGTGCGGGCGCTGGAGGTGGTGCTCGCCGACGGCGAGGTGGTCACCTGCTCGCGCGGGGAGCGCCCCGAGCTGTTCGCGGCCGCGCGCCTCGGCCTCGGCGCCCTGGGCGTCGTGACGTCGGTGACGCTGCAGGCCGTGCCGCTGTTCGCCCTGCACGTGCGGGCGAGCCGGCTGCCGTTGGCCGAGGTGCTCGACGGCTACGACGCGCTCGTCGAGCAGGCCGACCACGTCCGCTTCGCCTGGTTCCCGCACACCTCGACCGTGCTGGTACGCCGGGATGACCGTCACCCGGTCGACGACGGACTGGACCCGCCGGCCCAGCAGCGCAACCGGCTGGATGGCGGGCCGGTGGCCGGCGGCGTCTTCGGGGCACTGATGGTGGCCGCCCGGCGGCTGCCGGCGGCGGACCGGCCCGCCGCCCAGTTCGCCGCCCACGTCGGTGGCCGCGTCGGCGGCGTCGGCGCTGCGCTGACGGGCGGTCGACCGTCGCGCGATCTGTCCTACCGGGTGTTCGCCGCGGGCCACCCGGCGATCCGGTACAAGGAGGTCGAGTACGCCGTCCCCCGCGCCGAGCTGGCCGCCGCCATGGGCGAGCTCGCCGCCGCCGTAGCCCGATCCAGGGTGCGCACCGCCTTCCCCGTCGAGGTGCGCTGCGCGGCCGCGGACGAGATCCCGCTGTCTCCCGCCTTCGGCCGCGACACCGCCTACATCGCCGTTCGGACCGACCGCCGCGGCGCGCACGAGGACCATTTCGGCCTCGCCGAACAGATCATGCTGGCGGCCGGCGGGCGGCCCCAGTGGGGCACCCTGCACACGTTGGCCGCGGCGCAGCTACGCGAGCGGTACCCCCGCTTCGACGAGTTCCTGGCCGTTCGCGGCGCCGTCGACCCGGCCGGCGTGTTCGCCAACGCCCACCTCGACCGCGTCCTCGGCCCGCCCTCGCCGGCCTCCGACCGCCTCGCACCCGCAGGCTGACCCGCCACCTCCCTTGCCCTTCCACAGCCCTCTGCGCCCGATTCGCCCCTGGGAGAAGGCAAGCGGGGACCGCCGTGAAGGTACGGCGGGATCACGCGCAGTAGAGGTCGGGGGATCGGGCGGCGGCGACGATGGCGGCGAGGGTGGCGGACAGGTGCGGGGCCTGCTGGGAGCCACGGCGGACGGCGGCGAAGATCGGCCGGATCGGCAGGACGCCCGCGATCGGCCGGAGGGCGACCTGCGGGGTGCTGGACAGCTTCGCCAGCCTCGGGATGAGGCCGACCCCGCAGCCCGCGGCGATCAGGCCGAGGACCGCGGTGTAGTCGTCGCAGCGGTGGCGCACCCGGGGAACGAACCCGGCCGCGGCGCACGCCGCGTGGGTGACCTCGTGACAGGGGGTGCCGGGGCGGCTGGAGATGAAGTCCTCCCCGCCGAGCACCTCCAGCGGCACGGCCGCGGCGGCAGCGTAAGGATGGTCGGCGGGCAACGCGACGTCGAGCGGGTCGTCGAGCAGCGGGATCTGTAGTAGCCGCTCGTCGAGGGGCCGGGCACCCGGGTGGGTGATACAGACCGCGAGATCCAGGTCGCCGGCCAGCAGCAGGTCGAAGCACTCGGGCTCGGCCACGTCGGACACCGACATCCGCAGCCGCGGCCGGCTCTCCCGCAACGCCGCCAGCGCCGGCACGACGATGCCGGAGATCGCCGTGGTGAAGGCCGCCACGGCCACCGACCCGACCCGGCCCTCGTCGAAGGCGGCGAGATCCGCCTCGGCCCGTTCCAGCTGGGCGAACAGAACGTCGGCGTGCCCCAGCAGCACCCGGGCGGCCGGGGTGAGCCGGACCCGGCGGCCGGCCGGGTCGAGCAGCCGCACGCCGGTCTCCTTCGCGAGGGCGGCGAGCTGCTGGCTGACCGCCGACGGCGTCAGGTGCAGCGCCGCGGCCGTGGCCACGACCGTTCCCCGGCTGTCGAGCTCCCGCAGGACGCGCAGGCGACGCACATCGATCATGTAGGAAATCTTAGCTGTGGCATGCAGAAAAATTAGATGGACTGCAAGAGCGCTTGCCCTGATCCTGGGGATCATGATGTACACGATCGTGACCGGCGGGGCCGTGCTGCTGGGCCTCGCCGTCTGGCTGTGGGGACCCGACACCCGCGACGGGCTGGACTGGGCCCGCCGGGACGCCGGGATCAGCCCTGATATCAGCTTCGGGCCGGGCAGCGGCTTCGGGCCGGGCAGCGGCTTCGGGCCGGGCAGCGGTTTCGGGCCGCGAGGGGGGACCGGCCGCGGGGGTGGCTCCGGCCCGGGTGGTGACGGCCGGCCGGGCCCAGGTACCGCCGAGTGGGCGGCTCAGGCGGAGTCGGCGGGGACCGCGGCGCCGTGAGCCGGGCCCGCCGCCGCACCGCCCCCGGCCGGCGCGGGCCCATCCGCCCCGTCGGCGACGTCCTCGCCCAGGTACGCCTGGCGGACCCGGTCGTCGGCGAGCAGGCCGGCGGCCGTGCCCGCGAGGACGACCCGGCCGGTCTCCAGCACGTACCCGCGCCCGGCGATCCGCAGCGCCGAGGCCGCGTTCTGCTCGACGAGCAGCACCGCGACCCCCGCCTGGTTGATCTCGGCGATCACCTCGAAGATGGTCTGGACGATCATCGGGGCCAGCCCCATCGACGGCTCGTCGAGCAGGATCAGCCGCGGCCGGCTCATCAGCGCCCGGCCGATCGCGAGCATCTGCTGCTCACCACCCGACAGCGTGCCGCCCGGCTGGCCGATCCGCTCGGCCAGCCGCGGGAACAACGCGACGACCCGGTCCAGGTCCGCCCGCGCATGCCGACGATCATGGTAGGCGCCCATCAGCAGGTTCTCGCGGACACTCATGCTGGGGAAGACCCGCCGGCCCTCGGGCACGTGGCTGACCCCGGCGCCGACGAGGCCGTGCGCGGGGATGGACGACAGCGGCCGGCCGTCGAGGCGCACCTCGCCGGACCGAGGCCGCAGCAGGCCGGAGATGGTCCGCAGGGTCGTCGTCTTGCCGGCGCCGTTGGCGCCGAGCAGGGTGACGATCTCGCCCTCGCCGACCTCCAGGCTGACCCCGCGCAGGGCGGTCACCGCGCCGTAGGCGACCTCGACGTCGCTCAGTGTCAGCAGCATCAGCGCACGTCCTTCCGCGCGGCGGCGCCGCGCCCGGCGGGGACGTCGGCGCCACCGGCAGCGCCACCGGTGTCCTCGGCATCGGTCACGCCGAGGTACGCCTCGATGACCGCCGGATCGCGCTGGACCTCCCCCGGCGTGCCGTGGGCGATCACCCGGCCGAAGTTGAGCACCACCACCGCGGTGGCCACGGACATCACCAACCGCATGTCGTGCTCGATGAGCAGCACCGACACCCCGGTGCCGGCGATGCGGGTGATGAGACCGGCGAGGTCCTGCTTCTCCGCCGGGTTGGTCCCGGCTGCCGGCTCGTCGAGCAGCAGCAGGCTGGGCTCGGTGCCCAGGGCCCGGGCGATCTCCAGCCGGCGCTGCTCACCGTACGGCAGTGAGGCAGCCAGCTCGTGCGTGCGGTGAGACAGCCCGACCAGGTCGAGCAGGCTCAGCGCGTGGCGCACCCCGTCGCGCTCGGCGCGCCGGGCGTGCGGCAGGCCCAGGATCGCGCCGACCGGCCCGTACCGCTGCCGCACCTCGGTGCCGATCTGCACGTTCTCCAGGGCCGACAGGGCGGGGAAGAGCCGGATGTTCTGGAAGGTGCGGGCCACCCCGAGCCGGGTGATCGCGTGCGGGCGGCGGCCGACGAGCTCGGTCGGGCGGTCGGCCTGCGGCCAGAAGGTGACCGAGCCCTGCTGCGGCCGGTACGCCCCGGTCAGGCAGTTGAACAGCGACGTCTTGCCGGCCCCGTTCGGGCCGATCACCGCGAGGATCTCCCCGCGGCGCTGGCGCAGCGAGACGCCGTCGAGGCTGGTCACCCCGCCGAAGCGCAGCGCCAGGTCGCGGGCCTCGACGACCAGGTCGCCGGGCGCGGTCTCGTCGGCGCGCGGGTTGCGGGCGCCGGGTACCCCGGACCGGTGGGCACCGACCCGGCTCACCGCTGTCCTCCCGTCGGCGCGACACCGAGGGAGTCGGCGGCGCCGATGCCCTCCTCCACGAGCTGGATCTCCCGACGGCGGCGGCGCGACGGCACGAGTCCCTGCGGGCGGAAGATCATCATGATCACGATGATGGCCCCGAAGTAGATGTAACGGTCCGCGGGCGGCACCTTGTCCCGCAGGTAGAAGGCGAGTCCCTGCAGCACGACGGCGCCGACCACGACGCCGAGCCGGGACCCCATCCCGCCGAAGATGACCACCGCGACGACGAAGAACGACGCCTGCAGGCTGAAGCTCTGCGGGTTGAAGAACTGCTTGGAGGCGAACAGCACGCCGGCGAAGCCCGACACCGACGCGCCGATCGCGAAGGCGAGCAGCTTCATCCGCAGCGTCGCCACCCCGGTCGCCTCGGCGGCGATCTCGTCCTCCCGGATGGCGGCCCAGGACCGGCCGATCCGGGACCGTTCCAGCCGGCCGAAGGCGATCATCACCACGACGATGATGACGAGCAGCAGGTAGTAGTACGGCAGTGGGTCGATGCCCCACTTGTAGTCGATGCCGAGCAGGTCGATCGACAGGTGCGGCACCCCGAAGGCGCCGCGGGCGCCGTTGGTGATGTTGTCGGCGTTGTTGGCCACCAGGTGGATGATCTCGCCGAAGCCGAGGGTGACGATCGCCAGGTAGTCCCCGCGCAGCCGCAGCGTCGGCGCGCCGAGGATGACCCCGGCGAGCGCGGCGAGGATAAGCGCGATCGGGAAGACGAAGAACGGGTTGAGCACGAACGGCGCGTGCCACGGCATGGCGGTCTGCGAGGTGAAGTAGGCCGTCGCGTAGGCGCCGATGGCGAAGAACGCGATGTAGCCGAGGTCGAGCAGGCCGGCGTAGCCGACGACGACGTTGAGGCCGAGGGCGAGCAGCGCGTAGATGCCGATGTCGTTGACCATCGACTGCTGGGCGGCCGTCGAGACCACCATGGGCGCGACGATCGCGATGGCGAGCAGCACCAGGTTCAGCACGATCGGGCCGCCGCGGCGACCGTAGGCCGCACCGACCGGCGCGCGCACCGGGGCGCTCACCCGCTCCAGGGCGCCGCGCAGCTGCGCGCCGAGCACCAGCAGCACCCACAGCGCGACGGCGAGCCCCAGGTAGAGCACGATCCGGACGTCGACGATCGAGTCCTTCGCCGCTTGCAGCGGCTTGTCGGAGTTGCCCGTCGGGCCGGTGACGATCGCGGCGAGCACGCCGACCAGCAGGAGCGCCCCGAGCTGGCGCAGCCGGGCCGGGGCGAACAGCACCGAAGGGTGCCAGGCGGGCCGGGCCGGGCCGCCGGCGGGACCGGAAGAACCGGCGGAGCCGGAAGAACCGGCGGAACCGGAAGAACCGGCGGGACCGGCAGGGCTCCCGGCGATTCGCAGCGGCACGGTGGCGGCACCGCCGCCGGTGCCGGGCGGGCCGGCGGGAGGCGTGCTCATGCCGCCCGCCCCAGACGCTCGCCGAGCAGGCCGGAGGGTCGGATCATCAGGATCGCCACCAGGACGAGGAAGGCGATGACGTCCTTGTAGGACGCCTGGAACAGGTAGCCACCATAACTCTCGACCAGGCCGAGCAGCAGGCCGCCGAGCATCGCGCCGCGCACGTTGCCGATGCCGCCGAGGACCGCGGCGGTGAACGCCTTCACCCCGGGGACGAACCCCATGCTGTACGAGGCGTTGAACGTCATCGCGTAGAGGAAGCCGCCGGCGCCGGCGAGCAGGCCGCCGACGACGAACGTGACGATGATGATCCGCTCGACGTTGACCCCCATGAGGACGGCGGTGTCGGCGTCCTGGGCGACGGCCCGGATGCCCTGGCCGAGGCGGGTGCCGGCGACGAGGCGGTCCAGGCCGATGAGCATCGCGACGGCGACGGCGAAGATGACCAGCGACTGGGTGGAGACGTCCGCGCCGAAGACCGTGAAGACCGTGCCGTTGTGGAACAGGTCGGGCAGGTCCACGTTCTGCCGGCCGAACTCCTTGCCGGCCAGGTTGACGGCGAACAGCGACGCCCCGATCGCGCTGATCAGGTAGGCCAGCCGGGGCGCGGAGCGGCGCCGCAGCGGCCGGTAGGCCACCCGTTCGAGGGTGAACGCGGCGAGCCCCCCGCAGATCGCGCCGACCCCGAGGCCGACGGCCACCAGCCCCACGGACGCCAGCCCCCCGGGCACCGACCCGTCGTCGGGCAGCAGGGCTCGGGCGGCGAACAGGCCGCCGAAGGATCCCAGCATGAACACCTCGCTGTGGGCGAAGTTGATGAGCTGGAGAACCCCGTACACGAGCGTGTACCCGAGTGCTATGACCGCGTACAGCGAGCCGACCATCAGGCCGTCGATGGTCAGCTGCCAGAACTGGTCGAGGAAACCCATACGTGTGCCTCGTTCGTCGCGTGGCTCGTTCGCCTGGCAGAAGTTCGTCCGCGTGGCAGATGCTCGTTCTCGTGGCGGATGCTCGTTCTGGTGGCGGATGTTGGTTCTGTAAGCAGAATGACGGGTTGCGGCGCAGATGTTCGCCGGACGCGGCGAGGCGGTGGCCGGACGTTCGCTCATCCGGCCACCGCCCGCGCCTACATCAGGACTTGATCAGATCCGAGGTGTTGCCGAGAACGGTGATCGCACCGTTCTTGACCTGGTAGATGAACACGTTGGAACCCTTGACCTCGCCGGTGGACTCGAAGGCGACGGTCTTCGTGATGCCCTGGAAGTTCACGGCGCCGAAGGCGCTCGCGACCGACTCCCGGCTGACGTCGGTGCCAAGCTTCTTGAACACGTTCGCGAGCGCGAGCGTGGCGTCGTACGCCTCACCGGAGTAAGTTCCGGGCTTCGCGCCCTTGTTGACCTTCTTGAAGGAGGCGACGAACGCGGCGGCCTTCGGGTCGGTGTTCGCGTCGCCGCAGGGGCAGGTGAGGTAGGTGCCCTCGGCCGCGGCGGCGCCGGCCTGCGCGACGTACTGCGGGTCGAGCGAGCCGTCCCCGCTGGCGATCTTGCCGGTGAAGCCCTTGTCCTTGAGCGCCTTGGACAGCAGGGCGAGCTCGGGGTAGTACCCGGAGTAGTACAGGACGTCCGGCGCCGCGGCGATGATCTTCGTGGCCTCGGAGGTGTAGTCCTTGGTCGGGTTGATGCCGTCGTGGGTGACGGCGACGCCCTTGGCCTTGAGCTCGGCCTCCAGGACGCCGGACAGGCCGGTGCCGTACTCGGTCTTGTCGTCCAGCGAGTAGACCTTCTTCGCCTGCAGGACGGCGGCCACGTAGTCGGCGGCGGCCTTGCCCTGCACGGTGTCCGGCGCGATGACCCGGTAGAAGGTCTTGAAGCCCAGGGTGGTCAGCGCGGGAGCCGTCGCGGACGGGCTCACGGACAGCAGGCCGGCCTGGGTGTAGGCGGGCTCGCTGGCCTTGGTGGCGCCGGAGAACATCGGGCCGACGACCGCGACGACCTTGGAATCGTCGATCAGCTTCTGCGCGGCCGTGGGGCCCTGGTCCGCGGAGCCGCCGTCGTCGGACTCGACGAGCTTGAGCTGGAACGGCGAGCTCGCGTCCGCGTTCACCTCCGCGATCGCGGTCCGTACGCCGTAAAGGGCGTTCAGTCCGAGCTGCTGGCTGTCGCCCGACAGAACGCCCTGGAAGCCGATGGTGATCGTTTTCTTTCCGTCCGCGGAAGACCCACCATCGCTGTCGCTCCCACAGGCCGCGGCGGTCAACGTCACGGCCGTGGCGAGGGCTATCGCTCCCAGGAGCGGGCGCCTACGCATGCATTTCCTCCTCCGGTCCGCCGATCGCGAGCCCGATGCCACGACCGACCCTGCTACGAGCAACCCCCGGCGCCACCGACGTGGGGCCGGCGCGCCACCGCATAGAGGATGACGCGCCCCTCGGCGCCAGCCCCGACCGCCCCCCGGAAAACGCGCCCGGACCGGCGGATGACCGGCCGACCGCCACGCGCTCTCCGCTGAGATGGCGGAAACCTAGTCCCCTGAGCAGATCCGCCGAAAGTACTCATATCAGGTCGTTACACCGATGACACAAAAGTGGTGTCCAGGCGCGCCCAGTGTTAACAATCCTCGGCGATCGCCGCCGCGCCGCAACGTCGCGAGCGCCGGACTGAAACTGTTTACGCCGCCGGTCGGCGCGGCGCCGCCCAGACCGCCTGGCTGGTGCCGAGGGGGGCGGGCGGCGAGAGCCAACGCGGGGCGACCCCGGCGACGGTCGCCGCGGGCCGGATGTACGAAAGCTCGCCGAACTCGCTGCTCAGGCAGGCGCGGTAGGGGGCGACATCATCCGCCGTCGGATCGGGCCGGGCAAGGGTGTCGTGGTGGCCGAGGTCCTGCAGCCACCGTCCGGTCCGGGCCAGGGAGACCCGCACGTGCCAGCTCCCGCCCTCGGTCACCCGCCGGGCGAGCGCGTCGAGCACCCCGAACGCGGCGAGGTAGCCGGTGGCGTGGTCGAGCGCCTGCGCGGGCAGCGGCACCGGGCGCGGCGAGCCGGCCGCCTCGGCCGTGGCGAGGACGATCCCCGAGGCGGTCTGGACCAGGCTGTCGAAACCGCGCAGCCCGCTCCACGGCCCCTGCCGCCCGTAGGCGCTGATGCTGGCGTAGACGATGCCCGGTCGCATCCGGGCGACGGCGTCCGGGCCGAACCCGAGCCGGTCCAGCGCGCTCGGCCGGTAGGCCTGCAGGACCACGTCCGCCGACGCGATCAGCTCTCGCAGCCGGCGGGCGTCGGCGGCGACCCGCAGATTGAGGAACGCGTTGCGCTTGCCGAACCCCGTGTCGACCAGCAGGCTGTGCACCTCCGGCAGGTGGGCGGCGCCGACCCGCAGCACGTCCGCGCCGTAGGCGGCGAGCGTGCGCCCGGCGATGGGGCCGGCGATGACCCGGGTCAGGTCCAGCACCCGCAGGCCGGCCGCTGGCGTCTCCGTCGACGCGAACCGCGCCGGTGGGGCGTCACCGAGCTGGCTCACCTCGATCAGCGGCAGCTCGGCCAGCGCACCGGCCTGCCGGTGCTCGGCCCACTCGGGCTCCGACCGCGCCATGCTGGCGCACAGCCCCATGGCCTGCAGCTCCAGCTCCAGCGACGCGGCCTCGACCCGCCGGATCACCCGCTCCACGGCGGCCCGGTCGTTCGGCGCCCCGAGCAGGTCCAGCACCCCGTTTCGGTGATGCGGGAAGTTGCAGTGCAGCTGGAGCCAGCGGCCGTCGGCCGTGGGGTAGTAGCCCGAGATCGGGTCCCACGGCCCGGGCGGCTCCTTGCCGTCGATACGCAGATGGCGCTCGCTGCAGAAGGCGGCGCCGGCGTGGCGGGTGTCCAGGGTGATGTCCGGGGAGCCGCCGCCGGTCCGGGCGGCCAGCAGCCGCCCGGCTCCGACCGCCGCGGCCGCCACCGAGGCGGTCGCGACCGTCGTCACCCGGTAGAGGCTGGGCAGGACGTCGGCCGGGCCGGTAATGGTCAATCGGTCCGCGATGCCAGGCTCCCCCACCAGTGACGCGACCTCATCGACGATCTTCGCGACCTGCGCCATGTCCCCATCCCGTTTGACATCCTCACCTCCCTGAAGGGAGGTGATTCCCGCATCTCGCGGTGCGGGTTCCTGCTTCATCGACGGACGCCTCCTCGTTTCAGGAGCAAGGTGGTCTCACTCCCTCTCCACAGGCAGTCACCGAAAGCCCTGCGGTCAGAATGTTCTTCGCCGTGTTCATGTCCCGATCGTGGGCCGCCCCGCAGGCACATTCCCATTCCCGGCTGTTCAACGGCAGCTGTGCGACGATCGTCCCGCAGGACGAACACGTCTTCGACGACGGGTAGAACCGGTCGATCGCGATGACCGTCCGGCCGTACCAGCCGGCCTTGTACGCCACCATCCGCCGCAGCTGCGGCCAGGAGGCGTCGGAGATCGCCCGCGCGAGGGTGTGGTTGCGGACGGGCAGGTCCTCGATGGCCACCGTTTGGTTCGCGCGGAGGATCCTCGTGGACAGCTGGTGCAGATGGTCCCGGCACCGGTCGGCGATCCGGCCGTGGATCCGGGCGACCCTCACCCGCACCTTCGCCCGGTTCTTCGAGCCCTTCTGCTTGCGGGACACCGTCACCTGCGACGGCACCACACCGTCGGGCAACGGCCTCGACCAGACGACGTCCCACGGCCGACCCTGCCTCGCCAGCGTGATCCGACCATTCCAGTAGGTGAAGCAGTTCCGGAAGTAGGCCGCCGCGTCGACGGTCCGGCCCTTCTTCCTGAAAGACGGATAGCCGGCCCGTGTCGCCCAGAAGTTCACCAAGGCGCCCTGGAGATGACGAAGCGTGGCCTGCAACGGGCCTTTCGATGGTTCGGCCCACCAGAGCGTCTCCGGGTCCCGCTTCCACCCGGTAAGCATCCTGTCGGTCTCGGCAGGGGTGACCCGGCGCCGTTCCTCCGCCCACGCCCGGGACCGCTCGGCGAGCGCCCGGTTGTACACGTAGCGGACACAGCCGAACGTCGCGGCAAGCTGCGCGGACTGCTCCGGATCCGGGTAGAACCGGTAGCGGTACGCCCGCTTCGCCACCCGGCTTCCCGCACCCCACAGAATAGCACACCTGTTCGATCGGCCGGCGCTGTTGTCGATGCACCAACCCCGCCCTGAAGCTGAAGGGCGGGGCCTGCACGCTACGTCTCATGGTCACCCGTGCGCACGCTCCACATCGGCTCCGGCGGCGCGCCTCCGGCCGTCGACCGAGGGCATGACCCGCCCCACACCCAGGAGGCCGGTCGCGAGCACAAAACGATCAATCAAGTCACAGAGTGCGCAGAATGTACTTTTTTTATCGGGGAGGTGGCGGGTCTCAGACTCGCCTTCGGGTGGTTCGGCACTCATTCTGGTCACGTGCCCGTACTTTCGCCATGACACGGTGTCGCCGTACCGCCCGATCGGGTGGTCATCGGCGGCCGGGGAGGCGCCCGTGGGTGTGAAACTCTCGCTGTATGAGGTTCTGGGCGTGCCGCCCGATGCCACCGCGGACCAGATCCGCCACGCCTACCGGGCCGCCGCGCGGCGTACCCATCCCGATGCCGGCGGCTCGTCGCCGGCCTTCGCCCGGGTCAACGTCGCCTACCGGGTCCTGCGCGACCCCGGCCTGCGCCGCCGCTACGACCTGCGCCTCGCCGACCCGGGCCAACCACGCACCGCCGGACCGAGCCATCCCCGGGCCGGCTCGCCCCATCCCCGGGCCGGGCCATCTCCCTCCGGCGGGCCATCTCCCTCCGGCGGGCCGTACCCCTCCGGCGGGCAGCAGGGCCCGCCCACGCCGCGGCCCGGAGCCGACCCGGTCGTGCGGCGGCGCTACCTGATCCTGATGTCGATCGCGCTCACCCTGTTCATCGCGGGCGGCACGGTGGTCCGGCTGTACTCCGTCCCGGCCGCCCTGATCATGATGGCGATCGCGGCGATCATCCCGCCGGTGGCCGTCACCGTCGCGAGCCGTCCCCGCCCTGCGCCCGCCGCGAAGGACCATGCCCGCCGCGGACGGCGAGGCTAGCAACACCGCGTCGCGACGGCGGGCAGCCGGGAGCGTTCGCGGTCACGGCACCAGCTCCCTGCGGCGGGTCAGCCGGGCAGGCGCACCCGCAGCGAGCCGACCGGGCGCCCGCCACCGAGCACCGTCGGCGCCCCAAGCATGGCGAGCCGCGCCAGGTCGAGATCCAGGTGCCCCGGGGTGTCCACCCCGGGCAGCGCGCCCAGGCGGTTCAGCGCGGCCAGCGCGACCGGGATGCCTGCCCGCCCGCTCCCGTCCGCGATTTTGATCGCGACGGTGTGACCGTCGAGCGTCGCGACCAGGGTGACGCCCTCGGCGCCGTTCTTCGCCAGCACGCCGGGCGCGGCCCGCATCAGGTCGGTGTCGGGGCGCCCGACCCCGCCGACCAGCTCCGGGTGAGCCCGCATGGCCTCGACGACCCGCCGCTCGGGGCTGCCCGGCGCCGCCTGCACCATCGCCCGCAGCCCGCGGGCGAGCCCGGTGAGCGAGAACGCGAACAGCGGCGCACCGCAGCCGTCCACCGCCGTGCCGGCGATCTCCTCACCGGCCAGGTCCTCGACCGTGCGCCTGATCGCCTGCTGCAACGGATGGTCCGGCTCGGTGTAGTTCGCCACCGGCCAGCCGGCGGCCACGCAGCAGGCGATCATCCCGGCGTGCTTGCCTGAGCAGTTCATCAGGACCGGCTCCGCCCGCCCGCCGGCGCGCAGGTGGGCCTCGGCCGCGGTGGCGCCCAGTGGCAGGTCGGCGGGGCATCGCAGGGCGTCCGCGGAGAACCCGGCCACGGAGAGGATCTCCAGCACCCGGGCCAGGTGGGCCGGTTCGCCACTGTGCGAGCTGGCGACCACGGCGAGCAGGTCGCTCGGGATGTTCCGGCTCAGGAAGACCCCGTCGAGACCGGCGCGAAGCATCGCGGCCGCCTGAAAGGGCTTGACCGCCGAGCGGGGAAACACCGGCACGTCGGGCGCGCCCACCCGCAGGGCGACCGCACCATCGCGGCCGAGACCGACGACAGTGCCGTGATGCAGGCTTTCGATGAACGGTGCGCCGCTGCGCAACCCCCGGACGACCTCGGCGACCACCTGCGGACCCTCCGGCGGCTCCATGGCTGTCAGGGTACGACGGCCGTCCCCCTGGTGGGGCGCCATGCCACATCCTCACATCCGACGAAAACGCCCGCTCCCGGCGCCGGCTCGGTCTCTCCTCGCGTCCGGCCCTGCCCGCGCCGCCAGCCGAGCGGGGCCGGACGGCCACCCGAGGGCGGCCGGGCCGCATACCCTGATGATGTGCCTGCTTACGACTACCGCTGCCGGGTGTGCGACGCCTCCTTCGAGGTCCGTCGAAGCATCACCGAGTCCGCCCCGACCGACGGGGTGACCTGCCCCTCCGGGCACGCCGAGACCTCTCGGGTCTTCTCCGCGGTGGCCGTCAGCCGCGGCGCGGCCGCCCCGGCGATGGCGGCGCCGACGGGCGGCGGCGGAGCGTGCTGCGGCGGCGGTTGCTGCGGCTGACGCTGTTGCTGCGGACCGGGCTGTATCTGCGGCCGGGGCCGGGGCCGCGGCCTCACCGCTGGCGGCTGCCCGCCCCGCGGCTCTTCGCCGGCCCGCGGGCCGCCCGGCTGCGGGGACCGACGTCCACCTGGCGGTCCCGCTGGCCGCCGGATGCCGCCGCCCGGTCCTCGACCAGGCGGCGGTGCAGCAGCCGCAGCGTCTCGTCCCGCTCGGTCTGATCCAGGCCGGAGACGAGGGTCTGCAACAGACCGCCCGATCCGGGTTGTTGGTCACGGTTGCCGAGCCCACGGGTACCCATGAATTCACTCCTACCCACGGGTGAGGTGCGTCACGCGGCGCCGCCGGCCCGGAACCCGTGAGGCGACGGGCCGAGCACGCCGGCCCGGAACCTGGAATTCGCCCGGTCGGGCCCGGTGCCGGCCGGGGCCCGCGCCCGGGGCCGCCGGATCACTCCGCCGCCCCCGGCCGGTCGGCCCGCCCGCCCGAAACAGCGGTCCGCTCCGGACGATCGGCCGTGGTGGGACCGCCCGCTCGAGAGGACGGTCCAGCCGGGCTGATGCCGGCCGCAGGACTGGAACGGCCCGCCGGAGTGGTGCCACGCGCCGGAGTGGTGCCACGCGCCGGAGTGGTGCCACGCGCCGACGTGGTGCCGGCCGCCGACGTGGTGCCGGCGGACGGCCGACGCCGGGTCGCCCGGAACACGCTCGCCGCGCCGAATCCCCAGGGTGTCGCGCCCGGCGTCCACCGCAGCCGCGTGGCCCGCCCCGCCCGTGTCTGCGTGGGCCTGCGGCGCGAGCGGATGGACGAGCCGAGCGAGCGGCGCGACGAGCGCAGGGACGCCAGCGCGGCGGAACCCGCGTCGCCCAGCGAGGCCCGCGCCGCCCGGCCGTAGGTGTGCACGACGCGCCGGTCGAAGGCAGGCGGCCCGAAAATCATGATCCACGCGACCCCGAGCGCCCACAGGCCGGCGAGGGCCCCGAAGGCCAGAGCCCCGAAGGCACCCATGAGTGCGAAAATCACGAGGAACGCGACGCTCGCACCCAGCCCCAAGCTGATCAAGCGGCCCAGGCCGATCGGCTCTGCCGGTCCCCGCCGGGCGGCGGACGGGCGGACCGATGCGGATCCGGCCACCCGGGCCGGCGCCGGGCGAGCCGCCCGGGTCGGGACGGGTCCCACGGCCCGGCCCGAGGCCGGACCGACCGCCCGGGCCGAAGCGGGCCTAGCAGCCCGGGCCGGCGCGGGCGCCCGGGATGCGGAGCCGCGTGTGGTGGCTGTGCGCGGCCGTCGATCCAGCACGGTGCGTCCCATGGCTGCTCTGTGCCCCGGTGGTGCCAGCGTCATGCAATCGTCCTCATGACGACCGCCACATTCCCCTGCCGCCCAGCGGTTTTCCCACCTGACGGCGGTCCGCCGCCGACGACGTCGGATATCGGACAACCGGCGCACGGCGCAGGGTCGGCGACCGCACCGTCGCCCCGTCGACACGGATCGCAGCCGGCGCCGCTCATCGCCCGAAGCCCGGTTTGTGGTCGGCCGCGGTCGGTCAGCGCCGCGGCAACTCGGCGTCGCTCCTGGACCGCAGCATCCGCCACAGCTCGCCGACGGAGGTGAACTGGACGCCGGGCGGCGCCGCGGCCACTGCCTCGACGACCCGGTCCGGAGCGTGCTGATGGCGGAGATGGTCCATGATTTCCTCCCGCTCCGCGGGAAAGACCGCCCGGCCGAGCCAGCGGGCAAGTTCGGAACGCTCCTCGACGTCGGTCGGCGTCATGCCGGCCGACGCCCCGGCCCGGAACTGGGCGGGATCCGGGAACTGCGCGTCACCGGGCAGCTCGTCCGCCGGTTCGACGGAACGCCACTCCTCCGCCCGGGTGTCCCGGCCGCTGCGCACGAACCCGGAGACCTCGTGCGCCATGGCGTCGTCTCGCCACGGGCCGTGCTTGGAGCTTCCCCGATCCACTGCCATGTCTCGTTCCTTCCCTCCGTCGCCGCCCGCGGACGGCGACAGGTGGTCGAGAATCCGACGACCCGCGCGGCGGACGGCGCATGGGGATGTGAGGTCACCCATTCGTCCCGCCGGATCCGTGTCGCGCAGGGGATGTACACCCTGGGACACGAAACAAACCCTCGGCCGGGTGTCGCGGTTCGCCGGCGGGCCCGAGCGGGAACACCCGAAGGCATGAGGCGGACACCGCACGATGTCCTCGTCTGGCCGGCCGAGCGCCTGGAGCGGGCCGAAGCCCTCGATCCGGTGGCCGCGAAGGTCCGCGACCGTGTCCGGCACACCCTGGGCCCCGGGGCGGCACGCGACATCCTCAACGGGGTGCCGCTCGGGCATCCGCTGCACCCCGCGCTGGCCCAGCTCCCGCTGGGCACCTGGTTGTCGGCGGGGATCGTGGATCTGCTTGGCGGGCGCGATGAACGGTCCGAACGGGCGGTGCGGGTGCTGATCGGCACGGGCCTGCTCGCCGCGGGGGCAGCGGCGGCGGCCGGCCTCGCGGACTATTCCGAGCTGCACCAACGCCAACTGCGTGTCGGCGTGGCGCATGCCGGTGCCAACACCCTGGCGGCCGGCTGCTACCTCGCGTCGCTGCTGGCCCGCTGGGGTGGGCGCGACCGGCTGGGCCGCCGGCTGGGCCTGGCCGGGTTCGCCGTGGCCGGGGCGTCGGCCTATCTGGGGGGTCATCTGGCCTACCGGCAGGCGTCGGGGGTCAACCACGCCGAGGAGGTCGCCTATCTGCTGCCGCCCGGCTGGCACCGGGTCGCCCGGCTGGACGAGCTCGCCTCGGGCCGCCCGGAGGTCCGGCTGCTAGGTCAGGTGCCGCTGCTGCTGCTCCGGCAGGGGGATCATGTCGATGTCCTCGCGGACCGGTGCAGCCACCTGGCGGGGCCGTTGCACGAGGGGGAGATCGTGGTGCACGACGGTGCCACCTGCGTGCGCTGTCCATGGCACGGCAGCACGTTCCGGCTGGCCGACGGGGCGGTCGCGCATGGCCCGGCGACCGCCGGGCAGCCCCGGCTGGAGGTGGCGGTCTCCCACGGCGACGTCGAGGTGCGGCTGTCCGATGCCGGAGCCCCATGACGCCCGGCGGGAGCACTGGACGATCCGGACGCGTCGGGCGAACGGACCGCATGCCCCGTATGGATGATCCGGGGGCCACCCCGTGCGGGCCAGCCGTGCGGCCGGGGAATGGTCCGGCCGGATCAGACGCCCGGTGGCCCGCGACGGTGGGCGGCGTCCCCTGCGCAGAGATCGGATGGCCCGGCCGTGCACACCCGGGAAGGGGAAAACACCCCGGATCGGACCTCGGCGGCGCAGGTCGCGCGCCCGGACGGACCACCTCCCCACGGGCGGCCCACGCGGGTGGCGACGGGCCCCTTCGGGCGGGTGCTCCCCGTCTACACCCGCTCAGGCAACCCGGGAGTGCATCCCCCACCTGGGCCATGGGGGCACCCCCCACTCGGACTATTCAGGTCTGCCGGCACACCGATGACCGTTGCAGCGGGCCGGCGGAGCGATGATCGGGCGACGGAGGACCGGCCGCCGCGCGTGGCCTTCGGACGGCCGCCGCGCGCGGCCTTCGGACGGCGGTCACCGCGCCGTCGGGGCCGCGAGATCGACCGCCGGCGCCGGCGATGGCGCCGCCATCCGCGCCCCCTCGACGGCCGCCCCCGCGCCGACGGCATAGAACGCGCAGGGCTTTCCGATCACCGGACGGGCGACATTGCGGACCGGCACTCCGCCCGCCGTCGACCCGCGTTCCGACCCGGCGTGGGCATGCCCGTGCAGGGCAAGGCTGGCGCCGCCGGCATCCATCGCCTCGGCGAGATGGTAGCTGCCGAGAAAGGGATAGATCTCGGCTCGCTCACCGATCAGAGTGTCAGGTATCGGGGCGTAATGGGTCAAAGCGACACGAATATCGCAATCCAGCGCCTCCAGAGCGTGCCGAAGCCGGGCGGCGGTCTCCTTCGTATGCCGGACGAAGGCCTTCATCAGCGGTTCGCCGAAGTCCGTTCCGCTGGCCCCGGCAAAGCCGCCCCCGAATCCCTTGACTCCGGCGACCCCGAGCCGTGCACCGTCGATGTCCAGGACCGTTCCGGTGCCTTCGAGCACCGTCACGCCGGCGTCGGTGAGTATGCCGGCGATCTCGCGCTCGGCATTGCCGTGATAGTCGTGGTTGCCCAGCACGGCGACGACGGGCAGCTGCGCCCCCGCCACCTCCGCCGCGACGACCTCGGCCTCGGCCGGCAGCCCGTGCTGGGTGAGGTCGCCGGCCAGCAGCAGCACGTCCGCGCGCCCGGCCAGACCGCGGATGACCGGCGCGAAGGTCCCGCCGCTGTCCGTTCCCAGATGGATGTCGCCGACGGCGGCGATGCGCATCATGAAATGGTCTCCACGTTCGCGGGTTCGTCGGCCGCTGTGGCGTGGCCGGTGATGGTGACCTCGTTGCGGACCGGCCGGCCGGGGGCGGCCTCGGCCAGCACGTCCGCGACCGCCCTGCGGCGGGCGTCGGTGGCGACCTCGCCCTCGACGAGGATGCGCCCGTCGGCGACCACCACCTCGAGCCCGAGCTCCGCGACCCGTGGGTCCTCGGCGAGCCGTTCGTGGAGCTCCCCCGCCAGGTACTCGTCGGCCTCGGCCAGGTCCAGCTCGCCCTGGGCGCCAGGCGGCGGCGCCACCGCGGTGGCGGCGTCGGGCCACCCGGGGCGGGCGCCCGGCGCGGCCGAATTCCGCCCGTCCTGCGCACCACGGCGTTGCGCCGCCGCGGTTCCCCTGTCCTGCGCACCCCTGTCCTGCGCGCCCCAGCCCGGCGCCTCACTGCCCTGCGCGCCCCAGCCCGGCGCCTCACTGCCCTGCGCGCCCCAGCCCGGCGCCTCACTGCCCTGCGGGCCCGTGCCTTCCCCGCGGCTACCTTCTGCCCTGCTGCCTGTCGGACCATTGCGTTCCGGCACGCGGACTTCGGGCGCACTACCTTCTATCTTGCTGCCTTTCGCCGCGTCGCCTTCCGCCGCGTCGCCGAGTTCCGCCCCGGCAAGCGCAATCCCGCCGGGTCGCGCGGCGGCCGGGGCGGGGTCTGCCGGCGGAATGAGATTGAGCCGGGTCGCGACCAGCAACGCGGCCTCGGCGAAGGGCGAGGCGGCGGTGGATCGGCGAACCTGGTCCCAGTCGACCTGCTCACGCATCGCCCGGATCATCGGCAGGACCCGGGCCAGATCGCAGTAGCGCTCCTCCAGGGCCAGCAGGGTCATCTCAAACCAGTCCGTGGCATCCAGGACGGGCATCCGAACCGAGTCCACCGACATCTCGCTGGACCGTTCCAGCGTCTGCTGGGTGACCGCGCGACCGACCGGATGGTGGATGAGATCGACGAGTACCTCGCCGTCGAACACCTTGGTGAGCCAGTCCTCCGGCGGATCCACGGGACGCAGCCCGGCCGCGGCCAGCACCTCGACCGCCCGCGGCACATCCTCTTCCCGCAGCATGAAATCAACGTCGTGTACGGGTTCGGGGCCGCCACGAGCCCAGCACGCGTAGCTACCCCCGAGGGCGAACGGGATGTCCGCCTCCTTCAGGGTCACGGCAACCCGTTTCAGACTCTCCCGCAGACCTCTGGGCGCATCCTCCATACCGCAGCCCGTACCCGCCTGTGCCCTGTGATGCACCTCGCGCGCGGCGCCGAGTAGTCGCAGGTACCGCTGTCACGATCGCGACATCCCCGAATGGCTACCCCAAAGCGGTGACAAGAGTACTACGCAAGTGCCGGGATGTCCGGCTATCCGTAGTTATAATTTCACTACATGCCACAGGAGTTACGGCTTCGACGTCGGAGCGCCACCCGATTCTCACACCCTGGCGACAACGAGCGTCGGCATGAGCGATGATGACCTTTGCGGCGAACTCGTCGGCCGCCCACTTCGACACCGGATTGGAAGCGAACCCTGAACGCGCGCACACGATCCGACCAGTTGCCCAGGGGTGTCAGTGAAGACACCGGCGTGCTGGAACATTCCGGCGAGCGCCTACCCGGGCAACGCGCCAACGGGCCGGCCACCCTGTCCCCGCAACCGGCCGACCTGCCCAGCACCAGCGGTGTGGTGGACATGTCCAGCCACCCAGGCCAGCTGGCCCGCCGGCTGCAGCAGGTGACCTACCAGCTATGGACCACGACCGTCTCCACCGAGACCACTCCACCGCAGTTCGTGGTCCTCAACAGCCTCCTCGCCGATCCCGACATCGATCAGCGCACGCTCGGCGAACGGGCGTCGCTCGATCGGTCCACGGTCGCCGATGTGGTGGCGAGGCTCGTCCAGCGAGGACTCATCCGCCGGGTCCGCGACCCGCGCGACGGCCGCCGCAACGTGCTACGGCTGACCAAGCGAGGCGAGTCGACCCACGGCCAGGTGGCGGACCGCATCGAACAGATGAACGACAAGCTATTGGCTCCCCTGTCGAGGGAGGAACAGGGCACACTGCTCTCCATGCTGACGCGGATCGTCGACCAGGGCGGCCCGCGCTAGCACGAGCGCTACCCATCGTTTACATTCGGTAACGCTAGGACGTCGATTCGATCCGACCGGCACCGAGGACGATGCAGCGACTCCGTCGGCCCGACGCGCGGCGTCGCCCCCGAACCTCTGGCGCCCCGCTCCTGGGCCTGTCCGCACTTCGGCGACTCGCTGTCGTCGGGCTCGCCGGTCTCGCGGTCGGCACCGTCGGCATCACCGCCTCGTCCCCGCTCCACGGGCGCGAGGCCGCCCGGCCCGCCAGTTCCTTCCCGGCGGGCCGTCCCGACCGCGGTGAGCCCGACGGCGGTGCGCGCTCTGGCGATCGCGACCTGCACGGCGATCGCGACCTGCACGGCGGGGTCCAGCCGCACGGCCTTCGGCCGGGCCAGACCCGGCCGAATGGTGCCAGCGCCTCGTTCGGTCCCGAGGCCACGTCCATCACCCTCGTCGCGGGGGGCGAGATCGATCTGTCCCGGGCCGTCGACCCGCGGGCGGCCCTGGTGGCCCTGCGCGGCTACGGCACCGCGGCCGATCTCGCCCTCTGCCGGCTGGCGGCGTCCCTGCCCGCATCCCCCCACGCCGCGAACGCCACCGACGCGTCGAATGCCCCGAACGCCCCGGGCGGCGGGCCCGACGGCGAAGATACCGCCGCCGCCGCGCTTGCAGGCGCCGGTTTCGACCGGTGCGACACCGCCGACGGCGATCCGCCGGGCAGCGCGGCTGCACGGCGCACCCGCACGGCCCTCGACCGCGCCGGCATCGCGGCGTCCGTCCCGGCGGACGGAGGCGGCCGGGCACCGATCGGCACCGAGACGGTCCGGGGAGTGCGGATCGCCCTGCTGACCTACCTCGGCTCCGCCACCATGACTGCCGAGGCCACCCTCACCGCCGAGCGGATCGGCCAGGACGCCGCCCGTGCCCGCGCCGACGGCGCCGATCTCGTCGTCGCACAGCCCGCCTGGGGTCGGCCCGGCCAGGCGGCCGTGACGTCGCGCCAGCGCGACCTGGCCCACGCGCTGCTCACCTCGTCCGACGTGGACCTGATCCTCGGCACCGGCGGCGGGAGCCCGCTGCCGATCGAGCGTGTCGCCGGGCGCTACGTCGCCTACGACCTGGGCACCCTGATCGGCGCTCAGGCCTCCGGCGACCGCGCGGGCGGCACCGCGGACAGGTCGACGGGCGGCGGGGAGTCCCCGGCGCCGGGCCGCGACGGCGTGCTGCTGTCCATCCAGGTCCGGCGCACGGCCCTGGGCTGGACGGTGGCCGGACTCACGTACGCGCCGACCTGGGCGGATCCTTCCGGTGCCGCCGGCTGGCCGATCGCCGACAGGCTGGACGACCGCGGCGCGCCCGCGCCGGGGCGGGCGCTGTTGAACGCCTCCTGGCAGCGCACCGTCGCGGCTGTCGGGGCGCTCGGCTCGACCGACGGGGTCCGGGTCGACCGGGTTCCCCGCGATCCGCCCCCGGACCGCCCTGGCGGGCCTGCCCGGCCGGCCAAGCCCAGCCAGGCGGACGGCGCGGATCCGGCCGGATGAGCCACCGGCGGCCACGGACCCCCAAAGATCGCGTCGGCCGTCGGCCCGGCCGCCCACGAAACCTCTGCCCACCCGTGGATTACCGCGCGTCCCCTCCGCCTGAGCGAACGGCCGAAAATAGATCAAACTTAGTGCAATTAGCGTGTCCTCCCCGTCAACCCGATACTGTCGGCGCTGCGGCAGCGGCGTGACGCCACGCCGTACACCCGGGTAGCCGTTCCGAGGAGGAGACACGTGACATCGCCTGACACCGCGGCCCTGGTGCTCCGGGTCATCGTGGGTCTCACTCTGGTCGCCCACGGCTACAACCACGTCTGGGGGCCGGGCGGGATCAAGGGGACGGCCGGCTGGTTCCAGAGCATGGGCCTGCGCCCGGGCATCGTGCACGCCTGGGCCTCCGGTCTCGTCGAGCTCGCCGCGGGATTCGGGCTGGTCTTCGGCTTCCTCACCCCGTTCAGCGCCGGTGGCATCATCGGCACGATGGTCGTCGCGGGCATCACGGCACACCGCAACAACGGCTTCTTCATCTTCAAGCCGGGGCAGGGTTACGAGTACGTCCTGATGATCGCGGTCGTCTGCGCGGCGATCGGCATCCTCGGCCCCGGCAAGGCGTCGCTGGACCACGCGATCGGCATCGAGCTCGACGGCTGGGCCGGCGGCCTGATCGCGATCCTGCTCGGCGTCGGCGGGGCCGCGCTGCTGCTGGTGACCGCCTGGCGACCGGAGCGCAAGCCGGCCGCGTCGGCCAAGGCCTGAGCGAGCCGGCCAAGGCCTGAGCGAGCCGCCCGGTCCCCGCCGCCGAGCACGGCACGGCGGCGGGGCGCCCGGACGAAGAGTGTGCTCATACTGACCTACGTGCCTACGAACTCCGACAGCGAACAGCTGGCTTCGACGACTTCCGGCCCGTCCCTGCGCATCCCGAACGGCGGGCTGACCCTCGCCGCGGACGCCTACGGCGACGACACCGATCCTGCGGTGGTGTTACTCCACGGCGGTGGCCAGACCCGTCACTCCTGGCGGCGCACCGCCCGCCGGCTCGGTACGGACGGCTGGTACACCCTCACGGTCGACCTGCGCGGCCACGGCGACTCCGGCTGGTCCCCCGACGGTGACTACGCCCTCGACGCCTTCGCCGACGACGTGCTCGCCCTGTGCCGCGCCCTCGGCCGGCCGCCGGTGCTCATCGGCGCGTCGCTCGGCGGGATCGCCTCGCTCGCCGCCGTCGGCCGCGACCCCGACGTCGCACGTGGCCTGGTCCTCGTCGACGTGTCGCCGTTCCTGCAGCCCCGGGGCACCGGAAGGATCATGGAATTCATGCGGGCGGCGCCGGACGGCTTCGCCTCCGTGCAGGACGCCGCCGACGCGGTGGCCGCCTACCTGCCGCACCGGGAGCGCCCACGCGACCCGGACGGGCTGCGCAAGAACCTCCGCTTCACCGACGGACGCTGGTACTGGCACTGGGATCCGGCCTTCGTCTTCCCGCCGGAGGGCCACGACCCGCGGCTGCGGCTACGCACGCCGCTGGAGGAGCTGTCCACCATAGTGACGAGGCTGCGGATCCCGACCATGCTCGTGCGGGGCGGCCAGTCGGACGTGCTCAGCGAGGACGACGCCCGCCAGTTCCTCGACCTCGCCCCGCACGCGGAGTACTGCGACGTCGCCGGGGCGCACCACATGGTGGCCGGCGATGACAACGCCGTCTTCGACGTGCGGATCCTCGACTTCCTCGAACGCCGGATCCGGCCTCGCCTCGTCCTGGGCCCCGCCGGCTGACCCCGCCGCCCCGCCCGGTGGGGTATGCCTGAGTGCGATGGACGCCGAGCTGGACGCCGCCCCACCCGCGGACGCCGCCCCACCCGCGGACTTCGCTCCACCCGCGGACTCCGCCCCACCCGCGGTCGCCGGTCTACTGCTCGCGGCCGGGGCGGGGCGGCGGATGGGGCGCGCCAAGGCGCTGGTGGAGCTCGGCGGTGAGACCCTCGCCGCGCGAGGGGTCCGCATGCTCGTCGCCAGTGGGTGCGCGCCGGTCGTCGTCGTCGTCGGCGCCGCCGCGGACGAGGTCGGCGCGGCCCTGGCCGCCCTCGCCTCCGAGGACCGCAAGTCGGACACTCTTCCCGCCCCAGCACGTCTTCCTCCCGGCAGGGCGGACCGTCCCGTGCGGGTGGATGTGCGCCTGGTGCGGGCGGCTGGATGGGCCGAGGGGATCGGTGCCTCCCTGCGGACCGGGCTCGAAGCCCTCGCCGGCACCGGCGCGGACGCGGCGGTCGTCACGCTGGTGGACCAGCCCGGCCTGACCGCGGCCGCGGTCCGCCGCCTGGTCGACGCCGCCGCGCCGGCCGGCGCGTACCAGCGGTATCCGGCGCTGACCGCCACCTACCACGGGCGGCCGGGCCATCCCGTTCTGCTGCGCCGGGCAGTCTGGGCCGACGTCACCGGCCTCGCCCGCGGGGAGGTCGGCGCGCGGGCCTGGCTGCGCGCCCATCCCGGCTCGGTCGGCCGGGTCGCCTGCGACGGCCTCGGCACCCCCGCGGACGTCGACACCCCTGCCGACCTCGCCGGCATCGAGGAAGATGCCCCCATGGACCTGTCTGTCACCGACAATCCCGAACGCATCCGCTACGAGGCGCTCACGCCGACCGGCGAGGTCGCCGGTTTCGTGCAGTACCAGAAGCGGGCAGATCGGATCATCTTCATCCACACCGAGGTGAGTCCGGAGTTCTCCGGTCAGGGAGTGGGCTCCGCTCTCGCCGCCGGGGCGTTGGACGATGCGCGCGCGCAGGGCCTCGCCGTGGTCCCGCAGTGCCCCTACATCCGCGCGTTCATCGAACGCCATCCGGCCTACTCCGATCTCGTCGCCGCCGACGCGTGAGCCCCGGTCCCACTGACGCCGAGCGAACGTCTGGCCTGGTAGGCCACCATGTCGACGACGCAGGAAACGGAAGAACAACGCCGAGCCCCGGCATTCCAAGATGAGCTGACGACCGGCCCGCGGCTGGGCAGTATCGGCGGCACGAAAACCGATGCGAGGCACAACGCTCCCGATTCCCGGATCGGCGGGGGACGGCGAGGAGTGCGGTCGACCGTTGCGCGGTGGGCTCGGCGGGAGAAGTAGTCACATCATCGTGGTGGCGACGGGTCCGGAACAGGCGCGGCGCCTCCCGTGAAAGGACGTCTGTGTGTCCGGCGCCCGTCATCGGTCCCCAGGTGGAGGCTCTCGCGGCGCCGGGCCGCGCGGGCCTGGCCGCCGTGTCGGCAGGTCGCCGCGCGGGCGGCTCGCGCGGCCCGGACGGTTCGCGCGGCCCGGACGGTTCGCGCGGCCCGGACGGTTCGCGCGGCCCGGACGGTTCGGCTCGGACGGCCGGCGCCGGGGCTGGCGGGCCCGCGGGATCGGTCTCGGCGCGGTCAGCAGTGCCGCCCTACTCGTCCTCGGCGGTCTCACGATCACCGGCCTCGGGTTCGCGGCGGCGTCCGTCTGGCACGGCGGTTCGCCCGACGAGTGCGCGGACGGCACCACCCGGACCACGCTGACCATCACCACCGCGCCGACCCTCAACGCGCCGATCAGCCGGCTGGCAGCAGAGTTCAGCCGGACGCACTCCGACCGGGACGGACCCTGCGTGACCTTCGAGGTGTCCGCCTCGCCGTCCGACCGGGCGCTCGACACGCTGTCGCGGGCGAACGCGCCCGGTTCGGCCGTTCCCGACGTGTGGATCCCCGAGTCGGCGGACTGGCTGGAGCTTGGGCAGGAGTCGAACACCGCGGCGCAGCAGCTACCGGCGCGGGCGACGACGATCGCCGGCTCCCCCGTCGTCATCGCGATGCCCCGGCTGATGGCGCAGCGGCTCGGCTGGCCCGAACATCACCTGACCTGGGCCGATCTCGCGGCCAACGCGGACGAGGCCGCATTCTGGCCGAACCGCGGGGAGCCCCGCTGGGGCGAGTTCCGGCTCGCCATGGCCAACCCCGAGACCTCGGCGGCGGCGCTGCGCACGGTCATCGGCACGGTCGGCGCGGTGCGCGGGCTGGCTCCCGCGGACATGACACCGGGTACCTTCGACCAGGATCGGGCGGCCCAGGCCACGGTGCTGCACCTGGAACGCTCGATCGACTGGCTGCCGCAGTACGACCACCAGCTGTTCGACTCGGTCCGCAACAGCGGGACGGAGAACGGCGCCGCCGGCAGCGCGCCGTCCGCGTTCCCCGCCCTGGAGTCCGACGTCATCGCCTACAACCGGGCGCTGGCGGCCCGGACGGGACCGCTGCCGGCGACGACCCTGGTCGCCTCCTATCCCGCCGACGGCGTGTTCACGGCAACGGTGCCCTACATCGTCCTGAAGCGGACGTCGGGCTCGGCGCCCAAGCGCGCCGCGGCGGACGCCTTCGCCGCCTACCTGCACGGCGACGCCGGGCGGCGGGCACTGACCGCGGCCGGCTTCCGCACCCCGGCGGAACTGCAGGGCCGCGACGACCCGGGCGGGCTGTCGGCAAGTCTCAACGCCACCGACGGCGTGCGCTCCACCCCGCCGAAACTCGCCAGCACGGACGCCTCGGACAGCGTGCTCGGGACCGCGCGCCGGTTCTTCCGGCACAGCCGTGAGCGCGGAACCACCCTCGCCGTGCTCGACACCTCCGGTTCGATGGCGCTGCCGTTGACGGGCGACGCCGGTCGCACACGCCTCCAGGCGGCCACGGCCGCGGCGCTGGCCGGCCTGCGGCTGTTCGCGCCGGACAGCGAGGTCGGGCTCTGGCAGTCCTCCGCCGAGCTGCCCGGGGGCCACCGGGAGCTCGCCCCACTGGCCCGGCTGGACGCGCCGGGCCGCACCGGCACCCAGCTCAACGACCTGACCGCGGCGCAGGCGGACCTGAAACCCGCCGGCAGCACCGACCTGTACTCGACCGCGGTCGCGGCCGTGCGCGAGCTGACCGGCAGATTCACCCCCGACCGGCTCAACCGGGTCGTTCTGTTCACCGACGGCGACGACGACGCGGGCGGCGACGACCATGCCGGCGGCGAGCAGCCGGGGCGGCAGGCGGCGGCGAGCCGCGAACCGGCGCTCGACCAGGCGGTCTCCGCGCTGCGGGCCGCCGCCGATCCGCGCCGGCCCGTCCAGCTCATCGTCATCGCCTGCGATCCCGGCGCGGATCTCGCCGCGCTACAACGCCTGGCCGGCGCCACCGGCGGCCACGCCTACCTCACCCCCGACTCGGACGGCCTGTTCGACATCTACGTCGACACGCTGACCGGCGCCGGCGGCTGACCCGAGCCGGCCCGCGACGCCTTACCACTGACCACGCCGGGCAGGCCGGCAGCCTTCCCGCCGACCACGCGGGCCGGGCGGGCCGGGCCGGGCGGGCCGACAGCTCGTCCGGGGCCGTCCTCATGCCGCCACTCTCCCCGCCCGGCACCGCCAACCAGCCGCCCTTCGTCATTCCGGCCAGATCGCGGCCACATCGTGCCGAGGCCTAATCACGGTTCTGAGCCGAAAAACCGTGCCCAGACCTCGGCACGACTACGCACACCACCGGTAACGGAAGGAAACCGCAGCCAGCTACTCAGCCCGGCCCGCTGGCCGGTCAGCCCGCGACACCGACGGCTCAGCCCGCGACGCCAGCGGCGCGGCGTCGGCCGGCCCGGGTGCGGCGCGGATCGGGGCTGGCGGCGTCCGGGAAGCGGCGCAGGTACTCGCGTTCGAGCTCCATCATGCGCGCGGTGTGGGTCTCGAACGCGTCCTCGCTGCCTGCGATGAACGCGTCGTGCCGGGTGCGGTGCAGGTGCCGCAGCTCTCGGACGAGGTCGTCGTCGGTCAGGTTGGGGGCGGGGATGCCCGCGGGTCGGTGCGTCATGACCTGGGTCTACCCGCTCCGCCGGCAGATTTCGCGCCGATCCCGGCCCTGGTCGCAGCCGGCGATCGGCCCCACCAGCGCGGCCTCCCAGCCCAGCCCGGAGTCACTCCCGGCCCGCAGGCACAGCCGACCCATGGTCACAGCCCACCCATGGCGACAGCCGGCCCATGGTCACAGCGGGGGCGGGACCGGCAGGGGGCCGGGCTGCGGGATGGGGTCCGGGCCGGGGCCGGGCGGCACGGGATCGGGCCCCGGGCCGGGCGGGACGGGGTCCGGGCCGGGGCCGGGCGGCACGGGATCGGGCCCCGGGCCCGGCGGCACCGGATCGGGGACGGGCGTCGGCGGGACGGGGTCCGGAGGCGTCGGAAGCGGGCCCGGGCCGGGCGGCGGCAGGACCGCCACGGCCCCGAATCCCGCGTACTTGCGCGGCGCCGGAACAGGGGTGAGGCAGATGCTGTCCATCTTGTGGCGGTGCCCACGCGACGCCCGGCGCACACCGCAACGACCGGATCGGACGCGAGGGGTGGTCGTGCCACCGCTCGATCATTACCGTTGTGACCTATGACCGGGTTGGGCGGATCCGCGGGTCCTACCTGGGCCGTCGTCCACCGCACCGAGCAGCGCATGTCCCGGATGGTCGGGTACGCGCGGGCCGCCTGCGCGACGTTCGTGGTCATCCCGCTGTTCGGGTGGGACCGGCTGCGCCATCCCTGGCTCGCCGTGCTGATCGTGGTCGCCGCCGCCGCCGAGGCGAGCTGGTTCGCCTGGCGGGCCTGGCACGGGCCGGACCGGCTGTCCCGGCGGCTGGTGTTGACCGACGTCTCGTTCTGCGTGCTGCTGATGCTGGTCGGCTCCCGCGCGGCCCAGCCGCACGACCGCAACAAGCTGATGACCGAGCTGGTGCCGTTCAGCCTAGTGGCCTCGGCCGGCGTCGGGTTCGGCCTGGGGCTCGGGCTGCTGGCCATCGCCGCGGTGACGATCCTGATGACGGCGTGGAGCCTGGCCGTCCTGCCGGACGTCTCCCTCAAGCTCGGCTCGGACCTGCTGGGCTTCGCTCTGTGGTACGTCGTCGCGATGCTCATCGCCCGGGAGCTGCGGACGCTGTCCGCGGCGACCGCGGCCGCCCAGGACGCGGCCAGGGTCGCCGGGCGGCTCGCCGTGGAGCAGGAACGGGAGGCCGAGAGCCTGCGCCAGCGCGAGATCACCCACCGGGAGATCCACGACTACCTGCTGCCCATCGTCGATCACGTCGCGGCCGGCGGCATGCCGTCGGCCGCGCTGGTCCGGGAGGCCCGGCGCGGGGCGCAACGGGCCCGGCGGATCATCATGGACCCGCGCGGGCTGGACCCGCGGGTCCTCGACGGCGACGGCGGCGGGACGCCCGAGCCGGGCGAGACGGGGTTCGAGGCGATGATGTCGGCGGTCGTCGACGCGTTCGCCGACGAGGGCCTCGCGCTCGTCCCCTTCGTGGCGATCCAGGGCGAGCCGCCCGCGCCGGTGCGCGAGGCGCTGGTCGCCGCGACCCGGGAGGCGCTGCGCAACGTCGTGCGGCACGCCGGCGGGGTCGACGAGGTCAGCCTGTTCGTCGAGGGTGACGCGAGCGGGATGCTCGTGGTCGTCCGCGACCGGGGCGTCGGGTTCGACCCGGCGACGGTCCGCCCGGGCGGCGGGATGAGCGGCAGCTACCAGGCCCTGCGCCGGCACGGCGGGCAGGCGCTCGTCACCGGCCGGCCCGGCGGCGGGGTCAAGGTGACGCTGCGCTGGCCGGCGCCGCCCACCCCGCCCGATGGCGGGGCACCGTCCCCCCTGCCCGAGCAGGAAGGCCCGTGGTGAGCACCGAGCGTCGGCCGGTCTCGGTGGCGATCATCGACGACCATCCGATCGCCACCGAGTCGCTGGCCGCCCGCTTCGCCGGCGCCGGGTTCTCGGTCCTCGCGCCGGCCCCGAGCCTGGAGGCGTTCGACCGCAGCGCCACGCCCGGCGTCGTCGTCTGCGACCTGCACCTGCCCGGGATCTCCGGCGCCGCGGCCGTGGCCGACCTGCACGCCCGCGGCCTGCCGGTCCTGACGACGTCCGGGGTGGCGACCCCCGACGAGGTGCTCGACGCGATCGCCGCGCAGGCCCGCGGGTTCGTCGAGAAGACGGCGCCGGCGCAGCAGTTCGTGGCCGCGGTGACCGCCGTGGCCGCCGGCAGCTACCACGTCTCCGCCCGCCTCGCCGGATTCCTGCTGGAGGACGCACAGCGGCGGCCGCTGTCCCGCGGCGAGATCGACGCCGACGAACGCAACCTGCTGCGCGGCCTCGCCCAAGGGGATCATCTCGACGAGCTGTGCGCCGAGTGGGGGCTCGCGCCGCCCGACGCGCACGGCTTCCTCGCCCGGATCTTCGACGCCGCCCGCCGCCGGCGCCGGCTGCACCGACCCTCGCCGCGGGAGGCCGAGGTGATGGTCCTCGTCGGCTGCCAGGGGCTGTCCCACAAGGAGGCGGCCCGGGCGATGAACGTCAAGGCCAGCGTCGTCGCCGACTACCTGCGCACGGTGCGGGCCAAGTACATCGCGAGCCATCCCGACGCCCCGCCGACGATCCCGCCGAGCACCGCCGCCGCGATCTGGGCCCGTGAGCTCGGCTTCGGCTGAGCCCCGCACCCGGCCCCGCGGCTTGGCGCTCCCCGGGGCACCCCCGTGTTTTCGTGGGATTGCCGGGCGTCCCCTGCGCCCACACCCTCGTCAGGATGGGGGGCGTCGGCGGGGAGGGAGATCCGACGCGGGCGGACCGACTGCGCGCGGCCTTCCTCGGCTCCTTTCTCACCGTGGCGGAGCTGCCCCCCGGCATGTGCCGCATCAGGCCGCCCGGCATCACCGCCCCCGACCCGCCAGCCCCACAGCCCGGCAGGGGGCCCGCCGGCCACGCGGTGCACCAGGACCATGCCGTCTGGCTGGGCTCGCCCGACGCGGAGCTGTACCGGCTGGACGACGCGCGCTGGCTGCTGCCCAGCCCACGCCGGGCCGCCGGGCTCGCCCGCGAGCTGCTGGGGCCACAGGCCATCCCGCCGAGTGCCGGTGGGGCAGCCCCCGGTCCGGCCCGGCTGCAGGTCGTCCGCGGCACCCCGACCGCCGGCTACCTGCAGGTCATCCAGCTCGGTCCGGTGGTAGCGCGGCTGCAGGCCGTTCCCGGCGAGGATTCGGCGCTGCCCGACGGCCTCGACGCGAACCTCGGCCGGCTCGTCGCGCAGCGGATCGCGGAGCTGGCCGGCGCGGCCGCCGGGCTGCGCCGGCCCGGTTGGCATCCCGCCCGCTGGATCCGCCGGCCAGGCGGGTGAGGAGCGGGTGAGGGACCGCGGGAAACCATCCTCCGACGGCCTGTGCCGACTGTTTTCCCCCGATGAATCGGGGATGGTCTGCGCCACCGGAATCCCACAGGATGAGTCCAGGGACCACGCCGGTGCGACGGGTCAGGCCAGTTCGCCGGGGGACGAGACGGCCAGGTGCCGAATCGGGGGCGCACCGGCGTGGTTCCGCGGACTGCCGGTCTTTCGGGGGAGACCGGCAGTCCGACGCACCTTCCGGGCACCGCCCCGCCGCTCTACTGCTCCGCCGCCACGCCGCCACGCCGCCGCGCCGCCGCGCCGCCACGGGCACCCTGCCACCGCAGGCACCCCACCGCCACGGCCGAGGCACCGTGCGCACGACGGCCCACCGCGGAGCGCAACCACGGGCGGCTACCAGATACGGACGTTCGGTCCCGTTATCCTGCCGTTTGGCGAGGGTGTCGACGCCTACCCCGGTCGGCGCCGCTACGATCTGCCCACCGGAATCGTGGACAGGGGGTGCCGTGGGCGAGCCGATCCTCGCGATCGACTACGGTACCTGCAGTGCCCGGGCGGCTTTGGCCGTCGAAGGCCGCATCGAACCGGTTCGGGAACCCGCCAGCGGCTCGGTGAGCTGGCCGGCGTCGGTGTTCGCCGACGGGGGCAACCTGATCGTCGGCACCCTCGCCGAACGCCGCAAGCGGATCTGGCCCGCCGCCTACCGCGGCGAGATCAAACGGGACCTGGCCCGCGAGGGCGCCGTGTCGCTCGATGGCCGCGGCTACCCGGCGCACGCGCTGGTCACCGCTGTGCTGGGCGCCCTGAAGGCGGAGGCGGAGCAGCAGCTCGGCGAGCAGTCGCTGTCACGGGCCGTCGTCACCGTGCCGGCGAGCTACGACCCGGCCGGCCCGCTGCGCCGGATCATGATCTCGGCGGCGGAGGCCGCCGGCTTCGTCGACGTGGACCTGCTCGCCGAGCCGGTCGCCGCGGCCTGGTCGCCGCTCGTCGGCGCCGAGCCCGAGCCCGGGTCGCTGATGCTCGTCTATGACCTCGGGGGCGGGACGTTCGAGGGGGCGCTGGTCTCGGTCGGCGACAACGGCCGGCACGAGATGATCGCGCACGCGGCGCTGCACGACTGCGGCGGGCGCGACCTCGACCAGATTCTGTTCGACGAGATCCTGGGCCTCTACGGTCCGGGGCTGGAGCCGCTGCTCAACCCGCCGGGGATCGGCGACATCTACCAGACGACGGCCAGCCGCACCCGCCACGAGCTGCTCGACTTCGCCCGCGCGGTCAAGCACCAGCTGACCGACATCGCCGTCGTCGAGGACGTGTTCAGCCCGGCCGGCCTGCTGGTCAGCATGCAGCGCGACCGGCTCACCCAGCTCGCCTCGCCGACCCTGGCCCGCACGATGGCCTGCTGCCAGCATCTACTGGAGACCGCCGGGTACGGGCCGGAGAAGCTCGGCGGGGTGCTCCTCGTCGGCGGCAGCTCGCGCATCCCGGTGGTCACCGACGTCCTGGAAGGGCGGCTCGGGGTCGGCACCGACTGGCCCGGGCAGCAGCTGTTCACCCCGGTCGACCCGGAGCTCGCCGTGGTGCTCGGCGCGGCGGCCTGGGCGTCGTCGGTGTCGACCCGGCGGACCACCGCCGCGCGGCCGAACCCCGTGCTGCAGCCGGCTCGCTGGGACATTCCCGGCGGGCGGGCGACGATGGTCCGCTGGCTGGTCGAACCGGGCGGACGCTTCGACGCGGGCGCCGTGCTGGCCCGCGTCCGGCTCACCGACGGTTCCCTGTTCGACCTGGCCGTCGAGGCGCCGGGCAGCCTCATCCACACCCACGCCGAGCCGGGCACGCCGGTCCGCGACGCCGACTGGCTCGCGACCACCCTGCCCTCGGGACCGGCGCCGCTGGGGTCGGCGGGCGCCGCGGACCTGCGCGGCTTCGAGCGCAGCAGCCGCCCGTCGCTGCGCGTGGAGGTCACCGCGCGGGCCACGCTCAAGGGCCACGAACGCGACGTCACCTCCGCCGCCTTCTCCCCCGACGGCGCGCTGCTCGCCACCACCAGCAAGGACGGCACCCGGCTGTGGGACGTGGCGACCGGCCGCACGTCGCTGACGCTGAGCGGGCGCAAGAGCCTGGTCGTGCACGGCTGCGCGTTCTCCCCCGACGGCAAGCTGCTGGCCACCACCGGCAGCGACAAGACCGCCCGGATCTGGGACGTGGCCACCGGCCGGCAGACGGTGACGCTGAGCGGGCACCGCGGACCCGTCTACGGCTGCGCGTTCTCCCCCGACGGCAGCCTGCTGGCGACCACCGGCACCGACCGCACCGTGCGGCTGTGGGGCTCGTCGACCGGCAAGAACATCGCCACCCTCAACGGGCACCGCGGCACGGTCTACGGCTGTGCCTTCTCCCCGGACGGCCGGCTACTGGTCTCCGCGGGCGCCGAGTCCACGCTGCTGTGGGACGTCTCCGTCGGGGAGGCCATCATGAGCCTGCCGGGGCACACGAACTTCGCCGGCGGCTGCGCGTTCTCCCCCGACGGCAGCCTGTTGGCGACCGCCGGCAACGAGGGCACCCGGCTGACCGACGCGGGCAGCGGCAGCACCGTCGCGACCCTGCCCGGCTCGGCCCAGAGCTGCGCGTTCTCCCCCGACGGCCGGCTGCTGGCGACGGCGAGCACCGACGACACGGCCCTGCTGTGGGACGTCTCGACCGGGGCGGCGATCGCCACCCTCACCGGCCACAGCAGCACCGTGATGAGCTGCGCCTTCGCGCCGTTCGGCCTGCTGCTCGCCACGACGAGCACGGACCTGACCGCCCGCCTCTGGGAGATCATCTACACGCCCTGACCGGTGCTCCTCCCCGGCCCGGCCCGCGCGATCGGGTGGCGGCGTGGGCCGGGCCGGGACGGTGGGCGTCCGGCGTCAGTCGGTGGGCAGTTCCCGGGCGAACAGCGCCGTGACCTTCTCCCAGTGCCGCTGCTCGGCGGCGGCGTCGTGGCTGGGGTTGTCGGCGACGGCGAAGCCGTGGGCGGCGGTGTAGTGCTCCAGCTCGTAGCGGGTGCCGGCCTTGTCCAGCGCCGTGGTGAGCAGCTCCTGCTGCTCCGGCGTGCAGGACTGGTCGTTCGCCGCGACGCCGAAGTAGAGCGCCGCGCTGATGTCGTCCGCCCGCAGGTGCGGGCTGGTCGGCTCCTCCGTGGCGATGCCGCCGCCGTGGATGGATGCGGCGGCCGCGACCCGGTCCGGGATCGCGCCGGCCACGGTGAAGGACAGCAGCCCGCCCCGGCAGTAGCCGACGGTGGCGACCTTGTCGGCCCGCACGTCGGACCGCGCGGCCAGGACGTCGAGCAGCGCCGCGGTGTCCTGCACGACCAGCGCCGGGGCCGCCTTGCCCATCACGGCCATCAGCTCGGCGCGGAGATCGGGATCGGACCACACCTTGCCGACGTCGAACGAGATCTTGCCGGAGCGGTAGAAGTAGTTCACCACCGCCACCGCGTAGCCGCGCGTGGTGAGCTGGGCGGCCATGTCGTGCATGACCGGGCGGACGCCACCGGCGTCCGGGTAGAAGATCACGACCGGCGGCGTCGTGCCGCCGCCGTCGTCGGGGGTGTGCAGGTACACGTCCATCACACCGTCGGCCGTGCGTACATCTATTTCGGTGACGGGCACTCGGTTCGCCTCCCGCTGGTACCGTCCCGGCCCCGTGCCGGGCGCAGCCATGCGGCAAGCAGCATCCTCCATGTCGCGCCCGCGGCGGTACAGACCGCCTCCGCGGCTGCGGTGGGCGCCCGTAGCGCCACGCCAGGCGACCGATTCGGCGCCGTCCGGAAGGCTCAGGCGGGACGCGCGGCGTCCGCGCCGGCAGGGTCGGCGGCGGCGGGATCCGTTTCGGCGCCGTCCGGAAGGCTCAGGCGGGACGCGCAGCGTCCGCGGCGGCAGGGTCGGCGGCGGCGGGATCCGTCGCGTCCGCGGGCGGGCACTCCAGCCCGAAGTCGTCGAGCACGGCCGTCGGCGCGACGCCGCAGCCCACCTCGTAGGTGCCGAGCTGGACGAGCTTCCAGCCGCCGTCGGTACGGTGCAGCACGCCCTCCGCCCGGTCGAGGTCCGCAACCGTCGGGTGCAGCTCGGTGTATGCCCAGCTCGGGTCGCTGCTCGCGAGACGGGTGCCGGCGAGCTCGTAGTCCTTCGCCGGGACCTGCGCCGTGTACGGGCTGGTGCGCACCGCCTTGTCGATGGCGTCGGCATCGCGCGCGGAGGGGACGACGGTTTCGGCGGCGGCGTCGCGGACGGGCGCCACGACCACGCCGGTGCTCGCGGTGGCGGCCGTGGACCCGGTACAGGCGAAGGCAGTTCCCACCGTGACGACTCCCGCGGTGACCAGAGTGGCTGTGGGCAGTACCACCCGACGCGCCACGCGAGGGCGCACGCCGTGGCGGGCGGACTGAGGACGACGGTGTCGAGCCATGCGGAGCACGTACCCAGTTTGCGCGGGTGAACCCCCCCTTGGGGTGCAGTTCCCTGGTCGTCCTCGCGACAGATCACAGCGTGCTCCCCAGGGGTACCCGCTGTCACCTGGGTGACAGCCGTGTGACGTCGGCATCGTCACCGTGGGACGCCGCCGACGCCGTCGGTGACCACGCCGAAAGGGGTAGGGCGGCCGGGCTCCGCGGCCTGGCCCCGCCGCCACCGTCAGGCCCGCCACCGCCCGGACCCGCCGCCGCCGAGCCCGTCAGCGCCAGGCCTGTCGACATCGGTCGGAGCAGCGCTGTCGATACCGGTCAGGGCAACGCCGTCGATCCCCGGCCGGCGTCCACGCCGATGCCGCTGTCGTCCCGAGCCGACGCGGCCCCCGCCAGCGATCGGGGCGCGCCGACGCTCCAGGGCAGCCGCGACCGTCCGGCGGCGTCGCCGCTCAGGTCCGCTTGGCCTAGGACGATCGGGGGATACGCGCGTACCTTGCGCACAGCCTCGGAGGGTTACTGACTGTCCCTGGCACGGAGGACCGCAACGCTGGCGGCCAGCAGCCAGACGGGGGCCAGCAGCCCGGCCGAGTACGGCAGGCCGACGCCGAGCGTCGCGCCGATCGATACCGTGGCGAGCACCACGCTCACAACGCCGAACCAGGTCGGCAGAACCCGGTGCGCGAAAACCAGCACGGCCGCGCAGGCGGCCGCGGCGATCACCCCCCACCAGGCCGCGTACTGCATCTGGCTGACGATCAGGCCCAGGACCTCGACGTCGGTGTTCGTGTAGAAACCGGCGTCGATGCCGCCCGGAGCACCGCCGGCGAGGGCATGCTTGAGCCCGAAGCCGAACAGCAGGCAGCCGACCGCCCCCGCGAACGACAGCCGCATCGCCGGCACAGCGAGGCTGTCCGGGGCCCGCCGGGCGGCCAGCCGGGTGAACCCGGCCGCGAAGACGAGCAGGGCCAGCACACTGACGAAGCCGACGGAGGCGCCGATCATGATGGTCCGACGGTGCTCGCCGGCCTCAGCGACCAGGACAGCGCTGCCCGCCCGGGTCGCCTCCTCGCTCGGGTCCCAGCCCAGGACCACTGAGCCGAGCGCGCCGAGGACCGCCGCCGCCACCCCCGCCAGCGGCCAGCGGGCGCGGTGGCTGCCGTGGGCCCGCCGGCCACGCCTGTCCCGCCCATCAGGCCCGTCCCACCCGTCCCGACCATCCCACCCGTCAGGCCTGTCCCACCCGTCCCGACCGTCAGGCCCGTCCCGACCGTCAGGCCGGTCACGCTGCGGGCCGGCCGCGTCGAGATCGCCACGGACCGCGAGCCTCTCGCCGACCGGGTCTCCACCCCCGTTCGCGAACCGCTCGCGTCCCGCGAACCGTGCACCGCTCGCGACCGGACTCGACTGGGTCTCCCGGCGCGCGGGATCCCCGGCACCGCCCCGCAGGCCGGAGCCGCCGGCATACCAGGCACCGGCGGCCGGCCCCTCGCCGAACCGGCCGGACGTGGTGAGCTCTTCCATGGTGATGTCCTCATTCGTCGCGCTGATGGCCCCCGACTGGCGGCATCGGTAACGATGCGGCCCGAGACGTCCGATCGGCGACGGTGGCAACCTGCGCCTCCGAGGGGAGGCCACCACCACGACCGGACGCCTGGTAGCCGGGTGGGCGGGACCAGAGGATCGGAATGGAATCGCGACTATGACGGACGCCGACCTGCCGGCGGCCACGGATCAGCAGGACGTGGTGATCCGCCTCGTTGCCGGGCACCGCGTCTTCGACGCCGAGCGAGCCGCCGTGCACGCGCTGCGCGGGGCGAGCCTCGCGGTGCGCCGCGGGGAGTTCGTCGCCGTGATGGGCCCGTCCGGAAGCGGCAAGTCCACCCTGCTCAACGTCATCGCCGGACTGGAACGGCTCGACGACGGCGCGGTGACGCTGGCCGGCGCGTCGCTGTCCGAGCTGTCGGAAGCGGCGCTCGCCCGCCTGCGCCGCCGGCACGTCGGCATGGTCTTCCAGTTCTTCCACCTGCTCGACGCCATGACCGTGACCGAGAACGTGCTGCTGGCGGCCCGGCTGTCGGGACTGCCGCGGCGGGCGGCGACCCGGCGGGCCCACGACCTGCTCGACGTGCTGGGGCTGCTGGAACGGGCCGAGGCGATGCCCGCCATGCTCTCCGGCGGCGAACGCCAACGCCTCGCGATCGCCCGCGCCCTCGCGAACGAGCCGACGGTGCTGCTCGCCGACGAGCCGACGGGCGCGCTGGACTCGGCCGGAGCCGCGGAGATCCTCGAGCTGTTCCGCCGGTTGCATGCCCGTGGCCAGACGATCCTGCTGGTCACCCACGATCGGCAGGTCGCCGCCGGCGCGCAGCGGATCGTCCTGCTCCGCGACGGCCAGCTCGACGGGCAGGCCCCCGGCTCGCCGTCTGGCTCAGCACTGCATGCCGGCCTCGGCGACGGCCGGCTCGACAGGCTCGCATCCCCCGGCACCGGCACCGCGGCGGCCCGTCCGGCCCGGCCCGCGTGAGCGGCCGATCGTTGGGGCGAGCACTCCACGTCGGCGGATCACCGGGCAACGCGGGACCGCTGCTCGCCGCGGGACTGCTCACCGGCGCGGCGATCGCCCTGGTGTGGGTGGCCGCGCGGGTGCTCGGCCAGGCCACGCCGTCCTGGCCAGCCCTGCTGGCCGGGGAGGCCGCGGTGATCCTCGCCGCGCTCGCCGCGGGCGCGGCCGCGCGCACGCGGCGGCAGGCCGAGCGGGTCCTGCTGACCGCGGCTGACGTCACCTGCGTCGCCGGGCTCGCGGTCCTCGCGCTGGCAATCGCCGTACTGCTGCTCGGGCACCTGCCGCGCTCGGAGCAGACGCGGATGGTCGGCCCGCTGTTCGCCGGTGCCGGGTTGGCGGTGGCCGGTGCCGGCCCGACGCGCCGCGCGGTGCGGGCGGCGGTGCGGCACGCGCTGCGCGGCCCCCGGCACGCGGCGGACGACGTGCTGCGGATGTTCGGTGAGCAGACGAGCCGCGGCGTGGACCTCCACGAGGCACTGGCCGGCCTCGCCGATGCCCTGCGGCGCCAGCTCTCACTGCGCCGGCTGGAGATCTGGACGGGGACCGGCGGCCGGCTGACCGCGGCGTTCGGCGTCCACCCGCCGTCGCCGACGGCGATGACGCTCGCCGACGCCGAGGTCCTCGCGCTCTCCCGGACCCGGGTGGCCGGGCCGGGCTGGCTGGCGCTGTGGATACCCCGGCTGCTCGGCGAGCCGGCCGGCGGGGCCGGTCCTGCCGGCGGTGCGCTCGAGCCCGGTGACGTCCCGCTGCGGCTGGTGCCGGTCCGGGCCGGCGGGGCGCTGCTCGGCCTGCTCGTCGCCGAACGGCCCGCGAGTGCCGGCGGGTTCACGGAGGCCGAGGACCGCCTGTTCGCCGAGCTCGGCACCCGGTTGGGTACCGTCCTGCACAACCGCGAGCTCGACGCGAACCTACGCGACGCCCTCGAGGACCTGCACCGGGCCAACGACGAGCTACGCCTGTCCCGGGCCCGGCTGGTCGCCGCCGCCGACGCCGAGCGCCGCCGGATCGAACGGGACCTGCACGACGGGGCGCAGCAGCATCTGGTCTCCCTCGCCGTCGGCGTCCGGCTGGTCCGCGACCTGGTCACCGAGGACATCACCGCCGCCACGGAGCTGCTCGCCACCCTGGGCGACCAGATCACCGAGACCATCGGCGAGGTCCGCGACCTCGCCCACGGCATCTACCCGCCGCTGCTGCGCTCCGTGGGCCTCGTCGAGGCCCTGCGCGCCGCCGGGCAACGCTCGCCGCTCGGCGTCACCGTGCGCGCCGCCGGGGTCGGCCGGTACCGGCCGGAGATCGAGGCGGCCGTCTACTTCTGCTGCCTGGAGGCGTTGCAGAACGCGGCCAAGCACGCCCCGGGAGCCACGTCCGACCGCGGGGTCGAGGTGGTCGTGGCCCTCGCCGAGCGCGGGGACACGCTGGAGTTCACGGTCGCCGACGACGGGGTCGGCATGGAGCCCGCCGCGATGCGTCCGGGTCACGGCGTGACGAACATGCGCGACCGCATCGGCGCGATCGGCGGCTCGGTGCGGTGGGCGAGCTCGACCGGCGCCGGCATGGCCGTGCACGGGATCGTGCCCCTCGGCGCCGAGGTGAGCTGAATGGCATCCTCGATGGGCGCCGCTGGAATGGGCGCCGCTGGAATGGGCGCCGATGGGATGGGCGCGGTGGGGATGGTCGCCCGCGCCGAGCTGCGCCGCCGCCTGCCCGCGCTGATCGCGCTGGGTCTGCTCACCGGGATCGTCGCCGGTCTGGTGGGCGGCACCGCCGGGCTGCTGCGGCGCACCGCGACGGTGCACGACCGGCTGGAGCGGGCCTCCCGGCTGGCGGACCTGCAGGTTTCGTTCGCTCCGGACCCGGCGCTCGCCCGCCGCGTCGTCGCCGCCGTCCCCGGGGTCGCCGCGGCGTCGACGCTGCGGGCGATGGTCGCCCGGGTGGAGAACCGGCCGGGCGTGGTCTATCTCGGCATGATCGCCCCGGAGCCGGGTGGGGCGACCCAGCTGTCGACCCCGGTGGTCGTCCGCGGGCGACCGGCCAGCCCCGCCGCGCCCGACGAGGCCGTACTCGACGAGCGCACCGCGACGTCCCTCGGCGTGGCGCCCGGCGACCGGCTGACGTTGCGCCTGCTCACCCGGCATGACTACCTCCACTTCGACACCGGCCTCGGAACGCCGGGCGGAGCGCTCGTCACCGTCACCGTGACGGGCCTTACCCGGATCGCGGGGGTGGCCGCCGGGCAGACCCCGCTGTCGCTGTCCCCCGCGGCGGCCGCGCACCTCGACCCGGTCGGCCTCAGCGTCCTGCTCCGGCTACGCCCGCCCGGCCCGCCCGGGGCGGTGGGGGCGGCGGTGAACCGGGCGCTGGACGCCGTGGCCGCGACGGTGCCACCGGAGCCGGACGCCGACGAGTTCCCGCCGCTCATCGTCACCCGCCCCGCCGCGGAGCCCGACACCAGCGCGGCCGCCGCGCGCCGCGTCCTCGTCACCGGGCTGACGGTCTTCGGGCTGGTCGTCGGGCTCGCGGGACTCGTCACGACCGCGCAGGTGTTCGCCCGCCATCACGCGGCCACGGCGCACGCCCAGCGGATCGAGGCGGTGCTCGGGCTGTCGCCGGCGGGTCGGGTCGGCGCCCGCGTGCTCGCCGCCGGCCCCGCCGCACTGCTCGCCGGGCTGGTCGGGACGGCCGGGCCGGTCCTCGCCGGGTTCCTGGGGCCGCTGGGCACGCTGGCCGCCCTGGAGCCGCACCCCGGCTACGCCGCGAACGTCACCATCACAGTGATCACCGGACTCGGGGCGGCGGTGGCCGTGCTGGTGCTGACCGCGACGACCGCCGCCCGGGCCGGGCGCCGCCGGACCGACGAGGCCCACGCGGGTCGGGTGAAGGCCGGCTCCGTCGCGGGCCCGCTGCTCGCGCTCGCCCGGCGCGGCCCGGCCTGGCTGTGGGTCGGCACGGCCTTCGCGCTGGGGCGCGGCCAGGGCGGTACCCGCGGCGCGCGGCGTCCCGCCCTCGCCGCCGCGGCGGTGGCGGTGACCGGGGTCGTCGCCGCGGCGACGATCGCGAGCTGCATCGACCGGCTGGTCTCCAGCCCGCACCGCTACGGTTGGCGGGGCGCCGACCTGCAGATCGTCGACGCCCGTCCCGACGTCGAGGCGAGTCTGCGCGCCGACCCGCGCATCGCCGAGGTCCGTACGCTCGCCCAGTCGACCGTCCTGACCGGCCAGGACTGCGCCGGCGGGGCCGACACCAGCCAGGAGCATGCCAACCAGGACGCCGCCAGTTCGGAGGACGCCAGCCAGGAGCACGCCAACCGGAACACAGCCGGTCGGGGGGACGCCGGCGGAGGCGACGGCAACCCGGGCTACGGCACCCGCGCAGATGTCGCCCAGGACAGCGCGGGTCAGCAGGACCCGAGCCGCCAGGACCCGAGTCGGCACGGCGCCTGCCGCGAGATCGTCGCGTACGGCTTCGTCGGGGACGTCGGGCCGCGCGCCGGGACCGGCATCGGCTGGACGTTGTTCAGCGGGCATGAACCCCGGACCGCCCGGGAGGTCGTGCTCGGCCCCAGGATCGCCGGCGAACTCGCCCTGGTCCTCGGTGACGCGCTCGACGTCGCGACCGTGGACGGCCACCGGCAGCGGTTCACGGTCGTCGGCACGGGCATCGGCCCGGTCTTCGGCAACGAACAGCTCGGCGCCAGCCTGCTGCTGCATCCGGCGGCGCTGACCACCGTCGCCCAGACCAGCCCCTGGCGCAACGCCCTGCTGCGCACCGCCCCCGGCGTCGCGCCCCGGACCGTGGCGGACACGTTGGGCGCCGACCTGGAGCTCGCCCTGCGCACGCCGCCGGGTGAGGTGACGAACCTCGGCGGGATCGGCCGACTCCCGCTGCTGCTGGAGGCCGCGCTGGCGCTGCTCGCGCTGGCCGCCGTCGCGCACGCCGTCCTGGAGACCGGCCGCCACCGCCGCGGCGAGCTCGCCGTGCTGCAGGCCCTCGGCTTCACCGCCGCCCAGACCGCCGCCGTCACCCTGACGATGTCCTGCGTGCTGGCGTCGCTGGCGGTGCTGATCGGCATCCCGGCGGGGTTCGGCCTCGGCCGGCTGGCCTGGTGGGAGATCGCCACCGCGACCGGCGTCGCCCCCGACCCCGCGGTTCCCGCGTGGACCCTGGCCCTGCTGCTCCCGGCCGCCCTCGCCGCCGGCACGCTCCTCGCCGTCATCCCGGCCCGCCGCGCCGCCCGCGCCGCCACCTCCAGCCGCCGCGACGATTGACCTCGCGGCTTCGGGTGCCCCCTCGGCTACACGCTGGCGGCGGGGTCGCGCCAGTGGCGCCAGAGTTCCCGGAGAACGTCGGCCGCGAGGTCGGCCTTGTGGAGGTAGGGCAGGCCGCTGGCGGTGACGTTGGCCGGCAGGTCCGCGCGGTCGTAGGTGGAGCAGAGCACAACGAGGGTGGCCGGTCTGGACGTCCGGATGAGCGTGCCGGCGGCGACGCCGTCCAGCCCCGGCAGGTTGACGTCCATCAACACGAGATCCGGACCGAGCACCTGCGCCGCGGCGACCCCCTCCTCGCCGGAGGCCGCCTCACCCGCGAGGACGAAGCCGGGCGCCCGGCGCAGCACCGCACGCATCGCGAGCCGAAACGGTCGCTGGTCATCCACGACCAGCACGCAGACGTCGGGCACACGTACATCGGGCACCTGGGACACTCGTCGAGTCTTCCCGCCGCGCACGGACGGGACCAGGGTGCGACCACGTCACCCCCGGGGTGTGGCCACCCTCCCGTTGCGCCCACCGCCATCGGCGGAACGCTCGTCGCCGGCCGGCGCGGCGCCGCCGGCGTGCAGGAACATCAGGACGGCCTTGACCCGGCGGTTGAGGTCCGGCTCGTCGGTGAGGCCGAGCTTCGCGAAGATCGAGTTACTGTGCTTCTCCACCGCCCGCTCGGACAGCACGAGGCTCGCGGCGATGGCGGCGTTGCTCCAGCCTTGCGCCATGTGGCCGAGCACCTCGCGTTCCCGCGGCGTAAGCCGGTCCAGCGCGCTGTCGCGACGCCGGCTGCCGGCGGCGACGAGCCCCTCGACGACCGTCGGATCGATCATGGACTCCCCCGCCGCCACCGCACGGATGGCCCGGATGAGGTCGTCGACCCCGGCAACCCGCTCCTTGAGCAGGTACGCCCGCCCCGCCGCGCCCCCATCGAGCAACGCGATCGCGTAGGACGCCTCGGCGTGCTGGCTGAGGACGACCACCCCGACACCGGGCCGCTCCCGGCGCAGCCAGCCGGCGATGCGGATCCCCTCGTCGGTGTGCGACGGCGGCATCCGGATGTCGGTGACCACGACGTCCGGCTCGCTGTCCAGCACCGCCTGCTCCAAGGACGGCAGATCGGTGGCGGTGCCTACCACCTCGACCCCGCCCACCCGCCTGATCATGGTCTCCAGACCCTGCCGGAGCAACGCATTGTCCTCGGCCAGCACCACCCGGACGGTCATACGCCCCACTCTAGGACGTGCAGGGCAAGCGCCCGTGCGAGAGCAGGCACAGCCGCAGCCAAGTGAAGCCGATTTACCATTGGGCGCGGGAGCAGCGGCGACGGCTAATTGCTCGACCAGGTGGGGGGCGACGAGGCATCGGATCCCCACACCACCGAGACCTCTGCGGCGGAACACAAAGCGAGTAGGTCGGGACGCGGTTTCCGGGGAACCAGGAGGACCATTCTTGGCGGTGGATCAAAAAAGCGGCGGTAATCGATGAGCTGTCCGATAGCCATACGGATGGCATCTCGCGTCACGGTACCTTTAGCCTCGATGAGCTCACCGGTCGTGTCATCGTAAAGATCGGTAAAAAGGGGATGAACCTCATCGGGGGGCAGAATCTGCTTTCTACACACCTCATGGCCAAGGGATAGAAGGTGCTCACGGTAGGCGCTGACGAGGGCAGCCTCGCGCCGGAAGGCCGTGGTCGGCTCAGCCGGCGAGGATATCGCGTAGTTTTCGACGTTCGACGCCTCTACCGGGATGGAGGTGACCCTGCTGGTCGTCGTGGGAGTCTCAGGGAGGTCTGCATCGACCGACAGCACCGACCCCTGCGGACGTAGCCGAAACATGATGACTGTCCGCAGCGGCCCACCGTTAGTTTCTGGCGCCTCACTCGTGTACCACGGGCGATCAGGATCGATCTCGAACGCCCCGAGATACTCAACGCCATCCGGCACGACGCGAAAGAGGCGAAGCGTGCGGCCGTCCCTCCGGTGAGCCAGGATGGCGAGATTCCCCTGCACCATCCGCTGATCACCAAGCTGCCCTTCCCCGGTGTAGTGGAAACATCCGTCGTCGCCCCACCCGTCAAAGTAGCCGTGCGACCGACCCCGTACCGGGTTCGTAAAGAGCAGCACATTGGGAGTGGAGCGGGACGGGCCAATTCCGCCCTGACGTCGACCGCCATAACGCGCATGGACGTCGCGACGGACTACCACAACCCCCGGCTGGATCTCCCAGAAGACAGCGTCTGGGCCAGCAGGACCTGCCGCCTGACCTAGCAGCCGGTGCAGCGCCGCCGCGAACTGTTCACGGTTGCGCTCGTCTCGTAGCAGTTCAAAGGCAGGCGCGGAGAGTCCAAACTCAGGATCCTCCCGATCCAGCCACCGGCGTGGCTGCGAGCTGTGCGCCGCGGGCGCTGCTGAGCCGGCGCGGATCTCCCAGAGCGGGGAGTTCCTCAGCGCCACCACCGGGTACTCGGGTGCTACTCGTCCGCGGTTCTCGACCCCACCCCCGACCAGCGCAGCCGCCAGCTCGTCGCGGACTTCCGACCAGCGGCGGAGCCGTACTCCATCCCCGATGCGCTCCACCGCCCACAGCAGCGTCAATGACTGATGCGGCAGCGAGACTCCCCGAGCCGACGCCCTCCGGAGCATCGACAAACCGCTCAAAGCGTCATCTAGGTGCACTGCGCAACGATACGGTCGCTCTGTCCGCTTTGCACGCGGTCCCGTGGAAGGCTCGTCGCGGTCGAACAGTGCGCAGGCACGGTCGCCGGAGTGAGTGTCAGCACGCTCGCCGCCCGCCGGGGCTGGGCCGGCGTGCGACGCCTACCGATCCAACCGCCTCGCCTGGACCGCTCACAGGAAGTTCACAGCCAGGACTCAGGCTACGGCCAGGCATTCGGGAGAAGCTGTCCCGTATGCAACCGGTGCGGGTACTCGTGGTGGACGACGAGACGACGCTGGCGGAGCTGCTGTCGATGGCGCTGCGCTACGAGGGGTGGGAGGTGCGCAGCGCCGGGGACGGGCGTGGCGCGCTGCGGCTCGCGCGCGAGTTCCGGCCGGACGCGGTGGTGCTCGACATCATGCTGCCCGACATGGACGGGCTGGAGGTGCTGCGTCGGCTGCGGGCGGAGAGCCCGGACGTCCCCGTGCTGTTCCTGACCGCCCGCGACGCCGTCGAGGACCGGGTGGCCGGGCTCACCGCCGGCGGCGACGACTACGTGACGAAGCCGTTCAGCCTGGAGGAGCTGGTCGCCCGGCTGCGCGGGCTGATGCGCCGCGCGGCGCGAACCACCGAGGCGCTGCAGGGCGCGCGGCTCGTCGTCGGCGACCTGACCATGGACGAGGAGAGCCGCGAGGTGGCCCGCGGCGGCGTCCCGGTGCACCTGACCGCGACCGAGTTCGAGCTGCTGCGCTTCTTCATGCGCAACCCGCGCCGGGTGCTCAGCAAGGCGCAGATCCTCGACCGGGTCTGGAACTACGACTTCGGCGGGCAGGCGAACGTCGTCGAGCTGTACGTCTCCTACCTGCGCAAGAAGATCGACGCCGGCCGCCCGCCGATGATTCACACGATGCGGGGCGCCGGCTACGTGCTGCGGCCGGCCGAGACCGACTATCCCGTCCGGTCGGACAGCGCCGCAGCCTCCCCCGCACCCACGGCGTGACGGCGTGACGGCGTGAACGCCACCGCGCGGCACACCGCCTCGGTCGCCCAGGCCGGCCCGTCCGGGCAGGTCGGCCCCGGGCGACGCCGCGCCGGCCACGGCTGGCCGGTCGCCCCGTCCCGCTGGTCGTTGCGGACGCGGCTGCTCGCCCTGCTCATGGTGCTGCTCGCCACCGTGTCGCTGGCGATCGTGTTCGTGACCGCGGTGGCGTTGCGCGGCGTCCTGCTCGACCAACTCGACCGCCGGCTGCACGAGGCGAGCAACCGGTGGGAGCGTCCCCCGTCGCGGTTCTTCGACACGCCCCTGCCGCAGCAGCTCCCCGGCGACGGATCGGACTCCGGATCGGGCACGGTTCCCGCGCCGGGCTATGGCTATGGCTATGGCTCGGGCTCGGGGTCGGGGTCGGGCACGACAACCTCCTGGCGGCCTGCCGCCACGACGGCGACCATCAGCGCCACCGTGGTCTCCGCGACGACCACTGCCGGCATGATCCGCGCCACGACGAGCGGGAGCAGCACGACCAGCACCGCCCCGACCGGCGCCATCACGGCTCAAGGGGTGTCCGCGCGCGTGATCTCCGCCGCGGTCCCGAAAGCGACGACGGCCGGCTCGGCGACGTCCACGGTGCAGACGCTGTATGGCGTGAGCGGCGGCACCCTGCTCAGCCGTTTCTTTACCGGGCCGGTCGAGCCCGGCACGCTGGCCGCGGTCATCGACGACACCGGTATCTACGGCGCCTACATCGGCACGGCCGACTCGCCGCAGGTGCTCTCCGCCAGTCAGGCCGCTACCGTCGCGGCCGTCCCGCGTGACAGCGGCACGCATACTCGCGGTCTCGCGAACGCCGGCGACTACCGGCTGCTCAGCCGTACCCTGCCCGACGGCACCACCGTCGTCACGGGCCTGCCGATGAAGCAGGTGAACGCGACGCTGACCAAGATGGCGGCCATCGCCGGCGCCGTCGCCCTGGCGGGGGTGGCCGCGGCGGCGGTTGCCGGCACGGTGATCGTCCGGGTGACCCTGCGCCCGCTGCGCCGGGTGGCGGCGACCGCGTCCCGGGTCGCGGAGATGCCGCTCGACCGGGGCGAGGTGGCGCTGTCGGTCCGCGTGCCGGAGGTCGACACCGACCCGAGGACCGAGGTCGGCCAGGTGGGCTCGGCGCTCAACCGGATGCTCGGCCACATTGGGGCGGCGCTGGCGGCCCGGCACGCCAGCGAAACGCGGATGCGGCAGTTCCTCGCCGACGTCAGCCACGAGCTGCGCACCCCGCTCGCCGCGATCAGCGGCTACGCGGAGCTCACCCGCCGCACCCGCGAACCCGTCCCGCCGGACGTCACCTACGCGATGAGCCGGGTCGAGTCGGAGAGCGCGCGGATGACGGCTCTGGTCGCGGACCTGCTGCTGCTCGCGCGGCTCGACTCCGGGCGGCCCTTGGAGCACGAGCCGGTGGACATCTCCCGGATGGTCGTCGACGCCGTCAGCGACGCGCACGTCGCCGCCCCCGACCACCGCTTCGCGCTCGACCTGCCCGAGGAGCCGGTCACCGTCACCGGCGACTCGGCCCGGCTGCACCAGGTGCTCGCGAACCTGCTGGCCAACGCCCGCACCCACACCCCGCCGGGCACCCGGGTGACGGCCAGCCTGTCCGTCACCGACGACGAGGTCACCGTCGCCATCGTGGACGACGGCCCCGGCATCCCTCCCGACCTGCTGCCCGAGGTCTTCGAGCGCTTCGCCCGCGGGGACAGCTCCCGGTCGCGGGCCGCGGGAAGCACCGGGCTCGGCCTCGCCATCGTCGCGGCCGTCGTCGAGGCGCACCACGGCCGGGTGGAGGCGACCAGCCAACCCGGGCGCACCGCGTTCGTCGTCGCGCTGCCGCGCTGGTCGGCCGCGGTCTCGGCGCAGGGCGAGCCGGCCACCCCGATGACCACGACCCCGGTCCTGACCGCGCTGCCAGGACCGGCGCCGGTGGCGCCACCCGCACCGCCGGCAACGGCGGCCGGCCTCGCCGGGCCCACACGCCGCGCCTGAGCACGTCTCCGCCACGCCCGGCTCCGGGGCCGTGACACAGGCGAGGGTCCTCAACCGAGCTTCACAGGTTGCGCACAGGCGGAGCACAAGGACCCGAAAGGTCGATGGCCCAGGGTGATCCTTATGTCGCCCACACTCACCGACCCGATCCCGCACGCCGGGGGTCGGCGCGCTCAGGGACACCGTCGCCGGCTGCCGTGGACCAGGACGGATCCGGCTCAGCCGACGGACCACGACGCGCCCACAGTGGTCGGGCCCGCCGCCGAGGACACCGCACCGCCGGTCGCCACCGAGCCGGACCCGCGTTGGGTCCGCCCGGCGCTGATCGTCCTGCTGGTCGGCACCGGCGTGCTGTACCTGTGGGACCTGAGCGCCTCGGGCTGGGCCAACGCCTTCTACTCGGCCGCGGTCCAGGCGGGCTCGGTGAGCTGGAAGGCGTTCTTCTACGGCTCCTCGGACGCCGGCAACTCGATCACCGTCGACAAGCCGCCGGCCTCCCTGTGGGTGATGGCGCTCTCGGCGCGCATCTTCGGGCTGAACTCGTGGAGCCTGCTCGTCCCACAGGCGCTGATGGGCGTGGGCACCGTCGGGCTGCTCTACGCGACGGTGCGCCGACAGCTGTCCGCCGGGGCGGGGCTGCTCGCCGGCGCGGTGCTCGCACTCACCCCGGTGGCGGCGCTGATGTTCCGGTTCAACAACCCGGACGCGCTGCTGGTGCTCCTGCTCGTCGCCGGCGCCTACGCGACGCTGCGCGCGGTGGAACAGGCCAGCACCCGCTGGATGGTGCTGGCCGGCGTGCTGGTCAGCTTCGCGTTCCTGACGAAGCTGCTGCAGGCGCTGGTCGTCGTACCGATCTTCGCGCTGGTGTACCTGGCCTGCGCGCCGACGTCGTTCTGGCGCCGGGTCCGCCAGACGCTGGCCGGCGGCCTCGGGCTGCTGGTCCCGGCCGGACTGTTCATCGCGATCGTGGAGCTGGTCCCCGACTCGTCGCGGCCGTACATCGGCGGCTCGCAGCACAACAGCCTGCTCGAACTCACCCTCGGTTACAACGGGCTCGGCCGGCTCACCGGCAACGAGACTGGCAGCGTCGGCGGCGGTGGGGCTGGCGGCCGCGGCGGTTTCGGCATGCTCCAGGACGGCGCGACCGCGGCGCTGCCGGGCGGCGGCACCGGCACCGGCGGCGCGGCCGGGTTGGCGAACGGCGCCGCCGGCGGGATGCCGTTCCCGGGCGGCGGTGGCCCGGGCGGCGGGCGCGGCGGCGGCATGTGGGGGGAGACCGGCTGGACGCGGATGTTCGGCTCGGAGGTCGGCGGTCAGATCTCCTGGCTGCTGCCGGCCGCACTGATCCTGCTGGTCGCCGGGCTGTGGATCACTCGACGGGCGCCGCGGACCGACCGGCTGCGGGCCGCGTTCGCCCTCTGGGGCGGCTGGCTGCTCGTCACCGGGATCATCTTCAGCCAGATGAAGGGCATCTTCCACGCCTACTACACGGTGGCCCTGGCCCCGGCGGTCGGTGCCCTGGTGGGCATGGGAGCGGTCCTGCTGTGGCGGCACCGGAGCCACCCCGCCGCCGCGCTGGCCGGCGCGGCGACGATCGCCGCGACCACCGCCTGGTCGTGGACGCTGCTGCACCGCACCGCCGACTGGCACCCGTGGATCCGCTACACCGTGCTGGTCGCGGGGATCATCGCGACGCTCGGCTTCCTCGCGACCGTCCGGCTGCCCCGCCGGGTCTCGATCGGGGTCGCCGCGGTGGCGCTCGTCGCCGGCCTGCTCGGGCCGGGCGCCTATGCGGTGGCCACCGCCGGGTCGCCGCACACCGGCTCGATCCCCTCGGCCGGTCCGGCCGGCGCCGGCTTCGGCGGCCCGGGCGGCTTCATGCGCCGCATGAACGGCCAGCAGGGCGGCCCGCCCGGCATGGGCCAGAACCAGGCCGGCGGCCAGCAGGGCACCGGCGGCCAGGGCCAGAACCAGGCCGGCGGGGCCTTCCCCGGCGGCGGCCAGGCAGGCACCTTCCCGGGCGGCGGCCAGGGCGGCGCCTTCCCCGGCGGGGGCCAAGGCGGCTTCTCCGGCGGGGGCCAAGGCGGCTTCCCCGGCCGCGGCCAGGCCGGCGGATTCCCGGGTGGCACCGGTGGCACCGGTGGCACGACGGGCGGGGGCACCGGCAACGGCGCGGCGGGCGGCCAGGGCACCCTCCCGGGCCAAGGCGGCACCGGCACCGGCCAGCAGGGCAACGGGTTCACCGCCGAAGGCGGCATGCGCGGCGGCATGGGCGGCCTGCTCGACGCCGCGAAACCCAGCGAGGCCATCGTGAAGCTGTTCAAGCAGGACGCCGACTCCTACACCTGGGTCGCCGCAGCGGTGGGCTCGAACAGCGCCGCCGGTTACCAGCTCGCGACCCGCGAACCGGTCATGCCGATCGGCGGCTTCAACGGCAGCGACCCGTCGCCGACCCTCGCGCAGTTCAAGAAGTACGTCAGCGACGGGAAGATTCATTACTTCATCGGCGGCGGCGGTTTCGGCCGCGCCAACGGCGGCAGCAGCTCCTCGCAGGAGATCTCCTCCTGGGTGACGGAGAACTTCACCGAGAAGACGGTCGACGGGGTCACCCTCTACGACCTGACCGCCCCCAAGGCGAGCACCGGCACCTCCGCCACCAGCACCACCGCTCGTACCGCCTGATCTATCGCGATCGTCAGGCCGGCCGTGTGTTCCGGGTTCTTTCTCAGGCCCGGAGCACACGGCCGCTACCGTGTCTCGCCCGATATATGAGATTCCAAATCCACTGCACGCGTCCGGTCCGCGCTTATAGGGCCGTCGCGACACGAGCTGGACGGGATACGGACGGAATTTCATCCGGCGGCGATGCCGTAGAGCAGGCCGTGGGGGTGGAGTGTGTAGGGGTTTCGGCGGGGGTTACGGTGAGAGTCGATCCAGGCTGGGGGGAGGAATTCGGGGCGCCGGTCAGGCCCGAGCTGGACGGTCCAACCCTGGTGATGGACAACCCGGTGGTGATAACCGCAAAGCAGTACGCTGTTGTCCAGCGAGGTGTCTCCCCCATCGGCCCAATGTCGAATGTGATGTGCTTCGGTCCATCCTGCGGGCCGGTCGCACCCCGGGAACGCACAACCGTTGTCGCGAGCGATAAGAGCGCGGCGAATGTCGGGGGTGACGGTGCGCTGCGCGCGTCCGACATCAAGAGGAACGCCGGCGGGGTCGAGGACGATGCGGCGGACCGAGGCGTCGCAGGCCAGGCGGCGCAGCACCTCGCGGGGCAGGGGCTGACCCCAGCTGGTGGTGGCGGGCACGCCCGAACCGCCGACCAGTGCCGCCCAGGTGATGGTGACGCTCAGGTGCGGGCGGATCCCGCCGCCGGCGGGCAGGACGGCGGCGTCGAGAGTCCGACCGAGTAGATCGACGAGGGCGTCGGCACGCCGCCGGGCGGGGCTACGCGAGTCCAGGGCACCGTCGATGGCGGGGCGCGGAGCGGCCAGCGGGTCGAGGGCGGTACGCACCAGGGCAGCGGCTTCGGGGTCGAGCTCACCGCTGATCCGGGTCATCCCATCCGGCAACTCCGAGATCCACAGCCCCCGACGACCCGCCGGATCCTCCCCCTGCTCCCCATCCGCGTCAGCCACACCGGCGGAATCGGCGGGACTGCCAGGTTGGACGTCGCCCGCAGCGCCGCTGTTGGACTTGCCGTCGCTGGACTCACCACCGGCGCCAGGCCCACTGCCCTCACTGCCGGACTCCCCGCCGGCGGCCGGGCCAGGCGGATCATCGCCGGGGCTCTCGTCCACCCACGTCAGGGTCTCGCGGATGTGACGGGCCAGGCGGGCCAGTGCGGTCGGGTCGAACTCGTCGGCCTGGCGCAGCAGGAACGCCTCCACCTGCCGGCGCACATCCGCGGTGACACCGGCCGGCAGCGATCGCATCCCCGCGGCAATCACCTGTGCCTGCTCCACACTGATCTCCGCCGCGGCCAGTCGCGCCCCCGTCGCCGCCAACGGACCGTCCACCGCCACGGCAACATCGACCAGGCGACCCGCATCCGCCGCCCGGACCCGTAGCCGCTCCCGCAGTAACGCCACCGTGCTACTGGCACCCGCGCGCCGCGCCAACCCCCGACCATGCACCTCCGCCACCACTTGAAGCCGGAACGCCGCCAGCCGCGTCAACACGGCCGAACAGTCCACCAGAAAATCCAGCAGACCCGCATCCGACAACGACCACACCGGACCACCCATCAGGCCATCCACCCGCGCAGACACCGCGGTCAACCCATCGACCAGTACATGCAAGCCACTAGGGAAATCAGGATTCGAGACCATGCGAAAAAGCCTAGCCGAACAGCTAACCGATGTCGAACGCATGTTCGGATACGTAACCATTGCCGATGTATGGTCGCAGCAGGAAGACCGACCACAGCCACAACACCAAGGGCCTCTCACTGCAGACACCTACCGAGGAACGGCCCCTTGCAGAAATGAAGAAGTTCGGCCGCACCAGCAATTTGATCTTGCGTTGCCCGTTAGTATGGAAGACACTGCGGAGCCTGAGATGGGTCGAGGCATCGAGGCCCCGCCGTATGACACGGGAACCACACGTCGCGATCCGCGGCGCCGAGAATGAGAGGACGAGTCATTATTAGGTAGATGCCTTGCTAGAGATGCTCGTCAATACGTCAAGGGGAGGAGTGAAGCGCGGCGGAGACTTCCTTCGATATGATGCCCAGCCGCTTCCTTCTACATGATCGGAAAGTCGGCTGGTTACAGCGGTTACTGATCTTTAATGTGTGGTGTCGGTTGATGGTTCCTGTTGATGGTTCCCGGGTCGGTCCCGGTGGCGGCGGGTGTTGATCTTTCTCGATGTGGGGCGGTCTCGGTGACTCGGGTGGCCGCAGGGACCGTGGCGTAGGACAGGGTGCCCGTGGCGCACGCTGCCCGGATCGCGGGGAGCCGTTCCACGGTGTGGGTGGTGGCCGGCACTGCCGGGCGGTATCCACCTTCCCCTCCGCCAGGGACGTGCCGGCTACCGGGACCGCCGTAGACACAGCCGTCGGAGTTGCCGCAAGGCCAACCACCGTGATCACCGGGCCGAGGGTGTCGTGGATCATCGGACCCGGGCAGGCTCCCATCCACCACCGACACTTTCCCGACCCCGACCCCACCCGATCTCGACCCGACCTGTTCCCGACCCCAGCCCTGGTGATCATGGTGTTCCGCGGAACCGAACATCGATGATCATGGTGTTCCGCGGAACCGGGACCCGCGTCCGGGCATGGTGTTCCGCGGAACCGAGTCCGACGATCATGGTGTTCCGCGGAACCAGCACCGCGCCCAGGCCGACCCCAGCCCGCGTCGACCCCCGCCCAGACCCGACCCCCGCCCAGACCCGACCCACGCCGTCACCGCAGCACAGCCGTCGCTCTCCCGCCGACACGGCGACAGCCACCCCCCGGGACCACCCACCCACCCCGCACAGCCAGCACGACCAACCCCCGAACCCCAACCCCCGAACCCCAACCCCCGAACCCCAGCCACCACCGATCCACCCGACCCGGCGAATGGAAGATCGGTAGCCGCTCGCCGTTGACGCGGTCGAGCGATCGGGCACCGACGTCGAAGACCGGCGGTTCCGTCGATGCCGTCGAGATCGCTCTTCATCCTGCCCGGATCGGGACGAAAGGTAGGAGACCAACCGCGACAAGAGGAGAAGGGGGCAGGCAGCGCCTGGCTGCCCACAGATGCCGGCGCGCGCCGGCATCTCACAGGCGGCACACAGCATCGGCACACGGGTGGCACAGCTCGCCGACCGAGGGTGAGGAGCATGACGACGTGGATGCCTTCCTCGGCGACCGGAACCGGTGCCCCCGCGCAGCGCGTTCCCGCGGAGCAGACGCACGCCAGCACGGCAGTGGAGGACGACGGCCGACCGCGCCCGGTGCTCGACGTCGTCATCCCGGTCTACAACGAGGAGACCGATCTCGCCCCCTGCGTGCGCCGGCTGCACGCCCACCTGCGGGACACGTTCCCCTACCCGTTCCAGCTCACGATCGCCGACAACGCCAGCACCGACGGCACCCTCGGGATCGCGCTGGCGCTGGCGGAGGAGCTGCCCGGGGTACGCACGGTGCACCTCGACGCGAAGGGCCGCGGCCGGGCGCTGCACACCGCCTGGGCGATGTCGCCCGCGCCGGTACTCGCCTACATGGACGTCGATCTGTCCACCGATCTGGCCGCGCTGCTGCCGCTGGTCGCGCCGCTCATCAGCGGGCATTCGGACCTCGCGATCGGTACCCGGCTCGCCCGGACCTCCCGGGTGGTGCGCGGGCCGCGCCGGGAGGTGATCTCCCGCTGCTACAACCTGATCCTGCGCGGGACGCTCGCCGCCCGGTTCTCCGATGCGCAGTGCGGGTTCAAGGCGATCCGTGCCGACGCCGCCGCGGCGCTGCTGCCCCTGGTGGAGGACACCGGCTGGTTCTTCGACACCGAGCTGCTCGTCCTCGCCGAACGGGCCGGGATGCGCATCCACGAGGTGCCCGTCGACTGGATCGACGATCCGGACAGTCGGGTCGACGTCCTCGCCACGGCGATCGCGGACCTCAAGGGGGTCATCAGGCTGCTGCGGGCGCTGGGCACCGGGGCGCTGCCGCTGGCCGAGCTGCGCCGCGAGTTCGGCCGCGGCCCGCTGACCGCCACGGCCGGCCTCGGCGCGAGCGGTGGCGGCGGTGTGGATGGCAGCGGCGGCACGGATGGCGGCGGCGAGGCGGATGGCGGCGGGGCGGCGGGAGGGGTGCAGGTGCCGGGAGTGCCGCGGGGGCTGCCGGGTCAGCTCGTCCGCTTCGCCGTCATCGGGGTGGCCAGCACCCTGGCCTACCTGGTGCTGTTCGTCCTGCTGCGGACGGCCACCGGCGCGCAGGCGGCGAACCTGCTGGCGCTGCTCATCACCGCGGTGGCGAACACGGCGGCGAACCGGCGGCTCACCTTCGGGCTCACCGGTGCGGCCCAGGCCGGCCGGCACCACCTGCAGGGTCTGGTGGTGTTCGCCATCGGGCTGGGGCTGACCAGCGGCTCACTCGCGACGTTGCACGCGGCGAGCGACCATCCCGGCCGGGGCCTGGAGGTCACGGTCCTCGTGCTGGCGAACCTGCTGTCGACCGTCATCCGGTTCCTGCTGCTGCGGGCCTGGGTGTTCCGCCCGCGCCCGGCGACGCCCGGGGCCCCTTGAGACTGAGGCTCGGGCGCTGAGGCCCGGGCGCAACCGGCCAAGACCCCCACAGGGCCGCACGACCCGCGGGACTCGACCCGCAGGGCCCGCCGCCGGGATCGCGCGGCGGGCCCTGCGGGTGCGAGGTCGAGCCCTCGGCTCAGGGGCGGACGACGAGCAGCAGGTCGCCGACCTCGACGGAGTCGCCGCTGGTGCGGACGAGCTCGCCGACGGTGCCGGCGACGGGGCTGGTCACGGCGGCCTCCATCTTCATCGCCTCCACCACCGCGAGCTTCTGGCCCTGGGTGACGGTGTCCCCGGCGGCGACGGTGAAGGTGACGATGCCGGGCAGCCCGGCGCCGATCTGGTTCGGGTCGGCCGGGTCGGCGCGGCGCGCCGCGGCCGTCGTCGCCGTGATGGAGTTGTCCCGGACCCGGACCGGGCGGGGCTGGCCGTTGACCCGCAGGTAGAGGGTCCGCATGGCGGCGTCGTCCGGCTCGGACAGCGTCTCCAGCTCGATGATGATCTCCACGCCGGGTTCCAGCGTGACGGCCACCGGCACGCCGGGACGCAGCCCGTACAGGTAGGGCTCGGTCGGGACCAGCGAGGAGTCGCCGTAGCTGTCGGCGGCGGCCAGGTAGTCCTTCCACGGGCCGGGGAACAGCAGCCGGGACAGCGCCGCGCGGCGCCGGGCGCCGGGGACGGCGAGTTCGGCGGCGTCGGCGGGGTCGAGGTCGGCGGACGGCGGCGCCGGGTGGCGGCCGGCCAGCGCCCGCTCCCGGAACGGCTCGGCGAACCCGGCCGGCGGGGTGCCGAGCTCCCCGGCGAGGTAGCCCAGGACGCTCGCCGGCAGGTCGAAGCGCTCCGGATGCTCCCGCAGCGTGGCGACGTCCACCCCGCCGCCGACGAGGAACAGCGCCAGATCGCCGACGACCTTGCTGGTCGGCGTCACCTTGATCGGCTTGCCGAGCAGCTCGTTGGCGACCGCGTACGCCTCCTGCACGGCCGGCCAGCGCTCCCCGAGCCCCAGCGCGATCGCCTGCTGGCGCAGGTTGGTGAGCTGCCCGCCGGGGATCTCGTGCCGGTACACCGCCCCGGTCGGCGCCCGCAGGCCCGCCTCGAACGGCGCGTACAGGTCGCGCACCGCCTCCCAGTACGCCTCCATCGACGACAGCGCCGACAGCGCGATGCCCGTCGCCCGGGGGGTGTGGTCGGTCGCCGCGACCAGCGCCGACATGTTCACCTGGCTGGTGCCGCCGGACATCGGCGCGGCGGCGGCGTCGACGGCGTCCACCCCGGCCGCGGACGCGGCGAGCAGGGTGGCGAGCTGACCGCCGGCGGTGTCGTGGGTGTGCAGGTGAACGGGCAGGTCGAAGCGTGACCGCAGGGCGGTGACCAGCGTCGCCGCCGCGGCGGGACGCAGCAGCCCGGCCATGTCCTTGATTGCCAGCACGTGCACGCCGGCGGCGACGAGCTGCTCGGCGAGACGCAGGTAGTAGTCGAGGGTGTAGATCTGCTCACCCGGGTCGGACAGGTCGCCGGTGTAGCACAGGGTGCCCTCGGCGATCGCCGTGCCGGTCTCGAGAACCGCCTCGATCGCCGGGCGCATCTGTTCCATGTCGTTGAGCGCGTCGAAGATCCGGAAGAGGTCGACGCCGGTCGCGGCGGCCTCGGCGACGAACGCCCGCACCACATCGTCCGGGTACGGCGTGTAGCCGACCGCGTTGCGGCCGCGCAGCAGCATCTGCAGGCACAGGTTCGGCGCGGTGGTCCGCAGCGCCGCGAGCCGCTCCCACGGGTCCTCGGCCAGGAACCGCAGCGCCACGTCGTACGTCGCCCCGCCCCACGCCTCCAGGCTGAGCAGGTTCGGTGTCAGGGCGGCGAACGACGGCGCCGCCGCGAGGATGTCGAAGCTGCGCAGCCGGGTCGCCAGCAGCGACTGGTGGGCGTCGCGCAGCGTGGTGTCGGTGACCGCCAGCGCCTCCTGGGCGCGCAGCCGTGCCGCCCAGCCGGCGGGGCCGAGCTCGGCGAGCAGCTGCCGCGAGCCGGCGGGCACCGCGACACCGCCGACGCCCGCGCCGCCGGACAACCCATGGCCGCCGCCGGCGCCGAGGCAGGCGGGCGAGCCGGGACCGATCGCCACCCCCTGCCCGTCGGGCAGCAGCGGCAGCTCCGGCAGCCGGGTGCGCGGGTCGACCAGCACGTTCGCCGGGCGCCGGAACCCGTTGACGGTGCTCTCGGCGAGGCGGGCCAGCGTCCGGCTGGTCTGGTCGGTGCCCCGGCCGGGCAGGAGCAGCTCCGGGCGCTCGTCGATGAACGACGTCGTCACCCCGCCGGCGAGGAAGTCGGGGTCGGTCAGCACCCTCCCCAGAAAATCGATGTTGGTCCGGACGCCGCGGACCCGGAACTCGTTGAGTGCGCGGCGCGCCCGCCGGGCCGCCTTCTCCAGCGAGCCGCCCCGCGCGGTCAGCTTCACCAGCAGCGAGTCGAAGTAGGGGCTGACCTCGGCGCCGGCGTAGGTCGCGCCGTCGAGGCGGACGCCGGGACCACCCGGGGACTGATAGAAGCTGATCGTGCCGGTGTCGGGCCGGAAGCCGTCCGCCGGGTCCTCCGTGGTGACCCGGCACTGGATCGCGGTGCCGCGCAGCGTGATCTGCTCCTGGCCGAGGTTGAGGTCGGCGAGGCTCTCCCCGTCGGCGATGCGCAGCTGGGCCGCGACCAGGTCGACGCCGGTGACCTCCTCGGTGACCGTGTGCTCGACCTGGATGCGCGGGTTCATCTCCATGAACGTGTACTGGCCGTCGGCGCCGAGGAGGAACTCGACGGTGCCGGCGTTGACGTAGCCGACGTGCCGGGCGAAGCGGACCGCGTCCGCGCAGATGCTCGCCCGGACCGCCTCGTCCAGCATCGGCGCCGGGGCGATCTCGACGACCTTCTGATGGCGGCGCTGCACCGAGCAGTCCCGCTCGAACAGGTGGATGATGTTGCCGTACGCGTCGGCGAAGACCTGTACCTCGATGTGACGGGGCCGGTCCACGGCCTGCTCCAGGAACACGGTCCCGTCGCCGAACGCCGCCGCGGCCTCCCGGGAGGCGCTGGCCACCGCGTCGGCGAGGTCCGCCGCCCGCTCCACCCGGCGCAGGCCCCGCCCGCCGCCGCCCGCCGACGCCTTCACGAACAGCGGGAACCCGACCTCCTCGGCCGCCTGCGCCGCGCCCGCCCCGTCGGGCAGCGGCGTCGACGCGCGCAGCACCGGCAGGCCCGCCGCCATCGCCGCGTCGCGCGCCGCGACCTTGTCCCCCGTCAGCCGCAGCACCGACGGCGGCGGCCCGACGAAGGTCACGCCCGCCGCCGCGCACGCCTCCGCCAGCACCGCCGACTCCGACAGGAAGCCGTAGCCGGGGTGCAGCGCGTCCGCCTCCGCCTGCTTGGCCACCGTGAGCAGCGCATCGATGTCGAGGTAGCCCCGCACCGGGTGGCCCGGGCCGCCGAGCTCGTAGGCCTCGGACGCCTTCGTCCGGTGCAGCGCGGAAACGTCTTCCGGGGTGTACACCGCGACCGTGCGCAGCCCCAGTTCCTGGGCGGCTCGGAAGACGCGGACGGCGATCTCACTGCGGTTTGCGACCAGAACCTTACGCACGCGCGCCTCCTCGGACGGGGTGCGCATCATTGTGAGGGCCGCACGCGCCCACGCGCCAAAGCAACGTGTCGGGGGTCACGATCGACTGTTCGGGCTAACGTCACCACAAGGATGGCGCTATGGAGAACCAAGCCGCGACGGCGGCCGCGGCAGGTGGTGCTGCCGCGCGGCCGGAGAACTTCATGCAATCGCCGGACGCCACGCCGCCGGGGAACGATTCCACGCTGGGGCACCCAGCCGGGCACCCCGGGAACGCGCCCGGGAACGCGGGGAACCCGCCGGGCGACATCGTGGTGTTCGGTGCGACCGGGTACACCGGCCGGCTGGTCACCGCCGAGCTCGTCGCGGCCGGGCACCGGCCGGTGCTGGCCGGCCGCGTCGGCCCGCGGGTCGCCGCTCTCGCCGCCGACTACGACGGGCTGCCGACCGCGGTCGCCGACGCCGGGGACGCCGCGGCGCTGCGCCGGCTGCTGCGTGCGGGCGACGTGCTCGTCTCCACGGTCGGCCCGTTCGACCGGCTCGGCCGCCCGGCGGTGGCGGCGGCCGCCGCGGCGGGGGCGCACTACGTCGACTGCTCCGGCGAGGGGGCGTTCCTGCGCCACGTCTTCGCCGACGTCGGGCCGCGGGCGGCGGCGGCCGGGGGCGCCCTGCTCCCCGGTGCCGGTTTCGAGTTCGTACCGGGCAACCTGGCCGGAGCCCTCGCCCTGCACGCGGCCGGCGGCGCGGCCCGCCGGCTCGACGTCGGCTACTTCGTCTCCGGCCCGCGGGGGATGAGCAGCGGTACGCGGGCGACGCTGCTGGCCGCGTTCGGCGGGGGCGTCCTCGCGCTGCGCGACGGCCGGCTCGTGCAGCGGCCCCTCGCCCGGGAGGTTCGGGCGTTCTCGACCTCCGCCGATCGGGCCGTCCCCGCGGACCGGGCGGCGCGGCGCGCCCGGCGGGCCGTGCTGTGGTCGGGCGGGGAGGCGGTCACGCTGCCCCGGCTCGCACCGGCGTTGACCGACGTCTCGACCTACGTCGGCGGCGGCGGTGGCGCCCGGGCGGCGCAGGCGCTGTCGTTCCCGCTGGCCGGGCTGCGACGCCTGCCGCCGACCCGGGCGGCGCTCGGCGCGCTGGCCCGCGCCGCTCTGTCGACCAGCGGGCGCGGGCCGGACGCCCGGACCCGGGCACGCGCCGAGGCGCGGGTGGTCGCCTGCGTCCGCGACGGCACCGGCCGGGAGCTCGCCACCGTCGCGCTGGCCGGCCACGACCCGTACACGTTCACCGGGCGGATCATGGCCTGGATGGCGGGGCACCTCGCCTCGGGCACCGTCCGCCGCGTCGGCGCACTCGGCCCGGTCGAGGCGTTCGGCGTGGGCGATTTGGAGCGGGCCGCGCAGACGGCCGGGCTGCACCGGCTCACCTGACCGGCCGACCGCGGCCGGTGCGTCCCCGCAGGGGCCACCCAGCGGGGATCGCCCAGCGGGAATCAGTAGCGCCAGCGGGTGGCGGCCACGATGGCGGCCGGGTCGGCGCCGGCGAACCGGTCGATCTCCGCGCGCCGGACGGTGGCGACGGTGTCGTGCAGCGCCGGCCCGCAGGCGCGGCGCAACACGTCGTCGGCCGCGAAGGCGGCGACGGCCGCGCCGAGGTCGGTCGGCAGCCGGGCGATGCCGCGCCGGGCCCGCTCGGCGGGGTCGAGCGAGGCCGGGTCGACATCGACCGGCGGGGGCAGCCGGGCCTGGTCGACCAGGCCGGCGTGCCCGGCGGCGAGCAGGCCGGCCACCACGAGGTAGGGGTTGGCGGCGAGATCGAAGCACTTGATCTCCAGGTTCGCCGCCCGGCCCGCGGCCGCCGGCGGCCCGGGGATCATCCGCAGCGCCGCCTCCCGGTTCTCCAACCCCCAGCAGGCGTACGCACTCGCCCACTGGGAGGGCACCAGCCGCAGGTAGGAGGCCACGCTCGGCGCGCCGAGCGCCATCAGCGCCGGCAGCCGGGCGAAGATCCCGGCGGCGAACGCCTCACCGGTCGCGGTCAGGCCGGCCGGGCCGTCCCCGCCGCCCATCAGGTTGACCCGACCGCCGCCGGTCAGCCCGGCGCCCGGCGCCGCGCCGCCTGCACCCGTGCCCGGCCCGTAGCCGCCGAGCCCGGACGCACCGTTTGCCGCCGTCCCCGGCGCGCCGCCGAGGGCGGACAGGCCGGGGGGCGGCACGGCCGGGACACCGCCCGTGACCGCGGCGCCGGCCCGCCCGGACGGTGCCGGCCGCGACGGGCCGTCGCCGTCCTCGCCCCACAGGCTCAGGTGGACGTGCCCGCCGTTGCCGACGCCGTCGGCGAGGACCTTCGGCGCGAACGAGGCGCGCAGGCCGTGGCGCCCGCTGACCCCGCGCACGGTCTCCTTCACCAGCACACAGGTGTCCGCGGCGCCGAGCGGATCCTGCGCGGCGACCGAGACCTCGAACTGGCCGGCCGCGTACTCGGGGTGGATCTGCTCGACGACGAGCCCCTCCTCGGTCAGCGCCGTGACCACGTCGCGCAGGTAGTCGCCGAGCTCGGCGACGCGGGCCATCCCGTAGGCGGGGCCGCGGGCGGCGGGGGCGAAGCCGTCGGAGCCGGCCGGCGCGACGGCCCATTCGATCTCGAAGGCCATCGCCACCCCCAGCCCGCGTTCGGCCAGGCGCGCCGCCTCGACCCGGACGAGCTCCCGGGCGTCCTGGGGATGGGGCACGCCGCTCTGGTCGCGGCGGTCCACCGGCGCCCAGGCCCACCCGGGCTGGGCGGCGAGCGCGGTCAGCCGCTCCAGGTCCGGATGCAGCCGCAGGTCGCCGACCGGGCCGCCGGCGACGCGGCCGGCGATGATCCCATCGTCGACACCGAACGCGTCGAACACCGGGGATGCGCCGACGCCCCACACCACCGCCGCGTCCAGCCGGCCGACCGGCACGCCTTTCATCCGGGTGATGCCGCTGTTGTCGACGAAGGTGCAGGCGACGCAGACGACGCCGCGGACCTCCAGGTTCGTCGCCGCGTGCCGGGCAGCCGCGGCGAGCCGGTCGCGCTCGCGGCCGGCGTTGGCGCTGATCCGCGGCGCGGCTTCGTCCAACGCAGGCTCGTTCATGATCGGCCTTCCCGCGGATGCCGCTTGCGGCACGGATATCGCTGTCCCACGGATGTCGCCTTCCCCACGGATCCCACCCCCCGGTGGGTCTCGCCTGGCACCATGCTCGCGCGCCCGCGGGTCCAATGTCGGGTGGAACACCGGACGAGACCCCGCCCACACTGGTTCACCTGTCACGGACAGTCATATCGAATCGAGATCTCGCCGGGGATGCCCACTGTGCATCCCGCGGCCGCCAACAGTTGTCCACAGCTGTCGCCCCGACAAGAAGATCTGAAAACACGCCAACATCACTGATGTTCGGCTCGACTGTCCCCAGGGAGGCCGAAGTAATCCACAAGTTATCCACAGGCCCTGTTCACAAGTGCCAATAACGCAAAGTGACAGCTAGGGCCAGGCATGACCCGACCTCCCAGGGGGGATCAGTCGGGGATGGGGCGCTCCGGAGGCGTCGGCGGACCTGATCTCGTCGATCACGAGCTCGTCGACCATCACTGCCACGGCCTCATCCGGCGCGACCTGACCCGCCCGGAGTTCGAGAGCATGCTGACCGAGGCCGATCAGCCCGGCCCGCCGGGAACCACGCTGTTCGACAGCCAGATCGGCCTCGCCGTGCGGCGCTGGTGCGCCCCGGCCCTCGACCTGCCGCCGCACGCCGACCCCGAGACCTACCTGGAGCGGCGGGCCGAGCTCGGCCACGCCGAGGTGCACCGGCGGCTGCTCGGCGCCTCCGGGATCACCACCTTCTGCGTCGACACCGGCTTCCAGCCCGAGCCGCTCACCTGCGCCGCGGACCTCGCCGCGTTCGCTGGCGGGCGGGGCCTCGACGTCGTGCGCCTCGAACGGATCGCGGAACTGGCGGCCGTGGACGTGCTCACCGGGCAGATCGGGGTCGCCCACCTCGCCGACACGGTGCGCGCCCGGCTGACGGAACGCACCCCGTCGACGATCGCGGTGAAGTCGGTCGCCGCCTACCGCGCCGGGCTGGACCTGCCGGCGCAGCGGCCCACCGATCGGGAGGTCGCCGCCGCCACCCGCACCTGGATCAACGAGATCCGGGGCGGCGCCCCGATCCGGCTGCATGACCCCGTCCTGCATTCGTTCCTGATCTGGTGCGGGGTCGAGGCGCGGCTGCCGGTGCAGATCCACGTCGGCTACGGCGACGCCGATCTCGACCTCGCCCGCGGCAACCCCCTGCTGCTCACCGGCCTGCTGCGGGCGATCGCGCCGACCGAGGTCACCGTCCTGCTGCTGCACTGCTATCCGTTCCACCGTGAGGCCGCCTACCTCGCCCAGGTCTTCGCCAACGTCCACCTCGATCTGGGGCTCGCGATCAACAACACCGGGCGCGGCTCCATCGGCCTGATCGCGCAGGCCCTCGAACTCGCCCCGTTCGGCAAGTTCCTGTTCTCCACCGACGCCTACGCGCTCGGCGAGCTGTTCCTGCTCGGCGCGACGCTGTTCCGCCGCGGCCTGGCCGCCTTCCTCGCCGACGGCATCGACGACGACGCCTGGACCGCCGCCGACGCCACCCGGATCGCCCGGCTCGTCTGCGCCGACAACGCCCGGCGCGTCTACGACCTGCCCTAGCCGCACGCCGTGCCGCTCCTGGTGCCCGGTGCCTGGTGCCCGGTGCCCGGTGCGACGCCGGTACCGGCGTCGGCGGAGCAACACCCACGCGGGACGCGAAACCCCCGATTGATCGACCGGTCGCGCGCACGGCAAACCGGCCGCGGTGGGATCATTACGCACAGTCCCAGCAACCGGGGAGGACCGCGATGCCCGACAACCCCGCCGACCAGCAGCCCGACCCCACCGCCGAGCACGCCCCACCGCCCGCCGCCACCGACCCGACCCGACCACCCGGCACCGACCCGGACGCCGCCGCGAGCGCGGACCCGTCCGAGCCGTCCTTCGAAAGCCGCTATCCCCTGCGCCCCGTCGACTGGGACGGCAACTTCAGCCGGACCTGGCGCGAACGTGAGGGCAACGAGCTGACGAGACGCCTCGCAGCCGAACACGAAAGGAAATGGGAGGAGAACGCCGCCCGGCAGTCGTTGCGTGCAACGCTGGCGCGTCTGGACGCTGAGGCTGCGCGTGCGGAGAAGCAGAGGCATGAGGAAGGCGAGAAGCCGGCGGTTCGGATACGCAATGCGGAGCTGGAGCGCAAGTTGGACAAGCTTGACCGGTTGTCGCCTGACGACGGCGAGGAATCCCCCGAATCCGACGGGTCCGCCGGCCCGGGATGAGCGGTCAGCGACTGGCACCTGGGCCTATCGAAGATGGTCGAACAGCGGCTCGGTGGGGGCCGGCCGTTCCGTGGCGGCCGGCCGGTCGTGACGGGTCTGGCCGATGGCGTCGGTGAGGGCGCGGCGGGCGCGGGTGGTGTCGGCGTGAAAGGGGCCGCTCTCGCGCATGGTGTCGTTGAGCATGTCGCGGTAGAGGGGAACGGCATCGGCTGCGCGCCCGGCCTGGCGGTAGGTGTCGGCGAGGGTGTCCCGGTTGGCACGAGTGTCGGGATGATGGGCGCCGAGGACCTGCGTGCGGATCAGGTGGGTCCGCTCGGTCAGCTCCACGGCCTGCGGTAGCCGGCCGGTCTGGCGATAGACGGCGGCGAGGTCGTCGGCCGTGCGCAGGGTGCGAGCATCGCCGTTGCCGTGCATGCGGCCGTGGTCGGCGTGCAACCGTTCGAGCTGGGGCCGGGCCGCCTCGACGCGTCCGGTGTGGCGATAGGCGCCGATTAGGTCCTCCCGGGCGCCGACCGTCACCGGATCTTCGGGGCCGAGGATACGTTCATGGCGGTCGAGGATGCGTTCGAGGTGTCGGGCGGCCTCCGCGGGCCGTCCCAGCACGAGATGCGCGTCGGCGGTTCTCACGCGGGTCAGAATGGTATCTGGATGGTCGGGGCCGAGGACGCGTTCGCGACCTGCCAGCGCACGATCGAACAAGGGCACAGCCTGTTCGGGCCGGCCGGCGAGAAAATGCGCGCGTGCGAGCCCATGTGTGCTGTCCAGGGTCGCCGGATGCTCGGGGCCGAGAACACGGGTTCGGCCGCTCAGCGCCTCGTCGAACTCTCGCGCCGCATCGTCGAAACGACCATCCTGATCATAGGTGAGGGCCATCTGGTGGCGGGTCTCAAGGGTGTCAGGGTGATCGGGACCGAGAACGCGATCGCGTGCGATGAGGGTCTGTTCGGCGAGCGCGGAGGCATCGCCGGTTGCACCGGCCCGCTGGTAGGTGACGGCGAGCTGGTGGCCGGTGTCGAGGGCGGCGGGATGCTCGGTCCCAAGGATTCGTTGCCGATCTATGAGGGTCCTGCTGAGAAGGTGCGCTGCCTCGTCGCTGCGGCCGGCGGCGTCGTAGGCGCGGCCGAGGTGGTGGCGGCTGGTGAGGGTGTCAGGGTGGTCGGGGCCGTACAGGTGGGTGCGGGTGGCGAGGGTGTGTTCGAACAGGTTTATGGCGGCGTCGGAGTGGCCGGCCTGTTGGTAGGCCTGGGCGACGGTGTCGAGGCTGGCCAGGGTGTCGGGGTGGTCGGGGCCGAGGACGCGGGCGCGGTCGTTGGCGTTGGCGGCGGCCAGGGGGCCGGCGTCCTCGACGCGGCCGGTGGCCAGGGTGGCGCGGATGTGGGTTTCGCGGGCGGCCAGCGTGTCGGGGTGGTCGGGGCCGTCGAGGCGTTCCCGGGCGGCGCTGGCGCGGTCGGCCAGCGGGGTGGCCTGGTCGGGGTGGCCCTGTTCGAGCAGGTAGGCGGCGGTGTGTTCGGCGAGCCAGGCGGTGTGCGGGGTGTCGGCGTCCGCACTCGTGGCGTCGAGGACGGCAAGCGCGTGGGGCAGATGGTCGCTCCAGGCGGGCCAGGCATCCGGATTCGCGGTGATCTGCTCGGGCAGGGCGGCGCGCAGCATCCGGCCGGTCGCGTCGACGAGGCGGTCGGCCTGCTCGGGGGTGGTGTGGGCGCGCACGGCGCTGCGGACCAGGGCGTGCATGACCACGGCGTCGCCGTCGCGGTGGGCCAGACCGGAGCGTTCCAGCGCGGCGACGGTCCGGTGCAGGCCGAGGGGATGCTCGGCCGCCTCACGCAGCTGCGCGCCGGGGATCAGCTCCGCGTCGACGCGCGTCAGCCGGATCGGGAACGGCGCGTCACCGCCGTGCGCGGCGAAGCGCAGCAGCTCGCCGGCCGCCGGCGTCTCGGCGTCCAGCCGGCGGATCGGCTCGTCCCACAGCGAGGCGACGCTGTCCCCCGGCCGCCAGGGAACCCGCCCCTCCGGCAGGAGGATCTCCGGTCGATCCCGCAGCAGGCCGAGATAGTCCTGCGCGGAGATGCGGTCGACGCGGATGTGGTGCGCCGCCCCGTCCAGGGCGAGCGGATGATCCCCGAGCCGTGCGGCAATTCCTCCGGCCACCGTCCGATCGACCGTGGGTAGTCGGTCGGCGAGCAACGCGATCGCCTCCGCCCGCTCCAGCGGGCCGATCGGCACGGCCGGCCCGAACCGCTCCCAGTCGGGATTGCGCGAGGTCACCAGCAGCCGGCCGGTGCCGGCGGGCCGTAACCAGTCCGGCACCGCGGCGGTGTCGGCGGCGTCGTCCAGCACGATCAGCCAGCGGCCGTCCGCCTGGCCGAGGCGCGCCAGCACTGCCTGCGGCTCGGCACGCTCCGGAAGTCCCAGCGCGGGAGCGAGCGCGCGTACCCGCTCACCGACCAGCTCGGGGCGTCCCCCCGGCACCCACCAGACCGCGTCCAGATCCGCCCGATGCCGGTGGACGTAGGCGGCGGCCAGGCTGCTCTTCCCGATCCCGGCGATGCCGGTCAGCGCCACCAGCGGCGAGGCGGCCATGGCCGCGTCCAGCCGGCCCAGCTCCTCGGCCCGGCCCACGAAGCGGGCCGGGGTCTGCGGCACGTTCCACACCGCCGGCAGCTCCGGCGGGAACACCGGACCGCCCGGATACGCCGACCCGCCCGGCATGGCCGACCGGCCCGGGGACTCGAACCGGCCCGGGCCAGGCGCGGAACCCTCGACCCGGGCGGAGTCGCCGCGCACGGCGGCGAGCAGCGCCGTCTGCGCGGCAAGCCTGCCCCGGTCGACCAGGTTGATCGGCACGAGCTGGCCGAGCAGCCCCGGCACGGGACGGTCCGTCACCCGCGCGACCAGCAGGCGGCGCTCTCCGTCCGCCAGCCGCGGCGACCAGGCGGCACCCCACTCCGCAACGGCGGACGGCGACTCGAGATAGCCGTCGGAGACCACGGCGATCGTGTGCCGCGCCTGCCGCGTGGCCTGGTCCAACCAGGCCACGCGATGCATCCCCGGGATCAGGTCCCAGGACGCGAACCGCACCCGCAGCCCGGCGTCCTGCAACGTCCCGGTGATCCATTCGGCCCAGGGGCGCCCGTCCTCGGTGTACGACACGAAGCAGTCGAGAGCGCCCCCATCACCCTCGTCCGTCACCCGATAAGGATCGCATAGTCACCCAAACGTCTCATCGGAACTGCTACGGGCTGTCCTGGTTCGGCCACCACGGGAGCGGACTGTCGGCCACCTGCCGCCCCGACCCGGTGATTGAGGTCGGATCCTGACCGCAATCACCCCTAGCGTCGACGTCATCAGACCGACGACGAAGGACGGCAGACGATGACCATCACGAGCACCGACGCGACCACGGCCACTCCGAGCGCAGCCACCCCGACCGCAGCCACCCCGAGCGCGGGGACCGGCGGGCAGGCTGCGGGCACGGCCCCGGCCGCGCCCACCGGCGAACGCGCCGAGCTGTTGGCGAGCCTGGCCCGGCGCCGCTTCTTCCTCCGCTTCACCGTGCAGAACCTCGGCGACGAGGAGGCCGGGCGGCGCACCACGGTCAGCGAGCTGAACCTCGCCGGCCTGATCAAGCACGTCGCGATCACGGAACGGCAGTGGTTGGACTTCGTCCTCGTCGGCACGGCGGCGTTCGACGGCGACCTGACGGCCCGCGAGAAGGAGTACCACGACGGGTTCCGGCTGCTGCCCGGTGAGACGCTGGCCGGCATGCTCGACCTCTACGACGAGGTCGCCCGCCGCACCGAGCGGATCGTCACCGAGGCCGCGGACCTCGACGACGCCCACCCGCTGCCCTCGGCGCCGTGGTTCGAGCCCGGCGCGAGCTGGTCGGTGCGACAGGTCCTGCTGCACCTCATCGCCGAGACCGCCCAGCACTGCGGGCACGCCGACATCCTGCGCGAGTCGCTCGACGGCGCCCGCACAATGGGCTGACGCGCCGGGGCGTCAGCCGGCCGCGGCGTCGGCGGGGGCCGGTGGGCACAGGCAGAACGGGTGCCCGGCGGGGTCGAGCAGCACCCGCCAGCGCTCGCCGCCGGGCTGGAAGGCCGCCTGGGTGGCGCCGAGCTCCTCGGCGCGGGCGATCGCAGCGGGCAGATCCTCGACTCGGAAGTCGAGGTGGAACTGCTGCGGCACCTCCTGGTCCGGCCAGCGCGGCGGCCGGTAGTCCGCCACCCGTTGGAATCCGATCATGATCTCGGTGCCCGGCGGGGTCAGGTAGGCCCAGGCGCCCCCGTCGTCGGCGCCCCCGACGCCCCAGCCGGTCAGCTCGCCGTAGAAGGCCGCGAGCTCCCGGGCGTCCGGACAGTCGAGCATCAGCCCCGCCCACGCCGCCGGCGTGACGCCCGCCGAGGCCGTCGCCTCTTCGGCCACCGCGCCGCCGACCTTCTCCGTTCCCGTCATGGTCATCTCCCTTCGGACCTGGTGAAGTTGCCTGCGCCATCCATCCTGGGCGGGATACCTGACTTCCTCTGTCAGGATTGGCGCGCAAGAATGCGGGCATGCGTGCCAGCCGGCTGCTGTCCGTCCTGATGCTGTTGCAGACGCGGGGCAAACTGACGGCGCGCCAGATCGCCGACGAGCTGGAGGTGTCCGTCCGGACCGTCCACCGGGATCTGGACTCCCTGGCGCAGGCCGGCGTCCCGGTGCTGGCCGACCGTGGCGTCACCGGCGGCTACCGGCTGCTCGCCGGCTACCGCACCCGGCTGACCGGGCTGACCGCGGACGAGGCCGACTCGCTGTTCCTCGCCGGAATGCCGGCCGCCGCCGCCGAGCTGGGCCTCGGCGCGATGCTCGCGGCGGCCGAGCTGAAGCTCCTGGCGGCGCTGCCGGAGCCACTGCGCGAGCGGGCCGGCCGGGTGCGCGAGCGCTTCCACCTCGACGCGCCCGGCTGGTTCCGGGCGACCGAGGACACGCCGCTGCTCGCTGAGGTGGCCGACGCGGTCTGGGCGCAGCGCCGCATCCGGGTCACCTACCGCCGCTGGCGGGCCCCCCGCGAGGTCGACCGCGTCCTCGACCCGCTCGGCATCGTCCTCAAAAGCGGCACATGGTACCTCGTCGCGGCCCTCGCCCCGTCACCCGAACCCGCCCCGTCACCCGAACCCGCCCCACCGGCCGAACCCGCCCCACCGGCCGAACCCGTACCCCCGGCCGGCCCCACGACACCGACCGGCCCCGAGACGCCGGCCAGACCCGAGGCACCCATGGGGACGCGGGTATACCGGGTAGGAAAGATCCTGTCCTCGGCGCTGACGGGGGAGGGCTTCGACCGGCCGCCCGACTTCGACCTCGCCGCCTACTGGGCGACCTGGACGGCCCGCTACGAGGCCGCGGTCTACCGGGCGACGGCGACGGTGCGGCTGTCCCCGGCGGGGCTGGCGATGGCGCCGTTTCGGCTGCCACCGGCGGTCAGTCGGGCCATCCGGAACAGCGCGGGAGCGCCGGAGACGGACGGCTGGGTCCGCGCGCGGCTGCCGATCGAGTCGGTCCGGCACGCGCAGGGCGAGCTGCTGGCGCTCGGCCCCGACCTGGAGGTGCTCGATCCCCCAGAACTGCGCGCCACCCTGGCCGAGGCGGCCGCCGCCCTCGCCCGCCTCTATGCCGCCAGCCCGCCGGAGCCCGCCACGCGCATCCGGACGGCTTCACCGGACAGCCGTTGAAACGTCCTCGGGACGTCCTCAGGGCGCCGGGCGGAGTGCGGCGACGCGCGAGGCGGGCGCGGTGGGCGCGGCGACCGGCGGGGACGGCGGGGGCGCGCCGACCGGCGGGGGCAGCAGGAGGCGGAAGGTGGTGCCGGCGCCGACGGCGCTGATGACCTCGACCCGGCCGCCGTGGGCCTGCGCCGTCGCCGCGACGATCGACAGGCCCAGCCCGCTGCCGCCGCGGCCCTGGGCCCGGCTGTCCGCGGCCCGGTAGAAGCGGTCGAAGACGTGGTCGGCAACCTCGGGCGGCAGGCCCGGCCCGTGGTCGATCACGTCGAGCACGGCGCCGCCGGGAGGGGTCCCCGGCCCGTCGGCCGCGTCTCCCGGACCCGCAGCACCTCCCTGGGCTGCCGCCCTGGCCGTGGCACGCAGGCGGACTTCGACGGCCGCGTCGGGCGGGGTGTGGACGCGGGCGTTGGTGAGCAGGTTGCCGACGAGCTGGCGCAGCGCGTCCGGGTCCCCGAGGACGGGGCAGCCCGCCGGGAGCTCGGCGCGCACCGGGCGGTCGGGGGCGGCGGCGCGCAGGTCGGCGACGGCGTCGCGGACGAGGGCGGCGAGGTCGAGCTCGACCCGCCGCGGCGGGCGCTGCTCGTCGAGGTGGGCGAGGTAGAGCAGGTCGTCGACGAGGCTGCCCATCCGCGCCGCCTCCTGCTGGATGCGGCGCAACGCCCGGTCGGTCTCGTCCGCCGGCACTATTCCGGCGCGCAGCAGGTCGGCGTACCCGCGGATGGACGTCAGCGGCGTGCGCAGCTCATGCGAAGCGTCCGCGGCGAAGCGGCGCACCTGCTCCTGGGAGGCTACCCGGGCGGCGAACGCGGCCTGAATCTGGCCGAGCATCATGTTGAGCGCCGTGGCGAGCTGCCCGGTCTCGGAGCGCGTCGGCCCGGTCGGCACCCGCCGGTCGAGGTCCCCGCCGGCGATCGCCGCCGCGGTGTCGACCATCTGCCGTAGCGGGCGCAGGCCGCGGGTGAGCCACAGCCAGGCCAGGGCGGCCATCGCGGCGAGCACGGCCGCCCCGACCGCCAGCTCGATGAGCACCAGCCGGCGCACCGTGTCCGCGACCGGCCGCAGCGGCAGCGCGACGAGGACCCGGGTGCCACCCGGGAAGGCGCGCTGCACCGCCCGGTAGCGCTGCCCCGCCGAGGCGACCGTGAAGGTGGCGGAAAGCTCCGACCGTCCCGCACCGGTCCCGGCGCCACCGCCCGCACCACCCTCGCCGCCCGCACCGGACCGCCCGGCGACGGACGGCAGCCCAACCACGTCCAGCAACGGCGTGGCCGGCGGCGGGGGGCTCGCGGAACCGGCCACCCGCAGTACCGTGCCGTCGCGGCGGCGGATCTCCACCAGATAGTCGGTGGGGCCCACGGCCCGCTCCACCCCGGCACGGTCCAGCGTCGGGGAGCGGGTCAGCAGGGCGATGATCGGCAGCCGGCCGAGCACCTCGGCGCGGCCGAGCTGCTGGTCGACGCGGTCGTAGAGGTAGGAGCGCAGCGCGAACGCGCTCGCCGTGCCGGCGACGGCGAGGCCGAGGGCGCACAGCGCCACGAGTCCGGCCATCAGTTTCAGTCGCAGCGTCACCGGCCGGTCCCCATCGCGGGCAGGCGCAGTGCGTAGCCGAATCCGCGCTGGGTATGGATGAGCGACGGGCCGTGCCGGCCCAGCTTGCGCCGCAGGTAACTGACGTACTGGTCGACCACGGTCGGCTCGCCCGCGAAGTCGTAGCTCCACACCGCGTCGAGGATCTGCGCCCGCGACAGCACCCGGTGGGGATTGGTCAGGAAGTACCGCAGCAGGCAGAACTCGGTCGGCGACAGCTCTATCGGCTCGCCGGCTCGGCGGACGACGTGGGTGTCCGGGTCGAGTTCGACGTCGGCGAAGCGAAGGATGGCCGACGGGTCGGGCGCGGGCTCGGCCCGCGGCGGGGACGTCCGGCGCAGCACGGCCCGCGCCCGCGCGATCAGCTCGTCCACGGCGAACGGCTTGGTGACGTAGTCGTCCCCGCCGTAGGTCAGGCCGACGATCTTGTCGCGGTGGGCGTCCCGGGCGGTGAGGTAGACGACGGGCACGCTCTGGCCGCCGGCCCGCAGGGTCCGGCAGACCTCGAAGCCGTCGACGTCGGGCAGCATCACGTCGAGGATCATGAGATCCGGGCGGGCCTGGACCGCGAGCTCCAGCGCCGCCCGGCCGGTCGCCGCGGTCAGGACGTCGAAGCCGTGGAAGCGCAGGGCCATCCGGAGCAGGTCGACGATGTTCGGCTCGTCGTCGACGACCAGCACCCGCGGGGCTCCTGCCATGTCCGGCTCCCTCGATGTCTCGTTGCGGCGACCCGGCGGCCGATCCGGCGGCCGATCCGGACCCGGAGGTCGAGTTCATCCGAGCATCGTGAGAGTTCCATGTGAAGGGACCGGTGCCGCGCGCCGGCCGGCCCGCCCAGGGCCCGGTCCAGACATCCTGGTGGCACAGCCGGACTGGCCGGCCGGAACAGTCTGGCGACCGGGAATCCACACCCGTGGGACATGGTTGACGCGCGTCCAGTCTGGAACAGTTTCCCAATGACAGCACTCACGGACACCGAGCTACTTCGCGAGCTGGAGCCCATCGCCGAGGCGAACGTGAACCGGCATCTCGGCATCGCCACCGAGTGGATGCCGCACGACTACGTCCCCTGGAGCCAGGGCCGGGATTTCGACACCGTTCCCTGGGAGCCCGGCCAGTCGTCCCTCTCGAAGGCCGCGCAGATCGCCTTCGAGGTCAATCTGCTCACGGAGGACAATCTCCCGAGCTATCACCGGGTCATCGCGGAGGGTTTCAGCCAGGATGGCGCCTGGGGCACCTGGGTGCACCGGTGGACGGCCGAGGAGGGCCGCCACGCGATCGCGATGCGCGACTACCTGATGGTCACCCGGGCGGTCGACCCGGTCGCCCTCGAACGTGACCGCATGTACCAGATGAGCAGGGCCTTCAACCGGCCCGGCATCACGCCGCTGCAGTCGATGGCCTACGTGTCCTTCCAGGAGCTGGCGACCCGCGTCAGCCATCGCAACACGGGGCGCTTCTGCGCGGAGCCGGTCGCCGAGAAGCTGCTGGCCCGCGTCGCCGCTGACGAGAACCTGCACATGATCTTCTACCGGAACCTGGTCGCCGCCGCGTTGGAGATCGCCCCGTCCCGGACGGTGGAGGCCATCCGGGACGAGATCCTCGGTTTCCAGATGCCCGGCGTCGGCATCCGCGACTTCGGCCGCAAGGCCATCCAGATCGCCCGAGCCGGCATCTACAACCTGCGCATTCACCATGACGACGTGGTGGTGCCGATCCTGCGCCAGTGGCGTTTCTTCGACCTGACGGGATTGGACGCCGCAGGCGAGCAGGCCCGCGAGGAGGTCGCCGCCTTCCTCGCCGGCCTCGACGCGGCCGCCACTCAGCAGCAGGCGAAGTTCGAACAGACCCAGGCCCGGTTGGCGCGGCGCGCGGAGGCGTTGACCACGGTCTAGCCGGACTGCGCCTGGCCGGACTGCGCCTGGCCGGACTGCGTCCGACGGCGCCGCGGTGCGCGGACCCACTGTCCGTAGTGTCCCGATCTGGGATGTTCGTGCTAGGGTCCGACCGTCGCAGCCGTCGACGGATGGAGCTCCCGTGAGCGTGCACCGAGGGAGCGTCCGGATCACCCTCCCGCAGCTCGGGCTGGGGATCGTGGCCATCGCCGCCGTGGCCGTCGCGGTCCTGATCGGGCAGCGCGGCGCCCCCGCCCCGGACGACGACGCGGTCGGCGCCAGGGAACCGATCCCCTCCGCCACCGACGTCACCACCGCTGCACCGCTCCCCGGCCGGCCCCTCACCAGCCGGCCCTCCGCCGCCGCTTCGGTCGCGGCCGGCGGAGGCACCGCCTCCCCGCCGGACGGGCGCAAGGACGCGGCGCCCCCAGTCCCACGCGCCACCGTCGCGGACTCGCCGGCGACGAACCCGGCCTGGGCCGGCCCGAGCGCCGGGAGCACCACGGGCGCCGGCCGCACGGCCATGACCGTGGCGGCACCGTCCGGGCCGCACCGCGCCCCGACGCCCGCACCGCCCCGCCGCGGCTCGGGCGCCGATCCCGGCGTCGTCGTGCGGGTCCCACCGATCGTCATGCCGAGCTGCCTCGTCGGCTGCTGACCCGCCGACCCACCGACCCGACCCGACCCGACCCGCCGAGCCGCACCCGAGCCGCGCCCGAGCCGCGAGGCCGCGGCGGAACTAGCGCAGCAGCGCGCCGAGCCACCCCTCGATGGCGTCGACACCGCTGTCCCGGTCGACGATCAACCAGGGCGAGACCCAGTTCCGGGCGGCCAGGTCCTCGTACATCCGCGCGCACCGCGCCTGCAGGCCGCCGTCGGTCTCGAAGGCGTCCAGCGGCCGGTCCGGGTCGTCGTCGGCCCGCGCCGCCGCGCCCGCACGTGCCTTGGCGACTGGGACCCGCAGCAGCACCTGCAGGTCGGGGGCGGGCAGGGCCAGCGAGCCGAGTTCGAGGTCGGCGACCCAGTCGGGGAAGCCGGCACGCTCGGCCGCCGGCAGCCGCGCCGCGCCGTAGGCGGCGTTCGACGCGATGTACCGGTCGAGGATGACCACGTCGTTGGCGTCGGCCAGGGCGTCGAGCTCGGGCCGCGACGCCGCCCGGTCGAGCGCGAACATCATCGCCGTGGCGCGGGGCGCGGCGGCCAGCGCGGCGAGCCGGGCATCGCCCCCGAGCAGCCCGCGCATGGCCGGGCCGAGGGGCTCGGCGGTGTACCGCGGGTAGGCCAGCGTCGCCACGCTGTGCCCGGAGTCGGTGAGCCGGCCGACGAGCTTGCCGGTCAGCGTGTTCTTTCCCGCCCCGTCGACGCCCTCGATAGCGATGATCATCCGATCACCGGCTGCTGGCGGAAGTGCTCCACGACCGCGTCGGACCAGCTCAGCAGCCGGCCGGCGAGGGTGGCGGGGATTCCCGCCCGGGCCGCCGCCGCCTCGATCCGGGCGTAGCGCAGCTCGGGCGGCAACAGCGCCACCGCGCCCGCCTTGCCCTGGAAGGTCGCCCAGAGCCCGGTGAGCGCCCGGCCGTCGATCGGCGGGAGGGCTGCGGCGGCGGTGCCGAGCACGGCCCGCGACCACCACCCATCCCCACGGATGACCGCCGACGCCGCCGGCTCGCCCCGCACCACGTCCAGCCCCCCGACGACCAGGTTGTTCGCGTTGCGGACCGCGACCAGGGGGTGCCGGTACTCAAGCTGGTCGCCCCGCTCGGCCAGGCAGGCCGCCAGATACCACAGCGACAGTAACGTCGGCGGCGTTCCCGACACGAGCATGCGGCCTCCCCGACGACGGCGTCCACCGGATCCGGTCGGGAGCGTAACAAGACGGGCGGGTCGCGGTCGGTACGCCGCGATCGGTACGCCACGTACGCCCACGGACGGATGGCACGCCGCCGCCGGCTCGCTACCGTCGCAGGTGATGACGAGCACGGACAGGTCAGTGGCCGCGCGGGCGGCGGCGCTCGCACGCCCGTCATTGCAGCCTGGGCAGCGAGCGCGCCGCCGGGGCCCCCTGCGTGCCGTCGGGGAGGTCGCGGCCCTGATCGCCATCGCCGCGGTGGTCATCGGCGGGTCGAACGGCGCCGCCCACGACCAGGTCCCACCTGCCCGCGCCCTCGACGCGCCGGCCTTCGTGCTGCTCGCCCTGCTCGCAGCGACCGTCCTGCTGCGCCGCCGGGCCCCGCTGGTGATGCTGCTCGCGACGAGCCTGCTGCTCGGCCTCTTCTTCGCCGCCGGCTGGGCTGGCTGGCCGGCCGGATGTCGCTGATGCTCACCCTGGTCGCGGTCGCGCTGATCGCCGCGCTCGTGCTCAGCGTGGCGGTGGGGCTCGCCGTCGCCGCGATCCGCGGGATCGACACGTCCGCCTGGTGGAGCGCCGACGGTTTCGGCCATCTCGCCTCGGGCTACCTCAACGCGCTGGTCGCCGCGGCCTTCTTCGGGGTGGCCGGCACGGTGCTCGGGCTCGTGCTGCGCTCGACCGCGCTCACCCTGGCGGTCGGGGTCGCCTGGACGTTCCCGATCGAGCACATCGTCCAGGACTCGTGGGGCGCGTCGACCCGCGTGTTCCCCGGCCTCGTGTTCGACGCGATCGGCCGGGGCGGCGTCGCCGAGGCCGGCTACGGGACGGCGTTGCTCGTCGGGACGGCATACGCGATCGGGGCCACCATGCTCGGGGCGGTTGCTCTGAGCCGCCGCGATGTCACCGCCTGATCACACAGACGGCATGGGAGCGGACGGCAGGCCCGGCAAAAGCCTATGATTGCCACCTAACGTGCCCGGCCGACGACGGAGGATCGGATGGCGCCTTCCGGACGGCAGCGGCACACCGCCTGCTCCGATCGCCCTGCCGCGTGAGCCCGTTCGACCGGCTCGTCCGCGAGCTCGACGGGACCGACGCCTACGCCGTCCTCGGTGTGAGCCGCTCCGCCGACCGCGCCGAGATCCGCCGCGCCTACCGGGCCCGGGTCCGCGCCCACCACCCGGACAACCCGGTCAGCCGGCATCCCGGCTCGATCCGCACGATGCAGCTCATCGTCGCCTCGCACGAGCTGCTCGACAAGTGGCGCGCCGACTACGACGCCCACACCGGCCGCCCCCACCGGGACGCGCACGCCACCCGCCCGCCCAAGGACACCCACACCACCCCACCGACCCGGGACGTCCGCGCCACCCCACCGTCCGGGGAGGTCCGCGCCACCCAGCCACCCACGGACGCCCGCGCCCGGCACCCCAGCCGCCGGGTGGCGGGCGGCGACGACACCACCGGCCACCACTTCTTCTCCAGCGGTCACCACTACTCGACCGGCTATCCGACGAGCCGGTTCCAGGGGCCGGGCACCCACCCCCACCGCCGGGCGGCCTGGTCGACGTCCCCGCCCACCCGGCCGACCGGCGCACCCGTCGGCAGCGCCCGACCGACGGGCCCCGGCGTCGATCTCGGCACCCACACCGGTCCCGCCGCCCACGCCGACTCCAGCGCCGCCACAGACTCCACCGCCCCCGCCGGCTTCAGCACGCGGGCTGCCTTCAGTACACGCACCGGCTTCAGCATCCGGACCGGCTTCAGCATCCGGACCGAGAACGGCACCCGAACCGAGAACGGCGTCCATCCCAATGCCAGGACCCGGCACGCACCGGATCCCCGGCCCTGGCCGCCGACCCGCCCGCCCGCGGGTGGCGGGGATCGGCTGCCGCAGCGGCGGGCGCCCAGCCACCGGGCCGTGCGGGTCCGCAACCACCTCGGCCTGTCCATCGTGGCGACCATCCTGTGTGCGCCCGTCGGGGCGTTCGGGCTGGTGTACTCGCTGCGGACCACCGACCGGCTCGCCCGGGGCGACGTGGCCGGGGCGCGGCTGGCCTCGCGGCGCTGCCGCGTCTGGTGCCTGGCCGCGACCGCCGCCGGCGTCGTCATCCTCGGCGTCCTGGCCGCCGTCGGGGGCCGTAACGGCCCGGGCTGACGGCAGCCCGATCCTTACGGCAGCCCGATCCTTACGGAGTGCTGCCGATCCCGGCTCCGCCGCCGAATGGACCGACGGCGGTGTTCACTGAACGATGTGGCATCCGACGGCACGCCGGTGGGACGACGGGTCGTCCTCGGCATGATCACCCTCGGTGCCGCGGGGGTCGCCTTCGGGGCGCCGGTGGAACGCGCCGTCGAGCGGGTGGTCACCCCGATCCGGGAGAAGGACCCGACGGGGCTGTCCGACCTCGTGCCCGTCGGGGGTTTCCGCTATTACACGGTGACCTCCAGCGTCCCCAGGCTCGGCCCGAACGACTACCGACTACGCCTGCACGGCCTGGTCGACCGGCCGCTGACGCTGACGCTGGCCGACCTCGGCCGGATGCGGCAGACAACCCTGGTCCGCGACTTCCAGTGCGTGACGGGCTGGCGGGTCGCAGCGGTGCACTGGTCGGGCGTGCTACTGCGCGACCTGCTCGCCGCGGCCGGCGTCCAGCCCACCGCCACCGCACTGACCTTCCGTTCCTTCGACGGTCTCTACGACGAGAGCCTCACTCTCGCCCAGGCCACCCGGCCGGACGTCCTGGTAGCGCTGACCATGCTCGGCGCGCCGGTGACGCACGACCACGGCGGCCCCGTCCGGCTGTACGTGGCGCCGATGTACGGCTACAAGTCGATCAAATGGCTGGACGAGATCGAGGTGGTCGACGCGGTCGCCCCGGGCTACTGGGAGCGCCAGGGGTACGACGTCGACGGCTGGGTCGGCCGGTCGAACGGGCGTGCCGATGAAGCCGTCTGACCCTCCGCCGCCGACCGCCCTCGCGTCGGGCCTGGTCCGCCGGTTCGGCCGAGTGCCCCGGTGGGTGCACTGGTCGACGGCGGCCCTGATGGGCTGCTGCCTTCTCACCGGCGCCACGCTCTACCTGCCGCAGCTGGCCCGGTTGGTGGGTCGCCGCCAGCTCGTCGAGACCGTTCACCTCTACGCCGGGCTCGCCCTGCCGGTGCCGATGCTCGCCGCGGCCGGTTCGGCCGGCTACCGCCGCGACCTGCGGGCGCTCAACCGGTTCACCGCGGCCGACCGCGCCTGGCTGCGCGCCAGCCTGCGGTTCGGCTCATGGCGGCGGGCCGCGGCGCGGGCCCGGATCGCCCCCGGCGTCGGGAAGTTCAACGCCGGGCAGAAGCTGTTCGCCGCCTTCGTGGCGGGGGGCGCCCTGGTGATGCTGGGCACCGGTGTGATCATGCAGTGGGGAGCCGGGCCGCTGGGCCCGATCCCGGTCGGCTACCGCACCGGCGCCACGTTCGTGCACGACCTGCTCGCCTACGGCCTGTTCTTCGGAGTCGTCGGGCATCTGTGGATGGCGGCCCACGACCCCGTCGCGCGGGTCGGGATGCGCACCGGCACGGTGCCCGTCTGGTGGGCCGCCCGGGAACATCCCGCGTGGTCGCCGGGGGCGGCCGGACCGGACCACCCCGCGCCGACGGGCGAGACCGCCGGCCGCGACGGCGGCACCAGTGCCAGCGGCGGCACCAGTGCCAGCGGCGGCGGCGGGATCAGTCGTTGCGCGACGCGATCGCCACAATGATCACAATGGCCACGATGTAGACCAGCAGGACCGCCACGAAGGCGATGAGCGAGACGATGCACCAACGTCTGGCCCGGCCCGACGCCTCCCGGGCACCCGCGAGGTTGCCGACCTGCAGCCGGGTCTGTGCCTGCGTGGCGTAGACGATCGCCACGATCCCCGTGGGCAGACAGCACAGCAACGTCGCGACGAGCGACTGCCACAGGTAGGTCCGGATGGGCCGGTCCGCGGCAGGCGTCGGGACGGCAGCCGGCAGTTGCTGCGGGTAGCCGCCGGGCTGACCGGACCCGTCCGGCCAGCCCGGGACGCCCGGCGGCCCCGAGAAGTCCGACCAGCCCGAGCCAGCCGACCGGGTCGAACTGTCCGGCCAGCCTGAACTGTCCGGCAGGCCCGTGGTGGTGGGGTCGGCGGGGCGCGGGTTCCACGGCGAGGGCGAGCCGACGTCGGACGGGTCCGGTCGCTCATCACCGGGCGGGCTGGTCACCGGCGGGCGCTCTCAGACCGCGATCGGCCCGAGCGTCGAATACGACGTGCCCGAGCTGCTGTCGAAACCGCCGGCCGCGGCCACGATGATGACGACGATCACCGGCACGAGGGCGGCAAGCGCCGAGATGATGCACCACAGCCGCGCCTTCTTGGAGGCGTCGAGCGCGCCGTTGACGTCGCCGATCTGCCGGCGGCCGTCGACCTTGGTCGCGTAGACGATCGCCACGACCCCCGCGGGCAGGCAGCACAGGATTGTCACGACGATCGACTGCCACAGGTAGGTCGGGATCGGTCGGCCGTACGGCGGCGGCGGGCCGAATCCGCCGGGGCCGCCGAAACCTCCGGGAGCCCCGTAGCCCGGGGGCGCGCCGTAGCCCTCCGGGCTTCCGAAGCCCTGCGGCGCGCCATACCCACCCGGCGGCGGTCCATAGCCCGGCGCGGGGGCCCCGTAGCCGCCCTGGCCGTAACCGCCCTGGCCCTGGCCGTAACCGTCCTGGCCGTAACCGCCCTGACCCTGGCCGTATCCGCCCTGACCCTGGCCGTATCCGCCCTGACCCTGGCCGTAACCGCCCTGGCCCTGGCCGTAACCGCCCTGGTCGTGACCGCCCTGCGGATACCCGCCCGGCGGGTACTCGGGTGGCTGGGACATACGGTGCACTCCTGATGTCGGCGGGGCGGCCGGGCCGAAGCCCGACCGCCGCCGCGCCTGGCTGCCATGACCACCGGGGCACCAGACCAGGTGTCGCCGGCTCGCGCCGGCCATGCACCCCGATCCCCGCGAAATCCCGTGGGTCACCGACGTGAACCACCACGGCGCCCCAGTCCGCGCGCACATTGTGACACAACCGGGATCTCTCTCCGCCATATGTCCACACCACGCGGCGCGATCGGAACGACCGGACCGCCAGGCCCTTGGACCGGCGAGCGGGCGGGGGTCCCCGAGGGGGCCGCCGAACCCATCAAACACACGACTCCCACAAGACACTCACATGGTTCGGGAGCCACCAGCCCGGACGAATCGCCCATAGCGCTCGACCAGGGACAACGGTTCAGATTCCGTCCGTGTAGGGTCTCGTCATATCTAACTAGGCAGGCAGCCGGGGCACCGAGGGGGTAACCCGGCGGCCAACCCATACATCTCAGGCCGCTGCGCGACATGGAGGTCATCAGCTTCGACGCCGAAGCAGGGACCCGGGGGGGTTCTGACGACGCCACCGCCACGCACGGAGGGATATCAGCGGTGAAACACCGACCGGAGGGCAACCCCAGCCCACCCAGAGCCCGAGCCGGCTCCCGACGTCGACGCCGCCGTCCATACCACCCTGCCTGGATCGCCTCACTCGGCGTTCTGGCCCTGATGGCCGCCGCCCTTGGCTGGAACATCGCCCCCGAGCGCGACTCGGTCGGCGAGAGCGGATCCACCACCGTCGAGGCAGCCGCCGCCCACGTGAACTCGCGCCCCCGCGGCGGCGATCCGAAGGCGACGCCCAGCGCGTCGACGCGGACGCGCGGCACGGGTCGCGGTCACGTCGTGGCCTCGCCGTCCCCCAGCCGGCCGGCCGCGGGTGCGGGGACCAGCACGACCGTTGCGAAGCCGGCGGCCCCGACCACCACCAGGCCGGCGGCCCCGACCACCAGGCCGCCGACGCAGCCCCCGGTCGTCCAGATACCCATCGTGCCCGTCAGCGGCGGGGGCGGCTCCGTGCCCGGCGGCATGAGCGGCGTCTCCGCCGGCTCGATGACGCAGGTGCGAGCGTGGGAGAGCTTCCGCGGCTCGCCCGTCAACGCCGTGCTCACCTTCACCGACCGGTCGAGCTGGCAGACCATCACCAACCCGTGGGTCGGCAGCGGGCCGGAGAAGTTCTCGACGTTCAACGGCACGTGGATCATCTCGCAGCCCTTCTACCCGACCGGCGGCGGCGACATGAACTCGTGCGCGAGTGGCGCCTACTCCAGCCGCTGGGCCGACTTCGGCCGCTGGCTGGTCAACAAGGGCCGCCCGGCGAGCATCGTCCGGCTCGCCTGGGAGTTCAACGGCAACTGGTTCCCCTGGTCGGTGTCCAAGACGAACGCCACCACCTGGGTGAACTGCTTCCGGCAGGTCGTCAGCGCGATCCGCTCGACGGACCCGCAGGCCCGCATCGACTGGGCGCTCAACGCCCACAGCGGCGGCGCCTGGTCGGTGTACCCGGGTGACCAGTACGTCGACATCATCGGGATCGACACCTACGACCAGTGGCCGGCGAGCACCACCGACGCGGCCTTCGCCAAGCAGTGCGCCGAGGCGACCGGGCTGTGCTCGGTGATCGCGTTTGCGCGGGCGCACGGCAAGCAGTTCTCAGTCCCGGAATGGGGCCTGGTCGGCAGGTCCGACACGGGCGCGGGCCGGGCCGGGCAGGCCGGCGGGGACAACCCCGTCTACATCCGCAACATGTACCAGACGTTCGCCGCGAACCGGGACGTGCTCGCCTACGAGACGTACTTCAACAACTCCGAGGCCGGCAACGTGCACTCGTCCCTGGTCGGCCCGAACGAGAACCCGAGCGGCGCCGCCAGCTACGCCTCGCTGTGGTGAACCGGGTGGCGGCCCGCCGCGGTGATCGCGCCGGGCCGCCACCCACCACCCACGCGCACCATGCGCCGACCGCCGACCGCCGACCGCCGACCGCCGGACGGGGCGGGCGGACGCCGACGGCGGTCACAGCCGGATCGGCGCCGTCGGCGGTCCCGCTCGCAGCCAGCCGTCGACGAGGTCGACCAGGCACGTCGGGTACACGGTCTGCTCCGTCGCCCGCAGCTCGGGCACGGTCCACCAGGCCCAGCCGAGGATCGACCGGCGCTCGATCTCCGTCCAGGACGACGGGTCGAGTTCGAGGCGGTGCGGGACCCGCGCGACGAAAAACGTCTCGAACTGCCGGTACTCGCGGCCCAGGTAGGTAAACGACGTCCGGCGGGTGGCGACCGCCGGCCCCGGGTCGGGGAGGCGGTACCCGACCTCCTCGAACACCTCCCGGACCGCGGCCTGCTCGGTGCTCTCCCCCGAGTCGAGGCCGCCGCCGGGCACGTGCCACCACTGCGGCGCGACGTCGAGGGTCGGATCATGTGACCTGAGCAGGAGTACCGCGTCGGAGGGGTCGACGAGCACGACCCGCGCGGCCAGGCGGGTTTGCGGGGCCATGCCGCCAGCCTCGCAGCCCGCGCCTCCTCAGATGCCCCCCACCGACACCCCGACCCCCCTATGTGGCGCGAATCGCCGCCGGCCAACCACCCACCTGGCCGGCCAACCGGCCGCCACGCTTATCCGGAGGGATAAGCCGCCATGCTTATCCGGAGGGATAAATCGGACGCGGAAGGGCTCCGGATATGCAGGGATCGAGGCCGGATCGTGGCCAAACCGAGCCAGGCCAGGCCGGGCTAGAGGCCGACGGGGGTGGCGCGCAGGCTCTCGACGTCGTCGTCGGCGCCGCGCAGCTCGACCCGCGCGACCTCGCTGCGCCCGAACGCGTAGAGGACGAGCTCCTCCGGCGGGCCCATGATCTCCACGGCCGGCTCGCCGGCGTGCAGGGTACGCCGGCCCGGCCGGTCTGTGCGCTCCGCCACGACGCCGAGGCCGGCCCGGCGGAACCCGGCGAATCCGATCAGCCGCAGGGCCGCCCACATCGCGTCGCGGCTCGTGTCGTCCAGCTCGCGCGGCTCCCAGCCGACGTCCGCGCGGCGGATGTCCTCGACGTGGACGAAGAACTCGATGAAGTTCGCCGCATCGTCGATCAGCCCGAGGCGAGTCGGCTGCCACCACGGTGGTCCGGCGCGGAAGGTCTCCACCAGCTCGGGATAGGTGTGGCCCCGCATGGTGGCCCGCTCGGCCCACTCGGTGATGCCGTGCAGGCTGTTGATGACCAGGCCGGGCGCGGCCCAGGGCACCCGCTCCCGGGTGACGAGGTGCGCGGCCAGATCGTGGTTGGTCCACCCTGTACAGAGGGTGGGATGACCTGGGCCGAGGTCGGTGAGCAGATCCGCGAGCGCCTGCCGCTGCGCACGGGCGCGGCGCTGGGCGGGTTCCGGTCCGGTCGCCATGAGCCGCACTCTAGGCGACGGCGGCCGTCGCGGGGCGCACCGCGATCGGCGTCGCGCATCGATTCCGTAATCTTCGCCCCGCCCGGGACCGGTAGGACGGCCACCCCCGGCAGGTCATCCGCCCAGCGGACGGCCGGCCACGCCGAGGCCACCGCCGGCGCCGGTGAGATGTCCCACCAGCGCGGTGTCGCCCGGCGGTGCGGCCGCGGACGGCGGGCCGGGCGGGCCTACTGCCCGGGCAGGCGGGCGACCGTCACGAAGAAGTCGTCGATGTGGCGCACCACAGCCACGAACCGGTCGAAGTCGACCGGCTTGGTGATGTAGGCGTTGGCGTGCAGGTCGTAGCTGCGCAGCACGTCCTCCTCCGCCTCGGAGGTGGTGAGCACCACCACCGGGATCCGCCGCAGCCGCTCGTCGGCCTTGACCTCGCGCAGCACCTCCCGCCCGTCGCGGCGCGGCAGGTTCAGGTCGAGCAGGATCAGGTCGGGGCGGGGCGCGCCCGCGTACTCTCCCTCGCCGCGCAGGTAGGCCAGCGCCTCGACGCCGTCGCTGACCACGTTGAGGTGGTTGCGCAGCTTGTGATCCTCGAACGCCTCCCGGGTCATCAGCACGTCCCCGGGATCGTCCTCGACGAGAAGCACCTCGACAGGGACGAGCGGCTCGCTCACGATGATCCTCCGGATGGCCTTGCGCTGCTGGGGGCGGGGGCAGGGGTGGACGGTGCGGGATCGGACGGTGCGGGATCGGACGGTGCCGGCGACGGCAGGCCGGCTGCCCCCACGGCGCTGACCAGCGCGGCCGGCTCGGACATCGAGGCCAGCAGTGACCGCTTCGGCAGCGTGAACCGGAAGGTCGTGCCGTGTTTCACCGTCGCGTCCAGCCAGATCCTGCCACCGTGGAACTCGGCGATCTTGCGGCACAGGGCCAGCCCGATGCCCGTACCCTCGTACACGTCCCGGCCGTGCAGGCGCTGAAAGATCACGAAGATCTTCTCGGCGTACTCCGGGTCGATCCCGATGCCGTTGTCCGCGCAGAAGAACTCCCAGTCCTCTTCCCGCTCGACGGCGCCGACATGCACGCGCGGGACCTCGTCGCCACGGAACTTCAGCGCGTTGCCGATCAGGTTCGCCAGCAGCTGGGTGAGCAGAACCGGGTCCCCCCGCACGACGGGCAGCTCGTCCGCGGTGACCTCGGCCTGCAGGCTCTCGATCGTCATGGACAGGGTGGTCGTGGCCCGGCCGAGGACCTCACCGAGCCCGATGTCGACGAAGCCCTCGGTGGTCCGCCCGACCCGGGAGAACGCGAGCAGGTCGTTGATGAGCTGCTGCATCCGCTTGGCGCCGTCGACGGCGAAGGCGATGTACTGCGTCCCCCGCTCGTCGAGCTTGTCGCCGTAGCGCCGCTCCAGCAGCTGGCAGAAGCTCGCCACCTTCCGCAGCGGCTCCTGCAGGTCGTGCGAGGCGACATAGGCGAACTGCTCCAGGTCACGGTTGGACCGCTGCAGCACCTCGGCCTGCGTCTCCACCGCGATGCGCGCCGCCCGCGCGACCCCCAGCTCGCCCAGGAGCTGCTGGCGCATCGACTCCACGTCGCCGGCCAGCGCGACGATGTCGGGCGGCCCGGTCTGTTCGACGACATGGACGAGATGGCCCGAGGCGACGGTCCGCGCGTCGCGAGCCATCTGCTCGATCGGCCGGGTGACCCACACCCGCAGCGCCCGTGCGATCACCGCGAGCAGGACGACCAGGACCAGCGCGCCGATCGCGAGACAGAGGACCAGGAAACGCAGCGCGGCGCCGACATTGTCCCGGGCCGCGATCGCCTGCACCCGCAGCGTCGACTCCAGATCGTCGGAGGCGGCGCGGACCGCGTCGAAGCGGGCCTTGCCGAGCTCCGGCGACAGCAGCGTCGCCGCGGTCGGCCCCCGCGTCCGGACCGCGGCGATGGCCGGGTCGGCGTAGTCGCGGTGCCATGCCCCGATCCGCGCCTCCAACGTGGCGAGCTTCGCGGGCAGGCCGGGCCGGTCGTCGAGCCACCGGTGCAGATCCGTCAGGTCGGCGCGTTCCTCCTGGCGACCGGCGTCGTAGGGCGCGAGGAAGTCCTCCCTGCCCTGGAGCAGGTAGCCGCGCATGCCGGTCTCCTGGTCGACCAGGCTGCCGACGAGCTGCGCGGAGCGGAGCAGCGCGGGCGCGAGGATGTCGCTACGGGTGTGGATGGCGTTGTCCAGCCGCACCAGCGACGACACGACGAGCCCGACGATGATGAGCAGCGCCGCCGCCGCGACCGAGTAGGTGACCCCCAGACGGCGCCGTAGCCGCCAGTTCCGCCCGAACCCGAACCGCTTCGGCGCGTCCCCATCGCCGCCCGCCGTCGGGCCGCCCGCCGTCGGGCCGCCCGCCGTCGGGCCGCCCGCCGTCGGGTCGCCCACCTGCGCCGAGGCGGCCGAGTCCGCGCCGGAAGGTTCTCCGGGCGATGCCATCAGTCGGCCCCCCACATCAGCAGCAGCAGGGCGACGTCGTCGGTGAGCGGGCCGCCGTTGCGGGCCTCGACCCGGTCGATGAGGCTGTCGAGCAGGCCGTCCGGTCCGTCCGGGGGCCACAGCTGGGCGATCTCGGGCAGCACGCCCTCCCAGCCGAGAGGCTCCCCGCCGGGCCCCTCCCGCCCCTCCAGCAGGCCGTCGGTCGCCAGCAGCAGCACCCACCGCGGGCCGAGTTCGACCAGCACCTCCTCGGTGAGGTCCTCGTCGAGGATGCCGAGGGCCGGCCCGACGACGTCGCCGGGAAGCGCGGCGAGCCGTGGGTGCAGCAGCGCGGGCGGCGGATGCCCGGCCAGGCGCATCCGCACCGAGTCCCGGTCGGGCGCGATCGAGAGGGCACAGACCGTGGCGAAGATCTCGTCGCGTTCACGTTCGCTGACCAGCACCCGCTGGAGATACCCGAGCCGGTCGGCCTCCGCAACCCCGGCCAGGACGAGGGTGCGCCAGGCGATGCGCAGGCTGACCCCGAGGGCGGCCTCGTCCGGGCCGTGCCCGCAGACGTCGCCGAGCAGCACGTGGACCGTCCCGTCGGGGGTGGACACCATGTCGTAGAAGTCGCCGCCGAGCAGCGACTGCTGCCGGCCGGGCCGGTAGCGGGCGGCGTGGCGCAGCCCGTGGTCGTCGTAGAGCGGACGGGGCAGCAGCCCGCGTTCGAGCCGGGCCCGCTCATCGGCCCGCAGCTCCGACTCACGCAGCGCCTGCGCCGCCGTGTCGGCCCGCTTGCGCTCGATCGCGTAGCGCACGGCGCGCACCAGGTCCCGCCCGTCGACCTGGCCCTTGACGAGGTAGTCCTGGGCGCCGGCGGCGACCGCCTGGGCGCCCCGGTACTCGTCGACCAGGCCGGTGAGCACGACGACCGGCGCGCCCGCCTCCACCGCCAGCAGCCGGCGCAGCGCCGAGAGGCCCTCGCTGTCGGGCAACCCGAGGTCCAGCAGCACGCAGGCGACCTGCTCGCTGCGGCGGACCGCCTCGGCCACGGTGCGCACCCGGCTCAGTTCGACCGGCGCCGCCACCTCGTCGAGCAGCTCGGACACCAGGAAGGCGTCCGCATCATCGTCCTCGACGAGGAGTACCGGCCAAACCGCATCCGCCGGTTCCGTTCCTGGCACCCGGACCGCGGTGCTCTCGGTTCCTGACACATCTCCTCGGCAGTGCACGACACGCGGGCCATATCGGCCCATCCTGGACCCGAAGCATGGCATGCCCATGGGCAACCGCGCGCAGTGGAACGCCGAACGCGCTATCCACTACCGCCGCCACCAGAGCGAGGTTAGGAACATTTCACCATCGGGTCAGGGCTTCCGGCGCCCGAACCGTCGGGGATCCGGCGGGCGACCACACCGGGCCCCGGCCCCGCGGCGGGCGGGCACCTGGCGGGCTCAGCGCCGCGGGCCGGTCCCGCGGGCGGCGGAAGGCTCCGGCTCGGACCCGGACCGGTCGGACCCGGACCGGTCGGACCCGGGGGCGGGCTGATCCGCCGCGGGCCACTCCGGGGCGGGCGAGGTGGGCCGACCCAGCAGGTACCAGCCCCACAGCCCGGCGGGCGCGGGAGCCCGCACCGGGGCACCGGCCACCTCGCGCGCGTCCATGACGTCGAGCAGGTGGTCGAAGCTGCCGAGCAGGCGGATCGCCAGGCTGCCGCCGAAGATCCCCCCGTGCCCCAGATGCGGGTGTGGCCGGGTCGGCGCGTGGCGCATGGCATCGGCGAAGCGCTCGAGCAGACGCTGGCGATCGGCCTCGGAGAGCCGTTCGGTGAGCTCACGCAGCAGCCCGTCCTCCGTCTTCGCGTGCTCGGCGAGCAGCGCCGCGAGGTCCCGGCGCAGGCTGGCGACGCTGTCCACCGGGTGATTGAGGTCGCCCTGCACGTACTGCTCGATGCCGCGCATCACCGACGAGCAGCGGCGGGCCAGCCGGCCCAGCTCCGCGACCCGCGCCCGACCCCCCGACACCCGGCGGGCCATCTCCGGGTAGACCACGGCCTCCATTGCGCTGAGGTGGGCGGAGACGGCCGCCACCGCCGCGTCGCTGGCGTGCAGCGCCTGGCGCGGATCGCTGGGCGGCGCGTCCGGGGCGCCGGCCGCGTCGCCGCCGTCGCGGGACAGCTCGATCAGATGGACGGCGTCCTTGTGCGCCGCGTCCACCAGGGTCGTCAACGTCTCAGCCATGATCACCTCGCCCGCAACGGGCCGATACCTAGCGGAGAGTTACCAGCACTGTGAAGTTACGCCTTCGCGACCGGGGCCGCATCCCGACGGTCCTCACGTAGCGGAACCGAGAGCACCACAAAAGGTGCTGGTCGCCCGCGCCGATGCCTACCGTAAGGAAGGATTCCACTACTATTGCGGGCATGGTTGGCAGTAATGTCCCTATGGCCCGGGACCAGGCAGTCTTCGCCGCCCGCTCACGCCTCGCCGACGTCCGGCGCCGGTTTCTCGGCCATGACCTTCCGCCCCTGGGGACCCTGATCGTCCGCCATCAGGTGGCGGTCCCGGACGGGGCTGAATGGCCCTGGGCCCTGGTGTCCAGCTGGCAGCACGCGACCCTGCTGGGTGGGCGCAGCCTGAACGACGGGGCGCACCCGTCGGTGGCGCACATCCGGATGGGCCGGCCGCTGCGCATCCGCAGCGCCGACGTCGTCGACTGGGCGATCATCGACGCCCGCGGCGAGATCGTCGAGGGCGCCTGGACCCGCCGGCTGCGGGCCCCCGCCGACTCACCCACCTGAGCCGCCTCACCCACCCGAGCCGCCTCACCCACCTGAGCCGCCTCGGCTGCCCGAGCCGCCTCGGCTGCCCGAACGGCCTCAACTGCCCGAGCGGCTCAGTCGTGCCAGCCGGTCAGCTCCATCCCGCGGGGATGCTCCAGCCGGAACGAGAACTCCACCCGCCCGGTCGCTCCCGGACCGAGCGCGAGCGTCCACGACAGCAGGCCGACGTCGGTCCGCTCGTCCGGTTCGGGCCGTGCCTGGAAGTCCCGGACGGTGACACTCTCGTGCCGGGAGACCGGGATCTGGTCGTGCACCACCGTCCGAATCGGCCGGGGGGTGTGATTGGTCACCTCGATGCGGTAGCCGGCCTCGATCCGTCGGTTGCCGCCGACCACGCGGCGGCCCGTCGCGCGGTGGACCAGCTCGCGCTCGACCCGCACCCGGTCGTCGACGCCGAGGTGCAGCTCGACCTCGGCCCCAGGCGGCACCGTGCCGATCGCGCCGCTGCCGGCGAAGTCCGCGCCGTGGAAGATCGAGACCTTGCCGGGCAGCAGGGTGTGCGGCGAGGTGTTGGTGATGGTGGCCCGCAGGTAGGCATCGGGCGAGATCCTGGGGACGGTCAGATGATCGAGGGCGGCGTCGAACTCGATCACCGCGACGGTGACGCGGTGCCCGTCCCCGTCGGCCGGGACCGCGACCCGGCGGGGCGGCCGGTACGTCGCCGACCCGGCGAAGTCGATCTCCGGCTCGTCGGCGACCAGCGTCCTCATGGTCTGCTTCGCCTTCGCCCGCCCCCGGGACGACCCCAGCGGCATCGAGCTGGCGAACTCCATCGCCGTCGGGGCCGCGGCCGGCGGCGGGGGCGGTGGCGGTTGACGCAGGTCCACGAACTGGGGGGTGAGCTCGGGCAGCTTCGCGTGCGCCGCCGGGCGGGCCGTCGAGAGCACCAGATCGGCGGCCGGCCAGTCCTCGCCGCTGCGCTGGGTGATCAGCGCGAACCAGGTCAGCGTTACCCGCTCCCCGTCGAGGCGAGCGTCGTAGCCGGCCCGCCAGCCCGCGGTCGGGACCAGGTACGACACCTCCAGCTCGACCTCGGTGCCCTCGGCGGCGTCGGCGTCAGGGCCGGCCTCGTTATCAGCGTCGAGGGCGGTGTCGGCGTCGGCGGCGTCGGCGTCGGCGGCGTCGAGGTCGGCGGCGAGGGCGACGACGACGGTGCGGGTGTCCGGGAGGCGGGGGGCCTGCCGGGCCTCGATCGTCCGGTCCAGCGCCGCGATCCGCCGTTCGAGCTCGGCTCGGCGCTCGGCGAGGGCGCGGCGGCGGGCGTGGACCTCGCCGATCCTGGTCGCGAGCAGGTCCTCGGCGGCGGCCAACCCCTCGGCGGCGCCGGCGGCCGAGGCCCAGGACCGGGCCAGGGCTGCGGCCCCGGTGCGCGCCGCGACGTCGAGGAAGCCCCGCCGGGCCTGCTCGGCGTCATCCTCGTCGGCGACGGCGGACAGCTCTGCTGCCAGCGCGAGCCGGCGCGCGGCGAGGTCGGCGCCGGCGGTGTCGGCGGCCTGCGGGTGCGTCCGGGCAACCACGTCGACCCCGAGCACCCGGGCCGGCCCCCGGCCACCGACGCGGACCGAGTCGGGCGCGAGCTCCCATGGCAGGCCGTCCAGCTCGACCCGGACCCCGGTCACCGCGGATCCGTCGCCCGCGGGGACGGGCAGCCGGACCCGGCCGAGCCGGGTGATCCGGGCACCGCGGGGGTGGACGACGACACCGGCGATCGGCGCGTCGAGTCGCACGGGCTGCGGCGGGTCGTCGGTCACCATGACGGGTCACACTAGTCCCGGACGATCAGCCTGCGGCGCAGCGGATCCGCCCCGCCGAGCCGGCGAGCGACCGGTGCGCCGAGAACCAGCCGACGGGGGGCGGTGACGCCCGACGGGAAGGATCGTGGTCCGGGTCTCAGCCGGCGAGGAACTCGTCAAGGTCGGGCACGACGCGCGTCTCGTCCTCGACCACGAGGCCGCCGACGTCGGCGAACCCCGGCGGCCCGGGCTGGGCGAGCACGATCGAACCGGCGCCGTGGCGGATCGTCAGGCGCCGACCGAGCGCGGCGGCCAGCAGCATGGACGCCGATCCGCACGCCTCGTCCTCGGCGACCCCGTGGCGTTCACCGAAGGCGCGAGCCCGGACGATCCCGGCGGTCTCGTCCAGCCATGCCCAGACCTGCATCAGGTCGTCGCCGGGCGGGCGGGGCAGCTCGATCGCGTCGACCTCGGCCGCGTCCGCGAGCTGACGGTGCGCCCAGGGGGGAACGGCGGCCAGCGCGCCGCGAATCCACACCCGGCCGGCCTCCTGCCAGCTCACGGCGTCGCCGCCCGCCGGGCGCAGGGTCTGCGGATGTCCGCCGAGCAGCCGGCCCAGCAGCCAGGCGACGCCCACCAGGGCGTCGCCGGCGGTGGGCAGCTGCCGGTCGGGGGTGTAGACGGCCAGGTCCGCCTGCTCCGGGTCGTCGACGAAGACCGTGGCCGGGGTGCCGAGACGGTGCGCGGTCAGGGCGCGGTCCCGGGGATCCGCAAGCAGTTTCCCGGCGTCGAGGATGACCGCGAGCAGGCTCCCCCCGGCGCCGGTCTCGTCGGCGAACACCCGCAGCACGCGTACCTCGAGCTCGCTCACCTGATCCTCCCGTGGCTCGTCCGTGGGGGCCGTCGGGATTCATCCGGTCCCGGCGTCCGTGGTCCCACGCTGGCACAGTCCCCGCGCAGCCGCGCCCATGGCGAGCCGCGGATCACGTCGTGGCAGCGGAGCCCGGCTTGTCACCATAAAGAGATGGACCCGCGGCGCACGTTCGCGGTGGGAACGCCGGGCGACCACGAATGTGGGCGGCTGGACACGGGGCGGCTGGACACGGGGGCGGCCGGGCACGTAAGCGACGGGAAACGTGGGCGACGGGAAAGAGGCGATGGTGCGAGACGACGCGGCGAGCGCGGAGACGGCGCGCGCGGAACCGGGCGGTCCCCCGGGATCAGGCGGCCGCGGGGCAGCCGGCGGTGGCACGGCCGGGACCACCGGGGGGCGATCCGGCCAGGCGGGCGTGCCCGGCCAGGCGGGCGTGCCCGGCCAGGCGGGCGCCGAGCATCCGGTGCTCGACGCTCTGGAGGACGCCCTCGAGCAGGCGTCGGCGAACGCGCACCGGATCGCCGGTGCGCTGAGCCGTCCGGTGTCGCTGGTCCGGGTCGGTCGCAAGCGCCGCCGGGCGCGGCGGGTCGAGCTGCCGGCGACCCCCGACGGCCGGGTGATGGCGTGCGGGGTCTACAGCCACGGGCGGTGCGTGACGATGGAGGTCGGTCATGCCGACGCGCTGCGGCTGGCGCGGACCGAACGCGACGGCTTCGCCTGGCTGGGCCTGTTCGAGCCCAGCTACGACCAGCTCGCCGCCATCGCGCAGGAGTACGGACTGGACAAGCTCGCCGTGGAGGACGCCGTCACCGGCGGCCAGCGGCCCAAGCTCGAGCAGTACGAGAACCACCTGTTCATGGTTCTCAAGACCGCCAGCTACGTGGCGCACACCGAGGTGACGGGTACCTCGGAGGTGGTCACCACCGGCGAGATCATGATCTTCCTCGGCGAGGACTTCGTGGTGACGGTGCGGCACGGCCAGCATGGCGAGATGACCAGGCTGCGGGGCCGGCTCGAGGCCGCCCCGGAGATGCTCCGGCACGGGCCGACCTCGGTGCTGCATGCCATCTGCGACAGCGTCGTCGACAACTACGTGGACACGGTGGAGAAGATCCAGGTCGACGTCGACCAGATCGAGGCCGGCGTGTTCCGGCGCGACCAGATCCCGTCCACGGAAAGCGCCTACCAGATGAAGCGCGAGCTGCTGGAGCTCAAGCACGCCGTCCAGCCGCTGGCCAGCCCGCTGCGCACGCTCACCACGGACAGCCCGCGGCTGGTCGACGTGGCGATGCGGCGGTACTTCCGGGACGTCGCCGACCATCTGGAGCAGGTCAGCGAGCGCATCGAGCACTTCGACGAGCTGCTGTCGTCGGTGCTGCAGGCCACTCTGACGCAGGTGACGATCGCCCAGAACGAGGACATGCGGCGGATCAGCGCCTGGGTCGCGATCGCTGCCGTTCCCACGGCGCTGGCCGGAATCTATGGAATGAACTTCGAGCACATGCCCGAACTGCGCCAGACCTGGGGTTATCCGGCAGTCCTCGCCGTGATGGCGACGGCGTGCCTGTTTCTGTACCGGGCGTTCAAACGCAACGGCTGGCTCTAGCGCCGCCGGCGGCCACCGCGGTTTCCCCGACACCCGCCCTGCAGTTACTCAACGTCACAAAAGCGGGGGACCCGGCCGGCACCGGCCGGTCATCGGCGCCCTGGTACGAGGGCGACCCGAACGGGGGCGACCGATGGCCCCCACCCCACCGGTGCCGATCCGTTGGGCACCAGGGGGCCCCGAATCGGGCGAAAAAGCCCACAAACAACACATGGCGTGCTATGCACTCGAAACCCTGGCGAGGGTAGCCGGTCCATAGCTCGTTTTCGCTATCAGTTGACTGCCGTGACGAATCCGTACGATGGGTTACACCCGGCCCTCCCCGTCGGTTACCGTAACCAACCGTGTCGGAGCAACCGGGTCTCGTGCCCGCCGCTCGGTGCGGTTCCCCGATCCCCCACCCGTCAGGGGAGTACATGCCCTCGTCTGACCCCAAGCGGCGAGAGACCGCCATCCTGCCCGAGCGGGGCGACCTGATCGCCGAGCTCGCCGGGCGGCTCGAAGCCCTCGACGCGCTCCTGAACCGGCTCGAGGACGCCGAGCGCCAGGCCGCCGACGCCAGCGAGCACCTCATCCGGACCCGGCGCTGGCAGGAGGACACCGTCCGCACCATCCAGGAGGAGCGAGCCCGCATGCGCCAGCGCCAGCACGCGCTGGACGAGCTCGCCGACCACGCGCGCGCCGCCGTGGCCGCCCTGGCCCACCACCGCTCCGTGCCCCGCGAGGTCCACGAGCTCGCCGTCGAACTCCAGGTGCTCGACGCAGCCGGATTCCTGACGCGGCGCGGCCGGACCCGGTGAACCCGCGTCCGGCCGGGGATGTCGGCAGCCTCACCCGCTCTGCTACTTGACGTAATCGCCTGATGCTCGGCCGGAGTCGCCGGAACGGGCCGGTGCCCCCGTCCGCGCCAGCCCCAGCCTTCCCGCGATCCCCTGGCGCGAGGGCAGAACCACTGGTCATCCCCGGTCCCGGTGGCCGGCGGGCCGCCCCTCCGCCCGCCGGTACGAGCGGGGCCGAGCGCCGCGCGAGGGGCACTTCGGTGCACACTCGCTGTAGTTGGGAAGGACTAGTGTTTACCCACCCGGTCAAAGTGGACTAGTCTCACGCCGACGTCACGACAACACCGGGCCGAACGCCGAATCCTGCCCCCGGCCCCGGTGTCCCCTCCGAGTCGTCATCTGGGGCAGGAGCGGGGGACCCACCTCCATCGGCCGGCACCGATCCGCGGCGCCGGTCTCGGGGTCAAGTCCGAAGCGCGTGAAGGTCACGCCTCGGACCGGGCAGCCCAGCCCGAACCCGACAGCTCACTTCGCAGGCGTACGGGAAGGAATACACCGTTGTCCGCGCAAAGCGTGCAGCTCGACGAAGATTCGCGAGTCGCCGGTCGCGGCCGTCACCGCGCCCAGTCCGCGCCGCCGGTCGCCCGTAGCCGGGCCCGTGCTCGTGCCTTCGCCGCGATGACCACCGGGACCGTCGCGGTCTCCGGAGTGGCCTTGGCCGGCTGCAGCACCGACGTCAACGCCGACACGGCGTTGGAAGAGTCGTCGAACACCGCCCCGATCACCCTCGCCGCACAGATCGGCTCACGCGCCGCCCTGGGTGGCAGCATCGCCGCGGCGGCGGTCAGTGAACACAGCTCCTCGGGAGCCACTCTCGGCACGACGAGCGGCGTCGACGCCCCGCCCCTGGCCGGCAAGGTCCAGGTCGGCCTGCGGGTGACCAACCCCAACGTGACCGTGAACGCGGACGAGCCGATCGACATCGGCTTCTCGCTGTACAACGAGGCCACCCACGAGCCGCTCGCGAACCAGCTCGTCAAGGTGCAGGTGAAGCTCCCCACCGGGTGGGCCACCTTCAAGCACCTCCAGACGAACGCTCAGGGTTACGCGTCCTACACGGCGCGGGTGCTCACCACGACGAACGTCACCGCGATCTTCGATGGCACGGACGCCCTGCAGTCCGCCCACTCGGTCAACGACGCGACCCTGAACGTGCGGCCGCAGTCGGCCCCGCAGCTCGCCGGCGTGTCCTCCCGCCTGGGGAGCCTCGCGGGCGGCGTCTCCGTCGGCTCGGCCGGCACCCGCGTGTCCGTGCCGATCCCGTCCAGCTCGATCGGGGCGAAGGCCGTCTACCTGGCCTCCCTGCAGGCGGGCAAGCCGTACGTCTACGGCGCCGAGGGCCCGAGCTCGTTCGACTGCTCCGGCCTGGTCCAGTACGTCTACAAGCAGCTCGGCAAGAGCCTGCCGCGGACCACGGACGCCCAGTTCGCCGCCGCCACCCGGGTGTCGCAGTACAACAAGCAGCCCGGTGATCTGATCTTCCTCGGCTCGCCCGGGAACATCTACCACGTCGGCATCTACGCCGGCGACGGCAAGATGTGGGTCGCCCCGCACACCGGCAGTGTCGTGAAGCTCCAGAAGATCTACACCACCTCCTACTACGTCGGACGCGTCTAGAGCCGTCCGCATCGCGCCAGCGCACCGTGCCATGCGGCGCAGCGCCGGCCCCTGGTGGTCATCTCGTCCGGCTGGAAGGACGACGAAGCCCGTCCAGCCCCGAGCCGACCGCGACGCGGCCTCCCCCTCCGGTCGCGCGTGCGGTCCAGACCGCCGGTTCGGCACGATCGACTCCGCGCCTGAACCCGCCGCGCACGCCTCGCCGGGCCTGCTCCCCCCGGCCGGCGGAAGGCGCACCGTTTGGACCCGTCCGGGTCATCATCGCCGCTGCCCCGGACGCAGACCCACGACGCAGCCCCGCCGAGATCCGCCCCGGAGCCGCCGGACCACCCGCCCCCGGTCCACGATCCCCCCGCCGCAATCCCGTGGCCTCGTCGCTCGCGCCGCCCCGGCCGAGTCGAGACCGACCCAGCCACGCGGGCCCTGTCACCGCCCGCGGCACCACCGACCTCGCTCCAGCGGCAGCCGAACGACGCCTCCTTCCGGCCGGACGGACGTCAGATCTCCCCCCCATCTGACGTCCGTCCGGCCGGAAGGCCCCCGATCCCGCCGGCCTTCCCTCGGATTCCCCCCCCATCCGCAGCGGAAGGCCGGCGGGCCCTCGGGCTCACCCGGCCGCTGAGGGCCGCCGATGCCGCTACCCCCCTCCCGGCGGCATCGGCGGACCCATCGCCTTTCTACCCAGCCGTCCCGGGCGCGTACGCGGCCGCTGAGGGACGCTGAGGGCCGCGGAAGGAGCCCCGCCGCCCCCGCCCCCCGGGGGCCCCGCCTCGGCGCGCGGTCAGGCTCTCAGGCTCCCAGGCGGTGCTTGGCGGAGGCCGTCCACAGCGTCTCGCTGACCTTCTTGTCCCAGTCTGTCTCGGCGACTCTCGCCTCGGGCGCCCGACCGGGGCAGGCGGTCTGCGGCTCCTGCGTGAACTGCCCCACCACACCGACGGCCGCGAAGATCGGCTTGGCCCCGCCGCAGACGACGGTCAGCGCGAGCCGAGCGCCCTCGCCGACGCCCCACACGTAGACCCGGTTCGGGTCGACCTTGGTCTTCTTCGCCGAGACGTAGCTGACCACGTCGCGCAGGTAGTTCGCGTCGGCGCCATCCGGGGAGTCGATCCGCCAGGTGCCGCCGACCGCCTCGGGGTAGGCCACCGCGAAGTTGCGGGAGTTCGCCACCGAGCCGGCGGCACTGTCATGGTCGAGGCTCTTGGCGTCGGCGTTGTCGTCGTGCAGGATCAGCACGAGCGGGATCGGGTCCTTCCGGTCCGACGGGGCGTGCAGGAGCAGTTCCCGATCGGCCGAGCCGTAGTCCTTCGGCATGCTGACGCGCTTGGTCTTCGGGCCGTTGCCGTGCCCGATGAAGACCCAGAGCACGACGATGACGGCCCCGATGATGAGTAGGGTTCGCTTGTTCTTGCCCCACCAGCCGGCAAGTGGATTCGACGCCACGATCCAACCGAACCACACCGGTAGCCGGAAAACGTCGGAAACGGGCGACCAGATGACGCTCGGACCTACCCCTTGGTCGGAGGCGGCCGAAGGGCCGAGCGGGTCATGCGACCGACGGCGTCACGGCCCCGACGTCACGGCCCCGACGTCACGGCCCCGACGTCACGGCCCCGACGTCACGGCCCCGACGTCACGGCCCCGCCCCGCCGCGCGGGCGGGGTTCAGCGCGGGCGGGGTTCAGCGCGGGCGGGGTTCAGGGGGCGGCGAGCGCCCGGCGGCGGGCCTCGCGCAGCACCTGCGCCTCCTGGGGGGCCTCCAGCGGCGGGAGCTGGCCGTGGACCCAGGTCAGCAGGAGGTCGGCAAGCGCCGGGTTCTGCGCCAGGACCGGCCCGTGCAGGTACGTGCCGATGACCCGGCCGTCTACGATGCCGTCGGTGCCGCCGCCGCCGTCACCGCTGTCGCCGTCGCCGATCCCGCGGCGCACCGCCCCCAGCGGGAAACCACCGGCCCCGGGCAGCCGCCTGGTACGCCCGGCATGGTTCTCGTACCCGTACAGGGTGGGTAGGCCGAGGCGCGGATCAGGCTCGACGACGATGTCGCCGACGGCCCGGGTGGGCGGCGGCGTCTCCGGCGGCGCGAAGGATCGGCGGGTCTCGATGTCGACGAGGTTGAGCCCTTCGTGGATCTCCCCGCCCGACGGGAACGTCGCGCCGATCACCTGGTAGCCGGCGCAGACCGCGAGCACGGCCGCCCCCGAACCCACCGCGCGCACGATGGCCCGGTTCTGCCGGATGCCGTCGGCGGCGAGGACCTGCGGGGCGTCCTCGCCCCCGCCGAGCAGGTAGATGTCGCAGCTGTCCGGCACCGGCGAACCGGCGGCGACGTTGACCACCTCGACCGGCAGGCCCCGCCAGCGCAGCCGCTGCGCGAGGACGATCGCGTTGCCGCCGTCCCCGTAGGTGCCGAGCAGCTCGGGGTAGATCAGCGCGATCCGGGTCGCCGAGGTGCGCCTCATCGGGAACACCGCACCAGCAGGTCCCGGAACGCCGTGTAGTTGGCGACCACGTCGACCACCTTCTCGTTGGCCGCCAGCGCCGCGTCCTCGGCGCTGGCGTGCACGCTGTGCGGCACCTCCGCGTAGGCCAGCCGCACGCTCATGTCCTCCTTGCGCCCGCCGGTGACGAGCACCTGCCGGCCGGCCAGGCGCTCGAAGGGGACGTCCCAGATCCAGGACGGGTCCCGGCCGTCGGCGGTCTGCGAGTTGAAGTCGATGACGACGGGCCGGGGCGGCGCGTCGGCGAGCAGCTCCATCATCTCCACCCAGCCGGCGGGGTTCTTCGCCAGCAGCAGCCGGCCGCGGCGGCCCTGCTCGCCGAGGACGACCTCCTGGTAGCGGCCCTGGACGTCGCCGAGGCCGGCCATGGCGGCGAACGCCGCCTCGACCTCGACGCCGAACTCGCGGGCCGCGGCGGCGGCCATCGCCGCGTTGCCGAGGTTGACCCGGCCGGGCAGGTCGAGGTGGGCCGGGATGGTGCGGCCGTACCAGAGCAGCTCCCGCGGCCCGGTGACCGCGACGATCGGCTCGGGCCGGGCCAGCCCGCACTCGGACCACCAGCCGCTGTCGTTGCGGTGCAGCAGGCGGGCGCACTGGGGGCAGACCATCGCGTCGGCGGTCCAGTTCTGGCCGGCCGACACCCACACCTGCCGGTGCCAGCCGCCCGCCGCCCAGGCCACCAACGGGTCGTCGACGTTCGCGACCACCGTGGTGTCCTTCAGCTCGGCGCCGAGCTCCCGCCACATCGAGGCGATGCGCCGGGTCTCGTTGGACCGGTCGAGCTGGTCGCGGCTGATGTTGAGCAGCAGCACGACCCGTGGCGAGATCTCCCGGGCCACCTTCGGCAGCCAGATCTCGTCGACCTCCAGGGCGGCGGCGGCGTCGAACGGGGGGCGGGACAGCGCGGCGAGAACGCCGGGCGCCATGTTCGCCCCGCCGCTGTTCGACTTCACCGGCCCGAGGGTGCCCAGCGCGCGGGCGAGCAGCCGGGTGGTGGTCGTCTTGCCGTTGGTGCCCGACACGCAGGCGGTGCGGCGGTGGGAGCCGACCTCGGCCAGCGCCCCCGGGGAGACCCGCAGGGCGAGCTTGCCGCCGATCATCTCTCCCGAACCGCGGCCGAGGCGGCGCGACGCCTCCGCCGCCAGGCGTTCGACGGCGAGCGCGGCCTGGGTCCGGGCGGTGAACCTACGCGGGAATGATGTCGTCATCGCGCTTTCTACAGTGCCACGAGGGTGCCGGGAGACGAAGACCACCCCCGCTTCCGTTCGGTTACATCCCCGATCGTCGCCCTTGCCGTCGGCGGCGAACCGCAGCCACCGCCGTTGCCGCCGAGTCTTCCTGCCAGCCGCCGTCACCGCAGGTCAAGCGGAGTGACCCTGCGTTCGGCGCCGGCGGAACTTCCGTGTTACCGCCCGCTGGGCGAACGGGTGTCAGCTGGACCACCATGGGGGAATCGCCCCGGCGGCGCGGTAGAACTCACCCGACGGGGTGAACCGGAATACCCAAGACCGGTCCTCGGGACGAGAATCACAGGCGGAGCACGGCCGGCCATCGATCCGGCCGAGGCCGCGCGGGGCCCGGACCCCGGCTGGCAGCGGCTGGCCGCCAGGGCACCACGCGGTTGCAGAAGGGACGTGAGGGCGCACAGTGACCACGAAGGCAATCGCGATCGCGCAGGACCACGGCCGCTGGTCGGTGCACGATCTGGACCCGGCGGGCGCCGAGGACCTCGACGCACTCACCGACACGATGCGCGACTTCGGTGACGACACCATCGTGGCCTTCCTTGAGGAGGACGACGAGTACCTCGCGATCGTCCGGCTCGGCGCCGACGAACCGGACCCCAAGGTCTTCCTCTCCGACCGCCGGGTCCTGATCACCTCCGAGCTCGCCGAACGCCTGTTCGCCGACGCCCTGCCGTCGATGGCCGGGCTGACCACGGACGACGAGGACGACGACACCTCCGCGCTGACCCAGGCTGCCCCGGTCGGCGATCTCGACCTGCTCGCCGACCTGGGCACCTCCGAGGAGGCGCTGCTGGAGCTGATCGGCGAGGAGGGCATGCTGCCCGCCGACCTGATCAGCGCCCTGAGCGAGCGCGCCGGCGCAGGAGAGATCCTCGACGACGCCCGTGGCTGACCCCGCCCCGGCGGGCGGGTCCGATCACGGCGCGGCGATGGGCCTCGCGCTGGCTCAGGCGCGGCTGGCACCGGAGCACGGCGACGTCCCGGTCGGCGCGGTCGTGGTCGCCTCGGACGGCACGGTGCTCGGGGAGGGCCGCAACGCCCGCGAGCGCGACGGCGACCCGACCGCCCACGCCGAGGTGATCGCGCTGCGGGCGGCGGCGGCCCGGGTCGGCTCCTGGCGGCTGTCCGGCGCCACCCTCGTGGTCACCCTGGAACCGTGCACCATGTGCGCGGGCGCGTTGGTGCTCGCCCGGGTGGACCGGCTCGTCTACGGCGCCGTCGACGACAAGGCCGGCGCGGTCGGCTCCCTGTGGGACGTCGTGCGCGACCGCCGCCTCAACCACCGTCCCGAGGTCATCGCCGGCGTCCGCGCCGCCGAGTGCGCCACCCTGCTCGCCGACTTCTTCACCGCCCGCCGCCGCCCGGCAGCCCGCTAGCCCGCCCCTCAGCCCAGGGCGGTGTGCACGGGAGCGGCGCCTCCTGTCTCTTCCACATGGATAAATCGGACACCGAACCCTGCGGAAGAGCCATGCAGACGCTCTCCCACGCATCCGCCGCCGACGCACGAGCCATCGCCCTCTCGTGGTGCGGTTCCGCGGAACCGCACGCCGATGCCCGGCCGGCGGCGAGCCCCTGGGGACCGGCCTGACGACCCCCGCGAACGGACCGTCGAGACGTCCGGTAAGCTCGCCTACGGTGGAGTCGCCTAGTGGCCGAGGGCGCACGCCTCGAAAGCGTGTGAGGGGGCAACCCCTCCGTGGGTTCAAATCCCACCTCCACCGCCCGTGGGCCAGGCAGAACGCCGGGTCCGACGCTCACCACGTCGGCCCGGCTTCCCCGCCCCGGTCCCACTTCTGGTCCCGTTCGCCATTCCCGGCCGTTACCCGATCCACGCAACCTGCCGGCGGCAGGACCGCCTTTGTCGGTCGGCGACGAGGATCAAAGATCGTCTGATCCGCTGTCGGCCAACGCGCGGCGCGCCGCGCGGGTATCCGGATGGTCCTCACCGAGGGTCTCCCGCCGTCGAGCCAGCACATCTTCTTGCAGCCGACGGGCCGCCGGATAGTCACCCGTCGCCCGCAGCGTGACAGCAAGATTCGCGGCGACGGTCAACGTGTTCGGATGGTCCTCACCGAGGGTCTCCCGGCTTCGAACCAGCACATCTTCTTGCAGCCGACGGGCCGCCGGATAGTCACCCGTCGCCCGCAGCGTGACAGCAAGATTCGCGGCGACGGTCAACGTGTTCGGATGGTCCTCACCGAGGGTCTCCCGGCTTCGAACCAGCACATCTTCCTGCAGCCGACGGGCCGCCGGATAGTCACCCGTCGCCCGCAGCGTGCCGGCGAGATCGGCGGCGACGGTCAACGTGTTCGGATGGTCCTCACCGAGGGTCTCCCGGCTTCGAACCAGCACATCTTCTTGCAGCCGACGGGCCGCCGGATAGTCACCCGTCGCCCGCAGCGTGCCGGCGAGATCGGCGGCGACGGTCAACGTGTCCGGATGGTCCTCACCGAGGATCTCCCGCCGTCGGGCCAGCACATCTTCCTGCAGCCGGCGAGCCGCCGGATAGTCACCCACCGCCCACAGCGTGCCGGCAAGATTCGCCGCGGCGCTCAACGTGTCCGGATGGTCCTCACCGAGGATCTCCCGCCGTCGGGCCAGCACATCTTCTTCCAGCCGGCGAGCCGCCGGATAGTCACCCACCGCCCGCAGCGTGCCGGCAAGGCCGGCGGCGGCGGTCAACGTGTCCGAGTGGTCCTTGCCGAGAACTGCGATCCACTGTTCGTGGGTGCGTCGGGCCAGGGCGAGGCTGCCCGGGTAGTCGCCGACCTGCCGCAGGTACCAAACCGTCCAGATCACCATGTTCCGCGACTCGCCGTCGTCGGCGTCGACCAGGCCGGTCGCGAGCACGTGCGGGTACAGCCGGGCGTAGCGCGCCCAACCCGCCGGGGTGGTCCGCTCGTCCGGGTGCGCGGCGGCGAGCAGTCGGTGCGCGGCCGCCTGGAAGCCGGCCCGTTCCCCCTCGGGGGTGTCGTCGCGCAGCACGGCCTGCACCAGCCGGTGCATCACCACCGCGTCCCCGACCACGCGCACCACGGCGAGGCGTACCAGCCGGCCCCGCACCGCCGCCAGGGCGACCGGGTCGGCGGCCACCGCGGCGAGCTCCCCGGGAAGCAGATCGGCGACGTGGGGGCCGATCAGGTCCACCGGTATCGGCTCCGGGCCGAACCGCGCCCACAGGCGGGCCAGCGTCACAGCCGCCGGATCACCGAGGTCGTGCAGGGTCACCGTCCACGTGGCGGCGACGGGCACTCGTCCCGCCGGCGCCCCCTGCGCCATCAGCTCCCGTACCCGGCTGTGCAACAACCGTTCGTACTCGGCGGCCGGCATGCCGGTCTCGGCCAGCCAGGCACCGGCCTGCTCCAACGCCAACGGCAGCCCGTCCACCACGTCGGCCAGTCGATCGGCCTGCGCCGTCGCCAACCCCGGGACGCGCCGACGCAGCAGGCCCGCCGCTTCCGGCGGCGGCAGCACGTCGATTTCCACCGGCGCCGCCAGCGACGACCAGCGGCCGTCCCGCGAGGTCACCAGCACGTGCCCGTCCCCACCGGCGGCCGCCAGCAGCCCGTTCGCCACCTCCAGCGCGCCGAGCACGTCGGGGCCGGCCGCGTTGTCCACGATCACCAGCCACGCCGGGTACGCCTCCGCCCGGCGCAGCAGCTCCACCGCGCGGCCCGCCGACTGCTCCACCGACCCGCCCGCGTCCCCACCCAGCATCCCGGCCAGCTCGCCCAGACCCGCCAGCAGCAGGCCCGGCTTTTCTGCGTCCAACCACCACACCAGGTCGTAGCAGCGGGCATACCGGTAGGCGTACTCCACCGCCAGCTGCGTCTTGCCGACCCCGCCCAGGCCGTGCAGCGCCTGCGGGAGGACGGGTACCGCCCCCGCCCCGCCGGTCAGCCGGTCCCGCAGCAGTGCCAGCTCCGCGGCCCGTCCGACGAAGTTCGGGTTCCGTGGCCACGGCATCCTTCGCACCTGGGGCGGAGCATCCGGGAACCGCGCGCCGCCCGGCCGCCGACCCGCGGCGGCGGGCGGAAATCCCGGCCTCGACGCCGGCCTGCCCCGCCCGCCCGTGCACACCAGCCTGGCCGCGGACACCAGCCGTTCCCGCGCGACCTGCTCGCTCACCCCGAACAGGTCGATGTCGACCACCGACCCGGACAGACCGTCGTCCCGCACATCCGCGACCCGCACCGGCAGCAGTCTGCGCCCCCGGCCCAGGGGATCGGCCCGCAACGCCGCCAGCCGTTCCACCGTCGCCCACTCCGAGGTCAGATAGTCCCCCGACATCACCGCCACCGTGTGCGCCGAACCGCGCACCGCCTCGTCCACCCGCAGCGGCCAGTGATCCCCCGCCAGCATGTCCCACGCCTGGAGCACCACCGCGAACCCGGCCGCCTCCAGCTCCCACGCCACCCATTCCGCCCACGCCCGATCCGCCTGCGTGTACGACACGAAGAAATCCCAGCCGCCCTGCGCGGCACCCCCGCCGGTCACGCGGACAGTGTCCACCCCAACCCACCGCACCAGGCCATCGCCGTACGGAATCAGACAATCGCTCCGAAGACCCGGCCGGACTCACCATTGAGCCCCCGGGCCCTTCTGGCGGCACCCGTCCCGAGGGCGCCGTTCGCCCCGTCGGGGCGCCCTGGGCGCGCGGCGCGGCGCGTTCCCTTTTCACCCACCCGCTTCGGGCGAGCGCCGGGCTCCCCCGGTCGACGTCAACTTGCGGCCACTGCGGAGCGTGAAATAGTCAGCGCGGACAGTAATTCACTTACTGACCATGGCGCCGGCGCGACGAGGCGGCGGACGTCATTCAGCAGACGCACGACTATCCATCAGTTGCACGACCGGTGAGTCGGAGGCAATGGCATGGCGAGGATCGTCATTTTTGGTGCCGGTGGTCAGATCGGGCGCCGCATCACCGACGAAGCAATTCGACGGGGACACGAGGTCACCGCGGTCGAGGTGGACGCGGCCCGCGTGAAGAAGCTTCCGCGCAAGGCCAACGGCGTGGAGGGCGACGTCACGTCGCGCGACTCCGTCCAGCGCCTGGCGCAGGAGGCGGACGCCATCGTCGTGGCGGTGGGTGGTGTCGACCGTCCGGTGCACGCGAACGCCGCGCGTACCCTCGTCGACGTCCTGCCCCGTATCGGCGAGCAGGCTCCGGCCGTCCTGCACGTCTCCAGCGGCGGGACCCTGGAGAACGACAACGGCCAGCGGCTCGTGGACAGCCCGGACTTCCCCGCCGCCGAGCGCAAGGACGCGCTCGACCAGGCGGACGCACTCGACGTGTACCGGGGTGCCCGCAACGTGCGCTGGGCAGCCATCGCCCCGCCGCCGCGCAACCTGGGCCAGGGGCAGCGTCGGGGCGCCTACCGCACCGGCAACGACCGGCCCGTGGTGGACGCTCAGGGCGAGATCGGCATCTCCTATGAGGACTTCGCGATCGCCGTCATCGACGAGGTCGAGAAGCCGCGTAACCGCAACCGTCGTTTCACGGTGGGCAACTGATAATCCCGCCTGAAATGCAGCCCGGGCGAAGCCACGGGTAATGCGCGGCACCGGCGGGCTCACCGCCGCCGACGCCGGACCGCCGACGATGCCGGGCGGTTGGAGGCGACGGCTGCCCGTCGGTCGCCGCGCCTGGGCGGCGCGGGTCGAAAGGACTCGCGCCGCCCAGTTCCCCCGGTGAGCGCGCGCACCAGGGGAGCGCGGAGAACGAGCCCCGGTTTTCGGCGACGAAACCGTGATGGCGCGGTCAGGTCATCGTGTCGAGGATGGCCTCGATGTCGGCCGGGGTGGTACGCGGATTGACGATGGCGAAGCGGGCGACGGTCTCCCCGTCGTGCCGGGTGGGCGGCACGAAGGCGAGCCCCTCTCGGAGCAGGCGGTCGCTCCACCGGTGGTAGTCGGCGCCCCCCCAGCCGAGCCGGCGGAACACGACCACGGACAGCTCCGCCGGGCGGACGAGTTCCAGCTCGGGCCGCGCCGCGATCTGCGCCGCCGCCGCCCGCGTCGTGGCGAGCGTGGTCTCGACGGCCTCGGCGTAGGCCCGGGTGCCGTGCGTCGCCAGGGAGAACCAGAACGGCAGGCCGCGGGCGCGCCGGGACAGCCCGATGGCGTAGTCGGACGGATTCCAGTTGGCGGCCGAGTCGAGCACGTCGAGGTAGCCGGCCCGCTGCGGGCCGTGCGCCGCCCGGGCCAGCGCGGGATCGCGGTAGATCAGCGCGCAGGCGTCGAACGGAGCGAACAGCCACTTGTGCGGATCGACGATGAACGAGTCCACGTCGGCGATCCCGTCGAACAGCGGCCGGACCGAGGGCGCGGCGAGCGCCGCCAGGCCGTAGGCGCCGTCCGCGTGCACCCACAGGCCGCGGTCGCGACAGACGTCGACCACGCCCCGCAGGTCGTCGACGATGCCGAACTGGGTCGTCCCCGCGGTCGCCACGACGGCGAAGACCCCGTCGTGCCCGACGGAGTCGCCTTGTCCGACGGAGTCACTCTGTCCGGCGGAGTCGCGCTGTCCGGCGGAGTCGCGCTGTCCGGCGAGGTCGTCGAGCGCGGCGGCGAGCAGCGGGCCGGTGAGCCGGCCCTCCTCCCCCGTCGGTACGGCCACGACGTCCGCGTCGAGCACCGTCGCCGCCTGGTACAGCGACGAATGAGCCTCCGCACCGCAGACGAAGCGCCAGCGCGCCGGCATCGGCCGGCCGGCGGCGGCCAGCCTCGCCCGGACGGCATGGCGCGCAGCGACGAGCGCGGACAGGTTGCCGACCGTGCCACCGGGCACGAACACCCCGCCAGCCGCGGCGGGGAAACCCGCGAGGTCGGCCAGCCAGCGCAGCGCCTCGTTCTCGGCGTGGACCGCGCCCGCCCCCTCCATCCAGCTTCCCGCGTAGATGGACGACGCACCGACCACCAGGTCGAACAGCACCGACGACCGGGTCGGGGCGGCGGGGATGAAGGCAAGGTTGCGCGGATGGTCCGCCGAGACACAGGCGCGCGACAGCACCTCGTCGAAGGTCTCCAGGGCCCGGCGACCGCCGATCCCGTCCACCGTGATCGTCCGGCCAGCCCTGGCGGACAGTTCCGCCGGTGTCACCGGACCATCCAGGGGGACCGGATCGAATCCGAGGCGGATCCCGGCGAAGTCGAATATCGCCCGCAGTAGATCGGCCGTCTCGGCGTCAAACTGGTGCACGTACGGACCGTTCCTCGACAGGCGACCACCGAAACGGCGATCCGCTCACAACCAACCCCGGCGGCACCGATTGCCACGCATCGTCGGAGATGGTGATGGATTCCCGCCGGCCGCGCCGACGTGGCGCGGCCCTACGCGTCCTGCTTGCCGCGCTGCCGACGGAAGAGGAAGCCGCCACCCACGAGCGCAACCAGCAGAACAATCGCTCCGACACGCTTCACAACGAACCTCCACGATAAGGACCCAAGTCAACACCGACGGCAAAACCGGCGATATCCGCGACTGCGGACCGTCACCGGGGAGAAGCCTCGCCGATCGACCTGAACGGGACCAGTCGGCGCATGCTCCTGCCGTCGGTTTCAGAGCATGCCATGAACGGCACCCGGGTGTGCGGCCGGACCGCCGGATTACCGGCCGCGTCCCCCGTGCGGGGCATGGACAGGTGCCCTATGACGGGGCAATCTTCGTGCGAAGTGCCGCCTCGGCGGCGATTTCGCGGCGCGCGCGGACGTGGGTGGGCAGCGGGTGGCCCGGGCCGTGCCCAGGTGCGGTGACGTCGTGAGATCAGGCAACGGCCACCGCCGCGTGACCGCCGGCTCACCGCACGCCGCAACCGCCCCAGCCAGCACCCGCCGCGCTGCGGCCCACCCGTTCGGCGACCAGGGCCGCGAGAACGTCGGCGTGACACGGTTCACCCTGCGGGCACCAGCAGGCCAACCGCCGCCCGGCGAGCGTCGGCAGCTCGGCCAGCCGCTCTGAGCGCGAGTACCGCCGCCCCGCCCGGTCGTGGCACACGTCGGGCCCGCTCCCGGTGATCCACTCGGTGTACCGCGCGACGGCCTCGGCCCGGCCGAGCGCCCGCTGGTCGAACGGGTTCCCCCACCGGGTCGGCCGGGCGACCACGACGACGCCCTCGGGCTTGCGCCACCCGGGCGCGCGAGACAGCCGCATGTGGGTCCGGGCCACGGTCATCGCGCCCTCCGATCGACCGGGGCGGCGCCGGGCCGCCCGGGCGGCACCGAGGCCGTCATCCCCCCGCAGGGCGTGCGCAACCGGATGCGCGCGGCGGCGTTAGCCGGGGCGGCGGGTATGGCCGGGGCGACGGGGGCGGCAGGCATGGCGGGGCCGGCAGGCATGGCAGGCATGGCGGGGATGGCGGGGATGGCGGGGGCCGGCTCGGCGCCGGGTAGCTCACCACTCCGACAGTTGGCCATCCTTTCTTTTCCTGCGATCCATCAACTGTTCATCGGGGCGTAAATAAAAGCTGCCGCACGGCGGTCTCCTGATTCCTCGGGCTTTCCGCGGGACGGGTCGGTGGTCGCCGCCGAAAACCCGTATTTGTACCGGCGGCGCGGTACTCCGGGGCGGTAGTATCGACGCCCTACCGCGTTTGCACGGCAATGTGCGCGGCGATTACTGGGGATGAGAGTGGCGCGCGTCTTCGTCAGCCACGCCAGCTCCGACGCGGAGTTGGCCGACCGGATCTACCGCATGCTGGCCGACCTCGGCCATCGGGCATTCCTGGCCCGCGACATCCGAACGGGAATCCGGCCGGGCGACGTCTGGAAGGAGCGCCTGCACCAGGAGCTGCGGGCCGCGGACGCCGTCATCTGTGTCGTGACCGAGGCCTACAACACCTCCCCCTGGTGCGCCTACGAAATCGGGATCGCCCACGAGGTCGGGAGCCTGCTGCTGCCGCTGCGGGCGCAGCCGGGGGTGACCTCGCCGCTGCTCGACGACCGCCAGCACGTCGCCGTCGTCGACAACGGCGGCTGGATCGGCGACCTGGACGGCCCGCTGCGGCGGGTGGACGCCGCCGGTGGCCGGGGCTGGGCGTGGGACCGCTCGCCGTTCCCGGGCCTGCGGCCGTTCACCCGGGACATGGCCCGGGTCTTCTACGGGCGCGACGACGAGCTGCGACGGCTGGCCCACCGGCTGCGCGCGCTGAGCGACCGGCGGCTGCTGCTCGTCGTCGGCGGGTCCGGGTGCGGCAAGTCGTCGCTGGTCACGGCGGGGTTGACGGCGCGGCTGGGCGGCGAGCCCGGCTGGGAGGTCGCCGACCCGTTCCTGCCGGGCCGCGACCCGACCCGCAAGCTGGCGCTGGCCCTGACGCAGACGGCGAGCCGCAGCGGGCTGCGCTGGGACCCGGCCGAGGTCCACCGGCGGCTTGCCTCCGACGACCTGGCCCTGACCGGGCTCGCCGAGGAACTGCTGACCGCGGGCTACCGCCCGCCGCGGGACCGGCTGCTGCTCGTCATCGATCAGGGCGAGGAGCTTTTCACCCGCGCGGGCTCCGCCGAGCGGACCCGGTTCGCCGAGGTGCTGTCCCGCGGGCTCGACGGCCCCATCCGGGTCGTCATCGCGGTGCGTTCGGAGTTCCAGGACCAGTTGTTTGCCCTGCGCGAGCTGCACGGCGCCCACCTGCACGCCTTCCCGCTGCGGCCGCTCGCGCGCGACATGCTCAGCATCGTGATCACCGAGCCGGCCCGGGTCGCCGGGCTGTCGGTGGAGCCGGAGTTGGTCAGCCAGATGGTCGCCGACACCGACGGCGGCGAGGCGCTGCCGCTGCTTGCCTTCACCCTGCACGAGCTGGCCCGCAACCAGACCCGCGGCGGGCGCCTGTCCGCGCAGCGCTACGAGGAGCTCGGCGGGGTGCGCGGGGCGCTCGCGCGCCGTGCGGACGCCGTGCTCGACGAGGCGATGTCCGCCGCCGGCCTGCCCCGGGAGGAGATCCTCGCCGGCATGGCCGAGCTCGCCACCCTGGACGAGGGGGGCCGGCGCACCCGGCGCCGCATCGAGGTGGCGGAGCTGCCGTCGGAGGCCATGCGCACCGCGTTCGGCGTCTTCGTCGAGCAGCGGCTGCTGTCGACGGCCAGCGACAGCCTCGGCGGCCCCGGCGTCGGCGTCGTCCACGAGGCGCTGCTCACCGTCTGGCAGCCGCTGGACTCGGCGATCCGCGAGCGGGAGGCTGCGCTGCTCAGCGAGGGGCAGGTCGAACGGGCCGCCGCCGAATGGGCCCGTGGCGGCCCCCTGTGGGACGTCGACCGGCTCACCGCCGCAACGACCACCTTGTGGGGGTCCTACGACCGCTTCCGCGCGGGCGGCAGGCCGGTCGTGAACCTCAACAACGCCGGCCGGCGGTTCCTCACCGAGTGCAACCGTCGCGTGGAGGCGACGCGCCGCCGGGAACGCAAGCGCCGGCGCCGGACGATCGCGGTGCTGGCCGCCCTGCTCGCGGTGACGCTCGCCGGCGCCGCGACCGCCGGCTGGCAGGGCGCGTCCGCCCGGCGGGCGCAGCACGCCGCCGAGCGCGCCCAGCGGGCGGTGATCGCCCAGGCCCTGCTGACCAGGGCGGACGACGTGCGCGCGACGGACCGGATCCGCGCGCTGCGGCTGTCCATCGCCGCCTGGGCGGTGCATCCGGACGCCGCCAGCCAGGAACGCCTCCAGACCCTCGCCAGCAGTCGGATGGCGCTGGCCAACGGGAACCCGGTCACCGCCGTGGCGTTCTCCCCGGACGGGCGCCTGCTGGCCACCGGCGGCGCGGATGCCTCGGTGCTGCTGTGGTCGGTGGCGAAGGACGACGGCCAGCCCCACCGCGTCGGGCCGCCGCTCGCGGGCCTGCGCAGCCTCGTCACCGAGGTGACGTTCTCGGCGGACGGGCGGCGGCTGATCGCGACCGGCTTCGACCGCACCCGACTGACCTGGGACGTCGGCGATCCGCTGCGGCCGCGGCCAGCCGACCGGCCCGGCCCCGCTCCCGGCGCGGTCGACACCTGCGTCGACCGATCCCCCGCGGTCCGGATCGAGGCGGTCGGCGAGGAGATCGGCGGGGTCAGCCTGTGGGCGGTCGGCGGGTCCGGCGGCCGTCGCCTGCTCGGCTGGCTGCCCGCCGGCCCCGGGGAGGCGCGGGCCGTCAGGTTCTCGCCCGACGGCGGCATCCTCGCGGTCGGCTCCGGCCGCGGCGTGCGCCTGTGGGACACCCGCACCGCCGGCCGGCTCCGCCCCACCACCGGCGACGCCGTGGGCCTCATCGGCCGCCCGGATGTCGACGCCTGTTCGAACGACGACGAGAAGTACGCAGTCCGGAGGGAAAAAGCAGAAAGAGACAGCGCTGGAAGGGACGGCGATGCCCACGACCTGCCGACGTCCAGCCTGCCCCCCGTCGGGCAACCGCTGATGGGGCACACCCACCCGGTGTTCTCGCTGGCCTTCTCCCCGGACGGGCGCCTGCTGGCCTCGGGCGGCAACGACGGGATGCTCCGGCTGTGGCGACTGTCCACCGTGAAGGCCTCCCGGCAACAGGTGGTCACCGATGCCTGCGCTGAGGCCGGGGGTGGGCTGGACGCATCGTCCTGGCAGTTCTACCTGCCCGGCGTCCCCTACCACCCCACCTGCGCGCAATGACCCGCCGATTCGCGATCCCCCGCGCCGGCAACGGACCTGGCCGGTCTCGGGACCGAGACCTCCCTCTTTCGGCTCCCCGCCGGCACCGTTCCATCACATACCGGACAAACTTGGCGACGGGGCGCGGCGAATCGGTCGCACCGGGTGCTTCCCGACCGGTGCCCGTCAGCGGACCATCATTTACATGACGTTGACGTACGGGGTGCCCACCCGCATCGAGATTCCAACCGTGATCACCTCCCGGTTGATCCTGCGCGGCTGGCGCCCCGAGGATCTGCACCCCTACGCCGCGATGAACGCCGATCCGGAGACGATGCGTTATCTCGACGGCCCGGTCGGGTTGGCCGGCACGGAACGCCTCGTCACCCATCTCATGGGCATGTGGACGATCCACGGTCACGGAATGTGGGCGGTCGAGGAACGGGGCAGCGGGGAGTTCCTCGGCCGGGCCGGCGCCTATTTCGCGGACGGTTGGCCGGGGATCGAGGTCGCCGTGTCCATCCGCCGGGACCACTGGGGGCACGGGCTCGGCACGGAGGCGGTCCGGGCGTCGCTGGAGTTCGGCTTCGAACGGCTCAAGGTGGACGAGCTGATCACCGCGACGCACCGGGACAACGCCGGCATGAACGCGATCGCCCGCCGGCTCGGGATGACCTTTCGCGGGATCGCCGACGTCGGCCCGTGGCGGGCCAGCAACGTCTACGCGATCAGCCGGCAGGAGTGGGACGCGCGGACCGCGACCGCCGACCGGTCCTTACCCAGGGAGCGCGACAGCCCCGCCGCGCACCGGTCCGTCAGTGCCCGTCCCGTGGGCTAGCCGGCGGGATCCAGCAGGACGCCGCGGTGGTCCGGCTCGATCGCCGCCATCGGCCCGATCGGCCCCGTCGGCGCGAGGGTTCCGATCAGCTCCCGCAGGTCGCGCACGGCGGACTGGCCGCGGTGCCGCTCGGGCACGCGCCGCAGCGCGTCGACGGCCCAGCGCAGCACGAGCGGGCTGCGCCAGTGCTCGGCGATGCCGGTCAGTTCCCGGGCGATCTGCTCGCAGCCGGTGTCGATCTGGGCGCCGAGGATCAGCGCACCGGCCTGGTTGATCCGGGTGAGCACCGGGTCGAGGGGCTCCCCCGGCGGGAACAGGCGCAGCGCGCGGTCGAAGTGCGGCAGGCTGCGGCGCCAGTCGCCGGCGGCGAGCAGCGCGTCGGCGATGTAGAGGTGGAGCTGCTGCTCGCTCATCGCCAGCACGCTGCTGCTGGTGGCCTCCAGGTCGAGTCGGCCGAACAGGTCCAGCGCATCCCGGGCCCGCCGTAGGACGTCGGTCAGCTTCTTCTGCACGCCGAAGGCTCGGGCCTGCATCGCGACGGCGATCAGCTTCCCGGCGCTCGGACTGCGGCCTGCAAGCGCCTCCGCCCGCGCGGCGATCGTGAGCACGAGCCGCGCGGACGCGCCGTTCTCCAGCTCGGCCTTGGCCCGTTTCGCCACCACCCAGGCGAGCAGCTCCGCGGCGCCGTGCTCGCTCGCGTTGCGGTGCGCCGTCTCGAACCAGCCGCGCATCTCGGCCCGGTCGCCCAGGTCGGAGAACGACAGGGCGATGATGCCGGCCAGCTTCGCGGTAACGCCCCGCAGCCTGCGCTGCTGGTACAGCGGCTGGCGCCGGCCCAGCAGCCGGCCGACCTCGGCGAGGTCGACGGACAGGTCGCCGATCATCCCGATCGTCGGCTCCGTGCGATACCGGAATCCGTGATCACGCACGATCTCGTCGAGACGATCGACCTGCTCGGCCGCCACCTCGACCCACAGCGTCCGGTCGAGGGCACCCCGAAGCTCCCCCGCCTGCGCCAGCACGGCCGCGGCCGATCCGCCGGAGTCGGGAACCGGAACGGCGGACCACAACGCCTCCGGAGCGGGGAGGATGCCGGCGGCGGAGCCGTCCAGCCCGAAACCGAGCCGGTCCGGACGCGTGCGCAGAACGGCGCACAGCGCGTCGAGATATCGAGGGGACGGCCGTTCGCCGCGCTCCCACCTCGATATCCGCTGATGCCCGAGCGGCGGTTCGCCCCGCCCGGCCCCGGCCTCGTGCTCGCGGATCCGCCGCACGAGTTCCTGCTGCGTCCAGCCGTATGCCAGCCGGTATGCCCGCAACCGGCTCACCCCGCAGTGACGATGAACGGCGTCCGCCGTCTCCGGCACACCGACGCCGGCCTTTGCCAGCCGCGACCGGATGTCCCGCCCGCACCTGGCCGGATGCTGTCCGCCCACGGCCACCCCCGCGTTTCCCGCCGGACCCGCTCGCCCATTTCCCACCGGCCGGGGCAGATGATAGCCGGGCCGGCGGCGACTCGGGAATCGGGCCGCCATCGGAATGTGCGCCACGCGCGCAAAAATCTGCGGCGCACCGGCCTGCGCGCGCACGACCACGCAACGCACATTCGACCGATCACCCCCGGTGATAGCAATCGAAGGGCCCGCGAAAAGGGCTGGAGATTACCGCCGGAGGTGCCATGTCCAGGCCATTGTCGAGAAGAACCGCGTGGATCCGGAACGCGGGCGGCCACCCGCCCCGCGGGCGGCGGGTGCATCGTCTCATCCGGCTCCTGACGCTTCTGCTGCCGCTGCTCCCGCTCCCCGGCTCGGTCAGGCTGATCCTGGCCGCGCTGGAGGCGACCGTCCTGCTGTACGACGCGACGCGCCCGGCGGCGTCATCGGGTGGCTGCGGCGACCTCCGTCCAGAACGCACCGAAGCCGTCCAGCGGGCCGGTCATCGCCCGCTGGGTGAGCAGGACGCCGACGGCGCCACGGGCCGGATCGACATGACCGGTGGTTCCCGTCCCGCCGTCCCAGCCCCAGCGCCCGGGCGCCATCCACGGCTGGGTGGCCTCGACCTCCACGCCGGTCCCCAGGCCCCACGACCCGCCGGGGCCGACGATCGGCCGCGCCTGGTCGCGCTGGGCGTCGGTGAGCGCGTCAGCGGTCATCCGCGCCACCGCGCCGGCCGGCAGCACCGGAGCGCCGCCGTCCGCGAGCGCGCACAGGAACCGCAGGACGTCGGGCGCGGTGGACACCAGCCCGGAGCTGAGCTCCTCGAAGACCGGCGGGTGGGCGAACTCGCCGTCGGCCGCGTCCAGCACCTCCAGCCCGTCGGGCCCGGGCCGGTAGGCCGTGGCGAGCCGACCCGGGTCCGGCTCCCAGAACCCGGTGGACGCCATGCCGAGCGGGTCGGTGATCCGCTCGGCGACCAGCTCGGACAGCGGCCGCCCGGCGCACCGGGCGAGCAGCACGCCGAGCAGGTCGATGCCCGTGTCGTACAGCCAGCCCTCGCCCGGCTGGAACGCCAGCGGAAGCCCGGCGACCCTGGCGACGAACTCGTCCGCGGACATCGCCGGCGTCAGGGGACCGGGGAAGACTCCCCGCCGCCGCATCTCCGCCTGTAGCGGGGTCTGCGCCAGCACCGCACCCCAGCCGGAGGTCAGGGTCAGCAGGTGCCGGACGGTGATCGGCCGGCGCACCTCGACGGTGCGGTCGAGCGGCGCGTCCGGCGCCACCAGCACCCGCGGGGCCGCCGCCTCCGGCAGCCAGCGGGCGACCGGGTCGTCGAGGCCGAGCACACCGTCGTGCTCGAGGCCGAGCGCGAGCACCCCCGCCGTCAGCTTGGTCAGCGAGGCGAGCCGGAACCGCGTGTCCGCCGCCATCGGCGCGCTCGCGGGCCCGAGCGCCATCCGCCCACCCGCACGCACCTCGACCCGCCCACCGATGCGGAGCGCGCCGACGTACCCCGGGATCCGCCCGGACGCCACCTGCCCGTCCGGCACCCGCCAGACCCGCTCGAAGCCCGCGCCGGCAGCCTCTGCCGCCACGCCACCCTCATGCCGTGTCATCCGCCCTCCTCGCCAGGCTCGCCGCGAGGCTACGGCGGGGGTCCGACAACTTTGCGAGGGAGGTCGTGGTCGAGGCGGACGGGATGCCCGCCACGAGGCACCCGAAGACCAGCTCGCCCGCCGACGGCAACAGGATTCCGTCGAACGGAATAGACCGCCGGCCGCGGGGCAGCACCGCGAAATGACCGTATACGGCATCCACGCGTCACATGAGCAGATCCCACCGGGCGGGCTACTCGAAGCCGTCGCCAAGGCGGAGCAGGCCGGATTCGCCGCGGCCATGTCGTCCGACCACTTCTCGCCGTGGAGTTCCCGCCAGGGTGAATCCGGTTTCGCCTGGACCTGGCTCGGCGCGGCGATGCAGGCGACCAGGCTGCCCTTCGGCGTCGTCCACGCACCGGGCCAGCGATATCACCCGGCGATCAGCGCACAGGCGATCGCCACCGTCGCCAGCATGTTCCCGGACCGGTTCTTCGTCGCGCTCGGCTCCGGTGAGGCGAGCAACGAGCACATCACCGGGGACGGGTGGCCTCGCAAGGACGTCCGCAACGCCCGCCTGCGGGAGTGCGTCGACATCATCCGGGCGCTGCTGGCCGGGGAGGAGGTCAGCCACGACGGTCTGGTGCGGGTGGACCGGGCCCGGCTGTGGACCCGGCCAGCCACCCCGCCGCCGCTGGTCGCAGCCGCGGTGACCCCGCGGACCGCCGCCTGGTGCGCGGGCTGGGCCGACGGCCTGATCACGGTCAACTCCGACGTCGAGACGCTGCGCGCGGTGCTCGCCGCCTACCGCGACGCCGGTGGGCGGGGCCCGGCGCGGCTGCAGGTGCACCTGAGCTACGCCGCCGACGAGCGGACGGCGCGCAAGATCGCCCACGACCAGTGGCGCAGCAACGTCTTCCCACCGCCGCTGTGCTGGGACTTCGACCACGTCGACCTCTTCGACGGCGCGTCCGAGCACGTCACGCCCGAGGCGGTCGCGCGGACGGTGCGGGTGTCGGCCGATCCGGACCAGCACGCGGCGTGGCTGGCGGAGTACGCCGAGCTCGGCTTCGACGAGATCTTCCTGCATCACGTCGGGCAGAGCCAGGACGAGTTCATCGACGTCTTCGGCACCCGGGTGCTCCCCGCGCTGCGGGCCAGCGCCGGCTGAGGCGGGGCGACGATGCGACTGAGCCGGACCGCCGACCTGTGGTGGAAGAACGCCGTCATCTACTGCCTGGACGTGGAGACCTTCGCCGACGGCAACGGCGACGGCTGCGGCGACTTCCGCGGCCTCACCCAGCGGATCGACTATCTGCACGAACTCGGGGTCACCTGTATCTGGCTGATGCCCTTCTACCCGACACCCGACCGTGACGACGGCTACGACATCACCGACTTCTACGGCGTCGACCCCCGGCTGGGCACCCACGGCGACCTGGTGGAGTTCCTCCGGGTGGCCCGCGACCGGGGCATCCGGGTGATCGCCGACCTGGTCGTCAACCACACCTCCGACCAGCACCCCTGGTTCGTCAGCGCACGCAGCAGCCGGGAGTCCCCGTACCGCGGCTACTACGTCTGGCGGGACGAGCCCCCGCCCGACGGCCCGTCCGGCGTCGTCTTCCCCGACCAGGAGGACAGCGTCTGGCAGTACGACGATGCCGCCGGCCAGTACTACCTGCACCGTTTCTACAAGCACCAGCCCGACCTGGACGTGGCGAACCCCGCGGTGCGAGACGAGATCGCGCGGATCATGGGCTTCTGGATCGAGCTCGGCCTGTCCGGCTTCCGGGTGGACGCGGTGCCGTTCCTGCTGGAGACCGACGGCGCCGCCGACGCGGCGGAGCTGCCCGACCCGCACGAGTACCTGCGCGACCTGCGCGCCTTCGTCTCCCGCCGCGACGGGGAGGTGATCCTGCTCGGCGAGGTCAACCTGCCCTACGACGCCACCCGCCGGTTCTTCGGCGACGAGGACGGCGACGAGCTCACGATGTGCTTCGACTTCCCCGGCATGCAGCAGCTCTACCTGGCACTGGCCCGCCAGGACGCGACGCCGCTGCTCGGGGCGCTGCGCGACCGGCCGCCCGCGCCGAAGGACGGTCACTGGGCGACCTTCGTCCGCAACCACGACGAGCTCACCCTCGACAAACTCGGCGACGACGAACGCCAGGAGGTCTTCGCCGCCTTCGGCCCGCGCGAGGAGATGCAGCTCTACGGCCGAGGTCTGCGCCGGCGCCTGCCCCCGATGCTCGACGGCGACCCCGCCCGCCTCCGCATGGTCTACAGCCTGCTGTTCGCCCTGCCCGGCACGCCGACGCTGTTCTACGGCGAGGAGATCGGGATGGGCGAGAACCTCGACATCCCCGGCCGGGAGGCGGTCCGGGTCCCGATGCAGTGGTCCGACGGCCGCAACGGCGGCTTCTCGACCGTGGACCCGGACGCGGCCTCGGACCGCCTGCCGGCCCCCGTCGTCCAGGGGGAGTACGGCCCGGCCAAGGTCAACGTGGCGGCCCAGCGCCACGACCCCGCGTCGCTGTTCTCCTGGGTGGCGGCGCTGATCCGCCGCTACCGGCAGTGCCCCGAACTGGCCTGGGGCGCCTGCTCGACCGTCGACCACGACAACGCGTCCGTGCTGGCGCACTGGGCGGAGCACGACGGACGGGCCGTCCTCACCCTGCACAACTTCGCCGACTCGCCGGCAAGCGTCACCCTCAAGCTGTCGGACGTCGACGCCGGCACCCGGTTCGTCGAGCTGCTCGGCAAGCAGGCCGGCACCGTCCGGACCGTGGACGACGACGGGAGCCTGCGCCTGGACCTCGACGCCTACGCCGCCCACTGGCTACGCACCGAGGGCTGAACGCCGACACCGCCCGGTCCGCGGCCGACCCGCGGATCGGGCGGCTTGCTCGCTTCTTCGCTTCCTCACCTACCTGAGATGACACGTTAATCCACCTTTTAAAGGGCATGGACGTCATGAGCAGGTGGCGAGGAGGTGGCGAGGGTGGGTCTGGTGGCTCGGAGCGAGCGGGGCGCCGTCGAGCCGGCCGGGAAGCGGCGCCCACAGCGCCCCGGGGCGCGGCGTTCAGAGCGAGCGCGGCGGGCGACGAGGCCCCCGCGGGCCGATCCGCCCGCCACGCGGGAGACGACGGTGACCGCGTCCGACGGGGTACGGCTGCACGTCACCGAGGCCGGGCCGCGCGACGCCGCGCTGACCCTGGTCTTCGTGCATGGTTTCTGCATGACCGCGGACGCCTGGCGCTTCCAGCGCCGGGACCTGGCCGATCTGGGGCGCACGGTCTGCTACGACCAGCGCGCGCACGGCCGGTCCGGCCCGTCCGACGTCGAGCACTGCACCATCGCGCAGCTCGCCGACGACCTGCACCGGGTCCTCGACGACCGGGTGCCGACCGGCCCGGTCGTGCTGATCGGTCACTCAATGGGCGGGATGACCATCCTCGGGCTGGCCGAGACGCACCCGGAGCTGTTCGGCGACCGGATCATCGCGGTGGCCCTGCTGTCCACGAGCGCGGGCGAACTGACCCGCCTGGCATTCGGGTTGCCGGCCACCGTCACCGCGGCGGCGCGCAGGGTCCTGCCCGGAGTGGCCGTCGGGATGCAGCACGCCCCGTCACTGCTGGAACGGATCCGATGGCGGGGCAGCACCCTGTCGCGGGCGCTGACCCGGCGGCTCGGGTTCGGCGCGACCCAGGTGCCGGAGCCGGTGGTCGACTCCCTCGAGGAGATGATCGCGAGCACCCCGATTCCCGTGGTCGGCGCCTTCCTGCCCACCCTGCTCGACCACGATCGGCTGGCGGCCGCCGGTGTGCTGCGCGATGTCCCCACCCTGCTGCTCGTCGGGGACGCCGACGTCATGACCCCGCTGGAGCACAGCCGGACGCTGGCCGAGGCCCTGCCCAAGGCCGAGCTCTCGGTCGAGCAGGGCGCCGGACACGCGGTCATCCTGGAACGTCCGCACGAGGTCAGCACCCGCATCCGCGAGCTGATCGCCCGCGCCCGGCCGGCCCGGCGGGCATGCCGGCCCCGGACGAAACCGACGCTGCGCACCCCCACGGCCGGACGAGCGAGCGCGCGCGCCCGGACGCACCGGACCTCGACGCCTACGCCGCCCGCCGGCCGCGGACCGGGTGCTGACAGCGCTGCCTGATCCCCGGGCGACCCGCGGCGGTCAGTCTCCGTAGAAGCCGGCCGGATCGAGATCGGACAGCACGACCCAGTCCGGATCCGCGGCGACGGTGACCTTCGCGGTGGCGGATCGCAGCTCGACCGCCAGCGCCGGACGCTCGTCGACGAGTTGAGCCAGCGCGTAGATCGTGGCGAGGATGTGCACGCATGGTCGTGGGCGCGCCCGACAGGTGCAGCCGCTGTGCTGCTCTTCCAGGCGTACAGCGATGCTGATCGCGTGGCGTCTGAAGTCCGCCTCGAGCATGTCGGGCAGGTCCCCGGCGGCCATCCCACGATGCTCGGCCATGGCCTTGGCGACCAGACGCGCCGCCTCGGCCTGCGTCTCGTCGGGCCAGACCGGCAGGTCGATCCGCACCCGGCACACCTCCCCGGACACGGCGACGTCGGCTTCGACGTGGCCGGTGCCGGCAGCCACCACGGTGGTGGTGTTCCGCGCGAGTGTCCGCGCCCTGGGCAGCAGCGCGTTGGGCCCGGCCGTCGACGTCGACTCGATCGTGCGGACCCAGGCCCTGCCCCACGGCGTGGCGCCGAACTCCGCCGGCATCACGCGAAGGCCCCCGGGTCGAGCGCCAGCACCGCGTGGAGGTCGTCGTCGGACAGTCTGGCCAGCGCGGCCTGGGTGTCCCCGGAGACGATCTCGGCGACGCCCCGCTTGTTCTCGTGCATCTGCGCGATGTGGTCCTCGATCGTGCCGCCGGTGACGAGGGTGTGGACGTTGAGCGTCCGCAGCTGACCGATCCGGTGCGCCCGGTCGGTGGCCTGCTCCTCCACCGCCGGGTTCCACCAGCGGTCGTAGTGCATGACGTGGGAGGCGCGGGTCAGGTTGAGCCCGAAGCCGGCGGCGCGAAGGCTCAACAGCAGCACGGGTGGCGCGTCGTCGTCCTCCTGGAACGCGTGGACGAGCTGGTCGCGGCGCTGCGTGGAGAGGCCACCGTGCAGGAATGGGATCGGGCCGACGCCGAGCGCCGTACCGAAGTGCTTCGACAGCAGCTCGCCCATCGCCCGGTACTGGGTGAACACGAGCACACGGTCGTCCTGCTCGACGACCTCGGTCAGCATCTCGGTGGCCCGGTCGAACTTGCCGGACCTGCCGGGTTGAGCGGTGTCCTCGTGCAGGTACTGGGCGGGGTGGTTGCAGATCTGCTTGAGCGCGGTGAGCAGGGCGAGCACCCGGCCGCTGCGCTCGATGCCGTCGCCGAGGCCCGCGGCGAACGCCTTGCCGACGGCTTCACGGTAGAGCCGGGCCTGCTCGTCGGTCATCGTGCAGACGATCGTGGAGTACTGCTTCGGCGGCAGATCGGCGGCGACCTCGGCCTTGGTGCGGCGCAGCAGGTGCGGTCCGACCATCCGGTTGAGCGCGGCCGCAGCGGTCGCGGAACGGCGTTGCTCGATCGGCGCGACGAACCGTTGCCGGAACCGGCCACGGGTGCCAAGCAGGCCGGGGTTGGTCACGTTGAGGACGGACCACAGCTCTTCGAGCCGGTTCTCCACCGGTGTGCCGGTCATCGCGATCCGCACGGCCGCGGACAGCTGTGCGGCGGCCCTGCTGGCGAGGGCCTCCGGGTTCTTGATCTGCTGTGCTTCGTCCAGGATCACGACGTCCCAAGCCGTGTTGGCCAGCGGCTCGTCCTTACGCAGCACCGGGTAGCTCGTGACAACGACGGTGCCGGGCGAGTAGGACTGCGGCAACGCCCGGCTCGCGCCGTGATAACCGACGACCGGGGTGGCGGGCGCGAACCGCGCCAGCTCGCGCCGCCAGTTGCCGATCAGTGAGGTCGGGCAGATCACCAGGTGCGGCGCGGCCGACCGGCGGGTGGCCAGCATGCAGATCGCCTGCACCGTCTTGCCGAGGCCCATCTCGTCGGCCAGGATTCCGCCGTGCCCGAGCCCGGGTCGCGCGCTGAGCCAGGCCACCCCGTGCACCTGGTAGGGCCGCAGCTCGGTGGCGATGCCCGTGCTGCGCAGCGCGATCCGGGTGGCCACCGCCTGACGGAACTGGGCCAGCAGCGTGGGTGCGGCGGTGATGGCGGTGCCGTCGGCGTTGAGCACCGCATGGGCGGCCGGCGGCATCCGCGCCCCCAACCACCCGAACGCCTCGTCGTCGGCGTCCAGCAGGCGCGCGGCGTCGCGCCATGCCCGTAGGGAGGCGCCGACCCGCGCACGCGGGTCGAGCATGAGCAGCCCCTGCCGGGCGGCGTCCAGATCGGCGAAGCGTACGGGCACGCTCGCCGGCCGTACCCCGTCGCGGTCGGCCACGGCCAGGCGACAGACACCGGGGCGGCCCATCGGCAGCCCGTGTTCACGAACGGCGTCGTCCAACTCGGCCACACCCCACCAGGCGATCGCGTCCTCCGCGGGGACGAAGGTGGCTTGCAGCCGACCCGACAGCTCAGTCATCGAGCACCTCAGACGGTTGTCAGGACATCGGATGCGCTCTGGGCCGAGTGCGTGTGCAGCCGTGAGATGCCGCTCGGCCAGGAGCGGTACGTACTCGTACGATTAAGATGCGCTACACAAGCGTTGCGCTACACAACTGTTGCGTGACACAACTGTTGCGCGATGCAATCTACTCAGCCGATCGGGCAACGTCAATGACCGTGAACGAACAGGGATCCTCCGAAACCAGCCAGTCGCTGGCGACGCAGGTCATCGAAGCTCTACCGGACTGGATCACCCACCTCATCCAGATCAACAGCCTGATTGCCGCCCGGATGGGGGTAGTCGTCACGGACTTCCACTGCCTGCACGCGTTGCAGCAGGATGGTCCGACCACGGCCGGCGCCCTGGCCGAGCGCGTGGGCCTGACGCCCGGCTCCGCGTCGCGCATGATCGACCGACTCGCCGCAGCCGGCTGTGTGCGCCGGGTTCCGGACCCGCTGAGTCGGCGACGGATCCTCATCGAACCGACCGACCAGGGCCTCGACCGGATCAATGCCTACTACGCCGGGTTGACCGCCCGGACCCGCGAGGACCTGGCCGCCTTCGACGACGACGAGCTGCGCACCCTCCTGCGGTTCATCGAGGTGTTCCGGCTCGGCGCGATCGCCGAGGTCCGCCAGCTGCGCTCCACGCCCTGAGCGGCGTCCTACCCGGCGACGACCCAGCCGGGGAACCACATGCGGGCGCGCCAGGCGTCCAGCGGGATCACCTGGGCGGCGAGGATCGGGTAGAAGTAGGCGAACATCAGCACGACGACGATCAGGTAGACGCCGACGGACAGCGCCCCCACCAGGCGACGGGTATCCGACGCCGCACGGGGGCCGAGGGCCAGGCCGGCGGCCGCGGTGATCCCGAGGACCAGGAACGGCAGCAGCGGCAGGGCGTAGAAGAAGAACATCGTGCGGTTGGGGAACGCCAGCCATGGCAGGAACGACGAGCCGAAACCGACGAGCACGAGGGCGGCCCGCCAGTCGCGCCGGCTGACCCAGAGCGCGAGCATCGCGACCAGCGCGGCCGTCCCGACCCACCACACCGCCGGATTGCCGAGGGCCAGCACCTCGCGGGCGCAGCCGCCGGCGGCTCGGCAGCCCTGCTCGCCGAACTTGAGGCCCTGGTAGTCGTAGGCCACCGGCCGGCCGAGCACCAGCCAGCTCAGGGGGGTGGACTGCGCCACGTGGTGGGCGTCGAGATGTTCGTGGAAGTCGAGGATGGCCTGCTGGTAGTCCCACCAGCCGTGCCAGGCGGCGAGGAGTCCGTCGCCGTACCTGTGCCGGTTGTAGCCGCCGTCGGTGACGAACCAGCCCGTCCAGGTGGCCAGGAACGTCACGATCGGCAGGAGGACGTAGCAGCCGGACCAGGCCGGCAGGTCGCGGCGCAGCGCGCCACGTACCGGCCTCCGCACACCGGCGGTGCGCCGGGCGCCGACATCCCAGGCCAGGGCCAGCGCGGCGAAGCCGATCAGCGTGTAGAGCGCGCTCCATTTCACGCCCAGGGACGCGCCGAGGCACAGGCCGGCGGCGATCCGCCAGGGCCGCAACCCCACTCTCGGCCCGTAGCGGGCGGTGATCTCGGCGGCCCGGGGCGCGGCCGGTCGCGGCGCGCCGCCGCGGCGCCCGTCCCCCGGCCCGCCGGGCGGCGGGCCCGCGGCGGCGACGCGGGCGGCGAGCCTGGCCCGGCCGTGGTCGCGGTCGAGCACCAGGCAGGCCAGCGCCAGCACGATCCCCGTCATCAGGAAGATGTCGAGGATGCCGATCCGGCTCTGGACGAACTCCAGCCCGTCCATGGTCAACACCAGGCCGGCGAAACAGCCGAGCAGGGTGGACCGGAACATCCGCCGCGCGGTGCGGGTGAGCACCAGCACGGCCAGGGTGCCGAACAACGCGGAGGCGAACCGCCAGCCGAGCTCGGGGTTGCCGTGGGCGACGCCGGCGCAGTCGGTGTAGCCGAAGACCTTCTCGGAGGCCGCCATGAACCACTTGCCCAGGGGTGGGTGCGCCACGAAGCCGGGACCGACGCAGGTGTTGTTGTCCACCTCGTAGCCTGCGGTCATCAGACCCCAGGCGTCCTTGGTGTAGTAGATCTCGTCGAAATACATGCCCTTCGGCTCGGTCAGCTGCCAGAACCGCAGGACGGCGGCAACGGCGGTGACCGCGAGCGCGGCCACCCAGCCGAGCACCCGGTCGTTGGGCATCGGCGGGCACAGCCGTGCCCGCAGCGCATCGGCGGCGGAGCCGCCGGAACCGGACGGACGCTGCCGCCGTGACCTGACCAGGTTGATTCCTGACGCGAAGGGATTAGCCGTTGTCGGCGCCGTCACCTGATCAGCGTAGGTAGTTCGCCGACGAAGCAGACGGCGAGGCCTCCCCAGGCCTCCCCTGAGCCTCCATCCCACCCGTGGTTCCTAATGCCGCTTGCCGGCGGCGAGTACTCCTTCTGCACGATCAGCCGGGTTGAGTGGGCGAGCCGCGCGCCCGTTGGATAGCGTGCCCGCCAACAACGCATTCGGTCGGGGTGGAGGGGATCCGCGCCGACTGCCCGACGCTGTCCCACCGACGGGGGACTCTGATGGCCACGACAGACGCGCTGGTCGCTGCGGCGGCCGGGTGGAAGACCGAGCCGGACGGCACCGTCTACCGCCTGTACGACGCCGACGGCCAGGACGTCACCGGCGAGGCCGAGCCGGCCGCGCTCTACCGGCGGGCTGTCCGCGTCGACCTCGGCACGTACTGCTGGGGTGTCGCCCGGATCGACCTGGCCGAGTTTCAGGGCTTCGTCGTGCACGGGGATACCAGCGACCCGGCCGAGGCGCTGCGCCTGGTCCTCGCCGAGCCACTCTCGAGCGCGCCGACCGAGACGCTGAGGCGGGTGCGCGCGGTGGAGGACGGCGGATCGGTGCGGTGGGTGCACGAGGATGACGGCACGCCGGTTACCGACGGCCATGTCGTGGGCTGACGCGGCCCGCTGGCTCCATCGGACAGGGCACCTTCCAGCGCGGCGTAGACGTAACGCCCCGACAGTTGGATGCCGTCGGATGATCCGTACGCGGGTCAACGCTCGGTGCCGGAGGCCCAGTCCTCGGCGAACGTCTCCGTCTGGGCGATGACGAGGTCGATCGCCTCCCGCGCCGCGTCGGGCGGGTAGCCGTGCCTGGCGAGCAGGCGCTTGATGATGGTGCGAATCCGCGCGCGGACGTCCTCGCGCTTCGTCCAGTCGGTCGCCACCGAGTTTCTGACCTGGACGACCAGGTCGCGCGCGATCGCGGCGAGCTTGTCGTCTCCCAGCTCCTGGACAGCGGAGGCATTCTGCGCGACGGCATCGTAGAACGCGAGTTCGTCGGTGGACAGCGGCGGCGTGAAGTGTCGGCCGCGGTCGCTTTCGGTGTTCACCTCCTTGGCCAGCTTCGCCAGCTCGGCGAGGATCTCGGCGGCGGTCAGATGCTGGTTGCGGTAGGCGTTCATCAGCTCGACAATCCGGTCGGAGAAGCTGCGCTGGCGGACCAGGTTGTGCCGGGTGACCTGGCGCATGGTCTGCTCGATGGCGCGCCGCAGCGCCTCGATCGCGAGGTTCGGGGTCTTCGACGCCCGCAGCCTCTCCAGGTACGCCTCGTCCAGGTGGGAGAGGTCGGGCCGCTCGATGCCGGCCGCTTCGTAGAGGTCGGTGACGCCGCCGGCCTCGATCGTCGCGGCGGTGAGCTGGCGCAGCAGGATCTCGACCTCGTCGGGGATGGGCAGGCCGGCGGCGCGGCGCTGCTCGGCGTCCAGCTTGGCCATCGACACCCGGACGGCGTGGAAGAACGCGATGTCGGGACGCAGGTCGTCCAGCTCGTCCCGGACGGAGCACAGCGCGTAGGCCCGTTCGAGGCGGGCGGCGGCGTCGCGGAACCGGGCGGGGCGCGGGAGCGGGCCGTCCTGCGCCGTGTTTCCGGGCCGGGACGGGTCGCACAGGTAGTCGACGGTGCCGAGCAGGGCCTGCTTGTAGGCCGTCCGGCTGCCGCCGGCGAGCACCGTCCCCCAGTCGTGGTCGGCGAGGAGCTTGACGATGACATCGTGCAGGTCGCGAACCTTGCCGATCATCTCGTCGAGGTCGCGGCCTAGCGGCTGCTGCGCCTGGTCGGCGGAGGTGTACTCGGCGAGGGCCTCCCGCAGCCGTTCGGCGACCGGGGCGTAGGCGACGAGCAGGCCGTCCTGCTTGTTGCGGTGGGTGCGGTTGACCCGGGCGATGGCCTGCATGAGCGCGGCGCCGCGCATCGGCCGGTCGAGGTACATCGTGTGCAGCGGCGGCGCGTCGAACCCGGTGAGCAGCATCGACTGCACGATGATCAGTTCGAGCGGGTCGTCGTCGTTGCGTACCCGGGACTGGATCGTCTTGTTCTGGGACGGCCGCCGGACGTGCTTGAAAATCTCGCCCTTGTCGTCGCTGTTCCCCGTGTAGACGACCTTGATCTTTCCCTGATCGACCGCGTCGTCATGCCAGTCGGGACGCAGCTCGATGATTTCCCGGTACAGCTCCGCGCAGATCCGCCGGGTGGCGCAGACAATCATCCCCTTGCCGGGACTGTCGATGAACGGACGCATCTGGGCGGAGCGCGATTCCCAGTGTTTGACGATGTCACTCGCCAGAGTCCGCACCCGGGCCGGCGCGCCGTAGAGCGCGTTCATCACCGCGACGTTGCGCCGCAGGCGCTCCTGCTCAGCTTCGTCCAACCCAGCGGTGATCTCGTCGGCCTGGGTGTCGATCGCCTCGGGATCAACGCCCGGCGGTAGTTCCAGGGGAATGAGCCGGCTTTCGTGGAACACCCGGACGGTCGCCCCGTCCTCGACGGCCCGGGTGAGGTCGTAGACGTCGATGTAGTCGCCGAACACCTTGCGGGTGTCGCGATCCGCCTCCGACAGGGGGGTGCCGGTGAACGCGAGGAAGGTCGCCTTCGGCAGCGCCTCGCGCAGCCGAAGGGCAAACCCGTCGAGATCGCCGTAGTGGCTGCGGTGCGCCTCGTCCACGACCACGATGATGTTCAACCGGTTGGAGAGCAGCGGATGCGTCGACTCCGCCTCCCGTTCCTCCTTGGTCAGGCCGAACTTCTGCAGGGTGGTGAACAGGATGCCGCCGGTAGCGCGGCTCGACAGTTCCGCGCGAAGCTGGTCGCGGCTGTCGATCTGCACGGGTTCGCCCGGGAGCAGCAGGCTGGACTGGAAGACCCCGTAGAGCTGGTCGTTGAGGTCGATCCGGTCGGTGAGCACGAGGATCGTCGGGTTCGCCAGCCGCGGGTCGACGCTGGCCTGGTAGGCGTAGAGCTCCATCTCCATCGACTTGCCGGAGCCCTGGGTGTGCCAGACGACGCCGGCCTTCCCGTCGCTGCGGATCGCCTCGACGGTCTTCTCCACCGCCCGGCTGACCGCGAAGTACTGGTGCGCCTTCGCGATCCGCTTCTGCAGGCCCGAGCCGCCCACGCTGGCGAACGTGACGTAGCCGCGCAGCAGGTCGAGGAACCGGCGCTGGTCGAACAGGCCATGCAGCAGCACGGACTGCGCGTCGTCGTAGCGGATGTCATCGACCTCGCGCGACAGCTCCCGCTGCCCGCCGGGATTCCCCTCCGGCCGCACCGGCACGCCGTCGTCGTCAACGTTCCACGGCGCAAAGTGGTTGAACGGGGTGAACGGGGTGCCGTAGCGGGCGGTCACGCCGTCGGAGACGGCGAACAGCACGGTGGCCCGGAACGCCAGCGGCCATTCGGTCACGTAGTTCATCAGCTTCTGGTGCGCGACCCGCAGATCGGCCTTCTCGGAGCCGGCGTTCTTCAGCTCGACGACGGCGACGGGCAGGCCGTTGAGGTAGAGGACGAGGTCGCAGCGGATGCCGTTGCGGTTACGGTCGTCGATCCGCACCTGGCTGGCGACGACGTAGTCGTTTACCTCCGGGTCACGGAAGTCGATCAGCCAGATGGTCGGGGTGGTCTCGGCGCCGTACTCGTCGATAACGGTGACAGACCGCATCCCACGCGCCATGAACTCGTGCAGCCGCCGGTTCTCCGCGATCGCGTCCCGCGATTCGGACGCGAGCACCACGGCGACGGCCTCGTCGACGGCGCTGGCCGGCAAGTCCGGGTTGATCTGACTGATCGCCTCCCGAAGCCGCCCGACGAGAATCGGCTCGGCCCAGTCCTTCCGCTCACCGCCACCCCCGCTGCGCGGCCCGAGCTGCGCGCCCTTCATCGGCTGCCACCCGAGCTCCCCCAGCGTCTCGACGGCCACCTGCTCCCAGTCGTCCTCGCTCATGGCCCCCCGACCCAAAGTCACGTCACATCCTCCACAATCTTCTCCGCATCCCGCACCCGAATCTCCCCCGACATCAACTTCGGCAGGAGCGCATCCCGCAGCTCGGCGAGCTTCGTTGACTCAGCACTGGCAACGCTCGCTCTTTGATGCAACGAATCGACTCGCGCATTAAAATTCTCGTACACGTGACGCTCCGGAAGTCGAACCGGCAACGCCTTGAAATTTTTTCTACTCAACTCAAGAAAAGTTGATCCGTTCGCGATACCTATCATCTCGTCGACACGACTTTTCATTTCGTGAAATAGCCACCAACGGAGCTCGGGCTTTGGCGGCACCACAACAATAAACCCCTGGTTGACCGCCACAGGAACCTGGTTGACAGCGAAAGCACCGATAGTCGCCCTGGACGTCATGAGTATCGAGCCAGCCGCATGAAGACGCGAAGCGCACGCCCTCAAACCATCTTCAGTTATCGATCTCATCGTTGCAAAAAGATAGGGAGCATCGAGAGCCGTGATATCAGAGGGTGTCGCCCAGCAGATCTCTCCATCCCAGTAACTCGCCTCACCAGTGGCAGGGGTTCCACCGCCGAGCACTTCGGCGACAGATCCGAAGTTTTCAGACCCGAAAGAAATCGACCGGACGACCGAAGAGAACAGAGAGTCCGCCAGATCCAGGACAGTCGAGCAAATTCTTCCATTAATCGCGATCTTGTCGTCCAGCGCCCCGAGCACCCCAAGTATCCGATCTTGTTCAGTCTCCGGGGGAATACATACATGGAACGCTTTCGCTTCCGGGTAGTAGACCGTCTGATGGGTCGTCCCATGGGCAAATCTCCGAACACTCTCCTGCTCAAGCAGGAATATGTAGTTAAGATATCGAGATCTCAACTCTGGACCACACACCCAGTTCACAAAATCTTGACTGGTAGCCATAGGTTTGCCCATAGTTACGACATAGCCAACCGATGCCGTACGCGAAAGACACACGGTGCCTGCCGGTAGAACTCGAGCAGAAGAGTTCGCAATCCCCAAGCTATTTGTTGATTCATTTGTTTCATAGATTGTAGCTCCATGATTAGCCGTCGCATCACGAATACCTATCCATGGGATATTTCCACCCCAGTAATCAGAGACACGGCGGCTCGGTGTATGGCCACTCTCAAGGCGCGCCAAGCTTGTAAGGGATCTCCAGACGAAGCCTGGTGGGGGGGTTTGGCCCGGATCTCCAACACTCAGAGCGTACTTTCCTGGAATCACGCCCATCGTTGCGGCGCGACCGCCAGTTCTGGTTGAAACTTTAGACATCTAGCCGCTCCATCTGAGTGCGAATTTCCTTTTCCAGGCGGGCGGATTCCTCGAAATGGGAGAAGAGTTCTTTGGTGAGGCGCTCAATCTTCTCGTTGATCGGTTCGTCGCCGGAGGTGTCGATCTCGGCAGCGCCGACGTAGCGGCCGGGGGTGAGGACGTGGTCGTGGGTGCGGATCTCCTCGGTGGTGGCCGAGTAGCAGAAGCCGGGGACGTCCTCGTAGGTCAGCTTCTTCTCGCGGGCCGACGCGGTGCCTCGCCAGGCGTGGTAGGTGCCGGCGATCTTTGCAAGGTCTTCCTCGGTGAGGATGCGCTCCGTGCGGTCGATCATCGTGCCCATGTTGCGGGCGTCGATGAACAGGGTTTCGCCGCGGCGTTCGGCGAGGCGGCGGGCGCCCATCGGGCCCTTGTCCTTGGCGAAGAACCACAGGCAGGCGGGGATCTGGGTGGTGCGGAACAACTGCGGCGGCAGCGCGATCATGCAGGCAATCAGGTCGGCCTCGACGAGAGCGGCGCGGATCTCGCCCTCACCGGACTGCTTCGACGACATCGAGCCGTTCGCCATCACCACCCCGGCGCTCCCGCGGGAGCCCAGCTTGGCGATGATGTGCTGCATCCAGGCGAAGTTCGCGTTGCCGGCCGGCGGGGTTCCGTAACGCCAGCGCTGGTCGTCGGCGGTGCGCGCCCAGTCGGACATGTTGAACGGCGGGTTCGCCAGGATGAAGTCGGCCCGCAGGTCGGGGTGCCGGTCGTTGTGGAACGTGTCGTCCCAGCGGGAGCTCAGGTCGCCAGTGATGCCGTGGATGGCGAGGTTCATCTTCGCCAGCCGCCAGGTCCGCTCGTTCGACTCCTGCCCGTAGACGGCGATGTCGTCGGAGTGCGTGAGCCCGCGGTGCTCGGCGATGAACTTCTCCGCCTGGACGAACATGCCACCCGACCCGCAGCACGGGTCGTACACCCGGCCCTCGTACGGCTCCAGCACCTCGACGAGCAGCTTCACCACGCTCGCCGGGGTGTAGAACTCACCGCCACGCTTGCCCTCGGCGCGGGCGAACTTCTCCAGGAAGTACTCGTACACCTCCCCCAGCACGTCCCGGGCCGACCGGGTCGCCGCCTCCGCCGGGGCGGCCGGTGCGGGCTCGGCGAACAGCGCGTCCTCTTCCGCCGAGGGTGACACCGGCTGCGGGGTCGCTCGGTGGCCGGTGAAGCGGGCATCGCCGAGCAGGTCGACGAGTTCGCCGAGACGACGCTGGTCGACGCTCTCGCTGTTGAAGATTCTCGGGAGGACGCCGGTGAGCGGGGGGTTCTTCTTCATCACCGCGTCCATCGCGGCGTTCAGCAGCTCGCCGATGCCGGCGCTCTTCGCGTTCGCCGCGATGGACTCCCACCGGGCCTGCTTCGGCACCCAGAAGACGCCGTGCCCGGAGTACTCGTCGGGGTCGTCGAGGAACTCGTCGACCCGCGATTGCGGAATCCCGTCGGCGAGCACGTCCTGGCGGATCTGCTCGCGCCGCTCGACGAACGCGTCCGAGACGTACTTCAGGAAGATCAGACCGAGGACGAAGTCCTTGTACTGGGCGGCGTCCATCGAGCCGCGCAGCTTGTCGGCCGCCTTCCACAGCGTTTCGCGCAACTGGGCCATGGTCGGGGGTCCGGCCGGGGCGGCCTTCTTCCGCGGGGGCATGTATCTCCTCGGGTGCTGTTCGCCATCTATGAGGTGTCGTGGTGGCTCGGTGATCGCGAAGGCCGGCGGGTCAGGGACTCTCATCCAGCGCGGCGATCAGGGTAAGTGTGCCGTCGGCCAACCCGTCGACGGTGGTACGGCGCAGTTCGTCCAGCAGGTCGACCTCGCGCAGGAGCTGAGCCCGGCGGGCGTCGGCGCCGGCGAGCAGGGCGTCGAGTCGGCGCACGATCGGCTCGGGTAACGCGGCGATGCACAGCTCCTCCAGTCGGCGTGGCCCACGGACGGCTCCGGGGGCGCGGCCGGTGGGGGCCGCGGCGACGAGCAACGCGGCCAGCACCCGCGGGGTGAGCACGGCGCGCCCGGCGTCCGTCAGCCGCAGGCCACGCGCGGGAAACTCGATGATCGAATAGCCGCTCTCGTCGAGATGGGCGCCAAACCGGGGACCGGTCGTCACGATGATGTCGCCAGGTTGAGTGAGGGCGACCCGCGGATAGGCGTCAGCGAGCACCATCCGGTCGATCCGCCGGCCGCCGACACGCGCCGCGCCCGTGAGTTCCGGCGCGCCGATGACGGGGTGGTTCCCCATCGGGCGGACGTCGCCCGGCGCGACCCGTGCACCCGGCAGGATCCGCAGCAGCGGGCCACCCGGGGCGGTGGTGCGGGCCAGCCGTGCGATCGAAGCCGTGGGGAGGGCGCGCGGGTCCTCCCGCTCCGCCACCAGGCCGCCAAAGCCGGGCACGGCATCGTCCGTCCTCACGGCTTCACGGTGAGAGGCGATCCGACCATCGATCTCGTGGAGGCGCACGACCGCCCGGGCGGCCCGCCGGGTCGGCTCGCCGGTGGGGCGCGGCGCCGTCAGAGCCACCGACGCCTTCCCTGGTCGCATCGTCAACTGGCTGATCGCCGCCTGGGAGGCGAGGGTGCGCAGATGCTCATCCGGGCGGAATCCGTCGCGGCGCCAGGTCGCGACGTCCAGGACGAGCGTCTCGACGATGTCATCGGTCAGCTCGCGGTCGGAGATGTCCGCCAGTAGCACCCGACCGTGCGCCGGCGCGTCCTCCTCCCGACGCAGCACCCACAGCGCCGTCCGGTAGGCCGGTCGGAACGGAACCATTCCGCCGGGCAGGTGGATCACCGCCTCGACCAGACCGGTGGTCAGCAGCTCGTCGCGGCGGCGCACCGCCGGCCGGTGCACCGGCAGCGGGTCCACCAGCGCCTCGGCCGGCCCGAGGATGACGGCGGTCTGCCGTGAGCGCAGCGCGTCGGCGATCCGGCGCACCGCGGCGAGCACCTCCACGGCGTCGCGATCCTCCGCCGGCCGGAACGGCAGGCAGGTGACGACGACGTCGGAGCTCGTGCGGCGCGCGGCGGAGGCACGAATGTCCAGGTCACGGCGGGCCACGCCCGCGACCGTGAATCGGCGGCGGGCCAGCCGGGCGAGGAACCGGTCGGGCTCGACCCCACTGAGCTTCACGTCATCCGCCTCATCGATCACCGCGTGGACGGCGGCCAGCAGGTCACCAGCACCCGCCGCCGGATCGGCCACGTGCACCACTCCGGTCTCCCGGGCTTGTTCACGAGCGCCCGACAGCTCCGCCATCAGGTGCGCCAGCCGCGGTACCACCGAGTCGGTGTAGAGCTCGGGAACGTTGAGGCGGTGACGGGCGCCCAGCAGCCGTCCGAACGCATCGCGGGTGTTGTAGGCCGCCTCGACCAGCTCGTCGACAGCGGGGGCCAGCCAGCCCGCGTGCAGTCCGAGCGCCGTCACCTCGGAAAGCAGCAGTCGGTCATCCGGATCGACCCGCTCGGCCCGGACACGCAGCGACGCGAGCAGGTCATCGTCCTTCTCCACGCCGATGGTCGGCGCAGCCGCAGTAGCCATCGTGACGAGTGGTTCGTCGTCGTCAAGGTGGCGGAGACAGAGCAGCGCGCTGGCCGCGGCGACGAAGGTCCGGGTTTCCAGCCGCTGCCCCAGGCAGCGCAGCAGGTAGAGGCGCAGATCCGCGTTCTCGATCTGACGGTTGCCGCGCCGCGGGTTCGCAGCGAGCCAGCGCACGACGTCCGGCGCGTGGAACATCGGGATGCTCGCGTCGAGTCCTGGGCCCGTCACGCGAGCGGGGAAGTCGGCGTGCCGGCGCCGCCAGGTGGTCACCACCGCGCGCCGCACGTCGGCGAGGTCTGCGATCTCCGGCATCGAGATGAGCAGCGTGCCCCCATCGGTCAGGTCCGGCATGTGTTCACCCCCGTTCACTCGAACGTGCAGCCCACGGCCCGATCCGTAGTCGCGTCAGGCAAGCATAGCGATGATCATACGAATTCGCTCGACTCTGACCGATAACCCGGGTTATCAGCTGACAGTTTGATTTCAGACATCGATCGCCGCCACAGTGATCTCCGTCCGGGCCGCTCGGGGGGTGGCCCGGACACCCACGCCGACGCCCCTGCACACCGCGTTTCCCGCTCCGCGGGCGACCTCGACGGCGGCGGCACTCGTCACGAATCGGTCAGTTCCTCGACCCTCCCGAACAGAACGCAGCGAACAGGCGGCATCTGTTCAGGCGTCGACCGAGCCTGGCCTTCGGTACCTGTCCAACGACCAGAGCCGGTCGGGAAGGGAATCAGGAATGACGGACGACACGGAGACGGATCCGATCCGAGACGCCCTGTACGAGCGCCTGTTCGACGAGCTCGACCAGGCGGAGGAGTCCTCACAGGTCGCCGACCTGGTGTTCGCGGCCTTCGACGGCGCCGATGCGCTGAACGAAGCGCTCGGCGGCATCACCACGCCGCGCCCGCAACCAACCCGGCGGCCTCGTTCCCACGACGCACAGATACCAGGCATGTACTTGAAGTCCATCTCGGTCCGCGGTTTCCGGGGCGTCGGCCCGATGACGACGCTCAACCTAAGCCCCGGCCCAGGCCTCACCCTGATCACCGGCCGTAACGGCTCCGGAAAGTCGAGTTTCGCCGACGCCGTCGAGTTGGCCCTCACCGAAACGAACGATCGCCTCGACCGCGGCAAGATCTGGAAAGACGGCTGGCTCAACCTGCACCGTGAGGGAGCGCCCCGCATCGAGGTGGAGCTGACGGCGGAGGGCGCGCGTCGGCCGATCAAGGTGGCGCGTGCCTGGCAGGCTGCCGACACGGACCTGCTCGCCGCGAAGACCACCGTGCGCCTGCCCGGTGAAGCCGCCCGCCCGCTGTCGGAGTTGCCGTGGCAGGAGGCCCTCAGCGAGTACCGGCCCATTCTCGCCTACTCCGAACTGACCGGGCTGATCACAGACGGCAACGCCAAGAACTTCGACGCGATCGATCGCATGCTCCAGCTCGGCGACCTGGGCCAGATCCACAACCTGCTACGACAGACGCGCCTCGAACTCGACCGGGCGAGGAAGGCGGTGGCCGCCGGCATGGCCGACCTACTGGCCGAGCTCTCTGCCTCCACCGACGAGCGCGCAACGGTGATACGAACCTCGCTTGCCTCGAAGGTGGCCAGGCTCTGGGATCTCGACGCGGCATACGTGGCGGCGGGTGGCGCGGCTGCCGCCGATGCGAACGACCGAACCGCGAACACCGTTGGCGCCATTGACACCGTTGGCGCCATGGAGCTTGACGATGAGGCGACGGCACTGGGTCGCCTCCTCGCCCTGGACCTACCTGAGCCATCCGAGGTCGCCGAACGGGCAGCGAACCTGCGGGCCGCCGTTGCCCGCGTCAAGGCCACGTCCGGAACTCCCGCCGCTGATGCCCGCCGGGTCGCCGGTCTGCTGCGCACCGGGCTCGACCACTACCGGGAGCACGGCGGCGGCAGCTGCCCGCTGTGCCGCGTCGGCACGCTCGACGAAGCCTGGCGCGCCTCCGCCACCGAGGAGGCCGAGCGGCTGCACGCCATCGCCGAGGACGCCAACGACGCCAACAATCGGCTAGGCCACGCCCGCGGCTCAGCGCTCGCCCTGATCCAGGAATCACCGCGGGCACTCGCCGCGGACCGGGTGCCCGGATCTATGGCGGACAGCGCCGCGCGGGCGCGTGCCGCCTGGGATGCTTGGGAGCGGCTTCGTGCCGAAAGCGACTCCGGAACACTCGCCGACGATCTCGTCGTCCACCATCAGAATCTCCTCTCGACCCTTGGCGCGCTGCGGTCCGCGGCCCGGACGCGGCTGGAGACGCTCGAGACCGCCTGGTCTCCACTCGCCCGCCGGACCCTGGAATGGGTCGACGCCGCCCGCGTCAGCCGGGCCCGGCAACCACTGCTCAAGGCACTCAAGAACGCCGAGGACTTCATCAGGAGGCTCCTGGAGCACATGCAGGACGAACGGCTCGAGCCGTTCGCGACGCAACACGCGGAGATCTGGGCCGACCTTCGGCAGGAGAGCAACATCGAGATCGGCCGACTCAAGCTACGGGGAACTGGTACGCAGCGCCGACCCGAACTCGATGTCACCGTCGACGGAGCCGGCGGCAAGGCGCTGGGCGTGATGAGCCAGGGCGAGCTGCACGCGCTCGGGCTTGCGCTCTTCCTCCCCCGCGCCACCGTGCCGGAAAGCCCGTTCCGGTTCGTCGTCATCGACGACCCGGTGCAGTCCATGGATCCGGCGAAGGTCGACGGGCTCGCCCGCGTCCTGCTACGCACCGCCAGGACCCGTCAGGTCGTCGTCTTCAGCCACGACGACCGGCTCGCCGACGCGGTCCGCCGGTTCAGCACCCCCGAGTTCCCGGCCCGCCAACTGGAGGTCGTCCGCGGGGAACAGTCCGTCATCGAGATCAAGTCGATGCTCGACCCGGCGAGCCGCTGGCTGGATGAGGCCCGCGCGCTGGCCCACACCCCCAACCTGCCCGAGGACATCAGGTCCGCGCTCGTCTCCGGGTTCTGCCGGTCGGCCGTGGACGCCGTGTGCATCGACATCTACCGCCGAAAGCGCCTTGCCGCCGGAGATCGCCACCACGAAGTCGAGGACGCAATCACGGCGACGAAGGGCACCGGTTCGAAGGCAGCACTCGCGATCTTCGAAGACGCCAAGCGCGCGCCAGAGGTTCTCGGCTACATCAACAACAGGTGGAAATGGCAGACCGGGGACATCTACAAAGCCGTCGTCAAGGACAGTGGACACGGTCCCCGCGACGGCGATGCCACAGCCCTGGTCCGCGATGCCCGGGTTCTCGTCAACACGCTCAGCGAGCTCCGATGATCACCTTCCGCTATCTGGACGTCGCCGACAGTCTCCTGCGGGAACGCCCGGACGAGATTGCCGGGCTGTGGCCGCGTGCCTGTGCCTGGCTGCTGCGGCTCGCCCTCGAATCCGCCGTGGACGACCTGTGGGCCCGTGAACGCCCGGCCGTCGCGCAGACCCCGATGCGCGCGCAGCTACTCAGTCTCCACTACCTTCGCGCGCTGGGCCCCGAGCCTCCCGCCACTGCGGAATACCTCTGGGAATCCCTGTCCCGCGCGGTTCACCACCACCCGTACGAGCTTTCACCGACCGCCACCGAACTGCGCCGCTGGCACCAGGACGTGCACGCACTCGCCCTCACTCTGGGTTCGCGCCGGCCGGAACCCGATCCCGCCGCGCAGCCGGAGTCATCCTGAGCGAGCGGTCCAGACCCGAGGAGAACGGAACAACGAGACCCCCCTTGAAGATCGACGATCGACCGGGTCGGTCAGCCCTCGGCGGCCGGCAACGTGGGCAGCTTCAGTTCGCCGAGGCCCGCCCGCGTCAGGGACCGGACCCACGGGCCGGGAAGGTCAGCCAGAGGCTCGAACTTCTCCCAATGCTGGACAACCATGGACAGCATGTCCCACCTGGTCGTGCTCCCGGCCTTCGTGAGAAAGATTCCTTTCACGGCATGCGCGAGGAACAAGCGCTTCTCGGCCAGCCGGTGACGGATCTTCATGTCACGGGTGAGCAGTACCAAATCGCTGTCGCCGACGTACGGTAGCCATTCGGTGTCCTGGGCTCCCAGACTGATCGGGCAACGCCGGTGACCCGGGTGGAGAACGTCAGGCCTCACCGCGGCAAGCGCCTTGCCCAGCGGGAGGGTGTTCTCGTCCACGAAGAAGCGCGGCCGTAATACGGCACCGTCGTCCATGTTCAGGCTGCGATCTCCTGCCCTCGAAGACGGCTCTCGTAGCGCACCGCGGCCTCGACGTCCGCGTCCGGTAGCTCATAGGCCTCAGCGATCTCCGCGATGGACTCGCCGGCAGCCCACAGCTCGTACAGGTTCGCCGTGCGAGTGCTGCGCACCACCGGGGAACCGAACTGCCGCAGCGGGTCGAGGACGACCTGGCGGGACGTGCTGTCCGGGAACAGGCGCAACGCCTCATCCTCGCCAACGCCAGCACCTGGTGCGAACTCGACCATTTCGAAGAAGTGCTGCGCCTTTGGCGCGAGCACCAACTGCCCGTCGCTGATCCGAACCATGGACAGCGAACTGCCGAGACCGACCTCTTCCTGGACCGCGAGCACGACGTCCATCCCGAACACGTAGGGCTTGGCGTGGGCGAGGGGGTAGGACACCCCGAACCGCTCGCGTAGGCGCTGCACGACGATCCGCATCTTCTGCAGAGAGATCCCCTTGACGCGATATTCCCGGAGGTAGCCGGCTTCGACGAACTCGCCCCAGGTGACCGCCTCGTTCCCGGTCCGCTCGGGGCGGATCACCGGGTCATAGTGGATCTCCCCACGGGTGTAGCCGTCGATCCACCCTCTCAGGCGTGCCGGGCTCACCGCGAGCAGGCGAGCTGCCTCGCTCATCGAGTAGACCTCGCGGTCCAGCACCCTGACGGCCACCCCGACATCATGGCTCATGGACAAGATCGAAGGCATCCGCACGCGCCTCCTGGGCCGGCATCGGACCACCCGCCTCGACCTGGACGTTGCCGGCTTCGGCAACCTTGGTTCAGCACCCCTGCCGGTTGGCGGCATACCGGCGGGCTACCTGGGCCCGCCACGCGGCCGCCGAGCCTCCCCCTTGGGCGGCCCGGACCGTCCACAGGCCGGCCACGTAGCAGGCAAACGCGGTCAGGGCGTCCGGGGTGACCGTCCAGCAGGCGAGGCCGGTCGCCCACCGCTCGGCGTCCGCCGGTTCGTGGCCGGCCCCGACAAGTCGGATCACCATGAACGCCGCGTCAACCCAGGGAGCGGCGGCGGCGGGCCGCGCCCAGTCCACAACCCGCACCACCGGGCCGTCGATGAGGAACTGCCCCCCGTGCAGGTCCATGTGGGTAAGCCGGTCCCCGGCGACCATCTGGGGTGCCGGAGCGGCGAGGGTAGCCGCGGCGCCCACGTCCCAGCCGTCAACCACATCCGTGGGCAGCGACCGGACCGCATCCCACCAGTCCGCCCCGGACCACCGAAGCTCGAGCGGACGCAGCTCTGATGCGGGAAGCGCAGCGATCCTGTCCACGGCTGCAGCAGCCGCCGGCAGATCGGCCGACCCGGGGCTCAGGTCGGCCGGCCTGCCGGTCGCGTGGTCGAATCCGACGAACAGCCAGCCGTCGGCGTCGACGACGAACCGCGGGGTTGGGGCGATGCCCGGGGCGAGCCGTCCGTTCGTGTACTCGGCGCGGAGACGTTTCCTGCGCACCCCATCCCCGTAGACGCCTTTCACGAACATCTTGGTTGTCGGGGTGTTGACGACCGCGGCGAAGTCGCAGCCGTCTCCCCTGTCCACGGTGCTGGCGGAGACCACCGGACCGGCCTGTCCGGTGATTGCGTCCTGCACCTCGCCTGGTAGATCGTCCCATTCGATCATCGATAGAGCTCCGTCACTTGGGGATGCGGCTGCCCTGGTTCTCGTCGCCGTCCTTGCCGCTCGCCGAGCAGTTTCCCTCATCGGCGCAGTCGGCCGCCGACGCCCACAGGTCGGGTTCAATCTGGTAGCCAAGGCGTTCGATCGCCCGCACCGTCCGAGCTATGCCCCCCGATCCGGGATGCCCGGCGGGATCCCCGCCGGCATGGCATCCGTCCGGTTCGGGGGCGCACTTGCCGGCGCTGGCGGGCTTGTCGTCGGGGACGTGGTGGATGTACGTGCCGGCGACCTTCCGGCAGAACAGCGAGTAGTCCTTGGTGAACAGCAGGAAGGTGTGCCAGCCCAGGTCGACGGCGCGGGACGGGCGTAGACCTCGATCAAGCGCCGGGCCGCACGCGGCGAGGAACGCCAAGGCCTGATCGACGATCCGACCGGCGTCGTCGGCGACTTCCGGATGGTCGACTTCGAGGCGGGCAACGAGCCGCTTGTAGAGCTTCTGCGGGATCAGGTCCCGGCCGAGACGCGGCGGGGCAAGGGTGGCGGGCATGGGGTCCTCCTGGTGGGTGTTCAAGGGAACTCAGGTCGGGGGGGGAGGGGGCGGGGTAGACGAGGTCCGGCCCCCTCCCCGCTGCGCGCGGCCGCACGCGGCTCCTCCCCGGGGACCGGAGGGTGGGCGGCCACCCACCGCGGCGGGCGGCGGCCCGGTGAGGGGCTGCTCGGGTGCCATGAGTTCCCCTTTTTTCGCGGACCGGGCGCCGACCGGCACATCCGCCGGTACGCCTTATGACACACTGCGCAGCAGACCGGCGACAGACCGCGAGAGGCTCGCGGACGCGAGAGGTGTTTCTCTCGCCCGCGAGGCTCTCGCGAAGGCGGGAGGGGGCCGTCGTGCAGGACCGGCCGCGGCCAGCGAAGGCGGCATTCGTCTCCGAGCTCGCGCGCATGCGCGGCGAATGGAAGGCGAGCTTCACCAAGCTTGGCGAAAAGATCAAGGTGCATCGAATGGTCGTGTCCGCGGCCTGCCGCGGCGAGCAGCACGGAAGTCCGTGGCTGCTCCCGTCGCGGCAGGTGGTCGAGGGTCTGGACCGGGAGTTACACGCCGCCGGCCGGCTGGTGCAGTTGTGGCAGGACGCGGTCATGGAACACACCGCGCTGCAGATCAAGCGCAAAGGCGTTGGACATCTCCCGGCCGGGAACTCCACAGTGGTGGAGAGACCGGCGGCGGGAGAGGAGAATCCGACGGACGCGGATCGCAGACAGTTCGTCGAGCTCGCCGCACTCTCAACGCTGGCGTTCGAGACCACCCGTCGCATCGACGCATCCGGTGCGGCGCCGACGCTCGGCGAGCTCGAGGACGACATGGCGGATATCGCCGCCAGCTTCGACACAACGCCACGCCTGACGCTGATTGCCGAGGTCGCGGGGCGGTGGAAGCAGGTCGAAGCGATGCTCGACGGCGACAATCAGCGGTTGACTGTGACCGACAGCCTTCGCACGACGCGCCTCGGCGGCCAGCTCACCTACTACCTGGGCCGGCTCGCCTTTACCGGTGGCCACTATCGGGACGCGCGCCGGTTCGCTGACCTGTCCGACCGCTACGCGGCCCAGATCGATGACGACATACTGATCGGTTCTCTCGCCGCGCTGCGATCGAGCATCGCCTACTACACCCATCGCTGGGATGACGCTGCCACCATCGCGGGCCGCGCCCGCCGCGCCGCACCGCCGTACCTTGCGGCCCGGCTGGCGGCGTATGAGGCTCGCGGCCAGGCCCGACTTGGGCGGGTCCACGCGACGGAGAGCGCACTGACGGCGATGAGGGAAGCAGCCGGTGCGGCGACAACGCCCCGGCCGGGATCGTCTCCGTTCACCGCTGGCTCGGCGGCGATGTTCGCCGCTGTGTGCGCGATCGAGCTCGGTGACGGCGCTGAGGTTCGACACCGTGCACAGCAAGCCGTTGATCTCCTTGATCCTCGGTCTCATGAGGAACGTGGTCACGCGTACCTCTGCCTGGCCACCGGTGTTCTCCTGCAGGACCGGCCGGACCCGGCGGCGGCAGTCGCGGCGAGCCGGGCCGCCGCAGCAGTCCCCGACGGGCATCTTTCCGCAACGATCGTGTCCGCTATGACCGAAGTTATGAGAGACCTCAACCCGTGGGCATCGGATCCGGACGTGTCCGCACTCGGCGCGCTGGTCCACCAGGTCTCGGTTGGCCCTTCCCGCGTAGCCCCTGCAGGAGCCCTTGAATGACCCTCAAGTTCGGCCCTCCCGATGTCGTCACCATCCCGACGGTTCTCACGGAGCGTCTGATCTTGCGTGGCTGGCGTCTCGATGACGTTGAGCCGTACCTCACCATGGCGCTCCACCCGGACATGTCGATCTACACGAGCTCTCCGTCTCGCGAGAGCAGTGTGTGGGGCATGACGGCGTTCCAGATCGGCCACTGGGCGCTGCAGGGCTTCGGCATGTGGATCATCGAAGAGCGTCGAACCGGAGAGTTCCTCGGCCGGGTCGGCCTGTACGAAGAACCTGGCTGGCCGGGGTGCGAAGTGGCCTGGACGGTACGGCGGGACCGGTGGGGCGAGGGCATCGCCTCGGAAGGTGCGACGGCCGCCGTCGAGTTCGCGTTCACCGAGGCAGGCCGCGAACGTCTGATATCGATCATCCATCCGGAGAACATTGGCTCCATTCGCGTCGCCGAGAAGCTTGGCCTCACGCTCGCCGAGGGGCCCATCGACCGGGACGGTGAGCCGCGAAACATCTACGCGATCACCTGTGCCGAGTGGAAGCGTTTGTCCGCCGCCGGGCTTTGAAGTTCCGACAGGCGACCCACACCTCCCGCCATGGAAGTTGGCGGTCTCGAGACCGGTCGCAAACCTTGGCACGGAATCCAGTCGCCAGGCCCTCGTGCAGGCCGCCGACCTGCGTGACGCCCGGCTGCACGACGCGCGGCGTACCGCGGCCACCGCTCTGCTGTTACTGGGCGTGCCGGACCGGGCCGTCATGGGGATCATGGGGTGGTCATCGGACCTGCGCAGCCGCTACCAGCACCTGACTGACCCGATCCTCAAGGACGTGGCCACCAGGCTCGGCCGGCTGCTCTGGGAGAAGGTGCCCGAAGCGGCGGAACGCCCCCAGAAGGGTGAGTGAGACCAGAACTGAGACCGCAAGATCGTGACCTGGTCCGCGCCGCCGGACCAGGTCACGACGAACACCCTGGCCAGACGTCAAGATCGGCTGCGGAGGATGCGAGATTCGAACTCGCGAGGGGTTGCCCCCAACACGCTTTCCAAGCGTGCGCCCTAGGCCACTAGGCGAATCCTCCGTCGATGAGACTATCTGATCGTCGCCGATCCGTGGACGCGGGGTCGCCCGGGCGCACGGCTTGCTCCCACGCGCCCCCGGATCACCTCGCCCCCTCGGGGCGCGGCCGTGCCGAGCCGTCCGCGGAGATGCCGCCGGTCCTCCCGCGACCGCGCCGCCCGCGCCGGCGTCCAGACCCCGCGCGTCCCCCGGCAGACGCCCACCCACGCCCGTCCGCCGCTCGGCTGGCCCCATGTTTGCCCAGAGGGGTTTCGTGTCCGCTTCATCCCTCTGGATAAGCATGAGGAGGGGCCTCGAGGCGGGTGGTCGGGCGGGGGCGGCGGTCGGGTCGGCCGGTAGGGGTGACCTCGGGATTCATGATCGTTCCGGGCGGGCTAGACTGCATGGCAGACCCCTCGTGCGGCGTTACCCTCGTGAACCCCCCCAGGGCCGGAAGGCAGCAAGGGTAAGCGGGCTCTGACGGGTGTGCGAGGGGTCCTCTCGTTTCGCCGATCGTCTCGTCGAGCACGCGGAGCAGGCCAGTGAGCGCAGCGTTGTACAACCGGTACCGTCCCGCGACGTTCGCCCAGGTCGTCGGCCAGGAACACGTGACCGACGCGCTGCGCAAGGCGCTGCGAACCGGCCGGCTGCACCACGCCTACCTGTTCAGCGGGCCGCGGGGCTGCGGCAAGACGTCCTCGGCCCGGATCCTCGCCGCCTCGCTGAACTGCGAGCAGGGGCCCACCCCCGAGCCCTGCGGCGTGTGCGACGAGTGCGTCGGCATCCGCACCGGCGCCTCGATGGACGTCACCGAGATCGACGCGGCCTCGCACGGACTCGTCGACGACGCCCGGGATCTGCGCGAGCGGGCCTTCTTCGCCCCCGCGTCGGCCCGCTTCAAGGTCTTCGTGGTCGACGAGGCTCACATGGTGACGGCCGCGGCCTTCAACGCCCTGCTGAAGGTCGTCGAGGAGCCGCCGCCGTACCTGAAGTTCGTCTTCGCCACCACCGAGCCGGACAAGGTCATCCCGACGATCCGGTCCCGCACCCACCACTACGCCTTCCGGCTCGTCCCGCCGGGCGTGCTGCGCACGCACCTGGCCTCGATCTGCGAGCAGGAGAACGTCACCGTCGACCCGGCGGTGCTGCCGCTGATCGTGCGGGCCGGGGCGGGATCGGTCCGGGACTCGCTGTCCGTCCTCGACCAGCTGCTCGCCGGGGCGGACGACGACGGCCTGCACTACGACCGCGCGGTGGCCCTTCTCGGCGTGACCGACGGGGTCCTGCTCGACGAGACCGTCGACGCGCTCGCGCAGCGCGACGGCGCCGCCCTGTTCACCGTCGTCGACAAGGTCGTCTCCGCCGGGCACGACCCGCGGCGGTTCGCCACCGACCTGCTCGACCGGTTCCGCGACCTGATCGTGATGGCGGCCGTCCCGGACGCCGACGCCCGCGGGCTGCTGGAGTCCTTCTCCCCCGACCAGATCGACCGGATGCGCGCGCAGGCCGCCGCGGTCGGGCCCGCGGAGCTGTCCCGCACGGCGGACGTGCTGCACGGCGGCCTGGTCGAGATGCGGGGCACGACGAGCCCGCGGCTGATGCTCGAACTGATCCTGGCCCGCGCGCTGCTGCCCGCGGCCTCGGCGGACCCGGCGGCGCTGCTGACCCGGCTGGAACGGCTGGAACGCCGCTCCGTGCTCGCCGGTCCCGAGCCGGCCGCCGGTCACCCGGCGCCGGTGCCGGGATTCGTCCCGGGCGCGGTGGCGGGCAATCCGCCGTTCGGCGGTGCTGGTGACTCGGATGGCCGGGATGGCCCGGGTGGCCCGGGTGGCCCGGGTGGCCCGGGTGGCCCGGGTGGCCCGGGTGATGCGGCGGGTCCGGGGCGGGAGCCGGCGCCCGCTCGGCCGGTGCGCGCCGCTGCGACGCCCACCTCCCAGGGCCCGGCGTCCCAGGGTCCGGCCGGCGGCTCGTGGGGTCCGGCCCCGGCGGCCGGCGGGATGGGCGCGGGTGCCCCGTCCGGTGGTGCCGGCTACGGGCCCCCACCGTCGAGAGGCGCCGGTTTCGGGCCATCGCAGGGAGCCGGCGGCGGCCCCGGAGCCAGGCAGGGCGGCGTGGCTGGGCAGGGCGGCGTGGCTGGGCAGGGCGGCGTGGCTGGGCAGGGCGGCGGGCGGATCGACGCCGCGGGCCTGCGGATGCTGTGGGACGAAGTCCTCGTGCTCGCCGGCCGCCTCAGCCGCAAGACACACGCGATCCTGAAGGATCACGCCGCCGTCGCCGACGTGCGCGGTGACGAGGTGGTGCTCGCCTTCGCCAGCCCGACGATGGGACGGATGTTCGGGCAGGGCAACAACGCCGAGCTGTTCTGCGCCGCGCTGGCGGAGAAGATCGGCGGGACCTGGCGGGTGAGCGTCGCGCCCGCGGGCGG
>NZ_CM001489.1:4970719-5137261 GCF_000262465.1 Frankia sp. QA3
CGCCGACAACGGCTGGCGCGGCCCCGGCGGGGCGCCGGCCGAGGATCATCATCCGGGCCAGGGCGGCGACAACCGCCGATACCCCGAGCCCACCCCGCCGGCCCACGAACACAGCGCGGACGGCGGCAGCGGCGGCGCCCGCTTCGCCGACCGCGGCCAGGGTCCCGGCGCCGCTCACGGCATCGTCGGACAGCGCGACGTCGGTGCGCCCACCGCCGGTCAGAACAGCGCCGGTCAGAACAGCGCCGGCTGGAGCGGCGCGGGCCAACACACCGCCGGTCAAGGTGCCGCCGGTCAAGGTGCCGCCGGTCAAGGTGCCGCTGGTGGGGGTGCCGCTGGTGGGGGTGGACCCGACCAGGGCACAGGCGCCCCGGGGTGGGCCGGGGAGCGTCGCGGCGGCCTGAGCGGCGGCGACCAGGATGGTCGCGGCCCGGGAGGCTTCGCTCCCCTCCCGAACACCGGCCAGGGTGGCGCCGACTGGAACGGGTCAAGTCGGGGTGGCACCGGCTGGGCGGGCAGTGGCCAGGGCGGGGCCGGTGGGCATGGTTCGGCCGGGGGTGGCGGCACGGCTGTCGCACCGGTGGTCAACGACGAGCCGTCCCTCGACGACGACGACGCCCCGGGCCAGGCAGGCGGGGCACGCGGCGGTGCGGAGGCGGCGATGTCCCTGCTGCGGACCGGGCTCGGCGCCACGGTCATCGAACAGATCCCGACAAGCTGACAGCAACGTAGGCTCATCGACATGTCGAACCCGCAGACCCCCGCCGGTGATGGGACTCCGGCCGGCGGTGGACTGTCCGCCGGGGGTGGGGCCCACCTGGGGCAGATCCTCCAGCAGGCGCAGAAGATGCAGGCCGCGCTCCTGTCGGCCCAGGAGGAGCTCGCCTCCGCCCGGGTGGACGGCACGGCCGGGGGCGGCCTGGTCCGGGCCACCGTCAACGGCGGCGGCGAGCTCGTCGACCTGACGATCAGCCCGGAGGCGGTCGATCCCGAGGACACCGAGACGCTCGCCGATCTGATCCTCGCGGCGGTCCGCGACGCGACCACCAACGCGCACCGGCTCGCCGCGGAGCGGATGGGCTCGCTCACGGGTGGGCTGGGCGCCGGCGGGCTCGGCGGGGCTGCCGCTGCCGGCGGGGCCGGTGGGGCGCTCGGCGGGCTGGGTGATCTCGGCGGGCTGCTGGCCGGAGGCGGCGCGGTGCCGCGCGGTCCCGGCCGTCCCGGACTGGGCTGACGGGCGGGAGCACCGATGTACGAGGGCATCGTCCAGGACCTGATCGACGAACTCGGGCGGCTGCCCGGCATCGGCCCCAAAAGCGCCCAGCGGATCGCGTTCCACCTGCTGGCCGCCGACCCGGTGGACGTCCGCCGGCTGGCGACCGCGCTGACCGAGGTCAAGGACAAGGTCCGGTTCTGCCGGAGCTGCTTCAACGTCGCCCAGTCGGAGCTGTGCCGGATCTGCGCCGATCCCCGCCGCGACCAGGCCCTGATCTGCGTGGTCGAGGAGCCCAAGGACGTCGTCGCGATCGAGCGCACCCGGGAGTTCCGCGGCCGGTACCACGTGCTCGGTGGAGCGATCAATCCGATCGGCGGCGTCGGGCCCGACGACCTGCACATCCGCGAGCTCATCGCACGGCTGGCCGACGGCACGGTGACGGAGCTGATCCTCGCCACCGACCCGAACACCGAAGGTGAGGTCACCGCGTCCTACCTCGCCCGCCAGATCGGGCCGATGGGGCTGCGGGTCACCCGGCTGGCCAGCGGCCTGCCGATGGGCGGCGACCTGGAATGGGCCGACGAGGTGACCCTCGGCCGCGCCTTCGAGGGACGCCGGGTCGTCAACGCCTGACGGCTGGCAGGCGCCGGCCCGGGTGATCCGCCGGCCGGTCAGAAGCCGAGGATGGGCGCGTACGTCGAGCTGGGGATCGAGGCCAGGGTCAGCAGGACGACGCTGACGTCGAGGTGATCCGCATCGGCGCTGAACACGGCGTGCAGGCCGCGGGTGCGGTAGACGTCCACGCCGTGGTCGCGGACGACCCGCACGCCGAAGACCTTCGTCGCCCTGATCCACCAGATCCGGCCGGCCGCCCGGACTCGGATCTGGCGGGCGTCGCGCCGCATGCCGGTCGTCAGCCGGGCCAACCGGTCGGCGGGCAGCCACGGCTGGTCCACGTAGCCGATGATGTCCCGCTCCGGGCCGTGCACGACGAGCCGGGCGGGGCGGGCCGCGGAACCGGGCTCGACCAGGTCGAGCTCCGCGGTGATCTCCCGGTCCCGGGGGAACATCTCGGCCGCCCAGACGCCCTCCCCGTGCAGGACCCGCTTGCCCTGCGGGCCACCCTGCGGATGCCCACGGGGCAGCATCCCGCCGATGATCCGACCGGCGCCGTCCAACCGCCACGCCACCGAGATGACGACGCCCGGCGGCAGGGCGGCTTCGAGATCACAGGCATCGCGTAGGTGACAGGTTCGTACGCCACGGATCCACCTATCCATCCAGGCCGCGCAGGTGCCTGTGTGCCTCCCCACAACCCGGGCCCGCCCCCCTCCGGCCCCGCGCGCCCCCGGGTGGACCGAACTTCCCGCTGGAGATCATCCGACACCTCCTCACTGCCCCGGTCACCGTCCGCAAATGCGGTCACTTTCCGCTATTGGACTCGGTCACCGCCGACCGTCTGTGCGTGGATCTGCAACGCCTCGCTGCGCTATGCACCCAGATGCTACGCCGCGCGCCCAAGCGCCCATCATCTGCACTCGCCCGCGCATGTGCGCGCGCGTCCGCGATCCCCTCCGCCCGCGCTTCCGCGTTCGCTTCGGGTCACGCGTCCGCACTGGCGTCGGAACGCGCGTCGGCGATCCCGTCCGAACGTCCATCCAGCAGGGCTTCCGCACGTGCATATGCCCGAAACGTCCGGTCTCGAGGCGATCCACCAGACCACACACCGACCACGGCGAGGGTCGGTACCAGGCCCGATGCCGACCCCGCGGTCAGCCGGCGTGCAGCGCAGCGGCAAGGTTAGAGGCAGCCGGTTGTGGCGTGGCCTCGCCCGCACCTCGCACGCCGCCCGCCGGCCGCGCCGGACCGGCCGTCACCGCCGGCCGGTCCGCACCGTCCACCAGGAGGTCCACCGTATGATCATCAGTTCGCATGTCGGCGCGGGCGCCTTCGTGGGTATGGCGATCCGGCATCCCGTGCCGGCCCTGGCCGCGGGATTCCTCTCGCATCTCGTCATGGACGCGCTGCCGCACTGGGGCACCGGCCCGAACACCGAGCCGGAGTGGCTGCCGATCGCGCGCCGCGACGGGGTCGCCGGGCTCGCCGCCATGGCGCTGCTGACCGCGTCGGCCCCGGCCGGGCGGCGGCTGGCCGTCCTCGCCGGCATGACCGGCGCCTGCCTGCCCGACACCGACAAGGTGGGCCGCTACTTCGTCGGCTCCAGCCCGTGGCCGAGCCGGTTCGACCGCTTCCACGAGAAGATCCAGAACGAGGCCCGCCACCGGCTGCCCCGCGAGGTGGCGACGGCCGCGGCCCTCACCGTCGCGGGCACGGTGCTGCTGCGGCGGCTGCCCGCCCGCGCCACCTGACCAGCCGGGCCCGGGCCTGACCAGCCGGGTCCGGGCCTGATCCGGGCCCGGCGGCGCCGTCAGGGCAGGAGGACGGCCGCACCCGTGACCTGGTCGGCGGCGAGGTCGGCCAGGGCCCGGTCGGCGGCGGCGAGCGGGTAGGGCGACACCGTCACCGCCAGCCGGTGCTCGGCGGCGATGGCGAGGAACTCCGCGCCGTCGGCCCGGGTGTTCGCGGTCGTGCTGCGCAGGTCACGCTCCTGGAACAGGTGGTCGGCATAGACCAACGGCGGGATGTCGCTGAGGTGGATGCCCGCCACCGACAGCGTGCCGCCGCGGTCGAGCGCCGCGAGCGCCACCGGCACCAGCTCGCCCACCGGCGCGAACAGCACCGCGGCGTCCAGCGGCTCGGGGGGCGCGTCGTACGCCCCCGTCGCGCAGGCGGCGCCGAGGTCGAGGGCCAGGGCGCGGGCCCGGGCCGACCGGGTCATCACGTGGACCCGCGCCCCCTGGGCGATCGCCACCTGGGCGGCGAGATGGGCGGAAGCGCCGAAGCCGTAGATGCCCAGCCGGCCGCCGGGCGGCAGCTCCGCCCGCCGCAGCGCCCGGTAGCCGACGATGCCGGCGCACAGCAGCGGGGCGAGCTCCGCGTCGCTGTAGCCGGCGGGCAGCCGATAGGCGTAGTCGGCGCGGACGCAGACGTACTCGGCGTACCCGCCGTCGACATCCCATCCGGTGTAGGTCGACGCCGGGCAGAGATTCTCCGCGCCGCGGGCACAGTAGACGCAGGTCCCGTCGGTCGAGGCGAGCCACGCCACGCCCAGCCGATCGCCGAGGCGCACCCCGCGCGGCCCGACCCCGACCCCGACGCCCGCCCCGGGCCCGACGCCCGCCCCGTCGGCGCCGCGGGGACCCCCGGCGCCGAGCTCGGCGCCGGGGGGCGCGGCCGGATCGGCGTCCGGGGCCACCGTCACCCCGGGGCCGATCGCGTCGACCCGGCCGACCACCTCGTGCCCCGGCACGGTGCGCGGCCGGTGCGGCACGAGGTCGCCCTCGGCGAGGTGAAGGTCGGTGCGGCACACGCCGCACGCCTCGACGCGCAGCCGGACCTGCCCCGGCCCCGGTTCGGGCACCGGCAGCTCAGCCGCGCGCAGCGGCCGGGTGTCCATCGGTCCCGGCGCGACGACCTGCCAGGCTCGCATGGCGCAACCCGGCCCGCGGCTCAGACGCTGACGCCGTGGTCGCGCGCCAGGCCACCGAGGTCGTTGTGGCCCTGGCCGACGGCCCGGAACTTCCAGTCGGCGCCGCTGCGGTAGACCTCTCCGAAGATCACGACCGTCTCGGTGGAGTAGTCCTCGGACAGGTCGTAACGGACCAGTTCGTTGCCGCTCTGGTCGACGACCCGGATGTAGGCGTTGCGCACCTGGCCGAAGTTCTGGCTACGGCTCACCGCGTCGTAGATGGACACCGGGACGACGATCCGGTCGATCTCGGCGGGCACCGTGGGCAGGTTGATGATGATGGACTCGTCGTCACCCTCGCCCTGACCGGTCTTGTTGTCGCCGGTCAGGGTGATCGCACCCTCGGGCGAGGCGAGGTTGTTGAAGAAAATGAAGTAGCTGTCGTTGAGGGCCTTGCCGTCCGCCCGCAGGCCGATGGCCGATGCGTCGAGGTCGAAGTCGGTGCCGGTGGTGGTGCGGGCATCCCAGCCGAGCCCGACGTTCAGCGCGGTGAGCTGGGCGGTGCCGGCCTCCGCGGCCTGCTTCGTGAGGCTGACGTTGCCACCCTTGGCGAGGCTGACTGCCATTGCGGATCGTCCTTCCTGGGCTGGTCCTCGGCGTCGGGGACCATCGCATGGAACCGCGTGTGGGACGCGGTCGGTATGACATTGTGGCGATGTCGCTACGGAGCTGTCGGTATGGAGTCGGGCGCCCGGTCCGGAATTGGGCGCCGCCGGTGCCGACCGTGCCGTCACCCTGGCACAACGGATCGGATCCGCCCAGCGTGCCGTCGTCGGGACGACAGCGTTGCGGCGGGTCGGACCCCGGGCACGCTGCGCAGACGTGTGTCCAGGTCACATACGAGCAATCCCCGTCGAGCGGAGCGGGCAGGTGTCAGCGCTCGGTAACCTGGCTGCCATGGCGCTCCTGGTCGCGAAGTTCGGTGGATCCTCCGTTGCCGACGCGGACCGCATCAAACGAGTCGCCGAGCGTGTCGTCGAGGCGCGCCGCGCCGGCAATGACGTGGTGGTCGTGGTGAGCGCCATGGGTGACACGACCGACGAGCTGCTCGACCTCGCCGAGCAGGTGTCGCCCCTGCCGCCCGCCCGCGAGCTCGACATGCTCCTCACCGCCGGGGAGCGGATCTCGATGGCCCTGCTGGCGATGGCGATCACCACCCTCGGCGCCGAGGCCCGGTCGTTCACCGGCTCCCAGGCCGGTGTCATCACGGACTCGGTGCACGGCAAGGCCCGCATCATCGACGTCACGCCGGGACGGATCCGGGCCGCGCTCGACGAGGGCGCGATCGCGATCGTCGCCGGCTTCCAGGGCGTCAGCCAGGACACCAAGGACATCACCACCCTGGGTCGGGGCGGCTCGGACACGACCGCGGTCGCGCTCGCCGCGGCATTGCGGGCCGACGCGTGCGAGATCTACACCGACGTCGACGGCGTGTTCAGCGCCGATCCGCGCATCGTCCCGGACGCCCGCCGCATCGACACGATCTCCTACGAGGAGATGCTGGAGATGGCGGCCTGCGGCGCCAAGGTCCTCATGCTGCGATGCGTCGAGTACGCGCGTCGCTACAGCGTCCCCGTGCATGTCCGCTCGTCGTTCTCCTCGAAGCCGGGCACGTGGGTCACCGAGATTCCGGAGGCACAGCTCGTGGAACAGGCCATCATCCGCGGCGTCGCGCACGACGTCAGCGAGGCGAAGGTGACGGTCGTCGGCTGCCCGGACAAGCCGGGGGTGGCGGCGGCGGTGTTCCGGGCCGTCGCGGACGCGGACGTCAACCTCGACATGATCGTCCAGGTCGGCTCGGTCGCGGGCTCCGGCCGCACCGACATCTCCTTCACCCTGCCCAAGGCCGACGGGCGGACGGCGCTGACGGCGCTGGCGAAGGTGCAGAGCGAGATCGGCTTCGAGCGGACCCTCTACGACGACCACATCGGCAAGCTGTCGCTGATCGGCGCCGGGATGAAGTCGCACCCGGGGGTGTCGGCGCGGTTCTTCGGCGCGCTCGCCGACGCCGGCGTCAACGTGGAGATCATCTCCACCTCGGAGATCCGGATCTCGGTGGTGGTGCGCGACACCGATCTGCCGGGGGCGGTGCGCGCCGTGCACGGCGCCTTCGAGCTCGGCGACCCCGACGGCGGGGCGGCGGTCGTCTACGCGGGCACCGGCCGATGAAGACACTGGTTGCAGGCGGCAAGGCACTGATCATGGGCGACCGGGAGGATGGGGCATGACGGGCAACGAGGCCGGCCGGCGGCCGACCCTCGCGGTGGTGGGCGCGACCGGAGCGGTCGGCACGGTGATGCTGTCGATGCTCGCCGAGCGCCCGGACGTCTGGGGGGAGATCCGGCCCGTGGCCTCCGCCCGCTCGGCCGGACGCACCGTGCGGGTGCGCGGCGCGGACGTCGCCGTGCAGGTGCTCTCGCCGGAGGTCTTCGACGGCGTGGACGTCGCCGTGTTCGACGTCCCCGACGAGGTGTCGGCGCAGTGGGCGCCGGTGGCGGCGGCGCGCGGCGCGGTCGCGGTCGACAACTCGGGCGCCTTCCGGATGGACGACGACGTCCCGCTGGTCGTCCCCGAGGTCAACGCCGACCAGATCGGTGCCCGCCCGCGGGGCATCATCGCCAACCCGAACTGCACGACCCTGTCGATGATCGTCGCACTCGGCGCGCTGCACCGGGCGTTCGGCCTGGAGTCGATGTTCGCCGCCTCCTACCAGGCCGCCAGCGGCGCCGGGCAGGCCGGCATCGACACCCTTTACGACCAGCTCGCCACCGTCGGTGGGACGCGGGAGCTCGGCCAGACGGCCGGCGACGTGCGCAAGGCGATCGGCGAGGAGGGCCTCGGCCCGTTCCCCGCGCCGCTGGCCCTCAACGTGGTGCCGTGGGCCGGGTCGCTGCGCGACGGCGGCTGGTCGTCGGAGGAGTTCAAGGTCCGCAACGAGTCCCGCAAGATCCTGGGCCTGCCGGAGCTGCGGGTCTCGGCGACCTGCGTGCGGGTGCCGGTGATCACCACCCATGCCGTCGCGGTGCACGCCCGCTTCGTGCGGCCCGTCACGGCCGACGAGGCCCGCGCGGTGCTGCTCGGCGCGCCCGGGGTCGCCGTGGTGGACGACCCGTCCGCAGGCGAGTTCCCCACCCCCTCGGACGTGGTGGGCACCGATCCCACCTGGGTGGGGCGGATCCGGCAGTCACCTGACGACCCGCATGAGATCGCGCTGTTCCTCTGCGGGGACAACCTGCGCAAGGGAGCGGCGCTGAACACTCTGCAGATCGCCGAGCTGCTCGTCGCTGGGCAGGAGGAGGCGCCGGCGGCCGGCTGACGGACCGGCTGACCCCGGACCGGCTGACCCCGGACCGGCGGGGCGAGGTGATGGGCCGGCGCGTGCGCCAAGGCGCGGCCGGCCTGTCACGAACCGGCGTGACATCCACACCAAGCCGCGATTGATCGGGGCGCGCCGGCGCCGCACATTCGCTTTTCGGCAGTTTCCTTAGCAACCTTTAATCTTTGACGGCCAAGGAGAGCCTCAAGCGAAGACCGAGAACGATCGGTCGGAGAACCGGGATGCGGTTACCTGGCTTTACACGAACAGCTGTCATCCCGGCTGCGATCGGTCACGAAATCGTGCCGACCGGCAAAACGTGGCGACCCGCATGAAGGCAGATCGACCAGTCTCGGCGGTGGGACACCGAAGGCCAGGCTTTCCCTACCGGTCCGGGGAAAGGTGCCTGCTGGAGAAGCGTCCGATCGATGCGACACACCCGACAGAGCCGGGGAAACGAGATGTCCGGCACGATCGAGCAGTCGTGGAACCGCCTCCGCGACGTGACGTGACGAACGACGCGGAGAAGCGGTCAGCCCGCCCAGCGAAGCACCCGTTGGGCGGGCTGACCGTGAAGTCTCTCGTGGCTCAGACGACGCGGACGGCGTCGGCCTGCGGACCCTTCTGACCCTGGGTCACCTGGAACTCGACCCGCTGGCCCTCCTCAAGTGCCTTGTAGCCGTCCATCTGAATCGCGCTGTAGTGAACGAAGACGTCGGAGCCGCCGCCGTCCACGGAGATGAAGCCGAAGCCCTTCTCCGAGTTGAACCACTTCACCGTGCCCTGAGCCACGTGCCGTTCTCCCTGCTGGTGCAGTCAGGACCCGCACCGCGCGGGCCCCGGACCGAACGCCAGGAAGCCACAAGAGATCCTGGCGCTGTTCCGCCGCGTCTCGGTTGAGGCGCGAACCGGCGAACTCCGGCCAGGGACGACGCTACACGGACGGAGGGCTTCGCGGGAGTCCTCCGAGCAAGGAAGTCCACTTCATGCCCCGGTAACAGAACAACGCCGCTGGTCCGGCCGCAGGCGAGTCCACCCGAGCCATCCCGCAATCCGTCGAGCTGACAGGGATTTCCCAGCGTGGACAGCCTGCGGCGCCAACTGGCCGGTGGATGGCCCAGACGTGGCAACTCGGACGGGTGACTGACGAAGGCTTTCGATCCGACCACGGCCGAGGCCACATCACGGATCACGAAGGGGCCCACCACCGCCAGGGCCGCCCGGGCCCGACGCCGGACCGGAGCGGACGGCTAGGCGTCGCCGACGGGGCGCAGCGGACCGCGGCCGGCCGAGAGTCGCTCGACCGCGGCGGCGATCTCGGTGAGATCGGCGTCGGTGAGGGTCAGCGAGCCGGCCGGCAGCCAGCCGTCGAGCTGGTCCGGGCGGCGGGCCCCGACGATGGCGCCACTCACCCCGGGAAAGGCCAGCGTCCAGGCGACCGCGGCGGCGGCGACCGTCGTCGCGTGCCGGCGGGCCACCTCGGCGAGCACGTCGACGAGCGCGAGGTTGCGTTCCAGGGCCGGCGGGTTGAATTCGGGAGCCTGGCGCCGCCAGTCGTCGGCCGGCAGCTCGGCGGTCCGCTTCGTGCTCCAGCGGCCGGAGAGCAGCCCGGACTGCATCGGGCTGTAGACGATCGTGCCGATGCCGTGGGCGGCGGCATACGGCAGGATCTCGGCGGCGACAGCGCGGTCGATCAGGGAGAAGGGCGGCTGGAGCACGTCCACGCCGCCGGCCGCCGCGGCCTGCTCGAGCTGGTCGACGGAGAAGTTCGACACCCCCACCGAACGGATCTTGCCGGCGGCGCGCAGCTCGTGCAGGGTCCCGACGGAGTCGGTGATCGGCGTGCCGTCCTGCGGCGGCCAGTGCAGCTGGTACAGGTCGATGCGGTCGACGCCGAGCCGGCGCAGCGAGGCGTCGACCTCGGCCCGGATCGACGCCGGGGCGCCCACCCGGGCCGGCGGGACGGTCGGGTCGGCGTCATCCCAGACCAGGCCGCACTTGGTGAACACGTAGGGCCGCTCGGCCGCGGGGATGTCGGCGAGCGCCCGGGCGACGAGTTCCTCGGAGTGCCCGAGCCCGTAGACGGCGGCGGTGTCGATCCAGTTGATCCCCACGGCGACGGCGTGACGGATCGCCGCGACCGCCTCTGCGTCGTCCTGGGCACCCCAGCCGAAGGCCCAGCCCGCTCCACCGATCGCCCAGGCCCCGAACCCCACCCGGGTGATCTGCATCCCCGTCGGGCCGAGCGGCGTCGTCGGGAGCGTGGTCGACGTGGTCATCGCGAGCCTCCTGCGGCACCGAGGACGAAGGCGGGGTCGACCGCAGGCTACCCGCCCCCCGGCCGCCAGACGCGACGACGGACGCCCCGCCCCGGGCCGCTCAGACGAGCCAGCGGCGGTACCGGGCGGCCGAGATCCGCGGCCAGGCGTCGAAGAAGTCCCGTTCGGCCAGCCGCCCGCGGCACTCCTCCAACCCGAGCAGCACCCCGAGCGTGAACGCGGTGGGGTCGCCCTGGGCCTGGGCGGTGACCCCCCAGCCCCGCAGGAGGTCTCGCGCGACGGTGGCGTCCTGGTGCGTGCCGAGCAGCTCCTGCGCCCGCTCCGCCTGGCCAACCAGCGCCGTCGCGTCCTGGCCGTACAGCGAGGTCACCGCCTCGGCGGCGTAGCGCAGCCGCTTGGCCTGCTTGCGCGCGGAGTGCAGCAGCTCGTCCCGGTCATGGCCGACCGCGAGCCCGGCCGCGGCGGCCACCTTCTTGCCCAGCCGCCGGTCGGCGCGGCGGACGAGGTCGGGCAGGACCTTGCCGGCCGGGCGCCGCGCCGCGCCGGTCAGCGGCGCGCGGACCAGGGTGAGCAGGCTGGCGACGAGGGCGAAGTACCGGTCGCTGCGCAGCATCGCCAGCGCCTCCTCGCGGGCCGCGGCCATCCCGGTCCCGAGATGTGCGCTGACCGTGTCGTGCACGGGCCCGGCGACCAGTTCCGCGGGGAGTTCGGCCACCCGGCCGTTGAAGTAGGCGATCTGCACCTCGGCGTCCCGGGCGCCGGACAGCGCGCCGGCCAGATCACGCAGCTCCCCGTCGAGCAGGGTCACCGTGTCGGCGGGGAACAGCGGCGCGAAGGTCCGCAGCGTGCTGCGGGCCCGCCGGCAGGCCACCCGCATCCGGTGGACGGCTTCGGGCTCGTCGAGGCGCACCCGCGGGTCGGCGGCGAGCAGGGCGCGCACCTGCTCGATGAGGTAGGCCCGCACGACCTCGCCGGCCGGGGTACGCCGGCGCGGGCGGCGCGGCGGCGGGGGCACGTCCGGCCCGGGCCCGGCGGCGAGTGCGGGGCCGAGCAGCCGGCCCAGCTTCGAGGAGTCCGCCGCCACGACCGCGCCGGCCGCCAGCAGCAGGTCGCCCACGTCGTCGAGCACGCCCGGCTTGCCGTCGACGAGCTCGACCTCGATCTCCCGCCAGGTGCTCAGAACCGTCGTCTCGCCGAGCGTCTGGGCGGAGACCTGGTCGTCGACGACCTCGGCCAGGTCGATTCCGGCAGTGTCGCGCAGCCGCCGGGCGGTGCGCAGGGTGCGCAGCCGGGCGACCGGACGCAGCTCGCCGCCGCGCAGGTGCACCGCCACCAGATCGACGAACTCCGCCGGTGGGGTGTGCCGGCCTCCCTCGGCCACCTCGATCGCGCCGCCGGCGGCATCGAGCGGGAGTTGCAGTTCGTCGCGCTCGCCGACGCGGACCGGCAGCTTCAGGTGCCAGCCGGCGTCGGAACCGCCGGTGCGCCGGCGCAGCGTGATCCGGTTGCGGGCGAGGCGCAGGTCGTCGGTGTCGTAGTAGACGGCCTCGAGGCTGACGGCCCGGCGGGTGCGCGCGGTCGCGACCCCGGCCACCGCGCTCAGCCTCGGCAGCACGAAGGTCGACTCGACGGCGTACTTGCGTTCGATCTCACGGACCCCGGTGGCCATCCGACCCGCCCTCCTCGTGACTTGCCCCGCACCGCGTGCATCCCGCACCCGGACGACCGATGCCCACCAGACCTTTGTGGTTGCCCGATAGTCCGTCGGAGGGCCGGGAAGATGAGCATCGGACATCTGATAGACGACCCGTGTTTCCCTGCCGTTAACCTTAGCGCGGAGCGGGAATCCAGGAGACCTTCCCGACCAGGAGCACATAGCCGACGAAGGCCACCGTGTCGATGAGGGAGTGGGCGATCACCAGCGGTAGCACCCGGCCGTTGCGCTGGAACAGCCGGGCGAACAGCAGCCCCATCGCGAGGTTGCCGGCGAATCCGCCCAGGCCCTGGTACAGGTGGTATGAACCGCGCAGCAGCGCGCTGGTCGCCAGCGCCCGCCCCGGCGCGACCCCGAGCTCGCGCAGCCGCACCAGCAGGTAGCCGGTGACGATGACCTCCTCGGCGAGGCCGTTCTGGCAGGCGCTCAGCACGAGGACCGGTACCCGCCACCACACGTCGGGCAGGCTAGACGGCGCGACGGTGAGGTTGGCGCCGCTGTGCCAGGCCAGTAGGTAGAAGCCGAGGCCGAGACCACCGATCCCGGCCGCGAGCAGGGCGCCCTGCGCGAGGTCCGGGCGGGGGTGCCGACCGTCGAGGCCGATCACGCGCCGCCCGCCGCCGTGGCGGCCCAGCAGGTGCACGGCCAGCAGCACCGGCACCAGCCCGGTGACGATGTCGGCCAGCTGCAGGGCCAGATCGAGCCACGGGCGGCCCGGCGCCGCCGAGGTGTTCAGCCGGGCGACCTGGGCGCGGACCGGTCCCGGCCGGGTGAGCACGCCGACGTAGCGGATGAGCGCGTAGAGCGCGGAGGCGGCGAAGGAGACCCCGAGCACGAGCCCGACCTCGGCGGCCAGAACCCGCCGGGTGAGCGGTTCGGCCGCCGTGACCGGCGCCTTCGGGGGGGCATCCGGCACCGGTCGACCGTAGCCCACCCGGGTGGGCGGCCCGACCACGGATCGACCCGACGGTCCGCACCGCCGGGTCGATCCGGGGGCAGCCCACCGGTCCCGGCCGGGTCAGTCCACCGGCTCGGGCCGCGTGAACAGCCGGAACAGCACGATCATCGGCGGCAGGACCAGCACGAGGCCGCCGGCGACGGCGTACAGCATCGCGTGGATGTTGGTCGACGGAGCCGCGGCGTCGTCGACCGTCACCTGCCCCACCACCAGGTCGGGGTACTGGGCGACCGCCCAGCCCCAGAGCATCGCGGCGACCGCGAGACCCGCCGCCAGCCGGGCGGCGACGAACTGGTTACGCGCCAGCGCGACCAGGGAGCCGATTCCGCCGACCGCGGAGAGCACCACCAGCAGCATCGAACGGTCAGCGAACCGGTGCGCCACCACGGGGGCCTGGTCCCAGAACAGCGGCAGCAGGATCAGCGCGAGGATGCCGCAGACCACGGCCCCGCCGACGGCGCGGCGACGGAAGTCGGGCACCAGGTGCTCGGTGGCCGGCGAGGCCGCCGCGTCCTTGCACAGGTAGACCGCCGCGAGGAAGGCGGTCGCGGCGACCGCGAACAGCCCGCAGACGAGGCCGAAGGAGCTGCGGACCGGGGCGAACGGGTCGTCGGGCGACATGTTCCCGGTGGCCAGCGCCGCGCCGGCCACCCCGAGCGCGAACGGGGTGATCGTGGACGACACCGCGAAGACGTGCCCCCACCAGTGGTCGGGGCCCGCCGCGCCGGCGCCGTAGGCGCGGTAGACGTAGGCCGCGCCGCGCAGCACGATGCCGACCAACGCGGCCGACAGCGGGACCTCCAACGACGAGCCGACCACCCCGTAGGCGGGCGGGAACCCGCTGAACAGGGCGACGACGATGAACACGAGCCAGACGTGGTTGGCCTCCCACACCGGCCCGATCGCGTTCGAGATCAGCTTGCGCTGGGCCCGCGCGTCCCGTCCCCGGGCGAGCAGGTCCCACACGCCGCCGCCGAAGTCCGCGCCGCCGAGCAGCGCGTAGGCCGTCAGGCCGATCACCATGACGACGAGGAGCAGGTCGGCGGCGGTCATCGGGTCTCTCCCCGGTCGGTGCGGCCGGCGCTGCGCGCGCCGGTGTCGGGACGGCGGCCGGTGGTGGCGTGCCGGCCACCCGTGGAGCGCCGGCCCAGCAGGCCATGCCAGCCGGGCGCGCCACGCCGGTTCGACGGCACGGGTCGCCCACCCCCGGACGACCCGGTGGGGTGCGGCTCGGGCCGGGGCCGCGGGATGGTGGGCGGAGCAGGCGCAGGCGCGGGCGCAGGCGCGGGCGCGGCAGACGGCTTGGCGCCATCCGGCTGCGGGCTGATGGCCGGCGGCGGGTTGGTGCTCGGGTTGGTGCTCGGGTTGGTGGTGGGCTCGGCGCCCGTCGACGGCTCGGCCTCGGTGGACGGGTCGGATCCCGTGGACGGGTCTGATCCCGTGGACGGGTCGCCGGCCCCGGTGACCACGATGCCGTCGGCGGGAGCGGGTGCGCCGACGTCGGTCACGGGGAGGCGGCCGGGGATGAGCACCGCCACCGGCACGCTGTTGTGGTCACGGTCGAGGACCAGGTCCATCCGGGGCGTGTACCAGGCGGCCGGCTCGGCGGCCGGGTCGTACTCGGCGGCCGGGACGTACTCGGCGGACGGGACGTACTTGGCGGACGGGACGTACTTGGCGGACGGAACATACCGGGCAGCCGGGATGTACTGGGCAGCCGGGACGGACTCCTTCGAGCCGGACTCGTCGTCGCCGCTGCCCTGCTCCGGTCCGGAGCCGGCCGGGCCCGAGCCGCCGGTGCCGGATCCGCCGTCGCGCGGCCGGGGGGCGGTGGGCGCCGAGGGACCGGCGGGCTGGCCGGGACGCAGCTGCTCGCCGCTGGGGCCACCGGTGGCCATCCGCCGCAGGATGAGCAGCAGCGCGCCGGCGAGCCCGAGGTAGAGCACCAGGGTGCCCGCGAACATCGGCGCGACCGCGTCACCGCCGGCCACACCCTCGACGACCCGCATGTGGTCGCCGACGATCCACGGCTGGCGGCCACCCTCGGTGACCTCCCAGCCGGTGAGCATCGCCAGCATCGCCGCCGGCCCCGTGCACGCCGCGGCGATCAGCCACGGCCTGCTGGTGGGCAGCAGCGGGCGCTCCCCTCGTCGGCGCCGCCGCAGGACGACGAAGCCGGTGAGCAACGACAGCCCGATCAGGGCGGAACCCGCCCCGACCATGGTGGTGAACGCCCCGTGCACCAGCGCGCCGTTCGGCCGCTCGTCCGGCGGCGCGCCGTCCAGGCCCTTGATCACATGACCGGTGCTGAAGCCCTCCAGCAGGGAAAGCCCACCGGGGATCTCCAGGCCGTAGCGGATCTCACCGGTCTTGTTGTCGTAGATCCCGCCGATGGCGAAGGGAGCGTTCGACCCGGTGTGGTACAGCCCCTCCATCGCCGCGAGCTTGAACGGCTGGTTCGCGCCGGCGACGCGGGCCGCCCAGTCCCCGACGATGAGCTGCAGCGGTGCACAGGCCAGCACGACCGCGAGCCCGATCTTCAGGCCGCGCTGGTGGTAGGTGTCGCGGCGGCCGCGCAGCATGCCCACCGCGTAGATGGCCGCGACCATGCCGCCGGCGCACATCAGCGCCGCGATCAGCATGTGGACGAGCTGCGGCGGGGTACCTGGGCTGATGAACGGGGCGTACGGCTTGGCCTCGAGGAGCTTGCCGTCCTTCTCGACGATCCCGCGCGGCACGTTCATCCAGGCGTTGACCGTGATGATGAACAGCGTCGACAGGGTGCCCGAGATCGCGATCGGCCACAGCGTCAGCCAGTGGGCCCGCGGCGAGAGGCGCTTCCAGCCGTACAGGTACATGCCGACGAAGATCGCCTCGGTGAAGAACGCAAAGCCCTCCAGGGTGAACGACAGCCCGAGGGCGCCCCCGTATTTGGACATGAACGCGGGCCAGAGCAGCCCGAACTCGAACGACAACACTGTTCCCGAGACGGCCCCCACCGCGAAGAGAACGGCGAAGGCACGCGACCACTTCTTCGTCAGCGCCAGCCAGACCGGATCTCCGGTCTTGAGCCAACGTCGCTCGGTGTAGATCAGCAGCCATGGCAAACCGACACCGAACACGGCGAAGCAGATGTGGAACGCGAGGGAGAACGCCGTCTGGGCACGAGCGAGGTCGACGGCGTCGGCGGCGAGAACCATGCGCACGGCTCCTTCGAAGGACCGCGGGAAGAAATCGACCGGGATTCAGTCGACCTTCTACCCAAAGTAGAAGGTCCTAAGGTACGTAGCGGGTGATCCGGTCGGCGGTCGGGCCTCCGTGAGGTCCACGACATGCGCGACGCCGGCCGGCGGGGCAGTGCATCGCGCGTCCCCTCTACGTGCATACGCCGACTTCCGGCCGCTTCCCCTCACAAACCGCGTGTGACGTGCCCGTCAGCCGCGGACCTTGGCATTCACGGCGTTCACCGCGGCACCAATGGGCCCGTCCCGGGCATTCCGCGCAACTGGTCACGGCGAACTGGAACGAGTTCACCCCCCGGGCCGGGCCGGTCGGCTCCACCGAAAAAATAACTTTCGGATAACACAAGCACGCCCCGAGCGGGTAACCCGCCACAAGGCCGCCGGGAACGGCGGCGAATGCAATTGCCGACGCCGCCGTCGGGCCGGCCGGGCGCCGGGCGGCCGGGACGGTCCCGAGGGTGCACCCGGCCGGGGGCGGCGTGGGAGGAATGGGCCGGTGTCGCGCCGGATGGGGCCAGGAAGAAAGTCCCGACGCCGCGCGGGCGGCGCCGGACGGCGGCCGGCGCGGCGGTGCGACCATCGGGCCACGGCCCGGTTGTGACGTCGGCTGCGTCGGCGCGGGCGGGCCGACGGCGGGGCGCGGCCGCCCGCACCCACCCTCGCGAGGCGAACACCGAGGTCGCGCGGCTGTGTGACGCAGGAGGCGACGCGAACGAGACCGTTCCGCCGCCCTGAACTTCTACGCGACGTAGGATCGACACATGGCGCGCCTGGGTGACCTCGAACGGTCGGTCATGGACGTGTTGTGGTCGAGCGAAGGCTGGCTCACGGCCCGCGAGGTCGCGGCCCGGCTCGACCATGAGCGCGATCTCGCGTACACCACCGTGCTGACCGTGCTCGAAAGACTGGAACGCAAGGGTTTCGTCCGCCGGCAGCGGGCCGCGCGTGCACACCGTTACGCCGCGTCCGACAGCCGGGAGGCCGTCGTCGCCGAGGCGATGATGGAGGCGCTGGGCACCGCGGACGACCGCGGTTCGGCGCTGGTGCGCTTCGTCGGATCGGTCTCCGCCGAGGAGGCGGAGATCCTTCGCCGGGCGTTGGAACCCCTCGGCGGCGATCCGGCGGAGGTGGTCGGCGGCCCCGACCTCGCGGCCACCGCGGCCCCGGATCCGTCCATCCCGCCACCGCTCGGGACAGCCTCTGGCGAGCCGGACCGACCTGGTGCGGTGACCACCGACTCGGATCGAACGGTTCAGATTCCACCCGACGGGCGGTAGCGTTGCGGAGGAGATGACGACCGCGGCCCTCCTCGCCCTGTTCGCGGGCGTGCTGGCCTGGCCGGTACCACGCCTGCTGGCCACCGCGCGCTGGGCGCACCGCTGCCCGCGGGCGGCGATCGTGCTCTGGCAGGCGATCGGGCTGGCCGGCGGCGTCTCGGCCCTGCTGGCCGCGATCGCGTTCACCGTCTCCCCGTTGTCCACCGACACCCCGACCGCGATCACCGACCATCTCGGCAACATCGCGGCCGGGTCTCCCCTCACCGGCCTGCGCTGGATCAACCTCGTCGGCCTCGCCATGGCGACGACCCTGGCCTGCCGGCTGTTCGGGGTGCTCTGCGCCTCCACCGCGGCCACCCTGCGCGAGCGGCACCGGCACCGGCACCTGGTCGACCTCGCCGGGCGCCGTCACCGCGGCCACGGCGCCCGGGAGTCGGCCGACCACACCCACCTCCACCCGCCCGCCACGGGCGACGGCGCCGGCAATGGTGCGAGCCCCGGCGGCGATGCCACCGCCGGCGATGGTGCCACCGCCGGCGATGGTGCCACCGCCGGCGATGGTGCGAGCGGCGCCACCACCTGCTGCCTGTGCGAGCACCGCGACCGGGCCCGCATCCTGCTGCGGATCCTCGACCATCCGATCGCGGTCGCGTACTGCGTCCCGGGGGTCCGCCACGCCCGGGTGGTCGTCTCCATGGGCCTGCTGAACACCCTCGACGCCGCCGAGCTGGACGCGGTGCTCGCCCACGAGGCGGCGCACATCGCCGGACGGCACGATCTGGTCATCCAGCCGTTCGTCGCCTGGGAGCGCACCTTCCCGTTCCTGCGGCCGGCCCGGGAGGCGACGGCGGCCGTGTCCTTACTGGTCGAGATGCTCGCCGACGACGCCGCGGCCCGCGAGACCAGCCGCCGCTCGCTCGCCCGCGCGCTGGCCCGGCTCGGCGTGGCCCGGGCCCCGGTCCCCGCCGGGGCACTCAGCATCACCGGCCACCCGGCCGCCGTGCTGCCCGCCCTCGGCGCCGAGGATCCCCTGCCGGGAACGGCGGCCCGGACGGCGGGCCGGTTCGGAGCCGGGCCCGGAGCCGGACCCGGAGCCGGACCCGCCGCCGCGGCCGCGGCCGCACCGCCGGACGTGCCCGGCCTCCGCCTCGGGACGGCCAATCCGGTCATCTCGCGGATCTCCCGACTCCTCGACCCGCCGGGGGTCCCTTGGTGGCTGCCCGCAGGGGCCTACCTGGCCGCCGTGGCCGTCCTCGCGGCTCCCCCGCTGATCGTCCTGATCGGCTGATCGCGCAGCTCAGCGACGGTTCGCGACATCCGGTACGGGTCTGAGCAAGGAGCGGCGGAGCGCCCGAGGGACGATTTATCTCTCTCCCGCCATCCCGCCATAGGCAAGGCGCGGGCAAGTCGGCAGACTAGGCCGCGTCGGCGCAGGACGGTCCCGCCGGCCCCCGGCGACATCGTGGTCGCCGTGTCCGGCATCTCGGCGAAACCAGGCGAACCCACCGGAGGCGGCGTGACGACCGAGCGGAGCGTGAGTACGGCCCTCGACGAGCTGGCCCCGGATCCCGGCACCTTCGCTGGCGGGGTCTCCTCCGACGCCCGTCATGCGGCCGTGCGCGCGGGGGTCCGCCGCCTCGGCGATCTGCTCGGCCAGGCCCTGACCCGGCACGAGGGCGCGCAGACGCTCGCGCTCGTCGAGCAGGTCCGCGCGCTGGCCCGCCGTCCCGACAACGGCGTCGAGCTCGGCCGGCTGCTCGCCACCGTGGACGACCAGACGGCCATCGTGCTCGCCCGCGCCTTCACCGCCTACTTCCAGCTCGCCAACATCACCGAGCAGCTGCACCGGTCCCGGGAGCTGTCCGACCGGACGAAGGGCCCGCTGGCGGAGACCTTCGACCGGATGGCCGCCGCGCTCGACGCCGGCACCCTCGACCGGTCGCTGGCCGCCTCGATCGCGCGGCGCCTGGAGCTGCGCCCGGTGTTCACCGCCCATCCGACCGAGGCCAGCCGCCGCTCGGTGCTCGACACGCTGCGCCGCATCGCCGACCTGCTCGACGCGGACAGCCCGGACGGCGCGGCGCCCTCCGCCGATCGGGACCGTACCCAGCGGCGCCTCGCCGAGATGGTCGACGTGCTGTGGCAGACCGACGAGCTGCGGGTGGAGCGGCCGAAGCCCGCGGACGAGGCCCGTTCGGCGGCCTACTACCTGGAACTGATCGCCACCGAGGTGCTGCCCGACCTGCTGGAGGAGCTCGACCTGGGGCTCGGCCGGGTGGGGCTCGCGCTGCCGGCCGGGGCGCACCCGCTGCGGTTCGGTTCGTGGGCCGGCGGCGACCGGGACGGCAACCCGAACGTGACCCCCGCGGTCACCCTGGAGGTGCTCACCCTCCAGCACGAGTTCGGCATCCGGCTGCTGACCTCCTCGGTCGAGCGGCTCATCAAGGAGCTGACGGCGTCGACCCGGGTGGTGGGGGTCAGCGACGAGCTGCTGTCCTCGCTGGCCGCGGACCGCCAGGCGCTGCCGGAGGTCCACGACCGCTACATCCGGCTCAACGCCGAGGAGCCGTACCGGCTCAAGTGCAGCTACATCCTGGCGAGGCTCGCCGGTACCCGGGAACGGCTGGCCGCCGGCGCGCCGCACGTGCCCGGGCGGGACTACGGCGGCCTCGCCGAGGTGCTCGACGACCTCGAGGTGATGCGCGCCTCGCTCGCCGCCTCCGACGGCCCCCTCGTCGCGGACGGCCCGCTGCTGCGCGTCATCCGCACGGCGCGCGCGATGGGGCTGTCACTGGCCACCCTCGACATCCGCGAGCACGCCGACAAGCACCATGCCGCCCTGGCCGCCGTGTACGACCAGGTCGGGGAGCTCGACGTCCCTTACGCCCAGCTCGACCGGGCCGAGCGGCGCACCCTGCTGTCCGCGGAGCTCGCCCGGCGTCGGCCGCTGCTCGGCGCCGTGCCGCCGCCGCTGCCCCCGGCGGTGCTGGGCACGCTGGAGCTGGTGCGCACCGTCCGGGAGGCGCTGGACCGCTTCGGCGGCGACGTCATCGAGAGCTACATCGTCTCGATGACCCGCGACGTCGACGACATCCTGGCCGTGGTGGTGCTCGCCCGGGAGGCGGGCCTGGTCGGGCTCGGCTTCGCGGACCGCCCCGCCTGGGCCCGCATCGGCTTCGTACCTTTGTTCGAGACCGTGGCCGAGCTGCGGGCGGCCGGCGGGCTGCTCGACGGCATGCTGTCCGACCCCTCCTACCGCTCGCTGGTGCGCGCTCGCGGGGACGTGCAGGAGGTCATGCTCGGCTACTCGGACTCCTCCAAGGACGCCGGCATCACCGCGTCCCAGTGGGAGATCCACAAGGCGCAACGGGAACTGCGCGACGTCGCCCGCCGCCACGGCGTCGTGCTGCGGTTGTTCCACGGCCGCGGCGGCTCCGTCGGCCGCGGCGGCGGCCCGAGCGGCGAGGCGATCATGGCGCAGCCGTTCGGCACGCTGGACGGCTCGATCAAGGTCACCGAGCAGGGCGAGGTGATCTCGGACAAGTACACGCTGCCCCAGCTCGCCCGGCACAACCTGGAGATCACCCTGTCGGCCGTGGTCGAGGCGTCGATCCTGCACCGGTCCTCGCGCCTGAGCCCGGCCGTCCTCGCCGGCTGGGACGAGACCATGCAGGCGGTCGCGGACTCGGCCCGGACCTCCTACCAGGCGTTCGTCGGCGATCCGGCGCTCGTGCCGTTCTTCCTCGCCGCCACCCCGGTGGAGGAGCTCGGCAACCTCAACATCGGCTCGCGGCCGTCGCGGCGGCCCGGCGGGTCCGGCGGGCTCGCCGACCTGCGGGCGATCCCCTGGGTCTTCGGCTGGACGCAGTCGCGGATCATCCTGCCCGGCTGGTTCGGCGTGGGCACCGGCCTGGCCGCGGCCCGTGCCGCCGGGGCCGGCGACACACTTGCCGAGATGTACCGGTCCTGGCACTTCTTCCGGACCTTCCTCGGCAACGTGCAGATGACCCTGGCCAAGTCGGACCTCACGATCGCCCAGCGGTACGTCTCGACCCTCGTCGGGGACGAGGGCGGCTCGATCTTCGAGTCGATCCGCGCCGAGCACGCCCGCACGGTCGCCGAGGTCCTCGCGGTCACCGGTCAGGCCGAGTTGCTGGAGAACGCCCCGACGCTGCGCCACACCCTCGAGGTCCGCGACGCCTACCTCGCCCCGTTGCACGCCCTGCAGATCTCCCTGCTCGCCCGCGCCCGATCCGCCGGGGAGGGCGCCGATCCCCAGCTGCGCCGGGCGCTGCTGCTGACGATCAACGGCATCGCCGCCGGCCTTCGCAACACCGGCTGACCACCGCGGATTGCCACGGCGCCGCAAGGGCCCGAACGCGGCCGGTGGCGGGGTGGCCGGCGGCAGATCGGGTGGCGGCGGGGACCGGCCCCACCATCGGATTGCGGGCTTTTGTAGCTTCTTGATTGTCTTGGTTGACAACCTCTTGCGCACTATCTACCGTCAGCTCCATGAGCCGGCGCCTTCTCCTGGTATGCCGTGCCCACATCGACTTCCACCGCGTTGCGAGCGCGCTCTGTTGACCTGACCGCTGATCCTTCCGAGCCTCAGGGCCACGCCAGGCACTGTCCTGCCGTGCGCCGCGGTCGGCCGCATCAGCCGGGACGGGCGGGGCGACGCCTGCCGGTGAGGCGGCCCGGTCGGTCCGAGCGTCGCCGATCGCCGCGCTGGTCGTGGCGCTCCCACCGGTCCGGCCACCGTCGCGGGGCACGAGGCCCGGTACGACTCCCCTCCCACCCGGCCAGTCCTCCGGTCGTGGCTGGTGACCGCGGTCACCGTCACGCCTTGCGGTCACAGCACCTCCGGTCACGGCGCCCGCGGGCGGCCGGTGGGACCCCGCCCCGGTCATCCAACCGAGACGCCGCCGCCACGCGCGTCTCGGCACGCCTCACGCCCGCGCCGCGGTGCAGCCGCACCGTCGCACGGCCGTGACGCGAGGAGGTTCCCCGTGTCCGTCCAGCGCAGCGTGTCCGTCCGCAACGAGGTGGGCCTGCGCGGCGAGCCGCCGCTGCCCACCCGCCCTCCGCACACCCGCACGCCCGCACGCCAGGACGTCCCCGGGTTCGCCGCGGCGCCCGCAGCCGGCCCGACCGGCGCCGGCCCGACCGGCGCCGGTGCCGCCGCGGTGATCCTGCGGACGGTGCTCGACCATGGGCCGGTCGCCCGGACGGCGATCGGCCGGGCCACCGGGCTCAGCCCGGCGGCGGTGTCGCGGCAGACGGCGGGGCTGATCTCGCTGGGCCTGCTGCGCGAGCTCCCGGCAAGCTCGCTGTCCCCTCGGGCGGGGCGGCCGCACGTGCCGCTCGACGTCGACACCCGGCGCCATCTCGCCTGCGGTGTGCACATCGCGGTCCCGTTCGTGACCTTCAGCGTCGTCGACCTTCGCGGTCAGGTGGTCGCCCGGGAGCGGCAGCCGCGCGAGGGAGACGCCACGACCGTCCTCCAGATGATCATCCGACACCTCCCCGGGTTCCTCGCTCGGCACGCCGGCGGAAGCCGGGTGCTGGGGCTGGGTGTGGTCACCGGCGGCCGGGTCGATCCGGAGCTCGGCCTGGTGGTCGAGCACGAGCCGCTGGACTGGCGGGACGTGCCGGTGCGCGACGTGCTGGCGGCGGCCATCGGGTTGCCTGTATACGTCGACGGGCACGCGCGGGCATTGGCGCAGGCGGAGATCCTCTTCGGCGACCCGCGGGCCCGACGCAGCCTGCTGCACCTGTTCGTGGGCAACGTCGCCGACGCCGCGTTCGCCACCGACGGCTCGGTGCACATCGGCCCGAACTCCGCCGCCGGCGGCATCGCCCACCTGCGGCTCGCCGACAGCGACGCGCTCTGCCGGTGCGGCCGGTCCGGCTGCGTGCAGGCCACGCTGTCCGAGCGGACACTGCTGCGGCGTGCGGTCGGCGAGGGGATCATCTCCCGGCCGGACCTGCAGGACCTGCTGGCCGCCGCCCTCGCCGACGACCGTCGTGCCGTGGCGCTGTTCCGCGACCGGCTGCGGGTGGTGGGCCGGCTGATCGCCCTGCTCGTCGACATGATGGATCCGGAGATCGTCGTTCTCACCGAGGCCGCCACTCTGTTCCTGCCGGCCCTGCGGGCCGACCTGTACGCCGAGATCTCGGCGCACTCCCGGGTGTGCACCGAACCCGAACGGATGGTGCTGCCGAGCAGCTTCGGCCCCGATGTGCTCGCGGTCGCCGCGGGCGCGACGGTGCTCGACGCGGTGCACCGCAGCCCGCACAGTCTGCCGGCCGATCCGCCGGCACCCCGGCCCGCCCCGGCCGCGCCAGCGGCTGCGACGCGCCGACCGGCCGCCCCACTCGCCCGCCGAGGCAATTAATTTCAGCGGAACGCATAATATTGACGGCCTGGTCGGTCACCACCGAAGATTGACCTGTGAACAACACCGGAGGCGGCGGCGCGGGATTTTCCCCGCCCCCCGACCGGCGTTGTCGTCGATGTTGACGCGGGATATCCACCGCCACGCCTCAGCACGCTGAAGCCGGCTCTCCGCCGCCTCCCCCGCCGATCCGAGAACGGGGGCAGGCCGCGGCGAAAACGCCGGTCCAGCGATCCTCGCGTGCATTCTCGGCTGGTCTCAGCCGGCCCTGAACCGCGGCTGCCACCCCGACGGCCGGCGATCCCGGCCGCCCTCGCACGCGGTAAAAACCTGACGCAACAGCGCGCGCAAACGTCAGGGTCCCCCTTTCCCGGCCCCATCCATCCCTTTTTCCATCTTCTGGAGGAATTGCAGGATGACCAGCACCACACCCACCGCCCTGGGCATCGACGTCCGCCCGCTCTCCGGCCACACCGGGGCCGAGATCCACGGGATCGACCTGCGCGAGGAGCTCGACGACGCGACCGTGGCGGAGATCCGCTCGGCGCTGCACCAGTGGAAGGTGGTCTTCTTCCGGGACCAGCACATCGACCACGCCCAGCAGGTCGCGTTCGGGCGCCGGTTCGGCCGGCTGACGCCGGCGCACCCGCACGAGGAGGCGCCGCCGCCCGGCTTCCCCGAGATCCTGCCGATCGACAGCCGGCGGTACGCGAAGATCTTCGGCAAGCGGAAGGCCACCTACGACAACGGCTGGCACACCGACGTCACCGCCCTGGTGAACCCGCCCACCGCATCGATCCTGCGGGGCGACATCATCCCCCCGTACGGCGGGGACACGGCGTGGACGAACCTGGTCGCGGCCTACCAGGCGCTGCCCGAGCCGCTGCGGAACCTGGCGGACGGCCTGCGCGCCCGGCACAGCTTCGGGCACTTCCCCAGCGACAGCGAGTACGGCCGCAAGGTGGCCGCCAACCCGCTGGTGGCGATCCACCCGGTGGTGCGGGTGCACCCGGAGACCGGTGAGCGGGCGCTGTTCGTCAGCCCGAGCTTCACCGCGAAGGACGGCGAGATCATCGGCTTCTCGCCGAAGCAGAGCCGGCAGATCCTCGACGTGTTCTACGACCAGATCTCCCGCCCCGAGTTCACCGTGCGGTTCAAGTGGAGCCCGGGCGACATCGCCTTCTGGGACAACCGGGCCACCGCCCACCTGGGGCCGTCGGACCTCGGCCACCTCGACTTCGACCGGGTGCTGTACCGGGTGACCATCGAGGGCGATGTCCCGGTCGGTGTGGACGGGCGGGAGTCCGAACTCGTCGCGGGCGAGCCCTTCCTCGGGACCTGACCTGACCTGACCGGACCGGACCTGAACCGCGGACCTGAACCGAGGACCTGAACCGAGAGCCGGAACCGAGAGCCGAGAAATCCGCCGAGAGCCGCGAGGGCCGTCTCCCTCGCGGCTCTCGGCGCACGCCGGACGGCTGCCGACCACCGGCCGGAATCGCACGAGCAGCCGGAATCGCACGAGCAGCCGAGACCTCATGAGCGGCCAAGACCTCATGGCGGCCAAGACCTCATGGCGGCCAAGACCTCATGATGACCAACAGGGAGATCTGCGATGCACCATCGACGACCGTGGGCACGGCGTCCTTCCCTCCTGACCGCCGGACTCGCCGTGCTCGTCGTGGTGGTCCTGGCCGCCTGCGGCAGCGGCAGCGGCAGCGGGGACGGGGCGCGGGCGGCGTCCGGCGACCGGCGGGTGACGCTGCGGATCGGTGACCAGAGCAGGACCATCGAGCTGCCGCTGACGCTGTCCGGCGCGGCCAGGGGCGCCCCGTACGGCCTGGCCTACAGCACGTTCGCCGACGGGCCGCACATGAATGCCGCGTTCAGCGCCGGACGGCTCGACATCGGCTACATGGGTGACACCCCGGTGCTGTTCGCGAACGCCGCGAACGCCGGCGTCGTGGCGATCTCCGTCGCCGAGAACCCGGTGAACACCCAGACGATCATCGCGAAGGCCGGCTCCGGGATCCAGAAGCCAGCCGATCTGCGCGGGAAGCGGATCGCGTTCACCGTCGGCACGTCGCTGCACGGCTACCTGCTCAACCAGCTCGACTCCGCCGGGCTGAACCAGGACGACATCAGCCCGGTCAACGTGCCCGTCACCAGCCTGACCTCGACGCTGGCCTCCGGGCAGGTCGACGCCATCGTCTACGTCCGCCAGTATGCGGCCACCGTCGCCCGGCAGGCCCCCGGCTCGTACCAGATCCAGACCCATTCGCTGCCGCAGTACTCGGTGCTGCTCGCGTCGAAGTCCGCGCTGAAGGACCCGGCGAAGCGCAGCGCGGTGCGTGACTTCGTCCTGCGGCTGTCGCGGGCGTCGTCCTGGCCGAAGGCGAACGCCGCCACGTGGGTCCAGAAGTACTACGTCGACCAGCTCAAGCAGGATCCGGTCGCCTCGCGCACGTACTTCGACTCGCTGCCCGCGACCCGCTACCGGCCGGTCTCCCCCGCCTTCGTGGACAGCCAGCGGGTGCAGGCCCGGCTGCTGGGCGGCGTCGGCGAGCTGCCGAAGTCCCTCAACGTCGACAACGAGCTCGACCCCGGGTTCAACGCCGAGCTGACCGCGGCCTTCGCGAAGGCGTTCCCGGCGACCTGAGCGGGCCCGCCCGCGACGGAAGGATCGACACGACATGACCGAACTCATCTCGCACCATGACGTCGCCCGCCAGCGTGCGGCGTCTCCTGGCCCGCTCGCGGCCGAGCCAGCGGTGGCCGCGGCGTCGGGGCGGCCCCCGGTCGTCCTGGTGGACCCCACCGCCGGGCGACGCCGCACCACCAGGCGGCGCCGGGTGCCGCCGGAGGTGCGCCGCTTCCTCGGCCCGGCGCTGCTGTTCGCGCTGTGGTGGGCCCTGACGGGGCTCGACGTCGTCGGCGATCGCGCGCTGGCCTCGCCCGCGGCGGTCTTCGGCGCGGCCCGCGAGCTGTGGCGCAGCGGCGACCTCGTCGACAGCCTCGGCGCCTCGCTGTACCGGGTGGGGGCCGGTGTGCTGTTCGGCGTCGGCATCGGGCTCGCGCTCGCCATCGTCGCCGGCTTCTTCCGGGCGGCGTCGGACGTCGTCGACTCGGCGATGAACTTCCTGCGGACGATCCCGGTCATCGCCCTGCTGCCGCTGATCATCGTGTGGATCGGAATCGGCGAGAGCGCCAAGATCTTCCTGATCACCGTCGGCGTCGCGTTCCCCATCTACATGAACACCTACGCGGCGATCCGCGGCGTCGACGCCAGGCTCGTGGAGGCCGGGCAGACCTTCGGGCTGGGCCGGTTCGGGCTGGTGCGCTCGGTCATCGTGCCGGGTGCCGCGCCGGGCTTCCTCGTCGGGCTGCGCTGGGCACTTGGCGTGGCCTGGCTGCTGCTGGTGTTCGCCGAGCAGGTCAACACCGACTCCGGTCTCGGCTACCTCCTCAACAGCGCGCAGTCCTGGAACCGCACCGACATCATCGTGCTCTGCCTGGTCGTCTACGGAATCCTCGGGCTGGTCAGCGACGGCCTGGTCCGCATCCTGGAAAGGACGCTGCTGTCATGGCGCCGCGGCTTCGACGGAACGTGAGCACGGGGAACCCGCAGCGCCCGGCGAACGCGGCGGGGGCGGACCCGGCACCGGGGGTGGGCGGCGGGGTCGCCGTCCTCGCTCGAGCCGATGCCGAGGACGCCGGCGGCCCGGCCGCGGCCGGGCTCGGGGCCGCGGTGCGCGTCCGCGGGCTGCGACGTGCCTTCGGCGAGCACGTGGTGCTCGACGGGCTCGATCTGACGATCGCGCCGGGCGAGTTCGTCGCCCTGCTCGGGCGCAGCGGGTCGGGGAAGAGCACGCTGATCCGGATCCTGGGCGGCTTCGACGACGGCGTCGAGGGCGAGGTGCTGGCCGCCCGGCGGCGCTCGGTCGTCTTCCAGGAGTCGCGGCTGCTGCCGTGGAAGCGGGTCCTGCCGAACGTCACGCTCGGCCTATCCGGCCGGGACATCGCCGACCGCGGCCGCGCGGCGCTCGCCGAGGTCGGCCTGGCCGGCCGGGAACGGTCGTGGCCGGCGACGCTGTCCGGCGGCGAGGCGCAGCGGGTGGCGCTGGCGCGGGCGCTCGTGCGCGAACCGGAACTGCTCATGCTCGACGAGCCGTTCGGCGCCCTCGACGCCCTGACCCGGATCCGGATGCATGCCCTGCTCCAGCAGCTGTGCCGGCGCCACCAGCCGGCGGTGCTGTTCGTGACGCACGACGTCGACGAGGCGATCCTGCTCGCCGACCGGGTGCTCGTGCTCACCGAGGGCCGGTTCTCCCGGGACGTACCCGTGGACGTGGCGTCACCGCGCCGCCGGACCGACCCCGCCTTCGACCGGCTGCGCGCCACGCTGCTCGCCGAACTGGGCGTGGACGAAATCGCGGAGGGCACCCACTGACACCCCTGGTGCGGCCGGGCGCGGTACAGGCGCTCGGCCGCACCCCGACCAGGCCGGCGGCACGCACGCCGGTCGAGGAGCCGGCGCACGCCAGTCGAGGATCCGGCGCGCGCCGACCTCAGCCAGCCGGGTCGGGGCCCTCTCCGGCGAGGTGGGCGGTGATGCGGTCGAGCGTGGCCAGGTCGGCGGCGTCGAGTGCGACGAGCGCCGCGGGCGGCCGGTTGAGCATGTCGTCGGCGAGCCGGGCCGCCGTCCGGCCGGACGCGGTCAGCTCGACGAGCTTCGAGCGCCGGTCGTCCGGGTGCACGGTGCGTTCGGCCAGGCAGCGCCGTTCCAGCTCGTGCACGGTGAGGGTGGTGTAGGGGCGGTCGATGGACAGGGCGGCGGCGAGCTCGCCCAGCGTCATCGGCCCGGCCTGCAGCGCCAGGAGCGCCTTGACCCGGATGAAGCTGAGGTCAAGCGCCTCGCAGACCTCCCGGCGACGTTCATTGCGATCGACCACGACCGACCGGATCCGCCGCCACACCCGAGCCGCCCGTGCGGACCTCTCCGCCCGCCCGGACGGCGCGACCTCACCGGACGGCGCGACCTCACCGGACGGCGCGGAAGGTTCGGGCTGCACGGTCGGGACGTCGGCGGTGGCCGGCTCGGCCGCTGGCGGGTCGACCACCACGGCGGCGGCCGGCCCGGGACCGCGCCGGTCAGCGCGCGGGAGCGAACTCATCGTGACCACCCTGCCCAGAGGAACCGTGGGACCGAGAACGCGCCGCAGCGCCGGCGCGCCCCGCCCCGGATCGTTCCCGTGAACCGGCCGCCCGCCCGGCGGGGCGGCCGGCAGGGTGCTCGTCGGCCGCGTTGGCGGCCAGCCGGGCGGCGGTGCGCCGCGCGGTGCCGCGCGCCCAGACGCCGGTGCTCGCGGCGCCGAGCAGCAGCACGCCCGCCCCGCACAGCACGACGGTCCACCAGCCGACGGCACTGGTCGGGTCGACGACCCCGGCGCGACCGGCGACGTGCGCCGCGGCGAGCGATCCGATGACCGCGACGCCGAGGGACTGCCCGACCTGGCGGCTCGTCGAGGCGATACCGGCGGCCACCCCGGCCTGGGACTGCGGCATGCCGGTCACGGCCGTGTTGGTGATCGGCGCGTTGACCATGCCGAATCCTAGCCCGACGAGCACGTACGCCGACATGAGCCAGAGTATCGAGGTGTTCACACCCAGCCCGGTGAGCATCACGCTCCCAGCCGTTATCGCCACGCCCGCGATCAGCAGCGGCGTGCGGGCCCCGCGGCTGGCCACGAGCCGCCCCGCGATGGGCGCGGACACCACCGTCATCCCGGCCATCGGCAGGGTGGTGATCCCCGCGAGCAGCGGCGAGTAGCCCCGGACCTCCTGCAGGTACATCGTGTTGAGGAACAGGAAGCCGGCCAGCGCGGCGAAGGCGAACACGGCGATGCCGGTCGCCCCGGCGAACGGCGCCGCCCGGAAGAACCGGACGTCCAGCAACGGCTCGCCGCGGCGGGCCTCGTAGCGGACGAGCACGGCCGCCGCCCCGGCCGACACCGCGAACAGCGCCAGCGTCCGCGCGGCGAGCCAGCCCGCCGACGGGGCCTCGATGATCCCGTAGGTCAGCGAGGCCAGGACGACGATCACCAGGGCCTGCCCCACCGGGTCGAACCGGCGGGCCCGCGCCGCGCGCGACTCCGGGACGAACAGACCCGCGAGCACCAGCGCCGCGACGCCGACGGGGACGTTCACCCAGAAGATCGCCCGCCAGCTCACCGACTCGACGAGCGTCCCGCCGAGCACCGGTCCCAGCGCCATGCTGACGCCGATCACCGCGCCCCACATCCCGATGGCCCGGGCCCGTTCCCGCGGATCGGTGAAGGTGTTGCTGATGATGGACATGGCGACCGGGTTGAGCATCGACCCGCCGACCGCCTGCACCATGCGGAAAACGATCAGCCAGGTCAGGCTCGGCGCGAGGCTGCACAGCAGCGACCCGAGGGTGAACAGGACCAGCCCGGTCTGGAAGACCCGGCGCCGGCCGAGCCGGTCGCCGGTCGACCCACCGAGCATAAGCAGGCTGGCCAGGACCAGGGTGTAGGCGTCGATCGTCCACTGCAGGCCGGCGGCGGAGGCGTGCAGGTCACGCCGCAACGACGGCAGCGCGACGTTCACGATCGTGTTGTCGAGCCCGACGATGAACAGGCTCATGCAGCAGATCGCCAGGACGAGTAGGCGCCGTCCTCGGGTCAGGTCGGACATCGGCAGCTCCCAGCGAGCGGCGTGGCCGGCACCGACGGCACTGTGCGGCACTGTGCGGTCACCGATCCCGGCCACACCCCAGATAGTTGTACTAAAATAATATTTACTCTACTGCAACGATCCGCCAGGTGACCGACGCCACCGTCCGTCTACTCCGTCACGTCCTCCCGCAGGACAGCCATCACACAGCCGCAACCCGAAGACGCGCCTTCCGAAAAGCGGCGTAACCGACATGATTAACCACGCCGTGACAGTGCGACAAGTACGTCCGAGTACGACGTGGCGTCGGTGCTTCGACCCGTTGGCGGTACTTTCGCGCCGTGGACGGCAACGAATTCCCGGCGCAGGACGTCTCCGACTAGTCCGAGTGGCCTCGGCCGAGGGAAGCACTGTTCGGGCATCGTCGTTCTAACAAGCAGGACCGACCACGGTGCATAATCAGCCCTCGCCCCGGCGGTCCGGAATCCAACCACGTATTCAAGCTCGGTCTGTTCAGATGCGTGGAGACGTGCGTCGGGGTGGACCGGCGAGATACGGCCGGTCCACCCCGACGTCGGGTTAGCGGCGGCGGGCGGTGAGCAGCAGGCGACCGGCGCCCAGGGTGTAGGGCGCCCCGTCCGGGTCGGCGTAGCGCCCGATGTCGGTGAATCCGGCGTCTGCCAGCACATCACCCAGGTGGGCGCTGGTGTAGACGTGGTGCAGCGCGGTGGCGTCGAGCCGCCGCGCCCCCTGGCTGAAGCGGTAGCGGCTGATCAGCCGACTCGCCACGACGTCGTACTCGGTGGTCGTCTCCACGGTGATGTCGCCGGTCCGCATGGTGCGCGGCGCGGCGGTGAAGCCGGGCAGGATCGACTCGGCCGTCGCGCCGAAGTCGACGACCAGCCCGCCACCCGGGCGGACGACCCGGCCGAGCGCCGCGGCGAACGCGCGGGTACCGGCCAGGTCCAGGTAGCCGAAGCTGTTGCCGAGGCAGACCGCGGCGTCGAAGACGCCGAGCCGGTCGATGTCACGCATGTCGCCGTGCTCGAACGCCACGGCCTGCCTGGCGGCCCTCGCCGCGCGCCGGGCGTGGCCGATGGCCTCGGTGGACAGGTCGACGCCGGTCACCCGGTGGCCGCGCGCGGCGAGGGCCAGGCTGTGCCGGCCGCTGCCGCACGGGACGTCCAGGATCCGCGAATCGTTCGGCAGGCCCAGCCGGGCCTCGACGAAGTCGACGTCGGCCGCGGTCCATTCCGGTGTGGCGGCGCGGCGCCAGAACTCGTTGGGAAGGTCGGTGAAGAAGTCCGCGTACCACGCGGACGGGATGTGCTCGGACAACGCAGGATGCTCCCGAATGAGGTACCTCGACAGGACGTTGCTGTCGCGGGGCACCGGGGAGAAGGACAGCCGCGCGCGGTCAGCCGGCCGGCGGACGGCTGTGCTCCACGGACGGCTGTGTCCCGCGGAACGGCCCGAGGCCGGCGCGGCGTTGCGCGTGACCGTCGCCGGACCGGGATGGCCGGGCGGTCACCGGTGACCCGGGACGGGGCCCGGGGCAGCCATGGCATCCTCCATGCTCGCCGCCGGGTCGCTGCCCGGCGGGACTACGGGCGACCCTAGACCGGCCCAGCCCGGGCCGGCAACGGATTTTCCGCCCCCCGCCGGCAGTGTCCGGGCCGCGTGTTCCTGCGCGTCGAGAAGCTCGTCGCCATGTTCGCGCGTCCAGTCGCCGAGCGCCTTCATCGGGCCGTCGACCAGGCTGTGCCCCAGCCGGGTCAGCTCGTACTCGACCCGGGGCGGGGCCTGCGCGAAGGAGCGGCGCTCCACCAGGCCGTGGGCGCACAGCCGGCGCAGCGCCTCGGTGAGGACCTTGTCGCTCATGCCGCCGATCGCTGCCCGCAGCTCGCGGCGCCGCCGGGGGCCAAGCCGAAGCGCCATCAGGACGACGGGATCCCAGGTGTGGGCGAACAGGTCGGTCGTCGCCCGTAGGCGGCAGTCCGCGACCAGCTCGACGCAGGAGTCCTCGGGCTCGCTCATCCTCGCCATCGTCGCAGGTTCCCGACGTACCGATCGGTGCGTAACGAGATCTCTACCGTGGCACCGGAGCGGTCGGCGACATGAGGAGGGACCAATGCGGATCGGGATCCTGGGCACCGGAGCCCTGGCCGAGGCACTGGGCACGGGCTGGGCCCGCGCCGGGCACGAGCTGGTGGTCGGCGGTCGGTCGCGGGCGAAGGCGGAGGCGCTCGCCGGACGCCTGGGCGGCGCGACGCGCGCGGCCGACCCGCGAGAGGTGGTCGACGGGCGGGACGCCGTGCTGCTCGCGGTGCTGTGGAGCGGCGTCGCGGACGTGCTGAGCGACGTCGACGCGGCCGCCGGCACCCTGGCCGGGACCACTCTGATCGATCCGACCAACGCCGTGGAGCATGGCGTCGGAGTGCTGCTCACCGAACCCGGGAGGTCCGCCGCCGGCCAGATCGCCGCGTGGGCTCCCGGTGCCCACGTGGTGAAGGCGTTCCATCTGTTCCCCGCCGAGCGGTGGACGGCGCCGCCGCCCGCCAGCGGTCACGACACGGCGGACGCGACGGTGGTGATCTGCGGCGATGACGCCGGCGCGCTGCGGATCGCCGGTGAGCTCATCCGCGACGTCGGCGGGACGCCGGCCGTGCTGGGCCCGCTGGACCGTGCCCGTCAGCTCGAGGAGGCCGCGGGCTTCGTCATCGGACTGGCCTTCGCGGGCTTCGACCCCAACTCCGCCATCCCCCGCGTGCCGACCCTGCCCCCGCAGTCACCGTCCCCGGACGGCTCGACGGCCTGAGTGCCGGCCTAGGGTCTAGGGGCGTAGCCCGGGCGGTGGGGGTTGCCGTCGTCCTGACGGTCATCGTGGTCTGTCTCGGCCAGGGATGGCTGTCGCAGGGCGAGCTAGTCGTCGCGGTCGCACTTGATCTCCTTCATGGCCTGCTGCTGACCCGTGGGGCCGTCTCGGCCGGCACCGACGGTGGTGACCCGCCCGCGAAGGAGACGCCCGACAGCACGCCCTGACTTCCGGGCGCCCGGTCGTCTGCGCGGCACCACTCGTGACGCGCAGACGACCGGGGTGCGGGTCGCGGCCAAGGGGTTGTAGCTACCAGGCCCGTCGCCCATGTCTGGCGTACCGGTCGTCACGTGCGGCCAGACGGGTTGCCGCTCCTTACCGCTGTTCTTCGGGCGGGCGGTGGCTAGTCGCGCCGGCGCCGCGCGTCCTGCTGGACGGTGTCGTTTCCATGTCCCGTTCAGGCGAAGATGACGAGCCGGAGGGCCATCGACCTGAAGTCCGTCATCTTGACGTGGACGATTCGACCTCAGAGCGTCCGGGTTTAGTTGGCGGATTCAGTGGATCTTGGCGGCGCGAACGGCTTCAGGTCGAAGTGGTCGCGGACGGCAAGCGGGACGTGCTGGAGTGGCGGCTTATCCGCGTTGCTCTGGATGCGTTACGCATCGAGAACCAGCAACTTCGCGACGCGCTCGCACACGTCCACGGTCAACTCCGAGCAGCCCGAACCGATCTTGGTGTCGAGGAAGTCTCCTGAGCTTCGGGATACCCTCGGCCCATAACGCGCCGGAACAGATCGACACAAGTCACGTGACACGCGCATAGCTTGGATGTTATCCTTATGATTGCTCCGGCTCGCCCTCGGCTCCGGACACGGCATTCCCCGAGGACCCTCTGACGAGGGCCGAGAAGCGTTTGCAGCGCCTACATCCCCGGCGGGCCTCCGGCACCGATGTCATCGGTGTTCTCCTCGGCAATCGAGACGAGCCCTGTCCGATCGACCTTCATGCTGCTCGAGTATGCACCCATGGGCTGATCCGTCAATGTCCTTTCAACCCAGAAAGCTGGAGAATTAATGTTCATATGGCCCCGCATGACCACTGGACCCGAACGTCTCATGTTGGAGAGCTGGCTTGACCGCAACCGGCAAGCGCTCATCGACACCGCGCGAGGGCTGTCCGAGACCGACGCACGGCGGCGCCTGGTCGTCTCACTGACCACACCGATCGGGCTGATCAAACACGCCGCCACCGCCGAGCGCATCTGGTTCCAACGCACCCTGCTCGGCCTGGACGAGTCCGCATGCGACGGCTACGCCACCGGTGACGACGGCAGTTTCGTTGTCGCCGACGGCGAAACGCTGGCCGACGTGATCGCCGAGTTTGAGCGTGCCAGCGAGCGTTCCCGCGTGATCGCCGCTGACTTCGAGCTCGACGACACCAAGGCACACCCCCGCGCTGGCGATGTCAGCCTGCGGTTTGTCTACCTGCTCCTGATCGAGGATTTCGCCCGTCACGCCGGCCATGGTGACATTCTCCGAGAACAAATCACCGCCGCACGATAGGCGTTGGCAGGGTGGCGCGGCAGTACTCGGGAACCGCGGGTCGTATCGAGAACTGTCAGATCGGGGTGTTCGTCACCTACGTGACGGCGGCAGGTCGGTCGTTTCTCGACCGGGAGCTCTACCTGCCGAAGTCCTGGATCGACGATGACGACCGGCGTCGCGAGGCCGGGATCGACGACAAGATCACATTCTTGACGAAACCCCAGCTGGCCAGGGCGATGCTCGCCCGCGCGCTCGCTGCCGGGGTCCCGGCCCGCTGGGTGACCGGGGACGAGGTATACGGCTCGGACCGGCGCCTACGGATGTGGCTGGAAGCCGAGGGCGTCGGCCACGTCATGGCTGCGAAAAGCAACGAACCACTCATCGGCGCCACCGGCCGCCACGTGTTCACCCAGGTCCGGGCCGATGTTCTCGCCGATGATGTCGCCGAACAGGACTGGCAGACGCTGTCCGCCGGTGACGGCGCGAAAGGGCCTCGCCTGTACCAGTGGGCCCGGGTATCGATAAGACCCTTACGGAAGAAAGGAGTAGGGCACTGGCTGCTGATCCGCCGCAGCCTGACCGATCCATCCCGGCGGGCTTTCTACGGCTGCTACGGACGCGCCGCAACGACCCTGATGAACCCGCCCGGGTCGCCGGCTCCCGCTGGTCGATCGAAGAATGCCTCCAGACCGCGAAACAACGAAACTGATTTCGCTGACCCTACCCGAGATTCGACGGTTGCTGTCTCGCCTCGTCCTCGCCGCCACCGCCAGCACCGTCATGGCGTGGTCCCGATGGCGCCGCCGCCGTCCGCTCGGAGCCGAAAGGCCGCTCGAAGCTCACGGAGCCGCTGCCGGTAGGGGTGGTTGGCGTTGTCGTCCCCGTTGAGGGGCGGCTCCATGGCGGCGATCACCGCCGCCTCGACCTCTGCGGGATCGGGCCTGGCCACCCAGGAGACGTGCAGGTAAGAGACCTGCCAGTGGCGCAGCCAGGCCAGCTGCGCAGGCGGTAGCAGGACCTTTCCACCCTTGCGGAACGGGGTCAGGCCGCCCTCGGCCAGTAGATGGGACGCGAGCGTGAAGCGGAAGGTCGAGGAGCCCGTGTTGGCGGCGAGGTGTTGGCGCACGATGCGCTGCCGGAGGCTGGTACCTGCGATACCGACGTACAGCAGGCCGAGGGACATCGACGGGTGGGCGGCCGCCGGCACCCCCGGGAGCACCCCCGGAGTCGCCCACCAGGCGTACAGGCCCGGCCCACCCGGCACCGAGAGCGCTTGCGGGCCGACGAGGCTGGCCGCTGGTACGGGCGCCGCCCGTAGGACCCGGCAGACTTCTTCGGTGAGCGTCTCTGCGCCCTCTGGATCAGCCACGTCGCACAGTCTGCCAGTCGGCCGGGGAAGATCAACGCCGCGATGCGGCCGGGCGGTCGGGGAGCAGGAGCGAGGCCACGGCCGCGGTGTCCGAGGAGGCCGTCGACGATGGGGCGGGGCGGGCGACCGCGTGTGATTGAGCGGGCATCGGCATCGGCACGGCGCTGGCCTCCTGGCCGGTCGGACGATCAGGCCTTCGCCGGGTGCTGCCCGCCCGCCGGCGTGTCGTCGACGACCTGCGCGAGCAGGGTCAGCAGCGCCTCGGGGGCCTCGAGGTGCGGCAGGTGTCCCGCCCCGGGCAGCAGCTGGAAGGCGGCGCAGGTCTCCTCGTGGGAGACATCCCCGACGAGCGGCACGATCTGCGCCGATCCGGCCAGTTCGGTCTGTTCGGACCGTCCGGTCAGGGTGAACAGCCCGTCCTCGTCGAGGTCGACGGCCACCGCCCCGAACCCGCGAGCGGCGAAGAGCTCCGCGCAAGCACGCCCGATCCCGGACGCCGCTCCCGCGATGACGACCGATCCCGCGATGACGACCGACGAGGTGACCACGCTTCCTCCGGGGAGCTCGGGGAGTCCGCCGCGGCGGCGCATCCGGCTGGCGATGCCCGACGTCAGCCTCGCCCGCCGCCATGAAGGGGGATGTTTCACTCCCGGACGACAGGAGTTGAATCCGCCGAACTCCACCCGTGCGACGGCAGGCTCCGCGGCATCAACGTGGGGGCACGTCACCCTTGTAGCACAAGTGCTACCGTGGGTGGGTGGACGAGATAGGACTTCGAGAGGTTCGGCAGAACGCCAGCGACCTTGTACGGCGAGCGCAGGCCGGCGAGCGGTTGACCATCACAGTCGCCGGCCGGCCGGCAGCCGTCCTCGGCCCAGTGGTCTCGCGAGCATGGCGGCACTGGGACGAGCTCGCCGACGTCTTCGCCCAGCCGGCCGACGCCGACTGGGCCGCCGATCGCGAACTGGTCGATGGCTCCCTCACCGACCCCTGGGAAGATCGATGAATCGCGGTGTTCTCGACACCAGCGTTCTTGTCGCCGCTGACGTCACCCCGATCCCCGGCGAGCTGGCGGTCAGCGTTGCCAGCATCGCGGAACTCCAGTTCGGCGTCCTCGTGGCCAGGACTCCCGAGACCCGCGCCACACGCCTCGCCCGCCTGAGCGCGGTCCAGCGACGGTTTGACCCACTGCCCATCGACGACGCCGTCGCCGACAGCTACGGACGCCTCGCCGCCCGAGTCGTCGAAATCGGACGCCAGCCACGCTCACGGACGATGGACCTGCTGATCGCGGCCACCGCACATGCCCATGGAGCCAGCATCTACACCCGCAATGCCGCCGACCTCACCGGCCTGGAAGACCTCGTCAGAATCGTGGCGATCTAGCGGCACTCGTCACAGGCGAACCCGGCAGACGTAGACGTGAGGTCAGCGGGGCACACCACCGAGCGGCGCACGTCGGGCGGCGATCTTCCGGTGGCGGATGCGCCAGCTGGTGCCGTCGCGGACGATCACGTCGTCGTACACCACGCTGCCGGTGGTGCCGTCGGCCATGACCCCGATGCCCTTCGACCGGGCGCGGACCTGGCCGTCGGCCTGCTCGGCCAGCACGACGTTGGTGACGTGGTGGCCGACGGGGTTGGCGTCGCCCAGGGCGAGGGCCGCGGATCGGATGGCCGCCACCCCGGTCAGCGTCCCCTGCCCGAAGTCGGCGAGGTCATAGGTCACGTCGGGGGTGAACAGCTCCTCCAACCGGTCGAGCTCTCCGGCGTCGACGAGGTGGCCGTACCCGTGGATGAGGTCGGTGACGGCAATCCGGTCCTCGACGGTCAACGTCATCGGCTGGCCCTCCGTATCTTCACTCCGGCCATTAAGTGGGGAGCTCCCCAGTTAGCGCTCAACGATAATGGGCGCTTCCCCTGGTCCGCAAGGAGCCGCCCGTGACGCGAGACGTGCCACCGCGTGCATCAGGGACGCGCGCGGCCGGGCGAAGGCTCCGATCGGATGCGGCACGCAACGTCGACCTGCTGGTGTCGGCGGCGCGCGCGTTGTTCGACGAGCGCGGCACCGAGGTACCCCTGGACGAGATCGCCCGCCACGCCGGCGTCGGCAACGCCACGCTGTATCGCAACTTTCCGAGCAGGGGCGACCTGCTTGTGGCCGTCTACTCCGAGGAGGTCGACGCTCTGTGCGAGCGTGGCGTGGTCCTGCTTGAGACGGCCCTTCCCGGCGAGGCCCTGTTCGCGTGGCTGGACCTGTTCGTCGTGCACGCCGCGACCAGACGCGCCCTCGCGCTGGCCGCGATCTCGCAGGAGTCCGACGAGCGGCGCGGGGAACTGGCGGAAGGCTGGCACGCGGTGATGCACTCGACGGCGGAAACCCTCCTGGCTCCGGCGCAGGAAGCCGGCGCGGTGCGCCGCGACCTCACCGCCGCCGATCTGCTGGCCCTCACCAATGCCACCGCCCTGGCCAGCGCCGGCCCCGCAGACGCCGTCCGGTTGCTGCACATCCTGCGCGGCGGGGTCGAAACCCGGCCGGACTGCCAGCCCTGAACCTTCGCACCCGGCCCTGGTCGCCACCGACCTCGCTGCGATTCTCGGCGAACTGGCGGTGAGCGTCGCCAGCGTCGCGGAACTCCAGTTCGGCGTCCTCGTCGCGAAGACAGCAGAGGTCCCGCGCCACCCGACTCACGCGGAATCCGCCCGCGGGACGCCTGCCGGGCTCACCCGGCCAGGCCGCCGAGGGCTTGGAGGGTGCGATGGCGCTCGGCGGCGGTGGTGATCCCGGTGGGGTTGGCGATGAAGCGGGTGGCGCCGGCGTCGGCGAGGCGGCGCAGCTGCGTTTCGAGGTGCCGCTCGTCTCCGACGATCGCGACGTCGGCCGGGTTGGCGGCGCCTTCGTGGTCGAGCATGGCCCGGTAGGAGGGCAGGTCGGCGTAGCAGGCGAGATGGGCGGCGGCGCGGCGGCGGGCCTCGTCGGGGTGGTCGGTGACGCAGACCGGCAGGCTGACCGCGACCTGCGGCGCCCCTACAGCGGCGGCGGTGATGGCGGGCACGATGTGGCTGTCGATCGTCCGGAGGCCGGCCATCCAGGTCACCGTTCCGTCGGCGAGCTCGCCGGCCACGCGCAGCATGGCCGTGCCGAGCGCGGCGACCAGGACCACCGGCGGGGTGCTCCCGGCGACGTGGCCGGAGAATCCGGTGGTGTCGGCCGTGATCATGTCTCCCTCGAAGGCGACCGTGCCGTCGCGCAGCAGCGGCTGCAGGGCGCAGAGGTACTCGCGCATGTGCGTTGCCGGGCCGTCGAGGTCGATCCCGAAGCGCCGCGCGACCGGCCGGCGGTGCAGGACGCCGAGGCCGAGGGTGAGCCGACCGCGGCTGGCCGCCTGAACGGTCTGGGCCTGACTGGACATGGTGATCGGATGTCGACTGTGGGTGACGGTGACGGCGGTGCCGAGCCCGAGCCCGGGCACGTGGACGGCCAGAGCGGCGAGGGCGGTGAGCGCGTCGAGGTCGTACATCTGGCCCAGCCACACCGATCCGAGGCCGGCCGCCGCGGCGTCTCTGGCCTGGCCGACCAGCGCGTCGATGGCGTTCGACGCCTCGGCTCCGGGTGGTGCGAGGGCGAGCCCAATCGGGATCATGTCGCCCACGCTAACCACGTCACCTCGAACTATCGAAACCACTTGAGTGGAATCCGGACGCACGTCGCCGCCTTCAGCCGCCGCGGAAGGCCGCCATGCCTGACCAAGGTCAAGGCGATTCCGGCAGCAGCGTGCGCTGGCCGACGCTGGCCGTCCCGGGAGGAGGCGGTTGTTCCAGCAGGCTGACCTTCACCCGCCACCGTTCACCTCGGCGGCGCCGGCACCACACCTCGTCGATCGTCATGCTCAGCCGTTGACCGGCCTGCCAGTGCGCACGCTCCTTCCCCGCGCCCACTCCCCAGAGATCCCAGCCCGGAAGCGCCCGCTGGATCGCCTGCTGGTCCCGGCGCAACATCAGGACACGGCCCTCCTCGTGGTCCGGCGACTCCTCGTGATCCGGCGACTCATCGTGGTCCGGCGACTCATCGGCCGCGTCGGAGGACGGCGGCGCCAGCCACCATGGCACCGATAGAACCGCGAAAATATCGGTGACCTCGGCGGTCGCCAAAGGCTCCCATCCGGGATACTCGCGACGGCGCCGGAGGAATATCCAGACGGCGACGGCAGGCATCGCAAGGCCAAGCACGGCCACGCCCACCGGAAGTTCCCCGTACCACCAACTGCCGCGCTGACGTGCCTGGGTCGGGTCACGCTCGTCGTACTCGATGGTCAGGCGTTCCCCGACCCGCGGATCCGTGCCATCGGTGGTAATCCTCGTAACGATCGGCACGCCGGTGCGCGTGACGAAACGGGCTGTCGGCCGCTCACGTGGGCCGCCGGCGTCCAGCACCTCGGCGGTGGCCACGATCCCATGTTCCGCAAACGTGCCGTTCACGTGGAACATATATCCCGCGGCGGCGAGGCAGACCATTCCGGCCGCCAGCGTCTTCCAGATGACATCGACCCCGACCCAGAAAGGAGCAGTCTCCACCCGACCCATCAGGGTCTGCCGATGACCGGAAAACGCTGTTCGACCAGCAGAAGGGCGTCGATCAGCGGTGGAAGGTCGGTCTGGTCGAGGCCGGGCAACGAGAATCGGAGCGTGTTGCGCGCCATCGAATCCTCGCTCAGTTCTCCGCCTACCACGAGGTGCCCATTCCGCTCGCACCGCATGCCCAGGTTGATCCACTCCTCCATCGAGACGAGTTCGGCGCGGCCGCGCACCTTCCGGTGGATCCGCTGCAGCTGCTTCCGGAACGAGCGCAGCTCGTCGGTCCGGAGGGCAGCGGCAAGATCGACGGTGAAGCCACGCAGGCGAGCCGTGATGGGACTGGTCAGCCAGTTGCCGTCCCAGTAGTCCGCGGCCCCTGGATGCATCCGCCCGAGGACCTGGATCAGGACGTGGTCAGATCCTCGCCGTCCGATGACGATCTCCGAACGGTCGTCTTCCATGTCATGAGTGTGTCAGGTCATCGACCCGAGAACACTCCGTCCCGGCGGAGAAGGCCAGGAACGAAGGAGCGACGGAACCCGAGATCGAGAAGGGCCGACAATGCAGACAACGCTGATGCCGGCTGTCACTGCGGGGATCACACGCGATCTGCGTGCCATGATCGGGGCCGATCGGGAGCGAAGGCAGGCTGTCGAGGGCCCACCGCCCCCGGAGCGAACGTCCGGATGGCAGGCATCATTCAATACCGGCTACTGCGGCTGCTGCAGTCCGCCGGCTGGCCGAATCCCCCCTCGCGCTGACCGTCGGAACCGTCACGGTTGTCACCGGCATTGTCTGGCCTGAATCGGCGGGGAAGGGGTCAGGGACGCCGTACCGCTGCCACTCTTTCCTTACCAAGGAAGGGTGCCCACGGCGACGAGTCGATGGGCGGTCTCGAACACCCGAGACCGCTAGGCCGCACCGCGAAGCGCGGGCACGGATCAGACCGCAGCCGCTTTGGCGGCGGTTTTCATCTGCTTCTTGTAGTCGCGGACCTTGTTCCGGGACTCGGGGCTGGTGATGTCGGCGACGGAGCGGTAGCTGTCGTCCTCACCGAAGGGGGCGCACGCTTCGCGCCAGCCGGGCGGCGTGACGCCGAGCTGCTTGCCGAGCAGCGCCACGAAGATCTTGGCCTTCTGCTCGCCGAAGCCGGGCAGCGCCGCGACCTGCTTGAGCAGCTGGCGGCCGTCGGCCGCCGTCGTCCACACCGCCGCCGCGTCACCGTCGTAGGAGTCGAGCAGCAGCCGGCACAGCGACTGCACCCGCTTGGCCATCGAGCCAGGGAAACGGTGCAACGCCGGTTGGCGGGAGAAGATCGCACCGAGATCGTCCGGGTCGAACGCGGCGAGCTCAGCCGGATCGAGCGGGCGCCCCAACCGCGCCACCAGCTCATACGGCGCCGCGAACGCCCGCTCCAGCGGGATCTGCTGATCCAGCACCATCCCGATCAAGAGTGCCAGCGGGTCGTTCGTCAGCAGCTCGTCGGCCTCGTCGATCTGACTCAGGTGCAGTCCCACGCCATCACCGTAGCCGACCGCTCCGCAGCGGCCACCGGGCCGTCGGTCAGATCGCCGTGTAGTCGGTGTGGTCCAGGCAGGCTGCGTGGTTGTCGGCGTCCAGGTAGTGGCACCACGGAAGCTGTGAGTCTGGAAAACGGAGTCGGCTTGTGCCCTTCCAGCTCGCGACCTCCACGTGAGCGCCGAGATCGCGGACGGTCTCCAGCGCGGGCACGAGGTCCGTGTCGCTCGCGGGGGCATGACGTAGCCGATCTAGAAAAAAACCCCGCCAGTCCCGGAGGATGGCGGGGAGAAAGGAGCTACCACGCTACAGACGCGCACTCGGGCACGTCAAACGCCGACACGGTCTCCTGCCGTGGTCCTTCACTCCGGCTCCCGCGAGTCCACAGATCAAAATCTAACGCTACGCGGTCGGGTGAGCGCGGTTCGCCCCGTCCCGCTCCATCCTTTCGATACTGGCTGGTCCAGCACCATCCCGATCAGCAGCGCCAACGGGTCCTTGGTCAGCAGTTCGTCGGCCTCGTCGATCTGGCTCAGGTGCAGTCCTACGACACCACCGTAGCCGACTGCGTCGGGCGGTCATAAGGACGTCTGTCGGATCGCAGTGAGTCGGCGTAGTCCTACGTGGCCGGTGATGCCCCCCGGGGAACCCCGTCACGGAATGAATGAAGCTGCCCCGGTTTCGTTCACAGGTAGGGCTTTGAATGGTTATGCGGCCTTACCGCACTCGTAGAAGCGGGTTTCACGCTCGTGGGGGCTGAGGTATCCGTTAGTGGAGTGTCGGCGTCGCCGGTTGTAGAAGCCCTCGATGAAGTCGAAGATCGCAGCTCGGGCTTGATCCTGGGTGGCGAAGGTGGTGCGGTCGAGGAGTTCGCATTCGAGAGTGGCGAAGAAAGACTCAGTGACCGCACTGTCGTAGCGGTCGCCGGCGGATCCGACGGAGCGTTTCACCCGGTACCTTTTGCAGATCTTCGCGAACTCGCGGGACGTATATTGACCGGATTCAACCGGTCGTCGCAACACCGGATTCTTGAAGTGAGAATAGCTGGTGGTTCATCACTTCGGTGGGGGTCTTCCAGTCGAGGGTCTTGCGGGGCCGGTCGTACAGGGTCGAGGCGATCGTGACCAGTTGAATTCACCTTGCGTTCCCTGGTCGGAGTGATGGATGACTCCGGGCGCGGGGCGGCGGTGGCGTAGTGCCATCGTCAGCGCGTCGGCGACGAGGGGGGTTTTCTGCTCAGCGGACATGGACCAGCCGACGATCCGCCGGGAGTACAGATCGAGGACGACAGCCAGGTAGAGCCATCCCTGGTCGGTCGGGACGTAGGTGACGTCCGCGGTCCAGATCTTGTTCGGGGCGGGGGCGGTGAAGTCGCGGTTGACCAGGTCGGGTCGCAGGTGTGCGGCAGGTCCGACCGGGTCAGGCTGACGCGGCGGCCATGTGAGCCGAGGTGGTTTGGCTGATGTCGGCTTGCCGACGCAACCGTAGACCGCCCGGCGTCTGGGTCTTAACTGGGTCGTAGGTCAACTGTCGCGGGGGGAGTCAAGGTCGCCACGAGTCTCGCGCTTGGACTGACCACGATTGGTCAGACGGTCGTGGTCGGCCCACCAGACCAGGCCAATAGTTACAAGGTATTGCAAGCTGCAACTGGGCGAGGGTGAGCTCATGTGCTGTCGCACAGAGATTGCCAGTGCGACTGTTCCGGTTACGACCTTCACTGAGCCGCGTACCACGGACGCCGATGACGGCCACTGCGGCGTTTGCGTACAGTCCGCAACATTGAACGGATCAAATGATTTTTTGTCAGGAGGGAAAAATGACATCTATGCAGGATCTTCTAACCGTCGCTCAAGCCAGGACCATCCGGCAGGATGGTCGGGTGGAGTTTGTCACCCACGATGTATCGATCCGCCCCGGCAGGTACACGTTCGACAATCTCGACGAACTCACCGCCTACCTTGGCGAGGCTCTCGGCGGACAGTCGGAGGGCGGCGGAGGCAGCCGCGGGTCCTTGTCCCGCAGGGGGAGGTACGTACGGCGCGCCGCTGACGGCACTCAGGTATTCACCTTCGGCGATCCCGTGCTCGACGCCATCTCCTCGACGGACGGCACGCTCGTCCTCGGCGGCCAGATAATCGATCTTCGGGCTAGCCGCGGGTCAGCAGGGGCGCCGAGCGGCGCGGACGCGGCCCCCTCAGCTACGCCGCATCTGAAGAGCACCGGCATGGTGAACGGCGCCGAGCGCTGGGCCTCGGACGACGGCTCCCTGGTGCAGTACCGCATGGGCGCCGGCCGGCTGAATTTCCACGCCTGGAAGCGGGACAGCATTCTTCCATATTGGTCGATGGGAGGAGAAATCAGCATAAGTGGTACCAAAGCCAGGTTCCAGGCTGCCGACCTTACGTCGCACTACTACATGTCGGTCGACGCTCCCTGTCAGATAGTCAAGATCGCAAACGACTCCGATCATGATGACGATTACGTCGACCAGTACGAGTGGGGAATCAACGCTCCACAGCCAGAGCGGGTCGCGGTGCTGTGCCGGGCGCAATGGCACCACGCACAGTTTGCCGACATCGTCACGGCGGGCGAGGGCTGCCCCAACTATCGCAACGATGCATGGCCAATAGGATTCCCCTCGGACTGGGCCACGATCAGAACCTTGATTGAATTGAATGGCCTCTGGACCGATGGAAGCTCTCGGAATGCAACTATTTCCGTAAAGTTCAGGTCGCTAGCGGTTAACATGTCGGCTTTTCATCGTCCAGCGGCTCGTGGGTCCGTCGTTGACGGCTCCACCATTACGGTAACGTTCCCCGACGATACGACCTATACGGGCACCCTGCGAGCACCCGACAAAATCAGATGGTCCAATGGATCCGTATGGACCAAGGTTGTCAACACCGTGCTGGACCTGAACGGAAGTTGGACCGACGGTAGTACCCAGAAAGCCGTGATCTCTGAAGGCACCAAATCACTCACGATTGACATGTCGGACTACGATCGTCCGGTAGCGCACGGATCCATTACCGCTAACTCCGTCATTCAGGTAACCTTTCCCGACGACGCGACGTATACGGGGACGCTGCAACCGCCCGACAAGATCAGATGGTCCAATGGTTCAGCCTGGACCAAGGTCTGAAAGGCGAGCTGCCTCGGTCACCGTACCCGCGACGTCGCCGCGGGTGATGATGCGTCGGGATACACAAATTCGCCGGCCAGAACATATTTAGGAGGTGCTGGTGTATGAGACGAAAACGAATGGCTCCGACTCCTCCGTGGCCATGGTCCAGCATTCTCCCGATCAGTGGCGCCAGTGCGTCGTGGTCAGAGCTCTCGCCCGCATCATCGCTCTGCTCGGATACAGCCCGACACCCTCACGACGGCGGTCCCGGCCACTGTGGCGCCGGTCAGATCGCCGTGTAGTCGGTGTGGTCCAGGCAGGCTGCGTGGTCGTCGGCGTCCAGGTAGTGGCACCACGGAAGCTGTGAGTCTGGAAAGCGGAGTCGGCTTGTGCCCTTCCAGCTCGCGACCTCCACGTGAGCGCCGAGATCGCGGACGGTCTCCAGCGCGGGCACGAGGTCCGTGTCCCGGCTGAACAGGACACCGACGTCATACGCTTCCTCGCAGGCAAGGCGCACGAAGTCCACGGCGAGAGCGACGTCGATGCCCTTTTCCCGGGCGGGCTTGGCCGTCCATGCCTTCGGGTAGCGGAGCTGCCGGCGGATAACGACCACCCGAGGATCACGGGCCCAGCGGTCGGCCTGCCGGTCGCTGGCCCTCGCGGCCTCCGGCTGGTGATCGGGGCTGGGACGGCCGTGGTAGACACGGACCGCCGCGAGCTCACCGCCGAGTCGTCACCCGCCGACGATCCGTCGCGCCACGCGCACGGGATCCACGTGTCCACGCTGGCCAGGTGTGTCGGAGGGTAGGAACCTGCTGCGCGCCAAGAGGTGGACGTTCTGGTAGTCGAGGAAGACAGCGACCCGCGGGGGCATGACGTAGCCGATCTAGAAAAAGCCCCGCCAGTCCCGGAAGACGGCGGGGAGAAAGTAGCAGTCACGCTACCGACGCGCGCTCCGGCACGTCAAACGCTGACACGGTCTCCCGCCGTGGTCCTTCGCTCCGACTCCCGCGAGTCCGCAGATCAGAACCTAATGCTAAGCGGTCAGCCGAGTGCGGATTGCCCCGTCCCGCTCCATCCTTCCGATACCCGCTGGTCCCCATCAATCTCGGAAAGATGAAGCGGATGCGCGCGGCGCCGGATACGCGGCCAGCAAGCCTAGATCGTTCACGGGGTTGGCGGGTGCCCTCGTGTGATCGGCGGATGATGTTTTTGATCTAGGTTTCCTGTCTGTGGGCAGGGGTGGGGTGCGACGGTCGCGTCGCCGGGTCCACGGCCCGGAGGTCCCTTCGCGCCCGGAGGGGCGGGAAAGGGTTGTCAGGTCACGGCGGGCAGCGCCTTGACCCGGGTCCAGCTGCCGAGAACGGCGTCGATCCAGGGCCAGTCCGCGCGTAGGTGCAGCCAGCGTTTCCGCTGGCCGCGGGTGAGCCGGGTGGGCAGGTCGAACAGCCGGAAGCGCAGCAGCTTGAGGGAGGCGTCGCGCAGGTCGCCGGGCAGGGTGACCTGGTAGTCGCGCGGGATGATCGCCACGTAGGATCGGTAGGAGCCGAGCAGGCTCTGCATCCGGCCCCAGCCCTCATGTCCGGCCGTCTCCGCCAGCGTCCAGCAGTTCGCCTTACCCCCTGCTGACAGGGCCTGGACGTAGTCGACCGCGACGTCGGTGCTGCGCTCCCGCGCCATCACCTCGCGCAGAACGGCTCGGACCCGGGCGTCGACGCGCGCCGTGCGATCAGCGACGTCCCCTATGCTGGCCACCGCGGCCGTGTCGGGTTTGTTGATACTCACGCATCGGACTACGCACCACGGCCGCCCCGAATCCCACGAGTGTGATTCCAGTGCGGCATTCCAAGACGTCACTCCGCGTAGTCGCGAGGCGAGTTACAGTCGGCTACCCGTCGAGCGCGATCAGTAGCCTACAGTGAAACCGCGACTGTAATACTGGGCAATATCCCGTGGCCGCCGACACCGCACCGAATGCAGCGCATCCGAGATCTGTCAACAATTAGACATCTCCCAGAATATCTGATCAGCCACGGTTGATTCACGGCAGCACCTACGATGACGTGAAGGTCCAGGCAGGTTCGTGGTGTAGAGCCCGGTGAGGAGAGCAAGACTATGCCCAGCATTCAGGGGATCGACGAGGACGGTAGCGGTTTCGGGGTCAAGGGGACAAGTCCTTCGGGCACGGGCGTGATCGGCGAGGGCCCCAGCTACGCGGGCGTCGTTGCCAGCAGCGTGACGGGCTCGGGCGTCTCGACATTCAGCGATTCCGGAGCCGGTGTCTTGAGTCTGAGCAACTCCGGCCCCGGTGTTTCGGCCCGAAGTCTTGGCGGCGTGGGTGTTTCTGCAGAGTCTGAGCAGGCCACTGGCATGACGGCGTCGAGCGTCTTTGGTGTCGGGGTCAGTGGGGAGAGCAGGGGCGATAACGGCGTCTTCGGCACGACCGAGGCCGGCGGCAGCTCTGGGGTCTTCGGGCGCAACACCTCGACCGAAGGTGGCAACGGGGTCGTCGGTCTCGCCGAGGGCTTTGGCGGCATTGGTGTCTTCGGCCAGGCAGCCGCCAGGGGTACCGGCGTGGTAGGAAATGGCGCAACGGGGATCGTTGCGCGAGGAGACGCCGGTCCGGGCCTCGACGCTTCCAGCGAACAGCAGGAAGGCGTCAAAGGCGAGGCGCTACGCGACGGCTTCGCCGCCGTCGCAGGAACTCATGCCGCAGGCGGAGTTGGCGTGCGGGGGGAAAGCCTGCGAGGGGGAAGTGGCGTTGAGGGATACGGGTTGAACGGGGTCGTTGGGACGAGCGAATCTTCCGCCGGAGTGGTCGGACGACTAGGCGCTGCACCCTCTTCGGACTGGGGGATGGGTGGCGTAGTGGGAGTAGCTACCCCAAATGGTGCAAGCGGTGTGCGCGGCATGGCTTTCGGTGGCTTTGGTGCTGGCATCACCGGTGAGAGCGATCATAATTTGGGAATGGGTGTGGTTGGCAGAGGAAAAATTTTTGGGGTGGTGGGTAAAATCACTGACGCCACCCCAAACGTGTTCGCAGCTGCAGTCCAAGGAAGCGCTGAGGCCGAGGGACACACAGCGGTTGCTGGACGCGCAGTATCTGACGCTAACGGCGTCGCCGGCTACACCGAATCGGGCACCGGTGTCATTGGCTGGGCCAGCGGTAGTGGTACTGGCGTCTTCGGGTTCAGCCCTAACCCCAAGAATGTCGGACCGTATGCTTTTGCGGGGAGCTTCCACGGAGCAGTTAACGTTACGGGGCCAATTCACAAGTCGGGCGGCGGATTCATTATCGATCATCCGCAGGATCCGCAGAACAAGTACCTACACCACTGCTTTGTCGAGTCCGATCAACGCAAGAACGTGTATGACGGAATCGTGGAACTAGACGCGGACGGCTCCGCGGATGTGACACTGCCGAGCTGGTTCGAGGCACTCAATCAGGACTTTCGCTATCAGCTCACTCCGCTAGGCAGTCCGGCCCCCGAACTTCATATCCAGCGGGAAGTGTCTCACGGTACGTTCAGGATTGGTGGAGGTCGGTCGGGCCAGCGCGTGTCATGGCAAGTCACGGGAGTTCGGGCAGACTTGTGGGCGCAGCGGAATGTACAATCTGTTGAAATGGACAAGACAACCATAGAACGAGGACTTTATCGCCATCCTGAACTTTATGGTGAACCTATCGAAAGGGGCATCGATTGGGTAATTCACGGTCGCGCAGCGGGAATTGTCGAGGCGATAGACCACCTTCAGCGGGGCGCGTCGGAACAAGACGTCAACGAGGTCAAGGGCGATCCCCCGAGAGGGTTGTGACGGTACGCCGATCATCTCAGCGCGCTCGACCCGGAGCAGGTTGCGTCGCTCTCGAGGTGCATGTCGGCGATCAGGCAAAACGTATCATGATCTTCTCGGGGAAGCGTGACCCTGAGTTCTGTACCAACCATGACGTCGGGTGGGCCAGGGGTGAGACTCCCCGTTCTACCCCAGGGCAACCGCTAGACACCCGTGGATGGCCGCTTCCCGCCCGCCCAACGCGCTATGCGTCCTCATCGCCGACGACAACCAGTTTCCCCCGGGTGTGATTGCGCAAAAGATGGACGCAGGCCTGCGCACCGTCCGCGAGCCGGTACCGCTTGCTGATCGCGACGGGCAGCGAGCCGTCCAGCGCCCGTGCGGCCAACGCGTCCAGATCGCCCGGCCGTGCACTGGTGATGACGGTCTCCACGGTGAGGTCCTTGTCCTCGAACGCGGCGGTGTCCGGAGCGGGGAAAACAATGTTGAGCAGCCGGCCACCGGGCCGGATCGCCCGAGCGGCGTCGACGAGCCCGTCACCGGGAAGCGCGAGGTTGACAATGGCGTCGGCTCCGTCCGGGCGGCGTCGCACCATCTCGTCGACGACGTCGGTGGCACGGTGGTCGATGACCTCGGCCGCCCCCAGATCGCGCACGTAGCCGTCGTCGGCGGGACTCGCGGTGGCGACGACGTGCACCTGCGCCGCGGCCAGCAGCGGCACCAGCACACTGCCGACGCCGCCCGTGGCGCCGATCACGACGACGACGTCACCGCGCCGGAACTCCCCGACTCGTACCAGCACCAACGCGGTCAGGCCGGCGGTGGGCAGCGTCGAGGCGTGCTCGGCCGTCAGACCGGTGGGACGCAATGCCAGGCCGGGGGTATCCGCCTCGAAGACCGCATACTCGGCCAGCGTGCCCGTCGTCAGCGACGGCGGCGACGCGACCTGCGCGGCAAGGTCGACCATGGTGTGGGGAAATCCGAAGCCGAAAACCTCGTCGCCGACGGCGAACCGGCTCACGCCGCTTCCGGTCTCGGTCACGGTACCGGCGAAGTCGCGACCGACCACGTGCGGAAAGCTCAGGGGCGCGATGGCGCGCATCGTGCCGTCCAGCACCCGGACCTCGGCCGGATTGAGAGCCGAGGCACGCACACGCACCTGGACCTGTCCATGACCCGGCCGGGGAACCGGCAGCGACCGGACTCCCAGCCCCTCCGGGGGGCCGTAGTCGTCCGCGACAACCGCGCGCATCGTGGTGGCCACCAGCATCCTCGCTCCGCTCCCATCGGCTACCTGTGGTAGCAACCAAACATGACCTACCGGTCATGTTATGAGCGTAGCAGAGAAGCGGACCGGTCGGTCAGCTTGCTAGGATGGGCTGAATCCAGCAGGAGCGCATAAGCGGGTGAGGCATGTCGGCCGCGTCACAGTCACGCCGGTTGCGGGCCGATGCCGCGCGTAACCGGCGGCTGCTGCTCGACGCGGCGGCCGTGGTCTTCGCCGAGCACGGTACGCAGGCCTCGATCACGCAGATCGCCGGCCAGGCCGGCGTAGCCAAGGGCACGGTCTTCCGCCACTTCCCCACCAAGGACGATCTGGTCGCCGCGATCGTCTGCGATCAGCTCGACTACCTTTCTGCGGCCGGCACGGCGCTGTCGGAGGCCGCCGACCCCACCGCGGCCCTGCTCGAGTTCATGACCTCGGTGGTCGAACTCCAGACCCACGACCGCTCGCTCTGCCAGGCCGCCATCGGGATCTTCCACGACAACCTGGAGATCCAGGCTGCCGCCGACCGTTTGACAGAGATCACCGAGGTGCTCACCGAGCGCGCTCAGCTCCAGGGGGGGATACGAGGCGATGTGACGGGCCAGGACGTCGTCCTGCTCCTGCGAGGCGTCTACCAGGCCGCCGCGCCCCTCTCCGACCATCAGCCCACACTGTGGCGCCGCTACCTGGCAGTGGTGTTCGAAGGCCTGCGCTCGCCGGCGGCGCATCCCTTGCCACTTCCAGCACCGGACCTGTTCCGCTCGCCGGTCGGCGACGGCCATCCGCCGCCCGCAGGACGTGACACCGTCGTCGCGGCACAGGCCCGGGCAGCTACAGGTCCGTGACGACCGCGGCAACAGCAAAGGACAAAGTGTCGAGATGACGCTGGCCCGCCTACTCGACCACGGACCGATCCCATCGGGCGAGATGAGCGGAGGCTCCGGCGCCTCGGTGAGCGGACACGCTACCGACGTTTCCGGCCACGCAGTTGACCGTGCGCTGTCTCACTCGCGCGGATGCACCTTCGGCACATGACGTCGGATTTCCACCGGCATTCCGGCGCCACCGGCATCATCGGCGCACGCGGAGAAGCTGTCGCCCGTAGGGCAATCGACGCATTGCCCAAAGAGGGACTCACCGCGGACCGAGTCGAGCTCGATGCCACCGAACCGGCCATTGTGTGAACCGCCGCCCCAACCGTCCGGGAGCGGTACTGCCGGCTGGACATGCCGGTAGATAACGCGGGTCTCCTGAGGTTCTTTGCCGAGATCCGGCCGTACGTCGACGCCGTCGAGGAGATGCAGCACCACTCGCCGACGGTGGTCGCCGGCCCCGGTGCCGGACGTAGTAGTCGAGAATCACGCCGGCAAGGCGGTGGCGGCGCATAGTGCCCAGCCGTGGGACCCCACGCCCGTGCGTCACGCCGCACCTTCGTATCCGACGCCCGACGTCGCCGCCGAGTGAGTAGTGTCGGCGGATGGCGTCCCACTTGCGAAAACCCTTGACCGTAGCCGTCACCCAACCGCCGTGCGCGCCCTATGACGTCACGACGAACGCGCTGAGAAATGCCGCCGTAGTACGTAATGCGGCTGCCCGGGTCGTCGCTTTCCCCGAGTTGTCCCTGACCGGATACGAACTGGACGCCTCCGCAATCACGCCGGAGGATCGGCGCCTGTTGCCCCTTGTCGAGGCATGCGCCGCCACCGGTTCCGTGGCGTTGGCGGGTGCTCCGCTCGCCGGCGAAGCCAGCGCCTCGCACCTTGCCATGCTGGCCGTGGACGGCAACGGCGCATCAGTGGCGTACCGCAAGGTGAACCTCGCCGCCGCCGAGGCCTGCCGGTTCACCGCCGGAAGCGAACCAGTCGCGATCCAGGTAGACGGCTGGCGGCTGGGCCTGGCCATCTGCCGGGACACCGGCATCGCACACCACGTGGCGGCGACCGCCGCTCTCGGCATCGACCTCTACGTCGCGGCAATTCTGCATTCCGCCGATGAGGGACGCGTCCAAGAAGAGCGAGCCCGTCGGATCGCCGCCGATCATCGGGTGTGGGTCGCGCTGGCCAGCTTCGCCGGCTCGACCGGGGGTGGATACGACCACGCCTCCGGTCGCTCAGGCGTGTGGGCTCCGGACGGCGCCGTGGTCGCCCAGGCAGGACCGGAACCCGGCGCAATCATCCATGCGACGCTTAGCTGAACCGCCGACCCTCCCTCACCGCCGCGCCTACCGCCGGCCCCTGCCCTGAAACCACAGGCCTGGAGGCTCCGGCCTTGGCGGCGGCTTTCATCTGTTTCCTGTAGTTGCGGACGCGGTACCGGCTGTCCTGGTCGACGATGCCCGCGATGGAGAGAAGGAGAAGGTGCCGGCGCTCCCGCACTGGTGATCAGTGCCCAACGCGGGGCCCAAGACCACCGGTCGATCTCCGTGAGTCGGTGCGACCCACGATGATCAACCGGTGGCCTTTTCGGCGTCCGCGACCGCCGCACCGGTCTGGCCGGCACGGCGATCCAGTCCGGCCACCTGCCTAACTGATCGCCAAGCGCTGCTGCCCTAGCCCAGGAGATCCGACAGCTGCCGCGTCATCGCCAGTCGGCCGGCTGGAGGTCGTCGTTCTCCTGCTCGTCGTCCTCACCCCAGCTCGAATCCCTGTCGTCCCACTTCTTGTGGTCGTCCCACTTCTTGTGGTCATCCCACTTCTTGTGGTCATCCCACTTCTTGTGGTCGTCCCACTTCTTGTGGTCGTCCTTGTTGTCGAACCAGATCACACGCTCGAGCTTGATGCTCTCCTTCTTCTTCTTAATGTCGTGCTTCTTGTGCTTGGGGTGCGACCAGTCGCCCCGCGGGTCCCATCCCACGAGCCTCGGAGAATCCACGTCACCCTCGGCCGAATCCTCCTCGGCCAGCCCGCTGGAGTCCCATCCCCGGTGCTTGTCCTTCTTGTCGAACCAGAGCACACGCTCGAGCTCGAGGGTCTCCTTCTTCTTCTTGATGTCGCGCTTCTTGTCACCGGGACGCCGCTTGTCCTGGTAGTCGCCAGTCTCCTGGTCATCCGGGCGCCAGGACGAGCCGTAGCCCGGGAACCACAGCGTTTCCTTGGACGGATCCGACGCACTGACAAAATCGCCGGTGCCATCAGGGCCGGCCGAGGCCTGAGCCACGGCCGCTCCCGGACCCAGCGCCACTACGACAGCCACACCCGACATTGTGACGAGAGCGGCGCACCGCCCTACTGCCTTTTTCATTGGACCACCATTCTAGAGTTTGCTACCTGCCTTTTCCGCAAGCGCAATCTAGCTGGGTGGGCGCGCGAGCGGACGCGTCCAACGAGCGTGTCAGCGCGGACGGACCAAATTTCCAGTGCCTTCCAGAGGCCTACCATCAGGCCTCTCAACCCCCGGAATCCCCGGTTTGCGTCGACGCGGAACGCCCCAGAACGCTCCTCCGAAAGAGGAGATAGGCGACGGACTGCAGGCGCTCTATGGCGTCCGCACGAGCCGGGCACATGGCACAAGGCCGGTGTGCGCCGGCGTGTCCTAACGCCGACAACACAACCGGCCGGAAGGCTCGACTCCAGTCGGCGGTCGGCCTTCGATGTGTTGTCTCAGCTAGCTTGGAACCGGCCGCGACAACAACACGTCGTTTCTTCCCCGGCCGCCGGGTGACCGGGAATAGTCAGTTACCGGCATGCCCGGCGCTACAGATCTTAAATGTCCGGGGTCCGCGCCTGTCTGACCTCAAACCTGCCACGCCTACGTGAACCGCATCCTTTGCGGGCTGCTTCCCATGAACGACGCGGACAGGGCGCTGCGCGCTGGATCTGCTCAGCGGCCTCGCCAGCCGTGCCCGCGGCCGGTGAACCGCGGCCGCCAATCCTCCGAGTCACGGGTAGGGCGGAGGCCGCCCGCCCGCAGCCGGTCGACCGGGAACCAGAGTTGTTCAGCCTGACCGAGGCATGGTCGCCTGCCTCGGTCAGATCGATGGCCTTCGTCCGCGTGCTTGCGCCGGGCAGAAGTGTCGGAGGCCGGGGCCAGACTCCGTGGCATGTCGCTGACACCCGTCTCGGCCATGGACCGCGAGACCGTCCTCGTGTTGGCGCCCGACCAGGCTTCCGCCCAGGCGGGCGAACGGCTCGGCAGCCCCGGCGGCTGGTCGGGCCTCGGCATGTCCGGCCAGGCGCTGTGGGGGGCGTGCCGGGGAAGCGGTGCCACGCCGTACCGGGTGGTGGTGGTGGCCGGCGCCGAGTTCGCGTCCTCCGGCACCTGCCCGAGCCGGAAGTTCCCCTGCAAGCACGCCCCTCGGCCTGCTGTTCCTCGCCTGCGCCACCCCGGCCGCGCTGGCCACCGGCGACGATCCACCGGACTGGGCCGCGGACTGGCTCGCGCGGCGGGACGCCCGGGTCGACGCCGGGGTCGCGGAACTGAGCCGCTGGCTGGTCGGCCTCGCCCACGGCGGGCTCGGCGCCGCCCAGGTCCAGCCGGCCTCCTGGTGGGAGGCGACCGCCGCGCGGATGGTCGACGCGCAGGCACCCGGACTGGCCGAGGTCGTCCGCGACATGGCACGGATCGCCGCGACCGGCGGTCCCGACTGGCCGGCACGGCTCACCGACCAGCTCGGCCGCCTGTACCTGCTCTGCGAGGGCTGGTCGAGGCGGGGGGAGGTGGGGCCCGCACTGGCCGACGTGGTGCGCGACCGGATCGGTTTCTCCCGCAGCGCCTCGGACGTGCTCGCCGGCGAGCGGCTCACCGGGCCGGTCGACGTCCTCGGCGAGCGCCGGTTCACCACCGGAAAGCTGCGGGGTCGGCGGCAGTGGCTGCGGGTGGCCGGGATCGAACGGCTCGCCCTGCTGGTCTCCTACGGCCCCGCCAAGGAGGTCCCGCCGCCGACTCTGCCTGTCCTCACCCGCTTCCAGGCTGAGGTGGCCGCGTATCCGGGGCGTCGTCCGACCAGGGTGGCCCTCGCCGAGACCACCACGGCACCGGAGCCACTCGCCGAACTGGCCGCCGCCGACGCCGGTGATACCGCCGGGACCTGGCAGGAGGCGCTGGCGGCGCTCGCCCCGGCGTTGGCGGCGGATCCGTGGGCCGACCCCGTCGCGTTCATCGTCCGGCAGCTCACCGTGCTGCCACCCCTCGTCGACGCCCACAACAAGGCGCCGACGGGCGCGGCGGCGCGGAAGGGCCGGCAGGGCGGAGGCCCGTCGGGCATCGGCGCTCGCTGGCTGCTGCGAGACCAGGCCGGCCAGGCCCTGCCGCTGGCGGCCGACGCGGGCGCCCAGTGGGGTTGGCACCTGCTGGCCCTCAGCGGCGGCCACTCCCTCGACCTGGCCGTGGAGTGGGACGGGTTCGACCTGGTGCCGTTGGCGGCGATGCCGTCCCGGCCGCGGCCCGGCGCCGACTCTCCCCCGCCGGCCATCTCCGCGGCCCCCGGGAGCGGGCCCCCTGAGCAGACCGCCTGTCCGCGACCGCCCTGCTGCGGACCGCGGCCCTCGTGGCCAGTGGCCGCCGCGCCGGCCTGTTCGCCGCCGACGCCAGCGCGCTGCCGGCCCCCGCCCCCGCTGCACCCGAGGGGGCCCCGGTGCTGGCACCGCACGCGGCACGCATCGTCAAGGGCGTGCTGGACGGATCCGACGACCGGGCGCTGCTGCTGCTCGGCAGCCCCGGCACGGCCAAGACCTGGTTGTCCGAGCACCTGGCCGCGGCGGTCTGCGGCGACTCCACGCTCGTCGTGCAGGGCACGGCGGGTACCTCCGAGGACGCCGTCCGGTACGGCTGGAACTACGCCCGCCTCATCGCCGAGGGGCCCTCCCCCGACGCGCTGGTGCCCTCGCCGGTGATGCGCGCGATGACCCGCGGATCGATCGCGCGGGTCGAGGAGCTCACCCGGATGGGCGCCGAGGTGCAGGACGCGCTCATCACCGTGCTGGACGAGATCAGCGTCGCCGGCGGCGCCTGATGCCCGTCACCGTCCTGGGAGTTCGTCATCACGGTCCCGGTTCGGCGCGGGCGGTGCGGGCAGCGCTCGCCGAGCTCGATCCGGACCTCGTCCTCGTCGAGGGGCCGCCCGAGGGGGACAGCGCGCTCACCCACGTCGGCGCGCTCACCCACGTCGGCGCGCTCACCCCGCCCGTGGCGCTGACCGCCTATGCCGTCGACGAGCCGCGCGACGCCGCCTTCTGGCCGTTCGCCGGCGCTGGAGCTGTTCGCCGGCGCTGGAGCTGTTCGCCGGCGCTGGAGCTGTTCGCCGCCGTGGCCGAGTCCATGGCGGCGCTGCGCGATCCCGACCCACACCAGCCCCGATGCGCACCAGCCCGATGCGCACCAGCCCGATGCGCACCAGCCCGATGCGCACCAGCCCGATGCGCACCAGCCCGGTCCGGGCGTGGCGCGGCAGGCGCAGGGCCGACGCGAGGAGCTGCGGGAAGCGCACCTGCGCCTGGAGATCCGCGCCGCCAGCGCCGAGGCCGCCCGCCGGGTCGCCGTGATCTGCGGTGCGTGGCACGTCCCGACGCTGACCGGCCGCACCGGCCGGACCACCGTCGCCGCCGACCGCGAGCTGCTTCGCGGCGGCCGACCGGTACGCACCGCCACGACGTGGGTGCCATGGACGCATGCGCTGCTGAGCGCCGACTCGAGCTACGGCGCCGGCGTCACGTCACCGGGTTGGTACCACCACCTGTGGGCCGCGCCCGACGAGGTCGGCGCCCGCTGGGTGGCCCGCGTCGCGGCGCTCCTGCGGGCCGCCGACCTGCCCGCCTCGACGGCCTCGGTCGTGGAGACCGTGCGGCTGGCCGAGGCCCTCGCCATCGACCGCGCGGTCGGCTACGGCGCGAGTCTCGTGCGCCGGCCCGCCGACACCGTCCTCATCCTGATCAGCGATCTCATCGAGGGTGGCGACCAGTCGTCGTTGATCGCCCGGCTGCAGGGGCTGGTCGAGTCCGGGGTCACCGTGCTGCTGGCGCTCTCCGACGACGGCGCCCCCGCCTACGACCACCGACTCGCGGCGACCTGCGCGCAGCTCGGCGCGCCGGCCTTCGCCTGCACCCCGGACGGGTTCTCCGAGCTGCTGGCCGCGGCGCTGCGCCGGGAGGAGGTCGGCCGGTGGGCGGCGCTACACGGTCTCGTCCCGGCCTGACCACGCAAGCCTCAGCGCGAACGGCTGGACTCGGGGAAGGTCTGGGTGCCGAGGACCGCGAGCATCTCCAGGCGCTCGCCCGCCCCCGAGCCGGGCTGCGGGCGGAACAGGACCAGCCGCTGGCCCGACGGCGGGCTGACCACGGCGTCGCACTCCAGGTCGAGCCGGCCGACCTCGGGATGGATGAGCACCTTGCGGGTGGTCCGCCGCACCGCCACCTCCTGGCGCGCCCACACCTCGCGGAACTCCGCACTGGCCGCCGACAGCTCGGCGACGAGGGAACGGACCGCCTCGTCCTCGTGCCGCCGACCGAGCGTCACGCGCAGGTCCGCGACATACTCACGGCCGAGCGTGTCGTGCTGGTCGGCGAGGTATCGCGAGCGCAGCTCGCCATCGGTGAACCAGCGCCACAGAGAGTTGCGCGCCCGGCCCTGCGCGCGGGCGATCGGGCCGAGCAGCGCGACGTTCAGCGGGTTCTGCGCCACGACGTTGGACAGGTCGTCCGAGATGAGCGCCGGCACGGCGGGCGCGAGCGCATCCAGCACGCACATGAGGCCGGCGTCGGCGTAGCCGAGCGAATAGTGCCGCGGTGGGGCTTCATGGCCGGCCAGCAGGTAGATGTGCTCGCGCTCGTCCAGCGTGAGGCGCAGCGCCCGCGCGATCGCGCCGAGCATCGACGGCGACGGCCGCGGCCCGCGGCCCTGCTCGATCCGCTCGTAGTAGTCCGTCGACATGTCGGCGAGCACGGCGACCTCGTCGCGGCGAAGCCCCGCGGCCCGCCGCCGACCGCCGGCGACCAGCCCCACGTCGGACGGCCTCAGCAGCTCCCGCCGGTGACGAAGGAAGACACCCAGCTCCTGGCGCTGCACAGCGGCCCCTCCGCGGTTGCACTCGATCGGACCTCACATGGCACCGTGCGTGCACGGCCCACTCGACGTCCCCATCATGACCGCGGGCGGCCCGCATATCCCCGGACTCGCGATCCGGGGATGACCGGGACGCCGCTGAAGGCCGGCGGCGGTGCCAGGGTGAATGGCAAGCACCAGTGGCGTGTCCCGGGAGGAATCATGTCCGACACCAGAATCGCTCTGATCACCGGCGCGAGCCGCGGCCTCGGGCGCAGCATGGCCACCCATCTCGCCCGCGCCGGGGTGGGCGTCATCGGCACCTACAACAGCCGCAAGGACGAGGCCGATCGGCTCGTGGCGGAGCTCGAGGAGCAGGGGGTGCCCGCGGCGGCGTTGCAGCTCGACGTGGGCGACAGCGCGGGCTTCGCCCGGTTCGCCGCCGACGTCCGCACGACGCTCGCCGGCCTCGGCGCCGAGCGCGTCGACTACCTCGTCAACAATGCCGGAGTCGGCCTGTACGCGCCGTTCACGGAGACGACCGAGGAGCAGTTCGACGAGTTGTTCCGGATTCACGTCAAGGCGCCCTTCTTCCTGACCCAGACGCTGCTGCCGCTGCTGGCCGACGGTGGGCGCATCCTCAACGTGTCCTCCGGCCTGGCCCGCTACACCCATCCGGGCACCTCCGCCTACGCCGCCGCGAAAGGCGCGATCGAGGTCCTGACCAGGTATCAGGCCAAGGAGCTCGGCGAGCGGGGCATCCGGGTCAACGCGCTCGTGCCCGGGGCGATCGCCACCGACTTCGGCGGCGGCCGGCTCCGGGACAACGCCCAGCTCAACGAGGCGGTGGCGAGCACCATCGCGCTCGGCCGAGTGGGCGAGGCCGAGGACATCGGCGCGGCCGTGCCGCTGCTCCTCGCCGACGGCTTCGGCTGGGCCAACGGCACCCGCATCGAACTGTCCGGCGGCCAGAACCTCTGATTCACCGCCGACCCACCCCGCCCACCGCCGGCCCGGTCCTACCCGGGCCGCGTCGGCACGGGTAGGCCTGGCTGGCTGAATCAGGGGGCGAGGCTGTCCAGCACGGCCGGGGTGACCGCGCCCGCGGCGGCCGAGCCGAGCAGGTCGGCGAGCTCCCGCCGGGGGGCGGCCTGCCCGGTCGGGGCGGCGCCGCGGATCCGGTCGAGCCGGAAACCGCGCGGGGCGCGCCGCAGGCGGCACCAGGCCACCAGGTACCAGCGGCCCTCGGTGGTAAGCAGGCCGGCCGGCTCCACCTCCCGCTCCGAGGTGCGCCCGCCGGCGTCCAGGTAGCTCAGCGACAGCACCTCCCGCCTGGTCAGGGCCCGCTCCACCGCGTCCCGGACCGCCGGATCGATCCGGGACGGCAGGGCGACGATCTGGGCAGCCAGTTCGTGCGCCTCGACGCGGGCCTGGCCGGACAGCAACGCGGCGATCTTCCGCATGGCGCCGCGGGTGCCGTCGGCGAACGGCGCGGAACCCTCCGCGGCGGCCAGCGCGGCGGCCACCGCCAGGGCCTCACCTGGCGTGAACCCGATCGGCGGCAGGGTCATCGCCGGATCCACGGACCAGCCGCCACGCCCGGTAGCGCTGTAGACGGGAGCGCCCGTCTCCGCCAGCGCCTTCAGGTCACGCTGGACGGTGCGCTCGCTGACCTCCAGGCGCCGCGCGAGCGCCGGCACCGTGACGGGACGCGGCGCCACCGCCCGCAGCTCCTCCATCAGCGCATAGAGCCGGTCGGTTCGGGTCACGGCCGGACGCTACGTCCCGCCCACGACAGGAACCCCGAACGTCAGGTGGGCCGCCCGGAACGCCCCCGTGATCGCGTGTCGGTCCCGCAGCCGCAGCAGGCTGGTCAGCGACAGGTGCGCACCGGCGGCGCCTCGCCGCCCACCCGGTTGCGCCGCAGCGTCGCCAGCGTCGCGGCGTCCACCCCTCGGCTGCGGTCCGGCACGGAGCCCGACCTGGCCTCGAACGCGGCGTTGAACGCCTCGGTCTCGGCGAGGCAGTCGAGCCCGGTCGTGACGAAGGGATCGGTACGGACAGCGGACGGCGGTGCGATCGCGAACTCAGTCATGATTCGATCGTTGCCCGGGCCGGCGACAACCTACTGTCACCCTTCCGCCGTGACCATCGGCACGGAACGGTGGTGAAGAACTCGTAAGGGCATAGTCGACGGAGCCATCGGGGCCGGCATCGACGTCCCGCGCCAGACAGGCGGGAGGCGGACGCATGACTGGGACCGGGCATGGGACCGGGCATGGGACCGGGCAACCGGCGGGCACGAGCACAGCTACGACGCTGCCGGGGCAGGAGACGCTGCTCGCCAGCTGGGCGGCCCTGGCCCTAACATCGCCGGGCGCCAGGCTGATCCACTCGCCCGGTGCGATCGCGGCGGTCTTTCCGGACTGGGCACCGCTGAACAACGCGATCCTGCTCGACGACGTGGCCACCGCGTCGACGGTCGCGGCCCGGCTGGGCGAGCTGTACGCCGCGGCCGGCGTCGGCACGTGGGCGCTGTGGATCCCGAGCCGGGCGACGGACCTCGGCACCCCCGACGAGCCGAGCACCCCTGACGAGCCGAGCACCCCCGAAGAGCCGCGCACGGTCGACGGGCTCACTCGTGACACCACGACGCTCGTCATGCGGGCCGCGCTGCGACCTGGGCCGACCCGGACCGACGGCGTCGTCCGCACTTCGATCGACGCGGCCATCCGGGCCGCCGACGGACCGCTCGACACGGCCGAACTCGGTTCGCCGGAGGCGGTGCCGGGCCTGGCCGCCTGGGTCCTGCTGCGCGACGGAGCCGCGGTGACGGGCGCCTGGAGCTTCCGGCACGGCACCGACTGCGGGATCTACACGGTCGGGACGGCCCCGGCCTGGCGACGGCGCGGCCTGGCGACGGCGCTGCTGCGCCACGTGCTCGCCGTCGCCGAACAGGACGGGGCGCGGACCGCGACCCTGCAGTCGACGCCGCTGGCCCGGGGCCTCTACGCCGCCCTCGGCTTCCTCCCGGTCGGTCGCTACGAGGAGTGGATCCACACGATCGGAATCCCGACCACTGCCGGTACCCACCGTGACCAGTAGGTCAGGATCGGCCGATGGGATCGCAGTATCCGCCGATCGAGCCGTACGACACCGGGACGCTCGACGTCGGCGACGGCAACCTCGTCTACTGGGAGGTCTGCGGCAACCCGACCGGCAGGCCGGCGCTGGTCGTCCACGGCGGGCCGGGCTCGGGCTGCTCGCCGGGGGCGCGCCGGTGGTTCGACCCGGGCCGCTACCGGATCGTCCTGTTCGACCAGCGCGGCTGCGGTCGCAGCACCCCGCATGCCGGCGACCACGACACCGACCTTCGGCACAACACCACCGGCCATCTGCTGGCGGACATGGAGCTGCTCCGCGAGCACCTCGGGATCGACCGGTGGTTGCTGTACGGCGCCTCGTGGGGTTCGACGCTCGCCCTGGCCTATGCCGAGCGCCACCCGTCCCGGGTGTCGGAGATCGTCCTCGCGGCCGTGACGATGACCCGCCGCCGCGACGTCGACTGGCTCTACCGCGGCGTGGCCCGGTACTTCCCCGCGGAGTGGGAGCGGTTCCGCGACGCACTGCCGCCCGCGGACCGCGACGGCGATCTCGTCGCCGGCTACGCACGCCTGCTCGCGGACCCCGACCCGGCGGTGCGACGACGGGCCGCCGACGACTGGTGTGCCTGGGAGGACGCGGTCATCTCACTGGAGTCGAACGGGCAGCCGGGCGCATACGGCAGCCGCCCGCAGCGGGCGAGGCTCGCGCTGGCACGGATCTGCTCGCACTACTTCGCACACGGGGCCTGGCTGGACGAAGGCGTGCTGCTACGCGACGCCGGCCGGCTCGCCGGCATCCCGGGGGTGCTGATCCACGGCCGCCACGACCTGGGCGGCCCGTTCCGCGTCGCCTGGGAGCTGGCCCGTGCCTGGCCGGGCGCCGAACTCGTCCCGATCACCGACTCCGGCCACACCGGCAGCGAAACCCTGGGCCGGTACCTGCGCGACGCGCTCGACCGGTTCGCCTGACCCGACCGGCGCGCCCGACCCGTGCCGGCGGGTCAGGCGCGGGCGCTCAGGAGGCGCTGGTCGTCCCGCGACCGGCCGTGGCCGCTACCAGGGCGACGAACCGTTCCAGTTCCCGCGGGTTGCGCACCACGTGGAGCTCCGCGGCGGCGCCGCGCGCCGAGATCCGGGCCATGACCTGCGGGAGGCTGCGGCGCCGGTAGCCGATCGTCCAACGCCAGAACTCCAGGTTCTCCCGCGAGCGCCGCAACGCCCGCCAGGCGCAGCGGGGCAGGGAGAAGTCGAGCACGACGATGGCGTCCGCGGCGGCGAACCGGTCCACGGACACCTCGTAGGGCCCGAGATCGCCATCCATGATCCAGGCATCCGCCCGGACGGCCTCCCGCTCGGTCTGTGCCCACTCCTGCGGCAAACTGGGCCGCGGCCCGGGACGCCAGAAGAGCTGGTCCAGCTCGATCACGGGAATGGCGGTGATCTCCCCAAGCCGGCGGGCGAGGGTGGACTTCCCGGCCCCGCCGCGGCCGAGGATGACGATCCGCCGCATGCCACGAGCCTTACTGCCGACGGAACCTGCGCTCGTGGCCCCGGCCGAGGCGAAGCCGCGATGGATGCCGCGCCGCCGAGTTCACGCGTCGGCGTCGGGGGTGGTGATCTCCACGCGGTCGGCGTAGAAGGCGATCCGGCCAGCGATGTCCGCGACGGCCGGGTAGGGGGTCTCGTAGGTCCAGATGACGTCGCGCAGCGTCGTGCCGTCCGAGGTCTCGACGCTGTAGTAGCTCGCGTCGCCCTTGTACGGGCAGTAGCTGGTGGTGTCGCTGCGGCGCAGCACGCTCTGGTCGACGTCGGCGATCGGTATGTACTGCACCGGCGGGTAGCTGGCCTCGCGCAGCGTGCGCGAGTCATGCGAGTCGGCGACGACATGCCCGTCGATCCGGACGACCACCCGCCCGCCGGTCGGCTCGACAGTGATCGGATGGTCGGCGTTCGGCAGCAGGACCGTTCGCGACATCAGACTTCCTCCAGACCGGCTGGGCCCGCAGGCGGGCCCGCGGATGCGGATACCCTGGCGGCGAGCAGCCGGCGAGGGCGGCCCGACCGGCAAGGGCGAAACTCGGCGCGAATCAAGGCTCCGCCGCATCCCGGAAACCGTCAAGCGTGCTTCGCACGGATGGTCGCGGCGACGGCCAACCGCCCGTCGGCGCCCGGGGTCCCGGTAGGTCCCGCAGATGGTCGTGGATCACCTTGGGGCGCTGCCGAGCACTCCGGCTCGCGCGGCCGCGACCGTGACCCGGGCCGCATGCTCGGCGACAGCGTCGTCAACGGGTTCGCCCGTCACGAGGAACCGCAGATAGATCGGTGCAATGAGGGTCTTAAGCAGCTCGGGCGGGTCGACGTCGGCGGGCAGCTCGCCGCGGGCCACGGCGCGGTCGACGACCGGTTCGGCCCGGCGGAAGCGGTCGGCGTAGAAGCGACGTTTCACCGCGGCCATCTCCGGCAGCCGCGCAGCATCGGACGACATCGCCGCGATCCAGGCCCGGTCGGCGGGGCTGGAGATGAGCAGCGCGACGATCGAACGCGCCAGCTCGCGCAGGTCGGACTCCAGGGTGCCGGTGTCAGGAATCGGTGTCTGGGTGGCGGCGTGGTCGGTCAGCGCGTCGACAAGCAGCGCATCACGGTCGGGCCAGCGCCGGTAGACGGTCGTCTTGTGCACGCCGGCCCGCTGCGCTACGCCGTCCATGGTCAAAGCGCTGTAGCCGACCTCGGCGAGTTCCGCCATCGCTGCGGCGAGCACCGCCGCACGCACCTTGGGTCCCCGCCCCACCGGACGGCCCGCAGGGCTGGGCCGCGCTTCCTGCTCCATCGTTATCGCTACCCCTGGTTGCGTTAGAGGGGATCAACATGCCACTCTCGAACGCATCGCAACATGGAGTTGCGATGCGTTCGGCGATCCGGGCCGCGTCGAGGCCGGTCGCCCGAAAGGAGCCTGTCATGGATCCAGCCCCCGTCAGCATGCCAGCGGCGGCCCGCCGCTGGCTGCTCGCGGTTGCGCTGCTCGTGCAGTTCATGGTCGCGTTGGACATGTCCGTGGTGAACGTCGCGCTGGCCGATGTCCGCACCGACCTCGGCTTCAGCGACGGGGGCTGACCTGGATCGTCAACTCCTACACCCTCGCGTTCGGCGGCCTTGTCATGCTCGGTGGCCGGCTCGGCGACGTCGCCGGCCACCGCCGAGTCCTACTCGCCGGCCTCGCGGTGTTCGGGGCGGCGAGTCTGGCCGGCGGGCTCGCACAGACTCCGGGAGAGCTGATCACGGCCCGCGCGGCGCAAGGTGTCGGCGCCGCGGTCCTCGCCCCGATCGCCTTCAGCCTCATCACGCTGCACATCCCGGCGGGGCCGCAGCGTGCCCGCGCCCTCGGGCTGTGGGGCGCCGCGGCCGCACTCGGCGGCGCCGTCGGGGTGCTGGTCGGCGGGATGCTGACGGAGTCGGCCGGCTGGCGGGCCGTGCTGTTCGTCAACGTGCCAGTCGTGGCGTTCACCCTGGTGGCGACTGCGAACCGTATCCCCGCCGACCGGCGGGTGATCCGGGCCGCGGTCGCCCGGCTGGACCTCGCCGGGGCGGTGCTGGCCACGGCTGCGACCTCGGTGTTCGTGCTGGGCATTGTCCGCACCCAATCCCATCCGTGGAGTTCCGCGATGACGCTGTCCACCCTGGCGACGGCGGGGGTACTGCTGGCCGTGTTCGTCATGGTCGAGTCGCGTAGCGCACGGCCACTTCTACGGATGGGTCTGCTGGCTCAACGCACGGTCGCCACGGCGAACCTGTTCGTGCTGTTGTTGTTCGCCGGGCAGGCGGCCGCGTTCTACTTCGTCTCGCTCTACCTGCAGCAGGTGCTGGGCTACAGCCCGACGGCGACCGGGGTCGCGTTCGTGCCGTTCGCCCTCGGCGCCGTGCTCGGCTCAGGCGTTGCCGCACGCACCGTGAACCGGTTCGGCCTACGCGCGCTGCTCAGCGCGGGTGGTCTGACGGCCGCCGCCGGGTTCGGATGGTTCGCGGTGACGCTCACCGCCGACGGGAACTTCCTCACCTCCGTCCTCGGCCCATCTCTGTTGACCAGCAGCGGCATCGGCCTGTGCGTCGTGCCGGTCGGCACCGCGGCGACCATCGGCGTGGCTCCGGCAGAGGTCGGGATGGCTTCCAGCTTGATCACCGGCTCCCGCCAGATCGGCAGCGCGGTGGGGCTGGCGGCCCTGGCGGCGACGGCGATCACCGTCACCGAGCACCACGACGGCGCTCCGGACACGGCGCTGGCGGCGGGCTACGCCGCCGCGGTCGGTGTCAGCGGCGCCATGCTCGCTCTCGCCGCCTTCCTCGCCCTGCTGCTCATCCCGGCCCGACAGCCGGTCCAGGTCGCCCGACCGGAGCCGGCACCGGCTGCTCCCGTCCCTGTCGGAGGCGAACAGAGGGACTGAGTTCTCCGCCCCGAGCCACCGCCCCGAGTCCGCCACGCGAACGGCGACATCTAGGCGACAGTTGGCTGTGAATCCCTCACGCACGGTAGATGCTGCGGCCACATAGTTCATCTCGGCAGTTACCAGACCTCGGGGAACTCCATGCCATCGGACACCGCCGACCCCACCCAACCGGCCTTCCTCGCGATCTACCTGGCCGGACTCCCCCAGCCAGAACATGATCACGCCGATCCGGCGCGCAGCGTGCGCGAGGACGACTTCGACGGCCATCACGTCGTCATCACGACCACCTACGAGATCACCGTGGACGGGCGGCCGTTGGACGTGCACATCGGGCTGTCGAACGACGGCTCGGCGCACTGCCACGGCCTGCCCGCCTACCAGCTTCCCTCGCTCGTGGACCTGGTGCGGGTGCTCATCCGCACCTTCCCCGACGAGTTCTCCCCGCAGCCGACGCCCACCGGCGGCCACGACGGCGAGCACGGCGGCGAGCACGGCGGCGACGGAGCCGGCAGCCACCCCGAGCACGGCGGCCACGTCCACGACCACGGCGACACCCACATCCACGGCGACGAGACTCTGGGAGGGCTGTGAGATGGCCGCTGTCCGCCGGGACATCCTCCGCGACGACGAGGCGCGAGCCGCCTACATCCGCGGCGTCAAGCTGCTGAAGCACGAACCGACGACGTTGACCACGGACCGGTTCGGCATTCCCGGCCGCGCTCGCCCCGTGTACACCTACGACCTGTTCGTCATCTGGCACGTCCTCGCGATGAACACCGCGGTGCCACCGGGCGGTGATGCCGGAACCCGCAACGCCGCGCACCGCGGGCCGGTGTTCCTGCCCTGGCACCGGGTGATGCTCAGATGGCTGGAGGCGCACCTGCAGCGCGTTCTCGCCGACCCGGACTTCGGCCTGCCCTACTGGGACTGGGCGCTCGACGGCACTCCGCCTGCACAGGGCGGCGTGGCGAACCCTGCGGCCTCGGCGCTGTGGCGGGACACCGCGGACGGGTTCGGCGGCCAGGGCAGCCCGGTACGCGGCGGCGCGTTCGCCTTCGACCGCGCCGACCCGACGAGTTTCCGGGTCCGGATCGCGACCAACTCCAGCGGCGCGCTGCGCCAGATCACCGAGCGTGGCCTCGCTCGCAGGTTCGGCCAGAACGCGCCGTTCGGCTCGTCGCGGTTGCCCCGCACCGGCGACGTCCGCGCGGCCTACGACACGCGCGTCGATCCAAGCCTCGCCGACTACGACAGGTCGCCCTTCGACGTCTCGTCCCGGGGCTTCCGTAACCGGCTGGAGGGCTTCACCGGCCCTGGGCTGCACAACCAGGTCCACCTGTGGGTCGGCGGGGACATGACCCCGGCATCGTCCCCGAACGACCCGGTGTTCTTCGTCCACCACTGCAACGTCGACCGGCTCTGGGAGGGCTGGATGCGCCGCAACGGCCGCCAGTACCAGCCGGACATGACGGCCCCACCGAGCCTGCTCGGCCACCGGATCGACGACCCGCTGGTCTCCCCGTTCGCCCCGGCCAGCAAGCCGGACACGCCGGGTAGCGTCCTCGACGTCGCCGCCCTCTACACCTACGACGCCCTGCCCTGACCCTCGCCGCCCGGTCCGCAGGCTCCGCCGGATGTCGGCACCGACCGGTCAGCATCCGCGACCGCCGCGGCGTCACAGGATCAGGACGCGGCGGGGGTGCCGAGCTCGGCGCGGTCGGCGCGGTCGGCGAAACCGCGGCGGTCGACGAGGTCGGCGAAACCGCGGCGGTCGACGAGGTCGGTGAACAGGTCCACGACGTCGGCGGCGAGCAATCGCAGCTCGTCGGCCGCGACCGGGCGGTTGTTCTCGAACGCTAGCTCGACGGTCCGGGCGAGCAGGTCCGCGCGCCGTTCCAGGGTGGCGACCGCGGGCTGGGCTGCTGACCGCAGCGCGGGGTTCTCGCCGCCGGCCAGCTCCCCCTCGGCCCGCACGAAACCCTCGAACGTCGCCTGGAACGCGTAGGCGACCTCGTCGGCCCCGAGCTCGGCGCGGAGCACACCGTACTCGGCGAGCAACCGGAAGTACCGCTCGGACACCAGATGATGCCGTTCGTCCCAGGCTGGGTCGTGCTGGCGGGCCAGCCGGCCGAGTAGCTCCGGGTCGGCCAGCAGCAGCCCACGCAGCAGCGGGCGGTGCATGACGGCGAGGAAGTAGTCGTGGGCGAAGTGGTGCGGCAGGCAGGTGCTAGGCCGGGTGCGCATCGCGACGAGCAGCTCGGCGATCGCCCGGGCCACCGCCCGGTCGAAGACCGCGGCGAACAGCTTCTCCCGCGTCTCCCAGTGCAGGTAGACCGTGCCCTTGCCGATGTTCGCGCCGACGGCGACGTCCTCCACGGTCACTCGCCGCGCCCCGTGACGCAGCAGCAGATCCTCGGCGGCGTCGAGGATGCGCGCGGCACGCTCCCGCCCACGCGACGGGTCCCGGGACCGGCCGGCTGTCGGGCTCACGCGACGACCGTATGACCGTCTTCGAGAGTTGGTCAACGTTCATCACACCGCGCATTCAATCTTTGACCAGATTTCATATCTGGTCATACGCTGACGGTCCGATCCGCCTCGATCCCACCGCGGAGGACGCATGGGCAACCGGACGGTGCTCGTCTCCGGCGCCGGCATCGCCGGTACGACGCTCGCGTACTGGCTGGCGTGGCACGGCTTCCGGCCGACGGTGGTCGAGCGCGGGCTGTGGCAGCGAACCAGCGGTAGCCCGGTCGACGTGCGCGGCCAGGCGGTGCAGGTGGCCGAGCGGATGGGGGTGCTCGCCCGGCTGCGGGCCGCCGCTACGGACGTCACGGGGATGCGCTTCGTGGACGCGGCCGGCCGCAGCGTCGGCCGAGTCAACCTGCGGGCCCTCGCGCGCTCGACCGGCAGTGGCGACGTCGAGCTCCCCCGCGGTGCGCTCGCCTCGATCCTGCAGGCGGCGAGCGAAGACCACGCCGAGTTCGTGTTCGGCGACTCCATCGCCGGCCTGGCGCAGGACGAGTACGGAGTCGACGTGACCTTCGACCACGGCCGCCCCCGCCGGTTCGACCTCGTCATAGGCGCCGACGGCCTGCACTCCGCGGTGCGCCGACTCGCCTTCGGGCCAGACGCGAACTTTGTGCGTCACCTGGGCCTCTACGCCGCCACCGTGCCGTTCAACGGGCCGCTCGAGCACCGCCGCGAGGTGGTCATGCACAACACCCCCGGCCGCGCCGTCGCCCTGCACCCCTCGGCCACCGGCCCGATCGCGTTCTTCGCCTTCCGGCGATCGGAGCTGACGGACTTCAACCACCGCGACATCGACCAGCACCGCACCCTGCTCGCCGGCGCCTACGCAGCCGCATCCTGGCGGACGCCGGAGCTGCTGGCGCGGGCGCAGGCCAGTGAGGACCTCTACTTCGACGCGGTGAGCCGGGTGGACGTGCCCGCCTGGTCGACCGGCCGGACCGCGCTCGTCGGCGACGCCGCCTCCTGCGTGTCCCTGTTCGGCGACGGCTCCTCTCTGGCGATGGCCGGGGCGTTCGCGCTCGCCGAGGAGCTGGCCGCGACCCCCGACGATCATCGTTCCGCCCTGCGCCGCTACGAGGCCCGCCACCGCCGCCTGGTCGAACCACGCCAGCGTGGCGTCGATCAGGCGTCCCACCTGCTCATCCCGGCAACCTGGGCCGGCATCCACGCCCGCAACGCCGCCACCCGCCTGTGGCCGGCCGCCGCCGCTGCCGGCTGGCTCGGCAGCCGCCTCACCACCTCCGGCCGCGGCCCCACCCTTCCCCGCCGCGCCCCCCGCCCGGCCGGCGCCACCTCACCGAGCTGACCACCTCCCGCCCCGCTCCGAACTTGCCGGGTCTCCGCCCGGGAAGGCCGCGATCACGGCGGTGGCTGCCAGCTCGTCGGACACGACGATCCGGGCTAGCAGCTCGGTGCCTGCGAGGGCGTCTACGAGAGAGGGCGCCTGTTGAGCGCTGGTCTCGAGCAACAGGCTGCCGCCCGGCGCCAGCCACGACGGCGCCCCGGCGACGACCCGGCGAAGCACGTCGAGACCGTCCGTCCCACCATCGAGGGCCAGCCGGGGCTCGTGCTCCCGCGCCTCGGGCGGCATCAGGCCGATCGCGTCGGTCGGGACGTACGGCGCGTTGACCACCAGGACGTCCACGCGTCCGCGCAGCGCACCGGGCAGCGCGGCGAACAGGTCGCCCTCATGCACCCGGCCGCCGGCGGCGGCGAGGTTGCGCCAAGCGCAGCGCACCGCGGCGGGCTCGACGTCGGCGGCATGGACCTCGGCGCAGGGCAGGGCCGCGAGCAACGCGACCGCTACCGCCCCCGACCCGCAGCACAGGTCGACCACGACCGCGCCGGGACTGGCACCGGCCTGGTCTAGGGCCTGCTGCACCAGAAACTCCGTGCGACGCCGGGGTACGAACACCCCGGCGTCGACGGCGATCCGCAGGCCGCAGAACTCCGCCCAGCCGAGGATGTGTTCCAGGGGCTGGCCGGCGACCCGACAGTCGACCATCGCGGCGAGCTCAGCGGCGGTCCGGGCGGCTTCGAGGAGCAGCCGGGCCTCGTCCTCGGCGAAGACGCAACCAGCGGCACGCAGCCGACGGACGACAAGAGGCAGTGATGATGAAGTCGGAGGGGGCGATGGAGATGACGACACGGGAAGCCTTTCGGGACACCGAAGGGTGCCCTCCCGATCACCAGGCCCGGTCGAACCGCATGTGATCATGGGAGGAGGACGCCCACCCTGATACCGCTGAAATGGGTCCCACCTCCCCAAGACGATCACCTATGACGGCGCCCACAGTACCAGACCCATTCCGCCCTACCAGGGGGGCGGGGGACTGCTGCCGGTTGGGCGCCAGATAGCGCCAGAAGATGGCGTATGGTTTCTGCCTTGAATCTCAAGGAGTGGGCTGCCGCGAACGGAGTCGGGTACTCCACCGCGCGGCAGTGGTTCCTTGACGGGAAGCCGCCGGTCAAGGCGCGCAGGGTTGGCGGGCTGATCCTCGTCGACCAGCCCGACCCGCCCGACCAGCCCGCCGCGCCGGACCTGGCAGTGGTGTATGCCCGGGTGTCGTCCGCTGACCAGACGGCCGATCTGGACCGGCAGGTCGCCCGGGTCACCACGTGGGCCGGCGAGCAGAACATCCCGGTTGGCCGGGTCGTGACCGAGGTCGGCTCCGCGCTCAACGGACACCGACGGAAATTCCTCGCGCTGCTCCGCGACCCGGCCGTGACGACGATCGTCGTCGAGCACCGGGACAGGTTCGCCCGGTTCGGCGCCGAATACGTCGAAGCCGCTCTCGCCGCGGCCGGCCGCCGGCTGGTCGTCGTCGACCCGGCAGTGGTCGACGACGACCTGGTCGGTGACATCACCGAGATCCTCACGTCGATGTGCGCCCGGCTGCACGGCCGCCGTGGCGCCACGGACCGGGCCGCCCGCGCGGTCGCCGCCGCGACCGAGGCTGTCATGTGAAGACCCTGCAGGCGTACCGGTACGCGCTCGACCCGAACCAGATCCAACGTGGCGGGCTGCGCCGGCACGCCGGGGCCGCCCGGTTCACCTTCAACTGGGGTCTGGCCCGGGTGAGGGCCGCGCGCGCAGCGCGACGCCGAGCGGTCATACGGCCTGACGGGTGACCTGCTCACCCCGGTTCCGTGGACCCTGCCGGCGCTGCGGCTCGCCTGGAACGCGGCCAAGCGCGAGGTCGCCCCCTGGTGAGGCGAGTGTTCGAAGGAGGCGTTCTCCGCCGGCCTCGACCAGCTCGCCCGCGCGCTGAAGAACTTCACCGACTCCCGGCCAGGAAAGCGAAAGGGTCACCGGGTCGGCTTCCCCCGGTTCAAGAAGCGTGGCAAGGCCCGCGACAGCTTCCGCTATACGACCGGCGCCTACGGGCCTGCGACCGACCTGTACGTGAAGCTGCCCCGGATCGGCCGGGTGAAAGGCCCACGAACCGATGGACGCGCTCACCGGCCGCCTCGCGGACGGGCGTGCACGGCTGCTCGGCGCGACCGTGTCCCGCACGGCCGGGCGCTGGTTCGTGTCGTTCACCGTCGAGACCGACCGGGAGATCCCCGCACAGCCGTCGCAGCGGCAGCGTACGGGCGGCACGGTCGGCGTCGACCTGGGCGTGAAGCACCTCGCCGTGCTCTCGACCGGCGAGACGGTGGCCAACCCGCAACGGCACGCCGCCTCGCTGCGGAAGCTTCGCCGCGCGTCCCGGGCCTATGCCCGGTCGAGGCCGGGCAGCGCCGGCCGCCGCAAGCGGGCCGCCACGCTCGCCCGCATCCACGCCCGTGTGGCAAACCAGCGGCGCGACGAACTGCACAAGCTCACCACCCGGCTCGCCCGGTCCCACGACGTGATCGTGGCCGAGGACCTCCACGTCGCCGGGATGGTCCGCAACCGGCGTCTCGCCCGCGCCGTGTCCGACACCGCAATGGGCGAGATCCGCCGCCAGCTGGCCTACAAGAGCGCCTGGTGCGGCTCTCCCGCCTGCACGTCGCGGACTGCTGGTATCCATCCTCGAAGACCTGCTCCGGCTGTGGCTGGTGAAACCCAAGCCTGACGCTGTCGGACCGTACGTTCCCCTGCCAGTCCTGCGGACTGGTGATCGACCGCGGCCTGAACGCGGCGATCAACCTGCGCAACCTCGTCGCCGCCAGTACCTCGGAGACGGAAAACGCCCGCCGAGCCGACCAGAAGACCCCGCTCGCGGGGCGGGTGGCAGTGAAGCGGGAACCCGGCACGGCTCAGGCCGGTCAGACCGGGAGTGCCCCACTACAAGGTGAGGCGGCATGACGACGCGCTATCCGGCGTCCTCATGCGACGGCTACAAGCGGTCCGCTGGCACCGGCAGCAGGGCCCGGTCAAGCAGCCCGGCGACGACCGTGCCCACGACGGCAAGATCGAGATAATGGCAGGCCATCGCACCCACATAGCTGGGGCCGCCCCACGCGTTCACCGTGAAGTTCGGGTCCAGTCCGGCGAGCACCTGCACCCCAGCCCGCCAACACAGGTAGAGCAGTAGCACGGTCAGGAGGGCGAGGACGGCTAGCCGCCAGAGCCCCCTCGGGTGGCGCCGGACGGCGAGCGTTGTCAGCCTGATCCGCCGCGCCGCGGGCCGACCGAGCGGCGCGGGCAACAGGCCACGGGGACGCCGCTCGGACGGAAGCCGCCGGCGGCGCAGCCACGCCCCGACGGCGAGCGCCCCGGCCAGGATCAGCACGAGGAGGTGCGGGCCCCAGGCGGCGGTGCCCGCGCTGTGCCCCGCGCGCACGGACGACCGGTGCTGGTACATGACGCCGCCGGAGACGACACCCGCGCCGAGAGCGCTCATAGCGAACCCTGCCAGGACGGGCGAGAGCTCCGCGTCCGCCCGACGCCGGCGAGCGATCCAGGGGTATGGACGCGGCCAGCGCCGGAGCCGTCGAAGGGCGGTGGCTGCCCTGGGCGGCGGCATGGCGGCCGATCGGGGTGTAGCGGATGGACGCGGCTTCATGTCCATCACCGTCGCGTTTTCGGGACGGCATGTCGTCCATCGACGGAACCCCCTCCGGGTCCTACGGGAGGCGGACCGCAGCGGCTCGATCCGGCCTGAGGCGGATGGCCCGGGTCATCCTCTGGACGGACGCCGCGGGCCAACATTGGCGTCTACCGTCACGTCCCATGGCGCTCGTCACGCCGGCCCCGCCCGGCCCAACCCGGCGGCCCGCACGCACAAACGCACCCGTCGGGTCTACATCGGTCGACGCCTCCGCTCGGGCCGACCGAAGGGCCGGGCCCGGCGCCATCGACGTCGCAATCGTCCTCGTTTCCTTCGCCCTGTTCACGTTGCCGGCCGCATTGACCCCGACGGTCGCGCCTGGTGCTGACAGCTACGGCTCAACCGCGCACATCCTGCTGTTCGGGGCGCTCGCCGCCGCGCCGTTGATCGCGGCCCGGCGCTCGCCGCTGGCCGTGCTCGCCACCATCGCCGCAGTCCTGTGCACGGCCGCGCTCGCAGGGGTCCGCTTCACCCCGTTCGTCAGCAACGCCGGGCCAGCGCTCGGCATCGCCGTCCTCACCGTCGCCGAACACCACGCCAGGCGGATGTCGGTGGCTGCGGGCGCGACGGCTGTGGCAGCGATCGCGGTCGCCACCGCCGTTGCCATGCGGCTGTATCCCGACCAGGAGCAGGATCTGGTCCAGGCGCTCATCGCCGCGGCGGCGTGGCTGGTCGGCGATGTCTTCCGCACCCGTCGCCGCTACCGCTCCCGCCTGGCGCTGGAGGCTCGCCGAGAGGCCATGGAGCGGGAGCGCCGGATCCGTGCCGAAGAACGGCTGCGAGTCGCTCGGGACGTGCACGACGTCGTGTCGCACACGCTGAGCCTGATCGCGGTCCGCAGCGGCGTGGCGCGGCTGTTGCTCGACGAAAACCCGGGCGAGGCCCGCGAGGCACTGAGCGTGATCGAGACGACGAGCCGCTCGGCGCTCGACGAGGTGCGCCGAGTCCTACGCAGCACCCGCCAGGAGATCCGGGATCCATCGGGCCAAACGGACGCGTCGCAGACGCCGCGACCGCAGGTCGAGCCGGCCGAGTCGAAGATCCCTGGCCTGTCGGACCAACCTGTCGAGCCAGACAAGCACGTCAGGGGCGCCGGAGCAGCGCGAGCCGGCGAACAGACCGGTGGTGACGAACCAACCAGGGAGCCGACGCTCGCCGACCTCGACCATCTGGTCGCCGGGTTGCGGCGGCGCGGGTTCCGCACGTCGTACCGGCGCACGGGCGCCCACCGCCACTATCCGCCGGTCCTGGAGACCTCGGTGTACCGCATCGTCCAGGAGGCGCTGACGAACGTGGTCCGGCATGCCAACGCCGCCGAGGCTCAGGTCGCCGTACACGACGGGCCGCGGGAACTGATCGTGACCATCGTTGACGATGGCCACGGCTCGCCGGGCGGCAAACCGCATCGCGGCGGCGGCGACGCACCGGCGGATGGCCAGCACGACCAGGCCGGTGAGCCGCGCGGCCCAACCACCCGATGGCCCGAGCCAGACAGAGGATCAGGGCCCGGCCTGGGCCTGATCGGGATGCGCGAGCGAGCGGAGTTGTTCGCCGGCACGCTCACCGCGGGGCCCCGGGCACGAGGGGGGTTCGCGGTCGTGGTCCGCTTCCCTATTCCGCCCGCCTCCGCGCTCACCGATCAGTCCTGCGAGCTTCCACCGGCCGCGGTTCGACCGAGCCCCGTCGGGCAGGATGCAGGCCGATGATGCTGGCGGCCGGTGGCTCCCCACCGGCGGACAGCCAGGCGGGGCCTGGTGACCGCGGTGATGTCGACGGCGGGTCCCGTGCGCCGTCGGCGGACGGCGGTCCCATCCGGGTTCTCATCGCCGACGATGAGGCACTGGTGCGGGCGGGATTCCGGGTGCTGGTCGAGTCCGCTCCCGATCTCGCCGTGATCGCGGAGGCCGGGACAGGCGCCCAGGCGGTGCGGTTGGCCAGGCAGCTGCGCCCCGACGTCGTTCTCATGGACATCCGAATGCCGATCATGGATGGTTTGGAGGCGATGCGGATCATCGCCGCGGACCCGGACACCGCCGCGGTGCACGTCCTCGTGGTGACGACCTTCGATCAGGACGAGCACGTCTTCGCGGCGCTGCGCGGCGGCGCCAGCGGCTTCGTACTCAAGGACACCCGTCCGGAGGACCTCCTGGCTGCGGTCAGGATCGTGGCCGCTGGCGACGCGCTGCTGACCCCGAGCGTCACCCGCCGGCTCATCGCCGAGTTCGCCCAGCGGCCGCAGCCGCCTGCGGCCCGGGACGAGGAGCTGACCCGGCTGACGGAGCGGGAGCGGGAGGTACTTGTCCAGGTCGCCGCGGGGCTGTCGAACTCCGAGATCGCGCGACAACTGTTCGTCGGCGTCACCACTGTCAAGACACACGTCAGCCGGCTGCTGGCCAAGCTCGGGGCACGCGATCGGGCACAGCTGGTCGTCGCCGCGTACGAGTCCGGCGTGGTGCTCCCCGGCGCCGGCACGCCGGCGCCGGGATCGGGCAGCTCTTGAGGACCATTCAGGCGAGGGCATGCCCCGTCGTGGCGTCGACGTGGTTGGGCACCGGGTCGTGGCGGTCCCCCACGGACAGGGTGCCGGCGGGTTCGACCAGGAGGATCGACGCGCCGGCCGGGGAGGCGGGACGGTGCTCGACGCCGCGTGGGACGACGAAGATCTCCCCCCGGTTCAGGATGACGACCCGTTCCCCTCCGTCGAGGCCGTCTCGCAGGGCGATGTGCAGCGTGCCCACCAGCACGAGGAAGAACTCGTCGGTGTCGCTGTGCGCGTGCCAGACATGCTCGCCGGCGACCTTGGCGATACGGATGTCGTAGTCGTTCACCCGGGCGGCGATGCGCGGACTCCACAGTTCCTCGAAGCTGTCGAGCGCGGCGGCGAGGTCGACCGGTTCCGCTCGTGGTTCCCGCCGCTGCTCGGCCGGCGCTGCTCCCGCAACGGCGCGCGCGGGGCCAGTAGACGCGGAGCCGGTGGGAATGGTGGTGGGTGCGGGACTGCGGTCAGGCCCAGAAACTGGCTCGGCGGTCATGCGGGGATGGTCCCGCCGGGCGGAGGTACCTACCAGTGCTAGGAATCGCGCATGTCGCATGGATCCTCGCAGCCGGACCGCCCGCCGGCCCACCGGATCGCGGTGATCGTGGATGACGGGTCAAACCCCTTCGAGTTGGGCGTCGCCACCGAGCTTTTCGGGCTGCGCCGCCCCGAGCTCGACCGGCCCTGGTACGACTGCACGCTCTGCGCGCCCACACCGCAGATCCGCATGCACGGCGGACTGTTCACCCTGTCGGGCATCGCCGGACTCGACGCCGTGGCCGTCGCCGACACGGTCATCGTGCCGAACCGGCCGGATCCACTCGTTGAACCGCCTCCATCGGTGCTGGCCGCGATTCGGGCGGCCGGCGACCGCGGGGCCCGCCTGGTCAGCTTCTGCACGGGAACGTTCACCCTCGCCGCCGCGGGTGTGCTCGACGGCCGCCGGGCCACGACCCACTGGCGGTGGGCCGAGCTGTTCGCCCGCCGCCACCCCGAGGTGCGGCTCGAACCGGACGTGCTGTTCGTCGACGACGGCGACATCTGCACGGCCGCCGGCAGCGCCGCCGCCCTCGACCTCGGGCTTCACCTGATCCGCCGGGACCACGGCGCCGAGGTCGCGAACACGGTCAGCCGGCGGCTGGTGTTCGCGGCGCACCGCGACGGCGGGCAGCGGCAGTTCGTCGAACGCCCCGTTCCGACCGTGCCCGACACCTCTCTTGCGCCGCTGCTGGACTGGGCCCGCCAGCGGCTCAACCGACCGATGGCGATCGCCGACCTGGCCAGCCAGGCCGCGGTCAGCCCGGCCACGCTGCACCGCCGGTTCCGCGCCGAACTCGGCGTCACCCCACTGGCGTGGCTGACCGCCGAACGGGTCACGCTGGCCTGCCGGCTGCTCGAACGCGGAGAACGTCGCCTCGATCTCGTGGCCCGCGCCAGCGGCCTCGGGACCGCCGCAGGTCTGCGGGTCGCGCTGCGCCGGCACACGGGGCTCACGCCCACCGCCTACCAGCGCCGGTTCGGGCCGATCCGAACGGCGCCAGGTCGGTACGGCCCGGCCGATGGGGGCTGACCAGGTTGTCAGGCCGGACCGGGGACTGCCCGCAGACCCGGCCGAATATGCAGCCAACCGGGATCGGGCTACTACAGACGGACCGCGTCCGGTCAATACGGAAGCGGACAGCGACGAGACCCTGATGCCGGGGGCGGTGACTTGTAGTCTTTTCTCGCCTGCAACGACCGTTCAGCCATGGCCTTCCGCGCCGCCGCGTGCGAGGAGGGAGTTCGAGGATGGTGGGCGATCCGTCCGTCATCGGCCGCGTCGGCGCGCTCATCGTGGGCACCCGGGGCGACGCCGGGCCGGGCGAGGTGGTGGTGCGGGTCCGCGGCGGAAGCGAGACGTTTCTCGCGCTGTCCGACACTCCCCTGCCCAGGGGCGCGTCCGTGCTGGTCATCGGGACACGCGGGCCTCGGACCGTCGAGGTCGTGCCGTGGCTGGATCCCGCCGCCGTCTTCGGCGGCGATCTCTGACGAAAGGTTCGCGGCGTGTTTGGTTACCGAGTCCCCGCACCCGACCAGGCAATGCTGATATCGGGCGGCAAGAACCGCGATGGGATGCCTTTCAAGGTGGTCACCGGCCACGGCGGTTTCATTCTGCCGTTCTTCCGCAAGGTGCGCTTCCTGACCCTGGCGATGCGCGAGGCCGAGGTCTCGGAGACGTGCGTCACCCACCAGGGCATCTCCCTCAACGTCCGGGCCGTCATCGCCTTCAAGGTCGGCAACGACAGCGAGAGCATCGTCAACGCCGGCCAGCGCTTCCTGTCCGACCAGGGCCAGATGACGGTGCTGACCGGACGGATCTTCTCCGGCCACCTGCGTTCGATCATCGGCTCCATGACCGTCGAGGAGATCATTCGCGACCGGCAGAAGCTCGCCACCGAGGTCCTCGACGGGTCCAAGGCGGAGATGGCCCGGATCGGGCTGACCATCGACGCGTTGCAGATCCAGTCCATCGACGACGGCAAGCTCGGCTACATCGCGGCGATCGCGGCGCCGCACAACGCCGCCATCCAGCGCCAGGCGCAGATCGCCCAGGCCGAGGCCAACCAGGCCGCAGCCGAGGCCGAGCAACGCTCTCAGCGGGCGCAGGCGGAGTACGCCCGGCAGACCTCCGTCGTCCAGGCCCAGTATCGGGCGGAGATCGACCGGGCCCAGGCCGAGGCCGCGCAGGCCGGGCCGCTGGCGCAGGCCCAGGCGGAGGTTGCGGTGACCGCGGCACGGACCGAGCTGGCCGAGCGGGAGGCTCAGTTGCGCCAGCAGCAGCTCGTCACCGAGGTCGTCAAGCCCGCCGAGGCGGAGGCCGAGCGGGTCCGCGTCCTCGCCCTCGCCGAGGCCGAGAAGATGAGGATCCAGGCGGAGGCGGCCGCGTCGCACAACCGGGTGGCGCTCGACCGGATGCTCATCGACCAGCTCCCGGAGATCGTCCGGCAGGCGGCGTCGGGGCTGGCGGGCGCGAACGTCACGGTGCTCAACGGCGCGGAGGGCATCGGCGAGATCGCCACCGGCCTCGTCGGGCAGGGCGTGGCCATCTTCGAGGCGCTGCGCGCGGGCGTCCGGCAGCCGGCGTACGCCCCCGACGCCCACGACAACCGCGCCGGCGCCGAACACCCCGGCATCGGGGCCGCCCGGCCCGTTCAGGAGACGTAGACGTACTTGCGGCCGGCGGCGACGGGACGCGCCTCCACCCGGCCGCAGTATCCGTACTCCACGCGGCGCCGCCACACGGTGAGCCGGCATTGATCGGCCTCGATCGTCCAGGTCCGACGCTCGGCCCGGTCCTCGACCTGGACGGGATTTCGGGTCCCCACCTCGGCGGCCCGGCGGTGCGCCCAGGAGTGCGCCGCCTCCCACTCGGGGAAGGTGGCCACCAGTTCGCCATCGCCGTCATACACCTGGAATCGGCGAGTCGCCATTGTCACGCCTTTCCGCACATTGCCGAATAATGAGGTCCGTGGAGCTGTCCACGGCGCGCGGTCCCGCCCGCGGGGTCGACCCGGCCCGCGGTGGTGGGTTGGCCGGCTCCGGGCGGGGGTCGACGCCCACCCGCCCGGAGCCGGCGGTCGGCGGTCACCCCCACCGCCCTCGGGCGGCGCGGCGGCACGCCGGGTGGTGGCGGGCCGCCTGGTGGCAGACCGGGCGGTGGCGGGCCGGGCAGTGGCGGGCCGGGCAGTGGCGGGCCGGGCGGTGGCGGGCGCGGTGGTGGCGGCGGCGCGTGGCAGCGCCGACGTCGTCCGGCCGGTCGTCCCGGCATGGTCGGCGGATCGATGCCACGGACCCTGCGCGATCACCATTGACTACTCCCCGTGATTCTCCACCGCACCAAGCTCCCACCCAGGGGGTCATGTTCGCCACTCAAAGTAAACCAAGGCTCGAAGCATGGCCCCTGCATCGGCCATCCGCAAGAGCTTCTGTAAGAGTTTCGCTACCCAGAGCTGTGCACTGCGTATGAGGAGTGGCGATCCAGTGGCAGGATGCACCCATCACTCCGAACAGACCGAAGGACTAGCGATGGCCACGAGCGGCGGTCCGACTGTGCGGCGGCGGCGGCTGGGTGCCGAGTTACGGCGCCTGAGAGAGGCCGCGGGTGTCTCCGTCGACGAGGTCTGCCAGCTGCTGCGCTGCTCGGTCTCGAAGGTCAGCCGGATGGAGAACGGGCGGGTACCGGTACGCACCCGCGACGTATCCGACCTGCTCAACCTGTATGGTGTCACCGAGGGTGAGCAACGCGACGCCCTTATGGCATTGGCCCGGGATTCCCGTCGGCACGGCTGGTGGCACTCCTACCACGACGTCGTCCCAGCCTGGTTCGAGATCTACATCGGCCTGGAGGGCGACGCGGCGTCGATCCAGGTGTACGAGTCCCAGCTCGTCCACGGGCTGCTCCAGACCGGGGACTACGCCCGGCAGGTCATCCGGGCCGACGACCCGGAGGTCGGCGAGGAGGAGGTCGAGCGCAAGATCGCCCTGCGGATGGACCGACAGCGCCGGCTCACCGCCCCCGACCATCCCCGGCTGTGGGTGATCCTGGACGAAGCGGTGCTGCGCCGGGAGATCGGCGGCCGGGCGGTCATGCGCGACCAGCTCGAATTCCTCGCCAAACGGTCCGAACTCCCGAATGTGACGATCCAGGTCCTCCCGTTCTCGGTGGGCGCGCACGCCGGCCTGGGCAGCGCATTCTCCATACTCGGATTCCCCGATTCGGAAGACCACGAAGTGGTCTATATAGAAGAGGCGGCCGGCAGCCTTTATATCGAGCGTGCCGCCGAAGTCCGGCGCTATAAGTTGAAGATGAATCATCTTCTGGCCGCCGCCCTGCGGCCGGAGGAATCCATACAGATGATAGTTTCCGTCGCAAAGGAACTAAAATGACCAGATTTGCGAAGCCCGATCCGGGTGGTCCCGCCGAGCTGGCCTGGCGCAAGAGCAGCTACAGCAACGGAGCGGGTGGCATGTGCGTAGAGGTCGCGGCTCTGGGCGAGGGCGTGGCGGTGCGTGACTCGAAGAACCCGAGCGGCCCCGTGCTCGCCTTCTCCGCGGCCGAGTGGGACGCCTTCCTGGCCGGCGCGCGGGACGGCGAGTTCGACCGGACCCGGGTCCGCCTGGCCTGACCCGCGCCCGGCTCCGCCCCGTCCGGCCCGGACGCCTCCACCGGATGCGCCCGGGCCGGACGCGGACCGCGCGGGCCGGGAGGGGCCGTCGACCGCGGTGCCGAGACGATTCGATCAACGTCGGCGTTCCAGCCCCGACCGGGCCGAGGTTCCTGTTCGTAGGGTGCGGTGGCAGCCGCGCCACATGCCGGTTGGCTCTTGCGCAACGCCCCTCGGTCGCGCACTCTTGTAGATGTTCAGTCGGTCCTCGTTGTTCAAGTGTTCGTCCCGTTGTGGTCGTGGCATTTCCGGGGCACGACGTCCGCGCCGCCCGTCGCTCAGGGTGGGCAGGCGGACCGGACGGTCCCGGCGCCGTGGCGGCATGGGACGGCGCTCGGCCACCTTCGCCCGCTGGACGGGCCACGCGGGCTTCACATGCCCGCCCAACGCGGAGGAGGGCAGTCGTTGTGATCATTTCTGATGGTACGGCTACCCGCGTACAGCGCCGCAACGCCACGGTCCGGGTGGCCGCCTCGCCGGCGGCGCTCGATCCCGGCGGCCACCAGGCTGTGTGTACGGCCTCAACCCTCGTCGTACCCGCGTGGTGTCGCGTGCCCGCGGGCCGGCCTCGGGCGGGTTCGGTGGCCGGCGGGGCCGCCATCCCGCCGCCGTCCTAGCTGCGGACGGCGCATCCCGCCCGCGCGCCGGGCACCCCCTCAAACCTGATCACGGTCGGTCCGCGTCTGGATCCGCCGGGGCCTCGACGTCCCCGGCGAGCCCGGGTTGCGGGCCTCGCCACCCGAGATCAACACGAGTAGCACCATCCTGTTCCCCTGCCACTGGGAGGTGATTGCCGTGGCCACCGCCACGACCAACCTGCTCAACACCCCGATGAAAGATCAGCGCGTCGAACGTGTCCGGCGCGCGGCCCTGTCGGCGTATGTGGACGGGAAGATCTCCTTCGCGCAGGCGAACCTCCGGGTACGCAAGGCCCTCGAACGTTTTGGGATGTGATGGGCCGACCCAGGCCCGGCGGGCGGCGTCGTCCGCCGGCCGGCCCGTCCGCGACCGGTGCGGTCCGCCGACCAGGCCGCCCCTGGACCTCGCGACCCGGCCGGCGGGCCCGCCGCCGCGGCTGACCCTCATCCCCGCCGCCGACGCGCCGGCCGCCCCCGGGCTGTCGACCTTCCTGTCTTTCCACAGGGACGAAACGGACACGAATGCCTGTGGAAGGGCAAGGAAGGCAGCCAGCCTAGGCGAGGCGTAGCCGGCGGTCGGCCACGCCGATGGTGAGCAGCTGCCCCCACGACAGCTCGATCGCGTCCGCCTCGATGCCGTCGCCGAACACGACCATCCGGTCCGCCTCCACCAGGACCTCCAGCCGCGCCGGCCCGGCGAGGCGGCCCTCGGTGCAGGCGGTGCCCGTGGCCGGCGAGGGCCACGCCTCGCGGACGAACCAGGCCAGCGCGCCGGAGGTCGGCGCCGGCAGCGCCAGCTCGCTGCGCCGCTGCGCCCAGACCGACCGGCACCAGCCCGTCGCACCGGTGCCGGTGCCGACCAGCAGCCCGGACGACGCCTGCCGCTCGGTCACCGGGGCGTCGCCGCCGGGCACCCGCAGCCGGTACCGGGAACTCTGATGTCCGGGGTCGCCGACGTAGACCTCGTTGAGCGCGGCGAGGCGCTGGCCATCGTCGGAGCGGGCCTCGACCATGGTGAGCTCACGCAGCAGGCGACCGAGCCCCAGAGCGGCGTCCGCCGACGATCCGTCGACGGTGCGTAGCAGGGCGGCCGCCTCGCCCGGGGCGTGCCGGACCAACACGCCCGGCGTGCGGGCGGGTTCGGCGTTGATCCCCAGGACGAGCTGCCCGTCGAGGTACTTCGCGACGTTCGCGACGAGCCCGTCCTGCCCGACGCAGACGACCACGTCGTCCGGGGCGAACAGGAACCGGTCGAGATCGGCCCGTTCCACCTCGCCGCGGCGCCAGTGCGGCGGGATCGCCGCGGCGACCGATCGGCGGGCTGCCTCGGCGGCATCGTGGGCAGCCTGCACCTCGGCCAGCTCCCGCCCGCGGGTAGCCAGGAAGAACGCGGCCTGACCGCGGGTGCCGTGCCGGTCGAGCAGCTCGGCGTACTCGGTGCGCCGGTGCACGAGCACCGCGCGCGGGGCGAGGCTCACCGGGACGCGCCGGCGCGGACGAACCGGGCGACCGTCTCGGTGACCACGTCGGGGGTGATGGTCAGCGCCCCGATCGCGGGCAGATGGTCGGCGAGGTCGCGCACGGCGAGCGCGACCATCGCCGAGGTGTCCAGGCCGGTGACCGCGGCGACCCGGGCCGCCTCGGCCTCGGCCTCGGCCTGCCCGACCAGGCGCACGGCCTCGGCCCGCGCCGCCGCCTCCACCCGGACCCGCTCGGCCTGTGAGCGGGCGGCCGTCTCGGCCCGCTCCGCCTCCGCCGCGGCGGCGATGCGCGCCGCCGCCGCCTGCTCGGTCATCCGGCGCTGCTCGTTGGCGCCCTCCTGGGTCACGAGCCGCTCCGCGCGCACGGCGAGCTCGATCTTGCTCTGCAGCTCGTTCTCGGCGATCCGCCGCTCCTGCTCGACCGCGAGCGCGCGGCGACCATAGGTGGCCCGGTCGGCCTCGGTCTGGATCTGTTCGCGGGTAGGGGTGCGCAGTGCCTTCTCCACGTCTGGCGCCGGGCGGACGGCGACCACCCGAACCCCGACCACGCTCACCCCCGTCTGGACCAGGCGGGCGTCCCCGCGCAGGCCATCGGTCACCCGCGCCCGGATGACCGGCACCCCCTCGGCGAGGGCGGTCGTGAGCGGCGTGCGGGCGAGCAGGTCCGAGGCGTACTGCTGGGCGGACTCGTTGATCATCCCGGCGAGCTGGTCGAGCGGCTTCTCCCGCCAGGTGCCGAGCTCCGGGTCGATGCCGAAGTCGAGGCGGGTGGCGGCCAGCACCGGGTCGGCGATCCGGTAGGTGACGGTGGCCTGCACCGCGACGTCCTGGAAGTCGGCGGTCCGCGCGTGGAAGAGGACCGCCAGCTCCCGGTCGTCGACCGGCACCTCGCTGATCACCGCCGTGCGCGGCCGATACCAGAAGACCAGGCCGACGCCCTCGTGGGCGACGGCCGCGCCGCGCTGGTGGCGGATGTACGCGGTGGGGGTGCTCCGCAGGTGGCACAGGAACGGCACCCGGCTGATGTCCGCCATGAGAACGTCCTCTCTTTTCGTCGAACTGACGATAAACCGGGTCGTCGGTTCTCGTCAACCTGACGAGTAAGGTTCCCCGCATGCCGCCACCCCTCGAGCCATCCACCGCCACGACCGCCGACGGCGACGGCGGCGGCAACGGCGGCAACGGCGGCAACGGCGGCAACGGCGGCAACGGCGGCGGGCTACCGACGGACGTGGCGCCGGTCGCGCTCAGCGTCGATCTGGTCCTGCTGACGGTCCGCAGGGAGCAGCTCCACGTGCTGCTGGTGCGCCGCGGGATCGAGCCCTACCGGGACCGGTGGGCTCTGCCGGGCGGCTTCGTCCGGCCGGGGGAGGATCTCGCCGAGGCGGCCGTGCGGGAGCTCGCCGAGGAGACCGGACTGCGCCACCCGCCGGCTCACCTCGAACAGCTCGCGACCTATGGCGCGCCGGATCGCGACCCCCGCGGCCGGGTCGTCACGGTGGCCTTCCTGGCGCTCGCGCCACAGTCGCGCACGCCGATCGCCGGTACGGACGCCGCCGCGAGCCGCTGGGCCCCGGTCGCGACCGCCGGCGACGGGCCGGGACTGGCCTTCGATCACGCGGCGATCCTGGCGGACGGGCTCGAACGCGCCCGAGCCAAGATCGAATACAGCGCGGTGGCGACGGCGTTCTGCGAACCCGAGTTCACGGTCGCGGAGCTGCGCCGGATCTACGAGCTGGTCTGGAGCGCGCGGCTGGACCCCCGTAACTTCCACCGCAAGGTGACCGGCACGGCGGGCTTTCTCGTCCCGACCGGACGTTTCACGACCCGGGACGGAGGGCGGCCCGCGGAGCTGTACCGTCGGGGCGACGCCAGGGTGTTGCATCCCGCGATGCTCCGGCCCGTCCCGCGGCTACCCTGAGCGGGCCGGGGTGGCTGCGGGCGGGAAGGCGGCCGGGCGCCCGGGCGATCGGGGGGTGAACCCGGGCGGCCGGCCACCTCGACTATCTCACCGAAAGCACATGCGGCGTCACTATAAGTTTTGGAGCATGCCGTCAGGGTTAGCGACCGTGCCGGTCCGCACCCTTGGTGACGGTTCGCCGCCCGGGCCGGGCGCGCGTCCGGATCAGCCGAGTTCCCGTAGCGCGGCGCTCTGCCCGCCGTCTCCCCGGCCCGGCGGATTCCACGGGTCGCCGCCGTGGTGAGGCCGCCGTCCGAGGTCGGAGTCCACCCGCTCGGAACGCTCGGAGTCCACCCGCTTCAGATCCAGCCGGTCCGAGTCCGCCCGGTCCGGGTCCACCCGGTCCGGGTCCACCCGCTCGGAATCCAGCCGGTCCGGACGCACCGCGGCGCCCTCCAGCTCGTCCACGGAACGGTTGGCCGCCATCCGGTCGCGCCCGAGGGCGGCGATGCCGGCGGCCACCATCACCATCGCGACGACGAACGCCACCCGGTGGGCGCCGTCCGGGGCCGGCTCGCCGAACAGCGTCAGCCCCAGGGTGACCGGCAGGAAGGCGGACACCCCGCTGGTGACCGGGAAGGCGATCACCGCCGCCCGGCCCTGCAGCCCGCGCTGCTGCAGGCCGAGCGCCAGCACGGAGAACAGCACGAGAACGTACGGCGTCGGCGTGGTGAGCAGGTCGGCGAGCGCGGACTGGCCCTCCCGGCGATCGTTGACCGCCAGGCCGATCTGCCGGGTCGCGAGGGTGGCGATCGCATAGCAGACGCCGGCGGCCGCACCGAACCCGAACGCCGCCCCGGCGATCATGTTCCGGACGGCGGCGACGTTCGCGAAGAACGCGCACACCAGCGCGAAGATCAGGCCGAGGACGAGGAAGGCCAGCAGGACGTCCGTGCTGGCCGCGGTGCCGACCTCGGCGCGCCGCGCGAAGGCGTAGGCGAGCAGGCCGACCCCGGCGACCATCGAGCCGACGCCCAGCCAGCCTGTCAGGCTGATCCGCTCACCGAGCACCCGCTGGGCCAGCAGCGTGAAGATGATCATATCGAGGGCCATCACCGGGGCGACCATCGCCACCGGCGCAACCGACAGGGCGTAGACCTCCAGCAGGAACGAGGCCGCCTCGACGGCGAGCCCGAGCAGCCACAGCGGACGCAGCACCAGCCGGGCCAACAAACCCAGGCCCAGGCCGGAGCTCTCCTCCTCCCGCCGGGCGGCCCGCGCCTGCACCAGCGGCGCGACCCCGTACAGGGCGGCCGACACCACCGCGGTGGGCAGGCCGAGTGCCAGCGCCTTGCTCATACGCGCGCCGCCCTGGTCACGGGCGTGCCGTCGTTCGCGCCCGGGTCCCGCCGTTCATGCCGGGATCGCCCCTGCCCTGCCATGCGCTGGCCGCCTCACTCGTGCCCGACCGCCCCGGCCCATACCCGGGACGACATCGCCTGACCGGGTCAACACCGGCGGCCGCGTGGAACGTCCCGGGCCGGACGAGCGCCCGACGCCGATCCGCCTCACCACCGACGCATCTCACCAGTGGGCACCGAAGCCGATCTGCGCAAGGGCGGAGCCGAACGCCTGTTCCCACGCCTGCGGCCCGATCGCCACCCGGTCCGAGGGGGGCTTGACCCGGTCGAGGCAGGCGAGCGCGGAGCGGGTCAGCGACACCGGGTCGGTGTTGGTGACCTCGGCGTGCCCACGTTCGAGCTCCTTCTGCAGGTTGTCCCGGCCATGCCCTGGCACCACGTCGATGAGCAGCAGGTCCCGGCCGATCACCCGCGCCTCGCTGCACGTGTCCCCGGAGGAGGTGACGACCAGGTCGCTGGCGGCCATCAGGGCCGGGATGCGGTCGGTGAAGCCGAACGGGATGACCTTGTGCTGCCGCTCGGCCAGGGCGGTCAGCCGCGCCGCCAGCGGCTTGTTCCGGCCGGCCACCGCGAGCACGTAGATCCCCGCGGCCGCCATGGCCGCGGCGCCCTCCACCAGCGGCCCGAGTCCCCAGGAGCCGGACATCAGCAGCACGCACGGCGCGTCGGCCGGGATGCCGAGCGCCGCACGCGCCTCCTCCTGGGTGGGCGGGTCGTAGAACGGCTCGCGCACCGGGGTCGGCACGACCGAGACGAGCGCGCCCGGCGCGAACCGCCGCACGTAGCGGGCGGCGGTCTGCGAGGTGACCAGGTACAGGTCGGTGTTGTCGTGCACCCACAGCCGATGCACGCAGCAGTCGGTGGAGAACACCGCGGTGACCAGGCCGGGGAACTCCGGTTTGACCCGGCTGGTCGCCGCGGCACCGGTGGCGAAGATGGAGATGACGAGATCGGTCGGCTGCTCGGTGAGCTCCTCGCGCAGTGCCGGGACGACGTAGCGGCTCGACGCCCGCTCGATCGCCAGGGCCAGCCGGCCGCCGGTGCGCATCTGGGAGAAGTGCACGGCGTCGTACAGGCCCGGCACCGCGATCATCCCACGGAAGACCTTCTCCCCCCGGGAGCCGTTGCGTCCGCCGAGCATGCGCAGGCTGTCGGCGGTCCGGGCGGTGAACCCGCGCCGGGCCAGCGACGCCCCGCACGCCTCGGCCATGACGTCGTGCCCCATGCCCAGCGAGCCGGACAGCAGCAGCGCCGATCCGCGACGGGTCGGTGCCTGATCCGCCGCGTCGCCGGCGAGGTCCGCCGTGCCGGCGGCGGTGAACCCGTCGACGCCGTCGGGCGGCCCGACCGGCAGCGGCCGCGGGCGCGCCTGCGCGCGCCCGCCGCCGGCCCCGGCGAGCAGGGCCGCGGCCGCGGCCCCCTCCACCGCGAAGCCATCGATCACCGGTCCGCCGCGGGCGGGCGCCTCGTCGTCGCCGAGGCGTCCGACGGCTGCCGCCACCCTCGCCGGCAGGCCCTCCGCGGAGGGCCGGGTCGGGAGGGCGCCGGCCGCCACCGGATCGCCGTTTTCGGATGGTCCGCTCACCGTGATACCGCCGATCTGCGCCATGGTTACTCCGAGGACGCCGCGGAGACGTCTAGGTCGTCGACGGGCTGGACGGCCTGCGCCGGAGGCCGTCGGTTTGCCAGGTACCACTCGATGTACTGCCGTACCCCGTCCGTGAACGGGGTGGTCGGCCGCCAGCCCAGCAGGTCCAGCGCCCGCCGCGCCGACACCTCCCGGCCCCGGAAGTCGCCGGGCCGGGCCGGCACGTGCTCGATCGCCGTGCCGGGGAAGTGCTGGCACACCGCCTGCGCCATCTCCAGCACGCTGACCGCCTCGGCGCCTTCCAGGGCGATGGTGGCGTTCTCCGCCTCGGGCCGAAGCGCCAGCACATGGGCGTCGGCGAGGTCGCGGACGAACACGTAGTTGCGGAACTGCTGCCCGTCGCCGGCGACGGTGAGCGACTCGCCGTCGAGCGCCTTGCGGACGAACCGGGCCAGCACCAGCTCGTCGCGCATGCCGGGGCCGTAGGGGATGCCGTAGCGCAGGATCGTGAAGGGCAGCCCGTAGGTCTGCTGGTAGCTGTGCAGCAACAGCTCGGCGGCGAGCTTGGTCGAGGTGTAGACGTGGCCGGCGCGCCCGAGGGTGATCTCGGCGTCCTCGGTGAGCGGCGCCGGGTCCGCCCGCTCCCCGACCGCGCCGTAGACCCACACGGTGCTGGCGAACAGCACCCGGCCGACGCCGGCCTGCCGCGCCGCCTCGCAGACATTGCCGGTGCCCTCGACGTTGAGGCGCACCGTGCGCGCCGGGTCGGCGTAGGCGAAGTCCACGTTGGACATGCCCGCGACGTGGAACACCGCCTCGGCCCCGGCCAGCGCCGCGGTCAGCCCCGGCAGGTCGAGCACGTCGACCTGTTGACTTCTTGCCCGCGGGTCACTCGGCCGGGAGTCGACGTCGAGGGAGAGGACGTCGTGGCCGGCATCGAGGAGCCGGTCCACGACGTGGCTGCCGATGAACCCCGAGCCACCGGTAACGGCAATCTTCATGCTCACCCGTCCAGGTCCAGGCTCGCCAGCGCGGCGGCGAAGGAGGTGACCACGTGGTCGGCCTCCGCGTCGGTCATGTCGGAATGGATCGGCAGGCACACGTGCCGGGCGCAGAGATCCTCCGCGACCGGCAGCGAGCGGCCCACGTAGTCGCTGAAGACGGGCTGCTGGTGCAGCGGCGCCTCGTAGACCTCACCGCTGAGCGAGACCCCGTAGCGCTCCTTGAGCTCCTTCTTCAGCCGCGCCCGATCGACGCCGGGCCGGGGCAGGACGATGTACTTGTAGTAGTTGCAGACGTCGTCCGCGGGCACCCGCAGGCGGCTGGCGCCGTCGAGGGCGTCCAGCGCGGCGTCGTAGCGGGCGGCCACCGCGGCGCGGGTCGCGAGGAAATCGTCGAGGTGGCGCAGGTGCACCTTGCCGGTTACGGCATGCATCTCGCTGAGGCGCCAGGCGTAGCCCTGCTTGATGTGGGTGTTGCCGAGGAAGCCCGCCTTGCCCTGGTCGCGGTAGACGAGCGCGGCCTCGTGGATGGCGGGGTCGGCGGTGACGATCATCCCACCCTCGCCGCTGGTGATCAGCTTGGTGGGGTAGAAGGAGAACGCGCCGGCCACCCCGAAGGAGCCGGCGTATCCCTCGCCGTGGCGGCAGCCGTGGGCATGCGCCGCGTCCTCGATGAGCGCGAGGCCGCGGTCGGCGCAGAACGCCGCGAGCTCGGTGATGTCCGGCGGGATCAGGCCGCCGATCTGCACCAGGACGACGGCCCGGGTGTTGGGGGTCACGGCCGCCTCGACGTTGCGGGCGGTCAGCGCGAAGGTGTCCGGACTCACATCCGCGAAGACCGGGGTGGCCCCAGCCCGGAGTACCGCGAAGGCGGTCGCGGCGAATGTGTTGGTGGGAACGACGACGTCCGCGCCCTGAACGTCCAGACTCCGGAGAATGATCTCCAGTGCGGCCGTTCCGCTGCTCACGGCCACCGCGAACGGGGCCCGGTGGGCGGCGGCGAATGCCGCCTCGAATTCATCGGTATGAGCGCCCAAGGTCATCGCACCGGTGGAAAGGATCTCGGTCGTAGCCGACGCGATCTCCGCGCGATCCTCCGGTGAGAAGACGATGCGCGCCGCGGGGACATGCACCTGTTCACCCCTGCCTTCCGAGTTATCCGTGTGAGCGGGCACTGCTCCGGATGCCCCGTATCACCGTGGCGCGCCGATGCGCGGACCCCGGTCGCCCGACACAGCGGCCCTGCCGCGATGTCGGGTCCGCGGGCATCCGCGAGACGGCATCGCCGCGATGCGGAACTCCCCTGGGGGCCGCGACCCTCGCGACCCCACGGCCCCGGATTACGCCAGCCTCCCGCCGGCGCGACCGCGCCCCCTCCAACTCGTCCGGATGTAACGCCCAGCTTTGTCAGTACATGCCCAAAACAGGCTATCGACCCGGGTCGGCGGCGCGGCTACGGCCCACACTGGTTACCTACGAAACATCTCACATCTACCTGAACGTAGCCGAACCTGTCGGCAAAGCGACGCCGACCGTCGGACCATTCGCCCACATCGCCGACGACACCCACTCCGGAACGGATGGTGATCGAACGTGGGTGCCCCCCTCCTCCCCACTGACGGGCCGGACGGCGCCGGGTGCACGGGGCATCGTCGCGCCTCCGATACCCGCTGTGGCATTCAGTCACCCTCCCGTCACCAGTCGCGGGTAGGGCGGATCCATCCGCCGGCGGCCGCCGGCCAGACCCGAGCGGTGGCCCGGCCCACTGCGCGCGACGGGCATCGACCAGACGGGGATCCCCAACCGGGAGAGGCTGATCTGCGGGGCGGGCAGCGCCCCGGCCGACCACCGCGAGACGGGCCGGCCGTGGTCGCCGGACGTCGACACACGTGCCGGCCCGCGGCGCTCGGCCGCCCGGATTCACCCCGGTGGGATGAGCGGCGGCACGGCGTCGACCGAGGCCGGGACGGCGTCGCGAAGGCTCCGACGTAGCAACACTCCGCGTGCGCTCAGACGCAAGAAGTCCCGGTGAAGCCACCTCACCTGACGTACGGGGGGAACGCAGGTGCAGAACTTCACCGGGACTAGCGAAAGTATACGACCCCCATCTGTCGGACGCGACGGGACTAAAGTCACTAACCTGGGACCCTTGCCGTTTGGCACCACAACGTGCTTGACAATGGACGGTTAGCTATCGAACCGCCCGCTGAAAGCTGATCTCGCCACGGTCCGTGTCATACAACATCCAGTGGGACGGCTTGCCGCGTGCCGGCCCGACATTGATCACGAGCGTGGAGGCGCCGGGGATGCCCGCACCGGGCCGGCCGGGGACGGGTGGCGCGCCGGTCGCCGGAGCGACCGAGCGGGCGTCGCCACCGCAGTCCGGACGGGGCACCGGGACCGGCCGGCCGGGCTCGACGAGAAGCGCGCGGACGACCGCCGCCGGCCCCGCGGGCCGCACCGCCGGGCCGTCCGCCGCGCCCCCGCCGCGAACGGTGTCCGACCAGACGATCTCGAACAGGGCCTCCTGGTGGGTGTGCCCCACCACCACGACCGGCACCCGGGGGACGTCCGCGGCGACCGGCACCAGCAGGTCCCGCCCGTCCGCGAGGGCCGGCGGCGCTGCCCCGGTCAGCTCGACCGGACCGCCTGCGGGCTCGGCGTAGCCGGCTGACCAGCGGATCTGATGGCCGTGCAGGCCCACGACGCCGTGCAGGCGGTCCCACTCGGGCGCGTCGAGCAGCACGGCGAGGTCGGCGGGTACCTGCTCGGGGCGCAACAGCTCGCGGATGCGCAGTTCCTGGTTGCCCAGCACCCGGCGGATGCCGGCGAGCTGTGACCACAGCGCCGGGTCCGAATCGACGACCCGCTCCAGCGGCCAGAACCGCGAGGGATCGTGCAGCCGGCGCGGGACCTTCGCCTCCAGGTAGTCGCCGAGGCAGACGATCTCGTCGGCGCCCGCCGCCGCGGCGGCGGCGAGGATCCGCCGCAGGGCCCCCGGCCGGCCGTGAAGGTCGGCAAGCACGGCATAGCGCATCCCATCAGCATCCTCGGTCCGCCGCTGCGCCGCTGCGCCGCTGCGCCGCTGCGCGATCGCCGGTCCGCTGCCGAGCCGTCGCCGGATCCGCCAGCCCACGAGACACTCCAAGACCGGGCAATCGGTACAAAGAAAAAGCCGAATTGGAGTGGATGACGATGCCGTCTGGTCCACCGCGGCCACACCGGGACCATAAAGCACGGGCTTTCCCGCCGATCGCCGTGTTCGTCGCACACCGGAATCAGCGAGGTGCTTGACTGCAACCCGTGCAGCGAGGGATCTCCGCGGAACGTGCCGACGGCCGGTTCCGTCCCGCGTTTTCATCATCGACGACGACCGACGGCGCTTCGGCGACACCGGCGACACGCGATCCGCGCGGTCACGTCCCGGGCCCGATCGAGGAGCGTTCATGGAGCTGACGGAGAACGACCGGCAGAGCCTCAACGAGGTTCCCCATCCGGCGCTTCCGCCGGGAAGCAACCTGTACGGCTCGACCAAGATCTTCCCGGACTACCAGGCCCGCGACGGCGAGTGCTACCTCACCCTCATCCACGGGATCGCGCACGAGTCGTCGGTCAGCTTCGTCGCGATACTGCAGGCCACCCGCGCCCTGCGCAAGGGCTTCGAGTCCGTGCTCTATTTCTACGGACCCGGCGCGATGAACACGATGGCGACCCGGGGATTTCCGCACACCGGCGATTCCGCGTTTCCGGGCGAGCACAATATCAATCACCAGATCGAGACGTTCATCAAGGAGGGCGGGAAGGTCTACGTCTGCCGGTTCGGGCTTTCGCTGCACGGCCTGCGCGAGGAGGACGTCATCGACGGGGTGATACCCGCGCATCCGCTGGACATCCAGGACTGCGTCATCGAATACACCCGGCGAGGCGCGATCATCAATTCCACCTTCATGTTCTGACCGGGCTGGCTGCGCTCGATGCCCCCGGAACGGGTGTGACGTTGCGCTGGCCCGACGGTGTGCGCACCGGCGTGCTGGCCGGTCACACCACCGGCCTCGGCCACGCCTGACCAGGCCGTCGGCCGATCACCGCCGGTCCGCGGGCCACCGGGTAGGTCACACGCGCGTCACGGCTCCATCGCAGCGCGCCAGGTGACGCATCGTCAATCCGACAACCTGCCCGGGAAGGGCCGGGACAGGGGGCGAGCGGTGTTGTATCAGGGTGGGACACGTCGCAGGCCGTCCGGCCGGCGACCGGAGCCACCCGCCCCACGAACCGAACGGCAGAGACCTGGGATGGAAGACGAAGCACCGGCCTGGTTCGAGGCCGCCATTGACAGCCGACCGCAGCGGCACGAGACCGAGGTCGCCGGCGCCACCATCAGCTACCGCTGCTGGGGTGCGGCCGGGCGGCCTGCGATCGTCCTGGTCCACGGCGGCGCCGCGCACGCGGGGTGGTGGGACCACATCGCCCCCCTGATCCCCAGCGAGTACCGGGTCGTCGCCCTGGACCTGTCCGGGCACGGCGACAGCGACCGGCGCGAGGACTACACGCTGAGCACGTGGGCGGCGGAGGTCATCGGCGTCATCGACCACGCCGGCATCACCTCGCCGCCGATCATCATCGGCCACAGCATGGGCGGCTGGGTCACGATCACGACCGCCGCCGAGTACCCGGACCGGGTCGCCGGCATCGTCGTCGTCGACTCCCCCGTCCAGGAGTTCACCCCGGAGGAGCGGGCCGCCCGCGACCGGACCGCCTTCGGGCCGCTGCGGGTCTACCCGACCGCGACCGACGCCCTCGCCCGGTTCCGCACGGTTCCGGACCAGCCGAGCTCGCTGCCGTTCATCATCGACCACATCGCCCGTGGGTCGATCGGCTCGGTGCAGGGCGGCTGGACGTGGAAGTTCGACCCGAAGGTGTTCGGCAACCGCACGCCCTCCCCGGAGGTGCTGCGCAAGGTGCACTGCCGGGTCGCGTTGTTCCGGGCCGAGTACGGCCTGCTGACCCCGGACATCGGGGTGCAGATGTACAACCTGCTGGGCCGGGTCGCGCCAGTGATCGAGATTCCGCTCGCCGGTCACCATGTGATGCTCGATCGGCCGCTGCTGCTGGTCACGGGCATCCGGACCATCCTCGCCGACTGGGAGCACTCCTCCCCGCAGGAACGCACCGACTGAGGGCCCCCGCCGCGGCGGACGCCGCGACGACGGCCCGGAAGGAGGGTTGACGAGGGTCGGACGGGTACATCTGCCGCCATGTCACGACGGCAGGGGAGATCGTCATGAATCCGTCCGCCCTTCTCGGGCACCGCCACGACGACCGTCGGCACCAGACCAGCCGACCGGTGCGGGAGGTCGATCCGCCGGAGCATGGCCCCACGTCCGTCCCCGCGCGGGGCTGGCTCGCCGTCGCGAAGCGGGTGAAGTCGCAGCTCGGCATCCTGTCGATCCCGCTGCTCGCCAGCGGGGTCGCGTTCTGGGCGATCCTGTCGATCTTCCCGGCCGCCATCGCGGTGATCACCGTCTATGGCCTGGTCGCGAGTCCCGAGACGGTGAGCAACCAGATCACCGATCTCTCGGGCTCCTTGTCGCCCTCGACGCGCACGGTGCTGCGGGACTGGCTGACCGGGATCGTCTCGACGAACCCCTCCGGGCTGGGCCTGGGCCTGCTGTTGAGCCTGGTGGGGGTGCTCTGGGCGGTCTCCTCCGGCACGCAGAACCTGATCAAGGCCGTGACCGTGGCCTTCGAGCAGGAGGAGACGCGGGGACCGATCCGGCTGCGGGCGCTCGCGGTCGCGATGAGCCTCGGCGGCGTGGTCGTCGCGGTGCTGGTCGTCGGCGGCATCACCGCCGGCGGCTCCCTGCTGTCCCACCACGTGTCCGACGGGGCGGTGCGGATGCTGCTCACGGTGGTGCAGTGGCTCGTGCTGGCACTGATCCTGCTGGGCGCGATCGCCGCGCTCTACCGCTTCGGGCCGGCCCACACCCCGGCCAACTGGCGGTGGGCGTCGATGGGGGCCGTCGTCGCGACCGTGGCGCTGATCGTCGCCTCGGTGGCGTTCTCGTTCTACGTGCGCGCCTTCGGCCACTACAACAAGACCTACGGCGCGCTCGGCGGCGTCGTCATCCTCATGCTGTGGCTGTACTACGCCGTGACGGTCGTGCTCGTCGGCGCGCTGCTCAACGCGGAGGCGGCCCGCGAGGCGACCGGCGCGACCGCGCCCGAGACCTATCCGGAGTCCTCCCCCGTCGGCGTGCGCCGCCCCTGGGACCGGCCGGAATCCGACGACGAGGCCGATCGGGACGGGGAGAAGGCCGCCGGCCGCCCGGCGGGTGCGGCGGGTGCGGCCGATCGGATCAGGGCGGGTATTCGTTCCAGGCGCCGCGACAGGCGTGGTTAAGCGGCCCAAGGGGGGGAATTCCGCAGACCACACGATGTTCCACGGGTGCCGCCACGCGGACGCCCCGCCAGGAGAACCCGCGAGGAGATCCCATGACGAGCACATACCGTCAACAGCCGGATATCACTGCCGATCCGTACCCGGACAATATTAGCGCGTACCGAGGCGGTGCCGACGGACATGCGCCGGACGAGGCCACCCACGTGCTGCGGACCCCGGCAGCGCCCCTCACCACCCCCGAGCGCCACGACGTCGAGGGGCGCGCCGCGGGCCGCGGTTCGACCGGACACCTCGTCTCCGAGGTCGTCACGGACATCTCCACGCTGTTCCGCCAGGAGGTCGCCCTCGCGAAGGCGGAGGTCCGCGAGGAGGCGAAGAAGGCCGGCAAGGGGGCCGGCATGTTCGCGGGCGCCGGCGGCGCCGGGTACTTCGCGCTGCTGTTCGCCCTGCTGGCCGTCATGTTCGGGCTGGGTGAGGTGATGGCGCTCGGCTGGGCGGCCCTCATCGTCACCGTCGTCCTCGGCGCCGTCGCGGCCGTGCTGGCCTTGAAGGGCCGCTCCACCGTCCGCAAGGTCCACCCCACCCCGACGCAGACCGTGGAGACGCTGCGCGAGGACGTCCAGTGGGCGCAGAGCCTGCGCAAGTAAGCCCGTCCCTCCCCGTTTTCGCAGCGCAGACCCCGACAGCGCAGACCGCAGCAGCGCAGACCGCAGCAGAAAGGCCAGGTGGGCAGTGACCAGCACGAGTCCGGATGAGATCCGGTCCGACATCGAAGCGACCCGGGCGCGGCTCGGCGAGGATCTCGACGAGCTCTCCGACCGTGTCAGCCCGCAGAAGGTGGCCGGGCGCACGGCGCAGGACCTCCGGCGCCGGGTGAGCTCGGCGACCGAGACGGTGCGGCCGAAGGTGGCCGCGACGGCGGGTACCGCCACCGAGAAGGCCCGCCAGACCGCAGACCAGGCCAAGGCGACGGTGCGCCGCCAGCTCGACGCGCACCCGCAGGTCACGGCGACCGCGCAGCGGGCCCGGGAGACCGCTGGCAGCGCCGCCGGTTCCGCCAGCCAGACGGTCCACCGTCAGCTCGACGCGCACCCGCAGGTCGCGGCGAAGGTGAGCCAGGTGCGCGACACGGCGGGCGGGGCGGTCAGCGCCGGCCGGCAGAAGGCCGCCGCGAATCCCAGGGTCACCGGCTCTGCGGCGGCGGCCGCGGCGCTGCTCGCGCTGCTGCTGTTCGTGCTGCGCCACCGGCGCCACGGCACGGAGGCGCTCGACTGACGACCCTCGCCGGGAGATCCGGCCACGGACGCCCGGGCACGTGTGGGACTGACCCCACGTGCCCGGGCGTTTTCACGCCTCGGGCGGCCCAGGACGGCTGACCGGCCTGGGGCTTGTGTCGATTTGTGGTCCGTCTGCGGGGTTCGCTGTCGTGGCGAGGGGTGATCCGGTGGATTGTTCTGGATGACGCGGGTGCAGGTGACGGATGAGGAGTGGGGGTTCCTCGAGCTCTATCTGCTGATCGGCGAGTTCGGGCCGTTTCCAGGGTGGTTGCGGTGGTGGTTGCGGTCGGGTGGGCAGTGGCGGGAGATGCCGCGGGAGTTCGGTGCCCGCCCGGCTGTCCACAGCCGGTTCCGGTGGTGGTGGGACGTCGGCGTCGACGTCATCGCCGCCCGCCCCGACACGGCGCCGCCGACACGGGCATGCTCGTCCCGCGGCACCCGTGCCTGCCTGCGTAGACGCCACATCACCGCGGCCATCCCGGACAAGGCCGACCAGGCCGCCCACCGGAAGAAGAAAGGGCTGCAAGGGTGGCCGCGGGGGACGACACGAGGGCTGACCCATCAGCGCCGGTCGGACCTCAGCGCGGCGAGCACGCAACCGCGCCACACGCCCGAACCCCGACCCGACCCGACGATCACGGTGTTCCGCGCAACCATGCCACGCCGCCCGATCCCAGCCCCAGCTCGACTCTCAACAATTCAGGACGGCGCGGCACGGTCGGCGGGGTCCGGCGCCGGCGCCGGGTCCGGCACGCGGTACCGGATGCGCAGGTCGCGGATCCGGCTGTCCCGGTCGATGCGGATCTGTTCGCGGTCGACGGCGACGTCGGCGAGGTCGGCGGCGACCCGCAGCGAGGTGCCGATCTCGTCTCGGCGCTGCACGTACTGGCCGTAACGATCCGCGGCGCCCTCGGCCAGGGTCTGGGCAAGCTCGCCGCGGCGACGCGCGGTCTGGCCGATCTGCTGGGCGTCGACCTCGTCCGTGGTCTCCCCCCGCCACTGGACGAGCCGCTCCCGGCGCCGCAACGCCGTCTGCTCCAGCGTTCGCTTGAACATCAGCGGGCCGAGGTCGATGCCGAGCAGCAGCAGGGTCAGCACCGTCCGCCACAGCAGCACGGAGCGGTCGGCGACCGTCAGCCGCCAGAAGGCCTTCTCCCGGATCAGCAGGTCGTCGGCGGCGTCGACGGTGGCGGCCTGCTGGTCGCGGAAGTGCGCGCGGCGGGTGTCGCGGGACCGGTCGAAGGCGTCGAGACGGGCCTGGGCGGCGTCGCGCTGGCGGGTCGCGGTGGTGACCGCCGCGGTCGCGGCGCCGAGCTCGCCCAGCTTGATCCGGTACACCGGACCCTCGCCGCTCAGGCAGCCGTCACCCCCGGTGAGCTGGCAGTTCACCTCGGCGGTCTTGCCGGTGACGAGGGCGTGGGCGCTGTCCAGCGCACGCTGGCCGGCGGCGAGGTCGTCGCGCAGGACGCGCTGCTCGCCGAGCTGGTTGGCATCCCAGCCGCGCAGCACCCGGCCGAGATCCTCCTGCCGGATCTGGGTCACCCGCGGCGCGATCGACGGCGCGAAGATCCTTAGCAGCAGCGTCTCCCCGACGAGCAGCGCGGCACAGACCGCGATGAAGATCCGCATGGCGGTGGCCGGCCCGGCCCGGCCCACCCGGACGGTCCCGTCCGACCCGTAGCGGTATGGCCGCGTGGACAGCAGCACCGACCGGTCGAGGAAGAAGATCACCGTCGCGTAGAACAGGCCGAACGGGAGCGCGCCGAGGGTCGAGCGGTGCAGGCCCATCCCGGCGACCGTCGCCCCCGCGTAGGTGGCGAGCCCGGCGGTCAGCAGCATCAGCGCACCGGCGGTGACGAAACGGGGCCGGTCCTGCGGCTCCACCGCGCGGCTGTCCGCACCGGCGCAGAAGACGAGGAGATCCCCGAAGGCCCGCGGATACCCTGGCCATACGCGAGAAATCGGCCTACCCCCTCGTCGGAGCCCGGATGGCCGCGGCCGGTCTCGGGCCCGCCACCAGCGTCCCCCGCAATGTAACTCTAAGTAATCGTGCCGGCCATCCCCTGACGGTGATCGGGCGGCCCGGGTGCGGCGCCCGGGGCTGGCGTGCGAATCTGACCGGAGCGGACGACCGGCAGCGAGGGAGGAACAGCGGTGGCACAGATCAAGGTCGTGGTCCAGCGGGCCGTGCCCGGCACGCCCGAGCAGATCGTCGCCAAGCTCGCCGACTACCAGGGCGCCCGGGCCCGGTCCTGGCCGGAGAACGTCTCGGAGTACCGGGTGCTGGCGGGCGGCACCGGCGCGGGCAGCCGGATCGCCTACCGGCTGCAGGCCACCCGCAAGCGGGTCCGCCAGATCGACGCGACGGTGTCCGCACCGGAACCGAACACCCTGGTCGAGGCGGACCAGAACTCCTCGCTGCAGACCCGGTGGCAGGTGGCGCCCGGGGCCGGCGAGCGGCAGAGCACGGTCACGGCGACCACCACCTGGAACGGCGCCGGCGGGGTCGGCGGCTTCTTCGAGCGCACCTTCGCCCCGATCGGGATCCGCCGGCTGAACACCGCGGTCCTGGACAAGGTCGCTGCCCTTCCGGGCTGACCCCCGGCGCGCCGGATCGGCGGCGGACCGGGTACCACTGTTACCAGACGCGGGCCAGAACGTTGCTGACGTAGCCGTTCATCCGGTCGAGCTTGGGTTTGTCGGCCGGATCGGCGGCGGACAGTTCGCCCTGGGCCCACTGCGCGGCCCAGGTCGGGACATTGTGCGCGGCAATGACATAGAGCCAGTTGTGGCCCCAGCGGTTGGAATCGAATCGTTCCCGCATCGCCCGGGCGGTGGAGTCGAGCGCCCAGAAGGGATCGAGCGCCCGGGCGGTGGTGATCTCGGGAAGCGTGGTGTTCCACTGGCAGAGCCCAAAATCCGAGTTGGTCCAGTAACCGACCGCCCCCGGGTCCCAGTTGCTCTCGATGGTGGTGATGCCGCGCAGCAGTCCGCGGGGGACCGTGTACTTCAGCGCGTAACGGTCCGCAATTGGCATGAACAGCGCGTACGACGTCTCCTTGTTGACGAATCCCGCCGGGCTGCGCTCGACCGCCGGCAGGTACATGTCACGGTTGATCACGGGCTGGAGCTTTTCCTGGAAGGCGACGACGGCGGCCCTGGTGGCGGCGGTGAAGCGGCCGTCGGTGGGCACCGGAGTGCCCGGCCCGCCGTGCCAGTTCAGCGCCCGGCTGATCGCGGTGACGCCGGCCCGGACGGCGAGGATGTCCGCGTCGGTGCTGCCGGCGGGCGGGGCCTCGCCCGCGCCGACGCCGTAGCACCGGCCCGGCCCGACGGCGGATCCGCCGCCCGCCGGGGCCAGGGTGCCGCCCCGGCCGTCCGTGGGCCAGGCGCCGCGCCCGACCCGGGTCCGCTCCTGTGACGCCACCGCCGTCCCCTCTCCCGCCGGGCGTGCGCACCGGCGCCGCGCCGCGACCGGTCAGATGTACATGAACATCCGCACGGTCGTGCCGGCGCGCCCCGAGCGGAGCTGAACGAGATCGCAGAGCTGGTTGACGAGCCAGAGCCCGCGCCCGCCGCTGAGGTCCAGGTCCGGACGCCGCCGCCCGGCGAGCCGGTCGGCGAGCTGGCCGGAGTCGCTGACCTCGCAGATCAGGCAGCCATCGCCGGTCCAGAAGCGCGCGACGCCCCGGCCACCGCCGTGGCGGACGCTGTTCGTGGCGACCTCGTGCACGGCGAGTTCGAGGTCACCCGCTCGGTCCTCTCCCAGCCCGTCGGCGAGGGCGGCACGGGTGACCGCCGCGCGGACCAGACCGAGGTCGTCCGGGCCGAACGCGACCTCGGCCCGCGGCTGGCCGAGGTTCGGCAGGGACTCGCCGAGCGGATCCGGCCGGGTAGCCACGCCGGGCCGGGCAAACGGATCAGCCGCCCGGCTCGGGCCGGGCGCGACACCCGCCGCGACGGTTACGGCGGCATCGGCCACCGCGGCAGTGGCGACAGCGGCGGCAGCGGCGACAGAGGTGGCAGCGCCCGAGGTGGCGCCGGCATCGGCCACCGCGGCGGCGGCAGAGGTAGCGGCAGCGACAGAGGTGGCGGCCACCGCGGCGGCGACAGAGGTGGCGGAGGTGGCGGAGGTGGCGGAGGTGGCGGGAGCCGGTTCGCCCGGCGGCCGGTAGCGCGCGCTGACGCGGCCGAGCCCGCCGTCCACCACCACCGGATGGGTCTGCCACACCTCGTCGGCGGTCACCGAATCGAGCACGGCCACCTCGTAGGGGCAGCGCAGTCGCCAGGCCGGCGGTGCCGCGAAAGCCTCGTTGAGCAGGGCCTCGTGGAGCATGCATTCCCGCTGTTCGGGAACGGGCCGCCCGGACCACAGCGGCTCACCGATCCCGCGGACCGTCCGACCCCGTTCGATCCCGAGGTCAAGGAATTCCTGCCAGGCCGGGATGATGCGCGCCGGATTTCGGCCGACCTCTGCCAGATCGAGAAAGGTTACCCGTCTCGCGGCCCGACCGAGCGCGGTCCGGAGAAGCGCCATCCGCGGCGGCGTCACCGCCACGAGAACATCCTCATCGGCCGCGAGGCCGGCGAGGACGAAATCCCGGGTCGCACTGAGGAAACCGACGTCACCGTGATACAAAAAAGCCTCGTGCCAAATGCCACCGACACCGGTCGGGCCGAGGGCCGGGCCACGGACGGGGCCCAGAGTACTCTCTCGGCTCACTCCGCCGCCCTGGGTCGCAATCCAGTGGCGGACGGCACCGGCGCGAGCGCGCCGTATCCGGCCGGACCACGTCCGGAATGCGGAGGATAACAGCGTCCCGCACCCACGGCTCCACCCCCCATGCGCACGCGCACATCATAGGTCATGCCGAACCAATGGGATATGCCCAGCAACGTAATCGAACGGGACGGATCACATCGGATCACACCGGACCAGCCGCCTGGACGGCGGTGACCTCGGCGGACGGCGGCTCGGGCCGATCATCGCGGCACGGCCCACGGCCCGGGCCGGCGGATCAGCCCGGATGGCCGCCCGGGCGGAAAGCGGCAGGTGATCGCCCGTAGTCTCGCAGTCAGCGCGGACCCGCCGGACGGCCCGGCACCGCGCACCGCGCACAGCAGCGACGAGGACGAGAAGGCGGATCAGGGATTGTGACGACGACATCTGTCCCGCAGCGGTCCATCCATCAGCGGATCGCCGACGAGCTCGGCGTGCGCCAGGGGCAGGTGACGGCGGCGGTCGACCTACTCGACGGGGGCGCCACCGTGCCCTTCATCGCCCGCTACCGCAAGGAGGCGACGGGCACCCTCGACGACACCCAGCTACGCACCCTGGAGGAGCGGCTGCGCTACCTGCGGGAGCTGGAGGATCGGCGCACGGCGGTGCTGGAGTCCATCCGCGCCCAGGGCAAGCTCGATGACGCCCTCGAGGCGCAGATTCTGGCGGCGGACTCCAAGGCCCGGCTGGAGGACATCTACCTGCCGTACAAGCCGAAGCGGCGGACGAAGGCACAGATCGCCCGCGAGGCCGGCCTGGAGCCGCTGGCGCAGGCTCTCCTGAGCGACCCCACCCTCGACCCGCACGGCACGGCGAGTGGCTACGTCGACCCGGAGAAGGGGGTGGCGGACGCCGGGGCCGCGCTGGAGGGTGCGCGGGCGATCCTCGTCGAGAGGTTCGCCGAGGATGCCGACCTCATCGGCGCGCTGCGGGAGCAGATGTGGTCCCGTGGCGTGCTCGTCTCCCGAGTCCGGGAGGGCAAGGAGGAGGCCGGCGCGAAGTTCGCCGACTACTTCGACTTCTCCGAGCCGTTCACCTCGCTGCCCTCGCACCGCATCCTGGCCGCGTTCCGGGGCGAGAAGGAGGAGATCCTCGACCTGACCCTGGAGCCGGACACCCCGGCCGAGCCGGGCGCACTGCCCGTACCCGGGCCGACGAGCTACGAGCTGCGGATCGCCGAGGCGTTCGGGATCTCCGAGGCGGACCGGCCGGCGGACCGCTGGCTCGTGGACACCGTCCGCTGGGCCTGGCGCACCCGCATCCTCGTGCACCTCGGGGTGGACCTGCGGATGCGGCTGTGGACGGCGGCGGAGGACACCGCCGTGCGCGTGTTCGCGGCCAACCTGCGCGACCTGCTGCTCGCGGCGCCGGCCGGCAGTCGGGCGACGATGGGCCTGGACCCGGGGTACCGCACGGGGGTGAAGGTCGCCGTGGTCGACGCGACCGGCAAGGTGGTCGCCACGGACACCATCTATCCGCACGTCCCGGCGCGGCGCTGGGACGAGTCGATCGCCACCCTGGCCCGCCTCGCCGCCGAGCACCGCGTCGACCTGATCTCGATCGGGAACGGGACGGCCTCCCGGGAGACCGACAAGCTGGCCGACGACCTCATCCGTCGGCATCCGCAGCTGTCCCTGACGAAGGTGACCGTGTCCGAGGCGGGGGCGTCGGTGTACTCGGCGTCCGCCTACGCCGCCGCCGAGCTGCCCGGGATGGACGTCTCGCTGCGCGGCGCGGTCTCGATCGCCCGCCGCCTGCAGGACCCGCTCGCCGAGCTCGTCAAGATCGATCCGAAGTCGATCGGGGTGGGCCAGTACCAGCACGACCTGTCCGAGTCACGGCTGTCGTCGTCCCTCGACGCCGTGGTGGAGGACTGCGTGAACGCCGTGGGGGTGGACGTCAACACCGCGTCGGCGCCGCTGCTGACCCGGGTGTCCGGGATCGGGGCGGGCCTCGCCGAGAACCTGGTCCGCCACCGCGACGCCAACGGCCCGTTCCGCACCCGCGAGGCGCTGCGGGACGTGCCCCGCCTCGGCCCGAAGGCGTTCGAGCAGTGCGCCGGCTTCCTGCGCATCCGCGGCGGGGACGACCCGTTGGACGGCTCCAGCGTGCACCCCGAGTCCTACCCGGTGGTCCGGCGGATCATCGCGGCCACCGGCTGCGAGCTGAGCACGCTCATCGGTAACGGCGCCGTGCTGCGGTCGCTGAAGCCGACCGCGTTCGTCGACGACACCGTCGGGCTGCCGACGGTCACCGACATCCTCGCCGAGCTGGAGAAGCCGGGGCGCGACCCGCGGCCGGCGTTCCGCACGGCGGCGTTCGCCGAGGGGATCGAGACCCTCGCGGACCTGGTGCCCGGAATGACATTGGAGGGCACGGTCACCAACGTGGCCGCCTTCGGCGCCTTCGTCGACGTCGGGGTGCACCAGGACGGCCTGGTGCACGTCTCGGCGATGTCGAAGAACTTCGTCAACGACCCGCGGGAGGTCGTCAAGCCCGGCGACATCGTCACGGTGAAGGTTCTCGACGTCGACATCCCGCGCAAGCGGATCTCCCTGACGCTGCGCCTGGACGACGAGATCGGCGCGCCCGCGGGCGGCGCTGGGCGCGGTGCGCCGGGCGCCGGGCGCCGCGGCGACGGCGGCGAGCGACGGGGCGCCGACGGCGGCAACGCCGGTACGGGCCGGGAGGGCGCGCGCCGCGGCGAGGCCGGCGGTGAGCGCCGCGACGGTGCCGGCGGCCGTGGCCGAGGCGGCGGCCGCGACGGATCGGCCGGTCGGGGTCCCGGTGCGCGCGGTGGTGGCCGGGGCGGCGCCGGTTCCGGCGGCGGTGCGGGTGGTGGCCGGGGCGGTCGCGGTGGTGCGCCGGACGGCGCCATCGCCGATGCGCTGCGGCGAGCCGGGATCGTCACCGGCGATCAGATCACTCTCGACGGCTCCGGTCGCAAGCGGAGCTGACCGCGCCCAGGACCCGCCCGCAGGTCTCGGCGGCTGCGGCCCGGCTGTGGCGATCCCGCCGGCCGGGCCGCGAGGAGTCGCGTCCAGCGGCGCCAGCAGCCGGGAACCCGCGGGCGGGTCGGGGTGATGTGGGCACACCGCCTCCGACCCGCCGCGCGAACCCGGTGCGAGACCGGACCTACTGGATCAGCGGGATCGCGATGTCGGCGACCTGGGCGTTGCGCGGGAACGTGCCGCGGTTGCGAACCCGGCCGGTCAGCGGGTCGACCTCGGCCAGCCGGTAGGAGGTCCCGACCAGCAGTGTCGCGAAGGCCCGGTTGCCGACCGCCCGGCCGTTCGACCGCTGGGTGTAGATGTCGAAGCCGGCGTTGCCCCCGACGGGCAGGCCGAGCTGCCCGGTCGGGACTAGCTGGCCGGCGTTGGCCGGCGAGTCGACGTCCACCTGACCGAGGGCGGTGTCGATCCCGAACAGGGTGGTCGATGTCGACGGGTCCAGGTCGTTGTTGGTGTAGGCGGCGCCGGCCAGGCCGGTCACCGCGCCCACCGCCGGCGGGTAGGTCAGCGGCGTGTCGGCCACGGTCGTACCGATCGGCGGCGTACCGGTTTGGTCGTCGATGTTGTGCCGCAGGTTCTGGCCGGTGTTGCTGATGATGCGCAGCCGGTTGGCCGCCGGGTTGAAGTCGACGCCGAAGGCGGTACCGCTGGGCAGCACGGTGAGGCGCGACACCCGGATTGCGACCGCGTTCAACGGGTTGATCACATAGATGCCGCCGAGGTTGCCGACGCCGTAGAGCCGGCCGTTCTGCACCCGGTAGTCGATCCCGATGAGACTCGTGTCGCCGCCGACGAGGCCGGTGACGGGGCCGATCGGCACCAGCCTGGAGGGCGAGTCGGTGTCGAAGCGGACCAGGTAACCCGTCGTCGTCAGCCCGATCGCCCGCAGGCCGTCGTGCGGTCCCGGGCGCGCCGAGGCCGCCCCGTCACCCGGGGTTACGGGATCGGCGCTCGCCACTCCGGCCAGGCCGGGAACGGCGGCGACGATCCCCGCGGCCAGCGCGGCGGTGAGTGCGGCCGCGCGGGCCGGGGAATGCCTTCTACTCACGTGAGTCTCCTTCCGAACGGTCGCCTTAGGGGCGGAAGACCGCGATCCCCGTCACCCCACGTGACCACCACCCGGCCAAAGTAGATGCTTAGCGTTACCTGAAATCAACGATGTGCAGGATCGGCGATTTGCCGCCAGACCGGGGTGGGCGGCGCGAGGCGTGGCGACGGGCGCGGATTGGCGTTGCCCGGCCATCACCACGCGCTCCGTGAGATAACCGAGATGACGCCAACGGTCGACAGGAGGTCATCGAATGCCCACTCGCCGCGCCCCGAAGCCGGGACAGCGTAAGAAGCCGAACATTCTCCGCGAACGCGGGATCACCTACGTCGATTACAAGGACATCGCTCTGTTGCGCCAGTTCATCTCGGACCGGGGGAAGATCCGGGCGCGGCGGATCACCGGACTCACTCCGCGCCAACACCGCGAGGTGACCCGCGCGATCAAGAACGCCCGCGAGATGGCGCTGTTGCCCTACCCCGGCGCCGCCGCGGCCCGGGGCCGCTGAGCACCCCCAGCGCGGCCCGAGGCGCCGAACTCCCCTCCCCCACGGCTCCGTGAGCCAGCGAACGCCCTGCAACGGCCCGGAGCCGGCGAGCGCCTTCCGCCACGCCCGTCGCCGGCGCGCGAGCCTTCCTGGCGGTCTCCCGATGGCCCGAAAGTGCCAGTGACCGCCCCTGACGCTGCCCACGCGGGCGCCCGCACCTCCAAACCGCCGGTGGGCGGCGAATCCACGAGACGGTGCTCCAGCGCCGCCATGCCGGCAGATGCGGCCAAATCACCACTAAATGCTTCGGGCGAACGGCACATTCCGGGAGAGCGGCTCGAAATCTAGGCCGTTCTTGCATATCCGGGACCGCCGCCTCTGGCGGGGCCGCTCCCTTGTCCCCGGATGGTCCGGGCAGTTCCGGGGACCATCCGGGGACAACAGTGCCCCATCCCTGCCACTAGGGGGCGATAGTCCCGATCAATGCTGGTTGCTGACCGTCTGCGGGCCGCGAATGCGTGCCTAGGCTGTCCGACATCGCCGCTGACCTGGGCCGGCCGCCGCCGGGGACCTGGGCACCTCGTCCACAGCTGGGACCGGCGACACAGGCGAGACCGGGGGGTCGAAACCGTGGCAGTCACGTATCTGGGTCGACGCATGTCCCACCTCGAGCGCGCCCAGAGCCCACGGCGCGCCCTCGGCGGCCATCCAGACCATCCACGCGTGCTCGCCACCATCCGCTGACGAGGACCCGCCTCATGCCGACACATGCCTCGCCCACCCGCCGTGGTCCCCGCGCCCTGACCGATCAGACGCCCCTCGTCCTGGTGATCGCCGTGCTGGCCGTCGTCGGCGTGGGTGCGTGGGCGAACGCCGCGACCGCCGGCCCGGACCGCCCGCCGGTCGTCGTGTCCGCGGTGGTGGCCACCGCCGTCGTGCTGCTCACCGTGGCGTTCGCACTCGGCCGCGGGCGGGCCGTGCGTCGGCTACGGAGCCAGGTCAGCGATCTGGAGACCCGGCTTGCCGGCGCGCAGAGGCAGGTCCAGACGCAGAACACCCGCGCCGCGCAGCTCGCCGACCAGATCCTGCCCGCGGTGGTGAAGCGGCTGCGTGACGGCGCCTCGCCCGAGGTCGCGCTCGCCGAGGTCGGCGAGATCGGCGACTTCGGCCAGCCGGGTGCCGCCGACACGGGCGTCCCCGCAAGAGCGGGCATCGCCGGAGCGGGGGGCGTCGCCGGTCACGGGGGCGTCGCCGCGGGCCCGGGGATGGCCGACGCGGACCGCGAGGCACGCGAGGCGCGCGAGGCACAGCGGCGCATCCTGCGCACGCTCGCGACGGAGATCGGCCGCGGCGAGCGAATGCGCGCCGCCGCGATGTCCGCGTGCGCGAACGCGGCCGGCCGGGTGCAGGCGCTGGCGACGAGCATGCTCGCGGACCTGCGCGAGATGGAGGAGCGCCACGACGAGGAGGTCTTCGGTGACCTGCTCCGCCTCGACCACGCGACCGCCCAGGCGGGCCGGTTGGCGGACAGCATCGCGGTGCTGACCGGTGCCCGCACCGGACGGCGGTGGACCAAACCGATCGTGATGGAGAGCATCCTGCGCGGCGCGGTCGGCCGGATCAGCGCCTACCAGCGGGTCCGCCTGCACTCGACGAGCACGGTCGCGGTCGCCGGCTACGCGGCGGAGGGCGTCATGCACGCCCTCGCCGAGCTGATGGACAACGCCACCAGCTTCTCGCCTCCCTCCGAGGAGGTGCACGTGTACGTGGAGGAGGTCCATGCCGGGATCGTCGTGACGATCGAGGACGGCGGCCTGGTCATGGGGCCCGCGGCGCTGCGCCGCGCCGAGCTCGCGGTCTCGGCGGAGCCGCTGGATCTCACCACGCTGTCCGGCACCCGGCTGGGCCTGGCCGTGGTCGGCGTGCTCGCCCGCAAGCACGGTCTGACGGTGTCGTTCCGGCCGTCCTCGCGCGGCGGCACCGGGGTCGTCGTGATGATCCCCCGCCGGCTCATCACCCAGCCGCGGCCGAACCCCGCCGCGGCCGGGCTGCCAGCGGGCGAGACCGCCGGGGCATCGGCGGGCGCAACGAGCCGGGCCGACGCGGCCGGCGCGCCGGCCCGTGCCGCGATCAACACGCTCGAGCGCCCCGTCTCGGGCGGCACCGTCTCGGGCGGCACCGGGTTGGACGGCACCGGAGCGGGTGGCACCGCCGCAACGGGCCGAGCCGCCGCGGCCGGCACCCCTCTCCTGGACAACCCGACGGGGTCGGTTCCGCGCGCCGACGTACCCGGCGAGCTGGCCGCGCCCGCGCCACTGACGGCCCTCGAGGCGCTGCCGAAACGGCGTCGCGGGGAGACCATGGCAAATGCGGTGGGCCGGCTACCCACCCCGCCCGCGCCGACGCCTGCGCCTGCGCCAACCGACGCGGGCGCCCGCTTCGGCGCCTTCCGCCGGGCGACCCGCGGCGGGCGGCCCGACACTGATGCCCCGAACACCCCGAACGGCGCGGGTCGCCCGCCGCTGCCTCCACTGCCACCGCTGCCACCGTCAATGACGGGACCGACCAAGCTGCCGGAGCTACCAAAGCCGACGGAGCTACCAAAGCCGACGGAGCTGCCGGAGCCGACGGAGCTGCCGGAGCCGGCGGATTCGGACCGCACCGCCGGGGGCATCGCCCGCGGCCCGGACAAGGGCACGTGGTTCCAGACACGGGACGGTACCGACGCCGCCGGGCCCACCAGCGGCGGCCTCCCTACCAGGCGGAACGGCAACTCCTGATCGCTCCTACGCACGGCCGGAGATACCCATGAACACGAGAACCCGTGACCTCGACTGGCTGCTGGAGAACCTGCTGGAGCGGACTCCGGGGACGCGACACGCCCTGGTGCTCTCCAAGGACGGTCTCAAGCTCTGCCGCACTTCCGGGCTCAGCGTGGATCAGGCGGACCAGCTCGCCGCCATCGCCTCCGGGATCCAGAGCCTCTCGCACGGCGCGTCGGTGGAGTTCGGAGACGGCAGCGGCGGCGTGCGGCAGTCCATGACCGAGTTCCACGGCGGGCTGCTGTTCATCATCGAGGCCGGCCAGGGCGCGCACCTCGCCGTCGTGGCGACCGATGACGCCGACGCCGGCGTCATCGGGCACAACATGAACGAGCTGGTCGAGCAGATCGGCGACTACCTCAGTGCCCCGCCGCGCGAGGCCGCCCCCGGGCTTGCGGCCTCGTGATCCGGGAGGCCATCGACGGGGAGAACCCCGACCGGCTCTACACCGTCACCGGTGGGCGCAGCCGCGCCGACGAGAACGCCTTCGACCTTGTCACGCTGATCGTCAGCGAGAGCGATCCGACGCCGGGCATGCAGTCCGAGCACGCCGCGATCCTGCGGATGTGCCGGTCGCCGGTCGCCGTCGTGGAGCTCGCCTCCGAGCTGAAGCTACCGGTGAGCGTGGTGAAGATCCTGCTCTGCGACCTGCTCGACACCGGTCGGATCGCGGCGCGCCATCCCTCGGCCTCCGTCGTCAGGACGCCGTTGCCCCATCCCGAGATCCTGAAGCAGGTGCTCGTTGGACTCAAGAAGCTCTGAGGTCGCCGTCCAGGCCCCACCGCGTTCCCGCGCCCCGCTGGCGAGCACGGTCAACGACGCGCTGAAGATCGTTATCGTCGGTGGGTTCGGCGTCGGCAAGACGACGATGGTCCGCACGGTGAGCGAGATCCGTCCGCTGAGCACCGAGGAGACGATGACCGGTGCCGGCATCGGCATCGACGACACGGGCGGCGTGCGGGAGAAGTCCACGACCACCGTGGCCTTCGACTTCGGCCGGATCAGCCTCAACGAGCGGATGGTGCTCTACCTGTTCGGCGCCCCCGGGCAGGAGCGGTTCTGGTTCCTGTGGGACCGGCTGTTCGCGGGGACGCTCGGCGCGGTCGTCCTGGTCGACACCCGTCGGGTGGCGGACTCCTGGTACGCGATCGACCGGCTGGAGCACCACGGGATGCCGTTCATCGTCGCGCGCAACAACTTCGGCGAGCCGGAGCACACGCTGCCGCAGCTACGCGAGGCGTTGTCGTTGTCCGAGGACGTCCCGCTCATCGACTGCGACGCCCGGCATCGCGCATCGAGCAAGTCGGTGCTGATCGCGCTGGTCAACCACCTGTACGCCCTGTCCACCGCCCGGGAGACCTCGCCGTGACACATCCGCACCTTGACCGCGTCGACAACTGGGCTGCGGCGCCGGCCGCCACCGAGCTCGCGGCGCCGGCGCCGGGCTTCCCGGACCACCCCGGGGCGGTCCGGCTGTACGGCCCGCGCTTCCAGCACAATCCGGCGCAGATGTACCGGGAGATGCGCCGTATCCACGGCCCCGTCGCGCCGATCCTGCTCGACGGCGACATCCCCGCCTGGCTGGTCCTCGGCTACCGTGAGCTGCACTACGTGACGAGCAACCCGGAGCTGTACGGGCGCGACCCGCGCCGCTGGAACGCCTGGGACCGCATCCCGCCGGACTGGCCGCTGCTCCCCGTCGTCGGCTACCAGCCGTACACCATGCACCTGGAGGGCGCCGAATTCGAGCGCCGCTCCGCGATCATGAATGACGTGCTCAGCGACATAGACCTGTTCGAGCTGCGGGCGCTGTGCGAACGGACCTGCGACGAGCTGATCGACAGTTTCGCCGGGCGCGGCGAGGCGGACCTCATCACCGAGTACGCCCAGACGATGCCGATGCTGCTGATCGGCCGCATGATCGGCATCCCCGAGGCCGGCCTGCCCGAGCTGCTCGCGTCGATGAACGCGGCCGCGGACGGCTCCGGCCCGGAGGCGGTCGCCGGCCACTCCCGGTTCGTCGCCATCATCAACGCGCTGCTGGCCGACCGGCGGGCCCACCCCCGACCGGACATCCCCTCCGCGCTGCTCGGCCATCCCGGGAAGCTGACCGACGAGGAGGCGTCGTGGGACCTGTTGCTGATCGTCGGGATCGGCCAGCAGCCGATCACCGACTGGATCGGCAACACGCTACGGCTGATGCTCACCGACAGCCGCTTCGCCGTCACCCTTTCCGGAGGCCGGCGCAGCGTCGGGCAGGCGCTCAACGAGGTGTTGTGGGAGGACACGCCGCTGCAGAACATGTCCGGCCGCTGGGCGATCCGCAGCACCCAGCTCGCCGGCCAGCACATCCAGACCGGCGACATGCTCGTGCTGAGCTGCGCGGCGGCGAACAGCGACCCGCAGGTGCGGCCGGACTCCTTCGAGGGCCCCGGCGGTAACCACGCCCACATGTCGTTCGGCCACGGCGAGCACCGCTGCCCGTATCCCGCGCAGGAGATCGCCGAGACGATCGTGCGGGCCGCCGTCGAGGTGCTGCTCGACCGGCTGCCCGACGCCGTCCTCGCGGTCTCCCCCGACGCGCTGGTCTGGCGCCCGTCGCCGTGGATGCGCGGCCTGTCCGCGCTTCCCGTGCACTTCTCGCCGTCCTGACCATCGCCGTCCCCGACCGACCCGCGGGACGGCGCGGTCAGACCTCGCCGGAGCGGGGCGCCAGTGCCCAGGCGAGGGCGAGGTCGGCGACTTCCTCCCAGCCGGGCACGCTGGCCGTCAGGTGCGGGCGGCCCGGGAACTCGTGGTAGGCGGTGATCGCGCCCGACTTCCGTTGGCGGGTGTACGTCTCCCGGCTCACCGACGCCGGCACGGTGTGGTCGGCGCCGTTGCCGAGGACCAGCAGCGGCGCCCGGTCGGCCTTACCGAAGTCGACCTTGCTCGGCGCCTTCGGGTTGAGGTTCGCGAACGCGGCCTGCCACAGCGGCCGGCCCGGGGTGGGCGCCTGCAGCCGCGCGAACAGCTCGTCCGACTCGCCCCGGCTGACGGTGTTCGCGAACGCGTAGAACCACTGGTCCGCGGTCAGCCCGACCACCCGGCGGCGGGTCGCCGGCTTCGTCAGCACCGGGGCCGACGAGCGCAGCGTGGCGAGCGGCAGCCGCAGCACGCCCTTCACCGGCGCCGGGGAGATCGCCACCCCGGCCGCCCCGAGGCCACGGTCGAGCAGGAGCTGGACGATCAGCCCGCCGAACGAGTGCCCGACGAGGATCGGCGCCTCCGGCAGGGCCGCGACGACCTTCGCGTAGCTGTCCGTCACCTCGACCAGGCCGACGTGGTTGTCGGCGGTCGGCTCCTCCCGCAGCGCGTCGAGGTCGCGGTCCATCCCCGGCCACTCCGGGGCGAGACCGGTGTGCCCCAGCGCGGCGAACCGGTCGATCCACGGCTGCCAGCTCGCCGACGTCAGCCACAACCCGTGGATGAAGACGATCGTGCGCCCCGCACTCGCGGCGCTCTCCTCGGACAGGGCGGCCGGGCTGATGTCGCTCACGTCGGCTCCTCGACACTCGCGGATACTCGTCCCCGGCCCGACCCCGATGGCGTGTCACGCCCGAAACCCGAGGTGAGGCCGTAGATCACCATCATCGACGGATGCGGTCGCCCGGCGCACTGTGACCCGGGTCGCACCAGATTGCGCGTCGACCCACGGCACCCACGGCCGGAGGCTTCGAAGACCACGCCCGCCCAGGTACGATCGCCCCGCGGGGCCGTTAGCTCAATTGGCAGAGCAGCCGGCTTTTAACCGGCGAGTTCAGGGTTCGAGTCCCTGACGGCCCACCTCGTGGCAGACACGTTAGCTGCATGGTTGGCATTTCCTACTTACTTCTTCCTGGGGTGATGATCGCCGTGGGTGGATTGTGGGCGAGATGGCCGTCTCACACGCCGCGGAACCGCGTCCGCGGCGGTCCGCGCCTGGTCGGGTGGCCCGGGGGATCGCACCCCCGGGCTCCCACAGAACGGAGCGTGAACCTCTCGGTTCACTCCGCTCTTCTCACCGTGATCCGGTCGGCATGGATACCCAGGCCCAGTGCGCGAACAGTCCGGGCTCTCGATCGAGGATCCCGGTCCACCATGCTCTGAACCGCTTGAACGGGCGTAGCCGTCTGTACTTCTTGCCAGCCCACCGCATCAGGTAGGTGTTGATGCGTCGCAGGAGTGGCCTCGTCCGGCGCCGCGACCTACACGCTGGCGACACCCTCCAGCGCCGGCCGCCAGGTGCGTTCGTCCGCCCAGTCGAAACGCCGTTCGGCGGCCCGGGGCGCCACCCGGACCGGTGCGCCACGAGCGCGGAGGCGGGCGACCACCTGCCGGCCAGTCTTGCCGGTGCCGCCGACGACGAGGAACGGTTGGTGTGCCATGGGAACTCCATCAGTGCGAGCCGTTGGACTGGGATCGGGTCCGCGCCGCCGTCATCGCGTGGCCGCTTCTCGATCCACATGACAGGTGTTGGCTGTGTCTTTCCGTGGGTGAAGACCTTCCACATCAATCTGTCGAAGGCCGGGTCAATGTCCTCGCCGTCACCGGGAACGGCCTTCCACGCCGACGGCAGGGGTTCGGCGTGGCGGTAGGTCGAGCACGGCCTTTCCGCGGACGCGGCGGGACAACAGCGCCTCCGCCGCTTCGGGCGCACGGTCCCAGGGTGCGCGCCAGCCGACCTGCGGGTCGAGCTTGCCCTGGGCCATGAGGCCGACCAGGAAGGCGAGGTCGGCACCGACCGGGGTGCGCAGGTTGAAGTTCTCCAGCCGTCCCCGCGCCGACCGCGTCCGTGCCACCTCGAAGTCGATGAGCGTCGCCTGGCCCGACGCCATGCCGATCGCCTGGACGACCCCCTCGTCGTCGAGCCGCTCGAATGCCAGAGCGAGGTGTGGACCGCCGACACTGTCCAGCACGCCGTGAACTGGCTCGACGAGGCCCGCCAGGCCCTCGGTGCCGACAACGACCTCGTCGGCGACTAGTCCCCGCGCGCGGCTTGGGTGGCCGACCGAGGCGATGACATGGGCGCCGGCCAACGCGGCGAGCTGTACGGCGAACCGGCCAACGCCGCCCGCGGCGCCGGTGATCAGGACCCGCCGGCCGAGCACCGCACCCAGCCGGCGCACCGCCTGCAGCGCAGTAACACCGGCGACCGGCAACGCGCTTGCCGCACCCAGGTCCACCCCGTCGGGCACGACAGCCGTCTCGGCCGGGTCAACGGCGCGTAGCTGCGCCCACGCGCCGGCCCACCCGAAGGACACCACCCGGGTGCCTTGGGGCGGACCCGAGCCGTCGGCCGCCGGCCGGACCACCACGCCGGCCGCGTCCCAGCCGGAGACGTACCCCGGTCCCAGGTCCGATGGCCGGAAGGCCAGCTCGCCGTAGTTGAGCGAGACCGCCGCCACCTCGATCAGCGCCTCGTGCTGGCGGGGGCGGGCGTCAGGGACTTGGCCGACGCGCAACCCCTGCGGGGCGGTCGGGTCATGGATCAACGCCTGCACCGGCGCTCCTCAGTCGCCGAGGCGGACGAGCATCTTACCGGTGTTGGCGCCGCGCAACACCCCGAGCAACGCGGCCGGGGCCTCTTCCAGGCCGTGGACCACGGTCTCGGCGGTGCGCAGCGACCCGTCCCGCAGCCAGCCGCTCGCGCGCCCGATCCACTCCGGGAAAAGGTGGAAGTAAGAGGTCACGAGCATGCCGCGCAGGGTCATTTCCTTCCAGTACGCCTGGAAGAGGTTCTCGGGGCCGGGAACTGGACCGGTCGCGTTGTAGGAGCTGACCGCGCCGATGAGTGCGAACCGCGCGCCGGCCCGTGCGGCGCCGATCGCGGCCGCCAGGTGATCGCCGCCGACGTTGTCGAGATAGACGTCTATGCCCCGCGGGGCCGCGCCGGCGAGCTGCTCGGCGATCGGGCCGGCGTGGTAGTCGATGGCCACGTCGAATCCGAAGTCGGCGACAAGCTTCTTGGTCTTCTCCGGGCCGCCGGCAGAGCCGATCACCGTGGCGGCGCCTACCAGCCGGGCGACCTGGCCGGCCACGCTGCCGACTGCACCGGCGGCACCGGAGACGAACACGGTGTCACCCGACCGGACCGGGGCCACGTCGGTCAGCGCCGCGTAGGCGGTGAGGCCAGTGGTACCGAGCGGGCCGAGGTACGCCTGCGGCGGCACGTCCGCGACGTCCACGACGTTCGCGTCCGCGGCGTCGACGACGGCGTAGTCCCGCCAGCCCAGGAAGTGGGACACCGTCGCGCCGACCGAGATGCCGTCCGACCGGGAGTCGACGACCTCGCCGACCGCGCTGCCCTCCAACGCGACGCCGACCTGGAACGGCGGGATGTAGGACGGCTTGTCGTCCATCCGCCCCCGCATGTACGGGTCGACCGACATCCAGGTGTTGCGGACCAGGATCTGTCCCTCGGCAAGCGGCGGCACCGCATCGCGGACGAGGTCGAAGTGCTGTGCGCCGGGTTCGCCGACCGGGCGGGCGGCCAGCCGGATCTCCCGGCTCATGAGGTTCGCTGTCATGTCGATCAGCCTGTGGCCTGGAAAATAGCGCAGCCAGCACCCTCGGTTGGGTAGCCAATCAGTGGTTACCCTGGTCCCGGTGGACACCCGCACGGAGTTGACCGGCTTTCTGATGTCACGTCGGGCCAAACTGCGGCCCGAGACCGTCGGTCTTCCCCAATACGGCGAGCGCCGCCGCGTCCCGGGCCTGCGCCGTGAGGAGTTGGCCCAGCTCGCCGGGGTGAGCGTCACCCACTACACCCGGTTGGAACAGGGCCACGGCCGCAACGTCTCGGCCGAGGTGCTCGAGGCGGTCGCCGCCGCGCTCCGGTTGACCAGCGTCGAGCGGGAACACCTCACCAATCTCGTCCATCCGCCACGGCGCGTTCCCGGCCCGGACGAGCCCCACGTTCGCACCGACCTCCGTTGCCTGATCGAGGGCATGGAGCACACGCCCGCGTTCGCGCACGGCCGGCACGGCAACATCTTGGCCTGGAACGAGTCCGCCGGACGGCTCCTCGGCGACCTAGACGCCCTGCCACCTCCCCGACGCAGCTGGCCGCACCTGGTCTTCCTCGACCTACCCTTCCGGTCCATGATCGACGACGCCACCGAGTGGGACCTGATAGCCCGCCAGCACGTCGCATACCTGCGCCTGTCCCTGGGCCGCTACCCCCAGAACCCCGACATGGACGCCGTCGTCGAGTCGCTGCGCTCCTCAAGCGCCGACTTCCGCCGGCTCTGGGCCGAGTACCAGGTCGCGGACTGGTCCGGCGTGACCTGCCACCTGCGGCACCCGGTGGCCGGCGACCTTGAGATCGCCATCGACGTCATGAAGCCCGGCGGGGAGCCAGACCAGTGGCTCGTGACGTTCACCACCGAGCCGGACTCGCCCTCGCAGGAGGCACTGCGTCAACTGGCCACGTAGCGAACGACTCGCGGTCGCCGCACCAGACCACCTCGCGCTGCTCGCGCCGCTGTTCCCGCCAGCGACATCATGCTGCACCAAGCCGAGAGTCGTGTCCTACGGTCACCTACAACAGGCACGACGGCATGGAACCGTTTCTCGCCTCGTAGAGTTGGCGCTCGCGGCGGCAACTACCAGGTTGCCAGAACGTATGTTCTACTCGACAGATGGTGTTGCGAGGTCGACGCCCACTCGACGCAGCCCCTGGTCGGCAGTCGTGTGGAGACCGGGCGGATGATGATTTCAGGGCCCTGAACCGAGATCGAATGGTTCTCATTGTGGTGCGTCAGGTCCACCAACCGTCCCTTGGGTAGGCGTCATCTGCCGCCTCACCTGGCCGTTCGGCGGTTCGCACCCCCCAAACTCGACAATCTTGGTAACTACGACGTTACGACTGCGAGGTTCCGACCAGCATCGCCGCGAGATCGGCGAGGGCCACTACTCGTCCATCCCGAAGGGATGGCCAGCGCGCCCCCTGGGCTAGGGCGGAACCCGTCAACCTTTTCGAGGCGGAATTCCATACCACGTGCCACTCCCGTAGCAACTACGGCGACCGTAGCAGGAAAGCCCCGGTCATCTGTGCCACAGGGAATGCGAATCAGGCCCTCGAATTCGGAACCAACGGTCAGCGGTGCAGTCCCCGTATCTCGTCGAGCCTGAGTCCGAGCGCTCGGCCGGTCTGCTCGAACGATTGGTGGGAGGTGGTACTGAACTGCTTGACGACCAGCAACTGAAGCAGCCGCTTCTCGCGGTCCGATGTCTGCGCCTTGTTGTGGAAGCAGGTGTAGAAGATCGAGCCTTGGCCGTACTCGGCGTAGGCCATGATGGGCCTCCCCGCCTGCTGGCTACCCTCCGCCGACAGCAGGATCGGTTCCGCCCTCCCGCCGAGCAGCACAGACCATGCGGGCATGTCGAACTCGACCGTGATCCGTGGGCCGAGGATGTCCCTGAGCTCCGGGTCGAGAACGTCCACGGTGACATGTCCGGGGTTTCCGACATGACCACCGAAGTCAAAGATACCGGGAAACACCTGAGTGATCAGGCGGTCGGCGTGGTCCGAGGCGTACAGACAGCCCCCGGCTCGGACGAACTCCGCGAGTGCTCTCGGATCGACATGGTCGGGCGTATCGCAGTTGACGAACAGCAGGGTGCAGTCGAAGGCACCCCGGAAGGGTTCGAACTCTACGCCCATTGATGCCAGGATCGCACCGATATTGTCATTTCCTGACCGGGTTACGTAGACTTTCTGCTGGCCCCCCAGGCGCTCGAGGTTGGGTCCCGGCGGGTACTCGGTCAGGCCAACGGACTCGAACGTCCTCCTGCGCCACCGACTCTTCATTCGGTCTCCCGTGCCGCCATGTGAGGTCCTACCTGTCCAGCGTCAGGCCGCCGACGACCTGCCGCTGCTCGGCGAGCTCAGCATCGTCCAGAACGCCGTGGATGAACGCCTCGACCTCCAGCTTCGTCCGAGCCTTGCCTTCGGCCGACTCGACCGTGATGCGGCCGTCCAGGTCGACGGAGACGTACAGGGACAGCGGGCTGCCCGCCGGCCGTGGCGGAATGCCCACGATCTCGCCTTCGAGGAGGATCCGGTTGTCCGCGGGCTCCTGCGAGGGGACAGCTCCACCCTGTTCGTAGAGCTGGATGCGGGCTCGTTCCTGCCCGTTCACCATGGTCGCGACGACGTGCTCTCTGCGATCGATCGGCAGCGGGGTGTTGGCGGGTACGAAGTGCAGGACGTATGGATCCTCGCGCCACGGCTCCTGGCTGGAGTGTATGAGGATTCCGATGGAGCGCGGAAGGACCGGTGTGATCCGGGTGACGTCGCCGGGTTGTCCCGGGCGCACGTCTCGGCGGCCCGATCCACTAGTCGCTGTGGTGAGTTGTTCCGCCACCATCGCGGCCCCGCGTGCGACGGCCTTGTCCGGATGTGTGAGGCGAACCGGCAGGTCGAGCCGCGCGCCAAGGACGTCTCGAATCATCGGCATCCGTGTGGACCCACCGACGAGAAGGACTTGACCAACGGTTGGCGCCTTGAGCGAGGTGGCTGTCTCCCTCACCCGGGCCACGGTGTCGAGACAGCGCACGACGAGGTCACGGGATGCCTCCTCGAATGCCTGCCGAGCGACACGGAGCTCGATGGTCTGCCCGTGGAACCGGATACGCTCCGTCACGCTCCCCCGCCCGGTGAGCTGGCGCTTGATTCGCTCGGACGCGGATTCGACGGCCCCCATCACCTCCTCGTCGTACCGAAGGTCCTCGGCGTTCGGGAGCTTGTCGACCTGCTCCCACAAGAGGTCCTGAACGCGACGGTCCCAGTCGATGCCGCCCAGCCGGGTCTCGCCATCGACGGCCCAGACTCGCGGGGCGCCTCGGTACATGCCTACGACGGCGACGTCGAAGGTCCCGCCGCCCAGGTCGAACACCAGTGAGGTGACGTCGGGTCCGTCCGACAGCCCGTATGCGTATGCCGCCGCGACCGGCTCGGCCAGGAGCTCGAGACAGCGCAGACCAGCGATCTCGGCCGCGGCGTACGTCGCTTCCTTCTCCGCCACGCCGAAGTAGGCGGGAACAGTGATCACCGCCGCCAGGTCCGAAAGCGGCACGGACAACGCCTGGGAAGCGTCCGTTGCCAGGTGGCGCAGGATGATGCCGGAGATGGCCTCTGGCGTGTAGCGCTGGCCGTGGAACTCCAGCGGGAAGTCGCGACCCATCTGGCGCTTGATCCCGGTGACGACGTTCTCCGGGTCGCGGATGAGCATGCGCTTCGCCTCCTCACCCACCAGGGCGTGCCCGCCGCTACCGAAGTAGACGGCCGACGGAGTCAGCTCCCCGCCATCAGCGGTCTCGACAACGGTTTCAGCGCCGTCGCGACCTCTGTGGATGACGCACGAGTACGTGGTCCCGAGATCGATGCCAATGCTGGTGCTCACGGCTTCACCGGCCTACGCGCTCCACGGCCACGGGATGGCGCGCGCCACTGTTCGCTGGACCTCCAGCAGGTGGTGCAGCGCCGCACCGAGGAGCCGCTCGCCGTTGCCGTCCTTGATTCCCCACCAGAGCAGGACAGTCGCCGCCGCGAGCACGACGAGGAAGTGCAGGACCGTCCATGCACTCCGGAACGTCCAGTAGATGAGCGGGATACCGTCCTTCATGTCACTCCATCCCTGGCTAGGCGGGTACGTCCGCGAGCTGCGGCATGACGGTCAACCGTCGATCGGTGGACGTGAGCGCCCAGTCGAAGACGCGGACTGGATGGAGCGCGTCCAGGCCGTCGCGCTTTCCGAACGAGTCGACGGCGAAGTAGCAGACGTGCGTGAAGTCCTGGTCGACGCGCCGGATGAACCCGTCGGCGCCATTCGTTTTCAGCCAGGACCGGATCGAGTCGCCGTCGCCTGGAACGATCCCCTCGGCGCCAGGCAGAGCCTGCAGCACATCGACCTTCGTGACGACGATGGCGAGGCTCTTCGAGCGCAGGCGAACATGCTCTGCGCGCAGCCGGTCGACTACGCTGGCATACGAGTCTTCCTGGTCACCCACGGCGATAGAAACCGTCCCGCTCTTGTTCGCCAGCTTGAGGAGCTCCGTCACCTTGGGCAGCGCAAGAGGGTCGAGGATGAACAGCAGGAGGTCGGCCGTGTCGATGTATCCCAGGGCCTGTGCACGCTCCAAGTAGGCGAAGTTTTCTCCTGAGGAGTCCATAAGCTGCAGTTCCAGTTCCCTCCCCGACAGGGAAAGGAGTAACGGCACGCCCTCGGGGCGGTCCTGCCAGACGGTCGGAGTCATACGCTGTCCCCGGGCAGCAGCGGCGGCCGCGGTCTTCAGGAAGGTCTCGGCGACGGGAGAGATCGGCATCAGAGACCCGGAGAGCAACTTGGCTCTCTTCTCGAGCTCGACCGTCCCGCTCGAGAGGAACTGGGTCTTCCCCGCGCCGACCGCCCCGATCACTGGCAACGGAAGGACCCGACGGGTGCCACTACCCTTCGGCACGTCGTGTAGGCAGAACGGGCAGACCGTGACCAGGTGCCTGGCCGCGGACCCCACCGTGGCTGGGATGCTGGTGCCACATCCGCACCGCCGGCGGACAATGCCGAGCGGTCCGGGCCTGACATCGTGATGGACCGTCGTGCACGTGGGGTTCGAACACCGATAGCTGGGGGTGACGGTCACGCGGTAGCACTTCGCGCAGCGAAGCGTCGCCTTCCTGCACCGCCGAGTCAGGCTGTCGTACGACCGGTACCCGAGGGTTCCGATCTGTTGAATGAGGTACACACCGCCGCCTAGAATCCCCATGACGCAGTACCATGTGAGGATCGAAATCCATGCCCCGATCGCGAACCCGACGAGCGGGGGAAGCAGAAAAGCGGACCAGACAGACGTCGCGTCCAGATCGAACAGCCACTTGAACGGGCCCGGCACCACGCGCTTCGCCTGAGCGACGACAGCAGTCGCGTCGCGCTTCGCCTGGTGCGGATTGTAGACGGGCCAGGCCCTGTCCCAGCCGAGGTGCTTCGCCGGCCCCCTCGGCGCCTTTCCAAGAACTTTCCCGGCGACGACCTGGTCCGGCGTCGCGATCTTTGGTTTCGTTTCCGCCTTGCCACGCAGGACTCTGGGCGGGAGTACCACCCCGATCAAAATGCCGACGGCGATCCCGCCGGCGAAGGTCACCGCCCAGAGCACCAGCACCCACGCGAAGATGCGAACGACGGCAGCGATCAGGATCCAAACCGCGAAGACAACTGCGGTTATCACCACCACTGCCACTAGGATGAATCCCAGGACCTCTTCCACCCTAGTTCTCCACCCTCTTACCTCGGCCGAACGGTCTGCCAAGCCAGCGTCTCGTCCCGTGCGAGCGATCGCGCTGGAACAGGTAGTCCTCCAGGCCATCCCGAAGCCATCGAGGCACGCGGGCACTGTCAGCGAGATCAGGCTGCGACTCGATGATCCGGTCCAGAGCATCCTCGGCCGCCACGACGATCTCCTTGTGCGGATGATCACGGGCGCGTAGCGCACGTTCGATCGCGCGAAGCCCATCTCCAGACCGGGCGAGGCCGAGGATCGACGCGCGTACCGACTCGAGGCCCCACGGCTCGATCTCGTTCAGTACTCTCTCGACCGCGGCGCTGTTGGTCGAGCGGAGCAGCAGCAGGCCGATGTCGGCCAGCAAGAGCGGCGCGAGCCCCTTCACTGCGGGTAGACATCCGTCGAGCGAGGCCCCAGAACGGGCTCGTACGTTGTCGCGAGCCTTCTTCAACACGGCTTGCGCCTGTGTGTAGCTCCCGGAGATCTGAGCCAGCCAGGTGTCTCCAGCGGCACCGAGGCTCCTCATGAGCGGGCTCCAGTCGCCAGCTTCGAATGCATCCGCGCCGGCGGGGTCGGCATCGAGCGCGCTCCTGAGCGACGATCGGACCACCGCCGCCAGGTCGTCAGGCAGTCCGTTGTGGACAATCCACGACGCCCAGAGCCCCGCGTGCGTGGGCAACGTCGACCCGGTCAGCGCGATCCTCCAGGCGCTGGAAGGAAGCACCGCCGTCTGAGCGATGCTGTCCGTGCGCTCCTCGGGAGAAATCCGGCCGAGCTGACCGGCCTTCAACCAGCCTGCCAACGTTGGATCGTCCACGACCGACCCCAGGAAATCCCAGTCGCCGCGCAGCAGGCTCGTCAACGCCTGCTCGTCGCCGACACGCCAGGCGTTCACGACCTGCCGGGCGGTGGCGGACACCACCGCGTCTCCCGCCAGCCAGCGCTGCCACCTGTTTCGTCCCAGCGCCGGGTCACGCAGCCACAGCGCGGCGAGGCTGGCAACGGCCGGACGCAGCTGGGCATCGGGCACGACGAGGCCGACGACGTAGGCGGCGGCGAAGAGGTCGGGCAATGTCGCTGCCGACGCTGCGGCCAGCAGCTCACCCAGGAACCTGCCGCCCGCCTCCTGTGCGTCAGCGGATTCCCAGCTGATCGGTCCTTTCGCCCGCGCCAGTTCCTGCGTGAAACCGCGCGACGCGGCGGGAACCGCGACCAGCGCTTCCAGGGTCGACAGCGCCACCCTCGCTGCCACCTCGTCGACGCCGAGATCGTGTGCCCGCCTGATGGCGGTGCCGGCCAGGCGGAACTCCTTCTCCGAAGTCGGGCCGTAGGAAAGCGTCCCCTCACAGAGCTCCTCGGCGTACATCGCCAGATCGTCTCTGAGGCCAGCGCTCGCCAGTCGGTCGATGGCGGCCATCGACGTCCGCCACGCGGCGCGCCCTTCGCTGGCGTCGTCAGGCAACCCGACCAGGCGCGCCGCCTCGGTCGCCAGGACACGGCCGAACACGGGTTCCCAGCGCCGTGCGATCACGCTGGCGTTCAACGCGTCGTCCGCACCGTGTTCGAGGAACCAGTCCGCTCGAACGCGCGCGATGTCACTGGCAACGATCGTCGGGACGGAGCGTCGCGTCAGGTCCAACACGTTGGCCGCGCCGAGATCACCAACGCCGAACTCCGGGCTCATGCCAATGATCAGGGCATCGACGCGCCGCAGGTCATCGACCAGCGCGCGGAAGTGCACCGCGCGAGCGGCCTCGGCATCGACGAACAACGTCCCGAGGGCGATCCATCGCATCACGACATCGAGATCGGTGTGCAGGAGCACCAGCTTCTTCGGCTCCGCGGCCAGGACCTCGTCAAGCATCGTCAGGAACTGCGGAAGAACCGCGACCGCCCACTCGTCGTCTCGTACGTACTCCTGGAGCGAGGCAACCTCGAACTCGGGGCGGATCTCGAGAGGTGTGACCCAGGGGTCCAGGCGAGAACCGAGTGCCTTCTCCAGACTCCATTCGAGCGCGCCGTAGAGCTGGGCTGGCCGATAAGGCACGAAGTCGTCGGGATCAGAGGTGACGATGGCCTGCGTGACCTGGTTGCCGGGGCGTCCGCTGTTCGTCTTTCCGGTGGACTTCCCGCGTGCCAGGTAGGCGCGTCCGTCCGCCACGACATACGCACATGTCGGCGGGTGGCTGAGCTCGTCATGAGACAGCGACCAGGAAGGGACGACGCGGTGGAGCAGGCTCTCACGAATCCGTTGCCGGTCGGTCCCCGAGATCCCGGGCGACACCGCCTGGAAGTTGAAGCCGCCGATGCTGTCGATCGCCTCGCTCGCGAGGACATCAGTGTAGATCGCCACCTCGAAGACCACGTCAGTCTCCCGTCGTCGGGATGAAGCCTCGGCTGGCCATCAGCCAGAGCAGCGGCTCTGCAACTCGGTGCGGGAGTAGTCCGCGACTGTTGACGCGGGCGGAGGAGTAGTCGGGCTCCGCGCCCAGGGCCGACGCGCCGAACAACCGAAAGGTGGCGTAGTTGTGCTCCAGTTTCCGGATCAGTCCCGCGCCGCCCCACTGTTCGACCAGCGAGCCGACATGATCGTGGATCGTCTGCGACTCCGACTCGTCGAAGACCGGGCGGGACGAGGAAGGCTGGCGCAACGGGTGGTCGGCGGAAATCCCGTCGAAGAATGCGTCGATCTTCGAGATCACGACCGCGATCGGCTGTTTGATCTTCCGGTTCCTCTTGATCTTTCCTGCTGTTCTCAGGACCAGCGTGACCGCGTCCAGCACGTTCTCCGGACCCGATTCCGGGAGCGTGGCGCCCCTGGCGTTCGCGCGCGCACGGTTGGTCGGAAATCCGAACGGGTCCAGCAACAGGATCACCCCGGAGGTCGCTCCGAGATAGGTCTGGCTGAGGGCGTTGTCCGGCGTCTCGAAATCCTCGCCGGCGTTGTCATAGAATGAGAAGACGGTCGAAGCTGTGCGTGTAATTCCCATCGCGCGTCTACGAGAATAGCGCCACGAGTAGACTGCCGGCTCCTTCTTCCCGCTACCGCTCGAATCGGTCTGCGCGGGGAGCGTCCCATCGGCCTTGAGCATCACCTCGCGGTAAATCCTCAGGTCGCGAGCCAGTCTCGACCTCCCGCCAGGGGCATCGATCGCCGCGTCGAACCGATTCGCCACCGACGTCTGGAGTTCGGCGTCCAGAACGGAGAGCATCACCGTCTTCCCCGATCGGCGAACCCCGACGAGGCCGATGAGCGCGGAATCCGCTCCGTATTCGGCAGGCAGGAGGGAGTGACACTCTGGGCACATCGGCGGCCCGGCGTCCGCGTCGCACTTCGGGCAGCGTGTCGAGGCGGAACCGATGGGCGTGATGACCGGCCAGTAGGGGTCGGAGTCGCTGAAGTGGATCAGGCGTACCCGGTCCACCTCCTTTTTGCACTGGGACTTACCAGCGGCATGCCGTCCGGAGCACCGGTACGCCAGCCTCCGAGGATTGATCTCGGTGTAGCAGTACGGACATGGCGCCGTGGAGTTGAACAGTCCCATTCGCTACCCTCGCATCTGACTGGTCGGCGGGTCCTCGAACCGCGTGCCGCCGCCCGGTGCTGGGAACAGCCGAACCCAGAAGTCACGCGCGACCTTGCCAAGATCGAGGTCGAACTGGAACGACGGGCCCGACGAGAAGTCCAGCGCGAGGCGATCCACCAACCTGCCGTCGGAAGGGCCACTCGGCATGAACTTCGCTTCCTTGAGCACGGCGAGCGCCTGGACCTTGCCCCTGAACTGTGGGGACTCGACGGTGACGGTGGCCGATCCGCGGCCACGGAGGGTTCTCCGCAGCACAAGCGAATATTTGATCTTGGGGGCCACGCTGCCGACCGGGACCGGCACGGGCGGTGAGACCCACTCCTGGCTGCCGGCGCGGACCACCGTCGCGAGGGTGACGTCCCGCACGGAGTCCTCGGCGGCGAGGCGGACGCCGCCTTCCTCGTTGTAGCCGGTGCGTGAGACTCGCCGCGTGTGTCGGGCGTCGTGGACGGTCCAGCCGACCTCGATGAGGTAGTCACCACGAGGCCACTCCCACGAGACGCGGAGTTCCTCGCCGAACCGCTCGGCGACCGGCTTCTGCACGGAAGGTGCGGCACCCGCCACGCTGGGCGTGCCAACCAGCCCACCGTCTCCATCCACGGTCACCGGCACCAGCAGGCTCACGTCGGGGAGCGGGTCGAATTCCCGCGCCGTGACGCCGCCGGAGTCCCCGCCCGGGCGGAGGATCAGGCGCCGGCCACGCTGGCTCGTCAGCGCCGCAAAGGACATTTTCGTCCCGGCGGTCACACGCGCTGTGACCGGCAGAGCCCACAGCTCCACGGTGTATCCAAAGACGGTCGACCAGGCCGCCCGGAGCCGGCTGCCCGCCGCTGCCTCGATCCGAAGGTCCTCCACGGCGCGTATGGCGCCACGTGGCGTAGCGTCGATCTCGACGGCTGCGGACAAACGCCGTTCGTCTCCGGATACGAGATAGATGGCTCGGGCGGAGAACCGGTACCGGGTGCCGGTGATGAGCCCAGTGACCGAGAGCTGGCCCGGGGTCGTTGGCTGGTGCTCCCTGCGGGAGCCGTCAGGAGCGGTCTGGGTGACGACAACGCCGGCGGCCTCGGGGGGAGTCGACCACGACAACGAGACGTCCGTGATCCCCGGGGAGGCGTTCAGCTCGGATGGAGATGGCAGAACGATCGTGGTGGCCGTCGTCGGGTCGGAGAAGGACAGACCGTCGCGCGTCGCGAAAACCGAGTACCGGACCCGCCTGCCGACAAGGGGTCGCTGATCGCGGTAGCGCGTTGCGTCGAGGTTGCTGGCGAGGACATCACCGTCGGTGTGATTGACCGGTACCGCCTCGGTTGTCCGGACGACGCAGTAGCGGACCGACTCCTCGCTGTCGGTGGGCCATGTGACGTCGAGTGCGCGTCCGTCGACCCGCAGGGACAGGCTCGCGGGTCGCAGCGGTGGCAGTCTCGCCAGGCGCTGCCTCAGGTCGTCGTCTCCCGTGTCGACGGTCAGGGCCCCGCGAAGCGCCGCCGCCGCGGCTACGTAGTCGCGGCTGCGCAGAGCCGAGTCGTACTGCGCCAGAAAGCCGGCCTTCTTCTTTTCCGCGGCTGCGAGGCTGGCCCCGATGCGGGCGCGTTCCGCTGGATCCTCGCCGTCCAGGGACGGGAGGGCGTCGTACAGTCGTCGGGCCTCGCCAAGGGCTCCGCCCGCCAGGCGTTCCGCGACGTCGTGGAGTCCCAGCACCTGGGTCGACGTCGACAGCTTCGCGACGAGCCGAGCCGCGTCAATCTCCCGCACGCCGCGTCTGACCAGTTCGTTGCGCACCGTGACCCTGGGCTTGCCACGGCGAAGAAGATCCTCGGTGGTCTCGGCGAGAAGGGCCAACGTGAGCGCGTGCAGGTCCGCGGCTGACGTGTAGTCCGTCAGCGCGGCAAGAGCGTTCTGCGCTGCGTGCCGTGCACGCTCCTCGACCTGCGCCTCCTGCTGCTGAAGGCGGTGCTTCGCAGCCGTGACGTCGCTGGGCTTCAGATACCGCGGCGGGCTGCCGAACGCAAGCTCCTCGATGACAGCCATGTCCTGCGGCTGCTCGGGACGCAGCACCACGTCGACGATTGTTCTGAACTCCGGGAAGTCGGTCACCTTCCGGACGGGGGCCGGTACAGTGACCTTGGGGATCTCGAAATCGGGCCGTACCGTCACCCCGTACTTCGCCAGCGCGGACGCCAGGCCGCCCTCGGACACCCCTGTGAGACCGGTGCCCGCCGCCTGCTCGGCGACCTGCTCGGGAGTGACGACCTTCAGCGGGTATTCCTGGGCAAGCTCCTGGGCGAGCTCGTCCAGCTGAGCCTTGATGGCCTGGCCCCTCGCGGCCGCGAGCCCAGCCCAAAAGTTGGGATCGGAAAGCTTCCCGCCTGCCTTGCCGAGCAGCTCTAACAGCCTCTTGAGCAGTTGGGCCGAGGCAAGGAACTTTTGCTTGTTGTAGGTCATCTCAAGGCGCTCGAGGTGACCCGCCAGCTCCTGGGCGGTCATCGACGGCTCGACGGCGAACAGCTCGGCCGAGTCGAGCCGATCCGCGGCCGAGATGCCGTCGGCGCCCTGCAGGTCACGGATAACCTGTTGAAGCGCCTCCAACCGCTCCTTGTCCTTGGACAGCGGGACAAGGACAGTGCTTCTGTACTTGGCGGGATCGAACGCCATCCGTCCTCAAAGCCCTTCAGGAACGCAGGCTGATGCCGGAGACCACGCCCGTCGCAAGGTCGACCTCATCCTTGCTGAGGACGGAAACCTGGGCCTCGACGTTGACGGACTGACCACCCGTCGGGTCATACGCGGTCACGCGGGCAAGACCCTCGGCGGTCACCTCGAGGGTGAGCTCGATAGGTGAGCCCTTCGGGAGCGACGGAATCGGCAGTTCCCGGTCCCTCAAGTGTTTGTTGTCAGTTGGGACCTCCGACTCGCGCTCTCCCGTCTGTTCGTAAAGGACGATGAGGACCGCAGTCTGCCTGTCGGCGACGGTCCGTGCCTTGATCTTGGGGGAACGGGCCGGAATCGCGTCGTTGGCGTGCATGATGAACGAGACGTACTTTTCGTCGCTGTCGGGCCGCACGAACTCGACCCCGAGGCCCCGCGACAGGGCGTTCGTGAGCTTGAGCGTCTTGGAACCGCCGAGGTAGTACTTCTCCTCGGCATCGGGAGCAATCCCGGGCTCTTCCCCGTCGGTCGAGATGACCTCGTCGATCGCGGCCTGCCCGTAGATCGCGGCGCCCTTGGCGACCGCCAGGTCGAGCTGGGTTTTCGTCGGGTTCCAGCCGAGCTGCTCGCGAAGCGCGGCCTCGATCATCGGCATGTTCGACGACCCGCCGACCAGCAGGACCCGATCCACCTTCAGGCCGGGCACCTTCCGCTCGGCGGTAGCGACCACCCGCTGCGAGATCTCGATCGTCTGGTTCACAAGGTGACGAGTGGCGGCCTGGAACTGCGCCCGTGTTACCGTCACCTGCTCGTCCCTGTCCTCGTAACGGCAGCGAACCGTCGCCTTCTCCTTCTTGGTCAGCGACTTCTTGGTGTCCTCTGCCTGCCCCAGCAACTCGGCCTCGAACTCGGCATCCAGCCGTGGATTGTTGTCGCCGAGGCCGGCCTGCTCGACGAACTCGTTCGTGATCAACTGGGCGAGGGCCTCGTCCCAGTCCGCACCCCCGAGAGTCCTGTTGCCGTCGATCGCGACAACCTCGATCTTGCCGGACTCGGCCCGGATGACAGTGGTGTCGAAGGTGCCGCCGCCCAGGTCGTAGACGAGGACGGTCTCGGGCTGCTCACCGCGAATCCGAAGCGACAGGGCCGCCGCGACGGGCTCCGTGACGATGCCCACGACGTCGAGACCCGCGATCTGGCCAGCCTGCTTGGTCGCTTCTCTCTCTTGGATGCCGAAGTAGGCCGGGACGGTGATGACAACCTTGCTGACCTGCTCACCGCTCTCGCTGTTGGCGATCTTTACCAGTTCCTTGAGGATCAGCGCGGAGATGCTCTCAGGCGTGTGCTTCTGCCCGCGGAAGTCCAGCGGGTAGACCGTCCCCATGTTCCGCTTGATAAGCGAGCACGCGTTGTCCGGGTCGCGGAGCTGGCTTCGCTTGGCCTCTGCCCCCACGACCGCGTTGCTGTCGCTCTCGAAATAGACGACCGAGGGCGTCGTCGGGCTGCTGTCGTTGTTGAGGAGGACCTCCGCCTGGTCCAGGTCATTTATTCGAGCGATCACGGAGTAGGTTGTGCCGAGGTCGATTCCGTAGACGCTGTCAGTCAACGGTGGCTCCTTCGCCGGGCTCGTGTGTCGGGTCCGGTTCGTGGTCCATGTCGGCCGCCGGCACCTCGGAAGGCGGCTCGAACCGGTAAATGCTGACCCGAGCCGGCAGGAACACCCTCGCGGCGCCCGTGTAGGTGAACCCCTGCCTCAGCACTCGCTGGATGCGCCCATCCATGGACGGGTCGTCGGTGGGGAGGACCCTGGAGGCGTGATGCTGCCTCGGATCGAACTTGACGGACGGCGCGGCCGCCACCGACTCGATGTCGAGGAGGCCAAGCGCCTCCTCGATGGCGACCGTGAAGAAGCGGAAGTCCTTCTCCGCCGTCTCCCCGCGTCCGCGTGCCTGCTCCGACGCCTCGACTGCCTGGGCGTGCAGTGAGGCGATCCGTTGGATGAGCGGCTTTAGCAGCGCTTGGACTTGGTCGCCCTGCAGCTGCTCGATGCGGCTCTGCATCTGTTGAATGATGTGCTCGTAGTTCTGGGCACGCGCATGGAACGCCTCCGCTTGCCGCTCGACCCCGCGCAGTGCCGCCACCACATCCGCGCTCACCGGGAAAACCGCGGTCGCGTGCTGCGCCGAGGCGCCCTGGCGCGGTCCGGGATCCTCAGCCGAGTCGGAAGGCCGGGACTGAGAGGCTTCATCAGGAGAGGTGCCCGAGTCGCTCTCGGGCGGTGGGAGCGTCTGGGCGTCCGACCCGTGCGGACGCGGCCGTGGTTCAGTCGCGGAATCCGCGAACCCGGCGTCCGGCTTCACCCTCGGCACGCCGGGCACGCCGGGCACGCCGGGCACGCCGTCCGACCTGTCCCCCACGCAAACCTCCTAAACACAGCCCACACAGGCCCACTGCCGCGAGCCTGGTGCGCCGCCGAACACGATGCGAAGGCCATCACCGCCGAGAGGGAGCAGACCTGGCCGCAGATCACCCGCGAAACCGCCGACACGGGTACGGCCGCGTTCGTCGGCCATCATCATCGCGCCCGCAGGCAGCAGGTCGGTGGCTGCCCGGCGGGCGTTCTGCCCGCCGTCCCCGCCGTCCCCGCCGCAGCCGGCCAGCTAGACCGCTGTGATCGACATGACAATAGGACCGACGCACCCGCGCCAAGAGACAGCTATGGGTCGCTGGTGAATCACATCACTACCTTCCGTCGATAGCGATACTTTTTACCATATCCACTCGGACGACTACGACGGAGTGCTCGGACCATCCGCCGGTACCACGGCAAGTTTCTGATCAAGCCGAGCAGGGCGGCGGTGGCGCAGATCAAAGCACGGCTGTGCGCCGAGACGCGGGTCCCTACGGGCAGCAACGCGGCGGCGGTCGTCGGCCGGCTCAACCTGCCGTGGTTGTGGGCCTTGGCCGACCACCACAGGTCCACGCCGCTGGTCGGGCCAGGGGCAGAGATCCGGTCGGTCTCGACCACCGTTCCGTCGACGACGAGGTGGCCGTAGCCCGCGGTTTTGGCCGCGGGCAGCCCGTTGCGCAGGTCGGGAGCCGGCCAGGCCGGCACCGCGATGCCCGCACAGCCGGGCCGAACGGATGGATTTCGCCGTATGCAAGATAGCGGAAAAGAACGTAGAGCCAATGGGTCGGCCAGATGGAGATCTTCAGCGGGGCCATGCCGGCGAGGAAGATTACGAACCCGTCCGGCTCGCAAGGCGAGCCGCGGATGTCCTCGAACGCACGGACAGGTCCTGGCTACTTCGGGACGCGACGGCATGGCGGGGACGGGCCGGCCGACGGGGCGACCGTGACGCGAGCCGACGTCGTGTTACCAGGCCCGTTGGCGGTCGTCCCGTCAGCCAAGGCGACCGAACAGCTCCAGTGGGCGCCAGGGGCACTGGTGGCGGAATTCAGTGAGCTGGCCGCCCGAGGCACCTTGCCGGCCCGGATGGACCTCGATCGCGGCCAGCTCATCCTCTACACCCGCCGGCATGTCGGCTTCCTCTATCCGAACCGCGGTCCGCGACCTCCTCCGTGGCTCGCTGCGTGACAGCCACGAGCACGCGGCCGACTTCTCCGGCTTCCGCCTCGTCCTGCGCAACGTCCACGTCGCCGACGTCGGCCGGTGGCGCTCAGGTGAAGTAGTGACCTTCCTCGAGATCGGCGATCAGTCCCGGACGGGTTGGCCGCCAGCCGAGTAGGTCGCGGGTGATCTGTGCGGAGGCGGGGCCGTCGAATCCCCAGAAGCCGCCGAGGAAGCCGACGTAGTCCTCGATCTGCTCGGGGGTGACGGAGAGCGCGGGGAGGTTGAGATGGGAGGCGAGGACCTCGGCGACCTCGCGGATGGGAACGCCCTCGTCGCCGACCGCGTGCAGCGCTGAACCGGGCGGCGCCGATTCGAGCGCGAGGCGGAACAGGCGCGCGGCGTCGTCGCGGTGGACGGCTGGCCAGACGACTCCCGGCGGGAGGCCGAGCACGCCGAGGATGCCGGAGGCGATCACGAACGGCTTGTCGGTGCCGGCGAGGGCCTCGCCGAAGGTCTCGATCGCCGCGCGGTCGGCGTCGGTGGCGCCGGCGAAGGCGATGTCGGAGGCGGCGGCGACGACGCACTGTTCGACTGGTTCGGCGTCGTCGTGGCCCACAGGCAGGCCAGTCGGGGTCTGCGCGAGGCACTCGTCGCCGCCTACGCCCTCACGTCGGAGAAACTGACCGCCGAGGTGGACGAGTGGCACGCGCGCATCGATGCCGCTGCCAAGCCGCTTTTCACGCGAGCACGCGAGCACGCGAGCACGCGACCACGGCCTCGCCGCGCCTCGCTGCGCTGGAACGAGGTCCTGGCCCTGGTCACCGCGATAGCCGGTGCCGCCGGCCCGGACCGCCAGGCAGCGCGCCGCATGCTCACCGTTGTCGTCGTCGGTCTTGGCGCGCCCGAGCCCGCAGCGCATCGATCCGCCTGCTCGCCGCCCGCCTGAGCCGCCGAGAATCGACGGCCATCTGTCCGAATGGCGGTTCCGACCAGAGGCTCGCGCCCATCATCTCGGTGAACGGGCAGGTCAACGGGTCGGGCTGGCGGTTCGAACCCTTTCTGACTCCCAGAGCGGTCGACTACGATAGGTGGCCGTCCGGGTGGCCGGCGCCGAGCAGGCGCAGGGTCCGCCTGCGTTCCTCGGCCGTGCCGACCAGGCTGACCAGCACATCGGTGGCGCCGAGCGCGGAGTAGGCGGACAGCTGGCCGAGGACCGCGTCCTCGTCCCCCACGACGGCGATCGCGCCCGGCTCGGTGAAACCGTCGCGATCAAGGGCCGCGCGGTAGGAGGGCAGTTGTGCGTATCTGGCGTACTCGGCGCTGAGCTCGGCGCGGATACGGTCCGGCGTGGACGTCACCCCCACCGGCAGCCCCACGACGACGCGGGGCGCCGGCCGGCCGGCGCCCCGGGCGGCCGCGCCGATCAGCGGCACCACATGATCACCGATGGTGCGCGGTCCAGCCAGGAAGGTGATCGTGCCGTCCGTGCGTTCCCCGGCCAGCCGCAGCATCGTCGGGCCAAGAGCGCCGAGCAGCACCGGAACGCGGACCGTCGCGCCGGGCACGGCGCTGTCGGCGGGGTCGGATCCCGCCCCGGTGGCGCCGGGGACACGGCATCCGTCGAGTATCGGCAGCAGGGTGTCGAGGTGGGCGCGCAGCGCCGCGACCGGCCGGTGGAACGGTTGACCGTAGATCTCCAGCAGGCCAGGGTGGCTGACGCCGAGCCCGAGAGTGAACCGCCCGTGTGCCGCAGCCTGCGCCGTCAGCGCCTGCCCGGCCAGCACCCGGGGATGGCGCGGCTGGACGACAACGACGGAGGTGCCCAACTCGAGGCCTGGCACCTCCCGGGCCACCGCGGTCAACACGCCGACAGCGTCGTAGCCGTAGCCCTGCGGCAGCCAGCCGGTGGGCACCCCGGCGGCGGAGACCGTCCGGGCGATCACAACAAAGTCGTCTATGAGGTTGCCGGAACCGGGAGTGCCCAGGCCGGCCGCGAGGTTGACACCGATACGGATCATGACCTCCAGAATGGTCGGAAGCGGGTACGCGGACCAGGAGCCTGCTGATGGTGCCAGTGGAAGTAACACCCTTGAGTCGGCGCGGTCGTCTGCTTCAGAGTTCTCCGGCGGGTGCGGCGAGACTCGCCAGTGCCGTGTACTGCTGGTCGGTGAGCGCAACGTGCGCGGCGGCTGCGTTCTCTTCGAGATGGCGGATCGAGGTCGTACCCGGGATGGGCAGGATGTTCGGCGCGTGGTGCAGCAGCCAGGCGAGCGCGACCTGGGCCGGGGTCGCCCCGATGTGGCCGGCGATGTCGGCGACGACGCTGCCGGGGCGGGCGTGCTCGCCGATCGCGAGGGGGAAGAACGGGATGAACGCGATGCCCGCCTGGCGGGCATGGTCGAGCACGGGCTCGTGGTGGCGGGCGGTGAGGTTGTAGTGGTTCTGCACGGTCGCCACCGGCGCGGTCCTGCGGGCCTGGTCGAGCTGGTCGACGCTGACCTCGGACAATCCGATGTGCCGCACCTTCCCCTGCTGCTGGAGTTCGGCGAGCGCGCCGACCTGGTCTGCGATCGGGACGGCCGGGTCGAGGCGATGCAGCTGGAGCAGGTCGATCGTGTCCACCCGCAGGCGGCGCAGGCTCAGCTCCGCCTGCTGCTGAAGGTAGGCAGGATGCCCGAGCGGGACCCACTCGCCGGGTGACGGCCGAAGGTTGCCGACCTTCGTGGCGACGACCACGCCGTCGGGGTAGGGGTACAGGGCCTGAGCGATGAGGCGTTCGCCCTCGCCGAGGGCGTAGGCGTCGGCGGTGTCGATCAACTGTACGCCCAGGTCCACGGCGCGGCGCAGCAAGGCGATGGCCTCGGCCGGATCGGCCGGCGCTCTCCAGATCACTGCCCCGGCTTGCGTGCCGTCTCCGGTCGCGTCGGTCAGGCGCATCGTGCCGAGCCCGATGCGCCGCACCTGCAGGTCACCGCCGGTCAGGAACGAATCCGCGGACGGGGCTGTTGTGTCGTTCACGGCTGTCATGGCCGGAAGGCTAGGAGCTGCCACCAGCGTCACCTGCAAGAGGAACACGCATTGACGACTCCGTACGACGGCACGGTCGGCATCGGGGAGCTCGCCCGCCGTACCGGCGCGAGCGTGCGCTCCCTGCGCTACTACGAACAGCACGGCCTGCTGCGCGCGACCCGCACGGCGGCCGGACACCGCCGCTTTGGAGCAGACGCGACCGAGACCGTCCGGCGTATCCGCATGCTGCTGGACGGCGGACTGCCGCTGGCGATCGTCGCAAAGATCATGCCTTGCTTCACCGAGGAAGGCGCCCGCTTGGACGCCTGCGTCGCGGACTACCTGCGCGAGCATATGGACACCGTCCGCGATCGGATGCACATCCTCGACCGGCAGCAGCACACCATCGCCCGGCTCCAGGAGCTCATCGTGGCCTGAACACCTGTCTGAGCGTCCCGTTCTCACGGAGGGCTCGCAGCGCGATCGGGAGTCGCCGTCCGCCAGGCCGGGCGGGGTCAGTGCTCCGGGAACAAGCACGAACGCCGAAGAGATTCGGGTCATGTCGTTGCTGCCTCTATGCCGACTTGGACGTCGGCGTCGCCGGACCCGCGAGGATCCGACAGACCGCCACGCTGCACGATGCGTCGAGACCTGGACAAGTGCGCCGAGCCGGAAAAACTGTCGCGAGGAGGTCAGGAGGGGACGGCGGGCATCAGGGCTCGTCACCCGTGCAGGGCGACAGCCCGCTCAGGAGTCGCTTCACGAGTCGTGGAACTGGCGAAAGCGACACACTCGTCCGTCTTCGAGGGAGAGCAGCCAGGAGGTCCGCGCCACGGCCAGCCGGATCTTTCGCAGGGCAACTGCACTCGTCCATACGCCTTTCCGTCGGTGGACGACCCCTTGGGCCGCCGACGGCATCGGCGGCACGCACGGTGGATCGTCCAGAAATTTGGTGGAAAATCGGCCGAGAATTCCGGGAAGGGGTCGGAAATCTGCCGTGAGCACGGTCCGGATGGCGAACCGAACACTAGCGCGGCCGACCCCCGCCGGGTGCTACCCGGAAGTGCCAAGCTGAAGAGGCCGTACGCTGCTCGGCGGGAGCCTACGCCGGTAGTCGACGGCCCCGTCCAATATCTACCGGCGCCCCTGACCAGGCGAAATGAGCGAGCATCGCCACAGCCCGTTTTAGTTCACCATCCAAGTGGCGACATCAATCACACCCGCTAGCCGTGCGGGGCGCGCCGGCAACCGTGCCACGACGTCGGTCACGCGGTCGCGTCGACCGCCAGGGGCGTGCCGTCGTGGACTCTCCGTCGAGGGCCAGTTCGAGCACGGTGTTGCCGGCCATGGCGGCTCAATCGGTTCACCTGACTGGACGCCAGGCCCACCACGCAGCGTTACCAACCATCCGACCTGCACACCTAGGTCTGACCCATCGGCTTAGATGGTCCGCGCAGCGGTAAACGGGCAGGTGGGCGGGTCGGGTTGATAGTTCGAGCCCTTTCCAGCTTCCGCGCGGTCGACTACTTTGGGCGTTCAAGGAGAGCTCGTCCGTGCTAGACCCTTTTTGTGGTGCGGACGTACAATTCTGGTTACCGTCGTGTCCATGAGATCAAGGAGATGGAGACGGTGGATCGCGCTGCCCTCGGCGGTCGTGGTGAGCGCGATGGTCGGCCTAATCGTCGCGGCTTCCCCGTCGCAGGCGGCGACGTGTACGCCGCTCGGGGCCAAAAGCGACGATGGATCGGCGGTCACCTGTGTCACCCATCCGGCGTCGGATGATGCGCGTCTGGTCGACCTCACCATTCACTCGGCTGCCATGAACGCCGACGAGACCGTGCGGCTGCTGCTGCCGACGGGCTACGACGCCCAGCCCGACCGGACCTGGCCGACGCTGTACCTGCTGCACGGCGCGGGCAGTGGGACATCCGGCCACGTCGACTGGACCACCAATACCGACGTCGAGAGCCGGACCGCCGGGCGCGACGTGATCGTCGTCATGCCCGACGGCGGGAACGTCGGCTACTACAGCGACTGGATCGCCGATCCGGCGAAGTGGGAGACCTTCCACCTGGTCGAGCTGCGGCAGCTGCTCGAACGCAACTACCACGCCGGACCCGACCGGGCGGTCGCCGGCCTGTCGATGGGCGGATTCGGCGCGGTGTCCTACGCGGCCCGGCATCCCGACGACTTCAGGGCAGTGGCGTCCTACAGCGGCGCCCTGCACCCCTATGCCGACTACCCGACCATCAGAACGCAGCTGCTGACGGCCCGCAAGGACGTCAAAAAGTTGTGGGGCGACCCGACGACCACGTCCGGGGCGGCGGTCTGGCAGCAGCACGACCCGTACTACCTGGTCGACAAGCTGACCTCCATCCCGATCTACGTTTCGTCCGGGGACGGCACCCGGGGCCCGAACGATCCTGACCCCGGCTCCGTCAACACGGAATCGATCGTCAACGCCGAGAGTCAGGCATTCGCCCAACGGCTCACCGACGCCTACGTCGCCGCGCACCCCGGCGCTACCGGCGATCCGCTGCTCACCACCCACTTCTACAGCCCCGGCGTCCACGTCTGGAGCTACTGGACCGAGGAGCTGCACGCCTCGCTGCCCGTGCTTCTCGGAGCGATCGGCGCGTAGAGGTCCTCGCGGTGCCCGTGCGGCCGTCGACCGCACGGGCACCTGCGGATCAGACCGGTCGACGCGCGGCCCGGCGGCCTACGGCGCCGACAAGGAGGTCGACGGCGAGGAACACCAGCATGGTCACTCCGAGGACGGGCAGCGCCCAGCCGACCGCGGCGGTGAGCACGATCCCGACGATCAGCGCGGACTTCGACAATCCGTGCCAGGCCCCACGCGACGGGGGCGGCCCGAGCGGGCCCCGCCGACCGGGCCGGTCGTCGCGGGTGGGGCGGCGCTGCCACCACATCCGAAAGCCCCAGATGATCACGCAGATCAGGCCGAGCGCGAGGGCGGCGAGCAGGATCTGGTTGGCCGGCCCGAACAGCTGGCCCATGTGCGCGGCGACGCCGAGCTTGCTGAGCTTGGCCGGTAGCGGGTAGTCGGCCCACCGCGTCTTCGCCGTCACCACTGCGGTGGTCGGGTCGATCGCGGCGGCGTCCAGGCGTACCGGCCAGCGTTTGTCGGTCTGCGTGACGGTCCAGGCCGTGCCCGGTTCACCCGGGAGGCCGATCTCCACGGGCCCGTCCACACCGGCGGTGCGGGCGGCGGCGAGGACACGATCCACCCGGTCGGCCCCCGAAACGCCGCCGGTGCCGCCGGTCCGGGCATGGTGGTGCCCGGCGGGCGCGGAACCCGTGGAGGCGGCCGCGGGCAGGGCGGTGTCGAGGTCGGGGGCGTGGCTGTGGGTGGCGTCGAGGACGGCGGTGAAGTGCGCTCCGGCGTAGCGGGACCAGGTCAGCCCGGTCGCGGACAGGAACAGCAGACCGACCAGCAGCCAGACCCCGGTGCTGCCGTGCCAGGCCATCGTGCGCCGTCGTCCCCGCGCGGCCAGGTCGGGCAGCAGGATCCGGCGCGCCCGCCGGGTCCGGCGCCGCCGGGCGACCCACAGGACCAGCCCGCCGGTGGCGACGACCCACAACCAGCTCGCCGCGACCTCGGAGTAGTTCCGGCCGACCGGGCCGAGGTGCAGGTTGCGGTGCAGGTCGTCCAGCCAGGTCGTCAGCGGGGTGCTGCCCCACCAGGTGGTCAGCGTGCCGCGGACCTGGCCGGTGTAGGGGTCGACGTAAACCGTGCGCTGTCTGTCTCCCAGCTCGGGGACGTCCAACACGACGCGGGTGGTCCGCCGGGCGCCGTCCCCGGTGAGCACGGCGGCCAGGGTGCCCTCGGGATGGGCGGCGCGGGCGGCGGCGATCTGCTCGGCGAGCGGTCGCGGCGCCGTACCGACGTGGTCGACGTACAGCTCGTCGGCGTAGACCAGCCGGTCGAGCTGCGGGGTGATCGTGTAGGCGAGTCCGGTCAGCGCGGCGATCAGCAGGAACGGTGCGACCAGGACGCCCGCGTAGAAGTGCAGCCGCAGCAGCAGTCGCCGCCCATGCCACGAAACGGTGACCTTAGCCGACCCACCCGCCGGGCGCCCCGGCCCTCGGGGGATCGCGGCGGTCATCGGACGTGAGCGTTGGATCTCGGTAATCCGCGCCTCTGCGCCAACGGGACTTCTACACTGCTTACGCCAACGTGACTTCTACACTGCGTAGAGGTGAGGGGAAGGTCGAGGTGAGGGGAAGGTCGAGGTGAGCATCGCGGTGGCCGCCCGCCGGTCTGGCGCCCGGCTGCCAGGTTGCGCGGGCTCGTGCTGAGACCTCCGGCAGCCACCGCGATCTGGCCCGCGAGGCCAATCTGGCCCGCGAGGCCGGTCGGGCGGAGCGTGCGCACGGCGGCGACCGCGGGTCTCGCGGTCGCGCTCGCGGTCGTAGCGCATCTCGCCGCCTGCGGGATGGCTCCGTCTGTTCCGGTGGTAGCCGTCGGTGGGCTGCTGGCCGGCAGGGTCTGCTGGGGGTCTACGGCTGGGCGGATGTCTCGGCCGCGCACGGCCGGCCTCGTCCTCGTGATCCAGCTGGGTCTGCACCTCGCGTTCGCGGTATCCACACCCGCGGTGCCGGTCTCCGGAGGCGGTGAGCCGCCGGGTCTGCCGCATGCGGAGCACGTCGGCGCCACGGGGGGCGGGGCGTCCTCGGGAGTCGATCTGCTGCCCGGCGGGCTGGCGATGGCCGGGGCGCATCTGCTCGCCGCGGTGGTTCTCGCCTGGTGGCTGGCGGCCGGGGAACGGATGGTGTGGCGTGCGGCGCGGGGCGCCGCCGTGGTGGCCCGGCGGGTCGTCCGCCGGCTGCGACGCCGCGTCTCCCCACAGCGCACCGTGGCCGGTGGCTGTGCGCTGCCCGTCTTCCGTCCGGTCTGGATGCGCCGGCCGGTCCTGCTCCGGCATGTGGTCGTGCGCAGAGGTCCCCCGGGGGCCGTGCCGGCCTGACCGGACAGGTGACGCCTCTGCGCTTCCCGGTTACCCGGACGTCGCGGACAAGGTTGCAAGGTTGCCCGGCTGCTCACCGCGGCTGTCCGATCCGGCCCGACACCCGCGTCACGCCCATGCGTGGCGGGGTTCGACCGCAGTCGCCTTCCCGTTCCCAGATCCGTCCGCGCGGCCCATCCGTCCGCGCGGCCCATCCGTCCGTGCGGCCCATCCGTGCTGCGGGCGGATGATCTGCGCCCGGGGGCGGCGCCGCGCGGCCTGTCGCACGACACCGTCACGGTTCCTCTGGAGACTCCCGTGAGATCACCCGTGTCTTCCGCACGCTCGTCCGTCACCACAACCGGTCCGGATCCGACGCCGTCTGGTCATCGTCCCCGCCGGGGAACTCCCTCTCTGCGCGGGAATCCGTCCGGTTCCCCACTGTTGCGCGCGGTGGGCGGCGCGATCGCCGCCGTCCTCGTCAGCGCCGTCGCGGCCTGCGCGGACCCGTCGACACCGGATTCGACTCCGGTGGCCGCCGTGGCGTCGCCGGCCCGGACCTCGTATCCGCTCAGCTTTGACAACTGCGGGCAGAAGGTCACCTTCACGAGGCCGCCGGAGCGGGTCCTCATCCTCAATGGCACGTCCGTGGGCGAGGTCGAGAGTTTCGTGCTCCTGGGCCTGCAGGATCACATCCTGGCCAACGCGCAGTCCTATGGCGTGTCGGATGATCCGACGATGGTGGCGGCCGTCAGCAGGATTCCCAAGGGGGGCCTGGCCCAGAACGACAACTTCGACGTACCGGCTGAGCAGGTCCTCGCGGCCAGGCCTGACCTCGTCGTGTCCACCTGGTCCGGCGGCTTCGAGGCCAGGAACGGGTTCGCGACGCGGGCCCAGTTGGCCAACGCCGGCATCCACTCTCTGGTCAACCCGGTGAACTGCGCGATGGGCAAGACCGACGCGTCGAAGGCGGAGAAAGACGCCTACAAGAAGCAGTCGATCGAGTCGTCGTTCGCGTTCATCACCCTGCTCGGTCGGATCTTCGACGTGCAGGCGAAGGCCGCGACCGTGGTCGGCGAGCTGCGCGGACGCGTCGACGCCGTCCGGGCGGGGGCGCACGGCGAACCGGAGCAGAAGGTACTGGTCGCCTTCCCGGGCATGTCGATGATGAACAGCAACGGCCTGCCCGCGGTGATGACCGGCGGCATCTACGACGATGTGATCCGTGCGGCCGGTGGGGTGAACGCCTTCGAGGGGAAGAGCTCGGAGACGACAGCGACCCTGAACACCGAGCAGCTCGCCGCGGCCTCCGTCGACCTGCTCGTCGTGGGCGCGTTCGAACCGGGCGAGGACCCGGCGGCCGAGGCACGGCGGCTGTTCGCCGAGTATCCGCAGTGGGCGGCGTCGAAGACGCGGAACTACACCACCGTCTCCGACGGGATCTACCTGGGACCGCTGAACGCCTGGGCGGTGGAGAAGATCGCCAAAGCTCTCGACGCCCGTGGCTGAGGCCCACGAGGCCCGGTCGCGGGGCCCGCACCTGATCTCGGGGCCCGCGACCGGTGCTCTGCTGACCGCCCTGGCCGTCTCGCTGGCCGTGGTCTGCCTGCTGGCCGTGTCGATAGGTTCGGTGACACTCCCGGTGGCCGCGGTGTGGCGGGTGATCGGCGCCCACCTCGCCGGACAGGACAGTCCCAGTGCCCTGGACGACCAGATCGTCTGGGACATCCGAACCCCGCGGGTACTGCTCGCGGCCGTCGGCGGCGCCAGTCTGAGCGTCGCCGGTGTGGTGTTGCAGGCGCTGGTCCGCAACCCGCTGGCCGATCCCTACATCCTCGGGGTCTCTTCCGGCGGGTCCCTCGGAGCGGTACTGGTCGCGTCGCTGGGGACCGGTTCCCTGGGGGGTCTCGGGGTGTCCGGCGGTGCCTTCGTGACCTCGCTGCTCACCGTCTTCGTCGTGTACCTGCTCGCGCAGCGGGGCGGCCGGCTGCTCGACTCGAGGCTGGTCCTGGTCGGGGTCGCGGTGGGCTATCTCTGCACCGCGGCCACCAGCTACGTCCAACTGCAGATCAACCCCACGGAGCTGCAGGGAATGATGTTCTGGCTGATGGGAAGCGTCGCCGGTGCCAGCTGGTCGGACCTGGGGCTCCCGACCGCCGTCATCGCGATCTGCATGACCTATCTGCTGTTCCAGGCCAGGAACCTCAACGCGCTCATGGCCGGCGACGACGCCGCCGCCGGCATGGGGGTCGCCGTCCACCGGCTGCGGATCACACTGCTGATCATCGGCTCGCTGCTGACCGCGGCCGTCGTGAGCGTCGTCGGCGGGGTCGGTTTCATCGGGCTGATGGTGCCCCACACGGCCCGGTTCGCCGTCGGCGCCGACCATCGCCGCCTGCTCCCCGTGTCGATGCTGCTCGGAGCCCTGTTCCTGGTCGCCGTCGACCTCGCGACCCGGACCGTGGACCGGCCGAACGAGCTGCCGGTCGGCATCGTCACCACAGTCCTCGGAGTGCCCTTCTTCCTGTGGCTGCTCCGCCGCCGCGCGGGACGGGGAACCTGATGCGCCTCACCCTGGCCGGCGTGAGCGTCGACATCGACGGATCACCCATCATCAGCGACATCGACCTCGTCGCCGAACCGGGAGAGTTCGTCGCCCTGATCGGCCCGAACGGCAGCGGGAAATCGACCCTGCTTCGCACGATCTACCGCTCGCTGCGGCCGGTCACCGGAGTGATCTCTCTCGACGGGGACGACCTGTGGAAGATTCCCGCCCGCCGCGCGGCCCGGCACCGCGCCGTCGTGACCCAACACGGCGACGTGGACGGGGAGTTCTCGGTGGAGGAAATCGTCGCCATGGGCCGCGGACCGCACAAACGCCTCCTCGACCGGGAGAGCGGCACCGATCGGAGGATCATCCGGAGCTGCCTGGAGCGGGTCGACATGGTCCACACCGCGGACCGGCTGTTCTCGACCCTGTCAGGCGGCGAACGCCAACGGGTACTGGTCGCCCGGGCCCTGGCCCAACAGGCACCACTACTCATCCTGGACGAACCCACCAACCACCTCGACGTGCGAGCCCAGCTCGGCCTGCTGGACCTGGTCCGCGACCTGGGACTGACCCTGCTCGCCGCGTTGCACGACCTCAACCACGCGGCCGCCTACTGCGATCGGGTCGTCGTGCTCCACCAGGGACGCGTCACGAGCAGCGGCCCTCCCCTCGACACCCTCACCCCCGAGTTCATCGAGACGGTCTTCGGGGTTCGAGCGCACATCGGCCCTCATCCCATCACCGGACGACCCCACATCGCCCTCGCCTCACTCCCACCCTGGAGGCCAGAAGGTGCGTCGAGCGGGGAGCATACGAAAGGCTGACCGGCTCTCCGGTCCGCGGCGAGCCGGAATCGGTTCGGCGCCGGCTGAGTGGCAAAGCCGCGGTACTCGATGAACACCGAGCTGGGATGTCGGTACGGAGGATCGCGACGACCGGATGAAACCGCCCGTGTGACGGGCCGCTCATTCATGGCCATCAGTCACCGACATGGACGGAAATCCCGCCCAGCGGTGGACTGGCAGCACCGGCTCAGCCGGTCCGGCGAACGGTCCCTGGATCAGGTCGCAGCCCAGATCCGTGAGGGCGGCGTGCTGCGCGCGGGTCTCGACGCCGTCGGCTGTCGCGATCAGCCCGAGGCTGTGCGCGAAGTCGATGTGGGCGCCGACCAATGCCCCGTCCCGCGGGTCGGCGCAGACTCCGCCGACGAGCTGGCCGCTGATCCGCAGGCCGTCGATCGGCGGCCGGTTCATCCGCGGCGGGGTGCATCCCCCGTGACCGTAGGCGCCGACCTGGACGGTGACGTCGAGCCGCCGCAGCAAGTCGAGGGAGTCCGCGAAGGGCACCGGGTCATCGGGTGGCGCGCTGTCGGCCAGGTCCAGGCAGAGCCGGCAGGCGCGGGCGGCCCCGGTCTCGTCCAGCAGCCCGGCGAGTCCGTCGACGAACGTGGGGTCCGCCAGCGTCCGTCCGGAGATGACGACCACCAGCCGGGGCGGCTCGCCGGGCTGGCGCCACTCCCAGTCGGCCGCGGCCCGGCAGGCGGTCCGCAGGGCCCGGCCGTCCAGCGCCGGGGCCAGACCGAAATCCTCCGCGAGAGGGGTCACCGCCGCGCCCGCGAGGGGGCCGCCCGCGGGGTCGCGCCAGCACGTCGTCGCGCTCGCGCCCACGATGTCACCAACCGTGGTCCGCACGGGCTGGTACAGAACCATCAGTTCGTCGCCGTCCAGCGCGGTGCGCAGGTTCGTGCCGAGCTTCAGGTGGCGGGCGGTGTCGCCGCGCATCGACTCGCGGAACACGACGCACCGGCCCGGCCCTGATCGCTTCGCCGCATACATCGCGATGTCGGCCTCGTCGAGGAGCTCCTCGGCGTCGGCTCCACGCGATCCGGCCAGCGAGGTGCCGATGCTGGCATTCACGGCGAGCGGCCCGCAGTCCATCGCGAACGGTGCCGCGAGGCTCATCAACACCTGGTCGGCGACGCCGAGGGCGTCCTGCTGATGGCCGAGGTGCTCGCAGACGACCGCGAACTCGTCGCCCGACAGCCGCGCGACGACGTCGGTGCGCCGAACCGCGCACCGCAGCCGCTGCGCGACGGCGCGGAGCAGACGGTCGCCCGTCCGGTGCCCGTACGAGTCGTTGACCGCCTTGAAGCCGTCGAGGTCGATGAACAGGACACCGACCCGCTCGTCTCGGTCGGCCTGCTCCAGCGCCTGCCGCAGGTGCTGCAGCAGCGCTCGGCGGTTCGGCAGCCCGGTGAGGCCGTCGTGCAGCGAGTGGTGCAGCGTCTCCCGCTCCATCTGGAAGCGCATGGCCGCCGAGCCCAGGACGGCGGCGACGGCCCGCGCGAACTCCTGCTCCTGGACGGGGAACTCACCCTCGCCCGCCGCAGCCGCCTCATCGACTGTCGCGGTGGCCGGCGCGGTGGCCGGCGCGGCTCGGTGGATGTGGATGAAGGCTCGTGGATCGTCCAACCGTCCCACCGGCACAACGAGGTTCGCGCCGCCGGCTCCCGGCCCGTCGGCCGTTGGCTCGTCCGGATGCTCAGGCCCGCTGGCCCGCCCGGCGCTGGCCACCAGCCGCGCCTGGTCTGTGCCGGAGTCGAGCTCGCAGATCGTGACGAGGTCCGCCGCGAGCCGGTCGGCGAGGGCGTCGGCGGCGTCGTCCCACATCCGCCTCTGATCGAGGCTGTCCAGGGCCTGTTGTGCCAACCGGGCCAGCGCCGCCTGCTCGGTCGAGCGGACCCGCAGCTCGGCCACGGCGTTCTCCCTCTCGGTGACATCGGTGGCGACCGCCGCCACCGAGCTCACCACGCCGGTCCGCGCCATGATCGGCACCGTGCGCAGATCGAAGGCTCGCCCGAACGCCGTGACGACCTGCGAGACCCGCTCCCCGCTCAGCGCGCGGCGGACGGCGGCCATCGGTACCTCCAGATCACCGAAGACGTCGAAGATCGTCGAGGTCTGGGCCGCCCGCAGGCCCTCGACGATCTCCGGTACGACGCCGCCGCCGCTGTACAGGACCCGTCCCTCGCGGTCCACGAGGAACAGGCTGATCGGCGTGTTCTCCAGCACCAGCCGCAGGTGGGAGAGCCCCGCGACCTCGCCGGTGACGTCCTGGACCTGGCTGAGAATGCGGCTCTCGCCGTCCGGTCCGGTGAGCAGACTCCCACTCGCGAGCAGATGGACGATCTCGCCGTCCGCCCGGACGAGGCGCACGAGATGCCGCGTGTGCTCCTGCCCACCAGTCTCGATCACGCGCGCCTTCTCCAGCTGGAAGGCCAGGTCGCTGGGCTCGACCACGGTCTCCCAACGGCGACCGATCAGGGACGCCTCGTCGCGGCCCAGCAGCCGGCACAACGCCGCGTTCACGCGCAGGATGCGGTGATCGCGCACGCCGGCCAGGCTCATCCCGATCTCGACGAAATCGAACACGTCTGGGAAGGCTTCCCGCGCCACCACCCCTCCCAGCTGGCAATGCGTCCCCTGTTGCCCGAACGCTACCCAGTCGTCGGTCCGACAATCCGCGCTGTAGTCGACCGATCCCCGAGCGTTGCCAACGCCGGTGGGACGCCTCGACCCGGCTCCGCCTTCGGAAGTGGAGCCGGGCGAAGGTCAGCGCCGTACGGGTTGATCAGCATGTGGTCCGCGCCCGCGTCGAGATGCTCTTGCGGACGGTCCGCGACGACACTTTCGTCTCCACCGGCGACGGTGGCGTCGAGGACCCGGTCGCTCACGGTGGCTGTTTCTTCTTTTTCTTCTTTTTCTTCTTTGCTGCAACCGCGGCGAATCAGGTTACGGTCGTAGGGCGCTTCACCACCGACTTTCACAGGCAGGCAGCATGCACACTGGCCACGGTACGGGCAGGTTCACCGCGGCTCCCGCACCGCGACGAGTTCCGCCTCATCGGCAGAGAAGAACCCGACGGAAATTCCTTCGAGGGCAGCGATGATCTCATCGACCGAGCCACCGGTCGGGTGCTCCGCGTAGTCACCACGGACCAGGGTGCCCGAGTAGACTCGGGCGACATGTCGAATACTAATCGTGAGACCTCTCGTGCGGCAAAGCCTCATGGCCATGCGTCCATCATTCATGTGGGATGCGCGATGTGGACGCACAAGTCGTGGCAGGGGCGTTTCCTCTCGCATCCGCTCCCGCCACACGAACGCCTGCGGCACTACGCCGGCTGGTGCAACGCGGTCGAAGGAAACACAACGTTCTATGCGACTCCGGCCCGGGACACCGTGACCTCGTGGGCGCAGCAGACCGACGCCGGCTTCCGATTCGTGCTCAAGCTGCCGAAGGTCATCACGCACGAACGCCGGCTTACCGACGTCGACGAGGAGCTCCACGCCTTCCTGGCGGCGATCGAGCCACTCGGCCCACGCGCCCATGCCCTCTGGATACAGCTACCGGGATCGTTCGCTCCCGCCGACGTCCCCACGCTCGCCCGCTTTCTGGGCCGGCTCCCCAGGTCCCACCGGTACGCCGTGGAGGTCCGCCACCCCGCGTTCTTCGACGACCCCCGCGCGGCGCGCAGGCTTGAAGCGGCACTCGCCGTCGCGGCCGCCGAATGGATTCCCTTCGACACCACCGCCCTCTTCCGGAGCCCGCCGGCCAGCGACGCCGAACGGGACGCCTGGACCAAGAAGCCGCGCGTGCCGCTGCGATCGGTCGCGCTGACCGACCGGCCGATCGTCCGCTACCTCGGCCGCGACGACTCCGCACGGACGATCGAAGGCTGGCAGCATTGGATCGACGTCGTCGTCGACTGGCTGCGCGAGGGCCGCTCACCCACCGTCTTCATCCACACCCCGGACAACGCCGACGCGCCGCAGCTCGCCCGCCGCTTCCACGACGACGTTCGGGCCCGCGTGCCCGAGCTGGCGGCCCTCCCGCAGCCGCTGCCGACCGAGCCGCTGACCCTCTTCTGAAGCGAGTCAAATCCGTGGTCGCGTGATGGCGGGCGGCGCAGGACTGGAGCAACACCGATCCGGGCAGTGCAACGAACCTTGATCGACGGGCGATACGTCCGGTTCTGCACGGATATTCGATGCCACGTTGGCTGCCCGTCGACACAGATCGGGTGCCTTTGTTTCCCGGCCACGAAATACCGAGGCCGGATCACTGCCACCAGTCCTTGGTATTCCTTTTTCTCGAGGACGAGGCCCGTTTCCCTGTGCAACGATAACGGGGCCAGATCTTCCGATGAGCAGGGGGAACGTCCACATGAGTGGTGTCACGAATCTGACCGTACTCGTCGATGACGAGCCGGCCCCGGATGGCTGGACCAAGATCGGCAAAGACCTCAACGCGGGCGCGGGTGGCGCCTACCTATATTTTGCCTACGAGCAGGGTGCCGGCGCGCCTATCACCAACATTATCTTCCTGCTGAGCAAGGACGAATCGGCTCCGCCGAGCTATCACCGTATCGATGTCGACCTGAACAAGGGCGCCGGCGGCGCCTACATCTACACCGCCTTCACCCGCGAAGCCCACCTGGGCAGTCCGATCGAGGATCTGGACGTCATTCTCGGCGACAACAGCGGGATCCAGCCGCAGGCGCCATGGCGACGCATCGACGTCGACCTGAACAAGGGCGCCGGCGGCAAGTACGTCTACCTGGTGTACCGGAACGCCTGAGGATTCACCCCGCCGCGCACGTGCGATGCCCCTCCCAGCCCGTGGGAAACGAGCGGGGAGGGGTCGCCGACCAACGCCAGGTTCGCTCCGGAGTCATCCAGGGCTCAGAAGCCGAGGCTGCGTCCGATGATCTCTTTCATGATCTCGTTGGTGCCGGCCCAGATCTTCGTGACCCGGCCGTCCATCCAGGCCTGGGCGGCGCGGTACTCGGTCATGTAGCCGTATCCGCCGTGGAGCTGCACGCAGGCGTCCAGGACGGCGTTCTGAACCTCGGAAGACCACCATTTCGCCTTCGCCGCGTCCACGGCGGACAGCTTTCCCCGGCTGTGGGCGGCGACGCACGAGTCGACGAACGCCTGAGTGACGTCGATCTTCGTGACAAGCTCCGCCAGCAGGAACTTGTTGTGCTGAAAGCTGCCGATGGAGGCGCCGAACGCCTTGCGCTCGGCGACGTAGTCGAGCGTTTCGCCGAGAATCTGGGTGGCGTGGGCGATGCTGGAGACGGCGACGCTGATGCGTTCCTGCGGAAGCCGCTGCATCATGAGCGGGAATCCGTGGTCGACCTCGCCGATCACCGCGTCCCCGGGCACCCGCATGTCGGTGAAGAAGAGCTCGGCCGTGTCGGATTCGGGCTGGCCGACCTTCTGCAGCTTGCGGCCCCGAGAGAACCCCGGGGTGTCCGCCGTGACACCGAACAGCGTGATGCCGCGGGCGGACTTCGCGGCTGGGTCGGTCCGCGCGGCGAGCACCACGAAGTCGGCCGAGTAGCCGTTGGTGATGAAGGTCTTCGACCCGTTGATGATCCAGTCCGAGCCGTCCGCAACCGCGGTCGTCCGCAACGCGGCCAGGTCGGAGCCGGCCGCCGGCTCGGTCATCCCGATCGCGGCGACCATCTCGCCCGAGCAGAACGCCGGCAGCCAGCGCTTCCTCTGCTCCTGCGTGGTCAGGTCCGCCACATAGGGCGCGACGATGTCGGTGTGGACGCTGAAGGACGACGCGACACCGGCGCTGACCTTGGACAGCTCCTCGACCCATACGGCGTTGAAACGGTAGTCGTGGACGTCGCTGCCGCCGTGCTCGTCGGCGACGCCAAGGCCGAGGAAACCCGCGCGGCCCGCCTCGTGCCACACGTCACGCGTGATGACCCGGTCCGCGGTGAACTGGCTGTAGCCGGGCCGGACGAACCGCTCGACGAACGCGCGCACCGACTCCCGGAACAGCTCGTGATCTTCCTCGTACAGCGTGCGTTCCACGTCCGACCTCCCCACTGTTCCGGGTACCGCCCGCCGCGGGCCCGCGCCGACGCGACGCCACGGGGAACCGAAAACGATCTCCATCCGCGATGGTGATAGCTTACTAAGTAATACACGACTTCGGCGCCTGTCGCAGTGGAGCGCGACCATCGGCGGAGGCCATCGCCGACTACCTCGCCGCGGCCCGCGGCAGCGAGCCAGGCCCCGGCGGTGCGACAGGGACGTAGATGCGACAGGGACGTAGAACGGTGGGCGCCGCCGTGCTCGTCTAGGGCTTTCTCGCGAGTCCGCCGTAGATGTGGACGTGCGCGTCGTCGGGAGCGGGCTCCTCCGGGTCGGGGTGCCAGTGGTGGACGAGCACGACCCCGGGGTCGAGCAGTTCCAGGCCGTCGAAGAGCCGTTCCACCCGGGCCTTGTCCCGGGCGACGGTGGGGATGCCCGCCGCGTTGTAGGCGGCGACTCCCACGTTGACCTCGTCGGGGGCGCTGTCGGCGGTGGCCGTGGACAGGGCCAGCAGGCTGCCGGCGGGCAGCGGGGCCAGGAGCCGGTCGATGATCCCCTGGGCGACCTGGTCGTCGACGATGAAGTGCAGGATGGCCAGCAGACTCACCGCGACCGGCTCGCGCAGGTCGAACAGCGCGCGCAGCGGCTCGGACTCCAGAATGGCGTCCGGATCGGTGAGGTCCGCGTCGAGGTAGTCGGTGCGGCCCTCGGGGGTGCTGGTGAGCAGCGCGCGAGCATGGACCAGGACGATCGGGTCGTTGTCGACGTAGAGGATCCGCGCGTCCGGCCGCACCTGCTGGGCCACCTCGTGCAGGTTCGGCGAGGTCGGGAGGCCGGTCCCGACATCCAGAAACTGACGAAGGCCGTGCTCGGCGGCGAGGTGACGGGCCAGCCGGGCCATGAAGGCCCGGTTTGCACGCATGGATGTGGGCAGATTCGGCCAATCCTTGGTAATTGCTCCGGACGCCGCCCGATCGGCCGGGTAGTTGTCCTTACCACCGAGAAGGTAATCGTAGATCCGGGCCGAGTGAGCCACGTCCGTGCGCAGGTCGACTGCCTTCCCGCCCGGAGTCCTCGCCGCCGACGTTCCCGCGGCGCCGCCGTGATCGTCCACCGTTCCCCCCACCCGAACCGACCGCGGAGTCCCCATCGGACCGTTTCCGTCCCGATTCTTACAGGAGTGCGGCTCTCCCGGGCGGTTGGGCCGGATGCGGCGGGGCAATCGGCGGCGACGTTGCCGGCCGGGCGCCCCCCTGGCCCGGCTCGCCGCACCTGCGCGCGGCAAGCGACTACCTTCGGAGCAGACCCGCCGGCACCTGCGCGGATGTCCGGATCACACGAGTCGCGGTAGGGGGATGCGCATGAGCTCGACCACTGGCCCGGACCCGGCGAAGGGGCCGGACCCGGCGAAGGACGTGGATGACGCAGGGGACGTGACCGGCTTCGCCGAGCTGGCACTGCGGCCCGGGCTGCTGCGCAGTCTCGCCGCCCTCGGGTACGAAGAGCCGACGCCGATCCAGCGGGAGGCCGTTCCGCCCCTGCTGACAGGCCGCGACCTGCTCGGTCAGGCGGCGACCGGCACCGGGAAGACGGCCGCGTTCGCGCTCCCCCTGTTGAACCGCCTGGCGGATGCCCGCGACGGTGACCATGGCCCGCAGGCCCTCGTGCTCGTCCCGACCCGGGAGCTCGCCATCCAGGTGTCCGAGGCGATCCACCGGTACGGTCGGGATCTCGGCGCCCGGGTCCTGCCGGTGTACGGCGGGGCGCCGATCGGCCGGCAGGTACGCGCGTTGTTGCAGGGAATCGACGTCGTGGTCGCCACGCCCGGACGCGCGCTCGACCACATGGGCCGCGGGACGCTCCGGCTGGACGACCTCGACACCGTCGTCCTCGACGAGGCCGACGAGATGCTCGACATGGGCTTCGCCGACGACATTGAGGCGATCCTGGAGCAGGCGCCGGAAGGTCGCCAGACCGTGCTGTTCTCGGCGACGTTACCGCCGCGCATGGACGAGATCGCCCGCCGCCACCTGCGCGATCCCGTCCGCATCCAGATCGCCCGCGCGGCGCAGGAGCCAGGCGCGACGCCCCTCGTCCGGCAGGTCTCCTACATCGTCCCGCGGGCGTACAAGACGGCGGCGCTGGGCCGCATCCTCGACGTCGAATCACCCCGGTCGGCGATCGTCTTCTGTCGCACGCGGGAGGAGGTCGACCAGCTCGCCGACTCTCTCAACGGCCGCGGCTACCGGGCCGAGTCGCTGCACGGCGGGATGAGCCAGGAGCAGCGGGAGCGGGTGATGGAAAAGCTGCGCACAGCGACGGCCGACCTGCTGGTCGCGACCGACGTCGCCGCCCGCGGCCTGGACCTCGAGCAGCTCACCCACGTCGTGAACTACAGCGTCCCGTCGGCGCCCGACTCCTACGTCCACCGGATCGGGCGGGTCGGGCGGGCCGGCCGCGAGGGGGTGGCCATCACCCTGGCGGAGCCGCGCGAGCACCGGATGCTCAAGACGATCGAGCGGGTGACCCGGCAGCGAATCGCGGTCGAGAAGGTGCCCACCATCGCCGATCTGCACGCCCGGCGGCTGGAACTGACACGTGCCGCGCTGCAGGAGAGCCTGCTCGAGGACGACCTGGAGCGGTTCCGGGTCGTCGTCGAGACGCTCACCGACGAGTTCGATCCCATGGAGATCGCGCTTGCCGCGGTGAAGCTCGCCCACGACGCCAGCTACGTGCCGGACGGCATGGACGACATCCCCGACCTGCCGCCGACGACCGGCGGGCGCAACGAACGGGCGGGACGCGACGGGGCCGGCCGTCGCGACCGGCGACCACCGAGCGGCGGCATGGCCCGGTTGTTCGTCGGTGCGGGCCGCGGCGCCGGCGTCCGGCCCCAGGACCTGGTCGGCGCGATCACCGGGGAGACCCGGTTGTCGGGCCGCGACATCGGCGCCATCGAGATCGCGCAGCGGTTCTCGCTGGTCGAGGTGCCCGACGGGGCAGCCGACGACGTGATCGCGTCGCTGCGGGGAACCACCATCAAGGGTCGTCGGGTCGCCGTTCGCCGCGAGCGCCAGGACAGTCGGTAGCGCCCGCGGCGGGCGAGCGCGGGCTGGAGGACCTGCCGCCTACGAGCCGGTGAGCAGCATCGCTCCGCTGAAGGGGCCGACCGCGTTGGTCCACACGGCGACCTCGGCGTCGGCGACCTGGCGATCGCCCGACTGGCCGCCGCGCAGTTGCCGGGTCGCCTCGATGCAGAAGTTCGCGCCGTGGCGGCGGCCCACGTTGCAGGCGCCGCCGTCGGTGTTCGTGGGCAGCGCGCCGGTCAGGCTCGTCCCGCCGCCGCTGACGAACGGGCCGGCCTGCCCCGGCTCGCAGACCCCCAACGCCTCCAGCCACTGCAACGTGATGACGCTGAAGCCGTCGTACAGCTGGGCGCAGTCGAGGTCGGCGGCGGTCAGGTCGGTGTTGGACCACAGCTGGCGCAGGCAGTGCACCGGCGACGTCCGGACCATGTCGGGCAGCAGCTCGAAGTTCATGTCGTGGATCGCGGAGAGCGCGGTCGCCTCGACGAACACCGGCTTCTGGCGCAGGTCGCGAGCCCGCTCCTCGGTGGTGAAGATGACGGCCGCGCCCGAGTCGCAGGGGTAGTCGCAGTCGAGCAGCCGCAGCGGCTTGCTGATGTAGGGCGCGGCGAGGTAGTCCTCGACCGTCAGCGGCTCCCGCATCAGCGCCTCGGGATTGTTCGCGGCGTAACCGCGCTGGGTGACGGCGAAGTTCGCGAAGTCCTCCTCGGTCGCGTCGGACTCGTGCAGGTAGCGGTTGGTCAGCAGGCCCGCCCACTGCGCCGGCATCAGGTCGCCGAACGGGTGCTGGAACTGCGCGTCGAAGGCCATCCCGGTCCCGCCGGCCCACAGGTTGGCCCGGCTCGGCTGCTGCAGGATCACCCGCATGGCCACCACCGTGTCGGCCTGGCCGCTCGCGACCGCGTGGGCGGCGTGGATGGCCGGGCTGATGAAGGCCGGCGAGATGCCGACGTCGAGGTGCCAGCGCAACGGCGAGAAACCGAGCATGTGCGCGAAGTCGATCGGGTTGCCGCCCCAGGTGGTCAGCCCGTCGATGTCGGCGGATTCGAGACCGGCGTCCGCGAGGGCGGCCCGCGCGGCCTGGGCGGCGTGGTGGCGTTCGCTCAACCCCGTGCGCCGCCCGGCGTCGGAGTAGCCGACACCGACGATGGCGACCCGGCGCCCGCCCCTCACGCGGGGCTCCCCGCGGGCACGAACACCGGGATCGTGAGGTCCGGGGAGAGGTCCTCGAAGGTGACCTCGACCGGCATCCCGAACCGCACGTCGGGCTCGGCGATCCCCACCAGGTTGGACAGCATCCGCAGGTCGGCCTGCTCGGCGAGCTCGATCGACGCGAGCAGGTACGGGACCCGGTCGGCGAAGAACGGATGGAACGCCCGGCGCGTCTCGGTGTAGCTGTACACCGAACCCCGCCCGGACACCGGCTCGAACTCCAGGCGGAAGGAGCCGCAGCGTCGGCAGACGGGTCGCGGGAAGTGGATGAACAGACCGCAGTCCTGGCAGCGCTGGAGCTCCAGCCTGCGCTGGCGCGCCGCGGCCCAGAACGGCGCGCTCAGCGCGTCGATCACCATCTCAGGGGGCGCGGGACTCGCTAAGTCTGCCTGCTGCGTCATGCCGGCTTCGTCCTCTCGGGCTGGAACAGCCCATCCTCGGGCGCCGGGGGCGGCTCGGCCTGGGACCGGGAGACCACGGCAGCAACCACCCCGTCCGCGCACCGAAAGGCCGCCCATGCCGATCGTGACCGACGGCGGCGTTGTCGGCACTTGCTCCCACCAGCACCGTAGTTCGGTGCGTCGTTGCCGAGCAAGCGGCCGCCGCGGCGCGGTGGCGCCGACGCACCGGCGTCAGAGCGCCAGCTGCTCCACGCCGACCCCGACGGCCTCGTAGGTCACTGCGGCACGCCGATCCAAGCTCAGCAGGGTCGCCCGGTGCTCGGCGGCGGTGAAGGCGATCAGGGCGTCCTCCACGGGCGGCGAGCGGGACGGCGGCCCAGCGCTGTCGTGGGTGCCCGGTCAGCCCTTGACCGGGGCCTGGAGGCTCCAGATGCGTCCGTCGGGGTCGCGGACGGTCATCTCCCGAGTCCCGTAGTGGGTCTCCTCGAACGGCGTGACCACGTCGAGGGCGGAGTCGGGGCGGAAGGCGTCCGCATCGGCCACCGTCAGCACGACCTGCACCTGGGGCTCCCGGTCCGCGGGGACCTCGGCGAGGAAGACGTAGGGACCGCCGCCGCCGCGCAGCAGCCCGGAACCGTGGTCGGTCGCGAACTCCAACTCGAAGCCGAGGGACCGGAAGAACCCGGCCGCCCGCCCCCAGTTGTGGGTCTCCACGAACACGCCCTCGATGCCCTCGGTCGCCATGTCAGATCCCCTTCCCGGACGCCTGCCCGCGCTGGTCGCGGATGTCGTCGTGGGCGTCGAGGTAGGTGCGCAGCGCGTCGGCGACCAGTGCCGACAGGGACAGCTCCGACTCGATGGCGTGATGCTTCACCCGCTTGATCAGCCCGATCGGCAGGTACACGTTGAACTGCTTGACGTCCTCATCGCCCACGGGACGATGCTAGCATCCTAGCCAGGATGGCCGCCGCGGGTGCTGCGGCCGTCGATGACGGCTCACCGGTCGGCCACGTGGTACCTGCCGGCGATCCCGGTGGCGAGCAGCTCCAGGCCCAGCCGGAAACCCCGCTCGTCGACTCCCAGCACGCCGTCGATGTCGGCCAGCCGGCTGAGCTGGGGGTACTCGTCGGCCGGCAGCTGCCTGCCGGGGGTCTGCGCCGCGGCGGGGGCACGGGCCGCGGCGGCGGTGGCCGCGGCACCGGTGGCGGTGGCCCGCGCCGCGTGCTCGAAGGCGACGAAGGAGCGGGTGTAGTTGAAGCAGACGTTGTAGACCTCGGCGGCATCGGCCAGGGGCAGGCCGGCGCGCAGCAGCAGCCCGATGCCGGTGTCGAGCCGGCGGAGCTGGGCGGGGGTGAGGGCCGCGCGGATCACGAACGTGGGGGCGTAGAGCACCACCTCGCGGTAGACCGAGAAACTTTCCATCAGGTCCCGGTAGGCGGTGAAGTAGGTGATGAGCTCGTCGCGCCAGGGCCCGTCCCCCGCGGGCGGCAGCTGGCGGTGCAGGTCGGACATCGCCTGGTCCGCCAGGGCCGCGAGCAGGTCGTCCTTGGTGTCGAAGTACCGGTAGACGCTCATCACGCCGCAGCCGAGGCGCCGGGCCAGCGCCGGCATGCTCAGCCGGGCGAGGCCGTCCTGCGCGACGAGGTCCCGCGCAGCCGCGAGAATCTCACCGCTGCTCAGCGAGCCGCGCGCCCGCCGGCGTCGCCCGACGGTCGGTTGGGTGCCTTCGGCAGATTCACGCACGACGGCCATTGTCGCGGCCCCGCCCGAAGGCCGTGCCACGCCTGACGGCCACGTCGGGCGGGCGGGCTGCGGGCGGGGCCACAGGTCGGGCGGGGCCACAGGTCACGGGCGGACGAGCCGGGTCTGGGTGATCGTCGTGCCCCAGCTGTGCAGCGCGGCGCCGTGCAGGCCACCGAGGCCGCCGGCGACCATCACGATGACGTCCTCGGGCCGGCGGGTGAGCGGGACCCGGCCGCGCGCGTCGACCCACCCGATCTCTTCGTACTGGCGCTGATGCTGGCGCGGGAACTCCGACAGCGGGATCGAGGCGTGCTCCCACAGGATGCGGCGCACGTCGTCGACCTCCGGGTAGGCCTTGCCGATGAGGGCGGCCCAGACCGGGTTGAGCGCGATGACGACCTCGGCGAACGAGAGCTGGACGAGGTAGCCGTTGGCACCGGGATGGGCCAGCGCCCGCCCGACGAACTCGAGCAGCACGTCGGCGTCGGTGGCCACCACCTCGCAGATGTTGGCCGTCCCCATCGTGCCGAACGCCGTCACCGCGTCGCCCGGCACGCCGCGGCGCTGCGCGAGCGGCGCCCACGGCGAGCGTTCCTCCCACTCCCCGAAGACGATGCCGCTGACCCGGCCGGGCTGGCCGAACGTGCTCTGCGAGGTGACGCCGACCCGCTGGCCGGCGACGTTGCGCATGACCAGCTGCAACGCGCGCCCGATCGACGCCGCCCGCCCGTCCGCCCCGCCGAGGCACCCGGCGCCGAACGGGATGCCCAGCGCGTGCCGCTGCGCGCCGTTGACGATCAGGGCGGTCGTCACCGACCCGGTCGTCGCGTTCAGGGCGTGCAGCTCGTAGCCGGGGTCGGCGACGGCCTCCACCGCGGCGCGTAGCAGCGGCAGCGCGGCGGCCGGCGCGCCGGCCATCACCGCGTTGACGGCGAGCTTCTCCGCGGTGACGGCGGCCCCGGACGGCGGCAGGACGCCGATCACCTCGTCCGGCGGGGTCCCCCACTCGGCGAGGTGGCGCGCCACCCGCTCGGCCGTCGGCGGCACCAGCGGCAGCCCGTCGCTCCAGCCGCGCTCGCGCGCGAGGGCGTCGAAGGCCTCCTGGTCGGCGGGGACCTCGTGGACCACGCTCGACAGCACCGGGGTTGCGGCCGTCGCCGTCGCCGTGGCTGTGGTGGCTGTGGTGGCCGTGGTGGTCAACGGACGACCGCCCCGATGGCGTCGAGCAGGGCCGGGAACGAGGAGCGGGCGTGCGCGCGCACCTGCTCCTCGGGCAGGGTGTTCAGCGACGAGGGCAGCTCGACCAGGCGGAGCCCCGGCCGGCCGTTGTCGGCGGCGAGGGTGCGCGCGAGGCCGACGAAGTGCTCGGTGACCGCGACCACGGTGGGCAGCCCGCGGTTGAGGGCGTTCAGGCCGTCCCTGACGCTCCACGAGGTGCACGAACCGCAGTTGGCCAGGCCCGAGACGACGGCGTCGACGCCGCCGACGAAGGCGTCGTACTCCGCCTGCTTGCGCTCGCCCTCGGCGCCCTTGAGCCCCTGGGCGCGCCGCCACGTCGTGACGACCGCGCCGGCCCGCTCCAGCTCGGCGATCCACTCGTCGACGGTCTGGTCCCACGCCTGCCACAGGACGTCGACCCGCACCCCGATGCGCCGGCCCCGCAGCGAGCCGAGATCCGGCCCCGGGTCGGCGTCACCGGGCACGACGCCGCCGGTGGGATCCAGCACGGTGATCGACGAAAGCGCCGGGCCGGCGGGTGCGACGCCGCCGTCACCGGCGGGGACCGGCTGGCGGGAGTCGTCGATGCGCACCACCGTGAGGCCGGGCAGGGCGCTGCGCAGCCGGGCCTCGACTACCTGCCGTAACTGGTCCGGCGGGAGGGCGCAGTTGTCCCCGCAGTCCGCGTCGTCGAGGTTGAACGACAGGTCCACCGTGCCGGTGCGCTCGTCGACCGCCCCGAGCGTGAGGGTGCCGCCCTCGCTGCCCAGCATCGCGGCGAGCTCGGCGACGGTCCGCGCGACCGAGGCGCGCCGCACGCCCTGCACCAGGCCCGTCATGCCGTGACCCGATCGCGGGGCGGCCGGCGGCCCGCGGCCCCCGTCGTTACCGATCCGTCCATGGCGTCATCCCATCGTCGTCCGGGGAGTGGAGGCGCTTAGCGTAAGCCTTACGCTAAGGGTCGTCCAGGAGAATCGGTCGACGGCGCCAGGCGTCGTCACAGCCCGGAGGCGTCACAGCCCGGGGGCGGGGGCGGCCGGGCGCAGGCCGTCGATGAAGAGGTCGAGCTCGGGGCCGAAGTCCGGCCGGCATTCATCGGCCGCCATGACGGGCAGGATGAGCCGCAGGTGCGGTAGTTCCTCGCTGCGCGCCGCCGTGCGCAACCAGTCGTCGATCAGGTCGGCCTGGTGCGTCTGCACTCCGGCCGGGCTCGCTGTCTGAACCAGGACCGCGCCGAACAGCAGCCCGGACAGCGACCGGTAACGGCGCACGGCGGTCGGCTCGTCGAGCCCGGCGTCGAGAAGCGCGCCGAAGAACGCGTCGATGACGCGCAGCGCTCGGACCGAACGCGGGTCGGCCTGGTTGGCGACCACCGCCCGGGCCACGACCGGATGGGCCGCGAACGCCGCGAACGTGCTGTTACCCAGCAACCGCAGCCGCTCGTCCCAGGCGAGCGCGGGATCGGGCAACGGGACGGACTCGAACACGCGTGCCGCGATGCCGTCGAGCAGATCACGCTTGTTCGCGACGTGGTTGTACAGCGACATCGCCTCCACCTCGAGCTCGGCCGCGAGCCGGCGCATCGTCAGACCGGCCAGGCCACGCTCGTCGGCAAGCCGCAGCGCGGCGTCGAGAACCGTCCGCCGGCTCAGGGTCTGACGCGGCACGGATCGCCTCCGAAAAGAGGTTGGCGGAGCATTGGTCGGCGGGCGTGATATTACAGTACTTACTCTGTAAGCTTACGGGATAAGTATTGGCTTCAGTGGAGGATTCCGTGGACGCCGAAACCCTGCTCACCACGACCCGCTCGGTCCGCCGCAAGCTCGATCTGGACCGGCCGGTGGAACCCGAGGTTCTGACAGACTGCCTGCGCATTGCCCAGCAGGCCCCGGCCGCCGGCGTGCTGCGCTCAAGCCTGCGCTGGATCGTGGTTCGCGACCAGGCGCTGCGGGAGAAGATCGCGGAGCCGATCCGGGAGCTGGGCCGCGAGTCCCAGGCGAAATACGGGCACCTGGTGGACGCCCGGACGCTCGCCTCGGGGAAGTACCTGATCGACACGCTGCACCGCGTCCCGGTGCTGGTCCTGCCCTGCATGCAGGGCCGGCCCACCGGCGACAACGGGGCGCTGACCGCCTTCTACGGCTCGGCCTACCCGGCGATCTGGAGCTTCCAGCTCGCCCTGCGCGCCCGCGGCCTCGGCAGCACCATGGTCGGCTATCACCTGGTCGGCCGCGAGCAGGAGGTCGCCGACATTCTCGGCATCCCCGCCGACGTCACCCAGATCTCGCTGCTGGCCGTCGCCTACACGACCACCAGCACCTTTCGCCCCGCCGTCTGGCCCCCGGTCGAGGACATCACCTACCACGACGGCTGGGGCCGCCCGGCCTAGCGGAGTGCGTTCTCGCCGCCGGCATAACGCCGAGACGACCCAGTCCCGAAATACCCGGTTCGCCGGCGGCCGCCGGCGGTATGGTGCGGCGATGGATCTCGATCCGTTGAGCGTGCCCGCACTGGCCGCGGTGCTCTCCGCCGTCCTGGCGGGGACGACGAGCGAGGCGGGCAGCGCCGCCTGGCGCGCACTGATCGGCCTGGTCCGTCGTTCGTTCGGTGTGGGCCCGATTCAGGAACGGATAGTTCGCGATGATCTGAATTCCGCCGACGTCGACGTGCTGGCACGGGAACTGTCCGAGCGGGCCGGTTCCGATCCGGCGTTCGCGGCGGCACTGCGGCGCTGGTCGGCCGAGGCGTCCGCCTTCACCGGAAAGGACGACAGCGTGACCAATCAGATCGGTGGCGAGGCGGTCCTCGAGGGCGACGTGGTCCAGGCCCGCGACATCTCCGGGCCCATCACCTTCGGCAGTCGGGGGTAACGGCTCGTCGCCGCCGGATCGGCCCACCGCGTGGGGAACAGCCCCTACGCCCGACTTCCGGCCGGGGCCAGATGTCCCGGGCCAGCAACAAGGCACCCGCCCGGGCGACATAGATTGTCCATCGGGAGTGTGCCGAGCACGGACGGCACGCAGCGCTCGGCCGGCAGGTCGCATGGGCCGGCCGGACTGCGTCGAGGAGAGGTGATCTCCATAGATCAGCGGTGGCTCCAGGCCCTCCTCGGGCCGGAGGGAGTCTCCCGGTCTACGCGGGTCGCCTCTCACACAGTGCTGGTCGTCGTGCACACCGTCACGACGCTCACCCGGCTGCTGGACGTTCTCCCAGCCTTTCTCGGCGACACCCGCCTGCGAATTCTGTACACGGTCATCGACGGGTCGCCGTTCGGGCCCGGTGCGGCGGAGTTTCTGGCCGACATCGGTGCCCGGGTGATTCCCTGGGAGAGCGCGGTGGCCAACCATTTCGATCTGGCGGTGGCCGCGGGCCGCAGCGGCGACCTGCATCTACTATCCACTCCCCTGGTCGTCATTCCACACGGCGCGGGATACAATAAGTACAGGAAACAGGAAACAGGAAACAGGAAACAGGAAACAGGAAACAGGAAGGCAGGTTTATGGGTTCGCGCACGATCAGCTCGTCCATGACGGGCGCGTCGTGCCGACCGCGATCGTGCTCTCCCACGCCGAGCAGCTGAACCGGCTGGGACGCAGCTGCCCGCAGGCCCTTCCCGTCGCGGTCGTCGCCGGTGATCCCTGCTATGACCGGATGCTGGCCAGCCGACACCGCCGCCGCGAGTACCGTGCCGCGCTGGGCGTCCACCCCGACCAGAAGCTGATCGTCCTGACGTCGACCTGGGGGCGGGGGTCGCTGCTGGAGCAGGCGGTCGAGCTGCCGGCGCGCATCGTCACCGATCTGCCGATGGACGAATACCGGGTGGTCGCGGCGATCCATCCCAACGTCTGGGTCCATCACGGCGCGTTCGAGGTGCGGCGCTGGCTGGCCGAGGCGATGCAGGCCGGGCTGCTTTTGCTGCCGCCGCGGGAGGGCTGGCGCGCCGCGCTCGTTGCCGCCGACCTGGTCGTCGGCGACCACGGGTCGGTCGGCGTGTACGCCGCGGCGCTGGACCGGCCGGTGCTGCTCGCCGCGGGTGATCCCGCCGAGGTGGACCCGGCCGGATCCACGGCCCGGCTGCTTCGCCTCGCGCCCCTGCTTGCACCGGCCTACCCGCTGCGGCGGCAGATCGACGACGCGATCGGCGGGCATGACCCGGGCCGCTATGCCGAGCTCGCCGCCGGCACCTTCGCCCTGCCGGGCGAGTCCCTGGCAGCGCTGCGCTCCCTGCTGTACAGGCTGCTGCGGCTGCCGGAGCCTCGTCGGACGGTCCGGATCAGGAGTGTCGATCCGCCCGAACCGGAGGGGCGGGCCCCGACCGCCGCGCTGGTGTCGACCGAGATACGGGTGCAGGCGGCCACCGGCGACCTGGCTGTCGCAGTCAACCGGTTCCCGGTCGCGGACCTGCCAGGACACTACGGTCCGCCGGACGCGGACGTGCATCTGGCGGTGGACGTCGCCGAGTCCGACCTCGGGATGCTCGAGAGCGCCGACGTGCTGCTGCGACGCACCCCGACGGCGGGCTTCCCCGCCGAGGAGTGGACGGCGAGCGTCCTGGCCGACTACCCGGGTTGCCGCGTCGCCGCCGACGTCACCGCCGCGGGCCGCTGCCTGTTACGGCTGCGCCACCGCTCGGCGCCCCAGGTCGGACCCGCCCAGCACGACGAGCAGTCCTACCACGACGAGCAGCTGTACTACGACGGGCAGGTGTACGAGGTCAGGCAGGTCGATCAGCCGGGTGGGCCGCCGGCGTGGTCGGCGGGCCCGGTGGCGGCCGAGATGCTCGCATCCGCGGTCTACGCCTGGGTGGTCGGCGGTCGGCCGCTCGACGCCCTGGCCCGGGGGGTCGACGTCCGCGTCGGCGCGCTGCGCACGCGGATCATCGCCGGCCCGCGGGACGGTGACGCCGACCCGCCGCGCCGGGCGTCCTGACCGGATGTGACGACAAGGTCAGGATCCGGGCTGCTCCCCGTGAAGCAGCCGCCACACCTGCTCCGCGCGCGGGCTCCCGGCCTCGGCGAACGTCGCGAACGCGGCCTCGAGGTGCGCGCGCCACCCCGTCTCGTCGCCGGCGCGGCGCGCGACGTCCGCGAGCAGTTCCTGCGCGAGCGCGACCTGGAACGGGATGTCCCGCCGCCGCATGATCGATGACGCCTCGCCCAGCGCCCGCTCGGCCTGCGGGTACCGTCCGAGGTCGCGGTGGGTCTCGCCGAGACTGATCAGCACCCGCGCCTGGTTGCGCTCGTCACCCACCGCCGCGAAGCCGGCAAGGGCCTCGGCGAAGACGTCGACCGCCTCGTCCTGGCGGCCCGATCGGCTCAGCGCCCGGCCCAGGTGATGCGTCTGCAGGGCGACTCCGCGCGCGTTGCCGATCTCGGCGTTCACCGCCCTGGAGCGTTCGAACGACGCGATCGCCGCCGGGTACTCGCCCTGCTCGAACCGGGCCCGCCCGCTGAACTCCACGACCGACGCCTCCAGCCGCCGATCCGCCGCGGCGCGGGCCAGCGGCAGCGCGGCGTCGAACTGGGCATGCGCCTCGTCGTAGCGCTCCAGCTCGACGAGGGCCCGGCCGAGCTGGCTGCGCATCCTGGCCTCGGCGGCGGCGTGGCCGAGGCGGCGCGCCGACTCGACCGCCAGTTCGTGGGACTCGATCCAGTCGCCGTAATGCTTGCGGTTGTAGTAGAAGGCCCACAGCGCCTCGCACAGAACCCAGACGGCGGTATCCCAGCCGCGCCTCGCCGCCACCCGCACGCAGCCCAGCAGGTTGCGTCGTTCGGCCTCGAACCAGCGCAGCGCTGCCGCCGGGTCGGCGAACCCGCCGAACTCGGCCGTCGCCTCCGCCAACCACGGATGGTCCGCCAGCCGCAGCCGCGGCCCGAGCACCGCCCGATCGGCGAGCACGGCGCGGCGCAGATACACCTCGACCATCCGGCGCAGCAGGCCGTCGCGGTCCTGCGCGGGATCGTCGATCTCGGCGCGGCGCAGCGCGTGCACCCGCACCAGCTCGGGCAGGCGGTAACGCCCCTCGGTCTCGTCCGCGTCGACGAGGTTGGCCAGCACGAGCAGATCGAGCGTCTCCTCCAGCATGGCGATCGGCTGCCCCAGCGCCGCCGCGAGGAGCGTGCCGTCGAACTCCGGCCCCGGGTGGACGCCCAGCACGCGGTACAGCACCTGGGCGTCCTCGGGAAGGTCTCCGTAGACGACCTCGAAGGCGGCCTCGATCACCCGCTCCCCGTCCATCGAGAAATGATCAAGGCGGCGCCGTTCGTCGCGCAGGCGCTCGGCCACGGCTGCTATCCGCCGCCGCGGCCGCGCCCTGAGCTGGGCGCCGAGCACCCTCAGCGCGATCGGCAGGCCCCCGCACAGCCACACCACCTCGGCGACCGCATCCGGCTCCCGGCGCACCCGATCGGCGCCCACCATCGCACCGATCAGCTCGGCCCCGTGGTCGGCGTCCAGCGGGCCGAGCGTCACCAGCTCGGCGCCGTCCCGCAGCAGGCCCTCCAGCCGCCGGTGGCTGGTCACGACCACCACGCTCTCGGCGGACGCGGGCAGAACCGCCGTCACCTGCGCCGCCGTCGTCACGTCGTCGAGCAGGATCAGCAGGCGCCGCCCGGCACTACGCTGCAGGAACTCGCCCTGCAATCGGCTGAGCCGGGCCGCCTCGCCCGCACCCACGCCCGCATCCGCGCCCAGCGAGCCGTCCGCCCGCCGCCGCGGCCCGCCATGGTCGTGCGGGTCGCCGCCCAGCGCCTCGATGAACTGCTCGAGCACCTCGCTGACGTCGACGGCGCCGCGCCGCGACTGCCGGCCGAGGTCGACGTAGAGCTGGCCGCCGTCGAACCTGTCCCGGATCTCGTGCGCCCACCGGGCCGCCGCCGCGGACTTGCCCACCCCACGTAGGCCGCTGAGCACGACGACCCGGGGGCTCGGCACCTCCTCGAGCCGCCCGACGACGTCGTGGAACACCGCCCGCTCGGCCGCCCGGTTCACGAAGACGGCCGTCGCGGCGGGGAGCTGTCCGGGCACGACCGCGGCGGGCACCGCGGCCCCGTGGAAGTGGATCTCGCCGATATCCCGGGCCTGCACGACGTCTCTGCCCGTCCGGCCGGATATCTCGTTGCGCTGCGCCCCCGCGTCACCCATGCAGACCGCCACCCGCCGGCACGCCACTGCCCTCGGCCAGGCCAACTCCCGATCACTGCCACCACCGCAACCGTCCTGCTGCGGAAGGTGACAGTGCGGGACACAATCTATCCCGTCCCGCCCGGCCAGTCCCGATTCGGCGGGAACGGGCACGACGGCCTACGCGTCCTCCCATCGAGCAGCACAGCGAGAGAGTCAGCGCAGCGAGAGAGTCAGCGCAGCGAGAGAGTCAGCGCAGCGAGAGAGTCAGCGCAGCGGGGAGAAGGCGGTGGGCCAGGCCATGATGGACTGGGCGGCGAGGATCTGCTCCGGGGCGCCGGCCGGGGGCCAGATGCCGCGGGCGGCGAGGTCGCGGCGGATCGCGACCCGCTCGTCGAGGCTGGGGAACGGCCAGATGTGGACGATGCGCGCCGGGCCGTCGAGCGCGTACATGGCGACGGTCAGCGGGTCGATGACGTGGCGGGCGGGCAGCGCCCCGCGCCAGGCCTCGATGGTCGGCGGCAGGCCGCCGGGGCGAAGGTGGTAGTCGCGGATCTCGTAGACCCTGCCGAACTCGCCGGGGCGGACCGGGGGGACGAACGGGAAGGGCGCGAAGCTCGCCAGAGAGAGGTCCGTGACGACGCTGCCGGTGCCGGCGCCGAACGGGGCGGTGGACAGGCGGGCGCGGGTCCGCTCGGCGGCGAGCTCCCCGTCATCGTCGAACGACCGCAGGACGAACAGCCGGCCCAGCGGGCCGTGCTCGGTCTGCCAGCAGCCCAGCAGGCGACCCCGCGCACCCTCGCCCTCCACCCAGGGCAGCACACCCGCGGCGGCCCGCTCGCCGTCGAGCAGGCCGAAGTGCAACGTGGCCAGCTCGTAGCGAACGGCCTGCTCGGCGGCGCCCAGGTCGGCTCCGGTGATGACGTCGGGCTCGGTCGGCACAGTTCCTCCGTGCGTCGAAGATGGTTGTCTGCCAGGACGGACCACCACACTGGCCGAACGAGCCCGGACACGCCCTCTTTCCAGCTCGGTTCCAGCTCGTTTCCGGTGGCACCGTGGCTTCGGTCGGACCCGCCCGGCCGAAGCCGCAGCTCGAGTCGGCCACGACCACGATCCACTCAAAGGATCTTCACCCGCAAATCGCCGTCACTTTCCGCAACGTGTAACAATCGGTAAGTAGGACACGCTGGACACGGACGCGTTGAGGGAAGGAGCTCGTTGACCCCGACCCCGACCCAGGTCCAGGCACCGGTCGCCGCGCGGTGGCGGCCGTCGCGGGCGGGAATCCTCAACGTCTACCAGTACGGCGACGAGACGCTGCACTTCGCCGGCGGGCGCCTGCTGCTGCGGGGGGTCAACGGGTCCGGCAAGTCGACGGCGATGAACATGCTGCTGCCGTTCCTGCTGGAGGCCGACACTCGCCGGATCGACGCGGCCGGCGAACAGACCGGCGTCCTGCGCTCGTGGCTGCTCGCCGACAACGAGGAGACCCAGCGGACCGGCTACCTGTGGATCGAGTTCGCCCGGCCGGACGACGAGGTCCCCGGCGGGGTGCGCTACCACTGCTTCGGCTGTGGCATCCGGGCGAACCGCAGCACGGACCGGGTCACCCCGTGGTGGTTCTCCACACCGCGGCGCGCTCGCATCGACTTCTCCCTGACTGTGGATCGCATCCCACTCACCGCTGAGGCGCTGCGCGCGGAGCTCGGGTCGCAGGCCGTGTTCGCCCGGGCGGCGGAGTATCAGGCCGAGGTCTCCCGCCGGCTGTTCGGCGGCGCGGACCCCTCCGGCTACCTGGCGCTGCTGCACCAGATCCGCAACCCCCGGGTCGGTGACCGCATCGACACCGATCTGCCGCAGCGCCTGCGCGAGGCGCTGCCACCCGTGCCCGAGGACGCGGTCGCCGATGCCGCCCAGCCGCTGGAGGACCTGGAGGACCACCGGCGCAACGTCACCGCGCTCGAACAGACCGACCGGGCCCTGGGCAGCCTGCTCGACACCTACCGCCACTACGGCCGCCGGGTGCTGCGGGCCGCCGCGGACGAGGCCGCGAGCGCGGTCGGCGCGGCCCGTTCGGCGGCCCAGCAGCGCGGGCGGCTACGCACCGCGGCCGAGGCTGCGGCCGGCATCGAACGCGGGCTCGCCACCCGGGTCGAGGAGCTGGAACGGGAGAAGGCCACGGTGGCGGCACGCCTGGCCGGGCTGCGCAACTCCGCCGCCTACCGCGACCACCAGGCCCTGCTCGCCCGGGACCGGCACGTCGCGGATCTGGGCCGGCAGGCGGGGACGCTGGCCGGGCAGCAGGCGACCGCGCAGCGTCGGGTCGCCACGGCCACGACGGCGGTGTCCGCGCGGCGCCGCCGCGTCGACGAGGATCTCCACCGCGTCCACTCCGGGTTGGTGGAGGTCGCCCGGCTCGCCCGGCCCGCGGCCGTCGAGCTGCGCCTCCCGCAGCCCCCGGTGCTGCGGGTCGAGCCCGACGGCGGCGGGGTGGACGGGCCGGTGCCGGGCGAGGACCCGCTGGCCGGCTTCACCCTCCGGCCGGCCGGGGACGCGCTGCGGCAGCGCCGGGAGGATGTGCGCATGGTCGTCGAGTTGCTACGGACGGCCCAGCAGGCCGACGCCGCGGCCGCGACCGCGAACACCGCCGCCGAGACGGCGCGCGGCGACGCCGAGCGGGAGCGGGACCGGGCCGCGGTGGCCCGCGGGGACGCCGAGGAGGCCGGCGAGCGCCATCGCGCGGCGGTGCTGGAATGGTCCGAGCGGTTCGCCGCCCTGCTGCGGTCGGTGCCGCCGGCCGAGCCGGGCGGCGCCGAGGGCTGGCTGGCCGTGCCGCCCGCGCCCGATCCCGGCGGG
>NZ_CM001489.1:5137361-5239563 GCF_000262465.1 Frankia sp. QA3
TGGCGACGGCCGTGGCAGCGGCCGGGGTCCGCGCCGACGCCGGCGCCGCTGAGGCCACCCGGTTGACGCGGGAGCTGGCCGCGGTGCGCGCAGCGGCCGAGCTGCCGCTGCCGCGCGGCGACTGGCGGGCCACCGACCCGCCCGACACGGCCCTGTTCGCCTCGCTGGTCGACTTCGCCCCGGACCTCGTCGACGCCGACCGCGCCGGTCTCGAGGCTGCCTGCGAGGCGGTCGGGCTGCTGACCGCGCAGGTGCTCGACGACGGCACGGCGAGGGCGGCCACCGGCGAGCTGCTCGTCGTCGCGGGACCCGTGGCGACGCCGAACCTCACCTCCGTGCTCGTCGCCTCGTTGCCGGTTGGAGCGACGGTCGCCCAGGGCGTGGTGCGGCGGGTCCTCGAACACGTCGGGCTGGGTGCCGCGGCCGGCGCCGCGCTGTGGGTCGACGTCGACGGCGCATTCGGCGCGGGAGCGCTGCGCGGCCGGCACGCCAAGGCGGGCGCCGAGCATGTCGGCGCGGGTGCGCGAGCGGCGGCGCGGGCACGCCGGATCGGCGAGCTTGCCGCGGCGCTGGAGGTCGCCGAACGGCAGCGGGACATCCAGCGGCAGACGCACCAGGCGTTGCGCGGGCACGCCGATGCGCTGCGGGCCCTGACCGGCGAGGTGCCGTCCGCCGCTCCGGTCGACGAATCGGTCGCGGCCGCCCTCGCCGCCACCCGCGACGCCCAGCGCGCCGCCGAACGGGCCGCCAAAGCCCGCGAGGCGGCGGTGCGCGCGCAGAGCGCGGCGGAACAGACCTGGGCCCGGGCGCAGACGGGCGCCGCGTCGGCCCGGCTGCCGCTCGACGGCGACGCGCTGGCCACCGCATCCGCCGCCGTGAACGACGCCGGCGGCGAGCTGGACCGGTTGTCCGGCCGAGTCGAGGCGGCCCGGCGTTCCCTCGACGACTGGGCGGGGGCCGTCGAGACTCTCCAGGCGGACGCCGACGCGCTGGCGCGGGCCGCCGAGGACGCAGCCGAAGCGCGGCTGGCCGCCGACACGGCCGCAGAGGAGCTCGCCGCCGCCCGGGCGGCGCTCGGCGAGGAGCCGCGCCGGGTCGCCGAACAGATCACCGAGCTCGATACCCGCAGCATCCGGAGCGACGGCGAGCTGACCGCGACCCGTCGCGAGCACACCGAGTCGGTCGGGGTGGCGGCGACAGCCCGCTCGGCCGCCGACAACGCGGCGGACGTCGCCGAGCGGGCCGAGCGGGCATGCCGGGACCAGCGCGGCGCGCTGCTGGCCGTGACTTCGGTCGACGGCCTGCTGGCGGCGTCCGGCCAGCTCCCGCCCCAGGCCGGGCCGCCGGAGCAGGGAGCAGCCGAGCACGGAGCAGCCGAGCACGGAGCAGCCGAGCACGGGACGGACGAGCACGGGACGGCACAGTTCGGGCAGGTGCGACTCCCGCTGACCGCGGACACGGTGGACGGGACATCCCGGCTGGTCGCGGCGCTGCGCGAGCTGGTGTCCAAGCCGGAACGCGAGGTCAGCGAGGACGCGCTGCACCGCTCGCTGCGTGCGATCCGCGACAGTCTCGGCGCCGGCTGGGACGCCGAGTCCCGTCGGGGCACGGACGGTGCGCCGCTGGCCGTGGAGGTCTCCGGTCCCTACGGGCGGCGGGTGCTGCCCGACGCCACCGTCCAGGTCGCGGCCGACCTGCGCCGCGCCCGGGGGCTGCTCACCGCCCAGCAGGATCAGGCGCTGCGCAACCTGTTGCACGGCCGGGTCGCCCAGGAAGTCGCCCGCGCGCTGTTCGACGCCCGGGAGCTCGTCGAGCGGATGAACGCCGTCCTCGGTCGGGTGACGACCAGCCAGGGCATCGGCGTCCGGCTGGACTGGCGGACCCGCGGCGACCTCGAACCGGCCACGGCCACCGCGCTGCGCCTGCTCGCCAAGGACCCGGACGCGCGCACCGCCGAGGAGGACGCGTCCGTGCGCGCCGCCGTCGCCGGCCTCATGGACGATGCCCGCGACCACCGGCCGGACGCCTCGTACCGCGATGTCATCGGCGAGGTGCTGGACTACCGTGACTGGCACGAGCTGCGGATCTACCTGTGCCGGCCGGGCCGCCCCGACGAGCTGCTCACCCGTCGCTCCCGCCTGTCGGAAGGCGAGAAGAAGCTCGTCACCTACCTGCCGATGGCGGCGGCGGCCTCCGCCTCCGCTGCCGCCCACGACCCGCACGGGGTGGGCGCGCCGCGGCTGATCCTGCTCGACGACGCCTTCGCGAAGGTGTCGGAGGACAACCACGCCCGGCTGTTCGGCCTGCTGGTGAGCCTGGATCTCGACTTCGTCGTGACGAGCGAGCGGCTGTTCGGCACCCACGCGGACGTGCCGGAGCTGTCGATCATCGAGGTGTTGCGCGACCCGGACCTGCGGACGATCGCCCTGGTCCACTATCACTGGGACGGCCGGCAGCGCACCGAGCTGGCGGGCGCGTCCCGGTGAGGGCCGCCGAGCCGGGCGACGCCCCGGGCGCGGGCCGGGGCGAGGTGAACACGTCGGTGTTCGCCTACGTCACCGAGAGCGCCGACTACCGGGTGATCCTCGGCGTCTTCGCCGGTACGTTCTTCGCGGAGCTCACCCCGGACGACGTCACGGCCCGGCTCGCCGAGGCGGGCGTGGTCCTGCCGGTCGAGACGGTCGCCAGCCGGCTGGAGAGCCTGCGGGGCTGGGGCAACCTCGACGTCTCGGCGTCGGTCGGCTCGGTCAGCACCGTCGCCGACTACTACCGCCGCCGCAACCGCTATCTGATCACCCGGATCGGGCAGGAGGTCCACGAGCTCGTCGAGGGGGTGCTCGCCCAGGTCGACGACGTCCGCGACGTCTCCCTCAGCCGGCTCGACGCGCTCGCCGCCGCGCTCGAGGCGCTGCTGCGCCTCGACCTCGAACGCGCCGACCCGGCGGTGCTGGCCGATCACGTCCGCGCCGTCTTCGACCCGCACCGGGCGTTCTCCGCCGAGATCACCCAGTTCTTCGCCGCGATCAACCAGTGGCAGTCGCGGTTCGACCTCGACGAGACCGAGTTCGCGTTCTTCTCCGAGGTGCTCGTCGGTTATGTCGGCGAGCGGTTGGACGCGATGGAGCGGCGGGCCCGGCCGATCGCCGCGCTGCTCGGCGCGTTGGAGCCGGACGTGCCGGTGCTGGTCGCCCGGGCCCGCGACGGCCTGGCCGCCCGGGTCGCCGACGCGGGGCTGACCGGGGTGCGGGTGCGGGCCGAGCACGGCAGCAGCGCGGCGGACTGGGAGAACCTCAACGCCTGGTTCCTCGGCCGCCCGGGTGCCCCGAGCCGGATCGCGACCCTCGGCCGTGACGCGGTGAACGCGGTGCGCACGCTCACCCAGAACCTCACCCGGCTGTCCCGCTCCGGCGTCGGCAGCACCTCGCGGCGCGCCGACTACCTGCGCCTCGCCGGCTGGTTCGAGCAGGCCGGCCACGACGATCCCGAGGCGGCCCACCAGCTCGCCGCCGCCGCGTTCGGCTTGTTCGGCGCCCGGCATCTCGGCGCGGCGGCCGGCGACGAGACCGACCCGGTGCCCTCCGCCACGTCCTGGTGGGACGCGCCGAGGGCGCGGGTCCCGGTGAGCCTGCGCCAACGCGGGGACACGACCAACCGGGGACGCTCCGGCCAGCTCCTCGACCGGTCCCGGGAGCGGGCGCACCTGCTGGAGCGCCGCCGGCGCGCCGAGGAGCTCGCCACCGCCGCCCGCGCCGAGCTGCTGGCCTCGACCACCGGCCCGGACGGCGCGCTCGGCGACGGCACCCGGCTGTCCGAGCAGGCGCTGGCCCGCCTGCAACGCCTGCTCGGCCCGGCCGTCGCGGCGATGGGCCCCGGCCGGGCGAAGGGCGAGGCGGAGGCCGACGGGCTGCGCTGCGTCGTGGAGCGTCGACCCGGTCAGCCGACCAGGCTGCACACCCCCGCAGGCACCCTGACGGTGCACGACCTGGCGCTGACCCTGCTGCCGGTGCAGGAGGCCTGATGCCAGAAGGCCCAAGGATCGGCGACGATCCGGAGTCCGGCGACCCGCAGCGTCCCGGCGAGCTGGTGGCGGCCGGCCGGGCCCTGCTGGTGCGCCCGTGGCGGACAGCCGAGGCCGACCGGTCGCTGTTCGTCCTGATCCGTCGGCATGCCGACGTGCTCGACCGCTGGTTCACCCAGCGGCTGGGCTACCGGCTCGTCGTCACCGCCGACACGGCCCGGCTGGTCAAGTCCGGGTACGTCCCGCCCGACCGGCCGCTGCGTACCCACACCGACCATCCGTTCACCGCCCGCCAGTACGTCATGCTGGCGCTGGTGCTGGCGGCCACGGCAGCCGGCCCCGACCGGATCAGCCTGCGCGATCTCGTCCTGCAGGTGCGGTCCGCCGCCGCCGACGCGGACATCTCCCTGGACGGCGCCGCCGGGGAACGCCGGGCGCTCGTCACCGCGCTGCGCTTCCTCATCGGCCACGGCGTGGTGCGTGAGCTCGACCGGTCGATCGGCGGCTACGAGTCGGACGAGGGCGTGGACGCGCTGCTGGAGATCCGCAACGACCGGCTCGCGATGCTGCCCGCGCCGGCGCTGGTGGGCGCGCGCAGCGCCACCGATCTGCTGGAGCGGGCCGCCGGCGAGGGCCGCGGCCGGGCGGCGCTGCGCCGGCGGCTGGTGGAGGACCCGGTGCTGCACGCCGAGGACGTGGTGCCCGAGGACTGGGCGCAGCTACGCCGCCGCTTCGGCGAGGAGGCCCGCTACTGCGAGGAGATGTTCGGCCTGCTCGTCGAGGCCCGAGCCGAGGGCGTCGCCGCCATCGACGTCGACGGGGGATGCAGTGACACGCCGTTCCCCGCCACCGGGACCACCGCGCACGCCGCCCTGCTGCTCGTCGAGGCGCTCGCCGCCCGCCACCGCGACGGCGCCACCGTCGAGCAGGTCGACGCCGAGCTCGCCGACCTGCTCGAGCGCTACGGCCGGTACTGGCGCAAGGACGCCACCGCCGACCCGGCCCGGCTGCGCGACGACGCCGTGGCGCTGCTGGCGTCGATGAGCCTGGTCCGCTGGCAGCCCGACGGCCGGCTGTGCCCCCGGCCCGCCGCCGCCCGGTTCGCCACGAGCGTCACCGTCAACGAGCCACGCCGCGAGCAGCCCGCAGGCGAGCCGGAACAGCCGACCCTGCTATGAGCCTTCCCGACGACGAAGCCCCGGCCCGGCCCGCAGCCGAGGCGCACCCGTTCCTGGCCGATCCGGCGCTGCGCCCGTTGTGGCAGGCGGTCGCGGCCGCGCTGGACCGCAACGGTCTGGACTGGCGCGGACGGCTCACGCTGCCCGTGCTGCCGGCGGAGGGCCGGCGCCGCCTCGGCGTCCTCGTGGAACGTCCCGTCCCCGTGGGACGCCGGGCGCTGCCGCTCGCGGACGTGGCGGCGGCGGTGGAGCGGCTGACCGGCGGCGGTCTGGTCGAGGCGCTCGTCGCCCTCGACTGCGCGCCGCGCGGACGTCGCGAGGCGGCGCAGGCCCGCCGGGCGGAGTCCCAACACCGCCGCGTCACCCTTGACCGCGCCGTCGAGACCTACCTCGCCGGCCTCGCGCAACCCGACTCCCCCGACGCCGACGGCGTGGGCCGGGACGCCGGGTGGTCTGCCGGCTGGCGGGACGCGGCCTGGTCCGACGGGCTGTTCGCGGGCCGAACACCGGAGGAGGTCGCGGGCCTGGTCCGCACCGTGGCTGCGGTGCTGGCGCACACCGGTTCGGGCCTGAGCCGCGGGGAGATCGCCGCCCGGGAGTGCGGCGACGCGCACGCGCTGGACGGCTCGACCCGGCTGGCCGCCCTGATCACCCGGGCGCTGGTCGCCCGGGACGGCCCGGCCGGCGAGCGGGCCGCCTGGGAACGCGCCGGCATGCCGCTCGACCTCGTCTCCGCACCCGTGCTGACCTGGGCGCTGCCGCTACTCGGCGACTCGGCCGTGGCCCGCGCCGCCCGGGCGATGACCGCCGCCGGCCTGCCGCTGCACCTGACCGTGCTGGCGCTGCGGGCCGCGCCGCTCACCATCGCCGCGGGCACGCCGGTGCTCGTCGTCGAGAACCCCCGGCTGGTCGAGGCGGCGGCGCGGCGCCGGCTGCCGGCGGCCGTGCTGTGCACGGGCGGCAACCCGGCGACCGCCCCCACGGAGGCGATCGCCAAACTGTCCGCGAGCGGCGCCGCGCTGCGCTACCACGGCGACTTCGACGCCGCGGGACTCGCGATGACCGCCCGGGCGGGTGCGGCGGGCTGCGTGCCGTTCCGCATGTCGGCCGCCGACTACCGCACCGCCGTCGAGGCGGCGCGGGCCGAGGGCGTGGAGCTTCCCCGGGACCCGGCGCCGGCACCGCCGACCCCCTGGGACCCCGACCTCGCGGCCGCCTTCACCGCCGAACGCGCCATCGTGCACGAGGAGCGCCTGATGGACACCGTCCTGACCGCGCACGAGGACGCCCCGTCGCCGCCATAAGCGGCTCCGCGTAGGCGTTGCCCCCGGATGTCTTTGCCAGCCAGCAATCGTTAACTTCCCAGAGACGATTTCCCATCGAGGCAGGCCGCACCGTCGCCGTCACCCCCGCCAGGGAAGACCGGCCTGTCCCGCAACGCGAAGATCGGCATCGGCTCCGCGGCGGTGATGGTCCTGCTGGGCATCGGGGCCGCGTTCGGCGGCGGCGGCTCCACCGCCGGCGCGGTCGCCCCCGTCGCACCGTCCACCCCGCCCCCTCACCGGGCTGTTCCGAACGTCGTCGGGCTGAATCACCAGACCGCGCAGGACACTCTGCAGGCCGCCGGCTTCTACAACCTCGCCGAGCAGGACAGCACCGGCCAGGGACGCGCGCTCGTCTGGGACCGCAACTGGCACGTCGTCGCGCAGGCCCCCGCACCCGGAACGGTCATCGGCACCGATGGCCAGGTGCTGCTCACCTCGAAGAAGTACACCGATCCGTGATGGGACGGATTCCCCGTCCGTCCCGTCGTTGCCGACCTCAGCAGTAGCACGAACGCGGCGAACGGCCCCGCCAGTGGTGATCGTGACTGCGGTCGAGCACGTTCGGTCGCAAGGCCGTCACGCTGACGGACCGCCGTCGCGGTCCGTCAACCGGCGCCGAACCGAAAGTCGATCATGGTGCGGGCGATGGACATCCGAGCATCGGTGATCATGGTGTTTCGCGGCCGGTCTCGCGTCCGGGCATGATGTTCCGCGGAACCGAGCTTTACGATCACGATGTTCCGCGGAACCAGCACCGCGCCCAGGCCGACCCCCAGCCCGCGTCGACCTCCCCCCAGACCCGACCCACGCCGGAGGCGGCCCGACCTCTCCGCCCTGGCCCCGGCGGCTGGCTGGTCGCCAAGGCCAAAGGATGCTCGAACCTCATGGAGCCGGCGCTCGGGCGGCAGCAGGCCAAGGCGAGGCGCCGGGGACCAGGCCCGTGGCCGGAGCTCGGCGCGTAAGCCCGTGGCAGAGTCGGGACAACAGGGAGCCCTGGCTGCGCGCGCCCAGCTAATTGCCCTTGCTCACCATTTAGGGTGATACGGAACGATCCAAAGCGTAGGGGGTCTGTGGCGATGAGCGATGCCGAGGCGGGCACGAGCGGGACGGGCTGGTTCACACCGGTGGCGGCGGGGGTCAGCCCGGTGGACCTCAACACCGGGGTGCCGCACCCGGCCCGGATGTACGACTACTACCTCGGCGGGAAGGAGAACTTCCCCGCCGATCGGGAGACCGCCGAGCAGGCCATCGCCGCGTTCCCGAACACCCGCAACGCCGCCCGGCAGAACCGCGCGTTCCTGATCCGGGCCGTGCGCCACCTCGTGGGCGAGGTCGGCATCCGCCAGTTCCTCGACATCGGCACGAAGATGTTTCGCGAAATATACTTTGTGTATGGCATTGATCGAGCATGGCGGTACCGGTCGCACTCTTCCGACCCCTGCCCTCCCGCCGTCGGGCATTGACTTTCCCCTGACCCTCACCACGTTCAGTGGTCGGAAGTGGGGGCTGTACCTACGGATCTCAGACGACGCCAAGAAGGACGAGAAGGGCGTGGCGCGCCAGGAGGCGGACGAGCGCGCGTGGGTGGAGCAGGTCAGCGGCATTGTGGAGAAGGTCTATACGGAGAACGACACGTCCGCGTACAAGAAGCGGAAGGTCGTTTTGCCGGACGGCACGGTGGTGTGGCGGGTGGTCCGTCCGCTCTGGGAAGAGATGTTGAAAGATCTTCGGTCCGGTGTGATTCAGGGTGTCGTCGTCTACGACCTGGACAGGTTGGCGCGCGATCCGCGCGACCTCGAAGACGCCATTGAGATCGTGGAGCATCACCGCCGGCCGGTCGTGGGTCTGACCGGCGGTTTTGATCTGCTGACCGACAGCGGCAAGTTCGCCGCCCGGATCCTGGTCGCTTGCGCCAACAAAGCCTCCGCCGACACCGCGCGCCGCGTACGCCGCAAGCATGTGGACTTGCAGGCCGAGGGGTCGACCGGCAGCGGACCGCGTCCGTTCGGATGGGCCGATGATCACGCCACGTTGCACCCGACGGAGGCCCCGATCGTGCAACGGGTCTGCCGCCAGGTGGGCGAGGGCATCCCGATCGACGCAATCGTGCGTGACCTCAACAAGCAGGGGATCACCGGTACCCGCGGGAAGCCCTGGCGGGTGAGCACCTTGAAGCCGTATCTACGCAACCCGCGTCTGTGCGGGTGGCGTGGCCGGACGGTGGGCACGGTCAACCCGCAGACCGGAGAGACGTGCCGGCACGTCGAAATCGTCCGCGACGCCGCCGGAAATCCGGTCGTCGGACAGTGGCAGCCGATCATCACGCCGGAGCAGTGGGAAACGGTCGTGGAGAAGATCGGAACGCGGAAGCAGCCCGGTAACGGCCACAACGCCCGCCGCTATCTGCTCAGCGGTATCACCCGATGCGGAGAGTGCGGCCGGAAAATGTCCGGCATGCCCCGGCCGGATGGGCGTGGCTACGCCTACCGGTGCAACCCGCAGAATCTCGGCTGTTCCAAGATCGTACGGGACGGGATCAAGGTGGACGCCTACGTGACCGCCGCCCTACTCGCGAAAGTCGAGATGGAACTCAGCCAGGCCGTTGCCGTCGTGGACACCACGTGGTCGAGGGAGACCGAGCTTGCCGACACGGAGAAGGAGATTGCCGAGCTCACCGCGCGTTTCAAGGCGAAGACGATCAGCAGTGGCCGGTACTACGATCTGCTGGCCCATTTGGAAGGGCAGGAAAGGGAGCTACTGGCCGAGCGCCGGAAGCACACCGCCGCCGTCCGGGCCACCAAGGCGCGTCCCGCGAACGTGCGCGCCGAATGGAACAGCGACGGCTGCCCATTGTCGTGGAAGCGAGCGATCATCGAGGACTACATCCACGCCGTCGTCGTCAACAAGGCGCGGTACAAGGGCGCCCGCTTTGACCCCGATCTACTCGACATCACGTGGAAGGGCGAGGCCGACGCCGACGTCGCCCCCGAAGCCGAAGCCGCCTAGCGCACCGGACGGCCGCCCCCGACCAGCAGGGGAAGGGACGGCCGTCACTTCACGAGCCGCCATCGTCCGCGCGACGGCCCGTGGCAGGCAGTGACAGGCCGAACATTCCCGCGGCATGCGCGCGTTGGCGCGCCGACCAGCGAGGAGCCCGAGCCGCCTGCACTCGCCCCCACGCATCAGGGGACAGCACCCCTTGCCGATCATCGACCACCGCACACGGTGAACCATCACCATCCGATGACTCGCCGTAGCCGACAGTGGGGGTACGTGGCTCCACGGCAGCCTGCCCACCCACCCTTACCGTACCCGGCATGATCCTTTCGGCCGCGTCGTGCGCGGATACATCGGAACCTTCGGTGCTCAGTTCCGGCACGGCCAACACCGGGGATGCGTCCACCTGGCCGCAGTCCGCTTGCCAGTCGTCAAACGGAAGCATCGTGGCTACGCCGCTCATTGACCGGCCCGCCACGAGCCAGGCACCCGGACAGCCGCCCGTAGCGGACCGGCCGGGGGCGGCCCGCCGGTATCGGACTCACCTGGCGAACCCCGACCCGCGTACGACCAGGCCCCGACGACAATCGTTCGAGAATCGCCGTCCGGCCGACCGAAGGCATCGACCGGCAGCCCGCCGGACATGACCGCCGCCATCGTCCGCGCGTAGACCCGCCGGGCACCGCGCAACGCCCCGAACGTCGTGCTGTACCGCCTCGACTTGGTGATCCAGTGGCCGCCGAAGCCGAAACCGTGGGACCAGCGATGCAGCCCCGGCAGCCGCCCAGGCTTACGACCGGCCGCATCGTCCAAGGCCGCCGCGAAACCCTCGACCGAGCCGAGAGTCCAGCACGTCTCCACCATCCGCCGGGCGTGGCCATCCAGGGCCAGCCGGGCGAGGTGCGCGAGGCTACGCACCGGCCGATCCAGCAACCCAGAGCCGGTCACACTCTTCGTCAGGTACTTCGCCAAATAGTTCGCGATCTTGCCGGAGGTGTCGGGCCCGTCGGTTGCGAGCGCCCGCACATCCATCTGCGCACCCCAACGGACCGGAACCACGCCCGCCGGGTCCGCCGGGTCCGGTGCGTCGACCGTGACGCCGGCCGCAACCTCCCGCAGGCAGTCCGCCACCAGGTCGAGGGAAGCCCAGCCGGGTGGGGGCACGATGTCGTCCGTGGCCGCGCCGCGCCCGTCCACCCGGATGACCACGTGCAGGTGCACCAAGCCCCGGGCCTGCATTTCCGCCGCCTTCACGAACGTCACCCGCAGCTCACGGCGCAACGCAGCGACCGACCGGCCGGACGCCGCCGCCAACGCCGATTCCAGCCGGTCACGTGTGACCTTCCACAACATCGGCAGCATCGCATTCCACACGACCGCGCCCGCATAGTCGAAGCAGTCCCCGCACAGCGGCTTGCCCAGCAGCCGATCACCGTCCCCATGCCGGGCGTGGCAGCCCGCCGGGCGGCCATGCGGACAAGTTCCCCGCCGGGGCCGGCACGCCCGCGCCTGCCCGTTCTTTCCTTTGCTCCGCCGGGAGTGCACCGGCCCGAAACTCGGCGCGGTCAACGTGACGAACAGCGCCGGATGGTCGCCGATGTGGGCGGGTAGGCCGTCACCGCCAGTCAACCCGGCCAGGACGAGGCGCCGCGCGTCCCGCTTGTAGGTCTGCGAGCAGGCCGGACACACCGACTCCCGCCGGTTGTTACACCGCACATGCACCACACGGCCTGGCTGGGCCGCGGAGGAGAACGCCCGGCGCACCTCACCCGACGCCCGATCCACATGGTCGGTATGGCCCTTGAGTCGGATCGGTGACGAGCAGCCACCCGCCACCCGCCGCTCGTCGGAAAGTAGTTCGACAGTCAATGTGAGTACCTCGCGGGGGCAGGGTTCAGCGCCCGGTCCCCGATGAGGTCAGACCGAGAGCGAACAGAGGCAGCAGGGGGCGGGGCGACCTGGCAGGCAGCGCGGTATCGCGACGTCAGGGGCGGCGGACGCGGCTTTCCCAGGCGCGCCAGGCCGCCTCAGCAGCCGGACTACCGTCATCGAGCGCAGGCGGCAACGGGATCGCCCGCGGCGCGACGGGCGGAGGCAACGGCCAACCGCGCAGCGGAATAGTCGGCCCATCCCCGTCGCCGTACCGTTCGGTCGCCACCGGCCGGGGGCGACTTGCGCGAGGCGGGGTGGGTGGCGCAGCCGGGCCCGCGGCCGGCGGCAGGGAAGGGGTCCAGCCGGGGACCCGTGGCGCCGGCGGGGGCACCGCGGACGACGCCGGCGGGGGTGGGGCGGCGGATGGCCGCTGCTGGGTGGCCATGGCCCGGATGTCGTCGTCCGTCAGCCACCCAGCCCGCACCCGTACCGGGGTCGGGTCGCCATCGACCAGGACATAGCCGACGCCGGGAAGGCCGCGGGGAATTCGTTCACACGCCGCCCCGCGATCGTGGGCGCCGCCGCCCAGGACCATGTCCGACTGCGCTTTTTCCGTCATGCGCAGCGCGACCCGCACGGGGAACAGGTCGCGCAGCGGCAGCACCTCTTTCCGGGGGTCCTGCACCGCGCCGACCACGACGACACCGGGGGCCCGCCCCTGACTCAGTAGCAGGGACAGCGACGCGCCGATTTGCTTCTTGCGCTCCGGATCAGACACGTAGGCAGTCAGCGAGGCGATTTCGTCGACGAGCACGACCACCAGCGGGTCACCGGGCGAAGGCGTATGCAGCCGGGACACCCCGCGTAGCCGCCCAGTCCGCCGGTTCATGGTCTGCACAGCGTCGGAGAGAAGATCGTTGATGCTGTCGACGTCGCAGGCGAACCGCTCGAACAACGGTTCCCCGAAGCCGAGTTCCATGCCGCCTTTCGGATCGACGGCCCACACCTCGACCAGGCCCGCGCGGATCGCCGGGGCCAACGCCCGCACGATCGACCACAACACGCTTCCCTTACCTGCGCCGGTCGCCCCGGCGACGAGGACATGCGAGCCCCGCAACGGCAACAGCCACGCCGTACCGTCCTCCCGCGCGCCGACCGGCAGCCGGTCCAGGTCCCCAGGATCACCCGGCGGCAGCAGGTCCGCACGGACCGGGCGACCGAGGACTTCCCGGCGGACCAGGACCAGCCCGACCCGATCAGCGCGGTCCAGATCAGGAGAGATACGCAGTTCCCGCAGTTTCAAAGTGGCGGTCAACCGGCCCGCCGCCTGATGCAGCTCCACGACCGACCCGCCAGGGGGCAGGGTGATCCACATGTGCCAGCCGGCCGCGCCGCGCCGGGCCCGCCGAATACGCGGAGTGCGCCCGACGATCCGACCTGGGGTTTCCAGCCGGCACGCCCGGCACGCCGCCGCCCACCGCCGCCGCAACCGCCCACCGAGCAGCCAGCCCAACGCCGCCCGCCGCGCCGCCGGCACCACCGCGACGACGACCAGCAGCGCGAGGAACAGCCACCGGCCGCCGGTCGGCCCGACCAGCGCGACGCACCGCCGGTACACCAGCAGCACCGCGACGAGCGTGACGGCCTCACGCCGCCAGCCCCACACATGCCGGCCGACATGACGCACCAGCAGTTCGGCCACCGAGGGGCGAAGAGCGAGCCGGTACTGATCGGGCCGAAACCGACCCCGACGAATCTTGAGCACGGCCATCGTGACCGTCCCCCTTTCCGATCTCACCAGACGACAGGGAGCACGACAAAAAAGGGGGGGTGGTGGTGCGAGGTCACGACACCACCACCCCCCGGACCTGCGGAAAGGGGTCTAGTTCTTGCCGGCCGGCGGTGCCGCCGGGGGCGGGGCCGCCGGCAGGGGCCGGATTTCCCGCGCGCTCCACGAGATGCCATGGCGGTCCGTCATCGCCCACTGCGTGCCTGTCAGGCCGACCAGCGCCACCGGCACGCCCACGCTCACCTTCGGCGGCTCACCGGCCACCTTCACCTTGAGCAGGGACGCGTCGCCGTTGTAGGTCACCGCGACCTGCACGACGTGCACCGGCAGGCCGTCCCGGTTCGCTTTCGGCTTACCGTCCAGGTCCACATCCGGCGTTGCCGTCGACACGGCCACCACGTTCGTCAACAGCGTCTCGTTCACCGGAATCACACGCATAAAAGTTCCTCCTTAGCTGCGAGAACCGCACGGGCGCACGGTTCCGAAAATGGTCGGGTGATAGTCAGCCGACGGACACGACACCGTCGCCGGAGGGGTAGAGGTGCGGTCAAGCAGAGCAACGGCGACCGTGAACCCCAGCGAGAACAGCGCCGCCATCCACGCGCCCAGCGCGAGGACCGCCAGCATGCTCATGTGATGACCCGGCATGTCGTCATCCACCGCGGGTCACCTTCGCCACGAGCCAGAACACGAAGACGACGATCAGCGCGACCGTGATGACAGCCGCCCAGGTACCCGCCGACGACAGGAAGAACAGGCCCAGGTAGAGCGCCCAGAAGTTGAACACCCAGAACGTGAAACCATACGAGCGGCGCACGTAGTATCGAGGCACGACAGACAACCCCCAGAACACAACGCGGGTGGAAACGGGAAGGCCGGGAAGCGGAAACGCTCCGACGCCGCCCACTCTGCCCCGCGCGCCGCCTGTCGAGAAGGTTCCACAGCCGGTTATTCCGCGGAATTACCCGGCATGAGAAGCGGTGTACACGTCACGCCGAACCGGACCAGACCCGGAGTGCACACGGAGTACCCAGAACGGTGCAGCACCGGACCGGGCACGGAGTACACCCGGACCGGGCGCCTCAACACCCACCCAACCGGCCATAGCCGGCACAGTGTCACCGTCCGATCACGGGTGACCATGTGGATGCGGAGCAGAACCGGACTCAGCACGGACCCGACCCGGAGCACACCCGGCGCAGCCACACCGGACCACACCCGGAGTGGAACCGGAGTCGCGGGTCAGGGACAACCAGGAAGGACCCACCCGCCGATGGCCACCGAAGGTGATCGCACCGAGGCGCTACGTGCCAGTCTTGTCCCGGCCTACAAGCGCGGCATCCCGCACGCCGCTGATCTCGCGTCGAATGGCGAGGTCCGGCCGTTGCTCGATCTGCTGGTCCCCGCCGACGGACGGGCCAGTGAGCATCAGCGTGCCCGCACCGCCCACCGGATGATCGTCACCGCGGTGGACGCGCTCACCAGCCCCCGCGCGGACGCCGCCGCGATCATGCTTGGCCTGGTGTCCGCGCCACCCGGCCGGGACAGGGGGATCACCGCGCGCAAGGAAGCCGCCGCCCAGCAGCACGGCATCTCCGCCGACTGGTTCACCCGCAGCGAGCTGGAACCCATGACCCTCGCCCTGGCGATGGAACTGGACCAGCAGCTACGCCGCACCGAAGGGCGCACTGTCACCGACCCCTACCGGTACCGTGACCCCTCCACCCTGCCCCCACCACCACCGGCCACCAGCTTCCGCCCTCGTCCCGCAGCCATGCCCCCACCGCCACCGGCCGTTCCGATACCGCCCCGCCGCCGTCCCCCCGCTGAACAGTCGTGACCAGCCCCGAGCCGTTGCGCGTCGAAGACCCCACGCGCATCGGCCGCTACACGCTTCGGGGACGTCTTGGGTTCGGGGGGATGGGAATGGTCTACCTCGCCAGCGACCCCACCGGCGACCCGGTGGCGGTGAAGGTCATCCGCCCCGAGGTCACCGGCAATCCGATGTTCCGGGACCGCTTCCGCCGCGAGGTGACCGCCGCACGGCGCGTGCCCCGGTTCTGCACCGCCGCCGTCCGCGACGCCGACCCCGACGGCAACCCGCCCTACCTGGTGACCGACTACGTCCCCGGCCCCACGCTCAGCAGAGCCGTGCGCACCACCCCGCTCAAGGGCGCCGAACTAGAACAGGTCGCCGTCAACATCGCCACCGCGCTCGCCGTCATCCACGGCGCCGGAGTCGTCCACCGCGACCTCAAACCCAGCAACGTCATCCTCTCCCCGACCGGGGCACGCGTCATCGACTTCGGGATCGCCATCGCCCGCGACATGACCATGCTCACCGTCGAACAGATCGGTACTCCCGAATTCATGGCGCCCGAGGCGTTCGACGCGGCCCCACCCAGCCCAGCCATGGACGTCTTCGCCTGGGGTGGAGTCGTCCTCTACGCCGCCACCCGCACACCACCGTTCCCGAGCGAACCCGCCGCGCTCCTCCCACATCGCATCCGCCACGAACACCCCGCCCACCTCTACCGGCTCCCCGAACCGCTTCGCAGCACCGTCACCGCCGCCATGGCCAAACAGCCGGAGAACCGGCCGACCGCCGAACAGCTCTACCGCCTGCTTACCGGAACAGTCCCGCCCACGCTTCCCCGTCCCCCAGGCCCGGACGGCACCGGCCGATGGGTGCCCGACGTCACCCGACCCCAGAACCCCGCGGTCCTGACCCGACCGCCCACACCCCCGAGCCCGCACGCCCCCGCCAACACACCACCACCCCGCCGACGCCGCACCCTCATCGCCGGGTCGCTCGCCGCCGCTATCGCCGTGCTCGCCGCCACCGCGTTCACCCTGGGCGCCGAGCACCACACCGGAAGCGGCACGCTCACCGCCGCCCAGCGCACCACCGCCGCCCGCACCCTCGCCGCCGCAGCCACCGCGCAGGACACCGACCCGGCCCTCGCCGAACGACTCGCCGTCGCCGCCTGGCACCTCAACCCCGCCGCCAGCGCCAGCGCCAACGCCCTACTGTCCACCACCGCCGGACGGCTACCACCACTCAGCACAACCGGACACGCCGGACCCATCACCACCGCCGTCATCACCGCCGACGGACGCACGCTCGCCACCAGCAGCAAAGACCACACCGCCCGCCTCTGGGACCTCACCACCCCAGGCACCCACCCCACCCTCCTCGCGACCCTCCCGCATGCCGCCGCCGTCACCGCCATCAGCATCAACCCGCCCGGCACCCTCGCCGCCACCACCAGCGACGACAACACCCTTCACCTGTGGAACATCCGCGACCGAGCCAACCCGACCCCCGCCGGCACCTACACCCTCAACGGTGCCGGCCATCCCATCGCCGCCGTCTTCACCCCCACCAGCACCTTCGCCCTCACCACCAGCACCGGGGACCTGTTCACCCTCGACATCACCGACCCCGCGCACCTCACCACCCTCGCCACCGTCGCCACCGTCCACGCCCACGACGACGCCGCCACCGCCCAACCCATCCTGAACAGCAACTTCATTGCGACCGCCAGCACCGACGGCACCGCCCGCCTCTGGGACCTCACCAACCCCCACACCCCCCAGCCCCTCACCCACATCACCCCCACCAGCACCCCCATCAACCTCGCCATCAGCCCCGACGGACACACCCTCGCCACCGCGGGCGTCGACGGCACCATCAGCCTGTGGAACATCAGCCACCCCACCACCCCCGAACCCCTCACCACCCTCACCCCCACCCCCCGACGAACCAGCAGCCTTACCGACCTCACCGGGCTCACCGACGCCGCCAGCGCCGTCGCCTTCAACCAGGCCGGCACTCTGCTCGCCACCGCCGACGCCACCGGTGCTCTGCACCTGTGGACCCTCACCGATCCACACAACCCACGCCCACTCGCCACCCTCAAAACACACGCCGGCACCATTCGCGATGTCACGTTCACCCCCGACAGCACCCACATCCTCACCGCAGGCGACGACAGCACCGCACGACTCTGGGACCTCAACCCCACCAGCCTCTACCAACGGGCCTGCACGACAAACCAGCTCACTCCGGTTGAATGGAACCGATACCTCCCCCACACCACCTATCAGCCCCCATGCCCCCCAACCCCCGGCACCACCTCACCACCAGCAGGAGAACCTTCTACCCCCTCGTGAATGAAGCATCGTCGCGAGATGTCGAACCACACCGCCGCTTTCGGCAGCCACAACGACCATACGCAGTACGCCGAAGCGACAGACCACACCCCACCGAAAGAGCTCTCCAGACTGCGAAAAGGGCAAGCCGCAACCGCGACCCCGACAGTCGGCCCCGCCTCACCAGTCATCGAGATAGCGATCAAACCACACTGACGGCTCATCGTCACCGAAAAGCCGTCGCCGTTCCTCCTCAATCTCTTCTCGTTCCTCCTCCCGGATCTTCGCCACTGTTTCCTCGGAGAAACCCGTAAAATTCCGGATCTTCTCGTTGTGCTCCTCGTTGAGACGGGCCTGTTCGTCTGCATCACCGATCACAGCGTGTCCTTCACAGTCTTATACCCGCTCAACCAGTGCCGCGCCCAGATATGGCGCCGCCCGGACATCCAGCGGATAGCACATACATAGAACGTGGGCCCCGGACCGGTGGCGAGGGGCCCATACCGGCCCAGGGCCCACGATGGTGACCGCCGCAAACGCCGGTCACCGAGAGCGGAAGGGCCCCGCCCGTCGACGAAGCGAACGGAGCCCTCCCACGGCGACGGGCAGGAGTGGCGCCTACCCGTCACCGGCACCGCCGTCGTCTCTACGACGGGTCGGCGGGCCGTTCTGGTCCCTGCTGCTCACTGGCCCGGCGGAAAAACACTGCCTCCCGCTCGAAATCCTCCCCACTCGCGGTGAGACCGGGGAGATTCAGCCGGATGCCAGCCAACGACCGATGTAGAGAGGGGTTCGCCAACGCGTGGGCCGTCAGCCACACCGTGGGATCCGCCAGCGGATGCATTCTGCTGGTCGCCGCCGAGCCCGCCAGCAACTCCAACACCCGCTCGACCACCGCGCCGACAAGGTCCCGGTCCACCCCTGGCATCTCACCGCCGATACGCGCCGTGAGGGCCAGACCGAGACGGGTCACGAACCCGCCCCCCAGATCAGCCGACCCGTCGCCGGGCATCGGCCGAATCCCGGTCATGCCGCCCCACCCAAACCGAGTATCTGCCGGCGGCTGATCCACTGCTCGTACCGGCCCGGCGCCATGACCTCCCACACCCGCCGGGGCACCCACATATCCCCCGAATCCCACACCAGCACCTCGTGCGCCACCGGCCGCCGCCCCCCAAACGTCGCATCCAACCCGTCCAGGGACCCGCCGACCACCAGCCCCCGCCGGCCGGAGTGCACCGCGAGGCGCAGGCCCACCAGCACCGCCAGCCGCGACGCCGTCCGATCCGCCCCCCGACGGTGCACGACCACCGCCAGCACCCCCGGCGGCACCGCGGCGCCGAACGCAGCCTCAACCAGAAGCCCCGCGGCCATCGGCCAGAAATCGGCCTCCATCTTCAGACGGCCCTCCCGCGCCGGTTCCTGACAGACCAGCAGACCATCGGCGTCCGGTAACGCCACTTCGGGCAGCCAGCGGTACCGGTTGTCGTCCGGGCCGTCGCCCTCGATCAGACTCACAGGACCGCCACCCCTTCCGAGTCGGTCAGCGTGATGTTCATTTCGGCTCCAGGATTGGGTACCGCTCGCGGTTTGCTGCGCGGGACGTGGCGCAGGCACGGGGACACGCCGCGGGAGGACCGCAGGCGCCGCCGTATCGACGTGCCCCGGCAGAGGGGCCGAGCGTCTACGTCCGTGCTGTGACGATCAGCGTGGTCGGGGTTTCGGCGGTGTCGGCATCTCGGGTCTGGACGTCGGAGAAGCCGGCGTTGCATAGCAAGCGAGTCCACGCCTGCGGTGAGTGGAGATACCACCGGCCACGCGTCCCCCGAAGGGTCGGCGTTGCCCGGACGCGGCCGGGCGCACGGACGGAGAAGGCCAGCAGCCCGGGGACGGTAAGCCGCCGTCGGATCAACGTCACCAGCGGCACCGCGGGCATCAGTCCAACGGCACCGAACACCGAGTAACACACGTGGATCGGTTCGGAGTCGGTGAGCAGGAAACGAGCCGCACCCGCGCACCGTAGGTCAAAGCCCGGCCACCGGGCCCGAGCCCGGCGGATCTGAGAGGGGGACTCATCGACCCCGACACCGCGGGCCCCGCCCTGGTCGACAACGTAGGCAAGGTTGTCCCCGGTGCCGCACCCGAGTTCCACCACCCGCTTACCCGTGACGTCCCCGAGAAGCGCGGCGCCGGGATCGCCGGTACCGGTTCGCGTCCAGGAAAAACGCGGCGGGCCAGGCGGACGGAGAAGATCGCCAGCGGCTATGCGGGCACGAGCGTGGCGTTCCCACACCGTCACGTTCACCGGGCCGGCACCCACAGGAACCCCGCCGCTTCCCGCAAGTGTCGCCGTACCACTGAGATCACCATGCCGTCCCGATCCGGGTCCGGCATCCATACCACGGCCTGTTCGAGATACCACGCGATGATCCACAGCCGGTGCCAGCCGAGCGCCCACACCTCAGCAGGCAAGCCCGCACGAGGCCGGGACGTCTCCGCCGCACCGCCCGCCCGGATGTACGCCCAGATCATCCGCCGCAGGCTCGCCGGGTTCGCCGGTTGCTGCGTTCCCTGCCAGGACGCCAGGTCCAGCAGCCCCGGGCCGATGAACGACCGGGCCCAGTCCAGCAGCCACCACCCGTCCTCGCGAATGTGCAGGCTGGTTGGGTGGAACTCACTGTGACACAACCCGTACGGGGCAAGGTCCGTCCCGTCCGCGAGCCGATCCGCGTGCGCGCGCAGCGCCGTCAACGTGCGGTCCAGGTCGGCCGTCTGTTCCCACCGCTTTGCCGCCCGTAGCTCCGTGAGCCGCGCCAGCGCGTTACCAGGAAGCGCGGTCAATGCCGCCCGGTCAAGGACCGGCAACCCGTCGGGCGCCTTCGCCTCATGAACCGCAATCGCCGCAGTGACCGCGTCGTCTTCGGTCGCGTCGCGGTCCGCCTGCCCGAGATCCTGCATCAGCATCCCGAGCAGCCCGCCGCGCCGGCTGGAGGCCACCACGTCCGGGACGCGCACCCCCTGCCCGTGGACGTGCCGGAGAACATCAGCCTCCGCCGTGAACGGCTCCCGCGCCCATTTGAAGATCAGGCCGGGACCGTCGGTGAAGCCAAGCCGCTCCACCCCGGACATCTCCCAAACCCGGACCTGCGTGCGGACAAGCGGCATCTCCCGCCCGGCCTGGCCGACCAAATCCGCCAAGAGCACGGACACGGACTGTGGTGTGTCATCCATTTTCGATCTCCGACGACGTTCCCGCCACGAGGACACGGGCCGGCCGGTGAAGGCGGGGTGCGGTCACCGGCCGGCCCCAGAGCATCAGGCGGTGGAGGCCACGCCGGGCAAGGCGCGAATCGACGCGATCCACTCCGCCTTCATCGTGCCCAGCTCCGTTCGGAACCCCGCCAGGTCGACCCCGTAAGGCGCGACCACGCCGCCGGACAAGTTGGGTGACGACTGGCAGCCGTGGACGAGCCGGCCGCCGAGCGCCGCATGCGCCCGGACGGAGGCGACCCGCCGATACTCGTTGAAGAACCCGCCGTGGTACAGGTCATCGATCCGCTCAGACTCCGCGGTGTCGAGGCCGAACACGACCTCCGCCGTGGCAGCGAAGAACCACGCCGGCCCAATGTCGGAGATGTCCCCGGACAGCTCCACCCGGTTCAACGCCGCCAGCGTCGCCGACTCCCGCAGAATCCGCAGGTCCCACGCGGAGACGTCCAGGTCCGGATCATCGACGACATCCCGGGAAAACAGGTAGCTGTATACCTTGTCCGCCGTCCGCAGCACCGCGGCCGGATCGTCGGTGCGTTGACCGAAGGCGCGGACGAACTCCAACGCCTGCTGCTCCACCGCCGCCGTCTCCGTCTCCGTCTGCGACAGCAGCCGATCGGTGACCAGGTCCCAATCCACCAGCATCCACACCGGCCGATCGCTGCGACGGAAGAAGTACACGGCCGGGTCGATTCTCAACGTCGAGCCGTCCACCTCAACCCCCGGGATACGCTCCCACGCGGGGGTGAACGGCTGCCCCGTCTCCACCTCGATCTTCGTTTCCAACGCCGTGGCCATCTCGACATCCCTTCCCGTTGACCTTCGGCGCCGGCCGGGGACCTCATGTCAGCCCGACCGGAACCGCTACACCGATCGTGGTCGCCATCGCAGGTCGGAGGAATGTATGACTGGTCCTCGCACATATGCTGATGTCGAGGTCATGGCCTCCCCCATGCGCCCCCGGGGCCACGATGACGACATGCCCGCGTTGCTCGGCCCCGAGATCCGGCGCCGCCGGACCGCCGCCGGACTTTCACAGCAGCGCCTCGCGGCGCGCGTCGAAGCCGACCAGGGTCTGATCTCCAAGATTGAGACGGGCGTGAAGGCGCCGTCACCTCGCCTGTTGAAGGCGCTCGACGATGCGCTGCACGCCGGAGGTGACCTGGTCGACCTGCACTGCCAGGAGACCCACGCCGAGCCGGGCGCACACCACGACGCGCATTCCCGGAAACAGAAGGAGATGGTCACTGTGGCCGCCCACCGTGCCCGCGAATTCGTCCTGTCCCATCAGGCGACGCTGACTACCGAGACGATCGAACAGGTCTACGACGACGTGCGGACACTCGCCGTCGCCTACCCGAAACAGCCCCTCGCGGACCTCCTCGGACCACTCGCCGAGGTCCAAGACACCCTTTTCAGTCTTCTCGAACAGCGACAGAAGCCTGCACAGGCGCAGCAGCTCTATCTACTCGCCGGCGTGACCGGCGGACTGCTAGGCAAAGCCGCCCACGACCTTAGCGTCCCCCACGCCGCCATGACTCACGCCCGGACCGCGTTCGTCTGCGCCGAACAGGCCGACCACGACGGCCTACGCGCCTGGATACGCGGACTGCAATCCCTCATCGCCTACTGGGGCGGTCGACCACGCGAAGCCCTCCGCTACGCCCAGACCGGCGCCACGTTCGCCGCCTCCAGCGGAGGCACAGTTGCTGTCTGGCTTCCCCTCAACGAGGCACGAGCGTGGGCCGCTCTGCGCAACGTTGAGGAAACCCGAGCAGCCATCGACAAGGCCGAACGCGCCTGGGAGCAGGTCACCGTCGACGAGCTCGACGAGATCGGCGGCATGTGCACTTTCTCCCACGCACGCCAGTCCTACTACGCTGCCGACGCGCTGAACTGGCATCCCACCGAGGCCGACGCGGCAGAGACCTACTCCACGCGGGCCGTCGACGCCTACAGCGACACCAACCGACCCGAATGGGCGTTCGGTGACCAGGCCGGTAGCCACACCGGGCTTGCCCTCGCCCGCATCGCCCGCGGTGACCTCGACGGTGCCACCGACGCCATCACGCCCGTACTCGGTCTCGTCCCCGAACAGCGGATCAACGGGATTGTGCACAGTGTGCAACGGTTGCATGCCGCCATCGCCCACTCAGAGTTGGGCGCGGACCCCGCCGCCCGCAGCCTGCAAGAGCAGATCGAGACCTTCACCCGCACTCCGGCCGCCGCTCTGCCACGGTAGGACCGTGACCCTCCTCTACCCCCTCCACCTGGCCGGCACCGCTGTCACGCTCCGCGAGTTCAGCGAGGACGACACCAAAGCCGTACACGCCCTTGTCGGGGATACGCGCGTCACCGACTACCTGTCCTTCGACGCCAAGACCCGCGAGCAGTCCGACACCATGCTCGCCGGCATCGTCGACCGTGCGCGGCAGGAGCCCCGGACGGAGTTCTACCTTGCCGTCGACCTCGCCGGATCACTGATCGGCTTCGCCCGACTCGGGCTCAACGGCGTGCAGGCCGCGAAGCTCGGCTACGCCATCCACGCTGACCTATGGGGACACGGACACGCCACCGACGCCGTCCGTACCGCCATCCAGTTCGGCTTCGGCGTCTTGGGGCTTCACCGCATCAGCGCCGCGATCGGCCCAAACAACACGGCCTCCATCGCCGTCGTCGAGCACCTCGGCTTCACCCTCGAAGGACGCATTCGCGACCACGTGTACACGGGCGGCATCTGGCGCGACAGCCTCCTCTACTCTGTCCTGACTCACGAATGGCCAGCTCAGCCACGCAGCACGACACACACGGCTGGGCGCTCCTGATCGGCCGTACCGAACTCATCTGAGGTCATCGCCAAAATTCCTTACGGTTTCAAGGCGCGCCTGCGGCGCGCGCGTGTGACCTGCCGCACACGCCGTGCCCGCCGTGCGCGCCACTCCCGCGGGACTCGCCGCACCCGGCGGGGCCCCGCCTCCCTTCGGTCGGCACCCCGCCGGAGCGTCGGCCCCGCGGGAGTGTCGGCCCGTCGGCCCCGTCGGAGCGTCACGCCCCACGCCAGTGGAACGACGAGCACCAGGACGTCAGCGACAACGGGCCCGCGTTGGCTTGTCGGGGCTCCGCCCCAAACCCCGGCCCTCTCTCTGGAGGAGGGGGAAGGGCGCGGCAGGTCCGCTGATCGCCTCCGCCGCCCGGACCCCCGAGGGCTACCCCGGAACCTCCCGCCCGCGCAAGGGACGCACAGCGCCCAGCAGGGACGCCCGCGCCGTTGGCGCCCTTGCACGGACGAGAGAACCCGGGGTAGGGCTACGCCGCCCGACCGACGGAGGAGATCAGCTCAGCCCGAACTCTGTGAAGAGCAAAACCCGGGCCCGGTGTCGTTGTCGACCTCCGAACCCGGGCTCACTCATGCTTGCTTTACGTCAGGCGATGAGGGATTCGACCAGCGCCCGCCCGACCGGGTCACCGGTGTCGACACCGTCACGTGCCGCCACGATGCGAAGGTTACGGCGGACCAGGAGCGCCAGGACCGACATTCGCGCGTCTTCCGTCGACCCCAGCCGGTCCAGCGAGTCGACGACGACGACGTCCCAGCCCGCGTGCACCAGCCGCAGCGCAGTCCACCAGCCCCGGAGCCCGTCTTTCCCCTGGTAGATCACCGGCCCCGCCGACCAGCCCCGCGCCGCGCACACCTCAGCGCACACCGCCCGTTGGGCAGCACGCTCGGAAGCGTCGACGTCATCCCGGACGAAGGTCAACGCCCGCACGTGCGGAGCTACCTCACGCACGCCCTCCAGGGCGACGTGCATCCCGTACGCCAGCGCATCCAGTACGTCGACCTGTTCCGTGGCGCCCGCGATCCCGATCAGGCCGGAAAGGCTACGCAGAGCAGCGGCAACCGAGCGGGTGAAAAGATCAGTGGTGGGAGTCGCGAGCGAACCGTCTTCCAGCTCCACCGCCGCCTTCACCAGCGCCTCCCGCGCCGCCGCAAGAAGACCGTCAACCCGATCCGCGCTTTCCCGTACCGGATCGTGTGGCATGCTGCTCATAGGTCCTGCCCCTGTCTGCTTCAGGTGGTGGGACTCAGGCCCGGGTTGGTGTTGGCGCACCGTCCGGGCCGTCTTCATCCCTGTACCTACATCATCGCAAGATTCCTATACGTTGTTTAACCAGCGCAGATACGCCGAACGGCCGGTAACCCCGTTGAGGTCACCGGCCGCCCGAGCCGCAGTCAGCGCCCGGCACCCGCCTTCCGGATCATGTCTGCCAGAACGACGACTGATCGAGGGTCGCAGCGCAGCAGGCACCCCAGCAGGCGTTTCCCGGACGGTCCCGCGGGAGCGCCCGCCAGAATGAGATGTAGCGACTCTTCGTAGGAGTTCCAGACCCCCGCACCGGGCTGGACTTCACACGGCACCCATCCCGCCGCCATCAGATGCCACCGAGCGTGGAGCCAAGGTCCGGCAGAGCCCGGAACCGCAGGACCACCGCCGAACCCCCCGGACCCGCCGCCCAATGATCCACGTAGAGGACCGGGGGAAGGGTAGCCGTCACGTCGACAAGATCCCGCAACGAAGCGCCCGAGGTCATCGTCAGGTCATACAGATCGTCTCCCGAGTACGCCAGGGTCACGAACGGTCGACCTTCGTAGGGGTTACGCCAGCCACGACCGGAAGGCGGAATACTAGACACAGGTCACCTCTGTCTACCCGAGTGGTGATCTAGGTGTCGGGTGCGTGTTGGCCCACTCGCCCGACACCGCTAACACCCACAACAATAGCGCGTTGCGCTGCAAAGTTGGGGTGAACGCTAGTATTCCCTGGTGGTTGACGACCCCCTGATCGGCTATGCCGGCATAGCCGAGATGGCCGGCATCAAGACGTCGACCTTGCGCAGCTACCGCGCCCAGGGACGCCTACCCGAGCCCGACGACGCATCGGTACCCGACCGCCCACGCTGGCGGACCAGCACCATCACGGCATGGCTAGCCAGCCGCCCAGGACGTGGCGCCCGAACCGACCTCCACCCACCGGACCCCCCCGAGTGATCACGGCCGAAGCAGTGGCTCAGGTCATGTGATGTGGCTCACAATATTCGGTGTACTTCGCGAAATATCTGCACCGGCATCCCCACCTCGCCGAACCTGCACGAGGTCGCGCAGGGCATCGCGCCGGACACCCGCGTCGTGTACGCGGACAACGACCCGATCGTGCTCGCCCATGCCCGCGCGCTGCTGACCAGCACGCCGCAGGGCCGCACCGCCTACCTCGACGCCGACATCCGCGACCCCGAACGCATCCTGGCCTCCGCCGAGCTGCGCGGCACCCTCGACCTGACGAAGCCCGTCGCGCTCTCCCTCATCGCGATCTTCCACTTCATCGACGACGCGGACGACCCGTACGGCATCGTCCGCCGGCTCGTCGACGAGCTGCCCGCCGGCAGCTACCTCGCGCTCACGAACGCGACCGGCGACCACGACCCGACGTTCGAACCGGCCGCGGAGACCTACCGGCGCCGCGGCGTCACGATGCGCCTGCGCAACCGCGCCGAGGTCGAGCGCTTCTTCGACGGCCTGGAGCTGATCGATCCCGGCGTGCAGGTCGTCCACCGCTGGCGCCCCGACGACACCACCGAGGACCTCACCGACGCGCAGGTCAGCGTGTACGGCGCCATCGCCCGAAAGCCGTGATGCGCCAGAGCCGGCGGCCAGCCGCAGCCCCCTGACCGCATCATGGGTGCGGCGGCTACCCGCCGCGTCAGCCGGCGGCGGACCAGGAGTCGATCATGGTGCGGGCGATGGACATCCGGCCGGGCAGGCGGATCGGCGGGGTGCCGGTCGCAGGCGGGTCGTCGGCGGCGGCCCAGTCGTCGCCGCGGGCCAGAGCCTGGCGCACCTCGTCGCGGGTCACCCACAGCGCCTCGCTGATCTCCGCCTCGTCCAGGCGCAGCGGCTGGGCGGGATCGGCCACCGCGTGGAAGCCGAGCATCAGGGACCGCGGGAACGGCCAGGCCTGGCTGCCGAGGTAGCGGATGTCGGTGACGTCGAGCCCGACCTCCTCGCCGATCTCGCGCGCCACGCACGCCTCCAGCGACTCGCCCGCCTCGACGAAGCCGGCGAGCACCGAGAAGCGGCCCGCCGGCCAGGCCCGGTGGCGGCCGAGCAGCATCCGATCCGCGCCGTCGTGCACCAGGCAGATCACCGCCGGGTCCGTCCGCGGGTACTCCTCGTGGTGCTGCGCCTCGCAGACGCGCGCCCAGCCGGCGTTGGCCAGCCGGGTCGGCGAACCGTCCCGGGCGCAGAACAGGGCCCGGCCGTGCCAGTTCAGCAGGGCGACCGCCGCGGCCAGCAGCGCCGCGTCGCGCCCACCGAGCTCCGCGCCGACCGAGAACAGGTTGAGCCACCGGACCTCGTCGCCGGCCGCGGCCTGCTCCCGGCCGCCGCGCACCGCCCAGTACGCGACCCCGTCGGCCTCGCCGAGCAGCAGCGCGTCCGCCGGCGGGGAGCCGGCGACCTCGCTCGCCGCCCGCGTCCACAGCCGGGGGCCGCCGCCCGCGTCGTCCACGCCGGGCACCGCACCGGTGTCGTCCACCCTGTCGGCGGCGCCGGGCACCTCACCGGCGCTGGACCTGTCGACCGGCGGCCCCCACAGCACGGGGCTGCGGCCCTCCTCGTCGACGAGGAGGACCCGGGCCGTGGCCCAGCCCTCCTTCTGTCGCCCGGTGTCCTGCCGCAACGGCTCGTCCCGAAGCAGGGCGGCTCCCGCCAGGACAGGCGGCCGAACCAGCCCGAAATCAGTCACAGTGTTGCATCCTCCAGTACAAGCCGCGTGCACGTTCACGGTATGCCGGCACCGACGCCGACTCCCCGCCCCCGACTGCGCTGGCTGGTCCGACCCGGCGGCAGCGGACCTCCCCCGGTACGACGCGCAACGCCGGTGACGGTCAGCCCACGTGGCCGCCGCGGACCTGGCCGTCGGCGTCACGCCAGGCGTACATGTTGCCGACGAGCGCGCCGGCGAACCGCGGGGTCGTGCTGGGAACATCGACTGGTCCGCCCTCGACGCACGGATACCAGCGCTCGTCCTTGTACTGGGCATCGCCGGTGCCCTCGACGGTGAAGCCGGGCTTCGCCACCGCGCCCGTGAAACACCACCCGGATGCCGGGGGCGACTCGTCCAGCGGGCCGTTGGCGATGTCGAGCAGAACGGTCCGCTGCGGCGTCCGGACGGCGTAGCGGGTGTCGTCGACCCGCAGGATGTCCGGCGAGCCCGCCGCGGTGCCGAAGACGAGGCCCGGGACCGCCCCGGCCACCCACCGCCAGGTCGTCCGCCCGCTCTCGGCCCCGAAGCCCTCCACCGTGACCTGCACGCCCTCGGCCGAGGAGTCCTGGGAGCTGTACCGGACGGTACCCGCGTACGTGCACCTGATCGGGTTGCGGATGTCGGTACTCAGGCCGCCGCAGTACGTCGTGGCCGCCGGCGAGACCCACAGCGTCTCGCCGGTCTGCGCGTCGAAGGCGGCGGTTGCCCACAGCCTGGCCGCGTCCCGGGTCAGCGGGGCGCCGGAAAGCTGCGCGGCGCGCTGTTCGGGCGGCGGGACGTAGCCCAGCGACACGACGTAGAGGTCGTTGCTCAGGCCGACCTTCCAGCCATAGTCGGGGCTCACGTCCAAGCCTCGGAACAGGGTCGCGTAGGGCCGTCGCCAGCGCTCGGCGCCGGTCTCGGTGTAGGCGATCAGGTCGCGCCCGTTGTCGTAGAGTCGGGCGCCGATGGAGCGGGAGTATCCCGGGCTCGGCGCGGTATCGACCTCGACGATCGAGGCCCGCACCGTCGACGCGCGCACCGTCGACGCCCGCACCGTCGACGCCCGCACCGTCGACGCGCGCACGGACGACGCCCGCACGGACGACGGCGCCTCCGCCGCCGCCCGCACCGGGGACGGGGCGGTCAGGATCGAGGGCGTGGTCGGCGTCGCCGGATCGGGGTGGTGCAGCGGTCGCCGGATCTGGCCGGGGCCCGCGGCGTTCGCGGGTTCCGCCTCGGAGTTGCGCGGCGCACCGGTCCGGCCGTCCAGGATGACGGGACCCGAGCCGTTGCCGGCCGGCACGCAGATGTCACCATCCCCGCAGATCTCCGGCGCGGACGGCGGTTGGAGACGACCGTCCCCATAGGACCATACCCGATGGCCGGACCTCGCCTCCGCGGCGACCACGGACACGCCTCCCGTCGCCACCGCGCCGGCCGAGAATGGTTGCCCGGGCTCCATCCAGACGACGATCCTGCCGCCGGACAGCGTCATGGTGCTGAGCCCCACGCCCGGCGCCACCCGCGACGGGCTTGCCGGGGCAGTCCACCGCGGCCGGCCCGAGCTCGGATCGAGGCTGACCATCTCGAAGGTGCCCACCGCCGTCAGCGCCTGGAAGACGACCGAGTCGTCGGCGGCGAGTGGCGACTCCACCGCGCGGATGCCGCTCTTCCACCGCCCGGCGACAGGTGCGGCGCCGCGCCACGACCCGTCGCCGGCATCGGCGTCGGTAGCGGCCGCGTCGGGAGCCTCGCCGGCGCCTGCTCCGTCGGAACCGGCTCCGTCGGAGCAGGCGCCGAGGACGAGACCGGCCAGCCCGGCCGCGGCCGCGACCCGCCGCAGCCGGCGCCTCCGCTGCCCACGGGAGCGACCGGACGCTCCGACCCGCTCACCGGCGCACCGTCGCAGGCTCTTCAACGTGCGCTCCTCGCATCCGACCACCCACCAGCGGTGATTTCGGGTGGGGAGAAGTCATATCAGGACGGCACTGACATAGACGACCCGGACGGCCTCGGCGACGCGGCGGTCAGGTGAACTTCGGGGCGCGCTTCTCGACGAAGGCCGTGATGCCCTCCCGGCCGTCGCCGACCGCGCTGCGCGCGATCTCGCGCGCCTCCAGCTCCATCTGCGTCTCCAGGCCGTTGGCGAAGGTCTGCACCAGCAGTCGCTTGATGGCCCCGTGCGAGTCGGCCGGACCGGCCGCGATCCGCTGCGCCAGCGCCGCCGCCTCACCGGCGAGCTCCTCGGCGGGCACGACCCGGGTGACCAGCCCCCATTCGAGCGCCTCGGCGGCGGACAGCCGGCGGTTGAGGAACATGAACTCCTGCGTGCGGCGCAGCCCCAGCAGTCGGGGCAGCGTGTAGGAGGAACTGCCGTCCGGGCTGAGCCCCACGTTGGTGTAGGCCATGGTGAAGGTGGCGGAATCGGCCGCGAGGACCAGGTCGCCGGCGGCCGCGATGCTGACCCCCGCGCCCGCGGTGACGCCGTTGACGGCGACGATCAGCGGTGCGTTCATCCGCGCGAAGATCGACACCGCGCGGTGCAGGTCGTCGGCGAGCTTTTTGATTTCCACGCCGATGCGATCGCCGTGGTCCGCCATCTCCTTCACGTCGCCGCCGGCGGTGAAGAAACGGCCGGTCGCGGTCAGCAGGACAGCCCGGACCGACGGGTCGCCGTCGCAGACAGCCGCCGCCCGGGCCAGTTCCGCGGCCATCTCCTGGTTGACGCCGTTCGCGGCGTCCGGGCGGTCCAGGGTGATCCGGACCACCCCGCCGTCACGCTCGAACTTCAGCGTCCGGAACTGCGGACTCATCGGTGTCTCCGTTCCACGGGTCGAGCCTTCACGGGTTGCCTGCGTCCGCAGGTCCTGCCTTCACCGGAACTCCTGGGCACGCGGCCCACGGACGCCGGTCTCCGCCGACGCCCGGGTCGCACGCGGCGGTTCCACGGGCCGGCGGCGACCCGTGGGCGCCCGGCGCGGCCGACGGCGGACCGCCGGCCGCGCCGGGCTTGTCCTGACAGACCTACCAGCAACCGGCCGCCGACGCCCGTCTCACGCCCGGCCGCCCGGACTCCGCCCGCTCCCGCCCCCTCCCCGGTTCGGCCCACCCCACCCGGGCCCCGTCCCCCCGGCGCCACTGCGCATGCCTCCCGACCCTCGCCGCCGCCTGCGCCGATCCGCCACCGCCACCGATCGCCACCGCCACCGATCGCAGCCGCCACTCCTCTCACGATTCGAAACCAATTGACCGCACACCGTACAGACCTCGCAACGCTCAGCACCGGAAGGACCGCCCAGGCGAAACGGAAACCCTCCACAAACACGAGATCAAAACTCCCCCGAAAATCACCACCGTGATTTCCGCCATCACAGCGAAGCCACAGGAACACCCAGGAAATCCACAGGAGAAATCCCCTCCGACGCACTATCGTGGATTCCGGTCGGCAATACAGCCGACAAATCGGAAGGGAATTAAACAATGCCACTCAAGAAGATTCTTCCGCCGCCGCCGAAGCCGAAGAAGCACAAGAAGCCGCTGCCTCCCCCGCTGCCGAAGAAGCCGATCCACAAGTAAGAGCGATTCAGCGGTGTCAGCTCGGGGTGCGGCGACCGTGGCCGCCGCACCCCGGGTCCGCCGGGAAGGGCGGTATAGATGTCCGCGCGACACGCGGCGCGTACCGCGGCCGGCGCGGCCGCGGACGAAAGCGGAACCGCTGCGGCCCGCCGGGTGCTGCGGCGGCTGCTCCCGCTGGTCCGACCCGAGCGCGGCCTGCTGCTCGGGGCGACGGCACTGGTGCTGGCCAGCACGGCCGGCGAGACCGCGACAGTCTGGCTGTTCGGCCGGCTCACCGACTCCGCGCTCGTCCAGGCCTCGCCGCATGCCTTCCTCACGCCGGCGGTCCTGTGGCTCGCCGTCGCCGTCGCCGGCGGTGTCTGCTCCTACGTGGGCCACTGCCTGCAGGCGAAAGCGTCGGGCCGGTTGCTGGCCCGGCTGCGCGAGCTGATGCTCGACCGCCTGCATGCCATGTCGCCGACCTTCTTCGCGCAGCGGCCGGCCGGCGATCTGATGACCCGGTTCGGCTCGGACGTCGACGCCGTCGACGAGCTCGCCGCCAGCGGGCTGGTGGGAGCGACCACGGCCGGTTGCGGCGTGGTGTGCTTCACCGCGGCCGCCTTCGTGCTGCGCTGGGACCTGGCGCTGCTGGCCTGCGCCGCGGCACCGTTGTACTGGCTGCTCACCCGCCGGCTCGCGGGCCGGGTGCACGAGGTCTCGCAGGAGGAGCGGGCCGCCGAGGGCCGCATCGCCGCCGTGGTCGAGGAGAACATCACCGCCAACGCCCTCATCCAGACGCACGGGATGGCGAAGCCCGAACGGCGGCGGTTGCGCCATCACAGCATGGCCTGGTTCGAGGCCCGGCTGGTCGCCTACCGGATGGCGACGGCGAACGCCGTGCTGGCCACGCTGCTGGAGACGGTCTTCGTGCTGGCCGTGCTGTACATGGGCACCTGGGAAATCTCCGAGGGCCGGCTGACCATCGGTGGCCTGCTGTCCTTTGCCGGCTTCCTCGGCTACCTGTACGGCCCGGTGCAGGAGCTCGGCGAACTCGTCGTGTCGATCAGCACCGCGGTGAGCTCCGGCGAGCGGATCATCGAGCTGCTCGACCATCCCGCGGAGGTCGAGGATCACCCGGACGCCCGGCCGCTGCAGCGGGTGCGCGGGCACATCTGCTTCGAGCGGGTCGGCCTGACCTACTCGGAGGCGATCCGCCCGGCCCTCGACGACGTCTCGTTCACTCTGCGCCCCGGCGAGTTGTCCGTGCTCACCGGCTCCAGCGGCGTGGGGAAGTCGACGTTGACGAAGCTCATGGTGCGGCTGCACGACCCGTCGGCGGGGCGCGTGCTGCTCGACGGGCACGACCTGCGTGACGTCACCCTGGCGTCGCTGCGCCGGGCGGTGACGGTGGTGGCCCAGGACAGCCAGCTCGTCGATGGCACGCTGTGGGAGAACCTCACCTGGGGCATCCCGGACGCCGACCCCGACCGGGTCGTCGCGGCCGCGCGCGCCGCCGGGGTGCACGGCTTCGGGCTCCGACTGCCCGACGGCTACGAAACGCCGCTCGGTCAGGGCGGCCGACGGCTGTCCGGCGGCCAGCGGCGAAGGGTCTCGATCGCGCGGGCGCTGCTGCGCGACTCGCCCGTCCTGATCCTCGACGAGCCGACCGCGGGACTCGACGACGACGTCGCCGGGCTCGTGGTGCGCTCCCTGCGCCGGCTCGCCGCCCACCGGACCGTGCTGGTGATCACCCACGACATGCGACTGGTGGCCCAGGCCGACGCGCTCATCGTGCTCGACCGTGGCGGGGTCATCGACCCGAGGGCCGGCCGCAGGCCACGCGCGGGCAGCGGGGCCTGGGAACAGCCGCACGCCGGGGAGGCGCACGCCGGGGAGGCGCGCACCGGGAACGAGTCCCGCGAGCAGCCCGGCCGTCCTCTGCGGGAAAGGATGCACACCACCGGCAGCCGGATCGGAACCGTGCCGGCTACCTCCCCGGGCCGTTCCACCCGCCGGGCGACGCCGGCGCGGCGGTGACACGAAAGGGCCACCGGGAATGGCCGTCGGGCCCCGTCCTCGACCGTCCTCGACCGTGCCTGGCCGGCCAGGCCGACAAGCCACCGCCGCCGCGGCGGCCGGGTCAACCGGCGAGCGCCGCCAGCCGGGGGACGAGCTCGGCCGGCGCCGGCATGGCCAGCATCTCGCGGCGCACCTCCCGCGCGGTGGTGGCGAGCCGCGGGTCGGTGACGAGCCGGGCCAGCACGTCCGCGGTGATGTCGCGGGCAGCCACCGCCAGGCCGGCACCGCTCGCCGCGACGAGCTCGGCGTTGTGCCGCCGGTCGCCGCTTCCGGGCACCACGAGCTGCGGGACACCGGCGGCGAGCGCGCCCAGCACCGATCCCGCGCCGCCGTGATGCACGACCCCCGCGCAGCCGGGCAGCGCCTGGTTGATCGGGATCCAGTCGACGGCGCGCACGCGGGCGGGCAGCGGCCGACGCAGCACCGCCCGCTCCGGCCGGACCAGGACGATCTCGGCGTCGGCCCGGGCGGCCACCCGCACCACCGCGCGCATGACGTCGCTGCCGCCCGGCCCGGCGACGGTGCTGCGGCTGACCAGGATGCGCGCAGCGGCGGGCGGCTCACGCAGCCAGTCCGGCAGGGTGCCCAGGCCCGGGTGCGGGACGCCGCTCATCGGCCAGCCGGCGCGCACCCCCACCACGCGCGGTGGGGCGATGGTGACCACCCCAGCCCCGGGCAGCCCGCCGGGGGGGTCCACCCCGAGCCGGGCCGCCGTCGCCCGGACCAGCTCGGGTCCGTCGAACAGGGAGTTCTCGTGCAGGACGGCCGGCTCGCCGCCGCGGCCGGCGGCGAGCGCGCCGGCGACCGCCAGCGGCTCGTAGAGCACGAGATCCGGCCGGAACCGGTCCATGCGATCCCGGACGGCAGGCGCCATCCGCCGGTTGACCTCCGCGAACAGCCGCGCCACCATGCGGGTGCCCGCCCGGCCGGCGAGCTCCGCCCGGCCCAGCAGCGGATGTCGCAGCAGCACCCCGCCGGCGAGGCGGCCGATGCGGATGCCCGGCGCCACGTCGTCGACCGCGAATCCGGACTGCCGGACCGCCAGCGCATCCCCGCCGGCAGCCAGCAACACCTCGTGCCCGGCGGCGCGCAGGGCCTGCGCGGTCGGCACCATGGGCAGCAGATGGCCGAGCAGCGGCGCCGACACAATCATGACCCGCACGAGCGCCCCCTGTTCCGACAGCGGAGCATCAACAGAGAATGACTCTAGCCATACGGTGTGCACCGATGTAGTTCGAGCCGGATGCCCCGACCGCGACCGGTAACGTGCCGGCCATGGCGGCGTTGCTGGACGACTACGTGGCCCGGTCGAGGAAGGCGGTGGCGGCCGGCTGCCTGCTGCGCGACGCCGCCGGGCGCGTGCTGCTGGTGGAGCCGACGTACAAGCCGAACTGGGAGGTCCCGGGCGGGATCGCCGAGCCCGGCGAGTCCCCGCGGCGGACCGCGCAGCGCGAGCTGGGCGAGGAGCTCGGGCTCGACCTGCCGGTCGGCCGGCTGATGTGCGTCGACCATCTCGCCGCCACCCCGCAGCGGGCGGACGCGCTGCGGTTCCTGTTCGCCGTGGACGGCCCGCCGATCCCGGTGGACGCGTTCGTCCTGCAGGCCTCGGAGATCCGCTCGGCCCGGTACTGCACACCCGCCGAGGTCGCCGAGCGGGCCTCGGCGCGCCTGGCCCGTCGGGTCGCCGCCTGCCTGACCGCCCCGCGCCTGCCCGTCTACCTGGAGGACGGCATCCCCGCCGGGTGAGCCTCCGACGGGGTGCCCGCCCGTCCGCCACCCGTCGACCCCGTCGACCCGCCAGCCCGCCAGCCCGCCGACGGTGGCGGACGGGGACGCACTGCTTCGGGTCACCCTGCATCCCACCCCTTGACCGGACCTGTGACCTGGCTAACATAGCTCACCATGTGAGCTGGGTAACACACCCGGCTTCCTCCGCTGAGCACCTTCCGACCGCGGATCGACCGGGATCGGAGATCGGCAGGGCGGGGCCGCCCTCGCGTCCGGTGAGGGTCGCGGGGCTAAGCGGGACGAGATGGAGGGGCTGTGGGCAGCACAGGTGTGTGGGGGAGGGGTCCGCGCCGGGCGCGGGTGGGAGCGGCGCTCCTGGCCGTCGGCCTGGGCCTGTTACCGGCCGCGTGCGGCAGTGACGGGAGCGGTGGCGGCGGGGGCGCGGCAGCGACCCCGGCGGCCGGCTCGACCGTGACGCTCCCCCCGGGCACGAAGGCGACCGGCGCGCCGGTGAAGATCGGTTTCATCACCGCGGAGGGCGGCAGCGCGATCTCCCTGCCCGAAGTCCGCGAAGGCGCCCAGGCGGCTGCCGCCTACGCCAACGACTACCTCGGCGGCATCGGCGGGCGACCCATCCAGCTCGTCGTCTGCAAGTCGCAGGAGGACGCGGCCTCCGCCCGCAACTGTGCCAACCAGATGGTCGAGCAGAAGGTCACCGCCGTGAACATCGGCACCACGGCCTTCGCCGACTCGATGGTCCCGGTCATCACCGGCGCCAGGATCCCCTACACGACGGGTGTGGCGGCCAGCGGCGCCGAGTTCGTCACCGACGGCGCCTTCTCCTGGACCGGCGGCTTCCCGGCGACGCTCGGTGTCATGGCGCGGACCGCCAAGGACAAGGGCTACAAGAGCGTCTCCCTGTTCGTCACGGACGCCCCCGCCGTGACCGCCGGCGCGAACGCGCTGGGCAAGCCGGTGTTCGCCAAGGCCGGCGTCGGCCTCGACATCGTCGCGATCCCGCTCGGTACGCCGGACGCCACGACCCAGGTCACCTCCGCGATCAACAAGAAGCCCGGCGCGGTGATCCTCGTCGGTGACGGGACCTTCTGCACCTCGGTGCTCAAGGGCCTGGTCGCGGTCAACGCCACCCAGCCGAGGTTCGTCATCCAGCCGTGCCTGTCGAGGACCGTCGAGGACGCCGCGCCCGGCGCGCTGGACGGCGCGACGCTGTTCACCCCGGGCGACACCGACAGCGACGACGCCGAGGCCAAGCTCTACCGGACGGTGATGGGCAGGTACGCGCCGAAAACGGCCCTCGACGGCTACGCGGTGACCGGCTACCAGAACCTGCTGGGCCTCGTCCGCGCGCTCAAGGGCCTCACCGGGGACGTCTCCCCCGCCTCCGTGACCATCACCCTCAAGGCCGCCAGGGACGTCGTCCTACCAGCCGGCGACGGGCTGACGTTCACCTGCGACGGCACCGCGATCCCGAACCTGAAGGCGCTGTGCTCGACGGGCTCGGTCGTCGCCACGGTCAGGGGCACCAGGGCGACCGATTACCGGACGGTGGACTCGGCCAGTCTGTTCGGCGGCTGATCCCGCACCTCCCCCAGCCGTCCGGTCGGTGCCGGGCCCTGCCCCGCCTCCGGCGCCTGCCCGCGGCGGCCGCCGCCCAGGCCCGCGCCCGGGCGCAGCAGCCGGGCGCAGCAGCCGGATGAGACCGGCCGTGGCGACGCCGACCCCGACCAGCACCCACAGGCTCGCCGTGAACGCGCCGCAGCGCGCAGCCCGCCGTGACGCCGAGGGCGCCCACCGCGAGGACCCGGTGGCCGAGCCGGGCGCCGAACGGCCCGGCCAGGAACATCGCCAGGAAGTAGCCGGCGCCGACGGCGATGAAGACGATCCCGGAGAACATCGCGCTGTAGCCGCGTCCCTGCTGGAGGTAGAGCGCGAGGACGAAGAAGAACGAGCCCGGGATCAGGGCGAACACCAGTGCGACGCACGTGCCGGCGGCGAAGGCGCGACGGCGGAACAGGGTGAGGTCGATCAGCGGCGCTCCGTCGGTGCGCGACGGAGCAGGCGTAGACGACGGCACGGATCTCCCTGAGCCGCCGGCATCCCCGCGGCGCCACCCGCGCGGGCGGCCAGCCGGTGATGCCGAGGACGGATCGGATCGGTGGCGGGGAAACCTCCCCGCCGCGCCCGATCGTCCGGCGACCCGCACATCCCGTCGATTACGCGCGGGGTAATGCCGCGCCGCCGGGCGTGACCTCTCGGGTCCGGACGGCGGAAGAGGGAGGGTGAGGCCGCAGGGCCTCGGGTGCCTACCGCCCTGCGTCGAACTGCCCGGCCTCGAACTGCCCGGCCTCGAACTGCCCGGCGTCGGACTACGCGGGGCCGGACTGCGCGGGGCGGGGAGCCAACCCCTCGACGGTCAGGTGCAGCAGGCGGTCGAGGGCGAGGCTGCCGGGCAGGGCGGCGGAGGTCTGCTCATGCGCCCAGGACAGCCCGCTGACCAGGGTGAACAGCTCGAGGACGGTGACATCGGGCCGGATCTGCCCGGCCTGCTGGGCACCGCGGAGCAGGTCGCCACCGGCGGTGCGCATCACCTCGCAGGCGGCGTGCAGCTCGCTGGCGGGGTCGAGCAGGGTCTGCATGAGGGCCGCGGTGAGCCCGCGGTAGGTGCCGTTGAACGCGACGAGTTCGCGCAGCCAGGCGAGCAGCGCGGGTCCGGCGGGCCGGGCGGCCGCCGCCTCGCCGGCGGACGCGGTCAGGCGCTGGAACTCCTCGCGCAACACCGCCTCCAGCAGCGCCTCCCGGGCCGGGAAATGCCGGTAGAACGTGCCCGTGCCGACGCCGGCCCGGCGGGCGATGTCCTCCAGCGAGGCGCCGGTGCCGTGCTCGGCGAAGGCGACGCGGGCCTCAGCCAGCAGCCGCTCGTAGTTGCGGCGAGCGTCGGCGCGCATGGTGCGCGTCCCGGTCACACCGCCCACGTTCCTAACCCCCGGTTCGATGTCGTGTCGAGATGGCTAACCGGAGCCTACCTCCACTATGGTGATGAGTCACGGAGCGGAGGCAGCCTCCGGTTAGCTCATCAGCAGACGAGGGAGCGATGATGACGACGGTGGACGCGGCGACAGAAACGGCGGCGGACCCGCAGGCGCCGACGGCCCAGGAAGTGATGACGGCCCAGGAAGTGATGACGGCCCAGGTGGTCGCGGACACGCGCCGACGGCTCGGCCGGTACGGCGTGTGGCTGGCGGCGGCCACCCTGCTCGCCACGCCGGTGGCGGTCCAGCGCCGCCAGTTCGACCGCATCGAGCGCCTGGGCTACGGCTCGCTGTGGGGCGCCGAGCCGCCCGCCGGCGCGCCGGTCAGCGGCCGGGAGGCGTTCACCCAGCACGGCCTGATGCTCGCCGCCACCGAGCGGATCGTCGTCGGCACCGGCATCGCCAACGTGACCGTCCGCGAGCCGGCCGCCATGCACACCGGCGCCGCCACCCTCGCCGAGGCATACCCGAACCGGTTCGTGCTCGGGCTCGGCGGGCAGCAGGGGTCACGTCCCCTGACCGCGCTCGCCGACTACCTGCACGCGGTGGACGACGTCGCGGCCTGGCTACTGCCCGCGCCGCGCTACCCACGGGTGCTCGCCGCCCTGGGGCCGCGCGCCCACCGGCTGGCCCGCGACCACGCCGACGGGGTGCACCCCTTCCTGCAGCCGGTGGCGCACACCGCCGCGGCCCGCGCCGCCGTCGGTCCGGACCGGCTCGTCATCCCGCACCAGGCCGTGGTGCTCACCACCGATCCGGTAGCCGCGCGCGGGCGACTGCGGGCCATCTTCGACGCCGGGGTGAGGAGCCCGCAATCCCCATACGCCAGAAATTACCGGCGCCTCGGCTACAGCGACGCGGACCTGTCCGGCGGGCGCAGCGACCGGTTGATCGACGACATCCTCGCCTGGGGAGACGCCGATGCCGTGGCGGCGCGGCTGGCCGCCCACCTGGCGGCCGGCGCCGACCACGTGCTTGTGCACCCGTTCGCCGCCGACCTGCCGGCAGCCGTCGACCAGCTCGAACGGCTGGCCCCGCTGCTGACCGGCGCCTAGACAAGTAAGTTTTCATGGTCCAGTGGCCTGGGGGATCTGGTCTGACGACGGGGCGCCTCGAGGCTCGGTGTGCCCCTGACCGCCGCATCCTTCGTACCGCTCCGTCGCCAACTGTGCGCAGAATCGTGCCGAGGGGTAGTCACGGTTTCTGGCCCGAGAACCGTGACCAAACCTTGGCATGATGTGGCCGCAACGTGACCGGAGACCAGGCGGGCGGCAGTGGCCCGTGCGGCGCCGACCGGGCTAGCGGACGACCACCCGGGGCGGCAAGAAAGATTTGGGCTCACTCGTCTAGATCAACGCCCGTCGTACTCCTGGCGTGCAACGTCGATCTGGTCCATGTGTTCCAGAGCCCAGCTCATCAGCGCCCAGGCCGTGTCGAGCAACGTCCGGCCGAGCTCGGTCAGCTCGTAGTCGACCCGCGGCGGGACGACCGGATGCACGGTCCGGCGGACCAGACCATCGCGTTCGAGCCCGCGCAGGGTCGCGGTGAGCATGCGTTGGCTGATGCCCGGCACAGCCCGCCGAAGCTCGGTGAACCGCTGGCTGCCCCGGCCGAGCTCGCTGACCACCGTCAGTGTCCACTTGTCTCCGACCCGGTCGAGGATCTCGCGGACCCGGCACGTCGCGTCGTCGCGGACCGCCAGGACCGCCGCCGCCCGCGTGTCCGCCGGCCCGCCGCCGATCGGGCCGACCACGCCGTTCAGGCCGACCACGCCGTTCGGGCCATCACCACTCGGGCCACCCTCGTCGCCGACGGCGGACTTCGCGCGCATGGTTACCTCCACGTCACCGAGGCAGAAAATAGTGCCGTCTTCCGAGGCACTCGATGGTTCCGCAGAATCGGCTCAGTTACCAGAAGGAACCATCAACCCGCATCGGAGTGACCGTCATGACCACCCTGGCACCCCCGCTCGACGAGGCGTTCGCAGTCCCGGCCGACGCGGCGCGGCTCGACCGGACGGCCGCGAACCTGCGCGAGCGCGGCTACCTCGTCCACCTCGTGGACACCGCCGAACAGGCCCGCCGGCTCGTCCGGGAGCTGCTCCCCCGGGACGAGGAGATCTTCACCGCGTCCAGCGAGACGCTGCGCCTGTCCGGCATCGCGGCGGACATCGACGAGTCTGGCGAGTTCCGGTCCGTGCGCCGTGACGCCCCCTCGCCGGGGGCCGACGTGATTGCCCAGATCCGGCTCGGGGCCCTGCCCGACGTGGTCGTCGGCAGCGTGCACGCGGTGACCGAGGAGGGCCAGCTCGTCGTCGGCTCGGCCAGCGGCAGCCAGCTCGCGCCGTACGCCTCGGGCGCCCGCCGGGCGATCTGGGTGGTCGGCGCGCAGAAGGTGGTGCCGGACCTGGCGACCGGCATCCGCCGCGTGCATGCCTACAGCCTGCCCCGGGAGTGGCAGCGGTTGCAGGACCTCTACGGCCAGAGCTCGTTCATCGGCAAGATCCTCATCGTGGAGCGGGAGGCCTTCCCGGACCGCGCCACCGTCGTCCTGGTCCGTGCGGCCCTGGGCTTCTGACCGGCGTCGCCCCACGTGCGCAACGGTGGTGAAGCGGCATGAAATTCCTGGCCAGCACGCTGGCGGCGCGCGATGTCGGCGCCGCCGTGACAGCGGCGACAGCAGCGACGACGACAGTGGCGGCGACGACGGCGACGACAGCGGCGGCGAGGTCATCGCAGGCGGCGGAGCACGAGCGGGAGCGGCTGCGGGCTCTGGTCGACCTCGCGATCTGGGCCGAGGGCGTCGGTTACGACGCGTTCGGCGTCGGCGAGCGGCACAACCCCGCGTTCCTGTCGTCCGCCCCCGCCGTGCTGCTCGCCCACATCGCCGCTCGGACCAGCCGGATCCGGCTGGTCACCACCGTCGCCGTGCTCTCGCTGGCCGACCCGGTCCGCGCCGCCGAGGAGTACGCCACGCTCGACCATCTCAGCGACGGCCGCCTCGACCTGATCATCGGCAAGGGCAACGATCCGGTCTCACCGGGCATGTTCGGCGTCGACGCCGCCGAGCTCTGGGACCGGTTGGCGGAGAACTACGAGCTGTTCCGCCGGCTGTGGCGCGAGGAGGACGTGACCTGGACGGGTCGCTTCCGCCCGCCGCTGCGGGGGGCGACCACCCGGCCGCGGCCGTTGCAGCAGCCGGCGCCGCGGGTCTGGCACGGCTCGGCGTCCAGCGAGCGGTCGACCGAGCTCGCCGCCCGCTGGGGCGACCCGTTGTACTCGGCGAACGGCTTCCGCCGCACCGACCATTCCCTCGCGCTCGTCCAACGCTACCGCGACCGGCTCGCCCACCACGGTCACGACCCGGCCGCCACGCCGCTCGCCCTCGGCGTGCACTCCCCGATCATCACCGACCGCTCGCAGGACGCCCTCGCGCTCGCCCGCCCCGCCTTCGCCGCGTTCCGCAACCTCCCGGTGGCCCGGCAGAACCACTTCCCGTTCGACTCGCTGGAGGACTTCATCGACAACGGCTCGGCCCTCGTCGGCACCGCCGACCAGATCACCGAAAAGCTGCTCGACCTGCACCGGCGCTTCGGCAACCAGGTCCTCGGCGTCGGCGTGGAGGGCTTCTTCCTCACCGACCCCGCCACCACCCGCGCCCACCTGGAACGCTTCTTCGCCGAGGTCGCCCCCACCCTGCGCGCCGAGCTCCCCTCCTTCGTCTGGGCCACCGATCCGCCGGGGGATCGGGGCCGCGGCGTCGCTTGACCTACTCAGTGATCAGCGGCCACGGACTGCCCGGCACCCAGCCTGACGATCTTGATGTTCCGCGGAACCGCACCACGATCTTCGCGCTCCCGCCGCCACCGCGTCACCGCGGTTCACCACCCGAGGCAGCATGCCACCGGATCAGATCCCGCCGCGAGAGCAACCTTCCACAAACAGATCACAACCCGATACGCGTCCTAGGTGCCGTCGGCGGGAGCGCAGGCGCCAGGGGTCGCTCCCATGGCCGGCGTCGCGGCGATGACGGCGGCGAGCAGGCGGTGCGCGGCAGTGAGATCGGCGATGGCCGCGGCAATCCGGTCGCGTTCGCCTTCCAGATGCGGCAGCAGTTCGGGGCAGCCCGGGGCGAGCGCTCCACCGGGTCCCGCGGCGTCGACCATGCAGGGCAGCACCTCGGCGATGATCGACGTGGGGAGGCCGGCGGCGAGCAGGACGCGGATGCGTCGCACGGTCTCGACGTCGGCCTCGCCGTAGTCGCGATAACCACTCGGCTGGCGGTCCGGGGTCAGCAGCCCCTGTTCCTCGTAGTAACGCAGCGCCCGTCCGCTGACCTGGGCCCGCCGGGCAAGCTCACCAATGCGCACGGGGCCTCCCTCGCTCAGCGCCGGACAGGGCTTGACCTTGACGTCAACGTGAAGCTTTAGCGTAGCCACCGTGACAGATCAACCACTTCTTGCGCACGGTCGCCCGAATCCGGGCGGCGCCGGCGCGGTGACGGTTCTCGGCCTGGGTCCGATGGGGAGCGCCCTGGCCGCCGCGTTCCTGACGGCAGGGCATCCCACCACGGTGTGGAACCGATCGCCGGGGAAAGCCGAGCCGCTGGTCGCGCGTGGCGCGGCGCTGGCCGCCTCCCCGGCCGAGGCCGTGGCGGCCAGCCCGCTCACGGTCGTGTGCGTTCTCGACCACCAGGCGGTCGAGACGATCCTCGCGGCGGTGGGCGACGCGCTTCGCGGCCGCGTTCTCGTCAACCTGACCTCGGACTCCCCCGACCGGTCCCGGACGCTGGCCGCCCGCAGCGCCGCCGACGGGATCGCCCATCTCGAGGGTTCCGTCATGACGCCGGCCTCGACCATCGGCGGGCCGGCCGCCTCCGTGCTCTACAGCGGGCCGGAATCCCTGTACCGCGCCCAGGCGGGCACACTTGCCGCGATCGGCGGTTCGGCCACGTTCCTCGGCCCGGACCCGGGCCGTGCGGCGGCGTACGACATGGCGCTGCTCGACGTGTTCTGGACGGCGATGAGCGGCGTGGTGCACGCTTTCGCCCTCGCCGGCGCGGAGGGGATCCGAGCCGGTGACCTCTCGCCGTTTGCACAGGGCGTCAGCGGCCTGCTGGCGAGCATCATCGACGACTTCGCGGGCCGCATCGACGAGGGACGCCACGACACCGCGCAGTCCACCGTCCTGTCCGCGGCCGCCGGGATGAGGCACATCATCCACACCGCCCGGGCCCGCGACCTGGACACCGGCGTGCTCGACGCCGCCGAAGCGCTCGCCCGCCGCGCCATCGACGCCGGCCATGGCGCCGACGGCTTCTCCCGCCTGGCGCAGACCCTCACCCCTGGCGCGACCTGACGTCCGTCGGAGCACGGGCGCCACCGCCGGGGAACGTCGCCGGGGGCGGAGGCCGAGGTCACCGAGGTGGTCGAGTCACCGAGGTGGTCAAGGTGGTCAAGGTGGTCAAGGTGGTCGAGGTGGTCGGCCGGATGGCTAAGGGCCAATACCATCGCCAAGCATGACCATCGACGCTTCCCGTGACGGCACCCCCACGGACGACACGGCGGCCACCGGCGCCCAGATCGCCACTCCGGCCTCGCGGTCGGCAGGTCGACCGGCCGCCACTCCGGCCGGGCCGGTCGACCTGCGCAGCGACACGGTGACCCGGCCGACCGCGGCGATGCGCCGGGCGATGGCGGACGCGGAGGTCGGCGACGACCACTACGGCGAGGACCCGTCGGTGCGGGCCCTGGAGGAGTACGCCGCGGACCTGCTCGGCCACGAGGCGGCCGTGTTCGTCCCCAGCGGGACCATGGGCAACTTCGTCGCGCTGCGCGCCAGCGCGCCGGTCGGAACCGAGATCATCGCCGACACCGAAGCCCACATCGTGACCTACGAGATGGGCGGCCTGGCCGCGCTCGGCGGGGTCCAGACCCGCACGCTGCCCGGCCTCGCCGACACGGCGGACCCGGCGGACGTCGCCGCGGCGATCCGCGCGCACAGCATCGGCGGCAATTACAACATGGTCCGCACCAGCGTGCTGGCCGTGGAGAACACCGCCGCCCGTGCCGGGGGCCGGGTCTGGTCACCGGCTCGCCTGGACCAGTTCCGCGACCTCGCCACCGCCGCCGGAGTCGCGATGCACTGCGACGGCGCCCGCCTGTGGAACGCGGCCGTCGCCGGCGCCGTCGAACCGCGCCGGCTCGCGGAACCGTTCACGACCCTGTCGGTCTGCCTGTCCAAGGGGCTGGGCGCACCGGTCGGATCGCTGGTGATCTGTGACGCCGGGCGGGTCGGCGAGGTTCGGGACTGGCGTCGGCGGCTCGGCGGGGCGATGCGCCAGTCCGGCGTGCTGGCCGCGGCGGGCCTGCACGCGCTGCGCCACCACGTCGAACGCCTCGCCGAGGACCACCGGCGGGCAGCCGAACTCGCCGCGCTGCTCGCCGACGCCGCGCCCGGCCACGTGGACCCGAAGCAGGTCGAGACCAACATGGTGCTCGTCGAGGTCGCCGACGCCGGGCGGTTCGCTCGCCACGCCGCGGAGCAGGGCGTGCTGATCGGCGCGATCAGCCCGACCACCCTGCGGATCGTCACCCATCTCGACATCGACGACGCGGGCATCCACCACGCCGGATCGGTCCTCGCCGGCCTTCTGCGCGCAGAGCCGACCGCCGCCTGACCTGCGGCAGGCGTCAGCTCGCGGCAGACGCCGAGACGTTCGGCCCGAGCAGTTTGAACACGGCGCCGGTGGGGTCGGCGGCCGCGGCGAGGCGGCCGTACGGGGTGTCCTCCGCCGGCAGGACCACCGAGCCGCCGAGCGCGGCGGCCCGCTCGAGCGTCGCGTCCGTGTCCGCCGTGGCGAAATACACCGACCAGTGCGCCGGCACGCCGTCCGGCAGGAAACCGCTCGCGTCCATGATCCCGGCGTAGGCGGCATCGCCCTCCCCGAAGGTCGAGTAGCGGAACTCCGGGGTGTCGCCGACGACGTGGACATCCCAGCCGAAGACGTCGCGGTAGAAGGGGACGACGGCGGCGTAGTTCCGGGTGAGCAACTCGAACCAGCCCGGCGCGCCCGGCTCGGCGACGACACCGAAGCCCGAGTGCAGGCCCGGCTGCCACATGCCGATGGCCGCGCCGCTCGGGTCGGTCACCACGGCCATGACACCGAGATCGGCCACGGCCATCGGCCCCACGATCACCCCGCCGCCATGCTCGGTCGCGGCGGCGACGGTCTTCTCCGCGTCCGGCGTGGACAGGTAGACCGACCAGCCGTCGGGCGCGTCCATGCCGGGCTGCTTGGGCATCAGCCCACCGACCCGGACGCCGTCCCTGGTGAGGTTGGTGTAGCCGCCGAACTCCGGGGCGGACTCCTCGGCCTCCCAGCCGAACAGCTCGCCGTAGAACGCCTTGGCGCCAGCGGCGTCGGAGGTCATCAGGTCGACCCAACAGGGGGCGCCGGCCGGGATGTTCTCTCGCGTGGGCATGGTGACTCCTTCACGTGCTGCGGGTTCGCTGTGCTGCGGGTTCGCTGTGCTGCGGACCGTGCCCTCACCTTGGACCCCACCACCGACAGTTTTTCCTCGCCGCTTGGCGGGACGCCGTCCGGTGGTCACGACGGGAACACGGTCCGGACCCTGCGACGGGGCCGCCGGCCCTGGCAGCGCACCGGCACGGAACGCCCGTGACCAAGGCGTACCCGCCCCGGATCCCCGCATCCTGGTGCCGGCCACCCGACGTCGCTCATCGCCTGGGCGTTCGTGCACGGGCTGGTGACGCTGATCCGCGACGGCGCACTGCAGGTCCTGGCCGCCACCGGGGACGACGCGGCGCGTGGCCTCGCCGACCGCCTCGTCGACCTGTTCACCAGCCGGGGTATCCGCGCCGCGGCGGCCGCCTCGTACTCCAGCTCGGGATAGGAGATCCCCGGCTCTTCCCGGACCGGCAGGCCGGCCCGAAGCCCGACGATCCCCACGTAGACGTCGCAGCTCGAGACCCGTCTGCGCCACTACCTGCGCCGGCGGGTAGTCCTCCGCGGTGAGGACGCCGCGGTGAGGACGCCGCGGTGAGGACGCCGCGTGCACCGGCACGCCACCACAGCGTTGGACGGCCGCTCGGGCCGCGGCCGCGAACGACCCGAACGCCGGGAACTCCCACATGTCCCGGGCACAGCTCACGAATCATCCCTGCCACCGCCGCTGCGCGTCTCCCACCTTCATGACGCCATCGGCACAGATCGTCTTTCTTACTCAGGGCTACGTGCGCGGACCTCCCGGACAAAGCGGGGGCCCATCGTGTCGCTGCGTGAGGCCGAGGCGCCCAGGGGCCGGGAATTCGCTCCGGCGGTCGCCGGGCGCGGGAGGATGACGACCATGGGCGCATACCAGCGGGAGTACGAACGGGCCGCGAACGATCCCGAGGAGTTCTGGGCAGCCGCCGCGCAGGCACTCGACTGGACCCGGCCACCGCGGCGGATCCTCGACGCGAGCACCAAGGCGCCGTTCGCCCGCTGGTTCCCCGACGCCGAGCTCAACACCTGCGCCAACGCCCTTGACCGGCACGTCGCCGCGGGCCGGGGCGACGAGCTCGCGCTGATCTACGACTCGCCGGTCACCGCGACGGTCCGTCGCTTCACCTTCGCCGAGCTGACCGACGAGGTGGCGCGGGCCGCCGGGGCGCTGGCCGAACTCGGGGTGGGCCGCGGCGACCGGGTCATCATCTACCTGCCGATGATCCCCACGGCGGTGGTGAGCATGCTCGCCTGCGCCCGCCTCGGCGCGGTGCACTCCGTGGTCTTCGGCGGGTTCGCCGCCGCCGAACTCGCCGCCCGGATGGACGACGCCCGGGCGAAGGTCGTCGTCAGCGCCTCCTGCGGGATCGAGCCGACGCGGCTGGTGCCGTACAAGCCGATCCTCGACGAGGCGATCGCGCTGACCGCCCACGCTCCCGCCGCGACCCTCATCGTGCAGCGTGACCAGCAGCGCTGCTCGATGGTCGCCGGCCGTGACCATGACTGGGACGCGGCGCTGGCCGCGGCCGCACCGCTGCCGCCGGTGCCGGTCGCCGCCACCGACCCGCTCTACATCCTCTACACGTCGGGCACCACCGGCCGGCCGAAGGGGATCGTGCGCGACAACGGCGGGCACGCCGTCGCCCTGACCTGGTCGATGGGCAACATCTTCGGAATCCGGGCGGGGGACGTCATGTGGGCGGCCTCCGACGTGGGTTGGGCGGTCGGGCACTCGTACACGGTCTACGCCCCGCTGCTCGCCGGCGCGGCGACCGTGCTCTACGAGGGCAAGCCGGTGGGCACGCCGGACGCCGGCGCGTTCTGGCGGGTGATCGCCGAGCACGGGGTGAACGTGCTGTTCACCGCGCCGACCGCGATCCGGGCGATCAAGAAGGAGGACCCGGCGGGCGCCCTGCTGCGCGGGTACGACCGCTCGTCGTTGCGGGCGCTGTTCCTGGCCGGCGAACGACTCGATCCGGCGACCTACGACTGGGCCGCCGCCACCCTGGGCATCCCGGTGATCGACAACTACTGGCAGACGGAGACGGGCTGGCCCATCTGCGCCAACCCGATGGGCCTGGAACCGCTCCCCGCCCGCGCGGGCTCTCCCACCGTGCCGATGCCGGGCTACGACGTGCGGGTGCTGGACCCGGCGGGCCAGCCCGTCCCCGCCGGCACGGAGGGCGCGATCTGCCTGCGCCTGCCGTTGCCGCCCGGCAACCTGCCGACCCTGTGGGAGGACGACGACCGGTATGTCGCGTCCTATCTGTCCGCCTTCGACGGGTACTACCTGACCGGCGACGGCGGCTACCTCGACGCCGACGGGTACCTGTTCGTGCTGGGCCGCACCGACGACGTGATCAACGTGGCCGGGCACCGGCTGTCCACCGGGTCGATGGAAGCCGTCCTCGCCGCGCACCCGGCCGTGGCCGAGTGCGCCGTCGTCGGCGTCGCGGACGCGCTGAAGGGCCAGGTCCCGCGCGGGCTGGTGGTGGTGAAGACCGGGGTCGAGATCGGGCCGGACGCCCTCGCCGCGGAGCTGGTCGCCCGGGTCCGCGCGGAGATCGGGCCGGTGGCGGCGTTCCAGCGGGTCGACGTGGTGGCGGCACTGCCCAAGACCCGATCCGGCAAGATCCTGCGCCGGACCATGCGCGAGATCGCCGACGGCCGCTCCCCCGCCGTCCCACCGACCATCGAGGACGCCACCGTCCTCGACGCCCTCCGCCCGGTCCTCACCGCCTCCCCCTGACAATCCACCGGCGACGGCTCCTGCTTGTCCGGAGGGATAAATCGGACGCCGAAACCCTCCGGACAAGCAGGCGGGGCAGCGGCACCGATCCGGCACGCCACGGGGTCACCGGCACGCCACGGGGTCGCCGGCGTCCCACGGGGTCAGTGGTGGAAGGACTCCTCGCCGTCCGGCGGGGGCGGCGGGATGGGCCGCCCATCGCCGGTCAGCCTGTCGACGACCCGGCGCAGGTCGGCGACGAGCAGGCCGGCCAGATCGCGGCTGAACTCGTGCCGCACCACGATTCGCAGCACGGCGAGGTCGGTCAGGTCCGGCGGGAACCGGTAGGCGGGCACCAGCCAGCCGCGGGTGCGCAGCAGCTCGGAGACGTCGAAGACGGTGTAGTCGGTGATCTCGTCGCGCAGCCGGAACGCGAACGCGGGGATCCCGCTGCCGTCCGAGACGAGTTCGAAGGGGCCCATCCGGGCCACCTCGTCGGCGAGCCACCGGGCGTTGTCCCGGCACGCCTGGGCCACCCGGCGGTAGCCGGAGAAGCCCAGCTGGAGCAGCGTGTAGTACTGCGTGACGACCTGAGCCCCCGGGCGGGAGAAGTTCAGCGAGAACGTCGGCATCGTCCCGCCGAGGTAGTCCACCTCGAACACGAGCTCGTCCGGCAGATGTGCGCGGTCGCGCCACAGCACCCAGCCGACCCCCGGATAAACCAGCCCGTACTTGTGCCCCGACGCGTTGATCGACACCACCCGGTCGAGCTGGAAGTCCCAGACCAGCTCCGGGTCGCAGAACGGGGCGATGAACCCGCCCGACGCGGCATCGACGTGCACCGGCACGTCCGGGCCACCCGCCGCGGCCAGGCGGTCGAGCGCGGCAGCGATCTCGGCGACCGGCTCGTAGCTGCCGTCGAACGTCGAGCCGAGGATCGCCACGACGCCGATCGTGTTCTCGTCGCAGCGCGCGGCGGCCTCGTCGGCGGTCAGATGCGTGCGGCCCGGCGCCATCGGTACCAGCCGTGGCTCCACGTCCCAGTAGCGGGCGAACTTCTCCCAGCACACCTGGACGTTGACGCCCATGACGAGGTTGGGCCGGTCGGCCGGGGCGCCCGCCGCCCGCCGCCGGGCCCGCCAGCGGCGCAGCAGCGCCAGGCCGGCGAGCATGCACGCCTCGGACGAGCCGGTGGTCGAGCAACCGACCGCGTGCTCCGCGTCGGGGGCGTGCCACAGGTCCGCGAGGATGCTGACGCAGCGCTCCTCCAGCTCCGCCGTCTGCGGGTACTCGTCCTTGTCGATCATGTTCTTCGGCGCGCACTCGGCCATCAGCCGGTCGGCCTGGGGGTCCATCCAGGTGGTCACGAAGGTCGCCAGGTTCAGCCGCGCGTTGCCGTCGAGCATCAGCTCGTCGTGCACGATCTGGTAGGCGGTCTCGGGCGAGATTGACTCCCGTGGGATCCGATACCGCGGCACGACGACGTCCTCCCCCGACCGGACCAGCTGCGGCCGCACATCGACCGTCTGCTCCGCCCGCCGCCCACGCGCCTTCCCGTGCAGCGCCATCCGGTGCCCCCTCCAGTCGGGTCATCTCCAGCCGGCCCTCGTCGGCGCACCCGAGTCTGCAACCCCCGGTTTTGGCGACCGTCGGCGACATCCCGGTGACCGAGGTCCGGATCGCGTCGCCACCCGCCGCCGACGACCCGCCGCCGCAGGACAGCGGCCCGTCCCACGAAAACCGAACATCCATGGCATTTGTTTGACCGAGCGCCACATCACCTGTTTGAGTCAGTGACGGATGACACACCGCGTGACTTCACCCACTGCTTCCGCCCCGCGCGAGGAGGGCCCATGAGCTCGGAGTTCGCCTGGTCCGCTGAGCAGGTCGAGCTGCGCCGGACGGTGCGTGCGTTCGCCGCGGAGGTCTCCCCGCAGGAGGAGGTCCGGCGGCTGATGGCGTCGCCGCTCGGCCACGATCCGGCCGTCTGGTCCCGGCTCGGCGAGGAACTCGGCGTGCTCGGCCTCGCCGCGGACGAGGAGTACGGCGGCGCCGGCGACGGGCTGGTCTCCCAGGCGGTGGTCATCGAGGAGCTGGGCCGGGCGCTCGTGTGCGGGCCGCTGCTCGGGTCGGTCATCCTCGGCGCCACGGCCCTCGGGGGCTTGAGCGACAAGGCGGCACGGGCGGAGCTGCTGCCGGGGCTCGTCGCGGGCCGCACGTCCGCCGCGTTGGCAGCGCCGCTGCATCGGGGCGGGTTCGACCCGGCCGCCGTCACCGTGACCGCCACCGCGCGTCACAGCGCCACCTCACCGGGCGGCACCACCTCGCCGGGCGGCACCACCTCGCCGGGCGGCACCGAGACCACCGGGCACACGCTGCGCGGGTCCGTCGCGCACGTGCTGGACGGCGCCGCGGCGGACCTGCTGCTGGTGGCCGCGGCGATCGGCGGCACGGACGGCGGCGAGGACGGGGACGGCGACACCGTCGGGCTGTTCGCGGTGAGCGCCGACGCGACCGGCCTGGTCCGGGAGTCGACGCCGACGATGGACCTCACCCGCCGGCAGGCCACCGTCAGTTTCAACGACGCCCCGGCCCGGCTGCTCGCCGCGGCGCCGGAGGCCGCGACCGTTCTCGCCACCACCGCGGAGACCGCCGCGGTGCTGCTGGCCGCCGAGCAGATCGGCGCCGCCCAGTACCTGCTCGATCTCTCCGTCGAGTACGCCAGGACCCGGCTGCAGTTCGGCCGGCCGATCGGATCGTTCCAGGCGGTCAAGCACCTGTGCGCCGACATGCTGGTGCTGGTCGAGCAGGCTCGCTCGGTCGCCTACCACGGAGCGTGGGCGCTCGACGAGGGCACCGACGACCCGCGGATCGCGGCGAGCCTCGCGCAGTCGGTGTGCTCGACGGCCTTCACCCAGGTCGCGGCGATGGCCGTGCAGGTGCACGGCGGGATCGGCTTCACCTGGGAGCATCCCGCGCACCTGTACCTCAAGCGGGCCTACACCGACGCGGCCCTGTTGGGCAGCGCCGAGGCGCACCAGGAACGGCTGGCCCAGCTCGTCCTCGACGACGCCGGCGGACTCTGAGGCCGCCAGAGCACGAACCACCCGCAGACCACGAACCACCTCAGACCACGAACCACCTCAGACCACGAACCACCTCAGACCACGAACCACCGGCAGGACGACGTGATGACGACAGGCGGGAGACGGCGATGAGCGCCGAGACGGCCGACGCCCTGGCTGCGGCGGGGGCTTCGCAGGACGACGACCGGGCGCGCGTCGAACGGGCCGCCCGCGAGGTGCTCGCCGGCATCGACCCGGCCACCGCCACGACGGCGGAGTTCCTCGGCGCCTGCTACGACGCGGGTCTGGCCTGGGTGCACTTCCCCGTCGGCTTCGGCGGCCTCGGCGTGCCCGCGGGTCTGCAGGCGGTCGCCGACGCGATCCTGGCGGCCGGCGGGCGGCCCGACCCGTTCCTGAACAACCCGATCGGCGTCGGGATGGCCGGGCCGACCCTGCATGGTCACGCCGACGAACAACTGCGGGCGAGGCTGCTGCGGCCGCTGTACACCGGCGAGAACATGTGGGCCCAGCTGTTCAGCGAGCCGGGCGCGGGCTCCGACCTCGCCGGGCTGTCGACCCGTGCGGTGCGCGACGGCGACGGGTGGGTCGTCGACGGCCAGAAGGTGTGGACGAGCCTCGCGCACCTGGCGAGCTGGGCGCTGCTGCTGGCCCGGACCGACCCGGACCTGCCCAAGCACCGCGGCCTGACGTACTTCATCGTCGACATGCACGCCCCCGGCGTCGAGGTCCGGCCGCTGCGGCAGGCGACCGGCCAGGCCGAGTTCAACGAGGTCTACCTGACCGGCGTGCGCGTCCCGGACGCCCACCGCCTGGGCGACGTCGGCCAGGGCTGGAACGTCGCGATGACGACGCTGATGAACGAGCGGTCCGCGATCGGCGACTCCGCCCTCGACCGCGGCTCCGGCACGATCGCCGACGCGCTGGGGCTGTGGCGGGACCGGCCCGACCTGCACACCCCGGCGCTGCGGCTGCGGCTGGCCGGCCTGTGGACCCAGGCCGAGGCCCACCGGCTCACCGGGGAGCGCGCCCGGGTCGCCCGCACCGCCGGGCCGCCGGGGCCGGAGGCGTCCATCGGCAAGCTCGTCGGCGCCGAGCTGAACCAGAAGATCTATGACTTCTGCATGGACATGCTCGGCCCCGAGGGCACCCTCTATGACTCCTACGACGACCCCGCCGACAGCCTGCAGCGCCGGTTCCTGCGGGCCCGGGCGAACACCATCGAGGGCGGTACGTCGCAGATCCTGCGCAACGTCCTGGGCGAGCGGGTGCTTCGGCTGCCCGGCGACGTCCGCGTCGACACCGGAAAGCCCTGGCGGGACGTCCCCCGCGGCTGACCGACCCGGTACCGACCGACCCGGTACCGACCGAACCGCGGCAAGGCCGACCCTCGCAAGGCCGCCCCGCCGCGCGGCTCCCGTCCGTGATCAGCACCCCGAACAACGGGCCGAGGAAGGCGCCAGCGTCTCCAGCGTGCATTGGATGACGTCCGGGTTGTTGTACAGGTTCCACGGGGTGATGAGCACCGATCCAACGGCGGCGATCATGCCGCCGGCGCGCCAGCTGATCCGCTGCGGGCTGACGTTCGAGAAATCGAAGGCCGGCGAGATGAAGTTCGCGACGATGTTGGTGCCGATGGTGACGGTCGTGAAGGTCAGTGCGCCGAGGACAATGGCGAAGGTGCTGTCGATACGGGCGACCGTCTCCACCGGGTCGGTGGTGAGTTCACCGAAGAACGGAATCGTCAGCGCCGAGGTGAGCACCACCAGCAGGGAGAAGACGAGGAAGTTCACCGGCAGGCCGAGCAGGTTGCCCTTGCGGACCGCGCCGAACGATTTCCCGTACCGGGCGAAGTCGCCGAAGTTCAGCATCGGGCCGGAGAAGTAGGAGACGCCCGGCGCGATCGCCCCGAGCATCAGGGAGATCGCCGAGCCGTGGTGGTCCCCGTTGCCGATGTTGAGGCTCATCACGCCCCAGCCAGCCTTGTAGATGAGATAGCCGGTGAGCGCGAACATGACGACGTAGGCGGAAGGCCCAGGAAGCCGTACCTGTCGACGTCGGCGTAGGGGGTGAGCCCGGAAAAGAGCTTCAGCAGCACGACGTCGAGCGCAGCCGAAGCCAGATACGTCTGGATGCCGTACCAGGCGACGGCGATCAGTCCACGGATCACGGCAGGCACGTTCGCCCCGAGGACACCGAAAGCCGCCCGGCACATCACCGGGTAGGGCACCGCGCCCTGCTGACTCGGCCGGGCGACGAGGTTACAGAAGAAATAGACGATGGTGATGCCCACGAGCAGCGCGACCAGGACCTGCCAGCTCGTCAGCCCGAGCGCGAACAGGCTGCCGGCGGTCACGTATCCGCCGACGCTGTGCACGTCCGACATCCAGAAGGCGAAGATGTTGTAGGCGGACCAGCTCTGTTCCTTCAGCGGTGCCAGGTCCTCATTGGCCGGCCTGGGGCCGTAACCCGCCTTCACCGCACCCACCCCGACCGGTTGGCCGGCGGCCTCGGCCAGGTCGTCATGAGCCGTTGCCAGGCCCGGAGATCGCGCCGCGGAGGTCGCGGACTCGGTCATTGTTTCTCCCTCGATTGGCTGCGCGCTCCGAATGGAGTGATCAGGCGTCGTACCGACGCACCGAAGCACCGACGGGTCGCCGGCATCGCGGCCGGCATCGGCACCGGTCGACCCTTCTGGCCCCGGAGAATCCGCCCCTGCTGCTACCGTTATGTCGATCAACGGCCGATCCGTGACCCGGGGAGTCATGGACGGCTCCATCGGGGGGATGGAACAGATGTCGTTTTCGCGCGCGCTGCCACGCAACCTGGCCGCGCTCCTGCTCACCCTCGCCCTGGCGCTGACCGTCCTGGTCGTCGCCGGGTCGAGCAGCCCGGCTAGCGCCGCCACCTGCACCGACCGGCAGCTACCGGTCTCGTCGGCAGCGGCCTACCTGGGCGTGGACCGCCGGCACTCCGCCCAGTTCCGGGGCCAGGTCAGCGGCGGGGTGACCTACGTCAACTTCTGGTTCGACGGCACCTACCGCGGCCTGTTCAACCCCAACGGGGTCCTGGTGACGGGCTCCGCGCCCATCTCGGTCCTCTACCGGACGGTGACGACGACCGAGATCTGGCTGGGCAAGGTGCGCCAGGTCCTCAAGAACGTGGTGTACCTGCGGGTGTGCGGCACCTACTGGGTCAAGCTCGCCTGACCGAACCTCGCGGGCGTGCGGCGTCGGCCGGGACACCGGCCCGCCGCACGTCACGCGAGACCTCCAGCAGCGCGGCCGCGTCGCGGGCCCGGAAGGCGTGCAGCATCCGTTCGTGATCGTCGTTGAGCAGGTCCACGGCGTCCCGTGAGGCGTAGTCCATCGGCCGGGCGGGTTCCGTCCTGTTCCAGGCGGACTCGAACATGCGCGCCAGACGCGGCATGCCGCCCGCGTGGACGAGCGCGAGGCGGAACCGCCGGCTCTCCCGGTGGTGCCCGCGGGAGTCGCCCGCGCGGATCGCCTCCGACGCGGCGGCGTGCGCCTGGGAGACCAGCTCGCCGTCCGCCGCCGTCCGGCCGATGGTCCCGGCACGATGCGGGGACTTTGGCTCCGGTCTGTTTCGTCCCGTCCACGGGCTGATCTCGCCGCGCTCACGCCGTGCCGCCCGCGTCGGTGTCGCATCGCCGTTACCCGTGCGATGCGGCGAACGGGCAGGATCGGACAGGTGCGCATACGCCGGGCGTCCGAGGAGGACTGGGACACGATCTGGCCAGTCTGGCGGGCCGTCGTGGTCGAGGGCGAAACCTGCCCCTGGGAGCCCGACACCGGCGAGGAGACCGCCCGAGCCGTCTGGATGCTCCCGCCGCCGGCCGAGGTGCTGGTCATGGAGCAGGACGTGGCGGAGGACGCCGCGCAGGACGAGGACCCGGGTGCGACGACCGTCGTCGCGACCGCGCTGCTGACCCCGAGCCTGCCGGGCCTCGGCGACCACGTCGTACAGGCCATGCTGCTGGTCGACCCGAAGCGGATCGACCAGGGGGGGCCGCGCGCCGGCATCGGCCAGTACGAGGACCACGGGCCCTACGGTGGCCCGGCGTCCCCCACCCGTGGGCGTGCCGGCGGTCACTGGGAGAGCGTGAGCCGCCAGGCCGCCGAGGAGATGATCGACTACGCCACCGACCTGGGTTACCAGGCGATGCAGGTCCACGTCGTCGCCGCCAACCCGAGACTGGTCTCGCTGTGGCGGTCGCTGGCGTTCCGCCAGGTAGGCACGCTGCCCGCCGCGTTCCGCCACCCCTGGCTCGGCAACGTCGACCTCTACGTCATGTACCGCTTCCTGCCCCCGCGCGAGCGCTGACTCCGCCGGGACGCCGACTCGGGCGACTCGGGCGACTCGGGCGGCTAAGGCGACTCAGCCGGCTAAAGCGACTCAGGCGGCCCGCGGGGCGGACGGGTCGAAGGGTTCGGCCACCTTCCACAGCTCGTCGAAATGGAGCCGGTGGGCCTGCACCACGTCCGAGCGCAGCACGAGGCGGGTGTTGACGATCGTCGGCGGCATGGCGGTGCCCGCATGGGCTCCGGGCGTGACCTCGTACCCGATGACGTCATCGAAGACGATGAAGTCGAGCAGGGCGCGGCTGGCACCCAGCGGGATCGACTCCGGGTGCAGGGTGCGCACCTCGATGCCGTGGCTGGACTGGCGGGCGCACAGGCTGTGCAGGTTGTCCTCGGCCATCACGTTCTCCCGCTCCAGCACAAGGATGCGTCGAATCCGGACGCCACGCCGTTCCGCCGCCTCGCGCTGGCATTCCAGGTAGCGGTGACCGAGGTCGCTCTCCCAGAAACCGTCGGCAAAGCCGTGCACGCCGCCGTCGACCGAGGGCAGGCTGATGGCGTCGATGGATTTCGTGGCCTCCCGGGTCAGGCCGAGCAGCCAGTCCCGGTCCTCGCCGAAGTAGGTCGCGTTCCCGCTCTCCAGCTCACGCAGGAACTCGGACATCCGATGGATCTCCGCGTGGGCGAACTCGTAGCGCAGCCGCGGCGACTCCCCGATCGCGACCGCGTTGCGGAGGAACTGGACGACGACATCGGTGCGCATCGCCGACGTCTCGACGAGGCTGAACAGCTCCGCAATCTCACTGATCTCGGTGAACCGGCGCTGCACGATGGATTCTATGCTCGTGTGGTGCGCCGCGATCGAGGATTCGACCAGCTTGATGCGCCGCTCGAATTCGACGAGGAACTGCACGATGAGGACGACGGCCCCGACGAAGGCGGAGAACAGCAGCGCCCGTTCCTTCTGCTGTCCCGTCAGATTGGCGATAACCCAGGTGAGACCACCGGTGAGGACGCTGATCGTCGACTTTCGCAACACCTCGGATGTCGTACCGGGGTGGACCCGGATCTGGTCGTTCACGGTTCCCCCGAACCTAGCGGGCTCCATCGCCGAGGCCGGCGAGGAGCGAGAGGGCGAGCTGATCGCGGATCCAGGCGACCAGGCTTTCCCACTGGCGGGAGAAGCCGGGCCGCTGTTCGAGACCTGTCCATACCGGAAGCAGCTCTTCGCCGATCCGCGCGGCTGGCATCCACACGTGCAGCAGATGATCTATTACCGGCTTCAGCTGCGACGGCAACCGACCTCCTCCGCCTGCCCGTACCCGACTGCCAGCAACCACATGCTGGACCGTGGTGAGAAGCCAATCATGGAGAGCGAGATCCTCGCATAGTCCGACGACGCTCACAAGGTCCAGCCCGGATCCATGAATACGCAGTGTGCGTACGGTTTCGCCCGCGACGACGAAACCAACGCGGCAGACGTGACCCGGCGCCGGCGAACGGTCAGAAGTGGTGTCGGTGTCGGCGGATCCTGAATGACAGACCGGTTCGCCGGCCGAGGGAGGGCCGCAGGGGAGGAGGACGAACCTGAACCGCGTCCGCCGTGCCCGAAAAGGTGGTTTCTGGTCGAGAATCGGGCTTTCCTGCACCTGGTCGAGCAGCCGTCCGCAGACCGCCCCCAGGTCGAGGGTGGTCCCGGGGCCGTCGCCGGTCTCGGCCAGCAGGAAACCGTCGGCCAGATCATCGGCGGACAGCCGGCCACCCACCTCGATCCCCCCGGGGTGGGCGAGATGGTGGGCCCAGGGTCGGCGTCGCCCGACCGACCGCGGACCGCCCAGGATGATCCGGGCATGGGTGCTGGCCTGCACCAGCCGACCACCGGTCACCGAGGCTCGACTCAGCACCGTGCCCAGGCCGTCGCGGCGGGCCCCGGAGGCACTGGGCACGGGGCAGTGCACCCCGAGGGTCAGGTCCGGTGAGACGGTGTGAGGAACGGGCCGCGCCGAGACCCGCACCTGGAACCCGGGCCGTAGCGCCACGACCGCCGTGGCCTCCGGCTCCGTGAGCGCCCGGGAGTGGGCGAGCAGGCCGGTGCGCACCTCGCCCACGAGGACACGCGACCCGCCGCCGGCGGCGCCGGCGGGCGGGGCGTCCCCCGGCTCGGCGCCCCCGCCGTCCTCGACCCCCACCTCAGCCGCCGTCTCAGCCGCCACCTCAGCCGCCGAGGAAGACATGGCCGACCCGGTCGGGCAGCTCGGCCGGCAGCGGCACGTTCTCCCGGCCGGCCCGGCGCAGGGTCTGTTCGGCCACGATCGGGTCGACGGCGACCTGGCCGAGGGTCATCCGGACCGCATGCTCGACGGGGAGGAAGCGGCCGTCGAGCACGGACAGGGTGCGGTAGGCGGCGAACGGCGCCGCGCGGCCTGGTAACCGGGCGATCGTCGGGAACTGCGCCCAGGTGGCCGGCAGGTCGTCCGGGTCGATGCCGACCGGGGTCACCGCGGGCTGGCCGAGGACGCGTAGCTGGCCGAGCCGGAGAAGCTGCCACACGGTGGCGAGGAACGGGCACGACCACAGCCGGCCGGGCCCCTGCTCCCGCCAGATCTCCACGTCGAGGAAGATGGAGTGCCGGTGCGCCCGGTTCTCCACCGGCGGCTGCCAGGCCGCAGGTGCCCGCATGGCCTGCCGGGCGCCACCGGCCGGCGATCGGACGCCGTTGCACAGCCAGCCGTTCTCGTGCGCGGGCGGGCGGCTGCCGTTGAAGCCCGCCGCCGGGTCGGCCACGATCAAGCTTTCGACCAGGTCGGCGAGGGACGCGGCCGGCTGGAGCCCGGCCAGCGGACCGGCGCCGCCCAGGGGCGCCGCGCAGCCCGATTCACGTGCGATGTAGTCGATGGTCAGGCCCGCGGACCGGGCGGCCGCGATCAGCCGGGGCACCACGACGTCGGGCCCGAGCGGCGCGGCGGCGTAGTCGTCCACGAGGACGCAGGTGCTCGCCCGTAGCCGGGATCGCGCAACGCGGGCGAGGTCCGCCAGCTGGTCCGGGCCCGTCCACGACGCTATCCGCCCGAAGTAGGCGGACAGATCGACGCTGCCGTCGGCCAGATCCTCCATGTACAGGTGGCCGAGCTCGACGGACAGGTGGGACAGGGGGATCTCCACCGTCCGATCGGTGGCGCTCGTCTCCCCGAAGACGACGTCCACGCCGGTCACAGCCCTTCCCAGGAGTCCTCGTCCAGGACGTCCTTGGCGAGGGCGTCGAGGGCCGCGTTGGTCTCCAGGTTCGCGATCCGCAGCGTCCAGACGTCGCTGTCGATGATGAGCTGTTCACGCCACTGCAGGACCGGATCCAGCGGGACCGAGCCGAGCAGGACGCTGCGCCCGACCCGCTGCCGCGCGGCGAGCTTCTGCAGCTCCGCGTCGATCTCCTGCAGCCACGCCGCCTGGGTGGGCAGCAGACCGGCGAACTGGGACGACTCGGGGTCGGGAACGGCGGTGCGGACGAACCGGATCGAGTCGTACAGCCGGTCGCGATCGTGCCCCTTGGCCGCGCCGGTGTCCACGATGCCGTGCTCGCCGTAGGCGAGACCCGCCGCCGCGATGATGTGCTGCCGGGTCCACCGGTGGAACACCAGCCAGCGGGTGATCATCGCCTGCAGGGCGGGCCGGGCGGTGACCTCGAGGACGAGCTGCAACGCGTAGGAACGCCCGGCGCTCAGATCGACGATGACGAGTTCGAACTCCTCAGCCAGGCGGCGCAGGAGCCGCTGACACCGAATGATCATCTCGTCGTCGATCGGAAACTCACCGCCTCCCTCGTCCCCGGGCAACAGAACCAGCCGTCCCGCGCCCGCCGGCCGGGGCCGCAGCTCGGCCCGCTCGATATGCCGCCACAGGTCAAGCTCAGCCGGTGCGGCGACGGAACCCTCGAGGTAGCTGTGCAGGCCGCGGCCGCCGGCGATGCCACGGGCGGCCGACCCCACGTGGAGGATCGCGCCCGCGGTCGGTGAGCCGAAGTCGAAATCGAGATAGCAGACGTCGCTGCCCCGCAACGCGCAGCGCAGCGCTACGTTGCAGCTCGTCACCGATCGACCGGTGCCACCCTTGTCGGAGGTGGCGAAAAGGATCATTCGGGATCGTCCTGCCTGGATCGGCGGGCCGCAGCCAGTTCGTCGAGTGCCCCCAGCACCTCGAACAGGATCGCGATCGCCGTCCCGGGCGTACTGTCCTCGACGGCGCGGGCCCGTTCGAGCCGCCGGCCCAGGTGGGCAAGCTGTCCGCGCAGCGCGGGGCCGGCGTCCGCGTCGCCGCGCAGCAGTTCCTGGCTATAGAGATGATCGGCCTCGATGGCGAGGTCCTGGGCCATGAGCATCAGGCGGTCGTCACGCAGCGGCGCCTCGTTGATCATGTTCGCCGCAGCGACGAGGCACTCCATCACCCGCTCGGTGAAATGCCACGACGGTGCCTGTTCGTCCGATGTGAGCTGCGAGAATGCGGCGCTCGCGTTGTCCCAGAGTCCGGCTGAGGGGCCGCTGGTCAGCCTGCGCAGGTGCAGATGGTCCCAGATGCTGTCCGACAGACGCAGCAGCCGGTCCCGCAGGGTTGTCCCGCCTGCGAGCGAGGCGACGCGGATGGTCCGCTTCAGCAGCGCGGTGGCGAAGTCAGCCACCGGCCAGACGACCTCGGGGCCAAGCTCTCCGGAAGGCAAGTCCTCGGCACCGTGGAGGTTCAGCCGCACCCCGGGAACGTGCATCTCGACCGCCGGGTCGTCCTCGAGCGGCCGCCTGGTGACGCGGCCCCGTATCGCTAGTTCCTCCAGCACCCGACCGACCCGGGCCAGGTCGGGTTCGACAGCCCGGCTCTGGACCAGTGCCTCGACCGTAACGGAGGTCACGAGCAAGCTGTAATAGTCCGACTCGCGCCCATCGGTCGTCCGCCAGGGAATGTCTTCCAGCGGCCAGCGCTCCCCGCCGAAGCCGGCAAGGGTGGACCAGTACCGCTGGGTCAGGTCCCAGCGGATCTGCAGAGCTCGCACGAAGCCCTGCTGCTCCTCGGTCAGCAGGTCGAGGAGACGGGTCCGCTCGGAAAACAGGTCGAGGATGCCATCAAGGGCGACTGCCGTGAAGTAGAGGAACGGCTGCCGGACGGCGACGCCGACCGGCTGGTCCAGATGCTCCGTAGTGGATACCTCTGGCGCGTCCCTGACTACGCCCCACGACCAGCCACACTCGAAAAGGTACTTCTCGTCGTCGAGCTCCTCGGCACCCCCGGAGCCGAGGGTGACCTCGGCAAGCCCCGCGCGGATCTGGGCGAGCGCCTCGCGCAGCTCGCCGACGATCTTCTTGGACGGCAGGCCACGTTGGTTGACCGTCTGACACAGTACGCGGCCCGCGGGCGAGTCCGGCGCGAACGAGTGCACCGTGAAACTGCGCAGCAGGCCGACCATCGCCGCCGTGAGTCGACGGCTGGCCAGCTCCTCCAGCTCGTCGATCTGGGCCTGCACCGCAGGGCGCCGCACGACCCGCCCGAACACTTTGAGAAAACCCAGCGTGGCTAGTGAAAGGGTGATCGACATCGAGAAGGAGTCGACAGTTTCAAGCCGCCGCTGCTCCGGGGTGAGCAGCTCTCCTCCCACCCTCGGCTCCAGGTAGCTGCCGCCCGCAAAGACCGGCGTGTTGGATTCGGTGGTGTACCTCTCCATGTATCCGCGAAGCGCAGCGATCAGCCGGAGCGGAGCATCCGTCGCACCCCCGAGTTTGGCGAGCGCCTCATGGAGGTCCCGGGCCGTCTCGTCCGGCCGATCCAGTCTGAAGGCGGCCACCCGGGACGACGGATACATCAGGCAGAGCAGTTGCTCGGCGTCGCTCGTCGAGTTCGGCTCGACCTGCCCGTCGGGCGTCCATACTCCGTCACGGTAGGAGTAGTCGACCGTCGCTCGCCACAGCTCGAGAAGCGACTGCCGAGGCCGAATCTGCACATCTCACCCCCGGATCGTGCGTCACGCGCCCGGCCACAGACGCCGATCGTTCCTTCTCATCCGTCGTACAGGACGTCGCCACGGTGCCGATCCGCTCCGGCTACGGAGAGGTGGCCGTCGCCGTGAGATTCGTCAGGATGACGTCTGCCCTGGCCGAGACCGCTGGAAAGCGGATCCCGCCGACATCCTAACCCTCCGACCACTCGATGAGTGTCGCAGCGAGCAGGCATCCTTGTACCGCACCCGCGGAGCCGCAGCATCGCGGCCTCGAATTCTTCCGGACACGCTGTGTCGGACTTCGCGAGGAAGGCCATGGTGTCGACGTCCTACGCGTCTGCGGGATGGTCGATCACGTCACCCTGCTCGACAGAAACGCCGTCGGCGAGCTCGGCGACGTCGCTGTCCGGAAAGCACGCCCCAGAAGGTTTCCCAGGGGCATGCGAAGTCGCGGATCTCGTACCGCAGACAGTGCGCGTTGCCGATGGCCGCTCGACCAGAGTGGTACTCAGAGGCGGCGGCAACATGACCAGAGCCGGTGGAGCGCGCGGCTGCCGCAGAACAGTGCGCCAGGACAGACTCACCCACGGTTCAGCGAGCCTAGGTACTCCTTCAGTTCCGCAACCGTCCTGGTCGCCGACTGGGCCTGTCCCAGCGAGCCCAGGATGCTCGCTGTCCTCGTCGACACCTGACCCACCTGCAGCTCACGCGGAGTCTGCTGCCAGGCACTTCTGACCAGCTCATCACCTTCGTCCACGTGACCGGCCTGAAACGCGAGCGTGGCCTGGTCCAGTAGCAGCAGGGCACGGCCCACGAGATCACCTCGTCCCAGCGGGAGCTCCAACGCGCGCCGACGCAGTGGGTCGGCTAGTCGACCCTCGCCTATCACGCTCAGCGCGTTGGACTGGTGCCATCGCAAGAAGTACTCAGGAATCCTGATTCCATCGGCGGCGATGTGGCCCGGAGACAGTGCGTCGAAGACCCGCTCCGCACGGCGCACCGCCTCGAGGGTCTCGTGCCGCCGGCCCAGGCGGGCTTGGACGCCGGCCTCGGACAGGAAGCCGAACAGCGCCGCCGAGCTCGCACGGCCACCGTTCAGAAGCTGCGCAGCCTGCGCGGCCTGCAGGCCCTGCACAAGTCCGTACCCGTAGCAGGAGTGCGCGTCGCACAGATGTCCGGCTACCCAGGCCTCAATGCTGAGATCCTCCGCACTTCGGGCCCACTGCCGGGCGGTGCGGAACCAGTTCAGAGTTTCCTGCACTCCAGCGACGTCTGTGAGCCTGATCCCTATGAATCCGGCGTTGATCGCCGCGACACGGTGGAGTCTCCGCCGCACCTGCGGCAGCTGGCCGCGTAGCAGCAACCGCCGTATCGCGGCGAGGTCTGTCATGCGATCGGGAACGAAGTCGACCGGAGCCGAAGTATACATCTCATAACCGCTGCGCTCAGCTCGCCGCTCAAGAAACTCGGCGGCTGCCGGTGGCGCCAGCTCGTCCAGCGGATACTCAGGTGACCCGGCGGTTGCGGCGGCGACCACCAGCGCCGGGCTCAACGCGCCGGCCTGCAGCACTTCACGCCGCCTTATAGTATTTACCGCCTCACCGTCGCCTTCCTCTCTCGGAGCGACGCTCGAAATATTCGAGGGCTCAGCGACGACATGCCCGGCGGCCACCGGCCCGTCCGACGAGTAGTCGCGGCCGAACCCGAGCCTGTCCGGCCGCGACCGATAGAGCCTACAGAGGGCATCGAGATAGACGATCGTCGGAAAGTCCGATCCCGTCTCCCAGCGCGACACCGTCTGGTGCGCCAGGCCCGGGCTAGGAGTCCCTGACCTTTCCAGCTCGCCCTTCAGTAGCGTAGTGACCTCAGCCAGCGTATAGCCGTGAGCAACCCTGTGGCCGCGCAGCAGCGAAACTCCGCAGTGTTGGCTGACGGCCACAGCCGCCTCATACTCCGACCCGCCTCGAGCGCGAGCCTCCAGCGCTATCCGACGGCCGCATGAACTACTATGACGCTCACCCATGGCTTGTCCCTCCGCTGCTGAGCGGATGCTACGCAATGCAGAGCCCATCGCCTCGCAATCCACAAGCGTTACGGAAACAGTACTGCCAACCGCCAGGGCATGGAAGTAGGCGGACCGCGGTTTGCGCGCGTCGCGTGCAAAGGTGAACGCGGCTCGCGCGCCCGACAGGACCCGTTTGCCAACTTGACACGACTCCTTGACGCTGACCATCAACACCAAGGAGGCAGGCTCACATGACCGATCAGGACGACCTCGACGTCCAGCCGGACGGACGCCCGCGTGCAGACAGAACGGCTCGGCTGCGGGCCAGCCGGTTGGGGCGCGCCCGTGTACTGACGTGGGCGCCGTACCTTATTGCTCTCGCGCCACCGTCCGTCGAGGCTCTCAACGTTGTCCCCCTCGACTCGTGGCCGTTCGCCCTGGTAGCCGCCCTGCTGTCGGCCGCGGGCGGACTCTCCGGTGCGCAAGCCAGACAACCGGAGTCACCCCGTGCCGATGCGAAGCCGACTCCGACTCGGCGCTCAGACGCTGCCGGCTCATGAGTTGAGCGACCATGCCTCGCTGAGAACTGGACCTCGAGAACTCACCAAGGCTCCTTGCGCTGGCCCTGCGATGCTCTCTTCGACGGAAACCACCACTTGTGGGACCAGCCACCCAGAAGGCCACACTCGGCCAGGCCGATCACGGCCTGAGATGTCTCCGCACAGCTCTGAAGTCCGGGTTGGCCACCGAGTCGGGCTGGGTTCCATTCAGCACGGCGGAAACGTCGCGCACCACGTTCGAGCTAACTCGGTCGTTGCTTTCCCGGGAGCTGAATCCCATCTCCGGAACCGCCAGGAATCGGTCGGGGCCGAGTGCGACCAGATGGTCCCACGAGGGCCCGCTGCCTATACCGTCGAAGGCGACCGAAATATTTTTGTCACGCATCGCTCCTACCAGCGCCTCGAGATCGACCAGTTCAGGGCTTCCGGTGTTCACGATAACCGCATCGTTCTTCATGAGACTCAACTCGAGAGCCCCGATTTCGGGGGGCTCGCCTGGAAGCAGGCCCGGTCGATGAAGAGTAATCACGTCCGACTCGGCCATCAAAGCGCTCCTCGGGCGGTACTCCACGCCGAACAACTCCTCTGCAGGTCGGTCGCGTCGTGGCGTCGAGTAGCACACCTGCATGCCGAATCCATTACTGGCGATGGATGCGACGCGCGAACCTATCCGCCCTAGGCCGATCACTCCCAGCATTCTAGTCGCGAGTTCTCGGCCCGCAGGCGGGACGATCGTCGGAGTCGGCCCGCCGGCAATCCGCGTGGTGAACGGTCGAAGCATCGCAAGCGTCAGGAGCATGGTGAACTCGGCCACCGCTGGCGCGTTGGCACCAGGGGTGTACACGACCGCGATGCCATGATCAGACGCGGTACGCCAGCCAGGAACACGACTGGCATAGTCCACACCGGTCCATGCCAGGACCTCCAGCTCGTGCGCGCGGATGATGTGCTCCGCGGATACGGCCTCGTTACCTCCGATGATATAGCCCGCGGCGCCGATCAGCGCACGGTGCAGCTCTGCCTCGGCTAAGTCATCGCTTCGGACATGTCGGACCGTGTGCCCTTGACTCTCCAGGTACTCCATAGCGGCCGGCGTGACCAGGTCACTCCCGGTCACGAGCACAGTCTTCGACGCGCCTCGGATCACCGAACCTCACCGAGTACGTCAGCCAGGACGCCGACCCCCTTCGCGAAGTACTCCTCGTCGCGGAGCAAGGCAATGCGTATCCGATCTGGACCGCCCGCACATCGCGCCGATCCGCACCAGGAGAAGCGGTCGCCTGGCAGAATCTCCAGGTTTCTGGAACGGCACTGCTGGACGATCTCGTCGCGGCGAGGTCCGACGGCGACCCAGGCGATGCTCAGGTGGGAGGTGATGTGATCGTCCGACCCAGACAGCAGACTCGCAGGCAGAGCTGCTGCGAGGACGTCATTGAGCCTACGCCTGTTCACGGCTACAATCTCTCTGGCAGTCGCGACTTCATTGTCGGCACGCAATGGATCCAGAGCGGCGCCGAGTAGCCGCAGACTGAGCTCGGACACATTCAGCAGGAATTCGCTCTGTATCTCCCGGATAGTGTCAACGAGATTCCGTGTGACCGAGAGAACGCTCAGCTTGGTGTCAAGCAGTGACAGCACTTTCCCGGTGTCGTCCAGTGATGCGGCCGTAACCTCGTACTCGTCCGCCTCGGCTATGACGTCCCATCTCATGTCGTCATCGAACCATCTGAAGGCGAGATCGAAAACAAGGTGGACCCGTCGCTCAGCCGCCCATTCGAACAAGCCTCGCACCGCCGTTCTCCCTAGTCCCGCTCCAGTCGGGTTGTTGGGTGTGACAACCACCAACGCACCGAGGCCGAGCGAGTCGAGGTAGGTAAAGTCGACAGACGGCATGAGGCGTGCCTCAGGTACGGGTATAAGAGACAGACCCAGCAGTCTCAAAAGGCCCGGAATGCTGTCGAACGTCGGACAGATGACGCCGACAGAGCGACCAGTTGACGCCAGGAAGACGCCGACCACTGTCAATGCCACGGACGATGAGTAGAAGATGAATGACGGCTCCTTGTAAGCCTGTCCGGTGTGCGAGGTAAGAGAGTCCAAGAATTTCCGCTCAGCACTCGATTGGTCACGGCGAGACTCGTCGAGAAGGCTGGAAAGAAGGGAGCGAATATGCAGCGAGGTGCCGACTCCAAGGCTCTGCCTGGCGTGCCCATCAGAAAGATTTATTGCCGTCGACCTGAGGGCGACCGACTCTAGGAGCGTGAGGTTGGGGACCACTCTGGTCATAGATCACACACCAAAATCGACAGCATGCCTCGAGCCGAGAATCGCCGCGTCTCGAACAACGCCTCGACCCTGGCACCGGTCGAATTAGCGATGCGGCCGACGAGTTCAGGAAGTTGACTGAGGCCGGCGTCGTCAGGTTCGTGCTCGATAATCGCACGCGCTCCCGGGAATCGCTTCTCCGCGTTCCTCAGCACGGCAATCACCAGATCGTTGTAGGGCACCCTGCGATCAGGGGGACGCTCTGGCCCGCGCAGACCCGAGTTTGAGAGCGCGTCTACTGCCTGAATAACAAGGTCCGGCTCGGCATCAGATCTGGGCGACGCCGGCCCGAAGGGTGGCGACGTATAGATGACGACCTGCCCGCTGATCCGCTGGAGATCCGTCCAGCTCATTTCCTGGGTGGCGTCGCCCCAGACCATCGACGAACCAGCGGCCGATCCTGGCAGGGTCGTGATGTCAGTCTCGATATCGTGATGAGTGAGCCTGTGCCCTTGCTTCGCAGCAAGTTCACGTACTAGAGCGACATGTGGTTCGATACCCATGGGCAGCACACTCTGGCCGGGAGATTCGTCGGCCAGGGACTCGTGGTGGCGGGCCGATCGATCAGATCCGTCACTGCCAGCGTAAAAGATCTTCGCCATGCAGACCGACACGAGTACGGGGTCGCATTCGATGCCAAGGAATGGCACCCCAAGCCTTCGGGCGGCGACGGCGAGGCTACCAGCCCCAGCGAAAGGGTCGACTAATACTGCAGGAGCCGAGAGTCCGAGTTCTTCGATGATGCGGAGGGTGGTGGAGACATTGGACGAGTTCGCTGCCTGATACCACCGATCGACGGGCTCCGACGGATCGGGGAGGTATTCCGCCAGACACGACGGAAACCCGAACGGCTTCACTTCGATTGTTTCCTCCCACCCGTGGTCGGTCGGTCGTTCGCGACCCTTGCAGCCAGCATCGACGCAGGCGTGGGCAGCGACGCCGAAATATATCGGCGCTGCGCGAGAACGAGAAGACACCATGTGGCTTCGGCTACAAAGAATCCTACTTCGTCACGTTTTGCGGTCTCCTTGCCACACCCAACGAGCCGGTCTTCATGTAATCTATTTGGCCGTTACCACGAACATTTTTCGTCGATCAGAGCATCGCTTGAACACTCCTCGCGCATCCCCAGGATAGGGTTATCCCGGATCCACCGTGTCCGTAGTTGTGGATAATCACGGTTTCGTCGACGATCGTTCGATCCAGCCGCACCTCGGGTCGAACCGGCCGGAAGGCAGAGCGACTGGCCAAAATTTTGGCTCCGCAGAGCCGGGGCTCGATCGCAGAGCAACGCTTCCTTATTTTGACAGCCGCAGCGTTTGCCGTGGCTACATCAACGTGTTCCCCGAATACACATCCGCCGAGAATTACATGGTCCGCATGTGCTATATAGTACGTCGGCTCGTCTACCTCCGGGTAGTCGGAGAAGAAACCCGTGAGGCCCGGATTTTCAGTTACGAGTAATTGCCCCCAGCTCGGACGTAGAGTTTCATCTGGTACCAGGATCCGCGCTCCCAGACCGGTGCAGTTCACCACAATCTTTGCGTACGGTGTTACCTCCTGAAGGGATCTTAAGGGCTGCGATAGAACTGTGACCTGTACTGCGGCACTGCGCAGTCTCTCGTCAAGGTAGCGAAGATAGACGGGCATATCGAAAATGGGGGCAGAGTACGTCCAGGATCCGATATATCCAGGCGGCGTCTCGGCTGCTGAACTGAGCCGAAAATCATCAAACTGGTGCAACCATTCAGGCGGCTCCATTGGAACGCGAGTCGCTTCTCCACCATGCACAAACTTAACGCCCGTGCGATCCAGAGAACAAAGCGGCCTTACTTCCTCTAATGTGCGGATACTCCATTCGAGCACTCGAGGATCGTTGACGACGTACGGGCCCCATAAGGCGCCTGCTAAAGCAGAGGTGGTGCGCTGGTACGGTTCCGCGGTGACTATGCGGACCTTGGCGCCCGCCTCGGCTAGGCACAGCGCTGTCGTCATACCGCTGACGCCCGAGCCGAGCACAAGGACCTCTTGCCCCATAGCCATGTCGGCAGTATAGCCTGCTTCTCCCCTTGTATGTGTTCTGATCGGGTCGAGCCGGCCGGGCCTCATCTCGAGGTCTCGGGTGGTTCCGAAGATTTCTTGCTAACGAGTCATCGCGGCCTCGCTGGTCGTTCCGGTCAGCCAGGTGCGCCCCGCTCGACAGAGCCATGAAGTGCCAGCTCATGGATCTGGCGGTGTTCGTCGGGGCCGAGGTAATCGGCGATCTCGCCGAGCCGCACGAAACCCAGCCGGCGGTAGAGCCGTACCGCGGCGACGTTCTCACCGTCCACGGTGAGCCGGACCCGATCTAGACCCTGCGCACGCAGGCGGTCGAGGGAGGCGCCGGCGAGCCGTCGGCCGAACCCCCGGCCGCGGCTGTCCGGTTCGACCCCCAGGCCCAGGAACCAGGCCAGGCCGCGAGTCGTCGAGTTGACCGCGATGGAGTATCCGCACATCCCGCCCGCCTGTTCCAGCACGAGCAGTTCGCCGCGGTGCACGTCGAAGATCTGTCTCAGGACGAAGTAGGGATAGGCAAGATGGCCGAAGATCATCTCATCCAGCGCGGTGAGGGCCGCCAGATCCTTTTCCTGTACCTGCCTGATGATGGTCGGGAAGGAACCCATGCCCGCCTCCGGTGAGCGTGGCGCGGCCCGGCGCCGTCCGCCGGCGCGGTCGCCGGCCTGGCTCCATCGCGTCCACGATCCGTGTGATCCGTGCGCTCCGCCTCCATCATCGTCCGCAGCGCATACAGCCGCACACAATCTGCGATCCGTTACCCCGAAGTGGTCTCCCGGTGTACCTGGACCGACGCGAATGCCCTCGGGCGGTTAACACCTCCGCCTGACTATGGCGCGGATCACTTCATGAGCCGCCGGATCAGGGGCAGGGCACCCGGGGAACCATGCCCCCCAGGGACGAGGAGCCTGCCTGTGCGTGTAAGCGCCGCGCCCGATCTGTCCTTCTCCAACATGCAGTCGACGATCGCCGTGCTGACGGTCCTGGTCGGCGCGGTCGTCGTCGCCGTGGCCGCCGCCATGCTGCTGCACCGGGTCGCACTGCGCATCGGCCGGCATTCCCAGATCGTCGCCGACCTCGCGCACCGCGGCCGGCGGCCCGTCCGGCTGACCCTGATCCTGCTCGCGCTGCTCATCGGCCTCAACGCCACCCACGAACAGGACTGGACACAGCCGGCGGTCCACGTCTGCGACATCCTGTTGATCGCCGGGATCGGCTGGTGCATCGCCGTGCTCGCGTTCGTCTTCGAGGAGCTGGCGCTCGCGCGCTACCGGGTCGACGTCGTCGACAACCGGCACGCCCGGCGGGTGCGCACCCAGGTCACGCTGATGCGGCGGATCACCGTCGCCATCATCTCGATCATCGCCGGTGCGTCGATGCTCATGACGATCCCGAGCGTGCGCGTCGCCGGGGCCAGCATCTTCGCCAGCGCCGGCGTCGTCGGCATCGTCGCGGGCCTGGCGGCCCAGACCTCGCTGGCCAACGTCTTCGCGGGCCTGCAGCTCGCGTTCACCGACGCCATCCGGGTCGACGACGTGGTCGTCGTCGAGGAGGAGTGGGGCCGGATCGAGGAGATCACGCTGACCTACGTCGTCGTCCACATCTGGGACGACCGGCGGATGATCCTGCCGTCGACGTACTTCACCACGACGCCGTTCCAGAACTGGACCCGCAAGGAGTCCGCGGTGCTCGGCGCGGTCGAGCTGGACCTCGACTGGGAGGTCCCGCTCGAGGAGATGCGCGCCGAGATGCACCGGGTCCTGGAGGCCACCGACCTGTGGGACCAGCGGGTCTGCGTGCTGCAGGTGACCGACGCCGTCGGCGACCACATCCGGATCCGGGTGCTGGTCAGTGGCAAGGACGGCCCGACCACCTTCGACCTGCGCTGCCACGTGCGGGAGGCGCTCGTGCTGTGGGTTCAGCGCAACCACCCCCACGCGCTGCCGCGGACCCGCATCGAGTTCGACGCCGCCGCCCACCTCTCCGGCCCCGGCCACCTCGGCCTCGCCGACGACCACCGCGACGAAGACCGGCACAATGGTGCCGGCCCTTACGGTGCCAAGAGCCGCCGTGACGGAGCCGGCGACCGCGACGGCGGCGCCGTCGGCACCCTGCTGCGCGAGCGGGACGACCGCGGCCGCGCGCCGAGCGACCGGCTCCGCAAGCGCGACGGGGCCCGGCGCGGCTGGGAGCCGATCACCACGATCACCCTGTCCACCCGGGACGGCCACGGCAGCCACCTGCCACCGACGCCCCGCACTCCCGACGACCCGGCCGACCCGGGCCGCACCGGCAATGCCGCGGACGGGCCGCATCCCCCCCACGCCGACGCCGCCGACGACGCGCGGCTGTTCTCCGGCGCCAGCCCGGACGCCGCCCAGCGGGCGCGCGACTTCAGTGAGACCCCCGACCACGACACCGCCGACCCCCCGGATCACCACGGCGACGACGGCCGCGACGATTCGAGCGCCGGGAGGCGGGCCATGTGGGACCCGGACGCCGCCGGCCGTACCGACCGCGGAGCCGGCGCGCAAGATGGCTGAGACGGCGGCCTAGACCGCGGGCAGCACTGCCTCGCCCGACTCCCGCGGTCGGATCCGACGCTTTCGGGGTTCTGGCTACCGTCACGTTGCCCGGCGGCACCCTCTGTGGTGCCGGTGACGGGGAGGTAGCGGCGGGGCCCAACCGCCGAACATACCGAACTGCCGGTCAGGACCAACTGCCGGTCAGGACCAACTGCCGGTCAGGACGCAGGTTCCACTCGAAGCCGCATGAGTCCAGCGGCAGTTGGCCGAAATCCGCACTGCCCAGAGAAGGTCTCCAGGTGCGGCTCGTAATCGACATGCAGCCACGCGGGACAGCATCGGCGCGAAGGAGGTCGGCCCATGAGTCGGCCAAGACGCACCGAACAACTCGTTGAGCTCAGCATCCGTCAGACCAGGACGCACCACCAGCATCGCATCGTTGGCCTGCGACGAATCGCTGATCATCATGCAGAACAGCCTGCCATGCGCCCACGGCGAGAGGCCGGACGTGGCAGAGCCGGCGCGCAGAAGCCGCAGGGGCGTAGTGACTGCGGGGCGTCCCGGCCTGCCGAGAACAGCGAAAAGCCGCCGGGACCGAGGTGCCGGCGGCAGGGCTGTGGAGGGCGGACCGGTGCGGGAGGGACTTGGTGCACGGGCAGGCGCTGGCGGCGGACGGAGCAGGTTGGTCGTCCGGGCCGGTTGACGGGCGGGACCGGCGGGCGAGGTCGGCGCGGTACGGGTTCACGATCCCGCTGCGCGCCGACCTCGAGGCCGTCGGCTTCTCGGCAGTCCCGGAGATCACCTGTCGGTGTCGCCGTGACCGACGGTCGGTCCGGTCACCGGCGGGCGTAACGGCGGCTGCGACCACGCGACCGGCCGTGGCTGTGGCTGTGGCTGTGGCCACCGACGTTGCGCCAGATCAGCAGCACCAGGATGGCGCCGATGATGGAGCCGAGGATCCCGGACGGCTGGAGAGCGCCCTCGCCAATGTCCTTGTTGAACAGGACGTAGCCGAGGAAACCACCGACGAATGAACCGATGATGCCCACGACAATGGTGCCGAGAATACCGATCGGATCGGGTCCGGGCAGCACCACGCGAGCGACCGCGCCGGCAACCAGACCGAGCAGAATCATGACGACGACGAATGTGACCATTTCATTCTCCCTGCCGAGGTGGTTGAGTCTTCTGTCCCCGCACCCGAACGGCATAAACACCGCTATGCACTCTCTTTTCCGGTCCAGTGGGAACAGGCCGGAGGAAGAGGGCGGGGACGTAGCGACCCAACCACCTCGGGCAGGCGGTGCTCAGTCGGCGCGGCGGCGGCGCCGGCGGGCTCGCCGGACCAGCAGCAACAGCGCGGTACCGGCCAGCACGCCACCGGTGGCCCGCGGGTTGTTCCGGGCCCGCTGCCCGGCGGAACGGGCTGCCTTACCGCTGGTGGCGAGGGTCTTCTCGGCCGTGGCGTTCACCTGCGGATGCTGGGCGAGCCGCTCACGCACGGTTCCGACGGCCCGGTCACGAGCGCCGAGCGTCCGCTCCGTCGCGGCGGCCAACCGGGGGTTCTCGGCGACCTTCTCCCGCACGGTCCCGGCGGCCTTCTCCGCCGCGCCGCGGGTCCGCTCGGTTGCCGCCGCGACATGCGGGGCGAGGGTCGCAGCCGCGCCGCTGACGCGCTCGCGCACCTCGGTGGCGCCGACCACCACCCGGTCCCGGGCGCTCGGCGCCTCTCCCGATCCGGATCCCCCCTGGTCCGACGCGCCCTCGCTCGACGCGTCCTCGCCCGCCGTGCCTGCGGCCGCCGCAGACGGGGCCCCGGTGGTGGCCGAGGACGGAAGGGGCCGGGAGGGCTCAGGAGAGGATGCGGCCGCGGTGGCGGGCGGGGAGGCGGTGGCGGGCGAGGAGGCGGAGGGCACCGCTCCGTTCGGCGGCGTGATGGGCGCGGGGTCCGGCGTCGCCGGGTTCGGGTCCACTGACATCGTGTGGTTCCTCCCTGATCGTCTTTCTTCGTCTCGAGGTCTTCCGATCTCGACAGCCTGCGGATCCCGGCGGTCTGGCGAGCTCGGCAGGGCGATCGCCGTGCCGACCCGGCGCCGGGGCCCGCCCCATCCGGCCACCGAGCCGGCCGCCCGATCAAGCCAGCGGTGGCCCGCAGCGGCCCGGCACCCCGGTGGTGGCCGCCGGGACGCCCGCGGTACCGCCGCGAGATGTTCACGATCCGTTCTGCCGACGCCGGTACCCCGTCCACGATGTTGATAACACGATGTGGGGTGCGTGATACGGCAGCGACCCAAAGACCTGTCCGACAACGCACGATATGACCCAAATCTCGGAGTGGTGGGCGCTAAACCGTTTTCTTCCTCATGTCTCTCCCAAACCGGTGGTCGGGACGGACAATGGGAGGTATCGCGCGAGAGGCGAGGCGAGCGGCCCGGGGTCGGTTACGGTGCGGGCAGCAGGCCCGAGGCGGCAGGGGGGTGGCTGATGTCGGACGCGCCTGGGGTGCTCGTCGGGCCGGAGCGGGACGGTCCGCTCGACGGCGTCGCCACCCTCGCCGCCCGCCTCGCGCGGGGCGAGGTGTCCTCCCGCGAACTCGTCGAGGCCGCGCTGGACCGGATCGAGGCTACCCAGTCGACCCTCAACGCCTTCCGCCGGGTCCGGGCCCAGGATGCGCTCGCGGAGGCGGCGGCGGCCGATGCGGAGCTCGCGGCCGCGGCGAGCCACGGCCACGACAGGCCGGCGGCGGGCCGTCACCGCCCCTTGCTCGGCGTCCCGATCGCGATCAAGGATGACACGGACATCGCGGGCCTGCCGACGGCCTTCGGCGCCGTGGGCGAGTTTCCCCCGGCGGCGCGGGACAGCGAGATGGTGCGGCGGCTGAAGGCCGCCGGGGCCATCATCGTCGGCAAGACGAACACGCCCGAGTTCGGCCAGTGGCCGTTCACCGAGGGCCGGGCTTTCGGGGTGACCCGCAACCCGTGGGACCTGGACCACTCTCCCGGCGGCTCGTCCGGTGGGGCGGCGGCCGCGGTGGCCGCGGGCCTGGTGCCCGGCGCGATCGGTTCGGACGGCGCGGGTTCGGTGCGCATCCCGGCCGCCTGGACGCACCTGGTCGGGATCAAGCCGCAGCGCGGTCGCATCTCCAGCGCGCCCGTACGCGAGCAGTTCAACGGCCTCACCGTCTACGGCCCACTGACCAGGACCGTCGCCGACGGCGCCCTGCTGCTGGACGTCCTGGCCGGCAGCCTGCCCGTCGACCGGGACCGGCCGCCGGCGCCGGTCGAGCCGTTCCTGTCCGCGGCCGGGCATCCCCCGCCCCGGCTGCGGATCGGGCTGTCGCTGCACCGCCCCTACAGCGGGATGCCGGCGAGCCTCGATCCCGCGGTGCGCACCGCGGTGGAACGGATGGCCGGGGTGCTTGCCCGGCTCGGGCACGACGTCGTGGCGGTGGAGCCGCCCTACGGCCTGCTCGGCACGCTCTTCCTCCCCCGGTCCATGGACGGCATCCGCGACTGGAGCGGACGGGTACCGGACCCGTCCCAGCTCGACCCGCGGACCGTGGCCAACGCCCGGACCGGCCGTCTGCTGCGCCCGTTCCTGCCGCTCACCCGCGCGGCCGAGCCGCTGGCCCGGCTCAACATCGGCAGGATCTTCCGCCGGGTCGACGTGGTGCTCGCGCCGACGACGGCGACGCCCCCGCCGCGCATCGGCGAGCTCAGCCGGGAGACCAACTGGGCCACCGACCAGGCGATCGTGGCGGCCTGCCCGTTCGCCTGGCCGTGGAACGTGCTGGGCTGGCCAGCCGTCAACGTGCCCGCCGGGCGCACCGCCGCCGGTCTGCCGGTCGGCGCCCAACTCATGGGGCCGGCGCGCAGCGAGGCCCTGCTGATCTCCCTGGCCGCGCAGGTCGAGGACAGCGAGCGCTGGCACCTGCATCACCCGGGCGAACGCTCCGCCCACGCCACCTGACCTTCTGGAAAGGTTTCCGTTACCCGACGGCCGGGTTGCGAGGGTGCGTGGTCGAACGCCCGGTCTGCTCGGGAGAATGAGCCATGCGAACTGCCCGTACGGACCCTGCCGCACCCGCAGCAGCCGACGGGGTGAGCGGTCCGGAGAACCTGCGCCTGCTCGTCGCCGGGGCGGCCGTGCTCGTCCTGGCCCTCGTCGTCGATCTGGGGCCCGGCGTCGCGCTGACGGGATACTTCGGCCTGGGGCCGCTGATCCTCGCCGCCGCCTGCCCACCCCTGATCACCGCCGGGATCGGCGGCCTCACGGTGGTCGTGGCGGTCCTCTCCGGGCTCTGGGACCACCGCTTCGGCACGCAGCCGCACATCGCCGCGATCATCCTGGTCCTGGTCCAGTCCGCGATCGCGGTCTACATCTGTGTGTACCGGGATCGGCAGCGCTCGAAGCTGCACCGCGTCCAGGCCGTCGCCGAGGTCGCGCAGCGGGCACTGCTGCCGGCGGTTCCGAGCCGGCTCGACGGGGCCGGCTTCGCCGCCCGCTACCTGTCCGCGGCGCGGGAGGCGTCCGTCGGCGGCGATCTCTACGAGGTCGTGCCGACCGCGAACGGCATCAGAGTGATCATCGGGGACGTGCGGGGCAAGGGGTTGCCCGCGGTCCGGCTGGCCTCGGTGGTGCTCGGCGCCTTCCGCGAGGCCGCGGTGACCTGGCTGGACCCCGAGCAGGTGGCGGCGTCGTGCGCCCGCGCGGTGGGACGGGAGGCGGGGCTCGAGGACTTCGTCACCGCGCTCGTCCTGGACATCCATCCCGACGGCCGGCTGGGCATGTGCTCGGCGGGCCATCATCCGCCACGGCTCGTCTCGGCGGACCGGTCCGCGACGTTGGAGTTGCGCTCGCCCAGCCCCCCGCTCGGGCTGGCCGAGCGGTTCACCGTCACGACCGCGCACTGGGAGGTCGGCGACCGGCTGCTGCTGTTCACCGACGGGCTGATCGAGGCCAGGGACGGTCAGGGGCGGTTCTTCCCGCTGGACGATCACCTGGACCTGCTGCGGGGCAGCGGCCAGGAGCAGGCTCTCGACCGGCTCATCGCCGCCCTCGGCGCCCATGCCGGGGGGGCTCTGCACGACGACCTCGCGGTCCTGCTGGCCGAACGGCAACCGGCCCCGGTCACCGCGCCGGCCGCACGGACCGCCGCCGACTGACCACGCCGCCGACCGACCGCGCCGCCGACTGACCGCGCCGCTGCCACGTCGAGGGCGGGCCGCCCCTGCACCGGGGCCGGGGCTAGCCCTCGGCCCGCCGGCGGCTGCGGCCCTCCCGCCGGTAGGAGAACGGCCCGGGTAGGTCGACGCTGGACAGGCCGCCGCGACGGTTGCGCGACCAGACCCGCCAGGAGACCCGCCCGAGCTTCAGCGTGACGGAGGACACCCCCCGCTCGCTGATGTTGACGTGAAACGGTCCGTACCGCGGTCGGCGAGTGTAACGCAGACCCATCACAAACCTCCGGAATGGGGCAGCCTCGGTCAGTACGAGGAACCGGCGGCGCCGATATCGCCTTTGTCTCCCGAATTCCCCGGCCTAACCATCAAGCGACACAGGAGCGACCAGTCGTCTTTCGGCCGACATCGGCGGCCCGCGCCCCACCGCCCCACGGAGCCGACTCGATCGGTTACGGTCGGCCCATGCGCAGGGATGTCGAGATCGCCAGCCGATGCCGACGCCCCCCAGCCGGCGGGAGGTGGCCCGCGCGGGCCGCCCACGCCCCGGGTCGCCGGGGGCGCGGGTGAGCGCTGCGGCGGACTCCGGCGACCGCGGCACCGTGCGGCTGCTCGTCGTGCTGGTCATCGTGATGAGCGCGGTGGCCGCGTTCGCGGTCGGCGGCCTGATCGCGGTGTCCGGCGTGCAGGTGAGCTGGGGGCGCGACGGCGGCGGCTCGGCCGGCTCGGCGGGGGCGTTGTCGGCGGCCATCGGCCGCCTCGGCGCGGATGACGGCTCGGGGGTGGCGACGCGGCCGTCGTCGGACGTCGCGTCGTCGGACGTCGCGGCGTCGCCGGAACCGACGCCGACCGCGTCGTCCGGAGCCGTCAAACACCCGGCGCCCGGTGCCGGCGACTCCCCCACGCCGACGACCCCGGCCCCGTTGCGCAGCTGCTCGGCCCCGCCGACCGCCGCGGCCGGCGGGGCAGGGGCGCCGATCCTCATCTACCCCCTGTGCTGACGCCCGTCGAGGCGGGGCTGCCAGTCCGGTGAGCGGCCGGTGAGGGCGATCAGCCGGGTCCACTCGTCGGCGTCGTCCGGCACCGAGACTTCGGTGGCGAAGATGCCGACGACTCGCCAGGCGTCGATCTGCCGGCGCAGGCTGTCGTGGACCCAGCGCACGAGCTCGCGGTTGTTGCCGACGGTCCGCGCCGACGTGGTGTCGCCGGGCAGCCGGCCGGAGGCGTCGATCGCCCGGGCCAGGTCCCAGCTGTGGATGAGCAGGTCGGCGGTGAGCTGGAAGGCGTACTCGTCCGCGGGGGTGGGTCCGAACGACAGCATCGGGATCGCCGACCAGGCCTCCGGCCGGTCCCAGGCGTCACGGCTACGGCGGGCCGTCACCGTCCAGCGCGCGCCCGGGTCCTCCCCGAGCTGATCCCCGTCGAACCGGGTACCGATGTCCTCCCGGGTGAGGCCGGCCAGCAACGGCGGGACCCACAGGTGCTCGACGGTGAGGTGGTTGACCAGCGCCCGCACGTCCCAGTCCCGGCACGGCGTCGGCGCCTCCCAGGAACCGGGCGGCACGGCCCGCACCTGCGTGTCGAAGGTGTCCAGCGCCCAGTCAAGCCAGCTGCGACGTTCCGTGACGGTAAGCGTGCCCACCATCGCCGTGCTCCTTCCGCGCCGCGTGGCCGATCGCCCCCGAGCCGATGCACCCGGCCGCGGCTACCCCGTCCAGTGCCTACCCAGACGGTCAGGCCGCGCAACCGACCCCGCCCGGTCCGGATCGGGTGGTCCCGCGGGGGGGTGGGGTGAGTGCCAGGGGGCAGGTGGGCGCCGCCGCGCGGATCGGGTGGCGCATTCGCGGCGGCCCGGCCCGCGCGGTCAGCCGGCCGCGGGGGGCGCCGCCGGGCCGACTCCGCGCAGCAGCAGGTCGACCAGCGGCGTGACGTGCGCGGCGAGATCGGACCGGGCGGCGGCGTGCTCGTGCGGCGGCATCGCCAGCGCGTGCATGAGCACGCCGCCGAACAGGCCTTCGAGCAGCGGCCGGCCGTCAACCCCCGCCGGCAGCTCGCCGCGGGCGATCGCCCGGTCGACGATGCGCTGGGCCGCGTCGTTGTGCTTCGTGACGATCCGTTCGTGGAAGCCGCCCAGGTCGAGGGCCTCGACGGCGGCGTCGACGGCGATGCGCACCGTGATCCAGCCCACCGGGTCGAGGAAGTGGGCCAGCAGGCTCGAGGCCAGGGCGAGCACGTCCCCGCGCAGCGAGCCGGTGTCGTGGTCGACGACGAGCGGGCGGGTGTAGGCGTCGATCGCGTCGGCCAGCAGCTGTTCCTTGGTCGGCCAGCGCAGGTACATCGACGACTTGCCGACCCCGGCGCGCCCGGCGACGGCATGCATGGTGAAACCCGCCCAGCCGGACCGGGCGTACTCGGCCAGCGCCGCGTCGAGGACCCGCGCCTGCAGGTCCGGGTCCCGGGGCCGCCCGCGCACGGCCTGCCTCGTCGTCGTCTGCGCCATCGATCTCCTCGTCGCCCTCCGCCTGCGGTGTCGCCCACCGCCTGCGGTCCATCATCGCGCGGCGGCCGGCGGCAGCCCTTGCGGACGATCAGTGTCCGCAATAACGTTTGTGATCTGCGATACACCGACAGGTCGCGAAATCCAGGTTCCGGAAGGAGTGCCGGATGGGCACGCTCGACGGCAGGACCGCCTTCATCACCGGAGTCGCCCGCGGACAGGGGCGGGCGCACGCCGTGCGGCTGGCCCGCGAAGGGGCCGACATCATCGGCGTGGACATCTGCGCCGACATCGCGTCGATGGACTATCCGAACGCCTCCGAGGCGGATCTCGCCGAGACCGTCGGGCTCGTCGAGAAGCTCGGCGGGCGGATCGTCGCCCGCCGGGCGGACGTGCGGGACTTCGCCGAGCTCTCCGCCGCCTTCGGGGAGGGGTTGGCCGAGTTCGGGCGGGTGGACATCGTCATCGCGAACGCCGGGATCATCCGGCTGTCGCCGGAGGCGGACCCGTTCACCGAGTGGCAGGACATCATCGACACGAACCTGACCGGCGTCTGGAAGACGGTGCGGGCGGCGTTACCGGCGCTGATCGAGGGCGGCCGCGGCGGGTCGATCATCCTGACCAGCTCCAGCGCGGGCCTGAGGGGGACGGGCAGCCCGGCCGCCGGCCCGCAGGCGTACACGGCGGCCAAACGCGGCCTGGTCGGGCTCATGCAGGTGCTCGCGAACGACCTGGCCAAGCACTGGATCCGGGTGAACACGATCCACCCGACCGGCGTCGCGACCGGGATGACGATGAACGAAGCGATGGCGAAGCTGCTCGCCGAATCGGACAACGCGACCGCCGCGATGCAGAACGCGCTGCCCATCGAGATCCTCCAGCCCGAGGACATCGCCGACGCGGTCGCCTGGCTGGTCTCCGACGCCGCGAAGTACGTCACCGGGATCTCCCTGCCGATCGACGCCGGCTTCGCCGTGCGCTGAGCAGACCCGTCGGCATCGCCTGACGCACCACCGCCGACCAGGGCCGCCGACCAGGGCCGCCGACCACCGCCGCCGGCCGCCGCCAGCCGGTCAGCCGCCGCTGGGCGCATCCCATTCGCGGCACTCATCCAGCTCACACCGGCCGCCTGCAATCATCTCCCCTCATGGATGGTCGCCGACTGCCGTCGTTGCCCGTCGAACGGGACGACGCCTGCCTCCCACCGCCGCACGCCGTACCCCTCCGCCGGCCGGACGCCGCGTGAGTCGTACTCCCCGCCCGGCGGGGCCGGACGAGTCCGCGGCGCCGGCCGGCGTCGTGCCCGCACCGGCGGCGTCCCCCGGCTCCCGGCCGGCCGGCGCCGCGGGTGCCGTCGACCTGCCGCGGACGCTGGTGGTGGCGGACAAGTTCCCCCCGGTCCTCGGCGGCATCCAGACGTTCGCCTGCCACCTCACCGCCGGCCTGCCCGCCGACCGGGTCGTCGTCGTCGCGCCGACGGCGCCCGGCGCCGAGGCGTACGATCGCACGCTGCCCTTCCCGGTGGTCCGGGCCGGCGAGCGGATCCTCACCTCGCCGCGGTCCCGGCGGCTGCTGCGCTCGCTCGTGCGCACCGAGAGCTGCGAGGCCGCCTGGTTCCCCACCGCCGCGCCGTACGGGCTGCTCGCCCCGACGCTGCGCGACGCGGGCGTCACCCGGGTGGTGGCGTCCAGCCACGGGCACGAGGTCGCCTGGTCCCGGCTGCCGGTGGGCTGGTCGCTCGTGCGCTCCGTCGCCGCCCGCGCCGACGTGTTGACCTACCTCACCTCGTTCACCCGGCGCCGGCTGGTCGCCGTGTCCCCGCCGGGCACCACCCTCGCCCGGCTCACCGGCGGCGTCGACACCCGCCGCTTCCGGCCGGGGGCCGGCGGGGACGACATCCGCCGGACCCTGGGCTGGTCGGACCGCCCGGTCGTGATCTGCGTGGCCCGGATGGTGCCGCGCAAGGGGCAGGACACCCTCATCCGCGGCTGGCCCACCGTGCGCCGCCGCCACCCGGGGGCCCGCCTGCTGCTCGTCGGGCAGGGCCCCGCCGAGGGCCGGCTGCGCCGCCTCGCCGGGCAGGTCGGGGTGGCGGACGAGGTGCACTTCGCCGGCGCGGTCGGCGAGGAGGAGTTGCCCGCCTACCTCGACGCCGCCGACGTGTTCGCCATGCCGTCGCGCACCCGCTGGCTCGGCCTGGATCTGGAGGGGCTCGGCCTGTCCTCCCTGGAGGGGGCGGCCAGCGGGCTGCCCGTCATCACCGGCGCCCAGGGCGGCGCGCCGGACGTCGTCCTGCCCGGCCGCACCGGCGAGGTCGTCGACGGCCGGGACACCCCCGCCGTGGCCCGGGCCGTGGTGGAGCTGCTCGACGACCCCGACCGGGCCGCTCGGATGGGCCTGGCCGGGCGGGAATGGATGCGCGAGGCCTGGAGCTGGGGCGGGCTCGCCGGACGCCTCGCCGGGCTGCTCGCGGGGGGCTCGGGTTCCGATCTCGACCCGGTCACGGCACACTCCTGTGAGCCGGCACCAGCGCGTCGCGGAGTCCTCGACGAGGACATGCCGGGGAGCATCACTTCCGAAGGCGTCATCCCGAACGGGATCGAAGCGGACCGGGTCGACGTGGGCCAAGGCCCCTGAGACGACCGCAGACCAGGCGGACGGGAACCAGGCGGACGGGAACCAGGTGGACGCAACGACGGCACCAAGGTCAACGGCACCGGAACCGGCGACGGCACCGGGGGCCGCGGCCGTACCGGGAGCACGCAGACGCCAGGACGGGAGAACCATGAGGCGCCAGGCACCGGAGGCGGCGGGCGGCGGGGCGATGCTCGCGCCGGCCCTCGACGCCGGCCCGAGCGGGGACGTGGCCGTGGCCGCCGCGCCCCGCCGCGGCCGGTTCTGGCTGGTGCGCCCGCTGCTGGCCTGCGCGGCGCCGCTGGTGGCGGCGGTGTGGCTGGTGCGGTCGTGGTCGACGGTGCGGACCGGCATCGACGCGCTGACCAGCGCCCATCCGTTCTGGCTGCTGGGCGCGGTCGCCGTCGCCCAGCTCACCTGGGTTGCCGGCGCGGCCTGCCAGCAGGGGACGGTGCCGCGGTCGCTGCCGGTCCGCCGGCTACTCGCCGCCCAGGTGGCGGGCAGCGTCGCCAATCATGTGCTGCCCGCCGGGTTCGGGGTCGGCGCGGTGAAGCTGCGTTTCCTGCACCGGCACGGCTTCTCCCTGCGGGAGTCCCTGACGGCGGTCGGCCTCGATGCCACCGCCGGGGTCACCACCCATCTGGCCGTGCTGGCCGTCCTGCTGGCGGGGGGATTCCTGCCGATGGACTCCGCCCACCTGCCGGACGGCGGCCCGGTGGCCCTGGGCGTCGCGGTGGCCGCGGCGGCCGTCGCCGTCACCGCGCTGCTGGGCTGGCTGGTGCCGGCGGCCCGCCGGATCGCCCGCGGGGTCTGGGCACGAATCGTCGACCATCTGCGGTCGATGCGCTCCACGATCCGCTCGCCCAGCCGGGCGGCCATGCTGTGGGGTGGCTCGACGGCCATCCCCCTGCTGCACGCCGCGACCCTGTGGGCGATCATGCGCGCGCTGCACCTCCCGCTCGGCGTCGGAGCGGTCTTCGCGCTGTACTTCGCCGCCAGCGCCGCCTCGGCCCTGGTGCCCTCTCCGGGCGGCTTCGGCTCCCTCGACGCGGCCCTGACCGCGGCGATCATCGCCGCCGGCCAGTCCGCCGCCGTCGCGCTCGCCGCGGTCCTGGGCTACCGGCTGATCACCGTGTGGCTGCCGATGGCGCCCTCGGCCTGCGTGCTTGCGCTGATGGTCCGCCGTGGCCATCTCTGACCGGCTCCGCGCTGCGGTTGCCGGTCAGCCGGCACTCGGGCGGTAGAGGCGGGCGTAGGCGCCGCCGTCGGCGAGCAGGCCATGGTGGGTGCCGTCCTCGACGACGCGGCCATGATCCATGACGTAGATGCGGTCGGCGTCGATCACCGTGGACAGCCGGTGGGCGATCACCAGGCAGGTCCGGCCGACGGCGAGCCGGTCCAGCGCCGTGCGCACCGCGGCCTCGGAGACCGTGTCCAGCGCGGACGTCGCCTCGTCGAGCACCAGCACCTGCGGCGACTGCAGCAGGACACGGGCGATGGCGAGCCGCTGGCGCTCGCCGCCGGACAGCCGGTAGCCCCGCGCGCCGACCCGGGTCGCCAGCCCGTCGGGCAGCCGGTCGAGCAGGGCGGACAGGCTGGCCGCGTCGAGGGCGGCCCGCAGCTCGTCGTCGGTGGCGTCCAGCCGGCCGTAGCGGAGGTTCGCCGCGATCGTGTCGTGGAACAGGTGCGGGTCCTGCGGGACCACGCCGACCGCCGCGTGCAGCCGGGCCGGCGGGATCGCGGCGAGCGGGACGCCGCCGAGCAGGACCCGGCCCCGCTGCGGGCGGTGCACCCCACTGGCGAGGTAGGCGATCGTCGTCTTGCCGGCTCCGCTGGCGCCGACGACGGCCGTGGTCGTCCCCGCGGCGACGCGCAGCGTCACCCCCCGCAGGTTCCAGGACGGGTCGTCGGGGGCGGGGGCGTCGGGGTAGTCGGGGGCAGGGGCGGCGGGGGCGGGGTAGTCGGAGGACGGGGCGTCCGCCGCCCGCGCGGGCCCTGGCACGGCCTGGTCGTAGGCGAACCACACGTCGTCGAGCGTCAGGTCGAGGCCCGCCGGCGACGCGTCCGCACCCGGCCCGGTGGCCGGCGCCCGGGGCACGGCGATCGCGGGAGCGGGCCGGGACCGCGAACCCGCCGCCAGGAGATCGGGCGCCGGGCCGGGCGCCGCGACGGGCGCCGGCGACCCGGCGGACATCGCCCTGGCCTCGTCCTCGGGCACGTCGAGCAGGGCGAAGATCCGCCGAAAGGAGGCGCCGGCGCCCGCCAGCTCGGAGCGCAGGTCGACCGCGGAGGACAGCGGACCGAACGACACCAGCAGCGCGCCGCCGAGGGCGGCGACCGTGCCGAGCGTCGTCCGCTCGGAGGAGACCAGCCAGGCGCCGAGGGAGACCACGGCGGTCATCGTCGCGACGATGCCGAGATTGACCAGGAAACGGACCCGTGAGGTGAGCCGGGCCTGCTCCCGTGAGGCGGCCAGCAGCTCGGCGCCGGCCGCGTCGAACCGCTCCCGCTCGTAGTCGACCCGGTCGAACAGCCGCACGTGCAGCGCCCCGGACACCGACGAGGTGTCGGAGACCTGGGCCATGAGCTGGCCGTCAAGCTCGCGCTGACGCTGCGACAGCGCGGCCAGGCGACGCCGCCCGGAACGGATGATCACCAGGGTGGCCGGGGCGAACACCATCACGGCGAGGCTGAGCCGCCAGTCCAGCGCGAAGACGACGACGGTGCCGACGACGATGTCCGCCAGCCGGCAGATCACCGCCTGCACGGTCGCGGAGATCGCGTTCTGGGCGGCCAGAACGTCCGAGGACATCACCGTCATCACCTCGCCCTGCTGGCTGCGGGGGAAGAAGGCGAACGGCAGCCGCTGCAGGTGGGCGTTGACGGCCTGGCGGATGCGCACCGCCACGACCCCGCCGAGCCGGGCGATGAGCGCCATCCGCACGGACAGCACGGTCGACTCGAACACCAGCACCACGCACAGCAGCAGGACGGGGACGACGAGGTCGCGCACCCGGCCGGTCGGCAGCGAGGTGTCGATGAGGTGGCGCAGGATGAACGGCCCCGCGGCCACCGCGGCCGACCCGAGGACGGACAGGCCGACGAGGGCGGCCACGACCCGCCCCTGGTCGGCGAAGAAGCGCTCGCTTCGCCGTGCCTCGACGACGCCGGTCAGCCGGGCGAGCACGCGCGCGTGCAGGCGGGTCACCTTCGACGGGACGGGCGGCGGCTGGCTGGGCACGGGGAGAGGCTACGCGGGCGGCAGGGGCGGGCCTGGGGCTGCCCGAGGCGGCGTCACCACAACCACCCGCAGAGGAAGATTACATTCTGAAGCAGAGGGAACACAATACGTGTTTATCCTGTGCACGGACGCCCCTGCCCACCCGGCTGGTCCCCACGGCCATGACAAGCCCGATCCGCCGGTCGCCCAGGCCGTCCGGCCCCGCGACGCCATCCACGCGATCCACCCGTCGGTCGGGTCCGCGGACGCGGGCCTGAAGAGGGGGGAACCCATGAGTTGGTCCCGCACGTCACGTCGGTGCACTTCACGCACCTTCGTCCTGGCCGCCACCCTGACGGCGGCGCTCGCCTCGCCCGGTCTGCTCGGCACGGGCGCCACCGCGACACCGACCGGCGCCCCGGGCAGCCCGGCGCCGACGGGCAGCCCCACCACCGCGAACCCCACCACCGCGAGCCCCACCACCGCGAGCCCCGCGGGCGGCTACTGCCCCTCCTACCCGTCGACGGCCGGCCCGCTGGGCAGCTGGGAGACCGTCACCGCGCTGCCCGCGCCCCGCGCCCACCTCGCGGCCACCACCGGCTGTGACGGCCGGATCTATGCGATCGGCGGGCAGGAGACCGCCGGTGGCGCGGGCGGCGCCGGCGGCGCGCCGGGTTCGGCCACCGGCTCGCCCACCCAGAGCGCCTCCCCGTCGAGCCCGGCGGGCACCTCCCCTTCCCCGACCTCGACGTCGACCTCGCCCTCAACCTCGACGCCGACCTCGACGCCGACGGGGTCGCCGACCGCGCCGACCACGTCGCCCGCGGGCGGTCCGACCACCAACTCGACGATCATTCCGGGCGCGTTGACCGACGAACCGACGGTCGGCCCGCCGTCCAACGCGCCGAACGACCCGCCCGGCGACAACGGCACCCAGCCCTCCACCGACTCACCCACCGCCGACTCACCCACCGCCACCTCGCCCACCAACGAGTCGTCGGTGACGCCGAGCGGCACCGGCTCGCCGTCCGCGGCGCCCGGCGCCGCCGCCGCGCCGGTAGGCACCGTCCAGGTCTTCGACCCGAAGAAGGACGCCTGGACGGACGCGGCCGACCTGCCGACCCCGCGGACGCATCTCGCCGCGGCGACCGGCACGGACGGCCGGATCTACGCGATCGGTGGCCGTTCCGGCGCCGCGGACGACCCGACGGACACCGTCGAGGTCTACACGCCGTCCAGTGACAGCTGGACGAGCGGGACGGCACTGCCGAAGCCGATGGGTGAGCCGCGGGCGGCCCGCGCGACCGATGGGAAGATCTACGTCCTCGACGGCGACACGCTGGCGATCTACGACCCCGACGCCGCGAGCTGGACCACGGCCGACGCGCCGCCGACGCCCGTCAAGGCGCCGGCCCTCACCGCTCTGCCCGACGGCCGCGTCCTCGCCGCCGGTGGCAGCGCGGCGGGCGGCGGCTCGGCGGCCCGCGCCTCGTCCGACGTGTACGCCTACACGCCCGGTACGGGTGGCAGCGGATCGTGGACCCAGGTGTCCGACCTGCCGACCGGGGTGACCCGGGCGGCCGGCGCGACCGGGCCGGACGGGCGGGTCTACGTCGTCGGCGGCCGGGACGCCGGCGGCGACGTCACGGACGCGGTGCAGGTCTACTCCCCGGACGACGACCAGTGGACCTCCGGGCCCACGGGTGCGGCGTCGAAGCGGGCGGACGCCGCCGCGACCACCGGCGGTGACGGCCGGGTGTACGTGCTGGGCGGCACGTCCGACGGCGGCAAACCCCTGGACACGGTGGGGGCGCTGAGCGGGTAGGCTTCACGCCCGCCCGGGTGGGGCGACCGGCACGGTGCCGGCCGCCCCGCCCTGCGTTGACCGCGAGCAGCCGGACGACCGTCCGCAAAACGGCGGTACACCGGCCGTGGAATTCTTTTGAAGGCCGGCCGGAATCGCGACCAGGACGCGGCCAGATTCCGGAGCATAGGGTCCGGTCCGCCATGATTTTCCGTCGCCTCAAGCTGCTTTCACGGCAGCCCGGAAATCCGCCGCATCGACTACGGACATTACCTTTAGCGGATCTAAAGTCAGTTGTTAGTCCGTGCTCCTACGCTGGCAGGCGTTCCCGAGAAATGTGCCGTCCGAGGGCGGCGCGTCGGGGTCTGAACGTTCACGACGAGGAGCGCCCCAGCGATGAGCAGTGGATCAGCCGTGTCCGCGAACGCTGACGACACCCCCCGGGGAGCGGGAGACCCGATCGCGGTGGTGGGGCTGGCGTGCCGGCTGCCCTCGGCGCCCGACCCGGCGGCGTTCTGGCGCCTGCTGCGCGCCGGCGGCGACGCGGTCGACCGCGGCCCGGCCGTCCCCCGCCGGCTCGGCGCCGCCTCCGGTGCCCACCTCGACGACGTCTACGGGTTCGAGCCGGAGTTCTTCGGCATCGCGCCGCGGGAGGCCGCGCAGCTCGATCCGCAGCAGCGACTGGTGTTGGAACTCGCCTGGGAGGCGGTGGAGGAGGCCGGCCTGCCCCCGGCTGCGCTGGCCGGCAGCCGCACCGGGGTCTTCGTCGGCGCGATCACGAGCGACTACGCCACCCGGGTGCTGCGCGCCGGTCCGGACGCCGTCACCCGGCACACCCTCACCGGGCAGAGCCGGGGGATCATCGCGAACCGGGTCTCCTACACCCTGGACCTGCGCGGCCCGAGCCTGACGGTGGACGCCGCCCAGGCGTCGTCGCTGGTGGCCGTGCATCTCGCGGCGGACAGCCTGCGCCGGGGCGAGTGCGACCTCGCGCTCGCCGGCGGCGTACAGCTCAATCTGGTGCCGGAGAGCACCGACGCCGCCGGCCGGTTCGGCGCGCTGTCCCCCGAGGGCCGCTGCTACACCTTCGACGCGCGGGCGAACGGGTACGTGCGCGGCGAGGGTGGCGGAATCGTCCTGCTCAAGCGGCTCTCGTCCGCCCTCGCGGACGGCGACACCGTCCACGCGGTGATCCGCGGCGGCGCGGTCAACAGCGACGGCGCCACCGACGGGCTGACCCTGCCCAGCGCGGACGCCCAGGAGCGGGTCCTGCGCCAGGCCGCGCGGGCGGCGGGCGTCGACACCCGCGACATCCAGTACGTGGAGCTGCACGGGACGGGCACCCCGGTCGGGGACCCGATCGAGGCCGCCGCGTTGGGCCGCGCGTTCGGTGCCGGGCGGCCCGCCGACGCGCCCCTGCTCGTCGGCTCGGCGAAGACGAACGTCGGTCATCTCGAGGGTGCCAGCGGGATCGTCGGCCTGCTCAAGACGGTGCTCGCGATCTCGCGACGCGAGCTGCCACCGAGCCTCAACTTCGTCACCCCCAACCCCGACATCGCGTTCGACGAGCTACGGCTGCGGGTGCACACCGACCACGGTTCCTGGCCGGCCGGGGACCGGCCGCTGCTCGCCGGCGTGAGCTCGTTCGGGATGGGCGGGACGAACTGCCACCTCATCGTCGCCGAGCCCCCGCCGGCCAAGACCGCGCCGACCACTACAGCGCCGACCAATACAGCGCCGACCGAGCCGCCGTCGGCCGAGGCCCCGGGCACGGTGGCCCCGGACGAGCCGACGCAGGCGCTGCCGTGGCCGGTGTCGGGCCGCGACGAGGCCGCGCTACGCGCGCAGGCCGGGCGGCTGTACGACCTGCTGACCGGCCACGACCCGCTGACCGGCCACGACCCGCTGACCGGCCACGACCCGCTGACCGGCCACGCCGAGCCGGTGGACGGGACGGACGCCGCCGACCCCGCCGCGCCGCAGCCGGCGTTCGACCCGGTGGACGTCGGCCACTCCCTGGTCACCACCCGCACGGCCTTCCAGCGGCGGGCGGTCGTGGTCGGCACCAGCCCGGCGGAGTTCCTCACCGCCCTGCGCCGGCTGCGCGACGGCGAGCAGGACGCCGGGCTCGTCACGGGCCCGCCCGACGGCGCCGCCGATCGCGGCGGGGTCGTCCTCGTCCTGCCCGGGCAGGGGTCGCAGTGGGCCGGCATGGCCCGCGAGCTGCTCGCGACCTCGCCGGTGTTCGCCGAGCGGATCGCGGCCTGCGCCGAGGCGCTCGCCCCGCATGTCGACTGGTCGTTGCCCGACGTGCTCGCCGGGGCCGCGGGCGCGCCGCCGCTGGACCGGGTGGACGTGGTGCAGCCGGCGCTGTTCGCCGTGATGACGGCGCTGGCGGCGATGTGGCGCTCGCACGGGGTGCGGCCCGACGCGGTGATCGGGCACTCCCAGGGCGAGATCGCCGCCGCCCACCTGGCCGGCGCGCTGACGCTGGCGGACGCTGCGGCCGTGGTCGCCCGGCGCAGCCGGGTGCTGGCGGAGCTCGCCGGCACCGGGGCGATGGCGTCGATCCCGCTGCCGGTGGCGGCCGTGCTCGAGCGGCTGGGCGGCCCGGACGGCGTGCTGGCGGTGGCGGCGGTGAACGGCCCGTCGTCGACCGTCGTCTCCGGTGACCCCGCCGCGCTGGACGAGCTGATCGCCGGCTACGCCGCGGACGGCGTGGACGTGCGGCGCATCCCGGTGGACTACGCCTCGCACTCCCCGCAGGTGGCGGCCGTCCAGGCGCCGCTGCTGGACCTGCTGGCCGACATCACGCCGCGGGCGGGCGACGTCACGTTCTATTCGACGGTCACGGGCGAGGCGTTGGAGACCTCCCGGCTCGACGCCGGCTACTGGTACGCGAACCTGCGCGGGACGGTGCGCTTCGACGCGGCGGTGCGCGCCGCGCTGGCCGCCGGCCACCGGACGTTCATCGAGGTCAGCCCGCATCCGGTGCTGACCGGCGGGATCCGGGCGATCGTCGAGGACGCGGCGCGTTCGGCCTCGGGCAGCGCCGCGGGACCGGCCGCGGTGGTCGGGACGCTGCGCCGCGACGACGGTGGGCTGCACCGGTTCGTCCGCTCGCTGGCCGAGGTCCACGTCGCCGGCGGGGCGGTGGACCTCGCGGCGGCGTACCCGGCGCGGGCGCGGCGCGTCCCGTTGCCCACCTACCCGTTCCAGCGCCGGACCTTCGAGGTGGAGGCGCCCGAAGCGCCGGCGGACGCGGACGGCGGACCCGGCACACCGCCGGTGCGCGCGCACGACGGCTCCACCCTGAACGGCACCGCCGCGCGGGCCGGCGCGGGATCGGCCGCGGCGGAGACGGCCACGGCGGGTTCGGCGGCGAGCGACGCGGCCCCGAGCTCGGCGCTCGCCCGCCGGGTGGCCGGGCTGGCCGGGCCGGAGGCCGACCGGGTGCTGCTCGACGCGATCGGCGCGAGCCTGGCGATCGTGCTGGGCCACGCCGCCGGCAGCGTGCAGGCGGACCGGACCTTCGCCGACCTCGGGTTCGACTCGGTGAGCGCCGTGGAGTTCCGCGACCGGCTGGCGGCGGCGACCGGGGTCGCGCTGCCGACCACGCTGACCTTCGACTACCCGACCCCGCGACGGCTGGCCGGCTACCTGCGCGCGGCGCTGACCGGCACCGGCCAGCAGGCCACGGGGGCCGTGGCGACCGCGCCGGGCGGCCCGGTCCGATCGGGCGACGAGCCGATTGCGATCGTGGCGGCCGCCGGCCGCTGGCCGGGCGGCGCGCGCTCGCCGGAGCAGTTGTGGGACCTGCTGGCCGCCCGGGTCGACGCGATCGGGCCGTTCCCGACCGACCGCGGGTGGGACCTCACCGCCCTGCACGATCCGGACCTCACCCGGCCGGGCACCTCCTACACCCGGCACGGCGGGTTCCTGCCCGACGCCGCCGAGTTCGACGCGGACTTCTTCGGGATCTCCCCCCGGGAGGCGACCGCGATGGACCCCCAGCAGCGGCTGCTGCTGGAGACGTCCTGGGAGGCCCTGGAGCGGGCCGGGATCGACCCGGTCACCCTGCGGGGGACCGCGACCGGCGTGTTCGCGGGCGTCACCCCGCACGACTACGGCCCGCGGCTCGTCGAGGCGCCGGACGGCTACGGGGGCTACGTGCTCACCGGCAGTCTGACCTCGGTCGTCTCCGGCCGGGTGGCCTACACCCTCGGGTTGGAGGGCCCGGCGGTGACGGTGGACACGGCCTGCTCGTCCTCGCTGGTCTCGATCCACCTCGCCGCCCAGGCGCTGCGTGGCGGGGAATGCTCCCTGGCCCTGGCCGGCGGGGTCACCGTCATGCCGACACCGGGCATGTTCACCGAGTTCTCCCGCCAGCGCGGGCTGGCCCCGGACGGGCGGTGCAAGCCGTTCGCCGCCGCCGCCGACGGCACCGCCTGGGCGGAGGGCGTCGGCGTGGTGGTGCTCGAGCGGTTGTCCGACGCGCGACGGCTGGGGCATCACGTGCTCGCGGTGATCCGCGGCAGCGCGGTGAACTCCGACGGCGCCTCCAACGGGCTGACGGCGCCGAACGGGCCGTCCCAGCAGCGGGTCATCCGCGCCGCGCTGGCCGCCGCCGGCCTCACCCCCGCCGACGTCGACGCCGTCGAGGCCCACGGCACCGGCACCACCCTCGGCGACCCCATCGAAGCCCAGGCCATCCTCGCCACCTACGGCGTCGGCCGCCCCACCGACCGACCCCTCTGGCTCGGCAGCCTGAAATCCAACATCGGCCACACCCAGGCCGCCGCCGGGGTCACCGGCGTGATCAAACTGGTGGAGGCGTTGCGGCGCGGCCGCCTGCCCGCGACGCTGCACGTGGACGCGCCCACCCCGCACGTCGACTGGTCCAGCGGCACCGTCGCCCTGCTCACCGAACCCGTCGACTGGCCCACCACCCCCGACCGACCGCGGCGCGCCGCCGTCTCCGCCTTCGGCATCAGCGGCACCAACGCCCACCTCATCCTCGAACAGGCCCCTGAGGAGATCACCGAGCAGGTCGCCAAGGAGGTCACCGAGCCCGACTCCGGCCCGCCGGTGGACGGGCGACCGGCGGACGGCGAACCGGCCGAGACCGCCGAGACCGCCTCCGACGTGCTGCCCTGGGTCCTCTCCGCGCACTCCGAGTCGGCGCTGCGGGCGCGGGCGACGCAGCTCGCCGAGTACGTCGCCGCCTCGGCCGGGGAGCCGGGCGGCCCCTCGGCGGCGGACATCGGCCATGCCCTGGCCACCACCCGGACCCTGCTGGCGCACCGGGCCGTCGTCGTCGGCGACGGGCCGGAGCGCCACCGCGCCGGACTGCTGGCGCTCGCCGCCGGGGACACGGCCGCACACGTCGTGTCGGGCGTCGCCGGGCCGGCGGGCCGCACGGCGTTGCTGTTCACCGGGCAGGGCAGCCAGCGCGCCGGCGCGGGGCGGGAGCTGTACGCCGCGTCGAGCGTCTTCGCCGCCGCGCTCGACGAGGTCACCGCGCAGCTCGACGTCGCGGTCGGTCGGTCCGTCCGGGAGCTCATGTTCGCCGAGCCCGGGTCGGCGGCGGCCGACGAGCTGGACGCCACCGCCTTCACCCAGCCCGCGTTGTTCGCGCTCGAGGTCGCGCTGTACCGGCTGGTGGAGTCCTACGGGCTGCGCCCCGACCACCTCATCGGCCACTCCGTCGGCGAGCTGACCGCCGCCCACCTCGCCGGGGTGCTCTCCCTGCCGGATGCGGCCACGCTGGTCGCCGCGCGGGGCCGGCTCATGCAGAGCGTGCCCGCGACCGGCGCGATGGCCGCGCTGGAGGGCACCGAGGAGGAGATCGGCCGGCTGCTCGCCGGCGCGGCCGGGACCATCGGCATCGCGGCGGTCAACGGGCCGCGCTCGGTGGTCGTCTCCGGCGACCGCGACGCCGTCGAGGAGATCGGCCGGCACTGGCGCGACGCCGGCCACCGGGTGCGCGGCCTGCGGGTCAGCCACGCGTTCCACTCCGGCCACCTGGACCCGGTCCTCGCCGAGTACCGCGAGGTCGTCGCGGGGGTGACCCTGCGACCGCCGACGATCCCCGTCGTCTCGAACGTCACGGGACGGGTGGCGACCGACGCCGAGCTGACCGACCCGGACTACTGGGTGCGCCACCTGCGGGGGACGGTCCGCTTCCACGACGGGATCCGCACGCTGGCCGAACTGGGCGTCACCAACTACGTGGAGCTGGGCCCGGACGCGGTGCTCTCGGCCCTGGCCGAACAGACCGTCGCCGACGCCGCACCGGCCCCGGACGCAGTCGCCGAACCGGCGCCGAGGGTCGTCGCGCTGCTGCGCGCGAACCGCCCGGAGGTCCGCTCGTTCACCACCGCCCTGGCCCGGCTGCACGCCGACGGGGTCACCGTCGACTGGTCGGCCGCGTTCACCGGCCGCCGGCCGCGCCGCACGGCCCTGCCCACCTACCCCTTCCAGCGACAGCGCTACTGGCTGGACACCCCGACCGGGACGTCGGCCCGCGTGGGCACCGAGACGGCGGCGGGCGGCCCGGAGCACCCGGTGTTGACCGGCGCGGTCGACCTGGCCGACGGCAGCCTGGCGCTGACCGGCCGGCTGGACCCGGTCGCGCTGCCCTGGCTGGGTGACCACGCCGTGCGCGACACGGTGCTGCTACCGGGAACCGCGCTGCTGGACCTGGCGCTGGCCGCCGCCCGGCACTGCGGCGCCCACCGGGTGGAGGAGCTCGCGCTCACCGCCCCGCTGGCCCTGTCCGCGTCCGGGGCGGTCGACGTCCAGGTCCTGGTGGCCCCGGCGGATGAGGCCGGTGGTGGCGCGGCGGACGGGGCCGAGCGCCGGGCCGTCACGGTCCACGCCCGCCCGGTCGCCGACCAGACCGACCCCCCGGGCCCGTGGCAGCGACACGCCACCGGCTTCCTGCGCACCGACGACGGCGGCGACGCGGCGGGGGCGGCGCCGAACCGGCCGGAGGCGCCGCGGCGGGCGACCCGCGCGGGCATGGCCGCCGCCGGACGCGGTCGCGCTCGACGTCTCGGACCTGTACCCGCGGCTGGCCGGCGACGGCTACCAGTACGGACCGGCCTTCCGTGGGCTGCACGCGGCCTGGCGCCACGGGGACGACGTGCTCGCCGAGGTCACGCTGCCGGACGCGGCCGGCGGGCGGGATCGGTTCGAGGTGCATCCCGCGCTGCTGGACGCGGCGCTGCACGCCGTCGTCGGACTGCTGCCCGGGGCCGGCGCCGACGGCGCCGACGACCGGGCGGCCGACGCTGACCCCGGCCGCATCCGGCTGCCGTTCGCCTGGCAGGACGTGACGCTGGCCGCGCGCGGCGCCACGTCGGTTCGGGTGCGGGTCTCCCCGACCGGCCCGGACACGGCGCGGCTGGCCGTCGCCGACGCGGCCGGCGCGCCGGTGGTGACGATCGGGGGGCTGACCCTGCGCCCGGTGGCCACGCAGGTGTTGGCCGACGCCGGCCGGGCGGTCGCCGGGCGCGGCGGGGGCGACGCGATGTTCCGGCTGGACTGGCCGGCGGTGCCCACGGCCGACGCCGACACCGACGCGAACCGCGCCCCCGGCGACGATGCCGGCTGGGTGGTGCTCGGGGCGCGGCGACCCGTCGACCTGGCGGCGCCCGACGGCGGCGCGGGCGCGGCGCCACCCGAGCTGGCAGACCTGCACATCCTCCCCGACCTGGCCGCGCTGCGGGCGGCGATCGGCGCCGACGGCCAGGTGCCGGCCCTGGTCATCCATCGGCCGACCGTGGCCGGGACGTCGGCGGCCGAGCACCCCGATCCGGTCCCGGCGGCGCACGCCACGGTCCGCTCGGCCCTGCACCTGTTGCAGGACTGGCTGCGCGACGAGCGGTTCGCCGAGTCCCGCCTGGTGATCATCACCGAGCGGGCCGTGGCGGCGGGCCCCGGGGAGGACGTCGCCGACCTCGCCGCGGCCGGCGTGTGGGGGCTCGTCCGCAGCGCGCGGACGGAGAATCCCGACCGGGTGGCGCTGCTCGACGTCGACGGCCGGGCGACCTCGCGCGACGCCGTGCGCGCCGCGCTCACCCTGCTCGCCGCGCGGCCCGCCGAGCACAGCGAGCTCGCGGTGCGCGACGGGGAGATCCGCGTGCCGGTGCTGGCTCCGCTCGGCACGCAGCCGGCGCTGCTCCCCCCGGCCGGCACCGACGCCTGGCGACTCGACGTGACCGCCGCCGGCTCGCTGGACAACCTCGCTCTGCTGGCCGAGCCGGCGGCGCACCGGCCGCTGGCGCCGACAGAGGTCCGCCTCGCGCTGCGCGCCGCCGGGCTGAACTTCCGCGACGTGCTGATCGGCCTGGGGATGTATCCCGGCGGGGCGCGCATCGGCGCGGAGGGCGCCGGCGTCGTGGTCGAGGTCGGCGCGCAGGTGTCGGACCTCGCACCCGGCGACCGGGTGATGGGCCTGGTCCAGGGCACGCTCGGCCCGCTGGCGGTCACGGACCGCCGGCTGCTGACGGCGATCCCGCCGGGCTGGTCGTTCAGCCAGGCCGCCGGTGTCCCCGTCGCCTTCCTCACCGCCTACCACGGCCTGGCCGGTCTGGCCCGGCTGCGCCGCGGCGAGTCGCTGCTGGTGCACGCCGCCACCGGCGGGGTGGGGCAGGCGGCGGTCCAGCTCGCCCGGCACTGGGGCGTCGAGGTGTTCGGCACGGCGAGCCCGGCGAAGTGGCCGGTGCTGCGCGGGCAGGGTCTCGACGACACCCACATCGCGTCGTCACGCACCCTCGACTTCGCCGACAGCATCCGCGCCGCGACCGGCGGGCGTGGGGTCGACGCCGTGCTCAACTCGCTGGCCGGGCCGTTCACCGACGCCTCGCTGCGGCTGCTGGCGCCGGGCGGGCGGTTCATCGAGATGGGCAAGACCGACCTGCGGGACCCGGCGGCCGTCGCCGCGGACCTCCACGGCGGCTCCTACCAGGCGTTCGACCTGTTCGACGTGGACCCGGCGCGCATCGGCGAGATGCTCGCCGACCTCGCGGACCTGTTCACCCGGGGGGCGCTGCGCCCGCTGCCGACGACGAGCTGGGACGTCCGGCACGCACCGCAGGCGCTGCGCCAGCTCAGCCTCGCCCGGCACACCGGCAAGCTGGTGCTGACGCTGCCCGCGCCGCTCGACCCGGCGGGCACGGTGCTGATCACCGGCACCGGCGCCCTCGCCGCGCTCGCCGCCCGCCGGCTGGTCACCCACCACGGCGTGCGACACCTGCTGCTGGCCAGCCGCGGCGGTCCGGGCACCCCGGACGCCGAGGCCGTGCGGGCCGCGCTCGTCGCTGCGGGCGCGACGGCCACCGTCGTCGCCGCCGACGTCGCCGACCCCGACGACGTGCGCCGGCTGGTCGCGGCGGTCCCGGCCGACCATCCGCTCACCGCCGTCGTGCACACCGCCGGGGTACTCGCCGACGGGGTGGTGACCTCGCTCGACGACCCGACGCTGGACCGGGTGCTGCGCCCCAAGGTGGACGGGGCCTGGTTGCTGCACCAGGCCACCGCCGGGCTGGACCTGGCCGCGTTCGTGCTGTTCTCCTCCGTCGCCGGGCTGCTCGGCAACGGCGGGCAGGGCAACTACGCCGCGGCGAACGCGTTCGCCGACGCCCTGGCCCACCACCGGCGCGCGGCCGGGCTGCCGGCCGTGTCGCTGGCCTGGGGGCACTGGGCGCAGGCCGGGGGGATGGCGGGGCAGCTCGCCCCGGCCGACCTGGCGCGGCTGGCACGCACCGGCATCGCGCCGATGTCCACCGCGCAGGGCCTGGCCCTGTTCGACCTGGCCGTCGGCGGGGCGACGGCGGGCGCCGGCGCGCAACCGCTGCTGGTCCCGGCGCGGTTGGACCCGGCCGGCGCCGCCCGGCCGGCCGGCGGCGGACTGCTGCGCGGGCTGGTCCACGTGCCGTCGCAGCGTTCCACCGCCCGCTCGGACGGGACGGTGGGCGCCGCCGCGGCCGACGCGGCGACGCCGGCCGGCGCGGCGGGCACGCCGGCGGCGGACCGGGCGGCGGCCCTCGTCGAACGGCTGCGCGGGCAGGGCCCCGACGAGCAGCGCCGGGCGCTGCTCACCCTGGTCCGGACCACCGCGGCCGAGATCCTCGGCCACGCCTCGGCGGCGGCGATCCGGCCGGATCGCGGCTTCCTGGAGTCCGCCTTCGACTCGCTGAGCGCGATCGAGCTGCGCAACCGGCTCGCGCGGGAGACCGGCGTGCACCTGCCGACGACGCTGCTGTTCGACCACCCGACGCCGACGATCCTGGCCGCTCACCTGCGGGACACCCTGTTCGCAGACGAGCGGTCCCTAGACGAGCGGTCCCTAGACGATCGGTCCCTAGACGGGCGGTCCCTAGACGATCGGTCCGCCCCGGTCGACCTGGACGCCGAGATCTCCAGGCTGGAGGCGGCTCTGACCGGCCCGGCGGCGTCGACGCCCCAGGGCGCCGACGCGGTGGCCCGGCTTCGGGCGCTGCTGGCGGCGGTGCCGGACGCCGCGGCGCCGGCCGGCACCGCGGCGGACGACGACGAGGCCGACGCGGCCCTGCTGACCGAGCAGATCGCCGGCGCCACCGACGACGAGATCTTCGACTTCATCGATCGGGAGCTCGGAATCTCTTGAGCCGCCCGGTCCCCCGCCGGCCACGCGCCGCCGTGACCCCCCGCACCGCGCCCGGCAGCACGTGCTCTCCGGTCCGCCCCGACTCCGCGCATCGAGAAGGCTGATACCGCACATGGCGAACGAAGCGAAGCTCCGCGACTACCTCAACCGGGTCGCCGCCGATCTGCACCAGACCCGCCAGCAGCTGCGCGAGCAGGAGGCGGCCCGTCGCGAGCCGATCGCGATCGTCGGGATGAGCTGCCGTTTTCCGGGTGGGGTGGGCTCGCCGGAGGACCTGTGGCGCGTCGTCGACGAGGGACTCGACGTCACCGGCCCGTTCCCGACGAACCGCGGGTGGGACGTCGACGGGCTCTACGACGCCGACCCCGACCGGCCCGGGCGGACCTACGCCCGCTCCGGCGGGTTCCTCCACGACGCCCCGGAGTTCGACGCCGACTTCTTCGGGATCTCCCCTCGGGAGGCCCTCGCCACCGACCCGCAGCAGCGCCTGCTGCTGGAGACCGCCTGGGAGGCCGTGGAACGCGCCGGGATCGACCCGGTCTCGCTGCGCGGCTCCGCGACCGGGGTGTTCGCCGGGGTGATCGCCCAGGAGTACACCCCGCGGCTGCACCAGTCGACCCCCGAGCGGGTCGACGGGTACGTGCTCACCGGCAGCACGACCTCGGTCGCGTCGGGCCGGGTCGCCTACGCGCTGGGGTTGGAGGGCCCGGCGGTGACGGTGGACACGGCCTGCTCGTCCTCGCTGGTCGCGATCCACCTCGCCGCCCAGGCGCTGCGCGGCGGGGAGTGCACCCTGGCCCTGGCCGGCGGGGTCACCGTCATGTCGTCCCCCGGCATGTTCGTGGAGTTCTCCCGCCAGCGCGGGCTGGCCCCGGACGGGCGGTGCAAGCCGTTCGCCGCCGCCGCCGACGGCACCGCCTGGGCCGAAGGCGTCGGTCTGCTCGTGTTGGAGCGGCTGTCCGACGCCCAACGGCTGGGCCACCGCATCCACGCGGTGGTCCGCGGCAGCGCGGTGAACTCCGACGGAACGTCCAGTCAGTTGACGGCGCCGAACGGGCCGTCCCAGCAGCGGGTCATCCGCGCCGCGCTGGCCGCCGCCGGCCTCACCCCCGCCGACGTCGACGCCGTCGAGGCCCACGGCACCGGCACCACCCTCGGCGACCCCATCGAAGCCCAGGCCATCCTCGCCACCTACGGCGCCGGCCGCCCCACCGACCGACCCCTCTGGCTCGGCAGCCTGAAATCCAACATCGGACACTCCCAGGCCGCCGCCGGCGTCGGCGGCATCATCAAACTGATCGGCGCGATGAGCCACGGCCGGCTGCCGAAGACGCTGCACGTGGACGCGCCCACCCCGCACGTCGACTGGTCCAGCGGCACCGTCGCCCTGCTCACCGAACCCGTCGACTGGCCCACCACCCCCGACCGACCGCGGCGCGCCGCCGTCTCCGCCTTCGGCATCAGCGGCACCAACGCCCACCTCATCCTCGAACAGGGCCCGATCCCGACGATCGGGGACGCGGCCGCCGGCCCGGCGCCCGCCTCGCCCGACACCGCGGCCCGAGACCTCCCGGCCCGAGACATCGCGGCCCGAGACATCGCGGCCCGAGAGACCGCGGCCCGAGAGACCGCGGCCCGAGAGACCGCGCCGGCGGCGACCGCGCCCGACGACACGGCGGCCGAGGACGACGCCGCGGGCCGCGACCCCGCCGTCCGAGGCCGGGCGCTGCCCTGGGTGCTGTCGGCGCGCACCGCCGAGGCCCTCGGCGGGCAGGCGGCCAGGCTGGGCGCGTTCGTCGACGCGCATCCCGGGCTCGTCCCGGTCGACGTCGGCCGGGCGCTGGCCACCACCCGGGCCGCGCTGGAGTACCGCGCGGTGGTCGTCGCCGAGGACCCGGCCGGGTTCCGGGCCGGCCTCGCCGCCCTGGCCACCGGTTCCGGCCAGCCGGCCGAGGCGGCCGGCGTGGATGTGATCGCCGGGGTGGCGACGCCGGACGGCGCGACCACCGGCGCGCGCATCGTGCGCGGCGTCGCCGACACCACCGCCACCACCGTGTTCGTCTTCCCGGGGGCGGGCACCGCCTGGCCGGCGATGGCCCGCGAGCTGCTCGCCGCCAGCCCGGTCTTCGCCGAGCACATCGACGCCGTCGCCGCGGCCCTGGCCCCGTACGTCGACTGGAACCTGCTCGACGTCCTGCACCAGCGGCCCGGCGCGCCCACCCTCGACCGCGTCGACGTCTCGCAGCCCGCCGTGTTCGCGGTGCTGGTGGCGCTGGCCCGGCTCTGGCAGCACCACGGGGTGCGCCCGCACGCCGTCGTCGGGCACAGCCAGGGCGAGATCGCCGCCGCGCACATCGCCGGCGCCCTCACCCTCGACGACGCCGCCCGCGTCGTCGCCCTGCGTGGAAAGATCCTCGGCGCGCTGCCCGACCCCGGGGCGGTGGTGTGGGTGAACCTGCCCGCCGAGGAGATCCGCGAGCGGCTGGCCCGTTTCCGTGACGGGGCCGCCCCGGTGTCCGTCGCCGTCCTCAACAGCCCCACCAGCACCGCCATCGCCGGCAGCGACGAGGCGCTGGCCGAGTTCGTCGCCGGCCTGCGGGCCGAGGGCATCCGCACCAGGGACGTCCCGGTGGGCTACGCCTCGCACTCGGCGCGGGTGGAGGCGATCCGCGACGAGCTGCTCACCGCCCTCGCCCCCATCCGCCCCCAGCCGGCCGCCATCCCCATCCTGTCCACCGTCACCGCCGACTGGATCGACCCCACCACCCTCACCGCCGACTACTGGTACACCAACCTGCGCCAGCCCGTCCTGTTCGAGGCGGCCACCCGCGCCCTGCTCGGCGACGGCCACGACCTGTTCATCGAGATCAGCCCCCACCCCGTCCTCACCACCGCCCTCGCCGAGACCCTCGAGACCACCCCCGACCTCCCCGGCCCCGTCGCCATCACCGAAACCCTGCGCCGCGACACCGGCGGACTGACCAGGTTCCACACCTCGCTGGCGCAGGCGTATGTACGCGGGGCCGGCCTCGACGCCGCGACGGTCTACGCCGGGTCCGGCGACGAGCACGTCGACCTGCCGACCTACGCGTTCGCGCGGCGGCGGTTCTGGCTGGACGCCTCGTCCACCTCGCCCAGCGGCGACGTCGCCGGGCTCGGGTTGGGCTCCGCCGGCCATCCCCTGCTCGGCGCCACCGTGCGGCTCGCGAACTCGGACGGGGCGGTGTTCACCGGTCTGTTGTCGCTGCGCACTCACCCCTGGCTGGCCGACCACGTGGTGTTCGGGTCGGTCGTGCTGCCGGGCACGGCCCTGGTGGAGCTGGCGGTGCGTGCCGGTGACGAGACGGGCGTGCCGGTCGTCGAGGAGCTGATCGTCGAGGCGCCGCTGGTACTGCCGGAACGCGGCGGGATCCAGGTGCAGCTCACCGTGGGCGCCGCCGACGGCGGTGGCCGCCGGCCGGTCAGCGTCCACACGCGGCCCGAGGACGCGCCCGCGCAGGCGCAGTGGACCCGCCACGCCCACGGGGTGCTGCGCGCCCCGGAGGCGGCGGACGGCGGGACGGACGCCGCCGCGGGGGCGACAGCGTGGCCGCCCGCCGGCGCCGTCCGGGTCGACACCGGTGATCTCTACTCCTCGTTCGCCGCCGCCGGGCTGGCCTACGGCCCGACTTTCCAGGGCCTGCGCGCGGCCTGGCGGGACGGCGAGGACCTGCTCGCCGAGGTCACCCTGCCCGCCGACGCCGTGGACCACGCCGGGGCCTTCGGGCTGCACCCGGCGCTGCTGGACGCCGCGCTGCACCTGACCGGCCTGCCGGACGCCGCGACGGCCCTCGACGCCGCGGCGGCCCTCGACGGCACGACGGATTCCGCGGGCTCCGCGGACGGTGACGGCGCCAGCGGAGCCGCCGGCGGCACCCGGCTGCCCTTCGTGTGGCGCGGAGTGCGGCTGCACGCCTCGGGCGCCACCGGGCTTCGGGTCCGGCTTCGGGTCAGCGGTCCCGACCAGATCGCCCTCACCGCGGTGGACGGCACCGGCGCCGCGGTGGTGTCCGTCGCCGGCCTGGCGCTGCGCCCGGTCACCGCCGAGCAGATCCGCTCGGCGCCCGGGCCCCGGCGCGACACGCTGTTCGCCCTGACCTGGCCCGAACTCCCAGCCGTGCCGGCCGGCAGTTCCTCGACCAGCAGTTCCTCGACCAGCGGCTCCACAGCCGGCGGCTCCACAGCCGGCGGCGTCGGCCCGGGGATCGCGGGGCCATCCGCTGGTCCCTGGGCACTCGTCGGCCCGGTCGCCGATCCGGACCTGGCCCCGGTCGCGGCGGCGCTACGCTCGGCCGGTCGCGGGGTCGAGCTCGTCGCCGACCTCGACGAGCTGGCCGCCCGGATCGACGCCGGCTCCGCGGTGCCCGGCCTGGTCGTCATCGCTCCCGCCGCGGCGCCCACCGACACGACCGACACGACCGCGGACCCCGCGGCGGTTCCGGCACTGGCGCGGGCCGCCGCCGCGGACACCCTAGCGCTCCTGCAACGCTGGCTTGCCGAGCCCCGCTGGGCCGAGGTGACCCTCGCGGTGCTCACCGCGGGCGCGGTCAGCATCGCCGGCGAGGACGTCGACCTCACCACCGCCCCCCAGTGGGGGCTGGTGCGCACCGCCCAGAACGAGCACCCCGACCGCATCCTGCTGCTCGACACCGACCGCGACCCGGCGTCGGCCGCCGGCCTCCCCAGCGCGCTCGCCACCGCCCTGACCACCGGCGAACACCAGATCGCCCTGCGCCGCGGCACCGCCCATGCCCCGCGCCTGGCTCGCGCCGCAGCCACCACCGGCGCAAAGCCGACCGGCACCACCTACCCGCAGCCGGCGGCCACGACCGACCCGGCACATCCGGCGGACCCGGCCGACCCGGCGGGCTGGAACCTCGACCCCGACGGCACCGTCCTCATCACCGGCGGCCTCGGCACCCTCGCCCAACACCTCGCCCGCCACCTCATCACCCACCACCACACCCGCCACCTCCACCTCACCAGCCGCACCGGCCCCCACCACCCCCACGCCCAGAAACTGCGCACCGAACTCGAAAACCTCGGCGCCACCATCACCATCACCGCCACCGACACCACCAACCCCGACCAGCTTCAACACCTCCTCAACACCCTCCCCGCCACCCACCCCCTCACCGCCGTCCTCCACACCGCCGGCACCCTCGACGACACCACCCTGACCAACCTCACCGAAGACCGCCTCCACACCGTCCTGGCCCCCAAAATCGACGGCGCCTGGCACCTCCACCACCTCACCCGCCACCACCCCCTC
>NZ_CM001489.1:5239663-5246640 GCF_000262465.1 Frankia sp. QA3
CCACACCGCCGGCACCCTCGACGACACCACCCTGACCAACCTCACCGAAGCCCGCCTCCACACCGTCCTGGCCCCCAAAATCGACGGCGCCTGGCACCTCCACCACCTCACCCGCCACCACCCCCTCAAAGCCTTCGTCCTCTACTCCTCCATCGCCGGCATCACCGGCAACCCCGGCCAAGCCAACTACGCCACCGCCAACACCTTCCTCGACGCCCTCGCCCACCACCGCCACACCCAGGGACTCCCCGCCACCAGCCTCGCCTGGGGACTCTGGGACGACACCAGCACGTTCACGGCGCACCTGACGGCCGCCGACCGGGCCCGCATCGCGCGCAGCGGAGTCCGTCCGCTGGCCACCGACCAGGGACTGCGACTGTTCGACGAGGCGGCCGCGGCGGACCGGGCGGTGCTCGTGCCCGTGCCGCTCGATCTCGCCGCGCTGCGCGCCCGAGCCGCCCACGACGGGGTGCCGCCGCTGCTGCGCGCCCTCGTCCGTCCCGTCCGGCGGGCCGCGGCGACCGCGTCGGCCGCGTCGGCCGCCGGCGGGTCGACCTTGGCCGCTCGCCTCGCCGGGCGGTCCGCCCAGGAGGCGAACGCCCTGCTGGTCGACCTAGTGCGGGCGGAGGTGGCCGGCGTGCTCGGGCATACCGGGGTCGCGTCCGTCCCGGCCGACCGAGCCTTCTCCGAGCTGGGCCTGGACTCGCTGACCGCCGTCGAGCTGCGCAACCGGCTCGGCGCCGCCAGCGGCCTGCGCCTGCCCGCCACCCTCACCTTCGACCACCCGAGTCCGGCGGCCGTCGCCGAGCTGCTGCGCACGGAGCTGCTCGGGAGCGCACCGGCGCGGCGCGAGGTGCCGCGCCCGCGCCGGCGCCGCGACGTCGAGGAGCCGATCGCGATCGTCGGGATGGCCTGCCGGCTGCCGGGCGGGGTCACCACCCCCGAGGAGCTCTGGGAACTGGTCGCCGGCGGCCGGGACGCCATCAGCGAATTCCCCGTCAACCGCGGCTGGGACGTCGACGACCTGTTCGACCCCGACCCCGACGCGACCGGCAAGACCTACGCCCGCCACGGTGGGTTCCTGCACGACGCGGCCGACTTCGACGCCGAGTTCTTCGGCATCTCCCCCCGCGAAGCCCTCGCCACCGACCCCCAGCAACGCCTCCTGCTCGAAACGAGCTGGGAAGCCATCGAACGCGCCGGCATCGACCCCACCACCCTGCGCGGCAGCACCACCGGCGTCTTCGCCGGCGTCATGTACCACGACTACTCCCAGCGCATCCACGCGGTGCCGCGGGCCCTGGAGGGGTACCTCGGCAACGGCAACGCCGGGTCGATCGCGACCGGACGGATCTCCTACACGTTCGGCTTCGAGGGACCGTCGGTCACCATCGACACCGCCTGCTCCTCCTCCCTGGTCGCCCTGCACCTCGCCGCCCAGGCCCTGCGCAGCGGCGAGACCGATCTCGCACTGGCCGGCGGGGTCGCGCTGATGGCGTCCCCGGCGGCGTTCATCGAGTTCTCCCGCCAGCGCGGGCTGTCACCCGACGGGCGGTGCAAGGCCTTCGCCGCCGCCGCCGACGGCGTCGGCTGGGCCGAGGGCGCCACCATGCTCCTCGTCGAACGACTCTCCGACGCCCAACGCCACGGCCACCCCATCCACGCCGTGATCCGCGGCAGCGCCGTCAACCAGGACGGCGCCTCCAACGGCCTCACCGCGCCGAACGGCCCGTCCCAGCAGCGGGTCATCCGCGCCGCGCTGGCCAGCGCCCGCCTGAACCCCACCGACATCGACGCCCTCGAGGCCCACGGCACCGGCACCCCGCTCGGCGACCCCATCGAGGCCCAGGCCATCCTCGCCACCTACGGCCAGAACCGCACCCACCCGCTCTGGCTCGGCAGCCTCAAGTCCAACATCGGCCACACCCAGGCCGCCGCCGGCGCCGCCGGCATCATCAAGACCGTCCTCGCCCTCCAGCACGGCCTACTGCCCCGCACCCTGCACGTCGACGAACCCAGCCCCCACGTCGACTGGACCGAAGGCGACGTCGCGCTCCTCACCGAGAACCGGCTCTGGCCCGACACCGACCGCCCGCGACGCGCCGCCGTCTCCTCCTTCGGCATCAGCGGCACCAACGCCCACGTCATCATCGAACAGGCACCCACGGAGCAGAACGTCCTCGCCGCCCGGATCGCCGTGCCGGCCCAGCCGACCGAAGCCGAGCCCCCCGCACCCGCCGGCACCACCGAACAGGCCGGCACCACCGAACAGGCCGGCACCACCGCGATCATCGGACCGGCGCGGCCGGGCGGCGGTCCGGCGCTGCCGTGGATCCTGTCGGCCCGCACCCCGGACGCGCTGCGGTCGCAGGCGGACCGCCTCGGGGCGTTCGTCCGGTCGGACGCCGGCACCGGACTCGACCCGGCGGACGTCGCCGACGCCCTGGTCGCGGCGCGGACCGTCTTCGAGCAGCGGGCCGTGGTGCTCGGCGCGGACCGCGACGACCTGCTGGGCGCGGTGGACGCGCTGGCCGGTGGGACGGCCAGTGCCCGGGTCGTGCGCGGCGCCGCCGACACCACCGCCACCACCGTGTTCGTCTTCCCCGGCCAGGGCAGCCAGTGGGCCGGGATGGCCCGCGAGCTGCTGGCCACCAGCCCGGTCTTCGCCGAGCACATCGACGCCGTCGCCGCGGCCCTGGCCCCGTACGCCGACTGGAACCTGCTCGACGTCCTGCACGAACGGCCCGACGCCCCCACCCTCGACCGGGTCGACGTCGTGCAGCCCACGCTGTTCGCCGTCCTCGTCGCCCTGGCCCGGCTCTGGCAGCACCATGGCGTGCACCCGCAGGCCGTCGTCGGGCACAGCCAGGGTGAGATCGCCGCCGCGCACATCGCCGGCGCCCTCACCCTCGACGACGCCGCCCGCGTCGTCGCCCTGCGCAGCCGCGCCCTGACCGCCATCACGTCGCCGGGCGCGATGGCATCGATCAACCTGCCGACCGACGAGATCACGCCGCTGCTGACCCCGGGCCTGTCCATCGCCGCGGTCAACAGCCCCGCCACGGCCATCGTCGCCGGCGACGAGGCCGAGCTCACCGCGCTGCTCGCCGTGGTGCGGGAGCAGGGCACCCGGACCCGGGTCCTGCCGGTCACCTACGCCTCGCACTCCCCGCACGTCGAGGCGATCCGCGACGAGCTGCTCACCGCCCTCGCCCCCATCCGCCCCCAGCCGGCCGCCATCCCCATCCTGTCCACCGTCACCGCCGACTGGATCGACCCCACCACCCTCACCGCCGACTACTGGTACACCAACCTGCGCCAGCCCGTCCTGTTCGAACCCGCCAGCCGCGCCCTGCTCCAGGCGGGCCACGACCTGTTCATCGAGATCAGCCCCCACCCCGTCCTCACCACCGCCCTCGCCGAAACCCTCGAGACCACCCCCGACCTCCCCGGCCCCGTCGCCATCACCGAAACCCTGCGCCGCGACACCGGCGGGCTCACCAAGATCCACTCCGCTCTGGCGGAGGCCTGGGTCCGCGGGGCCAAGGTGGACTGGCGGGTCGTGCTCGACGCGGCCGCCGCCGGTCCGAGCACCGGCGGTTCTGGCACCGCCGCCAGCCCCGGCACCGCCGCCAGCCCCGGCACGGCCGCCAGCCCCGGCACAGCCGGCGGTCCAGATCGGCGCCGGCGCTGGGTGAACCTGCCGACGTACGCGTTCCAGCGACGGCGCTACTGGTTGGATCCCACACCGGTCCGGCTGGTCGACGGCGAGCTCGTCGCCGACGGGCCCGGTGGCGACGGCGCGCTGGCCGGGCTGTCCGCGGCCCCGAGCGGGCCGAGCCTGGCCGAGCGGTTCGCCGCGCTCGCCCCGAGCGAGCGTGACGAGCTGCTGCTGGACCTGGTCCGCGCGGAGGCGGCGGTGGTCCTCGGCCACGACAGCCCCGCGACGGTCGGCCCCACCCGCGCGTTCCGCGAGCTGGGCCTGACCTCGCTGACCGCCGTCGACCTGCGTAACCGGTTGAACGCGGCGACCGGGCTCACCCTGCCGGCCACGCTCGTGTTCGACTATCCGACCCCGGTGGCGATCGCCGACTTCCTGGCGGGCGAGCTGGGCTCCGCCGGGACGACGGACACCTCCTCGCCGCTGCGCGTCCTGGACCGGTTGGAGGCGGTGCTGGAGGCGACCGGCGGCGACAACGCCGACACCGCCGAGGCGGTGACCCGGCTGCGGGCGCTGGTCGCCCGCTGGGCGGACGTCGTCCCCACGGACCCAGCCGACGACGAGCTCGACCTCGACTCAGCCACCGACGACGAGTTGTTCGCCCTGCTGGACGACAACGTCGAGTCCTCCTGACCCCGCCGATCCCCGACCCTGCCGATCCCCGACCCTGCCGTTCCCCGACCCCGGCAGTTCCCCGTCCGGGCCGTTCCTGGCCGCGGGGCCGCAGTTCTTCCTGAGGGAGCCACCGACCATGTCCAATGACGCCAAGCTCCGCGAGTACCTCAAGCGCGCGCTCAGCGACGCCCGGACGGCGCAGAAGCGCCTGCGGGAGGTCGAGTCGAGCCGCCGGGAACCGATCGCGATCGTGGGCATGGCCTGCCGGCTGCCAGGCGGGGTCACCACGCCGGAGGGACTGTGGGAGCTGGTCGCCGACGGCCGGGACGCGATCAGCGAGTTCCCGACCGACCGTGACTGGAACGTCGAGGAGCTGTTCGACCCCGACCCGGACGCGGCGGGCAAGTCCTACACCCGCCACGGTGGGTTCCTGCACGACGCGGCCGACTTCGACGCCGAGTTCTTCGGCATCTCCCCCCGCGAGGCCCTCGCCACCGACCCGCAGCAGCGGCTGCTGCTGGAGACGGCGTGGGAGGCGTTCGAGCGGGCGGGCATCGACCCGACGACGCTGCGGGGCAGCCGGACCGCGGTGTTCGCCGGGATCGCCGGGCAGGACTATGCGGCCCGCCTGCACGAGATCCCCGACGAGCTGGAGGCGTACATCGGCCTGGGGACGCTCGGTAGCGTGCTGTCCGGGCGGATCTCCTACACGTTCGGCTTCGAGGGGCCGTCGGTCACCGTCGACACGGCCTGCTCGTCGTCCCTGGTCGCCCTGCACCTGGCCAGCCAGGCGCTGCGCGGCGGCGAGGCCGACCTGGCGCTGGCCGGCGGCGTCGCGGTGATGTCGTCGCCGGCGGCGTTCATCGAGTTCTCCCGCCAGCGCGGGCTGTCAGCCGACGGTCGGTGCAAGGCCTTCGCCGACGCCGCCGACGGCACCGGCTGGGCCGAGGGGGTCGGCATCCTGCTGCTGGAACGCCTCTCCGACGCCCGGCGCAACAACCACCCCGTCCTGGCGGTGGTGCGGGGCAGCGCGGTGAACTCCGACGGCGCCTCCAACGGCCTGACCGCGCCGAACGGCCCGTCGCAGCAGCGGGTCATCCGCGCCGCGCTGGCCAGCGCCCGCCTGTCCGCCGCCGACGTCGACGCCGTCGAGGCCCACGGCACCGGCACCCCGCTCGGCGACCCCATCGAGGCCCAGGCCATCCTCGCCACCTACGGCCAGAACCGCACCCGACCGCTCTGGCTCGGCAGCCTCAAGTCCAACATCGGCCACACCCAGGCCGCCGCCGGCGCCGCCGGTGTCATCAAGACCGTCCTCGCCCTCCAGCACGGCCTGCTGCCCCGCACCCTGCACGTCGACGAGCCGTCCACGCAGGTGAACTGGTCGACCGGCGCGGTCGAGCTGCTCACCGAGGCCCGCGCCTTCCCCGAGACCGGCGCCCCGCGCCGGGTGGGGGTGTCGGCGTTCGGGGTCAGCGGCACCAACGCGCACGTCATCATCGAACAGGCCCCGGCGGACGACGGCGCGGCCGCCGGGAACGCCGACGGCCAGGACGACACCCCGAACCCGGACGACACCGTCCGGCCGAGCCGGCTTGCGCAGCCGGAGAACGCGGGACGGCAGGACACCGACCTGCAGGACACCGGCGGGCAGGGCGACGCCGAAGGGCAGCAGAACGAGGGGCCGGGACGGGAGGCCCTGCCGGTGCTGGTGCCGTTGTCGGCGCGCAGCCCCGAGGCGCTACGCGACCAGGCCCGCGGCCTGGCCGCCCATCTGCGCACCGATGCCGGTCGGGCGCCGCTGCCCGCCCTGGCCCGCGCGTTGGCAACCCGCACCGTGTTCCCGCACCGCGCGGTCACCCTCGCCACCAGCACCGAAGACCTGCTCGCCGGCCTGGACCAGCTCACCGAGGGCCACCGAAGCCCGTCGGTCATCACCGGCCAGGCCGGGGCGGGCAAGCTTGCCTTCGCCTTCTCCGGTCAGGGCAGCCAGTACCCCCGCATGGGCCACGCCCTCTACGCCACCCACCCCGTCTACCGCCAAGCCCTCCACGACGCCGCCGACGCCCTCAACCCCCACCTCGACCAACCCCTCGCTCGACATCCTCCACGCCCACCCCGACCATCCCGACAGCGCGACCATCCACCACACCGCCTGGACCCAACCCACCCTGTTCGCCCTCCAAACCGCCCTCTACCAGCTCATCACCGCCCACGGCATCACCCCCGACTACCTCATCGGCCACAGCCTCGGCGAAATCACCGCCGCCCACCTCGCCGGCATCCTCACCCTCGACGACGCCGCCCGCCTCGTCGCCACCCGCGCCCGCCTACTCGCCGCCCTCCCCCCCGGCGGCGGCATGCTCACCCTCCACACCGACGAGACCACCGCCCGCAGTCTCATCGCCGACCAACCCACCCTCGACATCGCCGCCCTCAACAGCCCCACCAACACCGTCATCGCCGGCGACACCCCCACCCTCACCCGCATCGCCAAACACGCCACCACCCAAGGCATCCGCAGCCGCAAACTCACCGTCAGCCACGCCTTCCACAGCCCCCTCACCGACCCCATCCTCACCCCCTTCCACACCACCGCGACCAGCCTGACCTTCCACCAGCCCACCCTCCCCCTCATCAC
>NZ_CM001489.1:5246740-5585066 GCF_000262465.1 Frankia sp. QA3
GTCCACCCTCACCACCCAAACCCTCACCCACCTGCACACCGACACCAGCAGCGACACCAGCGACACCACCAGCAGCCGGCCACGCTTCACCGCCACCCCACCTCCACCGCACCAAGCCCCCCACACCACCCTCGCCACCGCCCTGGCCACCCTCCACACCACAGGCCACACCCCCACACCCCCCACCACCAGCGCCGCCAGCACCGGCGCCGTCACCAGCGACGCCAGCACCGACAGCGACAGCGCCACCAGCACCAGCAGCGCCACCAGCACCAGCAGCGCCACCAGCACCAGCAGCGACGCCAGCCCGGCCAACCTCGCCGCCACCCTCCCCACCTACCCCTTCCAGCGCCGGCGCTACTGGTTGGAGGACCCGGCGTCGGCCGGGTCCGATCGGCAGGGGAGCCCACTCGACGCGGTCGACACCGGCTTCTGGGATGCCGTCCAGCACGCCGACGCGACCACCCTCGCCGACACCCTGGGGATCTCCGACCCGACGGACCAGAACGCGCTGGCCACCGTGCTGCCCGCGCTGAACTCCTGGTGGACGCGCCGGGTCACCGAGTCGCAGGCGGACTCGTGGCGGTACCGGATCGCCTGGCGACCGGTTCCGGAGAGCGCCCCGGCATCCCCGGCGTCCGAGGGCGACTGGCTCCTGGTGGTCGCGTCGGACCACGCCGACCATCCCCGGGTCGCCGCGTCGGCGCGGGCGCTGGAGGGCGGGGGCGCCACCGTGCGCCGGCTGGTCGTCCCGGCGAGCGCGGACCGCCGCACCCTGGCGACCGAGCTCACCCGCCTGCTCGTGGCCGCCGAAGCCGACCCGGCCGACACGGGTGCCGCCATCCCGACCGATTCACCGGACGCCGGCGCCCTCGGCACACCCCTCGACCGCGCCATCCCGAACGGCGCTGTCCCGAACGGCACAGCCCAGAACGGCACAGCCCCCAACGACACGGCCCCCAACGGCACAGCCCAGAACGCCGCGATCCCGCCGGCTGCCCCCGGCGGATCGGCGGTGGCGGGGGTGCTGTCCCTGCTGGCACTCGACGAGTCGGCGCATCCGGATGCCGCCGCCACGCCGCTCGGCATCGCAGGGACCGTCGCCCTGCTGCAGGCCCTGGACGACACCGGCCTCGACGCCCCGCTGTGGATCGTCACCGGCGGCGCCGTGTCGACGTCGGCGGCGGATCCCGTCACCCGACCGGCCGACGCGTTGCTGTGGGGCCTCGGCTCGATCTGCGCCGTGGAGCATCCGGGCCGCTGGGGCGGGGTCGTCGACCTTCCCGACCAGGTGGACGAGGAGGTCGAGCGGCTCCTGGCGACGGCGCTGCGAGCCGGCCACGGCGAGACGGAGCTCGCGCTGCGGCCGGGCGGCCTGCTGGCCCGCCGGCTGGTGCCCGCTCCGGCAGCCGCCCGGCACGCCCCGCTCCGGGTGACGGCGGCGTCCGCGGACATCGCCGCCGACCCGGCGGTCTCGGACACGACGATCCAGGATGCGGCGACCCGGGACGCGCAGGAGTCGGGCACGGTCGCCGGATGGGCGCCGGCCGGCACCGTTCTCATCACCGGCGGCACCGGGGCGCTCGGCGGGCACGTCGCCCGCTGGCTGGCCCGGGAGGGTGCCGCCCACCTGCTGCTGACGAGCCGGCGGGGCGAGCAGGCGCCCGGCGCCGCCGAACTCGCCACGGAGCTGCGCGCGCTGGGCGCCCGGGTCACGATCGCCGCGGTCGACGTGGGGGATCGTGACGCGCTCGCGGAGGTGATCGGCGGGATTCCCGCGGAGCTGCCGCTGCGCGCGGTCGTCCACACCGCGGCGGTCCTCGACGACGGCCTGGTCTCGGAGCTGACCCTGGAGCAGATCGACCGGGTGCTGCGGGTGAAGGTCGGTGGGGCGCTGAACCTGCACGAGCTGACCCGCGACGCCGATCTGGCGGCCTTCGTCCTGTTCTCCTCGATCGCCGGGACGGCGGGGATCACCGGCCAGGGCAACTACGCCCCCGGGAACGCGTTCCTCGACGCCTTCGCCGGTTACCGGCGCGCCGCCGGGCTGGTGGCCACCTCCATCGCCTGGGGCCAGTGGGACGGGGCGGGACTCGCCGAACCGGACGTGGAGCGCATCCTCGGCCGGTACGGGCTGCTGGCGATGGACCCGCAACCGGCGGTGCGGGCGCTGGCCGGCGCGTTGGCCGGCGACGAGACGCACCTGGCGATCGTGGCCGCCGACTGGCGGACGTTCTACCGGAGCCGGCCGCATCCCCTCGTCCACGAGCTGCCCGAGGTCGCCGCCGAACGCGGCGCCCTCGCCGAGCGCTCGGGCCGGCCGGCGGGCGCGACCGGCGGCGACGCCCCGGTGCTGGCGAGCCGGCTGGCCGAGCTCGACGGACCGGCACGCCGGGAGACGCTGCTCGCCATCGTCCGCGACCATGTCGCCGCCGTGCAGGGACACGCGTCGCCGGACGCGGTCGACGTCGACCGCGGGTTCCGTGACCAGGGCTTTGACTCCCTCGCCGCGGTGAACCTGCGCAACCGGCTGATCGCCGAGACGGGCCTGTCCCTGCCGGTCAGCCTGGTGTTCGACTACCCCACGGCCGCGGCGCTGACCGACCATCTGCTCGCCGAGCTGGTGCCGGACGAACCGGCCGGGCTGCCGGCCGTGCTGGCCGAGATCGACCGGCTGGAGTCGGCGCTGAGCGCCGTGGCCGAGGCGGACCGGGAGGCCGCGGCCGACCGGCTGCGGGACCTGCTCACCCGGTTGGGCGGACCGGCCGCGGACGGCGCGGCCGTCGCGGCCGAGCTGTCCACGGCCAGCGATGACGAACTCATCGACTTCATCGGCAAGACCCTCGGGATCTCCTGACCCCGCATCGCGAAAGAAGGTGGAACATGAGCGACGACCAGATTCGGTACCTCCTCAAGAGGGTGACCGCCGAGCTGCACGAAACCCGTGAGCGGCTGCGGGACGAGCGGGACGCTCGGGTGGAGCCGATCGCGATCGTCGGGATGGCCTGCCGGTTTCCGGGCGGGGTCGGCTCCGCGCAGGAGCTGTGGGAGCTGGTCGCCGAGGGCCGGGACGCGATCGGCGAGTTCCCGACGGACCGCGGCTGGGACGTCGACGAGCTGTTCGACCCCGACCCGGACGCGACGGGGAAGTCGTACACGAGGCACGGCGGGTTCCTGACCGACGCCGCCGGTTTCGACGCCGAGTTCTTCGGGATCTCGCCGCGCGAGGCGCTCGCCCTCGACCCGCAGCAGCGGCTGCTGCTGGAAACCACCTGGGAGGCGTTCGAGCAGGCCGGGATCGACCCGACGGCCCTGCGCGGCAGCCGCACCGCGGTGTTCACCGGAACGAACGGGCAGGACTACGGCGACACGGTGCGTCAGCCGCCGCCGGAGCTGGAGGCCTACCTCGGGCTGGGGACGCTCGGCAGCGTGCTGTCCGGGCGGATCTCCTACACGTTCGGCTTCGAGGGGCCGTCGGTCACCGTCGACACGGCCTGCTCGTCCGCCCTGGTCGCCCTGCACCTGGCCGCGCAGGCGCTACGCAACGGCGAAACCGACCTCGCCGTCGCCAGCGGGGTGACGGTGATGGCCTCCCCGGCCGCCTTCGTCGAGTTCTCCCGCCAGCGGGGCCTGGCCTCCGACGGGCGGTGCAAGGCCTTCGCCGACGCCGCCGACGGCACCGGTTGGGGCGAGGGCGCCGGCGTCCTGCTCGTCGAACGGCTCTCCGACGCCCAACGCCACGGCCACCCCATCCTCGCCCTCGTCCGCGGCAGCGCGGTCAACTCCGACGGCGCTTCCAACGGCCTGACCGCGCCGAACGGCCCGTCCCAGCAGCGGGTCATCCGCGCCGCGCTGGCCGGCGCCCGGCTCACCCCCGCCGACGTCGACGCCGTCGAGGCCCACGGCACCGGCACCGCGCTGGGCGACCCGATCGAGGCCCACGCGCTGCTGACCGTCTACGGTCGCAACCGCCCGGCCGACCGGCCGCTCTACCTCGGCTCGGTGAAGTCGAACATCGGCCACACCCAGGCCGCCGCCGGCGCCGCCGGGGTCATCAAGATCGTGCAGGCGATCCGCGCGGGCCTGCTGCCGCCGACCCTGCACGTCGACGAGCCGTCCACCCAGGTGGACTGGTCGGTCGGCGGGGTCGAGGTGCTCACCGAGGCCCGCGCCTGGCCCGAGACCGGCGCCCCCCGCCGGGCCGGGGTGTCGGCGTTCGGCGTCAGCGGCACCAATGCCCACGTCATCATCGAACAGGCCCCGGCCGCCGCGAACACGGTCGATCCGGCCGATCCGGCCGCGTCGGGTGCGGGTGCGGGTGCGACCGAAGCGCTTCCGGTGCTGGTACCGCTGTCGGCGCGTAGCCCCGAGGCGCTGCGCGACCAAGCCCGTCGCCTCGCCGCCCACCTGCGCGCCGACGACGACAGCCACAGCCACAGCCACAGCGACAGCGACAGCGACAGCCGCAGCGACGACCGCAGCGATGGCCACAGCACCGATCGTGTGCCGCTGCCGACGCTGGCCCGCGCCCTGGCGACCCGCACCGTCTTCCCGCACCGCGCCGTCGCCCTCGCCACCAGCACCGACGATCTACTCGCCGGCCTCGACCACCTCGCCGACGGTCGCCCCGGTCCGTCGGTGGTCACCGGCCAGGCCGGCACCGGAAAACTCGCCTTCGCCTTCTCCGGCCAGGGCAGCCAGTACCCCCGCATGGGCCACGACCTGTACACCACGCACCCGGTCTACCGCCGCGCCCTCCAGGACGCGGCCGACGCCCTGAATCCCCACCTTGAACAGCCCCTGTTCGACATCCTCCACGCCGACCCCGACGGTCCGCTGGCGTCGACGATTCATCACACCGCCTGGACCCAACCCACCCTGTTCGCGCTTCAGACCGCCCTCTACCGACTCGTGACCAGCCACGGCGTCGTCCCCGACTATCTGGTCGGCCACAGCCTCGGCGAGATCACCGCCGCCCACCTCGCCGGGGTGCTCTCCCTCGACGACGCCGCCCGCCTCGTCGCCACCCGCGCCCGCCTGCTCGCCAGCCTTCCTCCCGGCGGCGGCATGCTCACCCTGCACACCGACGAGACCACCGCCCGCGAGCTGATCGCCGAGCAGCCCGCCCTCGACGTCGCCGCGGCCAACAGCCCCACCAACACCGTCATCGCCGGCGACGCCGACGAGCTGGCCCACATCGCCACCCTCGCGACCGAGCGCGGAATCCGCAGCAGATTCCTCACCGTCAGCCACGCCTTCCACAGCCCGCTGACCGATCCGATCCTCGCTTCCTTCCACGCCACCACCAGCGCCCTCGCCTACCGGCAACCCACCATCCCGCTGATCGCCGGTCTCACCGGCAACCTGGCCGTCGACGGCGACCACACCACCGCGGACTACTGGACCCGCCACATCCGTGATGCCGTCCGCTACGCCGACGGCATCACCACCCTCCGCGCCCGCGGTGTCACCACCTACCTCGAACTCGGCCCCGACACCACCCTCACCACGCTCACCACCCAAACCCTCACCACCCTCGAGGGCAGCGACACCAGCGACAGCACCGCAGGGAGTCGGCCACGTTTCACCGCCGCCCCCACCCTCCACCGCACCAAGCCCCCCACCACCACCCTCGCCACCGCCCTCGCCACCCTGCACACCGAAGGCCACACCCCCACACCCCCCATCACCAGTAGCACCAGCACCAGCGGCGCCACCGCCGACAGCACCAGCCCCGGCAGCGACGGCAAAAACCCCACCAGCGAAGACGCCACCGCCGGCGGCACCGACCTGGCCCGCCTCGCGGCCACCCTCCCCACGTACCCCTTCCAGCGCCAGCGGTACTGGCTGGAAGGCTCGCCCGACGCTCCCGGTGACCTCTCCGTGGCCGGCCTGCGTTCGGCCGGGCATCCACTGCTCGGCGCCGTCGTCCGGCTTGCCACCGACGACACCGCCGTGCACACCGGACGGCTCGCGGCGACGGCCCAGCCGTGGCTCGCCGACCACCTCGTGCAGGGCAGCGTCGTCGTGCCCGGCACCGCCTTCGTCGAGCTGGCGCTGCACGCCGGCGACGACCTCGGCGCCGATCTGCTGGACGAGCTCGTCGTCGAGGCGCCACTCGTCATTCCCGAACGGGGCGCCGTCGTCATCCAGGTGACCGTCGCGGCCCCCGACGACACCGGCCGCCGACCCGTCACCGTCCACTCCCGGCCGCAGGCCGATCCGAACGGCGGCGCTGCCGACGACGGCGACTGGACCCGGCACGCCAGCGGCACGCTCGTTTCCGCCGCCCAGTCACCGGCCCCCCTGGAGGTGACGACGCAGGACGCGGCATCGCCGGAAGCATGGCCACCGGCCGAGGCGGACGCATTGGATCTCACCGACGGCTACGCCGAGCTGGCCGCGTCCGGGCTCGCCTACGGGCCCGCCTTCCAGGGCCTGCGCGCCGCCTGGCGCGACGGCGACGACCTCTACGCCGAGGTCACCCTGCCGGATCCACGGGCGGACCAGAGCCACGGTGCCGCCTTCGGGATGCATCCCGCGCTGCTCGACGCCGCCTTCCACGCCGCCGCGCTGCACCGGCTGCCGGACACCCCGGCGGCCCACAGCCGGCTGCCCTACGCGTGGAACGGCGTGCGCCTGCACGCCACCGGCGCCACCAGCCTGCGCGTCCGCATCGCCGTCCACGGCGCCGACGAGATCTCCCTGCACGCCACCGACCCCGCCGGCGCCCCCGTCATCACCGTCGACTCCCTGGTCTCCCGGCTGGTGTCGGCCGAGCAGGTCGCTGCGGCGCGGCGCGAGGCCGCAGGCGCGGATCTTCTCTACGAGGTGACCTGGCCGGAGCTGCCGGTCACCGGCCCCGGCACGGCCGCGGGTGCCTGGGCGGTGCTGGGAGAGACCAGCGGCGAGCTGGTCACGGCCCTGGCGACGGCCGGCATCGAGGCGCGGGCGGTGGCGGATCTCGCCACGCTGGACGCCGCCGCAGCGGACGCACCTGACGCGGTGGACGCACCTGACGCAGCGGACGCACCTGACGCGGTGGACGCGGAGGCCCCGCAGGTGGTGCTCGTCCACGTACCCGCGCTGTCGGCCATCGGGCCGGGCGAGGCGGGGCCGGACGGCGTCACGGACAGCGAGATCCCGGCGCTGGCCAAGGCCACGGCGGCCGCCGTCCTCCCGCTCCTGCAGGACTGGGTGCGCGCGGACCGGCCCGGCAGCGCCCTCGCCGTCCTCACCACCGGTGCGGTCAGCGTCGCCGGCGAGGCTCTCGACCTGACCACCGCGCCCCTGACCGGTCTGCTGCGCACCGCCGTCGCCGAGCATCCCGGCCGGGTTCTGCATGTCGACCTCGACGGCGACCCGGCCAGCCGCGCGAACCTCCCGGCGACGATCATCGCCGCGCTGGCGGCGGAGGAACCCCACCTCGCCCTGCGCCGCGGCATCGCCCACACCCCACGGCTCACCCCCATCCCGCGACCCATCCCCATCCCGCGACCCATCCCCGTCCCGGCCGCGGACGCCGCCGGCTCATCGGCGACCAGCCCGGACCGCACCTCGACCTCGACCGGGACCGGGATCGGGACCGGCGACGCTCAGCGTGACATCACCGCCGACCCGGCGGATCCGGCGGGCTGGAACCTCGACCCCGACGGCACCGTCCTCATCACCGGCGGCCTCGGCACCCTCGCCCAACACCTCGCCCGCCACCTCATCACCCACCACCACACCCGCCACCTCCACCTCACCAGCCGCACCGGCCCCCACCACCCCCACGCCCAGAAACTGCGCACCGAACTCGAAAACCTCGGCGCCACCATCACCATCACCGCCACCGACACCACCAACCCCGAACAGCTTCAACACCTCCTCAACACCATCCCCGCCACCCACCCCCTCACCGCCGTCCTCCACACCGCCGGCACCCTCGACGACACCACCCTGACCAACCTCACCGAAGACCGCCTCCACACCGTCCTGGCCCCCAAAATCGACGGCGCCTGGCACCTCCACCACCTCACCCGCCACCACCCCCTCAAAGCCTTCGTCCTCTACTCCTCCATCGCCGGCATCACCGGCAACCCCGGCCAAGCCAACTACGCCACCGCCAACACCTTCCTCGACGCCCTCGCCCACCACCGCCACACCCAAGGCCTACCCGCCACCAGCCTCGCCTGGGGACTCTGGGACGACACCAGCACCCTCACCGAGAACCTCACCGCCGCCGACCGGGCCAGGCTCGGCGCCGGTGGTCTGCGGCCGCTGTCACCCGCCGACGGCCTCGCCCTGTTCGACGCCGCCGGCACCCTCGACCAGCCGCTGCTCGTCCCCGCCGCCCTCGACCTGGCCACGATCCGCGCCCAGTCCGCCCAGCGCGGCGTGCCGCCGCTGCTGCGCGCCCTCGTTCCCCCGGTGCGGCGCGCCGCGGGTGCGGGCGTCGAGACGGCCGGTGCGGGCGGCTCGTCGCTCGCCCGCCGGCTCGCCGAGCTGGCGCAGGCCGACCGGCATGCCGAGGCGCTCACCGCGGTGCGCCGCGAGATCGCCGCGGTGCTCGGACACGCCACCGCGGACGGCATCGCCGCCGACCGGGCGTTCAGCGCCCTCGGCCTGGACTCGCTGACCGCCGTCGAGCTGCGCAACCGGCTGAACACCGCCACCGGCCTACGCCTGCCCGCCACCCTCACCTTCGACCATCCCACCCCGGACGCGCTCGCCGCACACCTGGTCACCACCCTCGCGGCCGACGACGCGCACCCGGTCGGCGCCGGCACCGGGCCCGCCACGTCCACCACGACCGACGAGCCGATCGCGATCGTCGGGATGGCCTGCCGGCTGCCGGGCGGGGTCACCACGCCGGAGGAGCTCTGGGAGCTGGTCGCCGAGGGCCGGGACGCGATCAGCGAGTTCCCGACGGACCGCGGCTGGGATCTGGCGCAGCTCTACGATCCCGACCCGGACGCGGCGGGCAAGTCCTACGCCCGCCACGGTGGGTTCCTGCACGACGCGGCCGACTTCGACGCCGAGTTCTTCGGCATCTCCCCCCGCGAAGCCCTCGCCACCGACCCCCAGCAACGCCTCCTGCTCGAAACGAGCTGGGAAGCCATCGAACGCGCCGGCATTGACCCCACCACCCTGCGCGGCAGCACCACCGGCGTCTTCGCCGGCGTCATGTACCACGACTACGGCACCCGGCTACGCGAGGTGCCGCCGGAGCTGGAGGGCTACCTCGGCACCGGCATCGCCGGCAGCGTGGCCTCGGGCCGGATCTCCTACACGTTCGGCTTCGAGGGACCGTCGGTCACCATCGACACCGCCTGCTCCTCCTCCCTGGTCGCCCTGCACCTCGCCGCCCAGGCCCTGCGCAGCGGCGAGGCCGACCTGGCGCTGGCCGGCGGCGTGGCCGTGATGGCGACGCCCACCGAGTTCATCGAGTTCTCCCGGCAGCGCGGCCTCGCCCGCGACGGGCGGTGCAAGGCGTTCGCCGCCGCCGCCGACGGCGTCGGCTGGGCCGAGGGCGCCACCATGCTCCTCGTCGAACGGCTCTCCGACGCCCAACGCCACGGCCATCCCGTGCTCGCCGTGGTCCGCGGCAGCGCCGTCAACCAGGACGGCGCCTCCAACGGCCTCACCGCGCCGAACGGCCCGGCCCAGCAGCGGGTCATCCGCGCCGCCCTCGCCGCCGCCGGCCTCGCCCCGGCCGACGTCGACGCGGTCGAAGGCCACGGCACCGGCACGCCGCTCGGCGACCCCATCGAGGCCCAGGCCATCGTCGCCACCTACGGCCGCGAGCGGCCCGCCGACCGACCGCTGTGGCTCGGCAGCCTCAAGTCCAACATCGGCCACACCCAGGCCGCCGCCGGCGCCGCCGGTGTCATCAAGACCGTCCTCGCCCTCCAGCACGGCCTACTGCCCCGCACCCTGCACGTCGACGAACCCAGCCCCCACGTCGACTGGACCGAAGGCGACGTCGCGCTCCTCACCGAGAACCGGCCCTGGCCCGACACCGACCGACCGCGACGCGCCGCCGTCTCCTCCTTCGGCATCAGCGGCACCAACGCCCACATCATCATCGAACAGGCACCCACGGACGCGGACGCTCTCGCCGCCGGTCCGGCTCAGGCCGACGCGGACGGCGTGCCCGCGGATGGCGTGCCAGCCGACGGTGTGCCAGCCGACGGTGTGCCAGCCGACGGTGTGCCAGCCGACGGCGTGCCAGCCGACGGCGCGGCCGCGCTGCCGGTGCTGGTGCCGCTGTCCGCGCGCAGCCCCGAAGCCCTCCAGGCACTGGCCCGCCGCCTTACCACCCACCTACGCCGCAACCCGACCAGCCCGGAGCTGCCGGCATTGGCCCGCGCGCTGGCGACCCGCACCGTCTTCCCCCACCGCGCCGTCGCCCTCGCCACCACCACCGAAAGCCTGCTCGCCGGCCTCGACCGCCTCCGCGACGGCAATCCCGATCCCCGCGTGATCACCGGCCAGGCCGGGGCGGGCAAGCTCGCCTTCGCCTTCTCCGGTCAGGGCAGCCAGTACCCCCGCATGGGCCACGCCCTCTACGCCACCCACCCCGTCTACCGCCAAGCCCTCCACGACGCCGCCGACGCCCTCAACCCCCACCTCGACCAACCCCTGCTCGACATCCTCCACGCCCACCCCGACCATCCCGACAGCGCGACCATCCACCACACCGCCTGGACCCAACCCACCCTGTTCGCCCTCCAAACCGCCCTCTACCAGCTCATCACCGCCCACGGCATCACCCCCGACTACCTCATCGGCCACAGCCTCGGCGAAATCACCGCCGCCCACCTCGCCGGCATCCTCACCCTCGACGACGCCGCCCGCCTCGTCGCCACCCGCGCCCGCCTACTCGCCGCCCTCCCCCCCGGCGGCGGCATGCTCACCCTCCACACCGACGAGACCACCGCCCGCAGTCTCATCGCCGACCAACCCACCCTCGACATCGCCGCGGTGAACAGCCCCACCAACACCGTCATCGCCGGCGACACCCCCACCCTCACCCGCATCGCCAAACACGCCACCACCCAAGGCATCCGCAGCCGCAAACTCACCGTCAGCCACGCCTTCCACAGCCCCCTCACCGACCCCATCCTCACCCCCTTCCACACCACCGCGACCAGCCTGACCTTCCACCAGCCCACCCTCCCCCTCATCACCGGGCTGACCGGTGCTCTGCCCACCGACGGCGACCACACCACCGCCGACTACTGGACCCGCCACATCCGCCACACCGTCCGCTACACCGACGGCGTCACCACCCTCCACCAGAACGGCGTCACCACCTACCTCGAACTCGGACCCGACACCACCCTGTCCACCCTCACCACCCAAACCCTCACCCACCTGCACACCGACACCAGCAGCGACACCAGCGACACCACCAGCAGCCGGCCACGCTTCACCGCCACCCCCACCCTCCACCGCACCAAGCCCCCCACCACCACCCTCGCCACCGCCCTGGCCACCCTCCACACCACAGGCCACACCCCCACACCCCCCACCACCAGCGCCGCCAACACCGACAGCACCACCGCCACCGCCACCGGCGACAACATCGGCAGCGACCCCGCCCGCCTCGCGGCCACCCTCCCCACCTACCCCTTCCAGCGCCAGCGCTACTGGCTGCGGGAGGCGTCGACCGGTGGGCACAGCGTCGCCGGGCTCGGCCTCGCCAGCGCGGACCATCCGCTGCTCGGCGCGGTCATCGGACTGGCCGACCAGGACGGGGTGCTGTTCTCCGGCCGGCTCTCGCTGGCGACCCATCCCTGGCTGGCCGACCACACGGTGCAGGGCAACGTGCTCGTGCCCGGCACCGCCTTCGTCGAGCTGGCGCTGCGGGCCGGCGACGACCTCGGCGCGGGGGCGTTGGACGAACTGGTCTTCGAGGCGCCGCTCATCCTGTCCGAACGCGCCGCGGTCGCCATCCAGGTCACCGTCGCCGCCCCTGACGACACCGGTCGCCGCCCCGTCGCCGTCCACTCCCGGCCGCAGGACATGCCCGACGCCGCGTGGACCCGGCACGCCAGCGGGGTCTTCGCCGCCGCCGGCGACGGTGGCGGAGACGTCGGCGAGCCCCGAAGCGCTGACCGCGTGGCCGCCGCCGGACGCGCTGGAGGTGCCGGTCGGGGACGTCTATCCGGCGCTGGCCGCGTCGGGGCTGGCCTACGGGCCCGCCTTCCAGGGCCTGCACGCCGCCTGGCGCGACGGCGACGACCTGTACGCCGAGGTCACCCTCCCCGACGCCGGGAGCGACCAGCACCAGTCCGCCGCCTTCGGGGTGCATCCCGCGCTGCTCGACGCGGCCGTGCACCTGTCGGTCTTCCACGGGCTCGCGGACGTACCCGCGGGCCACAGCCGGCTGCCGTTCGCCTGGAACGGCGTGCGCCTGCACGCCACCGGCGCCACCAGCCTGCGCGTCCACATCGCCATCCATGGCACCGACGAGATCTCCCTGCACGCCACCGACCCCACCGGCGCCCCCGTCATCACCGTCGACTCGCTGCTGGCCCGGGTGGTCTCCGCCGAGCAGCTCGCCGCGGCCCGGCGCCGCCGTTCGGACTCGCTCTACGAGGTGGCCTGGCCGCCCCTGCGGCTGGCCTGCGCGGATTCACCGGCCACGGCGGCTTCAGCGGCCACCGGCTGGGCCGTCGTCGGCGCCGACGCCGGCGAGGCGGTACCGGCCGAGCTCGGGGCGAGCGTCACCCGGACGGATCAGCCCGACCTCGCGTCCCTCGTCGCGGCGATCGAGGCTGGCGCGGCCGTTCCCGACCTCGTCGTCCTCCCCCTCGGCGCTTCGGACCTCGCACGCCCCACCGACGCCTCGGACATCCCGGACGTCCCCGCCGCCGCGCGGGCGGCCACGGAGCGGGCGTTGGAGCTGCTGCGGACCTACCTGTCCGACCGCCGGCTGGACACGACCCGGCTCGCGCTCCTCACCTCCGGCGCGGTCAGCATCGCCGGGGAGGACGTCGACCTGACCACGGCGCCCCTGACCGGTCTGCTGCGCACCGCCCAGAGCGAGCACCCCGACCGCATCCTGCTGCTCGACCTCGACGGCGATTCCGACAGCCGCGCCAACCTGCCCGCGGCCATCGCCGCCGCCCTGGCCACCGGCGAACACCAGATCGCCCTGCGCCGCGGCACCGCCCACACCCCACGTCTCGTCCCGGCAGCCGCAGCGGCCGCCGCACCCGATGCGGCAGACCCGGCGGATCCGGCGGGCTGGAACCTCGACCCCGACGGCACCGTCCTCATCACCGGCGGCCTCGGCACCCTCGCCCAACACCTCGCCCGCCACCTCATCACCCACCACCACACCCGCCACCTCCACCTCACCAGCCGCACCGGCCCCCACCACCCCCACGCCCAGAAACTGCGCACCGAACTCGAAAACCTCGGCGCCACCATCACCATCACCGCCACCGACACCACCAACCCCGAACAGCTCCAACACCTCCTCGACACCATCCCCGCCACCCACCCCCTCACCGCCGTCCTCCACACCGCCGGCACCCTCGACGACACCACCCTGACCAACCTCACCGAAGACCGCCTCCACACCGTCCTGGCCCCCAAAATCGACGGCGCCTGGCACCTCCACCACCTCACCCGCCACCACCCCCTCAAAGCCTTCGTCCTCTACTCCTCGCTCGCGGGGCTCGTCGGCGGAGCCGGGCAGGGCAGCTACACCGCGGCGAACACCTTCCTCGACGCCCTCGCCCACCACCGCCGCGCCCAGGGACTCCCCGCCACCAGCCTCGCCTGGGGACTCTGGGACGACACCAGCACGTTCACCGAGAACCTCACCGCCGCCGACCGGGCCCGCATCGCGCAGAGCGGTCTGCGGTCGCTGCCGCCCGCCGACGGCCTCGCCCTGTTCGACGCCGCCGGCACCCTCGACCAGCCGCTGCTCGTCCCCGCCGCCCTCGACGTCGCCACGATCAGCCGGCGGGCAGCCACGGACGGGGCGGTCCCCCCGCTGCTGCGCGGCCTCGTCCGCCCGGCTCGCCGGGGTGCCGCGCAGGGCGCCGCGGCGTCGCGTGGGGACGCCGCGGCGGTGCGCGACCGGCTGACGGCGGCCCCCGACGAACAGCGGGAGTCGATCCTGCTCGAGCACGTCCGCCACGAGGTCGCGGCGGTGCTGGGCCACCGCGACGTCGACACCGTCGAGGCCGAGCGGGACTTCGGCGAGCTGGGCCTGGACTCGCTGACCGCCGTCGAGCTGCGCAACCGGCTCAACACCGCCACCGGCCTGCGCCTGCCCGCCACCCTCACCTTCGACCACCCGAGCGCGGCCGCGCTCGCCGCGTACCTCGCCGAGCAGCTCGCGAAGGTCCTGGCCGCCGCGCCCGCCACGGGCGGCGCCACCACGCCGGCGGGCGGGCCTGCGGCGGGCCGCACGACCGTCATCGGCCCGCAGGAGGGGCCGCTGTCCGAGCTGTACCAGGCGTTGTGCGCGCGGGACAACTTCGCGGCCGCGGCGCAGCTGCTGGTCGTCGCCTCGGCCCTGCGCCCCGTCTTCGACGCGGCCGACAGCGCCCGGCACGCCGTGCCGACACTCCAGCTCGCCGAGGGCCCGGAGCTCGCCGAGGGCCCGGCCCGCCACCGGCTGATCTGCTTCCCGGCGATGAGCGCGATCTCCGGGCCGCACGAGTACGCCCGGCTCGGCACGCTGCTGCGCGGCGAACGCGACGTGTTCGTGCTGCCCTCGCCGGGCTACGACGAGAGCGACCACGTCCCGATCGACGAGCCCACCTACATCGAGATGCATGTGCGGGAGGTGACCAGGCTGGTCGGGGACGAGCCGTTCGTCCTCGTCGGCCGCTCGATGGGCGGGGTCGTAGCACACGCGGTGGCGGCGGAGCTGGAGAACGCCGGAATCACCCCGTCCGGGCTGGTGCTCGTCGACAGCTACCCGCCGGAGAGCGCCGTCCGCGAGGGGATGGCGGACTGGTGGCTGACCGCGATGATCACCGGGATGCTGGACCGGGTCGATCGCTACCAGATGGTCTGGAGCGACGCGAGCCTGACCACGATGGGCGCCTACGTACGGGTCTTCAACGGCTGGCAGGCCAAGCCGGTCGCCGCCCCGACGCTGCTCATCCGGGCGGCGGACCCGCTGCGGCGGACGATCATCGATCCGGCGGACCCGGACGGCTGGCAGGCGTACTGGACCACGCCGCACACGACGGTGGACGTGCCCGGTGAGCACTTCTCGATCCTGGAGGAGCACTCGCCGACGACGGTGGCGGCGATCCGTCAGTTCATCGACTCCCTCGCCTGACGCCGGGCGGCCGGCGCGGCTACGTACTTCTACCTAGCCGCGCCGGGACCATTCCTGGTTGGCCGTCCGTCGCCGTCCGGGCCGACCGTCCGGGCCAGGCCGTTCTTTGTTGTGCGGACCCGGAGAAGAAGCAATCGGAAAGCAGCCCGCAGTGTTTCCGATCCCGGTAGGGTTGAGAAACATCAGCGACACACCGGGCGGCGCGACCACCGGTGGGAATAACACAGCCGATCCATCCGGCCCAGGTACTGCCGGATTACTACACGCATGTTGCGGGCCCGTTCGACGAACGACCGCGGGTGCGGGAGAGAAGAGTCGACATGGCCAGGGGAGCAGTCGTCGTCACCGGCGCCGCGGCCGGGATCGGCGAGGCATGCGTCGACCTGTTCGCCGAACGCGGGTTCGGCGTCGTCGCCGTCGACGTGTCCGAGGAGGGCCTGGCCAAGCTCGGCACCCGCGAGGACGTGGTCACCCTCGTCGGTGACGTGGCGGACCCGGCGACGAACGACGCCATGGTTGCCCTGGCGGTCGAGCGCTTCGGCCGGCTCGACACGGCGGTGCTCAACGCTGGTCTCGGGGGCGCCCCGCCGATCGAGGCGGCCGGTGCCGCCGAGAGCCTCGACACGATCTACGCCGTGAACGTCCGCGGCCTGGTGCTGGGGATCCGCGCGGCCGCCCCGGCACTGCGGGCCGCCGGGGGCGGGTCGATCGTGGTGACGTCGTCCGGCGCCGGGCTGCGGGGCGACCCGTACACCTGGGCCTACAACACCACGAAGGCCGCGGCGAACAACCTGGTGCGCTCCGCCGCCCTGGACTACGCCTTCGAGGGCATCCGGATCAACGCCGTCGCCCCCGGGCTCACCGAGACCCCGCGCACCGCCGGCCAGCGTGCCGACCCGGCCTTCGCCGCGGCGGTGACCCGGCGCGTCCCGCTGGGACGCTGGGCGCGGCCGGCGGAGCAGGCCGAGGTCATCTGGTTTCTCGCGTCCCCGGCGGCGTCGTACATCACCGGCGCCGTCATACCGGTCGACGGCGGTCTCTCCGCCTCCAACGGAATTCTGCTGCCGCCCACCTACCACGGTGAGCCGCCGCAGTAGTCCGTCAACGGACGATCAGGAAATAAGAACGTCTCGAAAATCCAACCGGGAAAGGATCGGAATGAGCATCGAGGCCAACAAGGAGATCGCGCGGCGGCTTTACGAGGAGGTGGTGAACTTCGGGAAGGCGGAGCTGCTGGAGACGTTCGTCGCCGACGACGGGGACGACGCCACCCGCCAGCACGCCGGCTGGTCCATCGGCCGCGCCGGTTTCCGGGAACACCTCGAGTGGCTGCGGACGGCGGTTCCGGACGTGCGCACCACGGTGACCGATCTCGTCGCCGAGGGCGACCGGGTGGTCGTGTACTGGCGGATCGAGGGCACCCATCAGGGCGAGCTGTTCGGCGCGCCCGCGACCGGGAAGCCCATCGACGCCACCAGCATCAGCCTCGTCACCTTCCGGGACGGCCAGATCGTCAACTACAGCGTGCTGCCGGACCGTCTCACCATCCTGCGCCAGGTCGGCGCCATCGCCGCCGCCTGAGCGCGCCGGCCGCGACGGGAGGACCGCATGAGCACGAAGCTGTCGGCCACCGATCTCGCCGAGATCGGACAGACCCTGGCCCTGTTCTCGCATGTGTTCGACAACCGGCAGGCCGACGCCCTCGGGCTGGTGTTCACCGAGGACGTCGCGGTCGAGTTCCAACGCAGCGGCAGGTCGCTGCGCGGGCTCGCCGAGGTGGCGGAGTTCCAGCGCCAGCTACCACCCGAAGCCGCCGACCATCAGACGGTGAGCACCGTGGTCCTGTCCGACCCGGACGGCACGGTGCGGGCGGTGAGCCGCTACCTCGCCGTGCTCGCCGACGGTTCGGTGACCAACGGCGAGTACCGCGACGTCCTGGTCCGGACCGACGGCGGATGGCGGATCGCCGCCCGGCAGATCGTGCCCCGCTACCCCCTGGCCGCCGGCTCGCCGGACGCCGCGGGGCCGGTCGTCCAGCAGCCGCTCCCCGAACAGTGGCGGGCATCGGCCGACCGGCTGCCGAACCTGGTGCCGTAACCCGGCCCGGCCCGGCCGGGCACCGGCCGGGCCGTCATCCCGCCAGTCCGCCTGACGGGGTGCTCGGCACGAGGTTGAGCAGCTCGCACAGGTCGCGCAGCTCGTCGCGGTACAGCCGGGCCGGGTCGTTCACCTGCGGCCGCAGGTGGCCGTACACCTCCAGCGCGACGAGACCGTGCAGGCGGCCCCAGATCCGCAGCGACAGCGCGGCGGCGTCGGGCGGGAAGTCGGGAAACGAGGTGCGGGCCATCTCGGCGAAGTCGGGCCGGAAGTCCGACCAGGTGTACGAGCCGGCGACCGGAGCGGCGCGGACCGGCTCACCGGTGGCCACCCCGGCGGCCCCGGCGGCCCGGGTGGCCTCGATGCCGGGCCAGGCCGCGGCGACGATCCTGATCAGGACGCCGCAGGCCCGATGCTCGGCCGCGAGTTCGGCGCCGTCGTCGCGCACCTGGTAGCCGGGGATCGGGTCGCCGTACACGAGCTGGAACTCCGGGGGTCTGCCGATCGCCCACTGCCGGTAGGTCACGCCGACGGCCTCCAGCTGGCCCGCCGGGTCGTCAGGCCGGGAGCGGCGCGCGGCCTCCAGCGCCTGGGCAAGGGAGTCGTACACGTCGACGATCAGGGCGGTGATCAGGTCGTCCCTGGTGTCGTAGTAGCTGTACAGCGCGCCGGCGGTCATCCCCATCTCCCGGGCGATCGCCCGCAGCGACAGGCCGGCCGCGCCCTGCTCGGCCATGTGACGAAGCGCGATTTCCTTGATGTCCCGCACGGTCTCGACCCGCAGGCGCTCCCGCCGACTCAGCTTCACTCCGTCCACTCTTGACACCTTACAATGCCCAACTACTATACGGCGTTCAGAGACAGATGCCCGTTCAGCAACCAGTCGTCGAGCAGAAACACAACGGTGTGTAGAATTTTTGTCACCGCGCCTCGAGCGCGCCCGATGCCGCCGGCCGGGTGCGATCACGTCGGCGCATGACCCGACGCCCGCGACAGAAAGAGCCACTCCAGTGGATGCATCCGTGCCCCGACCACGGCCAGGGCTCGGGCTGACGCTCGCACTCCTGGCGTTCGCCCAATTCATGATCGCCATTGACTACAACATCGTCTATGTCGCGCTGCCGGACATCGGCCGGGAGCTCGATTTCAGTTCCCAGTCCCTGCAGTGGGTCGTCAGCGCCTACGCGGTGACGTTCGGTGGGCTGCTGCTGCTGGGCGGCCGGGCGGCCGACCGGCTCGGGGCACGGCGGGTGTTCCTCACCGCGGCGGTGCTCTACGGCCTGTCCTCGCTCGCGGGCGGCCTCGCGAACGACTCGGGGCTGCTGATCGCCGCACGCGCGGTGCAGGGGGTCGGCGGCGCGCTGCTGTTCCCCGCGATCCTCACGTTGATCAACACCACCTTCCAGCCGGGAGCCGAGCGCACCCGGGCGCTGGCCGCGTGGGGTGCCGCGGGTGGCGGCGGGCTCGCCGCCGGCGCGCTGCTCGGCGGCGTGCTCACCAACTACCTCGGCTGGGAATGGGTCTTCTTCGTCAACGTCCCGGTCGCGGTGCTCATCGCCGCGGTGGCGCCGCGGCTGCTGGCGGCGGACGCATCCCAGCCCGCGCGCACCGGGTTCGACCTACCGGGTGGTCTACTGGCCACCGCCGGCGTCGCACTGGTTGTGTTCGGGTTGGTCAGCGGGCCGGAGGCGGGTTGGTGGTCGGTGCGCGCGGCCGGCGCGATCGCGCTCGGCGTGGTGATCCTCGCCGGCTTCGCCGTCCTCGAACAGCGTCTGCGCAACCCGCTTCTGCCGCCGCGGCTGCTGGGGTACCGCAACCTGTCGACGGCCGTGCTCGCCGTGTTCGTCTTCGCCGGCACCCTCGCCGGCGAGTACTTCCTGTTCACCACCTACCTGCAGAACGTCCTCGGTTACAGCCCGCTGAAGGCGGGGCTGGCCTTCCTCCCGCTGACGCTGATCTCGATGGCCGGCGCCGGCCCGCTGGCCACCACCAGCGTCGCCAAACTGGGGTACGGCGCCACGATGGCTGTCGCGCTGCTGCTGTGCGGGATCGGCATCGGGCTGCTCGTCCCCGGGATGTCGGTGGGCGGTTCCTACCCGGCGCTGCTGCCCGGCATCGCGGTGTGGGGCATCGGTGGCGGCATCGCCTTCACGGTGTGCTTCTCGGCGGCCGGGCACGGGATCGCCGTCGAAGAGCAGGGCGTCGCCAACGCGGTTGCCTCCACCTCGCAGCAGGTCGGCAGCGCGGTGGGGCTGGCGGCGATCGTGGCGGTGGCCAACTCCGGGCTCGACCTCGGCGTCGGCGGCGCACCCACGCCGGACAGCGTGGTCGACGGGCTGCGGGTCGGCGGCCTGGTCTCCGCCGTCACCGCGGTGGTGATCAGCGTGGTCGTCGCGCTGCTCCTGCGCGACCGTCCGTCGGCGGCGGCCACGCCGGCGGCGCCGGACCCGACCGGGCTGGGCGTGCCGGACGTCGCCGGAGACGAGGACGTCCGGGCCTATTCCTGAACGGTTCGACCGCGCGGGATGGATTCCCCGGCACCGGCCGGCGGTCGGACCGGGCGGACATTCACCTGCCACGATTCGAACCGGCAGTAGAACGCTGAACGACACCGAACCCGGGACCGAACATGGGCAGCACGGACTGTGCATCGGAGTTGATGCAACCACGACCACGGACGAATCGCAGCCGATAACATCGGATGTGTTATGCATCACAATATCCAACACAAAAGTGCCAGGTTTCACTAAGATGAATTTTGTGGACGACCGGCAGCACCATCCGACCTCGCGGACGCGCCGCCGGACATTCACTCACATTCCGGGGACGCCGCTCGGCCATACCTGCGCCCGGCCGCCCCGACGGATCGCCTGCCCCACTGCGCGCACTTTTCTCACCGTGCGTCGGCACATCGATCTGCTCCGGGTGTCAAGCGCAGCCTGTCCCGGCGGCGACCGGCTTTCCCGCTAGGGCGCGGCGCCCGAACACCACCGTCACCCGCCGCCCTTCTGAGGCAGGTGGTCGGCCGCCCGGTCGGGCCCGACGGGTTCCCGGACCGCCGGGCTGCGGCCTGGTGGTCCGGGAATGCCCGGCAGTCAAGAAAATCCCAAGCGAGTCGACCACGGTAATCATCGGCCGCCGTGCCCCGGACCCCGGCACGGCGGCTTACCGGACATTCCCTGATAGCACCGCGCCGCCCTCTCCGGCCGGTTTTATCCCGCGTTTCCCCTCATTCTCCGGCCCCTTGGCCCTACACTCCTGACCATTCGGCACCAGGCCGTCTCGCAGGTCATCGGTCGGCGGCCACAACGTCGCCCCAGCCGTTCCGGTGGCGGCCGGAACGGCCGGAGGTCAATCTTCCCGAATTCCGGGTGAACGGCCGCATGACCGACGGCGCCGACGCCCACTCACGTCTCATCCTCCATACTCCCGGAGCACATGCATGCGTCTCGCCAAACCCGTCCGCCTTGCTTTCGCCGCGGCGACGGCGGCAACCCTGGTCCTCACCTCCTGCGGCTCGGACTCGGGTTCCGATTCCGACGCGGGCACGTCCGGGGCGGCATCGGGCAAGCCCAAGGCCGGCGGGTCGCTGACCTACGCCCTTGACGTCGAACCGACCTGCTTCGACCTCCAGGTCAATCAGCAGGGAATCACCGGCGACATCGAACGCGGCGTGGTCGACTCCCTGGTGGCCGTCGACGCCAAGGGCGAATTCCATCCGTGGCTGGCGACGTCGTGGGAGGTCGCCGCGGATCTGAAGACCTACACCTTCAAGCTGCGCGAGGGGGTGACGTTCACCGACGGCACGCCGTTCGACGCGGCCGTGGTGAAGGCGAACTTCGACCGTATCGTCGACAAGAAGACGAAGTCGCAGTACGCGGCCACCCTGCTCGGCCCCTACACCGGCGCCGACGTCATCGACGCGCACACGGTGAAGGTCAACTTCGCCAAGCCCTTCGCCCCGTTCCTGCAGGCAACGAGCACCCCCAACCTGGGCTTCTACTCCACGCGCTCGCTCAGCCGCCGCCCCGATGAGCTGTGCGCCGGCGGCAGCGCGATCGTCGGCACCGGCCCGTTCGTCTTCAGCAGCTACACCAAGGGCCAGAACGTCGTCCTGACGAAGAACCCGAAGTACAACTGGGCGCCGCAGCAGGCCGCGCACACCGGCGCGGCCTACCTGGACAAGGTGACCTTCCGGTTCCTGACCGAGGACACGGTACGAGTCGGCGCCGTCACCAGCGGCCAGGCCGACGTGGCCACGAGCATCCCGCCGTCGGACATCAAGACCGTCGAGGCGGACAAGGGCCTGAAGATCCGCAAGGTGGAGGACCCCGGCGGCGCCTACAACGTCTTCCTCAACACCGCCCACGGACCCCTGGCCGACCAGCGGGTACGCCGGGCCATCCAGCTCGGCGCCGACGTCGACCAGGCCGTGAAGACGGTGTACTTCGGCCAGTACGCCCGGGCGTGGAGCCCGCTGACCCCCGCCACCCCGTCCTACGACAAGACGCTGACCAACGCCATCGCGTTCGACCCGACGGCCGCCGGGAAGCTGCTCGACGAGGCCGGCTGGACGGGCCGCGACGGCCAGGGCTACCGGACGAAGGACGGCAAGCGGCTGACCTTGGACTGGCCGTGGAACCCGCCGCACACCCGCGAGCAGCGGGAGGTCGTCGCCCAGGCGATCCAGGCCGACCTGAAGAAGATCGGCGTGGAGGTCACCCGGCCCGCCCTCGACATCGGCGCCTACGTCTCCCTGGCCCTGAACGGCAAGTACGACCTGTACGACTTCTCGTGGACGCGGTTCGAGCCGGACCTCCTGCGCGGGTTCTTCAACTCGGCCAGCCTGCCGGCCACCGGCGGCCAGAACGCGGCGAACCTGCGCGACCCGCAGGTGGACACCTGGACTGAGGCCGGCGCGGCCACCCTCGACCGGGCCAAGCGGGACGACGTGTACGGCAAGGTGCAGCACAAGGTGGTCGTCGACGACGCGGTCGTGTTGCCGATCTACGTGCCGACGAAGCTCGTCGCCGTCGCAACCGACGTGTCGGGGCTGACCGTCGATCCCAACGGCAAGCCGCTGCTCTTCGACGCCTGGCGTAGCTGACCATGACGGCCACCCCGGCGAGCAGCACTCCGTGGCCGGCGACCACCGGGCGCCGGCCACGGCGACGGGGCGACGACGGTCCGGCCGCGCCGCATCCCGACGGATCCGCGGGGCCCGTCTGGGCCCGGGTTCTGCGGGGGGTGGCCGCCGCCGTCGGCCGCCGGGTGGCCGCCGCGGCGGCGGTCATGCTGGGCGCGGCGACAACCGCGTTCATCGCCCTGCACCTGCTGCCCGGCGATCCGGTGGCCATCATCCTCGGGCCGTCGACCATGGCCTCTCCCGAGGTGCGGGCGCAGATCCGGCTCGATCTGGGCCTCGACCGCCCGCTGATCATGCAGTACCTGCACTACCTGGGCCAGCTCCTGCAGGGCGATCTCGGCGAGTCCTACCAGCTCCAGCAGCCGGTGTCGAGACTGATCGGGGACCAGCTACGCCCGACGGTGGAGCTCGCCCTGGCCGCGATCGTCGTGGCGGTGGTCCTCGCGGTGGCCTCGGCGGTGGCCACCGCGGGGCGCCGCCCCGGCCTGCGCGCGCTGGCCAACCTCTGGGAGCTCGTCGCGGTGTCCACGCCGTCGTTCTGGCTGGGCATCCTGCTGCTCACCGCGTTTTCGTTCCGCATCGAGCTGTTCCCGGTCGCCGGGGCCGACGGGTTCTCCGCGCTGGTGCTGCCCGCGCTGACCCTCGGCCTGCCGGTGGCCGGGATCCTCGGCCAGGTGCTGCGGGAGGGGCTGGAGACCGCGCTCGAACAGCCCTTCGTCACCACCGCGCGGGCCCGGGGCCTGAGCCAGACCGCGGTCCGGCTGCGGCACGCGCTGCGCCACGCGACGGTGCCGCTGGTGACGCTGTCGGGCTGGCTGACCGGCACGCTGCTGGGCGGCGCGGTGCTCGTGGAGAAGGTCTTCGCCCGGCCCGGCATCGGTGCACTGACGCTACAGGCGGTCAGCAGCCGGGACATGCCCGTCGTCATGGGCGTCGTGCTGCTGTCCGCGCTGGTGTTCGTCGTGATCTCCACCGCCGTCGACCTGCTCTACCTTGCCATCGACCCGCGGCTGCGGGCCGAGGACAAGGGCCGAGGACCACAGCACGACCAAGAACCGCAGCACGACCAAGAACCACAGCGCGAGCAGAACCACGAGGAGCCGGCGCCGGACATGAAGAAGGCGGGCGTGAAGGGCGCAGGAACATGACGGCGATCGACGCCGCCGTCGGGCTCGGCCGGCGCAGCCTGACCCGCGGACGTCGGCCGCCCCGGCTCGGGCTGGTGCTCGCGGCCGGCGTCCTGCTGCTGATCATCCTCATTGCGGTGGTGCCGGGGCTGTTCACCGACAGGTCCCCGACGGGCACCGCGTCGGTCGACGCGCTGCGCGGCCCGAGCGGGACGCACTGGTTCGGCACCGACCAGCTCGGCCGGGACGTGTTCACCCGGGTGGCCCACGGGGCCGGCCGGTCGCTGCGGCTCGGCGTGGGCGCGACCGTGCTCGGCGTGCTGGGTGGCGCCGTGCTGGGTCTGGCCGCCGCACTCGGCGGCCGGGCGGCGGACACGGTGCTGATGCGGCTGGCCGACGTCCTGCTGGCGTTGCCGCCGCTGCTGCTGGCCCTGCTGGCGATGACGGTGCTCGGCAACGGCGCGTGGAACCTGACCCTCGCCGTGGCGATCTCCACGGTGCCCGGCTACGCCCGGATGGTGCGGGCGGAGGCGCTGGTGGTGCGCCGCTCCGGCTACGTCGAGGCGGCCGTCGGGCTGGGCCTGCGCCGCTGGCTGCTGGTCGCGCGGCACATCCTGCCGAACACCCTGGGCCCGCTGCTGGTGCTGGCGACCGTCGGCTTCGGCACCACGCTCATCGCCGCCTCCAGCCTGAGCTTCCTCGGCTTCGGCGCCGAGCCGCCGACCCCGGAGTGGGGGCTGATGCTCTCGGAGGGCCGCAACTACCTGTCCACCGCCTGGTGGATCGGGGTGTTCCCGGGCGCCGCGATCGCCGTCACGGTGATCACCGTCAACGTCGTGGGACGCCACGCCCAGGCGCGTTACACGAGGAGGACCAGCCGATGAGCGACCCCTCCGGGGCGCCCGCTCCGGCGACCCTCGCCCCGGCGGCGCCGGTGTCCGTCTCGACGGCGGTCCCGGCGGCCCTCCCGGCGGACGGGCCGAGCGCGGCGGTGCGGCCTCCCGTGCCGGCCGGTGATCCCCTGCTGGTCGTGGAGGGGCTCAGCGTGACCTTCGACGCCCGGTCCGCGCGCCCCGTCCGCGCTGTGCGGGACGTGTCGTTCACCCTGCGCCGAGGCGAGTGCCTCGCCATCGTCGGGGAGTCCGGTTCCGGCAAGAGCGTCACCGCCCGGACGCTCGTCGGGCTGACGGGCGGCCGCGCGACGGTCAGCGCGCGGCGGCTGGGCTTCGACGGCCAGGATCTGACCAGGTTGCGCGAGGCGTCGTGGCGGCGCATCCGCGGGCGGCACATCGGACTGGTGCTCCAGGACGCCCTGGTCTCCCTCGACCCGCTGCGCACCGCCGGGGCGGAGATCGCCGAGGCGCTGCGCACCCACCGGGTCGTCGACCGCGCCGAGGTGCGCCCCCGCGTGCTGAGCCTGCTCACCGACGTGGGCGTGCCCGAGCCGGCCCAGCGGGCGGCGCAGTACCCGCACCAGCTCTCCGGCGGCCTGCGCCAGCGCGCGCTGATCGCCTCGGCGCTGGCCGCCGGCCCGGAGCTGCTGGTGGCCGACGAACCCACCACCGCCCTCGACGTCACCGTGCAGGCGCAGGTGCTCGACCTGCTGCGCGGCCTCGCCGCGGATGGCATGTCGGTCCTGCTGATCAGTCACGACCTGGCCGTCGTCGCCGGGCTCGCCGACCAGGTGGCGGTCATGTACGGCGGGCTGGTCGTCGAGCAGGGGCCGACCGCGGCGGTGCTGGCCGACCCTCGTCACCCGTACACGCAGGCGCTGCTCGCGGCCGTGCCCGCGATGCACGCCAAGGGCACCCGGCTGTCGATCACGCCGGTCGACCGCCCGCCGGCCACAGCCGGCTGCCCGTACGCGGCCCGCTGCCCGCGCAGCGACGAGCGCTGCCGCGCCGAGCTGCCGCCCCTGGCGGGCGACGAGCCCGGCCACCGGACGTTGTGCTGGCATCCGGGTCCGCCCCCACCCACCGCCGCGGTCTCGGCGACCGTCACGGCCGCACCGGCGGCCGGGGTGGGGCGGACGGACCGGGTCACCGGGGCCGGCCCACTCGTCGAGGTGGCCGCGATCCACAAGCGGTTCCGCTCCCCCGACGGGTCCTGGCGGCACGCCGTGCAGGACGTTTCGTTCGAGCTGTTCGCCGGCGAGACCCTCGGCGTGGTCGGCGAGTCCGGGTCCGGCAAGACGACCGTGGCCCGGATCGTGTTGGGGATGCAGGCCCCGGACTCCGGCACCGTGCGTTTCGCCGGCGCGCCCTGGAGCGGGCTGCCGGAACGCCGGCGGCGAGCCCTCCGGCCGCGCATCCAGGCCGTCTACCAGGACCCGCTGGGATCGTTCGATCCACGGTTCACCACCGAAAAGATCATCGGTGAGGCGTTGGGTTCGGCCGGGGTACGTCGCGGGCAGCAACGCCGTGACCGGGTCGTCGACCTGCTCGAACGGGTGGGGTTGGCGCCCGGCCTGCTGCGGCGGCGTCCGCTGGAGCTCTCCGGTGGTCAGCGGCAACGGGTCGCCATCGCACGGGCCCTGGCCACCGAGCCCGAGCTGCTCGTCTGCGACGAGCCGGTCTCCGCGCTCGACGTCTCGGTCCAGGCTCAGATCCTCGACCTGCTCGCCGGGCTCCAGCACGATCTCGGAGTCGCCATGCTGTTCATCTCCCACGACCTCGGCGTGATCCACCACATCAGCGACCGGCTGGTGGTGATGAAGGACGGCCGGGTCGTCGAGACCGGCCCGGTCGGGCAGGTCTTCGCCCAGCCGGCGCAGGAGTACACCCGGGCCCTGCTGGCCGCCGTGCCCCGGCCCGCCCTCACTTGACCGGCTCACGTTCCGGCGCCGGCCGGCGGCCGCGCGCCGTCCGGCCGAAGGAACGTCGCCGCCTGCTGGCGGCACTCGAGGCGTTGGCAACCGGCCAGGGGCGCATCGTCGAGGTCCGCGGGGAGCCCGGCATCGGCAAGACCCGACTGCTCGGCGAGCTGACCCGGCAGGCGGCCCGGCGCGGCCTGCCGGTCATCCGGGGTCGGTGCGCCGAGACCGATCACGCGGTCCGCTTCGGGGTGTTCAGCCGGCTGTTGTCCATCTCTCCGCCCGCCTCCGCGGAGGCCGACCGGTCCTCGCCCGGCCCGTTGCTGGCCGCCATGTTGTCCACCCCGGATGCCGCGGGCTCGCTGTTCGATGCCGCCCGGCTGCTGCTGGGCCGGGCGGCCGGCGACGGGCTCGTCCTGATCGTCGACGACGCCCACTGGGCGGACGAGGCGTCCAGCGCGTTCATCGACCATCTCGTCCGCTGGCCGGTCGACGCCCACCTGCTGCTCGTCCTGGCGCACCGGCCGCGCCAGAGCCCGCCCCGGCTGCTCGCCTCCCTCGCCCACGGCGAGGAAATCGGCACGGTCGACCGCATCGACGTCCCACCGCTCACCCTGGACCAGGCGGCGCTCCTGACCGGGCTGGCCGCGGACGACCCACTGCTGCGGGAGCTGCATCAGGTGAGCGGGGGCATTCCGCACTACCTGCTCGGTCTCGCCGCCCTCGCGCCCCACCCGGGCCCCTCCCACACCTGGGCCGAGCTCGCGTCCGGCGTGGGCCGTGCGGACGACCCGGGCGACCTCGACCAGCCTCCCCGCGACCTGGTCAGCCCGGTGCTGGCCGAGCTCGCCGAGCTGGACGCGGCGTGCCTGCGCGTGGTCTGGGCGGCGGTGGTCGTCGACGAGACGTTCGACGTCGACACCATCGCCGCCGTCGCCGAGCTGGGGGTCGAACCGGCCTGCGTCGCCGTCGCCAACCTCACCGCGCGAGACCTGCTGGTGGCGACCGGCGACGGGGCGACCTACCGGCTGCGCCATCCGCTGCTGGCCCGCATGCTCTACCCGACCCTCGACCCGGGCTGGCGCCGGGCGGCGCACCGCCGGGCGGCGCGGATCCTCGGTCTGTCCGGCGCGCCACCGGCTGTCCTCGCGGCGCACATCGAGCACTGCCCGCAGGACTCGGGGTTCGAGGAGGTGGAGGTGCTCGCCTGGGCGGCCGAGGAGTCACTGGCCAGCGCGCCGCCCGATGCCGTGCGCTGGCTGCGCCTGGCGCTGCGCATCCTCGCGGGCGTCGACGGCGGGGATCCGGACCGGGTCGAGGGCCTGCGCGGCGAGCTGTCCCTCAGCCTCGCCCGGGCGTTGGGCTCGGCCGGGCAGCTCGCCGAGAGCCTGGCGCAGATCCGCCAGACCCTGCGGCTGGCCGCCACGCGGCCGGCGACGGCCCGTGCCGACCTCGCCTCCCTCTGCGCGATGCTGGCCTACTCCCTCGGGCAGCACGCGGACTCGCAGGCGATCCTCACCGACGAGATCGACGCCGCCATCGGCGAGCCGCCGGGGCAACGCGCCCACCCACCGGCCGCCGGACGGCCGGTCCGCCCGCAGGCTCGGCCGGCCGTCATCACCCTGCTGCTGACCCGGGCGGCGGTGGGGCTGCTCGACGGGACGCCGCCCAGCCCCGACGATCTGGGCCTGCTGCTACGGCTGGCCCGCGAGCAGCAGGACCACACCGCCGAGGTCGGCGCGCTGGCCCTGCGCGGCGTCGTCGAGGCGTTCGGCGGCGACATCCCGGCGGCCGCGACGACCGTGACCCGCTGCATCGCCATCGCCGACCGGCTGCCCGACGCCGACCTCGCCGACCATCCCGAGCACCTGGCCCTGCTCGGCTGGGCGGACTCGGTGCTGGGCCGCCAGCTCGACGCCGAACGGCACTTCAGCCGCGGGGCCGCCCTCGCCCGCCGCTCCGGCCGCGACGACACCCTGCCGCTGCTGCTCGGCGGGCTCGGCGCGGTCTACCACCGGGTCGGCCGGCTGGCCGACGCCCGCCGGACCGCCGCCGAGGTGCAGCACCTGATCCGCAACACCCGGCGCGGCCACCACACGAACCTCGCCGATGCCATCGAGGCGCTGGCCGGGGTGTGGATCGACGGCCACGGCAGCCGGCGGGCGGCCACGCTGGCCGAGGAGGCCGCCATCGAGCGGTTCACCGCCCGGCCGACGCCGCGGCGGTCCTGGTGGGGCGATGTGGCGGCGATCTGGACCGCGTACGCGGCCGAGACCGACAGCGGCGATCCGCACCGGACGATGGCGCTGATCCTCGACACGGGCGGCGGCGAGACACTGGCGGAGCTGTCGCCCGTCCTGCGCCCGATGGCGTTCGAGGCGCTCACCGCCGCCTCCGAACGCCTCGGGGACACCCCCGCCGCCCTGCGCTGGGCGGACGGCGCCGAACAGGCCGCCGAGCGCCTGGATCTGGGCTACCAGCGCGGGCACGCCCTCGCTGCCCGGGCGCACGCGCTGCGCCAGACCGAGCCGGCCCTGGCCGGCGCGCTGTACCAGCAGGCGGCGGACCTGTTCGCCGCCGCCGGCATGCTCTCGCTGCGCACCTACCTGCTGGTGCAGGGCGGGATGTGTCTGGCGGCGGCGGGGCGTCCCAACCCGGCCGCCCACCAGCTCGCCGTCGCGGCCGAGCTGGCCGGCCGGTGCGGGGCACACCGGCTGGGCGCGCAGGCCCGCGCCGCCCTGCGCGCGCTGGACGAGCGGCGATCGGCCGGAGTCGACGCGCTGGCCGGCCTCACCCCCCGGGAACGCGAGATCGCCCTGGTGGCGGTCGGTGGCAAGACGAGCCGGCAGATCGCCTACGACCTGCGGCTGAGCCCGCGGACGGTGGACGCGCACCTGACCCGCATCTACCGCAAGCTCGGCGTGTCCTCCCGGGTGGCGCTGGTCCGGCTCATCGACGGCAGCGGGCCGCGATGAAGGCCGACCGGGCCGCGATGAAGGCCGACCGGGCCGGCCGGGCCGCGCGATGCCGGTGCCCGGCCGGTCGCCGAGTCGCGCGGCGCAGGGGCGTCCGGTCATCCCGTGGAGGGCAGCTCGAACCGGTCGTCGTCGAGCAGGATGGCGCGCTGGATCTCCCGCAGGGGGCGGCCCGGCTCGACGCCGAGCTCCTCGGCGAGAAGCCCCCGCGCGCGCTGGTACACGCGCAGCGCGTCGGCCTGCCGCTCCGACCGGTACAGCGCGATCATGAGCTGGCGGTAGAAGGCCTCCCGCATCGGATGTTCCAGGGTCAGCTCGAACAGCTGCCCGACGAGCTCGCGGTGACGGCCGGCGCTGAGCCCGGACTCCATCATCATCTCCAGGCACTCCAGCCGGGCCTCCTCCAGCCGGGTGACGAAGGCGTCCACGATCGGGCCGTCGCGCAGATCGCTGAGGGCGGGACTGCGCCACAGCGCGAGCGCGGCCGTGAACTGCTCGATCGCCTGCGGGTGCCGGCCGGAGCGGGCATGGCGCCGGCCGGCCGCCACCCGCTGCTCGAACTGGTGCAGGTCGACGGCCTCCGGCTCGACGGCCAGCAGATATCCCGGCGACCGCGTGATGATCGGGCACTGCGGGCGCCTGGGGCAGGTGAGCAGCTTGCGCAGCTGAGAGACGTAGACGTGCAGCGCGGCGGTCGCCCGCCGCGGCGGGTCGTCCGGCCAGATCTCGGCGACCAGCAGGTCGGCGGCGACCACCTGCCGGGCCCGGGCCAGCAGCACCGCCAGCAGCACGGTCAGCTTCGGGGCGCTCACGCGCACCTGCCGATCGCCGTCCAGCACGCGAAGAGGTCCCAGGATCTCGTATCGCACGGCCTGCCCCACGGGAAGTAGACGTCGGTGACGCGCGCCGAACCCGACGGGCTGGGCGCCCTGCGCCTCGGCCGCATCCGACGGCCGAACGCCGCCGCGCCTCGCCCGGACTTCCAGGGCGGGCGGCGGGCACGTCGCCCACCGTCTCACGCCCCCCGCGGCCCGCATATTGGAGGAATCGCGTAGTACTCCGACTTCTCGCTCGCCCGAGACACACTCACGTAACGGCAGCGGGATCGGCACCGCGGCCACCGGCCCCCGGAACGCGGGTCACCGGTACCGGACGCGGTAGGCGACCCAGGCGGGAGCCCCGGCGGCCAGCGGCAGCCAGAACGACACCAGCCGGTAGGCCAGCGTCGACACCGCGGCGGCCGCCGCCGGCACCCCGGCGAGCGCGAGGGTGCCGGTCAGCCCCGCCTCGACGAAGCCGAGACCACCAGGCGTGATGGGGATCATAGCGAGAACATTGGCGGCCACGTAAGCGAGCAGCACGAGGGACACTCTCGGATGCTGGCCGGCCCCGGCCAGCGCCGCGAGCAGCGCGAGGTAGTCCAGCCCCCACTTGCCGGCCGCGGTCAGCACGGCCGCGGGCCAGCGCTTCCCCAGCGAGCGGATCACGTCCGTACGGCGGGCGACGAGCACGTCGGGAAGGTCCGCGGGCGTCGACCGCCGGGCCAGCCGGGCCAGCCGGCCGACCGCCCGAGCGAGCAGGCGGACCGTCGCGTCCGACCACGCGAGGACCACGCCGACGATCACGAGCAGGACGAACGCCAGCCCCCCGGTGGTGGCGATCGTGGTGAGCCCGCTCGGCGCCGGCTGACCGAAGGCGATCACCGGCAGGACGACCAGGGGCAGGCCGAACACGACGCCGGTGGTCACCATGGAGGTCGCGGTCAGCGCGAACCCGGCGGCGGCGGGATCGCAGCCGCCCCGGTTCAGCATGCGGAACTGCACGGCGCCGCCGACCGCGATCCCGCCCGGCACGATCCGGCTGATGCTGTTCGAGACCAGCTGCGAGGTGACCGAGAGGAACCAGCTCAACCCGCTGATCGCGATCCGTTGGAGCTGCCAGACGCAGGCGAAGCTGGCCGCCTCCAGCAGCACCATCGCCGGGTACCACAGCGGCTGGAACGCCCGCAGCCGGGGGAAAGCGGAGAACACCGCGAGCAACTGCGGCATGAGCAGGTACAGCGCCACCCCGGTCGCGGCCAGCGGGACGACCCGACCGGCCACCCGCGCCCAGCCGAAGCCGCCCGGCACGACGTCGCCGGCGGAGAGCTCAGCCCCGGCATCCGGCGGTTCCACCGGCACGTCTCGACGTGCCGCCGAGGCATCGGGACGGTCCTGCGCGCCCCCCGGACGGTCCTGCGCGCCCTCTGGGCGTCCCGCCGGCGACTCCGGCGGTTCGCCTGCGGCGGGCTCGGTCGGGTGCCGCGGCTCGTCCGGAACCGGCGGGTGCGGTTCCTCCGCCTCGGGTCTGCCCCCCGGCACGGCGGCCACCTCCCCTCGAACGCCACGCCGGCACGTCCCCCGGTGCCCGCCCAGCCCAGCCGGTAACCATCACGCCACCAACGGCGTAACCATCTCGGAATGCCCCGTCACCTTACGCAGTCCGCCACGGCGGCGGGCGTGGTGTTCCCCTCCACCTCGGGACATCATCCGATCCCGCCCTGCCCGCGGATCTAGGCTGTTGACATGCATGCTGCCGCGCAGGGGAGTAGCCGTGGCACCGGCCGCGGCGGGCCGCGGCGCGGCGCGCTGCACGAAGCCGAGATCGTCGGCGAGGCTCTAAAGATCATCGGGGTGGACGGGGTGGAGGGCCTCACCATGCGCCGCCTCTCCGACCGCCTCGGCGTCGCGGTCGGCGCGACGTACAAGCACGTGCCGACGAAGGAGCATCTCCTGCGCCTGGTCACGCTCGAGCTCTACGCCCGGATCGGCCCGTGCGAGCCGACCGGCGCGGACTGGTGCCGGGGCATCCGGTCGTTCCTGCTGCGCTTCCGCGAGGTCGTCGGCGCCTACCCGGGGATGGCGGGCCACATCTCCGCGCACGTCACCGACCCGATGCCGCATCAGCTCTACACATCCCTGAACGGGACGCTGCGGGGCGTCGGCTTCTCTCCGGCCGGCGCGGAGCGGGTGGTGCGGGTCCTGTTCTTCTACACCTCCGGGGCGATGCTGGCGCCGGCGACGCTGACGCTGGGCGAGCACGCGGATGCCGAGTTCGCCGCGGGGCTCGACCTGGTGCTCGACGGCGCCCACCGGTCTCTCGAACGCGACCGCGCCGCCACCGCCTGAGCCGCCACCGCCTGAGCCGCCACCGCCTGAGCCGCCACCGCCTGAGCCGCCACCGCCTGAGCCGCCACCAGCCGAGCCGCCACCAGCCGAGCCGCCACCAGCCGAGCCGCCGACGTCAGCTGACGGCCGGGTGTTCGTCGCGCGGGAACGCCTGTTGGAAGGCCTGGGCGACGCGGAGAACGAGGTCCTCGCGGCCGTGCCAGGCAGCGATCTGCAGCCCGACGGGCAGGCCGTCGACGAAGCCGCACGGCACCGTCACCGCGGGAAACCCCAGCCAGTTGAAGATCATCGTATGGCTGCAGTACACCGGGGCGAAGCTGCCGCCCGGGAAGGCCGGGCCGTCGACGGTCCAGGCTCGCTCCCACTCCTCGACGGGGGCGGCGATCCGCTGCGCGGTGACCGACAGGATGACGTCGTGGCGCCGGAACAGGCGCTGGAAACGCTCCCAGTTGCGCGCCCGCGACTGCGCCTGCTCGCGGTAGAGCACCGGGTCCAGCGCCGGCAGCGGGGCCGTGTTGGTGCCGACCATGGCCTCGTAGACGGAGGGCTCCACCGTCCAGCGCACGGTTCCCCGCTCGGCGCGGTCCTCCCAGACCTCCTCGGTCGGCTCGACCGTGGCGCCGAGGGTGGCGAGGCTGTGCGCGGCCGCCCGGGCGACGTCGATGATCCGCGCGCTGTCGGCGGTGGCGTAGGTCGCGGCGAAGCCGAAGTCCTCGGTCCACGCCATCGACATCCCCTCGATGCCCCGGTCGAGGGCGTCGAGGGGATCGGGGGTGTCGTCCTGCAGGCACACGTAGTCCCGCCCGTCGCCGCCGCTCATCGCGCGGGTGAACAGCGCCGCGTCGCGGACGTACCGGGCCAGCGGACCGTAGCTGGCGGTGAGCAGCATCGTCGGCTTGTCGTAGTTGACGTGAGGGATGAGCCCGCGCGAGGTGTGCAGGCCCACCACCCCCGAGTACGCCGCCGGCAGCCGGGTCGAGCCCCCGCCGTCCGAGCCGATGGTCACCGGCAGCAGCCGGGCCGCCGCCGTCGCGGCACCGCCGGAGCTCGACCAGCCGGGGACCCGGGTGGTGTCCCACGGGCTGAGCGCCTCGGCGTCCCAGTTGAACGGGCTGAACACACCGGGCCGGTCCCGGGCGAGCGTCAGGTCGGCACCGGCGCCCATCATCGTGTTCGTGCCGATGATGATCGCCCCGGCCCGGCGCAGGCGCTCGACACCGATGTCGTCGAAGGTCGACACCACGTCCGTGCCCGGCTGGACGTAGCGCAGCCCCTCGACCCGGATGTGCGACTTCACCGACGTCGGGATTCCGTGCAGGGGCCCGAGGGCCTCGCCGCCGGCCACCGCCCGGTCGGCGCGCCGGGCCTGCTCGCGGGCACCGGCGGCGTCGACCTGTTCGAAGGCGCGCAGGGTGGGGTTGAACTCCTCGATGCGGCCCAGGAAGTGCTCGGTGACCTCCACACAGGACACCTCGCGCTTGCCGATCAGCTCCCGGATTCGCCACGCCGGAAGCCAGGTGAGTTCCTCGCTCATGCCGATCGTCTCCTCGGGTCGGGTCGGGTCGGGTCGGGTCGGGTCGGGTCGGGTCGGGTCGGGTCGGGTCGGGTCACGCGGTGCCGCGGGCCGGTTCAGGGGTCTCCTCCCGCACTGCGGCACCGAGGTCGTCCGGCACGGCCGGCGCGCCGTCGGCGCGGAATCGGGCGGTGCCCAGGTAGGCGTCGACGACGGCCGGCGTGCCGCTGATCTCGGCCGGCGTGCCCGCGCCGATCAGCGCCCCGAAGTCGAGCGCGTAGACGCTGTCGCAGGTGCGCAGCACCATGTCGACGTTGTGCTCGACGAGGAAGACGGCCATCCCGCGCTCGTCCGCGAGCCGGCGCAGGACCGCGCCGAGCTCGCGGGTCTGCGCGTCGCCGAGGCCGGCCGCCGGCTCGTCGAGCAGCAGGACGCTGTGGCCGCCCGCCACGGCGCGAGCCACCGCGAGCATCCGCCGGTGGGCGTAGCCGAGGTCCTGCACCGGCGTGTCGAGGAACGGCGCGAGCCCGAAGTCGGCGACCGCGGCCCAGCCGGCGGGGGTGAGCCGGCCGCGGTCCGGGACGACCAGGTTGGTGACGTAGGCGAGGCTGTCCCGACGGTCGCAGGCGCTCTGGAGGTTCTCCAGGACGGTCAGGTCCTCGAACAGCTCCAGCGACTGGAACGACCGACCGAGCCCGGCGCGCGCCCGCCGTTCGCGGCTCCAGCCGTCGATGCGCGTCTCGCCGAGACGCACCTCACCGCCGGCCAGGGTGGTGAAGCCGGTGATCGCGTCGATCGTCGTGCTCTTGCCGGCACCGTTCGGCCCGATCAGGCCCACGATCTCGCCCGGACGCACGCGCAGGCTCAGCTCGCGCAGCGCGGCGACGCCGCCGAAGCGCACCGACACCCCGCGCAGCTCGAGCGAGAGCGGCGGGACGCGATGGTGCTCCCGGCCCACCGCGCGCCCTGCCCCCCCGGCCTCGAGCGTCGGCGATTCGGACGTCGAAGATACGGACGTCGAAGATACGGACGTCGGCGATTCGGACGTCGGCGATACGGACGTCGAAGCTACGGACGCAGGGGTGGTCGCCAGCCGCGCGCGTGGCCGGAGCCCCGGAAGCCGCCGGGGAAGGCGGTCGGCCACCAGCGCGCGCAACCGGTCGTCGGCGCGGTGGCGCAGGAACACCAGCCCGTCGGGCGCGGAGGTCAGCATCAACAGCAGCCCGACTCCGCTGGCCAGCGCCAGGTAGAGCGCCACCTTCGCGCCGAGGAACCCGAAGATCTGCTGGCCGAGGGTCTCCGGGGCGAACGAGCTGCCCACCAGCGGCCCCGCGGTGGCCCCGACGCCGCCGAGGACCGAGTTCTGCAGGGCCGTCACCGACTGCAGGCCCGCGAAGGAGCCGAAGCTCGGCACGGGATCGTGGAACGCGAGCAGGATGCCGCCGAGGGAGGCGATCATCGCGCCCAGGACGAAGGCGTAGAGCTTCGCGCCGACCACGGAGATGCCGAGTGCCGCGGCGGCGCGCTCGTTGGTCCGCACCGCGATGAGCCGCCGCCCGGCGCGGGACCGGCGCAGGTTGACGATCGCCAGGGCGACGATGACGAGGACGGCGAGCACGAGGCTCGCGTACCGCTTCGGGAAGGTCAGCGCGTCGACCGTCAGCCCGAACACGCTGATGCCGCCGACCGGGTAGCCCTCGACCCCGCCGGTGTAGCGGGGGTTGCCGAACACGACGGCCTCCAGCGAGATCGCCAGTCCCAGGGTGAGGATCGCGAGGTGGACCCCGCGGGTGCGCAGCCCGCCGAGGCCCACCACGATCCCGACCGGTACGACGGCGAGGACGCCGGCGAGGGCGGCGAGCCAGAACGGCCAGCCGTGGTCGGCCACCAGCCAGGCCGTCATCAGCGCCCCGACTCCGGCGAAGCCGATCTGGACGAGGGAGACCTGACCGGCGTAGCCCGTGACGACCACGAAGGACATCAGGATGATCGCAACGATCATCTGGAGCTGCAGCGCGTTGACCCACCCGGCGGGCAGCAACCACCAGATGCACACGACCGCCACGAGCACCGCGGCGAGCGTCGCGAGCCGGTGGGGACGGCCGGCGCCCAGGCGCGGCATCCGGCCGAAGCTGTCGCCCTTCCCGGCGGTCGTGCGCCCGCGGGCGAGCAGCACCACCGCGACCAGGACGAACGGGACGGCGGTGGCCAGGCCGGGCGCGGTGACGTACCGCGTCACCTCGGACTGCCCGATCCCGATCACCAGCCCCGCGGCGAGGGTGATCGGGAACGACGCGAACCGTCCCACCACCGCCGCGGCCAGCACCGGGATGACGAGGTAGGTGAGGTTCGCGGGGCCGAGTCCGGTGATCGGCGCGAGCAGGATCGCCGCGAGCGCGCCGAGCGCCGCGCCGATCGCCCAGTTCGCCGCCGCGATGAGATCCGGCGAGACGCCCAGGGCCGCGGCCGCCCGGGAGTTCTCCGCCACCGCGCTGGTCGCCACGCCGAACCTGGTGAACCGGTAGACCGCCCACAGCGCGCCGGTGAGCACCACGACGATGGCGAGGATGTAGAGGCGGTCCCGCCCGATCTGCGCCCCGAAGACGCCGACCGGTTCGATCGGCAGCATCGACGGGATCACCTTTGGCAGATCCCCGTAGCGCAGCACGGCCACCGACTGCAGGACCACCAGCAGGGCGAGGGTCGCCACGATCCGGGCGAGGCCGGACGCCCCCCGCATCCGGCGCAGCACCAGCAGGTGGAACACCGCGCCGAGCACGGCGGCGGCGAGCAGCCCGAGGACCACCGCGACCGGCTCGGGCAGGTCGCTCTCGCGGCCCTCGAAGTACACGTAGGCGCCGACCATGCCCATCGCGCCCTGGGCGAAGTTGACCACGCCCGACCCGCGGTGGACCAGGACGAGTCCGACGGCGGCCAGCGCGTACAGCGCGCCGGCGCCCACGCCGAGCGCGGCGAATCTGAATACCTCGGTCATCTCGATCCCCCGCGGATCACTTGGTTCGCAGGATGGGGGCGATGTCGTAGAACTCGCCCTGGCGAACCGCCTTGCCGCCGCCGGAGATCTCGTAGTTGACCCCGTAGTGGTTGAACACCCGGCGGAACGACGGGTTGTCCAGCGGCTGCGAGGTCCAGGGCGGGACGACGCCCGCGAGGTCCACGCCGCGCAGGCCGTTGAGCGCGGTGGTGAGCGAGGCGGGCGTGACCTCGCCGGAGGTGCTGCGCAGGGCGTTCGCGACGAGTCGCGCGGCGATCCACGCGACGACGGCCTGCTCGGTGATCTTGGTCTTGGAGTCGACGGCCCGCGCGTCCGCCCGCACTTGCCCGATCCCGGCGGCGTCGGAGTCGTGGGAGTTGAGCTGGCTGTCGACGACGATGAGGCCGTCGGCGAGGCTGCCCAGCGAGCTGAGCAGGTCCTCGTTGAAGATGGCCGAGATCCCGCCGATCGTGAGCGTGCGACCGCTCTGGCGCAGGGCGGTGAGCGCCTGCGCCGCGCCGCTCGGGACCAGGCTGACCGCCACGCACGTGGCGCCGGCGCCGGTCAGCTTCGCCACGGCGGGCGACAGGTCCGCGGCGTTGGCCGCGACCGGGGCCCGTGCGACCTCCTTGCCGCCCCGGGACTCGAACCCCCGCTTGATGTAGTCGACGAGGAAGTCCGAGCCGTCGAGGTAGACGATGCCGAGCCGGGTGCAGCCCGTCTCGGCCAGGCCCACCCCGAGGGAGACGTAGAGCGCGAACGACGAGCTGACCGGGAAGGAGTTGGGGCTCGTGTCGTCACTGACCCCGACTACCGGGATGCCGGCCCTGGTCAGCGCCGTCTGGTCCCGAGCCGTGACGAAGCCCTGGATCACCCCGGCGACCTTCTCGGTGATCGCCCGCCGGGCGCAGGTCTGATAACCGCCGGAGGTTCCCTTCGAGTCGCAGGTCTCGATCCGCACGTTGGGAAAACCGCGGAGCACCCCGCGCGCCGTCGGGACGACCTCCGGCACCTTGAAGGGAATGGTACTGGTCAGGTCGCCGATCACCATGATCTTGGCGCTGACGTCCGATGAAATGGGCGGCGAAGCGCTCGGCGATCCGCCCGCCCCGCCATCCGACGACGATCCGCCGCATGCTGCTAGCACTAGCGCCAGACATAATCCGACGATAATCGCCGACGTTCGTGAATTCCTGCTCCCGACCATGTGCTCCCCACGGGTTCCCGAACCTTACCAGAAGAGGTGTGAGCTGTTTCATACCGGGGCTACAGCTCGTTTTTTACCAGCTTGCATCCCGGTCCGCAAGTATCGGCTGAGCGCCTTTTATGTATTCCTGAACGCGGGCAGCAGAGGACCTAGGAGGGTCGATTTTTCGATCCGCTCCGGATATTTGACGGATCGATTCTCCGGTGGCATTCGGCGCGGTCGGGCACGGCCGGCGGGGGCACGGGTGGCGGCCGGCGGGTACGGGCGGGGCAGGAGGGCGGGCGGGGCAGGAGGGCGGGCGAGCAGGGCAGGGGACGGGGGCAGCCGGGGCGATCAGCCGCCGGGGGCGAGCGCGACGAGGTCGTCGTCCCAGGCCTCGTCCACGGCGGCCAGGTCGACGTCCTCGGCCGTGCGGGCGTACCCGGAGCGCTTGTGGAAGTGCGCGAGCAGGCGCGGGTCGACCTCGTGCTCGCCGAGCACCTCCTCGGGCCGCGGGCCGACGCGGGCGGCGGCACGCGCCAGGGCCGCCCGGTCGAGGCCGTAGACGTCGATGGCGTTCTCGCCGAGGATCGCCCGGGCCTCCCCTTCGGGCACACCGGCGAACGCGGCGCGGATCCAGTCACGGGTGTTGGGCCAGGTCCCCTCCGGGTGCGGGAAGTCCACGCCGAACAGCAGCCGTCCCACGCCGATCTCGTGGCGCATCTCGATCTCGGCGCGGTGGGGCGAGGAGGGGATCGCCGCGCAGTGCAGGCGGAAGTACTCGCTCGGTGTCCTTTTCAGCGCGATGTCCGCGCGGGCGGCGCGCTCGTCCAGGCGCCGCAGGGTCGCCGGCAGCCAGTCGGCCCGCACCTCGGTCAGGGCCAGGCGCAGGTCCGGGAAGCGGTCGAACACCCCGCCCAGCATGAGCTGCCACATGGCCCGGCGCGGCCCCAGATCGAGCCGCAGGGGCGAGTCGGCGCCGGCGTCCAGTTGCTCCCGCAGCCGCTGCTGCAGGTTCAGGTCGATCTCGCGGGACTCGCCCAGCGCCTCGTGCACCTGCCGCAGGAACGCCTGGAACTGACCCTGCACCCCGCCCCAGCCGGCGTGCACGGTCACCACCAGCCCGAGGCGGGCGCAGGCCGCCCAGAACGGGTCGTAGTACTGGTCGTGCAACGGCGGCAGCGCGGGGTCGGCGACCATGCCGGGCAGCAGGACCCCGACGAAGCCGTGCTCGGCCACCCACGCCAGCTCGGCGACGGTCGCGGCCAGGTCCAGGCACGGCCCCGCCTCGGCGATGCCGTAGAGCCGGCCGGGCGCGGTGGCCATCGCGTCCGCCAGCCAGCGGTGGTAGGCCCGGGTCCCGGCGGCGCGCAGCCGCGGCGGGTAGGGGTTGTTCACGACGCCGAAGAACGGCAGCGTGCACATCTGGTGGCCGGACAGCAGCAGCTCGCCGGCGATGCCCTCGGCGTCGAGCTCGCGCACCCGCCGGTCCAGGTCGAACGCGCCGAGCTCACCGTCGGTGCGGATGGCCTCCCGCCCGTCGATGACCTCGAGCGTCTCGTCGGACGAGCCCTTGGCAGTGATCACGACGGAGAGCCACTCGTCGTTCTCCGCCGCCAGGAGGTCGAGGTCGGGGAGGTATTCGGGCTCGATGTAGTCGCGGTAGGCCTGCGGGGGAGCTCCGGTGTGACCGTCGGCGGAGACGAGGACCAATCGCTGTCCCATGTGACTCACCTCATAGATCGAGTTCGCTCACCCTGCCCTTGCCGCGCCGCGGTGTCAACAGCGTTCACCTCACCAAAGTGCCAGAGCCCGCAGTCGGGTGACGGGGTCAGCCGGTCGCCAGCTCGGCGTTCGACAGGTAGGTCCGCTCGATCTCGCCGATGCGGCCCCGCAGCTCACGGGCCTCGCCCTCCAGCACCACCCGCCCATGGCTGAGCACGTACGCGCGGTCCGCGACCTCGAGGGCGTCCCGGACGTGCTGTTCGACCAGGAGCACCGCGCCGCCCCGGTCCGCGGCCGCGCGCACGGCCAGCAGCAGGCGTTCGAGGACCAGGGGCGCGAGCCCGAGCGAGAGCTCGTCGGCGAGCAGCACCCGGGGGTCCGCCGCGAGCGCGCGCGCCAGGGTGAGCATCTGCTGCTCGCCACCGGAGAGCAGGCCCGCCCGGCGGGGCAGCAGCGGCGCCAGCTCCGGGAACAGCTCCAGGCACCGATCGCGCCCGCCCCCGCCCAGACGCAGGTTGTCCGCCGCGGACAGCTCCATGAACACCGACCGTTCCTCGGTGATGTAGCGCAACCCGCCGCGGGCGCGGCGGTGCAGCGGCGCGGTCGTGCGGCGCCCGTCGAACAGCACCTCGCCGCGCAGGGGCCGCAGCTCCCCCGCCAGCGCCCGGACCGTGGTCGTCTTGCCCGCGCCGTTGACCCCGAGCAGCGCCACGACCTCCCCGGGCCGCAGCACCAGATTCAGGTCGTGCACCACGGGGGTGGACCCGTAGCCGACCGACAGGCCGCGGGTTTCCAGCCGTGGCCGCGGGGGGCCTTCGGACGATAAGAGGGCAGTGCCGTTCTGCTGGGGCGCCGGGTTACCGGAAGTGGTCGTCATGCGAGGACGGTACCGCCCGGACGACCGATGTCCATGGCCCTTCCGGTGGTCGCTTCGTGCATTCCAGACCGACTCGGTGGCGCCCGTCCGACCCGTCCGTCCCGAGGTGGTGAACACCGTTGACTTGGTGGCCGCCGCGGACGTACGCTGCGCCCGCACCGGTCGCCCGGCGGCGGCTGCGGTCGGCATTCCCAGTACCCCACCAAACGCGTGGAGGATGACTGCTGTCATGGACGTGGACGGAAAGATCGAGGTAGCCTCCTACATTCCCGCCGACTCATTCTTCGGCTCGCCCTACATCGACTCCGACGAATGGCGCGAAAGCCCCTTACCCCACCGCCACGTGCACGGTGGTTTTCACGACACCGACACCCGCTTCACCTTCTACTTCCCCACCGAGGACTCCTACGACGGCCGCCTGTTCCACCCGCTCGAAGGGGCCCACGCGGGCCACGAGGACGCCTTCGGCGGCCCGATGGGCGACGTGATCGGCGGGCTGGCCCTCATCTCCCGGCTCGGCGGCTACATGGTCGAGTCGAACTCCGGCCACATCGGCGACGACATCGACCCCCGCGGCGGCGACGACCCCACCCTCTACGGCCACCGCGCCAGCGTCGAGACCGCCCGGTTCTCCAAGCACGTCGCCGCCCAGGTGTACGGCGCCCCGCCCCACCACGCCTACGTCTGGGGCGGCAGCGGCGGCGGGCGGCGCTCGCCGTTGTGTCTGGAGTACGGCACCGGCGTCTACGACGGCGCGCTGCCGTTCATGGGCGGCGGCGAGATCGCCGCGCACGGCACCACCGCGCTCATGAAGGGCGCCCAGGTCATGGCCTTCGCGTCGATGTTCAATGTGCAGCGCCTGCTGCGCCGCGTCGCCCCCGGGGTCGTCGACGCGATGCGGCCGGGCGGCAGCGGCGACCCCTACGCCGGGCTGACCACGCACCAGCGCGAGGAGCTCGCCAACCTTTACCAGCTCGGCTACCCCCGCGGCGACGAGTTCATGATCTTCTCACCGATGGGGCAGATCTGGCTCTGGTCGTCCATCGCCGACCGGCTCGCCACCGAGGACGCCGAGTACTTCACGGCCTTCTGGACGCAGCCCGGCTACGTCGGCCACGACGCGCCGGACGCCCTGGCCGACGACATCCTCGACGTGACCACGACCGTGAGCCGGGTGGTCACCGGACGCGAGCTGCTGACCGACCCCGCCTACGCCGGACCGGAGTACGGCGGCCTGCGGGTGATGGCGTCACTGATGAGCGCGGGGCCCGATCTGCCCATGGCGATCGAGGTCGAGGGCCTCGGCGATGGCTACCGCCTCGGCGCGGGCCTGAAGCTGCTCAGCGGGAAGGCCAAGGGGCGCCAGCTCTACTGCATGGGCCACGCCGGCGACCTGTTGAGCGCCGACGGCGTCGCCGAGGCCAACCTGCTGCGCTTCCGCGACGTCGAGGTCGGCGACGAGATCCACGTCGACAACCGCCGGTTCCTGGCGTTCTGCTACTACTACCGCCACCATCTGATGGACGAGCCGGCGTTCGACTTCCTGCGCCCCGACGGCCGCCCGATCTACCCGCAGAACCGGGTGCCCACGATGTCGCCGCTGATGGGCGTGGCCTACTCGGGCCAGTACGAGGGGAAGCTGCTGTGGGTGCACCACACCCACGACGCCTCGCTGTGGCCGCCGCAGGGCCTGGTGTACGAGGCGGCGGTGCGCGCCGTGCGGGGCCCCGAGGCGGCCGCCGAGCGGTTCCGCCTGCGCTGGACCGAGAACGCCGAGCACATCCCGCCCGCGTACCTGCCGTCGGCGCCCGACCGGGCCACCTCGACGTGGCTCATCGACTACCTGCCCGTCATCGAGCAGAGCCTGCTCGACCTGGTCGCCTGGGTGGAGCAGGGCGTCGAGCCCGCCGGGTCGCGCTACGAGTTCCGCGACGGGCGGGTCGTGCTGCCGGCGACCGCGGCCGAACGCGGCGGCATCCAGCCGGTGGTCTCGGCGACGGTGGACGGCGGCGAGCGGGCCGAGGTGCCGGCGGGCACGGCGGTGACCCTGCGGGTGGACGCCGAGGTGCCCCCGGGGGCCGGCACGATCGTCGCGGTCGAGTGGGACCTCGACGGCTCGGGTTCGTTCGCCGACCCGGCCGACGTCGACGGCACCCCGACCGCCGTGAGCCTGACCAGGACGCACACCTACCCCACGCCGGGTACCCGGTTCGCCACCGCCCGGGTGTGGTCCCACCGGGACGGCGACCGCGACGCCGTGCACCGCCGCATCCCGAACGTCGCCTCCGTGCGGATCGTCGTGACCTGACCCGCCTCACCCCAGCCCGTCGCGGGGCCGGCCGCGCACCGTCGCGCAGCCGGCCCCGCGACGCGTCTGCGCCCACCCCGGCGGCACCCCCGGCACCACTGGCGCCACCCCCCGCGGCACCCCGGCGGACCGGTCGCGCCGCGGGCCTTGCTTTCCGGTCCTCACATGCTAGCCTGATCCAGCACATGCTAAGGTTTTTTTGCACGTGCCAGAGATTCGCACGTGCCAGTGATCTGGAGTGACAGGGATCTGGAGTGCCAGTGATCTGGAGTGACAGTGATCTGGAGTGACAGGGATCTGGAGTGACGGGGATCTGCACGTGACAGAGGTGGGCCCGCAAGTGACGAGATCCGATCCATCCGGGGACGAGCTGGTGCAGATCATGGCCACGCTTGCCAACCCGCACCGGCTGCGGGTTCTCGCGGCGCTGGCCGGCGAGCGCAACTACGTGAGCCGGCTGGCCCGGGACCTGGACATCAGCCGGGCCCTGCTGCAGGTCCATCTGCGCAAGCTCGAGGCCGCCGGCCTCGTGACCGCCTGCCTTGAACTCTCGGAGGATGGCAAGGCGATGAAGTTCTACGAGATCACCGCGTTCGTGATCCAGCTGACCCCGCGGACCATCGCGCAGGCAGCCCGCACCCTCAGCCCGCAGGAGAAGGGAGCAACGGCATGAGTCCCTACGACTGACAGGAGATCATCGGCGTCATCGGGGTCTTCACCCTGGTCACGTCCGTGGTCATCGTGTCGATCTGGCAGTTCGCCGCGACCTGGCGGGCGAAGGCGTCGCTCGCCCGGGAGAAGGAGTACCGGACGATCGCGGACCGAGCCGTCCTGTTCCAGGAGGGTACCGAACGCCAGCTCGCCGAGCTGGGAGGTCGCCTCGCCGAGATGCAGACCCGGCTGCGGTCCGTCGAAGGCATTCTCAAGGACGTCGAGTAGCGCACCCGACCGAGCAGGTTGCCGGGAGCCTCGGCCCGATCGCCACCGCGGTCAGCGGCCGCCGAACTCCGCCCGGACGGCGGTGGTGATCTCGGCGTAGCGGCCCAGGCTCACCGCGTCGGCGCCGCCGTCCACCGGCAGGATCACCCCGTTGACGAACCGGGACAGGTCGCTGGCCAGGAACACCACGGCCGCGGCGATGTCCTCGGGCTGCCCGACCCGGCCGGCCGGCTGCTCGTCGCGCAGCGCCTCGGCGAGGTGTTCCATGAAGGCCGGTCGACGGTCCCGGGCGATGCCCATGCCCAGCACCGGCGTCATGGTGATGCCGGGGCAGATCGCGTTGGAGCGGATGCCGTGCCGGCCGAGCTCGGCCGCGGCCTGGCGCACCACGCCGATGACGGCGTGCTTGCCGATCACGTAGCTCGGCTGGCCCAGGCCGCCGCGCAGGCCCGAACCGCTGCTCGTGGTGATGATCGAGCCGCCGCGGCCCTGCTCGATGAACACCCGGGCGGCGTGGCGGTGCCCGGAGACGGCCGAGCCGACGATGAGGCGCAGCGACCGGTCGAGCCCGTCCGGCCCGAGATCGACGAACCCGGCCTGGTCGCCGGCGCCGCTGGCGTTGTTGAACATGATGTCCAGCCCGCCGAAGTGCCGCACCGCGGTGTCGACCAGGCCCGCGACCTGATCGTCGTCGGAGACGTCCGCGTGGACGTAGATCGCGGCGTCGCCGAGCCGCTCGGCGGCGGCCCGGCCGCGCTCGTCCTGGATGTCGCCGATGACCACGTGTGCGCCCTCGGCGACGAACGCCTCGACGCTGGCCAGGCCGATGCCACTGCTGCCGCCGGTCACAATCGCCGTCTTGCCCACCAGGTTGTCCGGCATCGCCGTTCCCTTCCGGTCCGTCCTGCCGCGGGGTTGGAGAGCGCGACCGGTTCAGCGCAGCAGGATCTGGCCGCCGTCGAGCATGAGCGTCGCCCCGGTCAGGTACTGCAGGTCGTCGCTGACCAGGCCGACGATCGCCCGGCCGATGTCGGCGTAGGGGTCGCCGAGCCGGCGCAGCGGAGTCTGGCGGCGCTGCAGCTCCCAGCGCTCGGGGCTCTGCTTCATGTACTCCTCGGCCGCCGGCGACCAGGCCGCCGGGCAGACCTGGTTCACCCGGATCCCGTAGCGGCCCCACTCGATGGCGGTGACCTTCGTCAGGCCGCCGATGGCCTCCTTCGCCATCGCGTACCCGAGCAGGCCGGGCGCGCCGCGCACCCCGATCCCCGACCCGAAGTTGACGACCGCGCCGTGGCCGGAGTCCCGCAACGCCTCGAAGCAGGCCTGCATCATGTGCACGCTGCCCAGCGGCCCGGTCTCGAAGGATTCGAGGAGCTGGGCGTCGGTGGCATCGACCGTCGGGATGCGGACGGTGTTGTTCCCGCCCTGGGCGTTGTTGACGAGGATGTCGACCCCGCCGAACGCGTCCAGCGTCGCCGCGACCGCGGCCTGCGCGTCGGCCCGCTCGGCCACGTCGCAGCGCAGCGCCAGCACCCGGGCGCCCTTGCCCGACAGCTCCTCGGCGGCGGCGACCACCTTCGACTCGGTGCGGCCGAGCAGGGCCACCGCGGCGCCTTCGTCGGCCAGCGCCTCGGCGATCGCCCGGCCCAGGCCCTGGCCCGCACCGGTGACGACGGCGACCCGCCCGGCGAGCCGGCCGTTCGTGGATGGAGTGGGTTCCGCGGTGGGCGCGGCCATCGGCGTCAGGCCGCCGTCGCCGCGCAGCGGGCTAACGGTGCGGAATCGACGTTCCCGGACAGCTCGCTCGCGCCCATCAGGCAGCTCCATCCTCAGTAGCCCTCGGGCCCAGCCTCGCGCCGGCGCCCACGGCCCAGCCGGTACCCGCGGCCCGTGTGCGGGTACCGAGCAGCGTTTCAGAGTGCCCGCGACCACGTCAACCGGTCGCGACCGGGTGCGGTGAACAGTGTTGACACGCCTTCGGTCGGCGCCTAATTTCCGATGCATCGAGCCGGATCACTCGCACCCGGGAACGGGCCACGCGGGAAAGGACCGACCATGCCGGATATCATCATCGAAACGTCGAGCGGCCGGATTCGCGGCACGACGACACCATCGGGTGTGCACGTTTTCAAGGGAATTCCGTACGGCGGATCCGTCACCGGCGCGAACCGATTCCAGCCCGCCCGCCCGCCCGAGCCGTGGACGGGTGTTCGGGACGCCTTATCCTACGGTCCGACCGCGCCGCAGGCGCACCCGGCCGAGGCGGGCGGCGGTGCGGACGATCCCGCCGCGACCGCGCGGATGGCGCCGTTCCTGGCGTTCCTGCACGGCCTGGCCGGGGACGAACCGGCCCAGGACGAGGACTGTCTGGTGCTCAACGTCTGGACCGGCGGCGTCGATCAGCAACGCCCCCGCGCGGTGCTGGTGTGGCTGCACGGCGGCGCCTTCAGCACGGGCTCGGGCTCCTGGCCGCTGTACGACGGCGCTCCCCTGGCCGGCCGGGGCGACGCCGTGGTCGTCACGATCAACCACCGGCTGGGCCCGCTCGGCTTCCTGCACCTCGGCGAGCTGGCCGGGGACCGCTACCGCGACGCGGGCAACGCCGGCATGCTCGACATCGTGCTCGCCCTGCGGTGGGTGCGCGACAACATCGCCGGATTCGGCGGCGACCCGAACCGGGTGCTGGTGTTCGGCGACTCGGGCGGCGCGTCGAAGACCTCCATCCTGCTGGGCATGCCGGCGGCGAGGGGCCTGTTCCACCGGGCGGCGGTGATGAGCGGCCCGCTGGTCCGCTCCTGCCCGGCGGACGTGGCGACCGCGAACGCCGAGGAGCTGCTCGGCCGGCTCGGGATCGCCGGGCCGGACGTCGCGAAGCTGCACGACGTGCCGGCCGAGCGGCTCGTCGAGGAGGCGGAGGCGGTCGGCGTGCCGATCGGCGCCGGGCTCGCCGGGGCGGCCGAGGGCGACCGGTTCATGCCCTTCCAGGCGGTCGTCGACGGCCGGAACCTGCCCGCCCATCCGATGGATCCGGTGGCCTCGCCACTGGGCGCCGACGTCCCGGTTCTGGTCGGTTCGACGCGGGACGACATGAAGATGATCATGTTGGGCATGCCGTGGTTCGGCTCCCTCGACGACGCCGGCCTGGCCGCGCTGGCCGGCGGCATGTTCGGCGCCGCCGGGCCGGAGTTCGTGCGCGCCTACCGCGCGGAGCGGCCGGACGCGACGCCGAGCGAGCTGGCGTGCGCCTTCGTGACCGACCGGGTGATGTGGTGGGGCGGGATCGACTGGGCCCAGCGGAAGATCGCCGCCAACGGCGCCCCCGTGTACGTCTACCGTTTCGATTTCGCCACGCCCGCGCTCGGCGGGATTCTCGGGGCCACCCACGGCGGTGAGATCCCATTTGTGTTCGACAATTACCCGCTCACCCCGATGGCCGGTGACCGGCCCGAGAATGCACAGGTGGCCCGCGCGCTCAGCGAGGCGTTCGTGCGTTTCGCCCAGGAGGGCGATCCAAACCACCCCGGACTGCCCGCCTGGTCGCCCTACACGCTCGACCGGCGCGCCACCATGATCTTCGACACCGAGTCCCGCGTCGAGAACGATCCCCGCCCGGCGATCCGCGAGCTCCACGCCCGGGTATCGGCGGGATAGATCGGCCGGGCGCCGGCACTTCTGCCCCGATAAGGTCCGGCCATGGACGACGCTGGCGGGGCGGACGACGCTGGCGGGGCGGACAACGCTGGCGGGGCGGACAACGCTGGCGGGGCGGACAACGCTGGCGGGGCGGGCAACGCTGGCGGGGCGGACGACGCTGGCGGGGCGGGCAACGCTGGCGGGGCGGGCAACCCGGGCGCGCCGATCACCGAGACCTCGGCGGGGCGGCTGCGTGGCCGGCGCGTGGACGCGGATGTGCTGGCCTTTCTCGGCATCACGTATGGCGCGCCGACCGGCGGCGAGCGCCGGTTCCGGCCGCCGGCGCCCGTGCGGCCGCCGACCGGCGTCCGCGACGCGCTGGCCGTCGGCCCCTCCAGCCCCCAGCCCGCGGTGCCCGCGGAGGCGGCCGGGGCGCTGGCGGTCTTCGGCGGCATCCCCGAGCCCTCGATGTCCGAGGACTGCCTGGTGCTGAACGTGTGGACGCCGGCGGCCGACGGCGCCCGCCGGCCGACCGGTGATCGTCTACTTCCACGGCGGGGGGCACGCGACCGGTTCGGTGTCGTGGCCCGTCCATGACGGCGCGGCCCTCGCCCGCCGGGACGCCGTCGTGGTCACGGTCAACCACCGGCTCGGTATCCTGGGCTACCTGTACCTGGCCGACCTGCTGGGCGAGCAGTTCACGGCGTCGGGTGCAGCCGGCGTGCTCGACTTGGTGCAGGCGCTGGAGTGGGTCCGGGACACCATCGCGGCCTTCGGCGGGGATCCCGGCAACGTCACGATCTCCGGTGAGTCCGGGGGCGGCTCCAAGGTCGCGACCCTGCTGGCGATGCCGTCCGCCCGCGGCCTGTTTCACCGCGCCGTGATCATGAGCGGGTGGTTCGGCCTGCGGGGCACCGAGCCCGAGCAGGCCCGGTCCATCACCGCTCGGGCGCTGGACCTGCTGGACCTGCTGGACCTGCGTCCCGACCAGGCCGAGCAGGTGCTGACGCTGCCGGCGCAGCGGCTGGTGGAGGCCGCCGCCCCGATGGGCGGCATCGACAACGGCCTCTACCCCGCCACCGACGGGAAGATCATCCCCGCCCAGCCACTCGCGGCGGTCCGCGACGGACTGGCTCCCGACGTGCCGCTGCTCATCGGGACGACCCGCGACGAGTACAGCATGTTCCTGCCGTTGGCCACGATGGGCCGGCCCGGTCCGCGGGCGGACGCGGAGCTCGCCCACCTGGTCGACGCCTTCGGACCCGACGTCGTCGGGGTCGTGGAGGCCTACCAGGCCGATCGGCCGGAGCTGAGCGCGGACCGGGTGCGGGTGGCGGTGGCGACGGACGGTCACGTGCGGCTGCCCGCCATCCGGCTGGCGCAGGCCCGCCTGGCCGCGGGCGGCGCGGCCGTGTACCTGTACCGGTTCGGCTGGGAGACCCCGCTCGACCCGTCACTGCGGGCGGCGCACGGCCTCGACGTCCCGTTCTTCTTCGACACGGTGGACACCGCCACGGCCGCCGCCCTCGGCGCGGACACCGGCGACAGCGACGGACGCCGCGCACTCGCGGCGCGGATGGGCGACGCCTGGGTCGCCTTCGCCCGCGACGGCCGGCCCGCCGCCGGGCCGGCTCTCCCGTGGCCGCCGTACTCCCTGCCCGAACGCGCCACCGTGCTGTTCGACGTCCCGACCCGGATCGAGGCCGACCCCGCCGGCGCCGAGCGCGCCGCGTGGGGCCGTCTCGGCTGAGAACGGGACTCGGCTGAGAACGGGACTCGGCTGAGAACGGGACTCGGCTGCCGGACGGCCGAACCGCCCATCCCCACTGGCGCTGGGGGATGGGCGGTCGGCGGTCGGCGGTGCTCAGGTGCGGTCGGCGCCCGTCACCGGAACGCCGTCACCGGGGACACCTGGCACTGGGGAACACCTGTCATTCCGGAACGGTGGACGACGCCGCCGCCGCCACGAGCGGCTTCGCGTCGGCCGGCAGGATGAAGCCGGCGTTCACGGCGCTGGTCGTGGCCTTCGTCCACGCGGCGACGAAGGCTTCGTGGGACGGGTAGAGGGCGTGCAACTGCGCCGCGGTGAACGGGACGGTGGTGCCGAACAGGGCGCAGAACGGGGAGGAACCGGTGTCCTGGCCGAGCCCGGACAGCTTCGCCACCGGGGCGTCGACCGCGGGGGTGCGGATGCCGCCCTTCACGTTACCGTTGGCGTCGAGGACGTAGGCGTTGTTCGTGATCTGCAGCCGCGGCGCCTTCGACGGCGCCTGCCCGGTGGTGACCCACCGGTTGAGCTGCGAGAACGCGGTCTGCAGGACGTACTGCTGCTCGCCGGCGTTGATCGGCTTGGCGCAGCTGAAGCCGGCGGCCCCGGTCGGCGGGTTGCGCAGCGCGTTGAACGCGGCGACGCTGCCCTGCCCGTCGCCGACGTCCGTGGCCGCGATGCCGATGGTGTAGGCGTCGGCGTGGGCGGTCCCCGCGACCTCCCACAGGCGGAACCGGTTGGTGTCGTCCTGGCGGGCGTCGACGTAGCCGAGCAGGCCGGTCGGCAGGTCCGTCTCGGTCTGGAAGGTCAGGACCGGGACGGCGAGGTCGGGACGGATCCGGACGACGGCTGGCGCCGCGATGTCGGGACGCTCCGGGGCCTGGGACAGCGCGCTCGCGGTGCCGGCGCGGCTGTGCAGCAGGTACCCGTCGTACACGTTGACGAGCGGGTGGATGGCGTTGACGTAGGTCGTCAGCCGGAAGGCCGACTGCGACTCTCCGTCGCCGAGCACCTTCTTCGGCCTCAGCCCGCCGAGGACCGTGCCGGCCGACTTCCGCACCGCCTGGCCGGTCTGGGAGAAGATGTCGTACGAGTAGCTGTCACCGGGATGGGACAGCGCCTGGTAGCGGTCCGGGTCGGCGTTCTTCGTCGCGTTGAGCCCGACGGCCTGCGCGGACACCCCGACCCAGGCGTAGCCCTCCCGGATGAGCTGGTTGTGGGCGGCGGTCCAGTCCGGGGCTCCGTCGTAACCGGCGGATACGTTGAGCCATTCGACGACGACGGTGCCGTTGAACTTCCGGGCGTCGGCCGGGCGGTTGACCACGATCCGTGTTGTGTACGGCGCCGTGGTGGCCGGGGTCACGGTCCACTTGCCGTCCGACCCCAGCGTCCCCGACGACTGGTAGGCGGTCGCGGAGCCGGCGAGGAAGTACTCGGACTGCCGGTACCCGACCTTGGCTAAGGCGAAGGCGGTGGCGCCCACCACGGGGACGCCCTTACCGCCGGTGACGGGCCCGGTCACCGTGGGACTGGCAGCCGAGGGGCTGGCAGCCGAGGGGCTGGCGGCCGAAGGGCTGGCAGCCGAAGGGCTGGCAGCCGAAGGGCTGGCGGCCGCAGCGGCCGAACCGGTCGCGACCTGGGCCACCCCGGCGGCGGTCACGGCCAGCAGGCCGGCCACCGTTGTCGTCGCGATCCGTCGGCGGCGGGTCCGCCACCTGGCCATCACTGTCATGGTCACGTCCTTTACGGCGAGGGACGCCGCGACCCGACCTGCCTCCACCGAGCCGCGACACACGTCAGCATCGGTGGCTTCGCGAGCGATCGCCACGCGCGGCCCCGGCCGTGGAAACGACCGAGGCTGGCGCGGGAACGCCCCCAGAAAGGCCGGGCATTTCGCCGGAACCCGTTTCGGGGCTTTCCTGGAATCACTCATTCACGATGCTGTGATCTCGACATTACGGGACTTAGACCGTGGACGGCACCCCACCATGGGGTAACGCTCTTCTTGACAAGCACGTTCCTTTTGGTCGGAGTCGGGATGGCGTGCACTGTCACCCATCCAACTCCGATGGGTATCCGCCAGATGTCGGAGATCTGTATCCAAATTACCGACGATTGCGCGGAACCCCGCACACCACGGACCGAATGCTTCGCCGCCGGGTGCGGCACCGTCCTGAGTCGTCGGCCCGGCCCGGCCCGGCCCGCGACCTCCGGCCAACCCCTCGCCGCCCGGCCCGACCCCTCGCCACCCGGCCCTGCACTTCGCCGCCCGGCCCCACTCTTCGCCGCCCGGCCCGACCCCTCGCCACCCGGCCCTGCACTTCGCCACCCGGCCCGACCCCTCGCCACCCGGCCCTGCACTTCGCCGCCCGGCCCTGCACTTCGCCACCCGGCCCGACCCCTCGCCGGCAGCCGCAGCCTTGGGGATGTGGACGGGCCGGCGGCGTGCGGCGGGCCGCTTCCCCACATCGCTCACAGAGCCGAACATACGTTCGACATCCGGGGGTGGCGGATCTACCGTTGACTCATGACCACGCACGGCCCCAGCCCCGGCCGCGACCCCGCTCCCAGCCCGGTCCCTGACCCCGACGCCACCCCCACCCCCGATCCTGGCGCCGACGCCGACCCCGACCTCGCCTCCACCCCCGATCCTGACTCCGACGTCGACCCGGCTCCCGCGTCCGGCTTCGGCAACGACCAGACGGGTTGTCCACGGCTGCTTGCCGCGCTGTCCGAGCTCGACGAGCTGGTCGGGCAGGCGGTGGACATGCCCGGCTGGTCCCTGTCAGATCCCGACCTCGACAGCGCGGTGCTGGACTGCTCGGTGTTGCTGGCCCGGCTCGCCGCGCTGCGTCTGGGGTTGATCCGTGAGCTGCACGGCCGCGGCAGCGCCCAACGCGAGGGCGCCACCAGCACCGCCGCGCTCCTGCGCGCCCGGCTGCGGATCCGCCCCGGCGAGGCCCAGCGGCTGCTCGGTCTTGCCCTGGCAGTCGACGGCGACCTCACCGCCACCGGCACCGCCCTGACCGCCGGCACCATCAGCATCGACCAGGCCTTCGCGATCCACGCGGCGCTGCGCGCCCTACCCCGCGGGGTGGACCTCACCAAACGACGTGAAGCCGAAGCACTCCTGCTCCAGTGCGCGGGCACCTTCGACCCCGCCGATCTCACCCTCCTCGGCCGCCACATCCGCGAGCGGCTCACCGACGTCGACACCAGCCCCGGCGGCGACAGCCCCGACCCCGCCGACGACAACAGCGGCAGCGATGACGGGAATGATCACGGCAGCGGCGGTGGTGACCCCGACGGTGCCAACGCCGGCGATGGTGCTGACGGGGACGATCCGGCGTCGCGTCGCCACCTGTCGATCATCGACCTGTCCGACGGGATGACCCGGATCAGCGGCGAACTCGACGCCGAGGGCGCCGCACTCCTGCGCACCGCCCTCGACAGCCTCGCCGCCCCCAGCCCCGCCATCGACGGCACACGCGACCCCCGCAGCCCCGCCCGACGCCGGGCCGACGCGCTCGTCGAGCTTCTGCGCCGTGCCCTCGACGCCTCGTCGGTACCCGTCTCCGGCGGTGTGCGCCCCCACCTGACCGTCACCGTCCCCTGGGCGACGCTGGTCGGCCGCGGCGGGCCGGCCGCGTCCACGAGCTGGGGCCAGCCGATACCCCGTTCCGTGCTACGCCGCCTGGCCTGCGACGCCGAGGTCAGCCGCATCGTCCTCAACCCGGACAGCGTCCCCCTCGACGTCGGCCGCACGCAACGCACCGTCCCGGCCGACCTGCGCCGCGCCCTGGTCGCCCGCGACCGCTGTTGCGCGTTCCCCACTTGCAACAGGCCGCCGAGTTGGTGTCAGGCGCACCACATTCGGCACTGGACCGACAACGGCACCACCTGCCTGAACAACCTCGTGCTCGTCTGCGGCTGGCACCACCGCTTCCTCCACCACCACGGCTGGACCGTCCGACTCGGCGCCGACCACCGACCCGAATTCCTCCCGCCCCTCTGGACCGACCCCGCCCAGACACCCCGCCGAAACCCCTACACCCAACCCCTCGAAACTCTCCTCAGCCCCCCGCCGAACCATTGAGCGGCCCCGGAACATCGAATGTTGGAACCTCGTGGAAGGCGGTGCTCGGCGGGCGCTTCGACGCGACCCGAGCACTGCCTTCCGCAGGGCTCAGCGAAGATCAGCCTGTGGGGCCGTTCGGGAACTTGAGCAGGGAGCCGGCGTCGACCCGGATCTGCTGGCCGGTGATGTACCGGGACTCGTCGGAGGCGAGGAACAGCACCAGGTTGGAGATATCGACCGGCTCGACGTAGGGGATCGGCATCGCCTGGAACGTGACGAACGCGGGCTCGACGTCCTCCCGGGTCGGGTTCTCCAGGTCCGGCCGGAACTGCGCGTACAGCCCGTCGTTGTGAAGCAGGTGGGTGTTGACGTTGGTCGGGTGGACCGCGTTGACCCGGATGAACTTCGGGGCCAGGTGGAGCGCCATCTCCTCGACGTAGCCGATGAGGATCTTCTTCGCCCAGCCGTAGCCGGCGCTGCCCGGGCCCATCGCGGGGTTGTCGGTGGTGTTGGGCATCATGGCCGCGGTCGAGCCGGTGACGATGATGGAGCTGTGGTCCGGCAGGTGCGGGACGCTGACGGCGACGGCGTTCATCACGCCGATGAGGTCGACGTCGACGGCGTCGATGAAGTCGGTGGCCTGCGGGTCGCCCATCGCCATCGGCAGGATGCCGGCGTTCGCGACGACGATGTCGAGACGTCCGAGCTCGGCGACGCCCTTGGTGACAGCCTCTCGGAGCTGGTCACGCTCGCGGACGTCGGCCTTGGTGGCGATGATGCGCCGGCCGAGCTTCTCGACCAGCGTGACGGTCTCGGCGAGGTCCTCCGGAGTGGACAGCGGGTAGGGGTTCGACTCGATCTGCTCGACGATGTCGATGGCGATGATGTCGGCGCCCTCCTGCGCCAGGCGGACCGCGTGGCTGCGGCCCTGCCCGCGCGCCGCACCCGTGATGAAGGCGACCTTGCCCTCGAGGCGACCTGGCATCGTCCTGCTCCTCTGCTCGTGGATTCGATCTGTTCATGGGGCGGCCCGGGTAGGGGCCGCCTGGTTGTGGGCGCCTGAGATGAGAGCGGCTCAGCCGGTGTAGCCGACGGACTTGCTCTCCAGGTGCTGCTCGAAGCCCTCGATGCCGCCCTGGCGGCCGTTGCCCGACAGCTTGTAGCCGCCGTAGGGACCGTTCGAGCCGTAGAAGTTGCCCCCGTTGACGTTGATGCTCCCCGTACGGATCCGCCGGGCGACGGCGAGGCCGCGGTCGAGGGAGGCGGAGAAGACCCCGCCGGACAGGCCGTACGGGCTGTCGTTGGCGATTCGCACGGCGTCCGCCTCGTCGTCGAACGGGATCACAACGGCCACCGGGCCGAAGATCTCCTCCCGGGCCACCCGCATGCCGTTGTCCACGTCGACCAGCAGCGTCGGCTCGACGTAGTAGCCGGACGGCAGGTGCGCCGGGCGGCCGCCGCCGACGGCGACCCGGGCGCCCTCGCCCTTGCCTATCTCGATGTAGTCCAGCACCCGGTCGCGCTGGCGGGCGTTGATCTGCGGGCCGGAGAGGTTCGCCGGGTCGTTCGGGTCGCCGTAGGGAAGCTGGCGGAACACCTCGGTGAGGATCTCGACGCCCTGGTCGTAGACGGAGCGGGGCAGCAGGATCCGCGTCGTCATCGCGCAGCCCTGCCCGGCGTGCAGGCACGCCCCGAGGCCGGCCCCGGGCAGCACGGAGGCGAGGTCGGCGTCGTCGAGGGCGATCAGCGCGGACTTGCCGCCCAGCTCCAGCAGCGTCCGCTTCATCGTCCCGGCGGACAGTTCGACGATCCGCCGGCCGACCCCGGTCGACCCGGTGAACGACACCATGTCCACCCGGGGATCGGTCACGAGCAGCTCGGCCACCGCGTTGTCCGAGGTCGGGACCACGTTCACGACGCCCGCCGGGATGTCCGTCCGCTCGGCGACGATGCGGCCGATCCGGGTGGCGTTCCAGGGCGTGTCCGGCGCGGGCTTGAGCACCACCGTGTTGCCGGTGGCCAGGATCGGGCCCAGCTTGTTGATCGTCACCTCGAACGGGTAGTTCCACGGCACGATCGCCGCGACAACCCCCACCGGCTCCTTCCAGACGGCGCGGTGGCTGGGCCCGAACAGGTTCGTGTCGGGCAGCGGGCGCTCCCACGGGAACTCGTCGATCAGCTCCAGCGGCCCGCGCAGGCCGTCGGCCAGCGGCCAGTCGAGCTGCGCGAAGCGCGTCACCGTGATCGGCGAGCCCGCCTCGGCGATGAGCTCCGCCCGCAGCGCCTCCTTCTCGTCCTCCAGCGCGGCCTGCAACTGGGCCAGGCACCGCTTGCGCAGCTCCCGGTCGGTCGACCACGACGACTCGTCGAACGCGCGGCGCGCCGCCGCGATGGCGCGGTCCATGTCCGCCGCGGTGGCGTCCGTCGTCTGACCGAGGATCTCCTCGGTCGCCGGGTTGATGTTGTCGAAGCGGCCCCCCGCCTCCGCCTCGCCGAGTTTTCCGTCGATCAGAAGCCGGTGCTCGCCCTGCGCCAACACCGCATCAGACTCCGTGGTCATCGCCGATCAGACTCCTTCGTCCTCGGAATCCCCGTCCTGCCAGGTCGGGTGTGTCGAGGAAGTTACAGCGCATCTGACACAGTGTCTACGTGCAGGCCCGGGTGCGCACGCGAGGACGATCGGCTTCTCTGCACGAAAGCTCGTCGCGCGCAGGAGCGACCGATCGGGCCCGGAGGATATTTCCGGCACCCCGAACCGCAATCCCGCTTTGGTCACTGCGGGAGTGGCAGGACGGCTATCTGAGCAGTCGCAGCCTCCAGCTAAGGCGGGACGTCGCCTGCTGGCTGGGTCCACCGGCCCGGCCCGGCCCGGAAGACGGGAGGCAGCCACGCGGGAATTCCCGGACGCCGGCGGTGATAATTTCGGTGATCACAATCCCGCCCGACGGGACTGCGCCCCAGAGTGACCGTTCGGTGACTTCGTCACCCCCGAGCCGCCGGAACATTCCCTGGGTGGAGAATCTCCGGAGCGAGTCAGGCGACGTCTTCTGGGGCGGGACCGCCGACCTTCGCGGGTTCAGCGACAGAAGCCCACAGGGCCACGACCGCGTCGGCCATCTCGTCGGGGTTGGGGGACGGTATCAGATAGAGCGAGCTCGTGGCTCGTAGCAGAAGCTCCGCCAGGACCTCCCGTCTCACCTTGCCTTCCTGGACTATGTCGAGCTCGTCAAGTACGGGCTCGAGGAGTTCCGTCACCTGGGCCACGAAGGTCGGGAAAATGTCGCGGATGAACTGCAGGGCGAAGGCGGGCTCCGCTTCGATGACTCTGGAAACCTCGGGATGGCCGTCTCCGTAGTGCATGATGGCATCGGCGGTCGCGCGGAGGCGCTCAGAGGTGACCGGCTGCTCGGCGACCGCTTCGTCGAGCGCGGCGCTGACACCCCGCCGGACGTGTTCGCTGATGGCGGTGAGCAGCTCGCCCTTGGTCTTGAAGTACCGGTAGAGCGTGCCACGAGAGACCTCCGCAGCTGCGGAAACGTCCCGCAGGGACATCTTGGCCGGACCGCGAGCCGCGATGCACCCCAACGCCGCATCGAGGATCTTCGCGGGTGTCTCGAACCTGTTCCCCACTGCGCGTGTCTCCAGTCTGACGGCAGGACGACCCGCTCCCGGCACCGTCCACACGAGCGTGCCCCCGTGCCCGATGGTAGGAGGACTCTCGCGATCAAGGTGTTGTGCGTCTTGGCCGTCGAGGAGCCGTCGAGGAGCCGTCGATGCCACGAGGACTCCCGATCTTACCTAAAGTAACTAATCTGCTACTCGAGACCTCCATGGGATGATCAAATAGAACCTTATTGACTCTATCGACTCGATAAGATTAGCCTTCGAGCGTGTCGCAGGCCACAGTCACGCGTTGCCGAGCACAGCCACCGCCGTGTCGGCGGGCCGTTGCGCAGGTGCGGGCGCGGCACGCCGGGCAGGGGTCGGCGCCTCCCAGCCCGGGAGAAAAGCTGGAGACCCAGGCGCCCTGACCAGATCATGATCGTGCGTCGCCCCGATCGTTCAGGCGCATCGCATCCTCACTAGCGGCACAGCGGAGACTTGCCGCATCTTCCGGAGTACGCATGCATGTGGACAGCGTGGTGAGGGTCGGGGCGGGCCTCCCCGGCGGCCAGGCCACGGCGGTCGAGCTGCGCAGCCAGGGATTCACAGGCACGGTGACACTGCTTGGCGCCGCAAGACATCCACCCTACGATCGTCCGCCGTGATCCAGGGAGTGCTGTCCGGTCGCGTCGAGGACAGGCGCCCGCAGCCGATGCCCGACGGCCCCCGGGCCGGTCCGCCAGCTGGTTCGCTCCCGACGGTCGTCTGGTCGCGACCGTCAGCGTGAACCGTCCCGTGGATATGGTCGCCACACGTCCCTTGTCTCACGCGACGCGGCGCCTGACCAGAAGTTTTTCGCCGACCTCTCCATCCCCCCGAAAAGCCTGGAAGCCGTCTCCTGAGTCTGGTCGAAACCAGCACGGTGCGGCGCACCGTACTCATGTACGTGCTCTACGGAGAAGTCGGATCCGCCGAACGTCGGACGGTGCTCGGCAACTGCGGCCACAGAGATCCGGACCGGCCACCGCCAGCGGTTTTTTCATCATTATTATTGCGTTCATCACGATTCTTGACTGCGTCCCAAAGCAGGCCTGAGGAACAGGTCGACCGGCTTGCCTTTGCTACCGGTCACCGGCGCGAGGAAACAGTGACGGAGATGCGGTAGAACGGTACCTTCGATCGTCATATCATCATCGCGAAATGGGAGGCAGACCCGCGACGACCGTCGACGAGGCAGGATTAAGCGACACCGATCTGGACCATCACAGCTCGAAGTTCAGGGAACACAACTACGAAATTATGACGGATCTCCAGAGCCGTTGCCCGGTAGCCAAGCCCTCGGCCTGGGGCGGCTACTGGCTCTTCACCTCGTATGAGGCCGTGTTCGACTCCTGTCGAGACTCGGATCTTTTCAGCAACCACATGAGCAAGGCCATTCCGGCCCTGCCGGTCGAGGTGTCCTTTGTTCCGATCGACATCGACCCGCCAATGCCGCAGAAATACTGGAAGTTACTTCTTCCCCACCTCTCGCCCAAGGCGGCGGAGCAGCGGGAGCCGGCCCTGCGCCGCACGGCCAACGAGCTGATCGACGCCTTCGTCGAGAGCCGCGAAGGCGACCTCGCCGAGCAGCTTTTCCCCCCGCTGCCGGCCCGGTGGACTCTGCAGCTCCTCGACTTCGACGAGAGCCGCTGGCCGGACTGGATCGACTGGCTGCACTTCCTCATCCATGACCGTGCCTAGGCCCCGGAGCGGTCCGCCCGGTCCGCGGCCAACATCTACGGGACGATCGCCCAGGAGATCGCCCAGGAGATCGCCCAGCGACGGCTCCAGCGCGGCAAGGGCGTGCTCAGCGATCTCATGGAGGCGGAGATCGACGGGGAGAAGCTCTCCGACGAGGAGCTTGCCGGCATCATCGTGCTGCTCCTGCTCGGTGGCATGGACACCACGGCGGGCCTCACCGGCAATGCCTTCCTGCGCATCGACGCCGATCCCGCGCTGCGCCGCCGGCTCATCGAGGACCCGGACGTTCCGGAGAGCGCGACGGAGGAGTTCCTGCGCCACGACACCCGGTGCAGGGGCTAGCCCGAGTCGTCACCCGGGACGCGGAGTTCCACGGCCGCCAGCTCAAGAAGGGCGACCGGGTCATGCTGATGTTCGCGGCGGCCAACCGCGATCCCAGCGCCTTCGAATGCCCGCACGACATCGATCTTGATCGCAGTGCGAACCGGCACCGGGCCTTCGCCCTCGGCGTCCATCGCTGCCTGGGCTCGAACTTCGCGCGGGCCATGTTCCGCGTGATGATCACCGAGCTGTTGCGTCGGCTGCCGGACGTGCATGTCGCGGCACCCATCGAGCGCCTCGCGGACGCGGGCGACGTCTACGCCGTCAAGCACCTCCCGGTTCGCTTCGCTCCCAGGCCGCGCGAAGGCGTGGGTATGCCCGCCCACAGTGACTGAGCCCGCGGCCGCGGCCGGTGGCGCCTTCCTCGACGCCGGGGCGTTCCTCAAGATCTAGGACCCGTTCCGAATCTGGTTGGCGGTCACACCGGAATGAGATGCGCGGCCAGAGACAGCTTCCCACCACCATGTCCGGCTTTCTCATAGCGCGCCGCGCGATGACTATCGAGCTGAGAGGAGCTCAGGTGAAGGTGTCGGTCAGCAACGAGTTCTGCCAGGGCCACGCGCAATGTCACGCGAAGGCCCCGGAAGTCTATGAGCTCGACGACGAGGGTTTCATCGGCGCGGTGGCACGACTGGACGTGCCACCGGGTCTGGAGGAGGCCGCTCGGCTCGGTGCCGCGGCCTGCCCGGAGCGGGTGCTCGCGCCGGTCGAGTAGGGGTTGTCTGCGCGAGCAGGGACATGCCGAACCGGAGTGAGCGCCACAAGAGACGGTAGTTACCGAGGTCATGGCAGAAGATCAGGGTGTGCGGGTGGTCAGGAACGACGACGACACGACCGTTTCCACGCTCCGTAACGATCCAGCCGCCGCAGACCGAGCTCAGCGCACTGCAACCGGAGGGCCCGTTCGGGTAGGACGGAGTCGTCAGGGCCCGGCCGTCAGGGCCCGGTCGGGTCAGGTCGTCAGGGCCCGGCCGTCAGGGCCCGGTCGGGTCAGGTCGTCAGGGCCCGGCCGTCAGGTCGTCAGGGCCCGGCCGTCAGGGCCCGGTCGTCAGGGCCCGGTCGTCAGGGCCAGGTCGTCAGAGGGCCAGGTCGGGTCAGGTCGTCAGAGTCAGGTCGTCGAGGTCCACGCAGAGGCGTCGGACGATCAGCGCGGCGGTCAGCCGGGTCCGGCCCTGCGGGGTGTCGATGGGGAAGCCCAGGACGCGCTCGGCCTTGGTCAGGCGCGCGATCAGCGTGCTGTGGTGCACGTACAGCACGGCCGCGGCCTGCCGCAGCGAGGCGGTGGCGCCCACGGCGACGAGCATGGCCAGCGTCTGCGGGCCCTGCGCCTCAGCGTCGAGCCGACGCAGCGCCGCGACGTCGGGCGAGGCGGCGAGCCGTTCGGGGGGCACCTGCTCGGCGATGTCCCGCCAGACGCCGAGGCTCTCCTCGGTGACCAGCGCCGACCCCCCGGCGAGCGTGGCCAGCCCGGCCGGCAGCCCCGACCCGGTGAACCGCAGCGCCGTGCGGGCGCCGCGCCACGCCCGCTGCGCCGCCGAGGCCGGCACCGGCGCGGACCGGCCCACCCGCACACCGACCGCCACCGTCGGTTCGCCGGCCGGCGCCTCCCGCCCGACCACCGCGCGCACGTCGCCGATCCGCACGGAACGCACCCACGGATGCAGGTCGGCCAGGAACTCGGCGCCGGCCGCGGGATCGGGCGAGCGGACGGCGTAGACCGTGACCGGGCAGGCCGGTTCGATGCCGAGCAGCCGCAGGGCGCGCGCCCGGCCGGCGTCGTCCGCGCCCGCGCCGAGCACCAGTTCCAGCAGGGCCGGGTCGCCGGTCCCAGGATGGTCGAGCCGCGGCCGGGGGGACAGCGCCCGGACCGCGTGCCCCAGCCGGTCCAGGAGCATCCGGTCCTGCGGGAGCGGCGGACCCGGCCGCGCCAGCCACACCCACCGGTCGTCGCCGACCGGCGCCCGGACCGCGCCCTCGGGCGGGTCGCCGGCGAACGGGACTCCCCCGCCGGGTGGGACCGCCAGCGGCGGCGCCGAGCCGCCGGAGAGGCCCACCTCGCACTCCGCGAACTGGGCGGTCGCCGACAGCACGGCCTCCAGGCTGGCCCGGTGCTCGATGAAGCCGTCGAAGAAGGCGATGATCCGCACCGCGCCCAGCGCACCCTCATCCAGGTCCGCCAACCGCAGGATCAGCCCCTCCATGCCAGGAGAGTACGACCGTGGACAGGCCCGCGGTACCGGCGAGGCGCGCGGGGCGGCCGACCGCACCGGTTGCCCCGCCCGCCGGTTGCCCCGCCCGCCGGTTGCCCCGCCCGCCGGTTGCCCCGCCCGCCGGTTGCCCCGCCCAGAGGCACTTCGCCCCCCGGTGGACACGACGCGGTCCCGCGATCGACGATGGCCGGACCGCCCAGCCGCCCCGGGTGCAAGCTCACTGATGAGAGGATCTTCGGTGCGCTACGCCATCGACCCGGAAATCGCGCCCTGGGTCGCGCTTCTGGTCGACGTGCCGATCGCCGACGTCGCGCAGGCCCGCGCCCGCGTGCGGGAGCTCACCGCGGCCGCCCCGCAGCCCGATTCCGGCGGTACGGTCTCGATCAGCGACCGGGCGATCCCGGGACCGGCGGGCGCACCGGACGTCCGGGTGCGGATCTACCGTCCCGTCGCGGCGCCGGCCGACTGTCCGGCGGTGCTCTTCCTGCACGGCGGCGGTTTCATCCTCGGCGATCTCGACATGGCGCACCCCGAGGCGCTCCGGTTCGCGGAGCTGGGTTGTGTGGTGGTCAGCGTCGACTACCGGCTCGCGCCCGAGCACCCCTACCCGGCCGCGGTCGACGACGCCTACGCCGCGCTCATCTGGCTGGCCCGCGAGGCCCGGCCGAGCCTGGGCGTGGATCCGGCGCGCATCGCCGTCGCCGGCGGCAGCGCGGGTGCGTGCCTCGCCGCCGCCCTGACCCTGCTCAGCCGCGACCGCGGGGGCCCGGCCCTCTGCTTCCAGCTACTCAGTGTCCCCAAACTCGACGACCGCCTGGGCACCGTCTCCGTGCGCACGTTCACGGACACCCCGATGTGGGACAGCGGGAAGGTCGCGCTCACCTGGCGCTACTACCTCGGCGACCGCGCCGGCGGGCCCGACGCGCACGTGCCGGCCTACGCGGCGCCGGCCCGCGCGCAGGACCTGTCGGGCCTGCCGCCCGCGTTCGTCTCGGTCTGCGAGTTCGACCCGCTGCGCGACGAGGGCCTCGCCTACGCGCAACGGCTCGTCCAGGCCGGGGTGCCCACCGAGCTGCACCTCTACCCGGGCACCTTCCACGGCTCCCGGCTCATCCACGGCGCCCAGATCACCCGGCAGATGATCGCCGACGAGGATCGCGCAGTCGTCCGCCGCCTCGGCCTCGAGCCCCGCCTCCCCCCGAGCCGCTGACGCGGCTTTTCCGCGCGGCTTCACTGACCCCGTGCTTGGCCGGCTTGCTCGGTACGGCCAAGCGGGGAGGACGCTTCGCGTGCATCGAGGAGTTCGTCCCAGTGCTCCTGTGCCCAGGTGCACATCACGGCCATCGGTTGGAGCAGGCTGCGGCCGAGCTGGCTCAGTTCGTACTCGACGCGCCGTACCGGCTCGGCGTAGGCCGGGCGAATAATCAGACCGTCCCGTTCGAGTGCCCGCAGCGATGTGGTGAGCGCCTTCGCGGTGATGCCGCGCAGGGGAATTCGAAGCTCCGAGAACCGCCGTGGCCCGCGCTCCAGGCAGCGGATGATCATGCCCGCCCATTTGTCGCCGATGCGGATCGGCATGAGGTCGGACGGGCAGAGCGGGTCGAACATGTCCGGATCCAGTGGCGCGCTCACGGTCCCAACGGTAGCTGGTATCCGATCGGTAACCACGTGCCCGGATACCGTCCCGGGCGACGGCCGGCGATAGGGCCCGGCCCGGAGGCGAGGTGTTCGGATGAGCAAGATTGCGGTCTTCGGCGCGGGTGGCAGGGCCGGGCGATCGGCCGTCAGGGAGGCGCGCCGGCGCGGTCATCAGGTCACCGCAGTCGTGCGTGATCCAGCCAAGCACGGCGACCTGGCAACCGACGGCGTGCACCTGGTGGCCGGTGACGTCCTCGATGCGGACGATGTTGCCCGCGTTGCGGCGCGGCATCATGCCGCGATCAGCGCCGTCTACGATGCCGGCGCGCAGCCTGACGCCTTCTTCACCGGCGCCGCCAGCGCCCTGCTCGACGGGCTGACCAGGGCAGGCGTAGGCCGGCTCATCGTGGTCGGCCTGGCGTCGGTGCTGACGACAGCGTCCGGAGTGCCGCTGATGGACACGCCCGGCTACCCGCAGGAGTACCGCTCGTTCTACCTGGGACATGCGACCGGGGTGGCAGTGCTGCGTGCCGCGGCCACCGGGCTTGACTGGCTGGTCGTCAGCCCGGCCGGCGACTTCGACCACGACGGCGCGCGCACCGGCCGGTACCGGACGGCCGCGGCCGAGGCGGCCAGCCGCGTCTCCTATGCCGACTTCGCGATCTCGCTGCTCGACGAGATCGACACCCCCAGACATCACCGGGCGCACCTGGGTGTCGAGGCGGGCTGATATGCGCTGATCCATGCACGAGATGGTGACCGCTGCATCCTCGCGGTTACCCGGATACCACCAGCGCACAAGCCTGCCTTCTTGAGGCTCATACCAGTTGCCGCCCACGTAGCGCCAATCAGAACTAAGGGTGACCGCTACATCCTCGCGGTTACCCGGATACCACCAGCCCACAAGCCTGCCTTCTTGAGGCTCATACCAGTTGCCGCCCACGTAGCGCCAATCAGAACTATCGGTGTTCCACAGGCCGATGCCGTCGCCGTCGTGGTTCGACGGCGGGCGGGTGCGTCGGCGGCTGGATCCCGGTCGACCCGCGCACACTCGACACGGCGTTCGCGAACGTGTGCGCGGTCGTCGGTTACGGCTGAACCTCTCCGATCCACGCGGCAAGGCCCGCGACGAATCCCGCCCGATCGCGGGCGGACAGGCCGGCCATGGCGCGCAGCAACGGCGCCGAGCGGGTGGCGACGAACGACTCGACCGCCGGCCGGTGCTGCTCCCGCAGCGACACCAGCGTGCGGCGCCGGTTGCTCGGGTCCTCCCGACGTTCGACCACGCCGGCGTCGCTGAGGTTGCCGACGAGCTGGCTCGCGGTCGACAGCGACACGCCCAGGCGGGCGGCCAGCTCGGTGACGCTGGCTGGCTTCCCGGTCAGTAGCTGGGTGAGTACGGCGCCGTGCCGGGCGGTCAGCCCGTGCGCGTCGAAGATCCCTCGTAGCTCCGGTGGCATCTCCGTGCGGGCCCGCTGGAAGTAGGCAGCCAGTAACGGTACGTGTTTGAGCACGTCGAGCTCCTGCGCCGTCGGCCGCCCCGGCACCGACGTGCCTGGGCTCCCGGAGTCGTCGTCCGCCATCGGGTCACGTTGCACGCTACGATCCTAGACAGTTGAGATATGCAAAGTGTTCGGATATCCACATGTACGGCTTCGCCTACAGACCGATGCGAGAGAACGTGAGTCGAATGACCTCGATCAGCTACGGCGACGCGGTGACGGACGCCCTCGACCGCCTCGACGATCTCGGCTACGAGCGGGCCGGCCAGGCCGACCTCGCCAACCACGGCCCGATGGGAGCCGAGGCCCTGGCCGTGCTCGGCCACGGCGACGCGATCCCCGCGTGGGTGGCGGGCTACCGCGCCGCCATGCCGAACCATGACCGGCCCTCCCGCGGGTTCGACCTGGACCCGACGGACGAGTCCGCCTGGCGCCCGGCGCTCGGCGCCATCGACCGGGTCGGGGACTGGGAGCACCTGTTCCGCCGCGAGCTGGCGGAAGCGCCCTGGCGCGACGTGCTGGTCCGGTGGTGGCCCCGGCTGCTGCCCGGCCTGATGTCCCGGCTGACGCACGGCACGATCCGCACCGCGCACGCCGTGCGCAGCGTCGCCGCCGCCGGTGGCGCGCCCAGCCCCCAGCAGCTGACCGAGCTGGCCCGCGGGCTCGCCTACTGGGCCGCCCGGTTCACCTCGCTGCCCGGCACCCCCCGGCTCGAGGGCCGGCACGACGTGGCCACCGCCGTCGCCGCCCTCCCCCGGACGCCCTTCGAGCCGACCGCGGAGCCGACAGCCCTGTTGCACGATCGCCTCAGCCGGCTCCACGAGCAGCCCGCCTACCACGACGCCCTCGCCGCGCTGCGCGCCGACCAGGCGCAGTCGCTGCTCAGCGACATGACCGCCCAGTTCGCGGGCCTGTGCCTCGTCCACACCGACTACTCGCCGATACCACTGATCCACGCTGTCACCGCGCCCGCCGCCATCCGCCTGGTCCTGCCCTATCTGCCCACCGAGCTGCACGCACCGTCCGTCGCCGCCATGTGGCAGATCCACGCGGCGATGCTGCTGGTTTTCACCGGCACCAACCGGGACGAGCAGACCGCCCGCGCCAGCGCGGCCGACACGAACGTCCGCAGCGTCGACGAACTGATCTCCCGAGCCGTCGAGCACGGCGACGAACACGTCCTCAAGTTCACCGAGGCCTGCCTGCGCGAACACGCGCTGCGCCCCGATCCCCGCTACCTCGCCGCCGCCCAGGCCATCCCCGACCGCATCCCAGCCCAATCACCACGGCCTGCCCCCTGACGCGGGGGGACGAGCCCCGCCGCCGGGTGGGGGTCACCGCGGCACGAGGGATTGCGGGCGGGCCCTCCGTGGCGTCCTGCCCGGTGCTGCCCGGTGCGGCCCGAGCGCCGAGCCGCGGCAGTATGCTCGCCCGACTATGCCCGAAGGTCACACTGTGCACAGGTTGGCCGCGGTTCACCAGCGGATGTTCGCCGGCCGGCCGGTGGCCGTGGCCAGCCCCCAGGGCCGTTTCGCCGACGGGTCGCGCCGGCTGGACGGGCGGCTGCTCACCGACGCCGAGGCCTACGGCAAGCATCTGCTCCTGCGGTTCGCCCACGACCAGGTCCTGCACGTGCACCTCGGCATCTACGGCACCTACACCTTCGGCCCCCTCCCGGCCCCCGCGCCGACCGGCGCCGTCCGACTACGGCTCACAGCGGACACCGGATACGCCGACCTGCGCGGCCCCAACGCCTGCGAGCTGCTGGAACCCGGCGGGGTCAAGACGCTGCGCGACCGGCTCGGCCCCGATCCACTGCGCGCCGACGCCGACCCGGACCTGGCCTGGCGACGGATCGAACGCAGCCGCACCCCGATCGCCGTCCTCCTGCTCGACCAGACGGTGGTGGCCGGTCCGGGCAACATCTACCGGGCCGAGGTGCTGTTCCGGGCCGGCATCGACCCGCTGGTGCCAGGACGTGACCTGACCCGGCGGCAGTGGGCGACCATCTGGGCCGACCTGGTCACGCTGATGGCCGACGGGGTGCGGACGGGCCGGATCGACACCGTGCGCCCGGAGCACACCCCCGAGGCGATGGGCCGCCCGCCACGCATCGACGACCACGGCGGCGAGGTCTACGTCTACCGCCGCACCGACCAGCCCTGCCTGATCTGCGCCACCACGGTGCTGACCACCCGCCTGGCCGGCCGCAACCTGTTCTGGTGCCCCGGCTGCCAGCCACCGCGGTGACGGGGCCGGTACGAGACGGCCGGCTCACATAGGCTGAGCTGTACCGATGCGACGAGGGCGAGACCGGTCATGGGATTCACCGAAGAGTGGGAACGCTGGCACGCCCGGCGGGTGGAGGCGCTTACCGCCCCGTTCGGCCCGCTTTCCAGCCTGTGTCGCGGCCGGGCGTACCGTTCGGCCACCTCGTCCGATGTGGCCGGTCTTTCCTGGGCCAACCCGCTCGACGAGCTGAGCGGGGCCGCCGCCGCGACCCGGCCCGCGCCGGGGGCCCTGCGCCGGGTGGTTCTCGACACCCCGCTGCGGGGCCTGGGTTCCTACGCCGGTCTCACCGACCAGCAGAAGACGCTGCTGGGCCAGGAGGGCATGTACGGCCAGGGCCTGAGCCAGGTCGAGGAGGGCGAGATCCGGGTCTCGCACGGTGCGATGGAGGTCTTCGAGCCGCATCCGGACTGGGTTGTTCCCGCCGTCTTCCGGCCGTGGCCCGACGGGGACAGCGTCCCGGTCGAGGTCCCCAGCACCAAGTCCGGCACGATAACGCTCACCCTGGTCGGCCGGGTCGAGTTCAGCCTGCACGGCAGCACGACGTGGCTCGCGGTGAGCCCGCTGCTGCAGGGCGAGCTGCACGCCGTCTTCGTCGACCTGTCGCGGCGGAGCCGTTTCCCTTTCCGGTTTCTGCGCATTCCCGCGCCCGACGACGACAACACGACGGTGCTCGACTTCAATCGCGCCGTGCTGCCGCTGGCCGCGTTCAACGACCGCATTCCGGCTCCCGCGCCGCCGCCGGGAAACGTCCTGAAGGTCCACGTGACCGCGGGCGAGAGCCATCCACAACCCGACGTGTCCGACATCCTGGCATATCTCGGCGGCTAGCGGGCGCGGGCAGCGCCGGCACGGCGTCCGGCCGGCCGGGGGGCATGTGCGCCGACCTCGGCTCCCGGCACGCTACCGCCAGGCCGACCGGCTCGCGGCGGTGTCGAGCACCTCGGCGGGAAGCCGGTCCCGCGCCACGTCCGCGACCGTCACCGATTCCAGGAGCCTCGTGAGGCCGGCGCGCATGGCGATCCAGACTTTCTGCAACGGCACTGCCGTCCCCTCGTAGGCAAGATCCTGCGGGAGCTCGCCACGCACGGTGGTCACCGGCCCGTCCGCGGCCTGGATGACGTCGGCCAGGGTGATTTCGTCCCCGGGTCGGCACAGCCAGAACCCGCCCCCCACTCCGCGCTGGCTCGCCACCAGGCCGGCTCGACGCAGGTCGCCGAGGACGCTGTCGAGGAACTGGCGGGGGATCTGCTGCTGCTCGGCGATCTCCGGCGCCGAGCGGCGTTGCGGGTGGGCGGCCGCGAGCTCGATGACGGCTCGCAGTGCGTAATCGGTTCGTGCCGAAATCTTCATGCCGCCTGCATCGGGTCGGGGTCATGCGACGCACCTGTGGCCCGTCGCCGACATTCTAGGAGATCAACATGTCACCGGCGATAATCGCTAAACCTGACCGGCATAGTAGGATTTGCACCAGAGAGACGGGAGGCAGGCGATGAGTCCTGGTCCGGCAGCGACGGCAGCGACGGCAGCGACGATCGAGACATCGGCAATCGCGGGTGCGCCGACGGCGGGTGCGCCGATCGAGAGTGCGCCGTCCGAGAGTGCGCCGTCCGAGAGTGCGCCGTCCGAGAGTGCGCCGTCCGAGAGTGCGCCGCTTGCGGGTCTCGACGACCTGCTGGCCGAGATCGCCGCCGGGGCCGCCGCGAGGGAGGCCCATGACCGGCCGCCCTTCGCGGAGATGGACCGGCTGCGCCGGTGGGGAGTCGGCACGCTGCGGGTGCCGGTCGCCTCCGGTGGACGGGGGCTCGGTCTGGCCGCCTTCTTCGACGTCGTGCGCAGGCTCGGCACGGCCGACCCCAACCTGGCCCAGTCACTGCGCAACCATTTCGGGTTCGTGGAGTCGCTGCTGCGCCAGCCGCCCGGCGGGGCGCGCGACGGCTGGCTCGACCGGGTCGTCGCCGGTGAGCTGTTCGGGTCGGCGGCAAGCGAGTTGTCCACCCCCCGGGCGGGCGTCATCGGCACCTCGACGAAGCTGGTCCGGGCCGGCGACGGCTACCTGCTGACGGGAAGCAAGTACTACAGCACGGGCAACATGTACGCGGACCGGATCGTGGTGATCGCCGCGGCCGAGGACGACACCCTGGTCAGCGCGATCGTTCCCGCCCGCCGCGAGGGTGTCGTGCACCTCGACGACTGGGATGGCCTGGGCCAGCGTTTCACCGGTTCGGGCACCACGGAGTTCCACGATGTCCGCGTCCACGAGACCGAGCTCCTCCCGTTCGGCGACGCGACCGACCCGGGACGGGCGCTGAGCCCGACCTTCTCCCAGCTCTACCTGACGACCATCGTCGCGGGGATCGTCGAGAACGTCCGGCTCGACGTCCTCGAGCTCGTCTCGCGGCGCTCCCGCAACTTCCGCCACGGCCTGGCCGAGGAACCCCGGCACGAGCCGACGGTGCAGGAGACGGTCGGGGAGATCGCGGCGAACAGCTTCGCCGCGACCTCGATCGTGGCCGCCGCCGCCGTCGAGCTCGCGGCCGCGCACGCGGCGCTCGGCCACGGTCACGACCACGACCACGGTCACGACCACGACCACGGTCACGGTCACGGTCACGGTCACGGCCACGAGGACGACACCCGGGCACGGGCAATGTTCGCGGCGGCGAAGGCGAAGACGGTCGTCGACCGGATCGGCACGGACACCGCGTCGCTGGTGTTCGACGCCGGCAGCGCCTCCAGCGTGCGCCGCGGGCTGCAGCTCGACCGGCACTGGCGCAACATCCGCACCCTCGCCTCGCACAATCCCCGTTCCTACAAACTGCGCCTGATCGGCGACCACGAACTCAACGGCACGCTGCCGCCCCCGGGCGCCTTCTTCTAGGCCGGGCCCGGCCCGCCGACACCGAGGATGTCGCGCAGGGTCCGCCCCGGATACTCGTGGCGGAAGATCCCGCGCCGGCGCAGGATCGGCACGACGTGGTCGACGAACAGTTCCAGGCCCTCGGGCGCGGTGTCGACGAAGATGTTGAAGCCGTCGGCGCCCCGCTCGACGAACCACGTCTGGAGATGATCCGCAATCTGCTCCGGGCTGCCCACGATCGAGAGGTGACCGCCGGGGTTGTCCGCGATCAGCTCCCGCACCGTCAGGTTCCGCTCGCGGGCGTGCGCGAGGACCTGGTCGCGAAACGGCCTGGCCCGCGACGGCGGGGTGAACGCCTCGACCTGCTCGTACGGCAGCGGGGCGTCCAGCTTCAGCAGGTCCGGCGGGACGAACAGCCGCTCGGCGATCTTCTCCACCAGGTGCTCCATGCCGTACAGCTCGTTGAGCCCGTTCCGGCGGGCGCGGGCCTCCTGTTCGGTCGAGCCCACGGTCACCTCGAGCCCGGGCAGCACCAGCACGTCCTCGGGACGGCGGCCGTGGCCGGCGGCGAGAGCCTTCACGTCGGCGTAGAAGCCGCGCGCGCCGGCGAGCGTGCGCTGGACCGTGAACAGCCCGTCCGCCCAGCGCGCGGCGTACTGCCGGTGCCGCGGGGAGGCTCCGGCCTGAAAGAGCACGGGCCTGCCCTGGGGCGTGCGGGGCGAGCCCAGGGTGGCTCGCACGGAGAAGTACCGGCCGCGGACGTCGACTTCGTGGACCTTCGTCTCGTCCAGGAACCGGCCGGTCGACACGTCGGCGACCACAGCGTCCGGGTCGAGGCTCTCCCACAGGCGCAGGACCGCCTCGACGAACTCGCCCGCCCAGCGGTAGCGCTCCTCCTGCGGGGGTTCCGCGCCCACCCCGAAGGCCGTGGCGGTCTCGGGCGCCCAACTGGTGACGATGTTCCAGCCCGCCCGGCCGGCGGTGATGTGGTCGAGGGAGGCGAACTGGCGGGCGACCTCGAACGGCGTACCGAAGATCGCCGAGCGGGTGCCGATCAGCCCGATGCGCTCGGTGCGCTGGCTGATCGCGGCGAGCAGCGAGACCGGTTCGAGCGCGTGCCAGTTGCGCCGGCCGTGCTCGCTGTGGATGGCGCCGTGGTTGTCCCCGCGGAACAGCGCGTCGAACGTGCCGCGCTCGGCGATCCGCGCCAGTTCGACGAAGTGGTCGATGTCGGTGAACGAGTCGGGGCTTCTGTTGTGCCGCCAGCCGGCGACGTGCGCCCCGTCCGCGAGCAGCACGAGGTTGAGGTGAAGCTGGCGCGGTGCGTCGGTCATCGCGCCACCTCCTTTCCGGGTTTGCGGGCCCCGGCGTCGGCCTGCGCCAGGGGCCCGACGGGGAACGACACGATGCCGTCGCGGTGGAGCTGCTCCTCCAGGGCGGCGCACCAGGCGACGTAGTCGTCGTGCAGGCGGGCACGCTGCTGGCGGGTGGGCGGGAGCGCGAGCGCCTGTCGCGGATCGAGGGACTGCTGGGCCGAGTCGGTGGCGGTCGGCTGCCCCGCCTCGCGCCACGCCCGGGTGCCGCCGTCGAGCGCCGCGGCCCTCCCCCAGCCCGCGGCGCGCAGATCGGCGGTGGCCCAGCGGGCCAGCGTGCCGTCGCCGGAGGTGACCACGACGAGTGCCCCGTCCACCGGGGCGAGGGCAGGCCGCGCCGCCAGCGCCGAGCGCGTCGTCACCAGCGATCCCGGGATGTAGGGCCGCGCGACCAGCCACCCGGCCGCCGAGGGCGGCTCCACGTCGACGACGACCGCGGCGCCGTCGACGAGCAGATCCCGCAGCGCCGGGACGCTCACCGTCGGGACCTCGGGCAGCGGGACGGTCTCGGGACCGCGCACGAGGACGCCGGATCCGGGAACGCCGGGAACGCCGGGAACGCCGGGAACGCCGGGAACGCCGGGAACGCCGGGAACGCCGGGAAAGCCGGGAACGCCGGGAAGGCCGGGGCGGAGGAGGTACACCGCGACCTTGGACAGTCCCATCCTCGCCAGCCATACCCCGGTCGTGAATCCCCGCGTGCCGCAGCCGTCGTCGACGAGGACCACCCGGGCGCCACGGCTGGCCAGGTACTCGTCCGTCGCCTGGAGGAGCTGGCCGCCCGGCGCCCATCGGCTGCCCGGCAGATGTCCGCCGACGAACTCCTCCCGCGTGCGGACGTCGAACAGGTACAGGGTCGTGTCAGCCGCCGCCGCGACGAACCCGCCGAGCTCGGCGGCGGAGATCTCCGCCACGCCGGCGCGGACGGCGAGCGCGCGCGCTGCCGCGCCGGCCCGCGCCTCCTGCGCCGGCTCGGGCGGGGCCAGCCGGGCCGTCGCCCCGGTCGCCGGCGGGTAGCCGGCGAGGCTCCACGCGGACAGGCCGCCGTCCAGGACGGCGACCGGGTTGGGGAACCCGGCGTCGATCAGGGTCTGCGCGCCGACGATCCCGCGGGTCCGGCCGGCGCAGGTCACGACGACGCGCGTGCGCGGTGAGCGGACCGCCGCGTACGCCCGGCGCGCCAGCTCGACCCCCGGCGCGTTGACGGCGGTCGGGATGGCCGTGTACGCGAACTCCTCGGCGGTGCGGGTGTCGAGCACGACGACGTCCTCCCCCGCGTCGAGGGCCGCCCGAAGCTCGGCCGCGCAGACGCCCGGCGTGCCGAGCCGGCGCAGCGCGACCTCGCCCAGGGCCCGGCTGACCGTGTTGAAGCCGGTGAACAGCTCGCCGCCCGCCGCCCGCCAGCCGGCGAGGCCGCCGTCCAGCACGCTGACGTCGGTGTATCCCAGGGCGGCCACCCGGGGCACGGCGCGGGCGACCGTCTCCTCGCGCGCTCCCACGACCACCAGGGGCACCGTCGGTCGGGGCGCCAGCAGGGGCAGCCGGGGTTCGAGGTGGTCGACGGGAACGTGCGTGGCGACCGAGAGGTGACCCGCGGCGAACTCGTCGCGGGTACCCACGTCCACCACCACAAGGTCACGGCCGGCGCGGAGCCGGGCATGGAGCTCGCGCGGGGCGACGACCCCGACCGCCGGGCCTGCCACCGGGCCTGTCGCCGGGCCTGCCGCCGGGCCTGTCGCCGGGCCTGCCGCCGGGCCTGTCAACGGCTCACGGCGGCGGGGCGGCGGGGCCGCCAGCCCAGCGCGGGCGCCACCTGCGTCGCGATCAGCCGCAGCGCCTCCAAAGCGGCGTCCAGCGACGGCCGGCCGGGTTCGAACTGCACCAGCAGATCCGTCGCGACCGGCAGCACCGGCTCCACCGCCAGCCGCTCGATCACCTCCTCCGGATGCCCGCAGAAGATGTGCAGGGTCGACAGGACGTTGTCGAGCGTGTCCTCGCCGAGGTCCGGGAACGCGCCGGAGGCCTTCAGGTTGGCGAAGGCCGGGAACAGCCCGTCCGACAGGTGCCTCAGCGCGGTGTCCCGGTCCGCCGCGGGGAAGACCGCCCGACACACGGCGACCCGCCGCCCGAGGCCCGCGGGCAGCACGTCGCGGTACCGGTCGGCCCAGGCCCGGTGCACCGTGCCGGGCCGGTCCGGGAAGCCGATGGCGGTCTGGTCGAGCAGGAGGTTCAGGCCCTCTCGGCCCACCTGCTCGGCGGTGTCGCCGCTGTGCGCCCCCTGCCAGATCCGGCCCTCGGCCACCTCGGGCGCGCACGGCGTCAGCACCGCGCCGTCCTCGGTCAGGGGCCGGCCGCCCAGCGCCCGGCGCAGGATCTCGCGATGCTGCGTGTGGATCTCCCGCTTGCGGCTGAAGTCCCGCCCGAAGGCCCGGTAGGCCCGCTGGTCCGAGCCGCTGCCCAGGCCGAGCTCGACCCGCCCGCCGGACAGGAGGTCCACGACGGCGACGTCCTCGGCCAGTCGCACCGGGTCCTCCAGCGGCAGCACGTTGACCGCCGTCCCGAGCCGGATGTGCCGGGTCGAGGCCGCCACGTTCGCGAGGAACGTCCACGGCGAAGGCAGGCCACCCAGTGGATGGGTCGACGTCGGCAGGTGGTGCTGCGCGACCCAGCCCGAGTCGAAGCCCAGCTCGTCGGCGGCGACGAACAGTTCGTGGGCGTCGGCGTAGGCCTGGCGCGCGTCGGTGCGGATCGCCGCGCGGGTGAAGAAGCCCAGCCTGAAGGCGCTCGTGTCGGTCATTGCCCTCTTCGTTCGTCATCCGGGGCGAGGGAGCACCCGGGGTTGGGTTCCAGCGGCGGTGGCGGGCCGTCAGGGACGGGCGGCCGCGACGGCCGCGTCGACCTTCGTCGCGACGTCGAGTTCCTTGATCTTCTGCGCGACGATGTCGTTGAAGCCGGTGTAGTAGTGGTCGCGGACGGCGACCGCCCGCTTGATCAACCCGCCGGAGTAGGCGACGTCGGCGGTGTTGTGCTGGATCCGGTCGAGCAGCGCGTCGTCGAGGACGTGCGGGACCTGCCGGTTGGCGATGGCGGTGGCCTTGGCCTTGGCCGGGGTGAGCTTCGCCGCGTCGACCCAGACCTGCGCGGACTGGTCCGGTTGGGTGATGTTCCACAGCTCGTAGCCCACGGACCGGCCCACGAAGTCCTTGATCGCCGCGTTCTTCCGCTGGTCCTTCAGGGCGCCCCGCGACGCGACGAGCACGCCCAGCCCGAGGGCGCCGGTCTGCTTGGTGGTGGTCAGGACCTGTGCGCCCGCGTCGAGCGCGGCGCCGGCGCGGGCCGGCGACCCGGCCCACACGTCGACGTCACCCTGGGCCAGCGCGGTGGCGCCCACCGTCGAGTCGAGCTGGACCGGCTTGACGTCGGCGGGGGTGAGCCCGGCCTGCTTCAGGGTCAGCAGGTACTGCAGCTCGGAGGTGGCGCCCGGGGAGTAGGCGAACTTCTTGCCCCGGATGTCGGCGAGGCGCTCGACCCCTGAGTTCCTGCCACGCAGGGTCACGATCGGCGGGTAGTTGGTGTCGTCGGCCGGCTGGGTCGCCAGGACCCCCTGGATCGGCGGGTCGTTCGCCGGCCACGCGGGCTGGGCGTTCGCCTGGGCCAGGATGAGGGCGAAGTCGCTGAGCTGACCGATGTCGACCTTCCCGGTCGTCAGCGCGGTCGTGACCGTCGCGGCGTTGAACTGCGCGAACTGGACCTTGTACGGGGCGCCCTGGAGCACCCCGGACTTCTCGAACGCCGCCTTCACGTAGGGCGACTGGGTCGCGAAGGTCAGGGTCACGCCGCTGAGGTCGTCGGGCGCTGCCGCGCCGCTGCCGCTGTCGTCGCCGTCCGATCCGCAGGCGGCGGCGACGACGGCCAGCGCGAGCAGCGGGGCGGCCAGGCGAAGCCGACCGATTCTTCTGTTCTTCATGGATGCGTTCCCGAGGTGTTGTGGCCGAGCCGGTGGGCTCAGGCCGGGGATGATGGGCGGGCGACGCCCAGCTCGGCGAGTAGCTGCGTACGCAGGTCGTCGAATCGCGACCCGGCGCCCTCGCGCGGTCGAGGAAGGTCGACGCGCAGGTCCAGACCGACCTTTCCGTCGGTGAGGACGACGACGCGGTCGGCCAGCCGCAGCGCCTCGTCGACGTCGTGGGTGACCAGCAGGACGGCTGGTCGGTGCCGGTGCCACAGCTCGTGCACCAGCGCCTGCGTGCGCAGGCGGGTCAGCGCGTCGAGCGCGGCGAACGGCTCGTCGAGCAGGAGCAGGTCCGGACGGTGCACCAGGGCGCGCGCCAACGCGACCCGCTGCGCCTCGCCGCCCGAGAGCGTGTGCGGCCAGGCTCGGGCGTGGTCGGCGAGGTTCACCTCGGCGAGGGCCTCCTGCGCCCTGGCGAGGGTCGACTCCCGGCGGGAAAGCCCGAGCAGCACGTTGCGCCAGACCCGCTCCGACGGGATCAGCCGGGGCTCCTGGAAGACGACCGAGCGGTTGCGCGGCGCCAGGACCGTTCCCTCGTCGACCGTGTCGAGCTCGGCGAGGATCCGTAGCAGGGTCGTCTTGCCGCTGCCGGACCGGCCGAGCAGCGCGACGAACTCGCCCCTGGCGATCGTGAGGGCGAAGTCGTCGAGAATCCGCCGGGCCGCGAACGCCTTCACGACGTCGCGCATGATGACGGCCGGCTGCGCCGGCGGGGGGGTCGTCATGGTCAGGACTTCACGATCGTCGGTCGCCACGGCAGCAGCAGCCGCTCGAGGAGCCGGACGACGAGGTCGACGAGCAGACCGAGCAGCGCGTACACGACGACGCCGACGATCACGATGTCCGTCCGGATCTGGTTGGACGCGTTCATGACCAGCGCGCCCAGCCCGGAGGATGCGTTGATCTGCTCCGCCGCCACCAGCGCGAGCAGCGAGATCCCCATGGCGTACCTGATGCCGACCAGCACCGACGGGAGCGCGTTCGGCAGCACGAGGCGTGTGATCATCCTGGTTCTGCTCAGGCCGAAGACCTGGCCGACCTCGATCAGGCGGCGGTCCACTCCGCGCACCCCGGCGAAGGTGTTGAGGTAGACCGGGAAGACGCAGGCGACCGCGATCAGCACGATCTTCGGCGTGTCGCCGATGCCGAACCAGACGACGAACAGCGGGATCAGTGCGATGAACGGGACTGTGCGGAGCATCTGCAACGTCGAGTCCACGAGCTCCTCGCCCAGTTTCCACAGCCCGGCGACGAGGCCGGCCGCGACGCCGATGCCGGCACCGATGACGAGCCCGGTCAGGGCCCGCCCGGCCGACACCCGCAGGGCCGTCTGCAGCTCACCGTCGGCGATGAGGTCGCGCGCGGCCTCGAGGACGCTCTTCGGGCTCGCCAGCGTCGTCGGTGGGACGAGGCCGGAGGAGGTGCTCCACTGCCAGGCGATCACGAGGCCGACCGGCAGCAGCCCGCGCAGCAGCCAGCGGGCCCGGCGCAGCCCGGCGCGACGTCCGGGGGCGTTGCGACGACGGCTCAGATCGGTGAGGTCGAGGGGCGCGGCGAGGGTCGCCCGCTCCGCGGCCGCCGGGTCGTCGCTCGCCGGCAGGTCGCGCGCGAGCTCGCCCGGCGCACGCCGGGAGTCCTGCACCGTCATGATGCGCGGATCCCCGCGGTCTCGGCTGAGACTCGACACGTGACAGTGCGCTGCATGACGTACTCCTGGCTCGGGACGGGCGGGCGTTGCCCGGTTGGACCGCCTGGCAGCATATACGGGCAAAGCCGATCGGTTTAGTGGTGTTTACCTCCCTGGTGACGTGGATCGCACTCGCGCCCGAGTGGCGCCGGGCTCGTCGACGGCGGTGGCAGACGGCGGCGGCAGACGCCCCGTGGACCGAGGGATCGTTCAGGGAACGCCGTGTCCGTAGAGTTCTTCACGACGCACGAGCTCGGCGCCTGCGCCGGGCCTTCTCTGTGAACGGAGTGAGTAATGTCCCTGACGATCGGTGACACCGCCCCCGACTTCGAGGCGGCGACCACGGAGGGCCCGATCAAGTTCCACGAGTGGATCGGCGACTCGTGGGCGGTGCTCTTCTCGCACCCGAAGAACTTCACCCCGATCTGCACCACCGAGCTCGGCTATGTCGCGTCGATCAAGCCCGAGTTCGACCGCCGCAACGTCAAGATCATCGGCCTTTCGGTGGACCCGGTCGAGCTGCACGACGCCTGGGCCAAGGACATCGAGGAGACCCAGGGCACCGCGCCCAACTACCCGCTGATCGGTGACGCCGACTTCTCGATCTCCAAGGCGTACGGCATGCTCGGCGCCGACGTCAGCGGCGACCCGTCGGACCGCACGGCCGCGGACAACCAGACCGTGCGCAACGTGTTCGTCGTCGGCCCGGACAAGAAGATCAAGCTGGTGCTGGTCTACCCGATGACGACCGGCCGCAACTTCGACGAGGTCCTGCGGGTCATCGACTCGCTGCAGCTCACCGCGAAGCACAAGGTCGCCACCCCGGTGAACTGGAAGCAGGGCGACGACGTCGTCATCGCCGGCTCGGTCTCCAACGACCAGGCCAAGGAGATCTTCGGCAGCTGGAACGAGCCGAAGCCCTACATCCGCATCGTCCCGCAGCCGTCTGCCTGATCGCAGCGCCGACCGTCACGGTCGCGACGTTCCATCACAGCAGTCGGAGTCCGAGGTCGGGGGCACGGTGCGAGTACTGGTACTGGGGGCTGGATTCGGCGGCCTGGAACTGACCACCCGACTGTCCGAGGAGCTCGGCGACGCCGTCGACGTCGTCCTATAGATCAGGCCGACAGATCAGGCCGACGGCTTCGTGTTCGGCTTCTCGAAACTCGATGTGATGTTCGGGCGCACCACCGCGCAGGCGGTGCGCCATCCCCATCATGACCTGGTCGAGGCCGGGCACGAGTTCTACACGGTGGCCGGGGCGTTCGCGACGCGCGACGTGCTGGATCGGTTCGGCGGCGGGCGGGTCGTCATCGGGGTCACCTCGACCCCGTTCACGTGCCCGCCCGCCCCGAGCGAGACGGCGCTGCTCGTCCACGATCTCCTCGTCCGCCGGGGGCTGCGCGAGGCGAGCGAGATCTCCGCTGGTCATGCCGCTGGGCGCGCCCAGCCCGCCGTCGCCCGCCGCGTCGGCGGCGCTGCTCGCGGCGTTCGCCGAGCGCGGCATCGTCTGGCCCCCGGAGCGGCTGGTCCGGCCGCGAGTGGACGGGCCACTGACTCCGGGCAGCCCTCATCGACATCGCATGACAATCTTCGCAATAAACCCGAAACGGCTGGAAAGCGCATCCGATCTGTCGGTTCCGACCAGGTGCCTTGACGCGTGCCGCGCGGCCCGGAAATCGTGGCCGAGTGGACGGCGTCGACGAGGTGCTCGCCCAGCGCGCGGCCGACGACGCCTCGGCGGTCGCGTACGCCGCCGCGCTGTCCGTCGCGGCGGCGCTGCTGGCCTGCCTTGACCGGCTCGACGAGGGCCGTCCCGACGGCGTGCGCTTCTGGGGCCTGTTCACCAGGGCCGAGGAGCTGCGTTGCCTCGGCATGCTGCGCGCGCTCGATCACGGCACGGTCCCCGACGGGACGCCCCTGATCGCCCTCGACTGCACCCGGCCGGTGAACGACGTGCGCCTCGGCGCCGGCGTCGTGCTCCGGGTCGGCGACAGCCGCTACACCTACGACCCCGCGCTCACCCACGCGGTCTCCCGGGTGGCCGCCACGGGCGCCGCACCCTGGCAACGCCGGCTGTCCGAGTCCGGCTGGTGCGAGGCGGCCGTCGTCCAGGCGGCCGGTCGTCATCCCGCGACGTCGCTCACGCTGCCGATTCTCAATTACCACAACCAGGTGGCCGATGACGGCGGCGGACCGGGACTGACGGCGGAGGCCGTCCATCGCGACGACTATCTCGCGCTGGTCGAGCTGCTCGGCCGGGTGGCCGTGGAACTGCGGCCGGAAAGCGATGAAGGTTGGCTCGGACCGCTACGGGCCGAGGCGGATCGACGATTCGACGGTTCCGGCATCTTCCCCGGTGATATAAGCACGGATGAAGGTCTGGAAACCGGCGACGTGACGGCCTCGCCGGCGACGTGACGAAGAACAGCCCTTGGCAGCACGCGGATCCACCGAATACAGTTCGCTGAGTGCCCTTCGGACCCCGGGAGCGCAGTAGTGACAGTCTCGATCGAACGCAACGTCGACCCGTTCGATACCATTGATTCGGGGTCCGATCCCGCTTTCGAGGAGAACATTCTTCTTGAGCGGATGGACGGGCACTACTACCCCGCCGTCCTCGACTGGTTCTTCGATCTGCTGCCGCGGGAGGCAACGGCGGTCCTCGAGGTCGGCTGCGGCACCGGGCAGGTTCTGGATCGGCTGGTCGGCCACCTGGGCGCCGACCGCGTGGAGCGGGCCGTCGGCATCGATCGCAGCGCCTATCTCGCCAGGCGGGCGGCCGAACGCTTCGGCGGGTTCGAGATCTTCGCTGCCGACGGAACGCAGGTACCGCTGCCCGACGAGCAGTTCGATCTCGCGACGACCGCAACCGTGCTGGTACACGCCGCCGACCCGGCGGGCATCCTCGCGGAGATGCATCGGCTCACCCGTCGCGGCGGGACGGCGGCGGTCCTCGACCAGGATTTCGGCAGCGCCGTGATCTACCCGGGCGACCGGGACCTCAGCCGCCGGATCCTCGATGCGGCGACCGACTTCTGGCAGGACGGCTGGATCGGCCGAAAGCTTCCCTCGATGATGCGCGACGCCGGTTTCACGGTCACCGGGTTCCACTCCACAGTCCGTATTGATCGCACCTTCGACCGGGCGTTCTTCACCCGGATCCGGGACTGGGTGGTCACGGCCGGCTTCGCTGCCCCGGAGGCCGACCGGTGGCTGGCCGAGCTGGCCGCGGGAGCCGAGCGCGACGAGTTCGTCTTCACCCGCAACTTCTATGCCTGCACCGCGCGCCGGGATGGTTGAGGGCTCGCTCCTCCTCTACAGCCCCCTCAACGAGCCACGCCGGCCGGCGCTCACCCGCCTCGCCGAACTCCACCCGCGTGTCGTCCTGCTCGCCGAGGACGACACCGACGTCCCGCCCTGGGCCGACGAACTACTGGCCGACGTGGCGCGGATCGACCGGCTCGATGTGCCCGCCGCGATCCGCACCACGCGGGACCTGCTGGCCCGCCGCGGCGGCGCCGCGGACGGCATCGTCTCGCTGTCGGAGACGGGTCTGGCGTTCTGTTCCGCCCTGGCCGGGGAGTTGGGCCTGCCGTTCACGCCGCCGGATGTGCTGGAAAGGGCCAGGGACAAGTCCCGGATGCGGGCGGCATTCGCCGATCACGACCTGCCGACGGTGCGATTCGGTACCGCCGAACGGCTCGACGAGGCGCTGGCGATCGCCGCGGACATCGGCTATCCGGTGGTGCTCAAGCCGTTGTTCGCCGGCGGCAGCCTGTTCGTCTGGACCGTGAACAACCCGACCGACCTGGCCGCCGCGTTCGACGACGTGCTTCGCGGCGGCGCCGAGGTCGTCGCGGGCGACCCGCTGGTGCACGCCACCTTCCGCGGCGGCGCGGCCCCCCGCCTGCTCGTCGAGCAGCTCATCCGCGGGCGGCGGCGGTTCGCCAGCTCCCTCGACCTGCCGGTCGGCGAGGTGAGCGTCGAGGGCTGCGTGGTCGGTGGCGAGGTGCACGTGCTGGCCCGCCACGACAAGCCGCTGCCGGCCGACGGCCCCTTCTTCGAGGAGGTGCTGTGGTCCTCGCCGTCCCGGCTCCCGGCGGACCTGCTGGCCCTGGTGGACGAGGTAGCGGGCGGCGCCGTCCACGCGCTCGGCCTGCGGGACTGCATGTTCCACGCCGAGATGCGGACGACGGACACCGGGCCGGTGCTGCTGGAGGTCGCCGCGCGGATGGGCGGCGGCCCGATCTTCCGCTCGGCTCGGCTCGCCCACGGCGTCGACCTCGTCGAGACGATGGTCCGGATCGCCACCGGCACGCCGGTGGCGAGCGGGCGCACGGCGCCGGACCCGGACCAGCCCGCCCCCGCGGTGATGACGTTCGGCCTGTTCGCCGACGAGGGGACGTTGCGCGCGATCGAGGGGCTGGACGAGGTGCGGGCGCACCCGGACGTCGTGGAGGTCTGCGTCTACGAGCACCCGGGCACGTACATCCGCCGCGCACCACGTTCGGACCACTGCACGGTCCACGTCATGGTCGCGGCGGCCGACTTCGCCACCGCGGAGGACCTCGGCCGCTGGGCGCAGCAGCGCATCCGATTCATCACCGAATGACGCACCCGGTCCAGCACGGCCCGGCGATCGCCCATCCGGTGGCCGCTGTAGTAGCCGCTCAGTAGCCGCTCAGTAGCCGGACAGCACGCCGGCCGGCAGGAGGTCGTGCAGGAGGTCGGTGGTTTCACCGCCCGGCAGCGCGTCGAGCGAGTCGACGTCGAGGAACTGCCTGAGCACGAACGAGTAGTCGACGCTGTGGAAGGTGTGCTTCTCCTGCGGAGTCATGTTCCGCGCGGTGTCGGTGAGGACCTTTCGCACCCGTGCCGGCGTCAGGTAGAAGCGGCTGTACGCCTCCCGACGCAGCTCCTCCAGGCGGTCCCAGGACACCTCCGCCGTCGGCGAGCTCTCGGGCGCGCTGAAATAGCCCTGGCCGGCGCCGCCGCGGGGCGGCTCATAGCCCTGGCCGAGCGCCATGTCCCAGACCTCGGTGCCCTCGTGCGGGGACAGCACGAAGAAGTTCGCCTTGCTCAACCCCGTGGTCGACGCGTTGAACTCGATCGTCCGCTCGATGTCCGCCTCGGTCTCGGACGGGAAACCGAAGATGTTGAACGAGCCGAGTATCACGCCGGCGTTGCCCATGTACTCGATCATCCGACGGGTGCGGTCGAGGTTCAGCCGCTTCTTGATCACCTGTTGCACCCGCTGGTCGCCTGATTCCACCGCGACCATCGCATAGAACGTGCCGCCATCGAGCAGCAGGTCGACGATGTCCTCGCTCAACAGGTCCGCGCGCAGGCCGTTGGGGAAGGCGAAGCGCAGTCCGGGCCGCCGGGCGAACTCGGCGAAGATCTCCCGCACCCGACCGCGGTGAATGTTGAAGATGTCGTCGTAGACGAGAAACGTGTCGACGCCGGCGGCCTCGTGCCAGTAGTCGACCTCCGCCACCACCGCGGCCGCCGACCGGTACCGCACGGACTTCCCCATGATGTCGTGGCAGTACACGCACTGGTACGGGCAGCCCCGCGTGGTGACGATCGGCATGTACCGCACCTTGAGGTTGAGCAGCGAGGTGTAACCGGCGAAGGGGTCCGGGTCCAGGTGCGCGAGCGTGGGCGTCGCGAGCGCATCGAGGTCGGGCACCACGCCGCGCGGGTTCGCCCGGACGGTCCCGTCGGGCTCGCGGTAGACGAGCCCGCCGACATCCGCGCGCCGCGTCCCGCCCCCGCGGACCAGATCGAGCAGGTCACCGAAGCCGGCTTCGCCCTCGCCCACCAGGGCGTAGTCGATGTTGCCGTCGTCGAGCACGCCCCGGCCGATCGCCGTCGCGTGCGGGCCGCCGACGATCACGACGCTGCCGAGCTCCGCCTTGACCCAGCCGGCCACGAACGCCAGCTCCGGCGCATAGTAGGTCAGCGCGCTGAGCGCCACGACGTCGGGCGCGAACCGGCCGAGCGCCGAGCGCCAGTCCTCGCCCCGGCTGAGCAGATGCAGCAGGTTCACCTGCAGCGTGCGGTCCTCCGGCCGCCACGCGACGTTGGCCTCGAGGTAGAGCGTGCCCAGCTCGATGCTGCACTTGTTCTCGTAGAACGTCAGTTCACGACCGAGGATGGCGTCCTGCTTGGCGTTGACGTTCATGAAGGCGACTCTCAAGTCTGTCTCCCTGACGCGGGCGGCGCGGGCGTGGCCGCTGCGGCGGCCGTGTCGGTCCACGGCCCGGCCGTCGCGTCCACCGTGTCGTTGCGGCCGGTGCGGTCCACGCCGCGGACCCGGTAGAGCACCCGCCCGGAGATGTCCGGCACGCCGAGCTCCCGGTGCTGGCGGCGGGCCAGGTCACGGTCGTAGTAGGAGGTGGCGGGCATGTACCGGAAGGTGATCCCGGCGCGGCGCGCCCCGGAGACGTTGGCGGACGATCCGTGCACGAGATGGACGTCGTGCAGCGAGAAGTGACCCGGCTCCAGCTCGGCGACGCGGACGGCGGCGCGCTGCGGCTCGTCGAGCTCCAGCCGCTGGTTCAGGGTGGTGTCACGCCCGTCCGAGCGCTGGTGCCCGAGCAGCGCCCGAGCCCGGTGCGAACCCGCGACGTAGCGCAGTCCGCCGTTGTGCGGGCCGGACCGGTCCAGCGCCAGCCACACCGTGCAGGTGGCCAGCGGCCGGATGGGCCAGTAGTGACCGTCCTGGTGCCACGGCGTCGGTTTGCCGACCCGCGCCGGCTTGCCGAACATCCCGCAGGCCCAGAGCAGGACGTCGTCGCCGAGCACGGCCGACACCGCGTCCAGCAGCACCGGGTGGCTGCCGTAGCGCAGGCCGAAGCCGCTCGCCATCAGGTCGGGCACGAAGTCCGGCACATCGCTCGGGTCGTCCCGGAGATAGTCGCCGAGGTCCGACCGCACCTCGTCGAGGACCTCGGCCGGCACCGGCTCGGGGGCGATGACGAGGCCCTCGGCGCGGTAGCGTTCGACGTCGAGCCGGGCGACGGCGGTCCGCTCGCTCATGGGCGCACCGCCTCGAGCGAAGTGGTCGGGGTGATCGGGGTGATCGGGGTTGGCGGGGCGACCGCCGGCAGGCGCAGCCCGAAAAGCCGCGACACCGTGTCGTGCGTGAACAGCGTCGTGGTGTCGGGCCCGACCGCCGCGCGCAGCTCGGCGACCTTGGCCACCGAATGCGGCCAGGTGGAGTCCGCGTGCGGGTAGTCCGAGGCCCACATCAGCCGCTCCCGCGACCAGCTCGGCAGGATCCGGGTGACCTCGTCGGTCTCGTGCTGGAACGTGACCCAGACGCCGTCGGTCACCTGGTCGAGGGCCGGCCGGGACAGATCGACGCCGAAGGAGCGTCCGAACCGGTGGTCGGCGTGCTCCAGCCGCTGCAGGAAATGCGGTATCCACAGCAGGTCGAACTCGCAGAGGATCAGTCGCAGGCCCGGATACCGCTCCCAGACGCCGCCGAAGACGAGCGCGGTGAGCGCGCGCTGGGCCTGGGCCGGGATCATGACGTAGTCGAGCAGCGCGCCGTGGACGTCGATCGTGATGTCACGCCGGACGGCGCCCCGGTGGATGACCACCGGCAGGTCGAGGCCGACGGCGGTCTCCCACACCGGGTCGAAGGAGGCGTCGCCGTAGGACCGGTCCGGGTCGGCCCGTAACACGACGCCGCGCAGGCCGAGGCCCGCCGCCCGGGTGACCTCCGCCGCCGCGAGCTCGGGGTCGGCGTCGTCCACCAGGGCGGTGCCGACGAGCCGGTTCGGGTCGGCGGCGCAGTACTCGGCGACGAAGTCGTTGTAGGCGCGCAGGCAGGCGCGGCGGAACTCGGCGTCGCGGCAGCCGAAGAGCAGGTCCGCGAAGGTGGGGAACAGCACCTCCGCGGCGACGCCGTCGACGTCCTGCTCGGCGAGCCGCGCCCGTGGATCCCACACCGAAGGTGGGGCGGCGGCGAAACCCTGGGCCGCCCGGCGGGGAAGCTCCTCGGACGGCACGCCGGCGGCGCTGGCCGCATACACGCTGCGCGGTTGGATGTCCTCGCAGACGAAGTACTCGCCCGGCCGCCCGTCGAGGTTCACCACCCGGGGCGCTCGCTCCTGGTAGCGCCGCGGCAGCCGGGATGTCCACAGCTCGGGCGGCTCGCAGAGGTGCGAGTCGGCGGAGATCAGCGGCCGGTTCACCGGGCCCCCTCGCCGACCGCGCCGGTCGCGCCGGCCGCGCCGGTCTCGACCAGATCGGGCAGCCGCAGCCGCGCGATCTCTTCGGTGGTCAGCGGGCGGTCGAGGACGTCCTGCGCGAGCGTGCCGTCGTCGAGCACCCGGTGTACCCGCCAGCAGGACGGATCGGATGCGGTCCAGCGTTCGTACTCGCCGCGCCCCGAGTTCGCCATCGCCTGGTAGGCGGTGCCTCGACAGCCGCCATAGCACTGCCGGGTGGCGAGCAGGTCGCAGTCGCGGCAGTCGCCCTGGATGTGGTCGTCGAGGTTGCGGATGATGGCGAGCGCGGGACTGGCGAGCACCTCGGCCAGCGGCTGCCGGTTGAGGTCACCGATCGTCGTCTCGATCCCCGGGCACGGCCTGACGGCACCGTCCGCATGCAGGTCGAGGCGGTACAGGTTCTCGTAACAGGCGCCTGCCAGGCATGGCGGCTTGGCCTGGTACGGCTCGTAGCCCATCGCGGCGTCCTGACGGCGGACGGTCTCGAACAGCTCCTCGATCTCGGCTCGGCGGATCACCAGATGGGGGTTGGTCCGGGCGAAGCCCTGCAGCTTGCTGAGCTCGATGTGCGAGTAGATGTTCCGTTCGCGCAACTGGGCGACCAGCTCCGGGAGGAACTCCAGGTTGTCGCGGGCGATGACCGACTCGACGCCGAGCCTGGTGCGGCCGGGCTCGTCCGTCGTCGTCAGGCCGGCGGCGACGAGACGCTCGATCAACGCTACCTGCTCGGCGTAGACGGTCTCGGCGTCGCGCGGCAGACCGGACAGGTACTTCTGCACCTCGGCCAGCCGAGCGCGGCGCGGATCGCCGGGCGCCACGACCGGCACGTTCAGCTTCGTCAGCAGGTTGACGCCGCTGGCGACGATCCAGTCGATCGCCTCCGGCGTCAGCAGCCCCCCGTTGGTGACGAGCGTGACCGCGATGCCCCGTTGTTGCAGAAAGGAGATCGTGTCCTGCCAGTGCGGCGCGGCGACGGGCTCGAACGTGCCGTTCACCGTCACCGCCTGCAGCCCGAGCGCGATCGCCTGCTCGAGCCAGCCCGCCATCCGCCGTTCCCAGGTCGGGTCGCGGTGCAATGGCACCGATCCCGCCTCGCTCGTCGTCATGACCGTGGGTTGACGGGGGCGTCCGTCGAGTTCCGGATCACCCGCGTAACAATAGGGGCATTTCCAGTTACAGGTCGGCGGGGTGTTCATCTTCAGGCCCACTCGTAGGACCTTTCCGTCCGCGAAAGCGGAGTACCGGCCGTCGAGCGTGGTGAATGGGCCGGCGAAGAGAGGAAGCGGGCGGAGTTCAGCCATGAGCCCTCCAAGCATAGGCTGTGCAAAAGCAGCCGCCCATCGAGGGTAAATCACGGAGTCGAACCGGACAAGGGCTTCTGACCTGAACGTGTAGTCCTCGCATCCAGCCGGGTGTTCCGCCGGATCACCGCCGCCCCGGACGGCCATCCCGGCGCATCTACGACGCCCGGCAAAAGTTTACGCAGCGCAGCGACACAGCCATGTCGGCGACTAAAGGAAAAGCGGTGACCTGCGCCGCGACAAAGATTTGAGATCGCCGTACGTAGCACTTCGTGACCACGGACCAATGCGAGCACATTCGCCGCCGCGGCGCCCGGCGCGTGGGCAGGCGGGCGACGGCACGCGGATGCCATGGTCAGCGGCGGCCCGTCGCCGGGACCCGGCGCGGCCCGGGTGTCGGCGCCCGGACGGGTACGGCCCGCCGAGCCCCGCGCCGATCCAGGGCCCGGCCGATCCGAAGCCCGCGCCGAACCGGGGCCGCGCCGAACCGGGCCCGCACCGAACCGGGGCCCGTGCCGAACCGGGGCCCGTGCCGAACCGGGGCCCGTGCCGATCCGGTTCGTGCCGATCCGGTTCGTGCCGATTTGGGTCCGATCGATCTCGTCGGCCTTCCATGGCGGTGGGCCGCCCGCCCCGGAGTCCGGCCGGCACCCGGTCCCGGCGCAGCCCGCACGGCGAAGGCGCCCCGACGGGCCGCATTCCCGGGCCGGTGTCACGGCCGGGTGGACGACCCGTTCGGGATTGCGACGGATTAGATCTTCAGTCCACGGCTGATTCCGCGGTCGATACCCGGATCCTCCCGAGAGGATTTCCGGCGGCTCCGCCCCGAAGCGAGAATATCGCTGCATTGCGGGACGCCGGCCCCGACCGGTCATTACTCCACCGGTACGCCGGGCGGTGCCGATGCGCGCCGATCGGAATCACGCGCCGCCACCCGGAGGGGCGGGCTACCGGCTTCGGACCACAGGGCGGGCAATTCGGTGAAGAGCGCCCCGAACGAGGCCCCCCGAAGGAACGTCCGGCGCCCGGGCGGGTGCGTCGGCGCGCCCGGCGCGGGCGACTACGATCAATCGGAGGAAGGCAGAGCATCAAGGACCTTGAGAGGCGGCCATGTCGGCACGTATGCCCGCGGTGCCCGAGGAGCGCGTGTCCGCTCCAGCCGGTAGCAGCTTTGCGGAGGCGGTGAAGGCCGCCGGCCTGACGATGTCGGGTCCGAACGCGGTCGTGGTCGTCCGCGACGCCGACGGCACGCTGCGCGACCTCACCGCGGTCCCGGATGTCGACACCGAGGTGACGGCGGTGCCGATGTCGAGCCCGGACGGCCTCGCGGTGCTGCGGCACTCGACGGCACACGTGATGGCCCAGGCGGTGCAGGACCTCTTCGACGAGGCCCGGCTCGGCATCGGGCCGCCGATCGACAACGGCTTCTACTACGACTTCGACGTGCCCAAGCCGTTCCAGGCCGAGGACCTCGAACGCATCCAGGCCCGGATGCGGGAGATCGTCAAGCAGGGCCAGCGCTTCCGCCGCCGCGCGCTGACCTCGCGGGAGGCGGCGCGCGACGAGCTGTCCGCCGAGCCCTTCAAGCTGGAGCTCGTCGACATCAAGGGCGAGGCGTCGGGCGCCGCCGCCACCGAGGTCGGTGGCGGCGAGCTGACGATGTACGACAACGTCGACCCGCGCAGCGGGGAGGTCGTCTGGACCGACCTGTGCCGCGGCCCGCACCTGCCGTCGACCCATCTGATCCCCGCGTTCGCGCTGCTGCGCAACTCGGCCGCCTACTGGCGCGGCGACGAGAAGAACCCCCAGCTGCAGCGGATCTACGGAACCGCGTGGCCCACCCGGCCGCAGCTCAAGGAGTATCTGGCCGCGTTGGCGGAGGCCGCCAGGCGAGACCACCGCAGGATCGGTGAGGACCTCGACCTCTTCGCGTTCAGTCCGGAGATCGGCAAGGGACTGCCCCTGTGGCTGCCCAACGGGACGATCATCCGCGACGAGCTGGAGGGCTGGGCCCGCCAGACCGAGCGGCGCCTCGGCTACCGCCGGGTCGTCACGCCGCACATCACCCAGGAGGATCTCTACTACCTGTCCGGGCATCTGCCGTACTACAGCGAGGACCTTTACGCCCCGATCCAGATCGAGGGCGAGAACTACTACCTCAAGCCGATGAACTGCCCGCACCACCACATGGTGTACAAGGCCCGGCCGAAGAGCTACCGCGAGCTCCCCTACAAGATCGCCGAATACGGTACCGTCTACCGGTTCGAGCGCAGCGGCCAGTTGCACGGCCTGATGCGGGCCCGCGGCTTCACCCAGAACGACGCCCACATCTACTGCACCCGCGAGCAGGCCAAGGAGCAGTTCCTCGAGGTCATGCGGATGCACGACGAGTACTACCGGGCGCTCGGGATCACCGACTTCTACATGGTCCTCGCGCTGCGGGACCCGGCGAACACGACGAAGTACCACGACGACGCGCAGATGTGGGAGGACGCCGAGCGGATCACCCGCGAGGCGATGGACGAGTCCGGCATTCCCTACATCGAGGAACTCGGCGGCGCGGCGCACTACGGCCCGAAGGTCGACTTCATCATCCGCTCGGTGACCGGCAAGGAGTTCGCCGCCTCGACGAACCAGGTCGACCTCTACACGCCGCAGCGCTTCGACCTGAAGTACCACGACGCCGACGGAACCGACAAGCAGGTCGTCGTCATCCACCGGGCACCGCTGGGCTCGCACGAGCGGTTCGTCGCGTTCCTCACCGAGCACTTCGGCGGCGCCTTCCCGGTCTGGCTGGCCCCGGAGCAGGTCCGGGTGATCCCGATCATGCCGGAGCTCGACGGGTATGCCGAGACGGTGAGCCAGGCGCTGCTCGACGCGGACGTGCGCGTCGACGTCGATGCCAGCGACGGCCGGCTCCCGGCCCGGGTGCGCGCGGCGGTCACCCGCAAGATCCCGCTGATCGTCGTCGTCGGCCGGCGGGAGGTCGAGGAGGGCACCGTCTCCGTGCGGGACCGGTCCGGCCAGGAGACGTCGATGCCGCTGGCCGACTTCCTCCGTCGGGTACGCGACCTGATCGACACCAGAAGTCTCGAAGGCGCCGGGCACCTCCGCGCGGGGTCAGGCGCGACCGAGGTCGACACGAGCGACTGACGGGCCGCCGCGGGGTCAATGGGCCAGGGTGAGGTGGACGGCGCCCGGCGCGACGGCCAGGGCACCAAGCAGCAGCCGCTCTTCTAGCTGCTCTTCGACTGGTGGTCGGACGGCCGCTCGCGGCAACGGCCGTTTCCGGGGCGCGATTGTGTGGATGAGGCGTCCTACGGCGTTCCAGGAGAGTCTCGGGTCCGCGGGTCCGACTCCTGGAATGCTGGCGGCCATGACCATCCAGACGGTGATAGCGCGCCAGCGGGTCGCCGACCTCGACGCGGCCGTGCCCTTCTACGAGCAGCTGACCGGTCTGCGCGCCGCCCGATTCAGCCACGCCGGGGTGTCGCTGGCCAGCGTCGGACCGTTCCTGCTGTTCGCCGGCACCGACGAGGCGGTGCGTCGCTTCGCCGCGGTCACCGCGACCCTGACCGTGACGGAGCTGGACACGGCCGTGGGGCGGGCCGTAGCCGCCGGCGCCACGGTGGTCCTCCCGGCCACTCCCACCCCGAACGGGCACCGCGCCCTGCTGCGTCATCCCGACGGCGGGGTCTTCGAGTACGTCGGCCCCTGACTCGAGCCGCGCCGAACCCTGGGCACCAGACTGCCCCCGCGATGATCGCGCCCCCAACCCCGGCACTGCGGGGTGTGGAAGCTAGCCGGTCACTCGGCCACCTCGCCGAGCGTCTCGCCGAGGCGGGCGGCGCTGTGGTCGGGTCCGACTCCTTCCACCAGGACCGCCGTCGACTCGATGTGGTCGGTGCGCAGCGGCAGGATCTCCTGGTAGGCGGCCGACTCGTACCAGGCGCGGGCCTGCTCGATGCCGGGGAACTCGATGACGACGACGTCGCCGGGCAGCGTGCCCTCGCGTACCTCGACAGCACCGCCGTGCACGAGAAAACGACCCAGGTAAGGGTCGAGCGTCGCCTGGATCCGCCTGAGGTAGTCGATGACATCCGGGTGCGGGTCGGGATTACGCAGGTGAGCGATCGCATACGCGGCCATGGACCTGTCCTTCGCGAGGTGGGCTCGTTCCGACACGTCAGATCGTCCGCGAGCGGGCGAGGAGGGTCGATTACCCCGGAGGTAATGCGCGTACGTCGACGGCGTTTCCTCTCCTCCGTCTGCCTTATCCCCCGGCGTGGCCCTGCGCGCGGCTGGGACGCGTGCCGGACGCGCCGTAGAGGCGGTAGAACAATGCGACCGCATGGTCGGCGCGGGCTCGCCGGTCGTCGTCGGTCCAGGCCGGTGCGCGACCGAGCAGGGCGCCGATCTGGCTGTCGCGGATGGCCAGTCCGTACAGCACTTCGAACGCGGTCGCCGGATCGTCCAGGACGAGTTCGCCGTTCTGCACGCCGCGCCGGAGCAAAGCCTCGAACAGCGGGCCGGTGGTGCGCCGTCCCCGCGCGGCGAGGATCTCGGCGGGTTCCGGGTCGGCCGGCAGGGCGGCGATGGCGACCCGGTTGATGGCGACCGAGCGGCTGCTGGTGAGAAGCGTGACCAGGCCCGTCAGCGCTTCGACGAGGACGGGCCGCACCGGCCCGACGGCCGCGGCGTCGGCGGCCTGCGTCAGGGCCTGGCGCAACGCGGTGTTGGTGGCCTCGGCCTCCTGGAGGACGAGCGCCGCCAGCAGGCCGCGGCGATCGCCGAAGTGCGCGTACAGCGTCTCCTTCGACGCCTTCGCCCGGGCGGACACCGCGCGGGTGGAGAGGTTGTCGTAGCCCTCCTCCGCGAGCAACGCCAGCGCCGCGTCGAGGATCGCCGCGCGCCGGGCGTCGCCGCGCGACGGCGAGCGGGACGAGGACTCCGTCATCGGATGCGCCGCCTCTTTCACGAGACGAACCCTATCCCTTGACTCGTCCGTACCGTACGGTACGGTTCTGGCATGGACATTGCGACGCAGGCCTCCCGCCGCCTCCCTCGTTCCTTGCCGTCCCACGCGTACTCGGCGGAGCCGTCCGCCATCCAGGCGCGGGCCGAGCATGACCCCGGCCAGGACCCCGGCCAGGACCCGGCGGCCTCGGGCGCCAGCTCCCACTCGGCGGCCTCCGGCCGGGACGGCCACGACGGCCGGGCGGCCGGCACGAGAAGGACCGGCCGCGACCGGGCCGCGCTCGGCCTCGTCGCCCTGGCCGTCCTCGCGCTCGCCCTGATCGCCGGGTTCTTCTACGCCTACGCCTGCTCGGTGATGGTCGGTCTCGCCGAGGTGGACGACCGGACCTTCATCACGACCATGCAGTCGATCAATGCCACGGTGCGGAACTGGGGCTTCGCGCCCAGTTTCTTCGGGGCGACGCTGATCACCGCGGTGGCGCTCGCCGCGCTCGGCCGCCGCTGGCGCAGTCCGGAATGGCGCCTGCTGGCCGCCGCCCTGCTCGTCTACACCGTCGGCGGCCTCGTCCTCACCATGGGCATCAGCGTTCCGCTCAACGACGAGCTCGCCGCCGCCGGCCCGGCCGCCGCCATCGCCGACCCGGCCGCCATCCGCGCCGACTACGAGGGGCCCTGGGTGGCCTGGAACCTGGTCAGGACCGTGTGCTCGACACTGGCGTTCCTGCTCGCCGCGGCCGCGCTGCACCGGATGGGCCGCACCACCCGCCCGCGCACCGCCCGCCCGCGCACCGACGCCTGAACGAGCGCCCGGTCCCGCGCGGGCCGGCGTGGGCTCGGCGCCTCACAGACGCGGGTCGACCGGCTCGGATTCCAGCGCGAGCACGGCGAAGACGCATTCGTGCACCCGCCACAGCGGCTCGCCGAGCGCGAGGCGGTCCAGCGCCTCCAGCCCGAGGGCGTATTCGCGCTGCGCCAGCGAACGCTTGTGCCCGAGACCGCGCTCACGCAGGCGTTTCAGATGGGCGGGCTCGGTGTAGTCCGGCCCGTAGATGATCCGCAGATATTCCCGGCCGCGCACCTTCAGCCCCGGCTGGACGATGCCGCGGCGGCCGACGGTCAGGTTCGCCGCGGGTTTGACGACCATCCCCTCGCCACCCGCCGCCGTCAGCTCGGTCCACCACCGGGTCGCCATCGCGACCGACTCCGGCTCGGTGGTGTCGACGAAGATCCGCCGGGTCGGCGCAACCAGGTCGGGGTCGGCGGCCACCAGCCGGTCGGCGAGGTCGAGATGCCAGGCGTGCGGCCGCCCGTGGTGAGCCGCGCCCTCGCTCGCCAGCACCTGGAAGGGGGCGATCCGAACCCCGCGCAGGCCGTCGGTCGGCCACTGGTAGCGCCGGTAGGCGGCGCTGAAGGCGGCGGCGTTCGCCGCCCGGGATCGGGTTCGGGCCAGCAGGTCGCCCACCTCCCGACCGCCCCGCGCCGCCTGGTCGAGCAGGTCCACCACGACCGGCAGGCTGGCGCGGGCGGCCGCACCGACCGCGGCGTACTGGTCGCGCAGGAGCTGCTCGGCCTTGGCGCTCCAGGGCAGCAGCTCGGCGTCGAGCAGCAGCCAGGAGGTGTCGAGCTCGTCGAACAGCCCGGCCGTCTCGGCGGCGGCACGCAGGCGGTCGACGAGCTGCGCGGTGAGCTCGCCCCGGAAGAACGGACGCCCGGTGCGCGTCCACACCGCACCCGCCCGGTCGTCGGGCGCGCCGAACCGGGCCCGCGCCGCGTCGAGCGACCGGCACACCAGCGCGACCGCCCGCGACCCCATGTGCTTGTCCTCGCAGACCACCGCGTCGACGCCGGCGTCGCGGTAGGCCTCGAAGGCCTGGTCGGGGTGTTCGAGCAGGTCCGCGACGGTGGAGGTGGCCACCGGGCTCATCGTCGGCGGCAGGTGGAGCAGCCACCGCGGGTCGATCGCGAACCGGCTCATCACCTCCAGGGCAGCGGCCGCGTTCCCCTCCCGCACGCTGATCCGCTTCTGGTGACGCGTCTCGATGATCCGGGTGCCCAGCACGTCGGTGAGGTCGAGGACGTCGGGATCCCGGCGGCCTGCCGCGACGGATCCCACCGCGGCCGATCCCGCCGCGGGGCGCTCGGCGGAGTCCGCGGCCTCGAGGTTGGCCGGGAACGGCCGCGCCGGCGCCCAGTAGACCTCGGCCGCCGGCACCGCGACGAGCTCACGCTCCGGGTAGCGCAGGGCCGACAGGCTCCCGCCGAAGACGCACCCGGTGTCGACGCAGAGGGTGTTGTTCACCCACTCCGGCGTCGGCACGGGCGTGTGGCCGTAGAGCACCGTCGCCCGGCCCCGGTACTCCAGCGCCCACGGGTGGCGCACCGGCAGGCCGTACTCGTCGCTCTCGCCGGTCGTCTCCCCGTACAGGCAGAGCTCGCGGACCCGCCCGGAGGCGCGGCCGTGGTAGCGCTCGGGCAGGCCGGCGTGCGCGACGACCAGCCGGCCGCCGTCGAGCACGTAGTGGGAGATCAGACCGTCGAGGAAGCGCTCGACCTCCGCCCGGAACGGCGCCGGCTCCGTCGCGAGCTGCGCGAGCGACTCGGCCAGGCCGTGGCCGATGCGCACGTCCCGACCGCGCAGCACCCGCAGCAGCTTGTTCTCGTGGTTGCCCGGCACGCAGAAGGCCTCGCCGGCGGCGACCATCCCCATCACCAGCCGCAGCACTCCCGGGGTGTCCGGGCCGCGGTCGACGAGGTCACCCACGAAGATCGCTCGACGGCCGTCCGGGTGCGCGGCGCCGACCGCTCGGCCCGCCTCGTCGCGGCGCGCGGTGTAGCCGAGCCTGGCCAGCAGCGCCTCCAGCTCCGCGCGGCAGCCGTGGATGTCACCGATGACGTCGAACGGGCCGGTCTCGTGCCGCAGGTCGTTGAACAGCGGTGTCCGGGTGATGGCGACGTCCGCGATCTCGCGTTCGCCGCGCAGCAGGTGGACGGTGCGGAACCCCTCGCGCGCCAACCCCCGCAGCCCGCGTCGGAGCTGGTCGCGCTGGCGGCGCAGGACGTGCGGGCCGAAGTCGCGATCCGGGCGGTTCGCGTTGCGCGCCGCGCACACCCCTTCGGGCACGTCGAGGACGATCGCGACCGGCAGCACGTCGTGCTCGCGGGCGAGGGCGACCAGCGGGCGGCGCGCGTCCGGCTGGACATTGGTGGCGTCGATCACCGTCAGCCGCCCGGCCGCCAGGCGCTTGCCGGCGATGTAGCGCAGCAGCTCGAACGCCTCCGGCGTCGCGGACTGGTCGTTCTCGTCGTCGGCGACCAGGCCACGGCAGAAGTCGGACGAGATCACCTCGGTGGCCCGGAAGTGCGTGCGCGCGAACGTGGACTTCCCCGAGCCGCTCACCCCGACCAGGACGACCAGGCTGAGCGCGGGAACGGCGAGCTCACGCGGCGACGGCGACGAGGCCGACGGCGACGAGGCCGATAGCGACGAGGCCGATAGCGACGAGGCCGATAGCGACGGCTCGGTGCGGTCGGTCGTCATGCGGCCTCCGTCCGGCTGAAGACGGCCAACTGCGTCGGCGGCCCGACCTCCGGGTCGTCCGGACCGACCGGGAGGTGGCGGACGGTGTAGCCGTGCTCGGCGGCCACCCGGCCGGCCCAGGCTCGGAACTGCGCCCGGGACCACTCGAAGCGGTGGTCCCGGTGCCGCATCGCCCCCGCGGGCAGCGTGGAGAAGCGCACGTTGTACTCCACGTTCGGGGTGGTGACGATCACTGTGCCAGGGGTGGCGTACCCGAAGACGGTCGCCTCCAGGGCGCCGAGCCGCGAGGGGTCGACGTGCTCGACGACCTCCATCAGCACCGCCGCGTCCAGGCCGGTCAACCGCTCGTCACGGTAGGTCAACGAAGACTGGATCAGGGTGAGGCGGGCCCGCTGGGAGTCGGTCATCCGTTCCACCCGCAGCCGCTCCCCCGCGATGCGCAGCGCCCGCGCGGACACGTCCGCGGCGAGGACGTGCTCGATGGTCCGCTCCGCGAGCAGATCCCGGGCCAGCAGCCCCTCGCCGCAGCCGAGGTCACCGACCCGGCGGGCGGCGTGGGAACGCAGCACGGCGAGCACCGCACCGCGGCGCTGCTCGGCCAGGGAGAGCGGACGGTCCGGCGGGTCCAGGTCGACGGCGCCACCGAGGGCGTTGTCCAGGTGCTCGGCCTCGGTGTCGTCCACCTCGGCGAGGCGGGCCAACGCCGAACGGGTCAGCTCCCGGCGATGGGACAGGTAACGGCGGGCGATGAGCTCGGACTCCGGATGGCTCGCCAGCCAGTCGGCCCCGGCCCGCAGCAGCTTGTCGACCTCGTCGCCGCCGACCCGGTAGTGCTTGGCGTCGTCCAGGACCGGCAGCAGGACGTACAGGTGGTTGAGCGCGTCGGCGAGCCGGACCTCCCCGGTCAGCCGGACATCGAGGTAGGGCGACTCTCCCCACTCGGGAACGGCGGGATCGAGCGGGCTGGTCGTCACCGCCACCCGCCAGCCGAGCGGCTCGAACAGGCGACGCGGCAGGTCCGAGCCCGCCCGGGAGGCGACCGCCGGCACGCGGATCTCCAGCGGGATGGCCGTGGCGGCGAGCTCCGGTCGCGCGTTGCACCGGCCGGTCATGGCCGTGCGGAAGACGTCCTTGAGCGCCATCGCGAGCATGCTCGACGCGGCGTACGGCCGGTCGTTGACGTACTGGGTGAGCGCGAACCCCTCCCCCGGCGGGCCCTTGCGTCCCCGCACGAGTCCGACCGGGTCCACCTCCAGCAGGAGGGCGACGGTGCACGTGTCGCCGGTCGCCTCCGGGTAGAAAACGTGCGCCGTGCCCATCGGCTCGGTGAACGAGTGCACCCGGTCGGGATGCTTGTGCAGCAGATAGCCGAGGTCGCGGGCCGGCGGGTGAGTCGTGGCGATGGTCAGCAGCACGACGAGACAGTCTTGCGTAGAAAATCCCCTACGTCCCCTTGAATTTGGCGTTCCCCCGCCCTTCCAGAGGGACGAATCGGACGTCGAACCCTCTGGAAGGGCAGGAAGGAGTACTACCCGCCGTCAGAGAATGCGGCGGAGCCAGCTCTCGGTGGAGCCGTCCACGTCCCGGTCCGCCTCCAGCGGGGTGAGGCTGACGTATCCGTCCTGGACGGCACGGGTGTCGGTACCCGTGGGAGCGGCCTGGTCGTTCGGGGTGAGCCCGATCGTGTAGGTACCCGGCTGTCCCGCCTGCCCGCTGGTCGGCGTGTAGCCGAGGTCGAGGGCCACGCCGGTGTCCAGCGTGGTGGGCCGGACCCCTCTGGGGGGCAGCACCGAACCGGGTTTGCCGGTGGCGGGGTCGACAGGGCCGGCCAGGAGCGGATAGTTGACGTTGAGACCGATTCCTGGGGGCATCAGCGCGCCGTGCTGCGACCGGCCCTCCAGCCGCGCGACGAGATCCGCCACGTAGGCGGCCGAGCTCTTCGCGGCGACGGCCGTCCCCTCCCGCCAGGTGCTCGAGGTCTGCAGGCTGACTGCGATCGCGGGCACTCCGAACTCGAGCGCGGTCGCGGCCGCGTTGACGGTGCCCGAGTGGTTGACCGCCTGACCGAGGTTGTTGCCGGGGTTGATCCCGGAGACGACCAGGTCGGGCTTGGCGTTCGTGAAGAGCTGGTCGAAGGCGAAGAACACGCTGTCCGAGGGTGATCCAGGGGTGACCGTCCACACCGACGGCTCGGGCTTGGCGACCGTAAGCTGCAGCGGGGGTGCGGAGATACGACCGCCCTGGCCGCTCTGGTCGGTGCCGGGTGCCACGACGACGACGTCATGACCGGCGGCCTTGAGGGCGTCGCGCAGGGCGACGATCAGTGGGGTGTCGGAGCCTCCGGTGCCCCGCCATCCGTCGTCGTTGGTGAGCAGAATGTGCAACGGACGCGCGGGGGTGACTCCGTGCGCGGGGGCGGTGGCACCGGGACCCGCCGCCGACGCGCTCGGCGCCAGGCCGACCAGGGAACAAAGGAGGGCCGCGCCGAGGACGGCTGAGATTCTGCGCTTCTTCATGCCGTGAACCTAGAGCCGTCGGGATGGCGCGTTTTCCGACTTGGAAGAACTCTCCGCAAAGAGCAGCGTAACTTTTGGTTTGGAAGTACCCTGGCAGCCGCCGTTTTCTCGCCTGAGCACGATGGAGCCTGCAGGCCCTGGCAGACCGGTCGTCACTGTGCACTCGTTCTTCTTGTCCTGGCCTGCATCGTCGGCTGCTCGGGTTCCGGACCCTCGACTTCCCCCTCGCCGGCGGGTGGCAGCACCACCGCACCTGCCGGGCCGAGTCGCGTCAAGAGCTACCACAACATCGCCGAGCTGAAAGCGGACTCCGACGCGATCGTCCGAGTTCAGGCGACCGACAGGACCCAGACCACGGTCATCTCGGGTATACCATTCACGATCACCGACGTACATGTCACGGAAGTTATCCGCGGCACGTTGCCCAGCACCATCCGAATACGGCAGACCGATACCGGCGGCGTCGGCGGAGACGACATCCTGAAGCCGGGATCCTCCTATCTCCTGTTCCTGGAAAGGTTCGCACGCGACGGCGAGGACGTCACCAACCAGTACGCAGTCGTCGGCGTGAAGGCCGGGCTCTATCTCGAGGACTCGGGCCAGGTCAGCCAGCAGGACACGACATCACCGCAGCTGCCCCAGGTACTCCCGGTCAGGGATCTCAAAGCGCAGGTCAACGGTTGACGGCGGGCCCGGTATCGCTTCCACATCGACCAGGGCGCCGCCGGACCCAGCGACCAGAAACGGCGAGTGGCGACGGCCGCTCGCCGGCTCGTCGCCACTCGGTTCCTGCTGGTTGATGATGTCGAACTAACGGGCTGGTGGGCTGGTGGGCTGGTGGGCTATCAGCCCCAACCACCCCAACCGCCCCAACCACCCCAACCGCCGTGGCCCCGGTGGCCCCAGCGGCCCCAGTGATGCCGGTGGCCGCCCCAGCCACCCCAGCCCCAGCCTCCGAAGAAGCCGATGAAGCCGGTGGCCTGCCGGAACGATCCCTGGTCCTGGAGGGCCGGCGCCTCATATGTCGCCTTCATACCTTTCCCATCCGAGTTTCGAGCCAGTCACCCTCGGGCGGCTCGGCCAGCTCCGGTGACTGCCGTCGGCGGCCCACTTTCCGGCCTCGGCTCTCAACTCATTGACCGTACAATTTGTGATCCTGCAACTACAAGCCTGCATCCTCGGAGTCCAGCGACGGTTCACTCACGGTTCAGTACCAGGCGTGCGGCGTAGCAGCAGCGCGGTGGGAACAGGCTGGCCAGCACGGCGGTGGCCGGGCAGACGAGGATGATGTGGTCGCCATAACCAGCGTGTCGGCGATCGCGATGCCGGTGTACACCAGCGCCATGCCCGAGCATCACGGGCTTCCGGTCGCAACGGGGTGAGGTCGCTCAACCCGGAGCCGGGACGGGCGTGTCCGGGTCGCCGACGCCACTCGCGGCGCGGTCGATGATCTGCTTCTGCGCCCACAGCGCCCACTCGCGCTGGGCGGCTGTGACGCGAAGTCCCCATTCGAGCGCGAGGCGGCCGTGAACGGAGAAGGAGTCCGGGCCGGAGGCGACCGCCGTCAGCGCGGAGAGCTCCTCGTGGTGAGCCGCCGCGGTCTCGGCTTCCCGCCGCATGAACGCCTGGGCCTCGTCGGGCTCGAGCAGGCCGAGGAAGAACACCCGAAGCAGCGTGTCGTTGCGTGGTGTCCGGTTCGGTTCGACCTCGGTGAGCCAGCGGTGCAGCTCGGCCCGCCCGGACTCCGTGATCGCGTATTCCTTACGGCCCCTGGCCCCCTCGGCCGTGACGGTCACCTGGCCGGAGTCGGCCAGGCGAGCGAGTTCCGCGTACACCTGGCTCTGGGTTGCCGACCAGACGTTGCCCAGCGAGATCGCGAATGTCTTGAGCAGGTCGTAGCCGCTGGCGGGGCAATCGGCGAGCAGGCCGAGCACGGCATGACGGAGGCTCATGCTCCCAGCTTAGGTCAGTCTTGACCGGTCACAGTTGGATATTCTATCGTCGACATGTCGAAGTTGGAATATCGCTGGCGGGGATGGAGACCGCGCCTACCGGGTCGGCCCGCCCCACTCCGATCGGAGAAGAGATCATGACGGCGAGCGCCCCCACCTACCTCAGCGACCTGCTCGCCCCCGTGGCCGACGAGATCGATGCCGTCGACCTGCCGGTCACCGGCGCGCTGCCCGACGCGCTGCGCGGCCGCTACTTCCGCAACGGCCCCAACCCGCTGCCCGGCGAGGACCCGGGGCACTGGTTCACCGGAGCCGGGATGATCCACGGCATCCGGCTGCGCGACGGCCGCGCCGAGTGGTACCGCAACCGTTGGGTACGCACCCGCCGGCTGGCGGGTGCGCCGTTCGTGGGGCCCGCCGGGTTCGATCTGACGGCCGTTCCCGCGAACACCAGCGTGATCCGGCACGCCAGCCGCATCCTCGCGCTGGTGGAAGCCGGTCTGCCGTACGAGCTGACGTCCGAGCTGGAGACGACCGGGCCGTGCGACTTCGGCGGGAGACTCACCACCGCCATGACCGCGCATCCCAAGCGTGACCCACGCACCGGTGACCTGCTGTTCTTCGGCTACGGCATGGTCCCGCCGTACCTGACCTACCACCGGCTCTCGGCGGACGGCGAGCTCGTCGAGAGCCGGGTGATCGACGTGCCGGGCCCGACGATGATGCACGACTTCGCCATCACCGAGAGCCACGTCGTGTGGCTCGACCTGCCGGTCGTCTTCGACCTCGCGCTCATCGGGCGGGGGATGCCCTACCGGTGGGACGACGCCTATGGCGCTCGCCTCGGCGTCATGGCGCGCGACGGCGGCGAGACGCGGTGGTTCGACATCGACCCCTGCTACGTCTTCCATGTCGGCAACGCCCACGTCGACGACGCCGGACGGGTCTCGCTCGACGCCGTCCGCTACGACCGCGCCGGCTTCGCGGCCACCTGGCCCCGCCTCGGCGGAACACCGACCGGGACGCACATGATCGCCGACGGCTTCGCGCACCGCTGGCTGATCGACCCGGCGAACGGGGTGGTCAAGGAGCAGGCACTCGACGACCGGGCGATCGAGTTCCCCACCCTCAACGAGCGGCGGGTGGGGCGGTCGAACCGCTTCCTCTACTCCGTCAGCCAGGACGCGATCGTCAAGTACGACGGCCGGACCGGCGCGAGCAGGGTCCGCACCCTCGGCGCCACCCCCGGTGAGGCGATCTTCGTCGCCGCGCCCGGGGCCCGGTCGGAGGACGACGGCTGGTTGATCTCGATCGTGACCGACAGGGCCGGTAGCGGTTCCGAGCTGCTTGTCCTGGACGCCTCCGGCCTTGACACCGTGGCCTCCGTGGCACTGCCCCGTCGGGTACCCGCTGGCTTCCACGGCTGTTGGATTGCCGACCAGTAGGGCCCACGGCAGGACCCGCCCGGCAGCCTGCCGGACTTCCCCTCGGCCACGCACTGGCGCCCGTATGTCGCCACCTGGCGTGACACGATGATCCCCGCACAGGGTGTGACCTGCAGGGGGATGCCGACGTGATGTGGTGGCAGATCAGCGCCGTGGCCAACGCCGTCATCATGACGGCGTACATGGCGATCTCGGTCGCGATCGGGCGGGCGTTGTGGCGGTCCGGGCAATGGAACAAGAACCCTCTCGGGCTGGCCACCACGGCGATCTTCTTCACCTGCGGCCTGCATCACGGTTGGCATACGGTGCACCTGCTGCTGCCGGACCGGGCGATGGATCTCATGGCAGAGCACGGCGACATGGCAGAGCACGGCGACATGGCCGGTCACGGAGGGTCGGGTTCCGGCGGTCCCTCGGGCAACGCGATGCGGATCGCGTTCAACGACGTCTACACCGCTTCCTGGGACATCATCACCGCCGCGGCCGCCGTCTGGTACTGGACGTTGCGGGGACGGTTCCCGGCGCTGGTGCGCGGCGCCGCCGTCTTCGAGGACCTCAAGCTGCGTCAGGCAGCGGAGCAGACGCTGCGCGAGAGCGAGGAGCGGTACCGCGGCATCGTGGAGACCACGAGCGAAGGGGTGGCACTGCTCGACCGCCACGGGCGGATCGATTATGCCAACGCGCAGTTGGCCGCCCTGGTCGGTCGAACCGGCCCGCAGCTGCTGGGCATGACCCTGGTCGACATGGTCGCGGGCGAGGACCGGGCGAAGGTCTGCGACGGGCTCGACCGCGTGCGCCGCGACGGAACCCAGCGTCTCGAGGCCGGGTTGTGTCACGCCCAGGAACGGCCGGTGTCCGCCCAGGTCGCCCTGACCTCGAGGGTCGGCCCGACCGGTGAGTTCGAGGGCACTCTGGCCATGGTGGCCGACGTCACCGACCAGAAGAACGCCGAGGCGCAGCTGCGGCAGGCGCAGCGCCTCGATGCGGTGGGCCAGCTCGCCGGTGGTGTCGCGCACGACTTCAACAACCTGTTGACCGTCATCGACGGCTACGCGGCGATGCTGCTCAACCAGGTCGACAGCCCGGCACGGGCGGACCTGACCGCGATTCGTGACGCCGCGGCCCGGGCCGCCGCCCTGACCCGCCAGCTCCTGGCGTTCTCCCGCACCCAGGTGGCACAGCCGCAGGCGATCGATCTCAACAAACTGGTTCTCGGCGTCGAGGACATGCTGCGCCGGCTCATCCGCGAGGACGTGGAGCTGGTCGTCCGCGTCGCCGCCGCGCCCACCGTCGTCTGGGCCGACCAGGGGCAGCTCGAGCAGGTCATCGTCAACCTGGCCGTCAACAGCCGCGACGCGATGCCGCAGGGCGGCCGCCTGACGATCGCCGTCAAGCACGTCGACCTCGACGCGGCCCAGGCCGGCCGGCTCGGCCTCGAACCCGGAGGCCACCGGCTACTCACCGTAGCCGACACCGGCTGCGGCATGCCACCCGACGTCCAGGCCCGCGTCTTCGAACCGTTCTTCACGACCAAGGATCAGGGCAAGGGCACCGGGCTGGGCCTGTCCACTGTCTACGGCATCATCCGACACGCCAAGGGCCACATCACGGTCGACTCGATACCCGGCACCGGCAGCACATTCCGCGTCTACCTGCCGGCCGTCGCGGCGCTTACCGTCCAACAGCAGGCGGACCCGCACGTCGACCGACTCGCCGACGGCGCCGAGACCATCCTGCTCGTCGAGGACGACCCGGCGGTACGTGAGCTGACCGAACGGATCCTGGACTCCGCCGGATACCGGACGCTCGTCGCCGCAGATGGCCGGCAAGCCCTCGCCCTGGCGCTGCGCCACCCCACCATCGACCTGCTCCTCACCGATGTGATCATGCCCGGCATGAACGGCCGGCAGCTGGCGGATCAGCTCACCACGCTCATGCCCGACCTGCCCGTCGTGTTCACCTCCGCCCACACCCGCGGCATCCTCGCCGCGCAGGGTCACGACAGCGCCAAGGCATTCCTCGACAAACCGTTCACCGCCGCCGCCCTCACCCGGAAGATCCGCGAAACCCTCGACGCTCGGCTGACCTCCGGCACGGCCTAGCACCACAGCCGCACCAGTACTACAGCCGCACCAGTACTACAGCCGCACCAGTACTACAGTCGCACTAGCCCCAGCGCTGGTAGTCGCCGTTGTTGCAACCCTGGGTATAGACGCGTCCATCGGCGTTGCTGTCCAGGCATTCGCCGGTGGCGGCGTTTCGGAAGGTCATTCCAAGACTGTCGCTGGACGTGGTCCAGAGCTGCGCGGCCCCGCCGTCGCAGCCGGTGGCGTACACCGTGCCCTGGTACCTGGTTCCGTCCGGCGCGGGATTCGCCCTGCTGCCCACGCAGTTGTTGGTCTGGGCGTTCCTGAGCCGCACCCCGCCGTTCCCGGCCGTGTACACCCAATGCTGGTAGTTGCCCTGATTGCAACCCAGCGTGTAGACCTGCCCCTGGGCATTGCTGTCGAGGCAGCTATGGGTCGCGATGTCGGTGAAGGTCCTGCCGAGACCGCCCTGCGCGGGCGCGGCGGCGGGCGGCGCCGCGGCGGCGGGCGGCGCCGCGGCGACGGGACCGGCCGGACGTGGCTGGGGCAGGACCGTCGGATTCGCCGCGCGCACGGCGGTCGCCGCTGCCGGTACCGGTGCGGATGCCGGTGCCAGGGCGGATGCCGGTGCCGGTGCGAATGCGGATGCCGGTGTCGATGCGGATGCCGGCATCGATGTCGGTGCCGGTAACCCGGCGCCGTCGGCGCGAGCGGAAGCACCGGGACTCGGGCTGGCCGTGGGGGCGGGGTGCCCCGCCATCGCCTGCTGGTCCTTGGTCCCTGCCTGGATCAGGAGCCGCTTCGACGGGTCGGACGGCGAGCCGGTGGTCGACACGACGGCCGCAACCGTGGCCACGATCACGACGACGATGCCGAGAGCGACGGCGAGGAGGCGACGTCGGCGACGTCGGCGACGTCCGCCCGGCTCGGCGGAGGAATCCCCAGGTCGGTCGGGGTCGGAGCCGATCGCATCGGCGCCGCCCGGCGGGGTCGATCCGGATGCCGACGGCGGCGTTGGCACCCGCTCGGCAGGCACGCCGTTGCCGGTCGTCCGGGCGGTCGGGGACGGCGGGGTGCCCGGCGGCGAAGTGGCCGGCGGCAGAGTGCCCGGCGGCGAAGTGGCCGGCGGCAGAGTGCCCGGCGGCGAAGTGCCCGGCGGCGAAGTGCCCGGCGGCGAAGTGCCCGGCGGCAGAGTGCCCGGCAGCGGAGTGGCCGGCGGCGGGGTGGCCAGCGGGGGGCTCGCGGGCAACCCGTGCAGGTCCGGCAGGAGAGCCCGTAACTGATCGGCTCCGGTCCGCGCGGCCGGGTCCTTGGCGAGCATGGCGGCGAGGACGGACCACAGTTCGTCGCTGAGGTTCGGCGGGCGGCCGGGCAGGAGGTCGACGTGCGCCCGCAGGACCGCCAGCGGCGCTCGCCCGGTGAACGGCGTGACCCCGCACAGCAGCTCGTACAGCACGAGCCCCGCGGCATAGATGTCCGCGGGCGGACCGGCGACGCCCCCCTCGATCATCTCGGGCGCCATGTAGAGCGGAGTACCGAGGATGCCCGGTTGCATGGTCAGCCGCGTCGACGCGTCCGTCAGCCCGGCGATCCCGAAGTCGGAGATCTTCGGGCGATATCCGCCGTCATGCCGGTCGAGCAGCACGTTCTCGGGTTTGAGGTCGCGGTGAATGATGCCGAGCGCGTGCGCGGCACCGAGCCCGGTCAGAATGTCGACGGTCGTCGCCACCGCCTCCGCCGGTGGGACCGTTCGGCGCCGTCTCAGTTCACGACGCAGGTCGGAACCCTCGATGAAGTCCATGACGATGGCCAGATCCCCGCGTTCGGCGACGAGATCCCGGACCCGCACGACAAAGGGGGAGTCGACCCGGAGGAGCACCGAGCGTTCCCGCATGAACCGGGCGACGATCTCCGGGTCCACCATGAGCTCCGGTAACAGGAGTTTGAAGGCGAGCGGCGCGCCGTCTTCATCGCGGCCACGCCACACCTCGCCCATCGCACCCCGACCGATCACCGTGTCCAGGGTGTAGGAACTTCCCAGCTTTCTCGCCAACGCCCGCCGCCCTCCCTGCGTCCAGCATCCCAGCGGCGCGATTCTCGCAGACATACCGGGCATATGATGCAACCCGGTCGACTCCGTCCAGGGACGTGCACGGTCGGATCCGACCAGGCCGTGGTGGAGGTCCACCCCCGCGGCGAGAACGGCACGCCGACCTCGCCGCGATCGGGCACTGCGTCGGTCACTCCCGGCGCCCTGCCTGCGATCACGGGCTGATCAATGGTCTGAAGGCGGCCTGTACCTGGGAATCAGAGGGGGTGACGTACCTCGTCCTGACGTTGCCGTAGATGATGTGAGGGCAGCTTGCCCCGCTGATTTCCACTCTGGTGTCAGCGATGAGTCGTCCGGTTCTCGACCTCCTCCCCACCCTGAAGGACGGGGATTCCAACCTGCTACGCCGCTGTGGGCGTGAGCTTCTGGCGGGTTCCCGCTCCGCCGCGCGATGCCGGCACAGGTGCCGGTCCGACTCGCGCTCCACGGGCGTTTACAGTCTCCGCCTGTCCGGCGGCGACCCTTCGTCCCTCGGTCAGGATGTTGCGGGCCGCGTTGACGTCCCGGTCGTGGTGGACACCGCACGACAGGCAGGCCCAGCCACACACAGATCCTCGACGTACACCGCTTGGTTCTCGCGGACGATCGCCGTGGACAGCGTGTGCTGCCAGTCCCTCCGGTCGTCGGCCACCCGCGCATGCGCCCGGCGCAGGAACTTCGGCGCCGCAACCTTCGTCCCGTCGGACAGCACCGCGAAGTACTCCAACCCGAGATCGATACCCGTCTCGTCCTCGACCGGGGGAAGCGGCTCGTCGCCGACCTGCACGACGAACGAGGCGAAGTACCGGCCCGCCGCATCCCGGATCACCGTCAACGAACTCGGTTCGGCGGGCAGTTCCCGCGACCAGCGCACTTTGACGTCGCCGATCTTCTGCAGGCGCAACTTCCGGCCCGCCGTGACGGCGAACCGGGCGTTCTTCGTGAACCGAATCGCCTGCCGGTCGTCCTTGCGCGAACGGAACCGGGGCGGCGCCACCGGCCTGCCCTTCCGCTTCCCGGACACCGACGAGAAGAAGTTCCGGTACCCCGTGTTCAGGTCCGCCAGCGCCTGCTGAAGCAGCACGGCCGAAACTCCGACGAGCCACGCCCGTTCCGGCGTCTTTTTCGCCTCGGTGATGATCCGACGCGACAGTTCCCCGTCGGAGATGTATGACAGTCCCGCCGCGCGAGCTTCCTGCCGCATCCTCAGCCCGTCGTTGAACACGACCCGCGCGCAGCCGAACGCCCGGGACAACGCCGCCACCTGACCCGGCGACGGGTCCAGGCGGTAGTTGTACCGAAGCTGCACATGGCCATCCTGCATTTGGTCTATGGCCATTGATCCGAGCATCCGCACCGGTAGGCACTCTGTTTCGTCCTGCATGCCCACCTGGTTTTCGTCACCAAGTACCGGCACTGCGTCTTCACGGACCGGCACCTGACCCGGCCGGAAGAGATCATGCGGGCGGTGTGCGCCGACTTCGAGGTCGAACTGGTCGAGTTCAACGGCGAAGGCGAACACGTCCACCTGCTCGTCGACTTCCCGCCGAAGGTCGCGCTCGCCCGGCTGGTCGACAGCCTCAGCGGCGTGCCGTCGCGGCGGATGCGGCAGGAGTCCCCCGAACTGGCCCGCCACTGCTGGCGAGCCCAGCGGCCGTGGTCCGGCTCCTACTTCGCCGGCTCCGTCGGCGGCGCACCGCTCACAGTGCTCCGCCAGCACATCGAACAGCAGGAACGCCCGGTTCAGAGCATACTCAGGCCGCGAGGCGGCCTTCCCGCGCGGGCCTTCACCCCCGGCCTGAAGGCCGGAGCACTGGCCTGCAAATCGGTAGCTCGTAAACGCGAGCTGGTAACGCCATCTGGTAAAACGTCACGTTCCCGCTTGTAGATCGGCAGGTTTCGACCTCACCTCGGCCTACGACCTCGCCGTCTATCTGGGCAGACTCGGCCGTTACCAGGATGCCCGCGCCCTCGGCGAGGACGTCCTGGCCAGCCGCCGCCGGATCCTTGGCCCTCGCCACCCGACACCCTCGGCACCGAGGAAGCCCCCCAGTGGTGGATCCACGAGGAATCGGCCGGCGCACAACACGTGGGCGGCGGGGCGGGGCGGGCACCCGGGCGAGGCTCCTAGACGCGCACGGCGGGCACCAGCTCGACGGCGAGGTTGGCGGCGGTCCGTCCGCTGTTGATCGACGCCTCGGCCAGGATGCCGGGGGCGGCGACGCTGTCCCCGACGAGGAAGACGCCGTCGCCGCGGTCGATCGCCGGTCGGTCCCGCCACGTGAAGCCGGGGAGGTCGAGGGCTCCGGTCCGCCCCCGCGAGACGTAGTCACGCTGCCAGCGGATGCGGTCGCGCCAGTCGGGCGCGGCCAGGTCGTAGAGCGTGCCCAGCCGGGTGAGGGCCGCCGCCTTCGACTCGCCCGGCCGCATCGGCATCTGGCCCTGCCAGAGAGTCTCGCCCTCGGGGACCAGCGAGGGGTCGTGTTCGCTGTAGTGCCCGACGAACCCGCCCTCGTCCATGTCGAATGTGGCGTTGCCATCCCGCTGGGAGGGCGTCAGGACCACGTCGAGCAGCGCGGACACGCCACTCTCCCACTGCAGGGTCTGGTCCTTGAGCAGGGCCCGCGCGGCGTCCAGCGAGGTGGCGACGATCACCGGGCCGTCCTCGGGCAGCTCGGTCACCCGCGAGTTGGTCGCGATGGTCACTCCGAGTTCCCGCGCCCGGCTCGCCATCCGGTCGATGACGGCCCCCCAGCCCCCGAGGACGTAGCCGGTGGGCAGCGGGAATCGGGGCGTGCCGACCCGCAGCAGGCGCTCGAAGACGAAGGAGGCCGACAGCCGGGCCGGGTCGGCGTCGTAGAGGACCGGCCCGAGAAAGCCGACCGAGTCGTTGACCGCCTGCTCGCTGAAGTGGTCCAGGGCCCAGTCGCGGAAGGAACGGTCGTCCGGCGGGACCCGGCGCCGGCCGAGCAGGGTCATGCGCAGGTAGCCGGCCGGCAGCGAGCTGCGCAGCCGACCCCGGCGCCGAAAGCGCATCCGCATCACCTCGCCCCAGGTCAGCCGCACGTAGGAGCCGGCGAGGCCGCGCTCGACCAGCCATCGCCAGGGTTCGCCGTTGCGGTAGAAGACGTGCGTGCCATCGTTGGTGACGTAGGGCGGCGGCGTGGAGCGAGCCCGGCCGCCGAGCGTCGAATGAGCCTCGTGGACGGTGACCCGCGCCCCTTTTTCCGCGCAGGAGATGGCCGCCGTCAGACCGGCCAGGCCACCACCCACAATGGTGATATTCGCCATTCTTGTCTCACTCACCTTGAAATCGAAGGGCATTGCCAGCCGGCCTCGGCGGCACGGCGTGCCGCCGAGGCCGTTCGGGTGTGGTGCACGTGCCGTTCGTGGCGCACCGGCCTTCGCGGCGTGGCGCCCCCACCTGATGCCGATGGGTCAGCCGTTGAGATACGTCATGGCGCCGGCGGGATAGCGTTCACCCGCGATGACGCCGTCCGCCACGATCTCGGCTATGGACGCCAGGTCGTCCGTGGTCAGTTCGACCGCGGAGGCGGCGATGTTCTCCTCGAGGTAACCGATGCGCTTGGTGCCGGGAATGGCCACCACGTCATCGCCCTGGGCGAGCACCCAGGCCAGCGCGAGCTGGGCCGGAGTGATCCCCCTGGCGTCGGCCACCTCCCGCAGGCGCTCGACGACGAGGAGGTTCGCGTCGAGGTTCTCGCCCTGGAACCGGGGATTGAAGCGGCGGAAGTCCGTCTCGTCGAAGTTCTCCGCCCCGTGTATGCGCCCGGACAGCAGACCCCGCCCGAGCGGGCTGTAGGCGACGAATCCGATGCCCAGCTCCCGGACGGTGTCGAGCACTCCGTTCGTCTCGACATCCCGGGTGAACATCGAGTACTCGGTCTGCACCGCGCTCAGCGGATGGACGGCGTGCGCGCGGCGAATGCTGCCCGCCGACGCCTCGGAGATCCCGAGGTACCGCACCTTGCCCGCGGCGACGAGCTCGGCGAGCGCGCCCATCGACTCCTCCACCGGCACCCCGGGGTCCACCCGGTGCAGGTAGTACAGATCGAGCCAGTCACTCTCCAGCCGCCGCAGGGTTCCGTCGATGCTCCGGCGGATGTAGTCGGGCCGACCGTTGACCCGGCCGTTGATCACGCCGTTCTCGTCGATCTCGCCGCCGACCTTCGACGAGATGACCACGCTGTCCCGGCGTCCGGCGACGGCCCGGGCGAGCAGCCGTTCGTTGGTGTGGGGGCCGTACATGTCCGCGGTGTCCAGCAGGGTCACGCCGAGGTCGAGCGCGCGGTGCAGCGTGCGCAGGCTCGCGTCGTCGTCCGTCCGACCGTAGGCGAAGGTCAGGCCCATGCACCCGAGTCCCTGCTCGGAGACCACGAGCCCCTGGTCGCCGAGCCGCCGTGGCCGCAGCGTCCGCGTCCCCACCGGCCCGGGGATGCTGGTCGACGTGGTCATGACTGGGCAACCATGACGCACAGCGCGATCAGGGTGAGGCACTGCAGGGTGACGAGCACGCCGAGCACGCCGTCGGACCGGCCCTGCAAAGATCGGGCGTCGGGCAGCTCGCTGTTGCCGACGACGGCGGCGGTCAGCCGGCGGTTGATCGGGGCCGGAACCCGGTTGAAGACGACCAGCCAGGCCAGGAGCGCGCCGCAGGCGACGGCCCCGGCCACGGTGGCCGTGGTGTCGCCGCCGGCGGCGGCGGTGCCGGTGCCGGCCATCGCCGCGAGGAGCCCGAGGGTACCGGGCAGGGCCAGGCGCTTGTCGCCGTAGCGGTGGACGTTCCCCATCGTCTGGACCAGCGTGCGGTCGTCCACGTGGGCCAGCGCCGGGCGTAGGACGACGGCCGAGAAGAAGTCGGTGCCGAAGACGGCGGCGTTGGCCACCACGGCGAGGGCAGCGAGGATCTGGACGGCGGTGGTCATGACGCCGGCTCCGCGACCGGGCCGGGGGACGCCGGGATCACGCCGAGCTGCTGCAGGAGGTCCAACAGGTTGATCTCGTCCCAGTGCTCGGCGAACCGGCCGTCCTCCACCCGCCAGATGTCGATCGTCCGCATCTGCACCGGGCGGCCGGTGGCCTCGACCCCGAAGAACGGGCCCTGGTGCGTGCCCGTGTAGGAGTAGCGGCCGACCACCCGGTCCCCCGAGGCCACCACGTCCTCCAGGGTGGCCGTGACGTCGGGGAAGGCGGTGAAGAATTCCACCCAGAAGGCCCGATTGGCCTCCCGCCCATTCTCGATCATCACGTTGTGATCGATGTAGTCGCTGGTCAGCAGCCGGTCCACGGCGTCGGCGTCCCGCTCGTTGACCATGGTCACGAAGTCGCGCGCGAGTTTGATGTTGTCTTGGGTCATCGGGCCTCTCCTAGCGTTTGTCGATCGGGGCTACCAACGCTAGCAGTGAAAATGGATCGAGATCTAGTGTTGACTAAATATCTGTCTCTGCTAGACTCACGGAGTGTCAATACAGCAGCGCCGAGAACGCGAGCTGGCACAGCGCCGGCGGATCATCATTTCCACTACCCGGAAACTGGCCGAGTCGGAGGGTTGGAGCGCGGTCACCACCCGCCGGCTCGCCGACGAGATCGAGTACAGCCAGCCTGTCCTCTACCAGCACTTTCATGGCCGGGACGAGATCATCAAGGCTGTCGCCCTGGAGGGTTTCGGCGAGCTGACGCTCGCCTTGCGCGAGGTTCGACAGAGACCGTTGGCCCCGGAAGCCAAGGTGAGCGCGCTGGCCCAGGCGTTCATGGACTTCGCCGCGGCCAATCCGCGCCTCTACGAAGCGATGTTCACGATGTCCATCGACCTGCTCTTCGGCCATCCCGATTCGCCGAGCCCGCTCATCAGCGCGTTCGCCGAGCTGCGGGAGGGTCTTTCCCCGGTCGTGGGTTCGCGTGATCTCGACACCCTGACCGAGGTTTTCTGGGCCTCCCTACACGGCCTGGTGATACTCACCCACAGTGGGCGGCTGCGGCCGACCCACCAGCAAGAGCGCCTGGCGCTGTGCGTGCAACAGATCACGAACGAAACCAGCCACGCCAGTTCCTGAGGTCCTGTCACCCTGGCAGCCGGCGGGGTCCCTTCCTTTACCCGTAATAGCTAGTAACCGATCACTTACTGTATTCTCGCTTTCGGTATTCCCGGGTCACAGGTCCCGCCCGCCTGCGCGGGACCTGTGACCGGGCGGCGTCCAGGCCCGGGGCGCGGGGACCCCGGGGGCGCGGGGCACCGGGGGCGCGGGGCACCGTGAGTAAGCCGAGAGACGCCGTGATGCCGGGCGCCGAGGCGCCGTGAGGCCGAGGCACGGGGACACCGGGATGCGGCGACACCGGGAGACACGGGGACACCGAGGGACACGGCGACACCGAGGGACACGGCGACACCGAGGGACACGGCGACACCGAGGGACACGGCGACACCGAGAGACCGGGAGATGCGGCGACACCGGGATGCCGAGAGGTGACGGCCGGAACGCCGGGGTGTGGGGGCACCACCGGCCCGCGGGCGAGCGACTCGCGGTGACCTTCACCTCTCTCGGTCCCGAACCGATACACGGCCGAGCACCCCGACCGTCGGTGTGCGCAGTGGCCACGCACGCGATGACCAGGCGGCGGATTGGGCTCGGGCCGTGATCGGCGTGGCCAACGGTCTCAGCGCCGCCAGGAGTGCGCGGCGCGAAAATCCGGGCCCGGCTCCGGGTGGGCCCACCGGGCCTGACCGGGTCGAGCCGGTGTCCCGGCATCCCCGGCGCCGGCGGTGCGGGCGGCGGTGACGCGGGCTAGCAGTACCGCGGTGATGGCTGCCAGCTCCTCGGGCCCGGCCTGGCCCTTCTCGATGCGGAACAAGGGTTCTCCGGCGGGGTCTGTCACGGAAGTCAGGTCAGCCTCCTCTGGGGTCGTCGGTCGGGTTGTCGTGGCGTCACTGCGGGGGGTTGCCGTGCTTGCGGGAGGGCAGGTCGGCGTGCTTCGAGCGCAGCATCGCCAGCGCGCGGACGAGGACCTGGCGGGTCCGCGCGGGATCGATGACGTCGTCCACCAGGCCGCGTTCGGCGGCGTAGTAGGGATGCATCAGCTCGGCCGTGTACTCCTTGACCATGCGGGCGCGCATGGCGTCGGGGTCGTCGGCTTCGGCGATCCGCCGACGGAAGATGACGTTGGCCGCTCCCTCGGCGCCCATCACGGCGATCTCGTTGGTCGGCCAGGCGTACGTGAGGTCGGCGCCGATGGACTGCGACTCCATGACGATGTACGCGCCGCCGTAGGCCTTGCGCAGGACGACGGAGACCCGGGGGACGGTGGCGTTGCAGTACGCGTAGAGCAGTTTCGCCCCGTGCCGGATGATGCCGCCGTGCTCCTGGCCGACGCCGGGCAGGAAGCCCGGTACGTCCAGGAGCGTGATCAGTGGGATGTTGAACGCATCGCACATCTGGACGAACCGGGCGCCCTTCTCCGACGCCTCGATGTCCAGGACGCCGGCCAGGCTGGCCGGCTGGTTGGCGATGACGCCGACCACCTCGCCGTCCAGCCGGGCCAGCCCGACGATGATGTTGGTGGCCCAGCGCTCGTGGATCTCCAGCAGGTCGCCGTCGTCGACGATCTCCTCGATGACCCGGCGCATGTCATAGATCTGGCTGCCGTCGGCCGGCACCAGGTCGAGCAGGACGTCCCCGCGCCGGTCCGCCGGGTCGTGGCAGTCCGTGGACGGCGGATTCTCCCGGTTGTTCTGCGGCAGCATGGACAACAGGTACCGGACGTCGTCGAGGCAGCTCTCCTCGTCGTCATAGGCGAAGTGGGAGACCCCGGAGACCTCGGAGTGCACGTCCGCGCCGCCCAGACCGTTCTGCGAGATCTTCTCCCGGGTGACGGCCTGCACCACGTCGGGTCCGGTGATGAACATCTGCGAGGTCTCCCGGACCATGAACACGAAGTCCGTCAACGCCGGGCTGTAGGCCGCGCCCCCGGCACACGGGCCGAGGATCACGCTGATCTGCGGGATGACGCCGGAGGCGCGGGTGTTGCGCCGGAAGATGCCGCCGTAGCCGGCGAGCGCGCAGACACCCTCCTGGATGCGCGCGCCGGCGCCGTCGTTGAGGGAGACCAGCGGCGCGCCGGCGGAGATCGCCATGTCCATGATCTTGTGGATCTTGGCGGCGTGCGCCTCGCCCAGCGCACCCCCGAAGATCCGGAAATCGTGGGCGTAGACGAACACCGTCCGGCCGTGGACGGTGCCCCAGCCGGTGATCACACCGTCGGTGTACGGCCGCTTGGCCTCCAGGTCGAACCCGCTCGCCCGATGCCGGCGCAGCGGCTCGACCTCGTTGAACGAGTCGGGGTCGAGCAGCAGGGCGATCCGCTCTCGGGCGGTCAGCTTCCCCTTCGCCCGCTGGGCCGCGGTCTCCCGCGGGCCGGGTCCACGACGGGCCTGCTCGTGCAGGGCGTGCAGCTCCGCCACCCGCCCCCGGGTGCCCTGATGGTCGAGCACGGGGGCGGTCATGCGCTGACCACCGACGTGAGCTCGCCGCCGACCGACGCCCAGCCGTGGCCGCGCTCGGCGGTCCGACCGGCCGCCAGCTCCGCCCAGGGATCGGCCCCGTACACGGCGCGGGCCGCCTCGCGCAGCCACCCGTCGAAGGGATGGTCGGAGTCCCGCAGCCGCCGCCCGGCGAGCCGCGGGTCGCGGGCCTCGAGCGTGTGCACCACCATCTCGACGTCGCCCGCCTCCTGCTTCCAGAACGACTCCCGCACGATGCCGACCCGCCGCCGGGAGGCCTCGTAGTCGCGCAGTCGGGGGCCGGCGAGCTGGGCCTGCAGCGCTCTCCACTGCTCGGCCCGGCCGGGCAGCACCGGCAGCAGGTTGGTCACCGGCCGGGCGGAGCCACCCGCCCTGGGGCGGGCCGCACCGCGGGCGCCCGGGGCGAGCCGGCGCAGGCCGAGCTCGGCCAGCATGTTCGACTCCACGCCGATGCCCCAGCGCTCGGCGATCCGTCCGTCCTGCAGGCGCCACACCACCACGCCGCGGAACTCGATGACCCGCCCGGTCGGGGCCAGGCCGAGGAAGTCGCCGTGGTGGGTGCCGCGCCAGGTGTTGTGGATGACGACGTGGTCGGCGTTGGCGCTCATGTCCTCGATCGTCACGTGCAGGTCGGGGAAGCCCTCGCGCAGGCCGGCGATGGTGTAGCGGACGCCGTCGAGCCCCTCGGGGGCTCCCGGCAACGGCTGGTGGTCCACCATGTCCGGCCGGTAGATCTCATCGACGACGGTGAAGTCGCCCCGGTTGACGAACTCGTCGAAGACCCGCCGAACGATGTTCTTGTTCCGTTCCTCCACGGACCGCCCGGCAACGCCTTCGGTCGGGCTTTCGATCAACGTCTGTACGGACACGTTTCCATCCTTTTCGTCTGCGTGGGTGCGTGGGTGCGTGGGTGCGTGGGTGCGTACGTGGGTACGCGTGGGTGGGTTTCGCTGGTCGGGTGCGTCGTCATCGGGCCGGCGTCGGCGCCTCCCAGGTGAGGGTCAGGCCGGCGTACAGGTAGCGGCTGGCCTCGATGGCCAGCAGGAGCACGGTGTCGCCGGGGCGGACCCGGCCCGCGGTCCACCCGGTGTCGAGGGCCAGCGGCACGGCGGCGGAACCGGTCGCGCCGACGTCGGTCAGGTTCTCGACGATGATCTTGTTCAGGGTGGTCTGGTCGTCGCCGGACAGGCCCGCCGTCCCGTACTCACCGCTGAAGTACTCCGCGTTGCCCTCGGGCAGCACGCACGCGTCGATGTCCGCCAGCGCCAGCCCCGAGCGATCCAGCAGGTCGTGGATTCCCCGGACGAAGACCCGCGGGCCGAACCGGGCGGTGCCCGGAATGTCGATCCTGATGTCCATGAGGCGCTTGCGTCGTTGCTGCTCGGCCAGCGGCACTTCGGTGCCGCCGCCGAGGATCAGCATGCCCGGCCCGCGGTCACCGCCCATCGACTGGGTGGCGAACACCGGGCGGCGGTGGTTCCCGGCCGAGCCCTCCTCGCCGGCCCGCAGCACCATCGCGCCCGCGCCGTCGCCGAAGGTGTGGACGGTGAGGCGGTCCCGCATCCGCACGCGGTACGGGTCCTGGCCGAGGTACATCGGGGCGAGCAGCGGCGAGACGGACTCCGCCCCGATGACCAGCGCGGTGCGGTACGTGCCGTCGCCGAGCAGTCGGCGCGCGATGTCGAATGCCTGGACGGCGCCGACGCAGCCGGCGCGGACCTCGATCACCGCGCAGTGGGCCAGGCCGAGCCGCTGTTGGACGTAGGTCGCGGCCACCGGGAGCGGGTGGTCGGGGCTGGCCGTCGACATGACGATGAGGTCGACGTCACCGGGTTCGAGCCCGGCCCGGCGAAGCGCCTGGCGGGCGGCGGCGGTGGCCATCGCGGAGGTGCTGGTGCGGTGTTCGCCCGTGGCCGGATCGATGATCCAGTGCCGGCGCCGCACCTGGATGCCGTCGAGGACGTCGTCCGGCAGCGGGCCGCACAGCCGCGCGAGGGCGGCGTTGTCGATCGGGTCGCCGGGCAGCTCGGCCCCGGTGCTGAGCACCGAGACGTGGCGCTCGCCGTTCCTGGAAGAGCTGGTCTCGGGCATGGTCAGATCTCCGATCCGGGCCGCAGGACGAGGCTGATGTGGGTACCGCCGAGCGAGGAGCTGTTGATGAGCACCGGACCGGCGGTCCCGCCGTGGCGCCAGCCGGTGACGGCCAGCACGGCCGCCAGCTGCGCGCCCGCCCCGACCGGTTCGCCGAGGGTCCGCTTGGGCGCGAGCACCGGGCAGGACGCCTCCGCCGCCAACCGGTCGATGGCCCGCGCCGCGGGGACGTCCGCGGCGGCGAACCCGGCCGCGTTGGCCCAGATGGCGGTGAGCTCCCGGGGGGCGACCCCGGCGTCGGCCAGAGCGATCCGCATGGCGCGGTCCACGCCGTCGCCGTGACCGTCCCAGGCGCCCACCCCGGCGGCGTCCGAGGTGGTGCCGTGCCCGGCGAACTCCGCCAACACCCGCGCGCCGCGGGCCCGGGCGGTCGACGCGCGTTCCAGCAGCAGGGTGACGGCGCCTTCGGCCAGGGTGTACGGACCGAGGGCGAGCCCCAGTCCGCGGTAGGCGGCCAGCACACCCGGGGACAGATCGTCGGCCGCCGGGCACAGCACGGCGTCCGCCCGCCCCGACCGGAGCAGGTCGTGGGCGATGGTCAGGGCGGAGGCACCGGCCGCGTTCCCGGCGGTGGCCGTGGACGCCGGCCCCCGGGCTCCGGTGGCCATGGCGACCTGCCCGGCCGCGGCGTTGAAGACGGTGTTGGGGAACACCGCCGGGTTGGCGTGCGACGGCTCGCCGGCCAGCACCGGGAGAAGGAAGTCCTCGATACTGCGCATCGGGCCGAGCCCGGTCCCGAGCACCACGCCGACCCGCTCGTGCGCCGTCAGCCCGGCATCCTCGAGCGCGTCCCGACACGAGGCGACGGCGAGCTGGCCGAGCCGGTCCAGCCGCCGGCGCTCGCGGGGCGTCATGCGCCGACCGGGGTCGAAGTCGGCGCGGGCCAGCCGCAGCCCGTCCTCGTCCGCGCCGAGCACGCGTCCGGTGTTCCACGCGTCCCACAGCTCGGCGGTGGTGGAACCGGCGGCGGTGATCGCCCCGAAGCCGGTGACCACCACCCGGTCGTCGAGCGGGGCCGGCGGCGCCTCGAACCGGCTGCCGGGCAGCCCGAAGGCGACGCAGGCGTTGGCGCCGGCGAAGGCGAAGTTGTTCGACAGCGCGGCGGTCATGGTCAGCGGCCGGGCGGTTCCGGGCACGGCGTCCAGGCCGCAGCGGGGGTCGACGTCGGTGAAGTTGGCGGTGGGGGGCGCGGTCTGCTCGCGCAGGGCCAGCACCGTGACGATCGACTCGACCGCCCCGGCCGCCCCCAGCAGGTGGCCGACCATGGACTTGGTGCTGCTCAGCGCGACCTTCTCGGCCGCCGCGCCGAGCGCGCCGCGCACGGCGGCGCTCTCGGCCGAGTCGTTCTTCGGGGTGCCGGTGCCATGCCCGTTGATGTAGCCGACGTCCTCGGGGGCGAGCCCGGCCGAGCCCAGGGCGGCCCGGATGGCCCGGGCCGCGCCCTCCCCGGCCGGGTGCGGGGCGGTGGCGTGGTAGCCGTCGGCGGACAGGCCGTAGCCGAGAACCTCGGCCAGGATCGGCACCCCCGCCGCCCGGGCGACGGACTCCTCGACCAGGACGAGCGCGCCGCCGCCCTCGCCGAGCGACAGGCCGTCGCGGTCCCGGGAGTAGGGAGCGGCCGGCCGGGTGGACAGCGACTCCAGGCTGGTGAACCCGGCGAAGGCGGTCTCGGTGAAGGCGTCGCTGCCGCCGACCAGCATCGCGTCGGCCCGCCCGGCCTGGATGACCTCCACCGCGTGGCCGATCGCGTGCGCCCCGGATGCGCAGGCGGTGTTGACCGACAGCACCGGGCCCTTGAGGCCGAACGCGCCGCTGAGGGCCTCGGCGATGGCGTGCGGCGGCACCAGCAGGTAGTGCCGGCTGTCGCCGGGCGGGGAAGTGCCGGCCCGAGCCCGCCGCAGGATCTTCTCGGCGCTACGCAGGCCGCCGTTGCAGGTCCCGAAGGCCACCCCCCACCGGTCGGCAGGGACGGTGGTGAGACCGGCGGCGGCGACGGCCTCCTCGGCCGCGGTCAGCGCGAAGTCGAACGCGGGTTCGCGGTCGACCCCACCGAAGGCGGCCAGGTAGTCGTACGCCGGGAGGCGCCGCTCGGTCACCTCGCCACCGATGTCGGTGAGATACCCGTCCATCGGCAGTCCGCGCACCGGGCCGATGGCGGTGCGCCCGGCCCGGACGCCTTCCCACAGCGTCGCGGCGCCGCTGCCCTGGGCGGTCACCGCGCCGACCCCGCACACGACTACCCGGCGGGCACCCGCCGGCCGGCCCGCGCGGACGTCGTCGTGCCGGTCACCCGGGTGCCGCCGGTCCTGCCGGTCACGTGGTGCCTCGTCGGTCGGGTTCGTCGTCTCGTTCGGCAGGTTCGTCATGCGAGTCGCTCCAGCGCGACGGCCACGCTCTGGCCTTCCAGACCGCGGGCCAGGGCGAGCGCGGTACCGGGCCGCGCCTCCCGCGGCGCGCCGGGCACCCAGTCGAGGTCACACTCGTCGGCCGGGGTCCGCAGGTTGCGGGTGGCCGGGATGACGCCGGTGTCCAGGGCCAGCGCGGCCACCGCCACGTTGAGCGCCCCGGCCGCGCCGACCAGGTGCCCGGTCTGCGGCTTGACGCTGCTGACCTGCGCCGTGCCGGCGGACGGGCCGAGTGCGTCGTGCAGCGCCCGGGTCTCGCTGACGTCGCCGAGCGGGGTGGCGCAGCCGTGCGCGGCGATGTAGTCGACGTCCCGGGAGCGGCCGGCGTCGCGCAGCGCGTGGCCGATCGCCCGGGACAGCCCCCGGCCGCGGGCATCCGTGCCGGGCGGGCGCACGCAGTCGTTGCCCGCGCCGAAGCCGGTGACCTCGGCGTAGCAGCGGGCTCCGCGGGCCAGCGCCCGCTCGCGCTCCTCCAGCACGACCAGGGCGGCGCCCTCGCCGAACACCGATCCGCTGTGCTCCCGGTCGTAGGGGCGAAACGCCTCCGCTCCCAGGTCGTCGCGGGTGGTGAGCACGCCGAGCCCGTCCATCCTGGACATCGGCCACCATCCGGTCGCGTCGTCGTATCCGCCGGCCACCACCACGTCGGCCTCGCCGCGCCGCACCGCGCGCATGCCCCGGCCGATCGCCATGGCCCCGGAGTCCGCGGTGCCCGCGAAGTAGGCGTTGGCCCCGCGAATGCCGAACTTCTCCGAGACGTGGAAGCCGGCGGCCGGCTGGAGGCCCTCGACGAAGAACAGCGGAGCGATCACCGAGGACGCGGTCTCGCCCAGCCGGCGCAGGTCTGGGCGGCCGTCCTCGCCCCGGATGGACCGGAGCTGGGTGATCAGCTCGTCCATCCGGGGCATTTCCTTGTTGCTGCCGAGGAACAGGCCGGCACGCCCGCCGAGATCCGGCTCGGCCGGCAGGCCGGCGTCGCGCAGCGCCAGGGTGGCGCCGGCCAGGGCGAGCTGGTCGCCCCGGCACAGCATCCGCAGCGTGCGCCGGGACGCCCACCGGGTCGGATCGAAGTCGTGGATCTCCGCGCCGATCCGGGTCCGCAGCGGCGAGGGGTCGTAGGCCCGCAGCGGGCCGATCCCGGTCCGGCCGGCCAGCAGCGCGTCCCAGGTGGCCTCGACGCCCTCACCCAACGCGGTCAGCAGGCCGATGCCGGTCAGCACCACGCGGCGCTTGTCGTCGCTCATTGTGTGCCCTCCCAGGGCTGCTCGGCGGCCACCAGGGCGAGGCCGCGGGCGGTGGCGACCACCCGTTCCTCGACCCGGGCGGTGGCCCGCACCTGTGCGGTCTGGTCTGTTCGGCCGGTCACCTCGACGCGGATCTCGACCTGGTCGCCGGGGCCGACGAAGTGTCTGAACCGCACGCCCCGCACCGTGCGCAGCCGCCAGTGGCCGTCGCCGAGCGCCGCCTTCGCCAGGTCGGCCATGCTCTCCAGGAGCAGCACCCCGGGCAGAACCGGGAAGCGGGCGAAGTGGGTGGCGAACACCGGCAGGGTGGCGGGGATGTTCCGAATCGCGACGGCCCGCTCGCCCGGCACGAGTTCCACCACCCGGTCGAAGCCCGGGACCAGCATCATCGTGGTCACGAGTCCTCCCGGTAGGCGCCGATCACCAGGCTGGTGTTGCTGCCGCCGAACGCGAACGCGTTGACGAGGGCAGCGCCGACCGGCATCCGGCGCGCGGTGTGCGGCACGTAGTCCAGATCGAGGTGGCGGTCGGGGTGGTCGAGGTTGATCGTCGGGGGGACGAGCGAGTGGCGGATCGCGCCGATGGCCGCCAGGACCCCCAGTCCCAGGCTGGCCGAGGTCAGATGCCCGGCCATGGACTTGGGCGCACTGACGACCAGCCGGTGGGCGTCGGAGCCGAAGACCTTCTTGATGGCTGCGGTCTCCGACATGTCGTTGCCGTGGGTGCTGGTGCCGTGGGCGACGATGTAGTCGATGCCGCCGGTGCCCAGGCCGGACTCGGCTACCGCACCCTCCATCGCCTGGATCGCGCCGGAGCCGTCCGGCGGCGAGTCGGTGATCCGCCAGGCGTTCAGGCTGCTGCCGTACCCCAGCACCTCGGCCAGCACCGGGGCCCGGCGGGCGCGAGCGGACGCCAGGTCCTCCAGGACGAACGCGGCCGCCCCCTCGCCGATCACGAAACCCGAGCGGTCGGCGTCGAAGGGGCGCGAGGCGCGCGTCGGATCATCGTTGTGCCGGTCCGTCAGCGCGCCCAGCAGGCTGAAGCCGAGCAGGTCGAGCCAGGTCGTCAGCGAGTCGTAGCCGCCGGCCAGCATCACCTGCGCGTCACCCTCCTGGATGGCGCGGAAGGCCTCGCCGAGGGCGTGCCCGGCTCCGGAGCAGGCGGTGCTCACGCCGATCATCGGCCCGGTGGCCGCGAACATCCGGGCCATCGCGTTGAGCGGCACGTTCTGGTCGTCGGTGAGGGTGGAGCTGGGCAGCCGGGGAACGAAGGCGTCCGGTCGCCCGGTGCTCGCGCGCAGCTCCCCGATGTCGAGCAGTGTCCGCAGGTCCGGACGACCAACGCTGGCCCCCATCGCGACCCCGCGCTCGTCGGGCGGGACCGCCCCCGCCGGCCCGTCGAGGCCGGCGGAACGCTGCGCCTCGTACGCGGCGGCCACGCCGAACTGGCCCACTCGGGACAGATGCCGGCGACCGACCCGGGCCGGGATCGCGGTGGCCGGGTCGAAGCCCTTGACCATTGCGCCGATGCGCACCGGGAAGCCGGTGGTGTCAAACGAGGTCAGCGGCCCGATGCCGCTGCGGCCGGCGGCGAGGCCGCGCCAGGTGCCGGCCGCGTCGTTGCCGAGCGGAGTGACCGCGCCGGCGCCGGTGATGACCACGCGTCTCATCGCGGTGCCCCCTTGCCCAGCAGCTGGCGGCCCATCAGCGCGGTGTCGGCCGGGTCGTCGAGCCGCTCGGCGTCCATGAGGCTGCACAGGATGCCGCTGGCCTCCAGCACGGTCTCTCCGCCCACGGTGACCAGCCCGGCCAGCACCGCGGCCTCGTCGCTCATCGACTCCACGACGGCATGGGTGCGCAGGACGTCCCCCGGCACCACATCACGAGGCGCGCAGGCCTCGTCGACGGCGAGCAGGGCCGCCCGCAGCCGGTAGTCGGTGCTGAGCATCATCAGCCACGTCGCCGACTGGCACAGCGCCTCCAGCGCCAGCCCGAAGGACAGCACCGGGCCGGCGGGGGTGGGCCGCCAGCAGTCCTCGGCGACGGAGGTGACCTTGCGGGCGGTGATCTGCTCTCGGGGGGTCCAGGACTCGATCCGGTCGATCAGGTGAAATCGCATCGTCGCTCCTTGCAGCACGTTCTGTCGGGTGCGGTCATGGCCGGCCGATGCCGAGCTGGGCGGAGAAGCCACCGTCGACACAGAGCAGCTCGCCGGTGGTGTAGCCGGAGTCGGGTCCGGCCAGGAACACGGCGGCCGCGGCCACCTGCTCGACGGTGGCGAACCGGCGCAGCGGGATCTGGCGCTTGATGCCCTTACCGCCGTCCCGCCGCAGCACCTCGCTCACCAGGTCGGTCGGGGTGAAGCCGGCCAGCACCGCGTTGACCCGCACCCCGAAGCGGGCGACCTCGACGGCCGCGCTACGGGTGAACGCGTTGAGGGCTCCCTTGGAGGCCGCGTAGTTGGCCTGGCCGATCCAGCCGCGCTCGCCCATGGCCGAGGAGATGTTGACGATGCTGGCGTCGCCCTGCGCCATGAACGAGGCCAGGACGGCGTGGGTGCAGTGGTAAGCCCCGCCGAAGTTCACCTTCATGACGTCCCACCACGCGTCCGGCGCCGCGTCGTGGATCAGGGCGTCGTCGCTGATGCCGGCGTTGTTGACGAGGATGTTCAGGCCGCCGAGCAGGTCGGTGGCCCGGCTCACCAGCTCGGCGGCGGCCACCGGGTCGGAGACGTCGGCCCCGACGGCGACCGCCCGACCACCGGCTGCCTCGATCTCCTTGACCACCACGTGCGCGTCCTGCGCGCGCGACCGGTAGTTCACGGCGACGGCCGCCCCCTGCGCGGCCAGCGCGAGGGCGATGGCCCGGCCGATGCCCCGGGATGCGCCGGTGACCAGGGCGGCGCTGTTCTTCAGCTTCATCTGTCTCATCCCGTTCCGCTCGTTGTCGCGAGCTGGTTCCGTCACCGCCGCTCCGCCCACCGGTACCCGGGGCGGGCGTCCCGGGTACCGGTGGGGGCTCGGCGGGTGGTTCAGGCCGCGGCGGCGCTCGTCCGCTCCGTCAGCAGGCTGGTGAGGTTTCCGACCGTGAACAGGCCGAGCACGCCGTCGGCGGTCAACGGCTCGGTGAGCTGGCTGCGGTCGAACTGCGGCAGCACCTTCTCCAGGTGGGTGAGGCCGGTGTCGTTGACGACCTCGTTCTCGTCACCGAACTCCTCGTCCGGGATTCCGCCCTGGAGCAGGCCGGCGATGTCGGCCACGGCGATCTTCACCCCGGTGATGCGCTCCAGGCGGAAGAGGACGTCGAGAAGGTCGATCGACTCGGCGCCGAGGTCACCGAACAGGGTCGCCTCGGCGACGGCCTCCTCCGCGTCGATACCGAGGGCGTCGGCGACGGCGGTCTGGACGGCGACCAGCGCGTTGGGCTGGAGCGTCACGCTTGCGGACATGGTGGGACTTCCCTTCGGGTTCGCTTCATCAGCGGTGTGTGTACGGGTGTGCGTGGAGGGGCGGTGCGTGGATGGGCGGTGCGACGGCCGGCCCGGAGCAGAGGCTCGGCGCGTACGTGGCGCGGGGCGGCCGCGGTGGCCGGCCAGGGTCTAGACGGAGACGGCGGGCGGGCGCCGGAGGTCGCGCAGCAGCGCGCCGACCCGCGACGCGTCGTTGGTGCTGCGCACCGTGGCGTGGGGAACCGTCCGGTTCGCGAATCCGCTGAGCGCTCGGCCCGGGCCGACTTCGAGGTAGGTGTCGACCCCGTGCGCCTGGGCGGCGTCGAGCACGTCGACCCACCGGACCGGGCCGACCAGTTGACGGCGGAGCAGGTTGCGGGCGTGCGCGCCCCCGCTCACCGGCTCACCGCTCACCGAGCTGAGCACCAGCGCGCCCGGCTCGGCGAAGGGGTGGCGGTCGAGTTCGGCGGCGAACTCGTCCTCGATCTCGCGCATCAGCGAGCAGTGGAACGGCGCCGAGACCTTGAGCGGCACGGCCCGTTCGGCCCCCGCCGCCAGGGCCAGCTCGGTGGCCCGCGCGACGGCGGCGCGCTGGCCGGAGATCACGGTCTGGCCGCGTTCGTTGTAGTTGGCGATCTCGACCACGCCCAGCGGCGCGCTGCGGGCGCAGATGTCCTCGATCAGCCGCGGAGCCAGACCGATGATCGCCGTCATCGCGCCGGAGACCCGCCGCGCGACCGTGGCCATCAACTCGCCGCGGCGGCGGACCAGGCGCAGCGCGTCCGCCGACGTCAGAACGTCCGCCGCGACCAGCGCCGCGTACTCGCCGAGGCTGTGACCGGCCGCGACCGAGCAGGTGAAGCCGGCCTCCTCCCGGAGGACCGCCAGGACCGCCAGGCTGGTGGCCAGGATCGCGGGCTGGGCGATCTGCGTCGGCTCCAGGTCGGCGGCTCTGCCGACGGTGCACAGTCCGGTCAGCGGGAGGCCGAGAACGTCCTGGGCCTCGGCCAACACCCGGCCGGCGGTCCGTGGATGTTCCCGAACCAGATGAGCGGCCATCCCGGGGCGCTGAGAGCCCTGCCCGGGAAACATCAGAAGAATACTGGTGTTCATCGCCATCCTCGGTCTCGCGATTTATGGATCGGCGGCATTCACAACGATGAGATGAATATGACACGCAGCCCCGCCAAATTTCCTTGCCCCGACCTGTCGGCTGGCCGACAGGTCGGTAAGATGGGTGCCTGGCGGGAAATCATCGTGCGCGTTTCACGGCCGGCGCCTCGAGCCCGGTCGTACCGGCGTTCGAGGCCTGTAGGAGTAGCGCGGCAGGGAATGGTCTCGATTTGACGGTGGGCGGCCGAAGGTACGCTTGGCCACGCAACATTCGAGGTCGAGTCGACCGGTGGGCGCACAGCCTGTGCGGGACCCGGGTGAATGCTTCGGGAGTGGCTCCGAAGCGGATCACGAAGCCGGTGCCGGCGGCGGACCGCCGATTCACCGGAAAACTTTGCCCGGATGTTGTGAGCGTACCGGGGCGGTACGGAACGTGGATTCCACCGGTGGCGGACCAGGTGGGCTCGGCCCGGTTGCGCGACCGGCCCCGCGCGGCCGACCGGGTCCCGGTGGGGTCCGCCCGAGGACGGCGGAACCCACCGTCCGACCTGGCGGCGGGCCGATCAGCTGCGGGCGGCGCCCAGGTAGACCGACGACAGATCCCTCGTCGGCTTGATCTTGAGGGTGCCGTCCTTCTTGTTCTGACCCCGGATGGCCAGGCCGGCCAGGCGCCCGAGCGGGACCAGACCGGAGGCGGCCAGGTAGCCGATCATCTCGTTCGGCGTGATGAAGTCGTTCCAGTCGTGTGCACCCTTCGGGACGATGTTCAGGAGCCTCTCGGGAAGCCAGATCATGTTCACCCAGGAGCGGAGGGTGCGATTGATCGTGTCGTACAGGAACAACCCGCCCGGGGCGAGAACCCGCTTGATCTCGCTCACCGCCTGGCCGGGGCTCTCCACGTGCTCCAGCACGTCCACGCAGGTGACGATGTCGAACGAGCCGTCGGCGTAGGGCAGCGACTCGGACTTGCCGAGCGAGTACTCGATGTCCTTTCCGGTGTCCTTCGCGTGCCGGCTGGCCGCCTCGATCAGCCGCGGGGACGGGTCGACGCCGGAAACCTGGGCGCCCCGCTGGTGGAGGAACTCGGCGGTGAAACCGCCGCCGCAGCCGACGTCGAGCACCCGCTTGCCCGCCCAGGAACTCTCGACGAACTGGTCGAAGTACTGGAAACGATGCGGGTTGAACGACTGCAACGGGGTCATCTTGGAACCTTCGGCCCACCAGGTGTTGGCGTAGGTGGCGAAGAAGTAATCATCCTGCGCGAGTTGCTCGGTCATGATGCGGAACTCCACTTCCGTTGTGCGGCCGCCGGTTCCGGGCTCGGTACCGGGTAGGGGACGAGGATGGATTCGGGGGTGGCTGTGGGGTTGGGCCGGGGGTTGGGCCGGGGGTTGGACCGGGGGGTGGACCGGGGGGTGGGCCGGGGGGTGGGCCGGTCCCGGTCCGGGCGGTGCGCCCATCGCGTTCCGTAGGCGACCTGGTCCTTCTCGGCCGCGGCGAAGGCCCGGGTGTTCCAGTTCCGGCGCATGAACGCCTCCCGGAGGCGGATCGCGGCGCGGTTCTCCACCGCTCCCATCCGCCCGATCCACCAGGCGATGCGCTGCATGGGGGCGGTGCGGGCCCGCCGTTCGGCCTCGTACCGGCGCAGTGCCGCGGCCGGGTCGCCGCTGTCGCGCTCCAGGTGCTCGGCGAGGACGAGGGCATCCTCCAGGGCCTGGCAGGCGCCCTGTCCGATGTTGAAGGTGATGGGGTGAGCCGCGTCGCCGAGCAGGGTGACGCGGCCCTCGCCCCAGCGCCGGTCGGGCCGGCGGCCGAGCACGTCGCCACGGATGATCCAGTTCTCGGGGGTCGCGGCGAGGATGTCGGCCACCGGACTGGCCCAGTCGTGGTGACGTTCCAGCAGCATGTCGCGGACGCCGGGTTCGTCCCGCCCGCCGGCCGGCCCGTTGGCGACGCTCATCCAGTGCACCAGACCGGGCGCGACGTCGTAGTAGGTGAAACGGGTGCCCGGGCCGAACATCGCGTTGAAGGTGCCCCGCGGGATCTCCGGATGTTCCATGGGAGCCCGGCCGCGCCAGGCTATGTACCCGGTGTAGCGGGGTGGGACGGTGCCGAGCAGGCCGTCGCGGACGGCGCCGTGAATGCCGTCGGCCCCGACGAGCACGTCGCCGCGTTCCGAGCCGCCGTCCGCGAAGTGGACGGTGACACCGTCACGGTCCTGGTCGAAGCCGACGACGCGCGAGCCGGTGCGCACCGGCGTGGCCGTGAGCGCGTCCCGCAGCGCGCCGTGCAGCACCGACCGCTCCACCGCGATGGTCGGCCGCCCGTAGCGGGCGACGAAGTCGCCGACCGGCCAGGCCGCCAGCGTCTCGCCCCGCCAGGTGCTGAAGTGCGCGGTCTGCTGGGCCGGGGCGACCTCGAGCACCGTGTCGGCCAGGCCCAGATGGTCGAGGGCGAGCACGCCGTTGGTCCACACATGCAGCCCGGCACCGCCGTCACGCAGCTCCTCGGCTCGCTCGAAGACGACCGGCTGGAAGCCCTTGCGCTCCAGTGCGAGCGCCGCAGCCAAGCCGCCGATACCGCCGCCGGCGACAAGTACGCGACGGGCGCGTCCATTGACCATTTCTCTTCTCCTCTCTTTTCTGGGGGAAAGGTCGGGGAACGCCGTTCAGTGGCATGGAAGGGCCCGCGGGCCGCCTTCCCCGACAGGAATGCAGCGGCGAGGGAAAGGGGTAAGGGAGGATGCGCCACGGTGCGTCGGCCGGCACTGACGGCGACGTCCACAGCCCGGGCGGAGTGCTCTTACAGGATCAGAAGCATCCCTTCCGGGATGTCGTTGATATCAACGCTAGCAGAAGGATCGCCGCTTATCTAGTGCCGTCTCGGGCCACGTTCGTCCGGGTGATGATCTGGTCTAGTTGCTTGTCAGCGACGTGGCGGTCCCGCCGGATGATGTCGCTGCAGATCATGCTGGTCGCGGTGGTCGGCGCCGTCCGGGGAGAAGGTGCCGTAGGCGATCGCGATCGGCGCGGTCGGCGGGCAGGGCGCCGCGGCCCCCGCTTCGGATCCCTCCTCGCAGCCCCGGCCCACTGCCGCCCTGGTGGGGTGCGAACGAGCAGGGCTAGTGTTGACAGGGCAGCTAGCTCCGCTATATTCGTGCCATGGCCATACAGCGTCGTCGACAACGCGAGGAGACACAGCGGCGGATGCTCATCCTCTCGGCCGCGCGCGATCTGGCCGAATCGGTGGGCTGGGAGGCAGTGACCACAAGACGTCTCTCCGACCAGATCAAGTTCAGCCAGTCGGTGCTCTACCGGCATTTCAAGGGAAAGGAGGAGATCGTCCGTGGCGTCGCCATCGAGGGTTTCGGCGAACTGGCCGACGCGCTCCGGGAGGCCCGACTGACCGGCGCGCCGGACGATCCGAGTCTGGACACTCTAGCCTGGTGCTACGCGAAATTCGCCGCCACCAAGCCCGCCTTGTACGAGGCGATGTTCATGTTGTCCACCGACCTCGCCTTCGGCGGTTCCAATGCGCCGGAGAGTCTGGTCCGCTGCTTCGCCGAACTCAAGGAGTCGGTCACCGAGGTGGCGGGCGGGCGTGATCCGGAGACGTTCACCGAAGTCATCTGGGCGTCGCTACACGGCCTGGTGATGCTGGAGTGCGCCAGCCGGCTGCGTCCGCGGCAAGAGAACAACCGGCTGGCGCTGCTCGTGCGCCAGCACCTGACCGAGGCCTCGTCGCCGGCCGGACCCTGATGGCCGAGGAGCATCAGCATGCTGACGCGCACCGGGAACACGCCCAGGCCCGGGGGGACGCTGCGTTCTTCCCGGATGAGCGGCGAGGAACGGCGGGAGATCATCGTGCGGATCGCCGCCTGCGAATTTTCCACCGGGGGGTACCACGGCACGACGACCGAACGCATCGCCCGCCGAGCGGGTATTTCCCAACCCTATGTCTTTCGCCTGTTCCCGGACAAGAAGGCCCTGTTCCTGGCCTGTGCCGACCTGTGCTTCGAGCGGCTCGCCGCGGCGTTCGAGAACGCGGCGGACGGGCTCGAGGGCCGGCCGGCGCTGACCGCGATGAGGGCTACCCATCAGACCCTGACCGCGGATCACTGCATCCTGCTGCTTGAACTGCAGTTGTATGTGGCCTCCGCCGCGGAACCCGACATCGCCCGACTGGTCAACGACCGCCGGACCCGCCTGCGGGACCGTGTGCAGGCCCGGACTGGCGTGCCGGACGAAGAAGTGAGCGATTTCTTCGCGACCAGTATGTATGTGACGACCCTGCTGGCGCTCGGAGTGCCGGCGCCGAGCCGGCTTTGGGCCGGGATGAAGCCACCCGCCGCTCTTCCCGAAGGGCGCCGCTGCGGCTGCGACATCTAGCGCGGCCGACCGAAGGTATTCCGGCATTTCTGTCGGTAGCCGGATCCTGGCCGCCGAGGCTAGTAGGCAATCACTGCTAGGTGCCGACGGAATAAAGTCTTGTCTGATTCGAGACAGAAGGTGGAATGATGACTACTAAGGGCGACGTGGATAGCGAGGGTAGGACCGGATCGCTGTTCTGGGTACTGGTGGTGACCGGTCTCGCCGGCTTCATGGCGATGCTGGACAACCTCGTCGTCATCACCGCCCTGCCCTCCATCTCCCGGGATCTGGGCGGCGGCATCGAGGAGCTGGAATGGACGGTGAGCGCCTACACCCTCACCTTCGCCGTGCTGCTCATGCTCGGCGCGTCGCTCGGCGACCGGTACGGGCGCCGCCGGATGTTCATCGTCGGCCTGTCGTTGTTCACGGTGGCCTCGGCCGCGGCGGCGCTCGCTCCGGGCATCCACGAACTGATCGCGGTCCGGGCCGTCCAGGGCGTCGGGGCCGCCATCGTCATGCCGCTGACCCTGACGCTGCTGATCACGGCGGTGCCGGCCCGGTCTCGTGGGGTCGTGCTCGGCGTCTGGGGCGGGGTCAACGGACTCGCCATCGCGGCCGGTCCGCTGATCGGCGGCTCGATCGTCCAGCACATCTCGTGGAACTGGATCTTCTGGCTCAACGTGCCGATCGGCGTGCTGCTGATCCCGCTGGCGGTCTGGAAGCTCACCGAGAGCCGCGGCCCCAACGCGCGCCTCGACGGGCCCGGAACGATCCTGGCCAGCCTCGCCCTGTTCGGTGTCGCCTACGGCATCATCCGCGGCAACGCCGACGGCTGGACCAACCCGCTGATCCTCACCGCGCTCGGTGGCGGCGGCCTGCTGCTGGTCGCCTTCGTGGCCTGGGAGATGCACGCCCGCGAGCCGATGCTGCCGATGCGGTTGTTCCGTAATCGGACCTTCAGCGGCGTCAACGCGGCCAGCCTGCTGATGGCCCTGGGCAACTTCGGCGCCATCTTCCTGCTGACCCAGTTCCTGCAGTCGGTCCAGGGCTACAGTCCGCTGGAGGCCGGGCTGCGGATGCTGCCGTGGACCGGCGCCCCCATCGTCGTCGCCCCGCTGGCCGGCATGCTGTCCGACCGGATCGGCGGCCGCTCGATCGTCGCGGTCGGGCTCGTCCTTCAGGGCGTGGGACTCGGCTGGTGGGCATCGGTCGCCACGACGGACGTGTCCTACGGCGCCCAGCTGCTGCCGATGATCCTCAACGGCGTCGGCATGGCCATGTTCTACGCCCCGGTGGCCAACATGTTGATGGGCTCCGTGCATCCCGAGGAACAGGGCGTCGCGTCCGGCGCCAACAACGCGCTGCGCGAGATCGGTGGCGCGCTGGGTGTGGCGGTGCTGGGCGCGGTCTTCAGTGCTCACGGCGCCACCATCCCGGCCGACCGCTTCGTCGACGGCCTGGTACCGGCCCTGTGGGTGGGCGCCGGCGCGACGCTGATCGGCGCCGTGGCGATGCTGTTCGCCCAGGGCGGAAAGCCGCGGGACATCGACCAGACGCCGATGGAGACGTCCGCCGACGTCGAGTTCGACCCGGCCGCGCGGGACATGGTCGCCACCGGCGCGGTGGTCAGCTAGGTCCGCCCGGCCGCTGTCCGCCGGTACGGCCACGATCGACACCGGCCAGCACCAGCCACGGGACAGTGGCGCCGAACAGCGGAATCCGACAGGCAGGAGCAGCATCATGGAAGCATTCGTTCAGGTTCTCGCCGTGGTTGCCATCCTGGCCAACGCGGTGGTCTACGGCACGGACGTCTTCTGCGCGATCGTGCAGCGGCCGGCCTTGGCGAACGTCGACGACGCCACCCTCACCAGCACCATGGGCCAGGTCCACCGGTTCGGGGACCAGCGCATGCCCATCCCGGGCGTCGGCGGCCTGATCGCCGCGATACTGACCGCCGTCGTGGCCGGGATCGACGGCCGGGCGACGGCCTCCGTCGCGGCGGCACTCGCCGCGCTGGCCCTGATCGTCTGGCTGGTCGTCTATGCCCGGGTGAGCGCGCCGGTCAACAAAAGGCTGACCGCCGCCGCTCAGCAGGGCAGTACCGCACCCGACGCCCGCGCCCTGCAAGGCACCTGGGACAGCGTCATCAACGCCCGCGCCCTGCTCCAGGGCCTGGCCCTGGCCGCGCTCTGCGTAGCGCTGGTCACCGCCGCCACCTGAAGCCCCGTCCGCCCACCATCCCCGCCCCCGGTCCACCCGGCCGGGGACGGGATGCACCGGCCGTCGCACGGGCGGGCACGGTCGGATTACGGTGGAGATCTACGCGCACGCCTCCCTGGAGGGCAAGCGCGTGGCGTTCTAGAAGTTTGTTGAGCGGTTGGGGTGATGTGCCACCGGCCGCCCGCATACGCCGAAGTACCTTCTTGACCACCTCCCCGCCGGGCAGCACGGGAAGAGGCGGCAGCAGGCGGCGTCCTGCACGATCGTCAGGACCGGCGGAACACCGAACTCGTCGAGACCAGACTGACGGCCTCGTAGAGATCGGCCACGGCGTTCTCGGGAGTGCCGCCGAGCCCGTGCGCGCCGCCAGCCGCAAGGTTCGGAGCAGCTGCGATCACGGCGGCGGATCACACGGGGCGGACCGCCGGGTCGAACTGGGCGAGGAACGGGCTCTGGGTGCCATGCCAGGAGACGTACAGCTCCTCCCGTGCCCGGGTGCACGCGACGAAGAGCAGGCAGCGCTCCCGCTGGACGTCCTGGGCGTGCGCGATTTCGTCCTCCCCGGCTGGCGTGACCGCGCTCGGGGCCGGAACCTGACCCTCGCCGACGCCAAGAACCGTCAGGCACCGGAACTCCAGCCCCTTCATCCGGTGCATGGTGCCGACCGCGACCGCCAGACCTCCAGCCTGTTCGGTCTGCGCAGGCTGCTGCTCGGGCAGCCGGGCCAGCAGCCGCGCGGGCACGCCAAGCCGATGCAGGGCGGGCAGAACGGACTCGGCGAGTTTGTTGGAGCGCACGGCGACGCCGATCTCGTCCGGCGCCACGCCGGCCCGCATCCAGGCCCGCACCTGTTCGGCGGCCTCCCGGATCTCATCGTTCCAGGTCGCGAAGCCCTGTAGCCGGGGCACGAGCCCATGGAGCTCCGACCGGTAGCCGGCCACCGAGTCCAAGCCGCCGTCCATGTCGTCGATCGGTTCGCCGCGCAGCATGCCCAGGCTCCAGGCGAGGATCTCCGCGGTCGTCCGATAGTTCACCGTCAGCCGCGCAGACCGGCCGACCACCTGGATGCCGAGCTCCCGCAGGCTCACGCGGTTGTGGTAAATGCGTTGGTGGGCATCGCCGGCGAGGAAGATGTCGTCCGCGCCTGGCTCGACCGCCGCTCGCAGGAAGCGCCACTGCACCGGGCTGAGGTCCTGCGCCTCGTCGATCACCGCATGCCGGTATGGCCGTTGCGGTGCCCGTTCCAGCAGACGCGCCGCCTCGACGCAGATCATCTCGTGAGTCCACCGACCGGAGGCGCGCAGTTCTCGATCGAACTGCTGCCAGGCGGCCCACACCTGAGCTCGCTGGCGCGGCCCGAGCGCGCGGCCCCGCCCGGCCCGGCGCGCCTTCTGATACCCCGCCTCGGTGATGATCTCCTGTGCGAGGATGACCTGCCGCCACTCCTCCGACAGAAAGCTCTCGGAGAAGGGGAGGCCGAGATCGTGAGCGATGGTGCGCCACACCGCCCGTTCCTCAGCGTCGGTCAGGATGGTCGGCTGAGGTTGCCAGGCCCGAAAGACATCGTAGGCAATCTTGTTCACCGTCGCGACGGTGATCCGTTCGCGTATCAGCGGATCGTGGACCAGCAGGTCGAGATCCGCGGTCAGCGAGTCGCTCATCGTCGAGGTGAAGGTGGTCAGGAGCACCCGACCGACCCCCCGCGCCGCGAGATCGCGCGCGCGGTGCAGGGCCACGACGGTCTTCCCGGTCCCCGGTCCGCCGGTCACCCGGGCCGGCCCCCGAAACCTAGCCTGAACGATACGACGCTGGGTCGGGTGCAGATAGACCCGCCACAGGGCAAACGGGTGCCGGAACACCTCCAGTAGTTCCTCCGGCCCGTCCACGAGGACCACCCGATCCGCGCTGCGCTCGACCGCGGCAACCACGTCATCGGCGTCGAAGGACGCCCGGTCAGCCTCGGACGCGGCCCCGATCTCGGCCCACACCTCCTCCAGAGTCATCCCCGCCGCCAGACCGAACAGCGCGTCCCACTGATTCGGGGGAAGGAAGCCGCGCGCCATCTCGAGCTGCCGCACATCCGTCAGCACGCGGGCGAAGGCCAGCGTCTGCTCGTCGATGCCGAGCCGACGCAGATCCTTGTCCGCCACGTCGGCGAACAGCCTGCTGGGGACCTGCTCGGCCCGTCTGGTCAGCTCCGGGAGCGTCGCGTCGATCGCGACCACATCACGAATCTCGATCCGTCCCGTCGCCACATTGATCGACACGCGACGCCGCTGGGCCCAGGCGTAGGCGTCGTCATGCGGCAACACCTTCAGCAGCGTGTAGGTGTCGCCGCTTTCCGGCTCGAGGACCACACCCCGCCAGAACTTGTCAATGCGGATCGACCGGAACCGGTTGTCACGTGCATTCCCAATCTTCTCCAGATGAAGACCGGCGTGGGTCGCCGCCTCGAACTTGGCGAACACCTCGAGCACCCGGTTCTGCACCTGTTTCTCCAGGGCCGCGAAGCCGAGCAGAAACTCCTTGTCGATCCCCAGCCGCGCCACGTCACCGTCTCCCGTCGATTCCTCGAAGTTCGCTGCCCCGCACTCCCCGCCTGCGAGCCGCCTGCTGCCCCGCCTACGCGGGCCACCGGGCTCAGCGGGCCACCGGGCTCAGCGGGCCACCGGGCTCAGCGGGCCACCGCAGTGCCATGCGCGCCGGCGAGCAGCTCCCGGACCACGGGCACCATCGGGTGCTCCGGTCCCCAGACCCGCAGCAGGTCGGCGAGCAGCGCAGCGAGGCTCTCGGCTGCGGCGGCCCGATGGCCGGCCCCGAGCTGCAACAGCCCGATCTGGCGGCGCAGCTCGAGGACGCGGGGATCGTCCGCGCCGAACACCCGGGTCTCGTCGGGTAGCAGCGCGCCGAGCTGTTCCAGCGCCCGCGGCGTGTCACCGATCAGAGCCCGGCAGGTCGCCTCCCGCAGGCGGGCGAGCATCAGCCGTTCGCTGTTCCGACCGTCCCGGCGGGCGAGATCGGCGACCAGCCGTTCGTACTCGCCGACAGCCTGGCGGAAGTCACCCCCTTCGAACAACAGCTCGGCGAGCTCGAGACGAAGCGCGAGCGCGTCGGGGCTGTCGATGCCCAGCGCCCGGCCGGCCCGATCGACGGCCTCCGCCAGGATCGCGGTGGCCTGGCTGTATCGGGAGGAGCCGGCCAGCGAGCGGGCCTCATCCCGGGCTCGGCGAAGCTCGACCTGGTCGATCCCGCTGGAGGACGGCGACCGCAGCCCCGGCACGGTCATCGCGTCCGACCGTGCCGGTTCCCGGACGCCAGGACCCGGCAGGTCAGGACCCGGCAGGTCAGGACCCGGCACAGGAGAGGTCGGCGCGGTGGTAGTCGGCCTGGACGGAGCCGGCGCGGAAGGATGCACGCGAGCGGTGATCCGGTTGTACATCCGGACCGTGTTGTCCGCCGCGGGATCGACGATTCCGGGAAGGGGAACCAGGTCCGTCATCCAGCCGATCAGCGCCTCGTACACCGCCTCCGCGCCGGACGGGCGTTCCTCCGGCGCCTTGCGCAGCAGGTCGGCGACCAGCCCGTCGAGGCCCGCGGGCACGTCGGCGCGCAGGGTTCGTACCCGCGCCGGGACCTCCTCGACCTGCTGATGCATCACCGAATAGGACGACGACCCGGCGAAGAGCCGCCGGCCGGTCAGCATCTCGAACAGGGTCGCGCCCAGCGCGTACAGGTCGGTAGCCGGCGCGCTGAGCCCGGCGAGCACCTGCTCCGGGGCCATGTAGGCGGGACTGCCGAGATGCTGGCCGGTCAGGGTGATCTTCGACAGGTCGGTGCGGTCGAGTGCGACCGCGAGGCCGAAGTCGAGCACCTTCACCGTGCCGTCCGGCTCCAGCATCAGGTTCGCCGGCTTGAGATCGCGGTGGACAAGGGACGCCCGGTGCGCGACAGCCAGCACCGAGGCGGCCTGGGCCGCGATGGCCGCCGCCCACCCGATCGGCAACGCTCCCTGCTCGGCAACGAGATCGGCGACGCTGATCCCATGTACCCGCTGCATGACCAGATAGGGGCGCCCCTCGTGGGTGCCCGCGTCGTATACGGCGGGAACCCCCGGATGCACCAGCCGAGCGGTTATTCGCGATTCACGGATGAAACGACGAACGAGCTCCTCGTCGGGCCGGCCATCGGGAAAACGGACGAACTTCACGGCGATCTCCCGGTCGAGTTTCACGTCCCGGCCGACCCAGACCTCGCCCATTCCGCCTTTGGCCAGCGGCAGAGCCTCCAGCTCGTACCGCCGGTCAATCATCCAACGTCCGGCCATCGCACCCCCGACCAGCCCTCCCCCATCAGACGGCTTGGAATCATACTCCCACCAAGGAATATCCACCGAGTAGGAGCCGGCATTATCGAGAATCGGGGTCGCCGCAGACCCGCAGCCGGCCGTCGGCTACGCCGAGGTAGCCGACCCGAATGATCTCCTCGCCCAGTTCGGCCGCCTCGCGCACCGATCTCGCCAGCCGCCCGAGTCGGCGGAAGTCCGCCCCCAGCTCCCGCTGGGCGGCCAGTGCCAGCGCGGGAATCCGGACCCGACGCAGGTCAGGCCGCGACAACGTCCCACCCGACCGGCTGCTGGCCCCGTCCTCATCGCCGACGCCCGGCCCCCCGACCGCCCGATAACCCGCGGCCCGTAGGCTGCCCGCCAGAAAATGTGGATCGAGGCGGTCGGGATCGACACGCAGGAGCGCAACCTTCGGCCCGAGCACGGCGCCCACCTCATCGATCACCTCGGCCGCGATCCTCCCCACCGCGACCGCGCAGACCACGTCTCCGGATCGGAGCAGCAGCATTCCGGGAAGTTCGCCGGTTCGACCGGAGGCTCCCCGGCCGCGCCGCACGTCGGCGGCGGTGAGCAACGGCAGGTCGCCACCGTCGGTTCTGGTCTGCAACGGGGCCGTCAGCACCGTCAGCGCCCCGCTCTTCGCCAACTCCCCCACCGTGACCCAGGCCGGTTGCGTCGCGACGGCCGTTTCGGACGCCGCCGCGGGCTCCGGGGTGGAGTCGGACGCTTCGGCCGGCGACGACGCGTCCGACGGCGTAATACTCGGCGTCAACGTACTCGGCGTCAACGTACTCGGCGTCAACGCGGACAGCGGCGTCAACGCGGACAGCGACGACAACGCGGCCAGGAACTCCTCGCGCACTGCCGGGAACTCGCGCTCGATGACGCTGGCCGGATACACCGGGACGTGGCGGCGCGGACTCAGGTCGACCTCGCCGTCGAGCAGGTCGGCGACCGGCATCCGCCGGAATCCGGGCGGCAGACCCGCTCCACCCGGTTCGACCACCCTGCCCGGCTCGCCCGCCGGGACCGAGCCGGTGAACGACGACCAGGCCCCCTCGACCGCGCTCGGATCGGCGCTCGCCAGGCCCATGAGCACCTGGGCGGGGGACGCACCGTCGCCTGGCACCCGCAGCACCCACAGATCCGGCGGCGAGCCGGCGCCGAACAGGTCCGGTGGCAGCCCCAGCACGGCCCGCAGCGCCCCGGCCCGCAGCAGATTCGCCCTGATCCGCCGCCCAGCCGGTCGGGACGCGGCGGCGGCCGGCATGATGACCAGCACCGGCGCGCCGCGCCGGCCATGGGCCAGGCAGTGCTGGACCCAGGCCAGCTCCGGTTCGCTCCGCGGCGGCACCCCGTAGCCCCACCAGGGCGAGTCGACCAGCTCGTCGTGGGGCCAGGACCGCTGGCCGGACGGCGGCCCGCACAGCACGACGTCGACCCGCTCCCCGGCAAGGGCATCCGCCAGCAGGGAGTCGGCCGCGACGATCCGTGCGTCGGCGCCGTGTAGCAACAGCCCCGCGGCGGTGATCCGGGCCGCCGTCGGATCGATGTCCTGGCCGAGCAGCCGGCGGACGCCCGCGGCCCGCGCCGCCTCCAGCAGCCCACCGACCCCGCAGGCGGAGTCGAGGACGGTGAGTTTCCCGGGCCTTCCCCGCAGGCCGGCGAGTCCAACCATCAGTTCCGCGACCGCGGGCGGGGTCTCGGCCACCTGCCGGGAGTACACCTCGCGATAACGGACACGCAGAACCTCGAAGAGCGCGCCATGCCCGTCCCGGTCGGCGGCGGCGGCCGCGGACCGGGCGACCGGTACCCAGTCCGGCTCCCAGATCGGCGGAAAGCCGACGGGAAGGTCCGGCGCGGCTCGCTCGATCGCCGGCCCCACCAGGCGAGCGACCGCGGCATCGGCCTCCCCGAGCAGCCCGATCGCCGCGTCCCGGTCCCGCTGGTGGTACAGCAGGAAGCCGCCCAGGTGCCCGACCAGCTCACCCAGCCGGGGATCGTCGACGGTCCCGCGGATCTGCTGCCAGACCCGGTCGCCGACCTCGACGCGAAACGGGCGGTCATGCCGGTCGAACCAGTCCTCCACCGCCGTCAGCGCGAACAGCGGACTGGTGGAGGCGCCGCCGACCGGCTGCGGGAAATCGACGAACCGGCGCCGCCAGTTACTGACGGCCGCGCGGCCCACCCCGGCGAGGCGGGCAATGTCGGACGCGGTGACCGTGGCCGAGACGTCTCCATCATTCGGCATCGCTCAGCTTCCCGCCGCCGGCTCGGCGCCGGGAAAGAGGCGGGCCAACACGCCGCTCGTCTGCAACGCGGCGAGGTGCTCGGCAGCTCGGCGCGGGGGCGCCCCACCCCGGACGAGCAGACCGGCCTCGATGTTCTCCTCGACGCCCGAGGAGGTCAGGTTGGCGCTCGACACCAGCAGCGCCCGCCGGTCGGCGACAGCAATCTTGGCGTGCATCCGGGCGCCGGGGTGTCCGCGGCGGCCGGTCGGCCAGTGCCACAGCTGCACCCCACGGACGCTCGCGAACGCGGCCGCCGGCTCGCTGCCGGCCAGTCCGCCGCCGGCCCCCTGAAGTGTCTCGACGACGACGCTGACCGCCACCCCCCGCCCTGTCGCGGCACTGAGCGCGGTCAGCAGCGGCGGGTAGGGGCGCGCCGCATAGGTCATGAACATCAGCTCCATGGTGGCCTCGGCGACCAGGTCCATCAGCACCCGGGCGGTCGCCCGGACGGGCACCTCATGGCTACCCGGACCGCTCCACACCGACTCCACCCGCGTCTCGGCGGCCCGCCCGGCATAACCGGCGCTGACCCCGTGCAGGTAGGCGGCCGCCTCGGCCGGGGCGATCTCCTCGGCTCGGCGGGCGCGCAGGACCGCCCGGACGGCGTCCCGGGCGGCCGGCCCGGCGACGGCGGCGATCACCGCCTCCTCCCACCCAGGCTCCCCCACGGCAGCCCCGGGCGGGGCCGATCGCGGGCCGATCCGATCGGCGAGCTCGCCCAGCCGGGCCGGGCCCAGAGCGCTCACGGCGACGGCGACCGCCGCCGTGAAGGCGCCCGCCCGGCCCGGTTCAGACGGTGCCATCAACGCCGATCACCTGCACACACTCACCGGGATTTCCGATCATCATGGATCTCCGCCCTCAAGGCAGCTCATCGAACAGGGCGAGGTCTCGGTGCTGCGGGCCGTCGCCGAGGGGAACAACGAAGCGGCGGTCGAGGAACCGGTTGCCGCGCTCGCAGGTCGTCTCGGAGACGAACAGGCAGACGTGGCAGGCAGCGCCGTGCAGGAAGTCGGCGGGTGCATACGGCAGGCGTTCGGCGCACAGCGGGTCGGAGGAGCAGTGCCGGGCGTCGGCCAGGGCCCGGCGGGTGAGCCGAAGCAGCTGGTCGGGTTCGGCGAGGGACACCAGCCCGCCCAGGGTGCCCTCGGCGTCGGGGACGGCGGTGTAGATGAGGATGCCGCCGCGGGGATCGTCGTCGGTGCCGGCGTAGATCCGCTCGCTCAGGCTCGCCGAGCTGTACCCGCACTCCAGGGCGATGGTCCGGATCAACAGGTGGGACAGGGAGTGCAGGGCGATGAACCGCTCCCCGGGCCAGCCGTGCATCGGGTCGAAGTCGCCGGCGATCCGATCCGAGTAGCGGTTCACGCGGAAGCGGCTGTACGCGTCGCGGTGCTCGCGCATCTGCGTGCTGTCGGCGACCCGGGCCACCCACGAGCCGAGGATCTCCTCGGGCACCCGCAGGAAGATGCCCTCGCCGCGGACCTCGCTGGCCGGCACCCAGGTGGCCGGCCCACGGGTCAGCGGTGCCCGGATGACGAGGTCGGGATCGTCCGGGTCGGGGGCGTCGAGCCGGGTGAACCCGGTCAGCGCCCGCACCTCCCGCAGCCGTTCGGCCTGCACGACGTCGGTGTAGAAGCGGGCCAGCCGGGGCGGCACCCCGTCCGGATCCCGGCGCAGCGCGAAGTCGTCGCTGGCCTCGGGCAGCACCGGCGAGGAGAAGATCTCCCATTCGGGGGTGCGCAGATCCGGGTAGCCCCGTTCGTCGCCCTCCTCGGCACCCTCGCCGGGAGCCGCGTTCAGCGCCGCCCGATGCCGCTCGACCGCGGCCCAGACCTCGGCGTCGGTCCACCGCTCCAGCTGGCGGAACACCGGCATCACCGACCGGGAGAACCCCATCATCGCCTCGCCGGGGATCTGGCTCAGCTGCTCCCAGTTCTGCTCGACCTTGCCCGCCAGCTCGCTGGCGCCGGTGCGGGGGACGGAGAGCACCGACAGCGTCTGGGCGAACCACTGGTTGGAGGCGCCGACGACCAGCAGCCGGGGCTCGGCCTGGCAGCCACCGTCGGTGAAGGTACGCAGGTGCGGGTGGCGGCCCCGGCAGCGAGGCAGGTTCGCCGCGCCGCGGCGGCCCATCGCGTCCCGGATGTTGCGCCGCGCATCGCAGTTGACGCACCGGATCTCGACGTTGGCCCCGAGGTTGCCGCCCCGGTCCTCCATCCGCAGCCGCGGGTGGCTCGCCTTCGCGCACTCGCCGCCCCGGTGGACGAACATCACGTAGGGGAAGTCGTCGAGATGCCCGGCGGTGCAGGCGAGGACGAAGCGCGCGGCCACGGCGAGCGGCCGTCGGCCCGACCTCTTGCGGGGGCACACCTCGTGGAAGAACCGGGCGTCCTGCGGCCGGTGCGCGTTCTCGAACGGGAAGGTCCGCGAGGAGATCACGTCGAGTTCGTTGCAGGCGGTGCACCGAAGCCAGCTCGGAAACGGCAGGGTGGGCACGCCGATGCGATCCGCCTGACCGCTTCGGTCGCGGGGGTCGGTGTCCACCCACGGGGCCGGCCGCAGCTCGGTGACGCCGCGGTCGTATACCCGGCGCACGGCGGCGAGCAGCCGGGGCTCGGCGATCGGCTCGTACTCGGGGACGTTGCGGTAGTCCCAGTCGTCGAGCCCGCGGACCAGGGTGGAGAAGCTTGGCAGGTCGACGAGGGCGCCGACCCCGCTGGTGAACATCAGATGGCTCGGCCGGACCGCGCCGACGCGCCGGTGGAACCTGGTGGCCATCAGACGCCCCTCCCCTGCCGGGTCCGCGCCGGGGCCAGCCGGGTCTCCCCGAGTTCGTCGCCGGCCGGGGCGTCGTCGGGGTCCCGGGCGTCGGAGTCCCGGTCGTCCTCGCCGATGTCGGCGTCCGCGTCCGGCGGAGCCCCGAAGCTCCATCCCGGTTCCCCGTAGGCGGGGCTGTAGATCTCGTCCGCGCCGGGGACGAGAAGGTTGATCTCGTGTTCGGTCTCCCGCATCGACTGGGCGACGGTGAGGACCTCCCAGCGGCCGTGGCCGGCCGGCTCCAGCAGGCCGGTGACCTTCTGCGGCCCACCGCTCTTGCGGTAGCCGAGTCGGATCGGCCCCGTCGTCATCAGCTGCCAGCGGTCGACGAGTTCCCGTAGCCGCTCGCCGAGGTACTCCTGGCCGCGCGGGCCGGCGACGGCCTCCGCCCGGGCCAACAGCCGGTTGATCAGACCGGTGGCGACCGGGCCGGCGAGGTCCACGGCGTGGGCGTCGGTGTTGCGGGTGTTCGCGTCGTCGAGGTGCCGCAACGCGGCGACGAACGTGCCGGTGGCGGTGCGGTCGAGCGAGCGCCGGGTGAACGGGGTGACCGACAGGGCCTCGACCTGCCGGTAGAAGCTGGCGTGGTAGGGCTCGAAGTCCTCGTAGTGGGCGAGGTCGCGGGGCCGCGCCCAGTTGTAGAGGGTGACGACGAGCCCGGGTCGCGCCGCGTCGCGCCCGACCCGCGACGACGCCTGGATGTACTCCGCGGTGTTCTTCGGCTGCCCGATGACGGCCATCAGCCCGAACCGGGAGACGTCGACGCCGACCTGCAACATCGAGGTCGCGAGGACCACGTCGACGGGGATCCGGTCCTGGCGGGCCCGGGACCGCTCGGCCACCGGGTGGGCGGGCGGCCGTTCGCGGACCCGGCTGTCCCGGGCTCGGTACACGTCCCGCCAGTTGTCGGCGATCGCCTGGCGCCGGGTGGAGGTGTCGAGGTCGGGATCGAAGGCGATCTCCAGCCGCTTCAGCACGTCGCTGATGTCCGCCGACGACACCCGGGAGGTGAGCTCGGAGATGGTGAGCATGCCGGCGGCCGGGACGATGCGGTTGGACAGCCCCTTGCGCGTGCCGTGGGTGCGCACCCGGGTGGTGACGTCGTCGTCGAGGTAGCGGCGCATGCCGGCGAGTTCCCGGGTGGCGTTGAAGTAGCCGACGAGGGTCTGGTACGCCTCCGCGGCCTCCCCGTGCCGGTCGAAGAGGGTCTGCCCGGCGAGGAGCAGGATCTCGGCGAGCCGGATCTCCGCCGACTTCATCCGGGCGCCGTGGGCGCACACCCCGAGGTAGCGCCGGCCCGGCTCAGCAGGGGTGACGGGGACCTGGCGGGAGAAGAAGGTGTCGGCGACGTCGATCACCTGCGGCGGGAAGACGGCGAGCCGGCGGCCGAACACGCCGAGAACCTGGTCGCGGGCCCGCTTGGTGGTGGCGGTGGAGGCGACGATCTTCGGCCCGGTGAGCGTCGTGCCGCCGGCGGCACCCGCCGCGTCGGCCGGGACGGGCCAGGAGCACAGCTCGTCGACGGCGCTCTCGAACAGGCCGACGGTGGTGCCGAGCGCGCCGGAGATGAGGTGCAGCTCGTCCTGGATGATCAGATCGGGCGGGCGCAGCCGGCGCACCGGCTCGCTGGCCACGGCCGGCAGGTTGCCGCGGCGGTGATGCCGGGACCCGCAGCCGGTGCGGTCGTCGAGGTCGTCGTGGCGGTAGCCGTGCCGGGGGCAGCGCTCGCGCACCCGGCCGAACAGGATGCCGGCCTCACCGCGCCAGGGCAGCTGGGCGAGCTTGTCGACGGTGGCGATGACGAGGCTGGGGGCGTAGCGGTAGATCTCCTCGTCGACGGTGAGGACCGGCAGGCCCTCCCCGGGGGAAAGCCGCCGGGAGAACGGGCAGGCGTCGGCGCCCTCGCCGTTGGAACAGTAGAGCAGGACCCGGCGGGTGTCCTCGTCGATGTGGGCGTCGGTGTGGGCGGCCAGCGCCGTGCCGCACCACGGGCAGCTCAGTGTCTGCAGGACGTTGGCCCGCTTGCCGTTGCCCACCTCGCGGGCCTCGCTGATCTGGTCGCGGGCGTCCTCGAACCGGTTCGGGGAGACGCCGCCGCCGACCCACAGCCCGATCCGGAACGGCACCGCGCCCCAGGTGGCCTCGTCGGCGCGGCGCAGCACCTCGGCCGCGCAGACCAGGGCCGCCGCCCGCTGGAACTGCTGGGCAGTGAGCAGCCGCAGGGTGTAGCGCATGAGGACGGCGACGCCGGCCTCGCCGGAGCGGGCGTCCAGCCCGGTGCCGATCGTGCCCTGCAACCGGCGGATCGCGAAGGTGTAGGCGGTCAGCCCCAGGTAGGCCTCCGTCTTGCCGCCGCCGGTCGGGAAGAACAGCAGATCGACGACGGCGCTGGCGTCGGCGGCCCGTTCCGGATGGGTCGGCTCGGTCAACGCGGGCAGGTTGAGCAGGACGAACCCGAGCTGGAACGGCCGCCAGGACGCCGCCCTGGCCCCCTCGGCCTCGACCTTGGCGGTCGCCTCGGGGTAGCTCAGGCCGTGCTCGTCGCGCAGCCGGGCGATGGCGGTGTGCCGGCGCTGGGCCGCCATCGCCCGGTTGGCGAACCGGAACGCGGCCAGCGCCTCGCCCTGGCGGGGCTGGGCCGGGTCGGTGAGCAGGGCGATCCCGGCGCGGATGCGACCCGCCGCCACCCGGGCCTCGCCGATGGCCGTCCGGGCGGCCGGCCGCAGCCGCTCGGGCAGGCTCGGCACCTGCACCTCACGCTCGTCGAGCCAGGCCTCGTAACCGTCGGCGAGCGGCATCAGCCCGCGGCGCAGGGCCGCGGCGTCGGCGACGACCAGGGCATCCATGGACAGTTCGACGTGTTCCAGCGGGGTATTTGGGCCGGCGGGCGCGATGGTCGACGGGACGTCATAGGTGGGCAGCCAGGTGGTCTCCAGCCGGTGGGCGCAGCGCTCACCGTCACGGACGGCGGGATGCACCGCGACGTTGCGACCGTTCGCGTACCGCCGCTGCGCCCGGTAGAGCAGCCGCAGGTGCAGCTCCTCGTGATCCTCGTGGTCGTGGCCGTCGTGGTCTGCCCCGACGCCGTCCTCGGGATCGTCGACGGGCAGGAAGACGGCGCGCTCGCCGTCGAGCGCGGTCACGGTGAGCCGCGGCTGGAACAGCCAGGCCGTGTCGGCATGCGACGGCGGCTCCGGCTGACCGTTGACGAGGGTCAGCTCGACGATCCGCCGGCCCGACCGCTCGCGCGGGCCGGCCCACTCGCGCAGCACAACAGCGAGGAAGACCCCCGTCTCGTCGTCGCCGACCAGCGGCACGCGGTATGCGTCGGAGCCGAGCGAGCCGTCCAGCCGGATCTCCCGGTTCGCATGGACGACCGGCTCCCGGGCCCAGGTGGTGCGCTTGCGCCCCTCGTCGTCCTCGGTCTCCTGCCGGACGTACTGGCCCCAGGCGGCGGTGACGGCGACGACGTCGACCGCCGCGCCGCCCGGACCGGCCGGGACGGCGAACGACAGCCCCATCGACGAGGCCCAGATTCGGCCCCGGTTCTGCGGGGTGAGGATCTCGGGGAGGTCGGTGTCGGCGTCGCCCTGCACCGCCGTCTCGGTGTCGGCCACCGTGTCGGCGGCCGCCGCCTCCCGGGCTCCACGCGGGGCGGGCTTCGGACCGAGCATGCCCACGAGGTACCGCTCCCGGGGTCCCATCGCCCGGTGGTGGAACACCTCGTGCTCCCCGTCCCAGGGGCCGAGCAGGTCACGGCGGACGAGATCTTCGAAGGCGTCCCGGACCTCGTACGAAGTCGCCGGGATAAATTCCACCGGCTTGTCCAGGATCTCCGTCGGCGAAAGGCCGTCCGAGGTACCGGCGCCGCCCCCGCTCACACCCCCCGATCCGGCGAGCGAGGGCGAGGCGCCCTTCTCCGGGGGAAACAGCGCGCCCTGACCTTCCTGCGCCACCACGGCTCATCTCCCCCTCGAAGCGGTCGGGTCCGGCGCACCCCTCGCGCCATCCCTGTGTACCGAGTTCACAGACTACACCGCAACCCCGGCTCGCGTAAGGGCACCATCCCACGCAGGTCCGACAGATCCCCGGGCTCCGGCGGCACGCCCGCCCGCTACGATCGACTCAACTACCCACAGTAAGATCACCGCCACGCATTAGCTCCGCGCGACGGCGGGCATCAGATAGAGCGGTTGGCGTCAGGACGGAGATGAGCCGATGACCTCTCCCCAGCGCACGCTCGACGAACTGGCCGCACAGCAGAGGGTGCGACCGGTGCGGAGCCTGGCCGAGTTGACTCTGTCGGAGCCGCTGACCGACGAGGAGTACGCCGACTTTCTCGCCGCGGCGATGTCCGCGCGCGGAACACCAGACGGTGGATCCGCGGTCAGTCCTCGTCGAGCGCACGGGACGCGGCCGCGACCCGCTCCTCGGACTGCTCGACATAGCGGAAGTCGCGGGACCGCACGTAATCGATGAACTCGGGCTCGGGCGGCAGGTCGTGCTCCTGGAGATAGTAAACGATCTCCAGGCTCCACACCCAGTCACCATCAGTCACGTAGACGAGCGGCACCTTCCTTCCACGCGACGGATCGAGCAGATCCTCCACCAGACCCGCGACCCGCAGGATGGTGACCCCCCGCTGGAGGTACTCGACAAAACGCGACCTTTCCTCGCCGGCCGGAAGCGGCGCGCGGTCCCGCGCCCAGGGAACCTCGCCGTCCATTCCATCAAAAAGCTTCGCAATCTTCACATCGCCAACGATCTCCGGCATTAGCCCTCGCTCTCTACCGCGGAAGAAATCTGATCCATCGACCGTCCTGCGCAATCGACTGTCTGATTCGCCCGAAGCATTCCTTCTCTCCTTGATGAGAACAAGGGAGCCATCTCCTCTGTTGGCCACGAGCTCGGTCGGCGCGACCACAGGGACACCGAGATGATCTGCAAGATCCTGGGCAACAGGCGCCTCGCCTCGCCCGGTCTCGCAGGACACCAACCTGATCGGGCGGCCCATCCATTCACCGTCCGCCCGGATAGCCTGCTCAGATCCCGACCGTCCAACGGAGTTCCGTCAACAACAAAGGAATCAGGGTTTCCATGCAGATCGGCAGTATACACGTCAGCCAGAGGGCGTACGGAGGAGGCGGCGTCCCGCATCCTGTGGTCCTGCTCCGCGTAGAACGCTCGGCCGCCGTCCGTCCGCATGCTCTCCAGGTAGACCGCGGCAAGTCTCGGCTCCAGCCGCTCCAACGGACGAAACGCGTCTGGTGGTGTCCATCCGTCGCCCGCCTCCGGCGGCGGATACCGCACTCCACCTATTGAGTCGCGTTGTGCCACCACAGCTTCTGGATCACGGTCTCCATCATCAGGGATCGCAGGATCTCCAGATGGGGCTGGCTTGGCCGTGACCGTCTCCGGAACTCCTTCATCCGGCTCGTCAGCGCCCAGCCTCTCCGACTTGACCGCAGACGCTTCAGTGGATGTGCCGGCCATGTCCTCCGAAGGATCTTGCGACCGATCGTTCGACTGCTCCGGAGGCTTCCCAGCGGTCGTCGCCGATCCGCTCTCGGCTTCCTTCTCCGCCGGTTCGCCATACCATTGTCGACCGGGCCGCTCCGCCTCTGCGTGATCCGATTCCTCAACCCGCGGTGTCGAGGCCGGCGCATCGGACGGTTCCCGGCCCGATGCGGAGGGCCGACTTTCAGAACCGGCGGGATAAGTCTCCTCCAGAGAGAGGAGATCCTGGTCGGACGCGTGCCGCCGTCCCGAGACGTCACCAGTTCCCACAGCATCAGTCGGGTGCTCCGACATTCACCGTTCAAGTCGGGCCAGCTTCTTGTCGAGGGGTGTATTCCCCGCACCCCCGGCAGAGGGCGAGGCAGATTGGCCGGGCGGTACCGGCTTCTCGTCAACGTCCAACGTCCGCCGCCCCGCCGTCTGATCCCCACCCGGGCTGAGGGCCCTCCGTTCCGCCGGCCGGTCGAGAAGCGCGAGTGTGCGGCCCATGGGTGTCGGCGCCACGGCGGAGACATCGGCTGCGCTCCGTTCGGGGATCGTCGTGGTGTGGTCACGCCCGAGTGCCCGCCGTTCGAGCGCATCCAGCTTCGTTTCCATCGGCGTTCGTTCTCGAGTGTCGGTGCGCAGCTCACGATCCGCGCCAAAATCGTCCCCGGCGGCCCGGCCGTCCCGCTCTGCGTCGCCGTTCCCAGTGGGATGGGCGTTATGCGCGTCATGCCGGTCCAGCAGCCGGAGCTTCGCCTCGACCGCGGACGCGGGGCACGTTATTTTTGCCTGGGCCTGCACGACAGGCGTCGACGGAAGACTCAGACCTAGATCCGGACGAGGACTACGCCGACTTTCTCACCGCGGCGATGTCTGCACGTGGACGCCAGCTGCCGCAGTAAGCGACTACGTCATCATCGATACCGACGTCTTCTCCTGATCCGCCGTATCCTCCATGGACCCGCCGGGTCTCACGGAGAGGGGCGGCGAGGGAGTGATCGAGCCAGGTCTCGGCGCAGGTTCTTGAGACTGACGAGCTGCCCACTCGTCGGGTCGGGGGCCTTCCAGAAATCCCAGCCGTCCGTCTGACGCGCGGTCTCCGGCAGACCGGGGCCGGCGATGTCAACCTTTGCCGCCGCCCCCGCCGCGCTCAACGACAACTCGTCGCCGCCGAAATTGACCTTCCCGTCCGGTAGTACCTCCGCCGTGCGCCGCCCGCCGCGGTAGTCGCCGGTCAGCGTGCTTCCGGGCCGCACGATGCCGGCCTTGACCAGATCGGTCAACTTCAGGCTCCGCTCCTCGGGGGTGACCCGAGCGGGGCTGGTCGCCGAGGCCGAGGCCGAGGCGACAGCGGTCGGCGCGGGCGGGCCGGTGGTCACGCTCACCGTCGAGCTTGGTCGTGGGGAGGGACCGGTCCCGGCTCCGCTCGAGGCGGGTGGCGGTGATACGGCCGGCGGCAGGGAGGAAGTTCGGGGAGCGGAGCCGGCCGCCGGGAAGCCAGCCGGGAAGTCAAAGGTCGCGCGGGTCCGGATCAGCCCGGCCCGAACATCGGCCTCGCTCAGGTCCCGCGTGCGCCGGTGGACCAGCGAGACGAGTTCGGCTGCCGGGTCACCGCCGTCGAAGAGCTCCGCGAGGGCGGACCGGAGCTGGCCGTCGACGAACTCGGCGCGCCACAGGTCATCGATCCGGTCGCCGTTCATCGCGTCCTTGCCGAGCAGGGCAAGGACTTCCGCCGCGCCGCCCGGATCCGCGGATATGCTGACCGACCGATAGAGTTTCTGGTCGACCGGGACCGGCGCGTGCGCGTTGTAGATGCGCCATTCATCGCCGTTCGTGAGCGCCACCCATCTCACCCCCGCCGACGTGGCGTAGCTGAGCACCTGGGTCGCCCACCTGAGCTGGGAGAGGTCCTCTCCGAGCCCCTTCGCCTCGATGAAGAGGCGGGGTCTGCGCAGCAGGAGCAACGCGTAGTCCACCGGGTTCGCGGACGGGCCGAACCGGTACTCCCGGTTGACCTCGTCGAGGTCATGGATGTCCCAGCCCAGTGCCTCGATGACCGGTTCGATCAGGCTGGCCTTGGTGTTCTGCTCACCGATACGCCGCCCGTGCCGGTACCGCCCGAGCCGATCGGCGCACTCCTTGAGCGTCTCCTGCAGCGTTCGCGCCACTCTCACCCCAGCCACCGATCGCCTGCTGTCCTGGGGCTGTGGGCGGCACCCCTCCCCAACAACAATCAGTATCATCCGATTACTGAGCGGTGCACGGGGGGCCGTCAGCCCGACCTCGTCGTCCAGCAGTCCGTGACCGGCGTTCCACCACCCACGACTTGCAGTTGATCTACAACTTGATCGGCAACTTAGCTTGCAAGTTGTAGATCAAATTGTCACTCACCCCAACCAAGTTGTAGATCGTTTGATGGGCGGCAACGGGAGGCCGGGCTGGCGCTGGCTGGACCTGCGTGCCCTGGCTACCTCGATCGTTGCCGCGCGTCCGGAATGGCGCGACTCGCACGTCGCCCGGGTGGTGTACTGCACCACGCCGATCGACGGCGCGAGCAATCCCAGCGGCGCGGCGGACCAGGAGATCTACCTGCGCGCCCTGCGCGCGGCAAAGGCTGTCGACGAGATCACCAAGGGCAGGTACATCACCAAGATCGTCAAGGCACCGCTGGCTGTGCGGGGCCCGAAGGGCCAGGCGATCCTGGCCGCCCCGACGTGGCCGGTGATGGTCCAGGACCCAGCGGGGCAGCCGGTTCCTGACGCCCGCTTCCTGGTCTCCGTCGCTCAGCGAGAGGAGAAGGGCTCGGATGTCAACGTGGCTTCCCATCTCCTGCTCGACCTGCTCCACCAGCGGATCACCGCCGCCGTCGTGATCAGCAACGACAGCGACCTGGCCTTCCCCGTGGCGCAGGCCCGGGAGCTCATCCCCGTCGGCATGGTCAATCCCAGCAAGAACTACACCGCCGGTGCGCTGCGGGGTTCGCCGCACGCCGGGGTGGGCCGGCACTGGTGGCGCAGCCTGCGTGACACCGACCTCACCGCAGCTCAACTACCGGTACAGATCGGTGCGATCACCCGCCCGCCCGGATGGTGACCACGCTTTGACAGGCAGGCAAGCGCGTGCCTAGCTCGACATCTAGACCACCCGGCTCCTTCGTGGGCCGGGTTTTTCTATGGGCCTCTCCCTGCGGTTGTGCCGCCGACTGGGCACCGCAACGGAAGCTGCCCCGGGGATGACTTCAGACCAACTCGGCTTCGGGCTCACTCGGTTCGACGGCTGGTGACCCGGGAACTGGGCCGAGATCGCCGTCCGGTGCCCGGTCGGCGCCGGCAGCCCCCGCGAGGCCGGCCAGGTCGCCGTCGTAGGCGAGGCGGCCGTGGTCGATGACGAGGACCCGCTCGCAGAGCCGCTCGGCCTGAATCGAGCTGTCCGCACTCGCGGATCTACGAAGTTCGGTGATGACTGTGTCCGGGATAAAGGCCTGTCTTCCGCCGACGACCGCCTTGAGTGCGCCGAGCCAGCCTCGGATCCCCCAGCAGCTTTCCCTCCGGGAAGTGGTCCGCCGGGTCGACCTTGAGCCAGCCATTCTCGTTCTCGACAAATTTCCACATCACACACCCCTCAATCTTCCTCATCGATTACCGGAAAAGCGGTGCGAACGGACCCATCAGGTTGCATGGCCCCGCGCATACCAGTGCCGGTCCATCCCATGCCTGGAGCCGGATGGTGACACGACTACGTGGCGCCGTCGACCGCATCGCGGCGCTTGGCCTTTTCTTGGAGGTAGGCGGCGTATTTTTCCAGGATCTCGTCGATCTCCGCCAGCGGTATCCTGACGTCGTCCCACCGGTCGTACAGCGACTCGAACAGCACCTCGTCACCCACCAGAGTCTGCTCGGTGACGTTGCCGGCAGTCCCCTCAAATTCACCGCGCCGCACTCGCGACCAGTCGTCCCGGAATCTGCTCAGGCTCCTGAAGCTGTACCCGATGTCGCCCTGAAGCCAGTCGCGGAGGGCAAACAGCCTCCCGTCATCGAAGAATCCTTCGGGATCGATGCTGAGTGATCCGTACTTCCCGTCGACGAACCTCCACGTCTCAGGACTCATCGCGCAGATCCTCCTTGATCGGGAATGCGGTGCGCACGGTCCCGTCCGGCCCGACATAGAACTGGATCTGGACCCCGTCATGCGATCCAACCAGGATCTCCTTCGACACGTCCCGCCCTTCTTCCAGTGCCGGCGCTATCTTTTGATCGTACACCTCGCCATATGTCTCCTCGACGGCTTCGCGGACCTTCTCCGCGTTCCAGGAGTCGGGAAACATGGTATGCGTAGGAACCTTCTTCGGTCGCCACTCGGCGGCGGACTCGTCCCAGAACTCGACCTTGGCCTCGTATTCGCCCGACCGGGACGGCTCGCCGGTCCAGGTGAAGCGTCGGTCCGGGGGTGGGACTCCGCCGGGCGCACTGTGGAATCCCACCGGTCGGCCCTTTCTACTCCACTCGCCATCGAGAAGATGGTTGAACGTCTTCTCCGGGATGGGAGGACGGCGGTCGGCGGGACGGGCGGTGTCGGTGTCGGACGCAGCGACCTGGTCGCTTCGTTTCGCCCGCTCGTGCGCCCAGTCGAGGAGAGCCGCCTTTCGCTCGGCGGATGTCGGCTCGCGTGGCAGGGCGGCCGGAGGGCTCCGGTCGACGTCGGCGGGCGATACCTGGTCTCCCAGCACCCGCCGGTCCAGCGCCTGCGCCTTCGACTCGGCGCGGGAATGCGGCACGTCCCGCGATCCCGACCGGCCGGGATCCACGGAACCGGCGGAATCAACCGGATCGACGGGCTCGGAGGCATCGCCGGCCCGCCTGGTCGCCAGGTCCAGCAGCCGCGCCTTCGCCTCGGGCCCGCTGATCCGATCCGTCCGATCCGCCGCACCGGACAAAGGTTCGGGAAGATCAGCACTGGGTGCCGAGAGGTCACGCGGCATCGACGCTCACGGGATCAGTATTGCGGCAACGCCCTCCGCTACGGGCGGGTTGCCCAGCTCCGCGATGGAACAGGTGCCGGCGGGGTCAGACGAAGCCTTCCTCCAGCAGGACGGTGTCATCAGGCGTGATGCGATGCCGGCTGCCGGAACCGTCGACGACGCGGCACCAGCTCTCCACGATCAGCGCGTTTTCGGTCGTCTCCAGACGGATGTTCGCGCCGCCGTACATCCCTGGAACCGGAAACCAGAGCCGACCCTCCGGTATCTCGGTCAGTACCTCGACCTGCGGAAGGCGCATCCGCTGACGTTCTGTCAGCCCCATGCTCACCTCCGCCAGCAGCGGGTGCAGTCGACGTTCGAGCGCGACCACGACCTCCGCCGGGAGCGGATGCCGGGCAACAGGGCGCAGAACGTCAACCAGGTGGCGGTGGCCGCGGGCGGTGGCGATGTCGACGGGCCGCTCCCCCCGCGTGGTCCGCAACGTGCGCCAGGCACCGCGGGACAACAGCCCGTTCACGACGCCGGGCGACGCACCGTGCCAGGCGGCCTGATGCAACGGCGCAAATCCGCGGTGCCCGTCGAGCCGCGTGGAGTTCACCCAGTTCTCGAAATTCCAGGCGTCGAGTTCACCGAACAGTGCGTCCCAGACTCCGTCCCGGGCGGCATCGGCTATCCGATCCCTGACTTCGGAAACCTTGACGGAGACAGCTTCCCGCCGGTAGCCAAACCATTCTGTGCATTCTCGATCATTCGCGGGGACCAGCATGTATCGACCTCGATTCTGCCACCGTTGTCCATGGTGACGGCCGCAGGGCTGTTTTATTGGCCGCGGAGCCGCAGCCAGGCGTCCAGCTCCTCGTAGTCGTCGTCGCCCGGACGTACGGTGACGGTGAGGTTGGTCAGGGCGCAGTACTCCTCCGTGCTCAGGTTCACCGGGTTCTCGATCGAGCCGTCGGGTAGACGCCAGGGCGAGAAGCCTGAGCGCCGCGCTGGCGGCTCGACCGTCCCGCCGCGTCGGCGGGAACGCGACAATACCCGCGTGATCCGGCGGTTCACGAGGTCGCCCCGTGCCGGTTCGCCGTGGTCCGCGACCGCTTCCCGACCGCGATGATGCTGGTCACGCCGGTTTCACCCTTCATTGCGTCGGCTGTCGTGACGGTGGTTCCAGGACGTGGTGGCCCAGGTTCAGAAGCCGGGCCACTCCACCAGGCTGGCGGAGTCGAACAGGCTCGAGGTGTAAACGAGGTTGCCATGGGCCACGTCGACGGTCAGGCAGCCCTGGAACTTCTCCCCCGCCCCGAGGGTCGCCGCGTTGAACGCCGGTTCGCAGCCGAACGTCGGCTGGACCCGGGCGCCCTCCGGCGTGCGGACGAAGAAGTCGAACGGGTTGACGTTGAAGCCCTGCTTCTGCGAGCTGAACGACACTATGAAGGTGGCGAACGCCGGGCCGCTGGTCGGTTTGCTCGCACCACCGAAGAAGGACGCGACCGGCTTCGGTGCGGCCACGCTGAGGGTCGCCGCGACGTCACCACCCTTGCGGACCTCCAGAACCTCGCCGTACTGGGCCTGCTTCGCGCCGCCCGCCGCCGAGCCCGGCTTGCCGGCCGGCGCGCCGGTCGATCCGTTCGCGGCGGCGCCCTGCGCCGAGCCGGCGGTCGTCCCCGTGGTGGAGACGGACGTGTCCTCCAGACAGCCGGTCAGCCCGACCATCCCGGCGAGGACGGTGGCGACGACGACAAGCCTTGCCTTACCCATGCGAAAACCCCCGAGAAAATCGCCACCGAAATCATTTTCCGGCAGCATCGAATACACCTCACCGGCGCACGGAGAATCCATGACACCGTGGTGTTTGGGTGATGCGGCGAGCGTCGTCTCCACGTTCGCCGATAGGGCCGCGTCGGGCCGGGACCTGGACGCGGCTTACGGCTCCAGGGCCGCTACCGGCTCCCGGCAGTTAGGCACGCGACGCCGTTTCAGTCCCCGCCGGGTTGCTTGATGATGACGACCGGCGGGTAGGCCGAAGGCTGTCCCGGCCTTCGGCGGTGGTGCGGCCGGCGGAGACGGACGATGTCTCCGTCCGCCGACCGGCCGCCTGTCCTAACCGACCCGCCGCAGATCACGACGGACAGGGTCGGGCGAGCACGGACTTACAGGTCGAACAGGGCCTCGCCTGGCGGTGCGGCAGCGGCTGGCTTGGCGCGGGCGCCCTTCTTCCTGGCGCCCTTCTCATGCAGCCCGGCGGCGACCTCCTCGGCATACCGGACGTGGTTCAGCTCGAGGAGCCGGTCGAGCACCTCCCGCTGCGCCCACGGCCCGATCGTGTACCGCGTGTACTTCCCGGCCGGGTGAAAGCCGTGATCGAGCCCCCGCTCGATCATGTCGTCCCAGCCGTACGCCCGGAAGGTAGCCTCGTCGATAAGCCGATGAATCTCCCGCAACTCAACGATATCGGCATCCTTACAAGCAGAATCAAACACCAAATTGTACGTCTTCGTCAACCCCGACTGCCGCCCCAACATAACCTCCCGCCGGAACGCGTCTAGACGCTCCCCGAGCTTCTGCATATCGCCAGAGAGCATCGGCAAAGGAAACGTCTCGAAGACGTCCGAAGGAGTGTACCGAAGGTCACCTTTCAGCGACGACCCACGAGAATATGCCCACCAATAATGAGGCGCACTCGATAGGAGGTTCAGCATTGCAGGATCTGCAGTCGGGAAAACGATGAGAGCATGTGAAAATACCTGCCTGGCGGCCACCATCGCGGGCATCGCGAGACTGCTTGTGGCTGCAATAACCACCACTTGATCAAGACGGTTGAGTACCTCAAAAAGCTCGAGCGTTGGCCTTTTATACTGCCACCAGAGTTCCCTTAGCTGTCTCGTACCGCTCTTCATTCGCTCCGGTTTTACTTTTTGCAAAATCCACGCATGCTCCTTCGGATACTCGGCAATACACTCCAAAGGCATAGTCCGAAAGTTAATAATCCATCGACTCGCTTCGAAGTCCGGATTACTATTGAGATCCTGTCCATTTAGATAAGGATACAACACCTCTTTACTTTTAGAGTTACTTTTGATCCAGTTGGCCGCCAGGCCGGGTTCAACCGTAAATCCGGTGCCGTGAACATATGTTCCATAATGCACAAGTTTTGCACTTTTAGCAAGTCGATAGAAAGTCCTCGGACCCGAGTCCGAGATATCAAGGGATGAGGAAATTTCCTTGACCAAATTCCCATCAAGTAGCGGTCTAGCGCTTTCCCCAATTTTGTCCATGCTAGTCCACACGGCACAGAACTCTAGGGTGGCCGACTTCGATGGCCACGGCGCACTCTTGATTGCTCGCCGTATACAAACGCCACCAGACAGAATGCGATCTAGGCCGACCGCTCGACTATCGCCCTGCGCAAGGGTATTCGTGGCAATAAGACCCACATGACCGTGTTCGGCTATGATGCGGTGCACCCTAAGAAAAAAGTAGGCGACAAGATCCGCATTACCCCGAGCACCAAATGCGATGTTCGCAACCAAGTAGTCGCGATAGGCAACGCCCGATGAGCCAGTTATACGGGAGCCATGCAGGAAGGGTGGGTTTCCGACGATGGCATCGAAGCCACCCTTCTCGAAGACCTCGGGGAAGACCAAGGGCCAGTGGATTGGCTCTCGATTGAAGCTGCCGTCGACATAGTCGGTCGCCAGCCAACGCTTAATTTCGCGCTTGGCGTCGTCCATGCCCTCGCCGCCCTCAGCGACGTCGGCCGCGAGCTTGGCCGCCTCCTGGGAGGCGATCTTCTGGCCGCGTTCCCCTCGGCCGGCGCGGGCTAGGGTGGCGCCGATCAGGGCGTCGGCGAACAGCCGTACCTGGGCCGTGCGCTTCATTGCATCGTCGAGCAGCCTCTCCTTCTCGTCCAAGCCCTCGAGCGTCGATCCGTCCGTTTCCACGAGCTCGCGGCGCTCGGCGGCGACGTCCCGGACCAGTTCGCGTACGCCGAACGTCCAGCGGAAGAAATCCGGACGGTCTTCGTCCTCGTGGATCTCGCGGCCCTTGGCCGGGTCGAGGTGCATGTATTCGAGCTGGTCCAGGGACGTGATGCCGAGCAGGGAGTCGCCGGCGACGAGTTTGTCGTCGAGGAAGGTGAAGGGGCGGCGGGTGTCCATGGAGACCAGCCACAGCGACAGCTTCGCCATCTCGACGGCCATCTCGTTGATGTCCGCCCCGTACAGGCAGTGCTCGATGATCGCCCGGCGGGCCTCGACGACGACCTCGTCCTCCTCGGCGTCCCGACCCAGCCACTCGCCGGTCTCGTCGTGCCCGGGCAGGCTCGCGTCCGACCGTCCACGGGCGCGGGGATCGCCCTCCAGCGTCCAGGCCTCGACGAGCCGAGCGCCGAGGTAGCGGGCTGCGGCGACGAGGAACGCCGCCGAGCCCATCGCGATGTCGGCGACCTTCAGGGCGAGGATGTCCGTGCTGGACCGCAGCTTCCAGGCGGTGGTGTCGGCCGTCTGCAACGGACCGGGCGCGTAGACCAGCGGCTCCAGGGCGTTGTTCGCGACCTCCTCGGCGAGGAAGCGCGGCGTGTAGTGCGTGCCGGTGTTCTTGCGCAGCGGCGACTCGGTGACGTACAGGCCGCTTTCGAGGATCACCACCGGCTGGTCGCGCAGGTCCCGGCGCAGCAGGCCGTAGAACGGCAGCAGCCGCTCGGCGGTCGGGTAGTCCCCGCGGGTCACGGCGAGCAGGGCCTTGCGGGCCTCCTCCCGCTCGGCGGCCTCCAGCGGAACCAGCCGCTTCTCGACCGCCTTCGCCGAGCCGAGGCCACTCGCCGCAAACTTCTCGGCGAGAGCGGCGGCGAGCAGCGGCCGGCCGCGGTGGCGCGACGCCAGCTCCTCCAGCTCGGACAGCCTGACCTCGGCCTCCAGGCCCTCCTTGCCGACCAGGCCGACGATCACCTCGCCGGCCGGGGCCCGACGGGCGTCGTAGGACAGCAGACCCTCGTAGACGTAGCCGATCTGCTCGACGTCCAGGGACCGGAAGCTCAACGTCCGCCGCTCCCGCGAGCGTCCGGAGCCGACCTGGATGTACTGCACGGCGCGCAGCATGTGCAGGACGGTCCGGTCGTCGACGCCGAGCGGCAGCCAGGGATGCGTTCCCGGGTCGAACAGGGAACCGCCGTGGGCGTGCATGCGCAGCCGGGGATGATCGACGCCGGTGTAGACGGCGGTGAACACCGCGCGCAGCCGGTGCCAGGCCGCCGTCGACTGCTCCAGGTCGTCCTCGGTGGCGCCGTCGGAAAGCTGCTGTTCCAGCTCCGCGCACAGCCGGCCGACCGAGTAGGTGCCCGCGTACAGCTCGTTGTCCGCGGGCAGCAGGCCGCGTTCCTCGGCGTAGAGCAGGAAGACGATCCGCATCATCACCGCGACGGCGCCACGGTAGACGTCGTGCTCGCCGATGTCGCGCAGCCCGATGCCGCCCCGGGCGTGCTCGGCGACGTGCCAGCGGCCGAAGGCGGCGACGAGCAGTTCGACGGCCTGGCGGACCTGGATGCCGAGCGCCTCGGTGATCTCCTCCTGGCTGCCGAGGCTCGCGTTCAGCAGCGGGACCAGCGTTTCCGCGTCCGGCACGCCGAAGAACCGGCGCCGGCACAGCAGCGAGACGAACGCGCGCACCACGTCCCGCTCGGCCGCCTCCGGCCAGGACACCGCGTCGAACACCGCCGTCGTCGTCACCCCGCCGCGCGGCGCCCAGACCAGCGCCCACTGTCGGCCGTTCGTGACCAGCGCCAGCTCGACGCCGTGATGCCGGCAGGCCAGCGCCGCCCGGTCCACCGGGGTCGCCGCCCACGCCTGCCCGGCGATCCGCCCCGTCGGCGACTGCCCGGGCGCCACGACCAGGCCGAGCAGCCGCACCGCGTCCGGCTTCACCCCGGCACCGGCACCGGCGACGTCGACATTCGGATCGACGAGGACGAAGGACGGGACGACGCGGGTGTCGTGCTGATCGACGTCCACGGCAAGCGCGGACAGCGGGTCGGCAGCCCCGGTCTCGGCCTCGGTCTCGGCCTCGGTCTCGGTCCTGGCATCGGTCCTGGCATCGACAGTCCTGGCATCGACGGTCCCGGCCTCGACCCGGCCGGCGGCCTCGGGCCAGACCAGGGCGTCGCCCCAGCCGAGCAGCTCGGCGAGCACGAAGCGGGCCCAGTCGCGCTGGCCGGCCGCCGGGGCGTCCAGCCAGGCGGCGTGTTCCCGGCGCAGCCGCTCCCGGGTCTTCTTCTCCAGCGCGTCGAGCGTCGGCCAGACCCGCCGCAGCACCGGCAGGCTGAGGAACGGGCCGCTGACGTCGATCAGGCTCAGCCAGTCGCGATGCTGCGCCGCCCCATCCTGGACCGGGGGACGCCGCCGCCCGGAACCGCCGGGCCCACCGGAACCGCCGCGGCCGCGGCTCTTCGTCCCCGCACCCGCCGTCCCTGCGCTTGCCGTCCCCGCGCTCATCGTCCTGCCTCCCGGGCCGGCACGACCAGGACCACCGCGACCGGGAACTGGTGCTGCTGCGGGTCACGGTAGCGGCCGGCGATCACATCGAGCTCCCGTTGCTTCTCCTGTTCCAGCCGGTGCAGGCGTTCCTCCCAGGACTGCCGGTCCTTGCGGAACTGGGCCAGCTCCTCCCGGCTCCTGGTGAGCTGCTCCAGGCTGAACAGGACGCCTTCCTCGTTCTCGGGATTCTTGAGCGCCTTGCGGAGCGTGCTCGCGAACTGGTCCAGGATCGCGGTGATGCGGTCCTCCTCGGCGCTCTGGCGCTGGGCCAGGATGCGGGTCAGCGACTCCTGGCGCGTCCTCGTCCGCCAGTTCAGGGCGGAGAGCACGCCCTCGCGCGCCGCCGGCCAGCGCTCGGCGAGACGCTCCTGGGTCTCCTTCGTGACGGGACGGCCGGCGGCGAGGGCCGAGCCGACGATCTCCCCGAGAACGGTGAGGTTCTCCAGCCGGCGGAACCGGCCGGCCGCCGGCAGCCAGCCGCCGGCCTGCAACACCTCCTCGTGCAGCCGCACCCCGTCCGCGCCGACCAGCACGAACCGGGAGAACGCGCCGACGAGCACCTCCTCGCAGCGTGGATCGTCGGTCTGCACGGCGGTCACCCGGTGCAGGCCGACGTCGGCGTTGGAGACGGCGCCGCGCAGCAGCCGTGTGGACATGTCCACCAGCCGGTGGCCCAGGTGGGCGAGCACGACGTCGTCGCGGCCCCGCACCACCGCCGCGTCGAACGTGATGGGCAGCTGGCGCGGCGGGGCGCCGTCGCGGTGCAGCTTCTCGGTCAGCCCGGCCGAGGCGCGTGCCCAGGAGCCGGTCAGCGTCGGCACGTCGAACATCCCGTCGCCCGGGTCACCGTTCGGCGTGCCGGGGATGCCGGGGAGGTGATCGCCGAACAGGTCGCCGCGCTCGTCGACATGCGGCGTCAGCCGCTGCTGGCGGGCGAGGTCCAGCGCCGTGCTCACCACCCGCTGCACCGCCCGCGGGGTGAGGCCGAGATCGCGGACCGTGTCGTCCAGGGTGGCGCGCAGCCGGCGCACCTGCTCCCGCACGTTCTCGGCGACCGGGACCGCCTCGTCCTTCGCGGCCGCCGCGTCGATCGTGACGTCGAGGTCGGCCGGGTCGGCGACCCGTTCGCCGAGCATCCGGCGCTGCACCCGATCGGACAGCACCGCGTTCACGGACCCGAGGTCGGCCTTCATCTGCGCGACCTTCTTCACCACCCGGGACAGGAACTCCAGGTCGGCCTCGTAGGAGTCGACCGCACCGGTCCACCCGGAGCCCACGAAGTGGCGAATCTCCGGGGAGTGGCGCTGGCCGTACCGGTCGATCCGGCCGATCCGCTGCTCCAGCTTGTTCGGGTTGAACGGGATGTCGTAGTTCACCAGCCGGTGGCAGTGGTTCTGCAGGTCGATGCCCTCGCTGGCCGCATCGGTGGCGAGCAGGATCCGCACCGGGTGCTCGCTCGGGTCGGCCTGGAAGGCCAGCCGGAGCTGCTCGCGCTCGTCGGTGGGCAGGCCGCCGTGCAGCAGGCCCAGCCGCTGCCCGCCGAGCCCCTCCTGGCGCAGCAGGCCGGCGAGCCAGATCTGGGTGTCGCGGTACTCGGTGAAGACGACGACCCGCTCGTTCAGCCAGAGCTTCCCGTCCGGCCGGCAGACCGCCGCCAGATAGTCGAGCAGGGCGCGGGCCTTCGCGTCCGGCTCGGCCTCGTGGGCGTCCCCCCAGCGCTGCATCCGTTCCAGCAGCGCGATCTCGGAGTCGGTGGGGTCCGGCTGCATCGGGCGGACCCGGTCCAGCGCGTCGTCCTCGGCCTCGGCGAGCTGGGTGTCGTCGAGGGTCGCGACATCGTCGAAGTAGTCCTCCAACCACTCCGGCACCTCGTCGAGGTCGTCGTCGAACCCGCCGTCGAACCCGCCGAGGCCACCGGAAACCTGCGAACCGCCGGCGGAACCCGCCCGGCCCGCCCGGCCCGGCCGTCCCTGCCGCGCCACGAGGGTCTCCCGGTAGACGGCGACGGTGTGCGCGAACGCGGCCGGGGAGGAGAACAGCCGCTTCTTCAGCAGCAACGTCACCAGGTCGGTCGCCTTCCGGCCGCGCTCGGTGTTCAGCCGGACCCGGCGCAGCGCGGAGAACTCCTTGAGCAGGCCGTGGATCTCCCGCTCGCTGTCCGGATAGACCACCGGCATGTCGATGGAGCGGCGCGGGGAGAACCGCGGCGTGCCGTCCGCGTTCTCGATGCCACCCTTCAGCCGGCGGACCACCACCTCCTCGACCGCCTTGCGGTCCGGTGCCACCCCGCGGGCGAACCGCTGGTCGTCGAGGATCTCCAGCAGGGCGGTGAACGACGCCAGGTAGCCGTTGTGCGGAGTGGCGGACAGGAACAGCCGGTGGGTGAAATGCGGGGCGAGCCTTCGGATCAGCTTCGTCTGCTGGGAGTCGACCGCGTAGACCTGTTTCGGCGCGGCCGGGGCGACGTGATGCGCCTCGTCGAGGATGAGCAGATCGAACGTGCGCGGATAGGTCGGCTGGCCGTCGCCGGGAAGCACCTCGTCGAGCAGCCGCTGCGCCTTCGGGCCGCGCAGCCACGGCAGGCTGACGATCGTGAGCGGATAAACCTCGAAGGGATTCGCCGCGCTGCCATGCGAGCGGCGGACCGCGGCACACAGCTCCGCGTCGATGACGGTGAACTCGCGACCGAACTTCTCGGCCATCTCGTCGCGCCACTTCAAGGTCAGCCCGGCCGGGCAGACGATCATGATCCGCCGGGCCCGATGACGCAGCAGCAGCTCCTCGGCGACCAGCCCCGCCTCGATCGTCTTGCCCAGGCCGACGTCGTCGGCGAGCAGCAGGTTCACCCGCGGCGCCTCGAGGGCCCGGGCCACCGGCTCGAGCTGGTAGTCCTCGACCGCCACCCCCGAGCGGAACGGAGCCTGGAGCCGGCGGGCGTCCGCCGAGGTCACCGCCGACCAGCGAATGGCGTCGAGGAACGCGGCGAGCCGTTCCGGCGAGTCGAAGCCGCCCCTGGTCACCTCGGGCAGGGAGCCGCTGGGCAGGACGCGCCGGCCCGGTTCGACCTCCCAGATCACCTCGATCGTCTGCCCGTACCGACCGTCCTCGACGCTCTGCAGAGTGACGAGGGAACTCGGCACGGCCGCCCCCGAGCCGCGGTGCGCTCCCCCACTCTCCGGCGCGGCCTGGGCGTCGGTCTCCGCGACCACCCACTTCTGCCCCCGCACCTCGACCAACGCCCCGATGCCGGGCAACCCCGCCCCCGCCGATACTGCGCCGTGACGTGATGGCGCACGCTCCGTGGTCAAACCCGGCATCCTCATCCCCCTCGTGGACAGCCCGATCATTCTGGCAGGACACCGAGCCACGCCCGCGCCCGTGGCGGCCCGCCGGCGGCGGACACCCACACATCCGCGACCAACCAGACATCCAAGAGAAGTGTAGCGACTGTGAATCCGATTCACAAGCTAGGCCGATGCCTGCCTGCGATCATCTCGCGGCAGGGAGTCGCGGAGCGCCCGAAGCTGCGCGGGCGCCCAACGCTGCGGCGCACTCGAGCAGCTCGTCGAAGCTGGACCACCACCTCACAGCAGGTTCGCCACCCGCACGCAACCGAGCTGTCAGGACGGGACCTGCACCGCGAAGACCTGCTCGTGGTCTGCGGGTGTCCACATCCAGCCGGCGCCCATTCGCGAACCCAGCATCTCGGCCGCGTTCACCGGGTATGGCTCGTCGGTATTAGTCATCCCCCAACGTTGCGCGATCGTTTGGGCAGCACTGCGCGCGGCGGCAATAGCTTGCTGTTCGTCTGCATACACTCCAATGATCCTCAGCGCCGGATCCTCTATCATGCCGCATTCGATGCAGCCGACCTTGCAGACGAGCCAGTTGAGCTTGCTGCTCACGGGAATTTCCTTCCGGAGTATCCGTGGACGTTTTTCACGACCGCCCGGCCAAACTTCTCAGTTGCCGAGCCAAAGAGGTTTCAATGCCGGTGAGCACAGGCCGGGAGATACCCGTAAGGGTGGCGAACGCATCGCGATTCCTGCCGCGCCGTTCACGGATTCCGCGAAATCTGGTAACCGACCTCGCTGCCTGTTGACCGGCGCTGTCGCCCACGCGCCGACTCTAGCAAGAAATCCGAAGATGACCGTTGGGGGCGACGACACTTCTCCCCTCTGGTGGCAGGGACCTACGGCTCCCACCCGACCCCACCACGCCAGGGCCAGATGACCTTTGATGGCGAGAAGAATCCGCAGGATTTCTGGAGAGGTTCCCTTTTCGAGAGCACCCTCGGCGGGGTGGCTCGTGGCGATCCGTTCCCGCACGCTGCTCAGGGTGTGCTGCGCCAGCGGTGCGACGAACCGCCGACCGACGACCTCCCGCCGAAGGGTGACCGGTCCGGCACGCCAGGTCGACGGGCAGCTCGTGTAGATAGTCTTCGTAGCCCGAGTCCGGGATCTTTACACCAGGCGCTACAGATCGAGCCACCGGCTGAACGCGGCACGGGAGGAGGCGGGTGGGGATGGGCGTGCGGGTACCTGTGATCGCGCTCACCGGCTACCTGGGCGCGGGCAAGACGACGGTGCTCAACCACCTGCTCCAGGCGCCTGGAGCGCGCCTCGGGGTAGTGGTCAACGACTTCGGAGCGATCAACGTCGATGCCGCGCTGGTCACCGGTCAGGTGGACCAGCCGGCCTCGATCGCGGGCGGCTGCCTGTGTTGCCTGCCGGACACGGACGGCCTGGACCAGGCGCTGGAGAAACTGACCCATCCGCGGTTGCGGCTGGACGCGGTGATCGTGGAGGCCAGCGGCGTGGCCGACCCGCCACATCTGGCCAGGCTCATCCGGTTCAGCGGCGTGGACCGCGTGCGCCCCGGCGGTCTCGTCGACGTGATCGATGCCGCCGCCTACTTCGACACCGTCGACACGGGCGGGCTGCCGCCGGCCCGGTTCGCGTCGGCCTCGCTCGTCCTGATCAACAAAACCGACCGGATTCCGCTGGCGCACCGGGCCGAGACGGTGGCGCGAATCGCCGGCCGGGTACGCGAGAGCAACCCCCACGCACACGTCGTCGACACAACCCATGGCCGCATCGACCCGGTACTCGTGTTCGACGCCGCGAGCCCGCACGACCCGGTCGACGAACTCCCGCTCGCAGCCCTGGCCAGGCACGACCACGATGACGAGCCGCACCCGCACGTCAACGCGGTGACCGTGCCCGCCACCGGCCCGGTGGATCCCGGCCGGCTGGTCGACCTGCTTGAGGACCCACCCGCGGACATCTACCGGCTCAAGGGCACCATGACCGTGGACACCGGGCGCAGCCTGCGCGGCTATGTCGTCAATGTCGTCGGGCGACAGATCCACGTCGCGGTCAAACCCGTGACGGAAGGTCCCAGCGGTCTGGTCGCGATCGGCATGCGTCTCGACCAGTCCACCGTCCGCACCCGTCTCGAGGCGGCCCTGAAGCCCTGCACCGGCCGCCCCGCCGCGGACGGGGTACGCCGCCTCGCCCGATACCGGCGCCTTAGCACCTGAGCACCTGTATGCGCGGCGGCCTCTCCCGCCGTTACGGGTACCGCGGGTGCTGGGTGTGAACGCCTTCGCGCCGCTCCCTAACCGCCGGGTTCGTACCGACTAGGCCCGTATCGGGGGTACCATTTGTAACGGTTGTCCCGGCTGAACGGAGTTTTGTCGCGCCCCGGCCGCGAGAACGTCCGGGCTCGGTCGGGGTCGGCCGTCGCCGAGCCTGCGGCCGCCGGACCGGGCGTGATCATGGTGACCGTCGGCGGGGTTCCCGGTGGCTGCGGGACAGTTCCCGACGTCGACGGGGTGGCTTCCCGCGGCGCCGGGACTCGCGCCGAGGGAACCGATGCGGTGGCTCGCGGCTGGGACGCCGGCGTCGCCGCTGGGGGCGGGGATGTCCGCCCCGCGGGCTCGGCGACGATCGCTGCCGTCTCATCCGGCGCACCGTCATCCGGCGCACCGTCGTCCGGCGCACCGTCGTCCGGCGTGGTGAGAACCTTGCTGGCGGCTTCGGGGCTCACGTCGATCGCCGGCGCGGTGCCGCCCCCACCCGGTTGATGAGGCAGCGGTGGCGAAACGGCGGGCAGCCAGCCGGCTTGCGCGCCGATGGACGTCGAGGGGGACGCCTGCTCCCGATCGGCACCCAGTGCGATCGGCACCGCCGTGGCGATCAGGGCCAGCAGGGCGGCGGCGGTCGCCAGTACGGCGGCCCGCCGGCGGCGACCACCGCGCCGGTCGGCCGTCGGCCCGGGTCGCAGAGCCGCCCGGCGCGTCGACGGCTGGTCCGCCTCCGCCCCCGGTTCGCTTGTTTGGCCGGCGCGCCAGCCGTCGAGGGCCCGGGCGACGGCCGGCGCCGAGTCGTCTCCCGTACCGCCGAGCAGGCCCAGCAGCACCTCACCCGCGGTCGGCCGGGCGTCCGGTTCCTTCTGGAACGCGCGTCGGACCAGATCGATCATCCCGGCCGGCACGCCGGACAGGTCGGGTTCCTCGTGCAGCGTCCGGTGTAGCAGCACGTCCGGCGCACCGTCCCCGAAGGGGGGCCGGCCGGTCGCCGCGAAGACCATCACCCCCGCCCAGGCGAACACGTCCGCCGCCGCGCCGATCTGATCACCGTGGGCCTGCTCCGGCGCCATGTACCCGGGCGTGCCGATCCATGCGGCGTCATCGTCGACCGGCGCGGTCGTCCCGAGCGCGTTCGCGATGCCGAAATCGATCACCCGCGGTCCCGCGGGAGGCAGCAGGACATTCGACGGGGTGAGGTCATGGTGTGCGATGCCGGCCGCGTGGATCGCCGTCAACGCCGACGCCACCCCGATACCGAGGCGTTCCAGATCGGCGGGTGACAGCGGGCCGCCGGCCATCACCGCCCTGCTGAGGGTCGGTCCGGGAACGAACTCGGTGACCAGATACGGAAACTCGGCGTCCGGACACGCGTCCAGCACCTCGGCGGTGCAGAATCCGGCGACCTGCCGGGCATGGGTCGTCTCCCGGCGAAAACGTTCCCGGAACTCCGTTACGGCCGCATATTCCGGACGAATGACCTTGATGGCAACAAGCCGGCCAGTCGAGGACTCGCCCAGATAGACCGTCCCCATGCCGCCCTCGCCGAGCAGGCGCAGGACCCGGAAATCGCCGATCGCCACCGGGTCCGCCGCGCGCAGCGGCGAGCCGGGCTGGTCGACCGCGGCAGTCTCCGTCGCGACGCCGGCGTCCGCGCTGCTGCGAGTCATCGGCTCCACCTCATCGGGCCCGACCGTGGGTGCGGATGTCACATCCTCCGAGTTCGTCCGATTCTCCCGGTGCCGGCATCGCGGGATCCGGAGGCGTCGGTTGGGAGGACCGGAACTCTCCGCCTCCGCCCAACGGCCGACAAAATCGTCACCCGGCCTCCGGCAAGGCCCGAACGAAGACAGAGCACGGCCCATCAGTGCGTTCCGTCCCACCCTGACGGTATGCGGCCGCCAGCCGGCGGACGGAAACGGCCACGGGAACCCAACCGCCCGACTTCCCGTGGTCTCGGGCTTGCCGCCGATGACGGGCCGCATCGGACAATGTTTATCTGACCGTCCGGGACGGAGTGGGTCCGGTGGCCAAGGTCGACGCCCGCGGTCCGCTGATCGAGACGACAGGCTTTCGTACCGCGACGGGGTGCCCGCCGAGCCGCATTCCATGGTCCGCGTCCTGCGCCGCAACGATCAACCGGCGGAGCTGCCGCCCAGCCACAGTCGCCGGATATACAGCTGACGATCTGGCAGGATTGGTCCGTGTATGCGTTCCCACCAGTTCGGCTACTCGACTTCGTTCTCGGCATCGCCACGGCGCGGAGCGAACTCGGCGGGCGGTGTATCCGGATGCCCATCCTGGCCGCGGTGTTCCTGCTCGCCGCGGGGACATTCCTGCAGCAGGCCCTGGCCGGAACAGTCTTCGCCGTGGCGGCACTGACCCTGCTGCCGATCGCCCTGGCGAGAGGATGACCACGTCTTCCGGCGCGCCTCGTCCGCGTACCCTCGACCCAGAACTCGCCGCCGTCGCCGACGCCCTGACCAGCGGCAAGCCGGATGTTTTCACGCGCGTGCGGGAGCAGGCGCAGGCCGAGGTCGCGGCGCAGCTGGCACGTGCCGAACTACCGCCGGTCGAGGCCGTCGACCTGTCGGCCCCCGGAGACCCCGCGGTACCGGTACGGCTGTTCCGCCCGCAGCGGCGGCCGCCCAACCTGCCCGTGTTCCTGTGGATCCACGGAGGCGGATTCACGGCCGGGAGCGCGGAGGCACTCGACCCGTTCTGCGCGGAGATCGCCTCGCGCCTGGACATCGCCGTGGCCAACGTCGAGTATCGGCTCGCCCCCGGGACGCCTTTCCCCGGTCCGCTCCACGACTGCTATGCGGCTCTTCGGCACGTGTACCACGCTGCTCGGAGCCTCGGCCTGGACGAGAGCCGGATCGCCGTCGGCGGGGCGAGTTCCGGCGCCGCCCTCGCGGCCGGTACGGCGCTGCTGGCCCGGGACGAGGGGGAGGTTCCCCTCGTGTTCCAACTGCTCGACGTTCCGCTGCTCGACGACAAGCTGAGTACCGAGTCGATGGCGCGGTTCGTGGACACCCCGGGGTTCACCCGCGCCGGCGCGGCCGCCGCGTGGACGGCGTACCTGGGGCCGGACCAGCGGCCCGGCGATCCGGACGTGTCGCCCTATGCGGCTCCGGCCAGGTCGACGGACCTCAGTGGCCTGCCCAGCACCTATCTCAGCACGATGGAACTGGATCCCGCCCGGGACGAGGGAATCCTGTACGCCTTGCGGCTGCTGGCCGCCCGAGTCAGCGTCGAGGTGCATTCGTTTCCGGGCACCTTCCACGGTGCGGAGACTTTCGCTCCTTTTGCGGCAGTGTCGCGTCGCGCGGCCGAGGAGCGGCTACGCGCGCTGGCCCGCGGGCTCTCGGTCGATGCGGACAGGCGGGTGCGGCTGACCTGATCGACATGATGCCGAGCGGGCAGCCCGCCTGGCAGCATCCAATGGTCGTACCGGGCAGCGGAACTTCGTAGTCTCGACAGACGGCCGACGCGCCCGGCCAGGATCAGGGAGGTTCGCGTGGTCGACCAGGCGGAGAGCCAGGAACGGCGGATGCGGTCCCACGCTCGCCGCAACCGGGAACGCATCCTGGAGGTCGCCCGGGAGGCGCTGGCCAGCCGCGACGGGGACATCTCTCTCAACGAGGTGGCGCGCAGGGCCGGGGTGGGGACGGGCACGCTCTTCCGTCATTTCCCGAGCCGGGACGCGCTGCTCGAGGCGCTGCTGCACGACCGGACCGCGGCCCTCTGCGCCGAGGCCGAGCGGCTGCTCGGCGCCGCGGACGCGGCCACCGCGCTGTTCGACTGGCTGGCAGACCTGATCTCCCACGTCGCCATCTACCAGGGCGTGTCGGCGGCGCTGCTCGCCGGTTCCCGGGACGAGGGCTCGGAGCTGCACAGGTCCTGCCGGGCCGTCGACCTGGCCGCCGAGTCGCTGCTCATCCGGGCACAGCGGACCGAGCAGGTCCGGGCGGACGTGCGGACGGACGAGGTCATCTCGCTGGTCAGCGCCCTGTCCTGGGTCAAGGAGCAGAGCCCCGACCGGGACGCGCACGTGCGTTCGCTGCTGACCGTGATGGTCGACGGGCTGCGGACCTTCCCGCCGACGAGAGAACAGGGCGAACAGCAAGGAACCATCCAAACACGAAGAGCAATGGACTCCTAGCGGGTCGCGAGCGGACAGACGGCCTGCCTCGACAGACTCTTGCAAAGCGGAGTACCGCGCCGGTAAGCTGCCACCGGCGGCGGATCATCCGATAAGGAGGCAGTGAGATGAGCGACGGCGATTCGCCGTACAGCGAAATCCCGCCCGCCCCCAATGACGCGGGCGGCGATTCCACGCCGCCGGCGGTCGACTTCTTCCGTCGTCGGCATGTGGATTTCGGCACAGTAGTGAGTGCTTCCTGTCCCGACTCTCGTCCCTCCCTCCATCCGGTATTCCGCTGAACCTCGGCCCCGGCTGATCCGACCCGGCCGTCCACGACCGGTAAGCGGATATCCGCCGGCGCACACTCAGGAATCTGGTGGCTTCGGGCCGCCGAGTCGCTGATTCATGTTTCTTTTCGGTTGAGAGGCTGACGCGCCGGCAATCCCGCTGCCGACCGGCCCACGCCGCTCCGGACCGACCCGCAATCCGCCCGGCGGAAACGTCATGGCCGCATGGGCTCTCATGGCCGCATGGGCTCTCATGGCCGCATGGGCTCTCATGGCCGCATGGATTCTCATGGCCGCATGGGCTCTCATGGCCGCATGGATTCTCGTGGCCGCACAGGCAGGCGCCACGTCGCCGTGGCCGCATGCGCCTCGCCGGCGGCGCCGCGTTCGACTGTCCAGCCTGTGCCGCACGAGCGCCGTGCCGTGCAGGCGACCAATGATCCTGAAGGAGCACAGTGGTGTCGTTGTCGGATCTGCGTGGGCGCGAGTTACACCTGAGCGTTCATCCGGTGGCGGCCGGGCACCATCCCGGAGCGTGGCGGTGGCCGGGCTCCGACCCACTCGCGTTCGCTCGGATCGAGGGCTACCTCGAGGTCGCGAAGATCGCTGAGCGCGGACGGCTGGACTCGATCTTTCTCGCCGACGTGCCGGGCCTGCACGCCGACATCGACGACTACCCGCAGCTCAACGGCCTAGAGCCGACGCTGATCCTGACCGCGATGGCCACGGTCACCGAGCGGATCGGGCTGGTCGGCACGGCGTCCACCACGTTCAACGAACCGTTCAACATCGCCCGTCGGTTCCGGGCGTTGGACCTGATCAGTCACGGCCGGGCCGGCTGGAACGCCGTGACCACCTCGGGTCCACGGGTCTCGGCGAACTTCGTCGCACAGGAGCCGAGCAGCCAGACGCGCTATGCCCGGGCCGAGGAGTTCGTCGCGGTCGTGCTCGACCTGTGGCGCAGCTGGGCACCCGACGCCCTGGTCGCGGACGTGGAATCCGGGCGGTATGCCGACATGGCCCGGATCAGGCCGATCGACCACCAGGGCACGTTCTTCAGCGTCCGGGGACCGCTCAGCCTTCCCCCGTCCGAACAGGGCTACCCGGTGCTGTACCACGCGGGGGTGTCCGACGAGGTGCGCACGCTCACCGCGCGGACCGGCGAGGCGATGTTCACGGCCGTGGTGGACCTGGACACGGCCCGTGCGGATCTGGACGTCGTCCGGTCCCGGGCGGCAGGTCTGGGCCGTCCGCCGGATTCGGTGCGGTTCCTGCCCGGACTCGTCACCTCTGTCGGTGGCACCGAGCGAGAGGCACTCGAACGGCGCCAGGCCCTCGACGAGCTGTCCGACCCGCGCGGCTCTCTGCGGGCCCTCGCGGCGCAGCTCGGCCTGCCCGCCGACGATCTGGAGCTGGACCGCCCGGTTCCGCCGACCCTGCGGGAGAGCCTGGTGCACGTGCGCGGCCACGCCCGCCCGTTCGCCCGCCTCGCCGCGGCGGGGCACACGGTGCGCGACATCATCCGCCGGGGCGGCGGTGGAGGGCACGTCGTCGCGGTGGGCGACCCCGAACAGGTCGCCGATGTGATCGAGACCTGGTTCGCCGCCGGGGTGGTCGACGGGTTCACCCTCATGCCGGACGTCACCGTCGACGGGCTGCCGGCGCTCGTGGACCAGGTGGTGCCGATCCTGCGGCGGCGTGGCATCTTCCGCTCGGACTATCGCGGGACGACGTTGCGGGAGCACTACGGGCTCCCGATCCCGGCCGTCGCGGCCCGGCGGCCGCTGGCACGGGCGCTGTAGATGGTCGCCGTCTCCATCGTCGACCAGGGCCCCGTGTCCGAGGAGACCACCCCGGCGCGGAGCCTCGGTCATTCGACCGCGCTCGCCCAGCTCGCCGACGAGCTCGGCTACACCCGGTTCTGGCTGGCCGAACACCACGGCGTGCGGAACATGACGATCGCGGCACCGGAGATCCTCATCGGCCACATCGCCGACCGGACGAGCCGGATACGCGTGGGCTCCGGCGGCGTCATGCTGCCCAACCACTCGCCCCTGCACGTCGCCGAGCAGTTCCGCACCCTCGAGGCGCTGCATCCGGGACGGATCGATCTCGGGGTGGGCCGGTCCACCGGGACCGGGGACGACCCCACCCGCGACGCGCTGCTGCGCACCCCGGACGGACTCGAGAGGTTCGGCGACCACCTGCGGCAACTGCTCGGCGTCGGCGGGCGCTGGGACCTTCCCGCCGATGATCCGTACCGAGCGCTCGTCGCGTCACCGGCCGCGGTCCCGTTGCCTCCGGTGTTCCTGCTCGGCTCCAGTGTCGGCAGCGCCGAGCTCGCGGCACGGGCCGGGCTCGGGTACGGCTTCTTCTGCGTCTACCAGGACCCGGCGGTGGCCGCCCGCGCGCTGCGCCGCTACCGCGAGTCGTTCGTGCCGGCCGCCGAGGGAGCCCGGCCGCTGGGGATCCTCGCCGTGCGGGTCTGGGTCGGCGAGGACGACGAGCACGCGCAGGCCCTCGCCGCCCCCGAGCGGCTCGCCGTGCTCGACCACCTCACCGGCAACCCCAGCCCGCTCGAGCCCGTCGAGCGGGCGCTGGCCCGGCGTCTCACCGACGCTCAGCTGGCCGCGCGCGACACGCTGGATTTCCGCGGCGACGTGGTCGGCGGCGTCGACCGGGTGGCCGGGCGGCTTGCCGAACTCGTCGCGGCCAGCGGGGCCGACGAGGTGATGGCCATCTCCAACATCCACGATCCCGAGGATCGACGGAACTCGTTGCGGCGCCTGGCGATGGCCGCCGGCCTGGGTCCGGTGCCCGCGAGGTAGCGCGGTTCACGGCGTTCGCCGTCCGCGGGGCGCATCCGGTCCGCCTGATTCATCTGACCACGAGAAACGGGGGTCCTTTCATGCCTACCCGCAGGAACTTCCTCGCCTTGTCGGCGAGCTCGCTGGCCCTGGCTGGCCAAGTCCTGGAAGGTCTCCGATGACGCCCTGAGCTACACGTTCGTCCTCCGCGACGACGTCACGTTCCAGGACGGGACGCCGTTCGATGCCCAGGCGGTGAAGGCGAACTTCGACCATGTCGTGGCGCCGGCGACGAAGTCGCGCAACGCCAAGACCCTGCTCGGCCCCTACCAGCGGACCGACGTGGTCGACGAGCACACCGTGGTCGTCCGTCTGAGCACGCCCTACTCGCCGCTCCTGGGCGGCCTCGCGTCGGCGTATCTGGGCTTCCACTCGCCGGTCGTGCTGCGCGAGCATGCCGCGGACATCGGCTCCGGCGGGAAATCGGTGGTCAGCACCGGCCCGTTCGTGTTCTCCAGGCTGACCCCCGGCCAGCAGGCGGTGTTCACCCGCCGCAAGGACTACCGGTGGGCACCGGCCTCGGCGCCGCATCAGGGCGACGCCTATCTCGATCAGTACACGGTGGAGTTCCTGACCGACGACGCCGCCCGGGTCGGCGCGCTCACCTCCGGGCAGCTCGACATCGCCGACCAGGTGCCCGCCGCCCGGGTCGCGCAACTGCGCAGGCAGCCCGGCATCAAGCTGGTCGACCGGGACAAGATCGGGGCGCCCTTCACGTACGCCCTCAACACCACCACGTTTCCCTTCAACGAGCGGGACGTGCGGCTCGCCGTCCAGTCCGGGGTCGACGTCAGGACCATCACCCAGGGGCTGTTCCAGGGTGCGTACAGCAACGGCTGGTCGGCGCTGACCTCCTCCACTCCCGGTTACGACCGCTCGGTGGAGAACACCTGGAGCTACGACAAGAACCGCGCGGTGAGCCTGCTGACGAAGGCGGGGTTCACCGCGACCGACGGCGGCGGCTATCGCACCCGCAACGGCCAGCGGCTGAGCGCGACACTGGCCTACGCGGCGGAGTTCACCACGGCGGAGCAGAAGAACTACCACACGGCGCTCAAGGACGCCCTCAAGCAGATCGGGATCGAACTCGTCCTTCACCCGCTGGCAACAGCGGGGATCGTGCAGGCGCTCGGTTCCGGTGACTACGACATCGGCGCCGGTGCGGCCACCGCGACCGACGCCTCGGTGCTGCGCACGCTGTTCTACTCGACCGAGCTTCCGGCCGACGGCGGAGCGAACACCACCCGCATCAGGGACGCGGAGATCGACGGGTGGCTCGACAATGCCCTGCGCACGCAGAACACCGCGGCCCAGAACGCGCTCTACGCGAAGGTGCAGCACGGTGGTGGGCAGGGGCGGGGTCGAACCGCCGACCTTCCGCTTTTCAGGCCGAACTGGCCGTGTTGTCGGTGTCCGTGGACGTGTGCTCTCGGCTGTGGAGGACCGCCGACGTGCGTGCTTGGCTGCTGCCGTTGCTACACCCGTTGCTACACCTCGGCACGAGCGCGAGAGCACTGTGCCGGCCTGGGCGGCAGCCCTTTCGCCCACCCCAATACCCGAGCAGGTCCGTACCCTCTGCGGGTGGCTGCGCCGGTCCAACGTCGACCTAAGCCGACTGGAGTCCACGCTGGGTACTGGGCGTCGCCGCATCCGCGCCCGCAACGTCCCTCGCCCCGAGGAGATCGGCTGCCTGGGTTTGACGCGGGGACCACGACCATATTTGAGCATCGATTTGGCTTGGCTCGATGCCGCGCCGGGATGGTCGGTCGGGATGGCCGTATGGCTGCCCGTCGGAGGCGGTGCCCGGTGAATATTCGGCGGGAAATATCGTCGGCCGTGTCCCGTGACGAGTCCTCGGGTGTTGCCGGGCCTGCATACGCCGCGAAATTCGCGACCGTGGCGATCGGGGCCGTGGTGGCGTTGGCGTTCCGTTTTGGTTTTGGGAATTATTTTGCCCTCGGTCCGTGTTCGGGTGTCCCGATCCTTATTGCGCCCGTGGTAGCCCCGGCGGTGGATTTTTCTGTGGTCGGGCTGTTGCTGGGTACCCGTCAGCTGGCGCCCGCTGTACGGCGGTCCCGCCGATGTGCAACGGTCCGCTCGGCGTCTGCTCATCTTCGCCAGTCTGGTCACATTGACCCTCAATGTCGTGGAATCGTTGATCGCCGGCCAGTACGGTAAGGCCGCGTCGACGCCGTCGGCCCGCTGCTGATGATTGGTTGGCAAAAGTCGGTCCTGGACTGATCCAGGCCATGCAGGAGACGGGGACACGCGCACCCCTGCCGGCTTCACGCACCGCGGAGGATTCGCATGAATCGACGGTGGTGGATCAGCGCGCGCTGCCCGCGCAGGCTCGCCCGAGTGCCAGGGCTGCGACGCCCTCTGCAGGCGCGAGGAGTCATCGGAATGGTTCGGGTGCATGGGAGCAGGACATGCTTCATCGAGCGCGGGCTGAAGATGTGCTGCACTGGCAGCAGCACCAGCGCCCGATCTCCGCGGAGACACTGCGCAAACGCCTCCGCGTCGACGCCGGCACCGCCCGTGGGCTGGTCACGCAGCTGCGTAGCGACATCCACGCCCAGATCGAAGACACCGCCAGACCGGTCGGCGGTGAGCCCCAGCAAGTCTGATCGAAGGGGGTAACGGCGATCCCCGTGGCCGCGGGGATCGCCGATGACCATCTGCTACGACTGACACTCCGATCGTCACGGACCGCCCGTCGCCAGTGAACGCGCGCGCCGCGCACATCGCCTCATTTCAATGATCGCAATGTTCCACGTGCGGGGTCTTCTCACGTTGGGATACCAAGTAGAGATAGATCAGGGAGGGGATGAGCAGGGCTGCGCCGATGGCGAGCGCCCACAGCACCGGGTGGAGAACGGTAGTGCCGCTGGCGGCGGCGTGGGCAGTGAGGCCGGGGAGCATGCTCGGGTACTGGGCGATGCCCCAGGCCCAGAGCACGCCGGTGACCGCGAGGGCCGCGGTGAGGCGGACGAGCAGGTAGCGCCGGGCCAGCAGCAGCGCCAGGGACAGGACGCCGGCCGTGCCGCTGGTGATGACCAGGGGAAGCGCCTTGCCGGTGAGCCCGTCGAACAGGTGGGGGGCGTCGGCGCGCAGGACGGGGAGCCCGCCCAGGGTGAGCGCGCCCAGGAGCAGGCCAGTGATCAGAGCGCGGCGTCGGAATGCCTCGGTCAGCGTGGGCTCGCGGGCGCGGCGGGCGTCGGCGGTGAGGTAGACCGCGGCGAGGTAGGCGGTGGTGACCACGGCGATGACGCCGGTGGTGATCGAGGTCGGGTTCCACCAGCTGGCCAGAATGTCTCCCTCGGGGATGTCTGGTGGTATCCGCCCGGAGGCGACCGCGCCGAGGGTGGTTCCGAGGAAGAATGGGGTGACCACCGAGGAGAAGGCGAACGCCGCTCCGAACATGCGTCGCTGCCACAGTTCGTCGCTGACCTTGCGGAAGGCGAACGCCGCGCCGCGGGCGATGATGCCCAGGGCCGCGAGAGTCAGCGGGATGTAGAGGGTGGCCGCGAACGGGGCGAACGCGGCGGGGAAGCACGTCCAGAACAGAGTGATCACGAAGATCAGCCAGACGTGGTTTGCTTCCCACACTGGTCCGATGGAGTGTTCGATCAGGTCCCGCTGGGGTTGGCCTCGGTCGGCCCTGCCGGCGAGCAGGTCCCAGAGGCCGCCGCCGAAATCGGCGCCGCCGAACAGGGTGTAGAGCGTGAGCCCGATCCACAGCACCACGAGCAGCGTGTCCGCGGCGGTCATGATCTGGTTCCGTCCGCGTCCGCGTCCGTGTGGGCGGGTCCGGGCGGGCTTTCCTGGGGTGCCACGGCTCGTGCGGGTACGGGGCCGAGGCGGGCGAGGCGCCGCAGTACGTAGATCGTGGCGACTGTGAGGGCCGCGTAGACCGTCAGGACGATCAGCAGGCCGGCCAGCAGGCCGGGTTGCGGGTTGACCGCGTCGCGGGTGAGCAGGACGTTGTAGACGACCCAGGGCTGCCGGCCGACCTCGGTAACCACCCATCCGGCCTCGACCGCCAGCGCGGCGGCTGGCCCGGCCACCGCCGCCGCTCGGAGAAACCAGCGGCTGTGGGGCAGGTCGCGGTGGCGCCACCAGGCCAGCGCAAGCCACATGCCGAGCGCGACGAGGGCGAACCCGATGCCCACCATGAGCTGGAAGCTGAGGTGCACCACGTTGACCGGTGGTTGTAGCTCGGCGGGCGCCTGGTCGAGGCCGAGCACGACCGCGTCGGGATCCCAGTGCGCGAGCAGGGACAACGCGTTGGGGATCTCCAGGGCATGGCGCAGTTCCCCGTCGGCGTAGACGCCTCCCAGTGAGAGTGGCGCGCCTGCCGTGGTGCGGGGCAGCCCCTCGATCGCGGCGAGCTTGAGGGGCTGGAACTCCGCCAGGAAATGCGCCGCCCAGTCACCCACGACCACCTGGACCGGGGCCAGCGCCGCGGCGGCGGTGAACGGGACCAGGAATCCCAGCCGATGGTGCCGGTCTCGTTTGCCGCGCAGCAGCGCCACGGCGTAGACGGCGGCGGTGCCGAAGCCGGCGACCATGAGCGCGGCGATGATCATGTGCACGGTCTGCGGCGGGGTGGCCGGGTTGAACATCGCTTCCCACGGGCGCACTCCGGTGACCTCTCCGTTGGAGATGTCGAAGCCGCGGGGCTGGTTCATCCAGGCGTTCGCGGTGACCACGAAGAACGCCGAGGCGACCCCGGCGATAATGATAGGAAGCCCGGTGAGAACATGCACCCAGGGTCGCAGTCGGTCCCAGGCGTAGAGGTAGATTCCCAGGAAGATCGCTTCGATGAAGAAGGCGAATCCCTCCAGGGTGAAGGGCAGGCCGATGACGTCGCCGAACCTGCCCATCAGGCCGGGCCACAACAGGCCCATCTCGAAGCTGAGAATCGTGCCGGAGACCGCTCCGACGGCGAACAGCACCCCCATCGCCCGCGCCCAGGTGCGGGCCAGTGACTCATAGGCCACGTCGCCGGTACGCAGGGCCCGCCACTCCATGAACACCGTCAGGGCCGGCATACCGACCCCGAAGCAGGCGATGATGATGTGCCACCCCAGCGAGAAGGCCATCTGTGTCCGTGCCGCCGCCAGGTCACCCGGTGTCGCCCCCTGGGCCAGCACACCGGCCAGGAGGTCCCGCATGGTCCCGGCCTCCCTGTCCTGCACTGCCCTGCGGTTGGTTTGCTGGATGTGAGGTCCGAAGGTAGTCATCCGGCGACATGTCGATGGCGCGGTCCGTGACGGAGGACGGCCGCCGCGTGGCCCTCGCAGAGAACGATCGAGGGTTCGACGAGAAAACACGAGGCCGTACATCCGGCTGTGAGCGAGCTTAAACGGTTCGGCAAGGAGCTGGTGGCGGCGGGTCCAGGTCTTATAGATTTGTCGGTGAAGGCGTGTCTCGAGGTGCCGACAGATGCGGAGGTGGACCGATCCGCAACGTGCCGTACAAGATAGTTCCGAAATGCTGGGCGACCTCTCCGCCCGACGGGGTCCCGTCGTCGAGCATCACAGAAACCATCGGCTCTCGCGGAGCCTGGGCGACGTCACGATGTCGGAGTTCCAGTTCGAGACCTCACGCAGTTGACCGAAGAGTCTCGCGATGAGGTCGGAGTACGACACCGTGACGGGCTGCCGGCTGGGATAGAGCCGGCGCCACGACATCGCGGTGAACCGGAAGATCTGCCCGGCGATGTAGTCCAGGTCGGTGAACGTCGACTCGCAGTGCACTTTGATCAGGAGTGGGTGTGGCGCGCCCTGTACCGGTGTCTCAGGCTCCGGTGGCGCGGCGACAAGCGTCGGATTCTCCTTGGTTGCGGAGATGATCTGCCGATACTGTAGCTGGAGCGCGGCGTGGCACCGCCGCAGACGTCGCAGTCCAGATAGAGATCCGACCTGGGGGTACGCCGCCACACGTCCCGCGCGATGAAGGCGAGCCCCGAGACAAATTCACGCACCGTCGTCTCGACGTCGTCGCGACTACGGCCATGCGCGTTTCGGCTACTCCGCACAGCCAATCATCATCTCATTCGACCGGCCCAGCCTGATGGCAATCGCGAGCAGATCGCCCTGTTCATAAATAATTCTCCGCGACCACACCCTGTAGCCGACCCGCGCCCAGCGGTGTCTCGATTGGGATTGGCAGGGGTCCGGTCGCGCGGCGCCAGGCATGTCAGCCTGCGGTCGGGTCGTCAGCCGTCTGGACTGCCGGCTCAGCGAACAGCCGCGCACGCTCGGCCGCGACGATGATGTCGTGGACCAGCTTGTTCTCGGACACGTCGAGCGCTTCCGGCGCGCTGGCAGCGGTCGCGCTGATCCGGGCGAAGTCGTCGAAGACGGACCCCTTGCGTGCGAGGAGCTCGCGGATCCTCTGGTCCACGCCCTCCTCGGACAGCAGCCGATGGACCTGGACGGACTCGAGCTGCCCCATTCGTTGGGCGCGCCTGATGGCGTGCTCCTCGGTGGAGGGCTTGAGCTGCGGTTCGCACAGGATGACGACGGATGCGGCCTGGAGGTTGAGCCCCGTACCGACAGCGAGGATCGACGCGATGAGTACTGCTCCGCCGTCGGCGGCGGAGAACTCGTCCACCAGAGGTTGGCGTTGCGCGGCGGGCGTCTTGCCGGTGAGCGGGCCGAAGACCGGGCCAGGTAGTTCCTGCTTGACGTGATCCAGGACGTCGAGGAAGAAGGAGAAGACGAGCACCCGTCGTCCGTTAGCCACCGCCTCGGCGACGATCTCCCTCAGCCGGCCGAACTTCTCCGAGTGGCGCCCCTGGATCATCGCGGCCCGCCTCATGGCCATGAAGTTGCCGTCTCGCACCGCCTCCTGGTAGGCAGCGAGATCCTTGGCGGACATCGGGAGCACCTCGTCGACCTCGACGAGCGGGGGCAGTTCGGGGAGCACGTCCGCCTGGTTGCGGCGCAGATAGGCCGGGGCCACCTGTGCGCGGAACCGCCGGGGGGACAGGCCGCTGGTATCTACCACGAGCCTGGGCTGCACGTGGCGCACGAGGGTGACGAACTCGTCGAGACGGTTCTCCAGCGGAGTGCCGGTCAGCAGCAGGGCACGATCGGACATCTCCAGAAGACGCGCCGCCAGCTGCGATCTCTGCGTCTCCGGTTTCTTGATGTAGTGCGCCTCGTCAACGACCACGCAGCCCAGTTCGACGTCGTGGAGCTGGGGCAGCAGCCAGCGCAGGGTCTCGTAGGTGGTCACGGCGACGCCGCCGTCGCGCCGCCAGTCGTCCACGGCTGCGTCGCGTCTCGGTCCGTGGACGCGATGGGGGTCCAGCGTCGACTTGGCCGAGATTTCCCGGGTCCAGTTCGTGACCACCGCGGCGGGACAGACCACGATCGTGTGACGGTGGCCGTGTGCGCGAAGGTGGGCGAGCACGGCGAGGGCCTCGACGGTCTTGCCCAGTCCCATCTCGTCACCGATGATGACCTTGCGTCGGGCCAGCGCGAACCGGGCGCCGAAGCTCTGATAGCCGCGCAGTGTCCCGACGGTTAGGTGCTCGGTGTTGAGGGACGTCGCGCGGACGGCGGCGACGATCTGCTCGGGCAGGTCGCCATGGATCCTGTTCTCGTCCTCGGGTGCGACGCCAAGCTCGGTCAGCATGCCGAAGTAGTCGGCGGGCCGGGCGAGGAAGTCCTCCCACGGGTCGGCAGCTGGTACCTGGCCCGGTTGGACGTCGCTGACCGAGGCCGCCCGGCGCAGGACCGAGGTGACGCCGGTCAGGAACTCCTGCGCGGACCGCCCGGCGAGCGGGACCACGGCCAGGCGTTCAGGATGGCGGCCAAGCGCCTGTGCGAGCGGCGCCAGTTCCTGGGCACGTGCCAGGTCCCAGGCCGCGTTACGCAGCCTGCGGGTGGCGTCCCAGGCGCCAAGCAGACGCAGTAACCGGGTGGCCTCCAACGTCTGAAGCCTGATGTCGATACGGACCGGCATCTCGTCGTAGGTCGTCTGGCGCAGTGTCTGCGCGGCTCCCAGGAACCTGGCCGCCAGGGTCGACCCGATACCGGACACGCCTTCCAGCGCACGCCCGCGGTCGAGCACCGCCTGCACGGTCGTGATGCCGGCGTCGGTCAGCAGGTTGACGCGCAGCCGGTCCCGGGTCACCTCCCGGAGCCGATCGACGGACATGGCGGCAAGCCGACTGCGGGTTTCGGTCCGTCGGACCTGGTTACTCGCCTGGACTGCGGCGGCCCGGTGAGCCGCTTCCGACTGCAGGACCTGGTCGATCATGGTGATCGCCTGGCCGAGCCCGGCGACGACATGGCCGTCGAGGAGTTCGAGACCTCCGGAGTCGGGAGCGCCGAGGTGTTCGGCGAGCCCGATCCCAGGATCCAGTGCATCCGCCACACTCATCCCACGGACGCTGTCGGGGTTCGGCGTCAAACTGGCCAGCAGACCGGGCAGGTCGGTCTCGACTGCCTGGTCTCTGTAGCGGATGAGGAGAGTGCCGGCTTCCGCAGCGGCGCTACGTCGTGTGGGGCGGCTGAGGAATCGACGGGCGCTGAGCAGAACCCGCGCGTCGCCGATGATGCCGGGGACGTCGGTGACGAGGTCCCCGATGTCCTCGGCGTCCAACTGGGCGAGGTCGGGGAGATGCGAGCGCAGCGCGAGGGCGCGGATCAGGCTTTCGTCCGTTTTTCGTAGGGGGAGGACTCGCCAGACTGACACGCCGTCGCGAGGAACGTCGATGGCGGCGCGACGCAGTTCCTCGCCGGCGACCCTCGCCTCCTCGACAATTCTTGAACGCTCGGCGAGCAAGCGCTGGGCCTGCGCCAGCCAGCCACTTATCTCCTCGACAGCAGTGCGCAGCCGTTCTCTTTCTGCCCTGTCCATCTGCCCCTGGATCCCCCAGATTGTCGTGGCAAACAGATCAATGGTGCCATCAACGCCATGGTTTAGCTGCAAGAACGTAGAGAAGGAGGCCATTCAGCTCTGACTACGCAAATACGACAAACCAGCAGAAACAAAGCCTAATACGCCGAGCGACTCTTCCGATCACTCCCCGGTGCAACCCTCGGACAGCGAGCAGGGCCATCACCCGGCGCATCACCGCCACTTTCGGTGTCCGACAGCGATGCTCACCAGGAGGCGCTGGTGGTCATCGGATGACCTGCCGACGCCGCAGAACATCGCGGCCACCGTCGGAGGACGTCATGGTGGGAGGGTTGTGCCAGACGAGGCGGAGGTTCCGTCCAGCGACGGCGAAGATCTTCACGGCGCAATCAGCCGAGTTCACCGGCGAGGATATGCGCGGCTGGCACCTACCCGCGATCTTCTCGGGGTAGACGGCGAACGGATAGTCTCGGAAAGCTCCACGCTCGAACAGGCGGTCGCGCTCATCGAGGCCGCGGCCGGACCTGTACCGACGCCTCCCATCCAGTCGGCACCAGGCAGTCTTGCCACATGACTCCTGCGGCGGGCACGGGTGTTGCGGGATTTCGGGCCTGCCGCTCCAGACCAAGCACGTGCTGGCCGCAGCCGACAACGCTTCCGCCAGTGGATGGCATGTGGCTCGGCGGATCGCAGCCTTCTCACCGTGCCGCTAACCGCTAGCGCGAGGGTCAGCTGGGGCGACGCGGATGGCACGGAAGATCCGCTTCGGATTCGTAGAGGTTCTCGAACGCGCGGGCCGCTGGATCGGCGCGGAACGCGGCGAGGCGAGTGCACAGGTGTTGGACCCGGTCGGAGGTGCGTGTTGATCCTGCGCAGGCGTCGAGGCGGACGAGGTGGGTGGTTTCCTCGACAGTCCGTGGAGGTCGCCTGTCTGCAGGTAGGCCTCGGCGAGCCAGGAACGGTAGAGGGCGGCTTCGCGAGCGTGATCTTCGTCGCAGCGGGCGACCGCGTCGACCAGCAGTGGTTCGGCGCGTTGCGGGATGCCGAGCTCGACGTAGCAGCGGCCAGCCATCACCTGGGTCTCGTTGTCGTCGAGCCAGTACACCCACGTCGGTCCGTCGTCAGGGTGTCGCTGGTCGTAGTGCCGTTCCACCGCGGCAAGCGCTCTCTCCGTGGCGGGCCGGTCGCCGGCCTTCGCGTGTGCCCAGGCGATCCGTTCGTACAACAGCGCCAGAGTGGCCGACATGGCGGAGTTCTCCGCTCCGCGCAGGGCGGTACGGGCCAGCAGGATCACGGTGCGCGGGTCGTGCTGATTCGCGAACTGGTAGCTCAACGTCGAGATCAGGTTCGCCGCGACCGGGCTGTTGCCCACGGCATGTGCGGCTTTCACCTGTCGAGTCGGACCAGGCCCTGGACATCGGACCCGGTCGAGTCAGGCATGCTGCGACGCGGAAATGCCACACAGATTGGTGCGGAACCCGCTGGCGAGCGGATCAGGTACCAGCTCTTACGCAGGTTGGTGATGGTGTGTCGCGGACCGTCCGCCGCACAAGCGGACGGTCCACCAGCCCCGATCTTGAGCACCATTGCAGGTCATGGCACCGACACGACCGGGCCAGACTAGCTTCGTTGCCATACAAAACCCATACCGTGTGGCAACGTCCGTGGACACGGGCCTCGTGACCTCCCACCCGGAAAGCGGAGGTCGATTCCACCATTTACGCAGGTCAACCCGGGTGGCAGACGGGCCGCCACCGGGATCACGCGACGCCGTTGCCACACCCGTTGCCATACAACGATCAAAAAGTGATCGACAAATCCTGCTATTCTCGCAGGTCAAAAGGGTGGGCAGGGGCGGGGTCGAACCGCCGACCTTCCGCTTTTCAGGCCGAACTGACCGTCATTTCAACGTCCGCGGACGTACGTTTTCGGCCGTGGAAGGCCGCCGACGTACATGCCGGTTCGCCTGCGTTGCTACACCCGTTGCTACACCTCGACGAGGCTGCGAACGGGCCGTTCCCAGCGGCCCGGCAGCGCTTTCGCGCGCCTCAGCCCTCCGGACGAGCGGGCACGGTGGCGCCCAGCGCACCGGCTTCGAGGGGCCTCCCACACCCCACGCCCGAGGTCGGGTCGGCGTGGCTCAGTTCTACGGCTGCAGGCTGGGGGTGGTGACGAGTGAGCCCCACCATGACGAACCCCGCCGAGTCGAACAACGACGCTGCTCCTCCTCTCACGGCAGCGGTCGTCAAGCTCGTCACCGCGACGATGGCCGCCGTCGTGGGCCTGACGTTCCTGTTCGGGTTCGGCAATGTCCTCGCGCTCGGGCTACGCCTCGGCGTCCCGATCTGGGTCGCACCCCTGGTCGCTCCCGCCGTCGACCTCTCCGTCCTCGGGCTCCTCCTGGGAACCCGACACCTCGCCGTGCACGGCGGCCCAGCCGAAGTGATGCGGTCAGCGCGACGCCTCCTCATCTTCTCCAGCACGGTCACCCTGGCCCTGAACATTGCCGAACCTCTGATCGCCGGGGACTACGGCAAAGCAGCCTTCGACGCCGTCGGCCCCCTCCTCCTCATCGGATGGAGCGAAGTCGGCCCCGGCCTCCTCCAAGCCATCCAGAGCACCGGAACCACCGAAACCACCGTTCCGGATACGGCTGTCATAAAGTTCAGACGCAGAGGCGAAAACACCACAGAATCTGCGGCATTGGCCGGACGGGGAAAATCAGAGGAACCACATCAGGAGGAGAGCAAATTTCGCGGGCATCGGCGGCGGTCCTCGGAGCAGGACCTGCTTCACCGAGCACGCGCAGAAGACACCCTCCATTGGAGTACACACAACCGGCCGATCTCCGCCGAGACTCTCCGCAAACGCCTTCGCATCGGCGCGCCGGCCGCCCGCAACCTCGTCACCCAGCTACGCACCGATACCAGCGCCAGACTCCACCCAGCGCTCACCGCCGGCACAGCTTCACCGTCTACCGAACCGGTCGACGGTCCGTAGAGCACCTGCGGTGTGCGGTCGAGCCACCGACGAGTCGACCGCACACCGCGCCCACTCCGTCACCGCCTCGATCTGCGCAGCCGCAGCACTGGGCCACGACCGCACCGGGAAGATCCTCGACGCCGGGGTCGAGGTGTGCCCGCCGTGACTGCTACGCCCCGGCACGCGGAATGCACCACCGCCTGGGCACCCCTGACCGCCATCTACCGCGCCCCCACCGGGCAGGAGCTACCCGAGACCGCTCCGCCCCGCGAACGTCGACGACTCGACATCATCGCCCGCTACCCCGACGGCACCCACCAGGCCATAGAGATCGACGAACGCCAGCACTTCACCGCCGCCCGCGCCGCACGCTACCCGCGCTACCCCACCGTCACCACCCTCGGCTACGACACCCGCCCCTGGCTGCAACGGTCACAGGAACTCCGGCGAAGGCCATAGACCTGCTCGCCGGCGCGGGCGAGCGCGCGCCCGCGAGGACGATCCCCGCCTGACGGCGGGCTGGGGCCGGGCCGACCGGCTTGGTCAACTCGACGACGCACCCATAAATCGATCAAGGAATATTTTGGGATCGTACGGCGATGGCAGGTAACGTGGTACTCTGATGCTGCTAGTTGACGGGAGGTAGCGAGGTGACGCAGTTTGTGGCGAATGCTGCGGTTCTTGCTCTCGCCCGTGAGTCGCGGGGCCTGACCCAGGCTGAGGTCGCTCGGGCGATGTCCGACCTGGCGGGCGAGGCTGTGTCGCAGGCATTCGTGAGTAAGGCGGAGGCCGGGCGGCTAGCGGTCTCGGGTGACCGGCTGGGCCTGTACGCGGCGGCGTTGTGCTATCCGGTCGAGGTCTTGTGCACGGATCCTGAGGTTCATGGCGTCGGGATCGGGCTGGTCTATCACCGCCGGAAGGCGTCGCTGGGCGCGAAGGCTCTTCGTCGCGTGCATGCCGAGTTGATGTTCACGCGAAGTCAGCTGCGCGCCCTGCAGGTTGCCATAGGGTCGACGCCGAACCGCTTCCATCGGGTGGAACGCGGGCCTATGGATATTCCGGCGGAGATCGCCCAGCACGTGCGCAAGGAATGGGACCTGCCACCCGGCCCGATCGACGTACTGGTCGCAGCGGTCGAGGCAGCCGGAGGTCTTGTCATCGCCCGCGACCTGGACGCGGACGGCCTGGACGCGGTGACCCAGTGGACCGGCGACGAGCCGCCACTGTTCCTCATCAACCTGAAGGCGCCGACTGATCGTTTTCGGTTCAGCCTCGCGCACGAGATCGGCCACGTCTTCCTCCACGGTGGAGTCGGTGGCGGCCAGGAGATCGAGCAGGAGGCGGACGAGTTCGCCTCCGAGCTCCTCCTTCCCGCGGACGAGCTCCGCGGGAGCTTCACCGGGAGCGTCGATCTGCAGCGGCTCATCGAGTTGAAGCGCTACTGGGGCGCGTCGATGGTCGCGCTCGTGCGCCGTGCTGTCACGCTCGGCGCGCTCAGCGACTGGCAGTACCGCCAGCTCATGATCGAGATGTCGGCGCTCGGCTACCGCACCCGGGAACCCGCCGAGTTACCCCGCGAGCGCCCTCGGCTCGTGCGCCACCTCGCGCAGCAACTCGTCGTGTCGACCGGCTCGACGGAAGCCGCCGCCGCCCTGGTCGGTGTACTCCCGGACGAGTTCCATGATCTCTACTTGTCCCCCGGCGGTGACGCCGACCCCATCGAACTCTCGTGAGGTAGCACGTGCCCGACCAGGCTCTGCGCCCGCCCGTCCCGGCGCCGCGACCGGCCGCGACCGAGACGGAGCGGCTGCTCTCGGAGCGGATCTTCCTGCTCGTATCCCGTAGCACCCCCAGCATCTCCGCGATTGGCCCCCAGCTGCATCGGCAGCACGGCGGGCTCGCGGTCTGCCGATTCGACGAGCTGTACAAGGGCGGCCAGCTTGCACTGGCCCGATACCGGGGGCCTCTGCTCCTCGATCCCGGACGTTATGAGGCGCACCCCGCGACCAGTGACAAGCCCTTCATCGTCCCGCCCGACGACATGTACGGGTCAGGGCTGGAGCGGGAGCTTGACCTCCAGATCGAGCGCCGTGCGATGGCCGCGATCACACCTACGGGCTACATCCGCGCGGCGGACTGGAACGCGCTCAAGGCCGTGGTGGGCGCGGCGCAGGATCTCGGGCGTGCCGACGTCATCGTGATGCTGCCGATCGACGCCACCTGGCTGCGCGACGACAGCGTGGAGAAGCTCGACCTGGCGATCAAGAACATTCCACACCCAGTGGCCGTCGCCGTCGGTGGCCAGTTCAACCCGTTCGACAGGTACAAGAAGGCGACCACGAACCTGCGAAGGCTGCTGACTGACAACCCACGTGTGGGCCTGTGGCGATCCGACCTTCAGGTGTTCGACGCGATCGGGCACGGCGCGCTGTTCGCTGCGCTCGGACTCAGTGGCTCCCTGCGACACACGGTGCCGCCCGGCGAGCCCACCGAGTCGAAGAAGGGCGGGGGGCCGGCGTCCGCCACCGTTCTACTCACCGAGTTCCTGCGGTTCACAAGGGGCTCGGACCTCGCGACGCTGTACGCGAACGCGGACGCCCCTACTTGCGATTGTCCCGCCTGCGACGGCGCGCGGCTCGACCGGTTCGACGGCTCCGACAACGAGGTCCGCGCCCTGGCGGACAGCCACAACGCCGCGGTATGGGCCCGCCTGCTGGACGCGGTGTTCCGCTACACCGACCTGGGCAGCCGCCAGTCCTGGTGGCAACAGCTCTCCAGCGACGCCCGCGCGGCCATCACCGCTGAGAACGAGCGCCTCAGACAGGCCGACGCCATCAAGATCCCAAAGGACCTGGAAAGATGGGCCGATCTGTCTGTCACCCACGAACCTGCGCCGGCGACTGCGCCGGGTATACGCCCGTGAGGTGTATCCGGTACACCTCTTCGATGAACCACCACGTCCTGGGCACGACCCGGCGCGGCCGATGCGCTTGCGGCGCCACGAGCACCTCGACGTCCGAATCGACCGCCGCCACGATCAACCCGACGCCGTAGAAGTCCGCGTCGAAGCAGGCGGCCGTCAGGTCTCGGGGAGCCTTGTTGACCACGACCGCCTTCGGACAGAACGGTGCGAAGCGGCCAGCCAGCTCCAGCTTCCGCCGGAAGCTGCCGTTCCCGCCGACGATCGCAAGCGACGGGGTCAACGGTGGACGAGCCCGCCGGATGACAGCGCCGCGCCCGAACTCCACGCATCCCGGCGGCATCTTCGCGAGAGCGCGACGCCCACGACGTCCAAGATCATCGATCCGGACTGGCTCGCCAACCGGAAGACACAGAAGAAGATCAAGCACGTCGACGTCCGTGATCGCAGTCGCGCCGTCCCGGTCGCGACGAGCGTCCTCCTGTCCGTCGAGTTCGTAGAAAACCGCGGCGCTGACGCCCAGCACGGAGCCGACGCAGACACGCGCCGTGTCCGGGACGAGGTGCCTGGCGGCGTAGCGCACGGCCGAAACAGGCGCGGACGTCGAGGTCAGGGAACTGGGCACGGGCCCCACTCTGCCGCACCCGTGCCGCACTCGCGAACATCACCTGACTGTGATCCTCGTGTCAGGCCACCATCGCCCACATCAAATCGGGAGATCAAGCCGCGGCGAGCACCTGCTCCATCCACTGTCTCAGGCCGAGTCGCCCGCGCTACCTGCGCGATCACAGGCCAGAATGGCCTGGCAGCTGGTTGACCATAGGTGCAAGCTGACTCCACTCATCGAGCGTCCGTCGCCCCCGGATAACGGAACCGCTGGCCGGCTGGGAGTTCTACGACCGGCAGCAGCCGACCTACTCAATCTCGCGCGCCCACGCCGAGCCCTACGCCGGACGACCGGTGAACCTGGTCTGAGTCGAGGGCGGGTTCCCCGGAATCTTCGCTGCATGGCGGTGGCGTCTCGGTGCCGGTCTTCAGCAATGCGGTACCTGAGCCCGGCCACCAGCCCGCTGTCCGAGTTGGCCGACCTCGCCCGGGTCCGCCCCGCGTGGCTCGACACGCAGGCGATCCGCTCCCCCACGCCTGGTCGGCCGGGGCATAGGAGACGAAGTAGTCCCAGCCCGCACCGCCCTCGTCCACCACCGCTTCATCATCCACGAACCAGCACACGACCTTCGTGGAAGGCGCGACGGACGGCGGCTGATCTGGCAGGCGAGGGTGGTTTGCTACCACTGGCCGCGGCCGAGGCTGCCCCCTGATCGGTGTGGTGATCGTGCTCCAGGCCCGGCTGAGGCGGATGCCGGCTACGAGAGCAGGGCTCGGAGGACCTCCGAGCGGTCTTCCTCGGAGAGAGTCGTGAACATGCTGATGACGTAGCCTGTGGCCAGGTCGTGGGGTATGGCGCGTGCGTAGGCGTCGCGAATCAGCTGGCTGCATGGCGGCAGCGGATCGGCACTCGCCGCCTGTTCAGGATCGTCTGTCTGCCTGAGGGCCGCGCGTGTGACAGCGACGAGGTCGGCGACAGAGGCGAAGTCGGGCGCTGAACTGTTAATAGTGAGAGCCAGCAGGCTGGCTGCGGCTTGGGTTGCGGCAGTGGGACCAGCCGCAGCAGCCGCGCCCTGCACTGCTCGGTGTAGCCATTTTGGAACCGACACTGGGTTGTGGGCGATGGCCTGGACGATCAGCTTTTGATACAGTGCGGCGGCTCGCGCGAAGTCGATCCAGGCTGCGGGTCGGCCGAGAAACTCGGCCATGCTGTCGGCCGCCCAGCCGTCCTCTTGTGCAAGGTCGAGAAAGCGGACCTCGCCAATCGGCATGTCACCGATTCGCGCCTTGATCAGGGTGCGTATCGACCCTTCGTGCTGCGCAGTCGTTATCTGACCGGTCTCGGCGAGGAAGTCAAGAACCGCGGGCGTCGAGGTAGCCGGTACTCCCGCTTCGCGCGCGATGCCACGTAGTACAGGGTCGTCGCTCCATATCGCGATCTTTCGATGGCTTGCGAGGTCGGGTCACGTCCGCTGGCGTGGTGTATGGAGGGTGACTCCGCGTGATCCTTAGTTGAAGTTTATGCGGTGAGTGCTTCGGGTGTCACGCTGATCTCGGGTGTGTCGGACGGCGTGTCTCGCGCGTCGACTTTCGCGAGGATTTCCACGCCGAAGTAGCGGTGGGTTTCGATCCACTCGTCGTGTTGCTCGGCGAGGACGGCGCCGACGAGCCGTATGATGGCGTCACGGTCGGGGAAGATACCGACGACGTCGGTGCGCCGGCGGATCTCCTTGTTCAGTCGTTCCTGCGGGTTCGACGACCAGATCTGCCGCCAGATCTCCCGCGGATAGCTGGTGAACGCGAGCAGGTCCGCTTTCGCTTCTTCCAGATGGGTCGCGGCGCGGGGTAGTTTCTCGGTCAGCGCGTCCACGACCCGGTCGAACTGCACCGCCACCTCGTTCGCGTCCGCCTGATCAAAAACGGTCCGGACCAACGTCGCGACCCATGGCTGCGACGACTTCGGGGTGAAGGTGAGAAGGTCCCGCAGGTAGTGCGTCCGACATCTCTGCCAGGAGGCCCCGGGCAGAGTCGCGGCGATCGCGTTCACCAGACCGCGGTGCGCATCCGAGGTCACCAGCCGCACCCCGGACAGCCCCCGGGCGACCAGGCCCCGGAAGAACGCCAGCCAGCCGGCACCGTCCTCGCTGGACACGACCTCCAGGCCGAGGATCTCCCGGTGCCCGTCGCCGTTCACCCCGACCGCGAGCAGACAGTGGACGTTGACGACCCGGCCGTCCTCACGGACCTTCATCGTCAACGCGTCGGCCTGCACGAACCGGTACGGCCCGGCATCCAGCGGCCGCGACCGGAACGCCTCGACCTGGCCATCGAGATGCTTCGCGAGCTCCGACACCTGCGACTTCGAGATGTGCGCGACCCCGAGCTGCTCGACAAGCTTGTCCACCCGGCGCGTCGAAACCCCCAGAAGATACGACGTGGCGACCACCGAGATCAGCGCCTGCTCGGCGCGTCTCCTCCGGGTCAGCAGCCATTCCGGGAAATACGACCCCTGCCGCAGCTTCGGGATCGACAGGTCGATCGTCCCGGCCCGCGTGTCCCACTCCCGCGTCCGGTAGCCGTTCCGGCGATTCGTCCGCTCCGGTGATATCTCCCCGTATTCCGCCCCGCAGATCCCGTCCACCTCGGCGCCCATCAACGCCTCCGCGAACGCCTTCACCATCGACCCCAGCAGATCCGGACTCGCCGCCGCGAGTTCCTTGCCCACGAACTCCACGTCCGGCACAGTCGGGCGCACGGCCATCGCGTTTCCTCCTCAACGAGCTACTACGACAGGTTTCTCGTGAGGATCACGCGGTGGCCGTCCCACGTCACGGACCGCCACTCCGGCGAGTCGTCAGACGATCACAATCCGTACACCACGTCCGTGGACTCCACTCGAGGTCGATGACAGAGGTCCATGCGTTCAGTGGCGGCGACTGGAAGTCCTCGAAGGATGCGCCTCCTCTCGGGTGGCGCGGGAGTCTGCTGATCTCTTCAAGTAGCGCGGCAGACTCGTCCGCGAGGCGGGTGGCTTCGGCTGGGGTGATCTCGGCGAGTCGGCCGCGGTCAAGCCGCTCGTCGTATACCCAACTCGATGTGCCGCGGCGCGCCAAGCTGTCCCTCGCGGCACGCGCGTCCATCTGGGTCTCGTCCGTTGTCATGACGCGGGAGAAGACCGCCATCGCGAGCTCCCGAACGGGAACTGCGAGGACGCGGAGGACTGCGACGGCGGGGAGATCGATCACGATCTCCTGGTCAGCCACGCTGCGGACCGCGCTAGCGCAGGCTGCGATCTCGGCGGGATCTACGTGCCGCGCCGGCAGAAGCCCCGCTCCGCGGCGAACTACGATCTCCGCGTGGCTGCGCCCTGTAGCGCCGGCGAGCAAGCTGAGCGGGACCTGACCAAAAAGCAGACGACGGCCTAGCTGGTGTAGCGCTTGCTGCTCCGAATGCGTAGGGCGCACCATGGCGGTCATCTGCTCGATGAGTCGCTCGATGTCGTCGGCTGTGATCCGCTGGAGGTACTGGCTGGCTGGCCACCGCTGAAAGAATCGTTCGATCTCGAATTGGACCTCAGCGACCAGGTCAGGGGGCGTCTCATCGAGTGGTCGCCATCCGGTGAGCATGGCGCCGACGGCAAAGGCAGCGAACTGCTCCGAGTCGCTGAACCTGCGGAGCAGGCGGAGGCAGCCAGCCACTCCCTGGTCGGGCGACGCGTTTCTTATGTGCAGGTGTATCCACAACTCGGCCTCGGCCACACTGGATGGTTCCAGCGGCGCCGGGGCCGAGGAGAACACCCGCCAGGCCCTGACAAGATCGCCACGGTTGTAGACAAGGATATGGACAAGAGCCCACCGCATCGAGGCGTTGTCCGGCTCGATTTGTAGAGCTGCTTCGAAGAAAACGACCGTACGGTCGAACTGCCGCGCCTCGTACGAGAGGCGTGCTGCCATCCGGAGAGCAGATGGCCGTCCGGACCAGTCAGGTCCCGTGCTTGTTAGGAGTGCGTCGAGTTCGCTTTGGGCCTCGTCGACGCGACCGGCATGTGCGAATACCTCTGCGGCGCCTTGGCGTAGAGAGGGATCATTGAAATCGCTCGCGGCGTCGCGGAGGGTCTGCACCTGATCGTCAATACGGTCAGCCATCTGATAAGCGCGGGCCAGCATGATCGCCGCGGCGACTGACTGGCCACGCCGCGGTCGTAGCCGCTTGATCGCGGCTGCGGCGTCGCCGCTGGCGACCTCGGACAGCGCGCGGATCTCCGAGGCCTCCTCAGGGTGGCGGGCAGCGAACTCCTCGAACCGCGGCAGCTCAACAGCGCCCGTGTCCGCGAGGCCGGACAGCGCTGCCCTGAGATGGTCGTCGTTCGGCGCCAGTTCGATCGCGCGCCGCCAGTAGGGATCGGAATCCCTGTTCTCCGCCTCGGCCAGCATGGCTTCTAACCGGGCCCGCGCCGAGGGGTCGATGACCCGCTGGGACTGTTCGCGCGCGGCGGCCAAGTCGCCTAGTCGGATGGAGGCGACGGCGACGTACTCGCGGACGAGCGGTGAATCGGCTTCATCTGCAGTCGCTCCGTTCTCGCTGACAGTGCCTAGCGCAAGAATGGTGTCCGGGTCGTCGGTGATGATCGCCGCCTGGCACGCCAACTCCACTGCTTCGACGCTGGCACCACGGTAGCGGCGTCGCTCGTCTCGGGCACGCACCGCCAGCTCGGTCGCCTCTCGAACGTCAGTGGGCAGGTTCGGCGATTCGCCCCTTCGGCAGCGCCTAATCAAGAGGCCCGCCCGATTGATCGCTATTCCCGCGAGCCATCGCTCCCGTAACGCTTCTGCCAGGATCTGCAGAGCACGGTCGATCGATTCGCGCGTCACACCTCGAATCCCAGCGAGCCGCAGCCGTAGGTCGGTTCGCAGGCTACGGTCGTCCGGGTCGGGCGACCAACGATCGACTTCGCGGGCTGCGGTGCGCTCGTCGCCAACGAGAAGCGCTATGACAGCACGGGCGTAGGGATCAGTCGCCTCGTGGAGAGAGCCAAGGGCCGCCAGCGTTTCCGAACGTTTCTCGGCTTCAGTGGGTTCGTCGTAGAGGATGGCGGCCCGCGCGAGCCAGAAGGTGCGCCGCGGCGCGCCCTGCCTCGCCGCCGCGACGAACAGATCCGCCCCCAGCGGCACCTGGCCGTAGCCGACGGCCAGCTCAGCAGCCGCAAGCTGCACCTGCCAGGACGCACCGCGTAGCCAGGCCGGTTGATGCCCTTCCCATTCGGTGAGAACGGCTGCGGGGCGTGCATCGACGCTGGTTAGCGCCGTCACGAGCTTCCAGGTCAGATCTCGGTCGTCTCGCCACGCCGCCAGCAGCCGCGGCGCGCAGGTGGGCGGGAGCAGTTCAAGCCGCTCACGCAACTCCACATCGCCAAACACGCGGCTCGGCGGCGCGATTCGATCGATCTGCCCTCCTGCCCGCGGGGGCCTGCTGCCGTGCATGAGGTCGATGCGACGATCACGCATCGCCGCGCGCCAGCCGTCCAAGTCATGGCCACCGCGGCGGCGAGCGGCATGGCCGGCTGTATCGAGGAGCGCGGACCAGGCCTCCATCGCGTCGTGAGCGCTTCCTCCCTCGACCAGCCCACGGAGCTGCTGCAGGGCGTATTGAGTGCTGGCGCTGGCCGTCTCTTCGACATCCAGATGCCAGACGACGGCGCACCGCAGCACCGCATCTCGTGCCGCTGCATCGAGCGGTGCCAAGAGCTCCTCGACGCGTCGAAGCTGTTCCGCTTCCTGGGGCGTCGGTGTGGCCGGAACCGACAATCTCCGTCCATCGAGTGCTCGGCTCAGGGCCCTCATCGACTCGGACAGGTGACCTGCAGCTATGACCAATCGATGGCGGGTCGGGTCAAGCGATTCCTTGGCCGCTCGAACCCACTGTGCGACCGCCTTCGTCAGGACGTTGCCACCCTCCAAGGTCCTCTTGGCCTGGATGAAGGCGGTACAGCCACCCCGGAAGTCGACCCGTAAATCATCGACCGCGTCCTCGGTTTCCAGCACGACCGCAGCGACAAACGCGTCGGTGTCGGAGAGGCCCAGACCGCGCAGCGGATTCTCGGCGAGGCCAGCCACGACCGCATAGGCCGCCACGGCGCGCCTGAATTCGACGCCGCCGTCACCGGACGAGCCCGCGATGCTTCCGCGGCCCGCGTGACCTCTTGGCTGCACGGAAGGATCCTATGGGCCGTCACCTGCGAAGCCACGCGGGCTCGCGCGCCGCGGTCCGACACCGATGGCTCAGCCGGTCAGCAGCCGGCGGTGGTTCGCCATCGCTCCAGCTCGTCTGACAGGTCAGCTCCGCGGACGGCGATGAGAGGGGCACGATGACCACATCCGTCCGCTTCTACAGACGACCGCCTACGATCGTCCGCCGCTGAAACGGACGGTCCCGCCGCTCCGCTTCCCGAGTCGAGGCCGGTCAGACGGCTACGCCAGCGGGCTCCGCCACGTTCTGCGGCTCATTTGTATCTATCGGTGTAGCAAAGGCCGACGGCCGTCTGGGAAGTGGTGCGGCGCGCCGGACCGCGAGTGCGGGCGTCGCAGGTCCTGCGGCTTCAGCGGCCCGTTCAGGTGGAGAGGTGCCGGGCCTGCGTCTCGGAGCGGACGCCTGACCAGGGCATTTGTTCAACGTCGGACGCGATTGGCGGGGCACCGCGGCGGGCGAGAGCCGGCTTGACCGTGCTGTCCCGAAGCGGACGGTCTGCCGGAAGTGTCTATGCAGGTCAGCGGGGGTGTGCGGGCGACCGTCCGCCGGCCAACCGCAGTCGCCGTTGCTACACCCGTTGCTACATAACGATCTACAAAAGCAGTAAAAGATCTCTTCCGCGAGAAGAAACCGCAGGTCAGAGATGGTGGGCAGGGGCGGGGTCGAACCGCCGACCTTCCGCTTTTCAGGCGGACGCTCGTACCGACTGAGCTACCTGCCCCGGGTTGTGCGGGATCGTAGGAGCCGAAACGAGCTTCCGGCCATACGAACGCGGTCCCGACGGGATTCGAACCCGCGACCTCCGCCTTGACAGGGCGGCGTGAACTCCAGACTTCACCACGGGACCATGCTCTTACAGCGATCTTCAGTTGTCGTCCGGACGGGCCCGTGGGATGCGGTCCGTCAGGATCTGGAGGTCATGCTACACGACGGCGGGAGGAGCGGAACCGTCAGGGACGATGGATTCTTGCCCAACGCTCCCAGCACCCGAGCACTCGCCGTCCGCTACCCGGACACGACACGCCGACTGGGTGCGGAGGCGTGGCCGGGGCGGCATGGCCGGGGGGCGTGCCCGGGTGCGGCGCGCGAGTCAGCCGCCCGCGGCGAGCTCGCGGCCAATGATCTCCTTCATGATCTCGTTGGCGCCGCCGTAGATCGTCTGGATGCGGGCGTCCTGCCAGACGCGGGCGATCGGGTACTCCATCATGTAGCCGTAGCCGCCGTGCAGCTGGACGCAGGTGTCGATCACCCGGATCTGCATGTCACTGGCCCACCACTTGGCCTTGGCGGCGTCGGTGGCCGACAGCTCGCCGTCGTTGAGCGCGAGCACCGCGGCGTCGACGAAGGTGCGGGTCACGTCGATCTCGGTGGCCATCTCGGCGAGCTTGGACCTGATGTTCTGCAGCGACGCCAGCGGCGCGCCGAACGCCTTCCTGGTGCGGGTGTACTCCACCGTCCAGGCCAGGGCGTGCTCGGCGACCGTCTGCGCGAAGTAGGCCAGCGCGAGCCGTTCCCGTGGCAGGCGCTCCATCAGGTGGATGAGGGCGTCGGGTTCGGTCATCCCCATCGCGGTGATGATCTCGCCGCCGGCGACCCCGGGCAGCCACCGCTTGCGCTGCTCGTCCGTGCAGAGGTCACGTAGGTACGGGCCGACGATGTCGTCGTGGCAGGTCAGGCCGACGTGGATGGATGCCAGCGCCTCCCGGGCCAGCTCCTCCATGATCACGCACCGGTAGCGGAAGTCGTCGACCCCGGCGCCCCGGCCGCACGCGACGTCGTGGGCGCCCCCGTTCGGGCTACCCAACGCGGGTCGGTGCGTTCGGAGGGCACTGCCGGGCGTGTCCCAGCGCGCATATCCTTGGACATCCGAGCGTGTACGACGGCAGGCCGGGCGAGGTGCCCGTTCCGCTCGCTGGCCCTGCCGACCGGGGCCGGCCCGGTGCGGTGCGGTGCCGTGCGATCCCGCCGTGTCATGCCACATCCCGGGGAGGAGGCCGACGGCGATGCCCTCCACGGACAGGCTCGTGGAGTCGGCGCGCGGCCCGGCCATCAGTGTCAGGCATCCCCCGCGGGGCGAGGCCCGCGGCAAGCTCGCCGCGCAGGTCGCCTGGCGGATCGAGGACGACATCGTCCGCGCGGGCTGGCCGGTCGGCGCGGTCATCGGCTCGGAGCCGACGCTGATCGAGCGCTACAAGGTGAGTCGAGCGGTCTTCCGGGAGGCCGTGCGGATCGTCGAGCACCACCAGGTCGCGACGATGCGCCGGGGGCCGTCCGGCGGGCTCATCGTCCGCGCGCCGGACGAGGTGGCGGTGACGACCGCGCTCGGCGTCTACCTGGAGTACGTCGGGGTCACCATCGAGTCGATCCTGCGGGCCCGGTTCATCATCGAGTCGCTGGCCGCCACCCTCGCCCCGGCGCGGATCACCGAGGACGGCATCCGCACCCTGCGCGAGATCATCGCCCGGCGGGAGACGGCGGACCCGACCGAGTTCGGCTCCCACCACCAGCTTCACCACGCGATCGCGGCGGCCACCGGCAACCCGGTGCTGGTGTTGTTCGTCGACGTGCTCAACTCGCTGACCTTCCGGTACGCCGCCCACCGGTACGCCACGACCCACAGCAGCGCGTCGCCGGCCCGCCGGGCCCAGGTCGCCGAGGAGGTGCACCGCAACCACGCCGCGATCGCCGAGGCCGTGATCGGCGGGGATGCCGCCCGCGCCCAGCACCTCGCGGCGGTGCACCTGGAGGCCATGCACGAGTGGATGACCGTGCCGCCCGCCGGAGACGGCACGGGCACGGGTAAGAGCGCGGCTACGGACGAGAGCGCGGGCGTGGGCGGGCGGCGCATCCGGCCCCGCGAACCGGGCCTGGGGGCGGGCCCCGGCGGGACGATGCCGCCGGGCAAGCTCGCCGAGACGGTCGCGGGACGCATCCGCGACGACGTGGCCCGCGACGGCGTTCCCGTCGGGGTGGTCATCGGTTCGGAGAGCGAGCTGCTGGCCCGTTACGGGGTGAGCCGGGCGGTGCTGCGCGAGGCCGTCCGGCTGCTCGAATACCACTCGGTGGCGCAGATGCGTCGCGGTCCCGGCGGCGGCCTGGTCGTCACCGAGCCGGACCCGGCGGCGACCGTCGAGGCGACCGCGCTGTACCTGGAGTACAGCCAGGCCAGCGTCGACGACCTGCGGATCGTGCGCGACGCACTGGAGCTGAGCTGCGTCGACATCCTCATCGAACGGCGCGGGCCCGAGCTCACCGCACGGCTCGAGGCGCTGCTTACCGCCGACGCCGGCGAGACGCCCCGCGGTCCCGTCGATGCCGGGCACCACCTGCACATGGAGCTGGCCCGGCTGACCGGCAACGAGGCGCTGGCGTCGTTCGTCCGAGTGCTGACGGCGATCTGGCGGCGGCACGTCGACGGCTCACGCCCCACCCCCGCGGCCAGCGGGGGCGAACCGGCGACCGGCGGGTGCGGGCAGCCTGCTTCCGACGCCCGGGCCGCGCACCGGGGGATCATCGACGCCATCATCGCCGGCGACCGGGGGCTCGCCCGGCATCGGATGCGGCGCCACCTGGAGGCCCTCAGCGACTGGTGGCGCTGAGTCACTGGTGGCGCTGAGTCACTGGTGGCGCTGAGTCATCCTCGCTCCTGATCCCCCTCGTTACTGATCCACCTCGCTTCCGGCCCGCCGCGCTCCAGCCTTGCGGCAGCGGCAGCCGGCCTGATAGTGGCAGGACTTTGTGACCGACGTTATTGGGCTCCGGGCGTGGCGAGGCGAAACGGACCCGGTAAGTCCACGTAGCATGTGGACCTAGCGAGTCCGTTTTTTCGCCCTTCTTCCGCCGGTGACGTCGACGCACCGGACCTGCCTGCGGAGCACCCAAGGAGCACCATGAGCGTGGTTCAACCGCGCCCGAAGCCCGGGCGCACCCTGACCGTCCTCCTGCTGGCCGCGATGTCGTTCGCCCTGGCGCAGACGACCGTGGCCCCGGCGATCCCGGACATGGCCCGCGAGCTCGACTCGTCCGTCAGCAACGTCACCTGGACGATGAGCGGCTACCTGGTGGCCGCGGCCGTGCTGACACCGATCATCGGCCGGCTCGGCGACATGTTCGGCAAACGGCGGCTGCTCGTGGTGTCCCTGGCGATCTTCGCGCTCGGCGGGGTGCTCGCGGCGCTGGCGACCCAGCTCCCGCTGGTGATCACCGGACGGATCCTGCAGGGCGCCGGCGGCGGCATCTTCCCGCTGTGCTTCGGCATCATCCGCGACGAGTTCCCGGTGGAGAAGCGCTCGGTGTCGATCGGGCTGATCTCCGCGATCACCGGGCTCGGCGGCGGGCTCGGCCTGGTCCTCGGCGGGCTGTTCGTCGACCACGCCACCTACCACTGGATCTTCTGGAGCGGCGCGGCGATGGCCGCCGTGGCCGCCGTCGGCACCCAGCTGCTGATCCCCGAGTCGCCCACCCGCGTCCCGGGTCGCATCGACGTGGTCGGCACGCTGCTGCTCAGCGTCGGCCTCGCGCTGCCGCTGCTGGCGATCAGCCAGGGCAAGACCTGGGGCTGGACGAGCCCCACGACGCTCGGAATGATCATCGGTGGCGTCGTCGTGCTCGCCGGGCTGCTCGCCTTCGAGCGGCGCCAGGCCGAACCGCTCATCGACGTGTCCATCCTCGCCCGACGTTCGGTCCTCAGCACCAACATCTCGACCCTGCTGGTCGGGTTCGGGATGTTCGGCGCCTTCCTGCTCATCCCCCAGTTGGCCCAGACCCCGAAGGCCAGCGGCTACGGCTTCGGCGCGAGCGCCACGACCGCGGGCCTGCTGATGGTGCCCGGCGCCCTGATGATGCTGTTCACCGGCTCGCTGGCCACGGTCATCAGCCAGCGCTTCGGCGGCCGGGTGGCACTGTTCACGGGCAGTCTGCTGGCCACGGTCGGGCTGGTCCTGCTCGCCGGCGTCCCGGGCTCCGAGGGTGCCCTGATCGTGGAGTGCATAGTCCTGTTCGGCGGGATCGGGATGGTGTTCGCGGCCATCCCGAACCTCATCGTCGACGCCGTCCCCGCCGAGAAGACCGGCGAGGCCACCGGGGTGAACACCCTGCTGCGCTCGGTCGGCGCGTCGCTGGGCTCGCAGATCTGCGCCAGCATCCTCGTCTCCCAGGCGGACGCCTCCGGGCTGCCGACCAGCGACGCCTACCAGACGGCGTTCGCGGTCTCGGCGGTCGTCGCCCTCGTCGCCGGTCTCGCCGCGCTCACCCTGCCCGGCCGGCGTCACGGCCGGCACGAGGCGGACGCCACCGCCACCGTCGCGTCCACCCCGCAGGTGACGACGATCCCGGCCCAGAGCGGCGTGACCGTCGGCGCCGCCCACGCGAACGCCGGCACGCCCGCCGGCTCCGGCCGCTCCGGCCGCTGACCCAGGCCCGTACCGGCTGCCCGTCCGGGCCCGACCGTTTCCCGCGGTCGGGCCCGCAACGGCGTGATGTGCTCCAATGGTCCCGTGACGACGTCCGAGATGCGCAGGTCGGACGCGCGGCGTAACCATGAGCGGGTCGTGCGGGCCGCGGTCGAGGTGTTCTCGGAGCTCGGGCTGTCCGCGACCGTGCCGGACGTGGCCGCCCGGGCCGGCGTCGGCAAGGCGACCGTCTACCGCAACTTCCCCAGCCGCGACGAGCTGCTGACCGCCGTCGTCGAACGCCAGCTCCAGTGGTTCGACACGATCGCCACCGCCGCGCTGCACGACCCCGACCCGGCGACCGGCTTCCAGATGCTGATCACCAGCTGGTTCGACCGGATCGTCGCGAATCGGCTCGTCCAGGACGTGATGCGGACGCGGACCCTGGCCAGCGCGGAGATCCAGATCGACCGCATCACCACCCGCGTCGACCAGGTCGTCGTCCGCGCGCAGCAGGCCGGCGCCGTCCGCCTCGACGTCACCCCCGCCGACCTGCGCACGATGATGAGCGGCTGCGCCCAGCGCCTGGTCGAGACCGGGCAGCAGGACATCGACAGCCGGCTGCGGTTCACCCGCCTCATCCTCGACGCCTTCCGCCCGCTGCCCGACTCGGCTGTCTGACCCCGCCGCGGCTCCCCCGCCGACGCCCCCCGCTCCGCAGCCGGTCCCGGCGGCCGCGACGCGTTTCCTTGCCTTTCCAGAGGCTTTCGTGCCCGATTCATCCCTCTGGATAGGCAAGGGGCGGGGGGCGCGAATGCCGGACGCGGGGGGGCGGGGTTGTGGGATGGTCGTCGTCGGGTTTCTGCCGGCCGCGGCGGGGGCCGGCCCGGCCATGGGTCGGTGGTTCGACGGGCCGCGGCAGGCGACGAGGCGGGGGTGGGCGTGGGGGGTCTGGTCGCCGAGCTGACGGCGGTCCGGCACGGGCAGAGCGTCGCGAACGTCGCGTTCCCGGCGGCGCGGGCGGCGGGACGCCTCGACGCGGGCGTGCCCGGCCGGGACGCCGATGTCGAGCTGACGGCACTGGGGTGCGAGCAGGCGGCGGCGCTCGGCCGGGCGCTGGCCGCCGACCCGCCGATCGTCCGGCCGCCCGAGGTCGTCGTCTGCTCGCCCTACCTGCGGGCCCGGCGGACCTACGGGATCGCCGCCGACGCGGCCGCCCGGGCCGGTGTGACCCTGCCGGCGCCGGTGATCGACGACCGGCTGGTGGACCGGCTGATGGGCCGGTTGGAGCTGATGACCATGGCGGCGGTCGAGGCCCGGTTCCCCGCCGAGGCCGAGCGCCGCCGCGCGGCCGGGCAGTGGGACTACCGCCCGCCGGGCGGGGAGAACTTCCCCGACATCGCCCGCCGGCTGGGTTCGCTGCTGGCCGACCTGCACCGCGACCACGCCGACCGGCGGGTCCTCGTCGTCGCGCACGACGCCGTCGTGGTGATGCTGCGCCAGCTCATCGAGGGGCTGTCCTACGACGAGCTGGGCCGGATCGCCGTGGAGGGCGGGGTGCTCAACGCCGGGATCACCCGTTTCACCCGGGACGGCGATCGGCTCGTGCTCGCCGAGTTCAACACCGCGACGCACCTGGCGGGGGTGCGAGCGGACGGGGCGGGCTGACGACAGGGCGGGCTGAAGACAGAGTGGGCTGACGACAGGGCGGGCTGAAGACAGAGTGGCGGGCTGACCTGCGAGGCGGCCGCCCCGGCGCCGGCACGGCCCGTCAGCGGCGCTCGCGGCGCCAGACGACCCTGAGCCCGGACCAGTCCTCGTCGACCGCGGCGACCTTGGTGTCGACCAGGCCGCGCGGCAGGGCGACCTCGCGGATGAGGTTCTCGGTCACGTCGCTGCGATGACCGGCGGCCCGACGCGGCCAGACGATCCACAGCGCACCCGCCGGCCGGATCGCCTCGGCGAACGCCTCGACGGCCCCGTGGACGTCGGCCGCCCGCCGGCAGAACGCGACGCACACATCGATCGCCGCCAAGCCGCCGCCGACCCCGTTCCCACCGCCCGCGCCCGCGCCCCCGGCATCGCCGACGTCGCCCGCATCACCCACGCCCGCCGTTTCGCCGGGATCGCCCGTGCTGCCGGCGTGCAGACCGGCGATGTACATCAGCTCGACGCCCGCGGGCAGCTCCGGCACCGCCCATCCGGGCGGCGCGGCGGCGAGCACGAGCCGGTGGCCCGGTTTCACCCCCAGCTTGCGGGCCAGGGGCGTCCCGGAGTAGCCCGCCCGTCCGGCGGGGCCCGACCCCATCCCGCGATCCCTCCCGTCGGCGGCACGCATCAGGAAACACCGTCACGTATCAGGAAACACCGTATCGAGACCAGACAGACGGTCGGGATCGGCGAACAGGTCGATGCCGACGGTCCGATCGCCCCCGCGCCGGCCAGGCAACCCCACGCCGACCAGCGACTATCCGAGCTGTCGCCAAGCGATCACCCCGGCACGGTATCGTCACTGTCAGGTCGAGAGGCGCTGCAACGGACCCAGGTCCGCCACGCTCGGCCCGAACCGGTCAACAAGGGCGCCTCCCACAACAGGGAGGTGTCTCATGGCTGGAACCGCTTCCGTCGGTGAGGTGGCGGGTCGTCCCGGTACTCGTGCCAGCGCGGCCGCGCTGCGGGAGCTGCTGGCGAAGCGGGTGGTCGTCCTGGACGGCGCCTGGGGCACGATGCTGCAGAACGCCGGGCTCACCCCGGCGGACTACCAGCTCGACTCGCTGCGTGACCATCCCAAGGATGTGGCCGGCGACCCGGACCTGCTCAACCTGACCCGGCCGGACATCATCCTCGACGTGCACCGGCAGTACCTGGCCGCGGGCGCGGACATCACCACCACGAACACGTTCACCGCGACCAGCATCGGCCAGGCCGACTACGGTCTGGAGTCGCTGGTGCGGGAGATGAACCTGCGCGGCGCCCGTCTCGCCCGGCAGGCCGCGGACGAGGCGGGCGGGCGGTTCGTCGCCGGCTCCATCGGCCCGCTCAACGTCACGCTGTCGTTGTCCCCGCGGGTGGAGGACCCGGCGTACCGGGCGGTGACCTTCGACCAGGTCCGCGCCGCCTACGCCGAGCAGATCGAGGCCCTCGCCGACGGCGGGGTCGACCTGCTGCTCATCGAGACGATCTTCGACACGCTCAATGCGAAGGCCGCGATCGCCGCCGCCCGCGAGGTTGCCCCGCACCTGCCGCTGTGGATCTCGGTGACGATCGTCGACCTGTCCGGGCGGACGCTGTCGGGGCAGACGGTCGAGGCGTTCTGGAGCTCCATCGCCCACGCGAATCCGCTGGTCGTCGGCGTGAACTGCTCGTTGGGCGCCGAGGAGATGCGCCCCCACGTCGAGGCGCTGGCCCGCATCGCCGGCACCTACACCGCCTGCCACCCGAACGCCGGGCTGCCCAACGCCTTCGGCGGCTACGACCAGACCCCGGCGGAGGCCGGCCGGCTGATCGGCGAGTTCGCCGCGGCCGGGATGGTCAACATCGTCGGCGGCTGCTGCGGGACGACGCCGGCGCACATCGCCCAGATCGCCGCCGCCGTGCAGGGGACGGCGCCGCGGCAGGTGCCGACGCCCACGCCGCGGACCCGGTTCAGCGGCCTGGAGCCGTTCGAGATCGGCGAGGACACCGGCTTCGTCATGATCGGCGAGCGGACCAACGTCACCGGCTCGGCGCGTTTCCGCCGCCTCATCGAGGCCGACGACTACCAGGCCGCCGTCGACGTCGCCCTGGAGCAGGTGCGCGGCGGCGCGAACCTGCTCGACGTCAACATGGACGCCGACCTGCTCGACAGCGAGCAGGCGATGACGACGTTCCTGAACCTGCTGGCCACCGAGCCGGAGGCCGCCCGCCTGCCGATCATGATCGACAGTTCGCGGTGGAGCGTGCTGGAGGCCGGGCTGCGCTGCGTGCAGGGCAAGGGCGTGGTCAACTCGATCAGCCTCAAGGAGGGCGAAGAGGTCTTCCTCGACCACGCCCGGCGCATCCGCGACTTCGGCGCCGGCGTCGTCGTCATGGCCTTCGACGAGCAGGGCCAGGCGGACACCACCGAGCGCAAGGTGGCGATCTGCGGGCGCGCCTACGATCTGCTGACGCAGAAGATCGGGTTCCCCGCCACCGACATCATCTTCGACCCGAACGTGCTCGCCGTGGCCACCGGTATCGCCGAGCACAACGGCTACGCCAAGGCGTTCATCGACGCCCTGCCGCTGATCAAGCAGCGCTGCCCGGGGGTGCGGATCAGCGGCGGGATCTCGAACCTGTCGTTCTCCTTCCGCGGCAACGACGTCGTCCGCGAGGCGATGCACTCGGCGTTCCTGCTCCACGCGGTGCGCGCCGGGCTCGACATGGGCATCGTCAACGCCGGTCAGCTCGCCGTCTACGCCGACATCCCCGCCGACCTGCTCGAACTCGTCGAGGACGTGCTGTTCGACCGGCGCGAGGACGCCACTGACCGGCTCGTCGCCTTCGCCGAGACGGTCAGCGGCAAGGGCACGCAGCGGGTCGTCGACCTGTCCTGGCGCGAGGCGCCGGTCGCGCAACGGCTCTCGCACGCGCTCGTGCACGGCATCGTCGACTTCATCGAGGCCGACACGGAGGAGGCGCGGGCCGCCGCGGCGCGTCCCCTCGACGTGATCGAGGGCCCGCTGATGGACGGCATGAAGATCGTCGGCGACCTGTTCGGCTCGGGGAAGATGTTCCTGCCGCAGGTGGTGAAGAGCGCGCGGGTGATGAAGCGCTCGGTGGCCTACCTGGAGCCGTTCATGGAGGCCGAGAAGGCGCAGGCCGCCCTGGACGACAGCGCCGCCGGCCGGCCCGCGGCGCGGCGCGGCAACGGCAAGGTCGTGCTCGCCACGGTCAAGGGCGACGTCCACGACATCGGCAAGAACATCGTCGGCGTCGTGCTCGGCTGCAACAACTACGAGGTGATCGACCTCGGCGTCATGGTCCCCGCCAAGGTCATCCTCGACACCGCCGTCGCCGAGGGCGCCGACGCGATCGGCCTGTCCGGCCTGATCACGCCGTCGCTGGACGAGATGGTCGCGGTCGCCGCCGAGATGCAGCGCCGTGGGCTGACCCTGCCGCTGCTCATCGGCGGCGCCACCACCTCGCGCCAGCACACCGCGGTGCGCATCGCCCCTGCCTACGAGGCCACCACCGTCCACGTGCTCGACGCCTCCCGCGTCGTCGGGGTGGTCTCGGACCTGCTCGACGCCGAGCGGGCCGGGCAGCTCGACACCCGCAACCGGGCCGAGCAGGCCAAGCTGCGCGAGCAGCACGAGAACCGCCGGGCGCAGCCGCTGCTCGACCTGGCGCAGGCGCGGGCCAACCGCGAGCAGGTCTCCTTCGACGAGCTGCCCGTGCCCGCCTTCACCGGGCGCCGCGTCGTCACGCCGGACCTCACCGCGCTGCGTGAGATGATCGACTGGCAGTTCTTCTTCCTCGCCTGGGAGCTGAAGGGCAAGTTCCCCGCGATCCTCGACCAGCCGGTCGCCCGCGAGCTGTACGAGGAGGCGAACGTGCTGCTCGACCAGATCATCAAGGACGGCAGCCTGCAGGCGAAGGGTGTCTACGGCTTCTGGCCCGCCTTCGCCGACGGCGACGACCTGGTGATCGAGGCCGGCGCGGTGGCGGGCGCCCGTGACGGGCGGCTGCGGCTGCCGATGCTGCGCCAGCAGACGACGAAGCCCGCCGGCCGGCCGAACCGCAGCCTCGCCGACTACGTCGCGCCCGCCGACGACCATCTCGGCGGCTTCGCCGTGGCCGTCCACGGCGCGGACGCGCTCGCGGCCGAGTTCGAGGCACGCCAGGACGACTACCGGTCGATCATGGTGAAGGCGCTCGCCGACCGGCTCGCGGAGGCGTTCGCCGAGTACGTCCACCTGGCCGCGCGCCGGGAGTGGTTCGAGCCGGACGCCGAGCCGAGCCTGGCCGACCTGCACGCGGAGCGCTTCCGCGGCATCCGCCCGGCGCTCGGCTACCCGGCCAGCCCCGACCACAGCGAGAAGCAGGCGCTGTTCGACCTGCTCGACGCCGGCCAGGTCGGCCTGGGCCTGACCGAGTCGTTCGCGATGACCCCGGCGTCGGCCGTCAGCGGGCTCATCTTCGCCCATCCGGAGTCGAAGTACTTCACCGTCGGGCGCATCGGCCGTGACCAGGTCGCCGACTACGCCCGCCGGCGCGGCCTCAGCGTCGGCGACGTCGAGCGCTGGCTTCGCCCCAACCTCGCCTACGACCCGCAGTAACGACCGGCCACAATCGTCACCTTCGGCCCGGCGGGACGGCAGCGCCGGGCCGGCGGTGCACGTCCGCGGCGTTATCCGAGGCCGCCGCACCAAAGCCGCCTTTACGCGCATGGCCGGTCGAACACCCACGGCCGGACGCAACTCCACACGTTCGGGTGTTTTATGTTTACCGATACACCAGGTTCTTATACGTTCCGTTTCGCGCCAGGAAAGATCGGCTGTGCTACCACAAACGGTTGCCGCCGAATCCCGAACGTACCCGGAGCATGTGGAGGACCTGCCATTATGGCCGATCACGTCTCGTCCACGATCGTCATCAAGGCACAGCCGGCGGCGGTGCTGGCCGTCATCGCCGACATCAGCCGGTACCCCGACTGGTCGGATGCAATCCAGTCCGCGGAGGTCATCGAGACCACGCCGGCCGGCCTACCGGCAAAGGCCCGTTTCCAGGCGAAGACGACCTTCGGCAAGGAGGATTACGCCCTCGTCTACGACTGGGCCGGGCCGAACTCCGTCACCTGGACGATGCTCGAGTCGGACCGGGTGCGTTCGCTGGACGGCAGCTACACGCTGACCGACCTCGGCGACGGCAGCACCGAGGTCATCTACGACCTGACGGTCGAGCTGAAGGTGCCGATCCCCGGCCTGCTGCGCCGCAAGGCGGAGGACAAGCTGGTCGAATCCGCCCTGCACGACCTGAAGACCCAGGTCGAGCGGTAGCCCCGGCAACCGCCCGACCTGCACGGAGGCCCTCCGCCGGGCCCCAGATCACCGCCCGGCGGCGGGTCGCGGCCCGGCGGTTGCCCGCGCAGCCGGTCGGGCGGGTGGTGGGGAGCCGGCCGGGGGCGGGCCGGTCGACCTACCGATGAGGTGAGAACTATGACCCCCGTGGGGTGGCGGCATCGGGACGATCCCGACCGGGCATGCCCCCACGGTGCGCCGCCTCGACGTCCCCGCCGCAGCCACCGGGCGGCGCGCGCGGATCTGGATCATCCTCGCGTTGTTCGTCGCGCTGCTGTGCTGGCCGGGGGCGGTCGTGGCGCTGACGACGAACCTGACGGTCCAGCGCGCCGGCTACTACCGGCAGGCCGTCGACGAGACCGACGTCTACCGCCGGCTCTACGACGAGGTGCTGGCCGACCCGGCCGTCGCCGGGGTCACCCGGGACCTGCTCGCCGGGCTGCCCGTCCCCCCGGACGTCGTCGTCGACAACCTGCGGCTCGTCGTGCCGGCCCCGGCGGTGCGCGGCACCGTGAACACCCTCAGCACGCAGATTTCGGGCTATCTCGCCGGCCAGCGCCCGGCGCTGACGCTCAGCGTCGACCTGCGCCCGATGTTCGCGGCGATCGCGAAGCTCGCCACCATCTACCTGGCCGGGCAGGTGTCGGGCACGCCGACCTTCCAGGCCCATGACGTCGCCGCCGTTACCCGGTTACTGGTCGGCGGGCTCGACCAGATGGCGCAGGGACGCCGGCCCGCCGGAATCCCGACGATGGACCTGACCGGCGAGCAGGCCGACCAGATCGGCTCGGTGCTGCTGGCCCGGCTCCCCGACGCCGAGCGGGCCCGGGTCGACGACCAGGTCGTCGGGCTGCTTCGGCAGGGGAAGGTGCCCGCCGCGCTCGCCGTGGTCGGGCCCCTGCTGTTCCAGGGTGACGAGACGGCCCTCGCCGACCTGCGCCGACGGCTGGCCGGCGACCAGCTCGACCTGGGCACCCCGCTGGCCCGCGCGCACGAGTCGGCCGGCATGGGCCTGCTGCACGTGCTCCACGAGCTGGGTCGCTACGGCACCGTCGCGCTGGCCGTGCTGCTCGCGGCCGTGGCCGTGCTGGCGGTCCTGCTCGCCGCACGGCACGCCCGATGCGGGCGCGGCGACACGCTCCTGCTGGTCGCCGGGGGGATGGTGGCCGGCGGGGCCGCCGCGCTGCTGCTCGGGCTGCTGCTGCCCGCCCTGGTCGGCGACCCGACCGCGGGCGTCGTCGGCGCCAACCCGACCCTGCCCCTGCGGGTGCGGGACCTGCTGCACGACCTGCAGGGAACCATGATCGGCCGGATCCGCACCGTGTGGGGCCAGGTGGCCGCGGCGGTGGCGCTGGCCGGGTGCCTGCTCGGTCTCGTCGGCCTGCTCGTCCGGTGCCGGCGGCGGCCGTTCACCCGGCGCCGCTCGGTGGTCCTGGCGCTGTCCGCGGCGGTGCTGCTGAGCTGCTCGTGGCTGGCGACGCCGGCGCGGTTCGGCGGGGAGGCGGCAAGCTGCAACGGCAGCCGGGGCCTGTGCGGGCTGCGCTACGACGAGGCGGTCTACGCCGCCAGCCACAACGCGATGGCTTCCAGCGCCGCCGACTTCGTCGGGGCGACGCAGGATCCGGACCTCGTCGGCCAGCTCGACACCGGCGTGCGAGCGCTGCTGCTCGACGTGCAGCACTGGACGACGCCGACGCAGGTGGAGACGTTCCTGGCGGGCCTGCGCCCGCGGGAACGCGCCGCGCTGACGCCGCTGGCCCGGGGCGCCCGCTCCGCCCGACCCGGCCTCTGGCTGTGCCACAGCGTGTGCCAGCTCGGCTCGCTGAGCCTGGAGGAGGCCCTGCGCTCGGTCGACGACTGGCTGGCGCGCAACCCGTCCGAGGTCGTGACGCTGATCCTGCAGGACTCGGTGCCGCCCGGGGAGGTGATCGCCGCCGTCCGCCGGGCCGGGCTGCTGCGCCGGATCGTGACGCCGCCCGCGGACCCGCGCGGGCGCTGGCCGACGCTGGGGCACATGGTCGCGACCGACCGCCGGCTGGTGGTCTTCGCCGAGAACGCGGACGTCCCGAAGAGCTGGTATCGGCGGTTCTTCCGGTACGCGGCGGACACGCCGTTCGACGTGCCCTCCCCGGCGGGGTTCACCTGCCGCGTCGGGCGCGGCTCGCGCACCGCGCCGATGCTGCTCGTCAACCACTGGGTGAACGGGGACGATCCGGGCCGGACCTACGCCGACGCGGTCAACCGGGAATCCGCCCTGCTCGCCCACGTACACCGCTGCGAACGGGCCGGGCTCATCCCGACGTTCCTCGCGACCGACTTCACCACCCTCGGCGATCTCGTCCCGACGGTGACGGCGCTGAATGCCCAGCGCAGCCGCTCCCCCCGCTGAGAACCAGCCCGGAGCCCCATTTCACCAGACCGACGGCGAGGGCATTTCTCAACGGGTTCCGGCCGGCTCGCCGGCTTTCCCCCAATTAACGGCGACAGACGGTGTTGTGCACACGGTGAACCGGTTTAGCGGGACGCTCCCGGGTATCCGGAGGTCGAAAACATCTCGACGACGGCCACCGGCGCCCCGGACGGAAGGAAGGTCCCGAGATCTCGTCGACCCCACGCCGATCCGCCCGCAGCGGCCCGTCGAATCCGCGGACGGAGTCATACTACTGGACGCATCGGTCTTTCTCGTCGCATTCCCGGGACCGGCGTGACTGGACGGCGACGGCCGCCGGCACCCGGTCCGGATCAGGTGGGCCGCCGCCCGCCCGCGCCGGGTCCCGGGAGTCGCCGCGGCCCCGGCGCCGGGCGGGCACGGACCCCGCGGCGCCGGGAACCGCCCCCGGCGGGGCCAGGCCGTGGCTGACCCTCGTCGTGGTGGCCGCGCTCGTGGTCGCGGCGGTCCTCGCCGGCGGCCGGCCGGGCGACGGCGGGACCCGGAAACCCGCCCTGGTGGTCGGCGACTCCATGGTCACCGTCGCCGCGCGGGCCACCGACACCGCCCCGGTCCGTCTCGTCGGCTACCCGGGGCTCGCCCCCAGCGTCTACGCCGACACCTCCTCGCCGTTGCTCCCCGACGACCTGGCCGCGGCGGGCCGGCCGCGGACCGTGGTGCTGAACTGGAACGGCAACAACCCCGGCAACGTCGTCGGCACCCAGCTCGTCGCCGCCTACCGGACCGAGCTGACCGGACAGATCCGCTGGTACCTGTGCCACGGGGTGACCCGCATCGTGCTGGCGGCGGCCGTGCCGTCCTCGTTCAACAGCACGTCCGGCCAGGTCGACTGGACGACGTCGGCCTCGCGGCTCAACGGCTGGATGCTGGGCAGCGAGCGGCTCAACGAGATGTACCGGGAGCTCGCGCGCGAGTTCCCGGGCCGGGTGCGCTACTCGGAGCGGGCGGCGCGGGCGATCCATCCGGCGATGGCCTTCAACACCGAGCTCGACGGCCACCGGTGCATCGTCGACTTCATCCATCCCGCGCCGTACTGCGCGAAACGGTACGCCCGGGCGCTGGTGTCCCTGGCCGCCGGGCACTGAGCCGGCAAGGCACTGGGCCGGCAAGGCACTGAGCCGGCAAGGCACTGGGCCGGCAAGGCACTGAGCCGGCAAGGCACTGGGCCGGCAAGGCACTGGGCCGTCTCAAACCTCCTCCAGAAGACGCTGACCGAGGTAGCCGTCGGGCGACGCGGCCGGCGGGACGGCGAACAGCGCGCTGGCCGTGTGCCGGATGAACGTGTTCAGCGCGTCGGAGGCGGCGAGGGTGCGCTGCACCGGGACGAACGCCGTACGCGGATCGGCCTGGAATGCCAGGAAGAACAGCCCGGCGTCCGGCTCGCCGGCGGCGTCGAGGCCGTCGTCGTAGGAGTAGCCGCGGCGGAACATGGCGATACCGCCATGGAACTGCGGGTTGGACAGGCGGATGTGGGCGTTCCCGGCGATCAGGGGCCGGCCGTCCGGGCCGCGGGCGGCGAAGTCCGCCGCCGTGTCCTCGCCGCCCCCGGCATCCGCGGACGGCGCGGACAGCGGCGCCCCGTCGTCGATCCGGCGCCCGATGACCTCGCCGCGGGCGTCCTCGGTCAGCCGCTCCCAGCTGTCCAACAGCATCCGAATCCGCCGGCACACCAGATAGGTCCCGCCGCGCATCCACTCCGGGCCCGAGACGGCCCACACCGCGAGGTCGAACTGCGCCGTGCCCGGCCGCGGGTTGTTCGTGCCGTCGAGCTGCCCCATCAGGTTGCGCGGGGTGGCCGCAGGGTCGGTGGCGGCCGCCGCGGTGCGCTGGAACCCGCGCTGCGACCAGCGGGGCCGGACCCGGCCGGCGGCGAGCCGGCCGAGCTGCCGGGCCGCGGCGAACGCGACCATGGGATCCTCGGCGCAGACCTGGACGGCGAGGTCCCCCTCGCCACGGGCCGCCTCCAGCCGGTCGCCGGGCAGCGCCGGGATGTCGGCGAGCGGCCCGGGGAGCCGCGCATCGAGGCCGGCTCGGCGCAGCGCCGACGCCCCGATCCCGACCGTTACCGTCAGCCCCGCCGGCCCCAGACCCGCCGCCTCCCGACCCACCCCCGCCGGGCGCACGCCACCCGCAGTGACGCCACCCGCAGTGACGCCACCTGGGATCGCGCCGCTCGGGCTCTCACCGTGCATCAGCGCCCGGCCGCCCTCCGTCCACGCCCGTAGCACCGCGCCGAGGGCCGCCCGCGCCGCCACCGGATCGGTCGCCGTCAGGTCGTAGGCGGTGAACACCAGGTGGGCGGGGGCACGCTCGATGATGCCCGGCTGATGACGGCCGTCGCCCACCACGGGGGCCAGCGCCGAACGCCGGGCCGCCGCGACGGGGTCGGCCCGCTCGGGAAGCAGCCGCTGCGTCCCCAGGGTGGCGCCGGCACCGGCACCGAGGCCGAACAGGCCGGCGCCGGCGAGTACCCGACGCCGGTGCGGCCCAGGACGGCGATCCGCGGCCGGAGTCGCCGGGCCGGCGGGCGGCTCGCCCGGCACGGCCCGGTTCGACGTCTCGCCGCTCACGCGGCGCTCCCCGGCAGCAGCGGCAGGTCGATCGGCGCGCCGAGCGTCGTGCCGCGCACCCCCGGGCCGGCCTTCTCGGCACCGCCGGCCATCACGGGGGCGCCGCTGGATTCCGTGGCCCGGATGGGGCTGCCGACGATCTCGGCGGGAAGGCCGACGCGGCGGTTGACGCGGAGGGGAACTCCGTCGGGCATGGGAACTCCAGGTGTGAAGGCACGGCGCCCCGGTACGCGCGTCCGTGCGGTCGCGGTCGTGAACCGGCGTCGCGGTCCGTGGGAACGCGGGGGGCGCGTCGGGCGCTCATGGGACGTTCCGGGTACGGGCCGCAGGGTTGGACAGATCCCTCTCGGGCGCGGTGGTCGGTGAGAATGCGGCGCGGACGCAGACGGCACGGGCACGGGCGGACCGGCATTCCGTAGACGTCCGTAGACGACTGAGTCCTAAGTGGTCCGTGGCTGTGGGGGTCTGATCGGGCGCCGGGTGCGGGGTCGCCTCGGGGAGTGCGGGGTCGCCTCGGAGCTCGGTGTGCCCACTGGCCGCGCCACCTCCTTCGCATCTCTCTGCGATCATTTGTGCACAGAATCATGCCGAGGGGTAGTTACGCTTTTCGGCCGCAGAACCGTGTCCAAGCCTCGGCACGATCTGGCCTCAATCTGGCCGGAAACCGGGCTGGCGGGCTGGCGGCAGTGATCGTGCGGTGCAGGCGGGACTGGTGGACGGCTACCCAGGGTCACGAGAAGTGCGGAGTCGCTCGTCTAGGCGCAGGGACGCCGGGATCCCGACCGGACGGCAGGTCCGGGCCGCATCAGGCCATTCGCGGCGGGCCTCGGCGGACGACGCTGTGGCGCAGCCCGGCCGAACGCGGCCAATTCGCGGGCGGCATCGCCGGGCGCAGCCGGCGGCGGACGGGTGGCGCGCCCGGGGCGGCCGGCGGTCCGAGCAGCTTGCGCAGGCCACGGGCCAGTACTCCCACCAGTGCGCCGGTGACGCCCAGGGCCGCGTCGACCCGCCGCAGCCACCAGGCGGTCAGTACCGCCACCAGCAGGTGCGCGCCCATCACGAGCAGGCCGCCGCCGTGCTCCATCGCCGGCATCAGCGCCGGATGGGGCGCTGCGCCGCCGACGGTCGCGAGCAGGCCGTCGCGGCGCAGCAGCGTCGCGGCCGCTGTGGCGCGCGCGCCGGGCGCCGCGCACAGCAGCCGGGACAGGTCCGGACCGGGGGTGGCAGGCCAGGCGCCGAAGGCGGCGTGCAGCCCGGCCTGGGTGGCCGCCATCAGGCCGACGACGAGCGACAGCGAGGGAGCCGGGCCGGCGCAGGCGCCGGTGACCGCCGTCACGGTGACCAGGCCGACGAGCAGCACCCATGGTTGCGGGGCCGCCCCCTGGGCGGCGACATGCGCGACCATGCTGAGGGCGACGCACACCGCGGCGAACACACCGGCCCGCAGGCCGCGCGCGACCGGTCCGGCGGACGCCTCCACGCCTCGACAGTCTAGGTGATCCCCACCCCCAGGTTCTACGACCCGTCGAAGACCTGGGCGCGGCAGGTCCGCGTCCGAGCCCTCCGACCCACCAGGCCACGCTGCGTCGCCGATCCGGCATGACTGGTTTCGGGTAGGACGCTGCGAAACAGCGAGGAGGACGGCGACATGACGGACACGCACGAGGGCACGATCGACTTCCGGCCAGACGCGAGTCTGGGCGCGGGTCAGCGGCCGTCGATGTTGCCCGCGCCGTTGCCCGCGCCGTTGCCCGCGCCGGGCTCGGCCAGCCCGCGGTAGGCATCGGGGCGGCGGGTGGTGAGGAACGGGAACAGCGTGAGCCAGTCCCGGCGCTGGTCGAGGTCGAGGTCGGCGACCAGCACCGCCGGGACGTCGCGCGGCGCCTGGACCAGCACCCGGCCGTACGGGTCGCTGATGAACGAGCTGCCGTAGAAGGTCAGGGCACCCTCCGTCCCGATCCGGTTGATCGTGACCATGAACGTGCCGTTGGCGATCCCGTTGCCGACGATCACGTTGTGCCACAGCGGTTCGGTGTCGAAGCCGGGATGATCGGGCTCGGACCCGATCGCCGTCGGGTACACGAGGACGTCGGCGCCGGCGAGGGAGTAGGCCCGGGCGAGCTCCGGGAACCACTGGTCCCAGCAGGTGGGGAAGCCGAAGCGCCCCTGGTGCAGCTCGACGACCGGGAAGCTGTCCGCGCCGGCCGGGCCGGGCCGGAAGTACCGGTCCTCGTGGTAGCCGGCGGTGACCGGGATGTGCATCTTGCGGGTCCGGGCGAGCAGCGCGCCGTCCGGGCCGACGACGATGGCGGTGTTGAAGCCCAGCCCGTCGGCGGCGTCCGCCCGCTCGTACAGCGACATGTGCACCGCGACGCCGAGCTCGGCGGCGAGGCCGGCGGCGAGGGTGCGCGTCGGCCCGTCGTCGACGCTCTCGGCCAGCGCCGCGGGCCCGGCGCCGCCCACCGGCGGCGCACCGTCCGCCGGCGCACCGTCCGGCGGAACGTCGGCGAAGTAGCGCGACAGCGTCAGCTCCTGGAAGCAGACGAGCCGGGCGCCGAGCTCGGCCGCGGCGAGCGCGCCCGCCCGCAACGCGGCGGCGTGCTCGGCCGGGTCGGGATGCCAGCGGTGCTGCACCGCGGCGATCCGCAACGGGGCGCGCGTCGGCGGCGCCACCCGGGCGGGCGAGGCGGGCGCCCCGATGCTGGTGATCGTCAGCATGGCCCCGATGCTCTCATGGCCGCACGCGCCAGTCGCGGGCGTCGGGCCTGCGATGATGGCCGGCGTGCCCGCCGCTGCCGCCGCCCGCCGGATGCCGGCCGAATGGGAGCCGCATACCCGGACCTGGATGGCGTTCCCGCCCCCGAACGACACCTTTGGCGCGCAGGGCTCCCCCGGCCTCGCCGCGGCCCGCTCCGCCTGGGCCCGCGTGGCGGCGACGATCAGCCGCTACGAGCCGGTCACCCTGATCGCCGGCCCGGGTCAGGGCGCGACCGCGGCCCGGCTGGTCCCGCCCGCCGTGACGGTGATCGAGGTCGGGCTGGACGACGCCTGGGTACGCGACAGTGGCCCGACGTTCACGATCGACGACGGCCAGCGTCTCGGCGCCGTCGACTGGGTCTTCAACGGCTGGGGCGCCCAGCAGTGGGCGAGCTGGGACACGGACCGGCTGCTGGCCACCGCCGTCGCCGAGCGGGCCGGTGCGGCGGTGCGCCACTCGGCGCTGACGAACGAGGGCGGCGGGATCGCCGTGGACGGCGCCGGCACCGTGCTGCTGACCGAGACGGTCCAGCTCGACCCGCACCGCAACCCCGGCTGGGACCGCGCCCGGGTGGAGGCGGAGCTGCACGCCCAACTCGGCACGACCAGGGCGATCTGGCTGCCGCGGGGCGTGGCCCGCGACTACGACCGGTTCGGCACCCGCGGGCACGTCGACGTCGTCGCCGCCTTCGTCCGGCCCGGCCTCGTCGCCGTGCACAGCCAGCCCGACCCGGCGCATCCCGACCATGCCACGACCCGGGAGCTGGCCGCGCTGCTGCGGGCCAGCCGTGACGCCGCCGGTCGCCCGCTGGAGGTCGTGCAGATCGCGGCGCCGACCGTGCTGGAGGTCGACGGGGGCCCGGCCGGCTACTCCTACCTCAACTACTACGTCGCCAACGGCCTGGTCGTCGCCGGCGTCTTCGACGATCCTCGCGACGCCGACGCCCTCGGCCTGCTCGCCCGCTTGTACCCCACCCGCCGGGTCGAACCGGTGGACGCACGGGTGATCTTCGCCCACGGAGGCGGAGTGCACTGCATCACCCAGCAGCAGCCTCGGATCACCCGCTGAGCCACCCGCCGAGCCATCCGCCGACCCATCCCGGCGCGGACGAGCGCCCACCGGCGCAGGTACTCGCCGGCCGACTTATTGACATCCGTTTCCGGAATCGTTTTCATCAGGGGCGTCCGCTCTGCGAAGTGAGGATCCTCCCTTGCCCGTCATCCCCCTCCCCGCCCGGCTCGTGGCCGGAGTCGCCGGCCTGGCCCTGGTCGCCGCCCTGGCGGTCGGCTGCGGCTCGTCCTCCGGCGGCGCCGACGCCGACGCCGCCGGCAAGCGGCTGCCGGTCGTGGCGACGACCAGCCAGGTCGCCGACTTCACCCGGGTCCTCGGCGGCGACCGGGTCCGCGTCACCCAGCTGCTGAAGCCCAACGTCGACCCGCACGACTACGAGCCCACCCCGGCCGACATCGAGGCGGTCGGCGACGCCAAGGTGCTGGTCGAGAACGGCGTCGGGCTGGAGAGCTGGCTCGACGACGCCGTCGGCGCCGCCGGCTTCGACGGCATCCGGGTCGACGCGAGCCGCGGCGTGACCATCCGGGCCGGCAACGGGGACGAGGAGGAGAAGGACGGAGATCCGCACATCTGGCACAACCCGCTCAACGTCAAGATCATGGTCGCGAACATCGAGCGCGGGCTCGCCCAGGCCGACCCCGCGAATGCCGGCTACTTCCACGCCAACCGGGTCACCTACGACACCAAGCTCGACGTCCTCGACGGCGACATCCGCCGTCAGATCGACACGATCCCGCCCGCCGACCGCAAGCTGGTCACCAACCACGACGCCTTCGGCTACTACATCGACCGCTACGGCCTCACCTTCGTCGGCTCGATCATCCCGAGCTTCGACACCGCCGCGGAGCTGTCCGGCAGCAACATCAGGAACATCGTCGACAAGATTCGGCAGACCGGCACCAAGGCGGTCTTCTCCGAGTCGTCGCTGCCGCCGCGGACCGCGCGGACCATCGCGGACGAGGCCGACGTGCGGGTCGAGGCCGGCGAGGACTCGCTCTACGGCGACACTCTCGGCCCCGCCGGCTCCGACGGCGCCACCTACCTGCAGATGGAGGAGCACAACACCCGCACGATCGTCGCCGCGCTGCGCTGAACGCCGACGTGCTCGCCCGCTTACCCGAAGATGACAGTTACGTCACGGTAGAGTCGGCACCGGCATAGCGGAGCCGCGGGGACGTGATCGGACAAGGCCGGGGGGCCGGGCGCGGCAAGGCGCGGCCGCCGACGAGCCGGCACGTCCGACGAGGACGTCGGGCAGCTCGCCGGTGCCCGCGTGTCCCGCCGAGCGAAACCCCGGACGGGCGCGAGGGAATCGACGTGGATGAGGACGTGAGGCTCGGCGCGGACCGCGCGACGGGCACGGGCGAGGCGGTGCCGCAACCGCGGCATCCCGACCACCGCCCCGACCGCCCCGACCGCCCCGACCCTCCCGACCCTCCCGAGCACCTCGAGCATCTCGACCACCTCGACCACGCCGACCGCCCAGTCCGGCTCGATCACGACGCGGCCTATCGCGATCTGGCTTACGAGGACGTCCCGCAGGAGCCCGCGCCCGCGCCGTCGAGGTCACGCAGCCGGGTCAACGCGCTGTGGACGGTCGGCGATCAGGTGGTGTCGAGCGGCACCAATGCGGCGATCAACTTCATCATCGCCCGCAGGGTGGACTCGAGCGAGTTCGGCGCGTTCGCGATCGCCTACACGATCTTCGCGATGGTCGTCGGGCTGTCCCGGGCGGCCGGGACGGCACCGCTGGGGATCAGCTACGCCGACGTCCCGGCGTCGACGTTCCGCTCGGCGGTGCGGGCCGCGGCCGGCACCGCACTGGTGCTCGGCGCCGCCGTCGGCGTGGCTCTGCTCGTCGTCGGCGCCGCCCTCGGCGGCACGGTGGGGCTGAACCTGGTCGCGATGGGCGTGATCATGCCGGCGCTGCTGGTGCAGGACGCCTGGCGCTACGCGTCGTTTGCCCAGGGCCGCCCCCTGCTCGCCGTCGGCAACGACCTCGTCTGGGCGGCGGGGCTCGCCGTCGGCGTCGGCCTGCTCGCCGCCGGCCCGGCCACGGACGGCGGCGGCGCGGCGGCGCTGGTCCTGGTCTGGGGGGCGGCGGCGGCCCTCGCCGCGCTGGTCGGCGTCGCGCAGCACCGCGCCTGGCCCGCCCCGAAGCGCGCACGGGCCTGGTTCACCGGCCACCGCGAGACGACCGGCTTCATGACAGCGGAGTTCCTCTCGCTCCAGGGCGCGGAGCAGACCTCCACCCTGATCATCGGGGCGGTCGGCTCCACTTCCCTGGTCGGCGCCCTGCGCGGCCTGCAGACGCTGCTGGCCCCCACGACCAATCTGGCCGTTGCGCTGATGAGCTTCGCCATCCCCGAGTTCGCGCGGCGCAAGCACATGCCCGCCGCCCGGGTCATCCGCGGCGCATATCTGGTCTCCGGGCTCGTCGTCGTCTCCAGCACGGTGTGGGGGCTCGCGTTCATGCTGCTGCCGGCGGACTTCGGCGCCGCGCTGCTCGGCGACACCTGGGGCCAGACCCACGACCTGCTGCTGCTCGCCGTGATCGCGCAGGTGGGCCCGGGGCTCGCGGTCGGCCCGGCCGCGGTGCTCTACGCCTTCGGCAAGACCCGGCTCACCTTCTGGATCAACCTGTTCTTCGTGCCGTTCCTGCTGGCCTGCCCGGTCACGGGCCTGCTCGTCGGCGGCGCCAGGGGGGTGGTGGTCGGCAACATCATCGTGTTCTGGGCGACGATCCCGCCCTGGCTGTACCACCTGCACCGCCAGGTCCGCACCGCCTCGCCGCGGTGACGCCGCCACAGCGGTGACGCCGCCACAGCGGTGACGCCACAGCGGTGACAGCGCTGCAGTGACGGTGCCGCAGCGAGGTGCGGCGGGGCCGTCCCACGGGCCGCGACGGGCCTCGACGCAAAGCCCCACGGCACGCACCGATCCCTTAGTTACCCGGCGGGTACGAATGACTTCGTCGGGCAAACACTGAGTATCCGTCAAGCCCGCCACGCGGGACCAATCGCCCCTTACGTAACTGTATTGTGGCGGGGTCTCGGAACGGTGGGAACGAGGGGGTTGACCTGGCGATGGGAGCAGACCCGCGGACCGCCCTGCGGATCCGGGAGTCCCGGTCCCCGGCGGCGCTGGCCGGCCGCGGCGCGCTCGTCACCGGTGCCTCCAGCGGCATCGGGCAGGCCGTCGCCCTGCGGCTCGCCGAGGCCGGCGCGTCCGTCCTGGCCACCGGCCGGGACCACGACGCGCTCGCGCGGCTGGTCAAGGGGGCCGACGAGCTCGGCCTCGCCGTCCACCACCACGCCGCGGACATCACCCGACCGGCCGACCGTGCGTTCCTCGCCGGTGCGGCGCGCGGCGAGCTGCCGAACCTCGCGATCCTGGTGCACTCCGCGGGCCTCTACCACCGCGGTCCGATCGCCGAGACCTCCCTGGCCGAGCTGGACCGCCTGCTCGACGTGACCGTCCGCGCCTCCTACGCGCTGACGCGGACGCTGCTGCCGGACCTGATCGAGGCGACCGGAGACGTGGTGTTCATCAACTCCACCCAGGGCCTCGCCGCCGGCCCCGAGGTCGGCGCATACGCGGCCGCGAAGCAGGCGCTGCGGGCCATCGCCGACAGCCTTCGCGTCGAGGTGGCCGCCGACGGCGTGCGGGTGTGCAGCGTGTTCCCGGGCCGCACGGCCACCCCGATGCAGCAGCAGATCTTTGCGGCGGAGGGCCGCCGGTGGAACGCCGACGTGCTCGTCGACCCGGACGACATCGCGGTCGCGGTGACCACCGCGGTCACCCTGCCGCCCCGCACGACCGTCACCGAGATGGTCGTGCGCCCCACCCGCCGCCTCGACCCGCCCCCACGGGCCGTGCCCTGACCCCCTCGCCCATCCCGGCGCCCGCTGTCAGGCGGGCACGTCAGCCGTCACCGGCGCGCCGAACTGGACCGATCGCATCGAGTTCCCGTACCAGAAGCCGTGGTGCGGGAAGATCACCGGTCCGGGGGTGTCGAGGGCGGCGCCCAGGGCGACGAACAGCGGGACGAAGTGTTCCTGGCTCGGCAGGGCCCGGCGCACTCCGGGCGCGCGGTCGCGGTAGTGCACCAGGGCGTCGAGATCGCCGCGGCCGAGCGCGTCGGCCACCCAGGCGTCGAAGGCGGCCACGTCAGGATGGGGGCTGCTGTCCGGGTTCGACAGGTCGGCGTAGCCGGTGGAGTGGGTGAGCAGGCCCGTAGCGAAGATCAGCACGCCCTCGTCGCGCAACGGCGCCAGCCGCCGGCCGAGCTCCAGCAGGCCGACCGGGTCCTGCGTGGGCAGGGAGATCTGCAGCACGGGGACGTCCGCGTCCGGGTACATGTAGATCAACGGGATGAAGGCACCGTGGTCGAGCCCGCGGTCGGCCTGCTCGACGAGCGGCTGGCTGGGGCCGAGCAGGCGGGCGACCTCGGCCGCGAGGTCCGGGGCCCCGGGAGCCGGGAAGCTCAGCCGGTAGAAGCGCTCGGGGAAGCCGTAGAAGTCGTAGTACAGCGGGACGGGCGTGGTCGTCGCCCCGTACGCGATCGGGTTCTGCTCCCAGTGCGCCGAGATCACCAGGATCGCCCGGGGACGCGGCAGCGCCCGGCCCCAGGCGGCGAGCTCGGCGGGCCAGCGCGGATGGTCGATCAGCGGCGGGGCGCCCTGGGTGGCGTAGATCGCGGGCATGCGCGCGCCGCCGGGAGCAGGTTCGAGCGGGGAGGAAGCAGACGCGGTCGACACTGGCTCGTGCTCCTTGTCGTCATGAAACAGACCTTCAGCCTACGGAGGCTCCTGGGGCCTGGTCAGTGAACTGTCACGTGTGCCGCATCGCTCATGCACCACGTACTGACAGCAGATCTTGCTAGCATGGGTCGCATGAGCCGGACGATCACACTGCGTCTCTCGGACGAGGCTTACGAAGCGGTCCGGCGTCACGCCGAGGCCGAACACACCTCGATGAACGCCTGGATCGAGGGCGTGCTCGACGGCGAGGACATGCGCCGGCGCTGCGCCGCGCACGGGGCCTGGATCCGGGCCAACCCGGCCGTGGCGCAGGCGGCCCTGGCCTTCGGGGAGGCCAACCAGCAGGCCCTCGCGGCGGCGGGACATTCCACCCCGACCGACACCGCTCGGTGAGACCGCCCCGGCGCGGGGAGATCTGGACCGCGAACACCGGCCCGACGCCCCAGGCCGTGCTGGTGCTCAGCTCCACCGTCTACAACGAGATCGTCGATGAGCCGACCGTGCTGGTCGCCCTGGTTGTGGACCATGCCAGCGCCGAGGGTTTCTGCGTCGACCTCGGCGGCGGGCAGTGGGCCGTGATGGGCCTGGTCACGTTCGTCGCGAAGGCGAGCCTCGTCGGCTGCCTGCGCTCGGTCGACACTCAGGCGCTGACCAGCGCCAACACCCTGCTGTTCAAGATTCTGGCCACGCCCGAACGCTGAGACGGCCGCGCTCGACGTCGCTCGGCCGGGCCGGGGCCGGGCTCGCGTCGTCGAGCGCCGCCATCAGGTCGGCGAGCTGGCGGGCGTTGCGCTGCGCGTGGTCGGCGCAGCAGTTGTTCATGAGCACCTGGGTGCGGGTGGCGTCGTCCGCCAGCCGGCGCAGTTTCGGTGCCCATTCCCGCAGCTCGTCCTCGCTGTAGCGATAGCCGAAGCGCTCGTGGATGTCGCGGCTCGTCCACTTCTCGCTGTGCCCGTGGAAGCGGACGACCGCAAGATCCGCGGTCACGGCGAGCACCGGCGGGATCGAGCTCGGATGGCCCTGGGGCATGTCGACGCAGACGTAGGGAAGCCCGTGGGAGGTGAGGAAGCCGAGGGTCTCGTCACGGTTGCGCTCGTCCATCCAGGTGTGGTTGCGGAACTCGACGCAGATCCGCAACGGCCGGCACCGCTCCTGGCATTCCAGGATGTACCGCTTGTTCGCGGCGCTGATCGGGAACCACTGGGGGAACTGGAACAGCACGGCGCCGAGCTTGCCCGCCTCGGCCAGCGGACCCAGCGCGGCGAGAAACCGCTCCCACACCTGGTCCACGACCCCGGCGTCCACGTCCTTCAGATACAGGTTCCGGCGCTCCGCCGGGACGAGGTCCCGCAGATCCCTGTACAGCGCACCGGGACGGGTCGGATGCCCCGTCAGCAACGAGAACGCCTTGATGTTGAAGGTGAACCCGGCCGGGGTCCGCGCCGCCCACATCCGCACGGTCTGCTCCGCGGGCGGGGCGTAGTAGGTGGCGTCGACCTCGACGAGCGGGAACTGCCGGGCGTAGTAGCGCAACCGCTGCTCGGCGGTGGTGACCTCCGGCGGATACCACCCCGACCGCAGCAGCGTCGGATCCGTCCACGACGCCGTCCCGATCAGCACCTCACCCATCCCCGTCACCTCTTCCGCACCGCGCGGCCGCCGCGGCCGGTACCTGCCCGCGAACGGCTGGCGTGACACCGACCGCTGGTTCGTGGCGGGTCGAGAAGGCAGGTGGGCGTCAGACCACCGTCGCGTCCAGCGCGGCGTTGTCGTCCAGCGCGGCGTTGTCGTCCAGCGCGGCGTTGTCGTCCAGCGCGGCGTTGTCGTCCAGCGCGGCGTTGTCGTCCAGCGCGGCGTTGTCGTCCAGCGCGGCGTCACGGCTGATCGACTCCCAGGCGTCGAGGTCGGCTCGGCGCCGGTCCTGCGCGGCGCGGATCGCCTCGACGGCGTCGGCGCCCAGCGCAAGGTGCAGGGGCGCGGCCGGGTCGCCGAGAGCGGCGAGGACGGCGGCCGCGACCTTGCGCGGATCGCCCGGCTGGGTCCCGTCCATGCCGTCCACGGCGGCGCGGGTCGGGCCGACCGTCGCCGCGTAGGCGTCGATCGACGGGGAGCGGTGCAGGCCCGTCCCGCCGAACCCGGTTCGGAAGGCACCCGGCTCCACGATCAGCACCTGGATTCCGAGCGGGGTGACCTCGGCGGCCAGCGACTCGGACATCGCCTCGAGGGCGAACTTCGCCGAGCAGTAGGCGCCGAAACCCGGCATGGTGACCTGGCCGCCCATGGACGTGATCTGAACGATCGCACCGCCACCCCGTCCGCGCATACCCGCGAGCGCGGCCTGGGTGAGGGCGACGGGCCCGAAGAACATCGTCTCCATGAGGGTGCGCAGCTCGGGGAGCTCGATTTCCTCGACCGCCCCGACCGATCCGTTCCCGGCATTGTTGACGAGGACATCGATTCGCCCGAATCGCTTGTTCGCCGCGCTGACGGCGGACTCGATCTGCTCGGGTCGGGTGACATCGAGGGGAAGGGCGAGCACGTGGTCGGGCGCGCTGGCGACCAGGTCGTCGAGCGTCTCGGGACGGCGGGCGGTGGCGACCACCCGGTCCCCACGGGCCACCGCGGCCTCGGCGATATGACGGCCGAAGCCGGAGGACGAGCCGGTGATGAACCAGACGCGGGAGGTGTCATCTGCGGTCATGATCGCAGCGTAGGAGCCGCGGCCCGGGTGGGAGAAACACCGGTCGCCTTCCCGGACACAGCCACAGCCTGTGGCACGGGAAGCCAGCCACCGCTGGCTGGCCGCCTGGCTGGCTAATGTGCACTCGTGATGCCAGAGCTGCGGCAGCTGCGCTACTTCGTCGCCGTCGCTCAGGAGCGCAACCTGAGCCGCGCCGCGGTGCGGCTGCACATCACGCAGCAGTCCCTTTCCCAGCAGATCCGGGTGTTGGAACGCCAGCTCGGAGTCACCCTGTTCACCCGCAGTGCCCGCGGGGTGGAACTGACCCCCACCGCAGCGGTGCTGCTCCGCGAGGCACAACCCTTGCTGGTCCAGGCCGAGCGGGCCGTGGAGGCGGTCCGCCGGGCCGCCCGCGGTGAGGCTCAGGAGCTGCGGGTCGGGTTCCTGGCGTCTGTGGCGAACTACGTGATGCCACCCGTCGTCCGGGCCTTTCACGTCGCTCATCCGGAGACGTCGCTGCGGGCCGAGGAGGTGACGATCGCGGCGATGGTCGCCGGGTTACGGCAGGGACGGCTCGACGCCGGGCTGAGTCGCCCGCCGCTCGTGGAGGACCTGGTAACCGAAGTGATCCTCCGGGAACCGGTGGCAGCGGTACTGCCCGAAGGCCATCCGCTGGCCGAGCGGGCCACCTTGACCCTCGCCGAGCTGGCCGACGAGTCCTGGGTACTCACCCCGCGAAGTTCGTGGCCGCCCTGGCACCGCAAGTACGACGCGGATTTCGCCCGCGCCGGCTACCGACCGCGGGTCGTGCAGCGCGGTACCGGTCCGCAGAGCCTGCTCGCGCTGGTCGCCGCGGGCGTCGGAGTCACCCGCCTCCCGCTGTCCGCGCGCAGCCTACGAGACAGCGGGGTGGCGTTCGTTCCGCTCGTCGACGATGAGGCGGACGTCGTCCTGGTCTGGCGGGCAGACGCGGCGAGCCCCGCGTTGCCGCTGCTGCGCGAGATCGTCCGCGAGGTCGCTCGAACGACCGATCTCACCGCCGGCGGCTGAGCCCAGGGCCGGACGGCCTCACACCAAGCTGGACGGCGTCACCCGCGCCGCCAGCATGGTCCGCACACTGACGGAAGATTCTCGACCACGCGGTCGAGTACGCACGTTCAACCCCGCAACCGCACGATCAGCCCGGGTTCCGTGGCACTGGGCCAAGGCCACCCGAGGGAGGCACTCGCTTGGCCGGTGTCTCACCGGGCGAGTGAGGTTTCGTCGCCTACCAGGCCACCGCGCCGCATCGGTCGAAGAACGTTCCCGAGGCCGCGTCCGCGGGCAGGGTCGCGGCCCGGACGACGACCTCCGACGCCTGCTCCGCGGTCAGCGGAGCCTGCTCCTTGTTGATGGGCGTCAGGTCGGTCCGCACGAAACCGGGGCAGACGGAGACGACCTTGATGGGGGTGTCAGCGAGCTTCTTGGCCAGGGCGATCGTGACGCTGTTGAGCGCCGCCTTCGAACTCTGGTATGCCGGCACGACCGTGGAGTAGTAAGGCGATTCGGGATTGGCCTGGTCGTTGAGCGAACCCATCGTCGTGGAGACGTTGACGATCCGTCCGGCCGGGCTCTTGCGCAGCAGGGGCAGAAACGCCTCGGCGACCGCGACCGGCCCAAAGACGTTGGTGGCATACGTGTCCTTGAACAGCTTGAGGGAGGCGAACTCGTGCTGCTCACCGTCGGTGGCCTCGGGCAGGATTCCGGCATTGTTCACCAGGATGTCCAGCCCACCGTCCAGTTCCAGCACCCGGTTCGCGGCCGCCTCGACGCTGTCGGGCGACGTGACGTCGAGCGTCAGCCCCTCGGCGTTGTACCCCTTCGCCGTCAGGTCGGCTGCGGCCCTGTCGGCCGAGGCCTGGTCGCGTGCGGTGACGATGACCCGGTGGCCGAGGCGGCCGAGGGCCTGCGCGGTAGCGAAGCCCAGGCCGCGGCTGCTTCCCGTGACGAGTGCGACAGACATACGTGTCCAATCCGAGTTTCGGCACGCCGCCGTGGCGTCGGCGGCGAGAGCACCGGTGCGTCTCTCACCCGGAAGACGCCGGGGCCACCCAGAAGGTGAGGTGCCGATTGCGCTCCGGCGCTCCGACGCTCCGGCCAGCGGCCCGCCATCGTCAGACCGCCCCTTCGAGCCGAAGGAGGGCCCGCTTGGCGTCGTCGCCCCCGACGTACCGGCCGATCCCGCCGTCACTGCGCACCACGCGATGACACGGGACGACGATGGGCAGCGGATTCGTCGCACAGGCCGTGCCGACGGCCCGGACCGCGCGCGGGCTTCCGGCCAGCGCGGCCACCGCCGCGTAGCTCGCCGTGCTGCCGTAGGGGATCTCCCGCAGGTGCTCCAACACCGTGAGCCGGAATCTGGACGCGAGCCGCAGGTCGAGATCCACCTCGAAGCCGGACCGGACCCGGGAGAAATAGTCGTCGAGCTGCCTGGCAACGGTGTCGAGCCGCCCACCCGCCTTCAGGATGCGGGGGCTGATCCGCTCGGCCAGGGTCGCGAGGACGGTGTCGTGGCCCTCCACCTCGTACGCCACCCGCACCAGCCCCCGGCGGGTCGCGGCAAGCAGGAGCCGCCCGACCGGCGCGTCCACGGTGCGGTACACCACGTCGAGGAGGCCTTCCCGCTCCGCCTCGGCCACCAGCCGCAGGCGCAGCCGGCTAAGGTCCATCTCAGCGCCGGACATGGTGGCGAAAGGGCCCAGCTCCGGAAAGTCCTGACCAGTCATCTCGGCCCTTTCTCCTGCACCGAAGGCGCGAGCATGCTCCGGAGCGACGCGATGCCGTCGGCACCGGCTCGCCGCGCGGACGCCGGATTACCACCGAGGAGCCGGGCGACCTCGGTGTACGGAAGCCCGGCCAGGTAGTGGTAGGCGACGGTCTCCCGTTGTTTCCGAGGCAGTCGCTTCAGGGCGTTCCACAGGTCCAGGCCGACGTCGTGTTCCTCCCACCTGATCGGCTCCGGGAGACGCTCCGTCGGCACCGGCCGCCGCGACTGGGCGCGGAGCTGGTCGATCGCCTTGTTCCGGGCGATCGTTACCAGCCACGCCTCGACGTTGCTGCCCGGCGGCAGCTCCGGGTAGGCCCGCAGCGCAGCGAGAAACGTCTCTGACCAGGCGTCCTCGGCCAACGTCGGCCCGACGACGGCCCAGCAGACCCGCAGCACCATCGGCCCGTAACGTTCGACGACGACCTCGAACGGTTCTCGCCCCATGCCAGTAGAACGACTCACGCGGCCCGAGTGTGAGCCGACCGCTGCTCGCGTCGCCCCTCGCGGCCTCGGCTGGCCGGCTCCAGCTCACATAACGGGCGGCTCGGACGTCGTAGGAGTAGCAGTAGCGCGAGCGGCCCGGCGCGGCCCCAGGGGGTCTCGTTGCGGGAAGACTGGTCGTTGAGGGCAGTTTCGCGGCCGGTTCCCCGGGAGCGAGCAGTGAACTGAGCTCCGGCCCGAGGCGGCACCACCGCCACCGTTGATCATGAGAAGGTGCGAGAAGGCCGCGTTCGGCGGAGTCGACTGCTGGCTCTTGATCGGCTGGAGCGAGGCCGCGCCAGAGGACCTGACCTGACCTGGCCTGGCCTGGCCTGGCCTGGCCTGGCGAAGACGATGAACTAGGAAACCCGCACGCGCACGCGTCTGAACATCAACACAAGAAGATCATGTGGTCTCGTTGACCAGGAGCATGCGATCTGTCCGGGATTCCGTGTCGGAGCCTGTCCCCTCTGGGGCCGGCAGGTACCGGGCCTACTTGCCGATCTTGTGGATGGTCTCGTTCAGACGGTCTCGGACGGGTGCCGGTGGGGGTGTCCTCGGCCCGGCGTTTCCATCGGTGGCCCGATGCGGGTCGAGGTCTTCGAGGCGCGCGATCGCGGCGTCGAGAGCGGTGGGGTCCTCGGCGTCGAGGGCGGCGTTCATCGCGGTGAGGATCTCGCCGGCCTGATCCCAGGATGCCCTGCTGGCTGTCCAGGCCAAGACCGCCTGCAGCAGATCCCTGGTCTCCGCCCGGAGCTGGTCGTCGATGGGCAATGCCGTCAGCCTCCTGAACCGTGTAGTTTCGCCCGGACGGCCTCGGCCTCCGGGTGCGACAACGACTCGAGAACGGTCAGGGCCTGCTCGCGCCATCGATGCGCGGTCGCCTCGTCGCCGGTCGCCAGATACTCGTCGGCCAGGTTGTCCATGGCCTGTGCCTCCCAGAACCGGTCGCCCAGCTGGCTGTCGAGCTGCCGGGACTGTTCATGGTGGGCGATCGCGACCGCGTGGCGGCCCAGCTTTCCTTCGGCACGCCCAAGATGACGCAGGATGTTCGCCCTGCCTTCGCGGTGACCGATGCGGGTGTAGAGATCGAGGGCCTGCGACCCGTCCGACAACGCTTCCTCGTACTGGCCGAGATGGCACAGCTGGATGCTGGCCGAGGTCAGGCAGTCGGCGACGGCCAGCGGCTCGGCGCCCCGGGCCGGATCGTCGCCGCGGAGTGTGCCCGCCGCCGGCCCGGGCTCGTCACGGGCGAGTGCCAGCGCCTCGCGCGCGTGGTGGAGCGCTTCGGCGTAGCGCTGTTCGGACTCGAGGACGCGGGCGAAGGACAGGTGGACCTGGCGGGCACCGTCGTCGTCCCCCAGCTCTTCGAACTCGGCAAGCGCCGTGGCGAGCAGCGGGTGGGCCTCGCTCTGGCGACCGAGGCGGGCGAGCGCGTCGGCCAGCTTGCGCCGGGACGCAGCCCGCGCGTGCCGATGCCCCGCCCTGTCGGCGGCTTCGGCGGCCATGCGATGCACCTCGGCGCGCTCGGTACGCCGGCCGGTCCGGCGAAGGAAGACCATGAGCGCCCAGGCGAGCCGCCAGGCGTGGGATTCGAAGCCCTCCGCCGCAGCGATCTCGACCATCGACAGGAGCACGGGTAGCTCGGCCTCGAACCAGGCCGTCGCATCGTCCTCGGTCACGATCGGCGGCTGCGGCCAGCTGGCCGATATGGGTGTCTCGTCGGTGGCCGCCAGGGTGCCGCCCGCCGGGGCGACGTCCGCGGCCACGGGCACCGGCTCCGCGCCGGCCGTCGGCGGATGCCGGTAGCTGACCCACGGCTGGGCGGCGGCGTCGGCCGCCTGCGCGGTGGCGAGGTAGTAGTCGAGCAACCGCCCCAGTGCCGTTCTGGTCTCTGCGGCATCCAGGCCCGCCGCGAGTTCGTGGGCGAACCCGCGCAGCAGGTCATGCGACGTGAACCGAAGAGACCGGCGTTCATGCTGGTGTTCGTGCTCGGTGAGCAGGTTCGCCCCGGTCAGCGTCCGGAGGGCTCGGCCGGGAAGTTCGTGCACTCCGAGCAGCGCCGCGCACGCGTACTCGTCGATGTCCGGACCCGGGTGAAGGCCGAGAAGCGCGAACAGATTGGCCGCCGGTGGGCTGAGGGATTCGTACGACCACTTGAACACCGTCCGCAGGTCCAGATCGGCCTCGTCCGAGCCCAGGACGTCGAGCCGGGAACGAAGGTCGCGAAGGTCGGTGACCAGGCGGCGGATCGCCTCCCGGGAACCGTCATCGGCGCGGGCACCCGCGATGGCCAGCGCCAGCGGGAGATAGGCGCACTGTCCGGCAAGCTCGTCGAGTTCTGGCCACACGTCGTCGCCAGGTGCGCGAAGCCGCCTGGCAAGCAGCGCCACAGCGTCGGAACGGGGAAGAAGCCCGGCAGTGATCCGGACAGCGCCGTATCGAACCCTCAGCCCCTCCAGCTCGGAGCGGCTCGTGACAACCGTCAGACAGGTCGATGTTCCGGGCAGCAGGGGGCGGACGTCGTCCGCTGATCGCGCGTTGTCCAGAAGGACGAGCATGCGACGCCCGGCGAGCAAGCTACGGAACAGCGCCGCCCGCGCTTCCAGCCGTCCTTTCGGATCCCGATCATCGGGGATCGCGGCTGGTCCCACCCCCAGGGCTTGTAGGAAGCCGCGCAATGCCCTGTCCGGATCCAGCGGTACCCCGGGGCCGAAACCGTGCAGGTTCACGTACAGCTGGCCGTCCGGATAACGATCCGCGACCTGGTGTGCCCAGTGCACCGCCAGCGCAGTCTTCCCCACGGCTGCGGTGCCGTCGACGGTGACGACAGTGGTCGCCGGCTCGCCGGTCGGCTGCGCAATGAGTGCTTCGAGGGCCGCCAGCTCGGCCTGCCGCCCGACGAAGCCGAGGATTCCCGCGGGCAGTTGGCGCGGAACGGGGTGTCGCAATGTGGCGTCGGCGCTGGCCGCATTGTTCGTCACGGCGGCCAAGGCAGTCTGCGAGGGCGCATCCGGTCCAGCCGGTCGGCCCGATCGGGACTTCGGCCGCCCGGCATCCACCCACCGACGGCTCCGTCGCAGTTTCCTGGCGACATCCACGCGATCGCGGAGCCTGCCAAGCTCTCTGCTCTCCGGGGCGGCGACTTCGAACACGAAGAGTAGACGGTCAAGTACAAGGGTATCCGGGAGTGCCGTCCCCTTGAGATAGGCGTACAGGCTGCTGCGGGAGACGCCGATCTGTTTGGCCTGCGTGGACCGCTTGAAGCGGCGGCCGCGCCGCCGCTCGGCGTCCAGTATTGCCTGGTTGAGCTGAGTGACGAACAGCTTGGCCGGACCCGGGTCTGCCTCGACCTCGTCACCCACCACATCCCCCTCGCTGCGCGTCGGCAAGGTACGCGACGGCCGCCGCTTTCCAGAGTATTCCGGCGTTTTCCCAGCGGCCGGGCGGCCAGCCGCCAACTGTGTTGCTGTTGTCGTGATCGGCGACGGGAGTTGGAACAGTGCGGAAAGTCGACAAGAGACCTACATGGCTCCCTGTGATGACGGCTATACTCATCGTTAGCGGCATGCTCGTCGGTGCCTGCTCGGACGAAGGCGGATTCACGGGCTTCCCGACAGGCGGTCGGCCCACCCAAGCGGCAGGCAGCCGGCCCGCTCAGACGGCGCCCTTTGCAGGTCAGGGAGGCGAGCCTGCCTCGGCGGAGGGCTTTCAGCCCGCCCTGGCGCCGCCCGCCGACCCGACCGCCCTCGTCGGGAACTGGCTGTCGGGCAACGGCAGCAAGTCCGCCGGTTCGACCTACACGGAGTTCCATCTGACGCTGCGGGCTGACGGCACCTATGCCAGTGTGCTGTCCCAGGTTGCGTACACGTCCGGCAGTTGCCACCCGGGTGTCCTGTCCCAGGCGGTCGGCACCTACCGGGCCAGCGCCACGACTCTCACGTTGGCCCGCCAGGCCGGGCGCTTCTACCAGGGCAAGATTCCCTGCCCGGCCAGCGGAGGAGACTCGCGGCGGCTCGGAGCGGGCCAGGACACCTATCGCTGGAGCATCGAAACCTCCGCCGCGGTGCTGACGCTGGCGCTTCCGAACGGCACCGGGTACCGGTTTGTCCAGACCTCCCACGCGGCAACCCCCCGCCTCGGATAGGTGCCCATGCGACGCACCCACCGGCCACGATCCGTCTCGTTCCTCCCCCGACACACAGAAAGGACATCTGGTCGTGAACAGTGCCGATGACAATCCCGTCGTTATCGACGCCGGCCGTGACACTCCCCCCGCCAATGGTGGCGAGGTCACCCTTCAGGAGCCGCAGCCGAAAGGCAGAGGCGGGTGGCTCCGTGTGGCTGCCAGCGCCTTGATGGTGACCGCCGCCGCGGCAGGCTGGGCGGCCATGGAGGCGCGCCGCGAGGATGAGGCGCGCCGGATGAAGGAAACGGAGGAGGCCGCACGACAGCGCGTCACGCGCGCTACCGCCAGCACACGCGCCGCCGTCAGTTCGCCGCTACCCACGCGGCGGTACGACCCGGCAGCGGCTGAGCGCGCCAGGATCGCGGCCGGGTGGGAGGACGCGCGGAGGAGAGCACAGACCGACGCGCTGATGGCCATCAACGCGGCAAATCCATACGGCTGGGTCTCGTTCTAGGGCCACGGCCGGCCTGCTGCACTGGTGCCGCCACCTGGTGCTTTCCCCGACGGTGGGCAGGACGACCTCGCCACCGCGCTGCGTCTGCTCGAGCCCGTCTGCCGGGCTCGACCGGACGTGGTCCCCGACGAGGTGCGCGACTACTTCATATGCCCATTTCTCCTGTTCTCCTGTTCGAGCCGGCTCGACCCGATGGGCGGCGACTTCAATGCCGCGCCAGCCTCCGGTCGGTCGCCGGACAGATCCCGAGAACGTCGGAGCCCTGTTATTCCGAGATAGTAGACATACGTTCTCTCACCCGAGGCCGGCAGAGAAGGGAGCCGCCACAAGTGAACGCGGCACGGGACGCAGTGGAGTCGGTTCTGGAGCCGGCCTCCGACCACGTTCCGCGGTACGTTCTCTACGGGGCGTACGGAACCAGCCTGGCTAGCAACGACGAGGGCGGCATCGACCGCCTCGGCCTCTATCTCGATGCCGCGGGAATACCCAACGGCGAGATAGCGCGCATCGGCGGCATCCGGATGAGCGGGGTGACGATCTACGCTGCACTTCGATCCCTGCGATGGCAGCCGGTAAACAAGGCGGACTGGGCGAGCGGCGGGGTCTTCGTCGAACCGACCGGCGACGTGAACGATATCACCTACTTCAGCCTCTACCGCATGCCCCTCAAATGGTTTTAATGATCATGCTCGACGAGTGCCACATCGACCCTCGCAAGTACGAAGAGACCGTCCAGATCCTCATTGACCGATGGCACGCACTCGAACAGGAGAGAAGACTAGATCTCAGCAATCAACTCTACGGACGCATGCTGCTGTTCCGAGGCCGGACTCCCACTCGCCCGGACAAGCAGCGAGAAGACATCGTCTGCTTCACGTCCCCTTGGACCCTCCGCGATGTTCACAAGAACTCGGACGTGGCGGAGTCAATGCTAAATGAACGTCCTTCGCGATGGCTCTACGGCGAGAATCCGTGCGAGCCGTTCTTCAACCCACTGAATTATCGCTATGCCCGCGTGATGGTCGAAGGCCTCATGCATCTGGGCATGGACGAGAAGACGGCGATCCAATACGTGGTCGGGATCAGGGGCAACGTCTCCCCCGACTCCCAAGCGCACATCGCCAGTTCACCCGTGACCATCGAGGAGTACAAATCGGCCATACAATCACTGGCCATCCAGGACTGCGTTCCGACCGTGACTCCCTAGAAAGCAGAGATTACGCGTACCGCCCCCACCTCAATCGGAGTGTTGCGTCCGGGCTCCGGGGTCGCCGCAGCGGTGCTATGAAAGGGGGCGCGTAGCGACCCGGGGAACGAGGGGGACTGGGGTGCGGGACGAGCTGCTGGGCTCGGTGCGGGCGAGGCTGGACAGGTTCGCGACTGGGCATGATCATGTCGCGGTGCTCGAGCCGTCGGCCGTGGCGGAGGCGGCGGCGCTGGTGGCGTCGGTTCCGCAGCCGATGTTGGATATCGAGGTCTGTCATGCGGCCGGCCTGCTGCACTGGTGCCGCCATCTGGTGCTTTCCCCCGACGACGGGCAGGACGATCGCGCCGCCGCGCTGCGTCTGCTCGAACCCGTCTGTCTGGTTCGAGCAGACGCGGTACCCGACGAGGTGCGCGACCACTTCGGCCGGGGCCAGCAGCCGGCGCAGGATGGCCCCGAGACCTGGGTCCGCCAGGCCATGGATTTTCTTCAACGCGGTCTGCAGACCAATGATGTGCCCGCTCTCGACGCCGCCGTGGACCTTTTCCGCCGGGTGCTGGCGGCCACCCCGGATGCTCGTCTCGACCCAGCGGCCGTGCTGTCGAACCTGGGGATCGCTCTGCACACCCGCTTTGTGCTGACCGGGGTGCTGGCCGCTCTGGACGGCGCGGTCGACGCCTGCCGGCAGGCCGTTGAGGTGACCCATGCTGATCACTCCGACTATGCCGGACGGCTGGCGAACCTCGGTGTCGTCCTGCAGAAGCGCTACGAGCGGCTTGGGAAGATCACGGACCTGGACGCTGCGATCAAGGCCCACCGCGGGACCCTCGCGGCGATTCCCGCAGATCATCCCGCCCGTGCGGGCATGCTGTCGAACCTCGGGACCGCCCTGCGCACCCGGTTCGAGCGGCTTGGGGCGCTGGCCGATCCGACCGATCTGGACGAGGCGGTCGACGCCGGCCGTCGGGCCGTCACCATCACTCCCACCGGTCACCCCGATCGCCCCGGCATGCTGTCGAACCTCGGGAGCGCCCTGCAGACCCGGTTCGGGCGGACCGGGGAGCTCGCCGACGTGGACGATGCGATCGCCACCGGCCAGGAAGCCGTGACGATGGTCCCCGACGGCCACCCCTACCGCGCCATGTACCTGAACAACCTCGGGGTCGCCCTGCGTGCCCGGTTCGTGCGGACCGGGGTGCTGGCCGATCTGGACGGTGCGGTCGACGCCTGCCGCGAGGCCGCCAGGACGACCCCTGCCGGTCTCCCCGACCGGGTCGACCGGCTGTCGAACCTCGGGGCCGTCCTGCGTACTCGGTTTGCGCGGACCGGGGTGCTGGCCGATCTGGACGACGCGGTCGACGCCTGCCGGCAGGCCCTCAAGGCAGCCGACGTCGATCACCCCTCCCGCGCCGCGTATCTGTCGAACCTCGGGGCCGCTCTGGGCACCCGGTTCGGGCGCACTGGCGTGTCGGCCGATCTGGATGACGCGGTCGACGCCTTCCGGTACGCCGTCGCCGCGGCCCCGGGTGATCATCTCGATCGCGCGGCCATGCTGTCGAACCTCGGGGTCGCCCTGCAGACCCGGTTCGGGCGCACCCGGGTGCTTACCGGCGTGGACGACGTGGACGACGTGGACGAGGCGGTCGCCGTCTGCCACGAAGCCGTCGCTGCGACCCCCGCCGGTGACCCCGAGCGCGCTGGGCGGCTGTCGAACCTCGGGGCCGCGCTGCGCTCCCGCTTCCGGCTGACCGGGGTGCTGGCCGATCTGGACGGTGCGGTCGACGCCGGCGAACAGGCCGTCGCCGCCATCGCCGCCGGTCACCCGGACAGCGCCATGTACCTGGCGAACCTCGGGATCGCCCGACGGACCCGGTTCGAGGAGACCGGGGCGGTCGCCGACCTGGAACGTGCGGTCGAGGCCGGGCGGCAGGGCTTCGGCATCGTGGCTGCCCCGCCGCGGGTGCGGGCCCGGGCGGCGCAGGTATGGGGCGGTGCCGCGGCGGCGGGGGGCCGCTGGGCGGCGGCGGTCGACGGGCTGGCGGCGGCGGCCGGGCTGCTGGAGGAGCTGGTACCGCGGGAGCTGTCGCGGGCGGACCGGGAGGGGCTGGTCGCCGAGGTCGGTGGACTGGGCGCCCAGGCAGCGGTGTGCGCGGTGCGCGCAGGTGAGCCGGGCCGCGCGGTGGAGCTGTTCGAGCAGGGGCGGGGGGTGCTGCTGGGGCAGGCTCTGGACACCCGGCGGGACCTGAGCGATCTCCACACCGCCGACCGGGTGTTGCACGACCGCTTCGTTGCGCTGGCCGCCGACCTTGACCGGCCGGCGGCGGCCGGCGCCGCCTACGCGGCACCGCTGGGCGACCTGGGCGGCCTGGGCGGCCTGGGCGGCCTGGGCGGCGAGGTGGGCCGGGTGGACCAGGCAGAGTTGATCCGGGCCAGGCGGGTGTTGCGCGAGGAGTTCGACGGGCTGGTGGCACGGATCCGCGGCCTGCCCGGCTTCGACGGGTTCCTGCGGCCGCCGCCGCTGGTGGAGCTGACCCGGGCGGCAGCCGGGGGCCCGGTCGTGCTGGTGGCGGTCTCCCGGTTCGGCTCGTATGCGCTGATGGTCACCGAGACCGGGGTCGCCGAGCCGGTGGAACTGGCCGCGCTGACGCCGGACGCGGTCGAGGAGGAGGCCGCGGAGTTCCTGGACGCCCTGGCCGCGACCGAGGACATCGAGGCCGGCCCTGACGGGCGGGAGCAGGCGCAGCAGCGGCTGTCGAAGACGCTGGTCTGGCTGTGGGACCGGCTCGCCGGCCCCGTCCTGCACCACCTCGACCAGCATGCGCTGCTGCCAGCCCCGCAACCGCCGGCCCCGGACCGGCCGGGCGGCCTGCCGCGGCTGTGGTGGTGCGTGGCCGGGGCGCTGGCGTTCCTGCCGGTTCACGCAGCGGGCCGGCACGACACTCGATCCAGCCCCCGCCCGGCGACGGTGACCGACCGGGTCGTGTCGTCCCACACCCCGACCCTGCGGGCGCTGATTCACGCTCGCCGCACCGGCGGCGCCGCGGCGGCCGGCCGCGCGGATGCGTCCGCCAGGCAGGTGCTCGCGGTCGTGATGCCGCGCACCCCCGCGCCTGTCGACGAGCCGGGGGCCGACGGATCAGGAGCCGAGAGGCCAGGATCAGCCGCCGACCTCGACCTCCCCAGTGCGACGAACGAGCTCGCCGCCCTGCACCGGCATCTGCCGGGCCGGGTCCGCGAGCTGGTCGGCCCGGACGCCCGCTGGGAGACGGTGCACACCGCGCTCCCGGACGCCGCCTGGGCGCACTTCGCCTGCTACGGGCACAGCGATCTGACCGCCCCGTCGTCGAGCCGACTGCTTCTGCATGACCACCGGGAACGGCCGTTCACCGTCGTCGACGTGTCCCAGCTCCGTCTGGAGGCGGATCTCGCCTACCTGTCGGCCTGCTCCACCGCCCAGCCGGGCCTCCGGCTTGTCGACGAGGCGATCCACCTCGCCTCGGCGTTTCAGCTCGCCGGCTACCGGCGCGTCCTCGCCACCCTGTGGCCGGTCAAGGACCTGGTCGCCACCCGGGTCGCCGATCAGGTCTACGCGGCCCTGACCGGCGCCGAACCGGTCGAACCGGCCGTCGCCCTGCACGCCGCCACCAGACGGCTCCGTGGTCGGCGGCCGGAGTATCCGTCCCGGTGGGCCGCGCACATTCACAGCGGCATCTGATCGCCAAGCCGTGCCGGTGGTGACGTCAGCGGGTGGCTCCGCCCGGCTCTGGCAGGCCGAGTGTGGTGAGTAGGTGGGTGACGGCCGCCGCCCACGTTCGTCGTTGCCGCAATGTCCGGCGGACCGACTCCGCCCGCGCGAACGCGGCGTCGCGGTTGCGGAGGACCTCGTGGATCCGCCGTCCCCACGTCGCGGCATCGTCGTCGTCGTTGCGGACCGGGACGACGAGCTGGTCGGCGTCCGGGCCGGGAAGTACCTCCCGCAGTAGCTCGCCGAGGCCGCTGCGGGCACTGACCAGCACGGGGGTGCCGGCGACGATCGCCTCGACGCCGACCAGGCCGAAGCCTTCGGCGCGCGACGGCATCAGCAGCAGGCTGGCCCGGCGCAGGTCCCGCCCGAGCCGCTCGGAGTCGGGCAAGTAGTTGCGTACCGTCACGGCGAGCGACGGCCGTCCGGACCATTGCAGCACCTGCTCCCGGATCGCTCGGGCCTGCCCGGGCGGCGCGCCACGGAGCAGGAGCTCGACCGGTGGGTCCGCCGGCCCGCGCAGCCCGTCCGCGTGCCCGACCGCGCGGGCGGCGATGTCGAGGCCCTTCACCTGGGTGTCATCCAGGCGGCCGAGCACCAGCACCTGCGGCGTGCCGGGCGGTGGTCGCCGTCGCGGCTCATCGGCGACGTCGAAGCCCGGGTCGAGCCGGATGGGCTCGGGCGCGTGGTCGAAGACCGACAGCTCCCGGCAGATCCACTGGTGCAGCCGCGGGCCGACCGCGAGCACGCCGGCCGCGTCCTTGCTGAGCAGGAGCTGGGCCGTCGTGCGGTTCTCGGCGAGGGCTCCGATGTCGATGTCCTGCTCGTCGCGCCACCAGTCGCTCTCGTCCGGGGAGGTGTGAACGACGTGCAGCCGGCGAGCCTTGGGGAAGTGGTCCTCGGTGACCGCCTTGGCATGGGCGCCGGTGATCCGGCCGTGGCCGATGACGATGTCGGGCACGACGTCGGCGGGTAGCGGTGGCTTGCGCATCAGGACGTCGGGCCCCATGGCTCCGGGCACGGCCTGGGCGTCGAGGAGCCGGACTCCCGCACGCGCGGCATCCGCCTGTTCCTCGGGCGACGATGTTGGGACGACGCAGTAGACGGTGACACCGGCCGCGGACAGCGCGGCGCACAGATATCGGTTCAGCGCGGTGATACCACCTCGGCCGGGGAGCCACTCGTCCGCGAGGACGAGCACCCGTAGGGAATCGTCGTGGCCGCCGATGCTGCGGGTGGGCTCGTGGCCGTGGCCGGCTTTCGCCCGGTCCGGCTGCTCGCCGGGTGGCGTGGTGAGCAGTGCCGCCGCAGCGTCCAGGGCCTGCCGCCCACCGTTCAGCGTCTCGTCCGCGTAGTACAGGTCGTCGTCGAGCTGCTGGACGAACCAGCCGGCGAGACCGCGGTCGTCGGCGAACAGGCCGAGGTGGGTGTTCGCGGCGTGCTCACCGCTGGGTTCCGGAGGCGCGGGCGTCGGCACGTAGCCGGCGAGGTTGGCGGCGGCGATCTCGACCGTGCGCCTGAGCTGTCGTACCTGAGTGATCGCCGCGCCGAGGTGGTATGTCTCGACACGAAGCCGTGCGATCTGGTGCTGAGCCTCATCCGCCGACGGGAGACCCGCGCTTCCGGCGTCGTGCCCCGTGTCGGCATTCGTGCCCAGGCGCCCGTCCATCAGGGAGACCACCGCGGCGGCCGCGCGGTCGGTCGCTGCCCGCAGGCCGCGCAGGGGTTCGCCCCCGGCCCAGACCCGCAGGTGGTACCGGAGCTTGGCCGCGTGCATGAGGTAGCGGGCGAACGGTGTCACGGCGGCGTCGCCGCCGCGGATCCAGGTCCAGGCGCTGAGCTCGGCGTCGCGGTCGTGCGGCGCGACCACCACCAGCCGTCGGCGCAGCCGGGCGTCGTCATCCCGCTCGGCCTCCCAGACCGCGAACCCGTCCGCTGCGGCGACGCCGTGGCCGTCGAAGTCCTCGGCCGCCGACGGCGCGGGCAGCAGCAGCCGGCAGGCCGCGCCGAGAATCGGCGTCGGCTCGGCGCGCGCCGGTGCCGGATCGGCCAGCCGAGCCTGGTAGATCTCGGCCACGCCGAGCAGCCCGTCCGGGACGGGTTCGCTCACCTGGGCCCACCGGTGACGCAGGTCGACCCAGCTCGGCATCGACTCGGGCGGCGGCGCGAGCACCACCGACAGGCACAGGACGTCGTGCACCCGGCGCAGCAGGCCCTGGAACACGCCCGGACCGGCATGCCGCCGCGCCGCGATCGGCTCCTCGACCTGGGCGGCCACCGGCCGGTGCCGCTCGGGTGGCTGCCGGGGCAGGCCGAGCGTGTCCATCGGGTGCCACATGCCGAACTGGTCCCCGCAGGCGTCCCAGACCCGGCGCAGGTAGTCGTACGCCTCGGCCGCGTGCTCGCCGCCGACCGGGGCGAACACGTGCACCACGAGTTCCGGCGCGATCAGCGGCCCGGCTGGGGCGGGTCTCAGGTTCCCGTCTATGCCGTCCCCCGGGTGTCGTTGGCGGAGACGTTCGCATTCCAGACAGTTCTAGCGCTTTCCAGGATCTGGAGTTGCTGGACCGGAAGGATCCCGGGAACAGGACGCCGAGGCTGATCACGGCGGTCAGTACGAGCAGCCATTCGAGCAGCATTCTTCCCCACCGGCGGGCGCTGACGGACGGTAAACCCCAGCCATGGCGCCGGGACAGCCAGCACGCGGTCGCGAGCCGCGGGTCAGCGCAGGACGATGTTGACGAGGCGGGGCGGTCGCACGACGGTTTTCGCGATCGCTCGGCCGGCCAGGGCGCGTTGGACCGCCGGACGTTCGAGGGCGAGCTGCCGCAGCTCGTCGGCCGTGACGGTGGTCGCAACGGTGAAGCGGTCCCGGAGCCTGCCCTGTACCTGGACGACGGCCTCGACGGTCTCGTCGGTGAGAAGCGACGCGTCGACGACGGGCCAGGCCGCGTCGGACACGGACGGTTCGTGTCCGAGGCGTTCCCACATCTCCTCGGCGGTGTAGGGGGCGAACAGGCTCAGCAGGACGGCGAAGGTCTCGACTGCTTCCCGCACGGCGGCCTCTCGGGCGCCGAGGCCCGTGGCCAGCGTCCTACGGGTGACGTTGAGCAGTTCCATGACGCGTGCCACGACGACGTTGAAACGGTCCGCCGCCAGCAGCCCTTCGATGTCGCGCACCGTCCGGTGAACCGTCCGCCTCAGGTCGTCGCCGCCGGCCGGCGCCGACGGTGGGGACGAGGGGGCGGGCAGCGAGGTGGCGGGTCCAACCTCGTCGGCCAGGCGCAGCGCCCGGGCGAGGAAGCGTTGCATGGCTGCTGGTGACAGGTCGGCCCAGTCGATGTCGTCCTCGGGCGGCCCGGCGAAGACCATTGCCAGGCGCACGGCGTCGGCGCCGTACCGGTCGAGCTGTTCACCGAGCTTGACTCCGTTGCCCAGGGACTTGCTCATGGCCCTGCCACCGTTGATCACATGGCCCTGGTTGAGCAGGGTGGCGAACGGTTCGACGACGTCGACCATGCCCAGGTCGTGCAGGACCTTGGTGACGAACCGGCTGTAGAGCAGGTGCAGGATCGCATGCTCGGCTCCTCCGACGTACTGCGCGGCGGGCATCCACCGCCGAGCGTCCTCGGGTCGGAACGGGACGTCGGTGGCGTCGGGTGAGCAGTAACGCAGGAAGTACCACGAGGAATCGACGAAGGTGTCCATGGTGTCGGTGTCCCTTTCCGCGGGGCCGCCGCACGCCGGGCACGGTACCTCCACCCAGGATCGCGCGGCGGCGAGCGGGGCCACGCCTCGCGGCAGGAGCTCGCTTCCGCACAGGTCCGGCAGCCGCACCGGCAGCTCGTCATCCGGCACCGCCACCTCGCCGCAGCGCGGGCAGTGCACGATCGGGATCGGCACACCCCAGTACCGTTGGCGGGACACCAGCCAGTCGCGCAGCCGGTAGGACGTGGCCGGCTCGCCATGGCCGGTGGCCTCAAGCCACGCGATGGCCTGCGCCGCCGTCGGCCACCTCTCGCCTGGAGGCGTTTCGCGCAGGCCGTGCGCGCGCGCGAAGGCGGCATCGCGCTCGTCGCACGCGGGAACCCCCATGACAGCCCCGGTTCCAGACCTCGGCAGCACGTAGTCGGCCGCCCAGACGGGCAGCCGTTCGCCGGTCACGGGATGGGCGACCCACGTTCCGAGGAAGACGCCGGTCTTCTCGCGGTTCACGGCCGAACGGGCGATGTCACCGGCCGCGGCGGCCCTGTCCCGGTACCGCAGCAGCTCGTCCGCCCGGTCCGCCGCGCACAGCGTGGCCGCGAGCCCGCTCTCGGGCGCGACGACGAGGAACGTGGCTGCGGGCAGCGTGTCCGGACGGGTCGTGAAGACCTCGACCACCTCGCCGGCGCAGGTCCCACCGGTGCTCAGGACGTCGAACCGGACGCGTACGCCTTCGCGGCGACCGATCCAGTTGCGCTGCATCGTCAGGACCCGTTCGGGCCACCCGCCCTCCAGCTGCGTCATGTCGTCGAGCAACCGGTCGGCATAGGCGGTGACGCGGAAGAACCACTGGGTCAGATCACGACGGCTGACCTGTGCGCCGCACCGCTCGCAACGCCCGGCGACGACCTGTTCGTTGGCCAGGACCGTCTGGTCCCGCGGGCACCAGTTCACCGCCCCGGCGGCCCGGTACGCCAGTCCTCGCTCACGCAGCCGGAGGAACAGCCACTGCGTCCAACGGTAGTACTCGGGCCGATGGGTCTCCAGCCGACGGGACCAGTCGAAGGAAACCCCGTAACGCCTGATGGAACGCGCCTGGTCGGCGATGTTCTCCTCGGTGAAGACCGCGGGGTTCTCCCCCCGGCGGATAGCGGCGTTCTCGGCCGGAAGACCGAAGGAGTCCCATCCGATCGGATTCATGACGTCATAGCCGCGCAGCCGCCAGTAGCGCGCGACGACATCCTCCAGGGCGAACACCTCCGCGTGACCCATGTGCAGGTCACCCGACGGATAAGGAAACATCGTCAGCAGGTAGCGCCGCGTCGCCCGCCCGTCGTCCTGGGCGCGGAACGTCCCACGCTCCACCCACACTCGCTGCCACTTTGCTTCCACGTCCCGCGACATGGCCGGCTTGACCCTCATGGCCGTGCTCCTGCTACTCCTGATCGACCCCGGGCACGAAAAAGCCCCTCACGGGGAGGGGCTGCCGCGCCGAGTGTGCCCGATCAGGGAACCGAATCAGCGCGGCCAGGTAAGGAGCAGCGAAAAGCGCATGGCGCCAACGGTACCAGTGCCGCGGCCAGGAGTCATCTCGACGCCACGCCTTCCAGCCCCGTCCTCAGGCGGGTCCCGCCCGAGCTCAGGAACGTCTGTCCGAGAGCGCGGCGGTCACGTCCAGCGGCGTTGTCGGCCTGGTCCGTCACCTCGCCGGCGACGCCCGTCGCGTCGTGTCGGTGTGCACCGGCGCCACCATCCTGGCCTGCGCCGGCCTGTTGGACGACGCCGGGTCGCCACGCACTGGGCCACCGCGGCCCGGCTCGCCCGGGCCTACCCCGCCGTCGACGTCGACCCGAAGCCTCTGTACATCAAAGACGGGAACAGCTACACCGCTGCCGGCGTCACCAGCACTCTCGACGTCTCCCTCGCCCTCATCGCCGAGGACCACGGTTCGGCGCTCGCCCGCTCGGTTGCCCGTTCGCTCGTCACCTATCTTCAGCGACCGGCGAGCCAGGCCCAGACAAGCATGTTCGTCGCACCCGCCGCTTCCGAGAACGACCTCGTCCACGGCGTCATCGACTTCATAGCCGGTCACCTGACCGACGACCTCGCCCCACCGAACCTCGCGGCCAGAGCCGGGCTCAGCACGCGTCATCTCACGCGACTGTTCAATGCTCAGGTGGGCATGACCCCCGCCCGTTACGTTCGAGTTGCGCGCACCGAAGCCGCTCGTCTTCGAAGCACAGCCAGGCGCCTCGGTCGCCCGCCGTCCTTGTACCGCCGGCCACACCTGGTCCTTCCAGCCCGCCACCCGCGCCTCGAAGGTCACCGACCGGACGTGCCAGGTCACTGGCCCTTCCGGCTCACTCCTGGAAGATGACGCGCTCCCCCTCGCCCGCGGGCTCCTGGAAGTTGGCGAAGTAGCGTTCCAGCAGCTCATCGGAGACGGTGACGCTGTTCGCGTCGTTGCGCTGATTGCGGATCGCCAGTCGACGCCGGAGTGTTTCGAGGTCCGCCTTCAGGCGGACAAGTTCCCATCGGCATCCGTGGCTCTCGATCACGGCCTTGTATCGATCTCGGGTGGTCCGGCTCCAAAAGCTGTAGTCGATGACCGCGGGCACCTTCGCCTCCAGCAGGCGGATCAGGTCGTCCCACAGTTGCTGCTCGGCCGTCGACTTGAGATGCTCGTACTCCGCCGGGTCGAGTTCAGCCCCATCGCGGCCGGTCCATATCCACACAATCTCGTCGATCGAGAGTCGGGTGTAGCCGCGACGCTCAAGGGCCCGCGCATACGTACTCTTGCCCGAGCCAGGCAGACCGCACATCATCACGACGAGACCGCGCTCCGTCCCGACGAGGTCCGGCAGAAGATCCGCTTCGCCCATGAGGGCGAGACTACAAGATCTTGACTGGTCGGGTTCTCTGTCTGGTTGATAACGCCCGGCGTACCCACGTGCCGGCCGGCGGCGGGTCTGTCGCGAGCATGAGATATCCGGACGGTGGTGGGTTGTCCCCGGCGGCGCGCGCCGGCGTGCTCTTCCGAAGCGGTTCACGTGACGGCACTTCGGTCGCCCGAGCTCTGTAGAGGGCCTGATCGGTCAGCCCGCGTCTTCTCCTCGCGGGCCGGGCACCCGGGTTGGCAGATGTCCGCGCCATGATCATCAACATGCCCCGAGGCAAGGTGCCGACGCCGCGCACGTGGTCGCCGCGGTCAACGCCGCACGCGACCGCGAGGGCGAGGTGTACCGGACGGCGCACCTGGACTACTGGGGGCCATTGGAGTTCCGGTCGAGCACGAGAAAGCGGTGTGGGGTAGCCATGGCGCCCAGTCTCGTGCCGTTGCCTGCTCGGCATGAGCGCGCAAGGGCAGCCCTGGGCGTCGTGACGATCACGGTGGCGTTGGGGCCATGGGCGCCTCCGGGTTCGCGGAGCACGTGACCGAGCTCAGGGCCGCCTCAACCCACCTCGTCGTGGTGACGGCATGTCAAACGGTCCGCTCCGGCCACAGGGGTTGAATTCGCGCGATAGTGGGCTTCGAACCCGTGGATGTCGCTGCCGGGTAATGCGAGGCGCGAACAAGCCGCTAGCCACGCAACGTAGCGAAAATTCCTCTGTCGGATCTTGCGGTGTCACCAGGAATCGGTGATCTATCGACAGCTATCTACATTCTGTAGTCGACCAACTACACCCTGGTGCCCCCAACGGGATTCGAACCCGTGCTACCGCCTTGAAAGGGCGACGTCCTGGGCCGCTAGACGATGGGGGCGCGGTGACGACCACAGCCGGAGCAGAGCAACCGCTCCGCCACATCGTCGATCGTCTGAAGCACTGCAAGCATAGGGGATGGCCAGGGCGGGCGACAAACCCGTTCGCGCCAGGTCCGGTCAGCGCAGGCCGGCGGAGTGGGCGCGCAGGGCCGGGCGCGGGTCGGCCCAGCGGTAGCGGGAGTGGAAGAACGCGCGCACCGGCCGGCCGCCGATCGCGATCGAGTGGGTGATGCGCACCGCCTGCGCGCCACCGCCGGCGTCGGCGAGGTCGAAGGACATCGTGACGTCGTCGGCCCGCTCCAGCGGCGTGTTCGGGTCGTAGACGCGCAGGGTCACCGCCGTGTCGACCTGGGTGTAGGCGTAGGCGAGGACCTGGTGGTTCAGGCCGAGTTGCAGGGGATCCGCCGAGTGGACGGTGATGATGCCGATCGGGGCGAGCCGCCCGGAGTCGAGATCGAGCCGGATCCGTGGCCATTCGTCGGCGAGGCTGCGCCGTCCCACACCGAGGCGGCCCAGCGCGCTGCCGGGCCGTCCCAGAGCAGAGCCGGGACGGTCAGAGGTAGAGCCGCGACGGTCCGGCCGGCTCGTGCCGGGCCACCACGCGACCCCGGTGCGCGGCCGTGGGTAGGCGTCGGCGCCCCGCATGAGCCCGTAGTACCGGGCGACGCCACGGGGAAGGTCGAAGCTCGCCAGCAGCCGACGCACGAGGTAGCCGTACAGCGGGGAGCCCCGCCGGGGCGGCTCGGCGTCGGGCGGCGCAGCGATGCCCGCCTCGAACAGGTCGCGCACCGCGAAGATCATTCCGCCGCACAGGCCGCGGCTGGCGTCCCCGATCCCGATGCCCCAGGGCATCCCGGGCAGCCGCAGGGCCAGCAGCGGCTGGACGTCGAAGCTGTTCGTGAACCGGAACGCGCTGCCGCCGGGCAGGAACCCGGGTACGGCGGAGCGCGCCACCCAGCCCTGGGGGCGGTCATGGTCCATGGCGCAGCCCCTCGCCCGACCCCACACCGCCTGGGCTGGCCAGGCGGCGGATGTCGGTCATCGGTCGGTGAACGGCCGCCAGGCCGTGGCGGCCCGTCCGACGCCTTCGCCGCGTACGACGAGGCCGGCGGACGGCCCACCCGGGCCGTCCGCCGGTTCCCCAACAGGCCCACCCTGCGCCCTCCCGGTGCTCAGGTGGTCCTTGACGCGGACGTCGACGCGAACCGGACTCCGCCCGGCGGCCTCCCCGCCGTCCGGGCAGCCCGGCATCCGGATCTTCACACTTCCTTTACGTCGGGTGGCCCGAAGGTGGGGGCCCGGACCGGCCGACTGTCCGGTTCACAGTGGACGGACAGCCTTCGGACCTTCGGCCCTATTCCACGGGGTCGGACCACCGACACCCTCGCACTGGCGGTGGATGCCGCCCGGGCGAGGGAAAGGGGATGTTTCCGGCTACGCGCCAGGTCAGCGCGATCTAGATGTCGCCTCCGATGCTCGGGACCCCCTTCAGCAGGGCGCGCACCTCGGCCTCTCGGTACCGGCGGTGCCCACCCAGGGTCCGAATCGACGTCAGCTTGCCGGCCTTCGCCCACCGGGTCACGGTCTTCGGGTCAACCCGAAACATCGTGGCTACCTCGGCGGGCGTCAGCAGCGGCTCGGCGTCCGGCGTTCGTGTCGTCATTGTGTTGGCCTCCCGTCACAGAGCGTCGCTCCGTCCCATACAGATCGTGCATCCTTCGGGGGCATTTCGGACATGGCACGTCAGGACCATCTGCTGACTAGTCACAGCTCGTCCGAAGCGGACGGCGACTCTCGGTTAACGGAATGCGTCGATCAGCTTGCGGATTCCCGCGCCTGCAAGGGTCTCCACCTCATCAGGACCCGTTCGTAGGCTTCGACCGCTAGGTCTGTTCGCCCACGGCGTAACGCGCTGACAGCCTCGACGATGTCCTCTACCGAGCTGTCGCGCCGAAGCATGTCATCGTCGAGCAGGTCAACTAGCCCGTCGTAGTCCAGTTCGACCCTGCTCTGCGGATGGAAGGACCCCAGCCAACGGGCCAGATCGCCGATGCCCTCGACCGCGGGGGCGTCGCCCGCGCCCCCCCGCAGCGCCTCCACCGCCTCCACCGCTCGGCTCGCCCGGCGCCGGGCCAGGCTCATCGTCGTCCGATAGATCATCGACCGCTCGGCGGTGTCCCCGGTCACCAGCGACCGCTCGGCCGGGTCGAACAGCAGGAACCACGGCGGCGGGACCATCCAGGTGCAGGTCTGGACGTGGACCTTCAGGCTCGGCCGGCGGGCCTTCCAGCGGTCCAGCTCGATCTCGGCCGGCTCGGTGATCCGCCGCGGCAGGAACGCCTCGGCGACCCGCTCGGGCATCAGGCCACGGAACTCCAGCGCCGCCTGCCACACCCGCAGCTGGGTCGACCACGGGCAGACGAACATCAGCCCGTCGATCCACTGCACGAACGCCGACTCGTCGGCCACGTCGAGGGTCGGCCGGACGGTCGCGACCAGGGCGACGACCCGCTCCCGACGCGAGCCGGCCCGCCGGGACGGCGGCCCCGCGGCGGCGTAGCGCTGCCAGCGCCCGCGCTCGGCGGCCGGGAAGGCCGCGAGCGGCTCGTACACGCGCAGGTACGCCGCAGGCGAGACAACAGCCATCTCAGCTCCCACTGACCGCGTCCGACCCGGGCGCCGGGCGCGTGGAGGCGGCGCGACGCCCATCCCGCAGGGCGAGCCCGGTCACGCGCCGGACAGCCGCGGACGACACCCACGCGGATGCCCTGGAACCTGGCATGCCTCGATCCTGGCACGTCCGCACGCAAGCCGTGCGCGCTACCGGGGCCGTAGGGTTCGCCAGGACCCGGCCGCCGCCGCCGCCCGCGCCCAGCCGGCCGCCGACCCGCAGGTCCGCCGGGCGAACGGCGCCGCGGCGGTCCGGGTCTCAAGCCGGGTCCGTCCCCCAGGAGGTGCGCCATGACATCGCTGTTCGGTGCCGTTCGCGACCACGAACAGGTGCTGCTGTGCTCGGACCAGCGTGCCGGGCTACGCGCGATCATCGCGGTCTACTCGACCGCGCTGGGCCCCTCGCTCGGGGGCACCCGCTTCCACCCCTACGCCGACGACGACGACGCGCTCGCCGACGCCCTGGCGCTGTCCCGGGCGATGGCCTACAAGGCCGCCTGCGCGGGCCTGGACCTCGGCGGCGGCAAGGCGGTCATCATCGGCGACCCCGCCCGCGACAAGTCCGAGCCGCTGCTGCGCGCCTTCGGCCGCCACATCGCCTCGCTGGGCGGGCGCTACATCACCGCCTGCGACGTCGGCACCTACGTCGACGACATGGACGTCATCGCCCGCGAGACGCGCTGGGTGACCGGGCGCTCGCCGGCGTACGGCGGGTCGGGCGACTCCGGCGTGCTGACCGCCTACGGGGTCTTCGAGGGCATGCGCGCCGCCGCCCGGCACCGGTGGGGGACGCCGGACCTCGGCGGGCGCCGGGTGGGGGTCAGCGGCGTCGGTAAGGTCGGCCGCCGCCTCGTCGGGCACCTGGTGGAGGACGGGGCCTCGGTGATCGCCGCGGACGTCGACCCGGCGGCCCTGGCCCGGGTGCGCGCCGAATTCCCGACCGCGCAGACCGTGGCCGACCCGGACCAGCTGTTCGATCTCGACCTCGACGTCTACTCGCCGTGCGCGCTCGGGGGCGTGCTGAGCGCCGAGACGGTCACCCGGCTGCGCGCGGAGATCGTCTGCGGCGGGGCCAACAACCAGCTCGCCACCCCCGACATCGGCCGCCGGCTCGCCGACGCCGGGGTGCTCTACGCGCCCGACTTCGTCGTCAACGCCGGCGGACTCATCCAGGTCGCCGACGAGATCCAGGGGTACTCGCCGGAGCGGGCCCGGGCCCGGGCGGCACGCATCTTCGACACCACCGCGGAGGTCTTCCGCCTCGCCCGGGACGAGGGCGTGGCGCCGGCGAAGGCGGCCGAACGACTCGCCGAGCGCCGCATGGTCGAGGTTGGCCGGCTGCGGGGGATCCTGCTGCCGTGAGTCACACGGCCGGCCCCCGACGCCGGGCCACGGCACGTCCGCGCAGGTCAGAACGGCCGGGAGAACGTGACGGTGCGCACACCACGGCGTGGCGGGTCGGGCTGGCGGCGGGCCGGTGAGCGGCACCGATCCCCCACTCGAACCCGCCGGACAGCAGGCTTCACGGAGCGCTTCCGATCGTGGACATCTTGTCCGAGGACAGGCAACTGTCGGGTTGGCGTGCCGAGAAGCCTCCGGTCCCTGTAGTCTCGGGAAGCACGAGACAGTGAGAGCACCGGGGCGGGTCCCCGTCGTCATGTTCGAGGGGGTCGAGCCATGGGGCGCGGCCGAGCTAAGGCCAAGCAGACGAAAGTCGCCCGCGAGCTCAAGTACAACTCGCCCAATATGGATCTCGACCGATTGAAGGCGGATCTGGGCGCGGGCTCGACGCGCGAGAACAACAGCGACGACGTGCATGTAGATGACGATTACGGATACGACGCTTACGCAGACGACGAGGATGATCGCCGTTCCTCCCGCTGACGCAGCGTCACGTCGGTAGCCGTCCCGCCGCGGCAGGCTCACCCCGGCGGTCGTCGCCGATGGTGGTCGTCCGGGCTTCGGCCCGGACATCCACCGCCATATCGTGCTGCCTCCGTGCACGCGCGATCACACTGGTTGGCATGCCTGTTCGCGGTGCGCGACCGAGAAGCGCCGCGTGTGCGGCGCCGCTCGCGTACGCGCCCCGGGGTCACGCGGCCCGTCCTCGCGCGCGGGCGCACCCTGCCCGCAGCGACTCGCGCGAGCGGCTCAGCCCGGGTGCCGCCCGCGCGGCTCAGCCCGGGTGCCGCCCGACCAGCCGGGCCCGGACGGTGGCATCCGCCCCCGGCTCGCCCGTACCCGCCTCCCCCACACCGGCCCCGCCCGCGCCGAGCTCACCGCCGGCAGGGGTCCCACTGGCCGCGGTACCGATCTCGCCGACGACCCATGAGGGCACCTCCCGCTCCGCGAGCAGCGCGAGCGCCTCGGGGACGACACCGGCCGGCAGCACCGCCACCATGCCGATGCCCTGATTGAAAGTGCTCTCCATGTCCGCCTGGGCCACCGCGCCGCGCTCGGCGAGCAGACCGAAGATCGGGGGCACCGCCCAGGACGCCCGGTCGAGGGTGGCCACCAGGCCGGCGGGGATCACGCGGGCGATGTTCGCGGCGAGGCCGCCGCCGGTGATGTGAGCGAAGGCGTGCACCTCGACCGCCGCCGCCAGGGCCAGACAGTCCCTTGCGTAGATGCGGGTCGGGGTCAGCAGGGACCGGCCGAGTGTGTCCCCCAGCGAGGGGACATATGACCTCAGACCCGCCGCAGCGGTTTCGGAGACCCCACCGGGCTGGCCAGAATCAACAGGACCGAACAAGATGTGCCGTACGAGCGAGAAGCCGTTGGAGTGGATGCCGGATGATGCCATCGCGACCACCACGTCCCCGGGCCGGACTCGCTCCGGCCCGAGCACGCCGTCGGCCTCCACGACCCCGACCCCCGTCGCGGCCAGGTCGTAGTCGTCGCTACCCATGAGCCCGGGATGCTCGGCGGTCTCGCCGCCGACCAGCGCCGCCCCGGCCTGCTCGCATCCGGCCGCGATTCCCGAGACGATCTCCGCAATCCGCGCGGGCACCAGGGACCCGCAGGCGATGTAGTCGAGCAGGAACAGCGGCTCGGCACCGCAGACGACGAGATCGTCGACGACCATGGCGACCAGGTCGATGCCGACCGTGTCGTGCGCGTCGAGGGCGCGGGCGAGTGCGATCTTGGTGCCGACGCCGTCCGTGGACGAGGCGAGCAGCGGCTGCCGGTAGCGTGCCGTGTCCAGGGCGAACAGGCCGGCGAACCCGCCCAACGAACCGACCACCTCGGGCCGCGTCGCCCGCGCCACGTGCCTGCGCATCAGCTCGACGGCCCGGTCCCCCGCGGCCACGTCGACCCCCGCGGCGTGGTACGAGGCACCCCCCACCGGCGTCGGGGTGGCAGCCCCGGCCGCGATCCGCTCGGCGCCGCTCATGCCGGCCTCGCCCCGGCCGGCTCGGGCCGGTGAGCGCCGCGGCGCTCCGCCGCCGGCGGCGGGTCCAGGCCGGGCCCGGGCGCCCGCCCGTTCTCCCCCTGGGTCACCGGGCCGTCGCCCGCGCGGGCCGCGGGGCCGGCGCTGTCGGCCAGGTCGACGTCATCATGGTCGTCCGGGGACGGATCGGCCCCGTTCATGCCGAGCGTCACCTCCCGGCGCATCGCCTCGGCGATCATGTCCGCGGTCGTCTGAACGCCGGCCATCGGCTCCAGGCGGTGCTTGCCGAGCTTGTCGGACTCGGTCAGCGGCACCGGGTAGATGCCGTCGAAACAGGCCCGGCACAGGGCCTCGGCCGGTTGGTGGGACGCGGCGACCAGACCCTCCAGCGAGACGTAGGCCAGCGAGTCCGCGCCGAGCGAGACGCGGATCTCCTCGACGCCGGCGTCGCTGGCGATGAGCTCGGCGCGGGTGGCGAAGTCGATGCCGTAGAAGCAGGGCCAGCGCACCGGGGGTGAGGAGATCCGGATGTGGACCTCGGCGGCGCCGGCCTCGCGCAGCATCCGGACCAGAGCCCGCTGCGTGTTCCCGCGCACGATCGAATCGTCCACGACGACCAGGCGGCGGCCCTCGATGACGTCACGCAGCGGGTTCAGCTTGAGCCGGATCCCGCGCTGGCGGATCGTCTGCGACGGCTGGATGAAGGTGCGGCCCACGTAGGAGTTCTTGACCAGCCCCTCCCCGAACGGGATGCCGGACTGCTCCGCGTAGCCGACCGCGGCGGGCACCCCGGACTGCGGCACCGGGATCACGAGGTCCGCCTCCACGGGCGCCTCGCGGGCGAGCTGGCGGCCCACGTCGACCCGGGTGGCGTGCACCGAACGGCCGGCGATCGCCGTGTCCGGGCGGGCGAGGTAGACGTACTCGAACAGGCAGCCGTGCGGATCGGCCCGAGCGAAGGTGCGTGACCGCACCCCGGTGGCGTCGATGACGATCATCTCGCCGGGCTCGACCTCGCGGACGAAGGTCGCGCCGACGATGTCGAGGGCGGCGGTCTCGCTGGCGACGATCCACGCCCCGTCCGGGTGTTCGGCCAGGCGGCCGAGGACGAGGGGATGGATGCCGTGCGGGTCGCGGGCCGCGTAGAGGGTCGAGGCGTCCGAGAAGACCAGCGAGAAGGCGCCGGCGAGCCGAGGCAGCACGGCCATCGCCGCATCGGCGAGGGTGGGCCCGGGATGGTCGGCGAGCATCGCGGTGATGAGGTCCGAGTCGGTGGTCGCGCGCAGCCTGTCCCGCCCGGCGTCCAGCCCCTGCGCGAGCTCGACGATGTTGGTGAGGTTGCCGTTGTGGCCGAGCGCGATCGGGCCGCCGAAGCGGGCCGTGCGGTAGGACGGCTGGGCGTTCTCCCAGGTGGAGGAGCCGGTCGTCGAGTACCGGGTGTGCCCCACCGCCACGTGGCCGCTCAGGCTGGACAGGGTGATCTCGTCGAAGACCTGGGCGACGAGCCCGAGCTCCTTGAACACCACGACCGTCCGGCCGTCGCCGACCGCGATGCCGGCCGCCTCCTGACCGCGGTGCTGCAGGGCGTACAACCCGTAGTAGGCCAGGTTCGCCACGTCCTCACCGGGCGCCCAGACGCCGAAGACGCCACAGGCGTCCCGGGGACCGGGGTCGTCGGACAGCTCGGACCCCGCTGCGGGGGTGGCGCCAAAGCGGGCGGCGACGTCTGGCACCAGGGCTCCTCGACTGGTCAGGGACACCGGAGAAATGCGGAGGGTTACGCGCGGGACCGCGTCCACGCCGGCCCGTCCTCACTCGTGACGAGACGTACCGGACCGGTTCCGGCCACCGCCTCGACCGGCAGCTACCTCTCTCCACGCTAGCAGCGACGACGCGCATCGGCCCTTGCCTCGCGTGCTGGCCCATTGCCCCGCAGCCCACCCCCCCGTCACAACAGCGGCAGGTGACCGCTGAGATCGGCCCTCTCACCGCTGGCGGAGATCCGCCCGTCGGCCACGGCGTCGCCCCAGGCCAACCGTCCCGCGCAGAGCAGGACGAACGCGACCGGTCCGGCCTCGACCACGTTCGGCGGGGTGCCGCGGGTGTGCCGGGGCCCCTCGACGACCTGGACGGCGACGAAGGGCGGTACCCGCAGCTCCACCGTGTGCCCGGGCACACGGTGGGCGAACAGCTCGGCGAACAGCCGCGTCACCACCTTCAACGCCGGTCGCAGCGGCTCGACGCCGAGGTCGAGGCCGTGTACGACCGCCTCCACCGCCAGGGTGCGCAGGAACTCGGTCAGCAGCATCGGGCCGCCCGGGGTCGCGACTACCGGATCGCCGTCGGTGACCTGCGCCAGCGCGGCCGCCGCCGCCGACACCTCGGCGGCCAGCCGCCTGCGCATGCCGGCCGGCCCGGTGCCCGCCGCCAGGGACCGGGCGGTGTCCGCGATCATCTCCGCCCGGGCCCCGGTGCCCGTGAGGTAGTCGACCGCCGGGACCGGCCGCGGCCCGGCGGCGGCCCCGGCCGGGAGGGCCGGGGCGAGGGCCTGCGTCAGCGCGGTCGCGGACCGGCCGACGTGCATGACCAGGTCACCGACCGTCCAACCGGGTAGCACGCTCGGCGCGGCGAACGCGTCGTCCGGCAGGTCGCCCACGGCGTCGGCGACCCGCCGCCACTGGGGCACGACGGCCGCGGCGAGCTCGGGGAGCACCGCCATGGCGTCCCGGCGGCGGGTTCGGGAGGACATCACCCCATCCTGCCCGGTCGGCGCCGGCCCGATCGGCGCCAGCCCGGCCACGGCGCCGCCCGCGATCCGAGCCCCGCTCCCGCCGCGGGCGGGGCGGGAAGACGAGTATGGACGGGTGTCAGTGACCGCCGCACATGCTGCGGCAGACGTGTACGGGACCGCGGCGATCCGGCGGCGGGTGCTGGACGCCTGGGTCGCCTCGCCGGCCCGCTTCCGGGAGGATGCCAACGCGGAGGAGGATGCGGCCCTCGGCGCCTACCACGACCGCCTCGTCGTGGAGCTGTTGCAGAACGCGGTCGACGCCGCGGGCGAGGCCGGCGTGCCGGCGCGGGTGCTCCTGCGGCTGGACATCGACGCCACCGCGCCGGGTGCCGGGCCCGGCGGCCTGCTGGAGGTCGCCAACACCGGGGCGGCGCTCTCGGCCGCCGGCGTCGAGGCACTGTCGACCCTGCGGGCCTCCGCCAAACGCGACAGCGCCTCCGTCGGCCGGTTCGGCGCCGGTTTCGCCGCGGTCCTCGCGGTGACGGACGAGCCCTCGATCGTCTCCCGCGGCGACTCGGACCCGCTGGCGACCGGCGTGGCCTGGTCGAGGACCCGCGTGATCGACGCGGTGGCGGCCCTCGCCGCGCCGGCCACCCCGCTGGCCGGCGGTGACGTAATCCATGGCGACGTAACGAATCGCGACGCAACGAATCTCGGGTCGCCCCTCGACGCCCCCGGAGCCGCCGGCGGCATCGGCGGCGGCCCGGCGGCGCGTCTGGGCGAGGAACTCTCTCGGCGCGAGGGTGCCGTGCCGATCCTCCGGCTGCCGTTCACGATCACCACCGGGCCGCCGCCCGAGGGCTACGACACCGTGGTCCGGCTCCCCCTGCGCGACGGCGCCGCGGCGGCGCTCGCGCGGGAGCTGCTGGCCGGGCTCGATCCCACCCTGCCACTGGTACTCGGCGGCCCCGGCGAGATCGTCGTCGACGTGGACGGTGCCGTGCGAACCGTCACCTGCCGCTGGCTGCGCGGCGGCCCGGACGGCCGCCGGGGTGCGGGGCAGGTGAACGGCGCCGGGCCGGCCGGCGGGCCGGTCACCGAACGCGTCGAGATAGCCGACCTGAACGGCGAGCGGTGGCGCGGAATCGCCCGCAGCGGCACGATCCCCGCCTCGCTGCTCGCCGACCGCCCGGTGGAAGAGCGGGGACGGACCGGATTCACGGCTCGGGTGATGGTCCGCGACGACGGCTGGCCCGACGGCGTGGCCCGGGTGCTGCGCGCGCCGCAGCCCACCGACGAGCCGCTCTCGCTGCCGGTCCTGGCCAGCGTCGAGCTGCCGCTGGACCCGTCCCGGCGGCACACCATCGGCGGCCCGCTGCGTGATCGGCTGACCGACGAGCTGGCCGAGGCCGCCGTCGTCCTGGCCGAATACCTCGGCACCGGGCTGGAGCCCGGCGACCAGGCACGGGCCGGCGGCCCCGGCGCTCAGGACGCACCCGGGGGGGCGCCGCCCGATCCACTGGCCGCCCTGGCCCTGGTCCCGACCGGGCTCGCCCTCGGCGAGGTCGACGGGCGGCTGCGGGAGCGCCTGCTGCGGCTGCTCCCCGAGTCGGCGCTGTTTCCCGGCGCCCTGCGCGGCCGGGACTGTTCCGTGGCCGACCTTGGGCCGGCCACCGACGCGGTGACCGAGCTGCTGCGCGCCCCCGGCCCTCCGGCCGACCCCGCCGACCCCGCGAGCCAAGCCGACCCCGCCAGCCAGGCCGACCCCACCAGCCAGGCCGACCCCACCAGCCAGGCCGATCCGATCGCCGCGGGCGGTGCAGGAACGGGTGCGGGCGAGTCGGCGCTCGCGGCGGGTCTGCTCCCGGCGGCCTACGCCGCCCGGCAGTGGCGCACCGCGCTGGACCTGCTCGGCGTCCGGCGGGTGGACAGCGCCGCGCTGGTCGAGCTGTTGTCCGAGGTCTCCCGCCCGCCGGCCTGGTGGGGACGGCTCTACGCGCTGCTGGTCGGCGCGCCGGACCGCGACGCCTTGGGGGCGCTGCCGGTGCCGCTCGCCGAGATCCGCGCGGACGGGCCCGACGCGGCCGACCCACTCGCGGGACCGACGGCCGCAGGACCGACCGGCGACGGGCTGCGGACCCGCATGGTCACCGGACCGCGCGGCACCCTGCTGCCCACCGCCGACCTGGACATCGTCGCCCTGGTGCGCTCGGGGCTGCCGCTGCGGGTGGTCCATCCCGACGCCTGCGCCGGCGGCGCCCGCGACGCGCTGCGGACCCTGGGCGCCCTCGAGGGCACGCCGGCCGGGGTGCTGCGCGATCCGGCGGTGCGCGCGGCGGTGCTCGACGCCGACCCGGACGACCACCCCGACGACCTGCTGGCGCTGGCCGCAGCCGTGCTCGCCCTGGTCCGCGACGCGGGCGAGGAGCACCCGGCGGAGCTCGGCTGGCTGGAGGACCTGCTGCTGCCGGCCGCCGACGGCGAGTTCACCCCCGCCGGGGAGCTGCTCGTCGAGGGGGGTCCACTGGACCGGGTGCTGGCCGAGGACGCCCCGTTCTCGACACTGGCGCCCGAGGTCGCCCGGGCGTGGCCCGCCCAGGTGCTGGAACGGGTCGGCGTGCTGCACTCGTTCGGCGTGCTGCGCGCCTACGACCTGCCGCTGGACGCCGACGAGCAGATCCTGCTCGATCTCGACGACAGCGACACCTGGGTCGACGACGTCGCGGCCGGTGATCACGGCGGCGCACCGGGGGGCTCGGCGAACCTGCGCCGCCCGCCGGCGGGGGGACCGCCCGCCCCGGCCATGATCGGCGTGTTCGTGGCGGTGCGCGACCTCGAACTCGTCGACCCGGCGGCCTGGCCCGAGGCGCTCGCGGAGCTGGCCCGCCCGCCGCTGCGCGAGGCCGTGTTCACCCCGGAACCGTCGTACACCCGGTGGTGGCTGGCGCGGCACTCGGTGCTGCCCGTGGCGGGCACCGACCGGGTGCTGCCGCCGCGCGAGCTGCTGCTACCCGCGGCCGATCCGCTGCTCGCCGGCCTGTTCGCCCCCGCCGCCCCGCTGGCCGGCGTCGATGACGAGTTCCTGCGTCACCTCGGCGCCCGGCTCACCCTCGACGACGTCCTCGGCGACCTCGGCGCGGTCATGGATCTGCTCGACCGGCTGGGCGACGCGGATCGGGAGGTCCCCTGGCCGGCAGCGCGCACGCTGTACATCGCCGCGGTCGACGCCGTGGCCCGGATGCTCGCGGCACCGCACGCATCCGCGCGCGACGAGCGGTTCGACCCGCCGCTGACCGTGCGGACACCCGACGGGGTCGTGCCGAGCGGGCAGGCCGTCGTCGTGGACGCGCCCGATCTGCTGGGCCTGCTGGGCACCGGCCGTGGGGCGCTGCGGCTGCCGCTGGACCGCGCGGCCGAGGTCGCCCACGTCCTCGGGGTGCCGCTGGCCGCCGAGATCGCATCCTGCGAGATCGCCGGCGGGAGGCATGCGGACGGGGATGCCGGCGCCGTGCCAGGCTCGCCCGCGCCCGGCGAGCCCCGGCGCGCGCCGGACGGCACGCCCTACCGCGTGCACCGCCCGCTGCTGGTCGAGGACCTGACCGGCCGGCCGACCAGGGTGCCGTGGCGGGTGCTCGGCGGAATCGGCGGCGAGGTGCACGTCGATGCCGACGCCGGTCCGGACGCGCTGGCCCGGGCGCTGGCCTGGCGGGGCGGGCAGTGGGACCGGCGGCACGCGCTCGCCGCGGAGCTGCGCGACCCGGCGGGCGCGGCGTTCCGCGCGGCGGAGGACGACCTCGACGAGACGTGAGCCGGCGAGATGGCGGTGGCGGGACGTCCGCGGCGAGGCGTCAGCGAGGACGAGACGGGTGCGCACCGCCCGGGCGGCTGCCCGCCGCGGCCGGCTACTCCTGCCGGGCCCGTAGCTCCTGCCGGGCCCGTAGCCGGTTGCGGCGGCGGATCACGACCCACAGACCGGCGAGCCCGAGCCCGAAGCCGCAGATCGCGGTGGCCAGCCACCACAGGTGGCCGTCGTCGCGCAGGTTGTCCAGGAATACCAGCATGACCAGCGCGGCGACGGCCCACAGCACCGTGCCGACGGCGACGGAGACGACGCCGTCGTAGGGCAGCGGCTCGGGTGCCGGCGGGTCGCCCGGGGCCTGCCCGGCGGCGACGCCCGCGGCGGGGTCGCTGTTCGCTGACGCACTCATCCCGCCCGACGGTACCCGCCGCCCGCGGGCCGGGGCCGCCGGGACGCCCCCACTCGCCCGGAACGCGGCGCACGGTCCCGGTCCGGGGCTTTCCACAGCAAACTCCGGAAATGACTCCGACGATTCAAAAAAATCACTCCGGAGGACGCCGGTTTCCCGCTTTCCGGGAATGCAAACCAAGAGTGCCGACGCTACCGTTGCGCTATGACCCAGAGCAAAGTTGCGCCGCGGCACGGTACGGTCTCCGAACCGGCCTCCCGCGCGAACATATACCTTTCGGAATGGCAGTCCGCCGACCTCGAATCCGGGAAGTTCTTCCCGGAGACACAGGCCGGGCTGGCCGATCCGTTCGCGCCGGACGATGTCCGGAACGACGCCCCACCCGCCGACGGGCAGATTGCCAGCGCCGGCCGGGAGTATGCCGCCGAACTGGACCGGCCGGGATCGGACTGGCAGAAGCACTCCGTGGCCGCCGGCCAGCGACTCACCATCACCTGGAGTTTCCACGCCCCGCACAAGACGCGGCGGTGGAACTACTTCGTGACCCGGGAGGGCTGGGACCCGAACGCCCCGCTGAGCCGGGCCCAGTTCGAGCCGCAGCCCATCCATCAGGTCCAGAACAGCGGGCAGCCCTACTGGTCGGCCGACGACCTCCTGCCGGCGGACCCGACCCGGCACACGATCGTGCTGCCAAAGCGGCAGGGATACCACGTTCTGCTCGGCGTCTGGGAGGTCGCCGACACCGCTAAGGGCTTCTACCAGGTCATCGACCTCGATTTCACCGGGTGACGTCGGGGCCCCGTCCGCCGGCCGGCTCCGGCCGGCGGACGGGGCTTGCCTGGTCACGACCGCGGACCAGGACCAGACACCAGACGAAGGCAGGTGGGCAATCATGCGCGACGACGACCGCGGACGACTGTCATGACCGCGCGAAGTGCCGCCGACGCACTGCGCGAGGCGATGATCGGCCGGGGTGGGCCGGAGGCGACGGGCTGGACGGGCTCGTTCGAGCTGCCCCCGGCACCCCGCGCGGGCGCCACCGTCGCCGTCCTCGGCGCCGGGATCGCCGGGCTGACCGCGGCCTACGAACTCGGCCGGCTGGGCTATCGGTGCACCGTGCTGGAGGCGTCGGACCGCGCGGGCGGTCGCAACCGCACGGCCCGCGGCGGCGACGTGCTCCGCGAGCTCGGCCCGACCGGGGAGCCGGTCACCACCCACCGGTGCTCCTTCGACGACGGGCTCTACCTCAACCTGGGCCCCGGCCGCATCCCCCACCACCACCGGCGGATGCTCGGCTACTGCCGGGCGTTCGGCGTCGACCTCGAGCCGTACGTCATGGAGACGACGGCGAACGTCATCCACCTCGCCGACGGCCGGGTGGTCCGGTGGCGCAACCGGCAGGTCGCCAACGACACCCGCGGGCACCTCGCGGCGATGCTCGCCAGGACCCTCGTGCGACGGGACGCCGGGACCGGCGAGCTGCTGGACCTGCTGCGGGTGTTCGGTTCGCTGGCGGACGACCACAGCTACGACGGCTCCACCCGCTCCGGGTACGCCGAGGATCCCGACGTGCACGACTTTCCCCGCCCGGCGCCGCCGATCCCCCTGGCGGACCTGGTGGAGTCGGGATTCTGGCGGCACAGCTTCTACCAGCCGGTGGACTATCTGTGGCAGGCCACGATGTTCCAGCCGGTCGGCGGCATGGATCGCATCGTGGCCGCCTTCGAGCGGGAGCTCAGAAGTGAGTTCGGCGACGTCGTCGAGCTGAACTCCGAGGTCACCGCGATCAGCCTGCTCGACGAGGGTGGAGTGGCCGTCGAATATCGACACGACGGCCGACCGCGGACGCTGACCGCGGACTACTGCGTGAGCAGCATCCCACTGCCGGTGCTGCGGGGAATATCGACGAACTTCTCCCCCGAGTTCGATGCGGCTATCAATGCCGTCGAGTTCGCGAACACCTGCAAGGTCGGCTGGCAGACCGACGAGCGTTTCTGGGAAGGCGATGCCGACCAGATCTACGGCGGGATCAGTTGGACGAACCATCCGATCACCCAGGTCTGGTATCCGAGTAATGACTACTTCTCGGGGGCGGGCACCGTGACCGGCGCCTACAACTTCGGCGACGTGGCCGCGAAGTTCGGCGACCTGGCGCCGCCGGAGCGGCTGGCGCAGGCCCGGGCCGGGGCGGCGGAGCTGCACCCGCAGTTCGCCGACGAAGGCGTCGTCCCGACCGCGAAGGGCATCACGATCGCCTGGCACAAGGTGCCGCACCAGCTCGGCGGCTGGGCTGGCTGGGACCCCGGGAACCCCGACCACATGCGGGCCTACAAGCAGCTCCTCCAGCCCGAGGGGGACGGGCGCTTCTACGTGCTGGGCGACCAGAGCTCCCCGCTGCCCGGCTGGCAGGAGGGGGCGATGATGTCGGCCCACTACGTGATCGGGCAGATCCAGGGCGTCATCTCGCGCACCGTGCCCGAGCCCGTCAGGGTGCCCGACTCGGTCGCCCTCACCCAGGGTTCCCGCTGACCCGGCGGCGCCGGGTGTCGACGACCCGCCCCGGGGAGGATCACTCCGGGGCGGGACCGAGCGCCCAGCGCCGCCCCGTCACCTGGTCGAGCAGGGCGAGATCGGCGTGGAAGCCGGCGCGCAGCCGGGCGGCCATGGCCGGCTCGAGCCGCCGCGCCGCGGCCGCCACCGCCGCCGGCTCGGCACACCGCAGGCCGCCCGGGTCGCCGCAACGCTGGACCGGCACCGGGACCGCGGCGCAGCGGTCCGCGCGGCCGGTACCGGCGGGGCCGCGATGGCGGCCGAGGCCGAGGAAGCGGTGGACGCGGCCCAGCGCCGCCGCCGGGTCCACGCTCAGTTCGGGGTAGGGCACGAGGAGCACCTGATGGCGCGCGAAGAGGGTGTACAGGCGCTGTACCTGATCCCCGTACCGGCCCAGGGCCAGGTACCGCCACGGCCAGGGCCAGCCGGCGCAGGCCCGCCCCCCCTCCGCCGCGAGGGCCCCTTCGAAGTCGGCGATGGGCTCCAGGTCGGCTGCGCGCATCCGCAGCCAGTGCGCGTGCGCCCGCGCCGCCGGATCCCGCAGCAGGGCAATGAGCCGGACGTAGGGCAGCAACTCGTGCAGGTGCCGCAACGCGGTGAAGTCGGCCAGGTAGTAGGGGGCGCTCACGCCGCGCAGGACGCCGACGGGCGCCGGGTCCACCAGGGCCTCGAACCGCGCCCGGCGGCGGGGCGCATCCAGGCCCCACGGCCCCGCGCCGCCTCCAGCCGGTCCCCCGGCCCCCGGCGCCGCACCGGGGCCGAGATCGCCGGGCGGACCGAGATCGCCGGGCGGACCGAGATCGCCGGGCGGACCGAGATCGGTGGCGGGGAGGAAGACCGCCGGGCAGCGGCGCAGGCCGGCGAGAAGGATCTCCATGCCCGCGTCCGGCGCACCGATCACGAGGAAATCAGGCAGGGCCATGAGATCTCCTGTTCTCGGCCTCTTCGGCGTCCCCGACCAGCGGATACCGACGATCCACCAGTATATTCCGACTTCCCCACCGGAAAAATCGACATCGCTCGAGGGCCCGCGAGACTCCGGAGATTCCGAACAAAATGTTCCGAATCGGATGGATGCGGACACGACGCCGCCCGCCCGGAAACCCGCGCCCACCCACCGTCCGACCCGCGCGGACCTGGGGTCCCACGCCCCCGCCGCCGCACATTCGGCGCATCCCATATCACCGTGTGAAGCAAGTCACACTTTTATTCCCTTGGCGGCGACCGGAACAGTGTGCTTCCGTTGCTCTTGTGTTGAAGCGGCTGATCCTGGTCACCCGGAGCCATATCGATCTGCTCCGCGTCGCCTCGGCTGCCTGTCCGGCTGTCTGACGGGCGGCCACCAGCCGCACCACCGGCGCCCGCGCCTGCGGACCGACCAAGCCGCCGACAGGCTCCGGTCCCCGGCCGAGTGACGCCCGCCCCTGGCTTGCCGGGGCCCGCCGCCACCATTGGACCGGCGTCAATCGTGGCGCACCCCGTCGTCGCGGTGGCCACCACATCCCTCCACGCCACCGGCGAAGACGCCCGGCACCGCCGACGTCACGTCTCAGTCCATGCCAGCTCGGCCGCCCCATCGCCGCGGTGCCCGAGCGCTGTCCGGCCCCTTGGCACCGCGCCTGCCGACCGGGACCGGCCCGCCAGCACCACCCGCTCAGGATTTCCCGCCCCCGGCCCAGGGAGCGCCCGGCTCCAAGGCCCGCACGGCCCAGCGCCCACAGCCCCCGGCGACCGGAAGAACCACTGACCGAAAGGCCAGCGATGCCCCCGCAGACGACCGCTCTCCCGTACCGGCCGCGCCTGGTGACCACGCCGCAGCGCACGCCCGTCGGGACGGCGGCGACCCTCCCCCGCCAGCCCCTGCCCGCGCCGACCCACGCGCGGACGGCCCCGGCCCGGCCCGACCACCGCCCGACCGTCCAGGCCCCACCCCGCACCGGCGTGTGGATCGACCGGAACGCCTGGCTCGCGACCGTGGACGGTCGCGCGCTGCAGCTGACCTACCTCGAGTTCGAGGTGCTGGACTTCTTCGTCCACCACCCCGGGCAGGCTCACAGCCGTCAGGCGCTGCTGTCGTCGGTGTGGGGACACCAGGCCGACGACGCGACGGCCCCGGACGTCCGCACGGTCGACGTCCTCGTGACCCGGCTGCGGCGCAAGCTCGGCCCCGAGCACCGATACCGGATCGAGACGATTCGCCGGGTGGGCTACCGCTACCGCCCGCTCGATCCGGCCGTGGCGTCCTGACGGCGGCCGTCACCGGCCGGTGAGCGGCCAGGACGCCTGCTCCCGGTAGACCGGGGCGGCGCCCGGGCCGCTGTCGATGCTGCGCATCAGCACCAGCCGGTCGACGGTCCACGGCAGCGGTTCCACATCGGCCCGCAGCAGCTCGACGAGCGGGCCGAGCGCCCGGTGGCCGCGGTCGGGCACCCGGGCGAGCGTCAGGTGCGCTCGCAGCGGCCGGTCGTCCGCCCCGGCAGCGGCGCCGGCCCGCTCGACCGCACGCCGCACGCCGGCCGCGAGCGCTACGAGCGCCCCGGGCCGCACCGCCGCGGACCCGGGCCGCACCGCCGTCCACAGCACCCGGTCACCGAAGTGCCCGCCGCCGACGGTCTCGACGGCGATCGGGCCGTGCCGCCGTGCCACCCGCGCGAGCCGGGCGTCGAGGTCGCCGCGCCGCTCGTCCGGCACCGGCCCGAGGAAGGCGAGGGTGACGTGCCACCGGTCGGGCGCCGACCAGCGCAGGTCGGGGGCGGCCGCCCGGGCCCGGTGCACCGCGGTGCACAACGCGTCGGTCACCGCGGCCGGCGGCACGGCGGCCACGAACAGCCGCGCGGTCAGCTCCGTGCTCCCGGGTCGGCGTCGTCCGCGACCGCCGCCGCGAGCCGGACCTGTTCCAGGCTCGTTCCTCGGCGCACGATGATCCCGGCGGCTAGCGAGAACCGGTCGGCGAGCATCCCCAGCAGCAGATGAAGCGGCGTGACGTCCGCCTCGCCGCGGGTGGCCGCGAGCCGCACGGCGCGTTCCAGCGCCCGCCGCGCCTCGGCCGAGAAGCGCCGCCCACGGGCGCGCGGACGCCGCCGCCACCAGGACCGCCGCGGGGCCTTGCGGACCATCGTCAGCCCCAGCACGCCGGCGCCGAACCGCTCGTCGGCGGCGGCCCGGATGGCCTCGTAGTCCACCCCGATCGCCGCGAGCGCGTCGGTGTCCACCTCGCGGCCGCCGCGCGAGAGCACCCGGGCCCCGTGCAGCTCGGCGCGCAGCGATGGCTCGTCGAGGCCGAGGCCGGCCAGGGCACGCCCGACGGCGCCACCCTCGGTGATGATGGCGAACAGCAGGTGGCCGCTGTGCACCCGGTCGTGCTCGAAGGCGGCCGCGGCCCGGGCCGCGGCGCGCACGACCGCGCGGGACTGCGGCGTGAACCTCTCGAACACTGCCTACCTCCCCTTCCCGAACCGGCGTCCGTACTTCTTGTGCGCGGCCTGCCGGCTCACGCCGAGCACGTCGGCGATCTCCTGCCAGGACCAGCCCTTGTGCCGGGCGCTGGCGACCTGGAGCTCCTCGAGTGATTCCAACAGGGCCCGCAGCGAGGCGACGGCGGCGAGACCCACCCGTGGGTCGTCGTCGGAGGCCGCCCCGGCGAGCTTCGTGGCGGTCATGTTCATGGCCGTCAACCTACGTTGACATCGGGGGAGTGTCAACCCTGATTGACAAGATGGGACGCTGTCCGCTCTCCGCGACAATCGGTGCCATCGCCGACCACCACCGGCGGGCCGGGAGCACTATCAGAGCCGTGACGACGCTCCCCGAGCTGGTGCCACCGCGTGATCCGGCACTGTCCGCAAGCTGGCGGGAACTGCGGCGGCTCGTCCGCCGCCGCCAGCCCGACCTGCCGCTCGCGATGGCGCTGGTCACCGACGGCTCCGACAGCACGACGGCCGAAGTACTGCGCGACGCCGGGGTCGCGGTGGTCGGCCTGCTCGCCCCGGAGCCGCTGGAGTCGCTGGCCTGGGCGGCCGAGGCAGGGGTCCCCCGCGCCTACGCCGACCTGCTCGCCCTGCTCTCGGACGACATCGAGGCGGTCTGCGTGGAGACACCCCCGCCCGGCTCCGACATCGTCGCCCGGCGGGCGGCCGAGATCGGCCTGCACGTGCTGCTCGCCGGCCCCGCCACCGCCGAGGCGGAGACCCTGCGTGCCGTCGCGGACCTGGCCGAGGAGGGCGACCTCGCCCACGTGGTCGCCCTGGACGGGCGAGCCTGGCCGGCGGCGACCCACGTCGCGGCGACGGTCCCCTCACTGGGTCGGCTGACCCAGATGACCGTGGTCGGCGCGCCGACCGGACCGGCCGGCCGGGTCGAGATCATCGACCTCACGATGCGCTGGTGCGGGGAGATCCTGGCGGTCTGCGCGGATCCCGCCGCGATGCCCGCCCCCACCCTGACGCCCGACGCGCCCGTGACGCTGGCCCTGCTCTCTGCCAGCGGCGCCACCGTACTGATCAACGAGCAAATGGGTGGCAACCTGGATACCGCCACCATCACGGTGTGCGGGGACGAGGGGCGCATCGTCGTCCAGGGCCGCCGCGTCCGCTGCCAGGACGACGCCGGGGTGCGCGACCTGCTGATGCCCACCCTGCCGACCGCCCGGCCCGGGCTGATGGAGGCCACCTACGACGTCGTGCGGGCCACCGAGCTCGACGACGCGCGGCTGGTGCGGGGAGCCACCTTCCACGACCTGCTCACCGCGAACCGACTCATCGCCGCCGCCCGCACCTCCCACCAGCGGGGCGGCTGGGTCGAGCTGTGACGGCCGAGCTGCGGCGGTCCGCCGGCGGTCCGCCGACGGACCGCCGACGGACCGCCGACGGACTACGAGCCGGCGAGGGCGTCCAGGATCGGCGCCGCCCGGGTCAGGGCGGCGATCTCGTCGGCCGGCAGGGCCGCGAGCCGGTCGGTCAGCCACTCGTCCCGGCGGCGGCGGTCGTCGCTGAGCAGCGCCCGCCCCTTCTCGGTGACCTCGGCGATCACCTGCCGGCCATCGGTGGGGTGTGGGCGGCGCTCGACCAGCCCGGCGACCGCGAGATGCGCGATGACCCGCGTCATCGAGGGCGGCTGGACGCGCTCGTGCGCCGCGATCTCCCCGAGCGTCATCGGGCCGTGGCGCTCGAGCGACGCCAGCGCCGAGGTCTGCGTGGGGGTGAGCTGACTCGACCGCTCCTGGCGCATTCGTCGGGAAAGTCGCATCACCGACAGCCGCAGCGCGGACGCGAGTTCGGCGTCACGCGCCGTCTCGGTCTCCATCTTCTGACGGTACTCGCCAGGAGGACCGGAGACCGAAGAAAGGTTGATTTCGGGGAATGCCACGCCAACGGGACGAATAGGGGTCGGCCACCCCCCGGCGGCAGCCGACCCCCGCACGGTGCGGTGTCTGCGTTCGGATGCGATCATCGAGGACACCGATCCGTGTCATCCAGGTTCCACCCGGCGCGCCGTCGCTGACTTCAGGGAGAGCTCCACAGTTCACCGGGGGATCTCCTGGGAGGAAGTGAGGGGTAACCCGCAATCCGCCGATCGGCGTGTGCGACGCTTGTCGGGTGAGATCCTGGCTACATAACGTCGTCTGACGTGCCGCATCCGCATCTGCCCGCTCGACTGTCCGCGTGCGCCGCCCGTCACCGCCCGTGGTGTCTGGCAATCGGCGGCACCGCCACCGCCGCCGGTGCGATCGCGTGTCAGTGGCCCGCGTTTGGACACAGCCCGCTCGCCGCGACCCTCAACGTCGTGGTGGCGCTCGCGTTCGCGCTCACGGCGGCCATGCTCAACGGCGAGGAGTCGCTGGGCAGCGTCACCGCGGCGCTGGTCCTGGGCGGACTGCTGTGGCCGCTGTCCTGGACGGCGGGCTGGGATGCCGGACCGTCCGCGCTCGTGTCGACCTTCGCCTACACCCATTTCTGGGTCTGCCTCGGCTGGGGCGTGCTGCGTTACCCGACGGGGCGGCTACAGAACAACGGTGAACGGGTGCTGCTGGGCGTCGCCGTGCTCGTCATTCCGCTGGCGAACCTCGGGCTGATCGGCATCGGCCGGCCGGAATGGTTCGGCTACTCCGGTCACCCCGACGTCTGGTGGTACGGCGAGCCGATCGGCCACGGAGCGTTCGACGCCGTGGTCTGGACTCTCGACGGCCTGACCCTCGTACTCGCCGCCGCCTTCCTGCTCGTCGTCCGCGGGCGGCTGCGGCGGTACTCCGAGCTGGACCGGCGGATCTTCCGGCCGGTGGCGCTCGCGTTGCTGCTGGCGTTCGTCCTCGCGTCGACGGTCAACTTCTTCGTCTACAACCCGAGCGACGCCGACATCGGGCCCGAGTTCGTCGCCATCTCCCTCACCCTGCTGACGATCCCCCTGGCGTTCGCGGCGGCGGTGCTGCGCCGGGTGTTCGTCCGGGCCCGCATCGCGCAGCTGCTCGCGACGCTGCCCACCCCGCCGGCCGTGCGGGCGGTGCGCGCGGCGCTGCGGGCGGCGCTGCACGACGACTCCGCCGAGATCTACCTGTGGCTGCCCGGGGAGGACCACCACGTCGATGCCGACGGGGCCGTCCGGCCCCCGCCGCCGCCCGGCGCCGCCGAGCTGGTCATGACACTGCGGACCGCGACCGGGGCGCCCCTGGCGGTGATCGCTGCCGCGCCCGCCATGCGGCGCAACCGCGATCTGGTCGAGGCGGCCGTGCGCGCCAGCGCCCTGGCCCTGGAGAACGCCCAGCTGCACGCCACGGTGGCCGCGCAGCTCGATGCCGTGCGCGCATCCCGGGCCCGCCTCGTCGAGGCCGGTCTGCACGAGCGGCGCCGGCTGGAGCGCGATCTGCACGACGGCGCGCAGCAGCGGCTCCTGGCGCTGGCCACCAGACTTGGACTCGCCCGGACGAAAGCCACCGATCCCGATACGATCTCCGCCATCGAGGCCGCCCGGGAGGACCTGCGCCACGCCCTCGCGGACCTGCGCAGCCTCGCTCGGGGAATCCATCCGGCCGTGCTCAGCCAGGGCGGGCTTCGGCCGGCCCTGGAGGTCGTCACGGCCGCGCTGCCCGTGGAGGTCGAGTTGGACGTCCCCGTGGCGCGGTTCGAGGCGGTCCTGGAGGCGGGCGCCTACTACACGATCTGCGAGGCGCTCACGAACACGGTCAAGCACGCCGGGGCCAGCCGGGCCCGGGTCGCGGTGCGCCACGACGACGGCATCGTCCGCATCGACGTCACCGACGATGGCAAGGGCGGCGCCACCGCCGTCGAGGGCGGTGGGCTGGCCGGCCTCGACGATCGGGTCCGGGCGCTCGGCGGCGCCCTGGTGATCGTCAGCCCGTCGGGCGGCGGGACCCGGCTGACGGCGAGCATCCCATGCTGACCGAGAAGACCCGTGTCGACCGAGAAGACCCATGCCGACCGAGAAGAGGGGAACGGACCCGTGCGGGTAGCGATCGCGGACGACTCGGCCCTGTTCCGCGAGGGGTTGGCGATGCTGTTGACCGCCGCGGGCGCCGAGGTAGTGGCGCAGGCCGGCACCGCCGACGACCTGATCCGCGGGCTCGGGCGCAGCCGGCCGGACGCGGTGATCCTGGACATCCGGATGCCGCCCACGTTCACCGACGAGGGACTGGTCGCGGCCGAGCGGATCCGCGCCGAGCACCGCGCGATCGCCGTGCTCGTCCTGTCGACCTACGCCGAGACGCCCTACGCGCTGCGCCTGCTCGGCGACGGCGGCGGCGGTGGCCTCGGCTACCTGCTCAAGGACCGGGTCGACGACGTCGGGGCGCTACAGGACGCGCTGCGGCGGGTGATCGACGGTCGCCTCGTGCTCGATGAGGAAATCGTCGCGGGCCTGCTGGCCCACCGGCGGCGCGCCGACGAGCTGGCCCGGCTCACCCCGCGGGAACGCATGGTGCTCGCGCACATGGCCGAGGGGCGGTCCAACCAGGGCATCGGCGCCCGCCTGCACCTGGCGCCCAAGACCGTGGAGAACCACATCGCCGGCGTCTTCAGCAAGCTCGGGATGCCGGCGTCCGCGGACGACAACCGCCGGGTGCTCGCCGTGCTCACCTGGCTGCGCAACGCCGCCGCCGGGCCGGGCCAGCCGGGTGCCGCCGCGGGAACGTCCGCCGGCACGTCTTCCGTTATCACGCCGGGAACCCACTCAACGAGTGGCCCCGGGCACCAGAGTGGCTTCTCCCCGTTCGGGTAGGTGCAATCCACCCGCGCGATGGCCGGCCGCATGCTCACCGAGCGTGCCGTACCCCATCACCGCAGCCAGGGGATGTGTTCTCCTACAAGGGGTGGCGCAGCACACGTGGGATGAGGCTCACCGATCACGCGCATGTGCAGCCGCGAACGGCCAGACTTGGGAAGAACCATGTGAGCCAGCAAACCGGCGTGAGCGCTCCGTACCCGGATGCGCGCCCCGGCTGGGGCCAGAGCCGTCACCAGCGGCATCGCGACCGCGAGAGGAGCCCGGCGTGTCCGAGCAGGTCAGCACACTGACCGTCACCGACAACCGAACCGGTAAGACGTACGAGATCCCGGTCACGGACGGCACGGTACGCGCGAGTGCGTTGCGTTCGATCAAGACGGGCGACGACGACTTCGGGTTGATGGCGTACGACCCGGCGTTCACGAACACCGCGAGCTGCCGCAGCGCCATCACCTACATCGACGGCGACGCCGGCATCCTGCGCTACCGCGGCTACCCGATCCAGGAGCTCGCCGAGAAGAGCAGCTTCCTCGAGGTCGCCTACCTGTTGCTGGCGGGCGAGCTTCCCTCCACCGACGAGCTGTCGACCTGGGAAGACGAGATCACGCACCACACCCTGGTGCACGAGTCGATCAAGAAGTTCATCGACGGGTTCCACCACGACGCCCACCCCATGGGCATGCTCGTGTCCACCGTGGGCGCGCTGTCGACCTTCTACCCGGACGCCAAGACGATCGACGACCCGGGCCTGCGTCGTCTCCAGATCGTCCGCCTGATCGCCAAGATCACGACGCTGGCGGCGTACTCCTACCGGCACTCGGTCGGCTTCCCGTACGTCTACCCGGACAACGACCTGTCGTACGCCGGCAACTTCCTCAACATGATGTGGAAGGCCACCGAGCTCAAGTACGAGCCGGACCCGAACCTGGAGCACGCCCTCGACGTGCTGTTCATCCTGCACGCCGACCACGAGCAGAACTGTTCGGCGAACGCGATGCGCGCCGTCGGCAGCTCGCAGGCGGACCCGTTCTCGGCGGCCGCGGCCGCGATCGCCGCGCTCTACGGCCCGCTGCACGGCGGGGCGAACGAGCAGGTGCTGCGGATGCTCGCCGAGATCGGCTCGGTCGAGAACATCCCCTCCTTCATCGCCCAGGTGAAGGACGGCAAGAAGAAGCTGATGGGCTTCGGCCACCGGGTCTACAAGAACTACGACCCGCGCGCCCGGGTGATCCGCCAGGTCGCCGACGAGGTCTTCAAGGTCACCGGCACGAACCCGCTGCTGGACCTGGCCATGGAGCTGGAGCGGATCGCGCTGGAGGACGAGTACTTCATCGCCCGCAAGCTCTACCCGAACGTCGACTTCTACACCGGCATCATCTACCAGGCCATGGGCTTCCCCGTGGAGATGTTCCCGGTGCTGTTCGCCATCGGCCGGATGCCCGGCTGGCTGGCCCAGTGGGAGGAGGGCCTGCTCGACCCCGAGCAGAAGATCGCCCGCCCGCGCCAGCTCTACGTCGGCTACGACCAGCGCCCGTACGTCCCGATGGACGACCGCGGCGCGACCGCCGACACCGAGGCCGACCTGATCGCCGCCCAGGCCGCCCAGGCCGCCCCGGAGCGCCCCCTGCGCTAGGCACCACCCGGCGTCAGCGTGGCGCTGCGGCACTCCAGCCGCCTGCCAGAGCCAACGCGCGAGCGCCTTCAAATGATCGGCACAAGGCCGGCGAGCTGTTCAGCTCGCCGGCCTTGTCGGTTTCCCCGGCCGCGCCTGGCGCGGTGGACCGAGAGGCACCAGCGTCATCTGTCGCCCAAGAGGGCCCGCCCGCCAGTAAGGCGCTGGCTGTTGACAGGCGCCGATGTACGATCGACCTCAGTTACCGACGCGAATCGGGGGAAGTTCGCCGAGATTCGGCCTGAAACCGTGTCCAGAGGGAGGCCAGAGGTGCTTCTGCGCTTCCGGGTGGCCAACCACAGGTCAATCCGGGACGAAGCGGAACTTTCGCTCATTTCGTCCTCACTGCGGACGATCACCCCACCTGACGGCGACTGGATCGGCGCGACCACCCGCGTGGCGGCCATCTACGGCGCCAATGCGGCCGGGAAGTCAAATCTGCTCGACGCCTTCGATTTCGCCATCAGCGCGGTTCGCCATTCAGCCACTACCTGGGCCGAGAAGGAAGACTTCCCCTATCAACCTTTTCGGCTGACCATGATCGAGGAAGCACATCCTTCATTCTACGAGTTTTCCTTGACAGTGGATGACGTCCGCTATGACTACGGGTTCAGATGCACGGACCAGGGCGTACACAGCGAATGGCTCTACAGCTACCCTGAAGGCAGGCGGCGGCGGCTCTTTGTACGCGAGTCCACCGGCGGCACTCCGATCTCATTCAGCAATCACCTGCCCGGCGACAAGGCCCTGGCAGCCAGCCTGCTGCGCCCACGCAGCCTCTTCCTCTCGGTCGCAGCCAACTCCAATCATAATTTTTTGGGACGCATCCAGCATCAGATCACCCGCAATATCCAGTATGCCAGGTACACGGAATTTGACCGTAGAACACGACTTCGCATGGTCAGAGATGTCATCGAGGACAAGGACTCTCTACAAAAGACGATCGCGCTACTCAGGATGGCCGACCTCGGCATCAGGGGCGTGACCGTCCGCGAACGGGAGCGGCCGACCTTCCTGGCAGCCTTCCTGGAACTCGCCTCCGATGATGGCGATGAGCGCGACAAAGGTGTCACCGCACGCACGCTCGCCGCGACCCGAAAAAATTTGTCTTTCGTGCATACGACCGCCGACGGAACAGAGTTCGAAATACCCGAGATCGACCAGAGCAGCGGCACTCTCGCCTGGATCAGCCTTGCCGTGCCCGCGCTGCACGCCTTCCAGGACGGAAGCGTCCTGCTGGTGGACGAGCTGGACGCCAGCCTGCATCCCTACCTTGCCGCGACTCTCGTCGGGATGTTCAAGGCGCCGGAGATCAACAAGACCGGGGCGCAGATCGTCTTCACCACCCACGACGTGAGCTTCATGAGCCCGTCGTTCCCGGCCGCGCTCGAACCCGACGAGATCTGGTTCGCAGAGAAGAACTCGGATGGAGCAACCGAGCTCTACTCACTGGCGGAATATCCGACCCGCCGGTCCGACAACTTCGCCAAGAGGTACCTCGAAGGCCGGTACGGAGCCGTGCCGCTGGTGGACCCCGACGCGCTCGCGGGAGTTCTGAGCCGGGTCGAGACGTGAGCCCCGCGGGAAGGCCGGGAAAATCCGACCTCCGGCGCAGACGAGGGACTCGGACGGAGCGACCACGGATCATCATCGTCACCGAAGGTGAACGCACCGAACCAGATTACTTCAACGGGCTTGCGCGAGCGATCCGGGCAACCGGCGTCCGAGTCATCAAACCAAAGGTCATAGGAACGGGGCGTGATCCCGAAACGGTAGTTCGAACTGCGATGGCCCATCGGGATCGCGAAGAAGGCGTGGACGCATGCTGGTGCGTCGTCGACGTCGACTCACATGCGACGCTCGACCGCGCGATCGCCCTCGCCTATTCGGCGGGGGTCAAGATCGCCATCAGCAACCCGTGCTTCGAAATATGGCTGCTCTGGCACTACGACGAGCACGCGGCACATACGCGCGGCGACAGCCTCCGTCAGATTCTCCGCGGCCACGGTCATCGGGATAAGGCGCTGCCCCCGAGCTTTCCGTTCGGCAACTACCAGGCGGCATGCGGCCGGGCGGAACGGACCGCACCCGAGTGTGCTCCCGGCATCCGCGGGCCCAACCCCTCGAGCTCTGTCTCCGCCTTGGCCACCTATCTCGTCGAGGCTAGTGGGACACACCCGCCGAGAACATGATCTGAACGTGGAGCGGGTCGAGAGGCGGAAAGCTCCCGACCCGCTCGGCGCGTTTCCTTGGACCCGCCGCTACAGGCGCTCGACGATGTAGTCGATGCTGGCGGTGAGGGCCTCGACGTCGGCGGGCTCGATCGCCGGGAAGCAGGCGACACGGAGCTGGTTGCGGCCGAGCTTGCGGTACGGCTCGACGTCGACGACGCCGTTGGCGCGCAGCACCTTCGCCACCGCGGCCGCGTCGACCCCGTCGAAGTCGATCGTCACGACGACCTGGGAGCGCTGCGCCGGGTCGGCGACGAACGGCGTCGTGTACGCCGTCTTCTCGGCCCAGGTGTAGAGGATCGACGAGGACTCGGCGGTGCGCCGCACGCACCAGTCCAGCCCACCCTGGGCGAGCATCCACTCGATCTGGTCGGCGAACAGGAACAGCGTCGCCACCGCCGGGGTGTTGTAGGTCTGGTCCTTGGAGCTGTTGTCGCGGGCCGTGGTCAGGTCGAGGAACGGCGGGATCCACCGGTCGGTCGCGGCGATCTCGGCGAGCCGGTCGATCGCCGCCGGCGAGAACAGCGCCGTCCACAGGCCGCCGTCGGAGGCGAAGTTCTTCTGCGGCGCGAAGTAGTAGACGTCGGTCTCGGAGACGTCGACGGGCAGGCCGCCGGCGCCGGAGGTGGCGTCGACCAGGTGCAGAGCGTCGGCGTCGGCGCCCACCGGGCGGCGCACCGGGCGCGCGACGCCGGTGGAGGTCTCGTTGTGCGGGCTGGCGTAGACGTCGATGCCGGCCTCGGGCGCCCAGTCCGGGTGCGTGCCCGGGGCCGAGGACACCACGGAGGGCTCCGCCAGGAACGGCGCGCCCTTCGTCGTGTCCGCGAACTTTCCGCCGAACTCGCCGAAGACGAGGTGCTGCGACCGGGTACGGACCAGGTTGAACGCGGCGGCGTCCCAGAACGCGGTGGCGCCCCCGATGCCGAGCACGACCTCGTAGCCGGCGGGCAGCGAGAACAGCTCCGCGAGCCCCGCGCGCACCCGGCCGACCAGGCCCTTGACCGGCTTCTGGCGGTGCGAGGTGCCGAGGTAGGTCGAGCCGCTGGCGGCGAGGGCCGCGACGGCCTCCGGGCGGATCTTCGACGGGCCGCAGCCGAAGCGGCCGTCGGCCGGGCGCAGGCTGTCGGGCAGTTCGATCGCGGCGGCGTCAGCCACGGGGCACCCCCGGCGAGACGTCGCCGAGCGGGCGCGGGTCCGGGCCGACGTAGCGGGCGGACGGGCGGATCAGCCGGCCCGTGCGCTGCTGCTCGAGGATGTGGGCACTCCAGCCCGCGGTGCGGGCGCAGGTGAACATGGACGTGAACATATGGGCGGGGACCTGTGCGAAGTCCAGCACCACGGCCGACCAGAACTCCACGTTCGTGCGCAGCGGGCGGTCGGGGAAGCGGTTGGTCAGCTCCTCGATCGCGGCCGCCTCCAGCGCCTCGGCCACCTCGTACCGGTCGGAGCCGAGGTCGCGCGCGGTGCGGCGCAGCACCCGGGCGCGCGGGTCCTCCGCGCGGTACACCCGGTGGCCGAAGCCCATCAGCCGCTCCTTGCGGTCCAGGGCACGCCGGACGTAGCCGAGCGGGTCCCCGGTGCGCTCGACCTCGTCGAGCATCGCCAGCACCCGGGACGGGGCGCCGCCGTGCAGCGGCCCGGACAGCGCACCGACGGCGGCGGACAGCGCGGCCGAGGCATCGGCACCGGTCGAGGCGACCACCCGGGCGGTGAACGTGGAGGCGTTCATGCCGTGCTCGGCGGCCGACACCCAGTAGGCGTCGACGGCCTGGACGTGCTTCGGGTCCGGCTCGCCGCGCCAGCGGATCATGAACCGTTCCGTTATCGTCCGCGCCCGGTCCACCTCCTTCTGCGGGACCGCGGGCTGCCCCAGGCCCCGGGCGGACTGGGCGACGAAGGACAGCGCGACCACCGACGCGCGGGCGAGGTCGTCGCGGGCCTGCGCGGGGGTGATGTCGATCAGCTGACCCAGGCCCCAGTAGGGGGCGAGCATCGCCAGCGCGCTCTGCACGTCCACCCGGATGTCACCCGAGTGCACCGGCACCGGGAACGGCTCGGCCGGCGGCAGCCCGGGCTCGAACGCCCCGTCGACCAGCAGCCCCCAGACGTGGCCGTAGTCCACCTTGCCGACGAGGTCCTCGATATCGACCCCGCGGTAGCGCAGTGCGCTGCCCTCCTTGTCCGGCTCGGCGATCTCCGTCTCAAAGGCGATCACGCCTTCCAGACCTGGCTTGAAATCGCTTGTCTTCTCGGCCATCGAGTCCGGATCTCCGCTTCTGTCTGTTGGTTCGACCGGCGGTCTGTCGCTTCGACCGGCGGCCCGCTGTGTCCTGCCTCGTCGGTCCTGCTCCATCCGATCCTGCCCCGCGGCATCCGGACACGCCAGAGCGCCGCCGCTTCGGCGGGGTTCCAGCCAACCGCCATCGCATGCGGCGGCCTCACAGTTCGCCAACCCCGACGCACTCAAACGACAATTTATGAGATGAGTCACAGTCACTTTGTCCGATTGTGCGGCTATTTGCAACAAGCTGCCGAAACCAGTGTCGGGGAGGGTCGACCAGCGGAGATCGCGTCGCGCTACGGTCGGCAGGAGAAAATGGCCTGACTGGCCGGCGGTCACGCTGCGCGAACAACTGGATCAGGAGCTCGGGAGATCATGGCGTTCGTCTTCATCAGTCATCGTGCGGCGGACATCGCCACCGCCGAACGGCTGGGGCGGGCGGTCAACGCGGTGGGCCATGCGGTGCACCTCGACCGTTGGGAGGTGCGCATCGGCGACACCGTGCCCATGTTCATGAATGAAACCCTCGCCACCGCGGATTTTCTCGTGCTGGGCCACTCCACCCTGGGAATTCACGCGCCGTGGATAGCGCAGGAATTCCTGCCGGCGCTCGCCGGGGACCTCTCGGCTCGCGGCATCATCATGCTGCCCGTGATCCTGTCCGGCACCGAGCCCCCCGCCCGGATCGGCGGGCGGCCCTGCCTCGACCTGACCACCGACTGGGACCGCGGGGTCGCCACAGTCCTGCGCGAGCTCGGCTGAGCACCCGGGCGCGGCTGGCACGATCCAGGGGTGGCCTCCACCCCGCCGTCCAGCGCCTCCACCCCGCCGTCCAGCGCCTCCCCAGCCAGCACAGCCTCCCCAGCCAGCACAGCCTCCCCAGCCAGCACAGCCTCCCCAGACGTGCCTGACCCGGCCGTGCCCGACCCGGCGGGGCTGCGGCAGGGTTACCACACCGGCCGACTGGAAACGGATCAGCTCGCGGCGACCTGGGTCGAGCAGTTCGCCCGCTGGTTCGCCGACGCGAGCACCGCGGGGGAGGGCGTCCCCGAGGCCAACGCGGCCGTCTTCGCCACCGCGTCCGCCGACGGCCGGCCGAGTGCGCGCACGGTACTACTCAAGGGGTTCGACCACCGCGGATTCGTGATCTACACGAACTACACCTCCCGCAAGGGTCGAGAGAGCGCCGAGAATCCCTTCGGCTCGCTGGTCTTCCCCTGGTACGCGCTGGAGCGGCAGGTGGTGGTCATCGGCGCGGTGGAGCGCGTCAGCCGGGCCGAGACCGAGCGCTACTTCGCCTCCCGGCCCCGCGGGTCCCAACTCGGCGCCTGGGCCAGCCACCAGTCACAGATCATCGAGTCCCGGGACGTCCTGGACGCCCGCGCCGCCGAGCTCACGGCCCGCTGGCCCGCGGGGACCCCGGTGCCCACCCCGCCGTTCTGGGGCGGGCTGCGCCTCGTGCCCGACACCGTCGAGTTCTGGCAGGGCCGGTCGAACCGGTTGCACGACCGGCTGCGCTACCGCCGCGCCTCCACCGCGGACCTCTGGGTCGTCGAACGCCTGTCCCCCTGATGTGATTGCGGTCGGCCCCGATCCGGGCGGCAACCGGGGTACCGGCACCAGTTGTTCACCGCGCTGCCCACCTAGATTCCCTATCCGAACCCGGCGGTGGCCCGGCTGCTTTCCCGGATTCCGTTGTCGCGCACGACATTGTCCGAACCACCGGTCCGCAGATGGATTCCCTCCTCCCGGCTGCGGTCGACGGACAACCCGGCGATGACGCTGTGCATGGTCGCCTCGGCCATGACTCCTTTGTCGCCCCGGCGCAGGCTGAAGCCGACCAGCCGCACCCACGAGGCGCCATCGAGATGAAACAGGTCCAGCGCCCCGGCTGTAGCCGGTTCCCCCGCCGCGGAACCCGGCGTGGCGGAATCCGCGGCGGGGGCCGGGGCGGCGCGGCGGCCCACGCCGACGGGGTAGGACGGACGGCCGGAGCGGGCGAGCCCGCGCGGGGCGCCGCGGACGGGGGCGACTCGGACGGGGGCGGCCGGGAGTGGGACAGCGGGGTCCCGGCCACGGCCGCACCGTCGATCACGGCCCGCCTCGAGCCGCACACCCAGATCGGCGCCGTCGCCGTGGCCCGCGCCGTGAGCACATATCCGCCCTGGTAGACGCCGTCGGCGAGATGGATCACCGAGCCCGCCCGGGCGGCGGCGAGGGCCCGGCGCCGTCGCCGACGAACGTTGCTGTGGACGACCCAACCGCCATCAGGAACCGCCGGCCGTCGCCGAACCCGCCTGCCGGTCCCGCCGAACATGGATACCGCCCCGACGAACGCGCCGACTTTACGGTCGGCCATGGTGGCCGGCGCCATTGACGCGACCGATGCGGTCACCGATTCATCCGGGCCGATCACTGTTCGCCGTTCAGGCGTCGTTCAGCGTCCCGTTCATCCGGGCGGCCTCCGGGTCCGGCGAACACCACCGGATGACCACGAATCACCGCTTCGTTCACCCAACGGTCCCGCTACACCGGACCCGGATGTACCGGGACGCCCGCCGCGTTGCTACCTTCTTCCCGATCAATGCTTCCCGTCGAGGTTTTCCCGACCCGGCAGATGTCGAGGGAGACGGATTCATGCGCAGCACCAGAATGCGGGCCGTGGTGGCCGGCGTTCTCGGCGTGGCGGCGATCGCGCTGGCCTCGCCGGCCTCCGCCGTCACGCCGACGCCCTCGCCGACCGAGACCGCCGCGGTCAGCTCACCGACTCAGACCGCCCCCGCGGGCGCGCCCGTCTCGCCCAGCGCGTCCCCGACAGCGACCGCCTTCCCGCTGGTCTCGACCAGCGCATCCGCCAGCCCGAGCGCGACCCCGAGCCTCGACCCCAGCGCCACACCGAGCCCGGTGGCCGGCGCCACCGCGAGCGTCGACCCGAGCGCCTCGGCCTCGGCCTCGGCCACCCCGGCCGCCGCGGCGGCCTCGACCGGCGGCACCGGCGACCCGACCCTCGACGGGTTCCTCGACCTGCTGCCGTTCAAGGTCCCGCTGGACAAGGAGATCAACGGCATCGAGGACATCGACGCCAACCCCCTCGTCCTCACGTTCGCCTGCAACGGCAGCGAGCCGGCCTGGAAGCTGAAGAACACCGGCGGCAAGAGCTTCGGCTTCGGCTGGTTCGACACCAACCTGGGCGGCGGCATCCTCGACATCGGTCCGAAGCAGACCGTCGACATCCCGTCCAAGGCCCTCGCCGTGGTCGGCTCGCCCTGGGACGCCGAGACGAAGCTCCTGCTCGTGACCGTGCCCACCGTCGGCGTGTCGAACTGCGGCGGCGCGACGAGCGCGCCGCCGGCGATCCCGGCACCCGCGGCGCTGCCGGTCGCGGCGCCCGCCGCCGGTGGCGCCGTCACGGCCGAGCCGTACTACACCAGATGACCATCAGCCGGCTCGGCCCGAGGACGGCTGCGGGAATCCTCGCGGCCGTCCTCGGCGGTGCGGTGCTCACGGGGTGCGGCGGCGGCGACGGCAGCCACAACGCCGCCACCGACCTCTCGCCGCAGGTCCGCAACCAGCTCGCCGCCATCGCGGGCCTCGGCCAGAGCAAGAGCACGATCGTCACCGCCGTCGGCACGAGCGTCGACATCTACAGCGCCCCCACGGACACCCAGCCGTCATCCACGCTGGCGAGCCCGAACGAGAACGGCGTCAAGCGGGTCTTTCTGGTTCAGGCCAAGATGCCCGGCTGGTGGCAGGTGATGCTGCCGGTCCAGCCCAACGGCAGCACCGGTTGGGTCAAGGCCGACCAGGTCACCGCGTCGGAAACGCCCTACCGGCTGGTCGTGTCCCGCGGTCGCCACCTGCTGCAGGTGTTCAGCGACGGCAAGCAGATCGCGCAGGAGCCGGTGGCCATCGGCACCAGCGACACGCCGACCCCGGGCGGACGCTTCTACCTCATGGAGCTGCTGCAGCCGCGCAACCCGAAGGGCCCATACGGCCCGTACGCGTTCGGCCTGAACGGTTTCTCGACATCGCTGAGCTCGTTCGAGGGCCGCAAACCGGTGATCGGCCTGCACGGCACCAACGAGCCGAAGATGATCGGCAAGGACGTCAGCCACGGCTGCATCCGGTTGAGCAACGACGCGATCAGCCGACTGGCCCAGACCGTCCCGCTGGGCACTCCGGTCGACATCGTCGCCTGAGTCCTCCGGTCGTCCCACCCAGACCGGTCGGCACGGTCAGACCGGTCGGCACGGTCAGGCCGGCTGAGGTCCCTGGTCGCCGCCGACCAGGGCAGGCCGGGCCGCGGCGGCGATCCGCAGGTCCGCGACGAACCCGCCGTACACCTCGTCCCGCTTGGCCGGATCCGCCCGCAGCACGGCGCTGGGGTGCAGCGTCGCGAGCAGCTGGGCGTTCGACCCGGGCGGGCCGGGCAGCAGCCGCCCGCGCATCCGGGTCACCCGGAACGACGGCCCGAGCAGCGACGCACCCGCCGTCGCGCCCAGCACCACGACCAGCGACGGCCGGATGATGTTGAGCTCGGCGGCGAGCCAGGGGCGGCAGGCGGTGACGTGCCGCGCCTGCGGCGTCTGGTGGATGCGCCGGGGGCCGTTGCCCGTGCGGTAGCCGAAGTGCTTGACGGCGTTCGTCGCGTACAGCTCGGCGCGGTCCAGCCCCGCCTCGCCGAGCGCCCGGTCGAGCAGCTTGCCGGCGGGGCCGACGAACGGCTGGCCACGGCGATCCTCGACGTCTCCGGGCTGCTCCCCGACCACCACCAGCCAGGTGCGGGCCGGACCCGCGCCGAAGACGGTCCGGGTGCCGGGCAGCTCGGCGAGGTCGCATCCCCGGCAGGCGGCGGCGGCCGCCGCGAGCGTGGGCAGATCCGCGCCAGGGGGTACCACGACGGGCTGCATGCTCATCCTGAGATTCAAGCGGACGCGCCGACCTGCGGTCCTGCGGGGTCAGACGGGGTGGGCGTGGCGCGCCACACGTGGGTTGCCCTCCACATCCCACGCGGGCGCGACCACCTCCGGCGGAGCCCGTCACTTCTCCACCGGGCTTCGAGCGGGAGATCCCTGCCCACAAACTCCCTGCCCTGTCACAAGGGTGGCCAATCCTCGCCCGGCGTACCCATCGGACCGGACAACCCGGGTGTCAGATTCGCGACACGTTTCGCGCTTGCGGCCAAGCCATCCATCCGGTAGACGATCACCTCGATGAGGAATCCGGCCACCGGTTCGCCAGCTGCCCCGGCCACCTCAGCCGCGATGGCGGGCCGCCTCGTAGCGGGCCAGCGCCTCCCGCCGCTCGGCGGCGTGGTCGACCACCGGCGCCGGATACCCCTCGGGCGGCCCGTCCGGCAGCGTCCACGGCTCGTGCACCTTCGCCCGCGGCACGTCGCGCAGCTGCGGTATCCACCGGCGTACATAGGTCCCGTCCGGGTCGTACGTGCGGCCCTGTGACACCGGGTTGAACACCCGGAAGTACGGTGCGGCGTCGGTACCGGTACCGGCCGTCCACTGCCAGCCGTGATGGTTCGACGCCAGGTCGCCGTCGACCAGATGGTCGAGGAACCACCGCGCCCCGTGGGTCCAGTGGACGTGCAGGTCCTTGCACACGAACGACGCCTCGATCAGGCGGACCCGGTTGGGCACCCAGCCCTCGGCGAACAGCTGGCGCATGCCCGCGTCGACGATGGGGAACCCCGTGTTGCCCCACTTCCAGGCCTCGAATCCGGCCCCCGGCGGCTCATATGCCATGTCGGCCAGCGCGTCGGTCAGGTCCGCGCGAGCGGACGCGGGGTTCGCCGCGAGCACGTCGGCGTAGAACTCCCGCCACGCCAGCTCCGACCGGAACTTCTCGACGTCACGCTCCCGGTCTCCGGACTGCTCCATACCGCCGGACGACCTCGAGGCGGCGGACGACCTCGAGGCGGGGGAGCCGGTGACCCGGTCGAGCTCGGCGAGGACGGTCCGCGGATGGATGCAGCCGTACTTCAGGTAGGGCGACAGCCTCGAGGTGGTGTCCTCCCCGGGCACGTCGCGCCGCTCGGCATAGCCATCCAGCGAGCCGTGCAGGAACTCGGCGAGCCGCTCGCGCGCGGCCTTCTCGCCCGCCGCGGGCAGCCGGGTACCGCCGAGGTCCGGATCGGCCGGGATGTCGTCGGAGGGTAGCCGCGCCCAGCGGACCCCGTCCGGCTCAGCGATCGGGCGGCGCCAGCCGTGCTCCTTCCATGCCCGGTAGAACGGGGTGTAGACGCGAAACGGCGTTCCGCCCGCCGTGGACAGCCGGCCCGGCGCTACGGCGTACGGCGACCCGGTCCGGACGAGCTCCCGGCCGTCGGCGCGCAGCGCCCGCTCGACCTCGCTGTCGCGGCGGCGCCCGTAGGGCCCGTAGTCCGCGGCGATGTGCACCTGGCGCGCGTCGACGGCCCGCGCGACCGCGGGGACGACGTCCACCGGATCGCCCACCCGCACGCACAGCCGGCCACCAAGCTGCTCGTCCAGCTCCCGCAGGCAGCGGTGCAGGAAGGCGAGCCGGACCGGACCGGCCGGGCTGCGCAGCACGTCGTCGAGGACGAACAGCACCAGCACCTCGTCGACCCCGTGCGCCGCCGCGCGCAGCGCCGGGTTGTCACTCAGTCGCAGATCCCGCCGCAGCCAGCAGACCGACACCGTCATGCGAGCGGACGCTAGCCGGTCGACCGCCCCTCGCCGCGGCGCGGGGCGGCGAACGCGGAGGACCCGCCGATCTATAGCTGTGCGTCATCGAAAGATTACTGTGAGCTTATGATTGCCGGGTGCAGGTGACCGTCGCCATCGCGTGGGATCGCGGTTTCTCGGATGCCTGGTCCCGCATCGCGGAAACCGGGCCGAAGATCGGGGTCTTCCTCACGATCTGCGTGCTCGGCGGCCTGCTGGTCCGGGTCGGGGCACGGCTGCTGACCGCCCTGGCGATCCGGCTGGGGATCGACCGGGCCCTGGACCGATCCGGCCTGCCGGCCCTGCTGCGCCGGCCGGCGGCGGATGTCCGCACGGGCGCGGTGCGGGTGCTGACCGGCCTCGGCCTGCTCACGGTGCTGCGCGTCGCCGTGGGTGTCTTCGGCCCGAGCGCCGCCGAGGACACCGTCACCGAGCTGCTCGCGCTGCTGCTGCACACCATGCTCGCAACCGTGATCATCGCGATCGGGGTCAGCCTCGCCCGGCTCGCCCGTACCTTCGTGCACGAGGCGCTGCGGGAACTCAGTTATGCGCACGCGGCCGGCAACACGGTGGCCGCCGTACTCGTGATCACATTCGGCAAGGCCGGGCTCGACGAGGTGGGCCTCGCGACCTCCGTCACGACCCCCCTGCTCTGGGCCATCCTCGCCACCCTGACCGGGGTGATCGTGGTCGGAGTGGGCGGGGGCCTCGTCCGACCCATGCAGCTGCGCTGGGAGGAGATCCTCGAACACGCCGAGGACACCGCCGCCCAGGCCCGGCTGACCTGGCGCGCACGCCACACCGACCCCGCCGAGACCGACCCCGCCGAGACCGACCCCACCGCCGCCGACCTCACCGCCGCCGACCTCACCGCCGCGGACCTCACCGCCGCGGACCTCACCGCCGCGGAAGGCGCGGACGTCGACGCCACCGGCCCGACGACCAACGAGCCGACGGCCAACGAGCCGACGGCCAACGAGCCGCCCGCCGACCCGGACGTGCCGGTCGAACCGGATCCGGCCGGGGGCCCGGTGTCGCCGTCAATCCCGGTCCCGACGCCGGGAGCGGTTGCGGCCACCACGCCCCGTCCGTCCATCCCACCGCCGGGCGAACAGGCCCCCCTCGAACCCGCCGCGCCCGACCGGACCTCGGCATCCGCCTCCTCGCCACGGCCGAACGGCCCGCCCCGGCCCGCCGACGGGCCCCCGCCGGAGGGACCCCCGTAACCTGTGGCTCGTTCCCGCCTCTACCGTCACGCAGGGACCAGTGGGTGTGCGTTAGGCGAACTACGGCGCGTTCGGCCCCTGGGTGGGGCACTCTGGGAGAGGACGGGATGTCAACGCCGGTCATCGACCTGAACCGCCCGTACCACCCGGACCCGGACACCTGACCCGGACACCTGACCCAGCCAGGAGACCCGCCGATCGATCTCCACATGACCGATCTTCGCGGCAGGAACCTCATCAACGTCACGAGTGGCGAGCGGAGGGACATCTCGGTGGAGGAGCTCTCGGACATGGAGCGTTCCCGGCTGCTCCTCGGCTGGCTGGCGGCGCGGCGCGCGGTGGACAACTGTCTGTCGGACCTGCTCGCCGCCGGTCCCGCGGGAGAACGTCGGGTGCGCGAGTCGCTGGCGCTCGTGGACGACCTGGAAAGTCGCGCCCAGGAGGCGTTCGACCGCTACCGCACCGCCGCGGAGAGCACCTCGGCTCCCCCGCCGCGTCCGGCGGGCCGCTGGTCGCCGCCGGCCACGGCGGAGCGCCCCCGCCTCAATGTGGTCCGCGCCCCGGAAGGCGACCTCGCTCGCAGCAGTTCCAACACGAAGAGTAATCACCGGCACCGGTGACGCCCGGTCCGCTACAGGCGGGCCAGAATGGCCATCGTGCCGGCCGTTCGTCGCCGCCGCGTCACCGCGGTCTGGCTCCTCACCTTCCTACTCCCCGCGCTACTGACCGTCACCAGCTGTAGCGGGCTGAGTGGAACCCGCCGAGGCAATGTGGTCCCCGGGGCCACCCCGACCGCGCCGCCGACCACCGGACCGGACGCGTTCGAGCAATCCGGCCGCGGCATGCCGATCCGGATCACGCTGCCGCCGCCCGGCACACCCCGGCCGTACCCACTGATCGTGGCGCTGCACAGCCTGCACTACGACGGCACCGACCCCAAGGCGCACTGGGATCTCGACGGCCTCGCCCGCGCCGCGGGCCTCGCCGTCGTCTACCCGGACGGCATCGGCAAGGCCTGGAACGCCGGGACATGCTGCGATACCGCGAAGATCAACAGCATGGACGACGTCGGCTGGTTGCGCGCGCTGATCGCTCACCTGAGCGAGAACTACCCGATCGACCGTACGCGGGTCAGTCTGATCGGCCTGTCCAACGGCGGCATGCTCGCCTACCGGTACGCCTGCGAGCACGGCGACGAACTCGCGGGCATCGCCGTGGTCGCGGCGAGCCGGCAGGTGGCGCAGTGCCAGCCGGCGGCGCCGCTGACCGTCGTCGTCGTGCACGGCGGTGCCGACGGTCACGTCCCCTACCTCGGCTCGCAGTGGTCACCCGTGCTGCAGACGGCGATCACCCCGGTCGAGGAGAGCATGGCGCCGTTCCGCGCGGTGGACCACTGCCCGCTGCCCAGCCAGCCCGGCGACACCATCCTCACCGACTCCACCGGGGTGCCCTGGCACGCCGAGGCTCCGCCCACGGCCCTGTCCGCCGGGCAGCAGCCCGCACCCGCGGCGTCCACACCCCAGCCCGGGGCGCCGACGCCGGTGCCCGGACCTTCTACACCGGTACCCGACGGTCTGGCCGCCCCCGCCGGCCCCCCGGCCGCACCGGTGACGACCGGGCCGGTGGCCGTCCGCAGGGAGGCCCGGTGCGCATCCTCGGCCCGGGTCGTCCAGTTCCTGATGCCCTCGATGGGCCACGGCTGGCCGCCCGCCGCCGGACCGAACTCGTTCGCCACCAGCGGGGTGATCTGGAACCTGCTCGCGCCGGCGCGGTCCGCCCACCCCGGGCCCCGGATGTGACGGCCGGCGAGGTCAGGCCACCGGAGAGAACGACGCGCGCAAGGCGCCCATCAGCGTGTTCAGCGTCGCAGCAGCGCTCGTGGACACCCTCGCGATGAGCACGTAGACGGCCCCCGCCGCGGAGACCGTCCGCATCAGGTAGGACACGCGCTGACCCTCGCGGTCATAGGAGCCGGCAAGCTCCTGGGTCGGCTGGCCGCTGGTGTCCGTCGCCGGGCCTGAACGCTCCTTCGTCAGCCCCGAGACCGCGTCGAACTCGCCCGCCTGGACCTGACTGAGCGCCGCTGCCGGGTCGGCGCCCGCGATCCTGGCGACTCCGATCATCTGCGGGCCGTACTCCGAGACGGTGCCGGGCTCCCCGTAGAAGATGCCGGTGTTGTCGCGACGCTGCTTCCACACCGGCGGATGGGAGAAAGTCGCCTTCTGCAGCGGGTCGGTGTAGGGGGCCCAGTCCGCCGGCACGGCGATCTGGCCCGTAGCCGGCTGGTCGGTGCTCGGGGCGGCGGAGGCACCCGCGCCGGGCGCCGCCGGCCCGGCGGACGCGGCGGAGGCCGACGGGGACGGCGTGGTGGCCGTGGCGGTGCGGCCGCTGGGGCGCACCTTCTCCCACACGACGCCGGCGCCGACCCCCACCCCGAGCGCGACCGCCAGCACCACCAGCGCCACGCCGAGGCGGTGCAGGAAGGACATGGAGTCGGCACCGCCACCACCCCGGCGGTCGTCGAGCTCGTCGACCTCGTCGAGGTCGCTGACGTCATCGGGCTCGGGGAAGTCGCGTTCCATGGCCGCCGTGAGGGGACCACCCGCACGGCGCGGCGCGGGAGACCGGTCGCTACCCGGACGATGCGGCCCGGTCCGCTTCCTGATCATGGTAGGCGGAGAGTCCAGCGACTGGTCGCCCTCCCGACCGGCGATGGCGCCGCCGACGCCGGTCCGTCCCGGCCCACCCGACCGCTGCGGGCGGGACGGGCGTGCCGGAGCTCCGAGCCGGTCGGCGCGACCCGGGTCGGCGCGGTCGCCGCCGCCGGAACCCGGCGGCGGCCGGCCGGAGCGCGGCCGGTCGAGGCGGGGGTCCTCGGTTCCCGCAGGGGCCGCGAAGCGCGCCCGCGCGCCAGTGCCCCCAGGCCCGCCATCGGTCCCGGCACGGCCTGCCCGCCCGCCAGCACCGGGCGCCGCGCCGCCGGCCGGGCCATCGGCGGCCCCGAACCCCGGCGGGGTCGTCCGATCCCGCGGACCGGCGTCACCAGGGCGGCCGGGCCGTCCCGTCCGTTCCCCGCCGACGGCCGGATAGCCCTGTCCGCCGGTGGCGGCCGGCCGCGACCGCACGACCGCGTGCCGGCCCGTGTCCCCGGTGGGGGCACCCGGCCGTGCCGCCGGGCCGGTAGCGTCGCCTGTTGTGCGTCGCCCGCCGGCCGGCGGGACGAGAGCCCTGCGGGTGGAGGTGCCGGTGTCCCGGGGCAGGCCCGAGGCATCACCGGCCCGCGGCGCGCGCGGTCCCGCCGGTCCCGCCGGTCCTGGCGAGCCGGGCGGTCCCGGCGGCCAGGCCCGGTCCCGATCGGGGCCCGGACCGCTGTCCCGGCTGTCCCGGCTGTCCCGGCTGTCTCGGCCCTGCGGGCGGCCCCGACCGTAGGGATCGTCTCCCGGGCCGTCCGCAGACCCGAATCCGCCGCTCACGCCCCCGGGGAGATAGGACCCGGTCGGCGGGCCGGCAGGGTAGTAGGGTCCGGTGTCCGCTCCATAGCCCGCCGCGGGCAGCCGATCACCATGGCCGCCGGGGGCGGGCGGACCGCCATAACCTGCGGGGGCTTGATCGGCCGGAGGGTAGGGCCCGCCCGGCGGGAGGTTTCCCCCGGGCCGACGGTAGGCGGGCTGGCGGTGGTCATCGTCCCATTCGGCCCGTCGCGCACCGTCCGTCACCAGACGACCTCCGATCCCGAGCCCCCGCACGCATTCGTTCGTCCCACCGGTGTACCACGGAGTTGCCGGCACGTAGCGCGCGCCTAGTTGACAACAGCCCGCCAGGGGCATAGAGGCCGGGTCGGATATCACCGACCTGCAGCGATATCCTCCCATGGCGCACCGGGCGCCTGATGGGGGGACCGTCGATGAAGGGCTTCAAGCAGTTCCTGATGCGAGGGAACGTGGTCGACCTCGCGGTCGCCGTGGTGATCGGCACCGCCTTCACCGCTGTGGTGACGTCCCTGGTGAAGACCATCTTCACCCCGCTGATCGCGGCGATCTTCGGCAAGCCGGACTTCTCGGCCCTCACGTTCACGGTTAACGGCAGCGTGTTTCGCTACGGCGAGTTCATCAACAGCGTCGTCGCCTTCCTCTCCGTGGCGACCGTGATCTACTTCGTCGTGGTGCTCCCCCTGAAGACCATCAACGACCGGCGCGCCCGGGGCCAGGTCCCGCCCGAGGAGGACCCGGTGCTGACCGATGAGGCACGCCTGCTCACCGAGATTCGTGATCTACTGGCGGAACGCCGTCCCACCTCCTGAGTCGGTCGACACCGGAGGGACTCCGCACCGGTCCATCCTGTCGATCGCTTACCCGAACGTTGGTCGGCATTCAGGAATCGCTCAGGCTCGCAAGGGAAAGTGCCTACCATGACACCGCGTCTCCCCTTCAGCAGCGGCGCCGAGGACGCTCAGGCGGACAGCGGCCGGGAGGAGGCCGGCGCCGGGCACGACTCGCCGTCCCCCTGGGCCCCACCCGCCGAAGGCGCATACGGGTCACGGGCAGAACAGCCTCACCCGGCCGGCCCCGGCAGCTCCACGCCCGATCGCCCGGTGGCGTCGCCCCCCGGTCTGCCCGGGACGCCCTACGGCGCTCCCCCGCCGGTCCACCCATCCACCGGCCCCGGCCAGCCGGCGCCGTTCAACACCGGCGGGCTCGCTCCCGGGCCCTGGGGACCGCCCAGCCCGGGTCCGGGCCAGGGCGGCCCAGGGCAGGGTGTGGTCAGGGCGAACGCCGGTCCCGGCGGGGTGAGCGGTCCGTACGGCCCGGGAGCCCCGGGAATCGGCGGCCCCGGAGGACCGGACGGTCCGGGTCTGCCGCCCAGCCCGCCCGCGGGGGGACAGCCGTGGGGTAATCAGTGGGGCGCTCCCGGCGGGGGCATTCCACCGACCGCGCACGACCTCCACGGCAACCGGCTCACGACGGCGACGGCCTCTCCGCTGCCCTGGCGGCGGCGCCGGCTGGTGGCCGCGGGGCTCGCCATCGCCCTCGTCTCCGCCGGCATCGGGGGAGGCGTCGGCGCCCTGGTCGCCGACAACGACAGCGGGAACACGGTCGTGACCACCGCCGGGCTCGAGCGCAGCAGCGACAGCTCCGGCGGGACGTCCCCGGCGGCCTCCGGCACCGTCGCCGCGGCGGCGCAGAAGATCCTCCCAAGCGTCGTGACGATCGCCGAGGAGTCAAGCAGCGAGTCGGGCACCGGTTCCGGGACGATCATCCGCTCGGACGGACACATCCTGACGAACAACCACGTCGTGTCGGGCGCCTCCGGCGGCGGCACGCTGACGGTGACCCTGCAGGACGGCCGCACCTTCGACGCGCAGGTGGTGGGGACCGACCCTAGTTCCGACCTCGCCATCATCAAGATCAACGCGCCGGGGCTGACCGCGGCGACCTTCGGCAACTCCGACTCGCTGAACATCGGCGAGCTGGTGGTGGCCGTCGGCAGCCCGCTCGGCCTGAACGGCACGGTGACCTCCGGCATCGTCAGCGCCGTGCACCGCCCGGTCCGTACCGGCGACTCGACCGTGCAGGACCAGCAGAACGCCGTCCTCGACGCGATCCAGACCGACGCGCCGATCAACCCGGGTAACTCCGGCGGTCCGCTGGTCAACAGCCGTGGCGAGATCATCGGGGTGAACAGCGCGATCGCGACCGTCGGCGGCGGCGGCGGGGGCGGTCCGTTCGGCGGCAGCCAGCAGTCCGGCAACATCGGCGTCGGTTTCGCGATCCCCGGCAACTACGCCGAATCGGTGGCCACCCAGCTGATCGCCACCGGACGCGCACAGCATCCCTACCTGGGTGTCTCCGCGTCGACCGCGGCCGAGAACACTCGCTCGACCGCGTCCAGCGGCACCGGCGCGCAGATCCGGTCGATGGTCTCCGGCGGCCCCGCGGAAGGCGCCGGCCTGCGCACCGGCGACGTGATCACCAAGGTCGGCGACCGGGCCGTCAGCGACGTCGACTCCCTGATCGCGGCGGTGCGCTCACACGCCATCGGAGACGAGGTCCAGGTGACGTACACCCGCAACGGCCAGACCGGCACCGTGAAGGCCCGGCTCGCCCTGCAGCCACCGACCTCCTGATCACCGTCCTGATCACCCGCCCTGATCGTCGCCGTCGTACCGCTTCGGAACCGACATACCGACCGCGTAATAATCGTGGGGCAATCCGACGGACGGTCGCGAATGGCCGAGCCGGTACGGAAGGCCGGCTGCGCCGGATCGGTCGCGGAATTCGGGGCAAGCCCGCCGGCGGGCTATTCGTCCACCCATCTTTCTGACTAGTCCGCCGGCGGGACACGGCAACATCGCCCACGTGCCACCGTGGAAGAAGTGACTACAAGTAGGCGAAAATGATCAAAGCGCTACCGGCGGATGGGTCAAGCGATTCCGACTGTCGAATCGACGACAACAAAATCCTCACAACGTTCACCCGTTAGCGAGGCCCGCCTCCTAGCATTGGCTTCACCATCCGTTCCGGGTCCGCCGCTAGTCGACCGGGGAGAAGCAGAGCATGGACGACGACGCGGACCTCGCGGCCCGTGTCCGACGCGGTGATCGGCAGGCGTTCGACGACCTCTACGATCTCTACGCGGACGACGTCTTCTCCATGTGCCTGCTGATCCTGGGTGATCCCACGGTGGCCCGAGCGGCCGCCGGTACGGCGTTCGCCCTGGTCGCCCGCACCCGACTCAACCCGTTGAGTGATCCGGCCCGGTTGCGTTCCTGGTTGCTGGAACTCGCCCGCGGCAGCGCCCTGGCCTGGTCGGGGTCCCCGCAGGCCCGCAGCATCCCGGTGCCCCACGGTGTGCCGCCCGAGGAACTCCTGGTCGGCGCCGTAGTGCCGGCACCCGCCAGCCTGCGAGTGGGACTCGCCCGCACCTTCGACCGGGCTGCTGCCGTCGCGGAGGCCGCTGCCGCGAACCGCCGAGCCGCCGCAGCCACTGCACCCGCCGCAGTCACTGCACCCGCCGCAGCCGTCGCACCCCGGAAGATCAGCCTCGTCAAGGTGCCGACCGAACCCGCGTCCGACGCCGCGGAGACGTTGATCGCCCCCGCCCCCGTGCGCGCGCTGCCGCTGATGCGGATGGACGCCGAGGTCGAACCCGCCGCCGTCCCGCCACCCGGCCGCGGGACCCTGGAGTGGCGCAGCCGGCCGGCGATGGCCGCCGCGGCGGCGGTCGTCGTCGCCGTGGTCGGTCTCACCGCGGCGATGAACTGGCCGTCGTCCGATCCCCGCCTGATGTCGGAGAACGGCGTGGCGATGGTGAGTCCGCAGCGGACCCTGGACGTGGTTCGCCCCTCCGCGGCGCCCGCTGCCCCCAGCGGCGACGCCGCGACCGCCCCCACCGTCGTCCCGACGGTGGCCGGCGCCTTTACCAGCCGGGCCGCGGCGCCCAAGGAGGTACGGCCCCGCCTCGTGGAACCCATCGCTCGGGACGTGCACAGGTCAGAGCCCGCCGCCGAGCCAAGCACCAGCCGCCCCCGCGCAACCTCGGCGGCACCCTCGACCACGGCTCCGCGCACCACCCCGTCGAAGCCCCCGGCCAGCACCGCTGCGCCCACGACCACTGGGACCACTGGGACCACTGGGACTTCTGGGACCTCTGCACCGACGACCCCGCCGAGGACGCAGACACCGCAGCCGACAGCTACCGTCCCGCCGCCGGTGAGCGCGCCACCGACCAGCGCCGCGCCGCCCCCCGCGACGCCACCGGGCAGCAATTCCCCGCCCCCGTCCACTGCGCCGTCCGGCCCCCCACGGTCGGCCCCGCCGTCGACGGGCGGGCCCACCGGCAGCACCGAGGGCACCGGCGCGACCAGCACCGGCCCGGCCGAATCCGACGACAGCGTCGTCGACCCCGTCACCCTTCCGATCCCGGTCTCCGTCTAGCCGACACCCGTCAGCGGACTGTGTAGAACAGCGTCGTCACGTACTGATCGAAGTCGTTGATCCGCAGGGTCAGCCGGAGCTGCCATTTCCCCGCCAAAGGCGCCTGCACCCGGTCGCTTCGCGCATGCCCCGGCGCGGCCAGGTCGAGCGGGACCTCGAACGGCCCGAGGTCGGCGGTCGGCAGGGACAGCGCCGCGCTTGCCTGCACCAGCTTCTGCGGCTTGCCGTTGGGCGCCCAGGTGTACACGTCGAGGGACTCGGCTCCGATCCTGGTCGGGGCGACCCGCACCTTCACCGTCATCGGGCCGGCGAACGCGGTACCGGTGAACGGCGGTGCATAGCTGGTGCGCGCGGGAACCATGTTCACCAGGGTCGCGGTAAGCCCGAGCACCACCGCCCCGACGACCAGCTCCGAAGCCGCACCACGCCGCAGTCCTGTCAACGCGGCGACGCTCGGCGCCGCCCCCGTCGCATCCGGACCGGATCGGGCGCCGCCATAGTGGCGGCGCACCCACCGCTGGGCGAGGGCACCGAGAGCGATCATGCCGAGGACGAACCACACCTTGTAGAGCAACAACCGCCCGTAGCCGGTGTCGATGACCGCTCGGAGCGTGCCGATCTCCCGCCAGCTCTGGAACAGGCCGCTGAGCACGATCACGGCCACGGCCCCGACCGCCACCCGTGACCAGCGGGGCAGAACCTCCGCCAGCTCCACCGCCGCCGCCCGACGGACCAGGAACAGCGCGATGACCACCAGCCCGCCGATCCACACGGACATGCCGAGCACGTGCACCGTCAGGCTGGCCGTCGCGAGCCACACCAGGTCCCCGGCACTGCCGTGGCCGATCGCCGCCAGCGTCACCGCCACCACGAGTCCGAGACCGGCCAGCTCGAATCTGCGCCACACGTCCAGGGAGCCAGTACGAAACATCCGGCGCAGCAGCGGAACCGCAAGGCAGAGCGCAAGCAGCCGGATCAGCAACAGATGACCGAACCGCTCCTCCAGCGTCGCCGACAGCACCGACCAGCGGCCCAGCCCGCTCAGCCCCAACCCGGCGACGTAGGGCCCCTGTAGAAGCAGCTGCCCGAGACCAGCTAGCGCCGACAGTCCCCACGCCCCCGCCACCAGCCGGCTTGCGCCGCCTGTCCGCAGTCCCTGCGGCCAGAGCATCAGCAGAAAGAAGCAGGCCCCCAGCAGAACGCCGACGCCGGCGTAACCAGCGAACCGCGCGACACCGAACAGGAAGCCGACCGTCCGCGAACCGGAGGTGTCCGCCTCCGCCCTGGCGGCCCCGGCCTCCGGCGGTCCGCCCACGCCGAACGCGAAGGCACCGGAGATCGGGTGACTGTCCGCGGAGATGACCCGCCAGCTGGCCACATAGGTGCCCGTGGGTAGGCCGGGTCGCAGCGCGACCATCGCCTGGGACGCCTTCTGCCCTGACCGCGCCTGTCCGTCGTCCACCCGGGTGCCCGCCGAATCGAGTACCCGGATCGAATCCCGTGTGACCCGGACCGACTCGCTGTAATCGATCACTATCCGAGTCGGCGCCGTAGAGAGTGCCGCACCGTCCGCCGGGCTGCTGCCCGTCAGCAGGGCGTGAGCAGAGGCAGGCGCGACCCCGAGCCCGAGACCGATCGAGGTGGTGACCATGGCCAGGACGGCCATGGTCACCACCATCATTCTTCGCACGGAGCTACGCCCGACGCCGCGAGGTCACGAGCGCAAAGGCGCCGGCCAGCAGACCGAGCGCACCCAGGAGCACCCCGATGCTTCCCAACCAGCGGGCGGTCCCGTCGCTGTCATCCGACTGCGAGGTCTCGGCGACGTTCTGCATCGTCGCCGAATCGTGAGCACCGGTAGACGAACCCGCAGCCGACCCGGCAGCCGTCACCGTCAGTGACGGTGACGGCCTCTCCGGTTCCCCGGCTCCCGGTTGCGCGACATCGACCCACCGCACCACGTCCCCGTTCGAGTAGGTCTGCAGCGTCTTGAACGTGAGCTGTCCGGCCTTGTCCGGCAAGGGACCGGCGGAGACCGTGAACGTGTCAAACTCGTCCGGTTTGATCCCCTGGCCTCCCTGCGCCGTCCAGGTGATACGGGTCACCACCTCGCTCACCTGGCCATCGTCCGTACTCAGGGGCTTCGCCGGCGCCGCCTTCGTGACCTTGTACGTCCAGCCGGCCTTGGGCTGGACCGACACGGACGCGAGCGGCGTGTCGACGGGAAACTGAACATCAATACCGGTGGTGGAAGCGTTGTCCTCCTCGGTTGGCACCTTGAACGAGAGCGTGGCGTAGCTACCTGCGGACGCGGTGGACGGCTGCAGGGTGACGTGCGCGGAAGCCGGCACTGTCATGGCGAGTACGGCCGCGCCGGCAACTACGCCGAGTACGCTCGCACGCCGAAAATGGCGGATCATGTAAGTCCTTCCAAACGGTCCCACAGCGCGGCGGGAACACAGAGATTCCGTGTTTCACAGGCGCCGGAGTCGTTCGTCAGCCCATGCCAAAAAGCAGCGGTGAGCAACCCGTGGAACACCGCCCCGTCCGACCGACCTCCGGCTGGCCCGGCGGCGGACCGCGCCGGCGGGCGGACCGCCCGAGCGGCCGGGTGTGGGGACGGGGCTCCCGTCGACGCACGTCGACGCGCGGCCCTGGCGGAATCGAAGGCACGGCCAGATCCGCGACAGGCCGGAACAGACGAAACAGGACCGTATGGGGACGGAGCCTGGAAGCCGACCACAGCGCACGCTCCGCGCGGCGCAGCAGCACCGCGATGCACACCGCCGCCAGACCATGCGCGAGCACCATCCGCGCCTCGACCGAGTAGCCGCCTGCCCGATGCGTATGCGTATGCGCGAGGCCGAAGGTGATGTGGAGCAGAACCTGAGTCCCCGCGACACCCGCCACGAACACCGAAAGGCGCCGTTCCCGACCGCCGAGTCCGTAGACGATCCGGGTGAGCAGGAGGAAGGCGATGATCATAATCGCAGCGGCCGGCCGCTGAGCGCCGCCGGCCACGTGCGCCGCCCATGCCAGGCACACGGAGGACGAGGCGAACGTGGCAGCTCGCCCGAGGCGAGCCGTCCCTCCGCTCGCCGACCAACCCGTGCTCACGGGGACCAAGCCTGCCATGTCTGGCCCGCTCACCGCCACATCCCCTCCCGCAACGTCGTCAAGCTGTCAGTTGTCCCCGCCGGCAACACCGTCCGAAATCCGTCAACCTCGGACGGTCAACCCCCATCCGCGGGTACCGTCTGCCTTCTCCGACGCCGGAGCCCCTGAACCCGAAGAAGGGCTGATGCATCGTGCGGGTGGTCATCGCCGAGGATTCGGTACTGCTCCGTGAGGGTCTGCGCCGCCTTCTCGCCGACGCTGGTTGCGAGGTTGTCGCTACAGTCGGAGACGGACCCGGCCTGGTCGATGCGGTGGTGACGCACCAGCCCGACGTCTCCGTCGTGGACGTTCGGATGCCTCCGTCCCACCGCGACGAAGGGCTGCGAGCCGCAATCAGGGCTCGCTCTGAGGTCACGGGCTCACCGGTCCTCGTCCTCAGCCAGTACGTCGAGAAACAGTACGCGGCAGAACTTCTCGCCGACGGCGCCGGCGCCGTCGGCTACCTGTTGAAGGACCGCGTCGCCGACGTGCGCGAGTTTGTTGACGCAGTGCGTCGGGTCGCCGCAGGCGGCACCGTCATGGATCCCGAAGTGGTGGCGCAGCTTCTCGTCCGAAATCGTCGCAACGATCCCATGTCCGCGTTGACTCCTCGGGAACGAGAGGTCCTCACCCTCATGGCGGAAGGCCGCTCGAACACCGCGATCGCCGCGCATCTGGTCGTGAGCAGCGGCGCCGTCGAGAAACATATATCAAATGTCTTCTCGAAGCTCGGCCTGGAGCCGACCACCAAGGACCACCGTCGCGTCCTGGCGGTCCTCGCCTACCTGCGGAACTAAAGAGCTCGTTCGGCATCTCACCACCTCCACACTTCGAACGTGCGGTCGATTTTGCATCTCCGGCGCGCCCCCGTCAAGCAGCGCCAGCCTCCCCAAGCGGACCCGTCGACAACGGAATTTCGTCCACCCGGATCGGCCGACGCTACAGCGATCGTAGCAACGCGGTCCGCACCTCGGAGCAGAGAAGAGGTTGGCATTGGCAGCCAAAACCGCAAGAGGAACTACGGCGGCGGAACGCAATGCCGGACGGCATACTTGGAGAGGGAAGCGTCGGCACGCAGGACTTGACGAGGATGCCGACATGCCGCATCATCGAACACGTGTTCGATGATGATTTGAACGTTGTCCCCCTCCCTGACCTGGAGGTGGAAGTCTGCAGCTGGGCTGGTCGGATCTCGGCCGCGACCTGCCGCTGGCTCAGTCTGATCGCCGCCTTCGACCGCCGGAAGGGCTGGTCCTCGACCGGGTTGCCGACCTGCGCGCACTGGTTGGCCTGGCGCTGCGGGATCGGCCTGCGGGCGAGCTATGAGTACCTGCGCGTCGCCCGCGCACTCCAGACACTTCCGCAGATCACTGCGACCTTCGCCCGCGGCGAGATCTCATACTCCAAGGTGCGAGCCATCACTCGCATCGCCGCGCCGGACACGGAGACCGAGTGGGCTCGCGAGGCAGTGCGATGCTCCACCCGGGAGCTCGAACGACTTGTCTCGCTTCAATCGAAGATCAAGTCGGACGGCGAGAACGACCGCGAGAAGAACGGTGGCAGGAAGGATTCCGTGCGCTGTTCCTGGCGCTGGAACGAGGACGGCACTTTTTCCCTGACCGCTCATCTCGATCCGGAACGTGGCGCGGTGGTTGCCAAGGCCCTCGCGATGGCCGTGTCAAGCCTCGACCAGTCGACCGGTCCACGCGATGACGGAGCAATCACATCTGATCCTGCGGACGACGACCACGAGAAGAAGGCATCGCCGTCCGTACGGGCTGATGCGTTGGCCGGAGTCGCGGAATCTTTCCTTGCCCGCGGCGCGCCGGAACTGACGGATCCGACTCCCTACACCGTCAACGTGCATGTCGATGTCGCTACTTTGATCGGCGGGATCGAAAGTGGTCGGAACAACAACGTCCGGAAGGTAGACAAAGAGCGGCAGAGCGGTCGGAAATGCGAGATCGAGGGCGGTGCCACGCTCGCGCCTAGTGTCGTTCGCCGACTGTCCTGTGACAGTCTTCTCCGCGCTTTTCTGACCGATTCGCAGGGAAGCCCACTCGCGCTCGGTCGCACCCGACGGAGCCCCTCCATCAAGCTGCGGAGGGCCATCTATGCGCGAGACAAGGGCGTCTGCCAGTATCCTGGTTGCCGGCGCACTCAGTGGCTTCACATCCATCACATGCAGGAATGGGGTGCCGACGGCGGGACGACGGATCCCGCAAATCTGGTTCTGATCTGTTCGCTCCACCACCGGCTGATTCACGACGGAGGCCTGACCCTCGAGCGGAGGCCGACCGGGGAGCTCCTGGTCTTTCATCCGGATGGAACAGTCACCCAGGAGGCGCCACCGATAAGGAGCGATCCCGACCCGCTGCGCTTCTTCCGCTCCGCCGCACCCCGCGGGCCAGGCCACGAATCCTCGGCCGGACAAGCGGCGTGAGCACCTCTGCGCGGCCCGAGTCTCGGTCGAGCGGCTCACGTCGGTCCCGACCAGACGTCCCGCCTGGTGACCCGGTCTGGTGTGACACGAGGTCGGTTGCCTGGCTACGGGAGGCGATGCCCGTAGGCTCCCGGTCTTGTGAGCCCCATCCTCGCGTCCGGACGAGCTGGGAACTTCCTCCGATCTTTGTTGATCATCCTTTTGCTCGTCCTGATGATGCGGACGGCCTACCTCCTGTGGTTCTTCCACACCCCGGCCTGGACGTCGCGACCGCACGACATCCGCTACTGCGGGGGATGGTACGAGCGGGCCGACGCACCAGATGTCACAGGCAGTCAAGCCAGGAGGACCGCTGGAGGGAACCTCAAGGCGGTGATGCGGTCACCGGTCTTCCGGCCGATCACCGCCTACCGTCCGTCCTCGGCCTGCCCGCAGTATCTGTTCGCCAAGGTCGGGAAGGACGTCTACGTGACCTACCGCGCTACCGAGGACTGAGCGGAGTCACTCAACGCGGGTCCGGTGAGCACGTAGACCCGGGCATGTATCGAGGTGCGCTGCTGCAACGCCGCGCGGACCGCCCGATGCAGGCCATCCTCGAGGTAGAGAGCTCCTCCCCATTCGATCACATGCGGGAAGAGGTCTCCGTAGAAGGTCGAGTCCTCATCGAGCAGCACATCAAGCGCAAGCACCCGCTTCGTCGTGACGAGCTGATCGAGCCGGACCTGGCGAGGGGGAATGGCCGCCCAGTCCCGCTGGCCAAGGCCGTGCTCGGGGTACGGGCGACCGTCTCCGACCAACTTGAAGATCACCGGCACCTCCTCCTCGAGGGCGAGACATCCGTCGACTACGACAGCCTAGAATCCTCGCCCCGTCTATAAGACCCCGGTCGGCCCGGAGCGGGAACCGCGCGGACACCAGGACCACGGCCGTGTGGCGGATCCCCACATCGGGCCGGCTATCCCTTGACCTCCACCACAGGCCTGACTTAAGTAAGGCTTACCTGAAAAAGAGGAGGCCACGGTGACGTCGCCAGCCCACGAGCACGACATGATCACGATGGCTCGACGAGCGAGGACCGTCCTCGCCGGTGGCCGCACAGCGCTACTGACTCTTCCCTGTGAGCAGGCACGAGGGTGGGTGGGAATGATCGACGACGGAGGTGAGCCGGTACTCATGGCCAGCACCGACGGCCGGGTGGCCAAAGCCGCCAGGATCGGGAGGCGGAGCTGGGTCGAGGTGCCAGGGCACTTTGGCGAGCGTCTGATCCTGGCCGGTCCTCTGCGGGTGGTGGCGGGTACCACGGAACAGATCCTGCGCCGGCTCGCCGATCTGGGCCGCACGGTCAGCACCGAGGACGGCGTCACCGATGGCCTTTCCGTGCTGGCGGTCTCGGTCGACGATGTAGTGCTCTGCCTACCCACCACGGACGAGGACTGCCGCCCACGCCGGTGGCCCACCTCCACTGTGGGTCGGCGCATCGACCTGGCCGCCTACGCATTCGCCGAGCCGGACCTGATCAGCGCCTACGCGCCAGAGCTCATCGAGCATCTCAACGTGGGACATGCGGATCAGATGCGCCAACTCGCCCGACACGCTTTGCCGACGGCAATCGCCGGCGACGTCGCCGGCGTCCAGGTCAGCGGCCTGGATCGGTACGGCATTGATCTGTGGCGGGTCGACGCTGCCGGGGCCGAGCAGGTCCGGGTCACATTCCGACAGCCGCTCATCGAGCCTCGCTCACTCGGCCGCGAACTGCGCCGATTGCTCGACCAGTCGACCAACACCTCGGAATGACGACCATAATCAGCTCCGGACGTCTCTGCCCCACGCCCGGAGGCTCAGATGCCGCGATCGCGCCACCGCCTGAGTCTGGCAGTCACGGCCCTCGTCACGCTCGCGGCGCTGACCACCGCCTCCTGTTCCGGTGGATCGGACGGCACTGACGCGCCCGGGTCGGCCGCCGGGTCCACGCGGCCGGCGAGTCCCGCCTCGCCGAAGAGCGAGACCCCGGTGGTCACCCGCACCACCCGGCTCACCGCCGGAGAGAACGGCCCAGTCGAGATCGGGCTCGTCGATCTGCGCACCAGCGGCAGGCTCGCCGTCCTGCGGCTGACCTTCACGCCGCACTTGCGCACGGATCGTCCCGGCGGCATCTCGCTGCTGGACATGGCGGGTGGTCGGGGTGGCAGCGTGAGCCTGGTCGACACCGAGAACCTGCGCCGCTACCTGGTCGTGCGCGACAGCCGCAACGAGCCGCTCGGTCCGAACCCGGCCGTGATCCGCACCGTCAACGACAGTCCGCTGAACGCGACCTTCACGTTCGCTGCGCCGCCGGCCGAGGTCAAGAAGATCGACGTCTATCTGGACGATCAGATCATCTTCGACGAGGTGGAGATCGCCTCGTGAGTGGCGCGGCCCGAGCGACGTTGGCGTTGGCCGCCGTGCTGACGGTCGTCGCCGCGGCCCCCGTGCCGGACGACGAGCTGCGCACCGCGGTGCACGAGCTGCGGACCGACGACGCGGTCCGCCCGATCGACCTCGACAGCAGCGTCGTCGAGCTCCGCACCGAGGAACATCGCGGCGCCGAGACCACGCTCACCCTCAATGCGGACGTGCTGTTCGCCTTCGACTCGCCCGAGCTCACCGCGGTCGCGCGCGGCCAGATCGCCGACGTGGCCGGCCGGCTCGCGGGGTCCACCGCGCCGGTCCGGGTGGATGGGTACACCGACAGCTTCGGCACGCCGGCCTACAACACGATCCTGTCCCAGCGGCGCGCCAGTGCCGTCGCCGATCTCCTGCGTCCCGCGGCACCGGACGGGGTGCTCGTCTCCGCCAGGGGGCACGGGTCCGCCGATCCGATCGGTCGCAACACCCGGCCCGATGGTTCGGACAACCCGGCCGGTCGGGCGCTCAACCGCCGGGTGACAATCACCTACGGCGACCAGTGAGTTCAATTTGACATCGGCATCGAAAATCGTTTCCAATTAGGCCATGTCACAACCCGCCGCGATCGTCTTCGACCAGGCGAGCATCGCCTACGGGCGGGTGCCCGCGCTGGAGCAGGTCCACGGCACGGTGCGCAAGGGCGAGATCGTCGCGCTCGTCGGGCCGAACGGCGCCGGCAAGTCGACCCTCATCAAGGCGTTGCTCGGCCTGGTGCCCGTCGCGTCGGGATCGATCACCGTCCTCGGCCGGTCACCCGCGCAGGCACGCCGGCAGATCGCGTACGTGCCGCAGGCGGACACGCTCGACCCGGACTTCCCGGTCTCCGTAACGCAGGTCGTCCTGATGGGCCGCTACCGGCGGATCGGATGGCTGCGGCCACCCGGGCGGGCCGACCGGGATGCGGCAGCCGAGGCACTGGCGGCGGTGGGCCTCGCGCACCGGGCGGCGGACCGGTTCGGCACGCTGTCCGGTGGGCAGCGGCAACGGGTGCTGCTCGCGCGGGCGATCGCGGCGCAGCCGGAGGCGCTGCTGCTTGACGAGCCCTTCAACGGGGTCGACGCGGTCTCCCAGGAGGCGCTGCTGGCCACGATCAGGAATCTCGCCGCGGGCGGCGCCGCGGTCGTCGTGTCCACCCATGACCTGGGCCTGGCGCAGCTGACCTGCGACGGGATCTGTCTGCTCAACCGGCACCAGTTCGGCTTCGGCCCGCCCGGCGACGTGCTCACGCCCGACCTGCTGCGGGCCGCCTACGGCGGGGCCGCACTGGAACTGGGCGATCGCGGACTGATCGTCGCCCGTTCATGATCGATTTTTTGGTGACGCCGTTCGACCGGCCGTATATGACGCGAGCTCTCGTCGAGGCACTGCTCCTCGGTGCACTCTGCGGCGCGGTCGGGGTGTACGTGCTGCTGCGGCGGCTGGCGTTCCTGACCGATGCCATCACCCACACCGTCTTTCCCGGGGTCGTCGTCGGGTTCCTGGTCTCGGGCCGGTCCGGCATCGTGCCGGGCGCGCTCGTCTGCGCGGTGGCCGCGGCCGCCCTGTTCACGGCGATCGCGGCGACCCGGCGAGTGAACGAGGACGCGACCCTGGCCGTGCTGCTGACGGCCTTCTTCGCGGTGGGGGTGATCCTCGTCTCCCGGCAGCGTTCGTACACCGCCGATCTCACGGCCTTCCTGTTCGGGCACGTGCTGACCATCGACACGGCGGACATCGTGGTCACCGCCGTGGTGACCGTTCTTGCCGGCCTGGTCCTGCTCGGGCTGGGCAAGGAGCTGCTGCTGCGGGCCTTCGACCCGGAGTGGGCCCGGGCGGCGGGCTACCGGATCACCGCGCTCGACCTGGTCAGCAACATGCTGATCGCGCTGGTCGTGGTCGCCTCGGTCCAGGCTGTCGGGACCGTACTCGTGATCGCCATGCTCGTCGTGCCGGCCGCGGCGGCGCGGCTGCTGTCCGAGCGGCTCGGCGTCATCGTCGCCCTGGCGGTGCTCGTCGGCATGGTCGGTGCCTGGCTGGGACTCGCCACCAGCTACGAGGCGTCGGTCGGTCATGATGTCCGGCTCGCCGCCGGGGCCACCATCGTGCTCGTCCTCGTCGCCTTCTACGCCCTGGTGACGCTCGGCCAGGCCGCCCGACGGCTGGTACGGCGATGACGCTGTTCTCCTCGCTCGGCGACGGGTACGTGCGACGCGCGCTGCTGGAGGTCGTGATCGTCGGGGTGCTCTGCGGCGCGGTCGGCGTCCATGTCGTGCTGCGTCGCCTGAGCTTCCTGACCATGGCGCTGACCCACGCGACCTTCCCCGGAGTGGTCATCGCGACGCTGCTCGGCCTGGGCCTCGTCCTCGGCGCGGGGCTGTTCGGCGTGCTCCTCGTGGCTGTCGTGGCGGTGCTGACCGGCCCACGCGGCGCGGAACACGGGCGGGAGACCACCAGCGTCACCGCCGTGGTGCTCTCCGGCGGCTTCGCGCTGGGGATGGCGCTGATGTCGACGCAGGACGGCTTCAGCCGGGATCTCACCGCCTTCCTGGTCGGCTCGGTCCTCACCGTCCAGCCGAGTGACCTCGTCGTCAGCGCGGTGACGGCGGTGGTCGTGCTGGGGGTGCTGGTGGCGCTGCGCAAGGAGCTGTTCCTCGCCGCCTTCGACCCGGACGCCCTCGCCGCCGCGGGCTATCCGGCCCGCCGGCTCGATCTCGTCCTGCTGCTGGCACTCGAGGCGACGGTGGTGACTTCCCTGCCCGCCGTCGGCACGATCATGGCGGTCGCTCTGATCGTCGGCCCGGCGGCGACCGCCCGGCTCTGGTGCTCGCGGACGTCCACGATGACCGCCGCGGCCATCGTCATCGGCGTCGCCTCGGGGGTGATCGGGCTCGCTGTCAGCGAGCAGTGGAACGTCGCGGCCGGCGGTGCGATCGTCCTCTCCGTCGCCGCGTTCTTCGTGGTCTCGCTGGTGTTGCGGTCACTCCCGTGGGGTGAACCGGGCGTCGCGGCCGCGGCCCGCCGGAAATCCACTGGACGCCCCACCTACTCTGGGTAGATGGAGTTCACCCAGTCCGACAAGCTCGCCGACGTCTGTTACGACGTCCGTGGGCCTGTCCTCGACGAAGCGACCCGGCTGGAAGCCGCGGGCGCGCGCATCCTCAAGCTGAACATCGGCAACCCGGCGCCGTTCGGCTTCTCCGCACCACCGGAGGTACTTGAGGCCGTCGTGGCAAACCTTGCGGACGCACAGGGGTACAGCGACTCCAAGGGCCTGCGCGCCGCGCGCGAGGCGGTCGTGGGCTACCACAACCGCAAGGGCATCACCGGGATCACGTCCGACAGCGTGTACCTGGGCAACGGCGTCTCCGAGATGATCATGATGTCGTTGCAGGCACTGCTCAACAACGGCGACGAGGTGCTGCTTCCGGCGCCCGACTACCCACTGTGGACGGCCGTGGTGAGCCTCTGCGGCGGGCGGCCGGTGCACTATCTCTGCGACGAGACCGCCGGCTGGGCGCCCGACGTGGCGGACATCTCCCGCAAGGTCACCCCGCGGACCAGGGCGATCGTCATCATCAACCCGAACAACCCCACCGGCGCCGTCTACGACCGGCAGGTGCTGGAGGACATCATCGAGGTGGCGCGGCGCCACCATCTGATGCTGCTGTCCGACGAGATCTACGACCGGATCCTCTACGACGACGCCGAGCACGTGGCGACCGCGTCGCTCGCCCCGGACCTGGTCTGCATGACCTTCAACGGGCTGTCGAAGGCGTACCGGCTGGCCGGGTTCCGCTCCGGGTGGATGGTGCTGTCTGGTCCGCGTGGTCACGCCTCCTCCTACATCGAGGGGCTGAACATCCTCGCGAACATGCGGCTGTGTGCGAACGTGCCCGGGCAGTTCGCCACGCTCGCCGCGCTCGCCGAGGACGGCGGCGCGGGCGATCTCGTCCTGCCCGGCGGCCGGCTGCGGGAACAGCGGGACACGGTCGTCAAGCTGCTCAACGACATCCCGGGCGTGTCCTGCGTGCCGCCGCGGGGTGCGCTGTACGCGTTTCCGAGGCTCGACCCCGAGGTCTACCCGATCGAGGACGACGAGCGGTTCGTCTTCGACCTGCTGGCCGCCGAGAAGATCCTTCTCGTCCAGGGCACCGGCTTCAACTGGCCGCATCCCGACCATGTCCGGATCGTGACCCTGCCCTCGGTGGACGATCTCACCGACGCGGTCGGGCGGATCGACCGGTTCCTGGCCCGGTACAAGCAGAACTAGTCCTATCGACACCATCGACGAGGTTGTCCACAGGAAGGCCGCAGCCTGTGGACAACCTGTGGACAAATCGCGCCGCGACCTCCAGGTCGCGATCCTGCTCGCCGTCGCCACCATCGGGGTGGAGATCGCGCTGCACTCCCGGATCGGGCGGCCGTTCTGGTACGACGAGCTGTGGCGCCCGCACTTCGCGGGCGAGCCGTGGTCGGCGTTCTGGTCGGAGCTCAGGTCGGCGAACGCGCCGTCGTCGCTGGGATCGATCGCGCTGACCCGGGTGACCGGCGACGTTTTCGGCTGGCATGCCTGGGCGCTGCGGACCGTCATGGCCGGCATCTGGCTGCCGGTGCTGGCCGTGGCGACCTTCCTGTCCGCGCGGCGCTTCACCGGCGTCGTCCCGGCCGCGGGCGGCGCGGTCGCGGTGGCGCTGAGCGGCACGGTCGTCGACTCCGGCACCCAGCTCAAGCCGTACGTCCTCGAGGCGGTCGTCTCCCTCGCGGTGTTCGCCCTGTGGACAGCGCCCGGCGCGCCGCTGCGGAACCGGACTGCCGCCGGCGCCCTGGCCCTGTTCTCGCTGCCCGCCGTGTTCCTGCTGGTGCCGCTGGCCGTGGGTGACCTCGTCCGCGACCGCCGGACCAGCTGGCGCGCCGCGCCGGCGCTGCTGCTGGCCGGCGGGCATGCGCTGCTGTTCGTCTCCCACCAGTCCAGCCAGCGCGCGAGCCACTTCTGGGACGACCAGTTCCTCGCCGGCCGCGGCGTTCTCGGCGGGCTACGCTTCACCGCCGACCAGGCGCGCGCGATCCTCGGCGGCGCGCCACCCGGGATCGACCGCTACGACCCCAACCTGGTGCACTCCCTGATCGAGGGCCACCGCCTCGCGACGGCCCTCGTGGGCACGGCGACGGCCGTCGCCGTGCTCGCGGGCGCCCGGGCGCTGCGCCGCCGGGCGGACGGTGCGACCCTGCTGTGGAGCCTCGTCGGCGCCGAGCTCCTCCAGCTCGCGGCGAGCGGCGGACGTTACTGGCCCTTCGGGGCGTGCCGGCCGAACCTGTTCCTGGTCCCGCTGCTGACCATCGTCGCGGCGGTCGGCGCGGGCGAGCTGGCCACGGCGGCCCGCCGGCACCGCGGCGGTGGCGCGGGTGTGATCAGGGCGGCCAGCGTGCTCTGCCTGGCGGGGCTGGCGGCGACGCCGGTCTGCGCGGCCGCCGGGATCGGCACCATGTGGCGGGAACGCCACGAGGTGCGCCCGATCGAGGGCATGGTGGACGCAACCCAGGTCGTGCGCGGCGAGTACCGCCCGGGTGATGCCGTCATCGTCGGTGGTCGCCTTGCCCGGGCGGGCTGGCTGTACGGGATGGAGCTCAGCGACGACGGCCCGGAGCAGCCCGGCGCACGGGTGCCACGCTCGGAGACGACCTTCCTGAACGCCATCGGTCGCGGCGGCGCGGAGCGGGCCGTGCGAGCCCGCCAGCACCCCCCGCGGCGGGTTCTGCTGTTCGTTCTCGCCTACGACCGCCGGGGCACGGCCGCGGAGCTCGCCATCCTGCGCCGCGGCGGGTGGTGCAACCGCGGCATCCACTCGTTCCCGCTGACCGGGACGCTGCATGAGCTGGACCGCTGCGCGGTCACGGAGTCGAGGGGCCCGCGGTCGCCATCGGCTGGCCGATGATCGCCGCCAGCGCCGACCACTCCCGGTCTGCGTCCGTCAGCGAGGTGGCGATGCGCTGCTGCAGGACGCCGACCTCGATGCGGGTGCCGTCGAACAGCTGGGCGCAGGAGGCCGCCGCCGCGGCGTAGTCGCGACCTCCTGCGTCGTAACGAGCCCGCGCGCCGGGGGTGGGCGGCACCGGAGCGGTGATCGCCGCCGCGCTGTCGGTACCGAGGGCGGCGCACGCGGGTTTCAGGGCGGCGCCGTTCTGCGCGGCGAGGTGGGAACGGACGGCGGCCACGTCCGCGGCCACCCGTATCCGTAGCCCCTCGCTGCCGTGGTACCAGGACGCCAGCTCCGCGGCGTCGTTCACGCTGGACACCGGGACGGCCGGCATGGTGGCCGTCGGGGTGGGGGCGGGGGTGCTCGCGTGCGCGCCGCCGGCGGGCAGACCGGATGCCGGCTGCTCACCCCCGGTCAGCGTGGCCGCGCCGCCGCCGATGACCAGCGCGATCGCGCCGAGGATGGCAAGCCGGCTGCCGATCGGGTTCTGCAACGGGTCCGGCTCGCGCAGCCAACCCGGCCGGCCGCCCCGCCGCGCCATGCCGCTCCTCCTCCACCCGTCCGGCCCCGACCCCCTACACGGCGCAAAGGTTATGCCGTGGGGGGTGGCCGGTCGGCGGCGGGGGCGCTCAGCAGTTGACGAGCTCGGGCTTCTGGTTGAGGACCTGCGCCTCGCGGGAGACGAACTGCCGGTACTGCTCCCCCCCGACCGCGTCGAGGCCGAACATTCCGACGCGGTGGCAGTTCTGGAACACGAGGGCCACGCCGAAATGCCGCTCCAGCGCCGAGCGGATGGAGGTGCTGGCCATCGCCCGCAGCAACTGGCCGCCCTCGGCGTCGGTGGGCGGCGTGCCGTCGAAGGCGGCGAAGTCCGATCCTGCGGCGCGGGCCGGCGCGAGCTCGGCCGCGAGCCGCTCGACCAGCTCGTAGGCGAACGGCAGCGAGGTGCGGACACAGTCCAGGAACGCCTCGTCGGTCAGCTCGCCGACACGGGCCGCCTCGACGAGCTGCGGGGTAACCGTGAGTGACATCGGAACCTCCAGGGGTCGTGGCGAGTCTGTCCTCGCCGTGATCCACCCTTCCGGAAATGGAATCCATTGTCAATAACGTTGCCATCGGAGTGCCATCCTGGGCCGCCGGACGGCCCTGACAGCGCGCGAAGGTGAGAAAATGAGACTGTGAAGCATCCCGAGCTGCGAAAATGCCGCGGCCCGGCCAGGTCGATGGCATCTCGGACCTCTGTGGCGTCTCGGACCACAGCGCGGACGTGGCGAAGGGAGTGTCGGTGAGCATCGCGGAGAACGAGACCAGATCGGCCGACGTGGACCCGTCCCCGTGGCCGGACCCCGGCGCCGCCGCCCCTGCCACCCCTGCGGCCGGCCGCGGCGGTGCGGCGGCCCGCGGCGCACCCGGCCGCGGCACGACGGTGCGCGCCACCCGGCAGGGTGACGCGGTGTGCGCCGCCCTCGCCAAGACCGACGCCTTCACCAGTGCCCAGGACCTGCACGCCCTGCTGCGCGCGCAGGGCGCCGCGGTCGGGCTGACCACCGTGTACCGCCATCTGCAGGTACTGGTGGACCGGGGCGAGGTCGATATGATCCGTCGCGACGACGGCGAAACCGTCTACCGGCGCTGCGCCACCGAGGCACACCACCACCATCTGGTCTGCCGGGTCTGCGGGCGGACCGTGGAGATCGCCGGCCCGGAGATCGAGGCCTGGACCGCAGCGGTCGCCGACGCCGAGGGCTTCGTCGACGTCGAGCACACCGTGGAGATCTACGGCACGTGCGCCGACTGCGCGGCGGCGCCGGCCGCCTCCTGAACCATCACGGCTGAACCATCACGGGGCGGTGGCCGCCAGGCCGGTGCAGCCACGCAGAGCGTTCCAGCCGGCAAGCGCCTGGCTGCCGGCGGCACCGCCCAGCGGTCGCGGCGCGCCACCCACGATCCGGGCGGGCACCCAGGTGGCGTCGGTGACCGCCCGGCCGGCCACGGTCAGCCGCAGCACCCCCGACTCGGTGTTGCGGCCGGCACCGGAGGAGTAGAAGACGAAGTTCCCCAGGCCGTAGTCGACGTAGACGCCGTCGTCGGTCCAGCCCGCCCCGAGCAGGACGTGGGCGTGGCTGCCGACGACGACGTCCGCCCCGGCCGCGGCGAGCCGGGGGACCAGGGAACGCTGCGCGTCGCTGGGGCACTGCTGCTGTTCGACCCCCCAGTGCAGGAAGACGATGACGGTGTCCGCCCGCGACCGTGCGCCCCGCACGGCGGCGACCAGCTTGTCGACCTCCTTCGCCGAGGCCAGGCCGGGCTTGTGCGGCCCGGCCGTCCAGGCGGGGATGAGCTCGTCGTCGAGGACCTGGGTCGCGCCGATGACGGCGATGCGCTGCCCCTTCACCGTCGTCGTGTACGGGGCGAAGGCGCTGGTGTCGTCCTCGCCGATACCGATGACCGGGTAGTGGGCCTCGCGGGCGTGGCGCAGCGAGTCCTGCAGCCCGGTCAGGCCGTAGTCCATGCCGTGGTTGTTTGCCATGGTCACGACGTCGATACCGGCCGCGCGCACCGCCTCGAACGCGGTGGCCGGGGCACGGAAGGTGAACTCCTTCGGCGCCGGGGTGCCGCCGTCGGTCACCGCGGTCTCCAGGTTCGCGACCGCGAGGTCCGCCGCGGACAGGGTCGCCGAGATCGGCCCGATCGCTGTGGCGGGATCGGCCGCGAGGCGCTGGCCGGGCGCCCCGGCGAAGTGGATGTCACCGCCGAACGCGATCGTGACCGGCTGCCCCGTCGGCCGCCGCGGACCGTTCCCGACCGGGCTGGTCCCATCCGCCGCACCGGCGCCACCGGCCGTTCCAGCCGCGCCCGGGGCGGGCGTGGAGCCAGTCCCACCGGGGCGGGCCGCCGCGGCGGTCGCGCCGGTGGGCGCTGGGGTCGGATCCGCGTCGTCGCCGTACGGCATCGAGCAGGCGACGAGCCCGACCAGCAGGACTCCGGCCGTGCCGAGGGCCAACCCCGCGGCCCCCGACCGCCCCCCGGTCAACCGCCGTCCGGTCAACCGCCGCCCGGTCAACCGCCGCCCGGTCAACCGCCGTCCGGTCAACCGCCGCGCGAACCCCCCGCCCCCGCCCATGCCGCGTTCCTCCGTCCGACGACCCCGTCCGGCAAGCCTCGCCGACCGGACAGCGCCGGGCCAGCGGACGTCACAGGGCCGACAGACGTCACAGGCCGACAGACGTCACAGGGCGACAGCCGTCACAGGGCCGACAGCGCCGGCGCCAGCTCGCGCCACTGCCGGCGGGGCAGCCCGCGGCGGTCGAAGTCCAGGACCTGCACGGCGACCTGGTCGGCCCCGGCGTCGAGATGCTCCTTGACCCGGCCGAGCAGGACGTCCGGGTCGCCCCAGGGGACGATCGTGTCGACCAGGCGGTCGGAACCCGCGCCCGCGAGGTCGTCGTCGTCGAACCCGAACCGGCGCAGGTTGGACGTGTAGTTCGGCAGCCGCAGGTAGGACCCGGTGTGCCGGCGTGCCAGCTCCCGGGCCTGCTCGGGCTCGTTGTGCAGGACGAACGCCTGCTCGGGGACGAGCAGCTTGTCCGGGCCGAGGATCTCCCGGGCCACCGCGGTGTGCTCGGGCGGGACGAAGTAGGTGTGCGCGCCGTCGGCGCGATCGCGGGCGAGGCCCAGCATCTTCGGCCCGAGCGCGGCGAGGACCCGGGGCGGCAGTTCGGCCGGTGCCACCGCCCGGTACTGCTCGGCGGCCATCCGGTCCATCTCGTCGAGGTAGGCCGCCATCTGCGCCAGCGGCCGGGTGTAAGGGGCGCCCCGGATGTGCATCAGCTCGGCGTGGGAGACGCCCAGCCCGAGCAGGAAGCGGCTGGGGAACGCCTCCGCGAGGGCGAGCTGCGCGGCGGTCATCGTCAGCGGGTTGCGGGCGAGGATCTGCGCGATCCCGGTCGCGATCGTGATCCGCGAGGTGGCCGCGAGGGCGAGGCTCGCGGTGACCAGGACCTCCCGGCCCTTGACCTCACCGGTCCACAGCGTCGGGTAGCCGAGTTCGTCGAGCTCGGCGATGGCCTCCCGCACGACGCCGGCCGGGGAGAAGTCGAACTGCCCGCTCCAGACGCCGACCTTCCCGATGTCGCGGCGGGCCGGCGGGCGGGACACGTCCTGGGCACTCGTCACCGCGACACCGTACCGACCCGGGGCCCGGCACCGAGCCGATAGGCGTGACCACCCGGCGCGGCGGACCGGCAGATCGGGTTGCCGGCCTCCGTCCAAGGTCTATCGTTGCCGAGTGTGACGGAGCTCATGCAGCTACTCACTCCGGCCGGTCAGCGGATCACCGTCGCGTCCCGGGCCAGGACGCCCGAACCGGACGCGGCGCCCGCGGCCACGCCCGACCCGCCGGCGGACACGCCGCCCGCGGCCGGGAATGCGCCGCCGGCGGCCGGCCCGGACGCCGGCCCGCCGGGCGGGGAGCTCACCGCCGTCGACATCGAACTGCCCGCGTACGTCGCCGACCTCACCGACGACGAGCTGTTCGGCCTGTACCGGGACATGGTGCTGGTCCGACGCATGGACGAGGAGGCGACCAGCCTGCAGCGGCAGGGCGAGCTCGGGTTGTGGGCGAGCCTGCGCGGCCAGGAGGCTGCGCAGGTCGGGTCCGGCCGGGCGCTCGGGCGCGACGACATGGCGTTCCCGTCCTACCGCGAGCACGGGGTGGCCTGGTGCCGCGGCGTCGACCCGGCGGCGGTCCTGGCCATCTTCCGCGGCGTCAACCTCGGCGGCTGGGATCCGGCCACGCACGGCTTCGCCCTCTACTCGATCGTCGTCGGTTCGCAGACGCTGCACGCCACCGGCTACGCGATGGGGATGACCCGGGACCGCTCCCCCGGCGCCGCGATCGTCTACTTCGGGGACGGCGCGTCCAGCGAGGGGGACGTCAACGAGGCGTTCGGCTGGGCGAGCGTGTTCGCCGCCCCGGTGGTGTTCTTCTGCCAGAACAACCAGTGGGCCATCTCGGAGCCGGCCCGCCGGCAGAGCCGGACCGAGATCTTCCACCGGGCGACCGGCTTCGGCTTCCCCAGCGTGCGCGTCGACGGCAACGACGTGCTGGCGTGCCTCGCCGTGACCCGGTGGGCGCTGGCGACCGCGCGGGCCGGCCGCGGGCCGGTGCTCGTCGAGGCGGTGACCTACCGGATGGGCGCGCACACGACGGCCGATGACCCCACCCGCTACCGGTCACCGGCCGAGCTCGAGGTGTGGGGCCGACGCGATCCGCTGGACCGGATGCGCGCCCACCTTACGGCCCGCGACTTGTTGGGTGAGGAGCGTGACCGACATCTGGCTCTTGAGGCCGACACCTTCGCCCACGAGCTGCGCGCCCGCTGTACGGCGATGCTCGATCCGGATCCGATCAGCCTGTTCGACCACGTGCAGGTCGCCGAGAATGGGCTCGTGGCGGCGCAGCGCTCGGCGTTCGCGGCGACGCTCGATACGGGCGACGGTGGGACGGAGAACCGGCTCGGTCTGGAAGATCGACTCGACGTGAGGGATGGGCTCGACATGAAGGGTGGACTCGTGACGGGCGAGACGCGCATACCCGGGGAGACGTGGTGACCAGCGGAGCCGTCATCGCCGGCGAGCAGCACGCCGGCGTCGGTGGTGAGCGGACCGGCGAGCCGGCCAGCCCCGCGCCGATCACCCTCGCGAAGGCGTTGAACCTGGGCCTGCGCTCGGCGATGGCGGCCGACCCCAAGGTCGTCGTGATGGGCGAGGACGTCGGCACCCTCGGCGGCGTGTTCCGAGTGACCGACGGCCTGCAGAAGGAGTTCGGCGAGGCCCGCGTCATCGACACCCCGCTGGCCGAGTCGGCGATCGTCGGGACCGCGATCGGGCTGGCCATGCGCGGCTACCGGCCGGTCTGCGAGATCCAGTTCGACGGCTTCGTCTACCCCGCGTTCGACCAGATCGTCAGCCAGCTCGCGAAGCTGCACTACCGCTCCGCCGGACGGATCCGGCTGCCGGTGACGATCCGCATTCCGTTCGGCGGCGGCATCGGCGCCGTCGAACACCACAGCGAGTCCCCGGAGGCGTATTTCTGCCACACCGCGGGGCTGAAGGTCGTCGCCTGCTCGAACCCGGTCGACGCCCACCAGATGATCCAGCAGGCGATCCGCTCCGACGACCCGGTCATCTTCCTGGAGCCGAAGCGGCGGTACTGGGAGAAGGCGGTGGTGGACCCCCGGCCGCTGGGCGAACTGGCCGCGGACGCGACCACCGGCCTGCACAGCAGCGCGGTGGTGCGCGCGGGCACCGACGCGACCCTGGTCGGCTACGGCCCGACGGTGCGGACCTGCCTGGACGCCGCCGAGGTCAGCGCGGCCGACGAGGGCCGGTCGTTGGAGGTCGTCGACCTGCGCTCGTTGTCCCCCCTCGACCTCGAACCGGTGCTCGCGTCCGTGCGGCGGACCGGGCGGCTGGTCGTGGTGCACGAGGCGCCGTCGAACGTCTCGGTCTCCGCCGAGGTCGCCGCGCGCGTCACCGAGCAGGCGTTCTACTCGCTGGAGGCGCCGGTGCTGCGGGTCACCGGGTTCGACACCCCCTACCCTCCCGCCCGCCTGGAGGACCATTACCTGCCCGACGTCGACCGCATCCTCGACGCGGTGGACCGGTCCTTCGGCTACTGACCCGCCCGCGCTATCCGAACTGGGGTTCCCCGTGACGCAGCGACAGTTCCGGCTCCCTGACCTGGGCGAGGGTCTGACCGACGCGGACATCGTCCGATGGCTCGTCCAGGTCGGCGACTCCGTCACGGTGAACCAGCCGCTCGTGGAGGTGGAGACCGCCAAGGCGGTGGTCGAGATCCCAAGCCCGTTCGCCGGGGTCCTGGTCGAGATCCATGGCGAAGAGGGCAGCGCCCTGGCCGTGGGCGCCCCGCTGCTGACGATCCGGACGGCCGACGCCGGGCAGCCGGACGGTGAGCCCGCGGACGCGGCCCCGGCCCTGCCAACGGCCGCCCCCGGGCCCGGCGACGGCCCGGCGGGCAACCGCCGGCTGCCGGCCTCCCGCGACGGCGGTGGCGGCGGCGGTGAGCGCACGCCGGTACTCGTCGGCTACGGGCCGCGCCAGGGCCAGCCGCGTCGACGCAGTCCCCGCCGCCCGCCCGCCCCGGGGCCCGCCCGCGGGAACGGACCGGGGCGGGCGGGCGGCGCGGTGCTCGCCAAGCCGCCCGTCCGTAAGCTGGCTCGCGACCTCGGCGTGGATCTCGCCGGGATCGCCGGCACCGGCCCGGACGGCACGATCAGCCGGGACGACGTCCAGGCCGCCGTGCGCACCGCCGCCCGGGCGATGCCCGCCGCGACCCCGGCGGCGCAGCCAACCGCGCCGGACGCGGCGCCGCCCGGCCCCCGGCGGGTCGGCGCGGTCCCGGCCGACGCGGCCTTCTCCCCCGCGACCGGGGCCTGGCACGTGCCCGTCACCGGGGTGCGGCGGTCGATGGCGCAGGCCATGGTCGCGAGCGTCGCCGCCGCGCCGCACGTCACCGAGTTCCTCAGCGTCGACGTGACCGCCACCATGGCCGCACGCGACCGTGTGGCGGCGCTGCCCGAATTCGCCGACATCAAGGTCACACCGCTGCTTTTCGTCGCCAAGGCCCTGCTCGTCGCCGCGCGCCGGCATCCGATGATCAATTCTCGTTGGATCGAGGACGGTGGCGCGGGCCGGGCGGAGATCCAGGTTCTCGACCGGGTGAACCTGGGCATCGCCGTGGCGGGGCCGCGCGGGCTCGTCGTGCCGAACATCCCCGACGCGGGCCGGCTCGATCTCGTCGGCCTCGCGCGGGCGCTGGCGGGGCTCACCGGGTCGGCCCGGGCGGACCGGCTCGACCCGGCGAATCTTCGCGGCGGGACCATCACCATCACCAACGTGGGGGTGCTCGGCGTCGACGTCGGAACGCCGATCCTGAACCCGCCCGAGGCCGCCATACTTGCTCTGGGTTCGATCCGTCCGACGCCCTGGGTACATGACGGTCAGCTCACGGTGCGTACGGTGGTGCAGCTCGCCCTGTCCTTCGATCACCGCATCGTGGACGGGGAACTGGGTGCCGCGGTGCTCGCGGACGTGGGCGCAGTGCTGACGGATCCCACGCTCGCCCTCGCCTGGTCGTGATCGACTCATCGGATCCACCAGCTCGCCACAAAGCACGCGAGAGGGGCGCACAACGGCGCACAGTCGGCCCCCTGGTACGGTTGCGCCTCTGACCGGCTTCCGGCACAAAGAGGTGGAACCATGACGCGAGTGGAGGCACTTCAGGCCGCGGACGAGTTCGTCGCCAAGGTTCTGACCTCCGCCAACTCCAGCGGCCGGTTCACCGGCACGCTGAACCTGGCCGAACGGGTAGACCTCACCCTCCGGGTGGCCCGGTTCCTCCTGGAGGGGCAGTCCTCCTCGGACACCGACGACCTGCTGAAGCGGGACATGCGCAACGAACTGGACCAGGCCTTCCCGCCGCTGCGCACGTCCTGACGCCGACCCCGGACGAACAAGCCGCCCGGACCGGTCTCCCGAGCCCGGATCACGGGCCGTTGGGGAACCGGGCCAGGCGGCGGACGGACGGACCGGTAGGAGATCAGAGCTCACCGCCGCGACGCGGGACGCTCCTCGTTGCCGACGTGCACGACCGGCTGCGGCTCGGGGTCCGTCTCCGGGTGGCGCGAGGAGTTCAGCTTGCGGTCCTCCTCGGGTGTGAGGTCCGGCTCACGCCGACGCGGCGCCTCGTAGGGAGTGACGGGGTCGACGAGGACCGTGTCGTCCATCGAGATGGGAGTGGGCACGCCACTCTCCACGGACTCCTCGACGATCTTCCGGCGCCACTGGTTCTGGTACAGCGTGATGCCGAGACCGATGGCGCTGACCAGCATCATGATGAGGCCCACCATGTCGAGGTCGAGCCCGGAGGGATCGGAGCGGACGGCGAAGGCGAGGATGGCGCCGAGGGCGAAGAAGGTGAGGCTCAACGGGATTCCCATGCCCGCCCATCTACCCTCGGATCCGCCCAATACAACCCCGCCGGGACGGCAATTGCCACGGACCGCGCGAGGCCTCCCGCGATCCGTGGCAACCCGTGTGGATCATCGGGGTCAGAACGCCTCCTCCGAGAGCTCCATGAGCCCGAGCCCGGTCGACTCGACCACGGCCCGGCGCGCCTTCAGCTCGGGCAGCACGTTCGCCGCAAACCAGCGGCCCGCGGCCACCTTGCCCTGGTAGAAGGCCGTGTCCCGGCCGGGGCCGGTGGCCGACTCGTCGAGGGCACGCACCGCCGCCTCCGCGCCCCGCAACAGCAGCCAGCCGACGAGAACGTCGCCGAGACTGAGCAGCAGGCGGGTGGAGTTCAGGCCGACCTTGTAGACCTGCCGGGCGTCCTCGGCGGCGTTGGTGAGGTAGCCGACCATCGAACCCACCATCGCCTGGACGTCGTCCAGCGCGGCCCCCAGCGCCTCCCGCTCGTACTGCAGCGCGCCGTTGCCGGTCTCCGCCTTCACGAAGGTCTGGATCTCCCCCAGCACGGCGGTCAGTGCCTGCCCGCGATCCCGGACGATCTTCCGGAAGAACAGGTCCTGGCCCTGGATCGACGTGGTGCCCTCGTAGAGGGTATCGATCTTGGCGTCCCGGACGTACTGCTCGATCGGATAGTCCTGTAGGTAGCCGGAACCGCCGAGGACCTGCAACGAGGTCGAGAGCAGCTCGTAGGACCGTTCGGAGCCGACCCCCTTGACGATCGGCAGCAGCAGGTCGTTGATCCGGATCGCGAGCTCGTCGGTCTCGCCGCGCGCCGCCGCCTGCGCCACCCGGTCCTGGAACGTCGCGGTGTACAGCACCAGCGAACGCATGCCCTCGGCGTACGCCTTCTGCAGCATGAGCATCCGGCGGACGTCGGGATGGTTGATGATCGCTACCCGGGGCGCGGACTTGTCGGTGGACCGGGTGAGGTCGGCGCCCTGCACCCGGGTACGGGCGAAGTCGAGCGCGTTGAGGTAGCCGGAGGACAGGGTGGCGATGGCCTTCGTGCCGACCATCATCCGGGCGTACTCGATGACCTGGAACATCTGCGCGATGCCCTCGTGCACGTCGCCGACCAGCCAGCCGACCGCCGGGGTCCGCTCACCGAAACGCAGCTCACAGGTCGCGGAGACCTTCAGGCCCATCTTCTTCTCGATGTTGGTGACGTACACGCCGTTGCGCTCCCCGGGCGCTCCGGTCGCCGGATCCGGCATGAACTTCGGCACGACGAACATCGACAGGCCCTTGGTGCCCGCCGCGTGCCCCTCCGGCCGGGCCAGCACGAGGTGGAAGATGTTCTCCGGAACATCCCAGTCGCCGCTGGTGATGAACCGCTTCACGCCCTCGATGTGCCAGGTCCCGTCGGGCTGCTCGACCGCCCGGGTCCGCCCGGCGCCGACGTCGGAGCCGGCGTCGGGCTCGGTGAGCACCATCGTCGCGCCCCAGTGCCGCTCGATGGCGAAGCTGGCGAGCGTGCGCTGCCACTCGTTGCCCAGCCGATGCAGGATCGCCGCGAAGGTCGGGCCGGCCATGTACATGAACACGGCCGGGTTCGCCCCGAGCAGCAGCTCGGCGGCGGCCCAGGCGACGGTCGGCGAGGCGCCGAGCCCGCCGAGGTCCGTCGGGACGAACAGCCGCCACCACTCGCCGTCCTGGACTGCCTGGTAGGAGCGCTTGAAGGACTCGGGCAGGGTGACCGAGCCGGTGGCCGGGTCGAGCGTCGGCGGGTTGCGGTCGGCGTCGGCGAACGACTCCGCGACGGGGCCGGCGGCCAGGTGCTCCAGCTCGGCGAGCACCTCGTGCGCGGTCTCGGCATCCATCTCCTCGAACGGAGCGACACCGAGCGTGCGGTCGACTCCGAACACCTCGAACAGGTTGAACTCGAGATCGCGCAGGTTGCTCCGGTAGTGGCCCATGAACGGCTCCTTTCCGGGAGCGCCGGGCGGCGCGCACGGCCGGGACCGGCTTGCTACTCGTGAGTACGGTGTTCCCATGCTACCCATGAGTAACCCGTTGACAAGTGGGGCGGCGCAGTAGGAAAACTCGCCGACCGGCACCGACCGCGACGAGTACGGATCGGGCGATGTCCGGCACGTCTACCCTTGCCACCATGCGTGACGAGGCGACCCAGGAAGTGCGGCTTGCGGTCGTCATGACCGGCGGTGCCAGCCTCGCCGTGTGGATGGGCGGGGTCGCCACCGAGATCAACCTGGCCACCAGCCCCGGGCGCACCCGCGCCGACGATGCCGACGCCGCGGTCGCCGCCCGATACGCGCGGCTCGCGGCCATTCTCGACGTCGAGCTCAGCGTGGACGTGCTCGCCGGGGCGTCCGCCGGCGGGATCAACGCGACCATGCTCGGCTTCGCGAACGCCCGTCACGGCGACCTCGCCCCGCTGCGCGAGCTCTGGCTGTCGCTGGGCTCGCTCGACACGCTCCTGCGCACCCCGGACGAGAAGGCGTACCCCTCGCTGCTGCGGGGGGACGCCGCCGTGCTGCCCGCCCTGCACACCGCCCTCGGCGCCGTGGCCGGGACGACCGCGCCGGACGGATCCGCCACCGCCCGCCCGACCTCGGTGTTCGTCACGACGACGATCCTGCGGGGAGAGGTCGCCGAACACACCGACTCCCTCGGCGGCACGATGTACGACGTCGACTACCGCGGCCTGTTCGTGTTCGGCACGCCGGACCTCACCGATCCCGCGGCGATTCCCCGCCTGGCCCTCTCCGCCCGGGCCAGCTCCGCGTTCCCGGGCGCGTTCGAGCCGGCCTACGTGCCGGTCGGTCACGCCCTCGACGACGCCCATCCGGACATGGCGCGTTACGTCAACGCCGCCCGTTCCTTCCACGCCTCCGACGGCGGGATCCTCGTCAACCGGCCGATCGGGCCGGCGCTGGCGGCCATCTTCGACCGCCCCGCCGAACGCCAGGTTCGCCGAGTGCTCACCTACGTCGTGCCCTCCCCCCGACCGACCCTGTCGGCGCTCGACGCGCAGCCCCCAGGAACATCCCAGCCCTCAGGAACATCCCAGCCCTCAGGAACATCCCAGCCCTCAGGAACATCCCAGCCCTCAGGGACATCCCAGCCCCCCGGAACACCTCAGCCCCCCGGCTCAAGCCAGTCCCCCGGCTCAAGCCGGACGCGCGGGACCCGACTGTTGCGCGGAGCACGGCCGTTGCGCGGAGCACGGCGCGAGCCGGGGCGGGCAGCCGACACGCCACCGCCACCGCCGCCATTGCCACCGCCACCGGTGAGCAGCACCCTGTTCGGGGCGCTCGGCGCTGCGCTGAACCAGTCGATCGGCACGGACCTCGCCGCGCTGCGCGAGCACAACGGCGCCGTCCGCGGTGCCCGGGCTGGCCGGCGGCGTCTGCTGCGCCTCGCCCCGGCGGGCACGGCCCGACTGGCCGACGACAGCGTCTACGACGCCTACCGACGCGGGCTGGCCGAACAGGTCGCGGCGCCGGTCATCGAGGCGCTGCTGCGCGTGCTCACCGACCGCTCGGACCTGCCCCACCCGCCGGACGCCGACGCGGTGCGCACCGACGCGGCGGGCCGCGCCCGGATGACCAACGCCGCCGTCGCCGCCGTCCTGGAGACGTTGCCCGGCCGGCTGCCGGGCGTCGGGGACCTCGACGAGCTGTGGCGACTCGGCCAGCCCGCCCTCGACGGCGTCCGGGGAATCCTCATCTCAATGATCAACGAGGGATACGTGCTGTGCCCCGAGCCGGTCGAACGGGCCCGCCTCGCCCGGCTCGCCGCCGCCGTGCACGACGCCGCCCTGGCCGCAACCGGCGGCCCGCCCCAGTCGCCCGGATCCGGGTCCGGACGCGGGTGCGCAGCCGGGTCGGGAACCGCCGGCGCGCGCGGGCCGGCATCGCTCTACACCTCGTCGCCGCGGCCGGGTGTGTTCACGACGGTCAGCGAGACCCTCGCCGCGATGCCCGGGGCCCCGCTGCTCGACGTCCTCGGGGAGGCGACCCGCCGGTGGCTGCGCGCCGATCCGGCGGGGGCAGCGGGTCCGGCGAGTCCGGCGCAGCCGGGGTCCGGTTGGGCGTCCCTCCCTGCAGTCGTCGGGGAGCTGCGCGGTGAGATCGCCGCCCTCGTCCGCCGCTGGACCCCGCCCACACCGCCCCCCGCCGGGCCCGGCATCCGGCCGGCGGGGCTCAGCGTCGGGCAGCGCCGGGCCCTCGCCGCCCGCACGCTCACCGACTTCGTCCACTACCTGCCGACGGCCGGTGCGGACGCCCTGATCGCCCTGCTCGACCTGCACCTGGTCGAACGCGCCACGACCGGGGGCGTGCTCGACCAGCCGGTCGAGCTCGTCCAGATCAGCGCCGACCTCCCCACCGCCCTCGACCCCGCCCGCCGCCGGGCCGAAGACAAGGTCACGGGCCTGCAACTGGGCAACTTCGGCGCCTTCGCGAAGTCCTCCTGGCGGGCCAACGACTGGATGTGGGGGCGGCTCGACGGTGCCGGCTGGCTCGTGCGCATCCTGCTCGACCCGCGCCGGCTGGTGCTGCGGCGGGACCTCGCCGTCCCTACCGGTCCCCCGGCCGGCCCAGGCGGCGCGACCGCCGCGGGTCGGGTCGCCGGTACCGCGGCGCTGGCCCGACGGGGCTGGCTGGTCGCGCTCGTCGACGACCTCGCCGAGGTCGCGGGCACCCCCGCCCCGCGGGAGGCACTCGACGAACTCGCCTTCCTCACCGATTCGGACGCGCCGGTGCCGCCGAGCCTGCCGGTCACGGCCACCTGGGTGGCGGCCGGCATCCAGCGGGACATCGCCGCCAAGGAACTCGTCGGCCTCGCCCGGGCCGTCCGTCAGGACAACGACTCCGGCCTCGATCCGCGCCCCACCACCGACTTCCTCGCCGCCGTCGACCGCGCCCTCGCCCCCGAGCCACCCAGCGCCCCGCCGCCCACCGTCCCGCCGCCCGACGCCACCCCGCCACTCAACGCCACCCCGCCACTCAACGCCACCCCGCCGACCGGCGCCTCCGCCGGGGCGGAGGTGATCTCGCTGGCAGCGGCCGCGGCCACCCGGGTCGCGGCATCGCAGCGGGCCGCGGGGGCACCGGCGGCCACGGACGAGCCACCCGGCCCAGCGCGGCCGCCCGGCCCGCCGCAGCCGCCGGGTCTCAGCGGGGTGCCGGTGGCGCCGGGGATGCTGGCGCCACGGGCCGTGGACGACGTGCTGCGGGCCTGCCTCGTCCCGGCGGAACGCATCACCGATCCGGCGCAGGGCCCGATCCTCGTCACCGCGCTGGCCCAGATCGTCGCCGTGGTCACCGCCTGGGTGGCCTCGATGCGGATCCTGCCGCGGCCCGCGCGGCCGGCGGCGTTCGTGGTGCGCACGGCGACGCGGCTGGCCTACGAGCTGGTCCGGGACGTGTCCCACGGCCGGCGGCGGGTGGTGATCGGCCTGGGGGCGGCGCTGGTGGTCCTGGGGGTGGCCGGTGGACTGCTCAGCTCCGGGGTGGTGGGTGGGCTCGGCATCCTCGTGGCCCTGCTCGGGCTGCTGGTGACCGGCCTGACCAGCTGGCGACGGGTGCCCGGCGGGCTGGCCGTGCTGGCCGCCGGCCTGATCGCGGTGATCGCGGCGGCCGGGGTGTTCCCGGTACTGCACGACTGGCTGTTCGACTGGCTGGGCGACGACGCCGTGCCCTACCTCGCCGACCATCCCTGGGCGTGGGCGACCGTGTTCGGCGCGCTCGTGCTGCCCGGTGCCTGGTCGCTCGCCGAGGCCCTCACCACCCGCCGAGCCCGCCGCCGGGGCTGAGCGCGAGCCCGGCGAGACCCGTCACTCAGGAGACGTCCGACCAGCTCAACAAGCCGTTGGGGTCCCGCAGGCAGGACACCGGCCGGCCGGCGGAGTCCCGCAGGATCCGGCCGACGTCCGGCGGCTCGCACGACCCGCCCTCCTCCGGCGGCGCCTGGGCGGAGGACGTCGGCGGCTCGGTGGACCACCGGCCGCCGGCGACGGACATACCGCCGTCGTCTGGGACGCAGAACAGCACCAGGCCGTTGACGGCCGTCGCCGGGGTCTTGTTGCGGCCAGGCACGCACGCCTCGCCAAGGAACACCGCCGACGGCTGCGGGGTCGGCACCGCCGTGGCCGCGGCGCCCCCGCCGGCCCCGGTGCCGCCGCCGACCGCACCCGGCGCGGGGCTCGCTCCGGGAGCCGCCGGCGCCGCGCCGACACCCGACCCGGCCGAGCCCGCGGAACCAGACGAGCCCCCAGATCCCGAGGAGCCTCCCGAGCCCGAGGAGCCTCCCGAGCCCGAGGAGCCCGCGGACCCGGACGAGCCCGGCGAACCGCCGCCGGCCGCGGCGCGACCCCCGGCTGTGGCACCGTCCGGCGCGGTGCTCGCCGAGTCGGTGGCGCCCCCGGCGGCCGGCGGGGTCGCGGTGGGCGCAGCCGTCGCGCCCTGATCCGGCGGGAAGGGGCTGGCGGTGACCGAGGTGTCCGACCGGGCGGCCACGTTCTCACCCGACGAACCGGATTCCGAGCAGCCGACCAGAACCGCGAGCAGCAGCCCGCCCGCCATCGCCAGACCGAGCCGCCCGGGGCCCGAACGGGGGGGTGGCCGCTGGCCGTGCCTCGGACGCATGCGGGCGGACCCGCGACGTCCCGGTGCCTGCGCACCACTCACGGCGTACCTCCCGTCGCAGGTCGGGAGCCGAGTCATACCCGGTTTCGGGCCCGGCCGACCAAGGCCCCCGGTCCAGCTTAGGTAGCCTCCTGCTCGCGCCGGGGCAACTTGCCGGGAACTGGGCCGTCCGGGCTCGTTCCCGGCGACACGGGAACCCGTTGGGCAACGCTGCGCATCGTCGCAGCGGCATCTGCGTCACGAACGAACAACGCGAGCACCGCACCCGACAGCGCTGGCGATACGGGAACGATAAAGACCCAACGCCGCGCGAGCGCGTCCGCCGCGCCGGAGCCCGCGTCCGGCAGCGATGGCCAGGGCTGTCGCCGCCAGACCGCCGCCGAGCAGCCGCCGCGGCCCGATCCGGGGGTAGAGCGAGCCGGCGCTCCGCGAACCGATCATGACACTGATGGCCTCCGGGAAGACCACGAGCCCGGCCCGGGTGGAGCTGGCACTCTCGATCGCCTGGATGAGCAGCGGCACCAGGTGGAGCAGGGCCATGAACGCCATCATGCCGAAGGTCATGACGAGGTTGCCCATCCGGAAGATCCGGTTCTTCATGATCTCCAAGGCGAGGACGGGGTTCGGCACCCGCATCTCCCAGTAGATCATCGTGATGGTCGCCACCAGGCCGACGGTGCCGGTGACGAGCACCGTGGGCGATCCCCACCGGTCGACAGTGCGTACAGGACGCCGGCCAGCCCACCCGCGGCGAGCAGGAAACCGACGAGGTCGAATCCGCGCGCCGCCGTCCTGGGGACGTCGGCGAGGAACACCAGCCCGAACAGCAGCGTGATCAGCCCGAGCGGCACGTTGACGATCGTCGTATCCATGATCGCCAGAAACATCGTCGCCACGAAGACGACGGCGACGACGGTCCGTTAATCGGCGGGGCGCCGCGAGTGGATCGCGGCCACCTAGCCGACCGGGGCCGAGCGCGCGGAGCCGACCGGCTGCACCGCCCTGACCGGCTGCACCGCCGCGGCGGCTGCCGCGGCCTGGTCCGGGACGGCTGCGGCGACGGGCCGCAGCGTGCCGTCCACCGCCAGCTCGGCGGCGACCCGGTCGAGCGGGACCGCGGGCCGGGGCGGCAGCGGCGCGGCCTGGGCCTGCGTGCCGAGCTCGACCCAGCCGACCAGTTCCTCGCCGTCGGCCAGGCCGAAGGCCGCCCGGACCTGCGCGCTGTCCGGCAGCGGTACCGACTTCCAGGCCGAGGCCAGGCCCAGGGCATGGGCGGCCAGGCAGATGTTCTGCGCCGCCGCGGCAGCGGAGGCGTCCTGCTCGGCGACCGGCACCTTCGACTCGACGCGGGCGGCGACGACGGCGATGAGCGCGGGGGAGCGGGTGGCCTTGCCCGCGGCCTTGCGCACGACGGGCTCGGGCAGGGTGCCGACGGCCTGCGCGGCCTCGGCGATGGCGGCGGCGAGGGTGGCGCGCGCCTCGCCGCGCACGACGACGAACCGCCACGGCCGCAGCATCTTGTGGTCGGGCGCCGTGGTGGCGGCGGCGAGAAGGACGGCGAGCTGCTCCGTCGTCGGCCCGGGTTCGACGAGTCGGGTCGCGGTGCGGCGCGTCATGAGGCAGGCGAGAGCATCCACGTGGGACTCCTCCAATTGACGAGGCACCCTCACTATGAGGAGTACCGGCCTAAGATAACTCCATCATCACCGTAGACGAGGAGGGCACTCGGATGCCGCCACCGGACACCGGCGACGAGGTCGTGAACGTGTTGCTCGCCGCCGGCCATCAGGTGCGGATCGCGGTCGACGAGGCCCTGCGGGCGAGCGTCGGGCTGACCCTGCGCCGGTTCAAGGTCCTGCAGCTGCTTGCCGACAGCGAGCCCTGCCGGCTGCGCGACCTCGCCGACGCGGTCTCGGTGGCACCCCGGACGATGACCGAGATGGTCGACGGCCTGGAGTCGGACGGCCTGGTCGTGCGCCGCTCGCATCCCACCGACCGGCGCGCGGTGCTGCTCGCGCTCACCCCGGCCGGCCGGGAGGCGCTCGCCGTCGGCCGCCGGCGGCGGGCGGAGACGGTCGCCGGCTTCACCCGGCATCTGACCGGGGCGCAGCGGGCCCAGCTCGTCGAGCTGCTGGCATCCATCCCGCGGCACGTACCCACCGCACCCGGATCCACCCATTCCGGCGCAGCCCGACGGTAGACCACAGGAAACGAACGGTTACCGTAGAAGCTGCCCCGATCGGACCATCCGCCGGGAGGCTCCCGTCACCGCCGTCGTCCAGGTAGACCGCCTGACCAAGCGATACGGGTCGCATCACGCCGTCCGGACGATCAGCTTCGCGGTTCGCGAGGGCGACGTTACCGGTTTCCTCGGCCCGAACGGCTCCGGGAAGACGACGACGCTGCGCGCCCTGCTGGGCCTGGTGGCCCCGAGCTCCGGAGCGGCGTTGGTATTCGGCCGCGCCTACCGTGACCTCGATCACCCCGCCCGCAGGATCGGCGCGGTGCTGGACAGCGCGTCCCAGCCCGGCCGCAGCGCCCGTGACCACCTGCGCGTCCTGGCGCTGCCGCTGCGCGTCGGCCGGCGCCGGGTGGACGAGGTCCTCTCGACGGTCGGGCTCGACGCCGCCGCGGACCGCCCGACCGGCGGGTTCTCCCTCGGCATGCGGGGCCGCCTGGCGCTCGCCGCGGCCCTGCTCGGCGACCCTGCGCTGCTCATCCTCGACGAGCCGACCGGCGGCCTGGACCCGCAGGGCGTCCGGTGGTTACGGGAGTTCCTGCGGTCGTGGGCGGCCGAGGGGCGCACCGCGCTGCTGTCCAGCCACGTCCTCGCCGAGGTCAGCCAGACCGTCGACCACATCGTGATCATCAGTCAGGGTCGCATCGTGCTCGACGCGCCCGCGGACCGGCTGGGAGACGGCCACGTCGAGGTGCGCACGGCCGACGCGGCGCGGCTCGCCGGCCTGCTCACGGAGCGGGGTCTGGTCCCCACCGGCGTCGGACGCGACGAGCTGCGGCTGCCGGCCGGGACGGCCGAGCAGGTCGGCCGGGTCGCCGCCCAGCACGGGATCGCGCTCGTCGAGCTGCACACCCACGGCCAGGACCTGGAGGAGATCTACTTCGCGCTGACTCACCCCGGCGCCGCCGCCGGGCCAGACGGGCCAGACGGGCCTCCCGGCCGGGCAGGGTCACTGCAGGGTGCCCGCTGAGATGCCCGGACGACAGGCCGGGGTGGGCCTCCTGGTGCGCACCGAGCTGTTCAAGATCGCCAGCAGCCGCTGGCAGCCGGTCGCCCTGACGGCGGTCCTGATCCTGCACGTGCCGCCGATGCTGTGGGCCGGCCAGGACGCGGCGGCGAGCTGGAACGGGCTGCGGTCGCGCTCGGGGTTGTTCACCGGCTACGCCATGATGGCGTTCGGCATCCTCGTCGTCGCGCAGGAGTACCGCCACCGGACGGCGGCCCTGGCGTTCCTCGCCGTTCCGGGGCGCCGCCGGATCACGATCGCCCAGTACCTCACCGTCGCCGCGGTCGGCCTGGTGCTGAGCGCGACGCTGTTCGCCGCGTGGCTCGCCGTCGGGGCCGTCCGCCACGGCGGACCCGGAATGCATCTGGACCGCCCGGCCGACGTCGCCGCGGCCTACGGGGTCGTCGCCGTCACCGTGTGCGCGGCGGGCGCCGTCGGCGTGGGAGTCGGCACCCTGCTGCGCGGGTCGACGGGCGCGCTGCTCGCCCTGGGCTGCTGCGGCGCGTTCGAGCCGCTGCTGGACGCGACCCGCTTCCGCGGACCGGTCACCGCCCCGCTGGGCGTGCTGGCCTGGCCGACGTCCGAACTCGAAACCGCCTCCCTGGCGAGTGCCGCCGGCTGGGGGGTCCTTGCCCTGGTCGCGGGGCTGTTCGCGGTGGGACGGGACCTGGCCTCATGATCGAGGCACCTCGCCCACCGGCCGGCGGCCCACGCGGCCCGGACCAATCACCGCGCCCCACGGGCCCACCGCACGGACGGGACAGAAAAGTGGCACCGGTGTGGGACGGATCACCTCCGACGCGTCGGGTAGACGCATCCCCCACCGCACCGGCCCGAGATCGGCCTACCATCCGGCACATGGTGCCGTGCCCGACATGCGCGGAGCACAACCCCGAGCGGGCGCGCTTCTGCTCCGAGTGTGGGAACCCCCTGCCCGCCGCGGGAAGCGGCGCGCGCAAGACTGTGACGATCATGTTCGTGGACATCGTCCGGTCGACGGACATCGGCGAAAAGATCGACTCGGAACCGCTGCAGCAGGTCATGTGGCGGTTCTTCACCACAGTGCGCGAGGTGATCTACAACCACGGCGGCTCGGTCGAGAAGTTCATCGGCGACGCCGTCTTCGCCGTCTTCGGCATCCCCGTGCTGCATGAGGACGACGCGCTGCGCGCCGTGCGCTCGGCGCTGGACATCCGGGCCGCGATGGAGGCGCTCAACGCCGACCTGCAGGAGAAGTGGGGCCTGCGGCTGCGGGTCCGGATCGGGATCAACACCGGCGAGGTCACCGTCGCCGGCGGCGGCGTCACCGGGGACGCGGTCAACGTCGCGGCCCGTCTGGAGAGCGCCGCGCCACCCGACGAGATCCTCATCGGCGACACCACGTACAGGTCAATCCGCCACAGCGTCACCGTGACCCCGGTCGGCCCGCTGGTCGTTCAGGGCAAACGCGACCCGCTGCGGGTGCACCGGCTGACGGGCCTGGTCGACCCGACGGCGGGCCCCGGCAGCCGGGCGCAGATCCACGGCTTCACCGCGCCCGTGATCGGCCGCAACCGGGAGCGCCGCCGCCTGCAGGACGCGTTCGAGGCGGTCGTCGAGGAGCGCGCCTGCCACCTGTTCACCGTGCTCGGCTCGGCGGGCATCGGCAAGTCCCGGATGGTCGGCGAGTTCTGCACGTCCATGGTCACCCGGGCCACCGTGCTCACCGGCCGCTGCCTGTCCTACGGCGAGGGCATCGCCTACTGGCCGCTGATGGAGATGGTGCGCCAGGCCACCGGGCTGACCGCCGACGAGGCCGCCCCGGACGGGCGACGCCGGCTGCGCGAGCTGCTCGACGGCGTCGGGCAGGCCGCCGAGATCGTCGAGGCGCTCGCCCCGCTGGTGGGGCTCGGCGGCGCCGAGCTCGGCCCGCAGGAGAGCTTCTGGGCGGTCCGCTCGTTCTTCCAGGCGCTGGCGTCGCGCCGGCCGCTGATCCTGTGGTTCGACGACGTGCACTGGGCCGAGCCGACACTGCTCGACCTGATCGAGAACATCGCCGACTGGTCCCGCGACGCACCGATCATGCTGCTCTGCCTGGCCCGCCAGGAGCTGCTGGAGGATCGGCGGGACTGGGGCGGCGGCAAGTTCAACGCCACCTCGATGCTGCTCACGCCGCTGACGGAGGCCCGCTGCCAGCGTCTGATCCGCAGTCTCATGGGCTCCGACGATCTCGACCCTGCGCTGGTCACCCGGATCACCACCTCGGCGGCCGGCAACCCGCTGTTCGTCGAGCAGATGGTCGCCGCCCTCGTCGACGACGGGCTACTGCGCCGGGAGGGCAGTCGCTGGATCGCCACCGGCAGCCTGCGCAACGTGACGGTGCCGCCGACGATCTCCTCGCTGCTCGCCGCCCGGCTCGACCGGCTCGACCCGCCCGAGCGCCGCGTGCTGGAACGCGCCGCCGTCGTCGGGGAGCGTTTCTACCTCGACGCCGTCATCGACCTGTCCGATCCGGCCGAGCGGTCGATGGTCGCCGTGCACTGCCTGAACCTGGTCCGCAAGGAGCTGGTCCACCCCGACCGCTCGGACCTGCCGGGCGTCGAGGCCTTCCGGTTCCTGCACGTGTTGCTGCGCGACTGCGCCTACGACGCCACCTCGAAGCAGCGCCGGGCCGACCTGCACCAGCAGTTCGCCCACTGGCTGCAGGCCCGCCTCGTCGGCGGCCCGGGTGAGCACGACGAGCTCGTCGGGTACCACCTGGAGCAGGCGTTCCGCTACCGGATGGAGATCGGCCAGCGCGACGCGGAGACCATCGAGCTGGGCCGGTCCGCGGCGACCTGCCTGATCGAGGCGGCCGACCGGGTGCGCCAGGGCGACGAGACGGGCGCGGCCCAGCTGCTCAAGCGGGCGATCACCCTGCTGCCCGAGACCGACCCGCTGCGGCTGCGCGCCGAGATCGACCTCGGCTGGGCGCTGTACTCGTTCGGCCGGTTCTCCGACGCCGAACGCATCCTGCGCCAGGTCACCGAACGGGCCCGGCGCGCCGGCGAGGAGGGGTTGCGGGCGCACGCCCGGCTCGCCCACCTGCGGGTGCTGTTCTCCACCGACCCCGAGGGCCTGGTCGCCACCACCCTGACCGAGGCCGCCGCGTCGCTGGCCAACTTCGTCCGCTCGGGCGATGACGTCGGCGCGGCGCTGGCCTGCCGCAGCCAGGCCAACGCCTACCTGGCCGCCGGCCAGTTCGCCGCGGCCGAGCGGGCGATGGACAACGCCGTGCGCCACGCCGAGGAGTCCGGCGTGCCGCGGGCGGCGCAGTCGCTGCGCCGCGAGCTCACCCTGCTGATGAGCTGGGGGCCGCGGCCGGTCGCCAGCAGCCTGGCCCGCGCCAGCGAGGCCCTCGACGCGGCCGGGGACGACCGGGCCCTGCGCCGGGCCCTGCTTGCTCAGCTCGCCGTCCTCACCGCGATGTCGGGCGACCTGGAGGGCGCGCGCATCCATCTCAAGGCCGCCGAGGAGATCGTCCACGACCTGCGGGCCCCGCGGGCCGATCCGTTCCACGGCGGGTTCGTCGTCGCCCGGGTGGCGCTGCTTGCCGACGAGCTGACCGTCGCCGAGCGGGAGCTGCGCCGCAGCTGCCGGGCCCTGTCCCGGATGGGCGAGCGGGCTCTGTTGGCCAACCGCGCCGCGGTGCTGGCCGACGTGCTGGTGCGCCTCGGCAAGGTCGACGACGCCGGCAAGTACGTCACCCGCTGCCGGGACGCCGCCGCCGCCGACCAGCTGCCCGCCCAGGCCGGCTGGTGCGGGGTGCACGCCAAACTGCTGTCCCTGCGCGGCCGGGACGCGGAGGCGCTGCGCTTCGCCGACACCGCCGTCGACCTCGCCGGGCGCACCGACGATCTTGACGGGCAGGGCCACGCGCTGCTGTCGCGGGCGGAGGTGCTCTACCGAGCCGGGCGCAAGGACGACGCCGCGGAGAGCATGGAGGCCGGCATCACCCGGTACCTGCACCGCGGCAACGTCGCCGCGGCGAACCTCGGGCGCCGGCTGTTCGAGACCCTCGACCGGCCGGCGTCGCTGTCCGGCTGAGGTCACCACCGGGCGGGGGACGTCAGCGCAGCAGGCCGCGCAGCCGGGCCTGCTCCTGCAGCCAGTGCAGCTCCTGGGCCCACAGCCGCAGCCGCTCGACCGCGGCGAGCTGCCGGGCGAGTGCCTCGGCGACGGACGGCCGGCTCAGCGCCTCGACCCCGGACGGCGACCACTGCCAGTCGGCCTCCTCCTCGCAGGCCCGCCGGTAGGCGGCGCGGCGCAGGACGATCTCGGCGAGGGCGTAGTCGACCTGTTCGGTGAGCAGACGCAGCCGCGCCAGCAGATCCGCATCACCGACCCCGGGACGGCCGCTGTAGGCGGGCAACGGTACGGGCCGCACAGACATGTTGTTCGAAGCGTACGAGCGAACCGCCCCCGGGAACAGTACCGGGGGTGGACAGATCGGTGACCTTCCACCCCACCCTGGGGGATACCCGGGTCGGGTGAGTTGGCCGCCCGGATGTGAGCAACCAGGATCGTGGGGAAGGCATACGGTACGGCGCCGGCGGCGTCGATCGGATCTGCAAGTCGGCCTGGGGGTCTTTCGGTGAGTCTCACACCACCCGTCCTGCTGATGGTGCTTGGATTTCCGCTTCTCGTCATGGCTGGAATGCTGATGATGGGTGGCATCGAGAAAAGGCTGATCGGTTCACGCAGCCTGCTGTCCCTGGTGGCCGAGGAGGCCGCCACCACGGTCGGGGCCGCGGCGGCGGGCGGCCCCGAGAAGGCCGCGGGCAGCGGGCTCCCCCCGCGTCCGGCACTTACAGGCCCGTTCCGGACAGATGACGTCCCCACCGCCCCCCTCCGTTTCTCGCTACCGACAGTGATATCCGACGGCGGATCCCGCGCCCCGCGGAGCGCCCCGGCGCCCAGCATGGCGGTCGCCATGGCGAGCTCCGCCACGGTCCCGGCCGCCTACACCCTCCCGCTGGGCCACCCACAGCCCGCCTCCGCCGCTCCCCCGCCGCCGCTGGCGGGCTGACCGCGGCGGTGACGGCTGGCCGGATCGCAGGGCAGTCTCGGAGCATGCCGACACGCGGGTGTCGCGCGCTCAGTGCCGGCGCGCGCCCTCGCCGACGCGGAGGCGACCGTCGAGGCCGGTCTCGCGCAGTAGGGCGGCGAACGCCGGGGTCGGCGAGGATATCCGCAGCTCGGAGTGCACGCGGCGGAGCAGCAGATCGGCCCGGAGCAGGGCGGCGAGCCCGGGGATGTCGATCGAGCGCAGGCCCGCAACGTCCACCGTCACCGTCCCCCCGCCCCGGCCCAGCAACTCGCCGATCTGCTCGCGGAACCGCAGCCGCCCGGCGGTGTCGAGCTCACCGGAGAGCTCGATGAGCACGTCCTCGCCCGACCGCCGCACGGACATGGTCAGGGCTCCGGCGTCGACCCGCATGCTGCCCGCCCCCCGAAGTCCTCATCACCGTGCGGGGCCGACCCCCCGGACTGTTTACGGAGAGTAACATGACGGGGTCGGCCCGGCGGCGCTCAGGCGCTGCGCAGGCGCCTGATCAACGCATTCGTGGAGCTGTCATGACGCAGCTCCGGGGAGCCCGGAGAGGTCAGCTCGGGCACGATCCGCCCGGCGAGCGCCTTGCCGAGTTCAACGCCCCACTGGTCGAAGCTGTTGATGCCCCAGATCGCCCCCTGGGTGAACACCTTGTGCTCGTACAGCGCGATGAGCTGCCCGAGTACGAACGGGGTCAGCTTCGGGGCGAGCAGGGTGTTGGTCGGCCGGTTACCCGGGAACGTCCGGTGCGGGACGAGTTCCGGCGCGACCCCCTCGGCGGCCACCTCCTCGGCGGTCTTGCCGAACGCGAGGGCCTCGGTCTGCGCGAGGAAGTTGGCCAGCAGCAGCGCGTGCTGATCCGGCCCGTCCGCCGGTCCCACGCCGGGATGATTCGGCTCGACGAAGCCGAGGAAATCGGCCGGGACGATTGTCGTCCCCTGGTGCAGCAGCTGGTAGTAGGCGTGCTGCCCGTTGGTCCCCGGCGTTCCCCAGACAATCGGTCCGGTCTGCGTCGGCACCGGTCGGCCGGCGAGATCGACACTCTTGCCGTTGCTCTCCATGTCGAGCTGCTGCAGATAGGCCGGAAAACGATTGAGGTACTGGCTGTAGGGCAGCACGGCGTGCGCGGCGAAATCGTGGAAGTCGCGGTACCACACGCCGATCAGCCCGAGCAGCACGGGCAGGTTCCGCTCGAACGGCGCGGTCCGGAAGTGCGTGTCCATCGCGGCGAACCCGGCGAGGAACTCGCGGAAGGCCGCCGGCCCGATCGCGATCATCACCGACAGCCCGATCGCCGAGCCCACCGAGTACCGGCCGCCCACCCAGTCCCAGAACTCGAACATGTTCTCGGGGTCGATGCCGAACTCCGCAACCTTCTCGGCATTCGTCGACACCGCGACGAAATGCCGGGAAACCGCGTCCTCACCGAGGGCGGCCGTCAGCCAGGAGCGGGCGGCCCGCGCGTTGGCGATCGTCTCCAGGGTGGTGAACGTCTTGGACGCGACGATGAACAGGGTCCGCGCCGGATCGAGGTCGACCGTCGCCTCCCAGATGTCGGTCGGGTCGACGTTGGAGACGAACCGGACCGCGATCCCGCGGTCGGAGTAGTCGCGCAGCGCTTCGTACGCCATCGCCGGGCCCAGGTCGGAGCCGCCGATACCGATGTTGACGACGGTGGTGATCCGCTCGCCGGTGGCGCCGCGCCACGCCCCCGAACGCACCTTCTCCGCGAACCCGGACATCCGGTCGAGCACCCGGTGCACCTCGGGCACCACGTCCACGCCGTCGACCTCGATGCGGGTCCCCGCCGGTGCCCGCAGCGCCACGTGCAGCACCGGCCGGTTCTCGGTGACGTTGATCCGCGCGCCGCTGAACATGGCCTCGATCCGCTCGGCGAGCCGGACCCGCCGGGCGAGCGCCACGAGCAGCTCGACGGTGCGCGCGGTCAGCCGGTTCTTGGAGTAGTCGAGATAGAGCCCGTCCGTTTCGGCGGTGAACGCCTCACCGCGGGTGGGATCGGCGTCGAACAGGCCCCGCAGCGACACCTCGGACATCTCGCGCAGATGCGCCCTCAGCGCCGCCCATTCCTCCGTCGCGGTGATGTCGGGCGGAGCCACCAGGGCAGCGGGCTCGGTTGTCGACATGACGTGGGACGCCCTTCCTCGCAGGTTCAACACGTGCCGCCACAACCACCATCGGTGTCCGTGGCACATCATCCGGAGTCCTGCCCGTCATCGGCGACCGTGGCGCATCATCCGGACCGTGGCGGAGCCGACACTCATCGGCCCCCGCCAGCATGCACATGTCGCCGATCCGACGTCGCAGCGCGCCCCCGGACGGGCGGCGGAATGGGAAGGTCGGGTGCGTAGGATCGCCAGGAACCCGACGAAGGCGTCATTGCAGGCCAGGACGCCGAAGTCGGGACGGGGACGGCGGTGCGGCGGGGTACCCGACGGCGTTAGCGGACGGATCTGAACCTTGTTGATTGACAGATCACTGGTGGAGGCGGCGCTTCCGGGTTACACCGTCGAGGGCGACCTGGGCCGGGGCGGGTACGGGCTCGTGCTCGCCGGCCAGCACCGGCTCATCGGACGCAAGGTCGCCATCAAGATCCTGCTGGACACGTCCGACGATCCCGATCTGCGCGCCCGCTTCCTGGCCGAGGCCCGGGTGCTGGCCGAGCTCGACCACCCGCACATCGTGCGCATCCACGACTACGTCGAGCATGAGGGCACCTGCCTGCTGGTGATGGAGCTGCTCTCCGGCGGCACCCTCAAACAGCGGATCAGCACGGGTCCGGTGTCCCCCGAGACGACCTGCTCGATCGGCCTGGCCGCCGCCGCGGCCCTGGCCAACGCGCACACGCAGGGCGTGCTGCACCGCGACGTCAAGCCGGACAACATCATGTTCGCCGGGGACGGACTGCTCAAGGTCACCGACTTCGGCATCGCCAAGATCTTCGATGGGGCGGAGACGACGGCCAGCGCGATCCTCGGCACCCCGCGGTACATGGCCCCCGAACAGATCATGGGCGTGCGGCTGTTCCCGTCGACGGACCTCTACGCCCTAGCCGGGGTGCTCTACGAAATGATCGCCGGCCGGCCGCTGTTCGGTCGTCAGATGGCGGTGCAGCCGCTCACCCACCACCATCTGACGGTCATGCCGGAGCCGCTCACCACGGTTCCGCCGCCGGTCTCGATGGTGATCATGCGGGCGCTGGCGAAGGACCCGAACACCCGCTTCGCCGACGCGACCGATTTCGCCCTCGAACTCGCTCGCGCCGGCAGCCGAGCCTTCGGGCCGAACTGGTTGTCCCGGTCGGAGATCAAGGTTCGGGTGGACGACGAGATCCGGGAGGCGGCGCTCGGCGTCTCGTCCACCCCACGGCCGCCGACCTCGGGCGTGCCGGGCTACCCGGGCGGACCCGCCCGCGGATCCGGCCCACGGCCCGGCTACCCGGCTGGGCCGGGCGCGTTCGGTAACCCCGCCGGCGTCGGCGGCCCGGCCCGGCCCGGCGGCCCCAGCGGACCAGGCGGTCCCGGCGGACCCGTAGGCCGCGGTGGGCCTGGGCCTGGTGGGCCTGGGCCTGCTGGAGCGGGGATGGGTGGCTATCCGCCGCCGCCTGGCGGCTACCAGGGGCGTCCCGGCACCCCGCCGTCAGGCCCCGGCGGTCCCGGTGGCCCGGGCAGCCCCGGGTTCACCGGCGCCCCCACCGTACGGGGCGGCCAGGCACCTGGGTCAGGCGGGTGGGGCGGCTATCCGCCGGGGAACACACCGCCGCCGTACACGCCGCCGCCGCGCCCGCTCGGTGGGGGGTACGCAGGCGCGCCCGGGGCCGGCGGACCGGGCGGCGCGCAGTTCGGCCCGCGCGCGGGCGGGCCGGGCGGCGTGCCCCTCGGTCCCACTCGTCAGGCCGTGGGCGCGCGCAACCGCACCCCGTGGATCATCGGCGGCGTCGCCTTCGTCCTCGTCGTCGCGCTCACCGTCGGCATCGTCCTGGCCGTGGCCAGCTCCGACGACGGCGGCGATCGCGGCCGCTCGGCCGCCGCCCGGATCGGCACCGCCTACCGCGGACCGGCGCTGTCCGTGCAGGGGCTGAGTCCGTACAGCCTCGAACTCGACCTCGACGGCTCGCTGCTCGTGTCCAGCCTGGCGACCGACCGGATCCAGAAGATCACCCCGGCCGGCGCCGCGAACGACTTCGCGGGCACCGGCGCGGGCGGGAGCGGCGGCGACGGCGGCCCGGCCATCGCGGCCCAGCTCAACGGCCCGGGCTCCACCACCCGGGACAAGGCCGGCAACATCTACATCGGAGACGCGCAGAACAACCGCATCCGCAAGATCTCGCCCGCTGGGGTGATCTCCACGATCGCCGGCACCGGCACCGCGGGTTACAGCGGCGACGGCGGCCCGGCCACCGCGGCCCAGCTCAACAACGCCGAACAGGTGACCACCGGTCCCGACGGCAGCGTGTATTTCTCCGACTACGAAAACCACCGGATCCGTAAGATCGACCCGGCGGGGATCATCACGACGTACGTCGGCACCGGCGTCGCCGGCTACACCGGCGCCGGCGGCCCGGCGACCCAGGCGAGGATCGACGGCCCGCACGAGATCACGATGACCGACGACGGCACGCTCTACTTCGCCGATCTGAGGAGCGAGACCATCCAGAAGGTCACCCCGGACGGCATCATCAGCAGCGTCGCCGGCACCGGGGAGGCCGGCTACGCCGGGGACGGCGGCCCGGCCCGGTCGGCGAAGCTGAACGGGCCCTCGCTGTCGATCGGGCCGGACGGCAGGACCCTCTATCTCGCCGACTACCACAACAACCGGATCCGCAAGATCGACCCGAGCGGGATCATCACCACCGTCGCCGGCATCGGCACCGCGGGTTCCGGCGGCGACGGCGGCCCGGCGACCGCGGCCCAGCTCAAGAACCCGACCTCGGTGGTGGTCGACGGCGCCGGCGCGCTGTACATCGCGGACAACGGCAACGCCCGGGTCCGCCGCATCGACCCGAACGGCACGATCACGACGATCGCCCGGCCAGGCTGAGTCGACCTCCCCCGGAGCCCCGCCCGCTCGGTGGACGCCCCAGGGACCCGGGCCCGGGGCGGGCCCGAAGCGGGAATCGGGTGGTTCGGGGACGCCCCGCGCGACGTGGAAGGTCGGATGACAGGACAGGTGGACATCGGGCGCGTGGCCGCCGCCCTGCCCGGCTACGAGCTGGGCGGCGAGCTCGGCCGCGGTGGCTTCGGCGCCGTGCTCGCCGGCCGGCACCGGCTCATCGACCGGGTCGTCGCGGTGAAGGTGCTGCTGGACCCGGGCGGCGCCGGCGGTGCCGACGACTTGCGCGCCCGGTTCCTCGCCGAGGCGCGGGTGCTGGCCGGGTTGGACCACCCCCACGTCGTGCGTATCTACGACTACGTCGAGCGCGACGGACTGTGCCTGCTCGTGATGGAGCAGCTCACCGGCGGCAGCCTGCGCCACCGGGGCCGGACGCTGACCGGCCCGGCGCAGGTGGGCACGATCGGCGTGGCGGCGGCGGTGGCACTGGCCGCCGCCCACGGGCGGGGCGTGCTGCACCGCGATGTGAAGCCGGACAACCTGCTGTTCACCGGGGACGGCGTCCCCAAGGTCACCGACTTCGGCATCGCCAAGATCGTCGAGGCGACCGCGGCGACCACGACCGGGCTGGTCGGCACCCCGCGGTACATGGCACCGGAGCAGATCACCGGCGGGCGGCTCGGCCCGGGCACGGACCTCTACTCCCTCGGTGTGGTGCTGTACGAGCTGTTCGCGCGCCGCACGCCGTTCCCGCCCGACCTGCCGGTCGCCGCGCTGCTGCACCATCACCTGTCGGTGGCGCCGCTGCCCCTCACCGAGGTACCGGGACCGGTCGCCGACGTGATCATCTCGGCGATGGCGAAGGAGCCGTCGTGGCGGCCACCGTCAGCGCTGGACTTCGCGGTGCGGCTCGCCGCGGCGATGACCGCGGCGCTCGGCCCGGGCTGGCTGGCGGCGAGCGGCATCCCGGTCCGCCTCCCCGACGACGTGCTCTCCGCGGCCGGCCACCACCCCGCCACCACGCCACAGCCGGGCACCACGCCACAGCCGGGCACCACGCCACAGCCGGGCACCACGACCCGCCTGAACACCGCGCCCCGTCCGGGACATCCCGTTGGTGCCGGGCAGCCTGGCCGTTCCTACCAGTCGGGGCCGGACGGCAGCGGGCCGCCGGACACCCGCGGGCAGCATCGCCCCGCTCCCGTGCGCGCCGGACGGCTGGCGTGGTGGGGTGGCCGCCGGCGCCTGGTGGTCATCTCGGTGGCGGCGGTGGGTGCGCTGGCCGTGGCGGCCGGGGTGCTCGTCGGCCTCGGGGCGTTCGGCGGCGACGGGAGCGACCGGCGCCCCGGCTACGCCGGCAAGCCCGTCACCTTCGCCGGGCTGTCCGACGCCGGCGGCCTCATGCTCGCCGCCGACGGCTCGCTCTACATCACCGATCCCGGCGTCGGCACCGGGCAGGGCCAGGTCGTCCGGCTCACCTCCGACGGCCGCGCCGACCGGATCGGCGGCAGCGGGCCGCGGCCGACGCCGGCCGACGGCACGGCGTCGCCGTCGCCGTCCCCGCCGCCGGTGATCGGCGACGGCGGCACGTCCCTTGCCGCGGACCTGCAGGGCCCGGCCGGGGTGGCAGTCGGCCGGGACGGCGCGGTCTACCTGGCCGAGAGCGACGCCGGGCGGATCCGGCGGATCGGCCGGGACAGAGTCATCACCACGGTGGCCGGGGCCGGTCCCGACTATTCCGACGGGTTCACGGCGGACGTCGGCGACGCCACGAAGGCGCACCTGGACGACCCGAGTGCCGTCGCCGTCGACGACGACGGGGTGCTGTACGTGGCGGAGGGCTACCGGGTCCGGCGCATCGCGCAGGGCCGCATCACCACGGTCGCGGGTAAGTCGACCGAGTCCGGCTCGGCCGGCGACGGCGGCCCGGCGATCAACGCGACGCTGTACCAGCCCAGCGGACTGGCACTGGGCGACGACGGCAGCCTCTACGTCGCCGACACGGGCAACGAGACCGTGCGGCGGATCGACCCGTCGGGACGCATCACCCTGGTCGCCGGCCGGCCCGGCACGTACGGCCACCGGGGTGACGGCAAGGCCGCCACCGCGGCCCTGTTGGACGACCCCAGGGGCCTCGCGCTCGGTCCCGACGGCTCGCTGTACATCGCCGACTCGGGCAACGACGTCATCCGTCGGGTGGACCGGCACGGGATCATCACCACGGTGGCCGGGACCGGCTCCTACTCCGCCGACGACCGGGACGGGGCGCTGGCCACCCAGACCCGGCTGAGTAACCCGGCCGGAGTGCTCGTCGACCCGACCGGGGCGATCTACATCGCCTGCTCCGGCGACGGGACGGTGCGGCGGGTCGGGCGGGACGGATTCATGACGACCGCCCTGCGACCGCCCGAGCGCTGACCTGCGCCGAACCGCTCCGCCCGGGGTGCCGTCCAGGCATGGATGTGCAGATGGGTGTCCCGGCATGGGTGTCCCGGCATGGGTGTCCCGGCGTGGGCCTGGGCCGGCTGCCGGCTGCCCACTCGTGCCGGCGAAGCGCCGTCGCCGCCTGGATTGGCATACCTTCGCCGGTAGTCCCGCCAGCCCGGTCAGTGCCGCATGCCACTCGGTGCCGCTCACGGTCAGTTCCACGCCCCGATTGGTCGGTGCTTCGGTGGCGCCGCGCCTGGCGGGCGGCGGGTTCCGGACGGCTCTCTGGAGGACGCGTGAGCGGACCCGACCGGCGGTCGGTGTTACGGGCCGCGGGGAGAGGCGGGCTGGCCCTCGCCGGCGCCGGCCTCGGTGGCGCGCTACTCGCCGGCTGCCACGGGGACACCCACCCCGCACCCTCCAGGACTGACTGGCAGGCCCTCGACACGCGCCTGACCGGCCCGCTGCTGCGCCCGGCGGACCCGCGATACGCCTCGGCCAGCATGCTGTTCGACCCGGCATTCGACGCGATCCGACCGCAGGCGGTCGCCCAGGCCGCCTCCGTCGCCGACGTCCAGGCCTGCGTCGACTTCGCCCGCCGGACGGGGCTGCCGCTGGCCGCCCGCGCCGGCGGGCACAGCTACGGCGGCTATTCCACGACGACCGGACTGGTCGTGGACGTCACCCCGATGGCCGAGGTGGCCGCGGCGCGCGGCCAGGTCGCGCGGATCGGGGCGGGCGCACTGCTCGTCGACGTGTACTCCGGTCTCGCGCGGGCGGGGCTGGCACTGCCCGCGGGTTCCTGCCCGACCGTGGGCATCGCCGGGCTCGCCCTGGGCGGCGGGATCGGTGTGCTCGGCCGCCGCTACGGCCTCACCTGTGACCGGATGGTCTCCGCCGAGGTGGTGCTGGCCTCCGGGGAGGTCGTACACACCGACGCGGACCACGAGCCGGACCTGTTCTGGGCGCTGCGCGGCGCGGGCGGCGGCAACGTCGGCATCGTCACCTCGTTCACCTTCGCCACCCACCGGGCGACGCCGCTGGTGCTGTTCACCTACCGCTGGGCCTGGGATGGCGCCGCCGACGTGCTGGCCGCGTGGCAGGACTGGATCTCCGCTCCCGGTGGCGCGCCGGAGAGCCTGTGGTCGACGTGCGTCGTCTACTCGGCGCCCTCCGCCGGCGTCGGCGGCACCCCGACGCTGCGGGTGAGCGGGGTGCTGTCGGGCGGCGCCGGCGATGACGCCGTGGCCGGCCTGCGCGCGCAGCTCGCCGGCCTGGTCGACGCGGCCGGCCACCGGCCCACCGGGACCTACCTCACCACCCGGGGCCATCTGGAGGCGATGCTCATCGAGGCCGGCTGCGCGGGCCGCGGCGTCGAGTCCTGCCATCTGCGCGGCCGGACGCCGGGGGGCACCGTGGCGCGGGTCGCCCAGCGGGCCGCGTCGGCGTTCCTGCTGGAACCGATGCCGTCGCGCGGCGTCGAGGTGCTGCTGGGCGCGGTCGAGGAGCGCCAGCGCACCGCGGGGGCGGGCTCGGGCGGGGTGATCCTGGATTCCTGGGGCGGGGCGATCAACCGGGTCGCGCCGGGCGACACGGCGTTCGTCCATCGCCGCGCGATCGCCAGCGCCCAGTACGTCGCCGGCTATGCCCCGAACGCCACGCCGGCCGCGAAGGAGGCCAACCGCCGCTGGCTGCGTTCGACTGTCAAGGCGACGGCGCCATTCGTCTCCCGGTCCGCCTACCAGAACTACATCGACCCCGAGCTCACCGGCTGGGCGCAGGCGTACTACGGGGCGAACCTGGATCGGCTGCGGCAGGTGAAGCGGGCCTACGACCCCGACGACCTGTTCCACTTCGCGCAGGGCATCACGCCGGCCTGACCGCCGGGGCGGGGATCCTGGCCACCGTTCCCCCGGCCGCCCCCGCCAGGCGCCAGGTGGGGCCCCGGGCCTCCAGCCCGCGGCGAAGATCGGTCACTTCTGGTAGCCACCCCGCGCCAGGAGTCGACGTCAGCCGGCCCGGGGTGGCATGAACCATTAGAGCCCGCCACGCCTACGTCGCCAATTGGCTACAGATGGTCATCTCACTGTCCGTTCAGTGTCCCGCCGGGGGTTACGCCGTGTCCGCGGCGGTGTCCGCCGGCGCGTCCGAGGCCGAACGGGACTGTGGGTCACCCGCGCCGGGTGGAGAGACGCCCGCCCGGCGAGGCGCCGCCGACCGATCGGCGATTCCCCTTGCGATGGCTACTCAAGGTGAGTACACACATGCTGTCGGTGACTTATCGACGTCGGTGTCCGTCCGGCAGTGTCGGCTGGCTGTGCTGCGAGGTCCTGCATGAAGAGACTGATCTGGCCGTGGGGAATCGGGTTGTTCATCCTGTTCTTTGCGGTGACCGCCCCGAGTGACGCCGCTGACGTGGTGCACAACACCGTGGGCGTGCTGGGTGGGGTGGCCAACGGGCTGTCGGACTTCGTGTCCGAGACGACCGCCTGAGCCGTCGCCGATCCGGCCGGCCGCCGCCGGAACAGGCGGACCGGCCGGGTGGGCTAACGGAGTTCCTTGGCCAACGGCCTCGTCACCGCGACCGTGCCGGTCCAGTCCGAGATGTCGGACTCCACGACGCCCCAGCGCGCCCCCTTGGCCGCGATGACCCGGCCGTCACCGATGTACATACCGACATGGCCGGGTGCATCAGCGGTGCCGTCGGTGCCCGGCGTGAACAGCAGGTCCCCGGGCTGTGGGTCGACCCCGGCCACCACCGGGCCGAACCGGAGCTGGTCGGTGGTCACCCGGGGCAGCTCGATGCCGATGTGCCGGTAGGCGGCCTGCACCAGCGACGAACAGTCCCAGGAGTCCGGCCCGATCGCGCCCCAGACGTAGGGCTTACCGATCTGTGACTCCATGAACGCGACCACGGGGGCGATCGCGTCGGCGGGGATCTCCACGCCGAACTCGAGCGAGTCCCCGTACACCTGCATCTGGGCGAGGATCGTACGCACGTAGTTGCGGGTCTCGGTGTAGGGAGGGATGCCCGCGTAGGCGAGCACCGCCCCGGCGCCGGCGTTGTACGCGGCCAGCATCTTCTCCTGCCCGTCGCCGGGCACGGAGGCGACCGACGCCGCCACCGTGCAGTCGTAACGGGCCGCCGCCGGGATCGCGTCGGCCGGGTTCCACACGTCGCCCTGGCCGTGGCTGGCCCAGGTCGCGGGCATGAACTGGGCGATCCCCATCGCCCCGACGGGCGAGCGGGCCTGCGGGTTGAACCCGGACTCCTGATGCAGCTGGGCGGCCAGCAGCGCCGGTGTCACCTCCGCGCAGCCGGCGCCGTTCGCCGCGTCGGTGATCAGCTGCACGTACTCGGCCGGGATGCCGTCGGCGTTCTCGATCGACTTGTTGCCCCGGCCGTGGTCACCGACGAACGGCCCGGCGAGGGACATGATCAGCACCGAGATCAACAGGATGATCCCGGCGACGACGAGCGCCGAGCCGGCGCCCAACCACACCAGCCACCGGGATCGCTTCGACGGGAAGCCCCGTGCCACCCGACCTCACCGCCCCGGCGCGTCGCCGGCGACGCTGGCGAGATCCGCCCCGGCGACCCGCCACGTCCCGTCGGTCTGGCGCAGCAGCGTCAGGGCCGGGGTGGACAACGTCGCCACCGGAGCCTCGCTGCCCGTCGTGCTCTCGCGACGCACGTTGAGCTGGAGCACGACGCGGCCGGTCGCGGTGGTGTCGATGCCTCCCAACGGCGTGGTCGCCAGCACCGACACCTGCGAGCGGGTGCCCGCGGCACGTAGGTCCTGCCAGGCCTGCCCGTCGGCGCCCCCGTCAGCGGCGCCCGTGGCGCCCGTGGCGCCCGCGCCGAGCGAGGCGGCGAAGTCCTCGGTGAGGCAGTCCCGGGCGCGTTCGACGCCGGCCGACGGCCCCGAGTCGGTCCGCGCGTCAAACGACTGCCAGCGGGTGAAGCAGTCGGCCGCGACCGCGGCCGGATTCGTGCGGTCGACCTCACCGGTCACCGGGGCGGTCGCGGTGGCCAGCGGGGGCCCCGGCGCCTGGCTGGCGCCTGGCGGCGGGCCCGTGGTCACCGAGGGGCTCGGTGTCGGGTCCGCGGCGCGATCGAACGTCCCACAGCCGGCGAGCACGACCAGCAGCAGCATCGGGATCAGCAGGGCGCGGGTCCGGGCCCGCTCCGCGCGCCGACCCAGGCGTCGCGCAGCGGCGACCCGCACCATCACCTGGGCCAGGGCGGTGGCTCGACGCGGGCCAGTCCATCGGCGCGGCGGCGCCGACCCGCCTCGGATCACGAGCACACCTGACCGCCGCTACGCCGAGCCGCCGTGACGCCCGATCACCGGCGCGCCGGCGCGCTCGGGGGCGTCGGCACCGGCAGTCCTCGTTCCCGCGATCCTCGTTCCCGCCCTCGCCGCACCGCCGGTCATTCCCGGCCGTCCAGCCAGTCCCGCACGCGGCCGCGGCGCACCCGCCACTGATGGCCGACCTTACGGGCCGGGATCGCCCGCTCGGACAGGAGCTTGAGGACCGTGCTCTCAGACAGGCGGAGCCAGGCGACCAACTCGTCGACCGTGAGCACGTCGTCGTCGTCGGCGGGCCGGGCCGCCGGTCCACCGGTCGCCGGCGCCGGACCTGAGCCGCCCGCGGGAGCGCCGGCGGCACCCAGCCTGGCGGCGCCGCCGGCCCCACCCGACACGGACGGCCTGGTCCCCGGCGGGGACAGCGGCGGCTGCGCGAGCGGCGCGACCGGAGGCGTCGCGGCGGCCGGCGTGCCCGGGGCGGTCGCGGACGGCATACCCGCCGGCAGACCGGAACTCGCCCGGGGACGGCTCGACCCGGTAGGCGCGGAACGCAGGGGAGGCGATCCGACCGGCGCGGTCCGGGCCGACGGCGGCGCGCCCTGCGGGCCGCCCGAACGCCCTGGACGGGCGGATGGCCGGGGCGTCGCCATCGAGAAGCCGTCCTGCGCCACCGACGCTCCTTTCGCTCTGCCGCACGATTCGCGCCGCGTGATCCTGGCAGCCCCCGCCGGCCCCCCGGCGCGGATCTCAGCCGAACCGGCCGTCGGGTCGCCTCGATGATGGCGGATCGCACATCTCCGGTTCCGGAAGGTACACCGACCCATCCGTTGTGGGTAGCCTCAACCAGAGCTTGTCATACTCGAATGGCTCGTGTTACATCGATCCGACCGCAGCCGAAGGCAAGTAACCGTAAGTAACCTTAACTGGCACTAGCTAGCCTGAGAGAGCCGGGAGGGCGACGGCGCGTGAGCGATGTGCCACAGGCACCGTACGGTGAGGAAGGCGACGCGCGGCCCGTTTCGCTCATAGGAGCCCGCATCCCCACGACGGCCTCCCGTTCCAACCGGCTGCCGGACCGAGACGACCAGTACGGACGCGACGAGACCTCGACCACCGAGGACGCCGAGTCACCTCCCTACGCGCGTTCCGGGCGCCGGCGGCATCGGCGGCGGAGCGGGCCGGACTCGCCGCAGCCACCCGACGAAGCGTGGCAGAGCGAGGCATTCCATCTCGATGATGCGACATCGGCGACCGAACCGGGTGCAGACCGTGTAACCGCTACGGAAGCCACACCGCCAGCGGAGCCGGCGAGTGCCGGGCGCGGCGGCCGGGCCACGCCGAGCACCGAGGCAGACGAGGCCCCCCGGGGCACGCGCGGCAGCCGGACGCGGCGTGCCGGCCGGCCGGCCGCGATCGCGCCGCGCAATCAGGCGGACCCCTCGCGCCGCCCGGCGCCGCCCGGCGGCACCGATTCCCTGGCCCCTGGACCGTCGCGGGACACGGCGATCCCGGCCCAAGCGGACGGTTCGGGCCAAGCCGCCGGCCCGGGTGCCACCAGCTCGGGTGCCACCGCGGCGGGCCCTGGCGCGACCGCGCGAATCACAGACTCCGGTCCGGGCGCGGATCGGGGCCCCGCCACCGCCCCCACCGAGGCACTCGCCGCCGGCCCCGGGCCCACCGCGGTCCCTGCGCACGCCACCGGGCCGCTGCCCGTCCCCAGCCCCCCTGCCGCCGTGAACCCCCCGCGCAGCCGACCGCCCAGGGCATCCGCTCCACCCCGGGCCGCGGCCGCCCGGCCGGTCTCGGACGGGCGACCCGCAGGTGCCCCCGGCGCTGCTCCCACCGAGGAGGGCGACCGGGCCGCCACCGCCGTGCCGGCACCCGTGACCGGCCCGATCGTGGTGGCCGACCCGATCGCTGTGGGCGACTCCGTCGCCGTGACCGATTCCGTCGCCGTGACCGATTCCATCGCCGTAACCGGCCCGATCGAGGCGGCTGGGCCCACTGTGGTGCCCGGTTCCAACGCGGTGGATCAGCCGGCGCCACCCGCCCCCCGGCCGGCCCCGGTGGGCCGGACCGCCGGC
>NZ_CM001489.1:5585166-5625137 GCF_000262465.1 Frankia sp. QA3
GAGAAGCCAGGCTCGTCCGCCGGGCGTGCCCGGACCCCGGCGCTTCCGGCGGCGCCTGGCGCGAAGCCGGCACCGTCGCCGCGGACCCCGCGTCCGCCCCAGCCCCCCCGCAAGGCCGTACCGGCACCGGCTCAAGACCGGCCGGGTGCGGCGCACCGGTCGGCATCCGACGGTCGGCTCAGGCCGTGGCAGGAACCGCGGGGCGGCGCGCGCGGACTGCAGCCATGGGAGGAGATCCCGGTCCGGCTCTCGGTGCGCGACCGGGCCCGCATCCCGTTGCCGGGCTCCTGGCGGGTCACCGTGACCTCGCTGTTCCCGTACTCGGGGACGACGACGCTCGCTGGCGTGATCGGCCTGACCCTGACCGGGGTGCGCGCGCATCCGGTGCTCGCCGTCGACCTGTGGCCCGGGGAGTTCCCGACCGAGGGAACGTCGCCGGCCTCGGGCGGCGACGAGGAGGAGCCCCGCGGCGACCCGCTGACCAGCCGGGTCGGCTCCGCCGGGACGACCACCGTCGCGGACGTCGTCCGGCACCAGGCCGGCGATGGAACCGCCGCGGAGCTAAGCCTGATGATCAGCGGCAGGCGCTCCGGGGGCACGCGGGACCTCGACGTGCTACCGATCCGGCCAGATGCCGGCCAGGTCGCAGACGGCTCGCACCCCGCCGGCGACGGCCCTGCGGGCCAGGACGCGCCCGCCGCCCCGTCCGGTGCCCAGCCGGTCACACCGGCCGGGCTGCGGTCGGCTTTGGGTCTGCTCGCCCACTCCTACCCGCTGGTGCTGGTCGACGCGCCGACTGGGGCTCCGTTGACCGAGACCGCGGTCGAGGCCGCGGATCTCGTCGTCCTGATCACGCTCGCCACCGCCGCCGATCTGGAGGCGACTCTCATGCGGCTGCGGGCGTTCCGCGAGGCGCCGGGCCGGCGGCCGGCACGCGACGGGGGGCCGCCGATCGTCGCGGCGATCGTCGCGCCGCGGCGCGGTCGGCCGTCGCCCCGCACCCGAGCGGCCGCGGCACGGCTCGGTCGGCAGGTGGACTCCCTCGTGCGCATCCCCTACGACGCCCGACTGGACCCGAGCCGGCACACGCCGGTTCGCATCCCACGGCTACGCCGACGTACTCGCCGCGCCTACATGCGGCTGGCTGCGGCCACCGTGGAAAACCTGTTCACGTTGGCAAAGGCCGAGGTGGCGGCCCCTACAGCGGCCGGCGAGCGGCCAGCCGGGACCTCACGCGACGCCGTCAGACCAGTCACTCCACGTACCCAGACTGGCGCGACCAGCGGCGGCGCGAGCACTACCGGGGATCACCCCACGCCGCCAGGCGTATCATTCGGCGACCTACGGTCACCAACGGCACCCTCAAGGATCGCCGGACCGGATCGTCCGGGCGGACCCCGCCCGTGAGAAAGGAACCGCGATGATCCTGGACGCCGCCTCCGCCAAGGCGACCGTGATCCTGGCCGACGTGAAGGTGGACCCGGACGAAACCAAAGCGCCCGGCATCAACGCGCTGAAAGACCTGGTCAACGGCCTGGCCGCCTATGCGGTGGTCGCCGCCGTCGCCGCCGTGCTACTCGGCGGGATCGCCTGGGCACTCGGCGAGCGGATGGGACTCGAGCGAGCTTCGACCGTCGGAAAGAGCGGCGTCATCGCCGGCTTCGGGCTGGCATTCCTCGTCGGCGCCGCCGCGGCCTTCATCAACTTCTTCCTGGCCACGGGCGCAACGGCCACCGCCCCCGCGCCCAACCCGGGTGGGCAGCGCCCACCCGCCGTCGAAGTCACCGTCGCCGTTGACCCCGGCGTGGTCCATGACCCATCGTCAACGCTCTTCTGACCGGTTCCCCGGGTGCCAGCGGGCGGACATTGCGATGATGGCCGTGCCGTCTTGTGAGGGGAGTGGGCGTTGCCGGTCCTGATGGAGAGTGTGGCCAGACGCCTGATCATCATCATCGTCGCCACCGGCACGGTGAGTGTGATCGGCGGATTGGTGATCGGACGCTATGTCATCCCGGACAAGGGCGCGCGTCCAGACACCGCCTCAGTCGCGCCAGCGCCCGCTCCTAGTACAGCTCCGACCTCTAGCCCGGCGAGTTCACCCACGCCCGCCCTGGTCCCGAAACCGGATTCCACCGAGGGAAAACCAGTGGACGCCGCAGGCGGCAGTCAGGTCCCCGGTCTACCCACCCGTATCAATGAGTTTGGCATCCCAGTTGGCTACCCTCGTACCGAAGCCGGTGCAGTGAGCGCCTGCGCAAACTACGACGCCATCACTGGGACACTACGAAATCGCGAGCCATCCCGCATAAGAAAGATGTACGAGTCGATTGCGTTGCCCGAATCCTCTAAACGGATCGCCGATTTGATTATCCAAAATGATAAGGACAGCGCTAAAGCATACGGCGTTCCCTCGATTCAAACTCCTAACTTCAGTCTAATTGGACGGGGCGTAGGATACGCGGTCCGCTCTTACAATGAGAACGAAGCGAATGTGACCATCTGGGGCACTATCGCATTCGGCATCTATGGGAATTCGGATCCCAATCTTGCCCCTAGACAGGGGTGGGGGACGGACTTCTGTCAAATAGTATGGAACGGGGAGGACTGGAAGCTTAAAGACGCAGGCGACGGCCCCGCAGAGCCGGATATCACCGAACGCGCAGCCGAAGGTTTCAAGGAATTTCGATTGGTCGGAGCTGGCACGTGACCGAAGGTAGCGAAGTTCTTGCCGCATCCTTTATTCCTCTAAATCCCCTCAATGGAATCAAGCACGCGATTTCGGGGAGTGTGGATGCCTACTTCGATTCGATGGGGACGGCGTTCTGCGGAATGGCCGCGGACCTGTCGAGTTCCGTGTTCAGTTTCGCGGCGCAGAAGACGACCATCGACCTGAAAGCCGACTACGTCGTCGAGAACTACAACATCGCGTTCGGGATCGCGGTGTTGATCGTTACCGGCCTCTTCCTCTGTGCCTGCATCATGGGCGCGGTGCGGGGGGACCCCCACATCTTCGTTCGGGCGCTCGCGGCGACCGGCACCTCGATCCTGGGCTCGTTCATCGCACTCGCCCTGCTCCAGATGATTCTGACCGCGTCGGACGGCATCGCCGACGCCTTCGGTAACGGGAAACCGCTGGGGTCCGAGCTCGTGGCCCAGCTACGCGCGCTACCGGAACAGGGCAACTTCGCGCTCGACCTCGTGCTGTCGCTGCTCGTCGCGATGTTCTCGTTCGCACTGTTCGTGGTGCTCTACATCCGCAAGGTCGCGATCATCGTGATGGCGGTCTTCATCCCGCTCTACCTCGCCGGGCAGCCGACGATGTCGACGAGCGCATGGATCAAGCGCGCCACCGAGATCCTCCTGGCCCTGATCTTCGCGAAGCCAGTCATCTACGCGATTTTCACGCTCGGTGCCGGGATGGCGAGCGACTCGACCGGTTCCACGGTCGATCAGACCCTGACGATCCTCAGCGGGACCGTGGTCATGATTGCTGCGGTGTTCGCCCCGTTCGTCCTCATGCACCTGATGGGATTTGCCGACGTCCATCTGATGCGGGCCGTCGGCTCGGCGGGCCGGCGCAGCGCCGCGTCCTTCGGGCAGGGCGCGGGCGCACTGCTGGGATCGACGTCCCGCGAGACCTTTCGCGGAATCGGTGCCCGGCTCCAGACGCGTAATCGCGGCGTGCTCGGTGACGCCGGCGGCATCGGTGTCGAGCCGGGACTCGCTCGGCCGGCTGCGCTACGGACCGGGCGCGGCGGCATCGGCGCACCCGTGGGCACGACTTCCCGGGCCGGTGCCGCGACCGCGTCGGTGCGGGGCTCCGGCGGCGGGCGACCTCGGACCGGCGGATCCGGCGCAGGCGGCGCCACGCGGCAGCCGGCCCGGACCGGCGGCCCCACCCGGGCGACCGTCTCGGTCGGCGCCAGCGCCCGGCCGAACGGTGCGACCCGGACCGCCACCCGCGTCGCACCGGCCAGGAACGGCGCGGCCACGCGGACGAGCCAGGTCCGGCCGCCGGTCGCCCCTGCGGCCCGTCCGGCCACGGTGGCGGCGCCGAAGCTGCCCCCGTCCCGCACCGGAGGTCAGTGAGCACCGCCATGCGAACAGGCAGCACCGCGCAGATGATCAACGGGCGAGTGAGGTAGTAGATGGTCGCGGAACGCAGCTACCGGTTCGGGCCGCTCGAACGCGGCGGCGTCATGCTCGGCATGCGCTGGCCGCAGCTCGCCCTGATGATCGGCGTGATGCTCTGCGTCCTCGGCGCCCTCCGGTCACCGTTGGTAGCCATTCCGATCTGGGTGCTGCTCGCGGTGGCCCTGCTGTTCGTCGCCTTCGTCCGGGTGGAGGATCGTAACCTCGACCAGTGGGTGCCGATCCTTTTCGGCTTCACGATGCAGAAGGTGACGGGCGAGACGGTGTTCCGTGGCGCGTTCTTCCGGCTCGGCGCCGGGGAGGACCAGCTCAGCCGCACGGTCCTTCCCGGGCCGCTGTCCTCCCTGGTGATGCTGTCCGTCCCGGTTGGCGGCGGCCGGTACGTAGCGGTGGTCAAGGACTCGAAGAAACAGACCTACACCGCCGTCCTGCAGGTGCAGGGCAGCCAGTTCGCCCTGCTGGAGTCCGGTGACCAGCAGGCCCGGGTGGACGCCTGGGGCGAGTTGCTGGCCGGGCTGACCGGCGGCGGCGGCAAGCTGTCCCGGATCCAGTGGCTGGAGCGCACCCTGCCCGACTCCGGGGACCAGCTCCAGCGCCACTGGCGGGTCCGCGGCCACCACGACGACTCCTGGGCGGCGGACGCCTACCAGCAGGTGATCGACGCCGCCGGTCCCGTCGCCCAGCGGCACGAGACCTACCTGTCGTTCCAGCTGCGCGCCAAGGACGCCCGCCGGGCGATCCAGCGGGCGGGCGGCGGCGACCAGGCGGCCTGCGCGGTCCTGCTCGGCGAGCTGCGCACGATGGAGGCGGCGCTCGCCCGGGCGTCGATCAACACGGTCGGCTGGCTGCCCCCGCGGGCGCTGGCCGCGGTGATCCGCACGACCTACGATCCGTACTCGATCGAGATGATCGACGCTCGCGGCGGCGCGAGCACCGACCTCGCCGGCGGGTTGAAGGGCCTGGCGTCCGGGATCGACCCGGCCGTCGCCGGCCCGGTGCGGACCGTCACCGCCTGGGATCATTACCGCACGGACTCGGGCTTCCACACCACGTACTGGATCAACGGCTGGCCCCGAGTGCCCTCGCCCGCCGCCTTCCTCGCCCCGCTACTGATGGAGACGACCTGTCGGCGCACGGTGTCGCTTGTCGTGGAGCCGCTGCCCGGTCGTAAGGCGGAGAAGGCGGTGAACCGGCGGCGGATGGCGCACCTCGGCGAACAGCAGATGCGGGACAAGGTCGGCAAGGTCACCACGCAGCGGGACGTGGCGGAGGCCGACGAGGTGGAGCGACGCGAGCAGGAACTGATCGCCGGTTTCGGGGCGTTCCGCTTCCACGGGTTCGTCACGGTCTCCGCCGACGATCTGGACGGGCTCGCCGACGCCTGCGGCGAGGCCGAGACGCTGGCGTCGCGCAGCCGGCTGGAGATGGTGCGCCTCGTCGGAGAACAGGACCAGGGCTTCAGCGTCGGGGCCCTACCGTTGGCGGTGGGAGTCTCATGAGTCCGGGGCACGGCAACCACAGCAACAACGGCGCCAGCTCCGACAACGGCAGCGGGCCCGACGGCGGCCACGGCGTCGGGCCCGGCTACGTCGTCCCGCGCGGATTCGGCAACGGCGACGGTCAGGTCGTCGGCGGTGACGGAATCGGCGCGCTCAACGGCAACAGCGCGCTCAACGGCAACGGCGCGCTCCATGGCAACGGCGCGCTCCATGGCAACGGCGCGCTCCATAGCAACGGCGTGCACCCCGATGCGGCGGACGCGGGCGGCCACCAAGGCGGCTTCGTGCCCATCCCGGGCGCGTACCCGACCGGCGACCTCGCCTCCGCGGCGGCCGGCCGCGCCGGTGCCGCCCCCTACGCCGGCTACGAGGCGAACGGGTACGGCGACGCCGACGGGACGGACGGGTACGACGAAGCCGGGTACGACGACGAGACCGGTTTCGAGGATGCCGCCTACGACGACCTGGACCCGCCCGGCTACCACGAGGCCGGCTACGACCCGGACGGCTACCAGGCCGCGGCGTACGAGGCCGCCGACCACGACCCGGGCCGCGACGCCGAGGGCTACGTCGACCTGGGCGGCGGTCCGCGGCGGCGCCGGTCGAATCCGCCAGCCGACCCGTCGCCCCGCCGCAGCCGCCGGGCGGAACGGGCCGCCGCCGCGGCGGAGAAGGCCGCGATGCGCCGCGCCCAGGCGGCGTTGCGCCGCGGGGCGCAGGCGCCGAAACTGCTCGGCCCGTTCGCCGGGCGCGCCTATCACAAGCTGCGGCTGCCCGCGCACATGGAGACGACGGCACAGATCGCCGGCATCTACCCGTTCGTGGTCGACTCCGGGCTGGCCGCGCCCGGGATGTACATCGGCCGGCACGTCTGGTCGGGAAACTCGTTCGACTTCGACGTCTTCGAGCTGTACCGCCAGCAGGTCATCGAGAACCCGAACTTCGCCGTGTTCGGCGCGGTCGGCTCCCGCAAGTCGGCGCTGCTCAAGACGCTGATCTCCCGCGGCGCGGCGTTCGGCTACCAGGCGGCGGTGCCCTGTGACCCCAAGGGGGAATACACCCGGCTGGCTCGCCGGCTCGGCTGCGAGCCCACCTACATCGGTCCGGGCATGTCGACCCGGCTCAACCCGCTGGACGCTCCGCCGCGCCCGAGGGGCATCGCCGACGCGGACTGGGCGCGGGAAGTCAAGCGGGCCAGGTCGTCGCTGCTGTCGTCGCTGATCGAGACGGCGAAGGGCGTGCCGCTGACCCCGGCCGAACACACCGCCGTGGACCTCGCCCTCGACGTCGTCACCCGGCAGATCAGCGGGACGTCGCCGGAACGCTGGGCGACCCCGCTGCTCCCGCACGTCCTGGAGGCGATGACCGATCCCGCCGAGGAGGACTGCGTCAACCTTCCGATGACGGCCACCGAGCTGCGCGACGCCTCCCGAGACGCCACCCTGACGCTGCGCCGGCTCACCCACGGCGCGCTCGGCGGGCTGTTCGACGGGCCGACGACCTCCCCGCTGGACTTCGACCGGCCGATCGCCGTGCTCAACCTGGAGCGGGTCCAGGGCAGCGATGAGATGATCGCGCTGATCATGACCTGTGCGCAGGCGTGGATGGAAGCGGCCCTGATGCGCCAGGACGGCGTGCAGCGCTACGTCGTCTACGACGAGTGCTGGCGGCTGATGCGCTTCGCCGGGCTCGTCCGCCGGCTCTCGGCGCAGCAGAAGCTCGCCCGCCAGTGGGGATGTGCCAACGCGATCGTCGCCCATCGCATCTCCGACCTGCTGTCCGCCTCCCCGGACTCGGTGGAGATCGCCAAGGGGCTGCTCGCCGAGACCGCGATCCGCATCCTGTACAAGCAGGCGTCCGACCAGATCGCCGACACCCAGGAGGCGCTCGGGCTCACTGACGTCGCCGCCGACCTGCTGCCGCGGCTCGATCCGGGCTTCGCTTTGTGGCTCATCGGCGCCCGTGCCTTCTACGTCGAGCACGTGGTCGGTGACCTGGAGATCCCGGTGGTGCTGAACGGGTCGAAGATGCACGGCGAGGTCGACGACACCAACCTGACCCCGGACGACCTCGACCCGGCGGAGCTGGACCCGCCGGATCTCGGTCCGGGTCCGCTGCGCCGTGGCGTCCCCGAAGGCGCCGCCGACGACGCGGAATTCGACGGCGGCGCCTTCGGCGAGGAGCCGTTCACCGGAGGCTATGGCTACCCTTCGGTCGAGCCCAGCTCCACCGGCTGACGCAGGTCCGCCACCGCCCGCTCCGAGGACGGCGGCCAGTCCAGCCCGATGGGGTTGGGCCAGGTGAACCCGCCACCCAACGCCACCCGCTCGGCGAGCCCGTACAGCGTCGCGTACAGGTCACCGCGCTCCGCCACGGTCAGTGCCAGGTAGGGGGCCGCAGCCAGCTGATCGGTGGCGTCCTCGATCGCGTCCCGGGCCTGGGCGCCGCGCTCGGTCAACTCGCCGTCGGCGGTGAGCCAGCCGCGCGACGAAAGGTCACGGACCGCGTCCGCCCACTCCTGCTCGTTCCAGCCGCGCGAAATCCGCAGCTGCTCACCGGGGCTGCGCCCGGTGGCCGCGGCGAGGACCAGCGCCTCGCAGGGGCCGACCTCGGCGTGCACCAGGGCGGCGATGTGCCCGTCGCCGCGGTGTTCCCGCAGCGTCGTCAGCGCCTGCCAGAGCGCCAGGTGCGGCTCGGCGGGAAGGGGCAGGGCGGCGTTGGCGGCGGCGAGCGGCCGCCCGGCCGGCGAGCACCGCGGCGCGGCGCACCGCCACGCCGGTCGTGTCCAGCCCCCACAGCTCGCGCAGCACGACGTCGATCGCCGCGAGGCGGGCGTCGAGCAGCCGGGCCGGTGAGGAGTAGGCCCAGACATCCGGCACGGAGCGGGCGATCCGGCGCGGCGCGAAGTTGTAGAAGGCCGAGGTGATCGTCGCCGCCGACGCCGCGCCGAGCGGGGCGGCCCGCATGCCGATGTACCCCATCCAGAAGCCGTGGGAGCCGGCCTCCTCCCCGAAGCGGCGGACCGCGGGGTGGAAGTAGATGACCGCGTGAATCGGCTCCCCCACCTCCCAGATCCGGCGGGCGTCATAGGCGCCAGCCGCGCCGAGACCGCTCGCATCCGTCTGTCTACCGTCGCCCATGCAGTTCCTCCCGAGCGTGAGTCGGTTCCAGACTCCCCCCGCACGGGGGCCGTATGCCAGGAAAAGACGTCATGACCGGCCGTCGGCCGGGGCCCGCGCCCCGGCCGACGGTCCGCTTCCAGCGGGAACGCGCCGGAAACGCGACGGAAATGACGGTGCCCCAGTGCCCACCCTGGTGCCGGCGGCCCGCCCGCAGCCGCCCGCGGCGACGGCGGGGCGTGCGGCCGGCGACCGATACTCAGTGCTGGTAGGTCACCCGCAGCACGGCCCGGGCAAGGGTGTGGAAGACGAGGTTGAAGCCGACGACCGCCGGCGCGACCTCGTCGTTGATCTCCAGCTTGGGCACGTCGACCGCGTGCACGGTGAAGACGTAGCGGTGCGGCACGTCGCCCTGCGGGGGCGCGGCGCCGCCGTACTCCTTGGCACCCCAGTCGTTGCGGACGTGGTAGGCCCCGGCGGGCAGGCCGGGGAACGCGCCGCTGCCGGCGCCGCGCGGCAGCTCGGTCGCCGAGCCGGGGAGGTCGACCAGCACCCAGTGCCAGAAGCCGCTGCCGGTCGGCGCGTCCGGGTCGTAGGCGGTGACGACGAAGCTCTCCGTCCCGGCGGGATGGCCGGACCACGACAGGTGCGGGGAGATGTTCGCGCCGCCGGCGTCCGTGTGCACCTGGTCGAGCGGCACGACGCCGCCGTCGACCAGATCCGTGCTGGTCACGTCGAATGACGGGCGAACGGGGAGCACGTCATACGGGTCGGGAGGAGTTCCGCGGTCAAGCAGGGACATCTACTATTCCTTTCGTTGCACCATGCGATGACGTTCCCGAGACGGAACCGTCACCTGTCGGCTCTACGCTTCCCCGCGATGAAACCTCACTCTGGAAGCGAGGACGAGAAAGCGCCGTGAAACTGGTCACCGCGATCCTGCGCCCACACCGCGTCGATGACGTGCGCGCCGCTCTCGGCACCTACGGTATCCATGGTATGACCGTCAGCCAGGTGACCGGATTCGGTACCGAGCTATGGCGAACCCAGACATATCGCGGACGAACGTTCCACGACGAGTCGGTGAGCGCCGCGCGGATCGAGTGCGTCGTCGCCGATTCCGACGTCGAGGACGTGCTGAGCGTGATCCTGCGCTCGGCCGAGTCGACGGCGAGCGGGGCCGGGAAGATCTGGGTGCTTCCCGTCGAGACGTTGACCCGGGTGCGCACGGGCGAGCGCGGGCTCGACGCGCTGTGATCCGGGGCGGGGCTTGATCCGGGGCGGGGCTTGATCGGCGAAGCAGGGCGACCCGGGACGCACCGTGAAATGTGAAGTGCCGTGCGTTGCCAACCGACCGGCCACCCGGTTCGAGTGAGATGGTCGTCACATTCGGCCGACATCGCTCGCGCTACCTGCATTTCTGCTCTTCGACCAGCAATCAGCGGGGCGACAATGCCCCGTTGACCCGATACGGTTGACAGGTCCCGGCGGGCGTCCCGTCGACTCCCCCCGTATCGGCGCGGAGCCCGTCGGGACCCATCTGGCCAGGCCATTCCCGTCGCGCACCGGCGACGCTGCGGCGTTCCATTCCGCTACCGGTGGGCACCGCGGGAGCCGCTCGGCGCGACCTGCCCGCCGAGCCGGCACCCGGTCGCCCACTCGGAGATCCCTCCGGCGCTGAGATCATCCGGCGGGGCATCCCGGCCGTTGCCGGCCGTGTCTCAGTCTTGAGTGGTCTCGGGGTGATGGGCCGCCGAGTGACGACCGCCACCGCCGCCGCGGCGCAGGCGCATGGTGACGGACGGGTCTCCGCCCGCCTGCCCGGGCCCCTCACCGGCGGCGCCGGAGGTGGAAGGCGCCGCGTGACCGTCGCCGCGATCCCAGCCACCGCCCTGGCCCCAGCCACCGTTCTGGTCCCGGCCATCGCCCTGGTGCCGGCCATCGCCGTCCCAACCGGTGGCTGGCCGGCCGTCGTGGACGTCCTGGCCGGGCCCTGGGGTCCCCGCCACAGCGGCCGACCCGGCGGCGGCCCCCGCCCGCTTCCGCCGGCGGTTCCGGAGGTATTCGACGAAGATCGGCACCACCGAAACCAGGACCACCAGGATGAGCATGGCCTCGATGTTGTCGCGGATGAAATCTATCTTTCCGAGATAGAAGCCGAGCACGGTCACTCCACAGCCCCAGAGCAACCCGCCGACGATGTTGTAGATGGTGAAGACCCGGTAGTTCATCCGGCTCACCCCGGCGATGACCGGTGTGAAGGTCCGCACGATCGGAACGAACCGGGCGAGCACGATGGAACGCGGTCCGTTCTTCGCGAAGAACTCGTTCGCCTGCTCGACGTACTCCTGTTTGAACAACCGGGAGTCGGGCCGGCGGAACAGCGCCGGGCCGGCCTTACGGCCGATCAGATAGCCCACCTGGTCGCCCGCGATCGCCGCCAGCCCGATCAGGATTACTGCGACCGGCAACGGCGTGGAGACCTCGTCCCGGGCGATCAGCATCCCGAGCGTGAACAGCAGGGAGTCACCGGGCAGGAAGAACCCGACCAGCAGTCCCGATTCCGCGAAGACGATCAGAAGGACGACGACCAGCCCCGCCTTGATGAGGTTGTCAGCGCTCAGAGCGCTGGGACCTAGGGCGAGCGTGCTCGACGCGAGCGTGGTCACAATCGCGGGCCTCCGACGGCTTCGGGCGACGGGTCGGACGCGTCCGTTGAGACCGCGGTGACGTTCGAGCCACCGCACCGGCCCCGCCTGCGGATCCCGTAAGGGTATCGAGCGCTTCGACGTCTCCGACCGGCACCTGCGGGTACCTGGCTCTGATCCACAGATAGTCCACAGTTCCGGTCCACGCCGGGCCCACCGATCGGCCGCGCGGGATGCGGTCGGATCAGGCCGGCCCGGACGGACTCGCGGTACATCCGCCACGCACGGCGGGGACAGGCAACCACCCCATACGGGACATACTTCCGATCCGATGGCGCACCGCCATCTGCGAGACTTCGCCCGAACCATAGGCTTAATTCGTGCGTTTCCCGCGGCCCGGTCCGGACGATGATTCACCGACTTCGACCGGTCCGTGCCCGACCCGATCGGACGTGCGTGATCGGTGCTCCCGGCATCCGGCCGCACCCGACGCCGCCGATCGGCCCGATCGGCGGGCGCCCCGACGCCGATCCCGGTCCCGGTCCCGGTCGGTCCGCGCGCCGCTGCTGGTGATGCTTCTGGTGCTCGGGCTGATCTCGCTGGCCGGCTGCGGCCGGCGGGCCGACGTCGGCGGCGGGCAGGGCGCCGCGAGCAGCAGCAACGCGCCCGAGTCCGCCGGGCCGACGCAGCCGCGGGGTGCCCCCGGTGACCTGCTCTCCCGGGAGATCGTCGCGCCGGCCCCAGCCGGTATCCGCGCCTGGCGGGTCACCTACCGGTCCCGGCCGACCGGCGACGGCGGGGTTCCCGTCTCCGGGATCATTCTTGCTCCGGGCACAGATGTCCCGGTTCCCGCCGGGGGCCGCAAGGTCGTGTCGTTCGGGCACGGTACGACGGGCATCCAGGATTCCTGCGCACCCTCGCGAGCCCGTCCACCGCTGGCCGCCGCCTCCTGGACCTTTCCTCTGGTCCGGGCGGGATACGTCGTCACGCTGACCGACTATGCGGGGTTGGGCGCCCCCGGCGAGCATGCGATCTACGTCGCCGGGCCCGAGGGTCGGGCGGTGCTCGACGCCGCCCGAGCCGCGCACGCCCTCACCGAGACCGAGGCCGGCCGCGACGTCGTCCTCTGGGGTTATTCACAGGGTGGGCAGGCGGTCCTGGCCGCCGGGGCGCTGGCCGCTGGTTACGCTCCGGAGCTGCACGTCCGCGGCGTGGTCGCGACCGCGCCGCTGGCGGATCTCCCCGCGTCGCTCGCCACGTTGCAGCGCGGGGCCGACGGTGTCGGATACCTGCTGCTGGCAATGATCGGGCAGTCCGTCGACGATCCGCGGATCGACCTCGACCGCTACCTGACCCAGACCGGCCGGCGGCTGCTCACTGTCGCGCGCACCCGGTGCGCCGACGAGGTGACGAAGTCGAGTGTCGGCTCGTCGATCCGCACGGCCTTCACCGTGGATCCGCTCACGCGCCCGCCGTTCGCCGCCGGGTTCGCGCGGCAGCGGGACGAGATCATGCGGCGGATGGCTCCCACGCTCATCCTCCAGGGCGACCGCGACGAGGTGATTCGCCAGCCGGTCACCGACGGCGTAGTCGACCGGCTGTGCGGCGAGGGCACGACGGTGGACTACCGGCGCTACCCGCTGGCCGATCACGGCTCGATCCTCGGCACGTCGATGAACGATCTGATGGGCTGGGTTGCGCAACGCTTCGCCGCACGTCCGCCGGTGGTCACCGACATCTGCGCGCTCGGCGCGGCCGCCCGCAGTTGAGCCCCACCCGCCCACCTGTGGATAACCCGCTGGCAGGGCTGGCCGGGCCCGCACGCTGACCACCAGGGGCGTGTGGATGGCGGCGCCGCCCCGCTGAGGGTCACGGGTGGATCGGTGCACGCTCCCCAGGCGGGATCCACGCTCGCCTGTGCCCTCGTCGCTGCCCACCCGTGGGGTGCATGGGGCCGGACGCCGAAGCCCGCTGGGGATGGTGGGCATCCGGCCGTGCCCTCCTCGGCGCCGTCCACCGCCTCGAGGAACGACGATGCCCGCAGGGGGCTTGCGGATGCCGCGCCCCGGCCTCACCTGTGGACATCGGACCGGCAACTCGGCGGTGCCGCCGGGGTCGGACCCCCGCCGCCGCGCCGCTCTGCCCACGGTGCCCATGGCTGACCTGTGGATCTCCCAGCCGGCTGACCTCTGTCATCAGCCCTGGTGACCGTGCCAAGAAACGACGATGACCGGTCGGGACAACGGCCGGATCCGTGGCCGCCTGTTGTGGACAGGCACCCGACGGGTGGCGAACGCGACTCCGCCAGGCGGGAACGCAGCCCATCAGGGTCAGCGGCCGGTCCTCGTACGGTGCCCGTGGCAAGGCCCCCGTCGAGCTGGACAGGGACCTCGGGGCGCGACCGTCGAGCGCCCTTCGCCACGTGCTCGCGTGCTCCTGTGGACGAGGCCCGACCGCTCCCCACGATGCCCATGGTTGGTCATGGTGCGCGGCACGGTGCTCCTCGTCGAGGCTGGTGGGGAAGGCACCGGGAGATATCCACAGGGCGCGCGACGTGCGGCCGGCGGTCACCGTTCCCTTGCGGACAGCCCGATCACCCGCGTCGGGCCGGCATGCTCGCGTGACCACCCGCCACAGCCGGCTGTGGAAACACGGTGCCCATGGACGGGGGCACCAGGCGACGGCGCTCTCCCCTGCGGGGACGGCTGTGGATAGCGCGCGATGCCCATGGACGGTGTGGCGGGCACCGGAGCGGCTCGTCCGCGGGCCGGGCACCGAACCGCCGCCGGGGATGGTGAGCATCCGGCCGCGCCCTCCTCGGCGCCGTCCACCGCGTCGAGGAACGACGATGCCCACCGGAGAGCTGGGGCAACCGCTGCGCTGCCCACCTCGGGGTCCGGACGTCAACCGCGGCCCCGAGCGACGGCCGAGGCTTGCGGCGCCCCGTGACACCCTGGCGAGCGCACCCTGGGTGGTCAGGGTCGACCGCGCGCCGACCCGACGTGGCGGCTGCACGATGCCCGCGGGAGACCCACGGGCGCCACGCCCCGGCCTCACCTGTGGACATCGGACCGGCAACTCGGCGGTGCCGCCGGGGTCGGACCCCCGCCTCCTCGCCGCTCTGCCCACGGTGCCCATGGCTGACCTGTGGATCTCCCAGCCTGCTGGCTCCGAGCATCAACCCTGGTGACCGTCCAAGGAAACGACCATGACCGGTCGGGGTGACGGACGAATCGGTGCCCGCCTGCTGTGGACAGGCACCGACGGGTCGCGAACGCGACTTCCGCCGGGCGCAGCGCGGGTCGCTGAGGGTCAGCGGCCGGGCCTGGGACGGTGCCCGCGGCAGGGCCCCCGTCGAGCTGGACAGGGCCCCCGGGGTCCAACCATCGAGTGCCTTTCGGCACGTGAACCTGCGCTCCTGTGGACAACCTGGGAGCGCCAGCCACGATGCCCATGGTTGGTCATGGTGTGCGGCACGGTGCTCTTCGTGGAGGCTGGTGGGGAGGGCACCGGGAGATATCCACAGGGCACGCGACGTGCGGCCGGCGGCGACCGCCAGGGAGCGTCACCGGCAACCGTGACGGCCGGCGCTCTACCTGTGGACAACCAGGAAAACTCCTGGTCAGCAGACTGAGCATGGCTTGGTGCGCGGACCTGACCGTGGGCACCGAGCGACTCGGACGGGCGCCTTCCCCGCGCACTGGCGAGCGAGGACGCTGCTCATGGGCAACCATCCCGGCTCCCGGAAGCCCGCTGCCTCACGTGCGGAACGCAGACGAGCCCCTGCGGGCGCCAGCCGATCTTGTGGACAGCGCGCGCCCTGGCCACGGTCGGCACCGATGGTCACCGATCCCCCTGTGGACGGGGGCCCGATGACCCGCGCGGAGTCGGCATGGTCGCGCGACACCTGGCCGAGCCGGCTGTGGACAGCACGATGCCCAGGGGCGGATGCCAGTCGGCTACGCCGCTCTCCTGGCAGGGGACGGCTGTGGACAGCGCGGAGCGGGCCAGCACGGTGACCACCATCCCCGGCGATCCGCGGTGCCCGGGGCGTGGGAAGGGAGCACCTGCCGCCGGGCGGCCGGACAGGCTCAGCGGGCGAGGCTCAGCCGACGGTGCTGGATCGCGTCACGGTGACCGGCTGGACGGCCGCGACGCAGAATTCGACGAGGCGGCTGTGGAAGGTGGGGTCGTCGATGGCCTGGCGGGCACCGAAGGCGTGCCGGGCCAGCAGGGCGCCCAGGAAGGCACTCGTGGCGAGGTCGGTGTCGAGATCGGCGCGGGCCTCGCCGCGAGAGACGGCGTCGTGCAAGGCGTCCTCGATGGCGGCCGCGCAGCGGTCGACCGACTCGCGCCGGAACGCCGCGTACATCGCGGGGAAGCGCCGCAGTTCGGCCATGCACCGGGCGAGGATCGACAGCCGGGGCTCGGTGAACACCGCGTCGACGTAAGGCGCGAGGTGCAGCAGGTCCGTGCGCAGCGACCCGGTACGCGGCGGCACGAGCCCGGCTGCCAAGGTCCCGAGCGCGTGCAGGACGAGATCGTCGCGGGCCGGCCAGCGCACGTAGATGCCGCGCTTTGCGACGCCGGCGCGGGCCGCGACACGGTTCACGCTGAACCCGCCGACGCCGTGCTCGGCCAGTTCGTCCACGGCGGCGGAGAGCACGCGGGTGTCGATCGTCGCGTCACGGGGGCGTCCCCGCCGCGGTCGATCAAGCTGCCCCGTCTCCTCCTGCACCATCCGCTCAGGCTAAGCGGGAAACGGGGGTGTGGACCGCGAATATTTAGGGCACCAGCGTGGTTGCGTAAATCTGACAGGCTCCACGGAGCTCCGACAGCCCGCGTCGCGACCGGACGGTACCCGTCCCACGACGCACAGCAACGCACGGAGGCGACATGACGACCACGATCTACTCGGCGACCTCGACCGCATGGGGTGGCCGGGACGGGCGGGTGGCATCCAGCGACAACCGGTTGGACCTCCAGCTCTCCATGCCGAAGGGGCTCGGCGGCGACGACGGGCCGGGCACGAACCCGGAGCAGCTGTTCGCCACCGGGTACGCGGCGTGCTTCCACAGCGCGCTCAAGGCTGTCGCCCGCGGCAAGAAGGTCGACGTCACCGACTCGGCGGTCTCGGTGACCGTCGAACTGCTCCGGGGCGACGAGGGCTCCATCGGCCTGGGCGCGAGGATCGAGGCGCAGATCCCGGGGCTCGAGCGGGCCACCGCCCAGGAACTGCTCGAGGCGGCGCACGCGTTGTGCCCGTACTCGCAGGCTACGAAGGGCAACATCCCCTCCGAGGTCGTCCTTGTGGACAACGACTGACCGCGGGACGGTGGCTGCCCATCCACGACCCTGACCGGTCACAGCCACCGACCATCCACAGGCACTGACGGTCCCCAGTCCTTGACCGCCCACAGCCGTTGACCGCCCACAGCCACTGCCCCTGGACGGCGACCGACCCGCGGGCCGTCGGGCCCGCGCTCCCCGCCGCGCGGACCGGCGGACCCGCAGGTCGGCACCGCCGACAGCGGTCCGGCCGGTCCGCGACCCGGCTGGCCGCACCATCACATGCGATTCCAGTGAAGATCAGAACCGAATGTCCTAATGTGCGAAAGAAGCGGCGCCACCCTCGACGTCGAGGGACCAGGACTGGCCCGAAACGGACGGAGGGCGCACAGTTGCGGATTGCGTTGTTGTCGTACCGGAGCCTGCCCACTTGCGGTGGCCAGGGCGTGTACGTCCGACATCTGTCCCGCGAACTGGTCGCCCTGGGGCACCACGTGCAGGTGCTGAGCGGGCCGCCGTACCCCGACCTCGACGACGGGGTCGGTCTCACCGAGCTGCCGAGCCTGGACCTCTACCGCGACTCCGACCCGTTCCGCTGGCCGGGGATGGCGGAGCTGCGCGCGCTGCCCGACGTCGTCGAGTTCGCGATGATGCGGACCGGGCAGTTCTCCGAGCCGCTGTCGTTCAGCCTGCGCGCCTACCAGGCGCTGCGGCCCCGGGCTGCCGGTGGGCGGCCGCCGTTCGACATCGTCCATGACAACCAGGGGCTCGGCTACGGGCTGCTGGCGCTGCGGGCGGCGCTGCGCCCGTACCGGATCCCCGTGGTGAGCACCGTGCACCATCCGATCACCGTCGACCGCCGGCTGAGCCTGGCCGCGGCGTCGAGCTTCACCGCCCGGGTGGGGCTGCGCCGGTGGTACTCGTTCCTGCCGATGCAGGCCCGGGTGGCGCGGGGGCTGGACGGCGTCGTCATCCCCTCGGAGAGCTCGCGGCGCGAGATCATCGCCGACATGGACCTGCCGTCGGAGGTCATGCACACGGTGCCTCTCGGGGTCGACGCCGACGTCTTCACGCCCGCGCCCGCCGGCACACCGGCCGTCGCCGGCCGCATCGTCGTCGTGACCAGCGCGGACGTGCCGCTCAAGGGCCTGGGTGTGCTGTTGGAGGCGCTGGCCAAGCTGCGGTCCGAGCGCGCCGCGCACCTGATCTGTATCGGCAAGGTCCGCGAGGGCGGGCAGGCCCAGCGTCGGGTGACGGAGCTGGGCCTGGGCGACGCGGTGACGTTCCGTTCCAACGTGCCGGAGCAGGAGCTGATCGCGCTGCTGCGCTCCGCCGAGGTCGCCGTCGTCCCCTCCCTGTACGAGGGGTTCAGCTTGCCCGCGGTGGAGGAGATGGCCTGCGGCATCCCGCTGATCGCGACGACGGCCGGGGCGCTGCCCGAGGTCGCCGGCGTCGACGGCGAGGCTGCCCTGCTGGTTCCCCCGGGGGATCCGGATGCGCTGGCCGGGGCCATCCGCACGCTGCTCGACGACCCAGCGCGCCGCGCCCGGATGGGGGCCGCCGGGCGGCGCCGGGTGGAGGAGCGGTTCTCCTGGCGGGCGGCGAGCGCCGCGACCGCGGCCTGGTACGCCGAGCGGATCGCGGCGGTGGGCGGAACACCGACCTCGCCCTACCCGGGCTCGTCGTGGTCGTGGGCGCCGCCGACGCCTGCCTCCTGGCCGGCCGGGCTGGCCAGCACCGCGACGTCCGCGCCGGCGGCGGCCCCGGGCGCTCCGAACTCGTCGGCGTCGCCGACGCTCGCCGGCTGAGCCCGCGCCGCATGCTCACCGTCGACTTCGATCGTTTTCCCGTACCCGCAGGTTGCCGGCTGCTCGACCTGGGCTGCGGGGCCGGGCGCCATTCCTTCGAGGCGTTCCGGCGCGGCGCCGACGTCGTCGCGCTGGACTACTCCCTCGGCGAGGTCAGCGGCGTGAACGCGATGCTCGCCGCGATGGCCCTGGAGGGGCAGGCGCCGGCCACGGCGCGGGCCGCCGGGGTGCGCGGCGACGCGCTCGCCCTGCCGTTCGCGGACGCCACCTTCGACCGGGTCATCATCGCCGAGGTCCTCGAACACCTGCCCGCCGACACGGCGGCGATGGCGGAGATTGCCCGCGTGCTGCGGCCCGGCGGCTGGGTGGCGGTCACCGTCCCCAACCGCCTCCCCGAGCAGGTGTGCTGGAGCCTGTCGACGGCCTACCACACCGTCGAGGGTGGTCACATCCGCATCTACCGGCAATCCGAGCTGCGTGAGCGGCTGACCGCCGTCGGGCTGGAGCCGATCGCCACCCATTTCGCCCACGCCCTGCACGCGCCGTACTGGTGGCTGCGGTGTCTCGTTGGTGTCCATGACGACGACCATCCGGCGACGCGGCTTTACCACCGGCTGCTGGTATGGGACATGATGCGCCGTCCCCAGGTCACGCGGCTCGCCGAGCGGATCCTCAATCCGGTCATCGGCAAGAGCATCGTCCTGTACCTACGGAAACCGGAGGTAGCGCGTGCGGTCGGTTGAGTCTGCTCCGGTGCTGACCCCCGCTGCACTCACCGCGACCGCGTCCGCGATCGCCGCCGTCCAGGAACCGGACGGCGCCATCCCCTGGTATCCCGGCGGCCACACCGACCCCTGGGACCATCTCGAATGCGCCATGGCGCTCGACCTCGGCGGCCTGGTCGACGCGGCCGACGCCGCCTGGGCCTGGCTGCGCCGCAACCAGCGGGCCGACGGCTCCTGGGCGACCAGCTACGTGGCCGGGGCGGTCAAGGAGGACTTCGCCGACAGCAACCAGTGTGCCTACGTGGCGACGGCCGCCTGGCACCGGTGGCTGCTCACCGGGGATCGCGCCTTCGCCGCCGGAATCTGGCCGGTCGTCCGCCGGGCGCTCGACCTCGTCGTCGACATGCAGGCCCCCAGCGGCCAGATCTGGTGGGCGCGGGGGTCCGACGGCGTCGACTATCCCGAGTCGCTGCTCACCGGATGCTCCAGCACCCTGCACAGCCTGCGGTGCGGGATGGCGCTCGCCGCGCTCGTCGACGAGGTGCCGCCGGCCTGGGAGCGGGCGACCGGCGCTCTGCATCACGCGCTGGTCGCGCACCCCGAGTACTTCGCCCCGAGGGACCGCTGGTCGATGGACTGGTACTACCCGGTGATCGGCGGGGCGCTGCGCCGCTCCGCCGGCCGGGCTCGGCTCGCCTCCCGCTGGGACGACTTCGTCGTCGACGGACTGGGGATCCGCTGCGTGGACGACGAGCCCTGGGTGACCGGCGCGGAGACCTGCGAGCTCGCGATCGCCCTGCACCTGGTCGGCGAATCGGCCGCCGCGGCCAAACTGGTCGCGGACATGCAGCATCTGCGGCACGACGACGGCGGCTACTGGACGGGCTGGCAGTTCGCCAACCGCACGTTCTGGCCGGTCGAACAGTCGACGTGGACCGCGGCGGCGGTGATCCTCGCGGCCGACACGCTGGCCGGCGGGGTCACCGAGGCCCTGTTCCGCGGCGACGACCTGCCCGCCGGGCTGCACCAGCCGGACGGGATCGACGGCCGGGCCGTCGCCGACGCCGACCGATCCCGGGGGGAACCGCGCCCGCCCGACCAGCGCCCGGCGCCCGACGGCGACCCGCTGGCGGCGCCGGACTCCGCATCGCCGGCGGCGCCGGACGGCGGGCCAGCGGTGGTATCGGCCGGCGCGGTGGCGGGACCGGGGTGCGGCTGCCGGTCAACCGACGCGGCGTAGCACCCGCAGCGACCCGGTCTGGGACTGCTCGCGGAAGCCCTCGTCGAGCGCGCGCAGCAGGACGTGGTAAGGCGCCTGGCCGCCGTCGGCGGGGTCGGGGAACACGTCATGGATGGCCAGCAGGCCGCCGGGGGCGACGTGGTGCCCCCACGCGGAGTAGTCGGCCTGGGCCTGCTCCTCGGTGTGCCCGCCGTCGAGGAAGAGCAGCGCGACCGGGGTCGACCACCACCGCCCGACCTGCTCGGACCGCCCGACGATCGCCGTCACCACGTCCTCGACCTGGGCCTGCTCCAGCGTCCGGCGCAGGAACGGCAGCGTGTCGAGGCGGCCCGTGCGCGGGTCGACCAGGGTCGTGTCGTGGTACTCCCAGCCGGCCTGGTTCTCCTCCGAGCCGCGGTGATGGTCCACGGTGACCACGGTGGCGCCCGTCGCCCGGGCCGCGGCGGCCAGGTAGAGGGTGGATTTGCCGCAGTAGGTGCCGACCTCGCAGATCAGGCCGCCGGCCGGGATCGCCGTGGCCGCCGTGTACAGCGCCAGCCCCTCCTGCGGGGGCATGAAGCCCGTCGCCCCCTCGGCCAACTGCCGCAATGCCGCGTCCACCGCCGACTCCCTTCCCGCTGACTTCTCGCCGTCCTGCTTCCCACCGTCTGGTGGGTACCGCCCGAACCGGCCGGTACCGAACCTAGTGCCCCGGGCCCGCCGACTCGCCGTCTTCCGGGACTGGCCGTCCGCCGGCCGGCCGGCCGGCCGAGGTGGGAAGAGCGCCGAACCAGCTGCGCCGAACCGGCGCCCGCGACTGTCAAGCGAAAACTGTTTGCCCGGCCGCCCGGGATGAACTAACCTGCCTTCATGGGCATCTGAGTAGGCGTGTGAACGCCCCGGTGCACCCGCCGTCACGGCAGGGTGGCCTGTTTTTCTCCTCTCTCCAGCCGACGTAGGCGATCGACGTCGTGGCACCGGCCTCCTGGCCGTGTGCGACGCCATAATGCCTGGTCGTCCTGCTGGTCCGTCCGCTCGCGGACCCTCTTCCTCGCGGCGCCCCACTGGCCCGTCGGTGCCATTTTTCGGCGGCTGACGGGCGTTCCCCGATTACGCGTCCCGCTTTTCTCGCGCGTTTTCGCCGGTCGCGCGTCCGCGGGGTCGCGCCGCGATTTCACGCTGCCCGAAAGGAACACAGATGGCTGCTCGTTCCCGATCCCGAAAGGCGCGACCGCGCGACATCGACCACACCGACCCCCGGCCGCCGGCCGAGGTTGCGGCAACCGTGCCCAGCGCCGAACCGACGGCTCCGCCACCCGCCGACCCACCCGCCGACCCGGCTGCCGCGCCGGCGCAGGACCGCCGTTCCCGGCGGGAGCGGCGGGGGCACGGTGGGGACGTCGAGATTCCCCGGTCCGGGCCGGTTGCACCGCGGCTGAACGGTGCGGCCGGGGCGACGGGCGCGGGCCGCAACCCGCGGCGCTTCGCCACCCGCCGGCAGGGCTGATCCGCACGGGCTCCGGCCGATGCCGGTCGGCGGCCACCACGGCCGCCCCGGCGCCGGCCGGCGCCCACTCCCGCCCCGGGCGGCTACTTGCCGAGAGTCTCGGCCACCTCGGTGCGGCGGGCGAAGATCTCCTCGGCCCGCTCCTCCATCTCCTTCAACGCCTTCTTGCGTCCACGGCTGGACAGCCGGTCGAGGTAGAGGCTGCCATGCAGATGATCGGTCTCGTGCTGCAGGCACCGAGCGAAGTAACCGGTGCCCTCCAGCCGCAGCGGCGCACCGGTGGAGTCCTGACCACGGACCGCGGCGCGTTCGAGCCGGGCGACCTCCATGTAGGCGCCCGGCACCGACAGGCAGCCCTCGTCGCCCTTGACCAGCCGGCGTTCGGCGGGATCGGCCTCCTCCAACTCCGGATTGGCGATGTGCCCCACGTGCCGGACGCCGTCCTCGTCGGTGCAGTCGTAGACGAACAGGGCGGCGTCGACGTCCACCTGGTTCGCGGCGAGCCCGACCCCCTCGGCGCCATACATCGTGGCGAACATGTCGTCGATGAGCGCGGCGAGTTCCGGGGTGCCGAACTCGGTGATCTTCCGGCAGGGCCGGTGCAGGATGGGTTCCCCGACAACCGTGATGCGCCGGATGGTGCCCCGCGCCACCTCGGGCGGGACCGCGGGATAGGCGTCGACCGGCTCTCCCAGGATCCGGACCCGCAGGTCCCGCTTCTCGTTCGCCTCATCGGATCGCGCGGTACGCGAGGCCATGGCGGGCTTCTCCTTCCATCCGACCGTCGGCGCGCCCGCGCGGGCGGCGGCGCGGTGCCGACCGGCCCACCTGCCGTCCGCAAGGCCGAACCGGGCCGCCGCCGATCCTCGACATGTTGTGCCTACGAGCTTGGCAGAACGCCCCCGCCGTCCGCGCGACGGATCGACGCTCCCTGGGCGAATATCGCACCGTCGGGCGGGTGAAGCGGCTCATGGGACGGCGCCCGGCATGTCGGTGGGGGACCGCGACCGGTGGCGAGCGGCCCGGTGGTGGCGGCCGAGCTCCTCCCACCAGGCAGGGAAGCGGGGAGCCCGTCGGGGGGGGTACCGGCCCACCACGGGAGCCGGTACCCCGGGCGGGCTCAGGCGGCGAGCAGCCCCGCGAGGCGCGTCACGGCGGGCCGCGACTGCAGGTGCAGCCGTTCGAGGTCGAGACCCTCGTCGCCCAGGACGACGAGCAGCCTGGTCTCCCCGATCGCGTAGACGATGATGTGCCCACCCTGACAACGGGTGATCACCTCGCGCAACGGTCCCATCCCGACCTCCTGGCCGGTGGACCGGCCGAGGCCGAGGGCGGCGGCGGCCATCGCCGCGAGTACCTCGGGCCGGACGCCGTCGGCGTCGGCGGCGACCAGCAGGCCGTCGGCCGAGGCGACGGCGCTGCTGGTGACGCCCGGAACCTGGTCCCGTAGTGCATAAAGCTCGGCGAGCACCCCATCGGTGATCGTGCTTGTGGTCATCGAAGCCTCATTTCAGCCGCCACGGAAGGCTGCGCGGATGGACAGGTCTCACAGCTCGGCGTCAGCCGACGCCACCGGGGCCTTACAGGTCGAGGTCACGGGCGATGGTGCGCAGGCCGTGCCGGGCGAGCGCGAGGTTCGCCCGGGGCCTGTCCAGGGCCAGGTAGAAGAACAGCGGGCTGCCGCCGCGGTGGAGCAGTCGGATCAGGTGGTACTGCTGATCGAGGGTGATGAGGATGTCCTCGATCCCCTCCTTGATCCCCAACGCGTCGAGGGTGCGGGCCTTGGCGCGCACGACGTCGGTGTTACCGGCCGAGGCCACCTCGAGATCGAGTGCGCGGCCGCCACCGGCCGAACCGAGCATCATTCCGCTCTCGTAATCGACGAGCGATACACCGATCGCACCGTCAATTGTCATTGCTTCCTTGAGTGCGGTCTCGATGTCCATGATGTTCCCCTCAACCCGTTGACAGCATGACGAAATTACATCGGCAGGCCTTTTAATATCGCGTGCACGTCGGCGGGCATATCGTGTAGACAAGGCGACCGTACCTGTGCGCGAACGGATTGTCACATCGAGGACTCCACAATGCCGGATGAGATAAAGAACACGCAGAGTCTTGTTTCTTCTACCGACGGCCCACCCCGCAGGGAGGAGACGGACGCACGGCCGGCCGAGGAAATGCCGGCCGGCGTCCACATCCTGCTGGCAGCGCTCCGGCGGCAGTCCCGGGAGAGGTTCTCGGGGACGATGCAGGTGATGGGTGAGGCGAGTGGGAAAATTGTTTTTCAGGAGGGTTTGATCGCGGCTGCCACCACCTCGGCGGCGCCCGGGCTCGAGTCGTTGCTGCTGCGGTCCGGGCGCATCTCCGACGAGGAGTGGACCGCGGTGTTCGCCGAGGCCGCGCCGAGCGGTCAGCTGTCGGCGGCGCTGGTCGAACGCCGGCTGCTGGGCAGCGCGGGCGTGCAGGTAGTGACCCGGACGGCGGCGATGGATGCCCTGTTCGCGCTGGCCAGCACCCAGATTGCGAGCGTGGCCAGGGAACCCGTCGGCCCCGGTTCCCTACCCCCGGTGCTGCCTGTGGAGCCGGGGATCGAGGTCGAGCGGGCCATCCGGGAGACGACCCGACGGTTGGCGAGCGCGCTGCGCTGGCGGGCGGACCTGGGCCTGGAGCCCCAGGTCCGCCCGCGGCTGGCGACGCCACCGCCGCGACCTGCGACGGGCACGGCGCATGCCGACCTGCTGGCCCGTGTCAACGGCCGTCGGACGTGCCGGGACATCGCTTTCACGGTGGGCCGCGGCCTGTTCCCGGTGATGACGGACCTGGCATCGCTCGCGGGGGATGGCCGGATCGTTCTTCCACCCCCGCAGGGGCGATCCCCGGTCGTCACGGAACCCGGGGGCGCCGGCGCGTCCGGCCTGCCTGCATATGGCGACCAGGTGCGCGCGAAAAGCCCCACCACGGCGGATGATGATAATTTTCGGGAACGCCGCTACGACGTGAGGGTGGACAGTTCCCTGCCCCGCCGCGACAGTCCCATCCATCGCGACCGCGATTTTCCTGGTTACCGCCAGATCGGCTGACCGGCAGCCACATCCACGCCGACTGATGGGGCCGCCCCGGCCCGGATGAATGCATTTCCTAGCATTTCCCGGCCGCGGCGGCCGGCCGGTGCGCCGCCGGCCGGCGGTGCCGCCGTGGTTGCTCCAGAGCGACTGTCCGAGGTCGTACGGCGATGGCCCGGCGCGTTGGTCGCGGGTGGACAGTAGTCGCGGGTGGACAGTATCGGACGGAGCCGGACGCCGATCCGAGGTGGTCGCGGCCGCGGCTGGCGGTGACGGGCGGCCGGGCTAAACCGCCGGTGGCGCCGCCGTTTCCGCCGAGCCTGGGCCGGGGCGGACGCGGGCTGGCCGGCGGTCACGAGCCGCTTGTCTCGGGCCTCTGACCTGGTTACCGATCTTCCATTCGCCGGGTCCGGTGGATCGGTGGTGGCTGGGGTTCGGGGGTTGGGGTTCGGGGGTTGGTCGTGCTGGCTTGCGGGGTGGGTTCGTGGTCCCGGGGGGTGGCTGTCGCCGTGTCGGCGGGAGAGCGACGGCTGTGCTGCGGTGACGGCGTGGGTCGGGTCTGGGCGGGGGTCGACGCGGGCTGGGGTCGGCCTGGGCGCGGTGCCGGTTCCTTAGGGAACACCATGATCACCAGGGCTGGGGTCGGGAACAGGTCGGGTCGAGATCGGGTGGGGTCGGGGTCGGGTGGGGTCGGGAAAGTGTCGGTGGTGGAGGGGAGCCTGCCCGGGTCCGATGATCCACGACACCCCCGGCCCGGTGATCACGATGGTTGGCCTTGGAGCAACTCCGACGGCTGTGCCTACCGCGGTCCCGGTAGCCGGCACGTCCCTGGCGGAGGGGAAGGTGGATACCGCCCGGCAGTAGCCGGCCACCACCCACACCGTGGAACGGCTCCCCGCGATCCGGGCAGCGTGCGCCACGGGCACCCCGTCCTACGCCACGGTCCCTGCGGCCACCCGAGTCACCGAGACCGCCCCACATCGAGAAAGATCAAAACCCGCCGCCACCGGGACCGACCCGGGAACCATCAACCGACACCACACATTAAAGATCATTAGCGCGGATCGGTGTTCTGACCCGGGTGCCCGTGAGTGACCGGTTGGCCGCTCGTAATGGCCCGCGAATGACCCTTAGTTGATCTTCCTGGCCATCCTCCCGCTGGCCCTCCGTAGCTGCCGATCGGAGACCGCAACGGAGCGGGCCAAGCTTCGCGTAGCGACCGCATAGCAGCGTGGGCTTGAAGCGCGCAGTGGAGGCCGCGGACTGCCGCGAAGGAGGACCGGCGGTGGCACGTGCCCAGAGGCGGCTCGACCAGTTAGCCGCTCGCCCTGTCAGCGGCAGGCGATGCGAGGTTGGGCAGTGTCCTGCCGATGCGAACCGACTTTAGCTGTCCAAGAGGCGCGGGTTCATGCCAAGAGGCGCGGGTTCATGTCGCTCGATACCGGTCGCCGCCGAGCCGCCTGCGCCGAGCCTGCTCGCCAGGTTCCGATCCGGGCGGAAGGATCCAGCTATGACCTACGACGTGGCCGTGTGGCGGCAAGACGGCTCCCTGACCGGCGATGAGGCATCAGCCGAGTTCGAACGCCGGATGGACCAGGCCGAGCAGCGATACGAAGCGGATGTCCGCGACCCGGCTTGCCCCGAGCTGGTCGAACTGCTTCGGCGCATGCGTGCCGAGTTCGCTCAGAGGCCGCAAATCTGGGAGGGCCCGGTCGACGGCGACCTGACTAGCGAGGCCGACGGCGAGTTCATCTACATCACGATGTCTTGGGACGGCGGCTCAGATGTCGTCAAGTTCATTGCCGGCATCGCTCGTCCCCTCGGCTTGGTCGTTTATGACCCTCAGGCCGAAGCGATCATGAGCTGAGGTCGAGCCGAGCCGAGAGGGGCCCGCCGCCGCGTCGTGGACCAGCGCGCCGACGCCGCACGCCCGCGCGAGTGGCCGACAGTGGCCGCGCCGAGCGCGGCCCTTGATCTGAGAGCGAGCATTCCTGCTGCCGGTGATCCGGCTGCGCGACGAGGGTGAATCGACCTTGATCGAAGCGGAGGGGGAGGGCGAAAGCCCTGGTAGCCAAGGGTGGAGCTCCGAGGGTGGACCTTGAACCCCGACCTTGACCGCTACCTGCGGGAACGCCGCAAGCCCTCCAGCCGGACGGGCATGATGTAGCCGAACGATCACTGAGCGCACAGAGGGGCTCCCCGGTGAAACCGGGGAGCCCCTCTTCGTGCTCGCGATCTCGGGGCAATCCAACGGTGCTAGCTATTGCAAGCAGTCGTCTCAGGTGATGAATTCCGATCCTTCGTCGGGTTCGTCGGTGATCTCGGGTCGGCCGGGTCGGCCGATGTGCCGTCGGTGTTCCCGCGCGGCGAGTCGTCGGGGCGCCCATGCCTCCCCGATCGCGATATGCATTCGGTCGATCATGGCCGCGCCACCGAGTCGGTATGCCTCGGCTTCCCCCTCACTGACCGGGCCGGTTGTCGCGCGTTCAAGCTCCGGTGCGAGAGCGAGGACAGCATAGAGGGCACGCCGGTAGTCCGAGGCGAGTAGCGGCGGGTCACCTGAGGGGCCACCGTCGAATTCGCTGTCCCGGTCAAGCAGGATCTCGGCGTATTCCCGGAACTCTTCGGCGACGCTCTTACCGTTGTTTCCGGCGCTCATCACGTGGTCGTTCTCTCTGGTTCGCTGGCACGCGGCCGACCGGCGTCGAACTCCATGGGGGCGATCGCAAAATGCACGATCCCGTTGTCCCGTGCGTATTGCCGTGCTGCCGCGCGGGACTCGAACCAGACGATGACCTTTCTCGGGCCGACCGGCCCTAGCCTGATCAGCGCGTAAATAGTGACGTCCTCGTCCATCCCGCCTCCGCTCCGCCCTCGTGGGGCCGATCGACACATGGTCTTTTTCGCGGGCGGCGACCCGAGTCCGGGAGTCAGAAGGGAGCGTAAGGACCTTCTGCTGCGACCGGACCCGGGTGCCTGCGGAAGAATCTAGGGTTCAGCGAGATCGATCACGAGCGGTGATCCATGGTAGTTTACGTCCCGCTCTAGCACGACTACCACGTAACGTGTTAGCCGTGCTTTCTACGTGGAAATGTCCAAGAAGTCGGCTAGGCTGCGAAGCTCCTGACTCAGCGATCGCTTGCGGGTCCGCAGAATAGTGAGCAGGACGTCCCTCCCCTTACGCTGATGCCGCAGCCATTCAGGAGAGTTCTTCCGCAGGTGAACAAGAATGTCGGCGGCGTCGCCGTAGTCGCGTAGCGCGGTGTGGGCTGACGCTACGTCGAGAAGGTGACGACTCAGGTTGTCGGACCGATATCGGCTAGTACGTGGCTGTGGGATTGTCTCCGCGAGCCTCAGCACGCCCCGCGCGTCACCCGCGATCATGACTGCTTCGGCGCGTTTCATCGTCACGACCGCCGGACCGAAGGTTGTCAGGTACTGGTGATAGCGACCGGGCGAGCGGATGACGGACACACGCGACGCGGCAACCTCGGCGAGCGACAGAAATTCGTCGGAGGAGTCACGCCGATTGTTGCGGATCGCGGCGGCCGACCCGCGAAGCAGGAGCCACCCCCATGCCGAGAGTTCCGCATCGCTAGCCGTGGACATCCGCGGTTCGATCGTCGAGGCGGTGTCTCGGGCGAGCGATTCCGCATCGGTGAACCGACCCTGCCTGATGAACAACCACGCCTGCGATATGGCGCCGGATGCTGCGGTAAGAGGGTCGCCCGCGCCTGTCGCGTCCTGTATCGCGTCCCGAATAGCGGCATAGGCGAGATCATATTGTCGCACCTGCGTGAGGAACCATCCGGCAAGTTGATAGATCTCGGCGCGTAGCCGCAACAGTGGGGGCCGTTCCTCGGACGCGGCGTGATCGATCAGCCAATGGCTTTCGCGGACCATACGAGGGAGCATTGCGGCGACAGCCTCGAAGTCGTCAGCGTGGTAAAGGCGGACGGCTTCCGACAGTGCCGCGCGTAGATCTGCCTCCCGCACCTCGCCGGACGGCTGTTCAGTGAAGGATGCGGCGCCCCCGATGCCGACAACGGGAGTGAGTACCCGACGCAAAGGAAGAAGATTCAGCTTATTGTCTTCCTCGCGGTCGGGGGTGGGTGCGGGGGAAGCCGACCCGAAGAGAGTCGATGTCTCGACGTCGAGTGCACGGGCGAGGATGTGAAGTGTTTCGATTCGGGCGCTTCCGCCCTGTTCGATCTTACGGATCGTGGAAACGCTTAGTCCAGCCGCGTCCGCAAGTGCTTCCTGAGTCAGGCCACGTCGGTGGCGCAGGTTCTGGAGATGGGTTCCCGGTGCCGACTCGTCTACCATCACGCCCTCTTCTCGCCCGCGTGCGCAAGTCATCCTCAGGATACGGCGCCGTGGCTGCCGTGCCGACCACCCACGATCGTCCGGCCGGACACCACCGAGGCAGATATTCACCGCGCCTGGCGATCACTGTCGACAGGCGCAGATCAGGGTGACGGTTCGGCGCGTCCTGGACGTCGACGGTCGTCGGGTCGGCCGTCGTGCACGCCGATGGGCCGGCGGACGCCAACGCGCGCAGACGCGCGCACGCGCGTTGGGGCCGTGCATGCACACCTCGTGCACACCCCGTGCACGGCTCCTTGCACGGCTCTGCACACCCTCGTGCACACCGGTCCGACCGGCCGATCGAGAGTTGCCACGCGCCCGATCGAGAGTTGCCACACATCTTGATCGTGAACTCGGCTTTCCGTGTTCAAACCATGCCTTTCGTCCCGGCTCTCGGCTCTGTTATCCGATTCTCCGTAGTGGGATAATTAGGTTCGGATCGGTGTGCCCTGCCGTGCGCCGCTTCGAATGATCGTCAGTCCGGCTCCTGTGAAGTGGGTGGGTATGACATCGTTGTGGATCTTTGCTGGCCGTTCGGTGCGTCGGGCGGGCGCGGCAGGCCGTGGCACGCGCCTCTCCTCGGCGACCGGTGTGCGTCGTCTTCTCGCGGTCGTGTCCGTCCCTGGAGAATCCACGAGGGTCGGGCGGAAACCCGGGTACACATGGCGCGGTGGATCACCTTAGCCGGCGGGCTATTCACTCTGTGTGACGGTAGCGGGATGTCCGCTACGGGGTAGCGGCGTCGCTGACGGGTGCGACGGCCTGTCCGCCGGTCTGAGCTGGGCGGACGGGTCGGGGTAGCCGTAGCGGCCGTGGGGTCGCTGTCGGGCGCGTGCCCGCGTGGCGCGGGGGCGACGTGCCGTGGCGCGGCTACCGCTGCCCGTGTGGACATCGGCATTCCTCGGATGATCCGGATCACGCGAGAGAAACGGGTATCGGCTCGTTGGACGCGGCACGCCGTGACAAGGTTCAGATCCTCGCCGAATATCAGCCGGAAATCGACTGCGACGACTTTTCCGCCGCGATAGTCGCTTGGGCGGGCATCCTCGTCCGCGAAGAATCGGAGAACGGTAACGGGGGAATTCCATCGGCCCGCACAGGAGAATCCGAGAGACTCGACAGCGACTCGGAGAGTCGGTTTTCGTAGGGTCACGTCGTGCTAGCATGCCCGCGACGATCACCACGAGAAAGGGTGTGCCCATGCCCCCGAAATTCACCCCGGAATCCCATGTTCCGTTGTCCGCATCGTCTGCCGGGCGGCTGCGGGCGATTTTCTATCTTCGAGTGTCGACGAAGGCGCAGGTTCGCACCGACTACGATCCGGAAGGCATCTCACTTCCGGCGCAGCGCGTCGCGTGCGGGGCGAAAGCCGAGACGTTGAACGCCGACATGGTGGGCGAGTATGTCGAGCCGGGTGCCTCGGCGCACAAGAACCTCGAACGGCGCGAAGCGTTCCGCGACATGATCGCCCGGATCGAGCGGGACCGGGACGTCGATATCGTGATCGTCTACCAGCTCAGCCGGTTCGCGCGGGACCGGTACGAGGATGCCGCTTTCACGCTGCGCCTGCGGAATCTCGGGGTTGTTCTCGTGTCCGCCACGGAGAACATCGACGAGACGCCGGCCGGTGAACTCCTTCACGGCATGCTCGCCGTGATCAACCAGTATCAGTCTGCCGCCAGCGGGAAGGACATCAAATACAAGATGCGGCAGAAAGCCGCGAACGGGGGCACCCCCGGACTCGCCCCGATCGGCTATCTCAACGTGCGGATCCGCAGCGAGGGACGGAACATCGCCGATGTCATCCTGGACGACGACCGGTGGCGACTCGTGCAATGGGCCTTCGAGCAGTTCGCCACGGGCGCGTGGACGGTGGACAGCCTGACCGAGGAACTCAACCATCGTGGTCTGACCAACCGCGCCGCGGGGAAACGCCCGGAACGGCCGCTACAGCCCTCCCATGTCCACAAGATGCTGACGAACCGCTACTACATCGGCGTTGTCACCTTCGATGGCGTCGAATACCCGGGCGGCCGGCATCCCACCTTCGTCACGGAAAAGACTCTCACCAGGGTGCAGGGAATCCTGCGGTCGCGCGCCACCGCCGGTGACAAGCCAAGCAAGCATTTTCACCCCCTGAAAGGAAGCCTGTTCTGCGGTCAGTGCGGATCAGGATTCGGCATCATGAACGCGACCGGACGGGGCGGCGGGAAATACCCCTACTTCTACTGCCTCGGCCGGCAACGCGGGAAATGCGGACAGCCGTACGTGATGATCGAGGTGGTCGAACAGCTCGTGGCGGACTGGTGGCGCCGCGTGGAGATCACCCCGCGGCAGAAATCCCGGATACGCGACATCGTCCTCGACAGCGCGCAGACCCTCGTGACGAACGGCACCGAACAGGCCGACCGGCAGAGGCGCCGCATCAACGCTCTGGAAGACGAACGGCGCGCCTGCATGCGCTCCTACTACAACGGCGCGATCAGCCAGGAATTCCTCAAGGAAGAACAGCAGCGGATCGACCGCGACCTTGGTAAGGCGCGTGCCCTGCTCCACGCCAGCGAAGGCGAATGGCAGTCGATCGGCGCGATTCTCGACCAATTGCTGAGCCTCTGCGAGGACAGCCACACCCTCTACACCACCGCCCCGGCACTCGTGCAGCGCCAACTCAACCAGGCAGTGTTCAAGCGGTTCTGGATCATCGACAAGGGGATTCACGGAGCGGACCTGTTCCCCCCGCTCGCCCAACTCCTCGGCGACGATCTTGCCGACCTGCTGAGCCAGGAGACCAGGAATCTGATCAAGGCCCAGAGCGCCACAGACGAACCCGGACCCCCGGACCTACACGTCTCCACCAGCGAGGGACCCCCGACCGCCCACGAGGACAGCAGACCCCTTCACGGGCAAACGAAAGCGCCGTCCGGCATCTACCCGAACGGCGCTACGCCCTACCAGCTCAAGAGGAGCGAAGATCAAGTTTCAAACATCGCCACTCTTGTGGACCTAGGTGGACTTGAACCACCGGCCTCTTCCTTATCAGGGAAGCGCTCTAACCGACTGAGCTATAGGTCCCGGCAACGACTGCAACCATACAGGACGGCGGGGCCGGGATGCGGGCCGCCGCCGTCCGTTCGCGCTACTGGTCGCTGAGGGTGAGCTCGATGCCGCCGATCATCTCGGCGCAGAGGTTGTAGAGCAGCGCCCCGAGGGTGGTCAACGCGGTCATCAGGATGACGTTGATCGCGCCGATGAGCAGGCTGATCTCCATCGCCCGGCCGAAGGACAGCCAACTCCGGACGTTGCCGGCGCTGCTGTCGGTCAGGGTGTCCGCGGCGTCGGTGACGCTGTCGAAGACGCCGATGGAGTTGAGCACGAACCACAGCACGGCGACCGCGACGAGCAGGACGACGAAGACGCACAGGGAGAACGCGAAGCTGAGCCGGGTCACGGTCATCGGGTTGACCTTGGACAGCCTCAGCTTGGCCCGCCGGCCGGCGCCGGGCGGCCGGGTGGAGCCCGGTCCCGGCCGGCCGGGACCGCGGGGGGCGCCGGCCCGGTCGGCCGGGACCGCCTCGAGCTGGTCGTCGAGCGCGCCGGGGGAGGTCGCGGTCACCGCGTGCGGCGGCGCGGCGGCGGTGGCGGTGCCCGCGGACGCCGGCGCGGCGATCGGCCGCTCGTAGGCCGCGGTCGGGCTGGCCCCGCGGCCCCCGGCGGGCGCGGCCGGCCGCACCGCGTCGGGAGCGGGCACCCGCTCCGGAGCGGCACGGTTGCTTTCGGGCTTCGTGGTACGGCTCCTCGTCATGCTGGGCGGACGGACCAGGGAGATCGTGTCGGTCTCCCCGGGCCGCTCGACCGGGGGCTCGGTGCGGGCACTGGGCAGGCCCGTCGTGCTTCGGCGGGCGCCAGGCGGCGTCGTACCGAGGGACTTCGCGGGCGACGATACGGCGGACGAGCCGAGTTTGCGGGTAGCCGAGCCCGCATCGCCGCCGTGGGTCCCGGCGTTCCCGGTACGAGCCGACCCGGATGGGGGCACCGCCGACCCTGTGATACCAGCCGGGCCCCCGCCCGCCCCGTTGCGGGTCGGGGTCGCTCGCGACCGGCCGGACCGATCGGCCCACTCGCCACCGCGCCCCGCCGGCGCCCGCTGCGCTGACGCCGCGGACCGGTCCGAGCCAGCCGAGCGGTCAGCAGCACCGCCAGAACGATCAGCACCGCCAGAACGATCAGAGCTTCCCGAACCGGCCGGGTTTCCCGAACGGGCCGGATCGTCGGAGGCCCGCGAGGATCCGGAGGGCGCGGAGGAGCCGGACGAGGCCGCGACCCGAGATCCCGCCGCCGATGATGACGGGGGCCGGGACGCCGTCACGGAGGCCGGCGGCGCCGATGCCGACGCGGACTTGGACGACGCGGACTTGGACGACGCGGACTTGGACGGTGCGGACTTGGACGGTGCCGCGGACGACCGCGCCGTCTCCGTAGGCGCAGCCGCTGCCCGGTCGCCGCCCGCAACACCGGACGGCTTGCCCGAGGAGGACAAGGAGGACGATCCCGGCTTCGGGGAGGCGGGCGAGGAGGACCCGGCCGCGCCGGCCCCCTCAGCGCCGTCACGGCCGTCTGCGACGTGATTGGACTGCCCCGCGCCCGGCCGGCCGGAACGCTGGAAGAAGGGGTTTCCTGCCGACGGGTCCAGCGTGCCGGCGCCGCCGGCACGGGCGCCGCCGGAGGCCGCCGGGGCGTCGCCGCCGGCGGGGGTGCCGACGCCGGCGGCTGGCGCGTTGGCCGCTGAAGCTCCGCTGCCGGAGGCACTGCCAGCGGAGGCACTGGCGGCGGGCATCTTCACCGTCTCGCCGCCCGACTCCCCGTCGTCGCCGTCGCCGCTGGCCCGGCGGGAACGGTCGCCGTCACGCGCTCCCCCCGGCCCGGCGGCCGGGGAGGAGCCGCGGTGGACCGCCGACCGGGCGGGCCGGTCTTCCTGACTGTCGCTCACGGACTACTCCCGGTTCGCTTCTGGCGGCGTACGCGGGCCATGCGCACACCGGATCCCCGCTTCGGCGTCGCCGCGGCGCCGGGGCGGCGCCGACGTCGAGGACCGCCGACCGGCCTCGGGCCCAGCCCCGGGCCGGCCTCGGGCTCAGCTCTCCTGGGCCCCGGGGTCGGTACGGGCGTCGGCGTCCTCCACATCAGCATTGCGTGCCACCCCGACCACTTGCACACCGGTCTCCAGATCGATGAGGCGGACCCCCATCGTCTGCCGCTGGGCGCGGCGGACGTCCTTGGCGATGGTGCGCAGTACACCCCCGTTGGAGGCGATCGCGTAGAGCTGGTCGTCCGGGTCGACGACGAGCGCGCCGACCAGGCCGCCCCGGGTGGAGACGATCTTAGCGGTCAGCACGCCCTTGCCGCCGCGGCCCTGCACCGGGTACTCGGCCAGCGGGGTCCGCTTGGCGTAGCCGCCGGAGGTGGCCACCAGCAGGTCGGCGGTCGTACCCGGCACGACGACGTCCATCGACAGCAGCTCGTCCTCGGCGTCGAACCGCATGCCGATCACGCCGGAGGTCGCCCGGCCCATCGGCCGCAGCTGCTCGTCGTCGGCGTGGAAGCGGATCGACTGGGCGTTGCGGCTGACCAGCAGCAGGTCGTCGCCGGGCGCGACCAGGCGGGCGGCGATCAGCTCGTCGTCGTCGCGCAGGTTGATCGCGACCAGGCCGCCGGCGCGGTTGGAGTCGAAGTCGCTCAGGGCGGTCTTCTTGCACAGCCCGCGCTTGGTGGCGAGGACGAGGTACGGCGCGACCTCGTAGTCCTTCAGGGCGATGACCTCGGCGATCCGCTCATCCTGGGAGAAGGCGAGGATGTTCGCGACATGCTGGCCCTTGGCCGACCGGGCCTGCTCGGGCAGCTCGTGCGCCTTCGCCCGGTACACCCGGCCCTTGTTGGTGAAGAACAGCAGCCAGTGGTGGGTCGTCGTGACGAAGAAGTGCTCGACGATGTCGTCCTCGCGCAGGGCCGCGCCCTGCACGCCCTTGCCGCCCCGGCGCTGGGAGCGGTAGAGGTCGGTCTTGGTCCGCTTGGCGTAGCCGCCGCGCGTGACGGTGACGACCACGTCCTCCTGGGCGATGAGGTCCTCGATGGACATGTCGCCTTCGAAGGGGACGAGGCGGGTTCGCCGCTCGTCGCCGAACTTCTCGACGACCTCGGCGAGCTCCTCGCCGATGATCTCCCGCTGGCGGACCGGCGAGGCGAGGATGGCCTCCAGGTCGGAGATCCGCGCCCGCAGCTCGGCGGCCTCGTCGATGATCCGCTGCCGTTCCAGGGCGGCGAGCCGGCGCAGCTGCATGTCGAGGATGGCGGTCGCCTGGATCTCCGACAGCGTGAAGCGTTCCATCAGCTGGCCGCGGGCGGCGTCGGCGGACTCGGCGTTGCGGATGAGGCTGATGACCTCGTCGAGGTGGTCGAGCGCGATGAGCAGACCGTCGAGGACGTGCAGTCGCTCGCGGGCCTTGCGCAGCTGGTAGCGGGTGCGCCGGACGATGACGTCGACCTGGTGCTCGACGTAGTAGCGGACCATCTGGTCGAGGCGCAGAGTGCGCGGCACCCCGTCGACGATCGCCAGCATGTTGACGCCGAAGGTGTCCTGCAGCTGGGTGTGCTTGTACAGGTTGTTGAGCACGACCTTGGCGACGGCGTCGCGCTTGAGGTCGATGACGAGGCGCTGGCCGATGCGGGCCGAGGTCTCGTCGCGGACGTCCGCGATCCCGGTGACCTTGTTGTCGCGGACCAGCTCGGCGATCTTCTCGGCGAGGTTGTCCGGGTTGACCTGGTAGGGCAGCTCGGTGACGACGAGCTGGGTGCGGCCCTTGTTCTCCTCGACGTTGACCACCGCGCGCATCCGGATGCTGCCGCGGCCGGTGCGGTAGGCGTCCTCGATGCCGCTGCGCCCGACGATCAGGCCGGAGGTCGGGAAGTCCGGCCCCTTGATGAGGCCGATCAGCGCCTCGAGCATCTCGGAGTCGGTCGCCTCGGGGTGGTCGAGCGCCCATTGGACGCCGGCGGCGACCTCGCGCAGGTTGTGCGGCGGGATGTTCGTCGCCATGCCGACCGCGATGCCGCCGGCGCCGTTGACGAGCAGGTTCGGGAACCGGCTCGGCAGGACCAGCGGTTCCTGCGAACGGCCGTCGTAGTTCGGGGCGAAGTCGACGGTCTCCTGGTCGATGTCGCGCAGCATCTCCATCGCCATGGCTGCCATCCGCGCCTCGGTGTACCGCATGGCGGCGGGCGGGTCGTTGCCGGGCGAGCCGAAGTTGCCGTTGCCGTCGACCAGCGGGTAGCGCAGCGACCAGGGCTGCGCGAGCCGGACGAGGGTGTCGTAGATCGCCGAGTCGCCGTGGGGGTGGTAGTTACCCATGACGTCTCCGACCACGCGCGAGCACTTGAAGTACCCGCGGTCGGGACGGTAGCCACCGTCGTACATGGCGTAGAGGACCCGTCGGTGGACGGGCTTGAGCCCGTCCCGGACCTCCGGCAGCGCGCGGCCGACGATGACCGACATGGCGTAGTCGAGATACGACCGCTGCATCTCGACTTCGATGCCGATGGGTTCTATGCGGTCGCCGGGGGGCGGCGGTAGGACGTCGACCACGGGGTCCTTCCAGGGCAGTGGGATCAGTCGTCAGGTGGGACGGGCGTCCCGGCGGGTGGCCGGGCTGTCCGGCGGGGCGCCAGCCACGATTCGCCCCGGGGTCGTCCCGGCCGGGCGGTGCCGGGCGGTGCCGGGCGGGCCGGACCGCCGCGGCACCGCTGCACCGCGTCAGATGTCCAGGAAGCGCACGTCCTTGGCGTTGCGCTGGATGAAGCTGCGGCGCGCGTCGACGTCCTCGCCCATGAGCACGGAGAACAGCTCGTCGGCGACGGCCGCGTCATCGAGGGTGACCTGGAGCAGGATGCGCTTGTCCGGGTCCATGGTGGTGTCCCACAGCTCGGTGGCGTTCATCTCGCCGAGGCCCTTGAACCGCTGGATGGCGTCCTTGGGCAGCTTGCGCCCGGCCTCCACCCCGCGCTGGACGAGTCCGTCGCGCTCACGGTCGGAATAGGCGTACTCCCAGTCCTCCCGACCCCACTTGATCTTGTAGAGCGGCGGCTGGGCCAGGAACACGTGGCCGGCCTCGACCAGGGGCCGCATGAACCGGAACAGCAGGGTCAGCAGCAGGGTCCGGATGTGCTGGCCGTCGACGTCGGCGTCCGCCATCAACACGATCTTGTGATAGCGCAGCTTGGCGATGTCGAAGTCATCGTGGATGCCGGTGCCCAGCGCCTGGATGAGCGCCTGGACCTCGGTGTTCTTCAGGACGCGGTCGATCCGGGCCTTCTCGACGTTGAGGATCTTCCCGCGCAGCGGCAGGATCGCCTGGAACTTCGAGTCCCGCCCGCCCTTGGCCGACCCGCCGGCGGAGTCACCCTCGACGATGTACAGCTCGCAGCGCTCGGGGTCGGTGTACTGGCAGTCGGCGAGCTTGCCGGGCAGGCCGGTGCCGCCGAGCAGCCCCTTGCGCCGGGTCAGGTCCCGGGCCTGGCGGGCCGCGATCCGGGCGCGCTGGGCGTCGAGCGACTTGCTGACGATGGCCCGCGCCTCGGTCCGGTTGACCTCGAACCAGTCCTTCAGCGCCGAGTAGCACATCTCCTGGACGAACTTCTTCGCCTCGGTGTTGCCGAGCTTCGTCTTCGTCTGGCCCTCGAACTGGGGCTGCGCGAGCTTCACCGAGATGATCGCGGTCAGGCCCTCGCGGATGTCGTCACCCGACAGCCGCTCGTCGCCGTTCTTGGCGCCCGCCTTCACCGGCTTGAGCAGGTTCTGGTCCTTGGCGTAGGCGTTGACGGCGCTGGTCAGCGCGGCGCGGAAGCCCTCCTCGTGGGTGCCGCCCTCGTGCGTGTTGATCGTGTTCGCGAAGGTGTAGACCGACTCGCTGTAGCCGGCGTTCCACTGCATCGCGAGCTCGGCCTCGATGCCGACGCCCTTGGACTCCAGCGAGATCACGCTGCGGTGGATCGCGTCCTTGGTGGCGTTGAGGTGGGCGACGAAGTCGACCAGACCGTTGGTGTACTTGTAGGTGACCTCGAGGCGTTCCTCGGGGCGCTCGTCGATCAGCGTGATCGACAGGCCCTTGTTGAGGAAGGCCATCTCCTGCAGGCGCCGGGAGAGGGTCTCGAACTTGTACTCGGTCGTCTCGAAGATCGTCGGGTCCGCCCAGAAGGTGACCGACGTGCCGGTCTTCTTCGTGGTGCCGGTCTTCGCCAACGGCGCCGCCGGACGGGTCCCCACGTAGGGCTGGAACCAGACGTGCCCATCGACCTGGATCTCCACGTCCAGCTTGGTGGACAGCGCGTTCACGACGCTGACGCCGACGCCGTGCAGACCGCCCGAGACGGCATAGGATTTACCGTCGAACTTCCCGCCCGCGTGCAGCGTCGTCAGCACGACCTCGACCGCGGGCCGCTTCTCGGTGGGGTGCATGCCCACGGGGATGCCGCGACCGTTGTCGACGACGCGGACGGCGCCGTCGGCAAGCAGGCTCACGACGATCGTGTCGCAGTAGCCGGCCAGCGCCTCGTCCACCGCGTTGTCGACCACCTCGTAGACGAGATGGTGCAGACCGCGCTCCCCGGTGGAGCCGATGTACATGCCCGGACGCTTGCGGACCGCGTCAAGACCTTCGAGAACCTTGATCGAACTTGCATCGTAGGCCACGCGGCGGGTCCCCTCGTTCTGGGCGGAAGTATCCACCAGTCTACCCGCCGACCCGTTTTAGCGGACGCAGGGTGACCCCTGACGTCTGCGCAGCGCCCCGCACGGCGGGATGGTGAACCCCCCTACCGGACCGACGTCTCCGGGGGCCTTGGCGCGCCTTCACGACGGTTCCGACGCGACGGTCAACCGCCACCCACATGATCGCCTCGTGTTGTGCGCCCGGACCATCCGCCGGGGATGGCGATCACCGGGCCGATCCCCCGGCCCGTCCGCGGACGGCAGCGGGACAGCACCGAGCCCACCCCCGGCCCGTGCGTCTCTTCCGCCGGGGACGCGCAGGGAGATCCCGTGGCCGTCCGGGTCAGCCGCCAGGCTCAGCCGTAGGTGTCGCGCGGGCCCCGGCCGCCGGTGCGGATCGGCCCGTGCCGCCAGGACGGGGCCGTCGGGCCCCGCACCGTGATCCGCCGGACGACCTGCGGGCCGAGCTCCCGGTGCAGGATGCCGAGGATCTGCCGGGACAGCATCCGCAGCTGGGTCGCCCAGGCCGTCGACTCGGCGACGAGCTCGAGGTCGCCGTCCCGCAGGGAGACCGGGATGCAGTGGTCGGCGATGTCCGGGCCGACGATGACGTCCCACCGGGCGAGCACGCCGGCGTCGTTGGCCTGGGCCTGCCAGCCGCGCGCGGCGAGCAGCCGGCTGATCGCCGCGCCGAAGGAGACCGGGTCACGCCATTCTCGGCCGGGGCTGGCGATGCCCGGCAACCGCGGGCGCCGGGGCACCTGGTCGTCGTCCTCGCCGGACCGTGGCCGCCGACCGCCGCGGTCCGCCGCCGC
>NZ_CM001489.1:5625237-5663048 GCF_000262465.1 Frankia sp. QA3
CGCTTGGCCTGGGCCAGGATCTCCCGGGCCAGGTCGGCGCCGCGCCCGTCACCCGACGCCGGGGCTGGGGCTGGGGTGGCCCGATCGTCGTCGGGTTCAGGAAGCACGGCGCACATCTCCCTCGGCGACGACGTAGCGGGCGGCGGTCAGCTCGGCCGGCACGTCCGCCTCGACGGCGGCCGTGACCAGCACCTGCTCCGCGGGGGCGACGAGCTCGGCGAGCCGGGACCGGCGCCGGGCGTCCAGCTCGGCGAAGACGTCGTCAAGGAGCAGCACCGGCTCACGGTCGTCGGCCCGCAACAGCTCGAACGAGGCGAGCCGCAGGGCGAGGGCGAGCGACCAGGACTCGCCGTGGCTGGCGTAGCCGCGCGCCGGCCGGCCGTCGAGAGCCAGCAGCAGGTCGTCGCGGTGCGGTCCGACCAGGGTCTGCCCGCGTTCGATCTCCCGCGGGCGGGCGGCCACCAACTCGGTCCGCAGGGTCTCCTCCAGCTGCTGGCGGTCGGGGAGGGCCGGATCCGGCTGTGGCAGCGGCACGCTGGCGCGGTACTCGAACCCGACCGAGGCCTGTGCGCCGGCCACCGCCGCGTAGGCCCCGGCCACCCCTGGGCGCAGCGCCTCGACGAGGGCGAGGCGGGCCGCGAGCAGCTCGGCGCCATAGGTGGCCAGGTAGCCGTCCCAGACGTCCAGGGTGCGCAGGTCGCCCTTCCCACCGGCCCGCCGGGCCGCCCCGGCGGTGCGCAGCAGGGCCGAGCGCTGCTTGAGTACCCGGTCGTAGTCGGCGAGCACCGCGGCCATCCGCGGGGTACGGGCGACGAGCAGCTCGTCGAGGAACTGCCGCCGCCCCGCCGGGTCCCCCTTGACCAGGGCGAGATCCTCCGGGGCGAACAGGACCGTGCACAGCAGCCCGAGGACGTCACGAGGCCGGGGGACCGGCGCCCGGTTCAGCCGGGCCCGGTTCGCCCGCCCCGGCACGATCTCGAGCTCCACCAGGGCCGCCCGGTCGCCGCGCACGATCCTCGCCCGCACCACGGCGTGCGAGGCGCCCTCGCGAACCAGCGGGGCGTCCGCGGCGACCCGGTGGCTGGCCAGCGTCGCGACATACCCGATCGCCTCGATCAGGTTCGTCTTCCCCTGGCCGTTGCGGCCGACAAGCGTGATCGCCCCCGGGCCGAGAGTGAGGTCCAGGGACGAGTAGGACCGGAAGTCGACGAGGGACAGGTGGGTGAGGTGCACGTCACCCGTGGAGGCGGATCGGCATGAGCAGGTACCGGTAGTCGGGCACCTCGCCGTCGTCGTCGGCCTTGCCGGTGAGGATCGCCGGCTTGTTCGCGGCGATGGCCGGGTCCTCGGCGCTGGCGAAGCCGATCCGCACGACGTCGGACTCCAGCGCGCCGAGTGCGTCGAGGAGGTAGGACGGGTTGAACGCCACCGAGAGCTCCGGGCCGTCGTAGGTCACCGGGAGCGTCTCCGTCGCCTGCGCCTCGCCGCCGGTGCCGGCTTCCAGGACGAGATGGTCCGGGGAGAACGACAGCTGCACCGGGGCGGTCTTCGCCGCGACCAGGGCCACACGCTTGACCGCCTCCTGCAACGAGGCGATCTCGAGCTGGGCGATCAGCGGTGAGCTGTCCGGGAGCAATTTGCGGAAGGGCGGGAACTGGCCTTCGAGCAGCCGGGTGGTCGTCTGTCGGGTGGAACCGGCGAAGCCGGCGAGGGTCTCCCCGGACGGTCCTGTCCCCAGCGCGATCGAGACCTCCACCCCCGAGCCGGACAGCGACTTGGCCGTGTCCAGCAGCGTGCGGGCGGGGACGAGGGCCACGGTGACGGGGGCGGCCGGTGCCGCGTCCGCCTCACCGGCGGAGTCGTCCGGGCGCCACTTCAACGTGCGCACGGCGAGCCGGTAGCGGTCGGTCGCGGCGAGGGTGAGGGTGTCGCCCTCGATCTCGATGCGGACCCCGGTCAGCACCGGGAGGGTGTCGTCGCGCCCGGCGGCGATCGCCACCTGCGCGACCGCCGCGGCGAAGGCCGATCCCTCGATGTGGCCGGTGACGGGGGGCATGGCCGGCAGCGCCGGGTAGTCGTCCACCGGCAGCATCGGCAGTGCGAACCGGGCGTTACCACAGGTGATCACGAGCCGGGTGCCGTCGATACCGAGATCGACCGGGGCGGCCGGCAGTGCCCGGGTGATCTCCGCGAGCAGCTTGCCGTTGACGAGGGCGCGGCCTTCCTCCGACACGGTCGCGTGCACCGCGCCCTGCGCGGCCACCTCGTAGTCGTAGGCGGCGACCTTGAGCATCGGCCCGGTGGCGTCGAGAAGGAGGCCCGACAGCACCTGCAACTGGGTGGTCGGCCGGCTCGGCAGCGTGCGGGCGGTCCAGGCGACCGCTTCGGTGAATTCGTCCCGTTCCACCCGGAACTTCATGGTTAGCCCTCCTTCGTTCCCTCCGGTGTTCGGAGTCAGCCCGTCGGGAACACCGATCAGCATCCCAGAGTGCCAGGCGGCCTCGGCGGGCGGTCGACCTCATCACGAACGCTCACGGGGAGCCCACGAGGTGGCACAGATCGCGTTCGCCGAAGATCGCGAAAAGTTGTCCACACCCCCTAGTACTTAGAGCTTTTGATCTTTGAAGAAAAATTTTAAGTTCGTGGTGGTAGTAGGGGCTGTGGATGCTGGGGATAACCCGTGTTTCCGCAGGTCAGAGGCCCGACAGGCCGGTGCAAATCCTGTGGGTAGAGCTGTGGGTTCGCGCAGTGGATATCCACATGCTCCGCCGTCGTCCCCAGGGACCACTTTGTCCCTCCACAGGCCGTCCCCGAGTTATCCACAGGCTGTCCACGGCTTCCTCCACCGATCTGCCCCCACGATGTCCACAAGGTTTTCCACAAGCTGTGGGCGAAACCACCTAGTGGGCTCGAGGCTGCGGGCTTGGCGTGCTACGTGGACGCTTCGCGGAGTCATGCCCGCGACAGCGGCCCGCATGCTGTGACCGTCGACCCACGGGGTCACCCGACCGGGCGGCGCGCATCGGCGTCCATCCGTGGACCAGGACGGCCGGACGCCGAAGCGTGGACGCTACGAGGGAACGGCACGCAGGCCACCGCGGGATGTGGAACTACGAGGGAACGGCTCGGCCAGCCCTCGCTCGGCGGCAGACGGCTCGGCGGCGAGCGAGGGCTGGCGACGACCATGCGACGAGGCCGGCAGGACCTGCCGACCCGTCCGGAGTGGCCCCGGGTCAGGGCTGGCGGGCCTGGACCCGGATGCGGTTGGTCAGTTCGGTGACCTGGTTGTAGATCGCGCGCCGCTCGGCCATCAGACCGCGGATCTTGCGGTCGGCGTGCATGACCGTCGTGTGGTCGCGGCCGCCGAAGTGCTGGCCGATCTTGGGCAGGGACAGGTCGGTCAGCTCGCGGCACAGGTACATGGCGATCTGCCGGGCCGTCACCAGCACCCGGCTTCGGGAGGTGCCGCACAGGTCATCCATGGAGACCCCGAAGTACGCCGCGGTCGCGTTCATGATCGCCGCCGCGGTGATGTCCGGGTTGCCGGCGTCGGGGATCAGGTCTCGCAGCACGATCTCGGCGAGCGTGCGGTCGACGTGGGACTTGTTCAGGCTCGCGAAGGCCGCGACCCGGATCAGCGCCCCCTCCAGCTCGCGGATGTTGCGCTCGATGTGCGTGGCGATGTACTCGAGCACGTCGGGCGGCACGGGCAGGCGCTCGGTGGCGGCCTTCTTCGACAGGATCGCGATGCGGGTCTCGAGGTCCGGCGGGGTGATGTCGGTCATCAGGCCCCACTCGAACCGGCTGCGCAGCCGGTCCTCCAGCGCCGAGAGCTGCTTGGGCGAACGGTCGGAGCTGATGACGATCTGCTTCTCGCCGTCGTGCAGGACGTTGAACGTGTGGAAGAACTCCTCCTGCGTCCGCTCCTTGTTCTCCAGGAACTGGATGTCGTCCACGAGCAGGACGTCGATGTCCCGGTAGCGGCGCTGGAAGGCCTGCTGGCGGTCGTCCCGGATCGAGTTGATGAAGTCGTTGGTGAACTCCTCCGAGCTCACGTACTTGACCCGGGTGTTCGGGTACAGCTTCAGCGCGTAGTGGCCGATCGCGTGCAGCAGGTGGGTCTTGCCGAGCCCCGAGTCCCCGTAGATGAACAGCGGGTTGTACGCCTTCGCCGGCGCCTCGGCGACGGCCACCGCGGCCGCGTGGGGGAACCGGTTGCTGTCACCGATGACGAACGTCTCGAAGACGTAACGCGGGTTCAGCCGGGCCTGCGCCGGCTCGGTCTCGAGCGGCGCGGCGTCGCGGCCGAGCCCCGCCCCCACCCGCATCGGCGGGGTGCTCTCGGCGGAGTCGGGGAACGGCAGCTCGCCGTTCACCGGCGTGCCGGCCGCCGGTGAGGCGGCGTCCCCCGTCCCCCGGCCGGTGTCCGTGGCCGCCGCGCCGCCCGACCCGCGTCCCCGGGAACCGCCCGCGTCCCGCTGCGCACCGCCGTCACCCTCCCCCGGCCGGACGATCCTGATCGGACCGCTCATCGGCTCCGGGTCAGGCAGGTGTTCGACGGTGACCGCGACCCGGATCTCCCGCCCATAGGCTGTGGACAACGCCGTGGACAGGAACGGCCGCAGCCGCGAGTCGAGAAGCTCCTTGGTGAACTCGTTCGGGGCGGCGAGCAGGGCTGTGTCCTGCACGAGGCCGAGCGGGCGGGTCAGCCGCAGCCATGCGCGCTGCTGGGCGGACAGCGTGCCGTCGGCGACTCCGGCGACGGCCTGGCTCCAGACCGCGGCCAGGTCCGGGTCGCCCGCGGGTTCCTCCCCGAAAGGTAGACCGGCGACGGAGTCGGCGCGGGGGTTGGACACGGGGGCTCCTCGGGCAGTTCGGTACGGTTTGCGGGCGGTGCTGGCCCCACGAGTGGGGGGTACGTCGCGGATGCTGATGTGGTCCCGGTCCGGCCGCGACCGGGACGCCTCGTCCCGATGGTTCTCCACATCGTCGTCCACAACCTGTGCATGGCCACGGCAGGGCCTCCGGCGTGGCGGAACCGGCTCACTCCCGGTGCGGCGCCCCACTCCGTGCCGTCATCCGGATCTGCCTCGGCCCCCCGCCGATCGCCCTCTCCGCAGGCGTTTTCCACAGGCCAGGGTGCACCTGGCCGGCGGTGCCCCCTGAACGCGGGTCTGCCCGGCACCGTCCGGCACCCATGTGCGCGTGATGTCGCCCAAGGATCGTAAGGCGCCGCCCGCGCGGCCGTGCCGGGGCCGGACGAGAACGGGCCGGCCCCGGCCACGCGGGCATGCCACCCGGGTCGGCGAACCTTGCCGTGTGGCATTTGCTTACAAGCAGTCACGTCGGTGGCCGGCGCCCGGCCTGACATGGGCCGCGGTCGTGCCTGCGGTGGCTTCGGGTCGACCGCGGCGGGCCGCGGTCGCGGTCCGGGTGGGCATGCCCGGCTCGAGGTGACGGCGGACGGCCGCGGTCGCCGGGTCGTCCGCGGCGCCGGCATGTGTACGCTAGGTCGAACCGCGGTGTTAGACCGCTTCGTTTGTCGTGGGATGTGCTTGCGCGGGCCGTGTGGTGTGGCCCACCCCACGGCGGCGAAGAGCACCGCCCGCGTCCATCTTGCAGACGGAGTCTTCACGTGAGTAAGCGCACCTTCCAGCCGAACAACCGCCGGCGGGCCCGCACGCACGGGTTCCGGCTGCGCATGCGGACCCGCGCTGGTCGTTCCATCGTCTCCGCCCGCCGTCGCAAGGGCCGCAGCGAGCTCTCCGCCTGACGGCGGGTTCCTGCTGTACCCCGGCTGACATGCTTCCCGAGGGTTCCCGCGTGCGTACCCGGGCCGAGCACGCGCGCGTGGGGACCGCGGGCCGGCGGACCCGGTCCGGCCCACTGGTTGTCCACAGCTTGTGGACAACCAGTGGTGAGTCGCCGCGCGCGGGTTTCGTCGTCGGCCGCCGGGTCGGCAAGGCCGTCGTGCGTAACCGGGTGCGCCGCCGCCTGCGCGAGCAGGTGCGGGCCCGGTTGGACCGGCTGCCCCCGGGGACGATGCTGGTGGTCCGCGCCCTGCCGGACGCGGCCACGGCCAGCTCCGATCGGCTCGGCCGTGCCCTCGACGACGCGTTCGCGCGGGCGCTGCGCGCGGCGCCGGACGTCCCGCGCGATGATTCCCGCGCGCGCCAGGTCCGGGCCCCGCGGCCCGTGGTGGGGAGCAGCCGATGATCGGAATGTTCCTGCTCGTGGCGTTGGCGGCTGCCGTCGTCGTCGATCTCGCCCTGGCCTCCGGGCTGGCCCGGCGGTGCCTGCCGACCGTCGCCCGCACGTCCGACGGCGCGGTCCGAGGCCCCCTGGCCTGGGCGCTCGCCGGGCTCGTGCGCATCTACCAAGCCGGTTGGTCTGGCCGTAACGCCGGCATGTGCCGGTTCGAGCCGTCGTGCAGCGCCTACGCGCTGACGGCCGTTCGCCGCCATGGCGGCGTGCGCGGTGGGGCGCTGGCCGTCGGCCGGCTGCTGCGCTGCCAGCCGCTGTCTGCCGGCGGGTACGACCCCGTCCCCGGCGAGTCCACCGGTCCGTCTACTGGCCGGCCCCCGGCCGCCGACGGGGCTGCGGGAACCGGGGCGGGGCCGGGAACGAGCGCGAATCCGGGAACCAGCGTGGGGCCGGGACTCGTTCGCAAGCCCAAGGGGGTGACGACCGTCTCCGGACGTGGTGACCGCGCGGTCGCGCCCGCACACACCGGCGCCGTCGCGCCGGCCCACAGGCATGGCTTTCCGTCTCCGGCCGAGGGGACGCGGGCCGAGATCGTCGGTTCCGGTCGCGGACCGTGGGCGTGAGGAGTCAGAACGTTGTTGGATCCCCTTTACCATCTCGCGGCGAACGCGATCGTCTTCTTCCATAAGGGATTCGCGCCGATCTTCGGCGCCGACAGCTTCTTCGCCTGGGCCTTCTCCGTCGTCCTGCTCGTCATCGCCGTGCGTGTCCTGATCTTCCCGCTGTTCGTCAAGCAGGTGAAGTCGCAGCGGACGATGCAGATGATGCAGCCTCGGATCAAGGAGATCCGGGAGAAGTACGGGCACGACAAGCCCCGCATGCAGCAAGAGATCATGGCGTTGCAGAAGGAGCACGGCAACCCGCTTCTCGGCTGCCTGCCGATCCTGCTCCAGATCCCGTTGTTCATCTCGCTGTTCCACGTGTTCACCCACCTGTCCCCGATGAACGAGGGCCCGAACGGCTCCCTCGTCTGGCGGCCGCGGGTGGGGCTGTCCGCGGAGCAGGTCGAGCAGATCGCCTCGGCCAAGGTCTTCGGAATCTCGCTCGCCAGCGAGTTCGGTTCCGACAGTGACTTCGTGCACTTCCTCGGGGTGAACAGTACCCACGTCAAGATCCTCGCGGTCGTGCTGATCGTGCTGATGGGTCTGACCACCTTCATCACGCAGCGGCAGATCATGGCCCGTACCGGCCCGGTCGACCCGCAGCAGGCGATCATCCAGAAGGTCCTGCTCTACGGCTCCCCGCTGATGCTCGCGGTCTTCGGTTTCCAGTTCCCGATCGCCGTGCTGCTCTACTGGCTCACCACCAACCTGTGGAGCATGGGCCAGCAGTTCTTCGTGATCAAGCGGATGCCGCCGATCAGCCCGCTCGCCGCGGGTGGCCGGCTCCCCGGTGCCCGCCCCGCGGCCGATGGCGCGCCCACCCCGCCCCGCCCGGCGCCGGGCGTTCGGGCCGGTGCCAAGTCCAAGAACCGCCCGCGGCCGGCGGCTGCCAATGCGGCGCCGAGCCTGATCAAGAGCGGCGACCCCGGTGCCGCGGCGGTGGCCGCGGCGGGTGGCGGTTCGACCGCTGCCAAGGGTGCGGCGGCGAAGGGCGCCGGGGCCAAGGGCGGCGCGGCGAAGGCCGGGCGCGGCCCGTCGACGGCCCCGCCCGGTACCCGGTCCCGCAGCGGCGCGTCCGCCGCCCGCGTCGCCGGGGCGGCGAAGAACTCACAGCAGGATGCCCCGACTGTCGCCGGTGCGTCCGGTGGAGCCGAGGACGCCGCGGCCCCGACCGCGGCGCGGTCCACGGCCGCGGGCAAGGCCTCGTCCGCCGGCCGGAAGAGCCCGCCCGGCAAGGGCGTCGCGCAGACCGCCGGCAGCGGCGTCGAGCCGGCCGCCGTGCCCGCGACGGGCGACGGCGCGGCCCGCCCCGCCCCGGTTCCCGCCGGTGTCCGTCGCCAGGTCGGTGGTTCCCGTCCCGCCAAGCGGCGGGGCAAGGGCAAGCGGCCCGGCGGGCGGCGTTGACCCGGGGAACCCCTCCCCGACCGGCGGGCGAGCTCGCCGGTCCCCCTGATTTCGTCACCATGCGGGGGCATCCCGTAATCTCTGCTCCGCCGCCCCCTGTTCCCCTGGAGAAGCGCTGATGACCGGTTCGGCACCTGACCTGGCTGTGGATGGAGCTGGAGTCTCCGACGAGCAAGCCTCCGCGGAGGAGTCCGGGCTCAGCCCGCAGGAGCGGCGACTCGTCGACCTCGAGCAGGAGGGGGAGATCGCCGCTGACTACATCGAGGGCCTGCTGGACATCGTCGACATGGACGGCGACCTCGATCTCGACGTCGAGGGCGGCCGCGCCGTCGTCGCGGTGGTCGGCGAGAGGCTGGACAAGCTGATCGGGACCGGCGGCGAGACTCTGGAGGCGCTGCAGGAGCTGACCAGGCTCGCCGTCCTGCAGAAGACCGGGACCCGCAGCCGCCTCATGCTCGACGTCGGCGGTCACCGGGCGCGGCGTCGGGTCGAGCTCCGCGCGATTGCGGCGGCGGCGGCGGAGCGGGCCATCGAACGCGGCAAGCCCGAGACGCTGGCCCCGATGACCCCGTTCGAGCGCAAGGTCGTCCACGACGCCATCGCCGAGATCGACGGCGTCCACAGCGAATCCGAGGGCGAGGAGCCGAGCCGGCGGGTCGTCATCCTGCTCGGCTGACCCCGGCCCCCGGGTCGGCCATCGGCGTCGGTTCGGCGCGTCGCGCGCGGACCTCGCCGGGCGGTCACAACGGCCTCCCCTGCGGTGGGCCCCGGTGATGGGCGCTAGATTCGGGCTGGAGGTGCGGCGGTGAACGCCGCTGGTGATCGGGGGATGCCGTGCCGCCTGCGGGCCGCCGCTGGCCTGGGCGGTCCACGGCGCTGGCGGCCGGCGGGGTGGCGCTCGGCTTGTTCGCCGTGCTGTGCCTGCTGCACGCCTACCTGACCAGACCCTTCTGGTATGACGAGATCTGGCGGGCGCACTTCGTCAGCGAGCCGCTGGCATCGTTCTGGTCGGAGTTGACGGTCGCCAACACCCCGTCCGCCCTCGGCTGGCTCGGGATCACCCGGCTCGCCGGCGAGGTGTTCGGCTGGCACACCTGGTCGTTGCGCCTGTCCGGCTACGTCGCGCTGCCGTTACTCGGGGCCGCGATCGTCGTGCTCACCCGCCGGTTCGCCGGCACGGCGGCGGCGGTGTTCGCCGCCTGCTGGTTGTGCCTCAACACCACGTTTCTGGATCTGGCCACCCAGCTCAAGCCGTACACGGTGGAGGCGCTCGCCGCGGTGTGCATCGTCCTCCTCTGGACCGCGGACCCGCACGGGCCGCCCGACGAGGGCCCGGCCGCCGGCGCCCCGCGAGGACTTGACCGTGGCCGCCTGGTCCGGCGGACGGCGGCAGGTGCGCTGGCGCTCGTCGCCGTGCCCGGGATCTTCGTGGTGCTCCCGCTGGCGGCGGTCGACCTGTGGCGTGGCCCGGTGCGGCGGTGGCGGCTGGTCGAATGCCTGCCCGCACTCGCCCTCAGCACCGCGCACACCGTCGGCTTCGTCGCCCACCAGTCCAGCCAACGCAAGGGCGACTACTGGGATCGGCAGTTCCTCGCCGGCCGGGGGCCGTTGGCGGCACTGCGGTTCGTTGCCGATCAGGTCCGCGTCACCGTCACCGGCTCGCCGCCGGGAATCGACCGGTTCGACCCGAGCCTCATCCACGGCACGGTGCCCGCGGGGCCGTTGGGCTCGGCGCCGGCCGTCCTGGTCGCCGTCGCGGTCGCCGTGGCCGGGGGGACCGGCGTCGTGGCGCTCGCCCGCCACCGGCAGGGCCGGGTTCTGCTTGCCGCGCTCGGCGGCGCGGAGCTGATGATGCTCGGCGCGAGCGCTGCCCGCTACTGGCCGTTCGGACCGACCCGAACCAACCTGTACGTGGTCCCACTGCTCGTCGTTGTGGTAGTGGTGGGCGCCGAGCGGGTGATTCGGTCCCTCCTGGCGGCGGTGCGCGGCCGCTGGCCCCGTGGCGGGCCCCAGCGGGCCGCTGAGCGCTCCAGGGGTGCATTCCCTACCCCGGCTATGCCGGCTTCAGTGATTGCCCGATCACTTTCCGACCTTTCGCCCGGGTTGATGACGGAAGGTGATGGTGCTTCCGCCCTGCCCGGGGTGGTGGCCCCGGTTCCCGCGGCCTGCGCGGCTCCCCTGCCGCCGGCATCGGCCGGCCCGGCCCGGGTGCCCCGGCCCGCGAGCTCCCGGCTCGGCCTGGCCCGCGCCGCGGTGACGCTTCCCGTCGCCGTGATCGTCGCGCTCATCGGCTGCGGCGCCCTGCTCCTGCAGACGTCCCTGTCGGGCAGCAGGCCGCTGTGGGAGCAGCGGGACCGGCTGCGCGGCCTGGACCTGATGGTCGACGCGGCCATCGTCACCCGCCAGGTGGCCCGACCGGGTGACGTCGTCGCGGTCGGCGGCCGTCTCGCCCGACCGGGCTGGCTCTACGCGATGGAGGCCAGCGATGACGGGCCACGCGCGCCCGTCGATCTGCAGCCCACCCCCGGGCGGGACGACCGTTCCCGGCGTGGCGGCGCCGATGGTCTCCGGCCCGACGGAGCGAGCGCCGTCGGCGGCCCCCGGCCGACGGGCCCGGGGGCTGGTACCGAGGCGGCGGCCGGCGGGGGCGGTACGTCTGCCCGGATCGCCCGGCGGGACACCGTCTTCTTCGGCGGCGCCGAGCCCGCTCTGGTACGCCAGCTCACGCAGCGCCCGGTTCCGCCTGGGCGCCTGCTGGTGTTCGTCTTCGACATCGAGCGGACCGGCCTGGCCGGTCAGCTTGCGCCGCTGCGCCGGGCCGGCTGGTGTGCGACCCGGGACTGGAACTTCCGGCTGACCGGGGCCCTGACCGTCTACGACCGCTGTGCCCCGGGCGCCCCACCGCCCCGGCGGATCATCGTCGCCTACCACTGACCCGGCCCTGAGCGGCAGCCGACTCGGCCCGACGGGGGTCCGTCGGGCACCGCGGCGCATGCCCGGCCGGGCACAGCGGGGATGCTTGTCGGGTGCGCGATCCTCTGCCTCCCTCGTCCTGTCCCGCCCGGCTCGCGATGCCCGCCGGCCGCCCACCCGACCCGCTGCCACGGGCGGGATCCAACCGACCCAGCCTGACCGCCGCCGCGGCAGCCCGCGCGGGCGACGGGAATGGCACCACCGGACTGACCCGGGCGGGTGTGCGATGACCGACTCCAACCCCTCGCGTCCGGCGGGTCCGGCGGGTCCGGTGCCGCCGGCGGCGGCCGAGCTGTTCGGTCCGCGGCTCGCGGCGGCGGTTCACTTCACCGAGCTGCTGGCGACCGCCGGGGTGGAACGCGGGCTGATCGGTCCGCGGGAGACCGACCGGCTCTGGGAGCGGCATGTGCTCAACTGCGGCGTCCTGGCCGAGGTCGTCCCCCCGGATGCCGACGCCGTTGACGTGGGCAGTGGCGCCGGCCTGCCGGGGATTCCCCTCGCCCTCGCCCGCCCGGACGTGCGGGTTGTGTTGCTCGAACCGATGGAACGACGCTGCCGCTTTCTCCAGGAGGTTGTGGCTGCCGTGGGACTGGAGGACCAGGTTTCCGTCCTGCGTGGCCGCGCGCCGGATGCCGGAATCGGCCCGGAGGGTCGTAGATTCGGGGTAGCCGTGGCACGCGCGGTCGCCCCGCTCGAACGGCTGGGCGCAATCCTCCTTCCGATGCTGCAACCGGGTGGTGTCATGCTGGCGATGCGCGGTTCGCGGATCCTGGAGGAATTGCAGGACGCGCGCGGCAGTCTCGGAACCCAGGGGTGGCATCCGGTGGATGTCGTGGTGTGCGGAGAGGGACGGGTGGATGAACCCACCCGGGTCCTCCGAGCCGTGCGGTCATCCCAGCTCTCCCGGGCCGAAGGCAGGAAAGGGCGCGGCGACGGTGAGCGGCACGATGGCAGACAGGTCAGACGAACGGCGCGGGACTCACGGCGATCACGGGAGGTCGATCGTGACCAGCCGACGCGTGGGCAGTCTCGTTCCACGTGAAACAGCGTCGACGGGCCGAAGCGGATCCGTGGGCGGGGGTTATCGGGGCTACGACTCCGTCATTCCCCCGCTGGACCCGCTCGACCGGTCGACCCCGATCGGAGCGGCGGCGGCAGCAGCAGTGGAAGCTTTGGCGGCAGAACGACGACAACCATTCCCCCGTCCCACTCGGCGGCGCATCATCTCGGTGGCCAACCAGAAGGGCGGCGTGGGTAAGACGACGACGACGGTCAACCTGGCCGCGGCCCTGGCGTCGCACGGCATCCGCGTCCTGGTGATCGATCTCGATCCGCAGGGCAACGCCTCGACCGCGCTCGGCATCGACCACCATTCCGGTGTCCCCTCCATCTACGAGGTGCTACTCGGTGACCGTCCGCTCGACGAGGTCATCGTCCCCTCGGCCGAGGCACCCGCGCTGTTCTGCGCCCCCGCGACGATCGACCTGGCCGGCGCCGAGATCGAGCTCGTCTCGCTCGTGGCCCGGGAGAATCGGCTGCACCGGGCCATCGGGAGCATGCAGCGGGAGGTCGACTACGTCCTCATCGACTGCCCCCCGTCGCTCGGTCTGCTGACCGTCAACGCGCTGGTGGCGGCGCGGGAGCTACTCATCCCGATCCAGTGCGAGTACTACGCGCTGGAGGGACTCGGCATGCTGTTGCGCAACGTGGAGCTCGTCCAGGCCCACCTGAACCAGGACCTGCGCCTGTCGACGATTCTGCTGACCATGTACGACTCGCGTACCAGGCTGGCGGATCAGGTCGTCCACGAGGTCAAGGAGCATTTCGGGGATCGAGTGCTGGCCACGACGATCCCCCGCAACGTCCGGCTCGCGGAGGCCCCGAGCTACGGGCAGTCGGTGCTGACCTACGACCCCACCTCCCGCGGCTCCCTGTCCTACCTGGCTGCGGCCCGTGAGCTCGCCGAGCGGGGCTTCGAGCCGAACGGGGCGGGCAGATGAGCGCGCGCCGCAGCGGTCTGGGGCGTGGGCTCGGGGCGCTCATCCCGGTCGCCCCCCCGCCGGAGGAGGGGCCCGGCGTCGATCGTCTCGCGGCCGGCCTCGCCGGCTATGCCGACAACGGCGGCGGGCACCCCGGTGCCTTCGGTCTGCGGGTGGGCGAGCACACCGGCCCGTTGCCGGTGCAGGGCGCCACCTTCCGCGAGATAGCGGTCGGGTCGATCGTCCCGAATCCGCGCCAGCCCCGGACGCACTTCGATGAGGACGCGCTGGAGGAGCTGGCCGCGAGCCTGCGCGAGGTCGGCCTGCTCCAGCCGGTCGTGGTCCGCCCGGTGGGGCCGGAGCAGTACGAGCTCGTGATGGGCGAGCGGCGCTGGCGGGCGTCCCAGCTCGCCGAGCTGACCCGCATCCCCGCCATCGTGCGGGAGACCGCCGACGACGCCATGTTGCGCGACGCCCTGCTGGAGAACCTGCATCGTCAGCAGCTCAACCCGTTGGAGGAGGCGGCGGCGTACGAGCAGCTGCTCAAGGACTTCGGGGCGACCCACGAGGAGCTCGCCGGCCGGCTCGGCCGGTCCCGCTCGCACGTCACCAACACCATCCGCCTGCTCGGGCTGTCGCCCGCGGTGCAGCGGCGGGTAGCGGCCGGCGTGCTCTCGGCGGGGCACGCGCGGGCGCTGCTCTCGCTGCGGGATCCCGAGGCCCAGGACCGGCTCGCTACCCGCATCGTCGCGGAGGGGCTGTCCGTTCGGGCTGTCGAGGAGATCGTCGCGCTGGACGAGGACACGCCGCGCAAGCGCGCCCCGCGCGGCCCCCGCTCGACGCCGCCAACCCTGGCGCGCCTAGCTGACCAGCTCTCGGACCGTTTCGAGACGCGAGTGAAGGTCGATATGGGCCGCAACAAGGGAAAGATCACGGTCGAGTTCGGCTCGATCGAGGACCTGGAGCGGATCGTCGCGGTGATGTCCCCCGCGACCGCGCCGGACGCCGTCTCGCCGCGCTAGCCGTCCCGGGTCCGGGTGCCGCCGCCTTGCGTCCGCGGCGCGACGGAGATGGCGGCGTCCGCGTCGGCTCACGGGCCGGCCGGTGCCGCCAGCCCGTCTACGGTGACGGGCCGGCCGGTGCCGCCAGCCCGTCTACGGTGACGGGCCGTGCAGCGCCGCCGGTCTGTCCACCGTGACGGACCGTCCTGATGTGGCCAGGCTGGCCAGTGCGACGGGTCGTCTGATGTGGCCAGGCTGGCCCGTGGTGGCGGAGCCGGCCGGTCCGCTGATGCTTCCCACCCGGAGTGGCCCGGACTGGCCGATCCGGCCTGGGGACGCGGGGGCGAGGCGTCCCGGCGGAGATCAGGCGGGGTTGCCGACCTGACCGACCTTGCGGAGCACTCCCTCCGGCGTCATCGAGCCGAGCAGCCGTTCCAGCGCGCCCTCGACGTCCTCGCGCCAGCTCACCGCGTTCTTCACCTCGAGGCGCAGCCGGGGCCACCGGTGATGGGGCCGCACCGTCTTGAAGCCGACGGCCAGCAGGTAGTCGGCGGGCACCACGCACCGGGTGCCCGAGTTCTGCAGGTCACCGAACGCCTCCACCGCCTTGAAACCCCGGCGAAGGATCTCCTTGGTGACGGACTGGATGAGGATGCGGCCGAGGCCCTGGCCCGCGAACTCCTCGACGATGAGCGCCGTCATCAACAGCACGGCGTCCGGCGACACCGGGCTGGTGGGGAAGGCGACCGAGCGGGGCACGTATGCGGGCGGCGCGAACATGACGAATCCGGCCGGGACATCGTCGACATAGGCGATCTTTCCGCAGCTTCCCCATTCAAGCAGGGCCGCCGAGACCCAGGCCTCCTTCTCGAGGTCGGTGGCTCCGGTTTCCTCCGCGCGGCTGCGCGCGACCGGATCGAGCTCCCAGAACACGCAGCGGCGGCAGGGCAGCGGCATGTCGTCGATGTTGTCCAGGGTGATGTTCGCGATGCGACGGCTCATCTAAAGGGCACTCCCGCGGTCGGCCACCGGGTCGCCGTCCACACCGGTCGTGTGGATGGCGGCCGTTTGGAATCAGCCTAGGCCGACTGGCCCGGATCGACCCTCGACGCACCGCGCCCGTTTCACGTGAAACCTCTCTCGCGCCCGGATCGAGCGGCCGCGGTCAGGCGACCGGGTGAGCCAGAGGGGCGGGTGCGGCCTCCGGTGAGGAGGGTAGCCGCCCGGACGGGCCGGCTCGGTCGGCCCGCCGAGCCAGTTCCTCCGCTCAGGTCGAGTCGTCGGGCCGGTGTCGTCGGGCCGGTGTCGTCGGGCCGGACCGGCGGAACTGTCAGGCGCGACCGGCGAGCCGCGGGACGTGGAGCTGTCCCGTCGGGGCGTCCATCTCCGGCGGGAGGAACAGGCGCTGCGTCGCCGCGAGGACCGCCTCGGCGACCGCGGCCCGGAAGTCGGTCGAACCGAGCGCGCGCGCGTCGTGCTCGTTGGTCAGGTAGCCGAGGTCGAGCCGGACCGCCGGCATCCGGGTGCGACGGAGCAGGTCCCAGACCTTCGGATGGGTGCGGCAGTCCAACATGTCGGTGCGGGAGACGATCTCACGCTGGACAAGCTGGGCGAAGCGCTCGCCGACCGCCGAGGATCCGCGGGCGTTGCCGTAGTAGTAGGCCGACACCCCCTGCGCGTGCCGGGAAGTGCTGCCATCCGTGTGCAGCGAGATCAGCAGGTCGGCTTCCAGTTCGTTCGCGCGACCGGCGCGCTCCTCCTCGCTCGGCGACTCGTCCGGGCCGTGGATGAGATGGGATTCCAGGCCCGAGTCGAGTAGGCGGGTGGAGAGCCGGGCGGCGAGGTCGGCCATGAGATCCCGCTCGCACAGGCCGCCGCTGACGATGCCGAGGTCGTCGCCGCCGTGCCCGGGATCGAGGGCGACGACCACACCGAGCAGAGAGGTGCCGCGGGCGAGCAGGCGGACGGACTCGCGCAGCACGTCGGGACGGCCGCCAGTGACCGTGCGGCGCAGCCGCTTCAGCTCGCGCAGTGTCCGGGGACCGCAGCGGCCGTCGGGATCCAGGCCGCGGTTGCGCTGGAAGTCGCGCACCGCGCTCTCGGTCCGGGGGCCGAAGATGCCATCGGTCCGGCCGACGTCGAAGCCCATGTTGAACAGGCGCTCCTGCAACGCCGCCACGTCGTCCCCGACGAAGGGGTGCGCGGCGCTGAAATAGAGCAACCTGTCGCCGAGATTGTGACGGGCCTCCTCGAGCGCCCGTGCCGTGTCCGGACCGAGTATCCCGTCGACGGACAGCCCCCGACTTTGCTGGAAAGCCCGCAGCGCGTTGTCGAGGTCGCGGTCGAACCGGTCGGGGGGAGCGGCCGCGGCACCGCCCGCGACGACGCCCGGTCCCGCAGCCGGGCTGTGCGCACCATCCGCGGCGGCTGGGGCGGCGGCCGACGGAGGCAGCTCGGTCCCCATCGACTCCCCGAGGTGTACCCCGGCCGGCGCCGCATCGCCCCGTTCCCCGCTCTGCCGGGGGGTCGCGGGGAGGAAACCGAGATAGGTCAGGGCCGCCCGAACCTCGGCGACGGCGGAACCTTGGTCTCCCAGCCGCAACAGCTTCACGAACGTTTACCCTTCAGCTTGCCTGCCCCCAACGTGTTCCCCGGCGGAACCCGGTGGTCGGGGCCGCCGCGTCGACGAACTTTTTCCCGACTGCCGATTGCTGAATCTCAAGCCTAGGGCATGCCCCCGTGGTCCCGACCGGCCGCGAACGGGATCCTCCGGTATTGACCGAGCGTGACCTGGCTGTCCACGCTGTGATACGACATCCCGATTCCCGTATCCCGATTCCCATGGCTGGCCTCGGCGCGGGGAGATGGATGCGCGCCGCAGCTGGCCCTGGCCATGTGGTGGCAGTGCGCGGCGATCGGCGGCGTGGGGCGGGCGATCGGCGGCGGGGCGCGGCGTGGGGCGTGGGGCGGGGCGCGGCGTGGGTGGGTAAGCGGTGGCGTGGGGCGATGGGCGGCGATGGCAGTCCGGGCCCCACACACGCAGACGGCCCGCCGGCAGGAACGCTCAGCGGGCCGTCGGTGGCGGCCGCCTCCCGGGCTCCCACCCGCCAGGGGTGGGCGCGCCGCGCGGCCGTCGGGGACGATCAGTTATCGTCGGAAACGATCAGATGTACGGGGAGAGGTCGCGCAGCAGGGCGGCCTTCGGCTTCGCGCCGACGATGCTCTTGTCCACCTCGCCCTTGACGAAGACCGCCATGGTCGGGATCGACATGATCTGGTAGTTCCGCGCCGTCTCCGGGTTCTCGTCGATGTTCAGCTTGACGATCCGCAGCTTCTCGCCGTGCTCCTTGGCGATCTCCTCGAGGACCGGCGCGACCATCTTGCACGGGCCGCACCACTCGGCCCAGAAGTCCACCAGGACCGGTACGTCGCTCTGTAGGACCTCGGCGGTGAAGGTGCTGTCCGTCACGGGGGTGGTGCCTGCCATGGCTGTTCTCCCTGCTGGAGGTGGTGGGGGGATGGGTGGTCGATGCCGGGGCGGGCGTCAGGCCGGCTGCGGCGCCGGGGTGGAAACCCGTGGGGCCTCGGTGGTCTTCTCGCCGGGACCCTCCCCGGCGGCGATGAAGCGCTCCGCGTCGAGGGCGGCGGCGCACCCGGTACCGGCCGCGGTGATGGCCTGCCGGTAGGTGTGGTCGACCACGTCGCCGCAGGCGAATACGCCGTCGAGGTTCGTCTTGGTGGTGGGATGGGCGACCTTGACGTAGCCGGCGTCGTCCAGTTCGAGCTGGCCGCGGACCAGCTCGGTGCGCGGCTCGTGGCCGATCGCGACGAACAGGCCGGTGACCTCGAGGTCGTCGGCCTCCCCCGTGACCGTGTCGCGCAGCCGGACGCCGCTGAGCTTGTCCTCGCCGAGGATCTCGGCGACGTCGGCGTTCCACCGGAACCGAATCTTCTCGTTGGAGAAGGCCCGCTCCTGCATGATCGCGCTCGCCCGCAGCTTGTCCCGCCGGTGGACCACCGTGACCGACCGGGCGAACCGGGTCAGGAACGTCGCTTCCTCCATGGCCGAGTCGCCGCCGCCAACGACGGCGATGTCGTGGTCGCGGAAGAAGAAGCCGTCACAGGTCGCGCACGCCGACACCCCACGCCCGAGCAGCCGCTCCTCGTGCTCGACGCCGAGCTTGCGGTAGGCCGAGCCGGTGGCGACGATGACCGTGCGCGCCAGGTACGTCCGGTCCTCGACCTTGACGACCTTCGGGTTGGCGGCGAGGTCGAGCTCGGTCACGTCGTCGGCGACCAGCTCGGCGCCGAACCGCTCCGCCTGCTGGCGCAGCCTTTCCATCAGCTCCGGGCCCTGCACACCCTCCGGGAAGCCGGGGAAGTTCTCGACCTCGGTGGTGTTCATGAGCGCGCCGCCGGCGGCAACCGCGCCCTCGAAGACGAGTGGCCGCAGGTTGGCTCGGGCAGTGTAGATGGCGGCCGTGTACCCTGCTGGGCCCGAGCCGACGATGATGACATCGCGCACGTCGTCTGCCGGTCGGTCACCGTGACCGGTGACGTCCTGGACCTGCTGCTGGGCTGTCACACCCGCTCCTTTCACGCTGCGCGGTTCCCCGTCAGCCGGGGTGGACCCCGCCGGTGCCCATCGGCCTCGGTAGTGCGTCGGGATCCCTGGTCGTAGGTCGGTTCCGTGAAGACGGTGTCCGAGAGCGACAACGGTCCTCGACGGCGTCTGATTCCATCCGTTGCTCGCCGGTGCCGCGCGACCGGTGATCATTGGTGCTGGTGGCCACGCTATCTGCGCAGCGTGGTCGCGCTGTACCACAGCGCCGCGGAGACGCTGATGACGCCGCAGTGCGCGTCGACCACGAGCACCCGTACCGCCGCCGGCTGCATGGGGATCGACAGCACGACCAGCAGCGCCGGCTGGCCGTCATACCGGACGCGGTCGACCGCGAGGATCTCCCCGCCCGACTGGGCGATGAGGCTCTGGTAGCAGGTACGCAGATCCGGGGTGTCCAGCAGCGCGCGCAGCCGTTTGCCGGCCGCCGCGGTGGCACCGGGCTGGCGCACGGCGGCCGGGGCGACCGCCTGGAACGGCAGGGCGCCCGCCGACGGCACCGGCGCCACGGCCTGCGCGTCCGCGTCCGCGGCGGCGCCCCCCACCGGCCCGGTCAGCGGCAGTGGCAGCGCCACCGAACCGGCGATCCGGCCCGTGAGCAGCTCCCTGCCGTGCCGGCCGACATCGGCCGGGGCGACGCCCGTCCGCGAGTCCGCCATCATGGTCAGCCTGGCCGGCCCGGAGCCCGAGGTCGTGGCGGCGCCGGCCGAATCCCGGCCCTGCGCGACGCTCGACGCCGCGACCGGATGATCGGCGTCCGCCACCCGCAGGCCGTAGAAGGCGAGGACGGCGGCGCCGAAGGTGACGAACGCCGCGCAGACCGCCGCGATCGACACCCAGTCCCGCCGCGGGGTCGCCGGCCCGCCCGGCGCCGGTCGCTCCGCCTGCCGGGCCGCCGGCCGCCGGCCCGGCACGGGCCGCGCCGGGCCCTGGACCGGGCGGATCCTGCGCCCGCGACCGCGGACGTCGCCGGGACCGCCCGCGAGGTGGGTGCAGCGTGCGCCGTCTCTGGTGCCTGCGCCGTCTCTGGTGCCTGCGGAGGCGTGACCGGCACCGCTGGCGGTGGGGGGCTCGATGTGGGCGGTGCCGGTCTCGTGGATGCGGGTCTGTGGCGGGCCCGCCGGGTCGGCGGGGGAGCGGCCCGTGTGGGCCGCGGGCGCGTCGGTGGTGGTCGCGTCGGTGGTGGTCGCGCCGGTACCGGGCCGGGCCTCGGGATCGTGGACCGGGCGGGGGTGGGTGGGCATCCGGGCAGCCAGCGCCGCCTGGATCCGTTCGGCCACGTCACCCGGCATCGTCATCGCGGCCAGCCGGGACAGATCGGCGCGGACCTTGCGAAGCGCGGCGATCGACTCGCGGCACGCCGGGCAGGTCTCGATATGGTCCCGGGCTGAGCGGGTGACTTGCTCGCCACCGGCGACGGCATCGAGCAGTTCCACGTCGGGATGCTGGTCGTGCCCGCGGGACCGGCGGCCGAGTGGGAACGCGGGGCGCGCGTCCGCGGGTCGGTGACGTTCGTCCGTCGGGTCAGTCGCCATTGCTGATCACCTCCTCCGGCAGGTCCGGACGCCATGGGGCCGCGTGGTGGGGACTGCGGCCGGCGGACCGACTGCGGGCGTCCGGCGGCCGCTGCGTGGGGGCCGCCGCATCGTGGTGTCCTTCTTCTGAGACGGTGGGCGGGGCTCCCGGGTTCCCTGGCGGGAGGTGACCGAGGAGCAGGGCGAGGTGCGCCCGTCCCCGCGAACAGCGACTTTTCACTGTGCCGGCAGGGACGTCGAGCAACCGCGCGACGTCCGCCAGGGGCAATCTTTGGACGTCGACCAGCACCACGGCGGTGCGCAGCGCCAGGGGCAGCCGGCCGAGCACGTCGTCGACATCGAGACAGATGTCACGCTCGGTGATGGTGTCTCGCGGATCGATCGGGTTCCGCGGGCAGCCCGCCCGGGTGGGCGGGGGCACCGTGGGGTGGGCCGCCTGCCGGCGCAGCCGCTCCAGCGCGGCGTTCGTGACGATGCGGTGCAGCCAGGTGCCGACCTCGGACTCGCCCCGGAACGACGCGGCGGCGCGGCGCGCGGACAGCATCGCCTCCTGCACGGCGCCGGCCGCGTCGTCGCCGTCGCGTAGCAGGCCATGAGCGACCGACCAGAGCTGGTCGGCGTGCCGGCGGAACAGCTTGCCGAACGCGTCGGGATTGCCGGCGACGTGCCGGCGCAGCAGCTCGACGTCGGGATCGGCGGCCCGGTCGTCCCCCGGCGGCCCGGCCGGGAGTGGGCTGGAGGGGTCGGCGGCGGCCATGGCGACGCTCCCGGGGCGCCCGACTTTCACCTCCTCCCCCGTCAGGACCGGAAGGTGATCTCCGCGATCGAGCCGCGGTACTGCCCGCCGTCAGGCGGCAGGGAGGTCAGCCACAGCACCCAGTACTGGGCCCGGGCCAGGTCAGAGGGCATGGCCAGGGTCACCTGCCCGTCGACGCCGGACTTCCCCAGAATGAACCGGTAACCGTCGATCGTGCCGGCCGGCGTGTCCCCACTGCGCAGCTCGAAGGAGACCTTGCCCTTGCTGCCGACCTGCACGGTCACCGAGGCAGGGGTGATCGGTTGGCCGAAGTTCAGCCGAAGACCGGCGCCGGACTTGAGGCCACCGAAGTTGGGTTTGGTGTAGCCCTCGGTGGGCCATTCCGTCGACGGGTTGCCGTCTATCGCCTTGTCGACCTCGAGCGGCTTCTCCGCCTTGTCGAGGCCGCCGGGGTCGAAGGAGTCGATGCTCGCGGGCTTCAGCACGCTCTCCGAGGCGTTGACCTGATTGGTGGCCGCCGGCGGGGGCTTGGCGTTGTCGCCGTCGTCCCCGGAGTCCCGCAGCGCGAACACGGCCACGACCGCGACGACGATGATGACCACGACGAGGGCGATCCACGGCAGCACCCGGCCGAGCGACGGGCCGGACCCGCCGCGCCCGCGTCCCGGGGCGTCCCGATAGCGGTCCGCCGGCGGGTAGCCGCCGGCACCGGCGGGGTAGCCCCGGTCGTCTCGGCTCCGGTCGTCTCGGGCCCGGTCGTCTCGGGCCCGATCGTCTCGGCCTCGATCGTCTCGGCTCCGGGTGTCGTACCCGCCGCGGGTGTCGTAGCCGCCGCGGCCGTATCCGGTGTCGCCGCCGCGCGGCCCGCTCGGGCGGTCGACACGGGTCTCGTAGCGGCCGTCGCGGGTCTGGTCGGGGCCCGGGTAGCCGGCAGTGTCGGTGTAGCGGCCCTGCGCCGGGTAGTCGGACGCGGCGAGGTAGTCGGAGGAGGCGAAACCGTCCACGTCCATCGCCTCGGTGCTGGAGGGTTCCTCGCCGAGGCTCATCAGGCCGGTGTCGAGCACGGCGTCGACGGGGTTGATCGACTCCAGCTCCTCGACGAGCTCGGCCGCGGTCGTGATGGGCGCGCCCGCCCGCTCGTCACCGAGGGTCGCCATGGTGATGGCGTCCAGGTCACGCGGCACGGACGAGGTGACCTGCCGGGGGCTGCGCAGCCGCCCGCCCGCGGTCGGCGCGGTGGGCAGGCCGTGGTCCCCACCGAGCGGCCAGTGGCCGGTGAGCCCCGCGTACAGCAGGCCGCCGAGCGCCCGCAGGTCGGCGGCGGCACCGTCCCCCGAACCCGCGCCCACCACCCTCGTGGCCTCGGCGTCATCGGCCCTCCCGGCGCCGTCGGGGCCGTCGAGCTCCCCGGGAGTCCCCGAGCGCTCCAGCTCGGCGAGCACGCCGCCGATCTCCAGATCGATGATCTTCACGGTGCCGTGGCTGGAGACGATGACGTCGCCGGGGTTGAGGTCGCCGTGATGGATGCCCCGCTCGTGGGCCGCGGCGATGACCCGGGCTGCGGCGAGCACCACGGCGCCGGCCTGCTCGGGGCGCAGCGCCCCCTGCGCCGTGAGCTGGCGCAGGGTCTTGCCGTCGACCCACTCGGAGACGACGTAGGAGATGCGCCGCGATCCGGTGGTCGTCGTCGTGGCGTCGTAGGTGGAGGCGGCGCCCGGATGCACGAGCCGGCCGGAGTTGATGGCCGCGGCGAGCAGGCGCCGGGCGGCCTGCTCCTGGACCGGGTCCGCGGCGGGAGCACCGTTGTCGCCAGGGTTCACCGGGCCGTGTTCGACGATGCGCACCGCGACCGGCCGGGCGAGCACGTTGTCGTCGCCACGCCAGAGGGTGACCGGTCCGCGGCTGGTGAGCGCGGAAAGCAGGCGGTAACGGCGGTCGAGGACGGTTTCGGCGAGCACCGCGGTGCCGGCGGGGGTGTACGAGCTCCGGGTGTCGGGGGCGGTCAGTGTCACGTCGTTGTCGACGTCCTCAGCCTGCGGTCGGTTGCTTCCGTCGACCACAGCGCCTCCGTCGTCCCACGGGCCCGATGCGGACGATCCGCCGTCGGGCTTCCCTACCTCACCCGGGCGGGGGTTCCGCCCAGTGTGCCGTGACCGTGGGCGGAGACCCCGGAAACCGTCGTCGCCCGGAACTGGTCGCCACGGTGAACTACGTGACGAGCGGAGGCTGCGCCTGGTTCACCGGCGACGTTGGGAGGGGCCCGCGCACAGCGTGTCCAGTGTACGAGGAGGGCCGGAGGATCTCGCGAATGTCTTGGGACAACCCGCCCTTGTGTACCGGCTGTGACGATGCCCGAGTGGTTGCCGCTGACCGGTCTCCGCGGACGCCGGTCCGGCTGTGCCCGGGTCCGCCGCCACGCGGCCGGGATAGGGCGTTTCCACCGGCCATGGCGGCCCTCTCAGTCGGGCCGCTAAGCTCTCGTCCGGCGGACCGGGCCGTGGTGAATATCCGCCGTATTCCTACGCATTAGTAGAGTAATCTCTTCGGTGTTATCCAACTACACCGCGTTGTGGTGACGGATGGTTCGGCGGGCACTCCCGGCCTCCGGATACCCTCATTACGAAATCATGATCATGTGGATTTCGCCGGGTCGGCGTGGCGTCCGGTCTGGCCCTTGAGTGCCCACCGCGGGCGCCGGTCGGCGTTCCCCGCGCGGCTCGGCCTGCGCCATGGCGGGCACCGACCGGTCAGCGCCGCCGCGGCGGTCGCCCCGTCCGGCGCGTCCCGGCCGCGGGGCCCGACCGCTCGTCCTGGCCTTCCCGCCGCGGCGGTGTGGCGGCGCGCGCCGTCTGCGACGACGGCTCCCGGCGGCCCGTCCGGCCGGTCCGGCCGGCCGGTGCCGGCGATGAGGCCGGACCGCCGGGCCCACCCCGCCCGCGCCCGCGGCCCAGGCGGCCGCCGAGGCGGCCGTTGACCACCTCGATCAGAGCGTTGACCTCGTGGATGTTCATCCGGGTGGCGACCGCGATGAACAGCGCGCCGCCCACGATGGCCGCGATCACCACCGCGACCCCCGAGCTGAGCCAGCCCGTCCCGATCACGGACCGGATTCCCTGGGCCAGCAGGGACGCGATGACGGCGCCGAAGCCCGCGGCGACCGCGACCTGAGTGATCACTCGGGCGGTGCGGTTGCCGTCGACGCCGCCCAGCCGCCGGCGCAGCAGGATCGTCGTGGCCGCGAGCCCGACCAGGTAGGCGGTGGCGAAGGCGAGGGCCAGCGCCGGAGCGCGATGCTCCTCGGGCACCAGTACGGTGAGCACCACCGCGCCCAGCACGTTCACCGCGACGACGCCGATGTTGACCAGTGCCGGCGTCCGGCTGTCCTGGTAGGCGTAGAACGCCCGCAACTGCACCTGGAACAGCGAGAACGGCACCAGCGCCAGCGCGAAGGCGCTGAGCGTGTCGCCGATGTCCACCGCGTCGTGGTAGTCGACCGCGCCGTGGTGGAACACCGCGACGGCGATCGGTCGTCCCAGGGCGAGCAGGAACAGCGCGGCCGGCACGATCGCCGTCACCGCGACCCGCGTCGCGGTCGAGATGTCCGCCCGGACCAGGTCCCGGCGGCCCTGGGCGGCGTGCCCGCTCATCCTCGGCAGTAGCGCCGTGATCACCGAGACGCCGATGATCGCGTAGGGGAGCTGGAAGATCTGGTAGCCGTAGGTGTAGATCGTGTACGCGGTCGTCGCCGTCGACAGGTTGACGATCACCAGGTACCCGGCCTGGCTGACGATGACGAACAGCAGCGTCCATCCGGCCAGCCGGGCCGCCGAGCGCAGTTCGGGATGGCGCAGGTCCAGCCGCGGGCGGTACCGGAAACCGACCTTACGCAGCGCTGGCAGCAGCGCGAGTGTCATCGCCACGACACCCAGCGTGGTGCCGCCGGCGAGCACGGTGATCTGCGTGTCGGTGATGGCCTTCGGCCCGTCCACCCCTGGTGGGCGCGGTCCCGACACGATGTAGATGAACGTCACGCACGTCGCGATGACCAGCAGGTTGTTCAGGATCGGCGCGAACATGGGCGCGGCAAAGGATTGTCTGACGTTCAGGATCGCGCCGATCGTCGCGCCCACCCCGTAGAAAATGATCTGCGGGAGGAACCAGCGCAGCATCTCGGTGCCCAGCGCCTGCTCCGCCGGCCCCGCGTCCAGGTAGGCGTTGATGATCCAGGGTGCGATCAGCATGCCGACCGCCACCGCCACGCCGAGCCCGAGGATCATGATCGTCAGCAGGGAGGAGGCGAAGCTGTCCCCGCCATCCGGATCCTCCTTCGCCGCGCGCACCATGACCGGCACGACGACGCTGGTCAGGATTCCCCCGAGGAGCAGGTCATAGAGGATGTTCGGGGTGGTGTTGGCGACGTTGTAGGCGTCGCCGACCGCGCCGGTGCCGATCGCGGCGGCGATCGCGACCGTGCGCAGGAAGCCGGACGCCCGGGAGACGATCGTGCCGATCGCCATGATCCCGCTGGCCTGGCCGAGGCTCGGCCCGGACTTCGCTGCCCCAGCCTTCCCCCGACGGGCGGTCGTCGGCTTGGCGGCCGCGGGCTTCGCGAGCGCGGTGGTGGCCGCCGCGTCGACGGGGCGCGGGGCCCGTCGAGTCCCCGGGGCGCGCCGCGCTGTCCGCCCGCCCGTCTCGCGGGGGGCCGGCTGCCGAGGCCGGGCCGCGCGGACGTCCCTGAGGTCGCTGCTGTCCCTTGGGTTCCTGCGATCCCTTGGGTTCCTGCGATCCCTGAGGTCGCTGCTGTCCCCGAGGTCGCTGCCGTCCCCGAGGTCGCTGCCGTCCCCGGCATCGCTGGCATAGCGGACTTCCCGCGGGTCGGCGTCCGGATCGTCGCGCCAACCACTGGATGCACCGTCGCGGACATCACCGAAGCGGGCGTCACTGCGACGGTCACGGGTCCGGGCGTCCCGGGCGTCCGGGGGCAGGGTGGTGTCACGTCCGCGGATGTCGTCCCGCCCGCGCGCGTGCTGGTGCGACTCCGGGGGGATGCGCCGGACGTTGCTTCGTGGAAGCGCCACCGTGGGCCGGGACTCGCCGAGGGACGGCCGGCGCCGCTCGCCCGCGAAGCGCCGGGGGCGGTCGGCGGGCTCCGGCTGCTGCTCCCGGAACCCGCGCCCGGTCGAGCCCGGACCGGTGGGCCGACCGCCCTGGCCGGGGGCCGCGCCGGGTTCCCCCTGCCGCCGGGGCCCGGGCGTCGGGCCTGCCGGCCGCGGCGGGCTGGGCGGTGTGGGCAGTCTGGTGGTCCGTGCCCCGTCGACAGGCGGCGCGGGCTGAGCCTGGCCGCGGCCGGCGGAGCCGGGGCCGCCCTCGGACGGGGGCCGCACGCTGGGCGGAGGCGGTGGCGTCCGCGGCGGCGTCGGTAGCTTCCGGGTCGCCTCCGGGGCTGCGGCTCGCGGCGCGCCGGGCGGCCGGACCGGGTGCGGCGCGGCGCCGTCTCGCGGGCCGGACCATGGGTCGTCACCGGGCTGGGGAGCGCCGTACCGCCCGGCCTGGTCGTGATCCGTGAACCGGCGCTCGGGGTAGGCCGGCCGCCGGACCCGCTCCGGGTATGGCTGGTCCGCATACGGATCGCCCCGATGCTGGTGACCATCAGCCCGATCCCCGTACCCGTCGCCCGGATCCCCGTGCTGACCGTCGGGGCCGGGATACCGATCGTCCGGATCGAAATACCGCTCGTCGAGGTTCGGATACGGCTCACCGAGGTTCGGATGGTGCCCGGCGGGATTCGGATAAGAGCGGCCGTCGCCCGGGTACGACTGACCGCCGCCTCGGTAGGAGTGGTCGGGCTCCGGATAGGGCTGACCGGGATCCCGGAACTGCTGGTCCTGGGCGGGGTACGCCCAGTCCGCGTGGGACTGGCCGGGGGCGTGGGGCTGGTCGGGGTGTGCTCCCGGTCCGCTGGCATCGTCGGGCCACTCGTCCGAGCCGTCAGCGGCGTTTCGCCACGGATCGTGACCACGATCGCCGCGCCCGCCTCGGGGGCCGGTGCCGCCCCGGCGGTGCCGAGGGCCCGAGCCGCCCTCCCCCTCGACGGGGGTCACGGGCCGCTCCGTCGCCGCCGGGCCGGGACCTGACCGGTGGCTGCGTCCCACCCCGGGCCGGCCTCTTCCGCCGCGCCGTGGCCGGGGTCCAGGCCGTGGCCGGGGTCATGCCGATGGTCGGGGTCACGGCGATGACCGGGGTCCAGGCCGTGGCCGGCGGGCGCGACGCCCTGCCCGCGACGCGCGGCGTACGACAGGTCGGCGGTCGGGGCGCCTGCCGACCAGGAGGAGGGAACCGCGGCGGTTGTCCGCCGGACCGGCAGTGGGTCTGCGTCGGCCTCGCTCCCGAGGTGACCCGGCAGCGCCGCACCACCCGCCCCGGCGCCGCCCGGGGTCGCCGCGCCGCCCCCGGGCGCGTCGGGGGCGCCGCCGGCAGCTCCGGCGGGCCGCCGCGCGCCCAGCCACAGCCGGCGGGCGAGTCGCAGCACGACGGCCAGGAGCAGCACGCTGACGGCGCCGATGGTGATGGCCGTGGCGATGGCGCCGTAGACGGTGGAACGCACGAGCACCCGGGTCGGGGGATCGGTCGAGAGAGCCTGGCCGCTGAGGTTGAGGCGGCGGATCTCCAGCGGGAACGTCCCCGCGCCCTCGGCGTCCACCTCTATCTCGATCTGGGCCTTCTGCCCCGATGGCAGGGTGCGGGTCTGGCGGACCGGCGAGCGTAGCCGGGAGTGGTTGGTCGACGAGAAGGCGAGCACGACGGTGACCTCGAAGTTCGTGTTGTTCTCGAGCGTGATCGGCACCAGCCCGTGCTTGCTCGTCAGGTTGACGCTGCGGGAGGCCACCACCTGGATGCCGTTGCGGATCGCGGACACGTCCCCGTCCACCTGCTGGCTCAACGACACACCGTCGACCATGCGTTCTCCGCGCCAGGCGACGGAGGTCGCTGTGACAAGTGCGTTGTTCATCGGGTCGACCCGTTCGAACCGGCAGGTGCGGGTGGCCTTGAGCGGCTGGCAGAGCACCGGACCCAGCGCCTGCGCCTCGGCCCGGACGCTCTCGACCGCGTCGAGGTAATCGCCGGGCAGCTCCCGGGCCTGCGCGTCGGCCGGATAGACCAGCACGCCGCGGCGGGCCGGCGGCTGGTGCTGGCCGCTCGCGCCGACGTCGAGCGGGACGGACGCCGAGTAGTCGCTGTCGATGGCACCCAGCACCTGCTGGGCCCAGCCGTCGGGAGGGTTCCAGCCCCGCGGCAGGGCGAGGACCTGGAACCGCTGCTCGGACTGCTCGGCGGTGATCATGCCGAGGTCGGCCCGGAAACGAGCCAGGACGATTCCGGCGTTGGGACCGCCGTGGTAGGAGGTGGCGGTCTCGGCGAGGCGGTGGTCGGTCGCGAGCGCCCGGATCGGGCCGGCCGACGTCGAGAGGGCGTAGGCCGCCGACGGAGTGTAGGCGACGGCGGCCGGCGGGCGGAGCAGGCGGTCGTCGAGGAGCACGGTCCCGACCTTCAGCTGGCGCAGCACGTCCACGGTGGCGGTGTCGGCAAGTCCGTCGACGGGGTAGGCGACGGATTCCATCTGCCGCGGGTCTCGATTCAGCAGGGCGGCCAGCACGACCTGGCCAGTGTTGACGGCGTAGCTCACCGTGTCCAGCTTCTGGGCGTGGACCAGGGCGGCCAGGTCGGCGTCGCCGTAGGGCAGGGCGATGACCGCGCCGCCCGCGTCGGCGAAGTTCACGATGTCGTTCAGGAACTGGGCGGCGTACGCGTTCACCGGCACCCGCACCTTGCCTGTGGGGCTGGCGTACTCGTAACCCTCCGGCTTCTTCATGATCCTCAATGCCTGTACCAGCGTCGGGTCGACGGCGAGCGTGACCGTGGGCCGGCCCTCGTCGGCCGTGACGGTCGACCGGGCCGCTTCGAGTAGCCGGTACAACCGTCCGCCCGGCTTCACCTCGTCGGCGAGCGCGTTGTCGGTCAGCAGGCCGTCCGAGCGCAGGCGGGGCTGGTCGGCGAGCGGCAGGACCACCGCCACCGGGGTCCGCTGCTGCTGGCCGGACGAACGGACCAGGAAGGTGTACGCCGCGCCGATCGCGACCTTCGCCCGCCCGCCGACGGAGCCGTAGACCCGGACCCTCAGGGGGAAAACGCCGACCCTCGCCGACGTACCGAGATCTCCCTCGATCACGAAGGGGACCGGGTTCGCGCCCCGGATCGGTGGATTGGTCAGCGGCTGCTCTCCCCCGCCGCCGGCGAGGGAGAGGGCACGGTAGGGCCGGTTGCGGGCCGCGGCGGTGTCCTCGGCCAGGTTCTCGAGCTCCTTGCGGGAGCTCACCGGCGGGGAGCCGATCTCCAGGCTTATCCGCAGGTCGGTCAGGGGCTGGGCCACCGAGGTGGACAGCGTCCCCCGCACGCGCACCACGGACGATCCGGCAGCCGGCGCCTGGACCTCGTCGACGGACACGGTCACCGGGTTGCCCGAGCCGGTGGACGCCGACGCCGTTCCCGGCGAAGAAGATAGTGGATTTCCTGGTTCGTCTGTGGATGAAGTTGTGGAAGACCGTGGTGTTCCTGTAGCTGAATCGGTTCGGGCGATCCGTTCCACGAGCCCACCGCGGACCGTCGCGCCGGCCACGGAGCTGCCGGCCACCGGGACGACGAGGGCGAGCAGCACCACGGCGGCGAACCGGACCGGCCAGCGGCGGCCGGCGGACAGCCCGCGCAGCCGCGCCCGCCGGGCGGGCCGGTGCGGCGCCGTCATGCGGTCGTGGCCAGCACGAGGGGCACCTCGTCGAGCAGACGCCGCTCGTCGGCGTAGGCGAGGCGCTCGGCGACCTTGGCCAGCGGAACCCAGGCCACGGCGTCGACCTCGATGTCGGAGTCCGACAGCGAGCCGACGCTGCGCAGCAGCAGGAAGTGGTGCACCGTCTTGTGGATGCGTGCCCCCCCGGCGACGAACCAGAAGTCGATGGTGCCCAACCGGCCGAGGACGGAGCCGGTCAGCCCGGTCTCCTCGCTGACCTCGCGCACGGCGGCCTGCTCGGTGGTCTCGCCGGCCTCGACATGACCCTTGGGCAGCAGCCACAACAGCCGTCCATGACGATCACGACGGGCGATGAGCGCGGCGGAGGCGTCCGTGGAGCACTGGTCGAGAATGAGGCCGCCCGCCGAGGTCTCCTCCACCCGGGGCAGCGGAGCGCGACCGGTGGAGGAGGTCGGCGGCGGCATGGATTGATCGTACGAGGCTCGGGTCCGCCGACCGGCCCGTGTGCCCGGAACGCCCCGCTTGTGCCCGTTGATCCCGGCGGCCGGAACCGCATCGCCGCGGCCCCGGTGTGATCGTCCTCGGCCCGTCCGGGTGCCGGCTCACCGTGCCGAACCCCGTAACCTGAAGGTGTGTCAGTGATCAGTCTGGACAACCCGCGCGACTCGGCCGAACGGGTGGTGAGTGAGCTGCTCAGGGTGCCGCCGGCCGCCGACGAGCTCGGCCGCGTCTTCGCCGCGCACGGCCACCTGCTCCACCTCGTCGGCGGGTCCGTCCGCGATGCCCTGCTCGGTCGGCCCACCGCCGGCGCCGCCGGCGCCCCGGCCGACCTCGACTTCGCCACGGACGCCCGGCCCGAACGGGTCCTGGAGATCACCCGGGGCTGGGCGGAGGCCACCTGGGAGGCGGGGATCGCCTTCGGCACGGTCGGGCTCGCCCGGCGCGGCCTGCGCTTCGAGATCACGACGTACCGTAGCGAGGCATACGACCGGCAGTCCCGCAACCCGACGGTCACCTACGGCGACAGCCTGGAGGCGGACCTGTCCCGCCGGGACTTCACCGTCAACGCGATGGCGGTGTCGGTCCCGGGCCACGACTTCGTCGACCTGTTCGGCGGGATGGCCGACCTCGCCCGCGGCGTACTGCGCACCCCGGCGAGCCCCGAGGCGTCGTTCGACGACGACCCGCTGCGCATCCTGCGCGCCGCCCGGTTCGAGGCGGCCCTGGGGCTGACTCCGGTACCCGAGCTGGTCGAGGCGATGCGCTCGCGGGTCGAGCGGCTCGCGATCGTCTCCCCCGAACGGATCCGTGACGAGCTGCGCAAGCTCATCGGAGCCCCCGACCCGGTGGCGGGCCTGGAGCGGCTCGTCGAGATCGGCGTCGCCGAGATCGTGCTGCCCGAGGTGGCGGCGATGCGGATGGAGATCGACGAGCACCACCAGCACAAGGACGTCTACGCGCACACCATGACCGTGCTGCGCCAGGCGATCGCCCTGGAGGAACCGGGCGCGCCCGACGAGGTGCTGCGCTGGGCAGCGCTGCTGCACGACATCGGCAAGCCGCGCACCCGGCGGCACGTCCCGGGCGGGCGGGTGTCGTTCCACCACCACGAGGTCGTCGGCCGGGACATGGCGCGGCGCCGGCTGGCCGCGCTGCACTTCCCCAAGGACGTCACGGACGCCATCTGCCGGCTCGTCTACCTGCACCTGCGCTTCCACGGCTACGGCGCCGGCGAGTGGACGGACGCGGCCGTGCGCCGCTACGTGCACGACGCCGGGCCCCAGCTGACCCGGCTGCACAAGCTCGTCCGCTCCGACTGCACCACCCGCAACCGGCGCAAGGCGGCGGCGCTGTCGCGTACCTACGACTCGCTGGAGGAGCGGATCGCCGATCTCGCCGCGCGTGAGGAGATCGCGTCGATCCGGCCGGAGCTGTCCGGCGACGACATCATGGCGCTGCTCGGGCTCGCCCCGTCCCGCCTGGTGGGCCAGGCCCGCGCGCACATGCTGGAGTTCCGCTTCGAGCGTGGCCTCGTCGGGCGGGAGGCGGCCGAGGCCGAGCTGTTCCGGTGGGCCCGCGAGCACGAGGTGCCGATCCCGGGCGCGTGACCCGGCCGGCCGCGGTGGGTCAGCCGCGGGTCTCGGCCGGCCCCGCCGAGATGATCGGGTTGATCCGGTCGGCCGGGTCGGCCGGGTCGGCCGGGTCGCCCGGACCGCTGGGCGGGGGAACGGCCCTGTGCGGTTGCGGCGGCCCGTCGCCCACGCCGCGGATCACCCGGTCCTCGGGATGGCGGCGCGCGGCCCGGTAGTACACCAGCCCGGCCAGCGCGTAGCCCACCCCGGCGACGATGACCACTGCGGCCGAGCGGCCGTCGTCGGGCAGGACCAGGGCGGCGATCGCCGCCGCCGCCACGAAGGCGACGTTGAACAGCAGGTCGTAGAGCGAGAAGGCGCGGCCGCGGTAGGCGTCGTCGGTCTGCTCCTGGACGATGGTGTCCACACAGATCTTGCTGGCCTGGGCGGAGAACCCGAGCAGTGCGCCGGCGACGATGAACAGGGGCGCACTGAAGGGCAGGCCCAGCACCACCTCGACGACGCCCCCGAGCACCAGGACCAGCGTGATCCAGCTCGACTTCGGCATCCGCCGGGTGACCCGCGGGGTCACGACCGCGGCGGTCACGGTGCCGATCCCGCTGGCAGTGACGACGGCGGCGAGGCCCGTCAGACCGCCCTCGCTCCCGGTGAAGTAGTTGCGGTACAGCAGCACCGTCATCACGAGGACCAGCCCGTAGGCGGCCCGCGAGGCGGTCAGCGCGGCGAGCGCCCGGCGGGCCGGACCGTGGCCGGCGAGATAGCGGGCGCCGTCGGCCATGTCGGCGACGACCTCGGTGGCCTGCCGCCAGGCTCCCTGCCAGGGCACGGCGACCACGGGGCCGAAGTCGGCCCGGCCTGAGCGCGCCGCCGTCACCATCGCCAGCAGGTAGGCGAGCGCCGCCAGACCGGCGACGAGGGCCACCGTCCGGTCATCGCCGCCGACGAGGCCCCGCAGCCCGCTGCCGAGACCGGCGCCGAGCAGGGTCGCGATGGTGCCGGAGGTGACCGACAGGGCGTTCGCGGTGACGAGGCGGTCGACGTCGACCACGACGGGCAGCCCGGCGGACAGCGCCGCCAGGACGAAGCGGTTCACGCTCACCGACGCGAGCGCCACCGCGTAGAAGTCGACGCCGGTACGACCGGCGGCGATGAGTACCACCAGGATGGCCATGAGCACCATCCGCACGAGCGAGCTGACCACCAGCACCCGCTGGCGGGATGTCCGGTCGAGCACGATGCCCGCGAACGGGCCGATCACGCTGAAGGGCAGCACGACGATCGCCAGCGACGAGGCCAGCGCCCCCGCGGACGTCGCCCGCTCGGGGGAGAACAACACGTAGCTGACCAGGCTCGCCTGGAAGACGCCGTCGGCGGCCTGGGAGGTGAGCCGGGCCGCGTACAGCATCCGGAACCCGCGGCCGCCGAGCAGCTCGCGGAGGTTCGCCGACCATGCCACGCCTGTCAGCGTAGGGCCCCCCGACCCGCCTCGGGTCACCGGTGGGCCTACGGGGCCCGCGCGCAGCGTGGCCGGGGTGCCACCGGGTTCGGCCGCCCCCTCCGGACGACCGAACCCGGTGCCCGCATCCCCGCGCGGGGGATGCGGGCACTCGGCGCTCCAGCCGGGCGCTGAAGTGAGGCCCGCGGGCCTCGCTCAGCCCTCGTTGCGGATGAACGCCTCGACCTTGTCGCGGGCCTCGTTGTCGCGGTACTGCTCCGGCGGGGACTTCATGAAGTACGACGAGGCGGACAGGATCGGCCCACCGACCCCCCGGTCCAGGGCGATCTTGGCGCAGCGCACCGCGTCGATGACCACGCCGGCGCTGTTGGGGGAGTCCCAGACCTCGAGCTTGTACTCCAGGTTCAGCGGGACGTCGCCGAACGCGCGGCCCTCCAGCCGGACGTAGGCCCACTTGCGGTCATCGAGCCAGGCCACGTAGTCCGACGGCCCGATGTGCACGTTGTCCTTGCCGAGGTCGTGGGAGACCTGGGAGGTCACGGCCTGGGTCTTGGAGATCTTCTTCGACTCCAGCCGGTCGCGCTCGAGCATGTTCTTGAAGTCCATGTTGCCGCCGACGTTGAGCTGCATCGTGCGGTCGAGGACCACGCCGCGGTCCTCGAAGAGCTTCGCCATCACCCGGTGGGTGATGGTGGCCCCGACCTGCGACTTGATGTCGTCGCCGACGATCGGCACGCCCGCCGCCCGGAACTTCTCCGCCCACTCGGGCACGCCGGCGATGAACACCGGCAGGCAGTTGATGAAGGCGACCCCGGCGTCGATGGCGCACTGGGCGTAGTACTTCGCGGCGTCCTCGGAACCCACGGGCAGGTAGCAGACGAGCACGTCGGCCCGGGCCTCCCGCAGGGTGGCCACGACGTCGACCGGTGCCTCGTCCGACTCCTCGATGGTCTCCCGGTAGTAGCGGCCGAGGCCGTCGAGGGTGTGGCCACGGGAGACGGTGATGCCCAGCGGCGGCACGTCGGCGATCTTGATGGTGTTGTTCTCGCTGGCGACGATGGCCTCGGAGAGATCGCGGCCGACCTTCTTGGCGTCCACGTCGAATGCGGCGACGAACGCCAGGTCGGAGACGTGGTAGTCGCCAAGCGTCACGTGCATCAGCCCGGGGACCTGCGCCGACGGGTCGGCGCCGCGGTAGTACTCGACCCCCTGTACCAGCGAGGCGGCGCAGTTGCCCACGCCGACAATGGCGACACGTACCGAACCCATGACGGTCTGCTCCTTAGCTGCGATTTCTATGGAAGTGGAAATATCGGGCATACAGCTCCGCCGCGACGTCGCCCGCCCAGCCGACCGGCCGGGTGCAAGCGCCGCTACGCGGGGCCACTCACCGGCCGGCCGAAACCTCGCCGTCGGGGTCCGGGCCAGCCTCGGCCGGGGCGTGCCTGTTCCGGTTGCGCGCGTCGCCGTCGTTGCCGCCGTGCGTGCCGTCGAGGTAAGTGCCGCGTCCGTCCCGCCGGGCCGTCCGGCCCGCTCGGGTCGGCCGGCCCGGCCGGCGCCCCGTCCCGCCGCCACGAGCGGGAGGGGGGAGCGCGCCCGGCTCCGATCCGGTGGATGGATCCGATCCTGTGGATGGAGCTGTGGACAACCCTGTGGATGCTGTGGACAACCGTGGTTCAGTGAGGCCGGCCGGGGCGCTGGCCCGCTCCGTCTCGATCAGCTCGTTGAGCCATCGGACCTCGCGTTCTACCGACTCCAGCCCATGGCGCTGCAGCTCGAGTGTGTAGGTGTCGAACCGCTCGACGGTCCGGGTCAGGGCCGAACGAACCTTCTCCCGGCGCTCCTCGAGCCGACCGCGGCGCCCCTCCAGGATGCGCAGGCGGACGGCGGCGTCCGTCTTCGCGAAGAAGGCGAACCGCACGCCGAACATCTCGTCCTCCCACGAGGACGGGCCACCCTCACCGAGCAGCTCGGAGAGCTTCTCCTTGCCCTCGCCGGTCAGCGTGTAGACGACCCGACTGCGCCCGCCGAGCCGGGTCGTCGCGCTGACATCGTCCGCGGTGACGTACCCGGCGTCCGCGAGGCGGCGCAGGCAGGGGTAGAGCGAGCCGTAGCTGAACCGGTGGAACGCGCCGAGAACCGCGGCGAGCCGCTTGCGCAGCTCGTAACCGTGCATCGGGCTCTCGGAGAGCAGGGCGAGAACCGCCAGTTCCAGCATGACCCACCCTCCTCGACCGTTGCCCGCAGCCGCGGGTGTGGTCACCTCGCGGTCTGTCGCGTCGCTGTGCCGCGCTCCCGACTGTGTCGCTCATACTGTCGCTCCGACATATCGAAGCGATACATCGAGGATAGACGTCTCGGGACGAGCGCCGCAACCAGGAATGACCAAACGGCGACCAGGAGATGACAGAACGACACCTCCACCTCCGGGCGCGATCGCGACCCGGCCCCGGCGGGCCGCCCGCGCGGGCCCGGCGCCGCTCGGCCGGCGGCGGTCGCGCCGCAGCCGCCGGCGATCTGGAAATTGCCTGATAGCAGGGGCGATCGGGGTCCGCTCCGGCCACGGGCCACTCGCCCGCGCGGCCGGGCCGAGGCCGGCGGTGCCCACCGATGAACATGGCTTCGGGTAGGAGCGGCGTCACAATGTCATCCGGCTCACAGTGACCGCGGAGCCCGGTCCGGGGGGACGCGGGCCGGGCCGTTCCGGCGGCGGCGGGCGGAGTCCGTCCGGTGGGCATCTGTCTGGACCATCTGCCTGGAACACGTCCGCGGCGTACCGTTGAAACATGCGGTCGCGGTCGGTCATCGACTACGCGCTCGCCCGCCGGGCGACGCTCGCGGACCTGTTCGCGGGTCGGGTGTCGTCGCTCGACGTCTGTGATGCGCATCCTTACCTGCTGCGCGCGGCGAAGTACCACGGCGAGCCGACCAGTAAGCGCTGTCCGGTCTGCCGCGGCGCCGACCCGCTCATTCACGTCACGTACACCTACGGTGACGAGCTAGGTGAGAGCTCCGGCCGCGTGCGGGCGACGAAGGACCTCCCGGCGCTCGCTGCGAGGTACAGCGAGTTGCGGGTCTACGTCGTCGAGGTATGCCGCCCGTGCGGGTGGAACCATCTGATCACGTCCTACGTGATCGGCACCGGCGAGCCGAAGGCGAAGCGCCAGCACCGCCGCCGCGCCGCCGACACTTGACTGCGCCGCCCCGCAACCCGATCGCCCCCGCTCGGCGCCACTCCAGCCTTTCCCCTGCTTTTCCAGAGGGATGAATCGGACACAGAAGCCTCTGGATAAGAAGCCCCTGGATAAGCGGTGCGAAGACGGCGCTCCGAGTCCTCGTCGAGGGCCGTGACCGCCGGTCCGTGCCGCGGGCCGAGGCGCCGCCCGACCGCTCGTCGGCAGGGCATCGCCTCTCGCGGGGAACGGTCTGTGACGGGATCATGGCTGCGGTCGCCGCCGCGCCGCTGCGCCGTCCGGCGCGGCCGCGGTCCGGGCGCCCTGCGCGAGCGGGCGGAATCTGGCGTGAGATCCTGGTCTGCCATGTGGGTGTCGCGGCGGGTCCAGGCGTGGTGCCAACCACGGGTGGTCCCGTTCAGTGACCTTGCCGGTGTGAGCCCGGCGGGTGGCCCGGCCCTGCATGGTCGGCCGAGTCCCGCCCAGGGGCTGTGGCCGTCGGCGTCCCCGAGGGCCGGGTTCCAGCAGGACCGGCCTGGTGGGGACCGGACCTTCGGTAGCGGTTGGGGGTGCCGGCCCATCCCCTGCGGCGGATCGGCGACCGGGGAGTCCCAGAGCGACGGATGGAGCGGTTGGTGAGCTCTCCCTACGACCAGGGCGCCTACCGGGGCGGCCCCGGTTCGGACCCGACGCGGTCCGAACCTGGCCAGCCCCAGGACGCACCCCCCGATCGGGCTAGGCGCGACCGGATCGCCCGCGCCGGCCAGCCGGGCTGGCCGGACTCGCCCGCCCGGGCGGCTCACGACGGCCTGCCGCCGGTGGACCGCCCCCGCGGCGAGCGCACCGCCCTGGTTCCTGCGGCCGGTCGGTCCGCCGGCGGGCGCGGCGAGCGCACCGCACTGGTGCCGCCTGCCGGGCCTGCCGGTCCCGTTGGGCCTGCCGGAGTCGTTGGGCCTGCCGGGGCCGTTGGGCCTGCCGGGGTCGCTGGGCCGACGCCGCGGGCGGCGGCTCCCGCCGACGCCGCGCAGCCCACGCCCAGCCGGCGCCCGGGGGGTGATGGTGCGGCGGCGATCCCCACCGCCGGCTGGGTACCCGACCATGGCTCGGTGAGCCGGGCCGCCGGTCGTGGCGTGCCCTCCGGCCCCGATCC
>NZ_CM001489.1:5663148-5773551 GCF_000262465.1 Frankia sp. QA3
CGTCCGGCCCGCCGCTGCCGACCGGACCCGACCGGGCCGCTGGCGGCCCGCGGACCTCGCCGAACGTGAACACCCTCTACGACACCGTGGACCAGGCGGCGCTGCGTCGGGTCGACGTCCGGGAACGCACCGCCGACGCGACCGTCTACCACAAGGTGACGGCGGATCCGGCCGGGCCCGACGCGACGGGCGGTGCCGGCATGACGGAGGTGACGCCGGTGCGCCGGGTCGCCGGGCGGCGCCGCGACCGGCCCACCCAGGCGACCGAGCGGATGGCGGTTCGGGTTGGCGAGCGAGAGGCGGCCGAGGGCCGCACCGGGCCGGGCCGGGCCGGTGCCCGTCGTCCGGCCCCCGGGCGAACCGGGCCGGGCCGCGGCGCTCCGGCGCGCTCGTCGCGGGCGGCGATGGGAGGCCCGGAGGGGCCAGGCGGACCCGACGGGCCGGGCGGGCCGGGTGGCGGCGGTCGCCCCCCTCGCCCGGGCCAGGGCCATCGTGGCCCGATGTGGTGGCGGCGGCGGCCACGCTGGCTGCGCCGGCTGGTGCTGGCCGGGGTCTTCTCCTCGATCCTGCTGTTCGTCGCCGGCGTCGGCGTCGTCTACGCGGCGACCCGGGTGCCGCTGCCCGGCGAGGTGAAGACGGACCAGACGTCGATCATCTTCTACGGCCCGCCGGCCGGGACGAAGCAGGACACCGGCGACGAGCTCGCGCGCATCGGGACGGTGAACCGCACCGACGTGCCACTGGCCCAGGTGTCCAAGGACATGCAGCACGCGGTGCTCGCGGCCGAGGACAAGAACTTCTACAACGAGCCCGGCATCTCGCCGAAGGGCATCGCACGGGCGCTCTACGTCAACGTCACCGGCGGCGAGCTGCAGGGTGGTTCGACCATCACCCAGCAGTACGCGAAGAACGCCTACCTGAGCCAGGAGCGCACGTTCAGCCGCAAGATGCGGGAGATCGTGCTCGCGGTGAAGCTGGAACGGAAGTACTCCAAGGACCAGATCCTGGAGTACTACCTGAACACGATCTATTTCGGCCGCCGTGCCTACGGCATCGAGGCCGCGGCGAAGGCGTACTTCAACACGACCGCGGCCAAGCTGACCGCGGGCCAGGGCGCAGTGATCGCCGGTTTGATCCGCTCGCCGAACTATCTTGACCCGGCGAAGAACCCGGGCCCCGCGGCGAATCGCTGGCACGACGTCGTGTCGACGATGGTCGCCGAGGGCTGGGCGCCGGCGAGCCTCGCCCAGGAGAACCCACCGCAGCCTCTCCCCCGGGCGGAGGACGCGGCCGCCTCCTCCGCCCAGGTCACCTACATCCGCGAGCAGGTCAAACGCGAGCTGATGGCCGCGGGCATCACCGAGGACCAGATCAACCGCGGCGGCCTGCGGATCACCACGACCATCGACAAGGGCCGCCAGATCGCCGCCTTCCAGGCCGTCAGCGGGGTGCTCAGCCAGGCCTATGCCGCCGTGCCGGACCTGCGCACCGGCCTGTCCGCGGTGGAACCCGGCACCGGGCGGATCCTCGCCTGGTACGGCGGGTCGCTGTACGGCAAGGACGCCCAGGGACACGCGCAGTACCAGGACAACGTCTCCCAGGCGGAGGTGCAGTCCGCCTCCACCTTCAAGACGATCACTCTGGTCGCCGCGCTGCAGAAGAACATCAACCTGAAGTCGACCTTCGCCGCACCCGCGAAGATCACTCTTCCGGGCAACTACGTGGTCAACAATGACGAGAGCGAGTCGGGCGACCTCGGCTACAAGGACCTCATCGAGGCCACCGCCGCCTCGATCAACACGGTGTACGTGCCGCTCGGCCAGAACATCGGCGTGCGGAACGTCGTCAGCACCGCGCGTCTGCTCGGCATCCCGGACAACACCCGGCTGCCGAACGAGGCCGGCGTCACCCTGGGTAAGGACCCGGTCCACGCCATCGACATGACCTCGGTGTACTCGACCCTCGCCGCGGGCGGCGTCCGGGCGAAGCCGCACATGGTCGACAAGGTGGTGGACGGGACCGGACAGGTCATCTACTCGGGCAACCCGGAAGCCAAGCAGGTCATCCCGACGACCGTGGCGCGTGACGCCACCTACGCCCTGCAGAGCGTGATCAACGACCCGGGCGGGACCGGCACCAAGGCCCGGCTGGCCGGCGCGCGCGAGGCGGCCGGTAAGACCGGCACGTCGACGGACTTCCGCTCCGCGTGGTTCTGCGGCTATACCAAGGAACTGTCGTCCTGCGTGAACATGTTCCGCGGCGGGGGCACCGACAAGGAGCTGCTCAAGGGCATTCCTGGCGCGGAGAAGGGTGTCTACGGCGGCACCTACCCGGCGCGGATCTGGAAGGCCTTCATGGACGCGGCCCTGCAGGGCGTGCCCAAGTCCAAGTTCGACCCGCCGGCCTTCGGCGGACTCGTCCAGGACAACGAGCCGGAACCGACACCCACGCCGACGATGACTCCAAGCGCCGCAGCGACGTCGGGCGCCGTCGATCTCCTGGGCGGACTGTTCGGCGGCAACGGCGGTGACCAGCAGCAGCCGCAACAGCAACAGCAACAGCAGCCCGGGGCGAACCGCCCGAACCGCTCGCCCAAACCGCCGGGGCTCTTCGCGGACCCTTTCGGGTGACCGGTGGGCCGACCGCGCCGGCGGGTTCGGGAAATCGGGGCGTCGTCGAGATGCGCACCCGCAGTCCCGAACCCACCGCGGCGCATGACGGTCGGTCCACCGGTCCCACTCCCAGGTGATCTTCTCGGTCTCCGCGTGGGCGCCGTCCGGCGGCGGCCGGATGCCGCCAGCACGGCGTCCGGCCCCACCGGCCGTCCCGCCATCGCCCGGGTGTGGCCCGGGTGGAGGACGCACCATGCGGGCGTGCCGGGGCTGAGGCGGCGACACCTGCCGGAACTGCGGTCCCCGGCCCGGCCGGGCTGTGTACCACAATGGCCCGCATGGCCACGACACCGGCGTCTCCCGCCCGCGTCAGCCCGGCCCGGGAGGACCCGGTCGTGGCGGGCGCGAGCCAGCTCATCGGCGGGCCGCCGGGCGAACACGCGGTCCTGGCGGACCGGCGGACCTGGCTGACCCCGCTGCGCGTGCTGATGGCCCTGGTCATCGTGGCCAGCGTGCTCGGCTACACCCAGAAGATCGGTTGCCGGGACACGCGGACCTGGACGCACGAGCACCAGTACAGCGCGCTGTGCTACTCCGACGTCGTCGCCCTCTACAGCCAGGAGGGCCTGGTCGATGGGAAGATCCCCTATCTGGACTACCCGACGGAGTACCCGCCGCTGATCGGTGCGGCGATGGCGCTCATCTCCTGGCCCGCGGGCCACGCCTCCGGCCCGAAGGCGGTCTACCGGGACGATGGCGGCCGGCGCGTGTTCGACCACTACACGATGGATCGGCGCTCGGCCGTCTTCTACGACCTCACCGCGCTGCTGTTCATGATCGCCGCGTGCGTGGCGGTGGCCTGCACCGCGCTGGCGGCCGGCTCCCGGCGGGTCTGGGACGCGGCGCTGTTCGCGCTGGCCCCTGCGCTGGTCCTGCATCTGCTGACGAACTGGGACATCCTCGCGGTGGTGTTCGCGGCCGGTGGCCTGCTCGCCTGGTCCAGACGGGCGCCGCGGCTGGCCGGCGTGCTGCTCGGCCTGGGCATCCTCACCAAGCTGTATCCGGTGCTGTTCCTGCTCGGACTGGGCATCCTCTGCCTGCGCGCCGGGAAGCTGCGCGAGCTGGCGAAGACCGTCACCGCGGCGGTCGTGACGGTGATCGTCGTCGTCGTGCCGCTGTGGCTGTCCGCCGGCTACTTCGACGAGCAGAACAACAAGGTCGGCGACAGCATCTGGACGACCTTCTGGCGCGGAGGGGACTGGCTGCGCCTGCTCGGCGGGGGCCCGGACGGGGCACGCAACGGCCTCGCCCGGTTCATCGACCTGAACTCCGACCGGAGCGCCGACTGGGACTCGTTGGCGTTCGGGGCGACCTGGCTCGCCGACCGCCACGACCCCGCCTGGTTCGGGCCGCTGCACCTGGTGGTCTGCGTCGTGATGGCGGTCGTCGTCCTCGCGGTGGCGGCGGCGCTCATCGTGCACCGCCCGGACACCCGCCGCCTCGTCGCCGCCTCGGCGGTGGCGGCGTTCGGGACCGTCGCGATCGCCGTCCCGCTGGTCCTGCAGGGCATCCGGGAGCACGGCCTGCCCGTGGGCACACTGAACATCATCACCGCCGCGACCCTGGTGGTCGCGGTCGTCGCGATCGGGCTGCTCACCTGGTTCGCTCCGCGCCGGCCGCGACTGCCCCAGGTGCTGTTCCTGCTCGTCGTCGCGTTCCTGCTGAGCAACAAGGTCTTCTCCCCCCAGTACACGATCTGGCTGCTCCCCCTGGTGGCGCTGGCCCGGCCGCGGTGGCGGCTGTTCCTGCTCTGGCAGGCGTGCGAGGCGTGGGTCCTGTTCACCCGCTTCATGCACTTCATCTACAACGACACGCAGGGCCGGCACGGGATCGACCGGGGCTGGTTCGTCGGCGCGGTGGCGCTGCGCGACCTGGTGCTGCTCGTCATGGCGGCGTTCGTGGTGCGGGAGATCCTGCATCCGCGGGCCGACGTGGTGCGGACCGGAGGGTCGCTGGATCCGACCGATCGACTCGCCGCGGACCGGCCGGCGGCGGGGCTGGACCAGGACGCGGTGGATGACCCGGCCGGAGGAGTCCTGGATCACGCGCCCGACGTGCGCGGTGGCTGGCGCGGCCGGCCGACGAGGCCGGCGCGCGACGGCGACCCCGAGCCGGAGTTGGCGACCGTCGCCGCGCGGGCGGCGGTGGCGGACGAGCCCACGCCGCCGCGGCCGGAGCTCGAGCCGGTGGAGCCGGGTGCCCTGTTCCGGCCGCGGCACGACCGATCGGGCACGGCTGGTGGGTCGGAACCCGACGGCAGCGGGCCCGCCGGTGGCTGAGGCGGTCCCCCGGGATCCGTCCGCCGACCCGGTGGCCCCCTTCCACCCAGGCATTCCACCCGGCCGGGGCGGCCTCGCCGGACTGGAGGGCGCATCGGGTGCGGGGGACCCTGCTGGCCAGGGGGAGCAGGCTGATCAGGGGGAGCGGGCTGGCCAGGGGGAGCGGGCTGATCAGGGGGAGCGGGCCGGGGCGGGGAGCTGGGCCGGGACGGACGAGCTCGTCGGCACCCGCGACCTCACCGGCATCGCCCACTCGGGCTGGGCCCGCCTGCCGGAGTCCGTTCGGGCCACGCTGCCGCTCTGGCTCGCCAGCCGGATCGCCGTCGCGCTCCTCTCCCTCGCCGCGGCGCGGGCGCTGACCTCGAAACCGGCCCGCGACGCCCCGGGCCTGCGAACCCTCTGGGACCGCTGGGACGTCGGCCTGTTCACCAAGGTCGCCCGGTACGGCTATCTCTCCCCCGCCTACTCGGACCGCACGGAGGTCGACTTCCCCGGCCTGCCGCTGGCCATCCGCCTCGTCCACCTGATCGTGCCGGACTGGATCGCCGCCGGTCTCGTCGTCTCCCTGCTCGCGGGCGCCGTCACCGTGGCCGCGCTGTGGCGGCTGGCCGCGGACGAGGTCGGCGCCCCGGCCGCGAGGTTCGCCGTCGTCGGCCTGATCTCCTTCCCGTACGCGGTGTTCCTGTTCGCCGCCTACTCCGAAGGCCTGTTCCTGGCGTTCGCGACGGCGTCGTGGCTCGCTGCCCGCCGGCAGCGCTGGTGGCTGGCCGGGCTGCTCGGCGCGGGGGCGGCGGCCACGCGGATCAGTGGCGTTGCCTTCGGCGTGGCACTCGCCGTGCAGTACGTGGTCGGCCGGCGCGCGGCGGGGCGGCCGGTGTTCGCCTGGCCGGCGTTGTCGCTGGCCCTCCCGCCGATCCCGGTCCTCGCCTACCTGGGCTACCTGCGCGCGCGCACCGGCGGCTGGGGCGCCTACACGGACGCCATGCGCGACGGCTGGCACCGCGGCCTCGACTGGCCCTGGTCCGGATGGGCGACCACCTGGTCGTCGGCGACCGACGGCAACGGGGCGTCGACGTTCGTGTGGTTCTGGCGCGGGGAGCTGCTCGCGGTAGTCGTCGGCGTGCTGCTGACGATCGTCCTGATGGTCGGCCGGCGGTGGGGGGAGGCGACCTTCGTCGGCGTGATGACCACGATCATGGCCTGCACGAACTACTACGCCTCCGGGATCCGGGGCATCCTGGTCGCCTTCCCCCTCTACCTGCTGCTCGCGCGAGCCGCCGCGCGCCATCCCCGGGTCGTGCCGGTGTATCTGTGCCTGTGCGCGCCGGTGATGGCGGTGCTGGTCGTCGCCTTCACCCAGGGGCAGTGGGTCGACTGACCCCGCCCACCGCGTCGGTTCGCGCGTGCCACCGGTGCGGCGGTACGACCCTCCAGTCGGGGATGCGGAACGATGTCGCTGACGCCGCGTGCCGTGGCGTCGATGCAAAGTGACGGAGGGCGATGCGGTGGATACCGGGGACTCCCGGGCGGGCCGGCCTGACGTCGGGCCCCGGGACGGTGGGGACGCTGCCGGTGGCAGTGGTGGCGGCGGCGGTGGGTCGGATGGCGGCGCGCGCGGTGGCCCGCGCACCGTCGCCCGGCTCGTGGGCGGGCTCGCGGGTCTGGCCGCTCTCGCCGTGCTCGGGCTGGCGTTCGCGGACCCCACCCCGTCGCGTCATCTGCGCGGCCTGCTGATCACAGTCGATCTCGTCTGCCTGGCCGGGGTGGCGACGGCCTGGCTGCGTGTGGTCCTGGCGGTCGGGGCGCCCGGGGCGCCGAAACGGATCGAGTAAGCTCATCGGGACACGCCGTGCGTCGGCGCACGCGTCTGTTCGCTGGTCAGCCATTGATCTCTCATCCGGATCGCCGGTCTGCCACGAGCGGTCGCCGTGCACTGCTGATCGTCCGGATGTGCCGGCGGGCGATCCCTCTCGGGTCTTCGACGCCGCGCGCGTCCTCGGCGGCACAGATCCGGTCCACGGCTCCTCCTGCCACGGAAAATCCGTGGCCGCCCGAGTCCACAGGAGGTGGGTTCAACCTTGGCACGTCACTATGAGCTCATGGTGATCCTCGATGCTGATCTCGAGGAACGCACCGTAGCGCCGTCCCTCGACCAGTACCTCGGTGTCGTCCGACAGGGCGGCGGCGTGGTCGAGAAGGTCGACATCTGGGGCCGGCGCCGGCTCGCCTACGAGATCGCGAAGAGCCATGAGGGCATCTACGCGGTCATCGACCTGCACGCGGAGCCGGACGTGGTCGCCGAGCTCGACCGCCAGCTCGTCCTGAACGAGTCGGTCATCCGCACGAAGGTCATCCGGCTCCCCGAGCCGAAGAAGCCTCGCCAGAGCCGCCGGGTGGCGGCATGACCCGGTCCGCGGCGACGGCGATCTCCTCGCCGTCGTGGGCCGCCGAATTCCGGGAGGGCGCCCGTGGCCGGTGAGACGATCATCACCGTCGTTGGCAACCTGACCAGCGATCCCGAGCTGCGGTTCACGTCGAACGGCGCCGCGGTGGCGAGCTTCACCATCGCCTCCACGCCGCGCACGCTGGACCGCCAGACCAACGAGTGGAAAGACGGCGAGGCGCTGTTCCTGCGCTGCTCCATCTGGCGTCAGGCCGCCGAGCACGTCGCCGAGTCGTTGCAGAAGGGCGCCCGTGTCATCGTGACGGGTCGGCTCAAGCAGCGCTCGTTCGAGACTCGTGAGGGTGAGAAGCGCACTGTGATTGAGCTCGAGGTCGACGAGGTCGGCCCTAGCCTGCGCTACGCGACCGCCAAGGTCGTCCGGGCCGCCCGCGGTGGCGGCGGCGCCGGTTTCGGCGGTGGCGGTAGCGGTAGCGGCGGTGGTGGCTACGGGGGTGGCGGTGGTGGCGGCGGCGGCTACGGCGCGCCGGCCAGCGTCCCCTCCGGCGCCCCGGCCGGCGGAGTCCCCAATGATGATCCCTGGTCGCAGCAACCGGCCGGTGGCTACTCAGACGAGCCTCCGTTTTGAGCGGGCGCTCGTCGTCCTCGCGGTCGACACAACGAGGTAGGAGCACATCCATGGCCAAGGCGGCCGTGCGCAAGCCGAAGAAGAAGGTTTGCGTCTTCTGCAAGGACAAGGTCGAGTACATCGACTTCAAGGACACCTCGCTGCTGCGCAAGTACATCTCGGACCGGGGCAAGATTCGCGCCCGACGGGTGAGCGGCAACTGCAGCCAGCACCAGCGCGACGTGGCGACGGCGGTGAAGAACAGCCGCGAGATGGCGCTGCTGCCCTACACCGCCTCGGCCCGCTAGGGGGTGGCGCGATGAAGCTCATCCTGACCCAGGAGGTCCCAGGCCTCGGTAGCCCGGGCGACATCGTCGAGGTCGCGAACGGCTACGGGCGCAACTACCTGGTGCCGCGCAAGTACGCGATCATCGCGACCAAGGGCGCGGAGCGCCAGGTCGAGCAGATCAAGCGGGCTCGCTCGGCTCGGGCGGTCCGCGACCTCGGCCACGCCCAGGAGATCGCCGGCCAGCTCGGCGGCCTCAAGGTCGAGCTGATCAGCCGGGCAGGCAAGGAGGGCCGGCTGTTCGGCTCGGTGACGGCGGCCGACGTGGTCGAGGCCGTCACCGCGGCGGGCGGTCCCGAGCTGGACCGGCGGCGCGTCGAACTGACCACGCCGATCAAGTCCCTCGGGGCGTACACGGTTGCCGTGCATCTTCACCCCGAGGTCACCGCATCGGTGAAGCTCCAGGTCAAGAAGGCATAGGACCGGCGGTACCGCGCTCGGGAGCCGGCAACGCCGCCTTGCCGGCGAGGTACGGCTGTCCCGGACTGTCGAACTCCCCCGGCCGACCCACCCCAGTGGTGGTCGTCGGTCCGGGGGAGTTTCGTCGTTGCGGGACCGGCCCGCGGCAAACTTTCTTCCGTCCCGTCTTATCCACAGGCGGCTGGCCGGATGCGCTTGCCTCACCTGCGGTCCCCTGGCGTTGTGGTCCCTGATTTCCACAGGGTGTGCACCGCTGTCCCGAGGTCCTCCCCAGGTTCAGGCAGGTTACCCACAGCTTTTCCACAAGGGCCTGTGGATAACTTTTTGGTGGGGGTGGTCGTCGATCCGTATGGTCGGACCCTCCAGACTGGGGGTCCGCCGGACTCGCCTGGCCAGTTCAGGGGCCGCGCGTCAGGTGTACGGGTCGCGTTCCCGTGCGGCTGGCGATCCGGTGGGTGCGGCGGCGTGGCCCGTTGACCGCAGCTCTGGCATGTACGAACATGTGTTCGAATGTGGATCTGCGGGAGAGCGGGGAGGGTGCGTCGTGAGCGTCACCGAGATCTCGCGCGGCGGCGCAGGCGGCGGCGCGGAGTTCGAGCGGACCCCGCCGCACGACCTCCCGGCCGAACAGAGCGTGCTCGGCGGCATGCTGCTGTCGAAGGACGCCATCGCCGACGTCGTCGAGGTCCTGCGGATGGCGGACTTCTACCGCCCGGCTCACGGACTCGTCTACGAGGTCATCGGTGACCTGTACGGCCGGGGCGAGCCCGCCGACGTCATCAGCGTCGCGGCCGAGCTCAGCCGCCGCGACCTGCTGGAACGGGTGGGCGGCCCGGCGTACATGCACACCCTGATCTCCAGCGTGCCCACCGCGGCGAACGCCGGATACTACGCGCGCATCGTCGCCGAGAAGGCGGTCCTGCGCCGCCTCGCCGAGGCCGGCACCCGCATCGTCCAGCTCGCCTACGGCGCCGCCCCCGACGTCAGCGACGTCGTGGACCGCGCCCAGGCCGCTGTGTACGAGGTGACCGAGCGGCGGGCGAATGACGACTACCTGCCGCTGGGGGAGCTGCTCAACCCGGCCCTGGAGGAGATCGAGTCGATCCAGGGCCGCGGGGAAGGCGCGCTGACCGGCGTGCCGACCGGCTTCGTCGACCTCGACGAGCTGACCAACGGCCTGCACGGCGGCCAGCTGTGGATCGTCGCGGCCCGGCCGGCCGTTGGGAAATCCACGCTGGGGTTGGATTTCGCGCGGGCGGCGTCGATCAAGAACGGGCTGACCTCGGTCATCTTCTCGCTGGAGATGAGCCGTATGGAGATCACCATGCGGCTGCTGTCGGCCGAGGCGCGGGTGTCGCTGCAGAACATCCGCACCGGCCGGCTCACCGACGACGACTGGGCCAGGTTGGCCCGCCGGATGGGCGAGGTGGCCGAGGCGCCGCTGTTCATCGACGACAGCCCGCACCTGACGATGATGGAGATCCGGGCCAAGGCTCGCCGGCTCAAGCAGCGCAACGAACTGCGCCTGGTCATCCTCGACTACCTGCAGCTGATGTCGTCGCCGAAGAAGGTCGAGAGCCGTCAGCAGGAGGTCAGCGAGATCTCCCGGTCACTGAAGCTGCTGGCCAAGGAGCTCGACGTGCCGGTAGTCGCGATCTCCCAGCTCAACCGCGCCTCCGAGCAGCGGGCCGACAAGCGCCCCCAGGTCTCCGACCTGCGCGAGTCCGGCAGCCTCGAACAGGACGCCGACGCGGTCATCCTGCTCTACCGGGAGGACACGGTCGAGAAGGAGTCGGCGCGTGCCGGGGAGGCGGACCTCATCATCGCCAAGCACCGCAACGGGCCGACCGGCACCGTCACCGTCGCCTTCCAGGGGCATTACTCGCGTTTCGTGGACATGGCGAACTGACCCGTCCCCGGCCCGGTTCCGGGCACGGGGTCCGACCGGTGCCCACCTGCGCTGGTCTGCGGACCACGATCCCCGGACGGTGACACACTGGGCGCTATGACCCACGGGAAGATGCGGCCCCACGGGAAGATGCGGACCACGGGCTACATGCAGCGCACCGAGGAGACGTCCGGTGAGTGATGGCGGGAACAGCGGCCCCGAGGGGTCGGGCGTCCTGGAGATTGCCCGGTTCGACGTCCAGCCAGGCACCGAGGAGAAGTTCGTGGCCGCCTACCGGGAGGTGCGCCCGGAGCTGGTCGGCACGCCCGGCTGCCGGGCCGCGCGGCTGACTCGGGGCATCGAGTCGCCATCGAGCTTCGTGCTGCTCGTCGAGTGGGAGACCCTCGACAGCCACCTGAAGAACTTCCGGGAGTCCGACCGTTTCGTCCGCTGGCGCGCGGCGCTGGGACCGTACTTCGCCGGCCCGCCGTCGGTCGCCCACGGCGTCGACGTCCCGGCCGGCCCCGACCCGGCCTGACCTGCCCGCGATCGCCTGGACCCCTGACCATGGAAGCGTTCTTCGGGTATCTGTTCGTCGCGCCGTTGACGGCCGTCTTCTTCGGCTTCCTCATCTGGCTGATCCCGGCGATCGTGCTCCGCGACCGGATCGGCAGGCTTCAGGTCCGACCGTTCGCGTTCTTCGTCACCGGCTACGCCTTCACGGTCGTCCTGACCCTTTACCTGCTCATCGCCCGGGCCTGGGTGGGACCGATCGCCGGCACCGTCGCCTCGCTGGGACTCGTCTGGGTGATTCGGGACCAGTGGCGGCGGCGCCGACCCCCTGGCAGCCGGAAGGTGAATCCCCGTGGCGGGCCGCCGCAGCCCGGTCAGCCGGGACCCGCCGGTCAGCAGCCAGCCGGGTACCCCGGTCAGCCGATCGGCCACCCGGGTCCGCCAGGCTATCCGGGTCCGCCCGGCTATCCGGGTCAGCCCGGCTATCTCGGCCACTCGGGCTATCCGGCCCAGTCGCCGCAACCTGGCTATCCGGCGCAGCCTCCTCATCCAGGCCAGCCCGGTCATCCCGGCGGTCCGGGGCAGCTTGGCCAGCCGGTTCAGCCCGGTCTTCCGGGTCGGGCGGGCCAGCCCGGTTATCAGAGTCCCCAGTCGCCCCCCTACCCGTCCGCCCACCCGGGGAGCGCGGTGCCTGCCCCGCCCGGTTGGCCTGGCCTGCCGGCGGCCGGGCCGGCGGCAGGCGGGCCGAGGGCCGGCGGTCGCGGCGGAACGCCGCCCGCGAAGTCCGGTGCCCGCCCGCCGGGGGACGAGGACGGTCCGTCGATCTCCGACTTCCCACCGATCCCGGACTACCCGCCGCTGTCCGAGCATCCGTCGGTCCCCGACTTTCCCTCCATCCCGGACTTCCCGCCGATCCCAGACTTCCCGCCGATCCCAGACTTCCCGCCGATCCCGCCGATCCCGGACTACCCGCCGACCTTCGACGAGCACGCGGGCCCTGCGGCCGGCAGTGGCGGCGGGGACGATCTGGGTGGCACCGATCGCCCGACCGACCCGACCGGCGGGCCGGCAACCGGCGCTGGTTCGCCGCCCGACGCCCCGGCGGGTGGCCGAGGCGGCGGGCGGCGGATCGCCGGCTACCCATGGGCAGCCCCGCCGCCGGGACCGCGTCCGGGCGGCGCGACCCCGAGGCCGCCCCGGACACCGCCCGACGAGCCCGACCCGGACGCCTGAACGCCTGAACGCCCCCGCCTGTCCACGGGGATAAATCGGGCACGAAACCCTGTGGACAGGCAAGGAAGGCCCGGCGCGGCCCCGGCCCCGCCTATCCGGAGGGATAAATCAGGCACGAAGCCCTCTGGATAGGCAGGGGAAGGTTCGGACGTCGCCGACGGGCGGGTTCGCGTGATCGGGCCGCTGCGCAGGGTGGCGCCCGTGATGTGGCGTACCGTCGTGGCATCGCCAGTCCGCTGCCGGCGGTCCCCGTCGGGGCGTAGCCGACGTGATGTCCGAGGTCGAGATGCCCGCTCTCCGCTCCCGTACCACCACGCATGGCCGGAACATGGCCGGGGCCCGCGCCCTGTGGCGCGCGACCGGCATGACCGATGACGACTTCGGCAAGCCGATCATCGCCGTCGCGAACAGCTTCACCCAGTTCGTGCCGGGCCACGTGCACCTGCGTAACCTCGGCGCCCTGGTCGCGGGGGCGGTCGCCGAGTCCGGGGGAGTGGCCCGGGAGTTCAACACGATCGCCGTCGACGACGGCATCGCGATGGGGCACGGCGGGATGCTGTACTCGCTGCCGTCGCGGGAGATCATCGCCGACAGCGTCGAGTACATGGTCAACGCGCACTGTGCCGACGCGCTGGTCTGCATCTCCAACTGCGACAAGATCACTCCGGGCATGCTGCTCGCGGCACTGCGCCTCAACATCCCGACCGTGTTCGTCTCCGGCGGGGCGATGGAGTCCGGCAACGCGGTGATCTCCGGCGGCACGGCCCGCTCCAAGCTCGATCTCATCACGGCGATGTCCGCGGCGGTGAACCCGGAGGTCTCCGACGGCGACCTGTCGACGATCGAGCGGTCGGCCTGCCCCACCTGCGGTTCCTGCTCCGGCATGTTCACCGCGAACTCGATGAACTGCCTGACCGAGGCGATGGGGCTGTCCCTGCCCGGCAACGGTTCGACGCTGGCCACCGCCGCCGCCCGCCGTGAGCTGTTCGTCGAGGCCGGCCGGCTCGTCGTCGACCTGGCCCGGCGCTACTACGAGAAGGACGACGAGGCCGTCCTGCCCCGCTCGATCGCGACGGCCGCGGCCTTCCGTAACGCGTTCGCCGTGGACGTGGCGATGGGCGGCTCGACGAACACTGTGCTGCACCTGCTCGCCGCCGCCGTCGAGGCCGGCGTCGACGTCACGCTCGCCGACATCGACCAGATCTCGCGCACCGTGCCCTGCCTGTGCAAGGTCGCGCCCAGCTCCACCCATTACTACATGGAGGACGTGCACCGGGCCGGCGGGATCCCGGCGATCCTCGGAGAGCTGGACCGGGCCGGCCTGCTCGACCAGGACACCCACTCGGTGCACGCGGCCAGCCTGCGCGAGTTCCTCGACCGCTGGGATGTCCGTGGTGCGAACCCCTCGCCGGACGCGGTCGAGCTGTTCCACGCGGCGCCGGGCGGGGTGCGCACGATCGAGCCGTTCAGCTCCACCAACCGCTGGGATTCCCTCGACACCGACGGGGAGAACGGCTGCATCCGCTCCGTCGAGCACGCCTACTCCGCCGAGGGCGGCCTCGCCGTGCTGTTCGGCAACCTCGCCACCGAAGGCGCGGTCGTCAAGACCGCCGGGGTGGACGAGAGCCAGTGGTCCTTCCGCGGCCCGGCGCTCGTCGTCGAGAGCCAGGAGGACGCGGTCGACGCCATCCTGAACAAGCGGGTCCAGCCCGGAGATGTGATCATCGTCCGGTACGAGGGCCCCCGGGGCGGCCCCGGCATGCAGGAGATGCTCTACCCGACGGCCTTCCTCAAGGGGCGGGGCCTCGGGCCCAAGTGTGCGCTGATCACGGACGGCCGGTTCTCCGGCGGGAGCTCGGGCCTGTCGATCGGCCACGTCTCACCGGAGGCGGCGCACGGCGGCACGATCGCCCTTGTTCGCGACGGCGACCTCATCGACATCGACATTCCGACGCGTCGGCTGGAACTGCTCGTCTCCGAGGAGGAACTGGCGCGGCGGCGGACCGAGCTGGAGGCGGCCGGTGGCTACCGGCCGGCGAACCGGGAACGCCCCGTCTCGGCGGCGCTGCGCGCCTACGCGGCGATGGCGACCTCGGCGTCGACCGGCGCCGCGCGCGACGTCGGCCTCCTGGGCGGCTGACGTCGCGAGCGGCTGACGTCGCGAGCGGCTGACCGGCCCGGCCCTCGGGCGGGGCCGGTCAGGGCTCAGACCGGGGCCGCGGCGGGCGCGGTCGAAGGCGTCGCGAGGGTCACGGCGAAATCGCCCTCGGGGTCGGTCCATTGCTGGGTCACTGCCCAGCCGGCGTCCGCCAGCTCCGCGGTGATCCCGTCCCGGGTGAACTTCGCGCTGATCTCGGTCAGCAGGTCCTCCCCGCGCTGGAATTCGACGGTCAGTGCGAGGGAGTCGATGGTCACCCGCTGGTCGCGGACCGCGCGCAGCCGCATCTCGATCCAGGAGTCCGCCGCGTTCCACCGGGCGACGTGCGCGAAGCCGCGGATGTCGAAGTCCGCGCCCAGCTCCCGATTGATCACGGTGAGCACGTTGCGGTTGAACGCGGCGGTCACGCCGGCCCCGTCGTCGTAGGCGGCGACGAGCCGGTCCGGGTCCTTGACCAGGTCCGTGCCGAGCAGCAGGGCGTCGGTGGAGCCGCACTGCTCGCGCAGCGCGCGCAGGAACCCGCCGCGCTGGGCGGGCTGCATGTTGCCGATCGTGCCGCCGAGGAAGGCGATCAGGCGCCGACCGCCGCCGGGCAGGTGCGACAGGTGCCGCTCGAAGTCGCCGACGACCGCATGCACGGCCAGGTCCGGGTAGGCGGCGATGAGGCTGCGACCGGCCTGCGTCAGCGTGGACTCGTCGACGTCGAACGGGACGAACCGGCGTAGGCCGCCGGCGGCCCGCAGGGCGTCGAGCAGCAGCCGGGTCTTCTCGGACGTGCCCGAGCCCAGTTCGATGAGCGTGTCGGCGGGGCAGGCGGTCGCGATGTCGCTCGCGTGGCTGTCGAGGATCGCCCGCTCACGCCGGGTGGGGTAGTACTCCGGCAGCTTGGTGATCTCGTCGAACAGCATGCCGCCGGTGGCGTCGTAGAACCACTTCGGCGGCAGTTCCCGGGGATTCGCGGTGAGCCCGGTGAGCACGTCGCGGGCCAGGGCGACGGCACGGTCCGCCGCACTCACGTGCCGGTCCAGGGCGAGCCCCGGGGCCGAGGTCGCCGCGGCGACCTCGGCGCCGCCGGCGATGCCGTCCATGCCGGAGGTGCCGGCGGCACCCGCGGAGGTGGTCGTCGGAGTCCTCGGTGTCATCGTGGCGCCCTCCATCGACGTGGTGCAACCCACAGTAACCGATCTAGGAGATCAAACTACGAAGAGTGACTTTGTGCGTGTTGGCCACGAGGAGATGATGGTCCGGAACGTCGACCCAGCCCGGTTCGTCATCATCCGGCTCGCTCGCGACCAGCACGCCGTCGGGCTCCACCCGGTAGAACAGGCTGTCCCGCCAGGCGGTCGCGACCAGCTGGGTGCCATCCGTCACCAGCAGGTTCAGCCGGGCCTCGTCGCCGTCGACCGCCGCTGCCGCCGGTTCTGGCTGAGGTTCCGTCCCGGACGCCCAGTCGCCGGCCCACGGCACCACGCCACCCGCCCGTCGATCCGCGAGGCCCGCGCCACTCAGTGACAGCACGACGTCGGCAACGGCGTCGGCCAGCGGGCGCTTCCCGGCCTGCTCCCAGACCAGCGCGGCCAGCAGCGCCGAGTCGCACGCGGAATCGGGCTCGGGGGCGCCGGGCCGCTCGCGCAACAGCGCCCGCACGGCCGCGGGGTCGACGCGCCCGTTGTGGCTGAGCAGCCGGGCCCCGTCGGTGAAAGGGGCCGTCGACGACTCCTCCACCGGCATGCCCACGCTGGCGCTGCGCACCGCCGCCAGCACGCAGCCGGACGCGATCGCGCCCGCCATCGACGCGTAGGAGGCGTCTGTCCACATCGGCACCGCGCGGCGCACCCGGGCGGGCTGCGGGCGCAGCGCCGGGGCGTACCAGCCGACCCCGAAGCCGTCGGCGTTGATCGTGCCGTGCCGCATCCGGCGCGGTGCCCAGGACTGGCGCAGCAGGCTGTGCGGTGCGTTCATGGTCAGCCGCGCCAGGGTGCGCGGCGCTCCGAGCCAGGCGAGATGGCGGCACATCGACTCAGCCGGCGTCGCGGGCCAGCCGGAAGCCCGCGAAGATCTGGCGGCGGATCGGGTAGTCCCAGTTGCGGAAGGTGGTGCGCACGGCCGCCGGATCCGTCGCCCAGCTTCCGCCGCGCAGGACACGGAATGCCGAATCCCTGCCGGGCCTGGGGAAGAAGACCTCGCTGTACTCGCGGTACGGATGGGAGCGGAAGCCCGGGTAGGGCGTGAAACCGCTCGCGGTCCATTCCCACACGTCCCCGATCATCTGCTCGGCTCCGCAGGGACTCGCGCCCGCGGGGTAGGCCCCCAGCGGGGCCGGGCCACTCGTGCGATGACCCAGGTTGGCATGCTCCGGCGTCGGATCGGTGTCCCCCCACGGATAGCGCCGTGAACGTCCGGTGGCCGGGTCGTGGGCGGCGGCCTTCTCCCACTCCGCCTCGGTGGGCAGCCGGCGGCCGGCCCAGCGGGCGTGCGCCTCGGCCTCGTACCAGCAGACGTGCTGGACCGGCTCGTCGAGCGGCACCGGCTCGACCCGGCCGAAGCGCCGGCGCAGCCACACCTCGCCCTCGCGCCACCAGAACGCCGGCGCCGTCAGGTTCTCCTGCTGACGCCACTGCCAGCCCGCGGCCGACCACAGACGCTCGTCGTCGTAGCCGCCGGCCTCGATGAAGGCGATGTGCGCCCCATTGGACACCGGCAGGGTGTCGATCCAGAACGCCGGCAGGTCCACCTGGTGCGCGGGTCGCTCGTTGTCGTACGCCCAGGGCTCGATGCTGGTGCCGAGCGTGCACGGCCCGGCCGGCACCAGCACCTCGGCGCGCGGCACGGGCCGTCCGGGCGGTGGCGCCTGCCCCGCAGCGAGCAGCGGCGGCCCGGCACGCAGCTGATGGGTGGCGAGCATCGTCTCGTCGTGCTGGTGCTCGTGCTGGATGACCATGCCGTAGACGAAGCCGTCAGCGAGTAGCCGGTGCCGGTCCGCGGCCGGGTCGGGTCCCACCGGCCCGCCGGGTCCGCCGGCGCCGGGAACCGGTGGCGCGTCGACCTCCCCGGCGTCGGCGGGCAGCGGCGCGAGCCGGTCGAGGATGTCGAGGGTCCGGCCGCGGACCTCGCGCAGGTAGGCGCGGGCCTCGGCCGGGCCGAGCAGCGCGAGGCGGATCCGGCTGGCCCGGCTGTGCCGGAAGGCGTCGTAGACGTCGTCGAGGCCGGGCCGGGTCGCGGCGACGTCGCTGAGCGCGCGCACCAGCCAGAGATCCTCGTAGTTGCCGATGTGGGCGAGGTCCCAGACCAGCGGCGACATCAGTGGCGAGTGCTGGCGGACGAGCTCGTCGGTGTCGATGTCGGTGTAGGCCAGCGAGCGCGCCCGCGCGAGGTCGAGCGCGCTGGCCACGGCCTGCGCGGTGACCGGCGCCGCCGGGGGCGCCGGATCCTGGGTCAGGCGACCGAAACGCACAGTTGTGCCTCCTCGCGCAGCAGGCCGGTCGGGCCGATCAGGGCGAACCGCTCGGACAGTTCGTCGGCCGGACATCGGCCACGTTGCGGATAACGTTCGTTGAAAATCTCGACCGCCTCGGCGAGGTCGGCGCAACCGGCGCGGTGCAGCGCGGCGGCGGCGAGCTCCAGGCAGCGCACCGCAGCCAGCCGCAGGGGCTCGTCGGCCATGCCGAGCATCGCCGCGGCCGGCCAGCGTCGGGCCACCGGCGCGCATGCCTCGGCCGCTCCCCGGGCGGCGACCGGATCGTCGAGAAGAGCGGTGGCCACCGCCACCGCCACCCGCCAGCCCTCCCCGGGCTGGGCGTCGAGGTAGCGCAGCTCCCACCAGCCTCGCGGGCGCACGGGCGGGAACACCGTCGTGGCGTGGTATGACAGATCGTCGAGGGTCGGCGCCCGTTCGACCGGGCCCCGCCCGGCGACCCAGTCCCCGAACGTGTGCCCGCCGGTCACCGCGACGAAGCGGCGGTCCTCGCCGGGCCCGACGTCGCCCGCCGGGTCGCCGATCATCATCAGCTTCGCGTCCAGCAGGTACCTCGCCCAACGGTCGACGAGATCATAGGGTCGCGCCGTCGCCGCGCCAGGCCCCGTGCCGCGGGTCGTCGGCGGCGCGGGCAGGTCCAGCACGGAGCCGGTGCGGCTCGCATCGATGCCCGACCAGACCGCCTGGCGGGTCGAGCGCCAGCCGGTACGCCGGCCGGCCAACGCCGGCGAGGCGGCGAACATCGCGGTCAGCACCGGCCCGACCTCGTGGGCCAGCCGGAACCGGTGGGCCGCCTGCGCGGGCGTCGCGCCGAGGTCCAGATTCACCTGGACGGATGCGGTGGAGCACATCATCACCTCGCCGGAGGTCCCCCCACCGGTCCGGAAGTGCTCCTCCATGGCGGCGTACCGGGAGGCGGTGGTCTGGCGCACCCCGGCGCGCAGCGGATCCACCCCCATCCCGACGACCGCGAGGCCGTCCTCGGCCAGCGCCGCCCGCACCAGGTGAAGGTCCGCGGCGGTGGACTGGACGGCCGCCGCGAGCCCGGCCGGCGGACCCGACAGCTCCAGCTGGCCGCCGGGCTCGAAGGTGAGCAGGCTGCCCCCCGGCAGGACCGGCCCGGCGGCGCCGGCGCCCAGGCCGGCGATCCGGTCAAGCGCCCGGCGGGTCCGCGCCGGCGGGACCGGCTGGTGGACCGCCCGGCTGTCCACGACGAACCACTCCGTCTCGATCCCCACCGACGTCTCGATCCCCACCGACGTCTCGATCCCCACCGACGTCTCGATCCCCACCGACGTCTCGGAGCCTGGTGACCTCTCGGAGGTCGGCGACGGCTCGGGGCTCGGCGGGGAGCCGGGGCCCGCGACATCACCGCCAGGCACCAGGAGTGACCCTCCCGCGGGGTTCTCGGCCGGGGCGACGCAGCCGGCGGCGAAGGCCCACACCGCGTCGAGGTCGACGGGCCGGTCCGGGTGAGCCGACTCCGGGCGAGTCGGGGCGGAGGGCTGTCGGCCGGGCGACTGTCGGCCTGGCGACGGTGCTCCCGGCGATCGGTGGGACGACGGCGGCTCATCGTCCCCGGATCCCCGGAGTGTCACGTGACGTGGCATTCTGCGGCTCCTTCTCGGTGCTGCCACCGGTCGGCGCGGCGCCCGGTGGCGGCCTTCCCGGGGGGTTCTCCCCTGCGCGGCCCGCTCCCTACCCGGCTGTTGCGTGTGGTGTCGCCTCGGCCGGTTCGCCGATGGGTGGTATAGATGTGGGTTCAACGTGGTTCTCTCTCGCATATTCCACGCCCTTGACCCTGTCGCTGTTGTGTATTCGATGGAATGGTGACCGGGATGGACCAGAAAGCCGGTAGCGCGCCGTGACGGACTGGCGCCCGACCCGGTCCCGGACCCGGAGACAACGCCGAGCGCGACGGCGTCATGACGGCGCCGGGAGGTGGTGACCGCGGCCGTGTCCGATCGGCAGTCAGCGGGACGTTCGGCCATGGCCGAGTACCTGCGGCGCAAACAGTTGTATTCAGCCGAACGCGGAGATCACAAAAGTCGGGCGCTGGCCGTCGGCGGGGCCCTCGCGGTGGGCGCCGCCCTGGTCATCGCCGTGCTGTGCGCCCTCGCCGGGCTGCCCGGTGTCGTGACCGCCCAGCTCGCGGTGCTCGCGGCGCTCGCGGTCGGCGTCGTCGGGGCCGTGCGTTTCCTGCGCACCCCACCGGAGATCGAGGCGTGGCGCGAGGACGCGGAGGCCGAACGCAGCACCGCCCGCGCGCTCGACCGGCTGGTCCGCGCCGGCTACACCGTGCTGCACGACCGGTCCCTGGCGGACTCGGCCGGCAACATCGACCACCTCGTCATCGGGCCGTCCGGGGCCTGGGTGATCGAGACCGACGCCCACCAGGGGCCCGTCCGGCAGAACGCGGCCGGCGTCTGGGCCGGCAAGGTGCCGCTGCGGGCGATGCTCGGCCTCGTGGCGTGGATGGGTGAGGAGGCCACCGCCCAACTGCTCGGCGAGCTGCCGGACGGCTGGCAGCTGGAGGTCCAACCGGTCGTCGCCTTCGCGCGCGCCGAGGTTCCGGCCGGGCTCGCCCTCGTCGAGGGCGTGCTGCTGCTGCCCGCCGCCGGGGTCGCCGAATACGTGCTGTCCGCCGGGGTGGTACTGCGGCCCATCGACGTCGCAATGCTGGTCGACGTGGCCGAGCGGGCCTTCCCCGCCTACGAGGTGTCCGGGCCGCCGCCGTCCTGGCCCACCCGCTCCCGGCTGCGCGGCCTGCTGCGGCGCTGACCGGTCTGACGGCGCTGACCGGTCTGACGGCGCTGACGGGTCTGACGGCGCTGACGGGTCTGACCCGCGCTCGGTCGGCGTCCGTCGCGACGGGTGCGGCGAGCTCGTTGGGATCGGCGGCGTGACCGGGGGATTCGTGTTCCGTTCTGGACCTGCTTGAGATCCGTTGGCGGGCCCCGCCGCGGACAGGCCGGCGATGGTCGGGATACCGTGGAACTACTGAGTCACCCCCGGCCGAGGACGCCGACGAAGGAGTCGACATGGCGCGCAAGATGACCGTGCTGGCGCTGCTGGCTGGTGCGGGGGCCGCCTTCTCCGCCGCCCGACGGCGGTCCCGGGGCAAGGAGGAGATCGACCTCTGGCGGGAGGCGACGTCCACCACCGGGTCCCCGGCCGGCGGACGCTGACGGCCCGCGCGGCAGCGCGCCGAGCGGTGTGCCCGCGCCGGCTCGGTGGCCCGGAACTCGCCTGACGCCGAGTGGCATGGTCGGGCACCATAGGAGCCATGCTGCCCCGTGAGATCCCGGTTCGCCCGGGTCTCGTGCTGCCCTCGGCCGATCTGCACTGGCGGTATTCGCGTTCGTCCGGGCCGGGCGGCCAGTCGGTCAACACGTCCGACTCGCGGGTGGAGCTTTCCTTCGACGTCGCCGGCTCGCCGGCCCTGTCGCCGACGATGCGTCAGCGCGCGCTCGCGCGCCTGGCCGACCGGCTTACCAATGGCATGCTCACGGTCGTCGCGAGCGAGCAGCGCTCGCAACTGCGAAACCGGGAGGCCGCGCTCGGCCGGCTGGTGGACGCCCTGCGGGCCGCGACCGCCCCGCCGCCGCGACCGCGGCGGCCGACGCGGCCCTCCCGCGGGGCCGTCGAGCGGCGCCTGCAGGCGAAGAAGCAGCGGTCCGCGACGAAACGGGACCGCCGCAGTCGGCCCCCCGAGGACTGAGCTCGCCGCCACCCGGCCCGTTCCGCGCTGTCCGCCGATTTTCCGCGCTGCCCGGTCGGTCCCGCCGTGTCGCCGCGGTCCCGGCGGCCCATCCCGGCCCGCCCGGCCGCGAGGAACGCGCGATCAGAGCTCGACGATGCCGACGTCGGCGACGAGCGTGCCGAGCAGGCCCGCGGGCGCGGCAAGGTGCAGCTCGATGTGGGTCGAGGGGGCCAGATCCTCGACGACGCGCAGCGGGACGTGGACGGAGCCGCGGGCGCCGATCGGGAAGAAGCGCATCGGCACCCCGTCCCGGTGCAGGATCAGGCAGATCAGCTCGTCGGTCGAGTTGCCGCCACGGAAGTACAGCGGCTGGGCGGTGACGCCGGCCGGGACCACGTAGCTGAACGCCGGGCCGAGCGGGAACGGCGCGTCCAGGCCCTTGCCCTCGAACGGGACGATCCCCTGTAGGAAGCGAGGCGTGGTGAACATCCGCTCCTCCTCCCGCCGAGGATCCACGCGCATGCCGTCCGTACACCTCCCGGAATTTTCGCTCGAACGTGTTTCCGTCATGTTACGGCCCCGCCCGCAGCCGCCCCACCGCCGACGCCGCCGCGTTCCCGCCTGCTTCTCCAGAGGGACGAAACGGACAGGAAGGCCTCTGGATAAGCAAGGGACGAGCCGGGAGGAGCCGGGGAAGGCGGGGCCTGCCGGGGTCAGATCTGGCGGCGGCGCAGCAGGAGCGCGTTGCCGAGCGCGAGCAGCACGCCGACCACGAAGATGATCGTGGCCATCACGTTGACCTGGGGTGGCACGCCGACTCGGGTCGCGCCGAAGACCCATAGCGGGAACGTGAGCGTGCTGCCCGCGTTGAACGTCGTGATGACGTACTCGTCGATCGACATCGCGAAGGCGAGCAGCGCCCCCGACAGCACTCCGGGCAGGATGAGCGGCAGGGTGACCAGGCGGAACGTGGTGAACGGGCCGGCGCCGAGATCGCGGGCGGCCTCCTCGACGGAGCTGTCGAAGCCGGCGAGCCGGGCCCGCACGACCACCGCCACGTAGGAGATGTTGAACATGATGTGGGCGATGAGGATGGTCAGGTAGCCCCGCGGCACGCCCATCGTGATGAACAGCGACAGCAGCGACGCACCGAGTACCACCTCCGGCGCGGCGATGTTGGCGAACATCAGCAGCTCCACGCCACCGCGGCCGCGGAAGGTGTGCCGGCCGAGCGCGAGGCCCATCAGCGTGCCGAGCGTGGTGGCGACCGCGGTGGACAGCAACGCGATCGTCAGCGAGTTGACCAGCGCGGTGGTGAGGTCGGGGATGGCGAACAGCTCGCCCCACCAGCGCAGGGTGAAGCCGTTCCAGGTGTTGTTGCGCTTGCCGACCCGGTCGTTGAAACCGAACACGATCATCACGATGATCGGCAGCACCAGCCAGAGCAGGATCAGCCAGGTGTAGGCGTGCAGGAGCCGCTCGCCCAGGCGCCCACCGCGCCCACCGCCGGGCCGCGCCGGGGCGAGGCGGGGCGGCGCGGAGTCCAGGCTGGTCAACGGGTGCTCATCTCCAGCACGTCCCTGGTGCCGAGCAGGCGGGCGTAGACGAAGATCCCGATGAGCAGCACGGCCATCAGGATGAACGACACCGCGGAGGCCAGAGGGTAGTCCGCGTTCGTCAGGTACGTCGTCTGGATGATGTTGCCGATCATGGTGGTGTTCGTGCCGCCGAGCACGTAGGCGTTGACGAAGTCCGACGTCGCCGGGACGAAGGTGAGCAGGAAGCCGGCGAACACCCCGGGCATCGACAGCGGCAGGACGACCCGGGTCAGCACCCCCCGGCGGTTCGCGTACAGGTCGTCGGCGGCCTCCAGCAGCCGCGGGTCGATCCGCTCCAGCGCCACGTAGATCGGCAGCAGCATGAAGGGGAAGAAGTTGTACGTCAGCCCGGCCACGACCGCGAACGAGGTGGCCAGGACGTGGAAGTCGGCCGGCAGCAGCCCGGCGTCCTTCAGGTTGCCGAGCAGGATGCCGTCGTCGGCGAGCAGGAACTTCCAGGAGACCGTGCGGATGACGAACGAGACGAAGAACGGCAGCAGCACGCCGAACAGGTAGTTTGATTTGTTCCGGCCGGCGTGGAAGGCGATCCAGTAGGCCATCGGGTAGGCCAGCAGAATCGTCGTCACCGTGGCGATCAGGCCAAAGATCAGTGAGCGGATGAACTGGGTTTCGTAGGTGGTGATCGCGTCGGCGTAGACGCCGAAGTCGAAGGTCTGGGTGAAGCCGTCGACGACGTTTCCGGTCTGCAGCGAGACCGACAGCATGACGGCTGTCGGCACGACGAAGAAGATGGCCAGCCACAGCCCGCCGGGCAGGACGAGGAAGTAGGGGGCGAGGGCCCCTGCCCGCCGCCGTCTCACCGCGCGCCCGTGCCGGCGGCGGCCGTCATGACTGGTAGACCGGCTGGAAGATGCGGTTCCACTCGGTCTCCTCGTCGGTGGTCAGCACCCGGAACCGGCTGACCCTGGAGAGCTCGTCGTCGGACGGGAACAGCAGTGTGGACTTCGCCAGGTCCGCCGGGACGTGCTCGGCGGCCTTCGGCACCGGGGTGATGTAGTTGATGTACTCCGCGAGCATGCCGGCGACCTCGGGGCGGTAGACGAAGTCCATGTAGGCGATGGCGTCCACCGGGTGCGGCGCGGTCTTCGGGATGCACATGTTGTCCGTCCACAGCAGACCGCCCTCGGCCGGCACCACGAACTTCAGGTTCGTGCCGGTGGCGATCTGCTGGTAAACGTCGCCGGACCAGGCCATCGAGATCCACAGGTCCCCGCCGGCCAGGGCGTCGATGTAGGACTGGTCGTAGTACTTGCGGACGATCCCGTCCCGGCGCTGCGCGGTGAGCTTCGCGGCGGCCTTCTTCCAGTCGTCCGGGGTGGATTTCGCCGGATCGACGCCGGTGCCGAGCAGAGCGAGGTTGGGCAGGTCCTGGTTGTCGCCGAACATGCCGACCTTGCCGGCGAACTTCGGGTCGAACAGGTCGTCGTAGCTGGTGATCTCCCGGCCGGTCTTCGCCGGGTCGTAGGCGATTCCGGTGAGGCCGGACTGCCAGGGAATCGTGAAGGCGTTGCCCGGGTCGTACGTCGGGTTCTTCATGCTCGGCGAGGCGTTCGCGGCGAACGTCGGCAGCCTCGCGTGGTCCAGCGGCGCGAGGTAGCCGAGCTGCATCACCCGGCTCAGCGTGATGCCGTTGGTGAGGACCATCAGGTCGTAGCCGATCGACCTGTCCGCCGCCAGCGTCGGCCGGATCTGCGCGAAGAACGACTCGTTGTCCTGGATCACCTCCCGGTAGGTGACCTTGATGCCGGTCTCCTTCGTGAACATGTCCAGCGACGGGTGATCGGCGTCGGTGGAGCCGACGTCCATGTAGAGCGGCCAGTTCGCGAAGTCGACAGTGCCCGCCTTCGTCCGGTCCTTCCAGAACGACGCGGCATCGTCGCCCGTGGAGTCCTTCTTCTCCCCGCTGACGCCGCAGGCGGCGAGGAACGCCGCCCCACCAGCCAGCCCCGCGAACCGCAGCAGGTCGCGGCGGCCGAACCGGGCCTGCGTCAGGCCGCGCAGCATCGCGGGGTCCGCAAGCGCCGCGGCGCGCAGGTCGCCGCCGGATCGGGGGTCGCCGCAGTGGCCGGCGTCGCCGGGGGTCTCGGGCTGCGTCACGGTGGCGTTCCTCCGTGTCCGGGCAGGCCGGCAGGGGGCGCCTGCCGGCCCGCGTGCTGGCCTGTGGTGTCAGGGGGAGACCGGGTGCGCGGCCGTGGCGGTCGGAGTCTGCGCCGCCGCGCCGGCCGCCGGCTCACCGTTGCGCCGCGGCGCGTCCCCCTCGGGTGGGCCGCCGGGATCCGGGCCGCCGGACCGCGGGGTCGAGGGCTCCTCGTCGGCCGACTCCGGCAGGACGTAGGAGTGTTCCGGCAGCCATGACAGCCAGATCTCCTCGCCGCGCTCGGCGACGTTGGTGGAGTCGGTCGAGTTCTGCCAGAACACGGTGATCTCGGTGCCGCCGTGGGTAGCGACCGTGTACGTCGTGTAGGTACCGAGGTAGACGACCTCGACGATCCGGCCGCGCAGCGCGCAGCATGGCCCGTCCGGGCGGGTCGCCGACATCTCGATCTTCTCGGGGCGGACGGTCAGCTCGACCTGGTCACCGGTCCGCAGCGGGCCCATCTGCGGGTGCAGCGGCGCGCTGAGCCGCTCGTCCGCCCCGGCGTCGAGGACGACCATGGCCCGCCCGCCCGGGCCCGCCGCGTCGACCGCGCGCACGGTGCGGCGCAGCAGGTTCGACGTGCCGATGAACCCGGCGACGAAGCGGGTCCGGGGCCGTTCGTAGATCTCCCGCGGCGAGGCGAGCTGCTCGACCCGGCCGCGGTTCATCACCGCGATCCGGTCGGACATCGTCAACGCCTCGCCCTGGTCGTGCGTGACGTAGATGAAGGTGATGCCGACCTCGCGCTGGATGGCCTTGAGCTGGATCTGCATGGTCTGGCGCAGCTTGAGGTCGAGGGCGCCCAGCGGCTCGTCGAGCAGCAGCGCGGCCGGCCGGTTGACCAGCGCGCGGGCCAGCGCCACCCGCTGCTGCTGGCCCCCGGAGAGCTCCCGTGGGCGGCGCTCGGCCAGCTCCGACAGCTCCACGAGGTCGAGCATCGTCCCGACCCGCTCGCGCAGCTCACGGCCCTTCACCCCGCGCCGGCGCAGGCCGAATGCCACGTTGCCGGCCACGTCCAGGTGCGGGAACAGGGCATAGCTCTGGAAGACGAGGTTGACGTCCCGGCGGTTGGGCGGCACCGCGGTGACGTCGCGGCCCTGCAGCAGGATGCGCCCGCGGGTCGGCTCCTCGAAGCCGGCGATCATCCGCAGGGTCGTCGACTTGCCGCATCCCGAGGGGCCGAGCAGCGAGAAGAACTCACCCGGCCCGATGGCGAGATCAATCCGGCTGACTGCCGGCACCGCCCGGCCGCGGGAGTGGTAGTCCTTGGCCACCCCGGCAAGCTCGATCGCCGGCGGTGCCCCGGTCGCGGCATCGCCGGTCGCGGTGTGGCCGGTCGCGGTGTGGCCGGTCGCGGTGTGGCCGGTCGCGGTGTGGCCGGTCGCGGTCACGCCGTCACCACGGGCACCGTTCAGCTCGCATCCGCCCTCGGCCTTCCGTCTCCACCCGACCCCGGAACGACCCGACGGCGCTGTCCAGTCGGCTTCGACACTCCCAGCCATATTGCGGAACAGCAAGGGATCGGTTCGTAAAGAGTCTGTATCGCGACTAATTCGGTGGTGACCTTGGCGTGTGGTCGGGCTTTCCCGCGATGTTCGGCGGATCGCCGCCGGTATGGCGTTTCGCCTGGCGTACCGTCGCCCGCAGGGGCACGGTGGGAACATGGCCGCCCCGTCCTCTCCCCGACCATCCGTCATCGGCGTGCCCGAGGCCGACGCCGACGCGGCCGCCGACCGTGAGTTCGGCCCCGGTCCCGGCGGTCCGGGCCCGGACCCGGGTCCGGCGCAGGAGGCGGGCATCGAGCCGTCGGCATCGTCCGCGGCCTGGCCCCCCGGCCCCGACTACCTGCCCTCCGTGGTGCCGCACGACCGCCTGGCCGGCTGCGCCGCCGCGCACCGGCGGTTGCTGGACCTGGTGGAACGGGTGGACGACGACGTGCTGCGCCGCCCGTCCGGCCTGCCCGGGTGGACCGTGGCCCACCTGCTCACCCACCTGGCCCGCAACGCCGAGAGCCACAGCGGGATGGTCGAGGCCGCGACCGGCGGTGACGTCCGTGACCAGTACCCGGGCGGCCAGGAGCAGCGCGACCGCGACATCGCCGCCGGCCGCGACCTGCCCGCCGCCACCGTGCGGGCCGAGGTCGCCGCCGCCGTCGCCCGGCTGGAGCGGGCCTGGGACGCGGTGCACGTCGACGCCTGGCGCACCGGCTTCGGCCGGGTCAGCACGTACGGCGTGACGACGCTCGCCGATCTGGTCTTCCTGCGCTGGCGCGAGACCGAGATCCATCTCGTCGATCTCGCCCTCGCCGACCTCGGTGGCCCCGGCTGGGCGGACCTGAGCCCCGCCTACGTCGAGGTCGAATGGGCCTGGACGGTGCGCGGCCTGCCGTCGCGGCTGCCGCCGGAGGTCACCGTCCTGCTCGCGCCGGGTGACCGGCCGTCGACCGCGGTCGGGCGGGGGGAGGAGCTGGTCGTCGTCGACGTCCCGACCATCCCCGCGCTGGCCTGGTTGACCGGCCGCGACCCGGGCCGCCCCGACTGGCCGGAGCTCGGCCCCTGGACGTGAGCGGCGGGAGTCCACCGCCGCCGTCCGGTGCGGGTTCGCCCTCGTCACCTGCTCCCGCGCTCGTCCCGGCACCCTCCGCCGCGACCCGCCTGCGGTAGGCGTCTCCCGCTCATGCCCGGGAATCGGGCAGGCGAGAGAATGTCTGGCGTGTCGGACAACAGGGACAACCGGGGTGAGGCCACACAGGGCGGGCAGCGGGACCACGGGCGCGATCGGATCCGCGCATGATCACGATGGCGCTGTTCAACAACAAGGGCGGGGTCGGCAAGACGACCCTCGCCTACCACCTGGCCCACATGCTCCAGCGGATGGGCCACCGGGTGCTCGCCGTCGACCTCGACCCGCAGGCGAACCTGACCGCGCAGTTCCTCGACGAGGACGAGTTGACCCGGCTCTGGGCGGAACCGGAGGACACCGCGTCCTCGGCCCCGAAGCCCGTCGAGTTCGACGTGCGCCCCGCGCGGGTCTTCCCCGGCACGGGAACGATGGCGACCGCCATCGCGCCGATCATGGAGGGCATCGGGGACGTCGAGCTGCCCGACCCGGTGATGATCGAGGACGGCCTGTGGCTGCTGCCCGGTGACGTCGAGCTCAGCGTCTTCGAGGACCGGCTGTCCGCCGCCTGGCCGAACAGCTTCCTCGGCAAGGACATCGCCGCACTGCGGACGACGACGGCGCTGCACCGGGTCATCGACAACGGCGCCCGCACCGTCGGCGCCGAGATCGTCCTCATCGACGTCGGCCCGAACCTCGGCGCGATCAACCGTGCGTCGCTGCTGTCCGCCGACACGGTGCTCATGCCGCTGGCCGCCGACCTGTTCTCGCTGCGCGGCCTGCGCAACCTCGGCCCGACGCTGCGGGAATGGCGCTCGACCTGGCAGGGCACCGTGCTGCCGAAGGTGCCCGACCGGATCCCCGCGCCCCGCGGCCTGATGATGCCGATCGGCTACATCGTCATGCAGCCGCCCGCGCGCGCCGACCGCCCGGCCAAGGCCCACGACCGCTGGCTCGACCGCATCCCCGAGGTCTTCGCGACCTCGGTGCTCACCAGCGGCAACCCCGGCCCGCACGACCGTTCCTTCGAGATAGCGACCCTGCGGCACTACGCCAACCTGATCCCGCTGGCCCACGACGCCCGCAAGCCCATGTTCGAGCTGCGCGCCGGCGACGGCGCCCTCGGCGGCACCCAGACCGCCGTCCGCCGCTGCTACTCCGACTTCCGTGACCTCGCGGTCAAGGTCCGCGAACGCCTCGCCTTCATCGACCCCTCCCTCCGCCGCTCCTGACCGCCCCTTGGCCGCACCGCGCCGCAGCCCAACGGCGGTCAGCGGGGAGTTATCCACAGGGTCGGCTCGGTAGCCTCCGGTGGTCAGCGGGAAAGTTATCCACAGGACGTGCGTCGCGGCCCTTCGATGGTCAGCGCGAAGTTATCCACAGGGCTTGGAGTCGGGCACCCTGCTCCCCGGCAGGCATCGAATCGTCCGGACCGTGCCCTGGGAGGCGAGGTGCTGCATCGCCGGGTTCCCGCCGTGGCGGAGGTCCGAGATGGTCCCGATGCCGTAGGCTGGGGAAGCACTTCACCGTGCGGTGCCCGCCTCCGGGCGGCGCGGCCCGGCCGAGGTGCGTCCAGGGGGCGTAGCTCAATTGGCAGAGCACTGCCTTTGCAAGGCAGGGGTTCGGGGTTCAAGTCCCCGCGTCTCCACGCGCTGATTCCTCGTGGTCGCTGCCCTTCGGGCAGCTTCCCACCAGCCGCGATGCTGGCCCGGGGGGACGACCCCCCGGACCCCCGATGTGGTGTGGCAGCCTCCCAGGATCGTTATGGCGTCGAGGGCGTGAGCCGTGGCCGTCGGAGCCAGACCCGCGCGTCCGGCGGGAGGGTCACTCGCAGAGCCGCTTCCATGTGGTGGCGCCGGGCCGCAGTGTGAAGGTCACGCGATGCCCGGCGTCGTCCGTGAAGACGACCTCCGTCTCGCTCACAGGCGTCAGGATGCCGATCTGGGATGGGTTGCCCCAGCCGTCCGGCGGGTTGAAGTTGCCGTCGTGCAGCGACGGGACCAGCTCGTAGTAGTGGTCCTGGTAGCGCGCCTCGCTGATGCCGCAGTGCGTGGAGAGCCCGTAAGGCACCGCCGGCCCGAGCTGCTCGGGCCCCGCGGGCGAGGACCCGCAGCCGCCGAGCAGCGCGGCCAGACAGGCGCCGGCGACCGCGCTGGCCGCGCGTGTCCGCGTCGAGGCGAAGGCATACATCTGTTCTCCGTCGGCGTCGGAAGGGAAAGGCTTCCCCTTTCGACGCGGCGCGCTAGCCCGGTTCCCAGGGAGCTGGCGGGAAACAACTTCAGGTCTTGACCCGACCTGGGCCACGCCCCGACGTCGCGCGGCACCTGTTCACGACGCGGGGGCGGATCCGGCCCCACCGGTGACGACAGCCACCTTTCCCGTGGGGGTTCACCGTGTTCACGGTCGCTCCGGGGGAACGAACGCGGCCAGTTCCCGCATCTGATCGACGAATGAGCCGGAGATGCCCGCGAAGAACTCCGCGTCGGCCTGCTCCATCACCATCACCGCGCGGCGGGCCAGGACCGCGCCCGCCTCTGTCACGATGACGACCTTCGCCCTGGTGTCCTGGGTGTCCGTGCCGCGCCGGACAAGCCCCCGCGACTCGAGTTTGCGCAGGATCTCCGAGGTCATCTTCACGTCCGTCGCGGCCTGGTCGGCGATGGTGACCTGGTTCGGCTGGTGTCCCTGCGTGTTGAGCCACCAGGTGCACGCCAGGAGAACGAACTGGACGTGGGTGAGCCCGAGCGGCGCGAGTGCCTCCGTCACCGCCCGCTGCCACCGCAGGGTCAGACGCCACAGCAGAAAACCGGGGCTGTCGGCCGGCCCATTCGCGAAGCGTGTCGCCGGGTTCACTTCTCCCGCGCGGCGTCGCGCTGGCGGGCGGCGGCGAACAGATCGTCCATCGCGTCGGGGAAGTCGGCGCTGATCTGCGGGCCCAGTTCCGGTCCGACCTGGTCGGACGTCGGGCCGTCGATCTCCAGCCGGTGCGTGACCCGCGTCCTGCCCTCACCCGCCGGGGCGAAGGTGTGTCGGAACAGGAGGGTCAGGTCGCCGAACACGGTCTGGTCGGCGTAGACCTCCGCCTCGACCAGTTCGACGATCTTCGAGCGGAAGGTGTCCTGACCCTGCGGCGTCACCGAGATCTCGGTGCCGACCGCGAACGGCCCGTGAAGTTCGAAGCTGTCGCTTCGGTCGCTCAGCCGCACCCCGGAGTGGAGGTCCCGGAGGGCCGCCCACATGAGCTCCGGCCGGAGATCCGCGACCGCGCTGTATTCCGTCGTCCACACGATGTCCTCCTAGATGACCTGTGCGGAGACTATCTGTTCACAGAACATCTGGCAGGCCGGGGGGTCGGGAGGGGACCCGCCTGTCCGTCGCTCGGTTGCGAAGATCCAGGCCAGGCGGGGCATGGCGAGGTGGTCCACCCGCGGAGCGGACGTCCCGCCCTCGAGTGGGACCCCGCCTCGGCTCGTCGACGGGATGGTCGGGACTGCAGGCGGTTTCGGCGATGGCCGGCGCGATGGCCGGTGCGACGGCGGGTGCCACCGGGCGCACCAGACTACCTGTCTTCTCAGAGCTGAAAAATCTGTCCCCGCCACGGTAGACTTCAGGCTCCGCTCTGGGTAGAGTTCCTGTCGTAGCCAAGAGAGTCCACGATCGCGGCAGACAGGAACTGTCGCGAGCAGGACGGCAGTCAAGGCAGGCTGCCGAGCACGATCACAGAAGATCAGAAGTACTCCACCAGGCAACGCACGAGCAGAGAGGAGCAGACGCCATCAGGATCGCCGGAGCGATGCGCTAGATCGCTCGGCACCGCAGACCCCAGATTGGAAGGTGGTCCCCGGTCACGCATATGCGATCCCCGCGTACCCGCCCCCTGGAGGCGGCCTCGCGGATACAGAAATCCGGCGTAACTGGCCGGTAGATGGTGTTGAACCCTCGGGACCCTGGTGCCTTGTGGCGCCAGGGTCCCTCGATGTGTCCTCGAGAGGCGCGATGACCCCTGGCACGACCCGCAAACCGGCCGACAGCCTTGACGACGACGACTACCCCGCCTACACCGTGGGCCGCGCGGCCGACATGCTCGGCACCACCCCCGCGTTCCTGCGGGCCCTGGGCGAAGCCAACCTGATCACTCCCCTGCGTTCCGAGGGCGGCCACCGCCGCTACTCCCGTCACCAGCTCCGACTCGCCGGGCGCGTCCGCGAACTCGTCGACCAGGGCACCGCGATCGAGGCTGCCTGCCGCATCGTCATCCTCGAAGACCAGCTCGCGGCGGCCCGACAGCTCAACGACCAGCTACGCGAACAGGCCACCGGGCCGCTACCCACCGGCCCGCTACCCGCCGAACCTTCCTGACCGGCAGGCCGGCAGGAAGGCGATCCAACTCGCACTGCGCGCCCCCGCCTCAACCCGGAGCTGCCCTGCCGGGCGGCGGGCGGTGGCGAGCAGGCCGGTGAGGGCGAGCAGCATCCAGGCCGTGAGGTAATCGAGATGGCGCGGTTTAGGGCAATAGACAGCCTCGCCGAGTGGATTGTTGCATTGCGCCGGGAACGGGTTCTGCGGGTTGCGGTCGACGGTCCGGACGCGGCCGGGAAGACGACTCTGGCGGACGAGTTGGCCGAGCGGATCGGCAGCCGCGGGCGGCCCGTCATCCGGGCCGGGGTGGATGCCTTCCACCGGCCGCGGGCGGAACGTCACCGGCGCGGTCCGCTGTCCCCCCACGGATATTTCCTGGACGCCTTCGACTATGGCGCGCTGCGGCGCCTGCTGCTCGATCCGCTCGGCCCGGACGGCGACGGGTGGTATCGGACCGCCTCGTTCGACCTGCGGACTCAGACGGCGGTTGACGGGCCGGCCGAACTGGCCCCGGTCGATGCGGTGCTGCTCGTCGACGGCGTCTTCCTGCTCCGACGGGAGCTGCGCGACCACTGGGACGTGAGTATCTTCCTGAGCATCAGCCCCGGCGAGTCGCTGCGCCGGGCGCTGGTGCGCGACGTCGACCTGTTCGGCTCCCCGGCCGCGGTCCGGGAGCGCTATGAGGCCCGCTATCTGCCGGGCCAGGAGCTTTACCGCCAGGGCGCCGCGCCGCACGAGCACGCGCACGTCCTGATCGACAACGAGGATCCCGTCAACCCGCGCATACTGCGCTGGCCGGCTGGACCCGGAGGACGTGGATAGGACTCGCTACCGAACACCCTCCCGCGCCGCCGGAGCGCACTGCTCGAGTACGGACCGGGGGCTGATCGACGAGCCGGTCAGCGCGGGAGCCGGTCGGCGGTGACGACTGCCAGGTCGCGGTGCTGCCAGGTGACCGTGGTGTCGAAGCCGGCCTGGTGGAGCCAGTCGAGCTGGTCGGGCAACCGGCTCGGTGCGTCGTGGATGCCGTCGATGGGGGTGACGGCATCCCCAGGGTCGTCGGGCACGACCACATCCGCGAGCACGAAGCGGCCGCCCGGCGGCAGGACGGCGGCGATCCGGCGGAACAGGTCGGCCTTCCCGGGCCCGTCCAGATGGTGCACGGCCAGCGCCGAGATCACCAGGTCGAACGGGCCGGCCGGGAGCGGGTCCTCGAGCCTGCCGACGCGAAGATCCGCGGGTGGAAGGCGGGGGCGGGCGGCGTCGAGCATCGCCGGGCTCTCGTCGAGCGCGACGAGGGCTGCGTCCGGATGGACGCCGAGCACGCGCCCGCTGGTCTCGCCCGTGCCCGCCCCGAGATCGAGCACGCGCGTCACCCGCAGGCCCGCCGTCGCCGCCGCCACCTCGTCCTGAAGCTGTTCGTAGTGCGGCACCTCGGCGAGCACCATGGCCCGATAGGTCCCAGGGTCGAAGTGAAACTGCGCCATTACTCCCTTCTACGACATCTGGCGCGACGAGACGGCCGGATTCCCATCCCGCGAGGAGGACGAGGTCGCCGGCGCCGGATGGTGACGGGCGCCTCAGCCCGCGGCGGTGGGCTGCAGGATGCCCAGGGCGGTGCGGAGGATCTCGGCACGGTCGGCGGGGTCGAGGGTGCCATGGTTGAGGGCGAGCGCGGCCATCGTGGCGTGCTTGATCGCGGCGAAGGCGGCGTGCGCGCGCAGGATGGCGCCCCTGTCGGCATCGGGGCCGGCCAGCGCGGCGATCACCTGCTCGGTCATCGCCTCGAAGGTGCGGGGCAGCCGCTCGTCGATGGCGGCCAGCACGCTCGGGTCCCGGTCGATGAGCGCGGCCAGCTCGCGGGAGTCCGCGGCGAGGTCGATGAACGCGCCGAGCAGCTCCGCCGGGGCGGGCGGCCCGGTGTCGAGGCACTCGATGATCCGGCGGTAGGCCGCCAGCGGTTCGGCGAGCAGGCCGTCGAGGATCGCCGCCTTCGACGAGAAGTGGTAGTACAGCGCGGCCGTCGTGGTGCCCAGCTCGCGGGCGATGTCGGCGTTCGTCGTGCCGGTGTAGCCATGGCGGGCGAACAGCTCGCGGGCGATCGCGAGGATCCGTTCCCTGGTCTGGCTCACGGTTTCCAGGCTACTTGCCTATTGATCAGTAAGCGGGTGTCCCGAAGGGAAACCGCTGATCAGTGGGGCCCCGGCCGCGCCGAGGACCTCGTCGGCGTAGGAGAGTAGCCAGGCGGTGACGCCGGCCGGCAGGTCGACGGTGACGTCGAGATGCCCGGCCCGGAAGGCGCGGGCCGGGCAGGACGGATCGCCCGCTCCGGATGAGGCCCGTGGATCGGGCCGGAGCGGGGCAGGGGTCACCGACCGTATCGGATCGGCGCCGGGCGGGGCGTCGGATCGATACGGTCGGTGACCAGTATGGGCGGTGTCCGGTCGGGGTCGCGATCGCGGGCCGGGCGGTCGTGGTCAGACGGTGACCCAGGCTTTCTCTCGCAGCGGCGCCCCAGGCCGCCACTCCGAGAGAAAGCCCGTGGTAGCCGCCGTCTCCATGCCCGCAGGCGGTGGCCGCAATCCTCCCGAACCGACTCGACTGGCAGGCGGCGCCTCGGCGATCGGCGAGTATCGCTGAGGGAAGCCGCCTACCGGTCGTTCACCGCAGTGGACGCATGCAGTCCCGGCATCGGTCGTTCAGGATCGACAGAAGCTCGACCGCCTTCAGGGAGGCGTCACGCACCTTGGCGATGTCCTGCGACGAGTTCAGCCGGATCAGGGCGGTCTCGGCTCCGTCCGAGGCGCCCTCGCGGACGGCTTCCACGATCTCGGCCGCGGGGGTGCCGTACTGGAAGAGCAGGATCTCCTTGTCCTGGTATGCCGGCAGCTCCATGGGTAGGTGACCGAGACCGATGCCCGCGAGGTTGCGGCTGAGGATCTGCCGCACGTTCGTCCCGAGCCGGCCGTAGCCACCGATCTCCCGCAGCATGCCCATGGTGGTCCTGAAGACTCCGTTGTTCCCCACCACGGCTGCCCGCAGGTCCTCCCAGGTCCCGGGGGCGTCGGTCGGCACACCGATCATCTGCGCCTCCGACATCTCTACCATCCCGGCTGGCAACCGAAGTACCCCGCGTATACGTGTACCGACACGCCCAGCTCCTTCCGCTTCCCGAGGGAAAGCACTGCGTGCTGCCGGGCCGGCCTCGCCCGGCTTCGCCCGGCGTCTTTTTGTTATCCATAAGATATCCGACCCGTCCGGCGAGGTCCAACCCAGGAAGAAGTTCAAGGGTTTCGATAACGTTAACCCTCGCTGCACAGGACGATGGTGACGCCATCGGGACGTGCCGATTAGTGCGTACTCCGCACCGCCGCCGAGAGCCCCCCGTGACCCCCCTCGGCTTCCTTTCCGTAACATTTGCGCTACGGAAAGGAATCGTTCGAGCCGCCCGGTCGGATAACCTGGCGTCTGCACGGTCGGACGCATCGACCGCGGCTCCTTTTCGTTCGGCCGGGGCACCGCCCTCGGTGAGGTGCGCGACTCCGTGGGCCCCCGGTCGCCCTGGGCGGCCCACCCTGCCGGGGGAGCTCCGCCACTTCCGGCCCGCCCGAAGACCCCCAAGGAAAAGTCCAAGGATAGATTTTTCCTTGCGGATATCCTTCGAGATATCTCGAAGGAAAAGCTTGCACTCAATCGCCGAGAATACCTGTTAACCGGGAAGTTACCGGCGCTTGCAGCCTCGAAATAATCGCCTCCTAGTCTGATTCGTGTCGCCGCCGAACAAACACAGAACCACAGTTCGCGGCGCAGCCCATGGTCTTCAGTCCCGGAGCAACGGCTGGTGATGACAGTGCGAGACCCCCGTTTTCCCAGCTCATCTGCCACGGCGATACAGCCGGACGCGGCGATCAAATTCTGCGACACCACGCTCCGCGACGGCGAGCAGGCGCCTGGCGTCGCATTCACCGCGGCCGAGAAACTCGCCATCGCCGCTGCCCTGGACGCCATCGGAGTACACCAGATCGAAGCCGGAATCCCGGCGATGGGTGTCACCGAGCGGGACGTGCTGCGGGAGATCCTCGCAACCGATCCGCAGGCGGAGATCGTGGGCTGGTGCCGGGCCGACCGCCGCGACGTCGAGGCCGCGGCAAGCTGCGGCCTCGTCACCGCGCACCTGACCATCCCGGTCTCCGACTTGCACCTGAAGAGCAAGTTGGGGCGGGATCGGGCCTGGGCGCGGCAGCGGGTCCGCGAGTGTGTCGCGGACGCGACGGACCGCGGGATGCGGGTGAGCGTCGGTTTCGAGGACGCCTCCCGCGCCGACGACGCGTTCGTCACGGACCTGGCGGGCGAACTGCGGGAACTGGGCGTCACCAGGCTGCGCTGGGCCGACACCGTCGGCCTGCTCGACCCGGTGAGCGCGCACGATCGGCTGGGGCGACTGGTCAGGGCGGTCCCGGGGCCGTGGGAGATCCACGCCCACGACGACTTCGGCCTGGCGACGGCCAACACCATCGCCGCCGTCCAGGCGGGGTTCACCTGGGTCAGCACCACCGTGCTGGGCCTGGGCGAACGCGCCGGGAACGCCCCGATCGAAGAGGTCGCCATGGCGCTTCGGCACCTGCTGAAACTGCCCGTCGACCTGGACACGACGTCGTTTCGCAGCCTCGCGCGGCTGGTGTCGCGGGCCGCGCGCCGGCCGCTGCCGGCAGGCAAGGCGGTGGTCGGCGAGTCGGTGTTCGCGCATGAGTCGGGCATCCACGTGCACGGCATCCTGCGCCACCCGGCGACGTACGAGCCGTTCGACCCCGCCGAGGTCGGCGGGCGTCGGCGGCTGGCGATCGGCAAGCACAGCGGGCGGGCCTCGGTGCGCTACGCGCTCGAGCAGTACGGGCTGACCGCCGAGGACGACGAGATCGAACCCCTGCTGGAGCGGGTCCGTGTCGCCGCCACCCAGCGCAAGCGCGGCCTTCACGGCCGCGACTTCCAGGAGCTTCTCGGGCGGGTAGAGATGCCGACCCCCCGAGTGGAGGCCCCCCGGCGCGAAGAGCAGGTCTGACCGACCTGCCCCGCGTCACGGGGTCGTACGACCAGCACAACGGTAGTGCCGACGTCCCGGTCCAATCCGACCGGCGGCACGTCCGGCAGCCCGCGGGCCGAGCGGCCCGGCCAGCCCGATCGGCATGGCCGAGCCCCGGTGACCGCGCGCCGGGCAACCGTCCCAAGGAGGAGCACCGCATGCGCCAGATCGCCTTCTACGGCAAGGGTGGTATCGGCAAGTCCACCACCCAGCAGAACACCATGGCGGCCATGGCCGAGATGGGCCAGCGGGTCATGATCGTCGGCTGCGACCCGAAGGCTGACTCGACCCGCCTGATCCTGCACTCGAAGGCGCAGACCTCCGTCATCCAGCTCGCCGCCGAGAAGGGTTCGGTCGAGGACCTGGAGCTCGACGAGGTGCTCGTCGAGGGCCAGTGGGGCATCAAGTGCGTCGAGTCCGGTGGCCCGGAGCCGGGTGTGGGCTGCGCCGGCCGTGGCGTCATCACCTCCATCACCTACCTGGAGGAGGCCGGCGCGTACGAGGACCTCGACTTCGTCACCTACGACGTCCTCGGTGACGTTGTGTGTGGTGGCTTCGCGATGCCGATCCGCCAGGGCAAGGCGCAGGAGATCTACATCGTCACCTCCGGCGAGATGATGGCGATGTACGCGGCGAACAACATCGCCCGAGGCATCCTGAAGTACGCGCACTCCGGCGGTGTCCGGCTCGGCGGGCTCATCTGCAACAGCCGCAAGACCGACCGCGAGGACGAGCTGATCATGGAGCTCGCCCGCCGTCTCAACACCCAGATGATCCACTTCATCCCGCGTAACAACGTCGTGCAGCACGCCGAGCTGCGCCGGATGACGGTCATCGAGTACGACCCGAAGAACAGCCAGGCCGACGAGTACCGCCAGCTGGCCAACAAGATCGTCAACAACGACATGAAGACGATCCCGACCCCGATCACGATGGACGAGCTCGAGGAGCTCCTCATCGACTTCGGGATCATGGCGCAGGAGGACGAGAGCGTGATCGGCAAGGCCGCCGCCGTCGCCTGACGATCCCACTCCCACCTGCACCGACACCGTCGAGGATGAGGTCCCGACCATGACGACGACACCGGCACCCGAGCGGGCCGAGACCGAGGCGATGATCGCCGAGGTTCTGTCTCAGTACCCCAAGAAGGCAGCCAAGTTCCGGGCCAAGCACCTCAAGGCCAACGACCCCGAGGGGTCGAAGGAGTGCGAGGTCAAGTCCAACATCAAGTCCCGGCCCGGGGTCATGACGATCCGCGGCTGCGCCTACGCCGGTTCCAAGGGTGTGGTGTGGGGCCCGGTGAAGGACATGGTCACCATCAGCCACGGCCCGGTCGGCTGCGGTCAGTACTCCTGGGCGACCCGGCGCAACTACGCCCACGGTCACCTTGGCATCGACAACTTCACGGCGATGCAGATCACGACGGACTTCCAGGAGAAGGACATCGTCTTCGGCGGTGACCCCAAGCTGGAGAAGGTCTGCGACGAGATCGTCGAGTTGTTCCCGCTGGCCAAGGGCATCTCGGTGCAGTCCGAGTGCCCGATCGGTCTGATCGGGGACGACATCGAGGCGGTCGCCAAGAAGTCCTCCAAGAAGCTCGACATCCCGGTCATCCCCGTCCGCTGCGAAGGCTTCCGTGGCGTCAGCCAGTCGCTGGGTCACCACATCGCGAACGACGCTGTCCGCGACCACGTGCTCGGCACCGGCGGCGACTCCTTCGAGCAGACCGACTACGACGTCGCGCTGATCGGTGACTACAACATCGGCGGTGACGCCTGGGCCTCCCGGCGCATCCTCGAGGAGATGGGCCTGCGGGTCATCGCCCAGTGGTCCGGCGACGGCACGATCAACGAGATGGCCTCGACGCACCTGTCGAAGCTCAACCTGATCCACTGCTACCGCTCGATGAACTACATCTGCACCACCATGGAGGAGCGCTTCGGCACTCCCTGGACCGAGTTCAACTTCTTCGGTCCCACGAAGATCATCTCCTCCATGCGCAAGATCGCCGAGTTCTTCGACGACGAGATCAAGGCGAAGACCGAGGCGGCGATCGCTCGGTACCAGGTGCGCTTCGACGAGATCACCAAGGCGTTCCGGCCGCGGCTCGAGGGCAAGCGCGTCATGCTCGCCGTCGGTGGCCTGCGCCCCCGGCACACCATCGGCGCGTACGAGGACCTCGGCATGGAGGTCGTCGGCACCGGCTACGAGTTCGCCCACAAGGACGACTACACCCGGACCTACGGCATGCTCAAGGAAGGCACCGTCCTCTACGACGACCCGACCGCGTTCGAGCTCGAGGAGTTCGCCAAGTTCCTCAAGCCGGACCTGATGGGTGCGGGCGTCAAGGAGAAGTACGTCTTCCACAAGATGGGCATCCCCTTCCGGCAGATGCACTCCTGGGACTACTCCGGGCCCTACCACGGCGTCGACGGCTTCGCGGTCTTCGCCCGGGACATGGACATCGCCATCAACAGCCCGGCCTGGGACCTCCTCGAGGCCCCCTGGTCGAAGGCCGGCGAGGTCGCCTGATCCGCCGCCCTGCGGGCATCCGGGCGCCAGGCGCCCAGCAGTAGCTGACCAGTAGTTCATCCAGGCCTGGCCGAACGCAGCCGCCAGCGACCCCGTGACCGGAGAAACGGTCGCTGGCGGCTGCCGCGGCAGGCCTCAAGCCCCACCTGGGGACAAGCCCCACAGGGGAGAGGAGGGACGTCCGGTGACGACGACCCCCGAGCACACCAGCGCGGTCCCGCTGCGGGTCCTTGACCACAACGACATCTTCCGCGACGAGGTCTACCAGAAGCAGTTCGAGGGCAAGCGCGAGTTCGAGAACGCGGCCCCGAAGGAAGAGGTCCAGCGGGTCCTCGACTGGACCCGCGGGTGGGAGTACCGGGAGAAGAACTTCGCCCGGGAGGCCCTGACCGTCAACCCGGCCAAGGCCTGCCAGCCGCTCGGTGCGGTGCTCGCCGCGCTCGGGTTCGAGGGCACCATGCCGCTGGTGCACGGGTCGCAGGGCTGCGTGGCGTACTTCCGCAGCCACTTCGCCCGGCACTTCAAGGAGCCGGTGCCCGCCGCCTCCACCTCGATGACCGAGGACGCCGCCGTGTTCGGCGGGATCAACAACCTCGTCGAGGCGATGGAGAACATCACCGCCCTCTACAAGCCGAAGCACATCGCGATCAGCACCACCTGCATGGCCGAGGTCATCGGTGAGGACCTGTTCGCCTACATCGGCGCGGCCCGCGACCAGGAAGCGATCACCCAGGACTTCCCGGTGTCGTACGCCCACACCCCGTCCTTCGTGGGCTCGCACATCACCGGCTACGACGTGATGCTCAAGGGCATCCTCGAGATGCTGGCGAAGTCCCCCGACGCGGACGCGTCGAAGGTGGCGAAGTCCGACAAGGTCCGGCTGAACGTCATCCCCGGGTTCGACACGTACATCGGCAACCACCGCGAGTACAAGCGCATCCTCGAGCTGATGGGGGTCGACCCGCTGATCCTGGGCGACCACTCCAGCTCGCTGGACTCCCCGGCGGACGGCGAGTACGACCTCTACCCGGGCGGCACCCCGCTCGCGGAGGGGGCGCTGGCGAAGTTCAGCCGCGCGAGCCTGGTGCTGCAGGAGTCCACGCTGCGCCGGACGGCCGAGTACATCGAGAAGGACTGGAAGCAGGACACGATCCTGCTCGAGACCCCCCTCGGGGTCAAGGGCACGGACGCCTTCCTGACCGCGGTGGCCAAGGTCGCGGAGGTCGAGGTCCCGGCGGAGCTGACCGCCGAGCGCGGCCGCCTGGTCGACGCGATCACCGACTCGCATGCCTACGTGCACGGCAAGCGGGTGGCCATCGCCGGCGACCCGGACCTCGTCGTCGCGCTGACCCGCTTCGTGCTCGAGCTCGGGATGATCCCGGTGCACATCGTGAGCACGAACGCCGACACCTCCTTCCCCGCCCGCATGGAGAAGGTGCTCTCCGCCAGCAAGTTCGGCGAGGAGGCGACCGTGTGGCCGGAGAAGGACCTCTGGCACCTGCGGTCGCTGGTCTTCACCGAGCCGGTCGATGTGCTCATCGGCAGCATGCAGCTGAAGTACATCTCCCGCGAGGCGAACGTGCCGCTGGTCCGGGTCGGGTTCCCGATCTTCGACCGGCACCACCTGCACCGGTTCCCGATCATCGGGTACACGGGCGGTCTGCACCTGCTCACCCAGCTCGTCAACACGATCCTCGACGAGATGGACCGCAACGCCCCCGACCACAGCTTCGACGCCGTTCGCTGATCGGCGCCGTGCTGTAGCCGGGCCGGCTCCCAGCCGGATCCGAACGTGGTCGGCCGGCCGCGCCCACCGCGCTCCCTGCGGCCGGTCGACCACCCCCCGCGGGTCGACCGATGGCGACATCTCCCCGCGCCGGGTCGATCGGCTCCCTCCCGGGCCGATCGACCCCCCTGTCCAGCCTCTCCCGAGGACCGCCCCCTCCCGAGGATGGCCCATGGCTGCTACTGAACGTGCCGCCCTATTCACCGAGACGGCCTGCGACCACAACAACGCCAAGAGCGCCAAGGCTCGCAAGGCGGGCTGCCCCAAGCCCAAGCCGGGTGGTACCTCCGGCGGCTGCACCTTCGACGGGGCGATGATCACCCTCGTCCCGATCGCCGACAGCGCCCACATCGTGCACGGCCCGATCGCCTGCGCCGGCAACTCCTGGGACGGCCGGGGCAGCCTGTCCTCCGGGCCGACGCTGTTCCGCCACGGCTTCACCACCGACATGACCGAGAGCGACGTGGTGCTCGGGGGCGAGCAGCGCCTGTTCGACACGATCTGCGAGGTCATCGAGCGGTACGCGCCGCCCGCGGTCTTCGTCTACTCCACCTGCGTCACCGCGATGATCGGCGACGATCTCGGCGCGGTCTGCGCGGCCGCCGCGGAGCAGACCGGGGTGCCGGTGATCCCGGTCGATGCCCCGGGCTTCGTCGGGAACAAGAACCTCGGCAACAAGATCGCCGGTCAGACCCTGCTGGACCACGTGATCGGCACCGTCGAGCCGGGCGACGTCACCGACCTCGACGTCAACCTCATCGGCGAGTACAACATCGCCGGCGAGCTGTGGGACGTCGTGCCGCTGCTGACCCGGCTGGGGATCCGGGTCCGGTCCTGCATCAGCGGGGACGCCCGCTACCGCGACATCGCCGCGGCCCACCGCGCGAAGGCGACCATGGTCGTCTGCTCCCGGGCGCTGCTGGGCCTCGCCCGCGGCCTGGAGGAGCGCTACGGCATCCCGTGGTTCGAGGGCAGCTTCTATGGCGTCAGCGCGATGGGCGACACCTTGCGGGGCTTCGCCCGTCTGCTCGATGACGACGAGCTCTCCCGCCGCACGGAGGAACTCATCGCCGTCGAGGAGGCGGCCGTCGAGGCCGCGATCGCGCCCTACCGCGCCCGGCTCGCCGGCCGCAAGGCCGTGCTCTACACCGGCGGCGTCAAGAGCTGGTCGATCGTCTCCGCGCTGCAGGACCTCGGCATCGAGGTTGTCGGCAGCGGCATCACCAAGAGCTCCGACGGCGACGTCGACAAGATCCGTGAGCTGCTCGGCGACACCAAGATGATCTCCGAGGGGAGCCCGCGGGAACTGCTGCGGGTGGCGGAGGAGACCGGCGCCGACATCCTCGTCGCCGGCGGCCGCAACCAGTACACCGCGCTCAAGGGCCGGCTGCCGTTCCTCGACATCAACCAGGAGCGGCACATCCCCTACGCGGGCTACACCGGCATGGTCGAGTTCGCCCGCCGCCTGGACATGGCGATCGCGAGCCCGGTCTGGGAGCAGGTCCGCCGGCCCGCCCCCTGGGACCTGGTCGGAGCCCACTGATGGCCGAGATCATCACCGGGGAGCGGCGCGCCGCGATCGACCCGCTCAAGTTCAGCCAGCCGCTCGGCGCCGCGCTCGTCTTCCTCGGCCTCGCCGACTCGCTGCCGATCATGCATGGGTCGCAGGGCTGCGCGTCGTTCGCCAAGGCCCTGCTGACTCGGCATTTCAACGAGCCGATCCCGCTGCAGACCACGGCGATCAGCGAGGTGACCGCGGTCATGGGCAGCGGCGAGGCCATGGTCGCCACCCTCGACGCCATCCGCAAGAAGCAGCGCCCGGCGATCATCGGCCTGCTCACCACGGGCGTCACCGAGGTCTCCGGGGAGGACGTCGGCGGCCAGTTGCGCACCTACCTGGCCACCTGGGCCGACGCCGACACCGACACCGCGCCGCTGATCATCGGGGTGTCCACCCCGGACTTCCTCGGCGGGCTGTCCGACGGCTGGTCGGCCGCGCTGGAGGCGCTGATCCGGGCGGTGGTGCCCGCGCCGATGACGGCCGAGGCCGGCTCGGACGCGCCGACCGCGCTCATCGCCGCCTCCGCCCCGCCGGCCGCCACCCTCCCCGCCGCCACGTCGGCCGCCACGTCGTCGGCCGCCACGTCGTCGGCCGCCACGTCGTCGGCCGCCACCATGCTGGCCGGCGCCGCCCGCGCGATCCCCGCCGCGGCGCCGGCCACCACCACCGTCCCGGCCTCGCCCCTGTCCCGGCGGGCCGGTACGACCGACGAGGACGCCGCCGACCGGGAGCTGGTCGCCGTCCTTGCCGGTCCCGCACTCACCGCGGCCGACCTCGACGAGGTCGCCGGGCTGGTCCGGGCGTTCGGGCTCGACCCCGTGCTGGTGCCGGACCTGTCGGCCTCGGTCGACGGCCATCTTGCCCCGGCCTGGCAGCCGACGACGACCGGCGGCGCGGGCCTCGCCGAGCTGCGCTCGCTGCGCCGCGCCGGCGCCGTGCTCGTCGCGGGCGCCACCGCCGCCCCCGCGGGCGAGCTGCTCGCCGCCCGCACCGGTGCCCGGCTGCTGCGCCACCGGCACCTGTCCGGCCTGACCGAGACGGACTCCCTGGTCGCGGAGTTGATGGCGCTCACCGGCCGGACCGCTCCCGAGCAGGTCCGCCGGGCCCGAGCCCGCCTCGCCGACGGCCTGCTCGACGCGCACTTCGTCCTCGGCGGCGTCCGGGTGGCGATCGCCGGGGAGCCCGAGACCCTGCTGGCCGCTGGTTCGCTGCTGCGCGACGTCGGCGCCGAGATCGTGACCGCGGTGTCGCCGACTCCGGCGCCGGCCCTCGCCGACGCGCCGTGGGCCCAGGTCGTCATCGGCGACCTGGCCGAGTTCGCCGAACGGGCGCAGGCAGCCGGTGCCGAGCTCGTCCTCGGCTCCAGCCACGCCCGGGGAATCGCCGAGCGGATCGGCGCCGCGTTCCTGCCGATCGGGTTCCCGATCTTCGACCGGCTCGGGGCGGCGCTGGCCGGCACCGCCGGCTACGCCGGCAGCCTGCGGCTGCTGCTCGACGCGGCGAATCGTGTCCTCGACCACGGGCACGCGCACGCCCGTCCGGGCCACCCGCCGCAGCCCGCCTCGCCGGGATCCGCCGCGGCCGGTCATCTCGCCGCCACCGAGATCCCCCAGCAGGGGCGCGGCACGGCAGAACCCGACGAACTCGACAACCTGTTCCAGGAGTCCCCGTGTTGAAGATCGCCTTCGCGACCAGCGACGGCACCGCTGTGGACCAGCACTTCGGCTGGTGCCGACGGTTCGACGTCTACGAGGTCGGCCCCGAGGGGTCACACCTGCTGGAGACCCGCCTGCTGGAGGCGGCGTCCGACGACGAGCAGGACAAGATCGAATCCAGGCTCGCCGCGGTCACGGACTGCGTGATCCTCAACATCGCCGACATCGGCGGGACCGCCGCGGCGAAGGTCGTCAAGGCCAAGATCCACCCGGTGAAGGTGGCCAAGGGCACCAGCGTGGAGGACCTGCTCACCCGCTACGTCGCGACGCTGGCCGGGACCCCGCCGCCCTGGCTGCGCAAGGTCCTCAAGGCCCGCGAGCCGCAGCCGGCCGCGCAGAGCTGGACCCGCAGCGTCGCCGCGGTGCTGAAGGGAGACGCGGCATGAGCGAGGCGAAGGACTTCCTGCGTGACCTGCTCGACCAGGTCCGGGCCGGCGACTCCTACGGCCAGCTCGACCGGTTCTCCGACCAGCAGCTGCTCGCCCCGTTCGTGGTGACCAAGGAGCAGCGCCGCACGATCGCGACCAACTGCGACCTCGACATCGCCACCGCCGCCCGGCTGCGGTCGTTCTACCAGGCCGTCGCCGCCGCCACCGAGAAGGCGACCGGCGCGTTCACCACGACGATCCTCGACCTCAACAGCGAGGGCTTCGGCCGGGTGATCATCTTTGCGGGCCGACTCGTCGTGCTCGACAACGCGCTGCGCGACGTGCAGCGGTTCGGTTTCAACTCGTTCGAGGAGCTCGCCGCCCGCGGCGAGGCCCTGGTGCTCGGCGCGAGCAAGCTGATCGAGCGCTGGAGCGAGGTCGCCCGCGATGACTCCTGAGCCGCCGGCCCCGAACACCGCGGGCCCCGACGCCGCGGGCCTCGACGCCGCCGCCGCCCAGCAGCGGCTGCGCAAGCTCCAGAGCAAGGCCACCCAGCTCAAGCTCGATCTGCACGACCTCGCCGAGGACCTCCCGATCGGCTGGGAGGGAATTCTCGACGTCGCCCGCCGCACCTACGACGCCTACGCCGAGATCGCCCTGTTGGAGGGCCTGGCCGAGAAGGAGACGTCGCGATGAGCGCGACCACCGACGCCGGCCAACTGGCCGCGTTCCACCGCTGCTCCACCGCCGAGGAGTACTTCACCCTGCTGGAGGTCGACTACGACCCGCGGGTCGTGGCCGTCAACCGGCTGCACATCCTCAAGCACTTCGCCGGCGAGCTGGCCAAGCTGCCCGAGGCCGGGGCCGACGCGGAGAACCCGCGCCATCTGCTGCGCGACTACCGCGACGCGCTCGTCCGCTCCTACGAGGCGTTCACCAACGCCGGCGCGCTGGACCACCGCCTGTTCAAGGTGCTGAAGGACCGCGCGCCGCAGTCGGCCTTCGTGCCGGCGTCCGAGATCACCGTGCAGCGGTTGGGGTCCACCCAGCCGTCGGAAACGTCCGAGCGGACGGAGGAGGCCCGATGACCACCAGCACCTACGACGTCGGCGACGTCGTCATGGCCGCCAAGGCGCTGCGCAACGACGGCACCTACCCGGACCCGGCGATCTCCATCGGCGAGATCCTGGTCGAGCCCGGCACCCGCGGCCAGGTCATCAACGTCGGTCTCTACCTGCAGGAACACATCGTCTACGCGGTGGCGTTCGAAAACGGCCGCATCGTCGGCGCGCTGGAGCGCGAGCTCGTCACCCCCGAGGAGCCCGCGGACGAGGCTGCGCCCGCCGACACCCCCGCCGCCGCGACCGCTGCCACGGCGGCCGCCGGTTCGTCCCCGGCCGCCGTGCTTGTGGCGGAGAAGGTGCCGGCCGAGCCCGCGGCACAGGCCGCCGGTGCGACCGGCGAGCCGGCGACGAAGACCTGCAAGCACGGGTCGGCGAACTGCAAGTCGGCCTCGGCGGCCGCCGAGCCGGCCACGCCGGTCAAGCCCAGCACGCCGGTCAAGCCCAGCACGCCGGTCAAGCCTGCGGCGGGGGCCGGCGAGCCTGCGGGCAGCAAGCCGCCGGTGACCGCCAAGCCGGGACCCCCGGCCCGCCCCGCGCAGCCCGCGGCGACGGGGAAGAGCGTCGGCGCCGGGACGCCCGCCGCGAAGGGTGACGGAAGGTGAGCGGGGAGCCATTCGCGCTGCCGATGGTCGGCGCCGCCCCCGCCGGCGGGCTCCCCCGGCGGGGCGATGCCCAGGCGCCCGCTTCGGCCGGCGGCTGCAAGACGACCACGAGCTGCGGCACCAGCGCTCCCGTGCAGGACCCTGAGATCGCCGCCAAGATCGCCAACCACCCGTGCTACAGCGCCGAGGCGCACCAGTACTACGCCCGCATGCACGTCGCGGTCGCGCCTGGCTGCAACATCCAGTGCAACTTCTGCAACCGGAAGTTCGACTGCGCCAACGAGAGCCGGCCGGGCGTCACGAGCACCCTGCTGACTCCCGAGGACGCGCTCGCCAAGGTCAAGCTGGTCGCCAGCGAGATCAAGCAGATGAGCGTGCTGGGGATCGCCGGGCCCGGTGACCCGCTGGCGAACCCGAAGCCGACCTTCCGGACGATGGAGCTGGTGGCCCGGGACTGCCCGGACATCAAGCTGTGCCTGTCGACCAACGGGCTGCGGCTGCCCGAGTTCGTCGACCGGATCGTCGACCTCAACGTCGACCATGTCACGATCACGATCAACATGATCGACCCCGAGGTCGGCGAGCGGATCTACCCGTGGGTCGCCTGGCGGGGCAAGCGGTACACCGGCCGGGAGGCGTCGAAGATCCTCTCCGAGCAGCAGCTCGCGGGGCTCGCGGCGCTGACCGAGCGGAAGATCCTCTGCAAGGTCAACTCGGTGATGATCCCCGGGATCAACGACGAGCACCTCGTCGAAGTCTCCCGGACCGTCAAGGGGCTCGGCGCCTTCCTGCACAACGTGATGCCGCTGGTCTCGGCGCCCGAGCACGGCACCGTCTTCGGCCTGACCGGCCAGCGCGGCCCGACCCCGCAGGAGCTCAAGGCCCTGCAGGACCGGTGCGAGCAGGACGACGGCGCCGAGATGAACATGATGCGCCACTGCCGGCAGTGCCGCGCCGACGCGGTCGGCCTGCTCGGCGAGGACCGCGGCGACGAGTTCACCCCCGAGTCCTTCCAGGGCCGCGAGATCGCCTACGACCTGGCCGGCCGCCAGCAGGCGCACGAGGAGATCGAGCGCTGGCGGACCGAGGTCGCCGCGACCCGGCAGACCCTGAACATCGCCACCGGCGCGCGCACCCCCGACGTGCCGGCGGCCGAGCCCGTCCGGCCGGACGAGGTCGTCCTCGTCGCGGTCGCCACCAAGGGCAGCGGCGTCGTCAACCAGCACTTCGGTCACGCCGGCGAGTTCTGGATCTACGAGGGCGGCCCGGGCTGGGCCCGCCTGGTGCAGACCCGCGACGTCGACCGTTACTGCAACGGCCCGTCGGACTGCGACGAGGACGCCTCCAAGCTCGACCGCACGATCGAGATGCTGTCCGACTGCGCCGCCGTGCTGTGCAGCAAGATCGGCCTCGGCCCGCGTGAGGCGCTCGAGGAAGCCGGCATCGAGCCGGTCGAGATCTACGACCTGATCGACAAGGCGGTGGCCGAAGTCGGCGCCCGCCTCGTCACGGACCGCGCCCCTGCGGAGGTAGGCACCCCATGACCGCGACCGCCACTGTCCTCGAACTGACCGACAAGGCCGTGGCGCAGGTGCGCCACCTGCTCGGCTCGACCCCGGGCACCGAGGGATTCGCCCTGCGCATCGGGGTCGACCCGGGCGGCTGCTCCGGCTACACCTACAAGCTGGCGCTGGTACCCGGCGCGGAGACCGGCGACGTCGTGCTGCCGCAGGACGGCTTCGACGTCGTCGTGCACACGTCGAGCGTCGATCTGCTGCGCGGGATGCGCGTCGACTACACCGAGACGCTGACCTCCTCCGGCTTCACCTTCGCCAACCCGAACGCGAAGAGCTCCTGCGGATGCGGGTCGTCGTTCGGCTCGTCCGACGACCCCGAGCGCACCGCGGCCGACGCGAAGCTGCGCGAGCAGGTCGAGGAGATCATGGAGGAGATCCGCCCGATGCTGCGCGGGGACGGCGGGGACGCCGAGGTCGTCGCCGTCCTCGCCGGGGGCGGGCAGCCCGGCTCCGCCGAGGTGCACCTGCGCCTGACCGGCGCCTGCGGCGGCTGCTCCAGCGCGAACGCGACGCTGACCGGCGTGATCGAGGCCCGGCTCAGGGAGCAGCTGCCGGAGATCGGCCGGGTCGCGCTGGTCGCCTGACCGCCTGACCGCCCCGCCCGTGCGGGGGGAACGGCGGCGGGTGGCCGCGGGTCCGCGGACCTGCCGGCCGCCCGGCGCCGCCCCCTCCCGGCAGGCGACCCGCCTGACCAGTCCGCCTGACCAGTCCGCCTTTCCACCCGTCCTGCCGAATCCGCGGAGAGCTCGATGGTCACTGCCCGGTCTCACTCCCACCCGCGCCTGCGGTCGATGTGCCCCGGCCCGCCCGCGCGGATCCTGCCCGTACAGGCGGCCCCGCCCGGGGCCGAGACTTCCCGGCGCTTCGACCGGCAGTTGACCATCCCCGGCTTCGGGGTCTCGGCCCAGCGGCGGCTGAGCCAGGCCACGGTCCTGGTGGCCGGCGTCGGCGGTGTCGGCGGGGCGGCCGCGACCTACCTGGCCGCCGCCGGGGTCGGGCGCCTCATCCTGATCCATCCGGGCGACCTGGAGGAGCCCGACCTCAACCGGCAGACGCTCATGCGGCCGGAGCGGGTCGGCGAGCCCCGGGTCTTCTGCGCGGCGGACACCCTGCGCGCCCACCACCCGGGCGTCGAGATCGTCGCGGTGGACCGCGACCTCGCGGACCCGGCCGTACCCGGCCTGATCGCCGAGGCGGACGTCGTCGTCGACGCCCGGCACAACTTCCCCGAGCGGTACCTGATCAACCGGCTGTGTGTGCGGGCGAGGGTGCCGCTGGTCGTCGCCGCGATGAACGCCACCGAGGCGTACCTGATGGTGGTCCGGCCGGGGGAGCCGTGCCTGCGCTGCGTGTTCGGCGAGGGCGACCCGGCCTGGGAGCCGCTCGGCTTCCCGGTGCTCGGCGCCGTCGCGGGCACGGTGGGCTGCCTGGCCGCGACGGAGGCGCTCAAGGTCGCCGGCGGTTTCGCCGAGCCGGCCGTCGGCCGCCTCATCCACCTCGACCTGTGGGACGTCGACCTGCGCACCCCGCGGACCCGGCGCGACCCGGCCTGCCCGGACTGCGGCCCGGGGGGCACGCCGTGATCTACCTCGACCACAATGCGACGACGCCGGTCGACCCCGAGGTCCTCAACGCCATGCTGCCGCTGCTGCGGGAGCACTTCGCCAACCCGGCGAGCCCGCACCCGGCCGGTCAGGCCGTCGCCCGGCTCGTCGATCGGGCCCGTCGCGACGTCGCCATCCTGGCCGGCGCGCGCCCGCGCGACGTGGTGTTCACCAGCGGTGCGACCGAGGCGGCCAACCTGGCGATCGCCGGGGTGCTCGCCACCGCGCCCCCGACGCGGCGGCGCGTCCTGGTCGGGGCCACCGAGCATCCGGCGGTCCTCGCCGCGGCGCACGCCGCCGCCGAGCTGCACGGGGGCAGCGTGCAGACCGTCCGGGTGCATCCGAGCGGTGCCATCGACCTGGCCCACCTGCGCGCGCTGCTGCACCCCATGCCGCCGTCCGCCGCGGTGCCGTCACCCATTGCCGGGCCGGCCGCGGATCCCGGGGGCTCAGGGGGCTCCCGGGGCCGCGGCGAGGCCGATTCGGGTCCTGCCGGCGATTCGGGTCCTGCCGGCGAGGGCGCCAAGGTCGCCCTGGTCGCGGTCATGGCGGCCAACAACGAGACGGGGACGCTCAACGACCCGCGGCCGGTCGCCGCCCTCGCCCACGAGGCCGGAGCCCTGTTCCTGTGCGACGTCACCCAGGCATTCGGCCGCATCCCGGTCTCGGTCACCGAGTCGGGCATCGACCTTGCCGTCGCGTCCGCACACAAGATCTACGGCCCGAAGGGCACCGGCGCGCTGATCGCCGGCCGGTCGGTGCGGGCGCGCCTCACGCCGCTGATCCACGGCGGCGGGCAGGAACGCGGCCTGCGCGCGGGCACCCTCAACACCCCGGGCATCGTCGGCTTCGGCGCCGCGGCGCGCATCGCCGCCGCGATGATGGACGACGAGGCCACCCGGCACCGGGCCCAGACGGAGCTGCTGTTCGACCTGCTCGTCGGCTGGCTCGGCGCGGGAGCCCTGGAGGTCAACGGGCCGGTCGAGGACGGCACCGGCCGGCCCGGCCCGGTGCGGCTGCCGAACACGCTGAACCTGCGTTTCGTCGACGCCGACGCCGACGCGGTCCAGTCCTGCCTGCCGGACGTGGCGGTGTCCGCGGGCTCCGCCTGCCACGGCACCGGGAACGAACCGTCCCCGGTGCTGCTGGCGATGGGCCGTTCGGCGACCGCCGCCCGGGAGAGCCTGCGGTTCAGCGTCGGCCGGTTCACCACCGTCGACCAGATCCACGCCGCCGCCGCGACGGTGGCCCGCGCCGTGCTGCGCGTGCAGTCCCTGCGGGCCGTCGGGTCCGGCGAGGTCCCCCAGCCCGCCGAGCCCGGGGAGCCCGAGCGGCGGTCGGCCGCGAGCGACCGGCCCGCCGCGAGCGACCGGCCCGCCGCCGGCTGGGCCGACGAGGTCACCCCCACCCAGGGGCAGACCCCGGAGCTGCCCGTTCCCCGATCTGCCCTGCCCTGATGACCGGCCCGCGCTGCCAGTCTCGCCACGCGTGGTCCTGGCACTTCCGGCGCGGGATCGCGACGTTGAGATGAGGTCCCTCATGCCCACCGAGCAGTTGTCCGAACGGCCCGAAGGGGCCAGACGGCTGGAGAACGTGGTCATCCGCTTCGCCGGCGACTCCGGCGACGGGATGCAGCTCACCGGTGACCGGTTCGGCGCCCAGGCGGCCGCGATCGGCAACGACGTGGCGACGCTGCCGAACTACCCGGCGGAGATCCGCGCCCCAGCGGGCACCGTGGCCGGTGTGTCGAGCTACCAGCTCCACATCGCCGACCACGACATCCGGACCCCCGGTGACCAGCCTGACGTCCTCGTCGCCATGAACCCCGCGGCGCTGAAGGCCAACGTCGCCGAGTTGCGCCCCGGCGGCGTCATCATCCTGGACACCGACGCGTTCACGGTGCTGGGCCTGGAGAAGGCCGGCTACGACGTCGACCCGCTGACCGACGGCTCGCTGGACGCCTTCCAGGTGCACGCCGTCAACCTGACCGGGTTCGCCGCGGCCGCCGTCGCCGATCACAACCTCAAGCGCAAGGACGCCGCGCGGACGAAGAACATGTTCGCCCTCGGCCTGGTGTCCTGGATGTTCAGCCAGCCCATCGAGGACACGATCGCCTACCTGCAGAAGCGCTTCGCCTCGAAGCCCGACGTGCAGGCCGCGAACGTCTCCGCGCTGCGCGCCGGCTGGATCTACGGCGAGTCGACCGAGGCCTTCGCGAACGTCTACGAGGTGAAGCCGGCCCCGCTCCCGGCTGGCACCTACCGGCACATGAAGGGCAACAAGGCCGTCGCGTACGGTCTGGTGGCCGCGGCGCACCAGGCCGGGATGCCGCTGTTCCTCGGCGCCTACCCGATCACCCCGGCGTCGGAGATCCTGCACGAGCTGTCCGCGCTGGCGTCCAACGACGTGCGGTCCTTCCAGGCCGAGGACGAGATCGCGGCCATCGGCGCGGCGATCGGCGGGTCCTTCGCCGGCATGCTCGGGGTGACCGTCACCTCGGGTCCCGGGATGGCGCTCAAGGCCGAGGCGCTCGGGCTTGCGGTGATCATGGAGCTGCCGCTCGTCATCGTCAACGTGCAGCGCGGTGGGCCGTCCACCGGCCTGCCGACCAAGACCGAGCAGTCCGACCTGCTGCAGGCGCTCTACGGCCGGCACGGCGAGGCGCCTTTGCCGGTGATCGCCGTGCGCTCGGCGGCGGACGGCTTCGACGCCGCGATGGAGGCCGCGCGGATCGCGCTGGCCTACCGCACGCCGGTCATCCTGCTCTCCGACGCCTACATCGCCAACGGCAGCGAGCCCTGGCGGGTCCCCGAGGTCGAGGAGCTGCCGTTCATCGGGATCGACCTGGCCACCGAGCCGAACGCGGTCGACGCCGAGGGCAACCCGGTCTTCCTGCCGTACGCGCGTGACCCGGTCACCCTCGCCCGGCCGCTGGCGATCCCGGGCACCCCGGGGCTGACCCACCGGATCGGTGGTCTGGAGAAGGCCGACCTCACCGGCGCGGTGTCCTACGACCCGGACAACCACGACCTCATGATCCGGACCCGGCAGTCGAAGATCGACAACATCGACGTGCCGCCGCTGGAGGTCGACGACCCGAGCGGTCCGCCCGGATCCGGCGCGGACGTGCTCGTGATCGGCTGGGGCTCGACCTGGGGCCCGATCGGCGAGGCCTGCCGGGAGGTGCGCGCGCAGGGCATGAAGGTCGCCCAGGCGCACCTGCGCCACATCGCGCCGCTGCCGGCGAACGTCGCCTCGGTGCTCTCCGAGTACCACACCGTGCTCGTGCCCGAGATGAACCTCGGGCAGCTCGCCGGCCACCTGCGCCGCGAGACCCTGATCGACACCGTCGGTTACAACCAGACTCGCGGGATGCCGTTCCGGACGGCGGAGCTCGCCTCCGTCATCACCCGGGTGATCCAGGGAATCGACTCCGACACCGCGCCGGACGCGGGCACGAAGCCGGTCGGTGACGTCGGCGCGCGCCTCGCGGCCAGGTCGGATTCCGCGTCGGCGAAGCCCGCGGCCCACACCGGCACCCCCACTGGTACCCAGCACGACGCGACCCGGGAGGCGGGACGATGAGCACGGTCAACGGAAAGGCCGAGGAGCCGGCCGGCACGAGCGGCCGGCGGGCGCCCACGGTGGCGGACTTCACCACCGGCCAGGAGGTGCGCTGGTGCCCCGGCTGCGGGGACCACGCGATCCTGTCGACGATGCGCGGGCTGCTGCCGGCCCTCGGCGTCCCCCCCGAGAACACCGTGGTGGTGTCGGGCATCGGCTGCTCCTCGCGGCTGCCCTACTACCTCGACACCTACGGGATCCACTCCATCCACGGGCGGGCGCCGTCGTTCGCGACCGGCATCTCGATCAACCGGCCGGACCTGTCGGTCTGGGTCGTCACCGGTGACGGCGACGCGCTGGCCATCGGCGGCAACCACCTGATCCACGCGCTGCGGCGCAACGTGAACCTCAAGATCCTGCTGCTCAACAACGAGATCTACGGCCTCACCAAGGGGCAGGCCTCGCCGACGTCCAAGGTCGGCACGGTCGGCCCGTCGAGCCCGTTCGGCTCGCTCGACAACCCGTTCAACCCGGTCGCGCTCGCGCTCGGCGCCGGGGCGACGTTCGTGGCCCGCACTATCGACTCCGACCGCCGCCACCTCACGGCGACGCTGACCGCCGCCGCGGCGCACAAGGGCGCGGCGCTGGTGGAGATCCGGCAGGGCTGCCCCACGTTCAGCGCGATCCCCCGCCAGCCCAACCGCGCCGCCAGCCAGGAGAGTCCCGCCGAGCCGGACAACCCCGCGGCGCCCGAGCACGGCCCGATCCGGCTCTCGCCCGGCCTGCCGATCGTCTTCGGCGCCAACGAGCAGTGGGGCGTGATCCGCGACCCGAGCACCGGCGAGCTGGGTATCGGGCACGGCGGCGACTCCCGCGTCGTCGTCCACGACCCGGGCACCCAGAACTCCACCTACGCCTACGGGCTGGCCCGCCTGGCGGAGACGTCGCTCGCCGAGCCGCCGATCGGGGTGTACCGGTCAGTCTCCCAGCCGAGCTTCGACCAGCTCTTCCAGGATCGGCTGGCGACGGCTCGCCCCGACGGCCGTGGTGACCTGCGGACGCTGCTCACGGGCACCGACTCCTGGGTGGTCGCCGGCTAGCCACTAGATCGCCGGCCAGGGAGCTGCGCCCCTGGCCGGGGCGGACGGGCGGCCGGGCGGACCGCCCGTCCCGCGATGCGAGGGGATCAGGCCGACTCCGGTCGGCCTGATCCCCTCTGGTGCGTCCGGGCCCGATGGTGGCCTGGCCGGAGCAGCTGCCTCGGAATGCCGTGTGGGAATACCGCGTCGGATGGCCCCCCTGGGGGACCGGCGTGGGCGGACCAGCCTGGGAGGACTGGAGTGGGAAAGACCGGAATTCGCGCCGCGTCGCCGTCGCCCGCACGGTTGAGGCGGCTCACGACGGCGTTTCATGGCGGCGTTTCATGGCGGCGTTGCATGGCAATGCCGCCAGCCGGCCGCTTTGTCGCGGCCGGCTGGCGGCATGGTGTGACGTTGAAAGGCCGGTGCCCGGACGGGGGTGGTCCTGAGCACCGGCCGTGGCCGGCGGTCCCGCTGACGCCGTGGCCGCGTCAGCCTTCGCCGGCGGCTTGTGCCGTCAGCGTCCGTACCCCGCGACGAAGGGGGTGTCGACCCTGATCGGGCCGACCCTGCCCGCGCCGCCCGGATCGCCGACGGGTGCATCCCGCCCAGGCAGGATGGTGTGGAAGAAGCGGGCCTCGTCCACGATGAACTCGGCTTCCGTCCGCGGTACCAGTTTGACGCTCATGATCGCGTCGACCGGGCAGGCCGACTCGCACGCCCCGCAGTCGATGCACTCGTTCGGATTGATGTACAGCTTCCGCGCGCCCTCGTAGATGCAGTCGACGGGACACTCGCCCAGGCAGGCGGTGTCCTTTACATCAATGCAGGCGGACGTGACGACAAACGTCATGAGTGCCTTCTTTACCGGTCGCCGGGACGGGTCGAGTGTTGAAGGCGGGCCGGGCCCGCGGTGACCCGCGGATCGATGGTGGGCTCCGTCGTCGACCACGGAAACCTGCCACCGGAACCGGCCCGATTCTACGGTTCGGCCGTACTTGCGGCTTCCAGGAAAGCGTAACAGGAGACCGGGCCGGATGGGGAGGTCGGCTGTAAAGGGAGCGTAAACAAGTCGACCCGTAGTCGGTGGTTTTCGATAGGGCGATCCCACCGCCCGGGAAAAACCCAGGGATAAGTTCAAGGATAAGTTTTTCCTGGCGGCCGGTGCGCGGGAGGCGACCCGCGCCGCCCCTCACCGCGCCGAGCGGGTCCCGCCAGCCACCTCCGTGGCGACGATCAGGCCCGTCAGCACGAGCCCGGTGGCCAGGACCGGCTCCGGGCTGAACGTCACCGCGAGCACGGCGGCGGCGGCGAGCACCACCAGCGCCGTCTGGACCCGGCCGGCGTGATGGGGGCGCAGGTGCAGCAGCGCGACGGTGACCAGGAAGACGGCCACCGGCACGGTCACCGCGGCGCTCGCGGCGAACCTGTCGATCTCGCCGTGGTGGGTGACGTGGTCGGTGTTCGCCGCGAGGCCGGCGCCGACGGCCGCCGCGGCGGCGAAGATGAAGAAGTGGCCGTACCCCCACACGAAGCTCACCCGGTTCGCCACGAGGAACCGGTGCGCGGACCGGGCGAAGTACAGCCACCACATCGCGAAGACGGTCAGCAGCCCGCCGGCCGCCACCCCGAACAGCGCGGCGCCGGCCTGGTCGGCGTCGACGGCGGACTGCACCGCGACCGTCGCCGAGAGGACGGACTCGCCCAGGACGATGATCGTGAACAGGCCGTACCGTTCCGCGATGTGGTGGGGATGCCACGGGGTCCGCCCGGCCCGCTCGGCCACGATCGGCACCGCCAGCTCCGCGAGGACCATCACGACGAACCCCAGCAGGCGCCAGCCGTCCGGGACCGCCAGCAGCGCCGCCCAGCCGATCATGCAGACCGACACCCCCAGGGCGTAGCCGTGCGCGGTGCGCGCGCCGGCCGCGTCCGCGCCGCGGGCCGCCCGCAGCCACTGGGCCACCAGCCCGCAGCGCATCACCGCGTAGCCCAGGGTCACCACCGCGAAGTCGTCGTCGAAGGCGCGCGGCACGCCGGCGGCGAGGATGAGCACCCCGGCGATCTGGACGAAGGCCGCGGCCCGGTACGGCACATCGTCGACGTCGTAGGCGGAGGCGAACCAGGTGAAGTTCATCCACGCCCACCAGACGGCGAAGAAGACGGTGAGGTAGGCCACGGCACCGCTGCCCATGTGCCCCTCACCGAGGGCGTGGTGCAGCTTCGTGGACGACTGCGCGACCGCGACCACGAAGCACAGGTCGAACAGCAGCTCCAGCGGTGTCGCCACGCGGTGCGGCTCGTCGACGGACCGTGGGCGCATCGGCCGGTGCCAGGGACGGCGGTCCGCCGGTGGCGGTGGCGGCGGCGTCGAGGAGTCCGACAGCTCCGGGGGCGTCATAGCCGGCAAGGTACCGGCCGGCGCCGGTTTGCCGCACGGCAGGCAAACCGGCAGGTGACCGGCCTGACAGCCGGTCGCCCCGGGCGGCTGCGGTCCCGCCGGCCCCCGCTGGTCCCGCCGGCCCCCGCTGGTCCCGCCGGCCCCCGCTGGGCTCCCTGCTTATCCAGAGGGTTCTGCGCCCGATTCATCCCTCTGGATAAGCAGTTGGACACCCCGACGCGACGGCCGGGTGCGGCGGAGTCAGACCTTGGCGGCGCGCACGGCGTCGGCCAGGCTGGTGGTCGGCCGGCCGAGCAGCCGCTGCAGGTCGTCCGCGTCGACGTCGAGCGCGCCGCCGCGGATCGACCCGTCGATGCCGGCGAACAGGGTCGCGATCGTCTCGTCGAGACCGGCCTGGCCCAGCGCGGCGGCGAGCTCCTCCACCGTGACGTCGCGGTAGGTCACGGTGATGCCGGTGACCTCGGTGATCGTCGCGGCGAGCTCGGCGAGGGTGAACGGGGAGCCGCCGAACTCGTAGATCGCGTTGTCGTGCCCCGAGCTCGTCAGGACCTTCGCGATGCCCGCGGCGAAGTCGGCCCGGGAGGCCCCCCTGATCCGACCGTCGCCCGCGGCACCGAGGATGAACCCCTGGGCCAGGTACTGACCCAACTGGGCGGTGTAGTTCTCGAAGTACCAGTTGATGCGCAGCACCGTGAACGGCACGCCCGCGGCGGCGAGCACCTCCTCGGTGGCCTTGTGCTCGGCGGCGAGGGACAGATCGGTGACGTCGGCCCGCGGAGCACTGGTGTAGACGATCCGCCCGACGCCGGCCGCCTTCGCCGCCTCGATCACGGCGGTGTGCTGGGCGAGGCGCTGGCCGAGCTCGCTGCCCGAGACGAGCAGCAGGGTGTCGACCCCCGCCAGGGCGGCGGGCAGGCTCGCCGGGTCCGAGTAGTCGCCCGCCCGGACCTGCACCCCGCGCTCGGCGAGATCAGCGGCGCGGGCGGGCGTCCGCGCCACAGCGATGATCGTCGACGGCTCGAGGCCGGCCTGGAGGAGCTCCTCGACGACGAGCCGGCCGAGGTGTCCCGTCGAACCGGTGACGGCGATGGTGGCCATGGATGTTCTCCCTGTCGGTTGCAGTTTCCTTTGGTAAGTACTAACTATCAGATAGCGGTCGTCCTAGGTGGGATCGTAGGCTTGTGACCATGTCTTCCGATCGTGATATGGCGGTGGGCGAGCCGTGTCCTGGGGAGATCGGACCCAGCGACGAGCTGATCAGCGATGTCTTCGCCCGGGGTTGCAGCTCACGGGCGGCGCTGGAGGACGTGGGGTCCAAGTGGGGCATGCTCGCAATGCTCGCGCTGGGCGAGGGCAGCTACCGGTTCAATGCGCTACGCCGCCGCGTCGAGGGCGTCAGCGAGAAGATGCTCTCCCGGACGCTGCAGGTCCTGGAGCGCGACGGCCTGGTGATCCGCGAGGTGGTCAGCACGATCCCGGCGCGGGTCGAGTACTCGCTGACCCCGCTGGGCGGCCGGGTCGCGGGGCAGCTGCGTGCCCTCGCAGACCTGTTCGAGGTGTCGGCGGTCGAGATCAGCCGGGCTCGGACGGCCTATGACGCCGACCGGAGGCCGTGACGGCGCGGGGGCCGGCGGGAGTGGTTGCCCCGGGCGCCGTCGGGACGCCGGCGAGGCGGCGGCTCATCGATCCGGCGATCCGGCGGGCCTGGAGCTTGGCGCGGTCCGCGTGCGGGCCGCTGTGCAGGTCGTCGACGGTCGCCGTCCACAGCTCCAGCCAGCGGGCGAACAGCTCGGGCGTGAGCGGGACGCGGACGTGCAGCTCGGCGTGCACCCCGAAGGCGTTGCGCCGGTAGGTGCCGGCTCGGAAGATCACCGCCTGCCAGAAGTCGCAGATCACCGGGAGGTGCGCGGGCAGGTCGAGCCGCGCGACGTCGACGAAGATGGGGCCGAGCCGCGGATCGGCGAACGCCCGCCGGTAGAACTCCGTCACGAGCGCCGCGATGTCCGGGCGCTCACTGATGTCCGGGCGCTCACTGATGTCCGGGCGCTCACTGATGTCCGGGCGCTCACTGATGTCCCGGCGCTCACTGATGTCCGGCGGACCGCCGGTATCCGGCGGACCGCCGGTGTCCGGGCGCTGACTGACGTCCGGGTGACCGGCGGCGTCCGGGGAGTCGGTGCCGGTGGGGCTGCCGATGGCGGAGCCGGCCGTGGCGTCCGTGCTGGCCTCCAGGGGCTGCGAGCCGTCCGCGGGACCGCCGGCGCCCGAGCGGGGCCGCGCCGGGTCACAGGTCGGTGTTGCCGTGCCGGTCCCGGTCCGGATCGCTGGGAGCTCCGGATCGCTGGGAGCGGGGTGTGACCGCGTAGCCGAGGCTACGTCCCCCGGGCCGCGAACGCCCGGGGGCCGTGGAACGTCGCCGGGCCGCCGGTCATGAACATCGTCACACCGATGGCCTCGGCCGCCTGTGCGCAGCTCGCGGGAAGGCGAGCGGATCGCGTCCGGCACCGGCCCGGGACTCATGGCGACAACCCTTCCCGGCGCGCGCCGCCCAAACCGCCACCCGGGTGCGCCGACGCCACGGGGGCGATCGGGCCGGTTGCCCGGGTTGCGGCGTCCCGACCGCCAGCCGACCTGCGCCAGTGCGCGAGCGGTGATGGTCCCATCACCGGTGTGGGGGGCGACAGGTCACGCCAATTGGCGTACCGTCAGACAATCCACAATTCGGGGACCATATTCGGGCTTCCGGTCGGCGGCGTTACCCGGATTGATCTCGATGATGTCGCCGGCCAGCGTCTCAGCTCGCGGTGCGCGTATCGACCGCTGCTTCACCCCTGCCCGCGATCGTCCCGTCCGCCGGCTGCCCGATCCTTCGCCGCCGGCCGCCGCCCCCCGCTTTCTCAACCGGCCGACCGCGTTTCAGGCCGGCCACACATCCCGAGGTGCCAGATGACGACGAGTCTGCCCGCCAACTCGTTCGAGGTTCTGCTGGTCGAGGACGACCCGGGGGACGTCCTCATGACCCGCGAGGCGTTCGCCGATGATCGGATCAACGGCCGGCTGCATGTCGTGAACGACGGCATCGAGGCCATGGCCTTCCTCCGGCGCGAGGAGCCGTTCACCGACGCTCCCACCGCCGACCTGGTCCTGCTCGACCTCAACCTGCCCCGCCGCAACGGCATCGAGGTGCTGGCGGAGATCAAGGACGACGCGGAGCTGCGCCGCATCCCCGTCGTGGTGCTCACGACCTCGGACGCGTCCGAGGACATTCTGCGCAGCTACAACCTGTACGCCAACGCCTACGTGACGAAGGCGGTCGACTTCGACCGGTTCGTCGACGACGTGCGTTTTATCGACGACTTCTTCATCACGGTCGTCCGCCTGCCGCGCCGCTGAGCGCTGATTCCCGGCGCCACACCAGGGCGAGGGCGAACGGGTGCCCGCGGAAACGTCCCCATTTCGGCTTCGCGGCGAGCCAGGAATCGTCGACGACGTTCTCCTGCATCTCCGCCAGTGCCCAACCCGTGCTCAGCCCCGCCGCGACCTGGTCGCTGACCAGGTGGACGTGGGTGGTGATCGCACGCTGCGTGCCGGTGCCGTCGGTGTAGTGGGTCGGCATGCCGGAAGTCATGATGAAGTGCGGGTGGAAGCCGACGAGGACGAACAGGCCACCGGGCCGGGTCAGCCGGGCCGCCTCGGCGTAGAGCGGGGCGAGTCCGGGCAGGTGCTCGTCCATCAGACACGCCACGACAAGGTCGTAGCCCGCTGAGGGCAGGCCGGTGTCCGTCGCGTCCGCCTCGACGAGGCGATCGTGGGCGCCGCGTTCCCGGGCCAGCGCCAGCATCGCCGGCGTCAGGTCCACCCCGTCGACGGCCGCGACCCCACGGGTACGCAGCCAGGCGCCGGTGCGGCCGGTGCCGCAGCCCAGGTCCGCCGCCCGCGTGACCTGTGCCCACGCCGGCTGCCGAAGCCGGTCGAGCAGCGCGAGGTCCATGAAGTCCTCGACCGTCCGCTCGTAGCTGGCCGACCACTGCTCGTAACCGGTCCGGACGTCCACGGTCGGGTACCCGCGCAGGTCGAACTGCGAGAAGGAGGGCATCGGCGAAGTATCATCGCCTGCCACCCGGCCTTCAACGCAAATTCGGCGCGTGGCTCCTGGGAGGGAGCCACGCGCCGAACGCAAAGCTGGGGGTGGTGCGACCTTAGGCGGGAGTCACGTTGTCCGCCTGCGGTCCCTTCTGGCCCTGCACGATCTCGAACTGGACGCTCTGGCCCTCATCCAGGGACTTGTAGCCGTCCGCCACGATCGAGGAGTAGTGGACGAACACGTCCGGGCCGCCACCGTCGACGGAGATGAATCCGAAGCCCTTCTCCGCGTTGAACCACTTGACGGTACCCTGCGCCACGATACTTTCTCCTTGCCGCGCTCCCGGTGCGCGTCCTTCGCGTACCGGCCTCGCACCAGACCCCGACCGGTGCCGTGGTCTGGTCGTGCCGTTCTCTGCGTAGGTCACGCACCGAGAAACAAGCAACACCTCCAGCCTACCCCCAGGCTGGCCCGGTGCGCTGGACCAGCGGTGGACTCAGTCTTGGTCCGGGCCCGTCCTTCACCCGCCGAGCGCCTGCGCCACCGCCAGTGCTGCCGGACCCGGCTGGCCGGCCCAGAGCAGCTCGGTGCGGAACTCCAGGGCGGGCCCGAGCAGCGGCACGCCGACCGGGTCCACCCGGACGGTACCCGAGCCGTCGCCGTCGCTGGCGCTGGCGCCGTGCCGGTCGTCGACGCCGGCCTGACCCGGGAGCCTGCCGGGGGCGAGCAGGCGGCGGGGAAGCACTCCGAGGCCGTGACCGGCGGCGATCAGCGCCAGCAGGCCCCCGACGTCTGCGCCGTCGTAGCGCAGCTGCGCCCGGAACCGCAGCTCTCCGGTCACGACGCGAAGATCGGCCACCCCACTCGCCACCTCGGGTGCGTCGATCCACCGGGCGTCGACGAGGTCCGCCAGCCGCAGCCCGGTGCGCCGGGCGAGCGGGTGCCCGTCGGGGAGGATCACGACGACCGGATCCGCGGCGACCCCGACCGCCCGAATGGGCCCCACATCGGGTAGCCGCAACGGGTCGCTGGAGGCGGCCAGCCCGGCGGCGAGGCCGAGATCGAACTCGCCCCGGGCCACGCCGTCCGCCACCGCCGCGGTGCCGGCGACGACGACGCGGACGTCCAGCCGGGGCCGGCCGGCCAGGACGTCCGCGAGGACCCGCGCGAGCCGGTCGGCGGCCAGCGGGTGGGTGGCGACCGTCAGCCGCTCGCTCGGCGCGCCGGCGGCCCGTACTACGTCGGTGCGCGCGGCGGCCAGGCGCAGCAGTAACGGGCCGGCGTGCTCCAGCAGGCGGGCACCGGCCTCGGTGACGGTGACTGGGCGGCGGTGCAGCAGCGCGACGCCGAGATCCGCCTCCAGCGCCGCGATCTGCTGCGAGACGGCGGACTGGGTGTAACCCAGCTCACGGGCGGCAGCCGAGAACGACCCCGCCGTCGCAACGCTGACGAAGGTGCGCAACTGCTGGGGATCCATGCCCATCAGTTTTGCTTATGCAAAGTGCGCAGAGAATCGTTGGACCTGAACTGCGTGCCCGCCGACGATCGACGCATGACCTCGAGCGCACCCGTCACCCCGGCCGCACCCGTCACGCCGGCCGCACCCGTCACACCCGTCGCACCCGTCACACCCGTCGCACCCGTCGCGCGTGTGGCGCTCGTCGGCGACCGCAGCGCCGAGGTCGCGGCGCACGGCCGCATCCCCGACCTGCTCGACGCGCTGCGCCGTCGCGACGGACTGCCGGTGGACGCCTACTGGATCCCGACCGACGAGGTGGCGGCCATGGGCCCGCTCGACGGCTTCGACGGCATCTGGCTGGTGCCGGGCAGCCCCTACGCCAGCGAGGCGGGCGCACTCGCGGCGGTCCGCACGGCGCGGGAGCGGGGCATCCCCTTCCTCGGGACCTGCGGCGGCCTGCAGCACGTCGTGCTGGAGTTCGCCCGCTCGGTGTGCGGCTTCGTGGACGCGGCGCATGCCGAGGTCGACCCCGATGCGCCCCACCCGCTGATCGTGCCGATTGCCTGTGCCCTGAACGGTCACGAGGGCGCTGTTCGGATCACCCGGGACTCCCTCGCCGAACGGGTCATCGGCGCGGACCGCACGGTCGAGCGCTACTACTGCTCATACGGGATCAACCCGGACCACATCGGACTGCTGCTCGCCCACGGCCTGCGGTTCAGCGGGGTGGACGAGTCCGGTGACGTCCGCGTCCTCGAACTGCCCGGCCATCCCTTCTTCCTGGCGACGCTGTTCCAGCCCGAGCTCGGCTCGGAGGTCAGCCGCCCGCATCCGGTCATCCGTGGCTTCGCCGAGGCCGCGGTGGCGACGGCCGCGGCCCGCCGCGCGTCGGCGCGGGTGACGCGGCGAACGCTCGGCTGAGCCGCAGCGACGCCGTACCGCCCCACCGGCCGCTGCGATCATGCCCGTCATAGACTTCCCTCCCGGTCAGCAGGCTGACGGGTGCCGGTGAGGAAGGGGCCATGTGAACGTCCTGGAAGCGGCGTTTCTCGGCGCGGTCGAGGGGCTTACCGAATTTCTGCCGGTGTCGAGCACCGGCCATCTCACGATCCTGGAGAAGCTCCTCGGTTACAACATCGACGATGCCGATATCACCGCTTTCACGGCGATCATTCAGGTCGGTGCGGTGTTCGCCACCCTGCTCTACTTCCGGCATGACTTTCGGCGGATCCTGACCGCCTGGGGGCGGGGGATCGCCAATCCCTCCTGGCGGGATGACCCCGACTACCGGTTCGGCTGGGCGGTGATTCTCGGCTCGGTCCCGATCGGTCTCGTCGGCGTCGCATTCAAGGACCAGATCGAGACCACGCTGCGCAGCCTCTGGTTCGTCGGCACCGCGCTCATCCTCTGGAGCGGGGTGATGTGGTACGCCGATCACGCCGGGACGCAGAAGCGCCACGAGGAGGACGTGACCTGGCGGGACACCCTCGCCATCGGGGTCGTCCAGTGCATGGCGCTGATTCCCGGGATCTCCCGCTCGGGGGCGACGATGTCGGCGGGCCTGCTGCGCGGTCTGGATCGGGTGACGGTGACCCGGCTGTCGTTCTTCCTGTCCATCCCCGCGCTGATGGCGGCGGCCGCGCTGCAGGTGCTGACCGAGGCCGGGAACATCTCCGACGGAGTGGGCTGGACCGCGACCATCACTGCCACAGTGGTCAGTTTCGCCGTCGCCTACGTGGCCATCTCATGGCTGCTCAAATTCGTCGCGAAACACAGTTACAGCGTTTTCATCGGCTATCGGATCGCCCTCGGGGTGACCGTGATCTTCCTGGTCAGTACCGGGATCGTCGAGGCGACCTGACGCCGCGCCGCCGTCCACGCCCGGCCCGGTGCCTGCGGTCGGTACCGCACCGGGCGGCCGCTCCACCCGCGCCGCGGTGCTCCGTCCTCGATGTCCTGCTCGCCCGTGTGTTAGGGGCTGCCGGCTGGGGATGAGCGTTGCATCCGACACCGAAGTCAGCCGGGAGGAAGCATGGCGAGCACGGTACAGGAATCGATCGAGGTCCACGTCCCGATTCGCACCGCCTACAACCAGTGGACGCAGTTCGAGTCCTTCCCGAACTTCATGGACGGTGTCGAGTCCATCTCGCAGCTCGACAACACCCACACCCACTGGAAGGTGAAGGTCGGCGGGCGGGAGCGCGAGTTCGACGCCACGATCACCGAGCAGCTGCCCGACGAGCGGGTGGCGTGGAAGAGCACCGAAGGTACCTCGCATGCCGGCGTGGTGACCTTTCACCGGCTCGCGGACGACGAGACCCGGGTGACGGTCCAGATGGACTGGCAGCCCGAGGGACTCGCCGAGAAGGCGGGTGCCGCTGTGGGCCTGGACGAACGGCAGGTCAAGGCCGACCTCAAGCGGTTCAAGTCGTTCATCGAGCACAACCAGAGCGAGACCGGAGGCTGGCGCGGCGAGGTGCCCCGGCCTGACGCCGCCGGGTCTGCCGGCACGGCGGAGGGCTCCCGTGCGGGCCAGGAGCCGGGCGACACGTCCTTCGGCGCTCCGGGCACCCCCGGCACTGGTGGTGCCTCGGGTACTGGTGGTGCTCCGGGTACTGGTGGTGCCTCGGGTACTGGTGGTGCTCCGGGTACTGGTGGTGCTCCGGGCACTGGTGGTGCCGCGGGCACTGGGGGCGCGCCGTACACCCCTGGAACGGGTGGCGCAGCCGGTGGCCCGGCCTCCGGAACCCAGGACCGGAACCCGGGCAGCCCCGCCGGCGGCTGGTGAGCGCCACTGAGCGGTGAACGACGAGCGGCGCGGCCGGTCCCGGTATCGGGCCGGCCGCGCCGCTCGTTACCTCCGTGTGCTCCCCGGTGCCGTCCCCCGCCCGCGTGCTGGGAGGTGACGGAGAGGTAACAACCTTCCGCCGACCTGACACGGCCCCGCGGGACCGGCATAGGTTTTGATCCACCGCCCCGCCGGCATGTGATAGTCCGAACGCCGGGGGCGGCATCAAGCCGTGCCGCGAGGAGGAAGGACGCCGATGCGGGACCTCCGTTCCCTGCCCAAGGGCCATCTGCACCTGCACTTCGAGCTGGGGATGCGGCCGTCGACGCTGGCCGACCTGGCCGCCGCCGCGGGCATCCCGACCCCCCGGACCAGGGGCTTCACCGAGTTCGGCGGATTCAGCGACGTGATCGGCGGGATCCTGCCGGTCTTTCGCCAGCCGGCGGACTTCGAGCGGCTGGTCGACGAGATGGTCAGCGACGCGGCCGACGAGGGCATCGTGTACCTCGAGCCGAGCTTCTGGCCGTACGCCCACCTGGGCGTGTTCGGCAGCGCCGAGGCGGCCTGGGAGACCGTGCTGGCCCGATCGGAGCAGGCGAGCGCCCGGTACGGGGTGACCGTCCGCTGGATGGCCGCGGTGGACCGCGTGTACGACTCCCCCGAGCAGGCGGTGGAGGTGGCCCGCACCGCCCTGCGCCACGCCGACCGGGGGATCGTCGGTCTCGGGCTGCACAACGACGAGAACGGCTGGCCGCCGGAGCCGTTCGCGGCGGCGTTCCGGCTCGCCCGAGAGGGCGGCCTGCTGTCGACCCCGCATGCCGGCGAGCTCGACGGCCCGGAGTCGGTGCGCGGCGCCATCGAGACCCTGGGAGCCGACCGCCTGCAGCACGGCATCCGGGCGATCGAGGACCCGGGACTCGTCGACGACCTGCTCGACCGGGGCACGTGCCTGGACGTCTGTCCCACCTCCAACCTGCTGCTGTCGGTCGTGCCGTCGATGGCCGCGCACCCGCTGCCGGCGCTGCTGCGCGCCGGGGTGCGCTGCTCCATCAACGCCGACGACCCGCTGCTGTTCGGCCCCACCTGCCTGGAGGAGTACGAGCTGTGCCGGCGCGAGCTCGGCCTGTCCGACGAGGAGCTGGCGGCCTGTGCGCGTAGCTCCGTGCTGGCTGGCGCGGCCCCGGAGCCGGTGCGGGCGGCGGCCCTGGCCGGCATCGACGCCTGGCTCGCGACGCCGGTCCCGCTGACCGCGCCGGCCGCCGGCTGAGCCGGGCGGCAGGCGCGGACGCTGTGGTGGGCCCGGAGGGTGGCGCCGGCTCGGCGGCGGGTGACCGGCCGCGGCGGGTGGTCATCGCCCCCGACTCGTTCAAGGGCTCGGCGACCGCGACGGAGGTCGCCGCGGCGCTCGGGGACGGCTGGCGCTCGCGGCGGCCCCACGACGAGATCGTGGCGCTGCCGATCGCCGACGGCGGTGAGGGCACCCTCGATGTCTTCGCCGCCGCCGTGCCCGACTCGGTGCGCCACCCGTTGCGCGTGACCGGCCCGGACGGGCGCCCGCAGGACGCCGAATGGCTGGCGCTGCCCGGGGGCGTCGCCGTGGTCGAACTCGCCCGGGCGAGCGGGCTGCCCCTGATGCTGGCCCCGGACCCGCTTCGTGCCCAGACGATCGGCCTCGGTGAGGCGCTGGGGGCTGCCCTGACCGGCGGCGCCAGACGGATCCTGGTCGCTCTGGGGGGTTCGGCCTCGACGGACGGTGGCACCGGTGCCCTCGCCGCACTGGGGGCCCGCTTCCTCGACCCGCGTGGGGCGGTGCTGCCACCGGGCGGGGGTGCGCTGGCGAGGCTCGCCCGGGTGGAGCTGTCGGGGCTGCGGCCCCCGCCGCCCGGGGGGGTGCGCTGCCTCGTCGACGTCGACGCCCCCCTGCTGGGCCCCGCCGGCGCCGCTGCCGTGTTCGGCCCGCAGAAGGGGGCTGGCCCCGCCGACATCGACCGGCTGGCGGCCGGGCTGCGCCGCCTGGCCGAGGTGCTCGGCGGTGAGCCGGCGGCCGCGGGGGCGGGCGCGGCCGGCGGCACCGCCTACGGCCTTGCCGCGGCCTGGGGGGCCGACCTGGTGCCTGGCATCCGGACGATCACCGAGGCGGCCGGGCTGCCCGCCGCGCTCACCGGGGCCGGCTGGGTGGTGACCGGCGAGGGCCGCTTCGACCGGACGTCCCTGGCGGGCAAGGTGGTCGGCGGGGTGCTGGGACTGGCCCGGGCGGCGGGCGTGCCGGTGCTCGTGGCCGCGGGCCAGTTGGATGCCCCCCGTCCGGAGGGGGCCATCGCCGAGGTCGCCCTGGCCCGGTTGGCGGGTGGCACGGAGGCGGCGCTGGCCGAGCCGCTGCGCTGGCTGCGCGCGGCCGGCGCGGAGCTCGCCCGCCTGGCCACGGCGGCCCCGGCCGCAGGTCCCGCCGCTGCCGGCTGACGCACCGTTGCCGGCTGACGCACCGTTGCCGGCTGACGTCGCGGCGGGGAGGTGCTGGCCTGGATGGGCGGGACGGCTCAGACGGTGCGGTTCATCCCGGTGAGGATATAGCCGATCTTGCGCCAGGTGTTCGGCCCGCAGATGCCGTCGTCGGGGATGCGGCCGAACCACGGGGACGCGTAGCGCTGCAGCGAGGCCACCCGCGCGGTGGTGCGTGGCCCGTACCCGCCGTCCGGATCGATCCGGTTGGGATCGCCGGTCGGCGCCTCGTGACCGAAGATGATGTTCAGGGCGTTCTGGAGCTCCACGACGTCGGCGCCGCGCGCGCCCTCGCGCAGCGTCGGCCGGCCGGCGTACCGGTCGCGGGGATCGGAGGCCGCGCCGCGGTCGCTACCGAGCGCGAGCGACAGGATGTCGCGGCGGCGTGCCGCGCGGAGGTCGCCCGGGCAGCTGTGCCCGCCCCATGCCTGCCCGCCCATCCGATGGGTGCCGAGGCCGTATCCGTTCGGCGAGTCGGCGAGCTCCCCCTTCCAGCCGAACGCCTGCATACCCCATCGAAACAGCTCGGCCAGCCTGGTGATTTGTGCCGGTGTGTAATCCTCGGTGTCGTAACCCTCGCATTCGCAGGAGATCCAGTACGGATTCCCGGCTGCCTGCGCCCAGGCGCGCCGATCAAACGGAACGTACTGCTCGAAGTCGCCGTTTCTGGACAGCCACAGATGGGAGCTGACCTGGCTGGCGGCGTTGTCGAACCAGCCGAACAGCGAGCCGGTGCCGACCTGGACGTGCGCGATGAGTCCGCGGGTCGGCTGGATCATCGTGCCGGACGTGTTCCGCACCGGCCGCAGCCGGGCCGGCGGGTAGAGAGTCGGCGCCATCGTCAGCGGCCCTCCGGCGCGCACGCGTCGCCACGACAGGTCCTCGTCTGGAAAATCACGATTCCGGGCCGCTTCCTCTTCGTGCGTCGATGGTCCGTGCCGATCGATGCGGTCGGCGCTGACCGGTACAGTCCTGCTTTCTACTCGGCGCGCCGAGATGGTCGCGATGCCGGGTCGGTGGTTGTCGGTCCGTATCGGGCAGGATGCCCGGACACACCGCCCACGGAAACCTGATCGCCGCGCACCGGCGGACGGCGCCAGGCCGGTGGCGACCCGCGTCACCGGGTCATCCAGGAACAGCCAATGACTACCCTTGGCAATCTCTCTGCTGGACTTGGGTGACGCTGGGATCGGCGGGAGGTGAGGGCCTTCCGTGCCGGGATCGCCCCGTTCGGGGGCCCGGCTCCGGACTTACCCGACAGCCGGCTGGCGGTCCCGGCGCCTAGACTGCCGGCCTATGTCCGGAGCTGGTCACCGTGTCCCCCAATCGGACCAGCGCTGGTGAACGGGCACCCCGGCGATACCGCCGTCACCGTGGTCGCGGGAATGCCGCCGCGGGCCGCGTTCGACCTGCGGTACGAGGTCTTCGTCCGGGAGCAGGGCGTGCCGCCGGAGCTGGAGTACGACGGCTTGGACGCCACAGCAGACCATGCCGTGGTCCTCGACGCCGACGGTCGGGCGGTGGCCACGGCCCGCCTGCTCGATCCGGGGCCCCGTCAGGCGGGCGCGGAGCCGGCGGGGGTCATCGGGCGGGTCGCGGTCGCCGCCGCCTGGCGTGGCCGGGGCCTGGGCCGCCTGGTCACCGCGGCCCTGGAGGGACGGGCGGGGGAGCGTGGCCTGCCGGCCGTCGAGTTGCACGCCCAGACGAGGGCGGCGGACTTCTACGCCCGCCAGGGGTACCGGTCGATCGGCGAGCCCGACGTCGAGGCGGGCATCGAGCATGTGTGGATGCGCCGCGAGCTGGTCCCCGGCCTGCGGCGGGTGCGGGACTCCGACGCCGTCGCCCTCCAGGACCTGATTGCGACCGTATGGGCGGAGTACCCGGGCTGCGTTCTCGACGTCGACGCCGAGGAGCCGTGGCTGCGGGCCCCCGGGACGGCCTATGCGGCAACCGCGGGGGAGCCCGCACGGGCCTTGTGGGTGGTCCCGGCGGACCCTGCCGCCCCAATCGGGCCGGCAGGCTCGGCAGGGCCGGCAGGCTCGGCAGGGCCGGCAGGCTCGGCAGGGCCGGCAGGGACGTCCGGCGTGGTGCTCGCCAGCGTGGCCGTGTGGGCCCGGCCGGTGCCGGGCCTCGCGGCGGCGCCCGAGTGGGCCGAGCTGAAGACGCTGTACGTGTCCGCCGCCGCCCGCCGCCGGGGACTCGCAGCGGCCCTGGTGCGGCGGGCCGAGCGCGAGGCCCGGTGGTGGGAAGCGCGGCAGATGCGGCTGTGGACCGACACGCGGTTCACCGACGCTCACCGGCTGTACCGGCGGCTGGGCTACAGGGCCACCGGCCACAGCCGCGACCTGCACGACCTCTCCGCGACAACCGAAATCGAGTTCCGCCGCCCGCTGTCCCCGCTGAACGGACTGCCGGCCCCGCCCGGGATCTGAGCCGGCTGGCCTGACCCCGTCGGGGCCCCGAGCCTGCTTGCCTTTCCAGCGGCCTGCGCGTCCGATTCCCCCCTCTGGAAAGGCAAGGAAGGGGTGGCCGGGGGCGGTCGGGTGGGCGGTACGGCTTGTCGGCGTCGGGGCGCCGCGATCGAAGTCCCAACGTCCCGCCAACTCTCGCTATCCTGGCGGGCGCTTGCTGTTTTATTTACGGGAATCCCGGACCAAATGGTGGAACGGGTGTTCCGATCCCGCGCAGACGGCTCATCCGACGGTCGTTCCGCGGCCGGGTTCGACAAGGAGGCATTCAATGCCGTATGCCGCATCCTCGCGACGGCGGGCCGTGCGACCGATGCCCGCCCCCGCGGCGGGCACTCCCGCTTCCGGCGACGATCACCAACCATCCCGGCCTGGTCCGCGCCGGCGGGGCCGATGCTCCCGCGGATTCCGTCCGGCGCGCACGACCCTCGCGGCGGCCGGCGCCACCATCGCCCTGACCGGACTGCTCGCCGTCGCCGACGTCGGGGTCGCCCGCGCTGGCGGCGTCGTCTGGGCGAGCTGCCCGTCCGGCCAGGTCAGCGAGGTCAGCGTGCCGGCGTCGGACGGGGCCCCGGCGACCGGCGCGACCTGGCTCGAGGCCGGCTACTACGCCCACATCGCGACGTCCTGGCCGCCGTCGACGGCGCAGTTGTGCCGGACCGAAGCCGGCCGTGGGCCCGACGCGGGCGAGCCCACGTTCCGGTTCGAGCACCAGGGCTGCCCGGGTGGCGAGGTGACCTTCGGTGTGCCGCGCCCCGCCGTCGAAGGCGGCAGCGGCGTCGACGGTCCGCCGGTGACCTGGGGGACGTACCTGCCGGACGGCTGGTACGACCTGGAGGACACCAGCGACCCGGCGTGGACGTCGGTCTGTTGGTCGTCCGGGCAGCGCTGAGCGCCGCGCCCCCGGCGGCGCGCGCCCGGCGCAACGGAACAGGGCCGTCCGGCACCGAGTGGTGCCGGACGGCCCTGCGTCATGCCGCCGTGCGAGCCCTGATCATCTCCGGCGGCGAGGGCCTCCGATGAGGGCGGCCTTTAGTAGCGGTAGTGGTCGGCCTTGTACGGACCCTCGACCGGCACGCCGATGTAGTCCGCCTGCTGCTTGGTCAGCTCGGTGAGCTTCACCCCGAGCGCGTCGAGGTGGAGCCGGGCGACCTTCTCGTCGAGGTGCTTGGGCAACACGTAGACGCCGACCGGGTAGCTCTCGGTCTTGGTGAACAGCTCGATCTGCGCGATCACCTGGTTGGTGAAGCTGTTCGACATCACGAAGCTCGGGTGACCGGTCGCGCAGCCGAGGTTCATCAGCCGGCCCTCGGCGAGCACGATGATCGAGTGGCCGTCCGGGAACACCCACTCGTCGACCTGCGGCTTGATGTTGATCTTCTCGATGCCCGGGGTCCTCGTCAGGCCGGCCATGTCGATCTCGTTGTCGAAGTGTCCGATGTTCGACACGATCGCCTGGTGCTTCATCGCGGCCATGTGGGCGGCGGTGATGATGTTGAAGTTGCCGGTGGTGGAGACGAAGATGTCGGCGATCCCGACGACGTCCTCGAGCACGGTGACCTGGAAGCCGTCCATCGCGGCCTGCAGCGCGCAGATCGGGTCGATCTCGGTGACGATGACCCGGGCGCCCTGGCCGCGCAGCGCGTCCGCACAGCCCTTGCCGACGTCGCCGTAGCCGGCGACCACGGCGACCTTCCCGCCGATGAGCACGTCGGTGGCGCGGTTGAGACCGTCGATGACCGAGTGCCGGCAGCCGTACTTGTTGTCGAACTTCGACTTCGTCACCGAGTCGTTGACGTTGATCGCCGGGAAGGCGAGCGTGCCGGCCTTGGCCATCTCGTAGAGACGGTGCACGCCGGTGGTGGTCTCCTCGGTGACGCCCTTGATGGTGCGCGCCGCCTCGGTCCAGCGACCGGGCTTCTCGGCGATGGTGCGACGCAGCGTCTCCAGGACGATCGCGTACTCCTCGCTGTCCGAGGGGTCCGTCGCCGGGACCGCGCCGGCCGCCTCGAACTGCGCGCCCTTGTGCACGAGCAGGGTCGCGTCGCCGCCGTCGTCGAGAATCATGTTCGGCGCGCCGCCGTCCGGCCAGGCCAGCGCCTGGTCGGTGCACCACCAGTACTCCTCGAGGGTCTCGCCCTTCCAGGCGAAGACCGGCACGCCCTGCGGGTCGTCCTTGGTGCCGTTCGGCCCGACGACGATCGCGGCGGCCGCGTGGTCCTGGGTGGAGAAGATGTTGCAGGAGACCCAGCGGACGTCGGCGCCGAGCGCCACCAGGGTCTCGATGAGAACCGCGGTCTGGATCGTCATGTGCAGGGAGCCCATGATCCGGGCACCCTTCAACGGCTGGCTGGCCGCGTACTCCGCCCGGGTGGCCATCAGGCCGGGCATCTCGTGCTCGGCAAGACGGATCTCCTTGCGGCCGAACTCGGCCAACGCGAGATCCGCGACCTTGAAGTCGAAACTCATGCCTTCTCCTTCGACGCTCGGGCGGCTGCCGAGCCTGGGCGGCGGGTGCGGAGTCCCGGGAACCACCCGCCGGCGGCGGTGGCCGTCATGCGCCAGCCCGGGAACACGTTTCTTGAGCGTGCCACATGCGGGCAGGGGAACGAAGACCCGGGCTGGCCGGGTGGCGCGGCCGCGGAATCGCGTGGTTATGGCGGGGCAACCCGGCCCGTGTTTTCCCTCACCCGGGCCGTGATGCCCGCTGAGCTGGTTCGACACCCGGTGCTGGTGCGGCCCCCGGGGCGACCGACCCCACGCCACCGTCACCGGCTGCGTCCGAGTCGGTGCGAGGGGTGTCGTTCCTCTGGGTGGCACCGACCTTCTCTGTAGCCGCGTGTCCGCTTTCGCGGTTTTTGTTCGACTGTGGCCCCGGTCCCGTCCCCAGCCCCAGCCCCGGTCCCGGTCCCGGTTCCGTCGTGGCGGCGCCGCGGCCGCGGCGGTGCACCCAGCCCCGCTCGTCGGCCCAGACCAGCAGCGGAGGCAGGACGACCAGCGCGGAGAGCAGGGCGACCGCTACGTTCAGGGCGACCAGCAGGCCGAAGTCCCGCAGCAGCGGCAGCGAGCTGAACGCCAGCACGGCGACGCCGATCACGGCGGCCAGCGCGGAGACGAGGAAGGCGCGCCCGGTGCGGGCCGCGGCCGCCTCGACCGCCTCGAGCGGCCCCAGGCCCCGGCGGCGTTCCTCCAGGTGGCGTAGCACGAGCAGCGTCGTGAACTCGGTGCACAGCGCGATGATCAGCGGACCGCTGACCGCCGTGAGCGGGCTCAGGTCGACCCCGATCAGCAGGGCGATGATCGAGCTGAGCCCCACCGCGATCAGCACCGGCACCAGCGACAGCACCGCCCGCACCAGGCTCCGGTTGTACAGCACGAGCAGGACGAACACCGCGGCCAGGGCGTAGTAGGTCAGCTCGACCCGGTTCTCGGCGAAGTTTTCCAGCAGCCCGGTGCCGACGACGGCGAGCCCCGACGGGGTGGCGCTGATGCCGGCCGGGGGGCGGACGTGGTCGCGGATGCCGTCGACGACGCCGGCCTGGCGCTCCAGCGACCCGGAGCCGGTCCGGAAGACGAGGTTCAGCGCGTGGTGCTCGCGGTTGACCATGGCGCGCTGGATGTCGGGCGGCGCCACCTGGTAGGCGAGCCGGATGTCCGCGCCGGTCGGCATCACGACGCCTGTGTTCGGCACCTCCATCATGAAGCTGATGGTCGTCACCAGGCTGGAGGCGTCCAGCAGGTCGTCGGGGTGGGCCGCGAGCTGCGCGTTGGCGAACCTGCCGACGAAGTCCGCCGTCGCGTCGTCGAAGACGTCGCCCGACTGGACGAAGATGCCGAGCTCGCTGGCCGAGCCGGTGCTCGCCCGCAGCGTGTTGATGTTCTTGATCACCTGGCTCTGCTGGTCGACCCACTTCTCGGGGTCGGTCTGGATCGTCAGCCGGTCGTCGGCGGCGATCCCGCCGATGAAGATCGCCACGGCGACCACGACGAGGGGGATCGCGGTGATCCGCGGCAGGGCGCCCAGCCGGATGACGGTGCGGCCGAGTGGGCCGTGGGTGTAGTCCTTCGGCGGCGTGGGCCGGCGCCGTTCCCGCGCGCTCAGCGACGCGGCGAGCAGCAGCACCGTCGCGGCGACGATGACCGGCAGCCCGAGCGCGAGCAGCGTGCCGAAGTCGCGGATCATCGGGACCTGGCTGAACTCCAGGGCCAGGAAGGCGAGCACGGCGGCGACGGTGGCCAGCCCCAGCGCCGGCAGCAGCCCGGCCAGGGCCGCCGCCACGGGGTTGCCGGCCCGGTCGAGCTGGGCTTCCTCCTCGACCCGGCTGTGGAGCTGCACGGCGAAGTCGATGCCGACGCCGAGCAGGACGGGCAGGCCGGCGATGGTCACCACGGACAGCGGCACGCCGATGTAGCCCGCGAGGCCGAAGGCCCAGATGAGCCCGACCCCGACGACCCCGAGCGGCAGCAGCCGCCAGCGCACCGCGAACGCGACGACCAGCAGCCCGGCCATCAGAGCCAGCGAGATGGCGCCCAGGGTGAGGAAGCCGCCGCGGAGGTAGTTGTTGATGTCCCGGAGCAGCACGGCGGCGCCGGTGGTCATCATCGTCGCGTGGTCGAACCGCAGGCCGGAGGTGGCCCGCTCGACGATCCGCGCGCCCTCGCCCTCGGCTTCCAACGAGGCGTTGCCCTCCAGCCGGGTGACCATCTGGGCGGTCGACGCGGTCGGGAAGAACGGCCGCAGCGACTTGCGGATCGCGCCGGTGTTGTCGTGGAGCAGGAAGTCCACCCAGGCCGGGTTGTCGAACGTCCGCTGCGCCTCGGGGATCGCCTGCATCCGCTTCAGGGTGGCCAGCGAGTCGGCGAGGCGGCGCTGCGCGGAGCCCGGATCCGGATCGCGGCTCTGGGCGCCCAGCAGGATCTTCGCGGCCGGGCTGTCGAGGACGTTGCCGTTCTTGCTGCGCACCAGGTTGTCGGTGAACTCCAACGCGGTCAGCGGGGTGATCACCGACTGGATCCGGGGATCCGCGTCGAGTTCTTTCTGCAGGGCCCGGAACTGCTCGATGTTGTGCGCGGTGAACAGCTCGCCGGCGCCGGCGCCGCGTTCGATCGTGAACAGGGTGAGCATCGCCTGACCACCGAACAACGACTGGTAATCGACGTTGTCCCTGGCCACCCGCGAATCGCTGTTGAGGTAGTTGTCCTGGCCGGTGGTGAACTCCAGCCGGTTCAGCCCGTAGCCGAGGACGAGCGTGACGAGCAGGGTCACCACGGCGACGACACCGGATCGCCGGCCGTTGCGTGCGACGAGCGCCCGCCAGCGCCCGCCCGGGCCGTCCGGCGGGTCGGCGGGCCCGCGCGCCCGTGGACCGGTCAGGTTCCGGGAGAAGGGGCCGCCGGTATCCGCGTCGGACGAGCTCGTGCGGTCGGTCGGGTCAGGGGGGCTCGTCGGATCATCGGCTGGCATGGTGCTTGGCGGCATCGGGCACGCTCCGGAGTCTTCTTTGGCCTCCGGATCAACGCAAAGTGACCGGTCGGTCCGAGGGCTGCACCCCTCGGTGTATAGCGTAGATCACATCCCAGGGGAGTAGCTCGGACGTTGATCTTTTCTACAACTTCCGAATGGAACCGAGGGGGCACATTGCGTAATCGGCGGCGGAGGTCTCGACGCCTCATAGACGCAATGCTTTCCCAGCGCCCCTCGTTCGGCCTGAAAGTGGCCGTATGAAGGGGTGGTCCGGGGAGCGACCCCGCACCTCCCCCATGCGTTGCCCGATGGTGTCGGTACGCGGCGACTGCGGCGTGATCGTCGACGGTCGGCCGGCGAATGCCGGGCCGACCGTCGACGGGGGTGGTCAGATCCGGACCGTCTCCCGGGTGACGTGGAGCTCGACGAGCGAGTCGCAGCTCGGGAAGAACAGCCCCTCGTGCCCGTCGTCCCATCGCACGACGTACGGCGGACCGCCGTCGGCGCCGCGTACCTCGATCACGACGCCGTGCCGTTCCGGGCTGCCCACGGTGCGGCCATGGACGACGAACCTGTCTCCGACGGATGCGGACATCATGGCGGTCGACCTCCCTGCCGTTGTGGTGACCGATGGCATGCACCTGCGCTATCTGCGTAACACGGCGGCCGCGGCCCGGCTGGTCGGAAGTCCGAAAGGTCGCCGAAGTCGCCGCCGATCCCGGATGAGGCGGGCGGCGGGGATCACGGGCACCGCCGGGACTGCGGGGGTCCCCGTCCGGTCACACCCGCCGCCGCCGCCGGATCGTTCGGTCTACGCCGTTGCGGCCGCCCGCCGCGGCGGCCGGCGTACGTTTCGGTAGGGCGCCGGCGGCGGATGCCCGTGCGCCGGCACGGCGCCCACATCCGGTGGACGGCGCCGGTAACCGGGCGGCGGTGGGCGGCCGCGAGGGGCGCGGGCGCCGGGGCGAGGCGCGGGCGGCCTGGCGGTGCCAGCGGCATACTCCGGCGGATGTCCCGAAGCGATCGGTAGGTCGGACGAGGACCTACCTGTGGCGAAAACGAAGGTAGTGGGTTCCCCGTTGTTAATCTGCGGGTAAGGCTGCTGGGACAGGTGATCGCTCGCTCGACGTCGGTCTCGCGGCCGGGACCGCTACGCGACCCAGCGGGAGATGTCGAGAAGAGTTCCGCGGACTGAGCCCTATCTCACATCTCTTTCCCGGCCTCCCTTACCGATCGGTCGGTAGGAATGATGGATGGGTTAACGGGAAGTGTCGTCATGGGGAGGCGGAGATGGTTCGGGGCTGCTCATGGTGAGCACGACGGGCCAGACCCTGATGGGCGCGCCGGTCCGGGCGGCCTCGGTGGCCAGGGGCTCGGGTCGGGGCAACGGACCTGGTCGGGCGGTCGGCACGCTGCGCACCAGCGCCTTCATCCTGGGTCAGGTCGTTCTGCTGGGCTCGTTGTACTGGCTCTACGGGCTGGGCCGGCACTTCGCCGTCGGCCGGGAGCTGGAGGCCCTGCACCACGCGCAGCGCGTCTGGCACGTCGAGCGCCTGTTCGACCTGCCGAACGAGTCGTCCATCCAGTCCCTGGCGTTGCGCTCCAGCCATCTGCTGGAGTTCGCGAACCGCTTCTACGTCGGGGTGCACTTCCCCGCGGCGATCGCTTTTCTGCTCTGGGTGCTGATCTTTCAGCGGCCGTCCTGGCGCCGGGTGCGGACGGTCATCCTGGCGTCGACCGGCGTCGCGTTGCTGATTCACATCGCCTACCCGCTGGCGCCCCCCCGTTTCCTGCCGCGGATGGTGCCCGGAGTGAAGCTCGTCGACACCGGGGCGGTGTTCGGGCCGTCGCCCTACGGGCCGCACGACACCGTCGCCAACCAGTACGCGGCGATGCCGAGCCTGCACATCGGATGGTCGATCCTGGAGGCGTGGGGGGTGATCACCATCCTGCGCACCCGGGCTCGGTGGCTCGCCATCCTGCATCCGATCATCACGACCATCGTCGTGGTCATCACGGCGAACCACTACTGGCTCGACGGCATCATCGGCGGCGGCCTGGTCGTGACCGCGGTCCAGCTCACCCGGCCGGAGGTCCAGGCCCGGCTGCGGCTGTGGGCCATCGCCTGCCGGCTGCCGGTCCGGGCGCTGCCCGCCGCGGCGATGGCGTGCGGACCGGCGCCCGGCGGCGTGACCCGTGATCTTCCAGGGGCCACCGGCCGGGCCGTACCCGAGGTGCCGCGTGCCAGGGAGGGCGCCTCGGCCGTCTCCGGCGCGACCGTTGCCCGCGCCATCGACACACCGGACGGGGGGACGCCCGGCGCCGCCCCGCCCCAGCGGGCCGCGGCCGAGGATGCCGACGATCCCGGCGGCCGACCCGCGGGCAACGCCCCGGGGGACGCCGTCCCGAGCCCCGGCACCTGACGGTCAGGAAAGCCGCTCCAGGACGAGCGCCATGCCCTGGCCCCCGCCGATGCACATCGTCTCCAGGCCGATGGTCGCGTCGGTGGTGCGCAGTCCGTTGATCAGGGTGGTCAGCATCCTCGCGCCGGTCATGCCGAACGGGTGCCCCAACGCGATCGCGCCGCCGTGCACGTTCAGCCTCGCGAGTTCGATGCCGAGCTCGCGGTAGGTCGGGATGACCTGCGCCGCGAACGCCTCGTTGAGCTCGACGAGGTCGACGTCGTCGATCGTCATCCCGGCCCGGGTGAGCGCCCGCCGGGACGCCTCGACCGGGGCCAGGCCCATGATCTCGGGTGACAGTGCACTGACCCCGGTGGAGACGATCCGGGCCAGCGGGGCGACGCCCAGCTCACGGGCCCGGGTGTCGCTCATCACGACGACCGCCGCCGCACCGTCGTTGAGCGGACAGGCGTTGCCCGCGGTCACCGTGCCATCGGGGCGGAAGACCGGCGGCAGGGCGGCGAGGGCCTCGATCGTCGTGCCCGGCCGGGGCCCGTCGTCGGCGTCGACGACCGTGCCGTCGGGGAGCCGGACCGGGGTGAGCTCCCGCTTGTAGAAGCCGGCGGCGATGGCCTGCTCGGCGAGGTTCTGCGACCGGCAGGCGTACTCGTCCTGCTCGGCGCGGCTGACCCCGGTGAGCCGCGCGACGTTCTCCGCCGTCTGGCCCATCGCCATGTAGACGTCGGGCAGCTCGCCGTTGCGGCGGGGATCGATCCACGGCGGGGAGCCCGCGCCGGCCCGCGCCGCGGTGCGCGCCTGAGCGCCGGCGAAACTGGGGTTCTGGGTGTCGGGCAGGCTGTCGCTGTTGCCCTTGACGAAACCGCTGACGACCTCGACCCCGGCGGCGACGAACACCTCCCCCTCCCCGGCGCGGACGGCGTGCATCGCCATCCGGATCGCCTGCAGGGACGACGCGCAGTACCGCGAGACGGTCGTGCCCGGCACGCCGTCGAGGCCGAGGCTGACCGCGACTACCCGGCCGATGTTGTGTCCCTGCTCCCCGCCGGGCAGCCCGCAGCCGAGGATCAGATCGTCGATCTCGTTGGGGTCCAGCATCGGAACCTGGTCGAGAGCGGCCAGGATGATCGTCGCGGCGAGATCGTCGGCCCGAAGTCCCCGCAGCGTGCCCTTGAAGGCCCGCCCGATCGGTGAGCGGGCGGCGGCGACGACGACGGCCTCGGTCACGGACGCCCTCCCGGAAGCTCGGCGCCGCGGTCGCTCGATCGCGGGGCACACCTGGCTAAATGATCAAACTTTAGCGCGGCCCGATGCCCTCGGTCGCGGCCACGTGGCCGGGGCGGCGATGCCGGATCGGCGGGTTACCCTTCGATCATCGGGATGGACCGAGCCGGACGGACGGGCGGATGCGCGAGGGACCTGCTCCGACGGGTGGTGCCGTGGTGTCGGCCGGGCCCGCCGACGATCTGTGCCACCACGCCGCCGCGCTGCGCCGGCTCGCCATGGGGGTGGCTGCGGTGCTGACCGGGGTCCGGACCGCGGACGCGGGGAGCTCGCCCCTGCGGGCCCGCCTCGACGGCCGCGTGCTCGCCTGGCGGTCGGCTCTCGACGCGGATGCCGAGGCGCTGTGGGCCCGTGCCGCGCTGCTCGATCGGCTCGCGGCAGGATGGGTGCTCCCCGCCCGTCCCCCATGGCCCGCCGCGGCTGTCTCGCCCAGATCGCCTTCGTCGCGCGTGTCGTCCGGGTCGCCCGCGCCAGCCGAGGCACCGGTCGCGGGAGTCGGCGCCGCGGCGGTTCGCTTCGATCCGGTCCTGACGGGCGTCCTTGCCGCGCGCCTGCGCGCCACCGCGGATCGGGCCGCGGCGCTCGGCCGCGCGGTGGCCGCCGCCGTCGGCGAGGCCGACCGGGCCATGGCGCGAGTGGGCGGCACCGGGGCGCCGGGACCGGTCCGGATGGGCGGGTCGGCCGGACGGGGGCTACGGCTGGTGGCCGTCGAGGCGCCGGATGCTGCCGCCGACATCGAGCTGCGGATGGCCCGGTTCGCCGCTGCGCCGATCACCCTGCGCCGCGCCAACCCGATCGATCCACTCGAACGGGTCGGTTGGACGCCCGGCGCTCGGCCCGCGTCACCGGCGGTCCTCGCGGTGGCGGCGGGACTGCTGGCCCTGTTCGATTCCGCGCCGGACGTCCCCGGCGTCGAGCGGCTGCGCGCGACACGCGCGCGCCTGGCGGCCCTGCCGGCTCCGGCCCGCGCGGGAGTGATCGGGCTGCTGCGCGGCGGGCGGTTGACCGTCCTCGCCGCGATGGCCGCGCGGCTGGCCGGCACGCCGAAGCCGGGGGCGGTACTCGCCGCGGCCGAGCTCGCGGGCCTCGCCGACGATCTGCTCGCCGGGGCGCCGACGGACATGCTCGGCGAGCTGGTGCGGGTGTTGCCATGGCTCGAACCCGCCGCCCCGCTGCCCGCCGGCGGCGAGCGGTCGGGGCCGGTGCTCGGCGTGGACCGTTCCGGTGACGCCATCGTGCGCGACGGCGCCGATCCCGGTGACGTGGGGCAGGGCGGCGTTCCCGACTGCTACCTCGCCGCGGTGCTGATCGGCCTCGCGCGGCAGGACCCCGCCCTGCTCGCCGAGCGGCTGCGACGTAACCCCAACGGCACCGTCACGATCACCTTTCACCCGGGCTCGGGCGCGCCGGTCGGCGTGACGGTGACCGCGACGCTGTCCGCAAGCCGGGTCCCCGCCCCCGTGCCACCCGGCGGCGGGGAGGGGCGTGGCGTGGCCGTCCAGGAGATCGCGATGGACGGCGACAACGCCGCGGGCCGGCCCGAGCTCTGGCCGGCGCTCTACGAGAAGGCGTACGCCCGCCTGCACGGCGGATACCCGGCGATCGGGTTCGGCAGCGCCGCGGTCGCCCTGCGGACCCTCACCGGGCGGCCGGTGAGCCGGCGAGCCGCCCGCGCGAGGAGCGTCGTGGACCTCGCGGCCCTGCTCGGCCGGGGCGAGGTCGTCGTGCTCACCACCCGGGCCCGGACCGGGCCCGGCGGCCTCGTCGCCGCCCACGCCTACCCGGTGCTGGCGGTGGATGCCGCGCGGGGGCGGGTGCTGCTGCGTAACCCCTGGGATCCCCCGCCGGGCGAGGACAACGTGCGGTGGTACGCCTGGTCGCAGGTCGTTGCGGACGTGCACGCGGTCGTGCACGGGCCCACCAGGTGACGGCCGGCTACCGCCTGCGGATGATCGCGACGGGGGTCGGGCAGTGAATCATGCACTGATGGCTCACCGAACCCAGCAGCAGCTCCGCGAACCCGCCATGGCCGCGGGCGCCGACGACAACGAGGTCACACTCCCGGCCGGCGGTGAGCAGCGCCTGGGTCGGTGAGTCCGGCACCACCCGGCGCCGCAGGTCCAGCCCGGCGGGCAGGGCGTCGTACACCTGGGCGACGGCGTCGTCGAGTGCGGCCTGGGCCTGCTCCTCCAGCGCTTGGGTGATCTCTCCGGGTGCCTCGGCGAAGGGCAGCGGGATGGCCGCGAGCCAGGCGTGCACGGCGATCAGCGCAACCCCGCGCCGGTCGGCCTCCGCGGCGGCCCAGGCCAGGGCGGCGAGCGAGTTCGGGGAGCCGTCCACGCCCACGGCCACCGCTCGCGCCGGTCGGTCCCGGGCCTGCGCCGGGTCGCCACCGCGGGCGATCACCACCGGCGCCGGAGAGTGCACGGCCACCGAGGTGCTGACCGAGCCAACCCGCAGCCGGTGCAGCAGGCCCCGCCCGCGGGCCCCGACCACGATCATGCGGGCGTCGTGCCCGACGGTGAGCAGAGCCTCCGCCCCGGGCTGATCCACGACCTCCTCGGCCACCGGGACCGAGGAGCCGGCCGGCGCCGTGGCGATCACGGTCTCGTGCAGCACGTGGGCCGCCTTCTCGGCCAGGCCGTCGGCCGTCTCCGGCCGCGGCGGACCGCCGTGCCCGATTCCGACGACGGCCCGCAGCCCGCAGCCGTGCCGCTCGGCCTCGTCGAATCCCCAGCACAACGCCGCGCGGGAGCCGGGTGAGTCGTCGACCCCGACCACGATGTCGGCCATCCGCCGCCTCCTTCGCCGCCCGAGTGGCGCCGCGTCCGCGGAAGCACAGTCGAAATACCCCACCCGCCGGTGGGGAACCCTCGGCGGGCGGGCCCGGGCCGGCGGCCCGCAGGAAGGCCCGGCCGGTCCGGGGCGATCCTCCGGCCACGGCCGCCGGGGGCCGTGGCGTGGTGCCTCCATAGGCAGACAGATGGGTCCGATGTTCCTGGCCGCCGTCTACCGGCCATCCGGAGGGTCGAAGCGGGAGATGGCCGGATGGCGACCCGCCTCGGTGGTCCCACCGTGGGTTGCCGCCGTGTACGCGCTATCCGGGACCTGTTCATCCCACCTGTCGGCGGGAAAGTCGGCGGAGCATGAGGTGTGGTTGGGCGGGGCTGGCCACTCCCGGCCCGAGATCGCCTCGGCTGGCCGCGATCCGGCAGTGATCCATACCGGTCGTAGATCCTTTCCATTTCGGGTTGAGCGCGAATCGCGGTGATGCCGGGGCGGCATTCGTCACCGGGTGCGACCGATGTTGCTGGCCGTGCCCCGTCCCGGATTCCCGGCATTGATGTACGGGCCGGCCGCGGCCGTCGCCGTCGGCCGGTGGTTGTCGCGCCGTGCTCCGGCCGAGTCGAGTGCCGGACGCGAGGTGAAACGACGCCGGAATCGCTTGGTGAGATCGCACAAAGATATGACTGCTTGTTCGGAAGGGTTTTCGTCCTGCCGTCCGCCGATTGGCGCGCGGGTGCGGTGTGCTCCTGCCCGCCCGGTGGCGAAGAATCGCCTTGCTCTTCGCGGCTCGAACCGTCCATGGAATGCGTCCGTCCGGTGTCTGTCATTCTCGCCGCCGGCACCGCGGGCGATCGCCGCCGCGCCGATGTGGCCGGGCTGTCGCCGCGGCGGCCGGGGCCGCGGCCGGCCCGTCCGGCTCCCGGCGGTGTCGGGGGCGCGGGCCGGGGGCGCGGGCCGGGGGCGCGGGCCGGGAGTGCGGACCGGGAGTGGGGCCGGGAGTGCCGCTGGTGAATGGCTGCCCTGGCAGGCTGCGGGCGGCCGATGAGGGGGCGTGATTCGGCGCTGCGGGCGACGCCGGGTCCCGATCCGGCCGCGTGCGCGGCCCGGCGGGCGGCGGTCCGCGGACGCGGCCGGGACGGTGGCCGGCGCGAGGCGCCGCCGGGCGGGCCACCGGCGGGGAGAACCCGGGCCGGGCGAGCCGCGGGGCGCGGGCGTTGCGCCGAAGGCGTCGTACCGACCGACGTTGATGCCGCGCCGCTGGAAATCGGGAGGCTGTGCCGGAAGAAACAGATTAAACAGGCTACTGATTGCCGTCGGCAGAGTAATTCGCTGAATTTTTCGGCCGCTCGGAACTGCTTTCCGGATGGTCTGGTGTGGCCCTTTCGTGGCCGCGTCGCCATCTTTTTGCTTGGAAGCAGTCGGGCGATGTTTGATGTTTCTGTCACACCACGACTACCCAACGGCGGTGATGGAGTCATGTCCTCTTCATGTGACCGTGGTGGCCCTCCACTGGAGCCGCTTGACCCGGTGCGGAGTACGGTGCCTGAACAGACGTCGACCCGCTCTCGCCCCACCGAGCCCGTTCCGGTGGGGCTGATCCCCGGACAGCCGGCCGTGACCACATCGGGTCCGGGCAGTCCGCCAGCATCGAGTGACCCAGCCGAGGGAAGGAGGCATGTGCCGCCGGACACGATCCAGCTCACCATCCCCGGTGCTCTGGTTTCGGTTCAGGCGGCGCAGGAGCCGGGAACCCTGATCGCCGACCGCAGTGGATGGCAACGGGCCGTGTTACGCGCGTCCATGCCCTCCGCGGCGAAACTCGTCGCGTGCACCCTGGCGAGCCACGTCGCCGAGGCGCCGCAGTTCCTGCCTGCCGGGGCGGCGGTGAGCGGCCCCGGGCTGGTCACCCTGCGGGAGGAGACCGGCTACAGCCGGACCCATGTGCAGCGGCAGGTATCCCTGCTGCGCAGGCAGGGTTGGCTGACCACGGTGGCGCGGCCGGCCGCGGGCCGGACGACCCGGTTCGCCCTGAGCATCCCGGATTCGATGGTGCGGGCCGGTCTGGTCCGCCTGGTCGAGGCGACCGACGAGGCGCGCGGCGGGGCGAATACGACCGCGGAGTCCTCGGACGGATCGGGCCGCCGCCGCGGGCGCCGCAGCCGCGCCGGATCCCACACGAAGGGCGGCGCGCGGCGCCGCACCCGCGCGATGGCGACGGCGGGCAGCGAGGCGCAGGACCGGGCCGGCGGCTTCGTCGTCGATCTCGTACCCTCGCGCGACCGTGGCCCCTGGGGCCCCGATGCCCACCAGCGTCCCGATGCCCACCAGCGTCCCGATGCCCACCAGCGTCCCGAGGACCGGCCCTTCGAGGACCGGCCCCGCGAGGACCACCCGCACCAGCCGGCGGACGCTCCTGCCACGACGGGCACATCGGGCACCGTTGACGCAGGCGCACCGGCGCACCACGTGGCGCCCACCGCCGCCGAGCCGATCTCCACCGAGCCGATCTCCACCGGGCCCGCTGTTGCGGAGTCCTCCTCCGGGTGGGCCTCCGCCGGGCCCGCTCCGGGCGGGTTCGCGCCCGCCGGGTCACCCTCGGCAGCTCCTCCGACTGCGTCAACCGGTCCCGGGGTGTCGTCTCCCTCCACCGATGCTGTCGGCGCGGTTGCGTCCGCGGACGCCCAACAGCAGACGCCTGCGGATCACGCCGCGGCGAACCAGGCGCCCGCGGAGCAGACCGTGGCGGACGAGACCCCGGCGCCCACGGTCCCGCTGCCCCCGCCGCCGCCCGCGCCGATGACCCTCGCCGCCACCCAGGTGATCAACGTGCTGGCGACCGCGATGCGCCGCCCGACCTCGGACTTCCTGGAGATCTTCGGCAAGTTGCAGGTCATCTTCGACGAGGACAACTGGGATCCGGTCACGCTGGCCCTGCACCTCGTCCACATCATCCAGACCGGGGTGCTGGTCGGGGACGGCGACGAGATCGACAACCTGTCCTGGCGCCTTGACCGTCTGCCGCGGGCCTCGACGGACTGCGAGTGCCGCTCCTGCCGGGAGCGCCGGGCCGACCAGTTGAAGTCGCCGTCAGCCCCTTCCCCCAAGGGTCGGTTCACCCGCTCGGGCGGGGCGGGCCGCGGCGCCAGCCGGCCGGCTGCGGCCGAGCCGAAACGTTCCGCGGCCGCGCAGACCGAGGCGCCGCCCGTGGAGATCCCGCGGCCGCCCCTCGAAGCGATCGAGCGAGCCGCCCAGGCGGCGCGGGAGGCCCGGCTGCGGGAACGGCAGCAGGCTGCGGACGGCGCGGCCTGACCGGTTCCGGCGCGGCCTGACGGGTTCGGTGGCGGCGAACCGCGTGCTTCGAGCGGTGTTGCACGGGCCGGTCGGTGGCTCATCATGGGAAGCCGGCGTCGACGGCGGCAGGTGACGGGCATGGCGGAAAGCGGATCCGGCAGTGGTCACGACGCGGATGTGATCGTGGTCGGTAGTGGCTTCGGGGGCAGCGTCAGCGCATTGCGCCTCGCGGAGAAGGGCTACCGGGTCCTCGTCGTCGAGGCGGGCCGCCGGTTCAGCCCGCAGACGCTGCCGCGCAACAACTGGCACATCCGCCGGTTCCTGTGGCTGCCGCGGCTGGGCTGCCACGGCATCCAGAAGATCACCTGGCTGGGGCGGGTCATCGTGCTGTCCGGGACGGCGGTCGGCGGTGGCTCGGTCGTCTACGCGAACACCCTGTACCGACCGCTCGACGCCTTCTACACCGACCCGCAGTGGCGCGGCATCACCGACTGGCGTGCCGAGCTGGCGCCGTTCTTCGAACAGGCCGAGCGGATGCTCGGGGTGACCGCGAACCCGACGACGACCTATGCCGACGAGGTGTTCCACGCGGTCGCGGACGAGATGGGCGTCGGGCCGAGCTTCGCGCCGGCACGGGTCGGGGTCTTCTTCGGCCGCGACGGCCGGCAGGAGCCGGGAGTCCGGGTACCCGACCCGTACTTCGGCGGGGCCGGGCCCAGCCGCACGGGCTGCGTCGAGTGCGGCGAGTGCATGACCGGCTGCCGCCGAGGGGCGAAGAACACGCTGGACCGCAACTACCTGTTCCTCGCCGAGCGGGCCGGCGCGCAGGTCCTGCCCGACACCACCGTCACCGCCGTCCGCCCACGGCCGGCCGGCGGGTACGAGGTCGACGTGGTCCGAACGCCCGGCCTGCCCCGGCGTGGGCGGCGGACGCTGACCGCGGGGCAGGTCGTGTTCGCCGCCGGCACGCTCGGGACCCAGCGTCTGCTGCTCTCGGCGCGCGAGCGCGGCGACCTGCCCGCCCTGTCGCCCCGGCTCGGCGAGCTCACCCGGACGAACTCCGAGTCGATCCTCGGCGCGACGCGGTTCCGCCCGGACCGCCGGGTCGCCCGCGGAGTGGCGATCACGTCGTCGTTCTACCCGAACGGGCAGACCCACGTCGAACCTGTCCGCTACGGCCGGGGCAGCAACCTGATGGCCCTGATCAGCGCGGCGATGACGGATGGCGGGGGCCGGACGCCGCGCTGGCTGAAGTACCTGCGGGGGCTGCTCGTCCGCCCGCACCACGCGCTGGCCATGGGACTGCCCTGGCGCTGGTCCGAACGGACCATGATCGCTCTGGTGATGCAGTCGCGCGACAACTCGCTGACCGTGTCCCTGCGGCGCGGCCCCCTCGGCCTGCGCTGGCTGACCAGCCGGCAGGGCCACGGCGATCCGAACCCCTCGTGGATCCCGGAGGGCAACGACGCGGTCCGCCGGATCGCGGCCCGGATGGGCGGCTACCCCGGCGGCTCCGTCAGCGAGATCGCCGACATCCCGATGACCGCGCACATCCTCGGCGGCGCGCCGATCGGCGCGGACCCGTCCACCGGGGTGATCGACCCCTACCAGCGGATCTTCGGGTACGAGGGCCTGCACGTGGTCGACGGCGCGGCGATCTCGGCGAATCTCGGGGCGAACCCGTCACTGACCATCACCGCGCAGGCCGAACGGGCCATGTCGTTCTGGCCGAACGAGGGGGAGCCGGACCCCCGCCCGCCGCTGGGCCAGCCCTATCGGCGGGTCGATCCCCGCCCGCCGGTCCGCCCGGCGGTACCGGCGAACGCCCCGGGCGCCTACCGCATCGGCGCACCGGTCACGGCGCCGCACCGTTGAACCGATCACCGGCCGCACGTGCGCCCGCCCCGGCCGGGGGCCGCCGGGCGGGGCGGTGACCGGGGCGGACGGTGGCGGCGGACCGGCTCGTGACAGGCGCGGAGCCCGCCTCCCGAGGGCCGCCGCCGCGCGCCTCAGCGGGGGCGACTGGGCTCGCCGAGCGTCGTGTCCACGCCCGGCATCTCCTCCAGGCCGCTCGCCGAGGTCGACAGGCGGTCGTCGAAGGCGTCGCGGCCGCTGGCCCGGTCGGTCGCCGCGGCCGAGCCGGTCGTGCTGCCGATCGGCGCCGGCTCGGCGGTGACCGTCGGGGTGTCCTGCTGCGCCAGGTAGCGGCGCGCCGCGACGGTGCCCGCCGCACCCGCCCCGACGAGGGCGAGCGTCAGCAGGCCGCGCCGGCGCCGGCGGTGCACCTTGGCCAGCTTGCCCTGAGCCTTGGCCAGCCGCTTCTCCAGGATTTCCTGGGCCTTGTCGGCCTGGATGCGCGCCTTGGTCTCGTTGGCCACGGCCCGCCGCGAACGCTGCCGCTCCGTGCGCAGCTCGGCCGCGGCGCGGGCCCGCTCGGCGGACAGTTCCGCCCGGGACCGGGCCTTCTCGATCCGCCGGCCGGCCCGCCCGGAGACGGCGACGGCCTTCCCCGCGGCCTTGCCGGCCGCCTTACCCGCGGCGCGCGGGGCGGACGTCCCGCCGCGGGCCGCGGAGCTGGAGACGTCGGAGATCCGGTGGGCCACGGTCACCCCGGCGTCCCGGGTGGCCGACGCGGCGGTGCCGGCGGTCTCCCCGGCGATGCTCGCCGCGCGGTGAGCGACGGTGCCCGCCTTGTCAGCGGCGTGCTTCGCCGCGTCGGAGAGCCCGCTGACCGGCGCGGTGTCGGTGACGTGCGAAATGCGGTCCTTCAACGTCGTGCTCATGGCGTCCTTCCCTGGAGCCGAGATCGTGGCGGGGGATCGCGGGCAGTCAAGATCTGTGCAGTGTGCCGTACCCCGTCGGCGGCCCTCTCCAACGCGCCGACCCCCCGCAGGCGTGTCACGCCGACCTGCCTGACATGCCAGAGCTGTGCCGACGCCCGCCACTGCGGCGTGTGCCGATGCGGACGGTGAGGAACGCCGGCTGCGCCCGGCGCATACGATCGGTTCCGGCTCGGGCGCCGTCTGACCGGACATCGACCCAGATCTGAAGAGAAGAGAGGCTCATGGCCGAGGAGCTGTACGCGACGTTGCGGACGAATCAGGGGGATATCGAGATCCGTCTGTTCCCCGATCACGCTCCCAAGACCGTCCGCAACTTCGTCGGGCTGGCGACCGGGACGCAGGAGTGGACGGACCCGGCAAGCGGCGCCAAGAAGACCGGGACCCCGCTGTACAGCGGGACGATCTTCCATCGGGTCATCCCGAACTTCATGATCCAGGGTGGGGACCCACTGGGCTCCGGTCGCGGTGGCCCGGGCTACCAGTTTGCCGACGAGTTCCATCCCGACCTGACGTTCAGCAAGCCCTACCTGCTCGCGATGGCGAACGCCGGTCCGGGCACGAACGGCTCGCAGTTCTTCGTCACCGTCGCGCCCACCGACTGGCTCAACCGCAAGCACACCATCTTCGGTGAGGTCACCCGGGGCACCGACGTCGTCGACGCGATCGCCAAGGCGCCGACCGGCGCGCAGGACCGCCCGAAGGCCGACATCGTGATCCAGGAGATCGTCATCGACCGTCGGTCGGCCTGACCGGACCGGCCGGCCGGACCCGACCCCGGGGAGTACGACCATGAAAGCTCCGGACGCGCCGCCGGTCGGGCGGTCGTGCCGGGCACGGCGTGTTCGACCTGGCCGCGCCCACGGGATCGGGCGATGACCCAGCCGCCGTCGGAGTCGGCCGGACCCGCGGGTGACGCGGGCTCCGGCCCGCCCGCCGCGGGCTGGCGGCCCACCATCGGGCCGCCGGGCGGCCATGCGGGCTGGACCCCGCCGCCTGGGCCGGGCGGGCCGGTACCGCCCACCGGTGGTCCGCCGCCGCCCGGGCCGCAGTCGCCGTCGATCCCGCGCTGCTACCGCCATCCCGACCGGGAGACGTACGTCTCCTGCCAGCGCTGCAACCGGCCGATCTGCCCGGACTGCATGCGGCCGGCGGCGGTCGGGTTCCACTGCCCGGAGGAGGGCCGACCGGAGGGCGGGCGGATCGCCCCGCGCGAGCGCGAGCCGCGCACGACCCTCGGCGGCCGGGCGCAGCTCGCCCGGCAGGGGCTGGTCACCCAGATCCTCATCGGGCTGTGCGTCGTCGCGTACATCCTCCAGGGGGCGCCGGGGCTGGCCGGCGGCGACACCAGCAACCGGTTCACCGACGACTTCGCGATGATCGGTTTCCGGATCGCGGTGGACGACCAGTACTACCGGCTGCTCACCGCGGCCTTCCTGCACGCGGGCGTGCTGCACATCCTGTTCAACATGTACGCGCTGTACCTGCTGGGCTTCCAACTGGAGGCGATCCTCGGCCGGGCCCGGTACCTGGGCCTGTTCGTGGCCGGCGCGGTCGGTGGCAACACGCTGAGCTACCTGCTCGGCGGACTGTCCACGGCCTCGGTCGGCGCGTCCACCGCGATCTTCGCCTTCTTCTCGGCCTATTACGTCATCGCCCGCCGGCTGCGGGTCGATTCGCAGCAGATCCTGATCGTGCTCGGGATCAACCTGCTCATCACCTTCTCGTTCAGCAGCATCGACAAGTGGGGCCACCTCGGCGGGCTCGCGGCCGGCCTCATCGTCGGCCTGATCTACGCCTACGTCCCGCCGCGGCGCGTGTGGGCGCAGGCGGGCGGCGTCGTCGGGATGATCGCGCTGCTGTTCGTCGCTGCGGCCGTCAAGTCCTCGATCCTGGTGTAGCCCGCCTGCCGCCTGGTCGGGTCGGGTCGGGTCCACGGCGCTCGGCCGGGCCGCGGCGCTCAGCCCAGCCGCAGGCGGATCTCCTCGATGCGCTCGGCGACCGGGCCGGGATCGGTGCCGAGCTGGCGGCGGGTGAGCAGGATGGGGCCGTCGATCGTCTCCACTTCCAGGGTGCGCAGATGCACCGCGCGCCGGTTGTGGGTGAGGGTGCCGGCACGCACTCGCAGCACCGCCGCCCACGGCAGGTGCCGGCGGCGCAGGCCGTCGACGAGGTCGAGCCCGGCGGGGGAGACTCGCAGGGTCGGCCGGGCGAGCAGGTCGCGCAACGCCAGCGCCCACAGGCCGGCGGCGAGCACCCCGACGAGCAGCCGGCCGGCGGCGTCGAGCGAGCCGACCCGCTGCGCGAGCGGGCCGACGGCGGCCACCAGCGCCGCCGCCGCGCCGGCGAGGGCGTAGAGCCCGACCCGCCACAGTGGCGGCGACCAGGCGGCGGACGTCGGCGGGTGATGGTCGCCGGGCGGTTCCCCGGACCCGGCGGGCTGCGCGGTCACGCCACCACGCAACCACATCCCTGCCGGCCCACGGTGGCCGCGGGTTGGCGGGGCGGTGGAGATCGGCGCCGAGTTGCCGGGCGACCGAGGTGCTTGCACCATGCTGAGTAGCGGCTACTATTCGCTGTCTCATCAATACTCATCGTATTGATCTCGATGGGGTGGCGATGGCGTGAGGGATGCCGTGGCAGGTCGTGGGCAGGGGGAACGGGTGGCACATTCGCCGGTGCGACGCAGCGGGGGCAGTCCCTTCCCGCCGATCGCCGAATACGGGTTCCTGTCCGACTGCGAGACGAGCTGCCTCGTGGCGCCCAGCGGGAACGTCGAGTGGATGTGCGTGCCCCGGCCGGACGCGCCCAGCGTCTTCGGTTCGGTGCTGGACCGGTCGGCGGGCGGCTTCCGGTTCGGCCCCGACCGCACGCAGATCCCGGCCGGGCGCCGCTACCTGCCCGGGACGAACATCCTGGAGACGACCTGGCAGACGCCGAACGGCTGGCTCATCGTCACCGACTGCCTGGTCGTCGGTCGCTGGCACCGCACCCACAAGCGCTCCAACACCCACCGGCGGACCCCCAGCGACTGGGACGCCGATCACGTGCTGCTGCGACTCGCCCGCTGCGAGCACGGCTCGGTCGACCTCAGCCTCGTCTGCGAGCCGAACTTCGACTACGGCCGCCAGGCGGAGTCCTGGGAGTACGAGGAGGACGACTACTCCTCCGGGGTGATCTCCAATGCCGACAGCAACATCACGCTGCGGCTGCGTACCGACCTTCGGCTGGGCTTCGACGGCCGGCGCGCCCTGGCCCGCACCAGCCTGCGGGAGGGCGACACGGCGTTCGTCGCCCTGACCTGGCGTCCCGAGGAGCCGCTGCTGCCGGACACCTACCTGCAGGCCTGCGGCGCGGTGGACCGCACGACCGAGTTCTGGCGGCAGTGGCTGTCGCGGGGGATGTTCCCCGACCATCCCTGGCGGCGTCACCTGCAGCGCAGTGCGCTGGCGCTCAAGGGGCTGACCTACGCGCCGACCGGCGCCCTGCTGGCCGCGGCCACCACCTCGCTGCCGGAGACGCCGCGCGGCGAGCGGAACTGGGACTACCGGTACAGCTGGCTGCGGGACTCCACCTTCGCGCTCTGGGGCCTGTACACCCTGGGGCTGGACTACGAGGCCAACGACTTCTTCTCGTTCATCGCCGACGTCGCCGAGCATGAGGAGGACATCCAGGTGATGTACCGGGTCGGCGGTGAACCGAGAATCGACGAGGAGATCCTCGGCCACCTCTCCGGCTATGAGGGTGCCTCGCCGGTCCGGGTCGGCAACGCCGCCGCGCTGCAACGCCAGCACGACGTGTGGGGCGTCGTGCTGGACTCGGTCTACCTGCACACCAAGTCGCGCGACTACCTCTCCGAGCGGCTGTGGCCGGTGCTGGTGCGCCTGGTCGAGGCCGCCGCGGCGCACTGGCACGAGCCCGACTGCGGGATGTGGGAGGTCCGCGGGGAGCTGCAGCACTTCACCGTGTCGAAGATGATGTGCTGGGTGGCGCTGGACCGCGGCCGCCGGCTCGCGCAGATGCGCGGCGACACGAAGACGGCCGTGCGGTGGAAGGCGATCGCCGAGGAGATCCATGCGGAGGTCTGCGATAAGGGCGTCGACCATCGCGGGGTGTTCACCCAGTACTACGGGTCGAAGGCGCTCGACGCCTCGCTGCTGCTGATACCGCTGCTGGGTTTCCTGCCCGCGTCGGACGAACGCGTGAAGGCGACCGTGCTCGCGATCGCCGAGGAGCTGACCGAGGACGGCCTGGTGCTGCGCTACCGCACCGAGGAGACCGACGACGGCGTCGCCGGGGACGAGGGCGCCTTCCTGATCTGCTCGTTCTGGCTGGTGTCGGCGCTGGTCGAGATCGGTGAGCTGACCCGGGCCCGCCAGCTGTGCGAGCGGCTGTTGAGCCTGGCCAGTCCGCTGGACCTCTACGCCGAGGAGATCGACCCGGTCAGCGGCCGGCATCTCGGGAACTTCCCGCAGGCGTTCACCCATCTGGCTTTGATCAACGCGGTCATGTACGTGATTCGGGCCGAAGATGCCGAGGCGTACGCCCGCCCGTCCCCGTCCACCTGATCTCAGGGTCCACCTGATCTCAGGGTCCACCTGATCTCAGGGTCCGCCGGCCGGTCTCGGCGGTATTCGCCGCGTCGGTGGCGGTTGTGGCACTAACGTGGGGGCGTGGCAAGCCTGGAGGTCAGGGACAAGCGGGTCGAGGTCGTCATGAGCGGGTTGGAGCGGCTTGGCGCGCTACGCGGCGACGTCTCGGTGGCCCTCGACGAGGTTCTCGACGTCCGCCCGGCGCCGGAACCGTTCACCGAGCTCTGCGGATGGCGGCTGCCGGGGACCGGCATTCCGCGCGTGATCGCGCTGGGCACCTGGCGCTCCCGGGACGGCAAGGACTTCGCCGCCGTCTACCGGGGCCGGCCGGCGGTTGTCGTCGAGGTCCGGCCGGGCGGGGAGTTCCGTCGGCTGATCGTCGCCGCCGACGACGCCGAGTGCACCGTGTCCCGGCTACGCACCGCGGTTCTCGCCCGCTAGCCCAACCATCGCACTATCCAATCCCGAGGACGGCCTCGGCTTCCACCTCGACGACCCAACGCTCGTCGAGCAGTCCGGCGACGACGACCATGGTGGCGGCCGGGCGGATCGTCGCGAACAGCTCCCGGTGGACCGCGCCCACCGCCGCGGCGTGCTGCGCGCCGGTGAGGAACATGCGGGTGCGGGTGACGTCGTGCAGGCTCGCCCCGGCCTGCGCCAGCGCGGCTCCGACGAGCTCGAAGCAGCGCCGGGCCTGCGTCTGCGCGTCCGCGGCCACCGTCCCGTCCGGCCAGACCGGGCCCGTACCGCTGACGAACACCCGGTCGCCCACCCGGACGGCCCGGGAGAACCCGATGGTCGTCTCGAACGGGGATGTTCCAGCGATGAGCTGACGATCGGTATGCATGCGGTCGCTTTTCGTCAGTGGTGCGCGGGGGGTGAATATCCACACTTGTGGACAACGGTTGTGGATAAATGACACCGCTGGAAGTCCGGCCGGGGCGCCCGGGGCGCCCGGGGCGCCGGCCGGGGCGAGTGACGGCTCGCTCGTTACCCGGCTAGCGCCACTGAGTCGACACGGCGAGGCCGATGACGACAAAGCCGAACCCAATGAGAATGTTCCAGCCGCCCAAACCCTCCATCCCCAGCACGCCGCCGTTGGAGAAGTAGTAGACGAGCAGGTAGGCGATCCCGATGAGGAAGAAGGCCAGGATGAGCCCGCCGAACCAGGGCGGGGACGGCGGTCGGTTGCGGCGGGTCTGGCTGGCGTTGACGCTCGGCGTCGGCTTCTTCGGCTTACGACGTCGTGACTCGGGCACTGCGGGACTCCTCGGCTGGCCGTGCGTGGACGAGCGGCGACCGCCGCCGCCCTCCCGGTTCGGCGGGTGGCGGTCCCGCACTGGGCAACAGGTTAGACAGCGGGACTGTCGACACGCCGGCTGCGTACCGGCGTGCGGAATTCTTTCCCGGCGACCCCGGCCGGGCGATCGCACCGACGTGGCATCGTGGGTGTCGCCGGCCGCGTAGCCTGCGGCGAGAGGCGATACCTCCGACGCGGCGGACGGATCGCCGGCCGGGTCTGGGGTGGCGTGTCCGCACGCCGCCGCCCGGGGATCCGCCGACGTGCGGACGCGCCGCCCGGCCGGCGCGTCGGAGAGGTCGGCGGGCACGGTGAGTTGGGCGTTCAGCGGGCGTCGGGTGTTCAACGCGTGCCGGGTGTTCAGCGTGCGTCGTGCGCTCAGCGTGCGTCGCGCGGTCGGGGTGCGTCGCGCGGTCGGGGTGCGTCGGGTGGTCGGGGTGAGGCGAGCGGGGACGGTGCCGCCGGCGGTCTCGGGGCGGCCGGCCGGACGGCGGGCTCGGCGGCTGGTGGCGACCAGTCTGGTGTTCTGCCTCGGCCTGCTGGCCGGGGCCGCCGTCGCCCACGCCGGGCCGTTCGCCGATCGGGGCGGCCTACGCGACTCCCCGGGCGCGGCTGCCCTCGGGCCTGCCGGCATCGCCGAGGTTGTGGGGAGCGAGTCGGAGCGGGTCGCGGCGCGGCGGGCCGCGGTGGCGGAGGAATCCCGTCGGCCCGCGGCAGTCGCCCCGGCCGGGCCGGCCGGGAACCGCTCGGCCGCGGACGGGTCGGCGGCCGACGGGTCGGGCGCGGAGTCGGGCGGGCCGCCGGGAGCCACCCAGGGGCTCGTCGAGGGCCTGGCGGGGGCCGCCGGGCTGGCGCCGGTCCGCGGACCGGCGCTGACCGTGGAGCTCGACGACGCGCCGCGGGAGAGCCGGCGCGGCCCGTATCCGCCGGGGATCCCCGCGCCGGGGCCGGACGATCTGGTCGTGCACCAGCAGGATGTGCAGGCGGTCGTGAACGCCCTGTGGGCCGGCGGTGCCGAGGCAATGACGATCATGGGCCGGCGGGTCACCGCCCTGACGGCCGTCCGGTGCGTGGGCAACACGCTGCTGCTGCACGGGGAGGTCTTCTCGCCGCCGTTCCGGATCACCGCGATCGGCGCCGGCTCCGCCCTGCGCGCGGGGCTGCGTGACAGCCCGCAGATCGCGATCTACCAGCAGTACGTCGCCGCCTACCGCCTGGGTTACCGGATCGACGAGGTCGCGGACGTCAGGATGCCCGCCTACGACGGGCCGCTGCCCCTCCCCCACGCCGCCGCCCGGCCAGGCCGGGTGGACTGAGCCGGTCGACCCAGGCGCTGCTGTCGGCTCAGGCGAACGCCGCCGCCCGCAGCGTCTCGACCTCGGCGGACAGCTCGGGGGCGAGCCGGCGCGCGGCGCCGCCGTCGCCGCACTGGTCGAGCCAGCGGGCCAGGATCAGATGTCCGCCCTGGGTCAGCACCGACTCGGGGTGGAACTGCACGCCCTCGAGCGGCAGCTCGCGGTGGCGCAGCGACATCACCACGCCGCTGTCGGTCCGGCCGGTCACCTCGATCTCCGCCGGCAGGGTGCTCTCCTCCACCGCCAGCGAGTGGTAACGGGTCGCGATGAACGGCGACGGCAGGTCCGCGAGGACGCCGACGCGGTCGTGGTGGACCTGGGAGGTCTTGCCGTGCAGCAGCTCCGGCGCCCGGTCGACCGTCGCCCCGAACGCGACGCCGATCGCCTGGTGCCCCAGGCACACCCCGAGCAGGGGGGTGCCGCGCCGCGCGCACTCGCGCACCATCGGGATGCTCACCCCGGCCGCCTCGGGCGTACCCGGCCCCGGGGACAGCAGCACCCCGTCGACGCCCAGGCCGCCCAGCTCGTCCGGCGTCACCTCGTCGTTGCGCCGCACCACACACTCGGTGTCGAGCTGGCCGAGGTACTGGACGAGGTTGAAGACGAACGAGTCGTAGTTGTCGACGACCAGGATCCGCATCAGCGCGCCACCTCCGGCGAGTTCGGTCATCACGCTCACTCGTTCCCGTTCTGCTGCGCTGTGCCACTACCCGTGCCGGTGCCACCGCCACCGGCGGCGCCGCCGCGGTTGGGCGTCCCGCCGTTGCCGGCGGACAGGCCCAGCAGGCCCGTCCGACTCGGGGACGGGGTCGGCTGGGGCTGGGTGACCGCGGGGCTCGGGCTGGGGTTGTCCGGCTGCTCGGTCGGCTGCTGGTCGGTCGGCGGCGCCTGGGTGGGGCTCGGCGGCGGGGTGGTCTGGACCTGCGTGGCGACCGAGAGCTGGACCGTCGACCCGCGGGGGACGTTCCCACCGGAGGGCTCCTGGTCGGTGACGGTGCCGGGCGTCACGTTGTTGTTCGCCACCGACTGCTGGGTCGCGTGCAGGCCGTAGCGGCCGAGCTCGGCGACCGCGTTCTCGTAGGAGCGGTTGCGCACGTCGGGCACGTTGACGTTGGAGCTGACCACGTTGAGCAGGACGGTGCTGCCGGGCTTGACGGCTGATCCCACCTGCGGGTCGGTGCTGTCGACCGTTCCGATCTTGTGGCTCGTCGCGTTCGCGTAGGGCACGGAGTTCGGCACCAGCCCCAGCCCGCGCAGCTCCGACTCCGCGGCGGACTGCGACTTGCCGACGAGGTCGTTCGGGATCGAGACGTCGCCGGCGGCCTTGCCGATCGTCAGGGTGATGACCCCGTCGACGTCGACCTGCTTGCCCTCGGCCGGGTCGACCTTGGTGACCCGGCCTGCCATGTCCGGCGCGTCCACCGAGGTGATCTCCACGCGCCCGGTGAAGCCGGTGCTCTGGAGCCGGGCGCGGGCCTGCTGCTCGTTCTGGCCGACGAGCCCACTCGGGACGGGGATCTGCTTGGCGGTCTGGGTGCCGTTGCCGCCGCCGAGGAAGGTGGTCGCGAGCAGCACCACCGCGACGAACACCACCACGATCCCGAGGCCGGCGAGGATGTACTTCCACGCCTGGGACCGCTGCTGGTCGGGCACCGCGCGGCGGTCGATGGCGCCGGTGACGTCGTAACGGTCGAACGGCCCGGTGCCGAACCGGCCGTCGTCGTAGTGATCGTCGCGGTAGGAGGTCGCGTCGTCATCGAAACGGTCGTCGGGGTAGCGGTCCCGGGTCGGGTAACCCGCCCGGTCGCCCCGGCCGAGCAGCGCGGTGCCGGCGGTGGCCGCGGGGCCGAGGGTGGTGGCGGCACCGCTGGCGCCACCGCCTCCCATCATGGCCTGCACCCGGCGTCCCGCCAATGCCCGTTCCAGATCGTCGCGCATCTCACCTGCGGTGAGGTAGCGGTCGTCCGGGTCCTTCTCCATCGCCTTCAGCACGATCGCGTCGGCCTCGGGGGAGATGTCGCGGTCATGCGCTGACGGCGGGTCGGGATCCTCCCGGACGTGCTGGTAGGCGACCGCGACCGGGTTGTCCCCGCGGAACGGCGGGGAGCCGGTGAGCAGCTCGTAGAGCAGCACCCCGGTGGTGTAGACGTCGCTGCGGGCGTCGACGCGGGCCCCGCGGGCCTGCTCCGGGGACAGGTACTGGGCGGTGCCGATCACCGCCGCCGTCGCCGTCATCGTCGAGGAGGTGGCGGTGGTGGCGCGGGCGATGCCGAAGTCCATCACCTTGACCGAGCCGTCCGGGCTCAGCATCACGTTCGCCGGCTTGATGTCCCGGTGGATGATCCCCATCCGGTGGCTGTAGTCCAGCGCGGCGCAGACGTCGGAGGTGATCTCCATGGCGCGGCGCTCGGTGAACCGGCCCTCGGCCTGCAGCGCGTCGCGCAGCGTCCGGCCCTCGATGAACTCCATGACGATGTACGGGATGTGGGTCCCGTTGATGACGTCCTCGCCGGTGTCGTACACCGAGACGATCGCCGGATGGTTCAGGGCGGCGGAGGACTGCGCCTCGCGCCTGAACCGGGCGAGGAAGGTGGGGTCGCGGGCGAGGTCCGCACGCAGCGTCTTGATCGCGACCTCGCGCCCGAGCCGGATGTCGCGGCCCCGATAGACCTCGGCCATCCCGCCGTAGCCGATGCCCGCGCCCAGCTCGTAGCGGCCACCGATGAGCTGCGGCGCCGCGTCGGGCGTGTACATCTCCGTCGCGTCGGTCACGAATACTCCCCTGCCGTCGCCCCTCCCGCGTCGGAGAGCGCCGACCCGGCGTTGCCGCTGACGATTTCATCACCGAATGCGATCGCGTACACCACCCCTGGTGGTGTGGCCGCCGAGTTCGATTCAGAGCCCTTGCTGGAAAACAGCTTGTTGGTCACGAAGGCGGTGACGGCCACCGTCAGGATCAGCAGGATGATCAGGACTGGTAGTGGCATCGGCCGCCGGGCCGCCGGACCGGAGCGGCGTCGGGCCGCCCGGCCCTGCCACGCCGCGTCGGGCTCGCCGGGGCCCGCCGGGCCGCCCGGCGATCGGGACCACGACGGAGGACCCGGCTGGTAGAGCGTGCCCGGGTCGCGGTTGTCGCCGCGGTCGGCCGCCCGGTAGCCCTGGTCCCCATAGCCCTGGTCCCCATAGCCGGACTCGCCGCCGTAGCCGCCCGGCCCCCCCCGGTAGGTGGGGTCACCGTACCCCGTGTCGGCGCCGAACGACGGGCTGTGCATCGCCGTCGCGGGCAGCTCGGCGACGCCGTGCGGGGGGCCGGCCGGACCGCCGGGTACCGCCTGGGTGTGGTCCGGCCCCGAGCCGGCCCGTCCCGGCCCGCTGGTCCGCCCGGACGGGGCGGTCGGCGGCGGGGGAGCGACCCAGGACGGCGGCCGGTTGCGGGAGGTGGGGCGGTGCGGGCGGCCGCCGGGGCCGGCGGGCGGCAGGCCGGTGCCCGGGCCGGGGTGGCGCGCGGTCACGTCCGGCGCGCCGCCCAGGCCCGGCCACCGACCGGCGTCCGGACTCCACAGGCTGCGCCGGATGCCCGCGGCGGAACGGGCGAACGCGCCCGCGGAACTCGGCCGGCGCGCGGGGTCCTTGGCCATGGCCGACTCGACCAGCGCCCGCACCTGGTACGGGATGTCGGCCGGCAGCGGCGGCGGGGTGTCCTGCTGGTGGGCCATCACCACGACGATCGGGTTGCGGTCGTCGAAGGGTCGGCGTCCGGCGAGGCACTCGTAGGCGACGACGCCGAGCGAGTAGACGTCGCTGGCCGGCGTCACCGGCCGCCCCGACGCCTGCTCGGGTGAGACGTAGTACGCCGTGCCCATCATGATGCCGGTCGCGGTCAGCGGGGCGGCGTCCACGGCGCGGGCGATGCCGAAGTCGGTGACCTTGACCGCGCCGTCCGGGCGCAGCAGCAGGTTGCCGGGCTTGACGTCGCGGTGGACGACGCCGAGGGCGTGGGCGGCCTGCAGCGCGTCGGCGGCCTGGCCGAGGATGTCCAGCATCCGCTCGGGCGACAGCCGCTTCTCCCGGTGCAGCGCGGCCGACAGCGGCTCGCCCTCCACCAGCTCCATCACCAGGTAGGCCGTGGGGTAGTCGTCCGCGGTGGCGACCTCGCCGTAGTCGTAGACCGAGGCGACCCCGGGATGCGACAGCCGGGCGGCGTGGCGGGCCTCGCCGCGGAAGCGCACCAGGAACGACTCGTCGCTGGCGTACTCCGGGCGCAGCAGCTTCACCGCGACCGGGCGGCCGAGGGTCTGGTCGAGGCCCCGCCAGACCTCGCCCATGCCGCCCGCGGCGATCCGGCCGTCGAGCCGGTACCGGTTGTCCAGGACGGTGTTCGGCGAGGCGGCGCCCGCGAACGGCTGCGACGGTGAGGTGGGGTTGCCCGGCGAGTTGTTCATGGTGTGTCCAATGCGGCCTGCATGACCTGTTTCGCGACAGGAGCGGCGATGGCACCGCCGGTGCCCAGCTCGCCCCCGCCGTCCTCGACGATGACGGCGATCGCCACCTTGGGCGCGTCCGACGGGGCGAACCCGACGAACCAGGCGTGCGGTGCCTCGCCCGGGCCGTGTTCCGCGGTTCCGGTCTTCCCGGCGACGGAGACGCCGTCGATGCGCGCCTTGCGGCCCGTTCCCGACGTCACCACGCTCTCCATCATGGTCGTGAGTTCGGCGGCGACGTCGCTGCTCACCGGCTTGCCGAGTTCCTTGGGGTCGGTCCGGCTGATCGTCTTCTTGTCCGGGCCGCGCAGCTCGGAGACGAGGTAGGGCTTCATCTCGGTGCCACCGTTGGCGATCGCCGCGACCACCTCCGCCATCTGTAGGGGCGTGACCCGGACGTTGTACTGGCCGATCGCCGACTGCGCCGTCTGCGCGCCGTCGAGCTTGGCCGGGAAAACGCTGCGGGCCTGCTGCAAGGGGAAGTCGGGGAAGGTCGCGTTCAGGCCGAACGCCTCGGCCTGCTTGCGCAGCGTCTCGGCGCCGAGGTCGATGCCGAGCTGTGCGAACGCGGTGTTGCAGGAGATGGTCAGCGCGTGGCTAAGGGTATCGGTCTCGCCGTCGCCGCACCGCTCGCCGCCGAAGTTCGGCAGCCGCACCGTGCTCAGCGGCAGCTGGAGCTCGTCGGGCGCCGGCACGCGGTCGTCGGGCTGGTGGCCCTGCGACAGCGCCGCCGCGGCGGTGATGAGCTTGAACGTCGACCCCGGCGGATAGGTCCGCTGCGTCGCCCGGTTCAGCAGCGGCTGGGCGGGGTCGCCGGAGAGCACCCCGTAGGCGTCGGTCGCCGTCTTCTCGGTGTGGCTGGCCAGCGGGCTCGGGTCGTAGGACGGGCTGGTCACCATCGCCAGGATGGCGCCGGTGGACGGGTCCAGCGCCACCACGGCGCCCTTGCGGTTGCCCAGCGCCTGCGCGGCGGCCTGCTGGACCGCGGGCACGATCGTGGTGACCACGGAGCCGCCGCGGCGCTGCTTGTTGGTGAACAGGCCGGTCACCCGGCTGGCCAGCAGCCGGTCGTCGTCGCCGGAGAGGAACACGTCCTGGGAGCGCTCCAGCCCGGCGGCGGTGAACAGCGTGTAGTAGCCGGTGATGTCGGAATAGAGCTTTCCGCTCGGGTACTGCCGCTGGAACTTGTACTGGTCGTTCGACGGGACCGAGCGGGCGATCTCCACGTCCCCCGCGACGATCGCCCCGCGTTCCCGTTCGAGCCGTTCGGTGATCTGGCGCCCGTTGGTCGGCTGGGTCTTGAGGTCACCGGCCTCGCCGACCTGCAGCCAGTTGGCGTTCACCAGCAGCGCGGTGAACAGGACCAGGCAGGCGATGGCAACCTTGCGCACCGGGCGGTTCATGTCGTCTTCACCACCTGGGTGGGGCTGTCGGCGACCGCGCCCGGATCGAACAGCGGGGCGTCCGACGCCGGCTCGGGCGCGCGGCGTGCGCTGTCGCTGACCCGCAACAGCAACGCGATGATCGCTGCGTTGGCCACGATGGACGACCCACCATAGGAGACGAACGGCAGGGTGAGCCCGGTCAGTGGGATGAGTCGCATCACCCCGCCGACCTGCACGAACACCTGGAGCGCCAGGGTGAACGACAGCCCGGTCGCCAGCAGCTTGCCGAAGGGGTCCTTCGCGCCGAGGGCCGCGCGCAGGCCGCGCAGCACGATCAGCGCGTACAGCGTCAGGATCGCCATCACCCCGGTGAGCCCCAGCTCCTCGCCGAGGCTGGCCATGATGAAGTCGGTGTTGGCGAAGGGCACCTTCTGCGGGTGGCCCTCGCCGAGGCCCGTGCCGGTCAGCCCGCCGGCCGCGAACCCGTACAGACCCTGCACGAGCTGGTAGGAGGTGTCCGACGGGTTGTTGCCGTCGAAGGCGTGCAGCCAGCCGTCGACGCGGACCTGGACGTGGCTGAACATGCTGTGCGCGAGCACGGCGCCGAGCATGAACAGCACGAACCCGACCAGGATCCACGACGCCCGCTCGGTGGCGACGTAGAGCACGACCATGAACATCCCGAAGAACAGCAGCGAGGAACCGAGGTCCTTCTGCACGATCAGGATGCCGAGGCTCGCCAGCCACGCCACCAGGACCGGGCCCAGGTCACGGGCGCGCGGCAGCTTCAACCCGAGCACGGACCGCGACGCCACGGACAGGACGTCCCGCTTGTTCACGAGGTAGCCGGCGAAGAAGACCAGAATGATGATCTTTGAAACCTCGCTCGGCTGGAACGAGAACGGCCCGACGCGCAGCCAGAGCCGGGCGCCGTTGATGGTGGTGCCGATGCGCGGGACGATCGGCAGCAGCAGGCCGACGATGCCCACCAGCCCGGCCGTGTAGGCGTAGCGGGCGAGCTTGCGGTGATCGCGCACCAGTGCCAGCACCAGGACGAAGACGAAGACCGCCAGCAGGGTCCAGACGAGCTGCACCTGGGCGGCGCTGGGCGGGATGTGGGTGCCGGCCTGCTTGGCCGCCTGGCTCTTGGCCAGGTCGAGTCGATAGATCATGACCAGGCCGAGGCCGTTGAGGGCGACGACGACCGGCAGCAGCACCGGGTCGGCCGCCGGCGCGAACCGGCGGACCGCGAGGTGCGCGAGCGCCCACAGGCAGAAGAAGCCCAGGCCGATCGAGAAGATGCCGAGCGAGAGCTCGCCGATGTCGGCGAACGTCAGCGCGGCCAGCGCGCTGGTGGCCAGCACCCCGGCGAAGACCAGCAGGACGAGCTCGCGCCGGCGGTACGGCGGCAGGTCGGTGCCCTGCGGTAGCGGCAGGCCGGCGAACGTCGCGGTGAGGTCCGCCGACCTCGGCCTGCGCAGCGGAGGAAGGGGGATCGGCGGGCGGGTCATCGCTGGCCTGAGGTCACGGTGACGGGGTGGGTACGGGCGTGCTGGGGCAGCCTGGGACGGCGAAGCCCGCGGGGCTCGCCTGCTGGCACGCCGCAGGCAGCAGGCCGGCGGCGGGGTCCAGCGACGGGGACTTGGGACGGTTGGTCGGGGACGGACTGGGCGCCGCGCTGACCGCCGGCCGCGTCGGGCTCGGCGTGTGCAGCCGCGCGATGATCCGCTTGCCCTCGTCCCGGCTGTCGGCCGGGATGCCGTGGCGCAGGTCGTCCTGATCGGCCTGGGCGACCTCGGACAGCGGCCGGTCCTGGGAGAGCACCGACGACAGCTGAATGCCGGCGATGCTGCCCTTCACCCCCTGGAACAGCGCCACCCGCCCGTCGTCGTCGACGCCGACGTAGTACTGGCCGCGCACATAGGTCCATCCCGCCGCGGCGCCCGCGACGACGAGGACGAACACGACGGTGGAGACGAACAGGACGCGGCGCCCCGAGCGGCGTCGGCCGTCCCCGTCCCCGTCCGCGTCGTCGCTCTCGCCGTCGCCGCGGTCGCTGGCCTGCTCCTGGCGGTCCCGGCGGTGGAAACCCGACCGGCCGATCCGGGCCGCCTTCGCCGCCGCGGACTCGGTGTCGGGGTAGCGCGGATCGGGCCCGCTACGCGCGGACGCCGCCCCGGGCACCGACCGCTTCTCCGCCGCGGCGCCCGCGACCAGCGGGTAGGGCCTGCCCTCCCCGCGGTCCTCGGAGATGTCGGCGACGACGACCGTGATGTTGTCCGGGCCACCGCCCTTGAGCGCCAGGTCGACGAGCTGGTCCACCGCCTCCTGCGGGGTGGGCAGCAGCAGCGTCTCGAGGATCGTCTCCTCGCTGACCACCCCCGACAGGCCATCGGTGCACAGCAGGTAGCGGTCCCCGTCCCTGGCCTGACGCACCGACAGGTCGGGCTCGACCTCGCGGCCGTCCAGCGCGCGCATCAGCAGGGAGCGCTGGGGGTGGGTGTTCGCCTGCTCCGGGGTGATCCGGCCCTGGTCGACGAGGTCCTGGACCAGCGTGTGGTCGTGGGTGACCTGGCTGAGGACGCCCTCGCGCAGCAGATAGGCCCGCGAGTCCCCGACGTGCAGGACCCCGAGCATGTCCCCGGAGGAGAGCACCGCGGTCACCGTGGTGCCCATGCCGTCCAGGGCGCTGTTCTCCAGCGACATCTCGCGCAGCTGGCGGTTGGCGTCGCGGACGGCCTCGTTCAGCTCCGTCACGAGGTCGTCGCTGTCGATGTCGTCGTCGAGATCGGCCAGCCGGGAGATCACGGTGGAGCTGGCGACCTCGCCAGCGGCGTGTCCGCCCATCCCGTCGGCCACCGCCAGCAGGCGCTGCCCGGCGTAGGCGGAGTCTTCGTTTCCTTCCCGTACGTGCCCGACATCCGAGCGGACGGCGAAGTGAAGCCTGAGGCTCACCGGTGGAGCTCCAGGACCGTCTTCCCGATCCTGACCGGCGCGCCGAGAGGTACCGGCATGGGACTGGTCACCTTCGAACGGTTGAGGAATGTGCCATTGGTCGAGCCCAGGTCCTCGACGAACCACTGTCCGTCGTGGGGCACGAGTCTCGCATGCCGCCCTGATGCGAAGTCATCCTCGAGGACCAGAGTCGAGTCCTGTGCCCGTCCGATGGTGACAGGTGCCGATCCTAGGGGAATCGTTGTGCCTGCCAAGTGCCCCTTGGTCACCACGAGTTTGCTCGGAGACTGTGGCTTGCGGGCTGGTTGGGGCGGGGTTCGGGGGGGTGTCGGCCGCGCCATCGGGGGTGGCTCGCGCCGCTGCTGGCGCTTCGTCGGGCCGAACATGTCCAGCCGGACGGCGCGCACGGCGACCAGGACGAATCCCCACAGCAGGGCGAGAAAGCCGATCTTGACGATCAGCAGGACGAGTTCGCTGGGCTCGGTCGGATCCATCGGCCGCTACCAGCCCCGATCCGACCGGGACCGCCCGCGCCCACCATCGCCGCCCCGCCGCGGGGGGTCGAGCTGGCCCGGCAGGTACGTCTGCGCGTCGTACACGTCGTCCAGAGGTTCGAGGCCGCTGCCGGGCCCCGCCTCGCCGCGGGCGGGCCGGCCCGGCTCGCGGTAGGGGTCGGCGGCGTCGTCGCGGTAGGAGTCCGGCCGGCGGGGGCCGTCGTCGCGGCGCTCCCGCGGATCGCGGCGGTACGGGTCGCGCCCGCTGCGCTGTGGCCCGCCGTCGTGGGCCGGGTCCCGGTAGCCCGGGTCCCGACGGGCCGGGTGGCCCTGGTCGCGAGCCCGCCCGCCGTCGGGTCCGGACCCGCGGTCGCGGTAGCCGGGGTCGCTGGCCGCCCGGGCGGCGCGATCCCGATAGGGGTCCGCCGGGTAGGGCTGGCCGCCGCGCGGCTCACTCTCGGCGTACGGGTCCAGCCGGCCGCCGCGCGGGGTCGAGCCGCGCCGGTACGGGTCGTCCGGCGGGGGCGTGGGGCGCCGGTCCGGTGGGGCCGTCGTCCGATGCCCGACCCGCTCCGGCGTGGGGGTGGCCCGGGAGGGCGACCGGCTCGCGCCGCTGCCCCGGCCGTCCTCGCGGCGGAACACGATGGTCGCGGTGCCGAGCTCGATCCGGTCCCCGCTGACGAGCTTGACCTGGGTGGCCGCGCGGCCGTTGACGAGGCTGCCGTTCGTAGAGCCGGCGTCGACGTAGAGGAACTGCCCGTCCGGCAGCCGGCGGATCTCCCCATGCCGCCGGGACACCCCGGTGTCGTTGAGGCGGATGTCGCACTCGACGCTGCGGCCGATGACGGTGGTCTCGGCGTCCAGCGGGTACTCCCGCTCCCCGCCGCCACCCGTCCCGCCCGGGGCCTTCGTCGTGATCAGTAGATGGGGGGTGCCGGGCGCACTCGGGCGCGGGCGGCCGCGGCGCCCGCTCACCACCCCCGGGTCCGCCGCCGCCACGCTGCTGCGGATCCGGAAGACGCCGACGTCGAGGTCAGCCGCCTCGGACATCCGGACGGACACCGGGCCGACGAAGGTGTACCGCTGCTCGGCCGCGTGCTCGCGGACCATCTCGGCCAGCTCGTCGCACAGCGCCCGGTCGTACGGGGAGAGCCGGGCGAAGTCGCCGCTGGCGAGCTCCACGGCGAACTCGTTGGGCACCAGCACGCGGTTGGAGCTGACCGCCCGCCGGTCGTCGGTCTCCCGGGCCAGCGCGCTGGCGATCTCCACGGGCTCGACCCCGCCCTTGAACACCTTGGCGAACGCACCCTCGACGAGGCCGCCCAGGCGCCGTTCGAAGCGTTGTAGCACGCCCATGCTCGACCTCCCTTCTCCCGGTCTGTGAGATCGTATGCCCCCGGGCCCGGACGCCCCACGGCTCGGCTGCTTGACATGGCCACCGCGGTCGGTGCCCCCCCGCCGCAGCGGACATCTCCGGCGTGATAGCGTGTCCCCTGGTTGAGAGATAGTCCCACTCGGGCGAGTGGCGGAATGGCAGACGCGCACGGTTCAGGTCCGTGTGTCCTAGCGGACGTGGGGGTTCAACTCCCCCCTCGCCCACGTCAGCCCCTACCGGAGCATGCTGCGCCGGTAGGGGCTTCCTTTATGTTGGCCGGGGGGGCCGAGCCCCCCCGAACCCCCCACGGTGGCCTGGTCGGGTGGCTACGGGGGCGTTCACTTCTGCGGCGGGGGTCGCGATCGCTTTGCGAATCGTTCGGGTTGCTTTGAGCCGCGTCCTTGTTGGCGGTTCGGCCCGGATGGGGTGGTCGGGTCGGGTGGAGGGGGCGAGTTCGCGGGCGGTGGGGGGCGCGGGGGCAGGGGCTGGGGAGCGGTCTTCGGGGGGCGGCGGGGCCTGGGCTGAGCGGTGGGGAGTCGTCAAGGGTGGGGTTTCGAACGCCGGCACCGGCGCGGAGATGCCACGGTGGTGGTAGCGGTCGGGGATGCCACCTCCCCCGGATCGGGATCCCGCGGTGGGCGTCCAGCCGGCGCCACCATGCCGGACGTGGTGGCCAGACCTCGCTGAACCGCACGATGAGGGCGGCGTGTGCCGTCGGTCGGCCGACTGTCGGCAGACCGACGGCTGATCGTGCCGGTCACCCGGCCCGGGTCGGCCGGCCGCGCGCCGCGCCCGGGTTCGTGCGTCCCGTCCCGGGCGAATACCGGATCAGCGAGCGGGTAGGGCGTGATCCGCATGCCTCCGACCGGAGGCCGGGGCGAAGGGAGTGCACCGTATGGGAATCGGTGCCGCCATTCTTCTCATGGCTCTCGGCGCGATCCTGACGTTCGCCGTCGACGTCTCCATCTCGGGTCTCGATCTCGCCGTCGTCGGCGTGGTCCTGATGATTGCCGGTGCGATCGGGCTCATGGTGGACCTTGCGATCCTCGCGCCGCGGCGGCGACGGTCCGTCGGCGCCGTCCGCGAGGTGGACACCTACGACGCGCCCGGCGCCGCCGGATACCGCCGGCGCCGCACCACCGAGTACTACCCGGGTGACGAGCGCACTCGCTACCAGGACTACCCGCCGGTGCGGTAGACGATCGGGTCCGCTCCGGCTTGGGCCAGGCCGGCGGGTGGTGGTCGCAGGCGATCAGTGCGCGGCGGTGCCGCCGAGTGCCGGCTGGGCGGGGCATTTCTGGAGCACCGCCCGCATCGCCTGCGCCTCCGCCGCCACCACCCACAGGTGGTAGCGGGATTTCAGCCCCACCTGGCGGGCGATGTACGGGCACTGCGCGCCGGGGCTCGGCGGCAGCCATTCGGCCGCGTCATGGTCGCTCTTGCGCTGGTTCGTCGGGCCGTCCACCGCGAGCAGGTTCTCCGGGTCGTTCGCGAACTGCAGGCGCTCGGCGTCGGTCCAGTCGAGTGCGCCGGTCCGCCAGGCGTCGGCCAGCGGCACGACGTGGTCGATCTGCACGGCGGAGGCGCTGCGGGAACGGTCGAAGCGGATGATCCGGGTCGTGTATGGATCGGTGAGCTCGCCGGTCAGCACCGTGCAGCCGTCGGACCGCCGCACGGTGGTGCTGTGCAGGTCACGGCGCAGGATGTCGTTGCGGGTGTCGCAGCCGTTGTGGTCGACGTCGGACCAGGCAGTGCCGAACTCGTCGCGCCGGTACTTCGGAGAATTGTCCTCGGCGCGGACCGGCAGGGTGCCGAGCAGCGCGAGCGCCGAGCCCGCGGCCCCGGCGGAGCCCGCGCCTGCCGTGCTCGCCGCGCCCGGCTGCCCGTCCGCGGCCGCACCCGTCTGGTCCCCGAGGTCGTCGCAGGCGACCAGCGCCGTGGCCAACGCGAGCAGCAGCGCCAGCCCGACGGACCTGATCCGCCCAACCGATGTCGCCCGCCCGTCCAGGCGGCGCGGGACCGCACCGACACCGCTTGTCCGCACCTGACTCCCCACCTCGACGCCTCGGGCCCGCGGGGAGAATGCCTCTGCCCGCCTCACGCCCGTCCGGGCAGACAGTCACGTTAGCGGGCGATCGTCGTGTCGGAGTGCGCGGTAGGGCAGGAAAAGGCATGTCTTACCGCAAAACATCGCAACGTAGCGGGTCAATCCCCTACAGTGTGCTGCCATGCTCAGACTGCTGGCGCAGGCCGCCGCCCCGACGTCGTCCCATCCCCGGGAGTAGCGAGTGGTTGCCGTGCCGTCCGCGTCGCCGCGATCCTCGGCTGTGCCGTCCCGGCCCTTACGCCGCGACGCGGAACTGAACCGTGCCCGCATTCTCACCGCCGCCCGGGAGTTGTTCGTCGAACGGGGAATCGACGTCGGAGTCGAGGAGATCGCCCGCCGCGCCGGGGTCGGCATGGGTACCCTTTACCGGCGTTTCCCGAACAAGGACGCGCTCATCGAGGCGATTCTGTGGACGACCGTCGACGACATCCGCGAGCTCGCCGTGGAGGTGGCCGCGACGGAGCCGCCGGCCAGCGCTTTGCACTGCTTCCTGGTACGTGTGCTGCTGGCCGATCCCTGCCACGGGGTCTTCCTGTCGCGGCGGCTGTGGATCGGGCGCACCGCGGAGCGCATGGTCACCGAGGTCGTCCCGCAGGTGGCGGCGATGCTCGCCGCGGCCCAGCGGGCGGGCACGGTTCGGACCGACGTGGTGCTGGCGGACCTGCTGGTCCTGATGCGGTCGCTGCGGTTGGTCATGGACATCACCGAACGGGTCGCGCCGGGTTCCTGGCGGCGTTCCCTGGACATCATCCTGGCCGGCTTCCGGCCGGATTCCCGCAACGCCGAACTGCCGGTGCCGCCGCCGGCTTTCGCCATGCTGGCCGGCGCCGGGGAGGCGTCGCCGAGCATCGGCTGAGCGCGGCCGGGCACGGTCAGCGGACCGGGATGCGGGCCCCGGCGCTCTGTGCGCCCTCGTGCAGTTCGAGTTCCCGCGGTTCCGCGTCGCGGGGGACGTCGAAGACCAGGGTGCCGCGCTTGGTCTCACCGGGGTCGATGGAATCCCACAGGTTCTCGTCCAGCTTGAAGCGGGCGAGGAAGTTCGCCTCGTGGCGGTCGCCGTGGTCGTCCCAGAGCAGCTCGGCGGTGTTGTCCAGCGCCAGAGAGGTGTCCCCGGTGTTGCGCACCGTCACCCGGGCCAGGCAGAACTTGCCCCTGGCGCGCAGGGCGAGGATCCCGTCGCCGAGCTGGGTCTTCGAGCAGTCGATGCCCCCCACGACGAACTCCAGCGGGCCGTCCGTCGCCGGCAGGCCGAGCCCCGCGGTGGGACTCGGGGTGCCCGACTCGCCGGCCGCCGCCGTCACGGGGGCGCCTGACGGCTGGCCGGAATCGGCCCCGCCGCCGTTGCGGCCCGGCAGGCTGACCACGATCGCGATGGCGATCAGCGCCGCCACGACGATTCCGATGATCATTGCCAGCTGTCGGCGGTCCGGTCCGCGCCGGGGCGGGGACTGCGGATAGGGGTTGTCCGCAGCGCCCGGCCTCGGCGTCGAACCCGGCATCCGCGCCGGCTCCGCCGTCCGGGCCGGTTCCGGCATGCGCGCCGGTTCCGGCAT
>NZ_CM001489.1:5773651-5863609 GCF_000262465.1 Frankia sp. QA3
GCGCGCCCCGGTGGGCCGGCCGGCCTCGCCGCGGGGCCCGCACCGTCCCAGGGCGCCCGGCGGGCGGGAGCCGAGGTCACCGGACCCACCCGCGTCGGCGCCGGGCGGGGCACCTCGCCGGTGCGGTTGAGCAGCTCCTCGACCTGGCCGATGGCCGGCCCGATGGCCGGCCCGAGGGCGGGGCCACCGCGGGCCGGCGGCTGCGCGATGAGCCGCAGCAGCAGCTCCCGGGCGCTCGGCCGGTCGTCGGGATGCTTCGCCAGGGCGGCGCTGACCAGCCCGACCAGCGGCTCCCGCAGACCGCGCAGGTCCGGGGCTGCGCCGACGATGCGCATGCCGAGGTCGATGTCCGAGCCGTCGCCGAAGGGATGCCGGCCGGTGCCGGCGTAGGCGATGAGGATGCCCCAGGCGAAGACGTCCGCCTCGGGTCCGATCGGCCGGCCGTGCACCTGCTCGGGCGCCATCCAGCCGGCCGAGCCGAACCCCCACGCCGTCGGCTTGGCCTTCGCGCCCTCCAACGCCTGCGCGATGCCGAAGTCGATCACTCGCGGGCCGGACAGGGAGAGCATCACGTTGCTCGGTTTGAGGTCGCGGTGGACGAGGCCCGCGCTGTGGATGGCGGTCAGCGCCGTCGCCACCCCGACGGCCAGGCCCGTCAGGGTCGAGGAGGCCAGCGGACCGGAGTCGACCTGCTCGTCCAACCGGACGCCGTCGATGAACTCGGTGACCAGGTAGGGCGCCGGCGCGTTCGGATCGGCGTCGAGCACCTCGGCGGTGCAGAAGGGGGCGACCCGGCGGGCTGCCTCCACCTCGGCCCGGAACCGGCGGCGGAACTCCTCGTCGGCCGCGAGGTCGGGTCGGATGACCTTCACTGCGACCCGCCGCCCGGCGGTGTTGCGGGCCAGGTAGACCGTGCCCATCCCGCCGACGCCCAGGCGGCTGATGAGGGCGTAGGGGCCGATGGACCGCGGCTCGTGGGGGTTGAGCGGGTCGCCCGGATCGGTGCGGGGGTTCGGGCCCGCGGCGTCGTCGACCACGGTCAGCACCCTACGGATGTGATCACGACCGCTGCCCACTGGTTGTCACGCGAATGCCTCTCAGCTCCCGATCCCACGCACGGCCCGGACTCGACCCGCTACCAGCTCGCCCCCGTCCGGCGCCACGCGGCGGTCGGGGTTCGCCGGCGTTCCTGGGTCGCGTTGTCTCCGTTCGCAGTCTGCCGCACCGCGGGTGCTCTCCGGCACGCACGGGCTCCCGGCCGGTCGTTCGGGTCGGTTGGCCGACAATGTGTTGCGATAGTGGCCCGAGTCCGGTCCGGGATGGGGCATCGTGGGTGAGTGATTACCGGTGGGGCAGCGCGGGCCGTGGCCGGTGGGCCCCCCTGGCCCGGCTGCCCGTGTCACGCGCCCGGCCCGGAGAAGCGGCGCGCTCGCGCCGGCGCGCCTCGGGTGCGGCGGTGAACCGGTGACCGCCGCCACCGGCGGCGGCTCCCGCAGCGTCGACGGGCCGTGGCTGCTGTGCCCCTGGTGCGACGGGCCGATCCCGTTGACCCATCTCGTTGCGTCCGATGACGAACCCGGCTCGCAGGTGGCGGTGTGCACCGGTTGCGGCCGCCGGGTGAGCTTCCTGCCGCCCACGGAGCCGTGAGGATCGACTCCCCGCCGCCTATGCCTCCAGCTCATTGGCGACGGCGTGCACGACCTTGGCCACCCGCTGCGCGATCCGGCGGTCCGGGTAGCGCCCGCGGCGCAGATCGCGTTGCACGTCGTCCAACACCTTGATCATGTCTTCGACCATGCTGTGCAGCTCGTCGGGGCTGCGCCGGGCGGCGTGCGCGGCCGCCTTGGCGACCGACGGCGGCGCGGCCAGCAGCCGGACCGACAGCGCCTGGTCCCCGCGCCGCCCGGCCGCGACGCCGAACTCCACCCGGTCGCCCGGCTTGAGCCGCTCCACCCCCGCCGGGAGGGCGGCCTTGTGGACGAAGACGTCGCCGCCGTCGTCGCGGCTGAGAAAGCCGAAGCCCTTGTCGACGTCGAACCACTTGACTTTGCCGGTGGGCACGGGCGACCTCGTTCTGTGTAACGACAGGACAACGCGACGAAAGCTGAGGGAGTCCCAGGCTATCCGCCGACCGCACCACGCGCGGGGTCTTCGGTCGCGATCGGCTGTCGGCCGGACCTCACCAGTGACGGTGCCCTCCCCGGTGTTATCCGGGGTGTACCCCGGGCATGCCAGGTCCTGACCCTGGGCCGACCGTCCGGACTGGACGGCCGGCCCCCGATGGCAGGAGGCGTTTCGATGGCGAATCCCGATCGCGAGGACTTTCGTACCCCGGAGGACTTCGAGGAGGCCGAGCGCAGCCGGGCTCGGGACGAGGCCGTGCTCGGCGCGGACGGCGGCCCGGACGATCCCGAGGCGAGCCGCGCGGCCGAGGGTTTGGCCGTGTCCGACCGGGAGGCCGCGAACTACCGCGAGCACGTCGAACGGGGCGCGCACCAGCAGGGCGAGGGCGCACCGGTCGTCTGACCGCCGCCGTGGGGTGCCCGTCCTGAGCCGGGCACCCCGGCCGTCCTCGCCGGCCCCCGTAGGCTGTCGGGCGTGCCGCCGACGCCGACGCCGTCCGAGCAGGCCGGGCCCCAGGCCGGGCCGGTGGCGGGCCGCGCGGACCGGCTCGTGCGGGCAGGATGCGGGCTGTTCGGGATCGGCCTGGTCGCCGCCGCGGTCGCGGTGATCCCCTTCTTCTTCGGGGTCAGGAACCTGCCGACGTGGCTGAACGCCGTCGCCGGCGGCGGGCTGACCGTCGGGTTCGCCGTCGCGCTGACCGGGGTGCTCGCCGCCGTCCGCTCCCGGATCCCCGAGGAGGCCGATCCGGACCTGTACCGGACCAACCCGCACCTCCCGGTCGAACCGCCCCTCGGCCGCCCCGAACCCGCACTCCACGGCGATCCCGACGGCCGCCCCGGTGCGGACACGCGAGCCGATCCCGGCGCCGGCGTCTCGGCCCCGACCGCCTGATCTGGGGTCAACGCCGGCGGGCGGCCTCGCCCAGCAGCCAGGGCGGGAACTCGCCGAGCCGGGCCAGGACGACGTCCGCGCCGGCGGTGCGCAGCTCCCCCGCCGAGCAGGGGCCCGTGGTCACGCCCACCGCGAGCGCGCCGCCCTCCCGCGCGCCGATCATGTCGCCGACGTGATCCCCGACGAAGACGTCCACCCGATGGGTGAGCAGGGCGGCCCCCTTCGTCCGCGCGAACAGGGCTCCCTCGACCGCGTCGGCGGCGATGCCGATGCGGTCCAGACTCGCCCGGGCGAGCGCGGTGCTCTTGGCGGTGACGACGACGACGCGGCCGGCGAGCCGGCGCACCGCGTCCACCGCGGCGCGCGCGTCCGGCATCGGCACCGACGCGGGGACCGCGTGCACGGCGGACAGCTCCCGGTAGCGGGCGGCGATGGCGGGCACGTCCGCGGCGGGGAACCAGTGGGCGAGCTCGGTCTCCAGCGGCGGTCCGAGCCGGGAGACGACCAGGTCGGCGTCGACGGCCACCCCGGTTTCGCCGGACAGCGCGGCGAGGGTGGCCCGGATGCCGGCGCGGGCATCCAGCAGGGTCAGATCGAGGTCGAATCCGACCACCGGGGCTGATGCCTTCCAGGACGGCATCAACCGAGCTTAGGCCGGACCCGACGGACGGTCGTCGCCGGACGATCCGCCGCCCGCGCGGCCACCAGCGCGGGCGGCGGCGTGACGACGGGCCGGCACTCGGCGCAATCCCCGCCGACGGGGCCGCCGGGCCGGTAGTGTCCGCGGGTGTGACCAGGGTTGTGGTGGATGTGATGCTCAAGCCGGAGATCCTCGACCCGCAGGGGCAGGCGGTGCTCAACGCGCTGCCGCGCCTCGGGGTGAGCGGGATCGTCGGCGTCCGCCAGGGCAAGCGTTTCGAGCTGGAGCTGGCGGACGGGGTGGCGCTGGACGGCGCGGTGCTTGCGCGGGTCGAGCATCTTGCGTCGACCCTGCTGGCCAACCCGGTCATCGAGGACTACGTGGTGCGGGTCGAGGACGCGTCGGCCGAGCCCAGCGCGAGCGCCGCGAGCTGAGCCGGCCGGCCCCGACCAGCCGAGACGGATGGCGGTCGGGGCGGGCGGCCCGGGTCGGTCCTGGCAGGCGGTCTGTCCTGCGCAGGTGTTGGTGAACTCGCGGGTTGTGACGTCTCGGGCGGAACCGCGGAATTCAGAGGACGGTGGGCGCGGCGCCGCTCTCGCTCACCATCGGCCGGCCATGGGCCTGCCAGGCGAGCATCCCGTCGGTGAGGTTGCGGACCTGCCAGCCGCCCTGGGCGAGGTAGCCCGTGACGGCGGCGGAGCGGCCGCCGGACCGGCACACGACGATCACGTCGTGCCCGCGGGGAACCTCGTCGAGCCGGGCGACGAGCTCACCCATCGGGATGTGCAGGGCGTCGGCGATGTGCCCGGCGGACCACTCGTCGGGCTCCCGGACATCCACGAGCAGAGGGGCACCGTCCGCGGACAGGTCGGCAGGCAGGTCGGCGACGCTGACGGCCGGGATCTGATCAGAACTCACGTTGCCATCCTGCCACCTACTTCAGCAGTCGGGACAGCCGACGACCTCCCGGCTCAGCGCAACGGCTGGCGCAGCCTCGGCACGAGCTCCGCGTCGGCGGCGCGGGCGAGCAGCGTCTCGATGGCGGCGAACCCCTCGTCGCCGAGATCGAGGCTGAACTCGTTGACGTACAGCTTGATGTGGGCGTCGACGACGTCGGGCGCCATCTCCTGGGAGTGGGCGAGGACGTAGTCGGCGCTTGCGGACGGGTCGGCGAACCCGGCGGCGACGCTGGCGCGCACCGCGGCGGACAGCACGGCGCCGTCCAGCTCGCGGCGGGCGAGGATCGCGCCGAGCGGGATCGGCAGCGAGGTCTGCTCCTCCCACCAGTCGCCGAGGTCGGCGAGTGCCGTCAGCCCGTACGAGGGGTAGGTGAACCGCGACTCGTGGATGACCAGCCCCGCGTCATACCGGCCCTCCTGGACCGCCGGCATGATCTTCTCGAACGGCACCACGTCGATGCTGGCCACGCCACGATCGGCGGCCCACAGCCGGAACAGCAGGTAGGCGGTGGTGCGGGTGCCGGGGATGGCGACCCGCGCATCGCGCAGGTCGGTGCGGCCGGCGGTGAGGACCAGCGGGCCGCAGCCGCGGCCCAGCGCCCCGCCGGAGGTCAGCAGCTGGTAGTCGGCCAGCAGCCACGGCAGGGCGCCATAGGAAACCTTGACCAGATCGTCACGCCGCTCGGCCGCCCGGGAGTTCAGCACGTCGATGTCGGCGAACGTCACTGTCACCGCGGGCGCGTCCGGCACCAGCCCGTGGGCCAGGGCGTGGAAGGCGAACGTGTCGTTGGGACACGGGGAGATGGCCAGGGACAGCGGCTGGGTGTCCCGCGTCGTGACCGTCCGGCGCTCGCTCATCCCGGTGTCCTCCCGCTCGTCGGTGTCTGTCCCGCCGATCGCTCGCGTCCGCCGTAGGCCGTCCGCCTGAAGTCTCGTCGTGCGGACTCGTCAGCGCGTGCCGTTGCTGCCGTGCTGGGGGCCGGAGCCCGCCGTCGCCGTCTCGCCGCTGGTGGCGGGCAGCGCCTCGGCGGCGACCAGGCCCTCCGGGTGCGCGACCAGCGCCGCCGCGGCCGTACGCAGGCTGGCCAGCGCGGCCGGCAGGTTCCAGCCGGCGCGGTCCCGGCGGCCGACCGGATTGCTGATGGCGCGGATCTCCGCGGCGGGGACGCCGAAGGACCGCGCGGCCAGGGCGACGGCGTAGCCCTCCATCGCCTCAGCCACCGGGTCCAGCCGCTCGGTGAGGGCGCTGGCCCGGCGCTCCGTGCCCGTCACGGTCGACACGCTGACCACGGTACCTGTGACGATCCGCCGGCCGGTGGCATCGAGCACGGTGTGCAGCCGTGACACCAGCTCCGGCTCGGGGCGCGCGGTGGACGAGCCGAGGCCCAGGTCGTCCAGGGTGAGAAACGCCCCGCCGCCGATCGGGCCGCGTCCGTCGGGGCCCCGGTGGGTCGGCGCGCCGGTGGCATGGAAGCCGAGGTTGCGGTCCATCTCGCTGATCCGGCCGGCGGGCGCCGACGGGGGCTCCTCGTCGAGACCGGACTCGGCGCCCAGATCCGCCGCGACCATCCGCTCGGCGACGACGATGTCGCCGATCTCCGCCCAGCCGCGGAACCCGCCCGCGACGCCCATGGCCACCACGAGATCGAACGGTTGCCCGGCCGCGCTCGCGACCGCCAGGGCCGCCGCGGTGCCGGCGGCGGCGGCCGGACCGCCGGTGCCCGCGGCGAGGACGGTGACCGGGCCACGCCGGCGGCCGACGTAGGGGCCCAACGTCGACGTGGTGAGCAGCTGGCGGTCCCAGTCGGGGGAAACCAGGTTGCCCGGCCCGGCCGGCAACCTCGTCCGTCCGCGCGACCAGCTACCCATCAGCCCTGCGCACACCGCGTCTGCCTCGGCTGTCACCGCGGTGACGATCAGGGTGCGGCTCACGACCAGGTCCGGATCATGATCTGGAATGTCCTCGTCTGCCGTCATGCGCTGTCGGTCGATCTACTCGAATGCGACCGCGCCGGACGGCGATGTAACGGCACGGGGTTTTCGATGTGGTGCAAATCGGACTTGTTGCCGGACCTTAGCATCACGGTCGACGCTGCGTGGTCCTGATAGCGGCCAAGGGCACGCTGCGCGCATGCCAGGGCCATGGCCGGTGGCAACGGGGGTACCCGGGTTGGTACGTCCCCCGGTTCGGCCCCGGCGGTCGCCGGGCGGGCCGCCGCGCGGGCGGCCGGCGCGGGCGGCCGGCGCAGCGGGATGCGGGTCAGGGCTTGATCGAGACCACGAACGGCCAGCTCCCGGATGCCGTGGTCGACTTCGCGTCGGTGGGCGCGGCGAAGACCACGAGGTTCACCGTCCCCTGCACGTTCGGGAGCAGGTAGCGGTAGTGGGTGTCGGTGATCGTTTCGGTGATCCGCTCGTTGTTGACCGAGAGGAAGTAGCCGCGATCGGCGACCGAGGTCGGAACGTCGATGTTGAGGCTGCCCCCGGGCCTGGCAGCCAGGTGCGGCGGCGAGACCGATCGCTCGATGAGGGCGCCGTCCCGCAGGTACTGGGCCGCGTTCGTCTTCACGAAGTCCCCGCCCGACTCCATCGTCACCAGCGGGGTCGGGCGGTCACAGCCGGCGACCCCGAGGCCGACTGCGGCAACGGCGGCGATGATCGCGGCGAGCCGTGGGAACGGCACCCGACGGGACCGCGTTGACGTGCGCACGCTCGGAGGTTATCGCCGCCGGTGTCGCGGCGTCCCGGGGCGAGGCGTCCGCGGGTGGTGCCAGGGCGGCGTCGTGAGCGGTGTCACGTCGTCCCCGGCGGGGCCGATCAGGCCGGCGAGGTCAGTCCCGCCGCCGCCGGCCCAGCCCCCGGCGCTGCCGCGGCGCGTCCGGGCGGGTGGGGTCCTCCAGGGTGGGCGGGATGGGCGCCGACGCATCCCGCCAGGGGGCGACGGACGGCACCGGCGCGGACACCACCGCCGCCGGGTCCGGCTGTGGCGTCTGGGGCTGGGCACCCGGCGGGTACCCGGCGACGCCGGGCGGGTACGCCCACCCGGCCTGTCCCATACCGGGCTGGCCGACGGTGGGCTGGCCGACGGTGGGCTGGCCGACGGTGGGCTGGCCGAGGGGGGCGGGGACGGCACCGGCGGGTCCACCCGTCGGGACGGCGCCGCCCGGCGGCCGGAGGTCGGCGCCCTGCAGCCGGTCCCGGGCCGCCAGGCGCGAGCGGCGCAGCGCGCCGGCCTGGACGAACAGCGTGCTGCAGACGACGGCGGCGGCCACCGCGAAGCCGACCGTCCCGGGCATCTCGATGAGCCCGAGGGCGCCACCGGCGACCCAGGTGAGCTGGAGCGCGGTCTCGGAGCGGGCGAATGCGGAGTTGCGCGTCGCCTCCGGGATGTCGCGCTGGACGACGGCGTCGAGCGCCAGCTTGCCCATCGAGCCGGCCATGGTGGCCAGCAGCGCCGCGACGAGCGAGGTGAACCTGGTGTAGGTGATGGCGGCGCCGAGACATCCCCCGGCCGCCAGCACCAAGGCGAGCATGAGGATGCCCTCCGGGCGTCGCCGGCCGAGCCGGCCGCCGATGAACACGCCGAGCCCGCTGCCGACGCCCGCGGCCACGGCCAGGCCGCCCAGCCACAGGCTGTTGCCGCCGTTGGTCCGCAGCAGGAAGGCGAGATAGAAGGTGAGAAAGCCGACCAGGCCGCGCAGGACTGCCGTGGCGCGCAGGGCCACCGGCAGCGCGCCGAGGAACGCCCGCAGCCGGGCCCCGAGCCCGCGCCGGCCGTCGCCGGGCGCGACCGGGGCGCGCAGCGGCAGCTCGCCGGCCGCCGAGTCGACGTGCCGGGGGAGGTTGAAGGCCAGCAGGACGCCGGCCATGTAGACGATCGCGCACAGCCGCAGCACCCACGGATAGCCGACGAACGGGATGTGCGCGATGCCCAGCCCGAGCGGTGCCACGATGGCGCCGGCAACGATGTTGACCAGCGAGATCCGCGAGTTGACCTTGACCAGGGTGAGCTCGGCCGGGGCGACCCGGGGAATGACGGCGCTGCGCGCCACGCCGAAGCCACGGGAGAGCACGAGCAGGCCGAGGGCCAGCGGGTAGACGGCCAGCCCGTGCAGCGCCCCGGCGAGCTGCCAGGCCAGCAGGCCGCGGCCCAGGCAGAGGGCTGCGAGCGCCGTGCGCCGGCCGTGGGCGACCCGGTCGAGCAGCGGCCCGATGACCGGCGCCAACAATGCGAATGGCACCATGGTGATGAGCAGGTACAAGGCGACCTTCGACCGGGCCTCGCCGGAGGGCACCGAGAAGAACAGTGACCCGGCCAGCGCGACGGTCACCAGCGCGTCGCCCGCGGCGTTCACGAAGGACAGCTCGGTGAGGGCGGACAGCCCGGTCCGGTCGGCGCCGTCGCCGCGCACGCTCGACCGCAGCCTTCGCAGGTTGTTCGAGACGGTGCTGCCCAGGTTCACCATGCCGAGTGTCCTCGTCCCTGGCCTGCGCTCCTACGACCACGTCGGGCGGTGCGAGTGTCCGTGGGTGAGAATACGTTGCGTGGATGCTCACGAGGTTCGTTCCACCACGACCGAGCCGCCGGATCCATCCGTTACCTTCGGTGCGGATTCGGTACCGGACGCTGCGGGTGCGGCCGGTGCGGAGCTCACGGCGGGTGCAACGGCCCAGGGCAGCGCGGAGGTCCCAGACGTGACAACGGTGACAACGGCTCCGGCGACGGACGCCGACGCGTCGACCCCACGGACTCGCCCTCGGGCGTCGTCCACCACCACCGCGGCGCCGCCGCCCGACGTGACCATCACCACCGAGCCGGTCGCGGACCCGGCGGTGCCGGCCGCGCGGTCCCGGGCGGTCCGGGCGGTCCGGGCGTCGCGGGAGCCGGCGGTGGATGCGGTGTGCGCCGCCGCCGTGGACCTGGCCCGCGCGGCCGCGGTCGAGCAGGCGGGCGGCGAGAGCGAGGTCGGCGAGCACCTCGGCGTCGAGGCCGAGGGCGACCGGATCGTGCTGCACCGCTTCGCCTGCGCCTCGCCCGCCTACCCGGGCTGGGCCTGGACGGTCGTCGTCACCCGCGCCTCGCGGGTGCGCAAGGTCACGGTCGACGACGTGGTGCTGATGCCGGGCGAGGGCGCGCTGCTGGCGCCGGCGTGGGTGCCGTGGTCGGAGCGGCTGCGGCCGGGCGACGTGGGCGTCGGCGACCTGCTGCCCACGGCGATCGACGATCCCCGGCTCGCGCTGCGCGTGGAGGACGTCGAGGAGCTCGTCGATACCGACGACTACTTGGAGCTCGGTCTCGGCCGGGCCCGGGTGCTGTCCGTCACCGGCCGGGAGGAGGCCGTCGAGCGCTGGTACGCCGGCGACGCCGGGCCGGATGCCTCGATTGCCAAGGTCGCCCCCGCCTCGTGCCTGACCTGCGGTTTCCACGTCCGCCTCGCGGGCGCGCTCGGCCGGATCTTCGGCGTCTGCGCCAACGAGCTGGCCCCCGACGACGGTCGGGTCACCGCCATCGATCACGGCTGCGGCGCGCATTCCGAGGCGCTGGTGGCGCCGTCAGCGCACCCGGAGCCGGTCGTCTTCGACGAGGACCCCTCCGATCTGGAGCCGATGGACGTCGAGCTGATCGGCGTCGCCGCGCACAGCCCCGGCTCGGTGACGGACGCCGAGCCGGACGAGCAGGCCGGGGACGCCGCCGACCCGGAGCCCTACGGCCACTCCTAACCCGAGGCCCGTGACCCGAGGCCCGTGACCCGAGGCCCGTTCCGCCCCGTCCCGGGTCCGGTCCCGCGGTGCGGGCGTCGCCGGCCCGGTCGGCGTCCCGCGGCGGGGACGCCGACCGGGCCGGCCTCGGCAGCGGGGGTCCGGCTCAGGCGGTGCGGCCGAACAGGGCGGGCAGGGTGCCCTCGTGGGCGTCGCGCAGCTCGTCGAGGCCGATGCGCAACGCGTCCTGCACGTCGAGCGCGTCGCCGTCGACGACGCCGATGCGCCGCCACGGCAGGCCGCGGACCGTGCACATGTCCGTGAAGCGCAGCTCCTCCGAGCGGGGCACGGCGACGACGGCGCGCCCGGCCGACTCGCTGAACAGCTCGACGAACGGGTCGGTTCCGTCACCCAGGACGATCCGGGCGCCGCGCCCGCCGCGCAGACACGACTCGACGAGGGCCTGCGCGAGTCCCCCCTCGGACAGGTCGTGGGCGGCGGTGAGCATGCCGTCGCGGGAACCGGCGACGAGGACCTCCCCGAGCAGCTTCTCCCGGGCGAAGTCGACCGCCGGCGGCGCTCCGCCGAGGTGGCGGTGGGTCACCCAGGCCCACTCGGAGCCGCCGAACTCGTCGGCGGTCTCGCCGAGCAGGATCAGCGCATCCCCCTCGTCGGTGAACCCGATCGGGGTGCGCCGGGCGACGTCGTCGAACAGGCCCAGCACCCCGATCACCGGGGTCGGGTGGATCGGGGCGGCGCCCGTCTGGTTGTAGAACGACACGTTGCCGCCGGTGACCGGCAGGCCCAGGCGCCGGCAGCCCTCGGCGAGGCCCGCGCACGCCTGCGCGAACTGCCACATCACCTCGGGATCCTCCGGGGAGCCGAAGTTCAGGCAGTTCGTCACGGCGATCGGCACCGACCCCGCGGCGCTGACGTTGCGGCACGCCTCGGCGAGGGCGAGCTGAGCGCCGGCGAACGGGTCGAGCCGGGCGTAGCGCCCGTTGCCGTCGGTGGCCAGCGCGATGCCGAGCCCGGTCTCCTCGGACAGCCGTAGCACGCCGGCGTCCTCCGGCTGGGCGAGGACCGTGGCCGCCTGCACGTACCGGTCGTACTGGTCGGTCACCCAGGCCCGGGAGCACAGGTTGGGGGAGGCGATCATCCGCAGCAGGGTCTGGCGTAGCTGCGCCCCGGTGGTCGGCCGGGCCAGCCGGGCCGCCGTCGGGCCGTCCGCCCGGACCAGGTCGAGGTCGGCGGGGCGGCGCAGCGGCCGCTCGTAGACGGGGCCATCGTCGGCGAGCGAGCCGGGCGGCACGTCGACGACGACCTCGCCGTGCCAGCGCACGATCAGCCGCCCGGTGTCGGTGACGGTGCCGATCCTGGTCGCGAGCACCCCCCAGCGCTCGGCGAGCGCGAGGACCTCGGGCAGCGCCTCGGGCGTGACGATCGCGAGCATCCGCTCCTGGGACTCGCTGGCCAGCACCTCGTGCGCGGCCATCGACGGCTCGCGCAGCGGCACCAGGTCCAGGTCGACGTCCATGCCACCGGGCTGGCCGGTGGCGAGCCCCGCCGCGGTCGTCTCCGTCAGCGCGCAGGTCAGCCCGGCGCCGCCGAGGTCCTGAATGCCGGTGACGAGCCCACGGTCGAACAGCTCCAGGCAGGACTCGATCAGGATCTTCTCGGTGAACGGGTCACCGACCTGCACCGACGGCCGCCGGGCCGGGCCGCCGCCCTCGTCGAAGGTCGCCGACGCCAGCACGGACACGCCGCCGATCCCGTCCCGGCCGGTCTTCGCGCCCAGCAGGACCACGGCGTTGCCGACTCCGGTGGCCGCCGAGGTCTGCACCCGGCCGACCGGCATCACCCCGACGCAGAGCGCGTTGACCAGCGGGTTGCCGGCGTAGGTCGGGTCGAACACGATCTCGCCGCCGATCGTGGGCAGGCCGAGGCAGTTGCCGTAGCCGCCGATGCCGGCGACCACCCCGGGCAGCGTCCGCGCCGTGTCGGGCGCGTCGGCGTCGCCGAAGCGCAGCGGGTCGAGCACGGCGATCGGCCGGGCCCCCATGGTCAGGATGTCGCGGACGATGCCCCCGACGCCGGTCGCCGCCCCCTGATACGGCTCGACGAAGCTCGGATGGTTATGCGACTCGATCTTGAAGGTGACGGCCAGGCCCTCGCCGACGTCGACGACGCCGGCGTTCTCCCCCATGCCGACGAGCAGCCGGTCGGTGGACGGGGTGTCCCGGAACTGCCGCAGATGCACCTTGGAGGACTTGTAGGAGCAGTGCTCGCTCCACATCACCGAGTACATCGCGAGCTCGGCGTCGGTGGGGCGGCGGCCGAGGGTGGCCACGATCCGCGCGTATTCGTCGTCGGTGAGCCCCAGCTCGCGGTACGGCTGCTCGGCGGTGCTGGTGCTCTGCGCACCGGGGCTCGCGGCGGGCGTGGTCTCGGAGGTGGCCGCCGGGGCGGTCGGGTTGCCGGTCACCCCCCCATCCTCGCGGATTCCGCCTGCTCGCGGCCCCCGTGCCCGGACGCCGGCGCCGCGGGCCCGGCGTGGCGTGGGCCACTGCCACCCGGTCGACGCCCACCACGGGCCGCCGGACCCCGGCCGCGCGGGTCGTTCAGAGCGTGATCGGCCGGCACGGCGCCACCTGCGGCGGCGCGGCCTCGTCGGACTGCTGCCAGAAAGCGCGGACCAGGTCCTCCAGGCCGGTCAGCCCGTCCTCGATCGCCGCCTGGATCATCGCCGGCGGCGGGGACACCGGCCGGTCCACGACCATGCCCTCCACCACGAAGATCGGTCGGCCGAACCGGTCCCGGGCCGTGGGCAGGCCCAGCACCTCGCCGGCGGGGCGGCTGCGGTAGAGCAGGGTCAGCTGTGCGCGCCCCGGCACGTCCAGCGGGCGGGCCGTGGGCGGCTGCGGATGGGCGGGCGCGGCGGTCCGCGTCACGAGCTGGAAGTCGTCGTTCGCATCGATGAGGAAGCCGGGCGCGAGGATCGCCCGCCAGTCCAGCTCGCGGTTGCGGGTGACCAGGAACATCCAGGAACCGGTCATGGGCCGGCTAGCCGTCCTGCCCGACCGTCTCGGGCGAGAAGTGTCGCGTGCCGCCGGCGAGGACCGAGGTCGGATTCGCCTCCTCGTACCCGCTGACGCGGTCCTCGCACTGCATCTGGATCAGTTGGAGCGCCGACAGCTCGTCGGTGATGCCCTGCCGGCGGCGCATCAGATCGTCGGCGTACCGCTGGCGACCCATCCGCGCCCGGGCGGCCTGGCCCTGCGCGAGGATCTCGGCGTAGCTGAAGACCTCGCGGAACACGCTTTCCGGCAGCATTTTCTCCAGCCCCGGGTAGCGGGTCATGATCGCCTTGCGCAGCCGCGGGATTCCGGTGTCGGCCATGCCCTGCATCAACGGCTGCAACTGCCGCGAGAGCATCGGCGGGAGCCGGCCGGCGGACTGCTTGCGATCGGCAAGCAGCACCTCCCGGGCCCGGATCTCCGTGTAGGCGAACTGAAGGAAGTCCGGCAGCACGGCGAGCAGTGGAAGCTCGATGTTGTGCGGCTGGGGCGGGCGACCGGACTTGCGCATCTCGCCGTACTCGGTCATAGCCGCGAACCCGGAGCCGACCGAGCTGACCGGGAACAGCCGGATCGTCGCCGGGGTGTCCTCGGCCTTCGACCGCACCAGGTCCCGGAAGTTCTCGTCCAGCATCAGCCGTTGCCGTAGCTGGTCCAGGGAGTAACGGCCGTCGAGCAGATCCCATTTGGTCACGACGAACTGCACCGGACACCGGCTTTGCTGGGCGATCTCCAGGCTGCTGATGATGTCGAAGGCGAGGTAACGCGCGCCGAGCTCCTCGTTCTGCAACAGCGCCAGCATCGCCTGGCCGTCGAGCAGGACGAACAGGGCGTTGGCGGAGCGAAGCCGGTCCACCAGCCCGCTGACCGTGGCGTCCTGGGCGCCGCGCGGGTTGGTCAGGATGCCGCCCGGATAGTCCAGCAGCCGGAAGCGCAGCGGCTCGAAATCACCCGCCGCGGACTGCACGCAGGTCGTGAAGTTCCATTCCCGGACATCCTGGCTGGCGATGGGCCAGTCCTCGTCGGCATCGGCGACCTGGTTGTAGACCCCGTTGAGATAGGCCGAGCTGGCGTGGTCGGACTTCAGATAGAACGAGTATTCGGGGCGCCGGATCAACAATCGGTGGTAGAGGCTCGCGGTGAAGACGGTTTTTCCGGAGCCGGAGGGGCCGAGGGCGTGAATCTCGAACGTCCGGGTTTCATCCGCGGCCGGCTCCGCAGCATCCGCCGGATCCGGGTCGAAGCCGAACAGCCCGTCGGTGCGGCGTCCCGCACGCGACCGGTCGACAAAACGGGGAACCCGCTTCACGTGCACACCTTTGTCCGTGAGATGGTCAGGACGGACGCTTCCCGCCACAATACCGAGCCCTATCCCCGATGCCAACTGCCGGGGCCGAAAAAACCGTGATACGGACGCACCCCACCGCCACGCCGGCGCCGCAGGGGCGGCGCGACGGCGGGGCGCCCGACCCGCGACTAGCTGAGCAGGCCCTTGTCCTGGAGGTATTCCTTGGCGACGTCGGCGGGCTTCTCCCGCTGGGCGGCGAACGGCGTGCTCACCCCGGCGGCGCTGCACGTGGCGCCGCACCGGTCGGTGGCGGCGGACGACCAGCCCGACGCCGGGTCTGGTGAGCCAGGTGGGTCGGCGCCGGCCGCCCCCGGCTCCGCGCAGGCGTGACCGGCGATCCGTTCAGGTGTTGGCGAGCAGGCCGGTGAGCACCGACGTGAACATGCGCAGCCCGTCCAGGCCCGAGCCGGTCAGCTCGTCGACGGCGTGTTCCGGGTGGGGCATGAGGCCCATGACCGTGCGCTCGGCGTTGCAGACCCCGGCGATGTCGTCGGCCGAGCCGTTGGGGTTGCCGTCGAGGTAGCGCAGCACGATCCGATCGTGCGCGGCCAGCTCGGCGAGCACCTCGGGGCTTGCCACGAAACGACCGTCGCCGTGCTTGACCGGGATGACGATCTCCTCGCCGGCCTGATAGTCCCGCGTCCACGCCGTGGCCGCGGTCTCGATCCGCAGTCGCTGGTCGCGGCAGACGAAGTGCAGCCCGGCGTTGCGGGTCAGCGCGCCCGGCAGCAGGCCGGCCTCGCACAGCACCTGGAAGCCGTTGCAGATGCCCAACGTGGGCAGGCCGTCGCGGGCCGCGGCGATGAGGGCCGTGACCATGGGGGAGAACCGGGCGATCGCACCGGCGCGCAGGTAGTCCCCATAGGAGAAGCCGCCGGGCAGGATGACGGCGTCGACCCCGGCGAGATCATCGTCGCCGTGCCAGAGGGCGACCGGCTCGGCGCCGGCGGCCCGCACCGCGAGGGCAGCGTCCCGATCGTCGAGCGAACCCGGGAAGGTGACGACCCCGATCCTGGCCGTCGTCGTGGTCGCGTCGGTCCCTACCGCATCCATCCCGGCACCCACCCAGCTCCGCTCGCCCGTCCACTGCCGTCAGCGTAGCCGCTCTTCCCACGTGGGAAGGCCGGTCGATCCCCATCGGGATCCGGTTATCGCCAGGTCCGGGACGCGGACGCGGGCGGACGCGGGCGGGCACGTTCAGACGGGTTCGTCGGCGGCCTTCGGCGGGCGGGCGGAGCCCCACGGCCCGGTCGTCCTGCGCGTCCGGCTCAGCTGTGCGCCCGGGGCGCTCTCCTCCCAGACCAGCATCTTCTCCAGATGCACGCGGGTACCCCGCTGCGGGCCCTCGACCCGGTGAAACTGGACATGGTCCATGAGCGCCCGCATGAGGAAGATCCCCCGGCCCTGCTCCGGGACGTTTTCCGGCGCCACGCCGTCCAGGCTCGGGCGCGCCGTCCGCTCGGATTCGAACACAGTCTCGAAGGAGGTGTCGAGCCCGCCGCCGCGGTCGCTCACCTCGATGACGGCCACCTCGTTGTCGACGCCGACCGATACCTCGTACTCGTCTTCGGCCTGGGCATGGAGAAGAACATTCGCGCATGCCTCTGTCAACGCAAGCTCAACATCATCGATGCATTCCTGGGATACCCCGAGAACTTTCAGGGACTGCGTACAGATGCGTCGAACCACGGGAATGGAGATCTCATCGCGGGGCAACGACAGGCTTACTTTGATCTCCATGTCGGCTGGTGTACCCCCCTCGGGCAGCATCAATCGAACCTGCTAGACCAACGTTTGTGGAAGTGCGTCACACGGTTGCCGATCACCGGAGCCGCTCGGCGATCGCCCGGCCCAACGCGGTGCCCGAGAGCCAGGCATTCTCGATCTTCGGCTGGCCCCACCCGTCGCCCGCGAGACCGATGCGATTGTCGGACAGGTGGAACTGCTGCTCGTGCGGGCGGTCCGGCCGGGCGAACGTCCACCGCTGCACGTACACCCACCGCGGCTGCTCCGGGATGGCGAGCAGCCGTCGCAGCGCCGCGATCAGCGCGGGCCCGGCCGCGGCCGGCTCGGCCAGCCGCGGCTGGGCGAACCGGGCCGTCGAGTGCGCGACCAGAACGGGCGCGTTGTCGCCTCGGCGGCGACCGTCGTCGGCGACCCACTCGATCGTGTCGTCGTCGTGGACGAAGGCGCCGTCCATCGGTGTCCAGCAGCGGTGCGACCAGCCCGCGAGCAGCGCCAGCACCGGCGTCCAGGGCCGGTCGGCGAGCAGGGCGCGCTCCTCGACGAAGGCCTCGTCGAGGTGGCGCAGCGCCTGCGGGTCGGGCATGGCCAGCACCGCTGCGTCCACCGGCTCCCCGTCGACCAGCGGCCCCGGGGTGATCCGGGCGATCGGGTCGGACTGGGCCACGCTGACACCGGCCCGGGACGCGAGGTCCGCCACCAGCGACCGCAGCCCGCGGGGCGCGGCGTAGCGCAGCGGCCCCGGTTCGGCCGCGGCCAGCGTCGCGTTCGGTCCGCTGATCACCGACATCCGCCGGGTCCACGGCCGCGCTATCCCCCGGGCCGTCCAGTCGTCCACGACCTCGGTGAACTCGGGTGAGGTGACGGTGAAGTAGGAAGCGCCGGAGTCCACGATCCGCCCGTCAATCCACCGCGAGGCCATCCGGCCGCCGATCACCCGGCCCCGGTCCCGGACCCCCACCGTAATTCCCTGGGCTTGCAACACACTGGCGCAGGCGATTCCCGCAATTCCCCCGCCGGCGACGACGACCTTTGCCACCAACCCCCCCCATTGTCTCGACATCGATGCCGGCGGGCCCGCGGGTAAACCCCCATTCTCCGCCCCGGGACGCCGCTTTCGTGGGATCCCGCGGACCGACCGGGCGGCTGCGTGCGAGCCGGGCGCGGTGAACATCTCCGCGCACCCGCCGGGATCCACTCCGGCGGGCAGGCACCATCATCGTCCCTGCCGCCCCCGACGCCCGCGTGCGGCCGGTGCCGGCTCGATGGGACAACGTCCAGCACGGGTGGGGTTCTCCCGGAATGCACCCGCGGGGTGCCGCCGCGGCGCCCGGCATCCGCGGCTCGCGCCGCCGATGGCCTAGCCTTACCCCGAATCCAGCCGTACCCCAGTCCATGTCCACGACCGTGCGTGACGGTCATGACCTCAGGAGCCCGTGATCGCACGTCGACCCGCAACCCAGCGCCCGGGCGCCCGCCCCTCCCGCGTCGCGGCGGCCGGTTCGACCGGCGCCGCCCGCCGCCGCCATTTGCCCGAGCCGGGACCCGACGGCGCGACCGGCGCGATCGGCGTGGTCGGGCCGCGCGAGCCCTGCCCCTGCGGCTCCGGGCGCCGCTACAAGGCGTGCCACGGCGAGCGCACCCGGCCCGCGCCGGTGCTGCGGCCCTTCCTCGGCCGCCGCGACGAGCCCGACCTGGTCGCGTTGCGGGAGTTGGTGCCGAGCGCGACCGCCCCGGTGATCCTCGCGGCCGACCATCTCGCCGAGCATCCCAGGCACGCCGATCGGCGCATCACGCTGTGCACGATGCTGCCGCAGGCGGCGCCCGCGCTGGTCCGGGAGAACGGGGAGATCCTCGTCGCCATGCAGACCGCGTTGCCCGGGCTGGACGCCTCCCGTGACATCGCCGGGGCGCTCCTCGCCGCCCTCGACGCCGAACCGGGCAGCGTGGTCGACGTGCCGGCCGCCTCGTCCCAGCGCCTGGTCGAGCAGCGGCCGGACGGGCTGGCCGGGCTGCCCCGGCTCACCGACCTGCTCGATCCCGCCCCCCTGGAGATCACCGTCCACCCCGGCTTCGGCTGGTGGCTGCCGCCGTCGGACGACGACAGCGGGCCCAACCAGGAGGTGGCGGCGATGCTGGAGCGCGCCAACGCCACCGTGGTCCCCACGGTGCGGCTGTCCACTGTGCCCGCCGCGTACTGGTGTCACCCCAGCGACCGGTGGCATCTGCGCTGGGCGCTGCCGCTCGCCGCGCCGGCCGCAACCGCCGCAGGCTCGGCCGAAGCAGACCCGGCCGAAGTCGGCGCGGCCGACGCCGGCGACGTTGCCCGTTCAGAGGAGGCGTTGCTGGACGCTCTCGCCCGGCTGGCTGCGGCCGAGCGGCTCACCGTGGGCCCGGGATCCCGATTCGTCGGCTTCTTCCGGGCCGACGGCCTCGTCGTACCGGTCTGGGATCTCGCCGCGGACACCGAGGCGGAGCGTTGCGAGGAGCCGGCCGCCGCGCTGCGGCTTGCCTACCGGGAGACGCTCGCGGACCCGACCCCGCTCACCGCGCAGGAGCGCCGGGTCCGGGCCGGTCTCGTCGGCCGCAGCCTCACCCTGCGCTGACACGGGTGGGGGCCGGCGTCGGTCCCCACGACGGGCACGACGGGCCGGGCGCCGCCCGGCGCACCGGGCGGAGTCGGGCGGGGGCGCTCGGCAGGGAGGGATTGCGGTGGGCACGATCGACAGGCCGGACAGCACGTTCGACGTCATCGTCGTCGGGGCGGGCCCCGCCGGGGGCAGCGCGGCGCGGGCGGCCGCGGCCGCCGGGGCCCGCGTCTGCGTCCTCGAACGGTCGTCGATGCCGCGGTACAAGACCTGCGGCGGCGGGCTGGTCGGCCTGTCGACCGACCACGTCGGCATCGACCTGGCCGGCCTGGTCCGTGCCTCGGTCAGCTCGATGACCATGACCTGGGACGGCCGATACACGGTCAGCCGGGGCCGGACCGGCGCCCGGCCCTGGCTGACCATGGTGATGCGGACCGACCTGGACGCCGCGCTGCTGGCCGCGGCCCAGGCGGCGGGCGCGAGCGTGCGGACCGGCGTGCAGGTGCTGGGCCTGCGCGAGTCGGGTGGCGACCCGGTCGACCGGTCGGCAGGCGCCTCGGAGCCCGCCGCCGACGACGGCTGGGTGACCGTGCGGGTACGCGGCGGCGCCGATCTGCGTGCCCGCGTCGTCATCGGGGCGGATGGCGCCTCCGGACGTTGCGGCACCCACGTCGGCGTCCGGTGCGACCAGGTCGACGTCGGCCTGGAGGGCGAGTTCGTCGTCGACGCCGCGCTCGCCGACCGGTGGGCCGGCCGGATGCTGCTCGACTGGGGACCGGTGCCCGGCTCCTACGGCTGGCTGTTCCCCAAGGGGCGGGTGCTGACCGTGGGGGTGATCGGCGACCGAGCCCAGGGTGCCGCGCTGCGCGGCTACTACGAGCGGTTCGTCGAGCGGCTCGGGCTCACCGGCGCCCCGCGCCAGCACGATTCCGGCCACCTCACCCGGGTCCGGGCCGTCGACTCCCCGCTGCGCCGCGGCCGGGTCCTCGTCGCCGGGGACGCCGCCGGCCTGCTCGACCCGTGGACCCGGGAGGGCATCTCGTTCGCACTGCGCTCGGGCCGGCTCGCCGGGGAGGCGGCCGCGGGGGCGGTCGGCGCCGCCGGTGCCGCCGGGCCCGTCGGCTCGGCCGCCCTGGACGCCTACCCCGCCCGCGTCGAGGCGGTCCTGGGCCCGGAGATGGCGGCGGGCAGGGAGGTGCTCGGCGCGTTCACCCGGCGGCCGGGCGTGATGCATGCGCTCATGGCGGGCCCGGGCACCTTCGGCCTGTTCACCCGGCTCATCCAGGGCCGCACGACGGTCGCCCGCCAGCTGCGGCGCCCCGGAGTCCGGGCGGCGGTGGCGGCGCTGGGCCGCTGAGCCGGCCGCCGCCGCCCGGCCAGGTCGGCGAGGTACAGCCGCTCAGCGGGGGCGGCTGCCGTGCGCCTCGCCGAAGCGTTCGGCCACGGCGCCCGCGATCTCCCGGTAGGCCGTTCGGGTCTCCCGCTTCAGGTCCGACAGCACGATTCGCCCACCGTCGGCCAGGTGGGGGTCGAAGGGGACCCGCACCACCCGCCGGGTCCGCGCCTCGAAGTGGCGGACGAGGGCGTCGACGTCGACCCGTTCGCCCTGCGCCGGGAACATCGAGATCACCGCGACCGCCTCGCGGACCTGCTCGGCGTACCCGTGCGCGTCCAGCCAGTCCAGCGTGGCGCTGGCGCTGGAGCCGCCGTCCGCGGTCGCGCTGCTCACGATCACCAGCGTGTCGGCGAGCTCCAGCACCCCGTGCATGGCGCTGTGCAGGATGCCCGTTCCGCAGTCGGTCAGCAGGATCGAATAGTGCCGCTGAAGCAGATCGTCCACGGCTCGGTAGTCGTCGTCACCGAAGGTGTCGGACAGCTCCGGGTCGTTGGCCGAGGCCAGCACCTCCAACCGCGAGTCGGCCTGGGACAGGTACTTGCGGACGTCCACGTACCGGTGCAGGCGCGGGGCGTCCTCCAGCAGCTCCCGCACGGTGTGCGCGGAGGTGCGCGGCACCTTGGAACCGAGGGTGCCGCGGTCGGGGTTGGCGTCGATCGCCACCACCCGGTCGCCGCGCAGGCTGGCCAGGGTCGAACCGACCGCCACGGTGGTCGTGGTCTTGCCGACCCCACCCTTGAGGGACAGGACCGCGATCCGGTGGCAGTCCAGCAGCGGGGTGCGGATCCGGGCGATCTGCCGGCGGTCGCGGACCTCGTCGGGCGATGGTCCGGGATTCACCGCGCCGGCCGACACCTGGTACACGAGCTTGCGCCAGCCGCGGGAGGCCGTCTGCGGCGGCGGGGGTAGCAGGGCGCTGGTGAGCAGCCCGGCGCGGCCGCCGGCATCGTGCGGACCCGGGTCCGCGGGGGCCGGCCGGCGCGTCCCGCCAGGCCTCATCCCGGCGGCCGGACGATCGTCGGACGGATACGGGTCGGACCCGTCCGCGCGGTGTCGCCGAGTCTGGCCGAGATGGGCGTCGCCGTCCGGATATGGAGCGTATGGGTCGACGGAGAGCGATGGCCCGTCGTCCGGGTAGGGGTCGTAGTCCGGGCGCGATCCACGGCCGAGGCGTGACCCGCGGCTCGGCCACGGCCCGCCGTCCTGATGCGGCCCGCCGTCCTGGTGCGGGGTGTGGTCCTGGCGGCGCCCATGGTCCTGGCGGCGCCCATGGTCCTGGCGGGGCTGCGGATCCTCGCGGGTGTGCCGGGAGGAATCGCGGCGATCCTGCTGGGGGCCGTGGTCCGGCCGGGACTCGGGGTCGTTGCGGGCGCCGCGGTGGCGTCCGGACCCGGTGCCCCGCTGGGAGCGCTGCCGGTCGGCGTCCGACAGGCGTCCGGACCGGCCGTACGCGTCGTCGTCGGGGTACGGGGCCTGTCCCGGCGGCGGTCCGGGTGTCACCCGGCCGGACGCGTACGGCGCACCGGCGGTGGGCGGCGCACCGGCGGTGGGCGGGCCGGCGGTGGGCGGCGGGCCGGGAAGGGCACTGCCGCGGCCGAGCGCCTCCTGCGGGATGACGCGGTGGTGGCTGTCCGCGTGCGGCGTGGGGTGGGGCGTGCCGCGGCCGGATGCGTCGGTCGGCCGGCCCTGGTAGGCCCGGCTCGGGTGGGGCGGCTGGGCGGGCGGGCGGTGCTGGCGCGTCTCGCCTGGGTGCGGGGCCTCGGACGTCGGGGTGCCGTAACCGGCCGGGCGGGCCGGCGGCACGGTGGGATCGCGCAGCCAGGAAGGGACGCGCCCGTGCGCGGCGGGAATCGACGCCGGCCCGGTGAGGGGGCCACCGAGGGTGATCGCGCCGGTCGCCGCGCTGCCGGAGGGTGGCGGGGGAGCCGGGTACTCGGTCGAGGGACGGTACTCGTCGAAGCGCTCGCCGTGGGCCGCGCCGGCGTCGGCGCCGGCGCCGGGCAGGGGAATCGGCATGGTCGATCGCGGATCGATCGGGGCCGGCGCGGCCGCCCACCGTGGATCCTCCGGCCGCTGCCGCGCCGCGCCGCCCGCCCAGCCGGTCGAACCATCGGCCACGGCGCCGGGCGGGGGAAAAACCGCTGAGCCGGCCGGACCGTCCGGCTGCTCGCGGGGGACCACCGGCGTGGCGTAGCGCGCCGTGGGCGGGGCGGGCGGGGGCAGCACGCCCGGCGATGGTGCCTGCGGGCCGGGGGGCGGTGCCTGGGGGGCGGGTGCCGGTTGGTGTCGGGGTGAAGCTGCCGGGGGGCTGGGCGGGAGCGGGTCCCCACGCCAGGCGCGGGTCTCGGCCGGTGGGGCCGGCGGGTACGACTGACCGAACGCCCCGCCCGGGGTCAGCGGGAACCGGTCGAGCAGCGGATCGAACGTGCGCGTCTCGATCGGGAGCATCCGGCCGTTGCCGCTGCTCCAGCCGGGCTGGGCGGCGGGATCCGGGCCCGGGCCGGGATCGGACTGGCGGATCGACGGCCAGGTGTCGGAGACGGCCGGTGGCGCCGAGTGGCCGGCTCGTTCTGCCGGGAGGGCGCCCGCGTGGCCGCCGCCTCGCGGGACGGCGTCGACCGACCAGCCCTGGCCACCGGCGGGACCGCGCCCGGCCGTGCCCTCCGCGGGCCATCCGGCACCGGGCTGCCCCACCGCTGCGGACCATCCGGAACCGGCCGCGGCGGCGCTGGCTCCCCCCTCGCCGGGCGGCGGGGTCGACGGCCGGGCGGCCGGCAGCCGGCCCTGCGGCCAGGACGGATGCCCAGGTCCCGGCAGCGCGCTCCCGCCGGCCGGCCCGCGGGCCGAGCCATGGCCGGGCGACTGCGCCCGCCCGGGTTCGGCGATGGCCCGCCCGGGTTCGCCGATGGCCCAACCGGCGTTGCCGATGGCCCGGCTGGTGTCGCCGTTGGCCCGCTCGGTGTCGGTCACATCGCCGACCTGGATGGCGCTGATCTCCCGACCGTCGCCGTTCACGGGCGGACTCCCCGCAGGGCTAGGCCTCGGGCTGGATCTTCCGATCCGGGCTTTCCCTCCGCGATGTCCAAGGGTCTCCCCTCCGATCGGGCGAGCCGAGCCATGCGGCCGGGGCTATCTGACGCCCGTGCGTGGGGGACGGTACGCCGGTCCGCGGCGAGCGGAACCGACCGTCCGTTGCAGGACGTGGCCAGCCGGACCGGTCCGGCAGGTTGAACCAGAATGACATGCGGTGGGACGGACCGCACGGGCCGGTGCGTCCCCAGTGCCGTGGCTCGCCCGTGTCGCTTGAGGAACGTCCAGCTCGCGCGGTTCGAGACCGGGCGCTGCATGGGATAAGCCGGACGAAGCTGGGCAGGGACGCGACGATGCCATCGGGTACCCGCGGGATTCGCCGGGGCGCGCAGGCTGCCGCCCTGGCGTTTGTGGTGCTTGCGATCGTGGTCGACGCCGGCTGGTCGCCGGTGGTGGAGAACGACGCCGACGTCGCGGAGGCGCTCGGCCGGCTGTCGGCCACCACGGGCTGGCTGGTGAGCGCGCTGCGAGGGGTGAGCGAGGTGTTCCACCCGACGGTCTTCCGGGCGCTCGCGGTGGTCGGCGCCGCCGCGCTGTGGTGGCGTTCCCGCCGCGGTGGCGTCGGCCGAGCCGATCCGGCCACCACCCGCCGACTGGCACTGTTCGCCCTGGTGACGGTCGGCGTCGGGGGGCTGCTGGTGACGGGGTTCAAGGAGCTGATCGGGCGGGCCCGCCCGTCGTTCACCAATCCGGTGGCGCACGCCGCCGGGCTCAGCTTCCCCTCCGGGCATGCGCTCGGCGCGATGGTCGCCGCCGTCGTCTGCCTCGTCGCGGTCCGGGCCGTCACCGGCCGCCCGCCGCGATGGCCCTGGTGGGTCGGGTCGGGGGTGGTCGTCGCGCTGACCGGCTTCTCCCGGCTCGGGCTGGGGGTGCACTTCCTGTCCGACGTCCTCGGCGGCTACCTGCTCGGCGTCGCGTGGGCGTTGGGGATGGCGGCCCTGCTGCGTCCCTGGCGGCCGGGTGACGTCGCCCCCGGATCGGGGCCGGCCGGCCCCGATCCGGCGGAGCAGGCTCATCGGTACGGCGACCAGCGGGCGTCGGCGTCCCGGTACCGCAGGCTGTCGATCCGGATACGGAACTGGGCTGCGACGGTCGTGCTGCTGGCCAGCACCGGGAGCACGCTGGTGACCAGTTTCAACTCACGGACAGCCCGCAGGACGGCGAAGCCCTCCCAGGCCGTGACATCGAAGCCGTATTCGCGCGCCAGGTCGCGATGGGCCCGCGGGTCGTGGCCGAAACGCACCCGGCCGACCGCGACCGGGACGAGATCCCATTCGGCCGGGCCGACGCTCGTGGCGTCGAAGTCGCACATCAGTACCCGGCCGTCCGCTGCCCGGATCAGGTTGCCCAGGTGGGCGTCGCCGTGAACGACGGCGGTCGGCAGCGCGTAGCGGACGGTGCCGAGCGCCGCGGTGACGCGTTCGGTCATGCGTTCGAGGAACCGGCGGTCGGCGCCGGGTAACGACTCGGCGTCGGATAATCGCCGCCGGACGTCGTCGAGGGGGTCCCAGCGGGGCAGGGGTGGCCTGGGCGGGTCGAGGGCGTGCAGGGCGCGCAGCAGGGCGGCGAGGTCCCCCGCGCGCGGGGGCGGGCCGGCGGGTGACGCGCCGGTGGGCGTCGCGTCGACCCAGACGGTCGCGACGAAGCCACCGGCCTCGACCGGGGCTGGCACGCCGGGCATGAGGCGGACGGCGGGGGCGTGCCGATCGGCCAGCCAGCCGGCCACCCGGACCACCTTCGCCACCCGGTGCGTCATCGCGGCGGAGCCGGTGATGCGCACGATCGCGCCCGCGCGGGGCAACCGGTACACGGCGTTCACCGTCCGTTTGACCAGGACCGCGCCCGCGTCGTCGAGGCCGGCGCGGGCGGCGATCTCGGCGACGGCGCGGCGGGTGGCCGCCGCCGTGAAACGGGCCCGACCCGGCGGATCGGGGCGGTCTGGCGGGCCGGGTGGATCCGGCCGAGCAGGACTGTCGTCGGCCATCGCCGCCATCCTCCCGATCGAGGGACACCGGGTCGGGGTGCCGGGACGGGCAGCGGGCCGCTGGGCGCGGCGCGCGGGCCTGGTCCGGCGGGGTGGGTCAGCTCAGACGGTCAGGCCTGGCGCGGTGATCGCACCAGGGCCGGGCCGCTGGCCGGCGGCGGAGCGTTGCCATTCCCGGACGAGCAGGGCGAGCTCCCGGACCTCACGCACCTCGCTGTGCGGGCGGGTCGCGGACAGCAGCTGGTCGGCGCGTCCGGAGACGGAGGCGACCGTGCGTCCCCAGGAGATCTGGATTGCCTCGGTGGCCAGGTCACAGACCCGTTCGAGCTCCAGGCGCCCCTGGCGGGCGAGGGCGAGGGCGAGGTCCAGCCGGATCACCGAGCGGAAGCCGGGGGCGTTCATCGCGTCGAGTTTCGGCATCGCGAGCTCGGCGTGCTCCTGCGCCGCCTGCGGCCGGCCGAGCAGGCACAGCGCGGTGGTGGCGTTGTAGGACACCTCGACCGGGTTGAAGTTCTCGAAGCTCGGCCCCGGGCGCCCCCACTGGTCCGGGGGGATCAGATCCGCCAGGTCGTAGGCCTGGTCCAACGCCTGGGCGGCGCCGCGCACGTCACCGAGGGCGGCCAGGGCGCGGGCCACCTGGCAGATCAGCCGGGCGCGCACGGGGCCGTCGCCGACGTGGGTCAGCCCGTCGCGGGCGAGGCGGAGGGCCTCGTCCGGGCGGCCGGCGTAGAACTCGTTGACCGCGGCGACCTCCCGGGCGGAACCGCGCAGCGGCCCCTCCCCGGCGAGTCCCCCGGCCTGGAAACCGAGGGTGGTCAGCGACCGGGCGGTCTCGATGTCGCCGAGCTTGAAGGCCGCGTCGGCGCCGAGGACCGCGACCCGGCCGGTGAGCATGTCGCGGCGGCGGGCGTCCCCGGCCGGCATCGAGCGGCGGCCGAGCCGTTCCAGCCCCCGGCGCAGGCGGGCGGTCTGGGCGAAGATGTGCGCGGGCGGGGTCGCCTCGTGGGCGTCGAGGAGGTCGCCGAGCATGTCGTCGGCGCGCTCCAGCGCGAGCTGGATCGGGCTGGCCGCGAGGACGTCGGAGACCTCCATGATCTGGCCCTCGGCGAGGATCGCGGTCATCATCGCCGCTCCGGCGTACCGGTGGAACTGCCGGCGGTCGGAGACGCCCGGGGCCGCGGGCCGCGGGGCGGGGGCCACCGCGTCGGCGGGTGCGGGGCCGGCCGCGGTCGGCGTGAACGCGGCCGGGGCACCGAACATCATCAGCGAGTGCGTGGAGGGCGCCGCGCAGGACGGGTACGGGCCGCCCGGCGACCACCCGGACCTGACCGGGCCGGCCGGGCCGAACGGCTCCTGACCGAACAGGACCGAGGAGCGGGCCAGGTCCGCGAGGTCGTCCGCGGCCCAGAGCTGCTGGGCGGACGGGGCGCTGATGGGGCCGAGGTCACACCGGTCGATCGGCGGCTGCGTGGGCGGCTCCGGTGGGTAGTCCTCGGGGTGATCGTCCGGGGGGGTTCGGGCCGGCGGGATGTTGATCGACTCGCTCGTCGCTCGCCGGACCGGGGGAGGGCCGGAGTGACCGGTCGGGCCCGTGGATCCGTGATCGGATCCACGGCCCGGTGAAGATCCGCTCGACTGCGGCATGCCGCGCGTCCTTCCTTCCGAAAACACCACGGTCAGCGACCGTGCCGACAAGGTAGCGAGGGGCGAGGCCCGCTGCGAGGGGCGACCCGTCGGAAGCGCACGGTGAGACCACGCGACCTGGCGGTTCCGTGACCGCCGGCTACTCCGGCGGCGGTCCGGTCCGGTCCGGCGGTCGATGGCCGGCGGCTCCGGCGATCGCGCGGCGGCGACGCTGCCACCAGCCAGTCACTCCGGTCGTGTTGACCGGGTTCTACCGGTTCCTCGTTATCGATACTAGAAGGACTGCTGCGCCGGAGGGTGACGATGAAGCCGGCGCAATGTGCCCGCCATCGTGGCTCTACGTGGTGTTTCTCTGAGGTTTCCACAACTGATCTTGTTGTGGCCGGCTGTTCTCGATCGCCTGGTGGGGCTGGGCTGAGACCGGTTTCGGTGGCCGCGGGAGAAGGAAATCACGTCCTGACCGGACAGAACGGAGAAGGATTGTGCAGTTGCCGTCGGAATCTGCCGGCCTTGCGTGGTAGAGCCGGACCGGCCGTCGGCGGCAACCGACCGTCGGTCTGCTCCAGAATGGGAACGAAGCGGCAATAGTACTGAAATTATGACATTCGGTCATGGTTGCCGCTGCTGGGTGGGGTACGGGTGTGGTGCCGGCCCGACCGGATGTCGCCGTCCATCGACGCCATCGGGTCGGTAGCCTCGGCATGATGGCGGATGCGGCCCAGCAGTACTCCTACTCCCGCAGGTCGCGCCGTGGGCGCGGACCTGCCCGGCCGACAGGGGTGCGCCATGCCCGGTGACCAGGCGGCGCCCTGCCCGCCGGACCCGCTGAGCGGCCCGCGGGCCGACCTGCCGCCGGCCGAGGCGTCCCTGGCTCGCGAGCTCGAGGCCGTCGCCCACCGGGCCTGGCCGCCGCTGCGGCAGATCGAGGTCGGCGGGTGGACTCTGCGAGCCTCCGCCGGCTCGTCCCGCCGCGGGAACTCGGTCTGGGCCCACGGCGGCGTGCCCGATGCGCCGGCCGCGCTCGCCGCGGTCACCGACTTCTACGCCGCCGCCGGCCTGCCGCCCACCTTTCAGCTGACCCCGGTCGCCCGACCGAGGGAGCTCGGGGCCGTGCTCGACGCCGCCGGCTATGACGACACCGGGCCCACCGACGTCTGCACGGTGCCGCTCCCTGCGCTGGCACGGGCCGCCGCCGGCCCCGCCGGCCCCGGAGAAGCCAGGGGGGATCGCCCACCCGTCGCGGCGCGCGGGCTCGGCGCCCGGACCGCGCCAGCGTCGGCGTCGGCGTCGGCGTCGATCGGCGTGACCACGTCCGACGCCCCGGGGGATGAGTGGCTGCGGGTCGCCGGGCAGGTTCTCACCACCTTCAGCGTGCAGCGGGCCGGCACCCTCGCCGTGCTCTCGGCGCTGCGCCTGCCCACCGTCTATGTGACGCTGACCGTCGACGGTGTGCCGGCGGCGGTGGGCCGTGGCGTCGCCGACGACCGCTGGCTGGGCATTTACAGCATGGCGACGCTGCCGGCGGCCCGCGGCCGGGGCGCGGCCCGGCGGGTCGTCGCCGCGCTCGCGCAGTGGGCGGGGGCGCGCGGAGCCACGCACGCCTATCTCCAGGTTGAGGAGGTCAGCACCGTGGCCAGGGGTCTGTATGCCGATCTCGGCTTCCGGCCGGTCTACCGGTACTCCTACCGCCGGGCGCCGCTGTCGGTGGCCCCGGACGCCCCGGATCCCCGGGGCGGCGGCCCGGCCGAGGCGGGTGCCGCGTGAGCGTGACCGTCGGTGACCTCCTCGAGCCGCGTGGCCTCACCAAGGTGATGGGTGTCGTCAACGTCACGCCCGACTCGTTCTCGGACGGCGGCACGTTCCTCGACCCGGTGGATGCGGTGCGGGCCGGGCTGCGGATGGTGGACGAGGGCGCCGACCTGATCGACGTCGGCGGCGAGTCGACCCGCCCGGGCGCGTCCCGGGTGGCCGCCTCGGAGGAGATGCGCCGGGTACTGCCGGTCGTGGCCGAGCTCGCCGCCGCCGGGGTGCGGGTCAGCGTCGACACCAGCCGGGTCTCGGTGGCCGCCGCCGCCGTCGACGCGGGGGCGGTGCTGGTCAACGACGTCTCCGGTGGCTGCGATCCGGACCTGCTCGGCCTGGTGGCCGACCGCGGCGTCCACTATGTGCTCATGCACGCCCGCGGGCCCAGCGTCGACATGTCCAGCCGGGCCGTCTACGGCGACGTGGTCTCGGAGGTCACCGCCGAGCTCGCCGCGCGGCTGGAGACGGTCGTTGCCGCCGGGGTCGCGGAGGACCTGGTCATCCTCGACCCCGGGATCGGCTTCGCCAAGACCGCGGCGCACAACTGGGCGCTGCTCAACAACATCGACGCGCTTGCCGCCCTCGGCCGGCCGCTGCTCGTGGGCACGTCGCGCAAGTCCTTCCTCGGTTCGGTCCTGGCCGACGCAGGCGCGGGCGCGCGGCCGAGCGACGAGCGCGACGACGCCACGCAGGCGACCACCGCGCTGCTGGCCGCCGCCGGGGTGTGGGCCGTGCGGGTGCACGCGGTGCGGCCGGCGGACGACGCCGTGCGCGTCGTGCGGGCGTGGCGGCAGGGCGGCGCCGGTGATGCGGCGACCACCGCGAGCGTGCCGGTGGTGGTGCCCGGGGCTGCCGGTTCGGCCGGCCGCCGGTCGCGGCTCGCCGCGACGCCGCGGACCGGTGCTGGGCCGGCCAAGAACGGCGGCACGGGCAAGGGGGGCGGCGGCAGCGCCGACGCGGGGCCGGGCCGGCGAGACCGGCCCACGGCCGCGCCCGGCTACGCGGGGGAGCGGGAGGTGCCGTGGTCACCCCGGTGACGGGCGGCCCGGTGACGGGCCGATCGGGGCTGGGTGGGTCCGGGCTCGGCGACGTGCCGCTGGATCGGATCAGCCTGACCGGGCTTCGGGCCCGCGGCCACCACGGGGTGCTGCCGGCCGAGCGGGAGCTCGGCCAGGAGTTCGTCGTCGACGCCGTCATCTGGCTCGACGTGTCCGAGGCGGCGCGCGATGACGACGTCACCCGCACCGTCCATTACGGCGAGCTCGCCGAGACGCTCGCCGGCATCGTCGCCGGCCCCCCGGTGGATCTGATCGAGACCCTGGCCCAGCGTCTCGTCGCCGCCTGCCTGCGCGCGGATCGGGTCGTGCGCGCCGAGGTGACCGTGCACAAGCCGGCCGCGCCGATCCCGGTCCCCTTCGGCGACGTCGCCGTCACCGTCACCCGGGATCGCCCCGCCGACCCGACGCCGCCGGCCGGCCCCGCGCCCGATGGCCGGTGACCGGATGACCGGGGCCGCCCACGCGGTGCTGGCGCTCGGCTCCAACCTCGGCGACCGCTGGGCGCTGCTGCGAGCCGCCGTGCGCCAGCTCGACGAGCTTCTCGGCGTGACGGCCTGCTCCCCGGTGTACGAGACCGCGCCCGTGGGCGGTCCCGAGCAGGACGACTACCTCAACGCGGTCGTGCTCGCGGCGCCGGCGCCACCGGGGGAGCTGCTGGCCGCGGTGCGCGCCGTGGAGGAGCGGGCGCGGCGGGCGCGGACCGTGCGGTGGGGGCCGCGCACGCTCGACGTGGACGTCATCGCGCTCGGCACGCTGCGCAGCGACGACCCGGAGATCCTCATCCCCCATCCGCGGGCGCACCTGCGGGCCTTCGTCTGCGTGCCCTGGCTGGACGTCGACCCCGAGGCGACCCTGCCGGGCCATGGCCGGGTCGCCGATCTGGTCGCCCGGATGACGGACGCCGGGGAGCTCGTCGGCCTGCGGCGGACCGCCGGGCGGCTGCGCGGCGACGGTCCGGCCGGCGCCGCCGGGGCGCCCACCCGGGCCGGGGAGACCGGCGAGGGCGGGGCGTCGGCGTGAAACCCACCCGATCGCGCGATCTCGTCCTGGCCGCGGTCGTGTTCGGGGTCCTCGGCTACCTGCTGCTGTGGTGGGCGTACCGGTCGATTCCCACGCTGCCCCGCACGGCATCGCTGTCGGTGGTCGTCATCGGGGCCATCGAGCTCCAGGTCGCCGCCCAGACGAGGCGCCGGTTGGAGGGTCGGCCGGGCACCCGGCCGATCCTGCCGCTCACCGTCGCCCGGCTGGCGGCGCTCGCGAAGGCCAGCTCGGTCGTGGGGGCGGCGCTCGCGGGCGCCTGGGCGGGTGTGCTCGGGTACACCGCGCCGCGGACGGACGAGTTCCCGACCGCGGGTGGCGACGCGATCACCGCGGGGCTCGGCCTGGCCGCCGCGGTCGTGCTTCTCGCCGGCGGGCTGATCCTGGAACGGGTGTGCCGGGTCAAGAAGCAGTAGCGCGGACGGGCCCGGCCCGCCGCCTCCTCTCCGACCCCGTCTGTCGTTCTCCTGACCGCCGCGGGGTGCCTGCCCTCACCCGAACGGGCCGGTCGTCCCCGGTGGTCGCGGTGGGCGGATCGGGGCTGGTCATCGCCCCGAGCTGGTCGCCGGGTCCGTTCGCGTCGGAGCTACTCTGGGGGCAATCGCCGCATGTGACCGTGACCAGTGTCAGAGTTGTCCTAGTTAAGACCATCCTATGGTGATTGGCGGCGTTCTTCTTGCCGGTCGATGGGTGTCGCGGTGGCGAGGCGCGAAGGCGGGAAGGTGCGGGCGGTGGTCGCTGAGGGCCGGAACCGCGATGGATCGCGGGACCACCCGTCGGGCGCCGCCCGGCGCGACCCGGCCGCGGAGCCGGCGCCGGACGGCGACCCGGTCGGCGGGGCCCAGCCCGGCGGCGGCCGGATCGTGGCATTCGGCACCCTGCCGGCGGGCCCGCCCAGGCATCCCGCGCCCCGGCCCGACCGCATCGCGGCCATGACCGGGTTCGACCCGGTGGACATGGTGACCGCCCCGCCCCCCGACGGCGCGCTGCCGCCTCGGCCCGTCGGCGCGCGGCCCTCGGTACAGCCGCCCGCTGCTTCCCGTCCCGCCCGCGGGGTGGGGCCTTCCGCCCCCGCCGGGCCGCCCTCCGCCGCCCCGGCGCCGCCGCGGCCGGCGCCCGGGGAAGCGTCGACAGGCCGGACGCGCCAGACCTTCCGAGCCGTGGCCTTCGGCAACCCGACGGCCGGCGGGGCCGAGGTAGTGCCGTTCGATCCCGCGGATGTAGGCCCGCCGACCCCGTGGCGGCCCGATCCCCCCGACCGTTCTCCCACCGGGGAGCCGCCGGCCGATCCGTACGACCGGGCCGACCGATCGGACCCGGCTGGATTTCGCCGAACCGGGGAGTATGGCGGCGAACCCGATCCGCCCCGGGTACGCGGCTTTCGTGCCGACGCCCCGCCGGGCTGGCGCGGTTTTCGTGGCGCCGATCCGCCGGGCGGTCGCGGCTTTCCCGCGTCCGATCCGCCGGGCGGCCGTCGATTTCCCGGAGAGCATGCGCAACCCGCGGTCGACCCCGTCCCCGAGGCGCCCGATCCCCGCCGCGGCGAGTCGGGCCCGTCCGCTGCCGGCCCGCCCCGCGTCCGGCCTGCCGCGCCCAGCCTGCTCGACCAGGTCAGCTACACCGGCATTCAGCAGGCGCTGCCGGCCGGCGAGCCGGACCCGGCAAGCACCCGCGGGCGGCGCCCGGACGGTGGCTCGGCCCAGGACGAGGTCGATCTCACCGGCTACCAGCCCGCCATCCGGGAGGGTGAGGGCTGGGAGCCGCGCGGGGCCGCCCGTGGTGAGGCGCGGCCACCCGCGGGCGCCGGGCGCGTCGGGTCGGGCCGCCCTCCCCCGACTGGTGAGCGGGCCCGGTCCGGCGGGCGCCCGTCGCAGGCCGGCGACCCCGCCGTCGGCACCGCCGGGCGCCGGGATGGCCGGCCCGGCGGACGGTTCGACGGCCTGCCCGGGGAGAGCCGGTCCCTGTACGACACGGACGACCGCGAGCGCGACCGCGACGGTGGCCGCGACCGCCCCCGGGCAGGCGATCCGGCCGACCGGCTTGGTGCGCGCCCGGCCGGTCGCCGTCGGCCCGGTGGCCGGCCCGGTGGCCGGCTCGGCCTGGTCCAGGCCGCGCTGGTGCTGGCGGTGCTGGTCGTCGGGGTGTCGCTCGGCCGGACGCTGGCGCTGCCCGGGGACGCCGGGATGATCTCGCGGCTCCCGGACTGGGGTCGTGCCAACCACCTGTCGTTCCTGGTGGATCGGGTCGACGGGCCGCGCTGACGGGCCGCGCTGACGGGCCGCGAGGTGGGGGCGGTCGCTGAACCGGTCCGCACGCTGATCCGTCGACCACCACGCCGCGGGATCCGGGGCTCGGCACCTCGCCGGGTGGCCGGCCGGCACGGTGGCCGCTTTGGTGGTCCGCGTGGGAAAGCCGTCGCAGGCGGTGACCGAGTTGATGGTTTGTCGGGCGGAGATCAATTGTTGTCGTCGTTGTCGTACTTGTCGCTTTATGGTCGCCCTTGCGTGTGATCAAATCTATGTCCGGGTAACCTGGGATCTCAGGATGGGAGTGGCCTTCCCACCGTTGAGACGCGGGAAGCGGACCTCGCCAAAATTGATGCGTCCCAGTTTGCCGAATCCCCTTGCGTTCGGCGGTCCTCGGCGTGTCCAATCGGTATTGGTAGGTCTGTCGCATTCCGTCGACCTCGTCTCGCGAGTGCCCGCCACCGTCGGGCACCCTGGTCGCCGATGTTCGACCGAACGCGTGCCCCGGCCTGCCAAGGCATCCAAGGAGGCCACGTGCGTCCGAGACTCGCAGTAGCCCCTGCGGTCCCGCTGGCCGGCGACGCCGGTCACGGGGTGCCGCAGCGGGACTGGACGGCGCCGGGTCTCACGGGGACGGGCGCCACCGCGTCCGAAGTCTCCGACGGTCCCGGGCGCCCGGCCACCGAGGCCGAGGCCGCCGCGATCACCGCCGCCGTCCTCGACAGCCCACTGGTGGCCACGCTCGCGGCGGGCGGCCTTCGCATCACCGGCATCCGTACCTCGACCGGCGCTCCGGACTGGGCGTTCGCCGTCCTGCGTGCACCGGGTGGCACCGACCCGGCGATCGCCGTGCTGCGCTGGGACACCTGCTGCGGCTGGGTGTTGGACCAGGTCGGCACGGCCCGGCTCGGGCTCGGGGCGGGCGGCGGCGGCCCGACCATGCGGCGCGCGGACCTGCCGGTCGCCGGGGCGGCGTCCGTCCGCCGGCGTGACGGCGGCGTCCGCCGGGGTTGCGAGTCCGGCGTCCGGACGGGTGACGCGGCGCGTTCGAGGTAGGCCGCGGCGCTGTGCCCGGCTGGTGCCGGGCCAGCTACCGTCATGATGGTGTCGATGCCGGTCGATCCCGCGCCAGACGAGTACCCGACGCTCGTGGGCTGGCTGCGCGCGCTGCCTGACGAGGCGATCATCCGGCTGTTCCTGCTGCGACCCGATCTCGCGACACCGCCGCCGCCGGATTTCGACGTCCTGGCCGCCCGGCTGGAGATCCGGGTGAGCGTCGCGCGCGCTCTGGAACGGCTCGGCACCTTCGCGTGCGAGGTGCTGGAGGCGCTGACGATCCTGCCCTCCCCGGTGCCGCTGGCCGAGCTTGCCGCGTTCTGCGGGCACGCCGAGGTGGTGGCCGGGGTGGTGCACCGGCTGCGCGAGCTGGGCCTGCTCTGGGGTGATGACGGCGCGTTGCGGGTCGTCGGCATGGCCGTCGATCTCGTGGGGTCGCGGCCGCTCGGGCTCGGCCGGCCGATGCGGGAGTGCCTGTCGGCCTACCGGCACCCCCAGCTGGCCAGGGTCGCCGCCGCCGTCGGCCCGATTCCGCCTGCGACGGATTCGGTGGAGTCCGGGACCGGGTTCGCCGCCCGCGCCGATCTCGGCGACGCCATCGCCGAGCTGTTCGCCGATCCGGCGCGGGTCCGGGGCTGGCTTGACGGGTGCTCCGAGCGGGCCCACCAGCTGCTCCGCCGGCTGGCGGCCGGTCCCGCGCTCGGCACGACCGCCGAGGCGGGTCGGCTGCTCCCCGTCTCGGCGGCCCGCAGCCCGGTCGAGGAGCTGCTCGCCCGGGGTCTGCTGGTCGGGATCGACGAAGACACCGTCGAGCTGCCGCGGGAGGTCGGTCTCGCGGTGCGCGGTGACGCTCCGGCCGGCCAGCTACATCCGTATCCGCCCGAGCCGACGGGCGCGGATGTCGGCGCGGCGGCCGCCGACGCCGCGGCCGCGCTCGCCGCGGACACCGTCGTCCGCTGGGTCACCACGCTGCTCGACGCGTGGGGCTCGACGCCCGTGACCCCGCTGCGCACCGGCGGGTTGAGCGTGCGCGACCTGCGCGCGACCGCGAAGCTGCTCGACACCGACGAGCGGACCGCCGCCTTCGTGGTGGAGCTCGCGGCGGCCGCCGGACTCGTCGACGCGACAGCCGGCGTCGACGTCCAGTACATGCCCACCGCGGCCTACGACCGCTGGGGCACCGACCTGGTGGCGGCGCGGTGGGCGGTGCTGGTCGAGGGCTGGCTGCGTTCGCCGAGCGCCGCCTGGCTGGTGGGCGAGCGGGACGAGCGGGGTCGCCAGATCGCCGCGCTGTCGCTGGAGGTCCGCCGCTCCTCCGCGCCGGACCTGCGGGCCCAGGTCCTGCGCGCGCTGGCGGCGGCGCCGGCCGGGGTGGCGCCGACCGGCGAGTCGCTGCGCGCACTGCTGACCTGGCGGGCGCCGCGGCGGGCGGGCACGCTGCTGGCCGGGATGATCGACGGCACGGTTGGCGAGGCGGAGCTGCTCGGCCTGACCGGGCGGGGGGCGCCGAGTACCGTCGGGCGGCTACTGGCCACGCAGCTCGACGAGGAGAGCGCCGACCCGGCGCGGGTCGTGGGCCTGCCGAGCCGGCCGGCCGGCGGGGACGCCGCGCTGTGCGGCCGGCTCGCCGACGCCCTCGCGCCGCTGCTGCCCGAGCCGGTCGAGGAGCTGCTGCTGCAGGCGGACCTGACCGCGGTCGCCCCCGGTCCGCTGCTCCCCCGGGTGGCCGCGGAGCTCGCGCGGATGGCGGACGTCGAGTCGTCGGGTGCCGCGACCGTCTACCGCTTCTCCGAGGAGTCGCTGCGCCGCGGGCTCGACTTGGGGCTGACTGCCGAGGACATCCACGCCACGCTCGGTCGCCTGGGCCGCGCCGGCGTCCCCCAGGGGCTGACCTACCTGATCGACGACACCGCCCGCCGGCACGGCCGGCTGCGGGCCGGTCCCGCATCGAGCTACCTGCGCTGCGACGACACCGCGCTGCTCGCCGAGGTGGTCGCCAGCCGCCGCACGCAGGGGCTGGGGCTGCGCCGGATAGCGCCGACCATCGTCATCTCCCCGCTGCCGACCGGCGAGGTGCTCGCCGGTCTGCGCGCCGCGGGATACGCGCCGGTTGCGGAGGCGCCCGACGGCCGGGTGGTGCTCAGCCGGCCGGCCACCCACCGGACCCCGGCAAGGCCGCGCCCGGCGCCCGTCGACGTCGCTGACGGGCGGCTCGCGCAGGCGCGCGACGTGCTGCGGCTGGTGCGCCGCGGCGACGACAGCGCGCAGGCGATGCGGGCGGCCGGGGGTGTCGCCGGCGCTGAGATCGGGCTCACCCGGTCCGCCCCGCTCATCCTCGTGATGTTGCAGGGCGCCGTCCGGGACCGGCGCCGGGTTCTGCTCGGGTACGTCGACCAGCAGGGCACCCCCAGCGACCGGATCGTGCGGCCGACCGCGGTGGATGGTGGCTGGCTGACCGCCTGGGACGAGCTCAGCGCCGCCCCGCGTCGCTTCGCCCTGCACCGGGTGACCGGGGTTGCCGACATCGACGAGGTGTTCGGTGGTGGCGGCGCCCCGGCGCCGGCCGACTGGACGGCCTCCACGCCGGACGCGGCCGACCCGCCCTGAGCTCCTGAGCCTGACAGCCCGTGAGCCTGGCAGCCCGTGAGCCTGGCAGCCCGTGAGCGACCGCCCTGAGTCGGACGGCGCCGCGGCTGCGGCGTTGCGTGACTGTCTGCCCCGCGCCGCCACCTGCCTCGTGGGCTCCCTCAGGACGGCGTCGCCAACCTGTCGGTGGGCGCCTGTACCGTCGATGTACGTCGCTCGCACGGCGGCGTGCCCTCCGGGACGTGCCCGGGTGGGCCGATGCCGTACGGCGGAACCAGGAGGATGGTGAGGGTGGCGGACGGCCCGTTGATCGTTCAGTCGGACAAGACCCTGCTCCTGGAGGTCGACCATCCCGGTGCCCCCGAGGCCCGGGCGGCCATCGCCCCGTTCGCCGAGCTGGAGCGGTCCCCGGAGCACGTGCACACCTACCGGGTCACCCCGCTGGCCCTGTGGAATGCCCGCGCCGCCGGGCATGATGCCGAGCAGGTGGTGGACGCGCTCGTCCGCCACTCCCGCTACGCGGTGCCGCACGCGCTGCTCGTCGACGTCGCCGACACCATGGACCGCTACGGCCGGCTGCGGCTGGAGAACGATCCGGTCCACGGACTGGTGCTGCGGGCGCTCGACCGGGCCGTGCTCGTCGAGGTCGCGCGGGCGAAGAAGGTCGCGCCGATGCTGGGCGCGCGCATCGACGACGACACGATCGCCGTGCACCCGTCCGAGCGCGGCCGGCTCAAGCAGGCGCTGCTCAAGCTCGGCTGGCCCGCGGAGGACCTCGCCGGCTACGTCGACGGCGAGAAGCACCCGATCGAGCTTTGCCAGGACGGCTGGGAGCTGCGCGAGTACCAGAAGGGCGCGGTCGCGGGCTTCTGGGAGGGCGGCTCCGGCGTCGTCGTGCTGCCGTCGGGCGCGGGGAAGACCATCGTCGGCGCGGCAGCGATGGCCCAGGCCGGCGCGACCACGCTGATCCTGGTCACGAACACGGTCGCCGGTCGCCAATGGCGGCACGAGCTGCTGCGCCGTACCTCGCTGACCGAGGAGGAGATCGGCGAGTACTCCGGCGAGCGCAAGGAGATTCGCCCGGTCACCATCGCGACCTACCAGGTGATGACGGCCCGTCGCAAGGGCGAGTACCTGCACCTGGACCTGTTCGGCGCCCGAGACTGGGGCCTGATCGTCTACGACGAGGTGCACCTGCTGCCCGCGCCGGTCTTCCGGATGACCGCCGACATCCAGTCCCGCCGCCGGCTCGGCCTGACGGCGACCCTGGTGCGCGAGGACGGCCGGGAGGGCGACGTCTTCTCGCTGATCGGGCCGAAGCGGTACGACGCGCCGTGGCGCGAGATCGAGGCGCAGGGCTGGATCGCCCCCGCGGAGTGCACCGAGGTGCGGGTCACCCTGACCGACGACGAGCGGATGGCCTACGCCGTCGCCGAGCCGGAGGAGCGCTACCGGATGTGCGCCACCGCTTACAGCAAGCGGGCGGTGGTGGAGCGTCTCGTCCGCCGGCACTCCGGCGATCGGGTGCTGGTGATCGGCGCCTACCTCGACCAGCTTGACGAGCTCGGCGAGCTGCTGGGCGCCCCCGTCATCCAGGGCTCGACCCGCAACCGGGAGCGCGAGCGGCTGTTCGAGGCGTTCCGCACGGGCGAGATCACCACGTTGGTCGTCTCCAAGGTCGCGAACGTGTCCATCGATTTGCCGGAGGCCGGGGTGGCGGTGCAGGTCTCGGGCACCTTCGGCTCCCGACAGGAGGAGGCGCAGCGCCTCGGGCGGGTGCTGCGGCCCAAGGCCGACGGCCGAGCGGCGCACTTCTACACCGTGGTCGCCCGCGACACCGTCGACCAGGAGTACGCGGCCCACCGCCAGCGCTTCCTCGCCGAGCAGGGCTACGCGTACACGATCATCGACGCCGATGACATCCCCGACCCGCGTGACGCCGCCGACCGCGGCGACCTCGCGGACCCGGACGACATCGCCGACCCCGACCCCGACGGCGCTGGCGGGTGGGACTAGCCCGGCCAGCGCACGCCCGACCTCGCCGGGCCCACGACGGCGCGGGCGGGACCAACCCGGTCCCAGGCGCCGCCTCTCACTCGGCGTCGGGCGGGTCGATCAGCTCGATGGGCCGGACGGTCACCGGGAACGGGCGCCTCGCACTGAACTCACCCCGTGGGTCGGCCGCGCTGGTGGTCACGTAGGCGCCGTCAACCAGCTCGAACGCCTCCAGCGTCGCCGCGTCCGGATCAATCAGCCAGCACGACGGCACCCCGCGCTCCCGGTAGAGATCGAGCTTCAGTGTGCGGTCGTAGCGGCGGGTGCTCGCATCCGCGACCTCGACGACGAGGTACGGCGTCTCCCGCAGCCGGCGGCCCACCACCTCGGGGCTCGGGGCGACGACGATGTCCGGCACAAGCAGGCAGCGCGCTGACAACTCCACCCCGACCCCGGCGGGGAGCACGTGGGCGCCGGAGGTGGCTGCCTGCGTCAGCAGCCGGGTCAGCCGGCTGGTCACCCGGGCGCGCAGCGGCGTCGGCCACGGGCGCAGGACGCACAGCCCGTCCAGCAGCTCCAGCCGGGCATCGTCGTACCCGCCGGTGTCGAGATTCTCGACCGTGACCGGAGGTGCGGGCACGGTTACCGACGGGCGGTGGGAGCGGGACTGCGGGGGTGCCTGGACCACGCTGCCTATCGTGCCCCGCCGCGGAGGCCCTGTCGAAAGACCGACTGCGTTAATTGTCCGTGTCGCGCAAATAGTCGAGCTCTAACCTCCCCCGCCGCGAATTGTTGAAAAGAAGTGACATAAAACTCTTGTCGGCTCCAATACCCAGTGGTAACTTGATCGCCGTTGCTGACGGCCGAGAACCTTTCTTGGCGCAAGGTCGTCTTTGGGAGCGCCTCCTGGCGTTCGCTCCGTCCCGAGTGGCGCCCGCTCCCAGGCCGAAGAGCCCGCCTCCGCGGAACCTCCCGTCCGCGGAGGCGGGCCTTTCCCCGGATGGCGCCTTCGGCGCAATCCGGGGACCCCTGGCCTCGGGGTGGTCGTGGGGTTTCCGTCAGATCGCCTTCGGCGATCTTTCTGGGGGAGCCGTGGGGGCCTTCGGCGCAATCCGGGGACCCCTGGCCTCGGGGTGGTCGTGGGGTTTCCGTCAGATCGCCTTCGGCGATCTTTCTGGGGGAGCCGTGGGGGCCTTCGGCGCAATCCGGGGACCCCTGGCCTCGGGGTGGTCGTGGGGTTCCGCCGCATCGCCTTTTCGATCTTGTCGGGGTGGCTGAGTGGCCTCTGGCGGTGAGAAGTCGGAGATGCCGACTTTGCCGCCACCGTGGCTGATGCGGTGAGGGGTGCACTTTCAATGTGACGTACGGCTCTGGCGGCAATCACCCCAATAAAGGGGTATCCCCGCGTTGACGTGGCGTCGGCCCAGGTGAAGTGCGGTGCAGCCTGTACGGTATTCCGGCCCCAAACCGTGCCGACCGCACCGCAATCGTGGGTGGACGGCAGGGCGTCGAGCTGAGGCGTGGGGATTCGGAGCGGGAGGCGGAAGCGGCGTGGGCGGTTCTCGCCTGCGGGGGGTCGGGCGCGGTCGGGCACCGGCTGGCCTAGGCGGCCGCAGTGGGGGCGCGCAACGGCGAAAGGCGGCCCCGGGAAACGGAGCCGCCTTCGTCGTGACGGTGGTGCTGATCCAGCGCTCGCGCTGGGTGGTGCGGGGGAGCTGGACTAGAAGTCCATCTCGCCGCCGCCGCCGGGGACGGCCGGAGCCGGGTTCTTCTCCGGCTTGTCGGCGATGACGGCCTCGGTGGTGAGGAACAGGCCGGCGATCGACGCGGCGTTCTGCAGCGCGGAGCGGGTGACCTTGGCCGGGTCGATGATGCCGGTGGCGATCAGGTCGACGTACTCGCCGGTGGCCGCGTTCAGACCGTGGCCGGTCGGGAGGTTGCGGACCTTGTCGACCACGACGCCGCCCTCGAGACCGCTGTTGAAGGCGATCTGCTTGATGGGCGCCTCGAGCGCGAGCCGGACGATGTTCGCCCCGGTCGCCTCGTCACCGGACAGGTCCAGCTTCTCGAAGGCGGTGATCGACGCCTGGAGCAGCGCGACGCCGCCACCGGCGACGATGCCCTCCTCGACGGCGGCCTTCGCGTTGGACACCGCGTCCTCGATGCGGTGCTTCTTCTCCTTGAGCTCGACCTCGGTGGCCGCGCCGACCTTGATGACGGCGACGCCGCCGGCCAGCTTCGCGAGGCGCTCCTGGAGCTTCTCGCGGTCGTAGTCCGAGTCGGACTTCTCGATCTCGTTGCGGATCTGGCTGACCCGACCGGCGATCTGGTCGGGGTCGCCCGAGCCCTCGACGACGGTGGTCTCGTCCTTGGTGACGACGACCTTCCGCGCGCGGCCGAGCAGGTCGAGCGAGGTGCTCTCGAGCTTGAGACCGACGTCCTCGGAGATGACCTGGCCGCCGGTGAGGATGGCGATGTCGCCCAGGATCGCCTTGCGGCGGTCCCCGAAGCCGGGGGCCTTCACCGCGACACTCTTGAAGGTGCCGCGGATCTTGTTGACGACCAGGGTCGCCAGGGCCTCGCCCTCGACGTCCTCGGAGATGATGACCAGCGGCTTGCTGGTCTGCATGACCTTCTCCAGCAGCGGGAGCAGGTCCTTCACCGCGGCGATCTTGCTGTTGACGATCAGGATGTACGGGTCGTCGAGGACGGCCTCCTGACGGTCGGCGTCCGTGACGAAGTACGGCGAGATGTAGCCCTTGTCGAAGCGCATGCCCTCGGTGAGCTCCAGCTCCAGACCGAAGGTGTTGCTCTCCTCGACGGTGACGACGCCTTCCTTGCCGACCTTGTCGAGGGCCTCGGCGATGAGACCGCCGATGGCCGGGTCGCCGGCGGAGATCGACGCCGTGGAGGCGATCTGCTCCTTGGTCTCGACCTCCTTGGCCTGCTTCGACAGCTCCTCGGAGACGCGCTCGACCGCGACCTCGATGCCCTTCTTCAGGCCGAGGGGGTTGGCGCCGGCGGCCACGTTGCGCAGACCCTCGCGCACCAGGGCCTGAGCCAGGATGGTCGCGGTCGTGGTGCCGTCACCCGCGACGTCGTTGGTCTTCTTCGCGACTTCCTTGACGAGCTCCGCACCGATCTTCTCGTACGGGTCCTCGAGCTCGATCTCCTTGGCGATGCTCACACCGTCGTTGGTGATCGTGGGGACGCCCCACTTCTTCTCCAGTACGACGTTGCGACCCTTCGGACCGAGCGTGACCTTGACGGCATCGGCCAGCTGGTTCATGCCGCGCTCCAGGCCGCGCCGAGCCTCCTCGTCGAAGGCGATGATCTTCGGCATGGTTTCTGGGTCCTCCCAGTGGGATGGCAGGTTCGATGGCCTGGCCACAACGACGCCCGCGACGGACGGCTCCCGCCGGCTCCGACCCCGGTGCAACCACCGTGGACGCCGGGCGGATCGGGCAGCCTCGCCGTTTCAGCCTTGGCACTCCCTAGGTGAGAGTGCCAGGTCCTGTTTAGCACTCGGCATGGGTGAGTGCAAGCTCGGTACTGCGTCCGCGCGCTTCGCAGCACGCGGACGCCGACCGTTTCGCAACCCGCCGCGGGGGCGAGACCGCCTCGTTCGGAATCGCGTAACCGCTGCCTGGGCGGGATTGTCGGCCCGTTGTCGCGTGGGCGACAGCGGGCCGCTCGGCCTCGCGCCCGGGGTTCCGCCGGGCGACTCGCCGGCGGAACCGGGCGCTCCCGTGTCGCCGACCACCGTGCCCTTCCACAGGGCTGCGCGCCCGATTCGTCCCTGTGGAAAGGCTGGGGGACGAGGAACGCGGCGGGTTAGTCGTCGCCGAGGCCGGCGGCCTCGAAGGCGCGCAGCGACGGCTTGATGGTGGCCGTCGGTCCGCCGGTCTCGACCAGCGGGTCGAGGGTCTTCAGCCCGTCGCCGGTGTTGTAGATGACGGTCTCGGCGGCCGGGTCGAGCAGGCCCTCGCGCAGCAGGCGGCGCAGGTTCGCGACCGTGACGCCGCCGGCCGTCTCGCCGAAGATGCCCTCGGTGCGGGCGAGTAGCCGCATACCCTCGAGGATCTCCTCGTCGCTGACGTCCGTGATCGCGCCGCCGGTGCGGCGGGCGACGTCGAGGGCGTACGGGCCGTCGGCCGGGTTGCCGATGGACAGCGACTTGGCGATCGTCGACGGCCGCACCGGGGCGACGGTGTCGACCCCGCGGGCGAACGCCGCGGCCACCGGGTTGCAGCCGGCGGCCTGCGCGCCGAAGACCCGGTAGGGCGTCGGCTCCACCAGGCCCAGCTTGCCGAGCTCGCCGAACGCCTTGTCGACCTTGGTGAGCAGCGAGCCGGACGCGATCGGCACGACGACCTGCTCGGGCAGCCGCCAGCCGAGCTGCTCGGCCACCTCGTAGCCCAGCGTCTTGGAGCCCTCGGCGTAGAACGGCCGGACGTTGACGTTGACGAACGCCCACTCGTACTCACCGGCCAGCTCGCTGCACAGCCGGTTGACGTCGTCGTAGTTGCCCTGGATCGCGACGAGGGTCCCGCCGTACACGCCGGTGGAGACGGTCTTGCCGGCCTCCAGGTCGTGCGGCACCAGCACCACCGAGCGCAGGCCGGCCCCGGCGGCGTGCGCGGCCACGGACTGGGCGAGGTTGCCGGTCGAGGCGCAGGCCACCGTGGTGAACCCGAGCTCGCGGGCGGCGCTCAGCGCCACCGAGACGACGCGGTCCTTGAACGAGTGCGTCGGGTTGGCGCTGTCGTCCTTGACGTAGAGCGTCTTCATCCCCAGCTCGGCGGCCAGGCGCGGGGCGGGGCGCAGCGGCGTCCAGCCGGCGCCGAGCGACACCCGCCGCGCCGGGTCATGCCCCGCGGGCAGCAGGCCGACGTAACGCCACAGGTTCGCCGGCCCACGCTCGATGGATTCCCGGGTGACCCGGCCCAGCAGGTCGGGGTCGTAGGAGATCTCCAGCGGGGCGAAGCACTCCACGCACACGTGGGACGGGGAGAGCGGGTAGGTGGCGCCGCAGTGACGACAGGACAGTCCGACTGCGGGGTTCGCGACGTCGAGGGCGGGGGTGTCGGCACGCTCGGGCGCGAGAGTCATGAAGAAGCTCCTCATCTTTCCCGGGGCAACCTGCCACGGGTCGGAATTAGCACCTGCCACGCATCGGATGCGGGTGGTTGCCGGGGCTTCACTGGGCCGTTCCCTCTGCCCCTCTGGATGAGCCAGATGAAGTTGTCTGTCCGTACTGTAGACCGTGTGCGGGAGATCGTGCACCGGTGTTTCGTGGTTCACGGTCATGAGACCGTGTTTCGCCGGGTGCGGCCCGCCCTGGCCCCCACAATGTTCACCGGCGCCGGGCACGCCGGGTCCACGTCCGGCGACCGCCGTCCACGCCCCGTGCCCGGGCAGCCGCGCCGGCGGGCCGACCCACCTCGCAGACCAGGGAGTCCGTGACAGTGAGTATTCGCGTCGTCTACACCGATCTCGACGGCACGATGGTCGGCCCGAAGGGTTGCTTCTTCCGCGCCGAGGGCGGGGCGATCACCCTGGACCCGGCGCAGGCGCTCGCCGAGCTGCACTCGGCCGGGATCGCGCTGGTGCTGGTCAGCGGCCGCACCCGGCCGCAGCTGGTCGAGGCGGCGCAGATCTTCGGCGCGGACGGCTTCATCGGGGAGCTCGGCGCCATCGTCGGCTGGAACGACGGGCGGGACAGCGAGATCCTGCGCGGCGCCATGCCACCCGACGTCGACCAGGTCCCCGAGTCGCTGCTCGACCGGTTGATCGAGCGCTATCCCGACCGCCTGGAGCTGCACACCCCCTGGCACGCCGGCCGCGAGGTCGACGTCATGCTCCGCGGCCGCATCGACGTGCCGGAGGTCGACGGCTGGCTCGCCGAGACCGGTTTCGCCTGGCTGAGCATGCGTGACAACGGCCTGATCTCGCCGGCCCACATGCCCGGACTGGGGGTGGCGCCGCACGTCTACCACCTCGTCCCCGACGGGGTGGGCAAGGGCGACGCGGTGGCCTACGACCTCAAGCGGCGCGGCGTGTCCCCGGCCGAGGCGATCGCGATCGGCGACTCCGCCAGCGACCTGGCGATGGCCCCGCATGTCGGGCGGATGCACCTGGTAGCGAACGCGATGCGCCATCCGGACATCACCGCACTGCTCGCCCGGTACGACAACGTCACGGTCGAGGCGGGCACGGTCGGCGCCGGCTGGGCGAGCGCGGTCCGGTCGGCCGTCGCCGCCTGATCCGACCGTCCCGGCCCGACCGTCCGCGCCCGATCCGCTGCCGGTTCGTCCGCTGTTGGCGGACCGGACGGCGGCCGGACACCGGACGGACGATGCCAGGCCATATCCGGCGATACCCGCGCGGGTCGGCAGGGGTGAGGCTTGCAGTCCGGCCTGGACGGCGGTCCGGATGGCCTACCCTCCGCAGTGTGCAGCGGATGCGGGAAGCCGAGCAGGGCACGTCGGCGAGTCCTTCGCCGCTGGGGACGGCGCGGGTGCTGGTGGCCTCCAACCGGGGTCCGGTGGCGTTCGTCACCGGTGACGACGGGGAGCTGGTGCTGCGCCGGGGGGCCGGCGGGCTGGTCAGCGGCCTGGGCCAGGCGGCGGCCGATGCGCCGCCCGAGGCTCTGCCGATGCTCTGGGTGTGCGCCGCGCTCGGCGACGCCGACCGGCGTGCGGTCCGCGCGGCACCGGCCGGCCGGCTCGACCTCGCCGGCCATGACACCGGCGGCACGGCCGTGCGGATGCTCGACGTCGACCGGGTCGTGTTCGACCGGGCCTACAACGCGGTCGCGAACCGCATCCTGTGGTTCATCCAGCACCTGCTCTACGCCCCGGCCTCGCAGCCGATGTTCGACCCGGCGTTCCGCCGCGACTGGGCGGCCTACGAGGCGTACAACGCGATGTTCGCCGAGGCGCTGGCGCACGAGGCCGCCCCGGGCGCCTGCGTGCTCGTCCAGGACTACCACCTGACCCTCGTCCCCGGGCAGCTCCGCCGGCTGCGCCCGGACCTTCGCATCGCCCACTTCAGCCACACCCCGTGGGCGCCGCCGGAGTACTTCCGGATGCTCCCCGACGACATCGGCGAGCAGATCCTGCGCGGCATGCTCGGCGCCGACCGGCTGGGGTTCCTCACCGACGCGTGGGCCGACGCCTTCACCGAGTGCGCCCGCGGCCTGTCGGGGGTGCGGGTCGAGCGGCGCGCGCTCACGGTGGCGCCGCCCGCCGGGGTGGCGGGGGCCGGCCACACGGTGCGGATCGGGGTGCACCCGCTCGGTGTCGACGCCGACGAGCTGCGCGACCGGGCCGGCGCATCCGACGTCGCCGCCCGGGCGGCGGAGCTCGTCGAGCTGGCCGAGGGCCGGCGCCTGATCGTCCGGGTCGACCGCACCGAGCTGTCCAAGAACATCGTGCGCGGCCTCGCCGCCTACCGCGAGCTGCTGCGGACCCGCCCGGAGTGGCGCGGCAAGGTGATGCACCTGGTCTGCGCCTACCCGTCGCGGCACGACCTGCCGGAGTACCGCGAGTACACCGCCACGGTGCAGCGTCTCGCCGCGGAGATCGAGGACGAGTTCGCCACGGACACCTGGCTGCCGCTGCGGTTGGAGATCACCGACGACTACCCGCGGTCGATCGCCGCGCTCTCGCTCGCCGAGGTGCTCGTCGTCAACCCGATCCGGGACGGGATGAACCTCGTCGCGAAGGAGGGGCCGGTCGTGTCGCGGCGAGACGCCGTGCTGGTGTTGTCCCGGGAGGCGGGGGCCTGCGCGGAGATGGGCCGGGCGGCACTGGTGATCAATCCCTTCGACATCCAGGCGACCGCGCAGGCCCTGCACACGGCGCTGACGATGCCCGCGGCCGACCGCCGGCGCCGCGCCGGCGAGCTCGCCGCCGTGGCCGGCCGGCTGCCGCCGCGGGTCTGGTTCACCGACCAGCTCACCGCCCTCGCCGCGGATCGCGCAGGCGCGCCGGTCAACCGCCGAGGCGCTCGATGAGCACCTCCAGCAGCGCGACCATTCCGGCGGGCCCGCCGACGACCAGGTCGGCACGCTCCCGCAGCACGGCGGGGACCTCGGGGCTGTCGCTGCACACGGTGATGCCGGGCAGCCCGCTCGCCCGCATCTCGTCGACGGCGGAGAAGGCGGGCAGGTCGCCGTAGTCGTCCCCGGCAACCAGCACCGAGCGTGCCCCTCTGGCGGCGACGAGCTCGCGCAGCGCGCCCCCCTTGTCGTGGCCGGGCGGGCGCAGCTCCAGCACCTTCTTGCCGGGGGCGGCCTCCAGCCCGTGCTCCTCGGCGAGGGTGGTCAGTGCCGGGGTCAGCGCGGCCAGTGCCGCATCCGGGTCGGCGGTGCGGCGCACGTGCACGACGAGCGCCTGATGCTTGTCCTCGACGACCGTGCCGGCGGGGGCGTCGCGCAGCAGCTCGGGCAGGGCGGCGCGGACGGTGGCCACGCCCGCCAGCGGCTCCGGGCTGGTGATCGCGCGCGACCGCGAGTCCCACCGCTGCAGTCCGTACTGGCCGAGGATGACCAGGTCGCCGAGGCCGGGGAGCTTCTCGACCCCGGTCAGCTCCAGCAGCGCGTCGACCGGCCGCCCGGTGATGATCGCGAGAGTGCCCACCGCGTGGGAGATCCGGCGCAGCGCCTCGATCGCCCCGGCGGCGGGGACGGCATCGGCCGGGCGGGCCACGATCGGGGAGAGCGTGCCGTCGTAGTCGAGGGCGATCAGCGCGCGGTCGGGCGCGGTGAGCAGGGCGGCGAGCCCGGCACCCCCGGCGAGGGTTCGGGGCGCGGGCGGGCTGTGCTGGTCGTGGGCTGCGGAGTCGTCGTGGGCTGCGGAGTCGGCGGCGCTGTGCTGGGCGGACGCGGCGCTGTGCTGGGCGGAATCGCTCACGGAGCCTTCCCGGGGTCGGTGTCGTCGATGGTCGAGGGCCGGCGGACATGCCCACCGTGGGATGTCTCAGGCGGGACGATCACTGATCATTTTTCCGGGTCGGCGGGGAAGTCGCGAGTGATGACGAGGATCAGGGTGTCGGTGGAGATGATTCTCGTCTGCGAGCGGGGGATGATCTTCTCGATGCCCGGAACGGCGTCCTTGAGGGCCTGGGCGGCCTCGGCGTCGGAGTCGTCGTAGAACACCGTCGAGACCGGGACGTTGTAGATCGACTGGAAGTTCCCGGTCCGCTCGACCGGGAACCCGGCGGCCTCGACCCGCCCGGCCGCCGCCTCCGCCAGGCCGGAGATCCGGGAGTTGTTCAGCACGACCACCGGCGCGGTCACCGCAGGGGCCCGCCGGGTCTGCGGCGTCGGCGGCGGCGCGGGCGTCGGGGATGACGGCCGCTCGCTGGGCGGCGTCGTCGCGGCCGGGCTCGGGCGATGGGTCGGCGAGGCTGCGGGCGTCGTGCGGCGCACGGCGGGCGACGGGCTCGGGCTGCCGCCGTCCGGCGTGCGGGTCGGCGCCGCGACCGGCCTCGACCGATCGGGGTCGGAGTTGCCGTTGAGCAGGTTGACCAGCAGGATGCCGGCGAGCACGGCGAGGACGGCGATGACCCCCGCCGCCAGGGCATGCAGCCGGTCCGCGCGCCGGTCCGGGGGGCGGCGCCGCGGCGGCGCGCTCGTGCCATGCGTCATGCGCGCTCTACTCCTCGACCCGGTCCCGGCGGCCGGACCTGGCGGCCCGGCGCTGCTCGCGCAGCCGGCGCAGCCGTCGGACGAGCATCGGATCGGTGATCAGTGCCGCGTCCGAGTCGATCAGTCGGTTGAGGATCTGGTAGTAACGCGTCGAGGACAGGCCGAACTCGGCGCGGATCGCCTCCTCCTTCGCCCCCGGATGACGCCACCAGCCCTGCTCGAAGCGAAGGATGCGCCGGTCGCGGTCGGACAGCTCCGCGGCCGGTGCGCTCGCCCGCCCGGGTTCCTCGGGCGGCAGGGGTTGAGCTGCCTGCACAGCGGGACCTCCTCGGGACGCAGCCGGGACGACGGACGCGCTAGGACGCGGCCACGCCACGCCCGGTATGGCTTGCCGCCCACTATTTCATCCTGTGGGTCCGACATCCCCGGTCGTCTCCGGGAACACACGTTCCGGGCGGCGATCGCGACAGTGGGCCACGGCGACGCCGGGCCCGCGGCGACCGGGGGGCTCTAGGCTGGATCGGTGAGCCGGCGTTTCACCCGCACCACGGAGGACTTCGTCTGTCTCGTCTGCGGGGCCTCCGTGCGCGGCGACGGGTACACCAACCACTGCCCATCCTGCCTGTGCTCGCGCCACGTCGACGTGCATCCCGGCGACCGTGCGGCCGGCTGCGGCGGGGTGATGCGCCCGGTGGCCGTCGAGACCCGGACGCACGACGTGGTCCTCACGCATGCCTGCGAGCGCTGCGGCCACCGCCGCCGCAACCGCACCGCGCCGGCCGACGACCGCGACGCCCTGCTCGCCGTCGCGGCCGCGGCGGCACAAACAGCGGTGTTCTCCGCCGAAGCGGTGCTCCCCGAGGTGGGATCCCCGGTTGCGTCGCGCTCCGCCGGCGCCCGTCCACGGCGTCGCGCCCGAGCCGGCCGCGGCCGCTGAGCGCCCGCGTCCCGGTGCGTCGCCTGATCGGGCAGCCGCACGAGTTGCCGAGAGCTCGCACGATCGGTGGCCTTGACCGTGGTCACCCTCGGCAACTCGGCGACCGGCACCGTCCGGTGGCAGCCCGGGCGCGAGGCCCGGGATGCCGCCCGGCGCGGCCCGCCCTGGGGCCGGCGCGTCACCTCGCGCCGGCGTGGTGCCCCGTTGGTCGGCTTCCCGGCCCGTCAGGGACGGGGCGGTTGGTTCAGGCGAAAACGGCTGATCGGCAGGCGGGCCGTCAGGGGTAGAGGCCGCGCGTGCGGTGTGCCTCGGCGACCCGGCTCACCCCGATGACGTGTGCCGCCTTGCGCATGCTGATGCCCTGCGTGGTGGCGAGCATCGCCACCTCGCTGTAGGCGCGCTCCATCAGGGCCCGCAGCCGGTCGTTGACCTCGTCCTCGGACCAGAAGTAGGCCTGCATGTCCTGCACCCACTCGAAGTACGAGACCGCGACACCGCCGCCGTTGGCGAGGATGTCCGGCACGACCATCACGCCCCGGTCCTCCAGGATCCGGTCGGCCTCGGCCGTCACCGGGCCGTTGGCCCCCTCGACGATGATCCGGGCGGAGATCCGGTCGGCGTTCTCGATGGTGATCACACCTTCGAGCGCCGCGGGGACCAGCACGTCCACGTCGAGTTCGAGCAGGTCGTCATTGGTGAGCGTGTCCGTGCCGGGGAAGCCGACGACGGTCTCCGCGCCCTCGGCGAGATGGCGGATCAGCGCCGCCGGGTTGAGGCCCTGCGGGTTGTAGACGCCGCCCTTGACGTCCGAGACGGCGACGACCTTGCAGCCGGCGTCGTGCAGGTACTGGGCGGTGAGCGCCCCGACCTTGCCGAAGCCCTGGATGGCGACGGTCGTCGCGTGCGGGTCCCGCCCGGTCTGGCGCAGCGCGGCGAACAGCGCGAGCTGGACCCCGCGGCTGGTCGCCCCGGCCCGCCCGGCGGAGCCGCCGATCGACAGCGGCTTGCCGGTCACGACGCCGGTGGCGGTGTGGCCGGTGTGGGTGGAGTACGTGTCCATGATCCAGGCCATGGTCTGCTCGTCGGTGCCCACGTCGGGGGCCGGGATGTCCTTCTCCGGCCCGATCAGGGGGACGAGCTCGGCGGCGTAGCGCCGGGTCATGCGCTCGCGCTCCTGGCGGGACAGCAGCGCCGGCTCCACGGCGATGCCGCCCTTCGCCCCGCCGTAGGGGATTCCCATCAGCGCGCACTTCCAGGTCATCCACATCGCCAGCGCCTTGACCTCCTCGAGGTCGGTGCTGGGGTGGTAGCGGATGCCGCCCTTGCCGGGGCCGCGGGCGAGGTTGTGCTGGACGCGGTAGCCGGTCAGCACCATCAGCTGTCCGTCGTCACGCAGCAGCGGCACGCTGACGGTGATCGCCCGGCGGGGCGTGCGGAGCAGTTCGTGCAGTCCGTCGTCGAGGCCCAGATGACGGGCCGCGTTCGCCAGTTGAACGCAGGCCGTGTCCCATGCTGAGCCGGATCCGAGGATCACAGGCACCTCCGCGGCGCGTTTCGAGCCACCCTCTGCCGCCGAACGCGCCGCCGGGTTCGTCGGCCACGGCGCGCTCCGTTGCGTGCCGTGGCAGTGACTCGATATGGCGCAAACAATAGGTGACGGGAGAGGCCCCCCGCCCGGCACGTCGAGGGCGCGCCCCGGGCCGCCCGAACGGGCGGGTACGGTCGCGAGCGTGCGCGCGGATCAGTCGGCCCCGTCCGCCGGGCCGCCCCGCCCGCCGGCCCCGGAGCCGATCGCCGCCGCCGGCCCGGCGGCCACATCCCGGACCGGTCCGGGTACCCCCGGTCCGGCCGTCGGCCGGTTATGGGGCGGCTGGCTGCTCAGTCGCGCGCTGCTCGTCGTCGGTGTCCTGATCGGCCAGACGTTCGGCGCCCAGCAGAGTGTCCTCGGTGATCTTCGAATCTACGCCGACTGGGCGCACGATCTCGGCCACGGCGGCGGGCTGCCCGCCGGCGATGATCGCTGGCAGTACCCGCCGGGGGCGGCGGTCGCGCTCGTGCTACCGGAGCTCGCTCACACCCTTTCGGCGGTGCCTTATCGGGTGGCGTTCCTCGTGCTGACGCTTCTCGCCGACGCCGCCGTGACCGCCGCGCTGGCGCGGCGCGACCGCGGCGCGGCGCTGTTCTGGGTGGTCGGGATCACGGCGCTGGGCCCGGTGGCGCTGGCCCGGTTCGACCTGCTTCCGGCGGCGGCTGCGGTCGCCGCGGTGCTCGCCGTCTCGCGCGCCCGGTTCGGCCGCGCCGGATTCCACCTCGGCGTGGGGACGCTGCTCAAGGTGTGGCCGTTGCTGCTGCTGGTCGCGGTGCCGGCGCCGGCCGGCTCCCCGTCACGGTGGCCGGCGTGGTTGCGGGCGGGGGCGGCCCGCCTGGTCGGTGGGTTGCTGGGCGCCGTGGGACTGCTCGCCGCCGTCGGAGCGCTGACCGGGTGGTGGCGCGACGTCCTCGGCTTCCTCGGCGCGCAGCAGGCCCGCGGGCTGCAGGTCGAGGCGGTGGCCGCGACGCCGTTCGTCGTCGCCCACATGCTCGGCGGCCCGGCGCCCGACTACTCCTACGGCTCCCTGCAGTTCGGCGGTCCGGCGGCCCGCGCCGTCGCCACGGCCTGCACCCTGCTCGAGGCCGTCGCCGTCGTCGCCGCGGCGGTGTGGTGGTGGACGCGGGCCCGGCAGCCGGCGGGTGCCGGGGCGGCCCGGACGGGCGAGGGGACCGTCACCTCGGGCGTTGCCTGCGTCGTCCCGCCGGGGGATGCCGCTGCCGACCCGCGGGCGATGGCCGCGACGCTCGCCGGGCGGGCCCTCGCGCTCGTCGTCGTGGTCGTCGTGACCGCCCGGGTGCTCAGCCCGCAGTACCTCGTGTGGATCCTCGCGCTGGTCGCCGCGGGGCTCGCCGTCGCGCCCCCGGGCGCCACGGGAGACGCCGCCGGCACCGCGCCGGCGCCGGGGAGCGGCGGCCGACCGTGGGGTCCGCGCGCGCGGCTGCCGGTGGCGCTGCTGGCCTGCGTCGTGCTGACCCAGATCATCTACCCATGGCGGTACAACGACGTCATCCAGGGCCGGATCGTGCTGAGCCTGCTGCTGGTCGGGCGCAACCTCGGCCTGCTCACGGTGTGCTGGTGGGCGGTGCGGGCCGCCGCCGGGCCGCCAGCAGCGCGGCTGCGGCCCCGGCGACGACGGCGAGCCCGGCGACCGTGACGAGGGCGGCCACTCCGGCGGGACCGAGCAGCCGCCAGGTGGCCGCGAGCGGCGGGAGGGTCGCGAGGCACAGCCAGGTGGAGGCCGCGACCAGCGCGGCGACGGTACGCCCCGCGGCCGTTCCCGGCAGCCGCCCCGCCCGCCGCCCGGCCGGGGCGCCGCGCGCCGCCAGGACGGCGAGTGGCGCCAGGCACAGCGCGAGGTACCAGGGGTAGACCACCGGATTGCCCAACGCCACGGCCAGCCCGCCGAAGCCGACGACGACCAGGTCGGGCCGGCTGTCGGCGAACGCCCGGAACGCCCGGTCACCGCCCGCCGGTGGCGCCCCGTCCGGTGCCGGCGTCCCCTCCGCGGCGCCGGTGCCGGTCGGTGCCCCAGGGGAGTGGCGCCAGGCGCGCAGGGAGAGGGCGAGGACGACGGCCGCCGCGGCGGCTAGGCACAGCGCCCGGGTCACCCGTTGCGTCGCGCCGTCCGCGGGATGCACGCCGACCAGTGCGAGCACGCCGTCCGCCGCCGCGGCGAGGACGGCGGCGGGAGCGATTCCGGTGGTCAGGGTGCCCGATGTGGACAGCGCGTGGATCCAGGTCGGGCCGAAGCCGGCGGCGGCGATGCTCAAGCCCGAGGCGACGGCGGCGGCGGCGGCGTCGGCGGCGAGGCGCACGGCCCCCGCCCGCACCGGCCGCGGCGACCGCCGCGCTGCCAGCAGGTGGGCCAGCACCAGCCAGCCGACGCAGAGCAGGGCGGTCGCCTTGACGTTGCCCGCGAGGCACGCCAGCCCCGTCGCGGCGGCGCCCGGCAGGATCCCGTGCGCCTCGGTCCGCCCCGACGCAGCCTGCGGGTGCGGGTGCGGGTGCGGGACGCGGCGGGCGCGGTCCAGCACGAGGGCGGCGACGACGAGCATTGCGGCGATCGCGTCGAGGTGCGCGCCGCCGACGAGGTGGATGACGACCACGGGGTTCGCCGCGACCAGGACCGCGACCGCGCGGCGCCGGGCCGGGTCGGATCCGGCGAGGCGCAGCGACAGGGCGATCATGACGAAGGTGGCGAGCACGGCGACCACCCGGAGCACGGCGACGGTCCCGGCCGGGCCGCCGCCGATCGCCGCCGCGGCCTTCTCGACCGCGACCGCGGCGCCGCCGTAGGGGGTGTGGGTGTGCCACCACCGCGGGTCGACGGCCCACACGAACGCCCGGCCCGAACCGTCCGGCGCGCCGGCCGTCAGCAGGGTGGCCACGCCGTGGGTCGCCGGGTCCAGACCGAGCCTGGCCAGCTCGCCCTGGGCGGCGTAGGCGTAGACGTCCCGGCTGAACAGCGGGGGGCCGACGGCGAAGGGCAGGCTCCAGGCGGCGGCGGCCGCGAGCCCGGCGCGGGTGGACACCCGCCCGGCGGTCATCGCGCGTACCAGGAGAACCCAGCACAGGCACAGCGCGATGACACTGAGCGCGGACAGCCCGGCCAGAACGCCCCTTGCCGTCTGGGCCGGCGGGGTCGATGGGAGAATTCCCCACCAGGATGAGGGGTCGGTGACGTACGGATCGCGCGGTCCGAGCCGCCCCTCGGCCAGCATGGCCGCGGCCGCGGCGCCGACTCCGCCGATGATCAACCAGATGACGCTGGTCGAGGCCCTGACGGCGGATGGTCCGCGGCCGCCGCGCGCCGCCGGAGCGGGGGTGGCCGCGGCCGGCCGTTCGCCGACCGGCGGGCCGTCGGGAGATGATCGGTGGGATGCGGCGGACGGACCGTCGTCGGTGCCTTGGGAGGTCGCGGGTGACAGCGCTCGCGGCGCCCGGCTCCCCGATCGACGCCACGCCCGGTAGCCGGCCGACGACCGCGGCGGTGCCGGCGGGCGAGACCGAGTCTCGCGTGGCTCCACTGCCCCAGACCCCCTTCATCGCCCTCGAGCCGCCGCGGCACCACGGGCCGGTTGTGCGGGGCGTCCTCGTCCTCGTCGCGGCTGTGCGCCGGTGGCCCTGGACGCTGACCGCGGCCCTGTGCCTGCTGTGCGTCGGGCTCGATGTGACCGGCCCCGACACCCCCGCCCAGGAATACCGGGTGTGGCTGTTCCGCCACGGCGGAGCGGTCCTCTGGGACGATCAATGGTACGGCGGCCACACCATACCCGGGTACAGTGTGCTGTTCCCGCCGCTCGGCGCGCTGTTCGGGGTCCAGCTCCTCGGCGCGATCTCCTGCGTCGCCTCCACGGTGATCGTGACCCGGCTGCTGCGCGGGCCGGGCCGGCGGTCGGGGCAGGACCTCGTCCTCGTCTGGTTCGCCGTCGCCACCGTCTCCAACCTCGTCGTCGGGCGGATGCCGTTCGCCCTCGGGATGGCGTTCGGCGCGCTGGCGCTGCTTGGGGCCCGCGAACGCCGGACCACGCTGACCTGGGCCGGCGCCGTGCTGTCGTCGCTGGCCTCGCCGCTTGCCGCCGGTTTCGTGCTGCTCGTCGGCGCCGCGCTGCTGCTGACCATCGGCTGGCGGCGCGTGCTGCCGTTCGCCGGCGCCGGGGCCGGCATCGTCGTCGCGCTCGCCTTCCCCGAGGACGGCTACCAGCCGTTCCCGGCACTGACCTTCCTGTCGCTGCTGGCGCTCATCACGGTGGGTCTGCTGGTGGTCCCGAAGGGCGCCCGGGCGATCCGGCACGGCCTGCTGCTGTGGGCGGCCGCGGCGGCCGTGTTCTTCTTCATCCCCTCCCAGGTCGGGGGGAACATCACCCGGCCGGCGACGCTGCTGGCCGGCCCCGCCGCGGCGCTGCTGCTCGCCAACCGCCGCCGGCTGCTCGCGATCGTCGCGATCCCGCTGATCGGCTGGCAGATCGGCCCGATCCATGGCGCGCTGCTCACTCAGGGCGATCCGTCCTCGTCCGCCGGGTACTACACCGAGCTGCTCGACTACCTCGATCGCGGCGCGCCGGTGCCGGCCGGCCGGGTCGAGGTCCCGTTCACCCGGGCCCACTGGGAGGCCCGCTTCGTCGCGCCGTCAGTCCCGATGGCCCGGGGCTGGCTGCGCCAGCTCGACAGCAAGTACAACGCGCTGTTCTACGACGGCACCCTGAACGCCGAGACCTACCACGAGTGGCTGCTCGCCCGGGGCATCCGCTACGTCGCCCTGCCCGACGTGGAGCTCGATCCGTCCGCCGTCGCGGAGGCGAAACTGCTGCGGGCGGGTCTGCCCTACCTCGAGCTCGCCTGGCAGAACCCGCACTGGAAGGTCTGGCTCGTCACCGACTCCGCCGGCCTGGTGCAGGGGCCGGCGAGCCTGACCGAGCTCGGGGTGAGCTCGGTCGCCGTGGATTTCCGCACGCCCGGGGTCGCCACCGTGCTCGTCCACTACACGCCCTACTGGCGGCTGTCGGAGGGCAGGGCATGCGTGTTCCGGGCCGCCGGCGGCTGGACGGGCATCCTCACCGAGGCGTCCGGGCCGGTGCGCCTGTCCGCCCGGCTCTCGGTCGACGGTCTGACCCGGGCCAGCGCCCTGGACTGCCCCGTGGACCAGCGCATCTCCTGACCGCCACTGCGACCTGGGCGGTTCAGCCGGGTTCGTCGAGGCGGACGATGCGCAGCCCCGCGTGGGCGAGGATCGCCGGCAGGCTGCGGATGACGTCGCGGTCGCGTTCCCGGTCGGTCTCGGGCAGCGCCGACCAGTCGACCATCGCGGGGTGGCGCCGGTCGGTGCCGTCCTGGCGGGTCGGCCCCAGGGTGTAGCCCTTCGCCTCCCGCTCCCGGCGCCACCGGTCATGCTCCTGCTGGGCGAGCTCGTCGACCTCCCCCGCGGTGAACGTGAAGTCGGTGTCGACCTCCCCGGCCGGCATCAGCATCAGCGCCTGCGCCCGCAGGACCTCCCCGAACTGGGCGGCCTGCGCCCGGTTGGAGTCGCGCAGGTCGTCCGGCAGCTCCGCCCACGGCACCATCGCCCGCCTGGACCCCATCGCGCTGCCCCGGCGGCGTTCCGTCTCCAGGTAGCGCTCGTGGCTCGCCCGGGCGAAACGTTCGATGAGGTCGGTGTCGCCGAGGTCGAGCGGGAGCGCCTCGTCGTTGACGGCGAAGAAGCGCACGCCGCCCTGGAGGTCCTCCAGCAGCGGCCCCGGCAATGGCGTCGGCGGGCGGGGGAAGGTCAGCCGGCCGAAGACGTCCTGCAGGCTGCGCTGCCGGCCGGTGCGGACGATGACCGTGGTCCGCGCGACGCCGAACCGGTCGTTGAGGGCCTGCGCGGCGTCCAGCCCGTACAGCAGCGCCCGTTCCTCGTCGCGCTGGCAGACGTAGACGAACTCGGGGGGCCCGTGCGGACCATCCGGGTCCGTGACGGCCGGCGGCAGCTCGCCGTGCGGGGTGTCGTGACCGGTGAGCGCGACGCGGGCCAGCGCGGGTTCCCGGGCGCGCAGCGCGGCGAGTATCTCCTCGGCCGCCGGATCGGCCACGGCGATGGGCAGCAGCGGACCGGACGCGCCGGCCAGGGCCCGCCAGCGGCGGGCCAGCTCCATCACCAGGGCACGGCCGAGGCCGGACAGCCCGAGAACGACCAGGGGCGCGGGTGCCGCGGGCGGTGCCCCGCCGGGTTCCGGGGCGGCCCAGCTCGGCGGGTGCCGGTTGAGCAGGGCGTGCGCGCCGAGCACCTCGACGGCGAAGAAGTCCAGCCGGAACCCGCTGTCGTCGTTGAGCCCGATCCGCCGGGCGCGCAGGTGCGGGATCAGGGAGAGGTCGCCGACCTGGGCCAGGCAGCGCAGCGGCTGCTCCGCCCGGTTGGCGGCGAGGCGCCGGGCGGCGAGGGCGATGGCCAGGTTCGACGAGGTGTCCGGCAGGCAGCCGTAGACCACGTCCGCGCGGGCGACGCCGGCCTTCGTCAGCACCAGCGGTTCCACCGGGTCACCGACGACCCGCAGCAGGCCGGGTGGCAGTTCGGCGTCCGGATACTCCCGCTCCGCATCCTCGGCGACCAGCACCACCCGTTTGGACCGGGAGAGCTTGTCGACGAGCGCCGATGCCGTGGGGCCGGTGCCGCACACGATGACGTGATGGCGGGCGTGGCGGGCCCGGAACCGTTCGAAGCGCTGGGCGAAGATCGTGCTCACGCCGTCGGCGACCCCGACGGCCGTCGCCACCGGCGCGAGGAACCGCGCTATCTCCAGCGTCAGCGGGAACCGCCCGCCGTCCTGGAAGACCGTCCCGTCGGCGAGGAAGAGCGTCGCCGTGAAGAACACGACGTTGGGCCAGCTGAACATCGCCGGCTCGCTACGGAACAGCCGGTACATCCCGACCAGGCCGAAGCTGAATGCGATCACCCCGAGGACGGCGAACGTCCCCAGCAGATGGCGGCGCAACCAGCGGGCCAGCCGGCCGGCGACGCCCAACGGCCGGGCCGCCCAGCGCTCGAGCCGATGCACGAGGCCGGCACGCCCGCTCCGGCCACCGGGCGCGCCGCGGCCGATCACCGCGGCCGTCCTGGGCGGGTTGCCGGGGGCGGGATCGGGACCGCCGACGCCGGGCGCGCCGCGCCGGACGCCCTACCGACCTCACCGCGAGGTGGGCTCGGACACCAGGTCGGCGACGACGATGGTGGTGTCATCGCGGGCGCCGGCCAGCAGGGCCGCCTCGACGAGGGCGTCCGCGGCCCGCTCGGGCGGCTCGGAGCCCAGCTCGCTGAGCAGACCGTCGAGCTGCTCGGGCGTCATCACCTTCGTGATGCCGTCGCTGGCGAGGACGACCCGGTCGCCGGCCCGAACCGGCTCGCTGAAGATGTCGGCCTCGATCTCGTCGGCGAGGCCGACGGCGTTCAGCAGCGGGCCGTTGCGGATCGCGTGCGGGGTGGTCAGCGCCCGCGGGCGCCCCCGCCCCGGCTGCAGCCACACCGAGCTGTCGCCGACGTGGGCGACGGTGAGGTACTCGCCGGTGTTGTGCTGCCGGCCGAGGATGACGACGTCCAGCGTGCAGGCCATGCCCAGCCAGGTCGGTTCCTCCCGGGCCCGGGTGCGGACAACCCAGTTCGCCCGTTCCACCGCCTTGCGCAGGCCCTGCAGGGGATCCTCGGCGTACTGCGGCCGGAAGCCGGCCACGGTGGTGACGGTCAGCGTGGACGCGATCTGGCCGGCCGCCTCCCCGCCGACGCCGTCCGAGACCGCCAGCAGGCCGTCCACGACGACGAACGCGTCCTCGTTGGGACCGCCGCGTTTGCCCCGGCGGGTCCGGCCGGCGGCGGCCAGCCGCAGCGGGGCGGCCGTGGTCTGCTCGGGCTCGGTCGCCATCAGGTCGGCGGCCTGCTCCCGGGGCGTGTCGGAGGCGGCGTTGGGATAGGTGGTCGCGGTCGGCGTGCTCTCCCACCGCGGGTCGCCCGAGGCCGCCCGCCCCCCCGCCGGTTCGGCGCCCAGCGCGGCCGACTGCGCGACGAAGGTCGCCGTGGGCGGCGCGATCGGGTAGTCACCGGTCTGCGGGTCGTAGTAGCGGGTGGCGTCCTCCCGCTCGTCTTCGAAGGACTGGACCTGTTGCGGCGGAGCGGCGGGTGGTGGAGTCCAACCGGTCGCGTCGGGATCGCGACTGTTCTCCCCCCCGACTGGAACCTGCGCGGTCACGTCCCCTCCCCACGACGCGCCCGCCTCCGGGCCGTCGCTCGCGTCGTCGGCCGTCCGTTCGGCGGGGGGAAGCGGCGCCGGCTCGGTGAAACCGGGCACGATCCCGTCCGGCGCGGCGGCGTCGGAGCTGTCTCGCAGCGGCACCGTACCGGACCGATGCCGCTGATGGTCCAGGCCGCGGCTGCGGCGCTGGCTTCCCTGCCGGACCGGCCGGTTGTTCAGGGCGACGAAGATCACCAGAGCTACCAGCAGCACCACGATGAGCATGATCGGCACCAGCGAGCTACCCATGGCCTCCGTCCTCGCCGAACCAGTCACGATCACGCTGTCGGACGTGTCGCCAGCCGTCTTTCCTCCTACCCAAGGGCATTGACGCACCGCGAACCCCGGGTGTGTCGCGACACCGACACAAGTACTGGTCATTGTTCCAGACTCCACCGACCCCGAGTAGGGCGAACGGGACAGCCGCGTTGATCGTGACGTCGGCCGGGCGTGGCGGTGGGACCGCGGTGCCGCAGGGGTCTGCGCCCGCCCGGCGGCCCTCGGCGCCGCCGCCGGGCTGCGCCGGCGGCCGCCGGTCCCGGTGCCGGGCATGACGTGCCGCGGGAGCTCGCCGGGCGGGCTCGCGGGCGTCAGCGGGCGGCCCGGCCACCGGTGGTGTCACCGGACGAGCGCGAGCAGGGCGAGCACGGCGGCGGCCAAGGTGAAAGCGAACACGGGGAGCCCGAAGGAGCGCCGCCGGCGCCCGGCCGCGCCGTTCGCGGCGATCTCGGCGATGACCCGGGACTCGACGAAGCGGGGCAGTTCGCGGGCGGCCCGCAGGCGTGGGTCGTCCGGGAGGTAGAGCGCCACCAGGCGGCGCACGACGCGTTCCAGGTCGGCGGGATACAGCCCGACATCGTCCTCGTCCTCGCCGTCGTATTCGTCGGCGTCGGCGGTGCGCAGGGCGCGGCGGAAGTACCGCTCCGCGGCCACCGCCAGGTCCGCTCCCGAGGCCGGCTCGTCGTCGGGCAACGCCATGCCGTCCCGGTGGGGCGCGCCCCAGCTCCAGATCGCCTCGTAGAGGTCCCAGGCGTCGTCCCAGCTCGGTACGTACCAGACCAGCAGGCCGAAGACCCGGGCCGCGTCGGGCCGGCCGGGCCCGCACGCGTCGAGGAACGCGACCGCCGGATCCCGCACGTCCGCTGCGGCCGGCGGGATGCGCGCGGTGAGCTCGGTGGCCAGGGCATGCAGCTCCGCCTGGGACGAGGCGGGCCGCCGCGGCCGGGCAGCCGCGCCCCCGTCCTCGACCTCCCCGTCCTCGACCTCCCCGTCCTCGACCTCCCCGTCCTCGACGTAGAGGTCCAGCACGCGGGCGACGGTGTCGACCACCTGGCTCCCGCCCGGCCCGGCCGCCGCCAGCCGCTCGAGGAAGGGCCGGGCGCCGGCCGCCAGCATCCCGGGTCCGTCGTCATCGCGTACCGCCGGTGGCGGCGGCCCGGCCGCGACCGGGAAGGCCGCCGCGCCGGCGATGGCGTACCGGATGTCCTCCGCTCCGTACCAGCGCGGGGCGTACAGGACGAGCAGCCGGAAGGCGTCGGCTCCCCAGGCCCGGGTCTCCCGCAGCAGCCGCACGACCGCCGCGGCCGGCGACTCGGCGGGCCACCCGTCGGCGGACTCCCCGTCGGCGGACTCCCCCTCGGACCTCGCCATGACGGCGCGCCCCGCCGCCGGCGCGTCCGGCGCCGCCATCCCGGTCCCCGGGCCGGGCGGCGGCGCCTGCGCGCGGTGGACCGCCGCCGCGCCGGGTGCCGTCGCGGGGAGCTCCGCGCCGGCGGCGAGCCAGGCCAGCTCGTCGGCCAGGGCATCGGCGAACGCGAACCCCTCGGTGAGCCCGAACCGGTCGAACACGGTACGCAGGGCCGAGCCGAGCAGCTCCCGGACCCGCGCCGCGCGGTGGCCGCCGTCCGGGCGGTCTGGGCCGGCGGCGGGTGCGGCGGCCAGCGAGGCCAGGTCCGCGACCAGTTCGGCGAGTAGCTGCACGATCTGCCGATGCATCGTCGCGACGGCGGTGTGGACCGCGGTGACATAGGCCGCCCGGTCCAGCTCGGCCAGGTGAACGTCCGCTGCCAGCCGGGTGATTGCCTGGGTGACGTCGCTGGCGGCGCGGGCGAGGACATCGGCGCGCCGCCCCGGGGGGCGGGCCGGTCCCGGCCGGGACCGGGAGCCGGCCGGGCCCGCCGGGTCGAACAGGTCGCGCAGCGCGGCGAGCTCGCGCAGCTCGGTGGGCGATTCCAGCCGATCAATTAACGGGTCGTGGGCCGAGTCCGCCAGCGAGACCCCCAGCGGGACCCCGAGCGCGGCGAGCAGCCGGTCGACCGGGTGCAGCCGGCCGTCCCAGTGCGACCACTCCATCCGGTAGGCCGCCGCTACGTGCCGGGTCACCGCCGCCTGGGCGGCCCGCTCCAGCTCCCGCCGATCCGCGGTGGCCGCGGTCGCGGGGGAAGGGGCTGCCGGCGGCAGGGCCGTCACCGTGACCTCGAAGCCGGGATCCGGTCCGGCTGGGTGGTCGGCCTCGGCGCCGCCGTACTCCCGGCTGGTGACGGAGACGTCGGGTCGCGCGGGTGGCGGGCCCGCGGGGACGACGGCGATGTCGAGGGTGCGCGGCGTGGCCGTCGGTGGGCGGCGGCGCTCCTCGGCAAAGGCGGCAGGCCCGGTGCCGCCCGCCGGGTGGCGCTCGTCGGCCGGATGGGGTTGGTCGGCTGGGCTGGGCGTGTCGGCTGGTCTGGGCGTGTCGGCTGGGCTGGGAGTGTCGGTGGTGGTTGGCGGCGCTCCCGGGCGGAAGGTGCGCAGCGCGTCGAGGGTCTCGGTGGCGAGGCGCAGCGCGCTGCCGCTGGCCGTCGGGAGCCGGTAGGACGAGAAGACCGATTCCAGGCCGGCCGTGAGGGGCGGGATCGCCTGGCGCAGCGACTCCTCGGCGCCACGGGTTGGCGACGGACCGCGCAACGCGGCGAGATCGTCGGCCAGCGCGGTCAGGGCCCCCTCGACCTGCCGTTGCTCCTCGATGACCGCGGCCTCGACGTCCGCGGCGACCCGGGCGCGCTCGGCCGGATCAACCTCCCCCAACCGGTCGAGGACGCCGGCCACGACCAGGGCACGGCCCTGCTCGCGCGACGCCGGTTCGTCGCGTGCCTCCGGCCCCGCAGGCGATTTCGGCATCCGGCCGGACATGCCGGCACCCGGGGCGGTCAGTTGGCCCGCGACGCGGCGTAGCTGCCCGCGCAGCCGTTCGGCGCTCGGCAGGTTGACGGGCAGGCCGACCGGACCGGTCAGGATCGCGATCAGCCGGCGTACCGGGTCGGCGCCGTCCCCGTCGGCGCGTCCCGGCGCCAACAGCAACTCGTAGGCGTCGTGTAGGTGTTCGGCGACCGCACGCGCCTGCCGGGCGGCCGGCCGCGCCGCGGATGCCGGCCAGCGGCCCGCGCCGATGGCCCCGCCCTGCACCGGCGGTGCTGTGGCGGTGGGCCATCGCTCGCCGGGCGGCGGTGCGGCGGCGGGTGATCGCGTATCCGTCGGGGGCGCCGCGGCAGGGGCTGAGGACGGTTGGGCGGGTGCGGTCTCGTGGCTCGGGGGCGGTTGGCCAATCGGGTAGGAGCTGATCGGCTGGGGGCCGGCCGGCTGGGGGCCGGCCGGGTCGGGGCCAGGCTGTTCGCCCAGTCGGGCCACCGCGGCGTCCCGCCCGCTGGCCGCCACCAGCCGGCGGCACCAGTGCTCGGGGCCGCGCGGCTGGAACGTCTCGTCGCCGACCAGGGCCAGCAGGCCGCTGACGCCGCGGATCCCGCCCCGCCCGTAGACGTCGACGAGCAGGTGTGCCGCGTCGGAGATCGCCGAGGGGACCGGCGGCGCGACGCGTGGATCAACGTGAATCGCCGCCGGGTCGGCACCGGGCGCGAGCTCAGGCGGGACCGGGACGAACAGGAACCGCGGTCCGGACGGGCCCATGCCCGTGGTCGTGCCGTCCGAGGCCGCCGACCTGTGGCCTGTGGTCGACGTCTCGCGGTTCGACGCCGACGCCGAGGCCGGCTGGTTCGGCGCGGCGGCGGCGCGGGTGGAGGGCGAGGTGGCGTGGGTGGAGAAGGTGAGCCGGTAGGGGAGCACCCCTTCGAGCATCTCGACGAGCGCCCACATCAGCGTGACGGCCTCGTCCGAGCCGGTGTGGGACACCACGAACGGCCGGTCCGTCCACGACCAGGTGAGGACCGTCGAGACCAGGGCGGCAAGCCGGTTGCGCCGGGCGGCGACCCGGGCGGCCTGGCGCAGGGTCCGCTCGCCGGCCCGTCGCTGCGCGGTGAGGTCGTCCAGGTGCAGCGGGGGCAGCCGCGGCGTGGTCCGTGCGCCGCCGGCCGTGGCCCCGCCGGCCGCGTACAGCGCCAGCGCGACCCGTTCGGTCAGGTAGTCGGCCCGCCCGATGAGGACGTGCGCCCGCAGCCGGCCGCGGCCCGCACCGCTTCGCCCGGCAGCCTGGACGCGATGGACGAGCGCGGCGTCCGGCACGTCGTACGGATCGTCCCGGACGGGCCGGTCGGGCGCGCCGACGACGTAGGCGAGCGCGGTCGGCGGGTGGTCGACCGGGCTGTCGTCCGCCTCGACCTGGGCGGCGAGCAGGCCGTTCCACGAACGGGTCACCGCGGAGCTCAGCGAGCTCGCGATGGGAAAGTAACCCTCGGCGCCGGCCCGCGTCCGCCGGGACCAGGCGTAGACGATCTGGTCGATGCGGGTGACCGCTGAGGTGGCGCCCTGCGCTGAGGTGGCGCGGTCCGCGGCCGCGGGGCCGGCGCGATTCATGGTCGCATGTCCGGGAACAGGACCCCCAGCACACCGGCGTCTCGCGCGGGGGTCAGCCGCAGTAGGCCGGCGACCAGCGTCGCCGCGGTCCAGGTGATCTCGATGCTCGGCCCGACCGGGTCCGCTGGGTCGGTGCGGTCCGCTTCCGCCGGGGCCGGCTCCGGACGGGCCGCCTGCGGCGCGAAGGCGATCACCGCCGTCGCCTGGGGCCTGGGATCCAGCAGCGCCAGCTGCCCCTTGCCGACGAGTTCGCGGACCGCCGTGGCATCGGTTTCGGCATCGAACCGGTGCACGGCCCCGATCCGCAGCCTGCGCAGCACGTCGTCCGGGAGCCGGCCGATGAAGGCCCGGATGCGGGGGAAGGCGAGGCAGCCGGGCATGGCCGACACCTTGCGGGTGACCTGATCGAACACCTCGGGGCTGTGCAGCGCGTCGAACAGGGCCCGCAGCGCCGGCCCGTCGTCGCCGGTGCCGCCCGCAAGCCGCACCGGCCCGGCCGCCGCCGACGTGCCTGCGGCGCCGACCTCCGGGCCGTCCGAATCCACTGCCGCAGCCCACGGTCTGCCCTCGACCGCCCCGGCCCAGAGGATCGCCGAGACGGCGGCCGCGCGGCTGGGCGGCGGGGACGCGGCCGCCCCGGTCGACCCCGCGGATTCCTCGGTTGTGTCGTCGACGAAGGCGGTGTCCTCGACGAAGGCGGTGTCGTCGACGAAGGCATAGAGGGCCGGGTCGTAGGGGGCGTCGAGGTCGGGGAGCGTCTCCTCGCCCGGCACGCCGTCGAGTGGCTCGCCCCAGGCGCCGGTGCCGTTCCACGGATCGTCGCTCGCGCCCGCCGACACAGGCGCCCCGCGTGTCCCGGGCGCGGCGATCTCGTCCGGCGCCGGCCCGACCAGGACGAGCAGCACCGACGCCGCGGGGCGCCCGGCGGTGAGCGCATCCAGCCCGGCCAGGTGGGCCGCTGCCGCGTGCGCCTCGTCGACGATCAGCAGACGTTCCGCGGAGCTCACGTCGAACCCCACCTGTCGGGTGAGCATGGTCTGCAGGGTGCCGGGAGCGGGGGGATTGCGCAGCACGTGCTCCCGGCAGCAGGAGCGCAGGTCCAGGGTGACGACCAGACCGGTCGCGGCGCTCACCCAGGGCTCCGGGCGAAGGTCGTCCCGCGGCGCGCCCGAGCATTCCACCGGCCCCGACGATGTTCGTTCTTTCGCGCCGGGCCTGCCGGCGCGCGATTGACCCTCGACGGGTATTCGGACCGTCGTTGATTTGCTGCCGGGCAATGTGGTCGCGCAATGGATGCCCGGGTTTCGGTGCAGGGGCGGGATGAGCTGCCCCCACCTGGCGTCCGCTGCTTCCCCGACAATGGACGTCCCCCCGGCGCGCCATCAGCTGACAATGATCGTGTAGTCGACCGATTACCACCTACTGGCGGAAAGTTATTCCTAACACCCCCGGTCAGTCCAGCGGAAGTTGGAAAAAATCATCCTGGCCCGAGTGATCAGGGTCTCCCGGCGCCACCGCCGGGGCCGCCGATGCCGGCCGCGGGATTTCCGCCGGGTGCGCCGTCCGGCGAAGGCGGAGCCGGTGCCGCGTGCAGCGGCATGTGCAGCATGTCGTTCCGGTTCGCGGCGTGCCGTCAGGCGGCTGCCGATGACCGGCGTGAACCCGCCGATATGCGTCTGCGTCGAACGCCGCGCCGGGGTTTCCGACAAAGATGGGCGGGCGTCGCGGTGTTGCTGTCGGCTCGATGTTCCGCGGGGTGTCCGGCGGGCGCCCGCCGCCGGGCGGGGGTGGCCGGTCTGCCCGAGGAAAAGGCGTTCGGATGGGCTTCCCGCGATCATCTCGTCCCACCGGCCGGGCGGGGAGCCTTCTTCACCGGGTGTGACGCTTATTCGGGTTGGCGGTGCGGCTGGAACGTATTCCGTCACGGAAGGCGAGCGGTGAACGATCGGAAGATCGGGATCGTGGGACACCCCGGTGAGTTCCGCATTCTCGCCGGCGGGCCGCCCGGACATCTCGGCGGACATCCACTGCCCGCGGACATCGACTGCCCGCGGACATCGACTGCCGGCGTGCCGCCGTGGCGTCAGCCGGTCGGCGCCGCGGCGGTTCTGGGCCGGACCAGGGTCACCTGGTCGAACGGCACCGGGACGGGGGAACCGGAGTCGTACGCGGTGACCCGGATGCTGGTCATCCCGCCCGGCTCGCCGGGATCCACCTCGAACCCGGCGAAGGCGTAGGGGTGATCGGGCGCCCGGAAGGCCAACCAGTCCGCGTCCTCCAGCTCGCGGACGGCACGCCGGTGCCGGCGTCCCGGTTCGGGGTCGCGGACCCCGACCACGATCCGTCCGGCCGGCGGATCCAGCAGCGTGTCGGCGGACGGCGACGACGAGCCCCCGGTGCCCACCATCAGGTGGACCGTGCCCGCCGACGTGTCGACGACGGCGCCGCCGGACCCGGTCGGATCGCCCGCCCCGATCGCCCCCGCAACTGGCCGGGGGACGAGGGTCCGGCTGCCCGGGACGGTGCCCCGCACCGGGTGGCTGCGTTCATAGTGGTGCTCGTGTCCGTAGAGCACGAGGTCCACCCCGTGCCGGTCGAACAGCGGCAGCCAGGCCTCCCGGATGCCGAGGTCGGCCCCGTTGTGATCGGCCGAGGTGGACAGGGCCGCATGGTGCATGACTACCACGATCCAGTCGACGCCCGGGTCGGCCCGTGCCTGCTCCAGCGTCCGCGCGAGCCAGGCGGTCTGCCGACCCGCGCTGAACCCGCGTAGGTAGATCGGACCGCTGTTCTGGTAGCAGACGTCGTCGGCGCTGAGGACCACGAAGCGGACCCCGCCGACGGTGAAGGCGTACCAGAGGCCGGCGAGGTAACTTTCGTCGCCGTTCGGCGGCAACTCGAAGTAGGTCTGGTAGGCCGCAAGCCCCAGTGCGCCGTTCCCCCGCTCGATCTCGTGGTTGCCGATGCACGGCATCCACGGCCGTGACCGCGCGGACGGGCCGATCATCGCGAACCAGTCGGACCAGGTGCGTACCGGGTCCTCGCGCTGGTTGGCATAGCACAGATCTCCGCCCGCGAGGGCGAACAAGGGCGCGCACCGCTCGACGCCGGCCACGGCGTACCCGGAGGCGGGCGAGCCGAACGGGTCATACGGCCGGTCGGTGCCCTGATCACCGAAGAAGGTGAAGCCGAAGGCGGCCCGCGACCCCGGCGCTGTGCGGAACGAGCCGTCCGCCGCCTGCGGCCGGCCGTCGTGCTCCACCGTGAACGCGTAGTCCGTGTCCGGCGCGAGCCCGGACAGGGCCGCGTGATGGGCGAAGATCTTCTCGCCCGTGCGGGCGTCCCGGTAGGAGCGGGTGCTCGCCGGGACCGGCTCGCCGGACGCGCCGGGCCGGGCCCCGCAGCGCACGGCGGGCCGGGCGACGGGGCCGTGGGTCAGCCAGGAGACGACCATGGTCGTCGCCGGGTCGGCACCGAAGGTCAGATGGACGCCGTGGGCGTCGTCGGCACCGCCAGTCACTCCGTCCGATCCCGCCTGATGTCCGATCCCGCCTAAGGTCCGATTCCGTCTGCTGTCCGATCCGGGCCGCTGTCCGATCCGGGCTCTTTGCCGAGCCACAAGCATGTTGCCATGGCCCGCGGCCGCTCATCGACCGAACGTCATGTGGGGTAGCCGACGTCCAGCCGCCGCAGGTGCCCGGCCCGTGATCCCCTACTGTCCGGGTGATGCCGCATTCGCCCGCCGCCCCGGGGGCGGGCGACAGGGGGGAGCGATCCTGACCGCCGCCGACGTCGCCCTGCTGGTGAGCGCCGGAGCGCTGGCGGGCATCACCAGCACCGTCGCCGGGCTGGCGTCGCTCGTGTCCTACCCCGCACTGCTCGCGACCGGGCTGCCGCCGTTGGCGGCGAACGTCACCAACACGACGGCGCTGCTGTTCGTCGCGGTCGGCGCGGCTGCCGGGTCGCGGCCCGAGCTCGCCGGCCAGGCCGACCGGGTCGCCCGGTTCGCGACGATGACCCTCGCAGGTGGGGCGGTGGGCGCCGTCCTGCTCCTGACGCTACCGGAGCGGACGTTCGAACGCGCGGTGCCGGTGCTGATCGCAGGGGCGGCGGTGCTGCTGTGGGCCCAGCCCCGGATCCTCGCCCGGCGGGCCGAGGCGCCGGCCGAGGGCGGCGCGGCGGTGCTTGCCGCGGTCTTCGGAACCGGGATCTACCTGGGCTACTTCGGCGCCGGTGGCGGGGTCGCGCTGCTCGCCGTGCTGGCGGTGGCGATCCCCGAGCCGCTGGCCCGGGTCAACGCGATCAAGAACGTGTCGTCGGGCTTCGCGAACCTGGTCGCGGCCGTCGGGTTCGCCGTCTTCGGCCCGGTGCACTGGGCGTCGGTGGCGCCCCTGGCCGTCGGCCTGCTGCTCGGCGGCGCGGCCGGGCCGGTGATCGTGCGCCGGCTGCCGGGCGACGTCCTGCGGGTGCTCATCGGTCTGGCCGCGCTCGGCCTCGCCGCGAGTCTCGCCTGGGACGCCTATACCTGAGCCGCCTATGCCTGAGCCGCCTATGCCTGAGCCGCGCGGCGCAGGCCCTGGGAACGGGTGAGCCCCGCAACCTGGTGGGGTTCCGGGGCTCACCCGCGGTCCGACGGCGCTGGTGGCGCGCCGGTGGCGTTACTCGCTGGACTTGGCGAGGTCGACCGGCGGCGCGTCCGGCACCTGGTTCGGCTTGGTCTCGCCGCGGAAGACGAACTTGGCGTCGTCCCCCTCGCCCTCGACGTCGCCGACGACGATCTCGCCCGGCTTGAGCGTGCCGTACAGGATCTTCTCGGACAGGACGTCCTCGATCTCCCGCTGGATCGTCCGGCGCAGCGGCCGGGCGCCGAGCACCGGGTCGTAGCCCTTCTTCGCCAGCAGCGCCTTGGCGGCCGACGTCAGCTCCAGGGCCATGTCCTTGTTCTTGAGCTGGACGTCCACCCGGGCCAGCATGAGATCGACGATCTGGATGATCTCGTTCTCGGACAGCTGGTGGAAGACGATGATGTCGTCGATCCGGTTGAGGAACTCCGGCCGGAAGTGCTGCTTGAGCTCGTCCTGGACCTTCGCCTTCATCCGCTCGTAGTCCACCTGGCCCTGACCGGTGGCGAAGCCGATGCCGGGGCCCTTGGAGATGTCGCGGGTGCCCAGGTTCGACGTCATGATCAGGACGGTGTTCTTGAAGTCGACCAGCCGGCCCTGGGAGTCGGTCAGCCGACCGTCCTCCAGGATCTGCAGGAGCGTGTTGAAGACGTCGGGATGCGCCTTTTCGACCTCGTCGAACAGGACCACCGAGAACGGCTTGCGCCGCACCCGCTCGGTGAGCTGGCCGCCCTCCTCGTAGCCGACGTAGCCGGGCGGGGAGCCCACCAGCCGCGAGACGGTGTGCTTCTCCATGTACTCGGACATGTCGAGCTGGATGAGCGCGTCCTCGTCACCGAAGAGGAACTCGGCGAGCGTCTTGGACAGCTCGGTCTTACCGACACCGGACGGGCCGGCGAAGATGAACGACCCGCCGGGGCGCTTGGGATCCTTCAGCCCGGCGCGGGTGCGCCGGATCGCCTGGGAGACGGCCTTGATGGCCTGCTGCTGGCCGATGACCCGCCTGTGCAGCTCGTCCTCCATGCGCAGCAGTCGGGCCGTCTCCTCCTCGGTGAGCTTGAAGACCGGGATGCCCGTCCAGATGGCGAGCACCTCGGCGATCTCCTCGTCGCCCACCTCGGCGACGACGTCCATGTCGCCGGCCTTCCACTCCTTCTCCCGCTTCGCCTTCTCCGACAGGAGGGTCTTCTCCTTGTCACGCAGCGAAGCGGCCTTCTCGAAGTCCTGCGCGTCGATCGCGGACTCCTTGTCCCGGCGGACGCCCGCGATGCGCTCGTCGAACTCGCGCAGGTCCGGCGGCGCGGTCATCCGGCGGATGCGCATCCGCGAACCGGCCTCGTCGATGAGGTCGATCGCCTTGTCCGGCAGGAAGCGGTCGGAGATGTACCGGTCGGCCAGGGAAGCGGCGGCGACCAGGGCGGCGTCGGTGATCGACACGCGGTGGTGCGCCTCGTACCGGTCGCGCAGGCCCTTGAGGATCTCGATGGTGTGCGCCACCGACGGCTCCGCGACCTGGATCGGCTGGAAGCGGCGCTCCAGCGCGGCGTCCTTCTCCAGGTGCTTGCGGTACTCGTCGAGGGTGGTGGCACCGATCGTCTGCAGCTCACCGCGGGCGAGCATCGGCTTGAGGATCGACGCGGCGTCGATCGCGCCCTCCGCGGCGCCCGCACCGACCAGCGTGTGCAGCTCGTCGATGAACAGGATGATGTCGCCGCGGGTGCGGATCTCCTTGAGGACCTTCTTCAGCCGCTCCTCGAAGTCACCGCGGTAGCGGGAGCCGGCGACCAGGGCGCCGAGGTCGAGGGTGTAGAGCTGCTTGTCCTTCAGGGTCTCGGGCACCTCGCCCTTGACGATCGCCTGCGCCAGGCCCTCGACGACGGCGGTCTTGCCGACCCCGGGCTCGCCGATCAGGACCGGGTTGTTCTTGGTCCGGCGCGACAGCACCTGCATGACGCGCTCGATCTCCTTCTCGCGCCCGATGACCGGGTCGAGCTTGGACTCGCGCGCCGCCGCGGTGAGGTTGCGGCCGAACTGGTCGAGCACCAGGGAGGTGGACGGGGTGCCCTCGGCCGGAGCACCGGAGGTGGCCGTCTCGCCCTTGCCCTGGTAGCCGGAGAGCAGCTGGATGACCTGCTGGCGCACCCGGTTCAGGTCCGCGCCCAGCTTGACGAGCACCTGGGCGGCGACGCCCTCGCCCTCGCGGATCAGGCCGAGCAGGATGTGCTCGGTCCCGATGTAGTTGTGGCCGAGCTGCAGGGCCTCCCGAAGCGACAGCTCCAGGACCTTCTTCGCACGCGGGGTGAACGGGATGTGCCCGCTCGGTGCCTGCTGGCCCTGGCCGATGATCTCCTCGACCTGCGACCGCACACCCTCAAGGGAGATGCCGAGGGACTCGAGGGCCTTGGCGGCGACGCCCTCGCCCTCGTGGATCAGGCCGAGCAGGATGTGCTCGGTCCCGATGTAGTTGTGGTTGAGCATCCTGGCCTCTTCTTGGGCCAGGACGACGACCCGACGTGCCCGGTCGGTGAATCTCTCGAACATGTGCGCTCCTTCGAGCTGCGACCGACCACACGACAGCCGGTATCCGCATGCTAGCTCCGCCGAGGCATGTCCTCACGCATCGAACAGAAACCTACCCGCCGGCTCCGTCCTCTTCGTCGAGGACGGAGGACCGACTCAACTGCCGGCCCGACCAGCGGAGACGCCTAAGGCAACCGTGGCCGACCAGCCATGATTCCGTCACGTCGTTCCGCCAAGAGCAGAACGACTCGAGCCCTGCGGCGCCGTCGCCGCCCGCCCGCTCGGGGCGGCGTGGGCCGGCCGCGAGGCGGTCTCCCGCCCCGGCAAGCCCTCGCTTGTCACTACCGACGGTAGTCGATGGCAGGTCGCGTTCTGTTGTGATTGGCGCCACATGCACATCGCTTTGTGATTTTGATGTTACCGTGTGACGCCGAAGCTTTAAGATCAGACCTATTGTCAGACTCGGCGTCTTCGTATAACCACTTTACGTGCGCCAACGGCGAACCGCGTGCCGGGTGCGGGTCACACCGCAAGCCCTCCATGACCCTGCGTGTCTATCCAGGCGCGCATGCGCCGCTCTCGTTCGGTGTCGTCGGTGAAGGGACAGGTCGTGCAGTACTCGTCGCCGAGGCGATGCGCGAGGCAGCAGGATCCGCAGCGCATCCCGATGTAGGGCCGGCCGCGATGGACGAACTCGTGCCAGCGCGGACGGGCGCGCATGGTCGGGGCCGCCCGTTCGAAGAAGGCGTCCGCCTCGTCCCGCCCCGCCTCGGGGTCACCGGTGGCTCGCTCGGTCAGCAGGAAGGCCCGTGCGCACTGGGCGGCCACCGCTCCCCAGAGGGCCGGATAGCCGAGTCGGACCCGTGCCCGCAGCTCCCGGACGAAAGGACTCAGATGGGCGAGCACTTCATCGACGAGGACCCCCCGTAGCGCGGCGAGATCGCCAACCACCCGATCCGGCCCGTCGCCGGGCGGGCGGGCGTGCTCGTCACCGCCCTCGGCCGGGAGAGCGTCGGCCAGGACCGTCCCGACGGGTCGGTGCAGCGCCGTCCGGTCGAACCAGCCGCTGTCGAGCACCCGCAGCGACATCCGCGCCGGGGTCAGGTCCGGCACTCGACGCAGCAGCACGTAGGAGGCGACGGCCGGGGCGACGACGGCGGCGGAGTACCAGTTGGCCAGGTAGCTGGCGGCGACCTCGGGGCTGGCGCCGGGATGGGCCCGCGCGACCCGGGCCAGCGACCGTGCCACTCCGTGCGGCCCGGTCAGGAAGGCGCAGTCCGCCCAGCCTGGGCCGGCCGGCACGCCGTAACACAGGCTGCGGGGCTCCAGGACGTCGGCGAGGTTGCGGGGGATGATCCCCTGGGCGGCGGTCCCGCTCGGTTCCCGCGAGGAGCGGGGTGCCGAGGATCCGCCGTCGGCGGCCGGCTTCCGCGGCGTTGCGGGAGTCGGCAGTGGCGCGAGCATGAACTTAGGTAAGGCTAACTTCAGGCTCGCTGTCAAATGGGTGTGGCCACGTCGACATGCATACCCGGCATGAGCCGTTCGATGACCTATGTCCGTTTCTGCCCTTGGTGACGCCGTGCCGCCGCCCCCGCCCGCGGGACGCGGTGAGACCGGACTCATCGCCCGGCGGCCCGCGCAAGAAGTAGCCGCACGCCCGCGCTCGACTGCGCACCGTGCTTGATTCTCCCCGTCATCTTCGCGTCGCGCACCCGCAGTCCGCCTCAGAGTGCCTAACCGCAGGTCGCGCGGGCGGGGCAGGAGACGAGGCGGGGACCGGCGGCCCGCGAACGGGCGGCCGAGGCCGGCCGGGCGGCGCAGCGGCGCGGCCGGGATCGACGGGAGTGCCCGCGCGACGCAGGCCGGGGTGGGCCGCCGCCGCTCGTGCCAGAAGGTCGTCGATCGACTACTGTACTCGCGCCGACTTGACGCCATGTGTCTTTTATAGAACTTTTCGCAGCCACCGGCGGTCCGTGTGCGTACCTGGGCGGGGATCGCGCATCCAGTGCCGGTACGGTGCGTCTACCCGGGTCAGGGATCTTCTGTTGACGGCCCGGCTGTCACGGCGCTACGCAAGTCTGTTCCATTCGACGACGAATAGGCCAGGGTTGATGGGGCTGAAAGATCTTCCCGTCGCGGTCGGAGACCGGCATGTGGCCGCGTTCCAACGGGCGGGTTGGGAGGTGGCCCGCCGCAGCGGCAGCCACGTCGTGCTCCGCCGGGCCGGGGTGCAGGCGAATCTCTCGGTGCCCTGCACTGGACAGGAGGTCAAGCGGCCGCTGCTGGCCAAGCTCATCGAACGAGCTGGCCTCACCCCGGAGGAGTACTGCGACTACTTCCGGCGGCGCTGACGATCCGCTGCCGTAGAGCCCGCGGAGTTCAGGCCGCCACCCGGACCGGGACGGACAGCTCCGTCGGCAGTCGGTCGGCGTCCGGCTGCTCATGCCGGCCGACGCTGAGGTGCTGGCCGCTCTGGACCTCAAGGACGAGGATCATCGCGTCCAGGATGTTGTCCACCGTCTCGTCGAGGCTGTCGCCCTGGGACACGCATCCTGGGAGCTCGAGAACCTCCGCGATGTAGCCGCCGTCGATCTCCGCCGGTTCGATACGTATCGTATAGACCTGGTCTGCACTACGTATCGTCATGATTGTCTGCTTCCAAGCGCCCGCGGTCTGCGTCAAGAAGAGCCTAGCGTTCACGGGAGCCATCCGCCTTGGGTACCAGGCTGAAGACCACCTCCGCTTCAGTACCGATCGTGCCATCGAACGCCGCGATCGCCGCCGGTCGCCGCCGGTCGCCGCCGGTCGGTGGTCGACGGCGTCAGCGGCGGTCGGTGGCGAGGTAGCGGTCGACCGCGGTGGCGATGGCCTGCTGGCCGCGGGCTGTCGGGTGCGCGCTGAGGTCGCGGGCCGGCGGGAACAGCCCGATCGGGGCCACCCAGGAGTCCTTGGTGCAGATCTCGTGGCCGCGTAGCGCCCGGTCGGTCGCGACGTACTCCACGTCCGCGTCGGCCGCCGCTCGCCGGATCACCCGGTTCAGCTGGCTGTTCAGGTTCGTGAGCTGGCGCCGTTCGGTATTGCTCAGCCATTTACAGGTGTTCTTGCGCTGGCTGCTCGGGAAGATGTCGGGATATCCGACGACGACGATCCTGGAGTGCGGCGCCGCCGCCTTCACCGCCGCATAGTTCGCGCTCAGGATGTCCGGGAGTTCCTTGGTGATGAGATCCCGTTCGCGCTTGTCCTTGCCGTCCCAGAAACATTTCCAGGCGAAGCAGCTCAGGATTACGTTGCTGAAACCGGCGTCGTTGCCGCCGATGGTGATGGTGACGACATCCGGGGCGGCGCGCAGCCGCCGCAACTGGGTCAGCTGTGGTTTCTCGCCCTTGAACGACTCGTTCAGGGCGTCGGTGGTCGCCCCGGAGCACGCGGCGAACAGGGCGACGGTGGTCGACGGTTCCATGGTGGCGAGCTGCCTCGGCCACGCCTGGTTGCTACGCCGACAGCGGGGCGTGAGCGTGTCGAAGGGCGGATTGCCCTCACCCGAGGAGTAGGAGTCGCCCAGCACCGCCAGGGTGCGGTGCCGCGGCGCCGCGGACGCCGGTGCATTCCACCCGGACGACACCGTCACGGCGGTATACAGGAATACCGTCGACAGCACGAATAGGAAGGGTCGGATGAGGCACTCGGACCGGCCGGGCCGGCGACCCGCCCATGCCCCCGAGCATCGGTCCCGCATAGCCTGGAATCGTAACCGGCGGAACCGGCCGCGCACCCCGGATCCGGAGAGATGTCGGTTGCCCGACCATCGACCGGCGGGGAATTCGCCCGCCGGTAGCCGGACGAATCACGCCGGGGCCGGAATCAGATGTTCTTCTCGAAGACCAGGCGGAGACCGATGAGCGTCAGATGCGGCTCGTGCCGGTCGAGCGTCTCGCTCTCCTTGACGACGAGCGAGGCGAGCCCGCCGGTGGCGATGGCGGTCGCGTGCGCGCCGAGCTCGGCGCGGATCCGCCGGACCAGTCCGTCCACCTGACCGGCGACCCCGTAGATCATCCCCGACTGGAGCGCCTCGACGGTGCTCTTGCCGATCACCGACCGCGGCGGGGTGAGCTCGACCTTGCGCAGCTGCGCCGCCCGGGACGCCAGCGCGTCCAGGGCGATCTCGATGCCGGGGGCGAGCACCCCGCCGATGAACTCGCCCCGCGCCGAGACCACGTCCAGGTTCGTCGAGGTCCCGAAATCGACGACGATCGCCGGGCCGCCGTACAGGTGGTGGGCGGCGAGTGTGTTCATGATCCGGTCCGCGCCGGCTTCCTTCGGGTTGTCGATCAGGATCGGCACCCCCGTCCGGGTGCCCGGTTCGACGATGACGACCGGGATGTCGCGGAAGGCCCGGACCACCATCCGGCGCAGCTCCCGCAGCGCCGCGGGGACCGTCGAGCAGATCGACACGCCCGTGATCCGATGCTCGCCGAGCAGGCCGCGGTAGAGCAGTACGAGCTCGTCGGCGGTGGCGTGCGGGTCGGTACGGACCCGCCAGGAGTCGGCGAGGTCGTCGCCGTCGAAGACGCCGACGACGGTGTTGGTGTTGCCGACGTCGATGGCGAGCAGCATCAGGACTCCTCCACGGTCGGACCCGCCGGGGGCGGGCCCGCGCAGTCCGGTCCCGACTGGCGGCCGGGATCAAGGTCGAGGCCGAGATCGAGAGCGGGCGCCGAGTGGGTCAGGGCGCCGACCGCAAGATAGTCCACCCCGGTGGCCGCGACGTCCGCGGCCACCCGCAGGGTCAGCCCGCCGCTGGCCTCCAGCCGCACCCCCGCCGGCCTGGCGATGGCCACCGAGGCCCGCAGGTCCTGCGGGGTCATGTTGTCGCAGAGGATGAGGTCCGCCCCCGCGCCGACGGCCTCGGCGACCTGGTCGACGGTGTCGCACTCGACCTCGACGGGCAGCCCCGGGAACCGGGCCCGCACCGCCGCGAAGGCCGCCGCCACCCCGCCCGCGGCGACCACGTGGTTGTCCTTGATCAGGGCCGCGTCGGTCAGCGACATCCGGTGGTTGCGACCGCCGCCGCAGCGCACGGCGTACTTCTCCAGAGCGCGCAGTCCGGGCAGCGTCTTGCGGGTGTCGCGGATCGCCGCGCCGGTCCCGGCGACGGCGTCGACCCAGGCGCGGGTCAGCGTGGCGATCCCGGACAGGTGGCACAGCAGGTTCAGCGCGGTGCGCTCGGCGGTGAGCAGGCCGCGGACCGGGCCGTTGACCCGGGCCACCGTCGTGCCGGGGGAGACGGCGTCGCCGTCGCGGGCGGTCAGGGTGACGGTCACGGACCGGCCGAGCAGGCTCTCGAACACCGCCGCGGCCACCGGCAGCCCGGCGACCGTCCCGGCCGCGCGGCTGACCAGGGCGCCGTGCCCGACCAGCGCGGCGTCGACGGTCGCCTCCGAGGTGGCGTCGACCGCGCCGATCCGGCCGGCCGGTGCGTCCGCCTCCAGGCTCGGCAGGTCCTCGGCGAGAGCCCTGCCGATCACCGTGACGACGCCGTCGGGGTCCAGGCCGGCCGTGGCCAGCGCGCTGCGGGTGGCGGGGGACAGCCGACCGCTGTGCACCTCCACCCAGTGGCCGTCCGCGTCGGCCTCGGCGGTTGCGCCTGCTCCGCCGGCCGCGGCCTGGGGGGTGAACGGACCGCTCACGGCGCCGGCCGCATGGGTTCGACGTTGATGATCAGTTCCCCCTCGGGGTCGAGCCGGGTCAGGATCCGGCCGAGCCAGTGCGCGTCGTCGCGCTCGCCGAAGTCCTCCCGCCAGTGCGAGCCCCGGGTCTCCGTGCGGGTCGCCGCGGCGGCGACGAGGGCGGTCGCGACGGTGCGCAGGTTGGTCATCTCCCAGGCCGGCGGGCCGGCGGTGACCGTCGCGCCGCTGACCCGCAGGTCCCCGAGGCCGGCCAGGACCTTCGCCGTCGCCCGCAGGCTGTCGGCGCTGCGCAGCACCCCGGCGCCGTCGGTCATCGCCCGGGTCAGCTCGGCGCGTTCGGCCGGATCGGTCAGCCCGCTGCCCCGGCCGACGACCGGGGCGGCCGGCACGGCGTCCCCCCGCCGGCCCGCGTGCTCGGTGCCCGCGATGTCCTGGGCGATGCGGGCCGCGAAGACCAGACCCTCCAACAGGCTGTTCGACGCGAGCCGGTTGGCGCCGTGCACCCCGGTGCAGGCCACCTCCCCGCAGGCGTACAGGCCGGGGACGGTGGTGCGGCCCCACAGGTCGGTGCGCACCCCGCCGGAGGCGTAGTGGGCGGCCGGCGCGACCGGGATCGGCATGGTCACCGGGTCGACGCCGACCGAGCGGCAGCGGGCGGTGATCGACGGGAAACGCCGCTCGATCGTCTGCGCCCCGAGCCCCCGGGCGTCGAGGTACAGGTGCTCGACCCCGTGGGCGGCCATCACCCGCGACATCTGCTTGGCGACGACGTCGCGGGGGGCGAGATCGGCCAGCGGATGGGCACCGGCCATCACCCGCTCGCCGGCGGCGTCGACGAGGACGGCACCCTCGCCGCGCATCGCCTCGCTGACCAGCGGCTGCTGGCCGCCGGGTTGGGCGCCCACCTGGGCCGAGGCCGCCGGTGGCAGCCACAGCGCGGTCGGGTGGAACTGGACGAACTCCAGGTCGGCGACGACGGCGCCGGCCCGCAGGGCCAGCGCCACGCCATCCCCGGTGGAGACGCCCGGATTGGTGGTCGAGGCGAAGATCTGTCCCATCCCGCCGGTCGCGAGCACGACCGCGGGCGCGGTGACCGCCCCGACGCCGTCCTGGCTGCCCTCGCCGAGCACGTGCAGGGTCGCGCCGGCCGTCCGGCCGTCGGCATCCCGCAGCAGGTCCAGGACGAGGGCGTTCTCGATCACCTCGACCTCGGGATCGGCCCGCACCGCGGCGATCAGGGCCCGCTCGACCTCCAGCCCGGTGGCGTCGCCGCCGGCATGGACGATCCGGTTGCGCAGGTGGCCGCCCTCGCGGGTGAGGGCGAACGAGCCGTCGTCGGCCCGGTCGAAGCGCGCGCCGAGCTCGGCGAGTTCCCGAACCCTGGCCGGTCCCTCGTCGACCAGCACCCCGGCGGCGTCCGGGTCGCACAGGCCGACGCCGGCGACGAGGGTGTCGGCGAGATGGTCGGCGGGGGAGTCCTCGGCGGCGAGCGCCGCGGCGATCCCGCCCTGCGCCCACCGGGTGGAGCCGGCGTCGAGATGCGCCTTCGTCACCAGCAGGACCCGGGCCGCGGGCAGCTCCCGGCGCAGGTGCAGGACCGCCGTGAGACCGGCGATTCCCGAGCCGATGACGACGATGTCCGCGGCGCGGGTCCACCCTGGACGCGGTGCGCCGAGCCGGCATGGCAGCATGATCACCGCGGGGCCACGACCGTCCGGCTGACGTCGCCGCGCAGGCTCGAGGGATCGTCGGGAAGCGCCTCGGCCGGGTCGTTCCCGTGGCCGATGATGCGGTTCTCCGCGTCGACGAACAGCACCCGGGGGACGTGCCGGCGCGCCTCGGCGTCCTCCATCACCCCGTAGGCGATGATGATGACCAGGTCGCCCGGCTGGACGAGCCGGGCCGCCGCGCCGTTGATGCCGATCACGCCGCTGCCGGCCGGGCCCGCGATCGTGTACGTCTCCAGGCGGGCGCCGTTGTTGATGTCGACGATCGTCACCTGCTCGCCGGGAAGCAGGTCGGCGGCCTCGAGCAGGTCGGCATCGATCGTCACCGAGCCCACGTAGTGCAGGTCGGCCTGGGTGACCGTGGCCCGGTGGATCTTGGCGGTGAGCATGGTGCGCAGCACGGTCAGGCTCCCAGCTGGTCGGTGGGGAGGATGAGCGAGATGTTGTCGATCAGACGGGTCGTGCCCACGCGGGCGGCGACGAGCAGCAGCGCGGGGCCGCTGGCCACCGGCCCCAGGTCCTCGGGGCTGGCCAGCTCGAGGTAGTCGACGTCGACGCCGTCCGCCGCGGCGAGCACGGCGTGCGCGGCCGCGAGCACCGCCGACGCCCCACCGTCGCCGGCCGCCGCGCCGGCGGCGAGCGCCCGGGACAGTGCGAGTGCGTCGATCCGCTGCTCGGGGGTGAGGTAGACGTTGCGGCTCGACCTCGCCAGGCCGTCGGGCTCGCGGGCCGTCTCCACCCCGATCACGGTGACGTCGAAGGCGAGGTCGGCGACCATCCGGCGGATGCAGACGAGCTGCTGGGCGTCCTTGCGTCCGAAGAACGCCAGGTCCGGATGGACCAGGTGCAGCATGGTCCCGACGAGGGTGAGCATCCCGTCGAAGTGTCCCGGGCGGGACGCCCCCTCCAGCACCGCGCCGAGCGGGCCGGCGCTGAGCCGGACCAGCGGCGGCGGGTCGTGGATCGCCGAGGGGGCGAACACGACGTCGACCCCCTCCCGGGCGCACACCGCGAGGTCCGCGGCGAGCGTGCGCGGGTAGCGGTCGAGGTCCTCGCCCGCCCCGAACTGCAGCGGGTTGACGAAGATCGTGGCAACCACCTGGTCGGCCTGGGCGCGGGCCGCGCGCAGCAGGCTGGCGTGCCCCTCGTGCAACGCCCCCATGGTCATGACGACGGCGCGGACCGGCCGGTCGTGCCGCGAGGACGCGCGGGCGGGCCCCGGATCGTCCTCGGCGGCGGATCGCGGGTGCGCGTCTGTCCGCCGGTCCAGCGCGACGAGTGCGGCCCTTAGCTCGGCCCGGTCGCGGGCCACCACGGGCTGACCGGGTCCGCCCGGCACCGGTGCCGGGCGGGGGATGGCGGCGGGCTGCGCCGTCGTCGCGGGCTCGGCGGTCGTCGCGGGCTCGGCGGTCGTCGCGGGCATGGCGGTCGCCGCGGGCATGGCGGTGGCGGATTCGGAACCGGTGGGCCGACCGGGGCGCGGGGCGCGGTCGGGCACGGTGGAGAAGACGATGCTCATCGTTTCCGTTCCAGTCCTCGGGAGGGGTACCGGACGTCGGGGGCCACTGTAACCCGCCTGCAATGCTCGCCGCGACTCCCTGTGATCCGGGCATCGTCCCGATGATCCACATGCCGTTTCCCCTGCCCCACGCCGGTGCGAGGGGGCCGACGGCGCGGGCGCCGCGTCACCCCGGCGGCATCGCCCAGCGGTCCGAAAGGGCGGGGGGGCGAGTGCCGACCGTGCCGACCGGCTGGGCGGGCAGATCGGGACGGCGCGGATCGTCGGGCCCGGACTGCCCGCCGCGCCAGAGGCGCTCCCCGAGCAGGGTGAGCACGGCGGGCATGAGGATCACCCGGATCAGGGTGGCGTCGATGAGGATCGCCGCACCCAGGCCCACCCCGAGCTGCTTCATGCTGACCTGGGACAGTGTCGCGAAGATCGAGAACACCGCGACCATGATGACCGCCGCGCTGGTCACCACCCCCGCGCTGCGCCGCACCCCCACCGTCACGGCGTCGCGCATGGACAGCCCGGCCTCCCGGGCCTCCCGGACCCGGCTGAGCACGAAGACCTGGTAGTCCATGGACAGCCCGAACAGCACCACGAACAGCATCAGCGGCAGCCAGTTGGTGATGGCCCCGGTGGAGGTGTAGTCGAGCAGCCCGTCCGCCCAGTGGTGCTGGAAGACGGTGACGAGCAGGCCGTACGCGGCCCCCACCGACAGCAGGTTCAGGCCGACGGCCGCGGCCGCGACCAGAGCGCTGCGGAACGCCGCCAGCAGCAGCGCGAAGGCGAGCACCAGGACGAAGCCGATCACCAGCGGGGTCCGGCCGCCCAGCCTGGCGTTGAAGTCCGCGGAACCGGCGGTCGTGCCGGTGACGTCGGCCCGCAGGCCCGGCGTGGCGCCGATGGTCGCGGGGATCACCGTCGACCGCAGCGTGTGCAGGGCCCTGACCGACTCCCCGTCCGTGCCGCTGCCCGCGATCGGGATCGTGACCCGGGCGACCTGGTGGTCGGGGGTGACCGTGACGACCACCGGCTCGAACATCCGGCCGCTGGCCACCGCCCGGCTGCGCAGCGCGTCGATGGCCGCCCGCGCCTGCGGGGTGGTGACGTCCGCGCCGTCGGCGCCCGAGACGACGACGGCCGCCGCGACCTCGCCGCCGGGGAAGGCGGTCGACAGCCGCTCGTAGGTCTTCATGATCGGCAGGTCCTTCGGGATGTCGTCGATGCCGGGTTCGGCGGTGTGCATCCCGAGCGCGGGCAGCGCCAGCAGCACCAGCAGCCCGCCGGTCACCGCGGCGACCGGCGCGGGCCGGCGCAGCAGCCGGCCCATGATCCCCGGCCTGGCCAGATGCGCCTGGTAGCCCACGCCGCGCCGCGCCGCGCGGCGCCGCCACGGCAGCCGCAGCAGCTCCACCCGGTCGCCGAGCAGCGACAGCAGCGCTGGCAGCACGGTGAGCGAGCCGAGCACGGCCACCAGGACGACGATGATCGTGCCGACCGCGATGCCGGTGAACGCAGACAGCCCGGTGATGAACAGGCCCGCCATGGACACCGCGACGGTGAGGCCCGAGACGAGCACCGCGTGCCCGGAGGTCTCGGCGGCGATCTCCAGGGCGCGCTCCGGACCGTGGCCGGCGGCCCGCTCCTCGCGCTCCCGGCGGATGTAGAACAGCGCGTAGTCGACGCCGACCGCAAGCCCGATCAGCAGCATGACCGAGGTCGCCGTGTCGTCGGTCGGGAACAGCCGGCTGGCGAAGGCGACCAGGCCCAGCGCCCCGACGAAGGCGGTCAGCGCCAGCCCCACCGGGATCACCGCGGCGACCACCGCGCCGAACACGGCCAGCAGGATGCCGAGGGTGAGCGGGATGGCGAGCAGCTCGGCCCGCTTGAAGTCCTTGCCGACGGTGGCGTCGAGCGCCTTGTCGGCGCTGGCGTCCCCGAACTGCTCGATCGACACGCCGGGGTGCGCCGCGCGGACGGCGGCGACCGCGTCCAGGGTCGGGTCGACCGACGCCGGATCGTCCTCGGTGCCCTTGAGGTCGAAGGTCAGCAGCACCGAGCGCAGGTCGCGGGACACCAGGCCGGGGTCGGTGCTCGCCCCGGGCACGGGCAGCGGGCTGCGCAGCGCCGTCGCCACCCCGCTCGCCCGCACCCGGGCGGCGGCGTCGGTCAGGGCCGAGCGGATCTGCGGGTCGGCCAGCAGCACCCGCGGGTCCGTCGCCGGGGTCGCCCGCTGGATCAGGATGTTCTCGCTGGCGGCGTCGACGTAGCCGTGGTCGGCCAGGATGTGCTGGGCCCGGGAGTCCTCCCCGGTGCTGTAGTCGGCGTCGGTCAGCGTGTGAGTGCCGATCATGCTGCCGAGGACGATGGCCAGGACGACACCGAGCAGCCAGCCGCCGACGGCCAGCCCACGGTGCCGGACGCTCCACCGCGCCGCTCGCGCGGCGAGGTGCGTCGGCCGGTCCGCGTCGGCCGGCCGGCTGGCGTGCCGGCCGGCCCCGGGAGGGTCGGCCGCTCGGCCTGGATCAGCTGTCGGACCTGGGGAAACGGCTGTCGGACGGGGTGGCGTCTGCATGGAACGACGATCTCGTTCCCGACGTTCATGGTCACTGCGGAGAGCTACCGGCTTTCCGCTGCAGCCATCCGCCCGCCCGCGGTAGGGCTGTCCCCACCATCCCCACCGCCGCACCGCCGCACCGCCGCACCGCCCCATCGCCGCACCGCCGTGGTAGCTGGGCTCCGGCGGCGGCGCGGCGAGGGATCTGCGGCGGTGTGGGCTCAGGAGGTGGAGAGGTAGTCCTTGAACGAGATGCCGGTCAGCCGCTCGTACGCCTCGACGTAGCGGGCCCGCGTCGCCTCGACGACGTCGTCCGGCAGCTCCGGCCCCGGCTCCGTCTTGTCCCAGCCGGTGCTCGTCAGGTAGTCCCGGATGTACTGCTTGTCGAACGACGGCTGGGAGGTGCCCGGCGACCAGGTGTCCTCCGGCCAGAACCGGGACGAGTCGGGGGTGAGCACCTCGTCGGCGAGCCGCAGCGTGCCCTCGGCGTCGTGGCCGAACTCGAACTTCGTGTCCGCGAGCAGGATGCCCCGCTCGGCCGCCAGGTCGCTGGCCCGCCCGAAGATCTGCAGGGTGAGCCGCTCCAGCTCGGCGGCGAGCTCCGCGCCGATCCGCCCGGCCGCGTCCGCCCGGCTGATGTTCTCGTCGTGCTCGCCGATCGGCGCCTTCGTCGACGGGGTGTAGATCGTCGACGGCAGCCGGCTGCCGTCGACCAGCCCGGCCGGCAGCGGATGCCCGCTGACCGCGCCGGTGCGCTGGTAGTCCTTCAGCCCGCTGCCGGTCAGGTAGCCACGGGCCACGCACTCGATCAGCACCATGTCCAGCCGGCGGCACAGCATCGACCGGCCGCGAAGCTGCTCGGCGTACGGCGCGAGCTCGGCCGGGTACTCGTCCACGTTGGAGCTGATGACGTGGGACGGGACGAGGTCGGAGAGCTGGTCGAACCACCACAGCGACAGCCCGGTGAGCACGGCGCCCTTGTCGGGAATCTCGGTCGGCAGGACCACGTCGAACGCCGAGATGCGGTCGCTGGCGACCAGGAGCACGGCGTCGTCCCCGACCGCGAACAGCTCCCGGACCTTGCCCGAACCCAGGTGGGTGAGTCCTGCGAACTCCTCATGTGTCAGCGGCATGCCCCGACCGTACCGACCCCGGCCACCACCCGTGGCCTGGTGCGTCCCGCGCCATGCCAGCTCAGCAGCGGGACCAGTCGACGGCACGGTGATCAACCGCTGAGATTCAGCCCCAGACCGTCACCTGAGCCTGGCTGATCCCGCCGCTGTAGGACACCACGCAGCCTGCCGCGACCCTACCGCTCCCGGAACTGACGCAGAACCGAAGGCCCGCATGGTTGGGAACGGACGGCATCGGCTGAGTTCGCAACACGGATTCGCATTCTTTGGCGGTTGGTGCATCGGAACCGGACCAGACGGTAAACCGGGCAGGAGTATCGACTCCTACACGGCCGTCGCTGGACACCCAGAAATCGACATCCCCCGCGATGTCACCCACGGAAAGCGGTGGCGTGTCTATGTCAACGGCGTCGAAACTCTCGTCGCGTAGGCGCAGCTGATGCTGGGCCAGGACGCCGGCTGTCGGCGACGCGGCGGGTGATGTTTCCGTGGTCGATGTCCCGACGTGCAGAGGCGCGCTCGACGATGAGAGGCCCGCGGTGGTAGGAGTGTTTGCCGCGGTGTCGCTCTTGTCTGGTGCGTCGGCGAGGGCGGTGTGAGGCGGTAGCGGGTAAGTTCCGCGGTCACGGTCGGAGGTAGCCAGCCTTCACCGAGGTGCAGCCGTTCGTCGCTGGAGGCGGCTCGGCACAGCTCGATCAGTTCCTCGGGCGTGGGGCGGCTTTCCTGATCCTTGGCCACGCACTGCTCCAGCACACCACGGATCTGGTCCGGGCAGCGATTCCAGTCGGGCTGTTCGTGGACAATGCGGTGGAACACCGCGGCGTCCGCGCCGAAAGGCAACTCTCCGGTGAGCCCGTAGTAGGCGGTTGAGCCCAGGGCGAAAATGTCTCCGGCGGGTCCGAAGGACCGTCCCTGAATCTGCTCCGGCGCCATGAATGCCGGCGTGCCGATCCAGGCTCCGGTCTGGGTGATGGCGCCGGAGGAGGCCTCCACCGCACGAGAGATACCAAAGTCGATCACACGTGGGTCGTCCGACGCGAGAATGACGTTCCCCGGTTTGAGGTCGCGGTGGATGACACCAGCGGCGTGGAGGGACTGCAGCGCTTCCGCGACTCCGGCGAGCAGCAGCAGGACAGTCTCCGGCGGGAGAACTCCCTGCCGGGCGACGGCCGCGGTCAACGAGGGAGCAGCGACGTACGCGGTGGCCAACCAGGGCTGCGCGGCGTCGGCGTCATAGTCGATGACCGGGGCGGTATAGAGGCCCTGCACCCGCCGGAACGCCCGGCGGCCTGCTGCTCATCGTCCTCCTCCGAGCCGTGCCCACCGGCGGCATCCGACCGAAAACGCACCTGATTCTAACGTTCCGCATCAATATGAGCACGCGAAGCAAGGCGACGAGATCGCGACACCGGCACCGATCAGCCGCAAGCTGCCTGGCCGCAGCGGACATGCGTTGCCCGTGAGAAGCGCTGAGGATGGGCGGGCGGGCCGGCCGGTCGTCCGGAGCTGAAAGAGCGAATGGATCGTCGGCCCCGGACGGACGGGGGCGACGGGATGCGGGACGAGGCGGGGGCGACGAAGGGTCTGGCAGGCGGTGCGCGCGGAGTCGAACCCGATACTGGGCTCGGAGACACCGTCGCCGGGCGCCCGGAGCATGGCATCTACGGCACGATCCTCACCGCCGGGCTGATAGCCGCCCAGGACCCGCGGACCGATCCGCTCGTCGACGTCGTTGCCGACGTCCTGATCACGGTCGCCGTGTTCTGGCTGGCCCATGGCTACGCGCACGCCGTCGCCCGGCCGTTCGCCCCCAGCGAGGCCGCCGGTGCGCGGGCGACCGTATCGCCGCCACGGGGGCTGCGGCTGGCCTGGGTGGCGCTGGTGGCGAACTGGCCGCTCATGCGGGCCGCGTTCCTCCCACTCGGCGTGCTGGTCCTGGCCCGCGTCGCTGGCGCCTCCGTCGACGACGCGCAGGAGGCGGCGCTGTGGACGTGCGTCGCCCTGCTGGCGCTCTGGGGCCTGCGTGCCGGCCGGGCCGCGGGCCTCGCCGGCTGGCGGCTGGCCCGCTACGCCACCGGCAGCTCCCTGCTCGGCCTGATCCTCGTCGCCCTGGAGGTCGTGATCCATTGAGGCGGTGTCGCGGCGGGCGACACGCTGACCGTCCGGTCGATCACTGTGCGAACCGCAACGGTGGGCCCTCAGGTACTTCTCGCGCGCACTGCGTCGGCTCTGAAATCGGGGCTCCGACCTGCAGCGATGTCGCGATCATGCCGTTGCGGTCACTTTTGCTCCTCGTCGGTCGAGCTCTCGGATGCTTCGATGCGCGGGTCCGGCGCCGCACGTCTTCTGCTCCACCCGGCGGCCCCGCCGCCTGGCGCCGGCGCAGTCGCTTCCTCCCTGACCCGAGGAGCCATATGAAGATCCTCACCGCGACGGCGACCACCCAGGGTCGCCGACCAGGCGACTTCAACTACTGCATCGAGGGGGAGCTCGTGTGGATCGGGCTCGTCTGCGCGACCGATCGCGGGGACCCCGATGGCGGCTGCGGCTGTGGGCGCGCGTTCGGCGGGATGTCCTCCCACCGGGCGACGACGACTGCAATGATCCGTGACGTCGCTACGGACCGCCGCCGGTACACCGATGCGCTACGAGCGAGTCTCGAGGCACAGCGATGGCCCACCGCCAGCGCCGACCGCCTGGCCGACGGGTTGATTCAGCTCGTCGATGATTGGCCGGTGGGCACTGTCGTCGAACGCAGGCTCGACGCGGTGAACGTCCGTGACTGGCCCCGGCATGCTTGATCAGTGGATAGGCGTGGTCATGCGACGACGGACGGTGAAGGCGGCCGGGGCCGGCCGGCGGGTGGCGTCAGCCGGCCCCGGGAGCCGCGGCTCAGGTGAGGGCGGCGAGGGCGTCGAAGACGGGGCCGAGGCGCTCGGTGTAGCGCTCGGGGCGGCTGACCTCGTCCAGGCGGGCCTCGTCGAGGGGCAGGCCGCGGTCGCCGGCGTGCTTGCGCAGGGTCTCGCGGAACGGCACGCCGGTCTGCCAGGTCTCCATCGCCGCCGCCTGGGTGACGGCGTAGGCGTCCTCCCGGGACAGGCCCGTCTCGACCAGCTCCAGCAGCACCGCCGAGGTGTAGACCAGCCCGCCGGTGGCGTCGAGGTTCGCCCGCATCCGCGCGGTGTCGACGACCAGGCCGGTGACCAGCCGGGTGGTCAGGTGCAGCAGGTAGTCGACGCCGGCCGCGGCGTCGGGCAGGGCGATCCGCTCGGTCGAGGAGTGGGAGATGTCGCGCTCGTGCCAGAGCGGCACACCCTCCAGGACCGGGACGTACTGGGCACGCACGATCCGGGCGAGACCGGCGATCCGCTCCGACATGATCGGGTTCTTCTTGTGCGGCATCGCCGAGGAGCCCTTCTGCCCGGAGCCGAACGGCTCGGACAGCTCCCGGACCTCCGTGCGCTGGCCGTGGCGCACCTCCAGCGCGACCGCCTCGCAGACGGTCGCCAGCCCCGCCAGCGCCGCCACCCAGTTGGCGATGCCGTCGCGCAGCACCACCTGGGTCGCCACCGGGGCCGCGCGCAGGCCGAGCTTGTCGGCGACGTACGCCTCGACGTCCGGCTCGATGTTCGAGTACGTCCCGACCGCCCCGGAGATCTTCGCGACGGCCACGTCGGCGCGGGCCGCGCGCAGCCGGTCGCGGCAGCGGGCCAGGCCGAAGGCGAGGTCGGCGACCCGGTGGCCGAACACGGTCGGCTCGCCGTGGATGCCGTGGGTGCGCCCGACCCGCAGAGTGCCCCGGTGGGCCAGGCCCAGGTCGCGCAGGGCCGCGACGAGGGTGTCCGCGCGGGCCAGCAGCAGGTCGGTCGACTCGACGAGCTGCAGGGCCAGCGCCGTGTCCAGCAGGTCCGACGACGTCATGCCGAAGTGGACGTAGGCGGCCGCCGAGCGGGGCTCGGTGCGGTCCGCCCAGGCCGTCAGGAAGGCGATCACGTCGTGCTGGGTGACGGCCTCGATCTCCGCGACCGCCTCGGGCGTGGGAGCGGGGGCCGCCCGGACCGGTGCGACGGAGTCGGCGGGGATCCGGCCGGCGGCGGCGTGCGCCTCCATGACCAGCACCTCGACCTGGCACCACAGCTCGTACTTGTGCGCCTCGGACCACACCCGGCCCATGTCGGGCAGGGTGTACCGGCCGATCACGGCTGGGCGCCGGCGGCTGCTGCCGTGCTCAGGGCGTCCGCCGCGGCCTGCTCGAAGTCGTCCTTGAACGCGGCGAGCTTGAGGCTGAGATCGGGGTCGGACAGCGCCAGGATCTGGATGGCGAGGATCGCCGCGTTCGTCGAGTTGTTCAGCCCGACGGTGGCGACCGGCACCCCCGGCGGCATCTGGGCGATGGCGAGCATCGAGTCCATCCCGTCCAGCGCCCCGCCGGAGATCGGCACCCCGATCACCGGCAGCGTGGTCAGCGCCGCGACGGCGCCGGGCAGCGCCGCGGCCAGGCCCGCCCCGGCGATGACCACCGAGATGTCCCGGGCCCGCAGCTGGCCGACGTACTCGGCCAGCGTGCGCGGGGCCCGGTGCGCCGACAGCGACACCTGCTCGTACGGCACGCCGAAGCGCTCCAGGGTGGCGCCGGCCTTGCTCATCGTCTGGGTGTCCGACGGCGACCCGAAGACGACGGCCACCCGGGGACGGTCCGGTCCGGTGCTGCTCTGCGACATGGTCTACTCCTTCTTCCTCGGCCGCGTCGGGTCCTCGCCCGGCGCGATGTCCGCACGGTGTACGTCAGCCGCATGACGCATCCGGGACGGATCCCCGATATCGGTTCGGTAATGGGCGCCGGCCAGCGAGATCCGGCTGACGGCCTCGTAGGCAGATCCTCGCGCGGACTCCAGGTTGGAGCCGATTGCCGTGACGGACAGCACCCTTCCCCCGGAGGAGACGATCTGCCCGTCGGCGTCCCGGCGGGTCGCGGCGTGCAGGACGTCGACGCCGGTCAGCGCCCCGGCGGCGGCGAGTCCCCGGATCGGGTCGCCCAGGCGCGGGGCCGCCGGGTAGCCGGGCGCGGCGACGACGACGCTGATGGCGGCGCCCGAGCGCCACACCGGCGCGCGGCGCCCGGACAGCACGTCGGTCAGCGGTGTGGTCAGCAGGGCCAGGATGGCCTGCGTCTCGGGATCGCCGAAGCGGACGTTGAACTCCACCACCCGGGGGCCGCGGGTGGTCAGCGCGAGGCCGACGTAGAGCAGGCCGGTGAACGGGGTACCGCGCCGCGCCATCTCGTCCACGGTCGGGCGGATCACCGTCGCGACGATCTCCGCGGTCAGCCCGTGTGACGCCCAGGGCAGCGGGGTGTAGGCACCCATCCCGCCGGTGTTCGGCCCGGTGTCGCCGTCGCCGACCCGCTTGTGATCCTGGGCGGGCAGCAGCGGCAGGATCGCGCCGGACTCGGTCACGACCGCGAACAGCGAGACCTCCGGGCCGTCGAGGTACTCCTCCAGGACGACCCGGTCATCCGGGCCGCGCAGGCTCGCGCGCACGGCGGCGACGGCGGCGTCGCGGTCCTCGGTCACGGTGACGCCCTTGCCGGCGGCCAGCCCGTCGTACTTCACCACGTACGGCGGGCCGAACTCGTCGAGGTCGGCGAGGGCCGGCTCGACCTCGGTGTGGTCGCGGCCCGCGGCGGTGGGCACGCCCGCGGCGCGCATCACCCCCTTGGCGAACGCCTTGCTGCCCTCCAGCCGGGCGGCGGCCGCGCTCGGCCCGAACACCGGCAGGCCGCGGGCGCGGACCTCGTCGGCGGCCCCGGCGACCAGCGGCCCCTCGGGGCCGATCACCGTGAGGTCCGCCCCGACCCGTTCGGCGAGGTCGGCGACCGCGTCCGGGTCGGCGACGTCGAGCTGGCGGGGCTCGGCGAGCTCGGCCGTGCCGGCGTTGCCCGGCGCGCACACCAGCGCGTCGACCCTCGGGTCGCGAGCAAGCGCCCGGCACAGCGCGTGCTCGCGCCCGCCGGAGCCGA
>NZ_CM001489.1:5863709-5961351 GCF_000262465.1 Frankia sp. QA3
CAGGCGGGGGCCGGGGGCGGCCGTCAACGCTGGTCCCCGACGCGCGGCGCCGGGGAGGGGAGCCGTCGCGGGCGCGCCGATCGGCGCGGCACCCCGACGACCGCCGGAACGAGCCGGGAGCCGTGGCGGTCGGATCGGGTCACCGTTCCAGCCTAGCGCGCAGCTGATCATCAGGTGTCCCGCGCCCACCCGTTGACGGTCATCCATCGGGACAAATCGGGCGAAGCCCGGTGCGAGCCCAGTCGCGCCCCAGCCCCAGCCCCAGCACCGGCCCCGGCCCCGGCCCCAGCCCCAGCACCGGCCCCGGCCCCAGCCCCGGCCCCGGCACCGGCCCCGGCAATCATGGTGTTCCGCGGAACCGCCGCATCCTTCTGCCACCAGTTGCGCACGGAATCGTGCCGAGGCTTAGCCGCGGTTCTGGGCCGCAGAACCGTGAGTAGGCCTCGGCACGATCTGGCTGCTATCCGGCCGGTAGCCTGCCTGGCGGGCAGCGGCCGGAGCCGTGCGAGCAGGGTTGACTAACGATGACCCAGGGTCAACTAGCGGTGCGGAATCACTCGGTCTAGAGGCCGACGCCCGCGCGCCAGAGCAGGTGAGCCATCCCGTGCACCAGGTGCAGGGCGCAGCGGCGGGCGTCCACCTCGGCCATGCCGGCGACGATGACGGCCGCGTCGACCGGCCAGACTCGGACCTCCCGGCCGAGCACCGTCAGCGGCGCCGGGTCGTCGCGGCCCTCGAAGGCGCGCCCGCCCGGCTCGACGAACAGGTGCAGCGACCGCCCGGCGGCGGGGAAGGACTCGCAGCGCCAGTACAGCAGCGGCCAGGCCTTCAGCCGCTCGCGGCGGTGCACCCGGTGCACCCGGTGCGCCGGGTGCCCACCGGCGGCCGGCTCGTCGCCGGCATCCGCCGCGACCCGTGTGGGGATGCTCCCGTGCGGGTCGACGCCCGGGTGCGGACGGGACCCGTGCCTGCCCGTGGTCCGGTGCGGCAGGGTGCCGCGGGAGCGCACGGTGACCGGTGGCACCAGGCTCTCCGCGGCGCAGAAGTCCAGGAAGTCGCGGATCTGGGCGTCGACGTGGTTCGCGACCGCGGCGGCGCGTTCGAGCCGCTGCGCCTCGGCCCGCTTCGAGCTGCGGATGGCGTGGCTGCCGCGCAGCAGCACGTCGGTGAGCGTCTCCGGCAGCGCTTCGCCGGTGGGGGAAAAACCGACGGGCCAGGCGTCGGAGTCAGTCGGGCGCAGGTAACGGTGCTGCACCGCCGGCGCCCACAACGCCGGCCGGGTCCCCATGGCCGGCCGGGTCCCCATGGCCGGCCGGGTCCCCGTGGCCGGCCGGGTCCCCGTGACCGGCCGGGTGTCGGCGGTGCGGGTCTCCGCGGTGCGGGTGTCGGCCGCGACGGGGGTGGGCGGTGCCGGCATCTGGCCGGGCACGGAGTGATCGTCGCCGGACGGGCGGGCCCCTGCACCGGCCACCGTCCTCACCCCCACCCGTCATCGCTGAACGTTACCGTCCAAGCCTCGACGGTAACGCTGCGTTACGCAAGTGGGGGTGGATGCGGGGCGGCCGTCCGGGAGCGGCGCCGGGCGGGGTCAGACCAGGTCGTTGATGACCAGGGTCTGGTCCCGGCCCGGGCCGACGCCGATCGCGGACACGGGGGCGCCGGAGAGTTCCTCCAGCGTCCGGATGTAGTCCTTCGCGGCCGCGGGCAGGTCGGCGTACTTCCGCACCCCGGAGAGGTCCTCGTGCCAGCCCGGCAGCTCGGTGTAGATCGGGCGGGCGTGGTGGAACTCGGTCTGCGTCATCGGCATCTCGTCGACCCGCTCGCCACCGATGTCGTAGCCGACACAGATCGGCACCCGGTCGAAGCCGGACAGCACGTCCAACTTGGTGAGGAACAGGTCGGTCAGGCCGTTGACCCGCACCGCGTAGCGGGCGATCACCGCGTCGAACCAGCCGGTGCGGCGTGCCCGGCCGGTCGTCACCCCGAACTCGCCGCCGATGCGCCGCAGCTCCTCGCCGACCTTGTCGTCCAGCTCGGTGGGGAAGGGGCCGGCGCCCACCCGGGTGGTGTAAGCCTTGATGATCCCGACCACCCGGTTGATCCGCGTCGGCCCGATGCCGGCGCCGGTCGCCGCGTAGCCGGCGGTCGGGTTCGACGAGGTCACGAACGGATATGTGCCGTGGTCGACGTCGAGCAGCGTGCCCTGGGAGCCCTCCAGCAGCACGACCTTGCCCTCGCGCAGTGCCCGGTCCAGGACGAGGCTGGTGTCGGCGATGTGCGGGCCGAGGCGTTCGGCGTAGGCCGCGTACTCCTCGACCACCTCGTCCACCTCGATCCGGCGCCGGTTGTAGACCTTCGCCAGGACCTGGTTCTTCTCCCGCAGTGCGAGCTCGAGCTTCTTGCGGAAGATGCCCGGGTCGAGCAGGTCCTGGACCCGAATGCCGGTGCGGGCGACCTTGTCGCCGTAGGTCGGGCCGATGCCGCGGCCGGTGGTGCCGATCCGCGCCTTGCCCAGGTAGCGCTCGGTCACCCGGTCCAGGGCTCGGTGATGCGGCATGATCAGATGGGCGTTCGCGCTGATCAGCAGGCGCGAGACGTCGATGCCGCGGGCGGCGAGCCCGTCCATCTCGGTGAGCAGGACGCCGGGGTCGATCACGACCCCGTTGCCGATCACCGGCACGCAGTCCGCCCGCAGGATGCCGCTGGGGATCAGGTGGAGGGCGTAGTGCTCCTCCCCGATGACCACCGTGTGGCCGGCGTTGTTGCCGCCCTGGTATCGGACGACGTAGTCGACGGCGCCGCCTAGGAGGTCGGTCGCCTTTCCTTTTCCCTCGTCGCCCCATTGGGCGCCGATGAGGACGAGAGCGGGCACCGGGCGAGGTTACTAGGGATGGCAGCCACGCGTGGCCAGTCGCGCGATGCTCGCACCGGCCGGCGCCGGCAGCTCACGATGCGTCGAAGCCGAGTTCGCGTGCAGCGGCGGGATCGCTGTCGGTGAGGAAGGTCCGGCAGCGGGTGGCCTCCTCGGTCTCCCCGATGGCCGCCGCGGCGCGCCCGAGCGCGGCCAGGGAACGCAGGAAGCCGCGGTTCGGCTCGTGTGACCAGGGAATCGGCCCGTTGCCCCGCCAGCCGGCGCGGCGCAGCGCGTCGAGCCCCCGGTGGTATCCGGTGCGGGCGTACGCGTACGCCTCGACAGGCCGGTCGCCGGCCAGCGCGAGCTCGGCGAGGGCGGCCCACGGGGCGCTCAGCGCGGGCGAGGCGGCGGCCACGGCGGCCGGCGCCTCGCCCGCGGCCAGAGCGTCGGTGGCGATGGCGTCGGATGGCAGCAGCGTCGGCGGCGGACCGGAGAGCAGGTTGCGGCCCGGGTCGGACGGCGTCGTCATGGGTGCATCCTGCCGCATGGGCGGGGCGAGGAGTCGCGCCGGGTCAGGATCGGACGGTGACGTTCCACAGGTTCTGGCCGACGGTGCCGGGCTGGCCGTCGCTGACCCGGGTCAGGTAGCTGTAGAGGGCGGCGATGCCCTGGGACTGCGGGCCGAACTTTCCGTCGACGGTGAGCATGAAGCTCTTGTTGCGCATCGCGGCCTGCCAGACGAAGGCGTCCGGGCGGACGTCGTCGCCGTAGCCGGCGTTGAGGACGGTGCCCTTGTAGGAGTTGTCGCCCATCTCCTGGCGGGCGCGGTCCAGCGTCATCGGCGGCTCGACGGGGGTGAGGGCCTGCTCGACGACGTCGCCGGAGCCGGAGCTGCCGACCGAGGCCGGGCCGTTGTTCGTCAGGCCCATCTTGCGCGCGCAGGACGGCCACGGCTGCCAGCCGCGCGAGTTGTAGAGCTTGGCCGCCGCCTCGTCCTGCGTGGCGGGGGAGGCCTGGTAGGGCCGGCCGGAGTAGCCGAGGCCGTGCCAGGTCTGATCGTCGAACTGGTACGCGCCGGAGAAGCCGTTGCCGGTGTTGATGGAGTAGTTCCCGCCGGACTCGCACTGCCGGAGCTTGGCGAAGTCGCCGGCGGTGGCGGCGCCGGCCGGGGCCGCGGTGACCGCGAGCCCGCTGCCGACGATGGCCGTCACCGCGCCGGTGGTGCGAAGGATGCGACCCGCGGCCGAAGGAGCCTGCGGGGCCCGATGTTTACCACCACGCCGTCCTGACGGCATGTCAGTCCAATCCCGTCGCCTGCGGGGTGAGCTGTCGGGTGCGGGCTGGGATGGCCCGGCCGGTCCGCCCCGGGCCTTCGGTGGTGCGTGGGAATCGTTCCCCCACCGGATGGCTGGGACGAGCCTGCTTAACCCCAAGGACGTCCAAGACGCCCGAAATGGTGGGTCCCCCACTCCTGCCCGTTGCGGTGCGTACTAGTTCCAGCCGCTCGCACGTCGGGCAGGACTCGGCGTCCGTCCGAGCGGCCTCGCCGGGTGGCGAGTGATCGGCACTCTAGCGATAACGATCCAAGGGGCGCAAACCGGGGTGGTTCGGAGTAACCAGGTTGGGACGCGCGAACGGCGGAGCCCGAGAGTGCCGTCCGATCGGGCGACGGGGTGTGCCGGCGGCGGCGCCGGGTATCTCCCTGGCGGATGGCACGTCCGGTGTGGTGCTGGCGGCCGACCGGCCCGTTTCGGAACGCGCAGCGGAGATCGTCCGGGCGTCCGGGCGGGCCGGTCGGGTCGGGCTGGTGAGCTCCCCTGGCCGGTGTCACCGGGGTGGGAAGGTCGTCCGTGGCCGTGACGCGCGTCCCCGCGTCCCGGGTCGGATGGACTACGTGCGGAAGGTGCCGTTCGGCGGCGCGACGGTCGGCCGGATGGCTACCGCGCGTGATGCGGCGCTCAGCCGAAGGTGGCGCGCCAGGTCGCCGGGCCGACGATGCCGTCGACGGCCAGACCGTGGGCGCCCTGGAAGGCACGGGCGGCGGCGGCCGAGCGCGGCCCGAAGTGGCCGTCGACCGCGATCGGGTAACCGAGCTGGCTCATCCGGGTCTGCCAGGCGCGCACATCGGCGCGATCCTGCCTGACCAGCGCGGCCGTGAGGTTGTGGGTGAAGTGCGGGGTGGTGGACGCGACGGGGCTGACGCTCAGCCCGCTGCGCTGCGCCGAGCGCGACGCCTGCACCGCGCCGCTCGCCGACGAGCCCCCCGCGAGTTGGTCGGCGCCCATCCCGCGACCGCACACCGGCCACTGGCCGAAGCCGGATCGCTGGGCGAGCCGGAGCGCGGCCTCGTCCTGGACCGCCGGCGACGCCTGGTGTGGCAGTCCGCCGTAGCCCAGGCTGCGCCAGGTGCTGGCCGAGAACTGGTAGGCGCCATAGTAAGTGTTTCCGGTGTTCGTCGTGTAGTCACCGCCGGACTCGCACTGCCGCAGACCCGCCCAGGTTGTCGCCGCCTCGGCCGGCTGGCTGACCGCAAGGGAGCCGCCGACCGCCGCCGCGAGAACCGGAGCAACTATGAGGGCCCGCGCCCGGATACGGGTGCCGGCGCTCCATTGTCGGCCACTGGTACGTGCGTCGGACATATGTTTGTGGTCCTTCCCCACGCCTGCGAGGTGAGCTGTCGGATTCGGGCTGGGAACTGCCCGGCCATGCCAGGGATTTCCTGGGGACGTGTGCTCGCACGAAAGACCCTCGTGCGTCCGTCGCTCATGGCTTCACCCCGAGAGCATCGAATCCTTTCGACGCTCGGAGATGGTTCCCCCGTTCCTGCCGTCTGGTCTGGAGAAATCGTCGGTCGAGGGCAGGATTCGGCGTGCCGCCCGACGAATGCCGGACGTTGTCGGCCGGCACGGCGAAGACCATAACCATGCCGCCCGGCGAGTCGCCAAGCATTGAATAGGGCACGTGAAAAAGAGCACAGTCGGCGCGCCTGCTTGAATGGCCGTGGGGTGACTGGTATCGCGCGTGCGCGCCCGCTCATCAACCTGGCGGTATCGCGGACGGGGGTATTTGTGTCCGGCTGATCACCCTGTTTGCCGATGGGTGACGGCGAGCAGAGCGTGGTGAATCGCACCGAATGGGTGACCTGCGGAGAAGCAATATCGACTGTGGGCCGACGCGCCCGATGGGCGCATTGGCCCGCTTACCCCGGTTCGTCCCGTGCAGCCTACCTCTGTGAGAAAAACAACGGAAACCTGGTCGTGACTCACATTGCTGTCATTCGAGTGCGCGGCGCGTCCGACCGGGCACGCAGCGGTGTGGCGGCGCTCGGATGTCCAGGTCCCGGGGGAGGATGTCCTGGTTGGGCCCACGGGGCGTCCGACGCGGCCGCACGTCCGCCTCGTGCGGGTCGATCTGGCCGAAACCTGCTAGCTGCTAAGCGTGACCGGGCAACGGACCCGAGGCGGACCACTCGGCGAAAAACAGTGGTCCCCCAGTCGCGTGACGCAACTGGGGGACCGTGGGTGCCCGCATGATACGGGACATCGTCCGGACTGTCGGTGGTGCGGAACCAGCCCGATGTCCGTTCTGCGTCGGTCGCTCCGTCCTGGCCGCCGGGGCCCGCCGGAATCCGCGCGCCCGTCGGAATCGCCGCCGGCACGCGCCGGCGAGGGGGCCGGATCGCCGCAGCGGCAGGCCAAACCGGCAGATTCGGTGAATGCCACCCGGCTGGCCCGGGCCGGCCCGGTGTTGTCCGGATCGGTCCGGACGGTGCCCGGCGGCGGACCGTGGGCGACGATCGCCGGGTGTCGTCCTCCGGGCCGGGACGGTTCCGGCCGGGCCGGGCTCGGGAGCGAGCGGTGGCTATGCCTTGCTGAGGGACCGACCGGCGGAGCGGAGGTCCTCGCACGCCTGGGCCACGCGGGCCGCCATACCGCTTTCGGCGAGCTTTCCATAGGTGCGCGGGTCGTATGCCTTCTTCGCCCCGACCTCGCCGTCCACCTTGAGCACACCGTCATAGTTCTTGAAGATGTGGTCCACGATGGGGCGGGTGAATGCGTACTGGGTGTCGGTGTCCACGTTCATCTTCACGACCCCGTAGTCCAGGGTCTCCCGGATCTCGCTGAGGTCCGAGCCGCTGCCGCCGTGGAAGACGAGGTCGAACGGCTTCGACCCGGCCGGCAGACCCAGCTGCTGGGCCACGTGATCCTGGCCATCGCGCAGAATCGTCGGGCGAAGCTTGACGTTTCCGGGCTTGTACACGCCGTGCACGTTGCCGAAGGTCGCGGCCAGCAGGTAGCGGCCCTTCTCGCCCGAACCGAGGACCTCCGCGGTCCGCCACATGTCGCCCGGCGTGGTGTAGAGCTTCTCGTCGATCGCGCCGACGACGCCGTCCTCCTCGCCGCCGACGACCCCGATCTCGACCTCGAGAACGATCTTCGCGGCGGCGGCGTCAGCGAGCAGCTCTTCCGCGATCTTGAGGTTCTCCTCGAGCTCGACGGCCGAGCCGTCCCACATGTGGGACTGGAACAGCGGCTCGCGGCCCGCGGCGACCCGCTCTTTCGAGATCGCGATGAGCGGCCGAATGTAGGTGTCGAGCTTGTCCGCCGGGCAGTGGTCGGTGTGCAGTGCGATGGTGACCGGGTAGGCCTTCGCGACGTGGTGGGCGTACTCGGCCAGGGCCTCCGCGCCCAGGACCATGTTCTTCACCGTCGAACCGGACAGGTACTCCGCACCGCCGGTGGAAACCTGCACGATCCCGTCGCTGCCCGCCTCGGCGAATCCCCGCAGGGCGGCGTTGAGGGTCTGTGACGAGGTGACGTTGATCGCGGGGTAGGCGAAGGACTCGGACTTCGCCCGGTCGAGCATCTGGGCGTAGGTCTCTGGCGTGGCGATGGGCATCGGTGGGGCTCCTTGTCGAAGCTGTCGGGGCGCCGATCAGCCATATACGGCGGCGCTGGGCAGCCCGATGGGGCCTTCAGACCGCCGTTGGACTGTTGGTGGGCGAAGGGTATGACGGCTCGCCCCGTCGGGGTGGTCGGATGCGGCCGACGTCGCCGGGTCAACCCCGGTTCCCGACACGGCGTCGGCGCGCGCCGTCCCGGGGCGGGTCTCTCGCACGGCTGTCCGGTGGCCGGTGCGCGGCTCGCGGGTGGCCCGGGGCGGCGCCACGGAGCGATCCGCCGGGCCCGCCGGCCGGCGGGTGCGCCGATGGCCGAAACGTGGCCCCGCTCCCGGCGTGGCGGCGCGCTCGTGGTCCGGCAATGGCAGGCGGGTGGTCCCCGTCCGACGGGGCGACCAGGGGCGGCCATGCGCCGCGACCAGGGGACTGGGGTGGGATGGCCCATGCGGGTGTGGTCCGTCGGCAGGCCCGGGACGTGAACCTCGGCGACGCGCTCACCACCGGGGCGGGCCGGCCCGGCACACTGGTCTGGTGGACGTCGGCAGCCTGTCCGGGACGACGCTGTACATCGTCCTTTTCGCGATGATTTTTACCGAGAGCGGGATCCTGGTCGGATTCTGGCTTCCCGGGGACACGATCCTGTTCGCGGCCGGACTGGTCGCCGCGGACGCCGGCGCGGATGTATCCATCTATGTCCTGTCGGTCGGGGTCGCCATTGCCGCGAGTGCCGGCGCCGCCGCCGGCTATTACACCGGGCACCGGCTGGGCCGGCCCTTCCTGGAGCGCCGGTACGCCTCGGCCCTGGCCCGAACGGAGGAGTTCTACCGGCGGTTCGGAGCCGTCACGCTGGTGGCCGCCCGGTTCGTCCCGTGGGCGCGGACGTTCGCCCCGGTCCTGGCCGGGGCCGTGGCCATGCCGTGGCACCGGTTCCTGATCGCCGTGGTGTCCGGCGCGGTGGTGTGGGGGACCGGGCTGATCCTGCTGGGCTACGCGGCTTCCGCGATCCCTGGCCTGCGTGACGCCACGGGCTGGCTCGCGCTGGTGGTGGTTGTCGTCTCCGTCCTGGCGGGGGTCGGGGGCGAGTTGCTGCGCCGCCGCGCCGCCCGGGGCCGGGCCGCTCGCGGGGAGTCGGCCCCCGGGCCCGCCGCCGATCGGGAGCCGGCGAGTGATGATCATCATCCGGGTGACGGTGCGCCGGTGCCGGGACCGGTGCCGGCTATGGAACCGGACCCCTCGGCGGCCTCGGTGGCCGACCGGGAGCGGTGAGCCGCGGGTCCGCGCCGCAGTTCACCGCCGTCCGCCGCCGCGGAGGACGGGGCGTTGTCCCTTCGTGCCCCCCGGGGCTGGGCCCCTGCTCTGATCAATCCGGAGGGTAATCTCCACCACATCGCTACCCGATCGCATCGGGTAGGCAATGGGTGCTGAGGGTGGTAGTTCCTGACTACACCTGGCTAGCCTTGATCGATCCAGGCACGCGGTCGGGGGGCAGACCGAGCGAAGGGTTCGATGCAGCGCACGCGTAACCGGCACCGGGCGCCCCGGCGCCCGGTGCTGCCCGCGTGCGGCGCGGCGGCGGGCGTCCTGCTGGTCACGCTCGTGTTCACGCTGTGGGCCGCCGGCGGTGCCGGCTCGCCCACGGGCAGCCCCGACGGGGCCGCCGCCGGCGCATCCCCCGGCCAGGCCGGGTCGCGCACCCTGACCGCGGCGCGCACCCCGGCGCGAGCGCTGGCGGCGCCCCTGGCCGGCACGGCCGGTGCGCAGCCGGCGCCGAAGACCGGTGCGGGCGCGGCGGGAACGGCCCCCGCGGGCGCCGCCGGCCTCGTCGCGCTCGGCCAGCCGGCGGGCCGGACCCGGCTGGTCACCGACGTGATCGCCGCCACGAACCGGGAGCGACGGGCGGTCGGCTGCCGGGACCTGGTGGCCGATCCGGTGCTGGCCGCGGCGGCCTGGGCGCACAGCGTCGACATGGCTGTGTCCGGCTACTTTCGCCACGACAGCCCCGACGGCCGCAGCCCGTTCGACCGGATGACGGCCGCGGGCTTCGACTTCTCCGTCGCCGCGGAGAACATCGCCGCCGGGCAGCGCAGCGCCGCCGAGGTCGTCCGGGACTGGATGGACAGCCCCGAGCACCGGGCGAACATCCTCACCTGCTCGCTGACTCGGATCGGCGTCGGTCTCGCGACGGGCGGTGCCTACGGCTACTACTGGACGCAGGACTTCGCGACCCCCGAAACGGGCCCCTGACGCGATCCCCCGGTCTGGTCCCGCGCCTGCCGACCGCCCCAGGCACCGGCGGGTTCCGGTCGCGCGCGGGAACGGGGGCCGGCCGGCCGGGTGGACTCGCGCCGATGGTCCGCGGCCGCAGACCGGTCGATCCCGTAGGGTCGGGACGTCGTCGCCGACGGCAGCGAGTGCGGCACGGCCGGCGGAGCTGACTGCGGCGGTCGCGACAGGACCGTCGACGCGGGTGACCCGGGCGTGGGTGACCCGGGTAGGAGGAGTGGCCGTGGTTCGGGCGGTGGTTACCGGCGCGGCCGGGTTTCTCGGTGGAGCGCTGGCGCATGCCCTGCGCCGGCAGGGCGTCGACGTCGTCGCGCTGGATGTCCGGCGCGGCCCCGGCGTGGTGCAGGCCGACATCAGCCGGCCAGGTGGGTGGGAGCGGGCGCTCGACGGGGCCGAGCTGGTCATCCACGCCGCCGCCGTGGGGACCGGTGGCGTCGCGGAACTCACCCCCGTGCGCCCGGGGCGCGCCGGGGCGCCGCTGCGGGTCTCCGGCGCCGAGGTCCGGCGCGTGACGCTGGGCGGCACCGCTGCCCTGCTCGACGCGGCCGCTCGCGCCGGGGTTGCGCGTTTCCTGCACCTGTCCTGCGTGGACGTGTTGTCGCGGGTGGCGCCGCGCGGCGGCGAACGGGCCGAAGCAGGCCTGGTGGGCGGGCCGCTGGTGGACGAGACCGCGCCGGTCGGCCTCACGGGCGACGTGCGTGCCGACGCGCTCGCCGCCGCCGAGCAGGCGGTGGGCTCGGCCGCGGCGCACGGCCTCGGTGCCACCGTGGTGCGCATCGGCGACGCCTACGGCCCCCGCGCCGGGCGCTGGACGCTGTGGCCGGTGCTGCTCATGCGGGCCGGGCGGTTCGTGCTGGTGGACGGCGGGCGCGGGGTCCTCAGCCCCGTTCACGTCGACGATGTGGTCGCGGCGGTGACGGCGGTCGCCGCCGCGGACCGGGCCGCGGTCACCGGCGAGGTGCTGCACGTCACCGGGGGCGAGCAGGTGAGCGCCGCCGAGTTCTTCGGGTACTACAGCCGGATGCTGGACCTGCCGTCGCCGCGGTCCGTGCCGGGCCGGCTCCTCGAGGCCGTGGACGCGTGGGACCGGGTCCGGGCGTTCGCGCAGGGCTACCGGGAGCGCGGCGCGACCGGGCCGGGCACCCCGGCGGCGGACCTCCCCCCGGGGGACCTGGCAGCGGGGGACCCGGCAGGGGCGGACCTGGCGGCACCGAGGCAGCCGGCGTCGGCGGGCGGTGCGCCTGCCGTGGACGCGCCGGGATCGGCCGGGACCGCCGCGGTGGCCGCCGCGCCCGTGCCGGGCCGGCCCGGCGGCGCCCTGGTCCGCGGCCTCGGGGCCCGGCTCGTTGCCGGCGTCGACCCGCGCGCCCGGGTGGACCTCGGGGCGCTCGGCGTGCGCGAACTGACCCGAGACGCCGGCTTCTCCATCACCCGGATCGGCAGCCTGGCCGGCTGGTCGCCCGCCGTTCCACTCGCCGACGGCATGGACCGCACCGAGTCGTGGCTGCGCGAACGCGGCCTGCTCGGGGTCCGGGAACCGTCGCGCCGTGGGTGAAGGGCCGACCCTCACCACGCCCCGGCTGCTCGCCCTGCCGTTGACCGTCTGGAACGCAGGTTATGTCGCCGAGGAACTCGCGCCCACGCTGGCGTTCACGGCGGTCGTCGCCCGATCGGGCGGGCGCGGCGGGGACGGGGTCGGCCCCTACGGCGGGATCGTCGGCACCGATCCGCATGCCGCCGCCCCGGATCCCCTCGACCCGGCCGGCTCGCTGCGCCGCGAGCTGCGCCGCCGGGCCGGCGCCGGGCGGTCGATGCTGACCTGGGTGCTGCGGCGCAAGTCGGGGCCGGCGGCCGTCGGCCTGGTCGCCGCGGACACCCACGGCCGCCGCGCCGTGGTCGGGGTGTCGATCGTGCTCGGCTGCCGGCGCGAGGGCTACGCGACCGAGGCCGTCCGCGCGGTCGCCGGCTGGTTCGAGTACCGCGGCGCCTTGGTGGAGACGAGGATTCGCCGCGGCGACGGCGTCGGGAAGCGGCTGGGGCAGGCGACCTCGTTCGTGCCCACCCCCGTTCTGATAGCCGACTGGTGGCGGATCTGGCTGCGCCCGCCGACGGGCTGATCATCCCCGGCGTCACGCACCGTCATGTGGCCCGGTCGGGTGCCCGTCGGTGCGGCCCCACCGCGGCCGTCCCGGCGCTCCCCGCGTCCGCTACCGGCCGTTTCGCGCTCGCCGGACCGGAAAGCACCTGCCCAGCGCTGTTTCACGCCGCTGTGGAGTGTTGTGTCGGCGTTGCCGTTGCGGTGTCCTGTTGTCAGCCGCCCGACAGCCGGCTTCTCGTAGTTTCGTCGTCACACGGCGAGCGGTGGACACGCCGCGGCGGCAGCCCCCTGTTCAGACCGTGATGCCCTGGGGCACCATGTAAAGCGATGTCGCGACCGTTGGCCGACGGGCCGAGTGAGGGCGGGGCGTCCGGGGCGGTCCGTGGGAGGTCCGCCGCGCGTCCGGGGAGGGGAGCCCGAACGGTTCGGCGCTACCTGCGCCTGGGAGGTCAGCACCATGAGCGTGGATACCCCTCGGGGGACACCGGCCGGAGTCCGGCCGGGAGAGGTCACCTATGACCATCTGATCATTCCGTCGCACTGGCGGCGATCCAACGAGTCCACGCCCGGCGCGCCCAACGCGTTGTTTCCACCCAATGGCGGCGCGCCTGCCCAGCCGGCCCCGCCACCGATCAACCCGACGACCGGGGCGATGACCGGCCCTCTGCTGGTCGGGACGACTGCGCGGGCCTTCGCCAAGCTGGATGACCTGATCCGGCTCAGCGCCGAGGACAAGGCGGTGATCGCCGCCCGCCGGGACGAGGCCGAGCGGGCGCTGCGGGCGATCTTCCCGCCCCGGTGCGCGCTGCCGCTGGTCGGCGTCGCGACGATCGGGTCGGCCGGTCGGGACACCATGATCCGGCCGCTCGACGAGGTCGACATCTTCGCCGTCTTCTCCGCCGCGAACAGCGCCTGGAAGCGGTTCCGCTGGGACTCGCGCGACCTGGTGCTCTGCGTGCGCAACGCGATCGGCGGCGAGCGGATCCAGACGATCGGCAGCCGGGGCCAGGCGCTGCGCATCGTCTACGACTCGCCGCCGGACGTGCACCTCGTCCCGGCGTTCGACCACCCCCGGGCCGGCTACGTCATGCCCGACCGGGTCGGTGGCTGGCTGCCGACCCGCCCGGAGCGGCACACGAGCTGGACCGCCGATCTCGGCCCCCGGGTGATCTCGGCGGTGCGCCTACTCAAGGCGTGGAACCGGGTGTGCGGCAGTCACCTGCGCTCGTTCCACATCGAGGCGCTCGCCGGGCAGGTTCTCGCCGGGCGCGGGCTCAACACCCGGCAGGGGCTTGCCGAGGTGTTCCGCCACATGGACGAGGTCGGCCTGGTGGCCGCGGACCCGGCGGACGTCGGCGGTGACCTGTCCGCCTATCTGCGCCCGGAGGACGTCGACGCGCTCGGGGAGACCATCCGCCTCGCCCGGATCTACTCGGCGAAGGCGGTCGACGCGGAGCAGGCCGGGGACCACGAGGAGGCTGTGGCCCTGTGGGGCTCGGTGTTCGGCCCGGAGTTCCCGACCTTCGGCTGAGCGGCCCCTGGCTCCCGTTCCCCGAGGCCACCCCCGAGGCCGGGCCTCGGTCAGGCTGGGCGCTCAGGTCATCCACCGGTCCGGCACGCCCGCGCGGCGGCCCAGCCGGGACCGTTCGGCCTGCGCGGCGACGATCCGCAGCGCCTCGGCACCGTCGCGCAGGCCGGCCCGCACCCGCACGGGTCCGCCGGTGGTGTCCAGGTGCACGTCGGCCAGGCGCAGAACCCGGGCCAACGGGTTCGCCACCAGGCGGATGCTCTGCACCTTGCCGTGCGGGATGAGATCGGTGTGCCGGCGTAGCAGTCCGTGGCGAGCGACGAAGACCACGTCGTCGGCGCCGCAGGACAGCACCCGCCAGTGGATCGGGGCGAGCAGCGCAGCCCGGCGCGGCGGGCGGGCCAGCTCGACCGCGGCCACGTCCACCCCGGGCAGCAGCTTGCCGATCAGCTCCAGTGCCTCGTCCCGGCGGGCGACCGGGAGCAGGACCGACGGGCCGCCACCGGCCACGTTCATCCGGATGGTCACCCAGCCGCACGGGCGCCACAGCATCGGCTCCCCGATGCTGATCGCCTGAACCCGTCCCGGCGGGACGGTGGCGTGGGCGCGCTCGAGCAGCCCGCTGTCGATGCGCAGCCCGTCCGGCGACTCCGACACGGCGTACGGGTAGCCGGCGGCGAAGATCCGGAAGGTCGTGTGCCAGAGCCAGCCGAGCAGCGGGATCGCGCCCAGGACGCCGGCGAGAGTGCCGGTGAGCAGCGACGGCGTGGCGATCGCCGCCGCCCCGAACAGTGCCGCCCACGGCGCGGGCGACAGGGCGATCGCGGCGATCAGCCGCCTTGGCGGCACCTCGGCGAGGGGATGGTGCGGCGCTTCGCCGACGTCGCGGGCGAGCCCGGCCGCGGTGGCGAGCAGCTCGGCGCGCAGCCGGTGGGCGTGCCCGATCGACAGGTACCGCAGGTCGGACCCGGAGTCGCCGCCGTCGGAGTCGGACCGTTCCCGGCGCTCCCGGCCCGCCAGGTCCAGGCGCAGGATGGCCAGCCCGGCCATCCGGGCGAGCAGCGGCTGGACGATGTCCACCGACTGCAGCCGGTCCAGCCGGACGTAGCGGGTGCGCCGGACCAGCAGCCCGGTGTCGAGCCGCAGGCCGTCGCGTTCGATCCGGTAGCGGGTGAACCGCCAGGCGCAGTAGCCGTAGGTGCCGGCCGCCGGGATCAGGAAGATCAGGGTGAGGCCGATGACGCGGGGCGTGACATCCTCGGCGAGGTTGCGCCCAACGGTCGCGGCGAACGCGGCGACGATCACCCAGCCGCGTAGGAACGGCGTGAGCGGGTGCAGCCGGTGGAACCCGTCCGGCGCGGCCACGGGCCCATCCGGGAAGGGAGCGTCGTCGTCGGCGATCCTCCGCTTGGCGGTCACAGCCCGGCCGACCGGGCTTCGCCGCGTTCCGTGAGGGCGTCACGCAGCCGGGCGGCCTCCCGCGGGGGCAGCCCGGGGATGACGGCGTCGCTGGCCGCCGCCGCGGTGTGCAGTTGCACCTTGGCGATGCCGAAGCGCCGGGCGAGCGGCCCGGCGGTGACGTCGACGAGCTGCATCCGCCCGTAGGGCACGACGACCAGGCGGCGCACCAGCACCCCCCGGCTGATCAGCAGATCGTCCTCCCGCTCGGCGTAGCGCCATGCCCGCCAGCCCGCACCGATGGACCGCCAGGCCCAGGCGGCCGCCAGCAACGGCGCGGCGGTGAACAGGACCCACGGCCAGCCACCCACCACGACCGAGATCAGCAGGGTGAGCGCCACCGCCGGGACAGCCCCGAGGACCAGTAGCGTCCGTCGCAGCCGCCGGAGGTCCGGCGGCAGGACCCGCCACTGGTCGGAATCCGGCAGGAGAGCGTCGGGCATGTCGCAACGATAAGTCGCGCCCCGGATACGTCTGACCCGAATGGGACGAGCGGACCGCGGCGTCCGCTGGCCGGCGCGGGTTCGGCTGTGGTGGCGGCCCCTCCCGTTCGGCCGGTGGGGTCGCCGTGGCCGGATGGTGGGGGTGGGGGAGGTCGGCGCGTGGCCGCGGGGCTACACCGGATGGCGCGGTGGCTGCGGGCGCGGCGGCGGGACCGGGGCGCCGCCCATGGGCCCGGTCGGCGCGGCGGGGGCGGTCGGCGGGGGTGGACCGCCGGCGGCGTCGTCCGCGCGGGCCAACCGGCTGGGCCACCAGATGCGCCGGCCGATGTCCAGCGTCAGCGCCGGGACCAGGATCGACCGCACGACCAGGGTGTCGAGCAGGACGCCGAACGCGACCACGAACCCGACCTCGGCGAGCTGGACGAGCGGAAAGATGATCAGAGCGGAGAAGGTGGCGGCGAGCACGACGCCCGCGGAGGTGATGACGCCGCCGGTGACGGCCAGCGCGTGCAGCACGCCGGGCCGGGGCCCGATCCGCTCGGCCTCCTCGCGGACCCGGGTCATGAGGAAGATGTTGTAGTCCACGCCGAGCGCGACCAGGAAGATGAACGCGAGCAGCGGCAGCGACGGGTCGGCGCCGGGAAAGCCGAAGATCCAGCGGTAGGCGATGGTGCTCGCGCCGAGCGCGGCGAGGTAGGACAGCACCACCGTCGCCATGAGCACCAGCGGGGCGACGAGCGAGCGTAGCAGGAACATCAGCACCACGAGTACGACGGCGAGAACCAGCGGGATGATCACCTCGCGGTCGCGCACCGCCGCTTGCCGCACGTCGAGGTTCACCGCCGTGTTCCCCCCGACCAGCGCGCCGGCGCCCGGCACCCGGTGCACCCGGGACCGCAACTCGCGCACGGCGTCGAACGACTCCGGGCTGTCCGGCTGATCGCTCAGAACAACGAGGAACTGCACCCGGTCGCCGGCGCGGCCGATCTCGGCGACCCCCGCCACCCCCGGCGTCGTCCGGATCACGGCGGCGACCCGCGGCGCTGCCCGTTCGGCGGCGATGACGTACGTCGGCGCCGCCACTCCCGGCGGGAAGTCCGTGGAGATCAGCTCGATGCCGCGCACCGACTCGACCCGGTCCCGAAAGCCCTGGTCCTGCCGCAACGAGGTGTCCATCGCCAGCAGGCCGACGACGAGCACGCCCAGCGCGAGCGAGGTCCCCACCCACACCACCCGCGGACGCCGGTCGATCGCCGCGCCGATCCTGACCCAGCGCCCCGGCTCCTCGGCGAGGTCGAACTCGGTGAGGTCCTCATGGCCGGGGGCGGTGGGCGCGGACAGCGCGTTCTCGTGGGCGGCCCGCGCAGCCGGTCCCCGGCGGGCCGTGTCGGTGACCGGGGGATGCTCCCCGAAGTGGGGGACGAACGGCCAGAACAGCCGGCGCCCGCAGAGCACCATCGCCGCCGGCAGCAGCGTGGTCATCGTCACCAGGGCGGTCGAGATGCCGATTGCGCCGACCGGCCCGAGCCCGCGGTCGGAGGCCAGCACCCCGAACAGCAGGCAGAGCATCCCGATGACGACGGTGCCGGCGGAGGCCAGGATCGCGGGGCCGGCGTGCCGCATCGCCTCGTGCATGGCGTGACGCGGATCGCGGTGGCGGGTGAGTTCCTCCCGATAGCGGGCGATGAGCAGCAGGGCGTAGTCCGTGCCGGCCCCGAAGACGAGCACCCGCAGGATGCCCGAGCTCTGCCCGTTGACGGTCAGCCCGCCGTGCCGGGCGAGCAGGCTGATGATCCCCGCCGCGGTCTGGTCCGCGATGCCCACCGACACCAGGGGGACCAGCCACAACAGCGGGCTTCGGTAGACCACCAGCAGGATCACGGCGACGATCCCCGTGGTGACGATGAGCAGCCGGCTCTCGATCGTCCTGAACGCCTGGAAGGCGTCGGCGACCAGCCCCGCCGGCCCGGTGATCGCGGTCTCCGTCCCGGCGGGGGCGAGCCGGGCGGCGATCCGGCGCATCTCGCGCAGGTTGTCCGTGAACTGGGAGGCGTCGTCGAGCTGGGCGAGTGGGATGGTGAGGATCAGTGAGCGGCCGTTGGGGGAGACGACGGGCCCGAGGACCGGCCCGGACGCGAAGTTTCGCAGCGCCCCACCGATGTCGGTGGCGGCGGACCGGTCCGCCGGGGTCAGGCCGTCCGGCCTGGTCATGACGACGACGGCCGGGACGGCGTCGCCGCCGGGAAAGTGGCGCTGCGCGGCAAGCAGCCGGGTCGACTCGGCATCCGCCGGGAGGAACGCGCTCGCGTCATTCTTCTGGGCGTCGGCGAGGCGGAACGCCAGCGGGCTCGCCGCCGCGCCGACCGCGAGCCAGAAGACAATGATCAGCCAGGCCGACCGGTGTCCGATCACCCATGACACGACCCGCCAGCCCCCCTCCTCGGCCGTGCTGCGCCCCGTCCGCCGGCAGGCGGCGCCGGGCGGTGATTCCCGCGGTGCCGTCGGGATCTACCGGCTCACTCGGCGTCGCGGCCCTGACGGGAATCGTCGCAGCTCCGCGGCCTGGATGCCGTGTGGGCGGCTCTGTCGATCATCGACCGCCCGCGGCGCTGCCGCGGGGGAGGGCAGGATGATGCGGTGGGTTGCGGCTGCGAGGAGTTCCGGCTGCAGGGGTCGCTTACGGCTGAGGTGCCTGGTCTGGGGTGGCCCGGTCTGAGGTGGCCCGGTCTGGGGTGGCCCGGTCTGGGGTGGCCCAGGCCAGGGCGATCTCGGCCGCGACGGCGACGTTGTTCCGCACGGCGTTGATGTTGACCGTCAGGCTCGCTCCGCCGGTCTCCCGGTGGAAGGTCTCCAGGAGGAACGGCGTGACGGCCTTGCCGCGGATGCCGCGTTCCTCGGCCCAGGCCAGGGCGTCGGCCAGCACCCTGTCGTGCAGGGCCGGGTCGAGGGCCTGGTCGGCGGGCAGCGGGTTGGCCACGACGATCGCCGAGGTCAGCCCCAGCGTGTCCGCCGCGGTCATCGCCGCAGCGACCTGACCGGCGTCGCTGACCCGCCAGTCCAGGTCGTAGGTGGTGCGCGGCAGGTAGAAGCCGGGGAAGGTCGACGTCCGATAGCCGACGACGGTGATCCCCAGCGTCTCCAGCCGTTCGAGGGTCGCGGCGATGTCGAGGATCGACTTGACCCCGGCGCTCACGACGGTGATCGGCGTGGTCGACAGGGTCACCAGGTCGGCGGATTCGTCGAAGCTGTCCCCGGCGCCGCGGTGCACCCCGCCGAGGCCTCCGGTGGCGAACAGCCGAATCCCGACGCGGGCGGCGAGCAGCGCCGTGGCCGCGACCGTCGTCGCTCCTGTCCACCCGGTCGCGCAGGCGACCGGCAGATCACGCACGGACAGCTTGACCACGTTGGCGTCGTCGGCGATGCGGCGCAGATCCGGCTCGTCCAGGCCAACCCGGGGCACGCCGTCGATCACCGCGATCGTCGCGGGGGTCACGCCTCGTTCGCGGGCCTGCTCCTCCAGTTCCAGGGCGACCTCGCGATTGCGGGGCCGGGGCAGCCCATGCGCGATCAACGTCGACTCCAGCGCGACCACCGGCGCTCCGGCGGCCAGCGCATCCCGCACGGGTTCCGAGACGACGATGTTCGATCTGCCCGCCATGGGCCGACCTTATGCCGCGACGCCCCCGCCCGATCGGTTGGGAGCCGGCGGTCCGGGCGGGGTGACCGGCCCGTGGCAGGCGGTGGCGTGGGCACTCACTGCCCGCGTCTCACCCACTGCCCGCGTCTCACTGCCCGCGTCTCACTGCCCGCGGGCCCGCTCGGCCCGGAACCGCAGCGGCACGCTGTACAGCGTCGCGAACCGCTCGACCGAACCGAACACGTTCTTCGCCCACTCGCTGTACTTCGCGAGGTACCCGGGGTTCTGATCCGCGGGCGCGGCGTCCGGGTCGGTGGTGAGCACGCCGGTGAGCACGACGAAGTCGCCGCCGCGGCCGTCGTCGTCGAGGTGCAGGGAGCTGCGGGGATTCGCCTGGATCCGGCTTAGCCGCCGCGCGGTGGGCTCGCTGTAGAGCTGGGCGCTGGCGGTGGCGAAGTCCCACAGAAACCAGATCGGCGCTGGCTGCGGGGTGCCGGACCGGTCGGTGGACGTCAGCCAGGCGATCCGGTCCTCGCCCAGCCGCCGAGCGACCTTCGCCCCGAACGCGGTGTCGGGATCGGGAAGTACGGACATCGTCGGCTCCCACCCTCGGCGCGGACTCGCTTGTGCACGGCGATCGACCACTGCTTACCGTAACCTCTCGCCGGGTTCGCGTGACCGGGACGCCACCGGTCCGGGCGCGCCACAGCCTGCGTCGCGCGCCCGGACACCGCCGCCCGGCCGCACCGGCCGGGCCCTCACAGCGCCTTGACGATCGCCTTGGTCGCAGTGGAGACGATCAGCCCGGATCCACCCGGCACGGCGTCGACCAGCACGTCGTCGCCGTCGCGGACCTGCCCGGCGAGCAGTTCCCGAGCGAGCTGGTCGCCGATCGCCGTCTGGACGAGGCGCCGCAGCGGCCGCGCCCCGAACACCGGGTCGTAACCGACGTCGGACAGCCATCCCTTGGCGGTGTCGGTGACCTCGAGGCCGATCCGCCTCTCCTGCAACCGCGCCCGCAGCCGATCGAGCTGGAGGTCGACGATGCGGGTCAGCTCCTCCCGGCCGAGCTGGTCGAAGACGAGGACGTCGTCGAGCCGGTTGAGGAACTCCGGCTTGAAGGCATCCCGCACCGCGACCATCACCGACTCGCGCCGCACCTGCGGGCTCAGGGTGGGATCGGCGATGAACTGCGAGCCCAGGTTCGAGGTCAGGACGAGAATCGTGTTGCGGAAGTCGACCGTGCGCCCTTGACCGTCGGTCAGCCGCCCGTCGTCGAGGACCTGCAGCAGCACGTCGAAGACGTCGGGGTGAGCCTTCTCGACCTCGTCGAGCAGGATGACGCTGTAGGGCCGGCGGCGGATCGCCTCGGTGAGCTGCCCGCCGGACTCGAACCCGATGTAACCGGGTGGGGCCCCGATCAGCCGGGCGACCGAGTGCTTCTCCGCGTACTCGCTCATGTCGATACGCACGACCGCCCGCTCGTCGTCGAACAGGAAGTCGGCCAGCGCCTTCGCGAGCTCCGTCTTGCCGACGCCAGTCGGGCCGAGGAAGAGGAACGAGCCGGTGGGCCGGTCGGGGTCGGCGATGCCGGCCCGGGCCCGGCGCACCGCGTCGGACACCGCCCGCACCGCCTCGTCCTGGCCGATCACCCGGGCGTGCAGCTCGGACTCCATCCGCAGCAGCTTCGCCGTCTCACCCTCGAGTAGCCGGCCGGCCGGAATGCCGGTCCAGGCGGCGACGACCTCGGCGACGTCGTCCGGGCCGACCTCCTCGTTGAGCATCGCCCCGCCGGGGGAGTCCGCGGCGGCCAGCGCATCGGTGGCGTCGGTCAGCTGCCTCTCCAACGTCGGGATCGTGCCGTAGCGCAGCTCCCCGGCCTTCGCCAGGTCGAGGTCGCGCTCGGCCAGCTCCGCGGCCCGCCGCGCGTTCTCCAACTCCTCCTTGATCTTCTGGACCTCGGAGATCGAGTCCTTCTCCCGATGCCAGCGTGCCGTCAGGCTCGACAGCTCCTCGCGCCGGTCCGCCAGCTCGCGCTGCAACCGGCCGCGCCGCTCCCGGGAGGCGTCGTCGTTCTCCTTCGACAGCGCCATGTCCTCGATCTCCAGCCGGCGCACGGCCCGCTCGAGCTCGTCGATCGCCACCGGGCGGCTGTCGATCTCCATCCGCAGCCGGGACGCGGCCTCGTCCATGAGATCGATCGCCTTGTCCGGCAGGAAGCGGGCGGTGACATAGCGGTCGGACAGGGTCGCCGCGGCGACCAGCGCCGCATCGGTGATGCGCACCCCGTGGTGCACCTCGTAGCGTTCCTTGAGGCCGCGCAGGATGCCGATGGTGTCCTCGACGGTCGGCTCGCCGACGAGGACCGGCTGGAAGCGCCGCTCCAACGCCGGGTCCTTCTCGATCCGGGTGCGGTACTCCTCCAGGGTGGTCGCGCCGATCATGCGCAGCTCACCGCGGGCGAGCATGGGCTTGAGCATGTTGCCCGCGTCCATCGCGCCCTCGGCGCCGCCGGCGCCGACGACCGTGTGCAGCTCGTCGATGAACGTGATGATCTGCCCCTCGGCCTCGCGGATCTCGTTGAGCACCGAGGTCAGCCGCTCCTCGAACTCGCCGCGCAGCTTGGAACCGGCGACCATCGAGCCCAGGTCGAGCGAGACGATCCGCCGGCCGCGCAGCGACTCGGGCACGTCGCCCGCCACGACCCGCAGCGCGAGGCCCTCGACGATCGCGGTCTTGCCGACGCCGGGCTCGCCGATGAGGACAGGGTTGTTCTTGGTCCGCCGGGACAACACCTGGATCACCCGGCGGATCTCCGCGTCCCGGCCGATCACCGGGTCGAGCTTGCCCTGCTGGGCCCGCTCGGTGAGGTCGATCGAGTACTTCTCCAGCGCGCGGTAGGACCCCTCGGGGTCGCGGCTGGTCACCCGCCGGGCGCCGCCGCGGACCTTGTCGAAGGCGCCGCGCAGCGCGTCCGGGGTCGCGCCGGCAGAGGTCAGGATGCGGCCTGCCTCGCCCCCCTCCTCGGCGAGCGCGACGGCGAGGTGTTCCACCGAGGTGTACTCGTCACCCAGCCGGCCGGCCTGCCGCTCGGCGTTGTTGAGCACGGTGAGGAGCTGGCGGGACAGCTGCGGCGCCGAGACGCTCATCCCGGTGGCTCGAGGCAGCCGGGACACCGCGGCCTCGGCCCTGGCCCGGACCGCGTCGACGGAGGTGCCGGCCGAGGACAGCAGCGCCGCACCGACCCCGTCCGGAGCCTCGAGCAGCGCGGTGAGCAGGTGGAGGGGGTCGACGAGCGGTGACCCGTCGCCGGTGGCTCGACTGATCGCCGCGGAGAGGGCCTCCTGCGAGCGGGCGGTGAGGCGTTCAGCGTTCATGGCGGATCCCAGGGTGGTCAGGTGCGTACGGTGTCGTCCGTTTCAACGCTCAGCATACCTGAGTCGTTCCCACTCAACCTTGGTTCGCCGCGGGGAGGTTCCTGGAAAGGCGAAAGGGGCTCCTCGTGGCCCGCCACGGACCGGGAGAAGCCCCCTGAGGGTCGGGTTGCCGCACCGGCCGGCGCCCTTGCCGGCCGGGCCGTCAACGGCGGGGAAGCGGCCGCCATACCACGATTGCCCCGCGGTCGACCGGGACGAGGTCGCGCCGGTGGCTGGCATGCGCCTCGGCCACCTGCCGCTCCGCGTCGACGCGGGCCCGGGCGAGTTCCTCGGTGAGCTGGCGGACCTGCGCCTGCAACGCCATCACCTGAGCGCTCAGGCGCAGGACCTGCCGGATGCCCTCGAGGTTGACGCCCTCCTCCTGGGACAGGCGCTGGACCTCCCGCAGCAGGGCGACGTCCCGGGCGGAGTAACGCCGCCCCCGCCCCGCGGTGCGGCCTGGGGTGACCAACCCGAGCCGGTCGTAGGACCGCAGGGTCTGCGGGTGCATGCCGGCGAGCTGTGCCGCAATCGAGATCACGTAGACCGGCGCGTCCTCGTCGTGGGCGGGGCCGGGCAGCGGACCGGTCGGGTAGTACCCCTCCGGCCGGACCTCGGTGGCCGAGGCCATCGGGTCCGGCGGCGGTCGTTCCCCTGCCCGCCGTGCCGGAGCCGTCCGCGCGTGCGGCGCGGCCGGCGGGTCGGACGTGCGATTCGGACGCGCCGTCATCCCTCTGCCTCCATCCGTTCCGTCAGCGGCGCCCGCGGGTCCTCGGGATGGGCCTGGGCGAACTCCAGCAACGCCGTGCGTGCGCGCGGCGAGAGATCGGCCGGCTTGGGCACGGTCACCTCCAAGGTCACGATGAGGTCGCCGTTTCCCCCGCCCGCCACCGGGACACCTCGCCCGCGGGCCCGCAGCCGCCGTCCGCTGGAGGTGCCGGCCGGCACCTTCACCGTGAGCGGCGCGCCGTCGAGAGTTGGCACCCGTACCGACGCGCCCAGGGCAGCCTCGGTGATCGTGACGGGGAGCGTGATGGTCAGGTTGTTGCCCTCCCGGTCGAAGACCGGGTGGCGCAGCACGTGGACCGTCACCTCCAGGTCGCCGGCCGGGCCGCCGCGCTCCCCGGGCGTGCCGCGGCCGCGCACCCGCAGCCGCTGCCCGTCGCTGACGCCCGGGGGGATGCGGATGCGCTGCTCGCGTTCGCGGCGACCAGAACCCCGGCAGTCCGGACAGGGATGATCGATGAGCGTGCCCTTGCCCAGGCAGTCGCGGCATGGCTCGGAAAGCGCGAATCCGCCCTGGGAACGGGAGACCACGCCGAGCCCTCGGCAGATCGGGCAGGTTCGCGGGGTGGTCCCCGGCCGGGCCCCGCTGCCTTCACAGGTGGTGCAGGTCGCGGCGCCGGGCAGTCGCACCGACGCCTCCAGCCCGGTCAGCGACTTCTCGAACGGGATGGTGACCTCGGCCTCGATGTCGCCACCCCGGCGCGGCCCGCGGCCCGGCGACGACCGCTGGAACATGTCGAAGAAACCGCCGAGACCACCGCCCGACCCGCCGAGGAGATCCTCGAAGTTGATGTTCGGGTTGCCACCGTAACCTCCGCCGGGCGCGCCGAAACCGCCGGGCGTACCGAAGCCCCCGTACCCGCCGGTCCGACCGCCGCCCGGCCGACCGCCGGCCGCGAACAACGCCCGGGCCTCGTCGTACTCCCGTCGACGATTCTCGTCGGAGAGGACGTCGTAGGCCTCGGACACCTCCTTGAAGCGCGCCTCGGCCTTTGCGTCGCCCGGGTTCTTGTCCGGATGCAGCTCCCGGGCAAGCTTCCGGTACGCCTTCTTGATGTCGGCCGCCGAGGCGTCCTTCGGAACGCCGAGAGCGGCGTAATAGTCCTTCTCGACCATGTCACGAACACTCACGGCGCCCCTCCTTTCCTCATCGTGTCGTCCCGCGCGGGCTGTCCGCCCGGGCGGGACGGCCGGCCACGTCCGTCAGGTCTCGGCTCGCGTGGCGAACCGAGCAGTGCCGCCACGACGCGGGCGGCCGGGCGGACCTGGCCGCCACCCTCAGTCGGCGCTGACAGTGGGCCCGCCGTTGTCCGGGCCAGGGATGCTGCCGGTGTCGTCCGGGACCGGGCTCGGCCGCTCCGCCTGCTCGTCCGGTCGTCCGGGCCCGCCTCCGGGTTCGGCCTCGGCCGGCGCGGCCACCTCGCCCGTGGGCTCCGCGACCGACACCTGCGCGGGGCGCAGAACCCGGCCCGCGTGCAGGTAGCCGGCCCGGAAGACGTCCACGCAGGTCGGGCCGGTCACGTCGGCCCGGTAGGAGTGCATGAGCGCCTCGTGGACGGACGGGTCGAACTCGTCGCCCGGCGACCCGTAGCGCTCCAGCCCGGCGGCTTCCAACGTTGCCTCCAGGGCCTCGGCGATGGCCTTGAACGGGCCTTCGAGATCCCCGTGGTCGCGGGCCCGGCCGAGGTCGTCGAGGGTCGACAACAGGCTGGCGAGCAGCTTGGCGGTCGCCTGCTCGCCGATCTGCTGGCGGTCCCGCTCGACCCGCCGGCGGTAGTTGTCGAACTCCGCCTTCAGCCGCTGCAGGTCCGCCGTGCGCTCGGTGATCTGCTGCTGCAGGGATGCGACGAGCTCGCCGTCGGCCTCCTGGGCGGGGGCGCCGACGGGAGCGCTGCCCGCTACCCCGCCGGGTGCGGCAGCGGCCTCTGGCCGCACCTCGCCGCTCTCCGGGTCAATCCGCCGCCGGTCGCGCACGACCACGCGAGGCTCCTCCCCGTCGTCCCGACTGTCGGACCTGCCCGCACCCCACCAGTCACCGGATTGACCGGAGGTCACTTCTTGTCCTCCTCGTCCACGATCTCGGCGTCGACCACGTCGTCGTCGGCAGGTCCGCCGGCGCCGGGAGCACCCGCCCCCTCGTGAGCGGCCTGCTCGTACATGGCCTGGCCCATCGCCTGGCTCGCGGCGGCCAGCGCGTCGGCGGCCTCCCGAATCGCCGCCGTGTCGGTGCCCGCGACGGCGCCACGCAGGGTGCCGAGTTTCTCCTCCACGTCGGACTTCACCGCGGCGTCGATCTTCTCGCCGTTCTCGGCCAGGAACCGCTCGGTGGAGTAGACGAGGGTCTCCGCCTTGTTGCGGGTCTCGGCCTCCTCGCGGCGGTTGCGGTCCTCCTCGGCGTACTGCTCGGCGTCGCGGACCATCCGATCGATGTCGTCGCGCGGCAGCGCGGACCCGCCGGTGATCGTCATCGACTGCTCCTTGCCCGTGCCGAGATCCTTGGCGGACACGTGCACGATGCCGTTCGCGTCGATGTCGAAGGTCACCTCGATCTGGGGCAGGCCACGCGGCGCCGGCGGCAGGCCGGTCAGCTCGAACATGCCGAGCTTCTTGTTGTACGCGGCCATCTCGCGCTCACCCTGGAAAACCTGGATCTGCACGGAGGGCTGGCTGTCCTCGGCGGTGGTGAAGATCTCCGAGCGCTTGGTGGGAATCGTGGTGTTGCGCTCGATGAGCTTGGTCATGATTCCCCCCTTCGTCTCGATCCCGAGCGACAGCGGGGTGACGTCGAGCAGCAGGACGTCCTTGACCTCGCCCTTGAGCACGCCGGCCTGCAGCGAGGCGCCGACGGCGACGACCTCGTCCGGGTTGACGCCCTTGTTCGGCTCCTTGCCGCCGGTCAGCTCGCGGACCAGGTCGACGACGGCGGGCATCCGGGTGGAACCGCCGACGAGCACGACGTGGTCGATGTCGCTGACCTTGATGCCCGCGTCCTTCACCGCCTGCTGGAAGGGGTGCTTGCAGCGGTCGATGAGGTCGGAGGTCATCCGCTGGAACTCGGCCCGCGTCAACGACACGTCGAGGTGCAGCGGGCCCTCCGCCGAGGCGGTGATGTAGGGCAGGTTGATCGACGTCTGGCTGGACTGGGAGAGCTCGATCTTCGCCTTCTCCGCGGCCTCCCGCAGCCGCTGCAGGGCCATCTTGTCCTTGCCGAGATCAACCCCGTGCTGACCGTTGAAGGTCTTGATCAGGTGATCGGTGATCCGCTGGTCCCAGTCGTCACCGCCGAGGTGGGTGTCACCGGAGGTGGACTTCACCTCGACGACACCGTCGCCGATCTCGAGCAGCGAGACGTCGAAGGTGCCGCCACCGAGGTCGAAGACCAGGATGGTCTGCTCCTTCTCGCCCTTGTCCAGCCCGTAGGCGAGGGCCGCCGCGGTCGGCTCGTTCACGATCCGCAGGACGTTGAGGCCCGCGATCGTGCCGGCCTCCGTGGTGGCCTGCCGCTGGGCGTCGTCGAAGTAGGCGGGGACGGTGATGACCGCGTCCGCGACGGACTCGCCGAGGTAGGACTCGGCGTCCCGCTTGAGCTTCTGCAGGATGAAGGCGCTGATCTCCTGGGGAGTCAGGTCCTTCGCGTCGACCTTCATCTTCCAGTCGGTGCCCATGTGGCGCTTGACCGACCGGATGGTGCGCTCGACATTGGTGACCGCCTGCCGCTTCGCGACCTCGCCGACCAGGACCTCGCCGTTCTTCGCGAAGGCCACGACCGACGGGGTCGTGCGAGAACCCTCGGCGTTCGCGATCACCGTGGGTTCGCCGCCCTCGAGCACGCTCACGACGGAGTTCGTGGTGCCGAGGTCGATGCCGACCGCTCGTGCCATGTCTGTGTGCCTCTCGATCCATGTCGGCGCCGCGGACGGTGCGTGCGAGCCGACCTCGTGGGGTGGAACCTCTCGGTGGACCGGCTCTCCCAGGATCACCCGGAGAGCGCGGTTCCGCTAACGCTAGGACGTATCAGTAGGTTGAGCCTGTGTGACTCATGATGACGGCTCCAAGCATAACCCGACAGAGGTGAGTCATCCAGACTCAACTTTGCGATCCTCGGCGGGATTCCCACCCGAGGCGGTCGGCGGGGGTCGCCGACCGGTGGCGCGGCGGGTCGTATCCAGCCTCCCGGCGAATGGCGGGCGCGGACGGGCGTCACCGCGCGGGGTCGCCCGGCCGGGCGGCGCGGGAACCTCCCGTCGGGCGCCGCGGGACCCCCCGGTCGTGGACACGCGAACCTCGGCTGCGGGTGGCGGCGCCTCGGCCGCGGGTGGCGTCCGGTAAGCGCTGGCCAGGGGCGCGGGAGCCTAGGCGACGGCCGGCGTTCGGGAGACTGCGGGCACGCCGCAGGCCCGACCCCGCCGCGCCGGGTCATGGTCCGGCGGGCGGCGTCGGGCGCGGGAATCGTGGCGGGCGGTGCCCGGTCAGGAGCCGGCGGGCGGCTGCGGCTTCGCGTCTCCGGACGGGGAGCTGTCGGGCGGGTCGCCCGCGGTGCCCGCGGCGCCGGTCCGGGGTGGCTCGGGGGCTTCCCGCGGCGGGCGCACGGCGGCCAGGATGCGGCCCCGGCGAGCGCCGGCGCGTGGCCGGGCGCCCCCGCCGCCCGGCGCGGCCAGGCCGATCGAGGTCACCGGGCCGCCGGAGGCGTCGGGCAGTCCGTCTTCGCCGAGGTCGGCGGCCTCGGCAGGGGCCTCGCGGCCCGGGACGGCCAGCGGCATCCCGGTCCGCTCGCTGAGGTCGGCCTGCCGGCCCAGGTCGGCCTCGATCTGGGCAAGCCGGTCGAGCATGTCGCTGGCGTCGCCGTCGCGCTCGCGGATGGTGCGCAGCGCGTCCATCAGGGTCAGCCACTGGTCGCGGTCGACGGTGACCTGGTCGGCCAGCCGGTTGGCGGAGAAGGCCGGGAACAGCCGCTCGGACGCGGCGATGATCTGCCGTACCTCGCCGGGGTTGAGCCGGCCGGGCTTGTGCCGGATGAAGTTGGCGACGTCCTTGATACTGATGATCGTCACGCCGTCGAGGGCGCCGTCGCTCCACAGCACGTTGGCCTCGACCATCACCAGGATCGGATTGACCGGAATCTTGAGCATCGGCAGCGCGGCCCGGATCTGGCTGCGGACCTCGCCACCCAGCCAGGAGGCTCGGTCGATCACCGGCTTGAGCGACTCGCCGTCGCAGATCGCCCCGCCCTTGGTGTAGCGCACAGTCCCCTTGCTGTTGTCGCTACCGATCACCATCACCCCGCCGGGCCCGATCACGAGGTGACCGATGGTCGCCTCGGAGTACGGCACGGCCCGGTCGTGGAGGATGATGTAGCCCTGTCGGCGCAGCCGGGCGATGGCCCGGGCGGTCTTGCGCTCGGCCTCGGCGCCCTCGCGCAGCGACTCGATGTCCGGCGCGGTGCCGTACGCGGCGATGATGATGCCGGCCGGCCAGGCCAGGAAGACCAGGAAGAACACGGCGATCGCGATGCCGGGCTGGCCGACCCCGAAGCCGATGACCAGGGCGAGGACGAGGCCGACCACCGCGGCCCGCGCCGCGATGCGGGGGACCTGCCGCGTCAGCCGGTCCCGCCGGACCAGTGCCTGGTTCTCCCGGGCCCGCTGGTACTCCGTCTGCAGGGACTGCCCGGGACGGCCGACTCGGGTCATCGTCGGCCGGGTGATCGTTGCCATCGTGCCCACCATGGTTCGCAGGAGTCGTCAACGTTGGTAGGGGCCCGTCCGCCGGGAACGCCGGGCATCGTCGCGACAGCGCTGGCACCAGACCCGCGCACGCCTCGGGGAAGCATGCACCGCGGAACACACGATCGCCCGGTCACCGCGGGCGAAGGGCCGTCCCTATGGTGCGTCGAAGGTCCTTGTAGCACAAGGGTTGACATCATCGACTCGGGTGCCTTCGCGGCGCGGCGCGGCGCGGACGTGGTCGGGACGGGGTCGGGACGGTGCTGGCGCCGCGACCGCCGGCGTCCGCCCGCCGCGACCGGCGCGGGTGTGCGGATGCGTGACGGCGCGGTAGTCGTGGCGATGCGAGGCGTTGCGCGTCGGTTGGGCATCTGCCACTGAAAGTAGCAGTCCAGAGCACCTGGCGCGGGTGATCGGACCTTCGGACCCCCTATATCGGGCCGCTCGGACCACGTCGTGGCAGGGTCGGTGGTAGGCGGGCTCGCCGCCGGCTCCGAAGTCACCGCTGTCCGCATCCGGATTTGCGAGAACGACTTCGGCCGGCGGATGGGACGGGGCTCGTCGAACGGGTGGTGCGGATCACTCGTCCCATTTTGTTACTGGCCGGTACGAGTAGGCTCACCCGCGATGGTGGGTGCCAGATGGAGGATGCTGTGAGAATTGCGATCGGTGGAGCGATCACGCTGATCGCTCTCGCGGTAGCCGGACGCCGGGTGTTCTGGCTGTTCCGGCTGATCAGGTCGGGACAGCCGGCGCAGGGCCGGCTGGACGACCTGCCGAAGCGCATCTGGACCGAGATCAGCGAGGTCGGCGGTCAACGGAAGCTGTTGAAGTGGTCGGTGCCGGGCATCGCGCACTTCTTCACCTTCTGGGGCTTCACGATCCTGCTGTTGACCGTCATCGAGGCTTATGGCGGCTTGTTCGACGACGACTTCCACATCCCCGGGTTCGGTCACTGGGCGGCCATCGGCTTCCTGGAGGACTTCTTCTCCGTGGCGGTGCTCGCCGGGCTGCTCGCCTTCACGATCATCCGGATCAAGAACGCCCCCGCCCGGCTGGAGCGCAAGTCGCGTTTCTACGGCTCGCACACCGGTCCGGCCTGGGTCATCCTCGGCCTGATCACCGCCGTCGTCGGGACCCTGCTGATCTACCGTGGCGCCCAGTACAACACCGGGAACCTGCCGCAGGGCCAGACCAAGTGGGCCTTCGCCTCCTACGTCGTCAGCCGGATCTTCTCGGGCCTCTCGCACGACGTGAACGAGGACATCGAGACGGCCTTCCTGCTGCTCAACATCGCCGTCATCATGGGCTTCTCCGTGCTGGTGGTGTACTCCAAGCACCTGCACATCGGCCTGGCCCCGATCAACGTCGTGCTCAAGCGCGAGCCGGTGGCCCTCGGCCCGCTCGGCAGCACCCCCGACATCGAGAAGCTGATGGACGAGGACGAGCCGATCGTCGGCGTCGGCAAGGTCGAGGACTTCACCTGGAAGGCGATGCTCGACTTCGCCACCTGCACCGAGTGCGGGCGCTGCCAGAGCCAGTGCCCCGCCTGGAACACCGGCAAGCCGCTGTCGCCGAAGCTGCTGATCATGGACCTGCGCGACCACCTGTTCGCCAAGGCTCCCTACCTGCTGTCCGCCAAGGGCGAGGCCGAGGGAGAGCAGGCGCCGAAGGCGGTCACCGGGGTCTCCGAGGACGCCCACGCCCACCACGGCGTGCCCGAGTCCGGCTTCGGCCGGGTGCCCGAGCCCGGCCAGCCGCAGGTGGACCGGCCGCTCGTCGGGACCGCGGAGGAGGGCGGGGTCATCGACCCCGACGTGCTGTGGTCGTGCACCAACTGCGGCGCCTGCGTCGAGCAGTGCCCGGTGGACATCGAGCACGTCGACCACATCGTCGACATGCGCCGCTACCAGGTGATGATCGAGTCGGCGTTCCCGTCCGAGGCCGGCGTCATGCTGCGCAACCTGGAGAACAACGGCAACCCCTGGGGCGTGTCGCAGCGGACCCGCACCGAGTGGACCGAGGGCCTGCCCTTCGAGGTGCGGATCATCGGCGACGGCGAGCAGATCCCCGAGGACGTCGAGTACCTGTACTGGGTCGGCTGCGCCGGTGCCATCGAGGACCGGGCGAAGAAGGTCGCGCGGGCCTTCGCCGAGCTGCTGCACACCGCGGGCGTCGAGTTCGCGATCCTCGGCACCAACGAGTCCTGCACCGGTGACCCGGCCCGCCGGCTCGGCAACGAGTACCTCTACCAGGAGATGGCCAAGGCGAACATCGAGCTGCTGAACGAGACGGGCGTCAAGAAGATCGTCGCGACCTGCCCGCACTGCTTCAACAGCCTCGCCCGGGAGTACTCCTCGCTCGGCGGCGAGTACGAGGTCGTCCACCACACCCAGCTGCTCGGCAAGCTCGTCGAGGAGCGCAAGCTGGTGCCGGTCACCCCGATCGACTCCTCGGTCACCTACCACGACCCGTGTTTCCTCGGCCGACACAACAAGGTCTACACCCCGCCGCGGGAGATCCTGGAGGCCATCCCCGGCATCCGGGGCCAGGAGATGCACCGCTGCAAGGACCGCGGCTTCTGCTGCGGCGCCGGCGGCGCGCGGATGTGGATGGAGGAGAAGATCGGCAAGCGGGTCAACGTCGACCGGATGGAAGAGGCCCTCGGTCTCGACCCGGACGTCGTGTCCACCGCGTGCCCGTTCTGCATCGTGATGCTCACCGACGCCGTCACCGAGAAGAAGCTCGCCGGTGAGGCGAAGGAGAGCGTCGAGGTGCTCGACGTCTCGCAGCTGCTGGCCCGCTCGCTGGCCCCGGCGACCCCGGCGGCGGCCCCCGCCGAGCCCGTCGGCTGACCTGCGGCCAACCCCGTCATCCCCGCGACCCGGGACCCTCGCCACCCGCGAGAGTCCCGGGTCGTTCTTGATAGTTCCGGCTTCCCTGCCCTGCCGGCCACCCTGCCTGTCCAGAGGGATAAAACGGACGCGAAACCTCTGGACAGGCAGGGACCCGGAGGCGGAAGGCCGCGGCGGTCGGTGAGGGTCGTGCGTGAGTCCGGCGGGTCGGGCGGGCGGCAGGTCCGGGCCGGCGGCGGGGTCCGCGGGCGGGTCAGCCGGGGGGGAGCTCCCCGTTCGGGACGGGGGCGCGGGTGAAGTCGCGGTAGGCGCGGGACGGGGTCGGACCGCGCTGGCCCTGGTAGCGGGAGCCGTAGACGGCCGAGCCGTAGGAGTGCTCGGCCGGCGAGGTCAGCCGGAACAGGCACAGCTGGCCGATCTTCATGCCCGGCCAGAGTTTGATCGGCAGCGTCGCGACGTTCGACAGCTCCAGCGTGACGTGCCCGGAGAAGCCGGGATCGATGAAGCCGGCCGTCGAGTGCGTGAGCAGCCCGAGCCGGCCCAGGCTCGACTTCCCCTCCAGCCGGCCCGCCAGGTCGTCCGGCAGGGTGACGATCTCCAGCGTCGAGCCGAGCACGAACTCGCCCGGATGCAGCACGAACGGCTCGTCGCCGTCCGGCGCGATGAGCTCGGTGAGATCCTCCTGCTCGATCGACGGGTCGATGTGGCTGTACCGGTGGTTGGCGAAGACCCGGAACCAGCGGTCCAGCCTCAGGTCGATGCTGGACGGCTGGATCAGGGCGGGGTCGTGGGGATCGAGGCGGATCCGGCCCGCGGTGATCTCGGTCCGGATGTCCCGGTCGGACAACAGCACGCCGTGGACGTTAGAGCATGCGCGGTCGATCTTCACCGCCCGTCCGCCCGGCCGGCCACCGGCCGGGAGCTCGATCGAGGGGAGTGAGACGTAGCGTGACAGGGGTAGGAGAGACGTGTCCGCTCGGGGAACGCCCGGCCGGAACGGGGCGTCCCCGGCGGAAAGGCGGGGAATGCAGACACAGGCGGGAGAAGCATGCTCGGGCTACCCGATCACATCCAGGCGTGCCTGTTCGATCTCGATGGTGTGCTCACCAATACCGCGACGGTGCACGCGGCCGCGTGGAAGGAGATGTTCGACGACTTCCTGGAGAACTGGGCCAGCCGGTCCGGTGACCCGTTCGTCCCGTTTGACGTCGGCCGGGACTACGGCGAATACGTCGACGGCCGGCCCCGGGCCGACGGGGTGCGCGCTTTTCTCGCCGCCCGCCACATCCGGTTGCCCGAGGGGACCGCGGACGACCCGCCGTCCGCGCTGACCGTGAACGCGCTGTCCAACCGCAAGAACATCCTGCTCCTGGAGCGGATCAGGACCGACGGCGTGAAGGTCTACCCGGGCTCGAGGACCTACCTGGAGGAGCTGGCGAAGCACGGGGTGCCCCGGGCCGTGGTCTCCTCCAGCGCCAACTGCGTGGAGGTGCTGCGGTCCACCGGCCTCGACGCCCTCGTCGACGCCGTCGTCGACGGCGTGGTCGCGGCCCGGGAGCACCTGGCCGGCAAGCCGGCGCCGGACACCTTCCTCGCCGGCGCCAAGCTGCTCGGTGTGCCACCGGAGCGGGCAGTGGTGTTCGAGGACGCCCTGGCCGGCGTTGAGGCCGGCCGGGCCGGCGGCTTCGGCTATGTGGTCGGCGTCGATCGGGTCGGGGAGGGGCACGCCGAGCAGCTGCGCAAGCACGGTGCCGACGTCGTCGTCGAGGACCTGGCCGATCTGCTCGCGCCGTCCGCGCCGTCCGGCCCCGGACGCGGCCCGGCATGATCGACAAAGCGTCCTACCTGATCGAGCCGTGGGCGATCCGGGAATCCGGGGTCGACCTCTACGATCTCGGCCGGTCCGAATCGTTGTTCGCTTTGTCCAACGGCCATATCGGGCTGCGCGGAAATCTCGACGAGGGCGATCCGCACGGCCTGCCCGGCTCCTACCTGAACTCCGTGCACGAACTGCGTCCCTTGCCGTACGCCGAGGCTGGGTATGGCTATCCGGAATCCGGCCAGACGGTCATCAACGTCACCGACGGCAAGATCATCCGGTTGCTGGTGGACGACGAGCCGTTCGACATCCGGTACGGCGAACTGCGTTCGCATCAGCGGATGATCGATTTCCGGGAGGGCGTGCTCCGCCGCGACGTGGAATGGGTCTCACCGGCCGGCCAGATGATCCGGGTGCATTCCGAGCGGCTGGTGTCGTTCTCCCAGCGCTCCATCGCCGCCTTCTACTACGAGATCGAGGCGATCGGCGATCCGGCCCGGGTCGTCATCCAGTCGGAGCTGGTGGCCAACGAGCAGCTCCCGACCTGGCGCGGTGACCCGCGGGCCGCCGCCGTGCTGGAGTCGCCGCTGGTCTCCGAGCGCCACCGTGCCGACGGGACCAAGGTCGAGACCGTCCACATCACCCGGCACAGCGAGATCCGGGTCGCCGCTGCCATGGACCACCATTTCGAGGGGCCCGACTCGCTGGGCATCTCCTCGGAGAGCGAGCCGGACGCCGGCCGGGTCACGGCCACGGTCGTGCTCCTGCCCGGCCAGAAGCTGCGGATGGTCAAATGGCTCGCCTACGGCTGGTCCGAGCAGCGGTCCCTGCCGGCGCTGCGCGACCAGGCCGCGGCCGCGCTCGTCGCCGCCCGCCAGACCGGCTGGGGCGGGCTGGTGCGCGAGCAGAAGGAGTACCTCGACGCGTTCTGGCGCCGCGCCGACGTCGAGGTAGGCGGCGACCCGGAGGTCCAGCAGGCCGTCCGGTTCGCGCTGTTCCACGTCCTGCAGTCGGCCGCCCGGGCCGAGCGGCGCGCCATCCCGGCGAAGGGCCTGACCGGTCCGGGCTACGACGGGCACGCGTTCTGGGATTCCGAGACCTACGTGCTGCCGGTGCTGACCTACACCGCCCCCGCTGCCGCCGGCGACGCGCTGCGCTGGCGGCACGCGACCCTGCCGCTGGCACGGGAGCGGGCCGAGCTGCTCGACCTCGCCGGCGCGGCCTTCCCCTGGCGCACCATCCACGGCGAGGAGTGCTCCGGGTACTGGCCGGCGGGGACGGCGGCGTTCCACGTCAACGCCGACATCGCCGACGCGGTCGCCCGCTACGTCAACGTCACCGAGGACGAGCGGTTCGAGCGCGAGGTCGGCCTGGAGATCCTGGTCGAAACGGCCCGCCTGTGGCGCTCGCTGGGCCACCACGACCTCGACGGCCGGTTCCGCATCGACGGCGTCACCGGACCGGACGAGTACTCGGCGATCGCCGACAACAACGTCTACACGAATCTGATGGCGCAGCGGAACCTCATCGCCGCCGCGGACGCCGCCCGCCGTCATCCCGACCGCGCCGCCGAGCTCGGCGTGGACGCCGAGGTGACGGCCTCCTGGCGGGACGCGGCCGAGGACATGTTCATCCCCTACGACCCCCATCTCGGGGTCCACCCGCAGTCCGAGGGATTCACCGAGCACCAGGTCTGGGACTTCGAGCACACCACGCCCGACCAGTACCCGCTGCTGCTGCACTTCCCCTACTTCGACCTCTACCGCAAGCAGGTCGTCAAGCAGGCGGACCTCGTGCTCGCGATGCAGCGCTGCGGCGACGCGTTCACCATGGACGAGAAGATCCGCAACTTCGCCTACTACGAGGCGCTGACCGTCCGTGACTCGTCGCTGTCGGCCTGCTGCCAGGCGGTGATGGCCGCCGAGTGCGGCCACCTCTCCCTCGCCCACGACTACCTGCGCGAGGCCGCGCTGATGGACCTGCGCGACATCGAGCACAACACCGGCGACGGCCTGCACATGGCGTCGCTCGCGGGCAGCTGGATCGCTCTCGTGGAGGGCTTCGGCGGCCTGCGCGACGGCGGCGAGGTCATCGCCTTCTCCCCCCGCCTGCCCGAGGGCCTGACCAGGCTCGCCTTCGGCCTGTGCGTGCGCGGACGCCACCTGCGGGTGGAGGTGTCCGACGCGACGGCCACCTACACCGTCTCGGAGGGCCCGGCGATGACCCTGCTCCACCACGGCCAGACGGTGCGGGTCCAGCCCCGCGACCCGGTGAGCCTGGACGTGCCGCCCGCCCCCGTGCTGGAACGCCCCAGACAGCCCCCTGGCCGCGAGCCGCTGCGCTTCCTGCGCCCGCCCGGCGAGGGCAGCCAGCCGAGCCCCGGCGTGGGCTCCAGCGCGGGTGGCGCCGCCAGCATCGGCGGCGGCCACGGCGGTGTCGGCGGCCACACCGGCGGCCGCGGCGGTGTCGGCAGCGCCGCTGGTGCAGTCCCTTCCAGTACCGGCAGCAGCGTGGACGGCTGAGCGCGCGACGGCGGGCGCGGGGGCTTTCCCGCGCCCCCGCCGCGCCGCGCCAGCCCATCCATCCGGTACGATGCGGATGCACCATGCGGGCGTAGTTCAGAGGCAGAACACGAGCTTCCCAAGCTTGCAACGCGGGTTCGATTCCCGTCGCCCGCTCCACTTTGGGAGTCGTCTGTCAGACGAGGTCTGACCAGGGCGTTTCGCAATGTCTGTCGGGGGGCCGAGCCCCCCGGAACCCCCCACGATTGCGGTGTGGTGTGGGGTGGTGCGCTGGGCTCGGGGGCTTGTAGTAGCCCATTCTGATCACTTATTCGTGGTGGATCTACCGTGACTCTGGGCGGCCGTTCGGCCGGGTATCGGGGTTGACGGCCGGGCTGTGGGCGGCACTGCGTGCATGCGGTTGGCGTTCCCGCCGGGTTCCGGGGATGGGTCGAGGCGGGGGCTGGTCGGATTGGTTCTGCGGGGCCGGTGGTGATCGGTGGCGCGCCGTACGCGGGCCGCCCGTCGGGGCGGTGCGGGCACGCGGTCGGCCCGTGGGTCGGTCACGGGACCGGGCACCCGGGCGGACATGCGGTCGGGGGTCGGTGCTCACCTGGCCCGATTCGGCGGGCTCTCGCCATCGAACCCGGGTGGGCGGTCGGCGGGGGGCGGTTCCTCGTCGTCGGGGCGTTCGTGCTCGACTGCCTGGTCAGCACGCCGCGCTTGCCGGGCTGGGGCCAGGATGTTCGTGCCGAGGCGATGTGGACCGTTCCGGGCGGGAAGGCGCTCAACCAGGCGGTGACCCTGGGCCGGCTCGGTGTGCGGGTGGCCGCGGTGGGGGCGGTGGGAGCGGACGTGGTGGGTGCGGCCGTCCGGGCGGCGCTGGTCGGCGAGGGGGTCGACGTGTCGGCGATGGCGGCGGTCCCGGACGCGCCGACGCCCGTCTGCGTCGTCCACGTCCGTGACGACGGCGAGAAGGCGGTCGTCTGGCGGGTTCCCGAAGCGTTGGCCGTCACCCCCGATCAGGTCCACGCCGCGGCGGCGGGTGGTCCGGTCGACGCGGCGCTGGTGACGTTCGAGTTCGCCGAGCGGGCCGCCGACCTCATCACCGCGGCCGCCAAGGTCGCCCTGTGGGTCGTCGTCAACCCGGCGCCGGCGCCGGTCGACCCGGCGGTCGTCGAGACCGTTCCGTGGGAGCTGGTCGACATCCTCGTTCCCAACGAGGCCGAGGCTCGCGCGTTACTCGCCGGGCGGGCCGCCGCCCACGGGCCCGCCGGACGGCTCGCCGAGGCCGTCTCCGAGACGTTCGGCGTCCCGACCGTCTGCGTCACCCACGGCGAACGAGGATGTGTGCTGCGGACCGGCGGCGCGACGACCACCCACCCCGCCGCCGCGGCGAGAGTGATCGACACGACCGCGGCCAGCGACGCCTTCACCGCCGTGCTCGCCGCCCGCCTGGTCGTGGGCCGCGACCCGGCCACCGCCGTCCGGCAGGCGCAGGCGGCCGCGGCCCTCACGGTCAGCCGGGCCGGCGCCTACGAGGCGCTTCCCACCGTCGGCGAGCTCCGTGAGCTGGTGTTCGGCCTACCGGACCCGTCGGTGTAGGGCCCGCCAGGCGCAGGAGGCGGAATCGCTCCCGTCGGACCGGCCGCGCGCCGCCGGGGTCCGGTGGACGCCGCGTGCCTGCGGACCGGCGAGATCTCAGGAACGCGCGGCGTCCGCTCGATCGGGTCCTCCCTGTTGGCTGTCGGGCTGGGTGTGGGCGGGCTGGGTGTGGGCGGGCAGGGAGGGGGGCGCCGGGCGCGGCCGGGGGAGGCGGAGCGGGTGTGGCGGATGGCCTCGGTGCCCGACGCCCGGCAGGGCCGCGGCGGCCGCCGTGAACTGGGCGATGCCGCGGCGGTAGGCGTCCTCCTTGCGGCGGGCGATCGTCACCGGGTCGATCTCGGCAACGCCGAGCCGGCCCCGGGTGCCGCAGGCGGCGGCGCGCGCAGGGTCGAGCAGGAACGGTGCGAGCGCGGTGGCCAGCGCCTCGGCGTCGCCGGGGGGGACCGCGGTCCCGGACCCCCAGCGCTCGACGAACGGCGCCACGCCCGTCCGGGTCGTGGTGACCACCGGCCGGCCGGCTGCCATCGCCTCGACGGCGGCGATCGAGAAACTCTCGAAGCGGCTGGGTACGGCGACGGCGCGCGCCCGCCGGTAGAGGTCGCGGACCTCGGCACCGGACAGATGGCCGGGGAACTCGACGTCCAGGCCGAGCTCGCGCGCCCGCCGGGCGAGCCAGGTGCCGGCGGGGGCGCCGCCGATCGTGCCGGCGGGGCGGCCGGCGAGCACCAGCCGGTGGGCGATGCCCGCGCGGTTGAGCCGCGCGGACGCGTCGAGCAGGACGTCCACTCCCTTGTACGCCTCCAGGCGGCCGACCGCGGCGACCGTCGGCGCCGTGCCGGCGACGTCCGGGACGTCGCGCCAGGGGTTGGCGTCGAACGGGTTCGGGATCACCTCCACCGCGCGTCGACCCAACCAGCCGCGCTCGCGCAGGGTGTCGACGAGCAGCTGCGAAGGTGAGGTCACCACGGCGGCGAGGTCGGCGGAGATCTGGTCGAGCCGGTCGGCGAGCCGGCCCTTGCGCCCGATCGGCTGGCCGGCGAGCTGGACGGTGAGCATGGTCGGGCAGTGCAGGTGGATGGCGAGCGGGCGGGTGCGGTACAGCGCCTGGACCAGGCCGCGGGTCTCCCCGTCCTGCGTCTCGATCACGTCCGGGCGCAGGCCGAGGCGGCGCATCCAGAAGCTGTAGGACAACGGCAGGCTGGCCCGCAGCGTGATCGAGTCCCGCGGGTACAGGGGCCCGCGCAGTCGCGCCCCGACCGGGCCCAGACCGCGGCTGACCGGGACCCGCAGCAGCGGCCGCCGGTGCACGTGCACCCCGTCCTGCACGGAGTCGACGATCCGGTGACCCTGGGCGCAGAGCACGTGCACCTCGTGCCCGAGCCTCGCGAGCGCGACGGCCAGCGTCGCCGTGTAGCTGCCCGCACCGTCCCAGACGACCGGCGGGTACTGCTCGCAGAAGAACAGGATGCACAGGGCGCGTAACGATCGGACCGAATCCGCCATGCGTCTCCGTTTCTACCAGTCCGGTCGCCGGAGCATGCGGGAATGATGGGAATACGTTACCGCGGACCTCGTGAGTGGCCGGGTGATTGCCGGTGAGCGTTCGGCGATTCGCCATGGATGGTCCGGCTGGGTGCGGTGGAATTGCATCCCGCGATGCTCCGCCGATATTGTCCGGGCAGGTCCGATCCCGTCGATGATCGGTCGGGAGTCGGTTGTTCGTCCGAGCTTGCGGGCAAAAGTGGGTCGCTGTCTTTTGCCGGAGGTCGAGGGTATCCGGCCATGCCGAGGACGGCTCCGGCGCGAACACGATGGCTTCTGATCCGCGCTTCTCGGCCTGGTAGCGGCAGCTACCGGACCACCGGAAGATTACCGAGGCGGGCGATAGCGAATCACCTTGATGGTTGTTTACCGTGGCGTGGAAACGAATTCCTGGCGGCCGGCCATGTGATCAGGGAGGGTCGGGGCAGGCCGTCGCAATTCCCGTGGGCGGGGGTCTGCGGTCGGCGTGCCGCCCCGCCCCGACCGAATTCTCCCCGGGGGAGGCTCGGCAGCCGGTCGGAGTGGGACGGGGTCAGTGCGGTGGGACGGGGGCAGGCGCCGGGGGAGGGATGGTTCTGCGTCGGAAGTTTTCGCGGCGGGCTCGGGGTTCGTGCCGACGCCGGCGGGTGACGGCGATGCCGTCCGTGGTGCGTCCGGCTCATGGTGCGTCCGGCTCATGGTGCGTCCGGCTCGTGGCGCACCGGCATCATCCGGCCCCATCTTCCATTGTGTAAGCATGACGAAACGGAACGAAACAACAATCCGGTCATCCGGACAACTCGGATACGACGCTGAGGCCGCCGAGCTCCGGCGTGGGACGCGCCGCATGCGCCGAGAGTGGCCGGATCGTTGCGGGGAACAGGTCATCCGCGGGTGCTTCACCAAACGTGCCGCGGGTCGCCGGTCTCGGGCGTCGAGTCGATCGCCAGCGCTTCGGGTCGGAGGTAGCGTTGCCCTTTTCGCTCCGCCGACGGCGATCCCTGTGCCGGACCGGCGGATCCGCGTGCCTTGGTGAATCGGGCCCCGGCCGGAGACCACCAGACCGGGGCCGTCGAGACTGTGAGGGAGGGCGTCGATGTGCCACCTGTTCGCGATGAGTAGTGGCCCGAAGCGGATCAAGGCCACGTTCTGGCTGCTGGACGCGCCCGAGAGCCCACGCGCGGCCACCTTGCGAACGCCGGACGGCGCCGGGCTCGGCGCCTTCGACGCAGACGGGGTCCCGCAGGTGGTGAGGCAGGCCATCCGTAGCCGCGCGGACACGGCGTTCGCCCGGGAGGCCCAGGACGTCATCTCGTCGACCTTCGTCGCGCACGTGCGGCACGCCTCCACCGGCCGGGCCAGCGACGCCAACACGCACCCGTTCGTCCGCGACGGGCGGATCTTCGCTCACAACGGGGTGATCGAGGGGTTGGGCAAGCTGGACGCGGAGCTCGGCACGGCCGGCCTGCCGGTCCTCGGCGACACCGACTCCGAGCGCTTCTTCGCGCTGGTCACCCGGGAGATCGACGCCCATGACGGCGACGTCGGCGAGGGCATCGCCTCGGCGGCGCGCTGGGCCGCGCAGAACCTCCCCCTCTACTCCATCAACATGATCCTCATCACCGACCGGGAGCTGTGGGCGCTGCGTTACCCGGACACCAACGGCCTCTACGTGCTCCAGCGCGGCGCCGGCGGACGCAACGATCGCCATCTCGACCATGCCAGCCCGTTCAGCGAGATCCGGGTCCGGTCCCTCGATCTGCTCGACGAGCCGGCGGTGGTGGTCGAGAGCGAGCGGATGGACGAGGATCCGCGCTGGCGGTTGATGGAAAGCGGCGAGCTGCTCCACGTCGCGGCCGATCTCACGGTGACGTCGCGGATCGTGCTCGACGGCCCGCCCGTCCACCAGCTTTCCCTGGAGGATCTGCGGCCCGAGGCTGCCGTGTCGCAGACCACCGCGGTGCCCGATCTGCCGCTGTCCGCCTGACCCGGGCACCTCGGGCGCGGCGCCCGTTTCGCCAGGCCCTGTCCGTCAGCTCCCGCCTGCGTCGGCGGCCCGCCCGCCGTTCCCACCCGGTTCGATGAAACCTGCCGACATAGCGGGCGTACGCACGGGGTAGCAATGGTGCACGGGCAATGATGCGGACAGTCGCAGTTCCCTGCGCGGAAGGGGCTCGTCGTGGTACTTGAAGTCGGCAGGATCGGGCTTTGGGCAGCCCAGCGGCAGTGGCCGACGGACGTCCGGTCGCGGGCGGAGGTCGCCGCCGAGGTGGCGGCGATGGGTATCCCGACGTTGTGGATCGGCGGCGCCAGCGGGGATCTGGAGCTCCCCGCCGCCATCCTGGATGGCACCGAAGGGCTCGTGGTCGGCACGAGCATCCTGAATATCTGGACCGAGAAGGCGGACATCGTCGCCGACCATTACGCGATGCTCGCCAAGGCCCACCCCGACCGGCTGCTGCTCGGGTTCGGCGTCGGGCACCGGGACCCGGTGGAGAAGCTGACCGGCCGCCGCTGGGAGCGGCCGGTCGAGGTCCTCCTCGACTACCTCGACACGCTCGACGAGCTCGGGGTTCCCCGGTCCGACCAGGCGCTGGCGGCGCTCGGTCCCCGGATGCTGGGGATCGCGGCCCGGCGCACCGCAGGTGCCCTGCCGTACCTCGTCACGCCCGAGCACACCCGGCGGGCGCGGGAGATCATGGGGCCGGACGCGCTGCTCGCCCCCGAGCAGAAGATCGTGCTCGACCCCGACCCCGGCAGCGCCCGTGCGGTGGCCCGTCAGGGGCTCGCCTTCTACCTCAGGCAGCCGAACTACGCCAACAACCTGCGCCGGCTCGGATTCACCGACGCCGACCTGGCCGGGACCGGTTCCGACCGACTCGTCGACGCCCTGGTCGCCTGGGGCGACCTGGACACCGTCCTGGCTCGGATCGCCGAGCATCACCAGGCGGGCGCGGACCACGTCGCCGTGCAGGTCCTGACCCCGACGCCCACCCAGCTCCCGCTCGCGCAATGGGACCGTCTCGCCGGCGCGATCAACGCCCTCGCGTCCCCCTGAGCAGGCGGAACATCATGGGGTAGTCTTCTCGACAACCGATCAATTCGCCTGCCCTGTGTCTGCGGCCGAGTCACGGAGAGTGACGCATGCCCGCAGACGTCCCAGGTACCCCGTCCCCGGACGCCGAACGCGTTTCCGAACACGGCGACGACACCGCCGCGATCCCCGCCGCCCGCGAGGGCAAGTCGGCGCCATCGCTTGCCGCGCCCGCGGAGGCCGCCGCGACGGCGGTCGCGGTGGACACCGGGTCGGAGCTGGTCGCCAGCCTGATGTCAGGGATGTCCGCCGACGAGCAGAACCGCCTGCTCGGAATGATCAACTCGTCGATCGCGGCCGAGCGGTCGGCCGCGATCGACGGGACCGTCCGCCGCCAGGTCGATGTCGGGGTGCGCCGCCGGCGCTCGTCGCGCCACCCGACGGATCCCGACGCGCCGGACGCGCCGGACGCGGCCGATGATCCAGGTGAGCCGGGCGCGGACGGGTCTCGTGGCGGGGCGAGCGATGGCTGAGGGACGCGGCGCTCCGGGGGGAGTGCGGTGAGGGCCCTGGACCCGGCGGGCCCCGCCGCCATCCGGTCCGGGGTGCGTGAGGCCGGGGTGAGTGAGGCCGGGGTGAGTGAGGCCGGGGTGAGTGGGCCCGGGGTGCTTGGGCCCGGGGTGCAGGCCCCGGCGGCCGGCGAGGTCCGGGTGCGCATCGCCGGGTCGGGCCGGCTCGCCGCCGTGGTGCGGCCCCGCCCGGGCGGGTTCACGGTTGCCTTCCAGGGGGATCTCGACACCGCCGCCGAGCAGATGGCCCGGGCGCTGCTGTGGGCGTGCCTGGACGGGTGCGCGAGCGCGCTCATCGTCGACCTGACCGGTGTGTTCGTCGACGTCCGCGGGTTCACCGCGCTGCATCTGCTCTGGCGGGCCGGCCGGGAACGGGGCATCCGGGTCGCGCTCACCGGGTGCTCGCAGGTCGTGGACCGGATGGCGACCATCCTCACCCCCCAGGGCATACCTCGATTCCGTACGGTAGATGCAGCATGGCAAGCAGTAACCGGCTCCGAATCGACCGCCCCCGCGTCCGCGGCAACTGCGGGATAACCCTGGGGGTGATCCGGCAGGATGGGACGGCCGGGTTGCGGCGCTCGGATCGCGCCGTACTAGCGGGGGAACGACGATGGAGATCGACAAACTGCTGCTGGATGCCAGTCTCGCCCGGCTGCACCATCTGGTGCCGAGTCAGGTCGAGCTCGCCAAGCTGGTCAGCGAGGTCGTCCAGGCCGTCACCGAGATCTTCGACCTGACCGGCGCGGGCGTCCTGCTGGTCGACGCGGACCGGGCGCTGCGCAGCATCGCCGCGTCCGACAGCAACGGGGCGCTGTTCGAACGTGCCCAGGAGGAGTTCGGCGAGGGCCCCTGCGTCGAGTCGTTCATCACCGACGAGATCGTCGTGTGTGCGGACATCGCCTCGGACCCGCGGTGGCCCCGGGTCACCCCCACCCTCGTGGAGGGCGGGATACGGGCCGTCCTCGGCGTCCCGGTGCGGCTCGGGGGCGGTCCGATCGGCACCCTCAACGTCGCCGCTGACAAGCCGCGCGCCTGGAACGACACGGAACGCGACGCCATGGTGCATTTCGGCGCGGTTCTCGAGAACCTGCTGCTCGCCGGGCTCATCGCCGATCGTAACGACAAGCTTGCCCGGCAGCTCCAGTACGCGTTGGAGTACCGGGTTCCCATCGAGCGGGCCGTCGGTTATCTCATGGCGACGATGAAGACGGATCAGGTCTCGGCGTTCGAGACCCTGCGGCGGACCGCACGCAACGAGCGTCGGCGGGTCTCCGAGCTGGCCGAGGAGATCCTCGCCCGGCAACGGGTCCTCTGACCTCCCACCTGTTCACTGTCGTCAGGACGACATGGTCCGCCGACGGCGATGCCTGGCCTGACCGTGGTGGCTCCACGACGATGATGCCCACCGGGGCGATGCCCCGGGTGGCCGGCGCGCCGGCACGGTCGGGGTTTCGTGGGGCCGGTCATCTCGTACTACGGAACGACCTCTATCGAAAGGGGGCGAATGATCGAGGCACAAGGGCTCACCAAGCGGTATGGACGCACGGTCGCCGTCAACGACCTGTCCTTCGCGGTGCAGCCCGGCAAGGTGACCGGATTCCTGGGGCCCAACGGCGCCGGGAAGTCCACCACGATGCGCATGATCCTGGGGCTCGACAACCCGAGCGCGGGCACGGTCCGCATCGACGGCCGGCGGTACGCCGAGCTGAAGCAGCCGCTGCGCCAGGTGGGCGCGCTGCTCGAGGCGAAATGGGTGCATCCCAACCGTTCCGCGCGTTCTCACCTGCGCTGGATGGCCGCGTCCAACCGGATCCCGGCGAAGCGGGTCGACGAGGTGCTGGAGATCGTCGGGCTGACCGGCGTGGCGGGCAAGCGCGCCGGCGGCTTCTCGCTCGGCATGGCGCAGCGGCTCGGTATCGCGACCGCGCTGCTCGGCGATCCGGGCGTCCTGCTGTTCGACGAGCCCGTCAACGGCCTGGACCCGGAGGGGATCCTCTGGATCCGCCGCTTCATGCACCGGCTTGCGGACGAGGGTCGGACGGTCTTCGTCTCCAGCCATCTGCTCTCCGAGATGGCGCTGACCGCCCAGGAGCTCGTCGTCATCGGGCGCGGGCGGCTCATCGCGCAGACCAGCACCCGGGCCTTCATCGACATGGCGTCCGAGTCGGCGGTCCGGGTCCGTGGCCCCGAGATGGAGCGGCTGCACGGGGTGCTCACCGGTCAGGGGCTCGCGGTGCGCGACGTGCCCGCCGGTGACGACGGCCCGGCGGCGCTGCTCGTGTCGAACAGCAGCACCGAACAGGTCGGCGAGCTGGCCGGGCAGGTCGGCCTGGTGCTGCACGAGCTGTCCGCCCAGCGCGGCTCGCTGGAGCAGGCGTTCATCCAGCTCACCGGGGGCGAGGTGGAGTACCACGCCGGGGCGCTCGCGGGGCCCGGGAACGGCTCGCCGCCCACCGGGACGCCCGTCGCCCCGGCGCAGCCCACCGCAGCGCTGCCGCGGGGGACCGAGGCCGCGGCGGCGGACGCGACGCGGGGAGGCGACGCGCGATGACTCTGCTCACCGTCGAACGGATCAAGCTGTTCTCCACCCGCTCGCCGTGGTGGTGCATGATCATTGCGACCGCCCTCACGGTGGGGCTGACCTCCATCTTCGCGGCCACCACCAAGACCACCGAGCTGACCGATCTCACCCCGAGCGCCACCCAGTTCGCGTACAGCTTCGGGCTCGTGGTGATGATGGTCATGGCCACGCTCGCGGTCACCACCGAATACCGGTTCAGCACCATCCGGTCGACCTTCCTCGCCGTCCCCACCCGCACGCCGGCGCTGGTCGCGAAGGCCGCGGTCGTCGTTGTGCTGGCGGGGATCGTCGGGGAGATCACCGCGGTTGCCTCCTGGGGCGTGGCCACGCTCATCCAGCCCGACGCGCCGCTGGGGCTGGACACGGCGCAGGAGTACCGCAACGTCTTCGGCGTCGGCCTGATCTACCTGCTGTCCGCGCTGCTCGCCCTCGCCGTCGGGCTGATCGTCCGGCAGTCCGCCGGCGCCGTCGTCATCGAACTCATCTACCTGCTCCTGCTGGAGAACCTGCTGCCGGCGATCCCCCGGATCGGCGACCACATCCAGCACTGGCTGCCGTACACCGTCGGTAACAACTTCATTGTCGCCGGCCAGCCCGAGACCGCCGACGGCCCGCCCGCGATCGAGGGGATGCCGTTCGGGCCCTGGGGCTCGCTGGTGTACTACGCCGCGGTGTGCGTGGGCCTGTTCCTCGTCGGGTTGATCCTGGCCAAGCGCCGGGACGCCTGACGGCCGGCGGGTCGAGGCGGCCCGGCCGCCTCGGCCGCCTCGGGCTGGCGGGGCGCGGCCGTCGCCGGGTCGTCCTCCCCGGCGTGGATCCGTTTCTGCTGCGCAGCGCGCTGCGGGCCGCCGTCGTCGCGCCCGCCGTGCTGGCCGCCGGCTACTACCTGTTCGACCGGATCCTGCTGAGCCTGTTCGCCTGGTTCGCGGTCTTCGCCCTGCTCGTCTTCGTCGACTTCGGCGGCCCGGCCCGGGTGCGCATCGCCGCCTACGGCGGGCTTGCCCTGGCGGGGCTGCCACTGATCACCCTGGGCACGCTGTGTTCCGGTTCGTCGCTGGCGGCGTGCGGGGGGATGGCGGTGGTGGCGTTCGCCGTGCTGTTCGCCGGGGTGATCAACGCGTACCTGGCGGTCGCGACCCCCGCCCTGCTGCTGTCCTTCGTGCTGCCGGTGACGAATCCGGCGGGTCTGTCCGCAGTGCCGGAACGGCTCGCCGGCTGGGGCCTGGGCGCGGTCGCCGCGTTGCTCTCGCTGGTGGTGCTGTGGCCGGCGCGGCCGCCGGACGAGGTCCGCCGGGCCTTGGCGGCGGCGTACCGTGCCCTGGCCGACTGCGTCGCCGCCCGCCCGGCCAGCGTCACCACCGGGGGGTCGGAGGTGATGGTCACCGTGGTGCGCTCGGCGGTGGCGGAGGTCCGCCGGCGCTTCGCCGCGACCTCGTACCGCCCGACCGGGGCAGGCGGCTCCGCGGCCGCTCTCGGCCACGCCATCGTCGATCTGGACTGGATCGTCCCCTTCGTGCTCGCCGTCCCCAGCGGGGAACGGGCACGCCGGCACTGCTTCCCCGCACCGGCCGCAGAGCTCCTGGCGGCCGTCGTTGACACCCTGCACGGGGCCGCCGACCGGCTCGAGCGGTTCGCCCCCCGCGCCGAAACCCCCGCCGCGGTCCGGGCCGGCCGATCGGCCGGGGACGAGCGTCGCGGCGTATGGCTGGGGGTCGAGCGACTCGACCGGGCGGCCCGGACGATCGGGCAGGCGCTGCTCGACGCGCTTGGCCGGCCGGCCGGGCAGTCGGTTGACCCGATCGGAGCGGGCGCCGCGGCGGCCGAGGCGTTCCGGCTGCGCCAGCTGGCCCTGGGCACCCGGCAGCTCGCGGTGCACACACTGGTGGCGACCGGGGAGCGCCGGCCCCAGCGGCCGACGCCGAGCACGGCGCGATGGCAGCGAGTCCGGGCCCGGCTGCGGCTGACCCGCGAGCTCGCCGCCGGTTACGCCGACGTACGGGCGATCTGGTTCCGCAACAGCGTGCGCGGCGCCGCCGGCCTCACGCTCGCGGTGGCGGTGACCCGGTCGACGGGGTTGGAGCACGGGTTCTGGGTGGTGCTCGGCACCCTGTCGGTGCTGCGGTCGAACGCGCTGGCGACGGGGACCACAGTGGTGCGCGCATTGGTCGGCACGGCGGCGGGGATCGCCGTCGGCGGGCTCGCCGTCGTCGTGGCCGGTACGACGGGGCCAATCCTGTGGGCGCTGCTGCCGGTCGCGGTGCTGATCGCCGCCTATGCCCGTAAAGCGAACGCGTTCGCGGTCGGCCAGGCCGGGTTCACCGTCGCTGTCGTGCTGCTGTTCAACATCGTCGAGCCGGTCGGCTGGCGGGTCGGTCTCGTCCGCATCGAGGACGTGGTCCTCGGCTTCCTGATCAGCATCGTCGTCGGCGCGCTGCTGTGGCCGACGGGGGCCGCGGCCCGACTGGTGCGAGATCGGGCCGCCACCGCGTACCGGACCGCGATCGAGTTCCTCGTCCGGGTCGCCGCGGCGCCGCCGTCCGCCGCGCCGGAGCCGGCCCGCGCGCGGGAGACCGCCCGGATGGCGCGCACGGCGGTCCGCGCTGGGCGGCTGCTGGACGACGCGGTCCGCCAGTACCTGTCCGAACGGCCCGCCGGCCAGCTCGACGTCGACGCGCTCATGCTGGTCTCCGCCGGTGCGCTGCGGATCCGGCGTACCGCGCAGGTCCTGCGGCTGACCGGCTCCCACCCGCTGCGACCCGAGATCGTCGGCGCCGGCTCGCCAGCCACGGGACGGGGTGGCCCCTGGGCGGGGCTGCTCCGCTGCCGTCCGCAGCTCCTCGAGAGCCTCGACGAGCTGCGGCGGTGGTACCTGAGCCTGGCCGACGCGCTGGCGGCCCGGACCGAGCCGCCCTCATCCGCCCCGGCGTCTCCGGTCTTCCCGGCGTCTCTGGTCTTCCCGGCGTCTCTGATCTTCCCGGCGTCTCCGGTCTTCCCGGACGCCGTGAGGCCGGGCGGTCTCGACGCGGTGCGGCGCTGTGCCCTCGTCCGGGTCCGGGCGGCGCTCGCCACGGGCGATCGGGCGGGGGTGGTGGCCGCGCTCGACATCGTCGAACGCGCGGAGCACCTCGCCGTGCTCCAGGGCCTGCGCGGCCGGCTCACCGGGGCGGTCCGCGCCCTGGCCGCCGGGCCGGGCACCGCGGCTCAGGCGCCGGGGCCCCACAGGTCGCGGCCGGCCCGGGCGCGTTCCCGCGCCTTCATCCGGGCCTCGTGGACGTGGCGCATCCCGTCGGTGAGCCGCCGCCGGACCTCCTCGTCCACCTCGGTGAACGGGCGGTAGTACAGCTCGTCGTACTCCTCGACGATCTGGAAGGTCCAGCGTCCGTCGAGCACGTTGCGCCCATACAGCTCACCACGGACGAAGGCGGCGGTCCGGGTGTGCCCGGCGTCCTCCAACTCGTTGATCGCATCTATGAGGATGAGATCCGCCCGCCCGGAGAGCTGGTGGAACTCGTACAGCGCACCGCGGGCACGTTCCACCCATTCCAGCGCCTCGCCGAGCCGGCCGACCGCGTCGGCGGTCGCGTCGTCGAGATCCGGCCGGGTGCGGTCCAGTCGGCCGCTGCGCCCGCGCTGCCCATCCAGGTGGCCGCCGCGGCCGTCCGGATGGCCGGGGTCACCGTCCCGACGGGTGGTGCGGCCGTCGACGCGGTCGCCTTGCCGGCCGCGCTCGCGGTCACCGTCCTGGTGGGCGTGTCTGCTCACCCTAGCCAGATGCCCGGGTGGCCGGGGACCCACACCGCGGGCCCGGCCTGCGGACGGGCACGTCGAGGCCGTGACGCGGCGGGTGACGCCGAAACGCCGACGGCCGGCCGATCGCCCCGGCCGCAGGGGTGATCGGCCGGCCGCCGGTGAGAAGCGTCCGATGCCGGCGTGGGCACCAGTGGCGCGGGTGCCCACGGCTTCGGTCCGTCGTGCGGCGGGTCACGCCACACGACGGAGCGGGATTCGGATCAGGCCTGGACCGCGTCCGCCGTCTCCGCGCCGGCGGGCGTGGTGTTGATCTCCCGCTGCGAGGGGACGGTGACCGCGGCGCTCGCCTGTCGGCCGGGGATGAACGTGGCCAGCAGCAGCGCGAGCAGGGCCGACCCCGCGCCGAGGACGAACGCGAGCCGGAAGCCGCCCTCGGACGGCAACGCGGCGCCTTCGAAGGTCGTGGTCATGTGCGCGAGGACCACGCCGACCACCGCGGCGGAGGACGACGTGCCGAGCGAGCGCATCAGGGTGTTCAGGCCGTTGGCGGCGGCGGTCTCGGTCGGCGGCACCGCGGCCATGATCAGGGCGGGCATCGACGCGTAGGCCAGGGCGACCCCGAGGCCGATGATGCAGGCGAGGAAGATGATCTCCCAGACCTCGCTCATGAGCACCAGACCCAGCCCGTAGCCGACCGCGATCGTCGCCGCACCCAGCATCAGGGTGACCTTGGAGCCGAAGGCCGCGGAGAGCCGGGCGGTGACCGGGGAGGCCAGCATCATCACGAGGCCGAACGGCGCGAAGCACAGGCCCGCGACGATCATCGACTGGCCGAAACCGTAGCCCGTGCCCTTGGGGGCCTGCAGGAGCTGGGGGATGATCAGCGACATGCCGTACATCGCGAATCCGATGATGACCGAGGTCAGGTTGGTCATCAGGACCTGACGGCGGGCGCTGATCCGCAGGTCGACCAGCGGGCTCGGGGTGCGCAGCTCCCAGAAGCCCCAGACGAGCAGGATCACGACGGCCGCGACGCCGAGCCCCAGCGTGGTGCCCTTGGTCCAGCCCCAGTCGCTGCCCTTGGAGATGACGAGCAGCAGGCACAGCACGCCGGCGGACATCCCGAGAGCGCCGACGAAGTCGAAGCGGCCGTGGGTCTTGTCGCCCACCGGCGACTCGGGGACGACCTTCCAGATGACGAACAGGGTCAACACGGCGAGCCCGGCCGCCCCCCAGAACAGCACGTGCCAGTTCACCTGCTGGGCGATGATCGCCGACAGCGGGACGCCGAGGGCGCCACCGATGCCCAGCGAGGAGCTCATCAGCCCGAGCGCCGAGCCGAGCTTCTCGGGCGGGAGCTCGTCACGCATGACGCTGATACCCAGCGGGATCAGACCCGTGGCCAGACCCTGCAGCGCACGCCCGGCGACCATCGGCAGCAGCGCGGTGCTCAGCGCGCAGACGACCGAGCCGACGATCAGCACCATGAGGCTGACCATCATCATTCGCTTCTTGCCGTACATGTCGCCCAGCCGGCCCACGATCGGGGTTGAGACCGCGGCGCCGAGCAGGGTCGCGGTCACCACCCAGGCCGTGTTCGAGGCGGATGAATGCAGCAGCTCGGGAAGGTCCGAGATGAGCGGCACCACGAGGGTGTGCATGACCGAGACCACGACCCCGGCTGTGGCCAGGGCCCCGATCATCAGCCCGGGCGCGGGCGCGCCCTCCTGCCGACTGGTCGGGTCGGCGGACGCCTGTGCCATGGGAGCCTCCGGGTGGATGATGGCGAGGAGCGCCGACGGAAGGTGACCGTCTGCGCGCGGACCGCGAGGGATCGCGGGTGCGGCACGACCATGTCGCTTGCAAGGGGGGATTCGTGAGATCGTTTCGGTAGCCACGGACGATCGCTGATGTGCACCATACATGCTATGTGGACAGTGCACAGACGCCGGTGCTCCGCATAGTCTGGGAGAAAGGTCACGGTCAGACGAGGGCCTAGGTGCCCGGATGCGCGGCGGAGGCGAGTGTGCTCGAGGACCTGCAGGAGATCGAGCGGGAACTGATGTTGCTCGCCCGCCATCACATCCTGCCCACGTCCACCCACAAGCAACACGGCCGCACCCTCGACCGCTCGGCGTACCTGCTGCTGAGCCGGATCGAGGCGGAGGGGCCGATGACCATCGGCCAGCTCGCCGACGCCTTCTCCCTCGACGTCTCCACCGTCAACCGGCAGGCCGCGGCGATGCTGCAGGCCGACCTGGTCGAGCGCATCCCCGACCCCGACGGCGGGCTGGCCCGCAAGCTGGCGGTCACGCCGCGGGGGCTGGAGCGCCTGCATGCCGACCGAGAGATCGTCCTGGGGACACTCGGCCGGCTCTTCGAGGACTGGACCCTCGAGGACATGCGGCGCCTAGCCGAGATGCTCGGCCGCTTCAACATCACCTGTGAGCGTGAGAACGGCAATCCCTGGCCCCGCCCCACCCGCGTCGCCGACCGGTAGCCGCCCCTCCGTCGCGCCGCGCCGGCGACCAGGCGATGATCGGATCTTGTAGGATGAGCTCGCTTGTCTGGCGCAACGCCAGGTGGGAGGGCTCGCCTAGTGGCCGATGGCGGCGGTCTTGAAAACCGCTAAGGGGAGTGATCCTCTTCGTGGGTTCGAATCCCACGCCCTCCGCTCGGTCTGGTCTACGCGCCGGCAGTCGACGTGATTCGCCCGCGCCTCGTGACAAGGCATTCGGTGTGCTGATGCGCCCCACGACGGCCGCCGATATCTCCGCCGTGGCCGACCTGATCCGCGCCCGCAGCGCGTGGCTCGAGGATCGCGGCTGGCCGACGTGGCGCGCCGAGGCCGACAGCCTCGCCAGGCAGGCAGGCCGGTTCGCGCGCCGGCCGGTTCACCGCCGCTCGCCGAGGGCCGCGAGGGCTTTGGCCGTCTCCGGGTCGGCGGGCAGGAACGTCTCGACCGCCAGCTCGGAGACGGTCACGTCCATCGGGGTGTTGAACGTCGTCACCGTCGAGATGAGCGAGAGCAGGTGGCCCTCGACGACGATCCGCATCGGCAGCGCGAGCGGCGGCGGGACCGCAGCGGGCGCAATGCCGGCGTCCGGGCCCGGATCATCGGCGGCGGGCGGGTCGGGAACGGGATAGGCGGACACCTCGTCGTAGAGCGCGTTCAGGGCCGGCGAGCCACGCAGAATCATGTTCCGCCGCATTCTCTCCAGCAGGTGCGCCCGCCATTCCGCCAGATTCACGATCCGCGGCGCGAGCCCTCGCGGATGCAGAGTGAGGCGCATCGCGTTCAGCGGTGGGCGCAGCAGATCCGCCGGCACGCCGGTGAGCAGAACCAGCACTGCGCGGTTGGTCAGTGCAACGTCATAGTGGCCGTCGAGCACCAGTGTCGGGTTCGGCTCATAGGCGGCGAGCAGCTGCTCCAACCCGGCGCGCACGGCGGTCATCGCCGGGTCGTGCAGCGGGGTCTCCGGATAGGCCGGGGCATAGCCGGCGGCGATCAGCAGCGCGTTGCGGTCCCGCACCGGGACGTCGAGATGTTCGGCGAGCCGCAGCACCATCGCCCGGCTCGGCGCGGACCGGCCGGTCTCGACGAAACTGATGTGCCGGGCGGAGCTATCCGCCCGAAGTGCCAGTTCGAGTTGACTGAGTCGGCGTCGTTCCCGCCACTGCCGCAGCAGCACGCCCACGCCCATCCGGGCACCCCCGTGCGCCGGGTCCTCCGTGCCGGGTCCCGCCGAGGGGGTCGTCATGAGTGCAACCGTAGCCAGTCCCGCTGGTGCCGGTCGTGCCGTCGTTCGCCATTGCAAGATCAAGTGTCCATGTATTGTGATTTTCGTGTTCGATGATGTCCGCCACGGACGTCTGTCCTGAGTGGCCCTAAAGGTTGCGCGAGATGCCCGGAGTAGGCGGGATCGCCCCGACCTGACCGTCTCCGGAGCGTTGGCACTGGACAAACACCCTGAAGACTCGACGGCCGGTTGCGTGACGCTTGTGCAGGTCTGCGACAGGATGGCCGGGTGCCTCCCCGTCGGTCGACATCCCCTCGCGCGATCCCGGCCGCCGTCTCCTCGCCCCGGCGTCCCCGCGCGATTTCCGTGACCCTTCACCCCGATCCGGACCAGTCCAGCCGGCAACCGCCACTGCCGATCCAGGTGCCCCGCCGCCGGCAGCCCGAGGCCGGCGCGCATATCTCGGTTACGGCCAGTTGTGCCGGCTGCGACACGCGGTGGACCGATCCGGCCACGACCCATTGCGGTTCATGCCATCAGTCCTGGCCGAGCGTGCAGGGCTTCGACGACCATCTGGTCGAATGCCCGGCCCATCCGGTCATCGCCGCCCGGCGGGTGAAGCGGGAACCCGAACAGTCTGGCGTCGGAGTCGCCTGACCGGTCCGATTCCGTCGGCGTCGGGCCCGTCCGGTGTTTCCCGCCGGACGGCCGAAACTCCGCCGGCTGCCTGTTTCCCGGCTCCGACTGCGATTGCGGTCAACGGGTCGGTGCTGCGGTCGCGGAACTGCTACGTTCCGGCGCTGGAGCACCCGTGGCCGCCCGCCGCCGGCGCGTTCGCCCGGCCGTGGCGCGCGAGCTGCGCCGTGGCGCCGGCCGCCGCGGTCGCGTGCCCTTGGGCGGGGCAGGAGGACGGAGGAGCCGATGACGGTCTGCGGGCTGGTCCGGTTGGACGGGGTCGACGTGCGGCGGGCGGTGCTCACCACGATGCTGGCCTCTTCCGCCTCCGGGCTTCCGGCAGCGCGCGGGGTGCACACCGACGGGGCATTCGGAGCGGTGAGCGCCGCGGATCCGGACGCGGACCCGACCCCGCCGATCGCCGTCGACGACGCCGGGCTCGTGGTGATCGCCGACCATCCGCCGCGGGCCGCCGGCTCCCGCCGTTCGGCGCGGGCGTCAGCCGCCGCCTACCGCGCCGGCGGTCAGTGGGCCCTGCTGCGCCCCGCCGCCGGCACCGTCACCGTCGTCTGGGAACCGGTGCGGGCCCGGCTGGTCCTCGCCCGGCCGTCGGGCGCGCCCACCGAGCTGGTCACCTGGTCGGACGGGCGGGTGTTCGCCTTCGGGACCGAGACCGACCAGGTGCTGTCGGCCGCCGGTGGCGGGCTGTCCCGCCCGGCCAGGCTGCGGCGGCTCGGGTCCGGCGAGGTCCTCACGGTCACCGTGCCCGCCCGGCGTCACCGCCCCGCGCTCGCGGCGGTCCGCCCGCGATCCGGCGCCGAGCCGGCCCCGGGACTGGCCCCGGCCGGCTGCCCGTGACGGCCAGGCCGCCCGGCACGACGGTGGGGAGCCTCGCTCGCAGAAGGGGCGGTGGGGCCGGTGGGTCAGCGGGCGGGGGCTTCGGCCGCCTCGCCGGTGGCGGGGCGGGCCGCCTTGGCGCCTGCCGGCGCCGCAAGGTGCTCGCGGCGGACCAGGGCGCTGACCCGGCGCTCGGCGACGAACGACAGGAACGGGATCGTGCCCGCAAGCATGATCAGGATCGTCCGCTGCAGCGGCAGCCGGCAGCGGCTTGCCAGGTCGTACGCGCAGGCCAGGTAGACCATGTACAGCAAGCCGTGGATCGGACCGACCGCCGCGACGATGGTGTCGTTGTCGCCGGCGTACTTCAGCGGCATACCGACGCAGACCAGCAGGATCAGGCCGACGCCGACGACGTAGGCGATCACGCGGTACCGCAGCAGGGCGGCTCGGACCGCGGGCGCGGCGGAACGTCCCCCGGCGGCGCGGGAGGGGGCGGGGGTCATCAGCGGGCTCCGTTGATCTGTTTCGCGTTGATCTGTTTCGGGTTGATCTGTTTCGGGTTGATCTGCTTCAGGGCCTCGCTCAGCACGTCGCGCTCGTACAGCGAGGTGAGGTAGCGGTTGTAGGCGTCGAGCTCGTCGTCCTCCTCGGGCGAGTCCGACGCGGCGGTCAACATCCGGGGGCCGTTCAGATCCGGCCGCCAGGGCGCCTCGGGTGCAATCCGCCCGCCGGCGCCCCACTGGGGACCGTTGGGGTCCTTGGGCGCCAGCTCTTCCTTCATCATCTTGTACCACCAGTACACGACGAAGGCGGCGAAGATCGGCCACTCGACCCCGTAGAAGAGGTTCTGCAACGAGCCCTGGGGGGACTCGCCCTTGGTCAGCTGCCATACCCCCATGCGGATGAACAGCGCGATCAGAGCGAGCGCGAGGAGATGACGCGCGATCCACGAGGGTGCAAACAACAGCCGGCGCACGCTGTCGACGCTACCTCTCCACGTCCGGTCCGCGTAGGTCGCGGGGTAGGTGTCCGCGACCAGACTCACACCGTCGATGACTCCACCGGGCGACAGGGCGGGGCGGTGGCCGGGGCGAGGGTCCGGTCGGTAGGCCGGGCGACGGAGCTGGCCCGGCCCGAGGCGAAGCGGCCGGGACGGCGGCTGGAGCGGCACGGCGGCTGGAGCGGCACGGCGGCTGGAGCGGCACGGCGGCCGGATGCCAGGCGCGACCGGATGCGGCGGTGGCGAGGGGGCTGGCCGGCCTTGGCCTGACCGGCCAGCCCCGGTACCGCTCGACGGCCCGTTCGCTCGGCTGGGGGGGGTTAGCCGGACGAACGGACCGAAACGCCGACCGGACCTCCTGGCGCGGGGGCCGGTGTGGCGTTCACATGGTCAGTCGTCCGGGGGGTGTCGTTTGGTTGCCGCCCGGGGCAAGATTTTTTATTTTTTTTCGAGACCTCGGTGAGATGACTCGAATGGGCTAGGCAAGTTGTGGGGACAACCCCGACCCGGAGGCCGAAAACCGGGCCGGGCAGCCGGACAGACGGTGGGGCCAGGCGAAGCCCGCGATGCCCCCGGCCCACCTGGCCTGGTGACCCCGGCTGTCGTCAGCGCAGCACGGCGGCCGCCAGCGTCCATGCCGCGGAACTCCCGCTGGAGATCGACACGGTGGTGGCCCCGATCCCCGCCGGCAGCGACACGCTCACCCGGGCGTCCGCCGAACCGTCGACCAACGTCGACGGCAGCTGGACGGTGAAGGTCCGCCTGTCCGCGAGCGACGACACGGTGATCTCGACCCGTCCCGACGACGACCCGAGGTAGATCTCCAGCGTGCGTGCCTGCGTGACGAAGGTCGACAACGCGGCCGTGCCCTGCACCGCCAGCCGGTCGGTGTCGTCGGTGCCGCTCGCCGTCGGCATCCCGCCGCTCCAGTCGAAGCCCGAAGACGACGTCGTCGGGACGCCCACGACGCTCGCGGCGAGCAGCGGGACCGGCAGCGCCGCCCGGTTCTGCACCCCGCCCCATCCGGCGCCGAACAGCGCCCAGTCCGCGGCCTGGGCACCGGGGATCTGGACCCGTGAGCCGGCCGGGAACGGGGCGACGGAGTTGGTGTAGATGCCGGTAGCGGACGGCGCCAGGCCGGTGTTGGGTGCCTGGCCGGCGCCGACCGCACCGGCGCCGTCCTGGGCCGGTGCGGCCGGGTCGGGCTTCGTGCCCCTCGTCAACGGCTGCGCAGACGTCCCGCTCGACGGCCGCGCGGCATCCCCCGGCTCGGCCGCGCCGGCCGCGCTTGCCGCCGCCGTGCTGCCCGCGGGGCTGGCCTGTCCCCGCGGGACGCCGGCCGAGGGCCCCGGAGGCGGGGGGGAATGGACGGCGGGCGGGCGGGACGGTGCCAGCGTGGCGCTCGTGGTCGCCCACGGCGTCTCCGTGGGATTGGGCCGCGCGGTCACCGTGGTGGTCGGGGGGTCCGAGGAATCGGAGCCCGGCAGGTCAAGCAGGGCGACCAGGGCGACCAGGGCGAGGCTCAGCACGGTGACGGCCGCGCCGACAAGCGCCTGGGTGCGGCGCCGACCCGTCCCCCGCGGCGCACCACGTCCGGGCCGGGTGCGGCGCAGGCCCTGGCCCCGCCTCGGCGGCGCCGCGGACGCGTGCCCGCGCCGCGTGCCGTAGAGCGCATCCAGCGGCAGTGGCGTCGTCGCACCGGCGCGGTCCGCCTCCTCGGTGGGGTCGTCCAGATCAGGCGGACCGGCCAGGTCGATCAGCGCACCGAGGCCGCCCGACGCGGCCACCTCGGCGTCCGTGTACGGCTCGGCCTCGGCGTACAGCGCGGATTCGGCGTAGGCGGCGGATTCGCCGTACGGGGTGAAGCCCGCCCCGACGACGGTCGGCGTGGTGCTCTCCGGGCCGGCGTAGGGGGCGGGCGGCGGCCCCGCGACGGTCGGCGCGGCGGCTTCCGGTCGGTCGTGGGGGACGGCGCCCGGCCGGGTGGTGAAGGGGGAGACGGAACCGGGCTGGCGCAGCGGGAAGACGGACGACCCGCCCAGCGGTTGCCCGACGGCCGCTGCGAGCCGGCGCCGGATCCGGTCGGAGTCGGGCTGGTGCCGGGCCATCTCGGTGCCCAGCATGCCGCGCAGTTCCTCGTGGAACGTGGTGCTGGCGCCGCTCACCGGGCCCGACCCGGCTGGTAGATCATGGTCGGGCTCCTGGAATCCCGACGTGCTCGGTGTCATCTACGCCTCGCCGACCCGCCACACCGGCCAGGCCAGTCGCGGCCAGGGCAGCGACTCGGGCCAGGTCGGTGACCCCGCCAAGCTCGGTCGTCCCGGCCAGCCCGGTCGTTCAAGCCGGGGTGCGGGTTCGGGCCAGGGCAGTGGTTCGCGCCAGGCTACGGGTTCGCGCCAGGCGACGGGTTCGTGCCAGGGCAGTGGTCTGCGCCGCGGTGGTTCGCGCCGGGGCAGCGGGACGGGCCTGGACAGCCGTCCGGGGCCCGGGAACGGCTCGCCGCCAGGGTGCCGCCCGGCCCCGGGAGCCGGCTCGGCCTCGTCCGTCCGTGCGAAGGCGGACCGGTCGGGCCCGGCGGGTTCATCGGACTGGCCGGTGCCGGGCCCGCCGCCGGGCCGGCCCGAGCCGGGGCGCACGCCGCTGATCCGGGACGTGCCTGGCCGGGACGTGCCGCCCTGGGGCATGTCGGGGTGCTCGGGCGTCATGCGGGAGGTCACCTCCTCCTGGGTCGTCTCGGCCGGCGGCAGTTCGGTTCTCTTTAGGATTCGCTCCAGCTCGGCAACTCCCTTGGCCGTCTGGCTCTTCACCGTCCCGACGGAGATGCCCAGTGTCCGGGCCGTCTCCACTTCCGACAGGTCGAAGGCATAGCGGAGTACCACGCAGGCCCGCTTGCCCGGGGGCAGGCTCATCAGGGCGGTGCGCAGGTCGACCACCGCCGGCACGTCCGGCACCGGGGCGGATCGCTCGGCGCGCTGCCCGAGCACGAGCAGCCCGCGCCGCTCACGCACGACCTTGCGGACCCGGTCCGCCGCCAGGTTCGCGACAATGCGCCGGACGTAGGCCAGCGGGAGCTCGGCCGAGCGCACCCGGTCCCAGCTGGACCAGGCCGCGGTGAGCGCCTCGGCGGTGATGTCGTCGGCCGCGTCATGGTCGCCGGTCAGCAGGTACGCGAAGCGACTCAGCGCACGGTGATGGCTCTCGAAGAACGCGTGGAACTCCGCCTGTCTGTGGGGATGTTCGTGCTCGTCGTCGGCCGCGACCGCTTCCACTGGCACGCTCCCCGGGCCCGTCCTGGCCGGCGCGTCCCCGGAGCCGGCCAGACAGTCGATGCTGTGGTCGTCTGTGACTGGTTGCAGAGAACCAAAAGTTCAGGGTGATGCGCATATGACGGTAGCGACTGGATCAGCTGTATGTCGTGGCACCTGAGTGCCGATCAGTTCCTGTACCGTTAATACGGCGATACGGGCGCCGCACCTCGTGCGGACCGCCATCTCCGCTGTGACTTACCGGCCATCCAGGTCGGGGGCCGGACCGGTCCCGTCGGCGGGCACCTTCGGCGGGCCGGCGCCACCCGAATGGGCGTTCGTTGTGGACCGGCTGTTTTGTTGTTTGCCCATGCGTGTCGCGGGATCGCTTTGGTTGTCACCATGGCGTGTTTGTTGTTTCCATGGAGATGTCGGTGTGTCGACCGGACCCGTTCGGGGCCGGGCGCGAGGCCCCGGGTGGGCGGGCCGGTGGCCATGCGATGCTGGGACGATGTTTCCGCGGCTCCGACCACCGGGTACGGCGGGTTCTATGTCCAGCCTGTTCACCTCGACCATCCCGACGTGCCCGCGTGCCGCGGTGTCCGCCGGTGTCCGTCCGCACCATCCGGACTCGCCGCCGCCGCTCGACCCGGACGCCCCGATCCCGGATGACCCGGGCCCGCTGCTGCCCGACACGCCGGATCTGCCCCCTGCGCCGCACGAACCCTCTCCGTACACCGAGCCGGCGCCGGACTCACCCGCCGAACCCGAACCCGAACCGGTCTGATCCGGTGACGCGCGCGGGAGGCGGCCACGAAGGAGCTCATCGTGACCCTGCTCGACCTCACCCCTGACGAGGTGCTGACGACGACCCGCAGCGTGCGCAGGCGGCTCGACCTCGACCGCCCGGTCGAGCCGGAGGTCGTCGAGGAGTGCCTGCGGATCGCGTTGCAGGCGCCGAGTGGTTCCAACCAGCAGGGCTGGCACTGGATCGTGGTGACCGACCCGGAGCTGCGCGCGGGCATCGCCGAGTACTACCGGCGCGCCTCGACCGCCTATCTCGACGCCGGCGGCCCGGCACGGGACTCCTTCGAGGGCGAGCGGCTCGCCGTCCAGCAGCGGGTCACCGACTCCGCCCGGTACCTCGCCGAGAACCTGCACCGGGTCCCCGTGCACGTCATCGGCTGCCTGGAGGGCGACGCGACGCAGGTCCCGGCGCAGCTGCAGGCCGGCTTCTGGGGGTCGCTGCTCCCGGCCGCGTGGAGCTTCATGCTCGCCCTGCGGGCCCGGGGCCTCGGCAGCGCCTGGACGTCGCTGCACCTGCGCTACGCCGACGAGGTCGCGAAGCTGCTCGGCATCCCGCCGAATGTGAGCCAGGGCGTGCTGCTGCCCGTCGCCTACACCATCGGTACGGATTTCCGACCCGCGCCGCGGGAGCCGCTGGCGAGCGTCCTCCACCACGACCGCTGGTAGCCGTCCTCGCCGGGGGTCCGGGGTCGGTGAGGGCTCCGGGGTCGGCGGGCTCCGGGGTCGGCGGGCTCGCGGGCGCCGGCGGCGTCGTAGCGTGTGGAGGGTGCATGCGGTGACGGTGTCGGCCCCCGGCGGGCCCGAGGTCATGTCCTGGTCCAGCGTGGCGGACCCGCCCGCGCCCGGGCCGGGTGAGGTAACCCTTGACGTGGTCGCCACGGCGGTCAACCGGGCGGACCTGCTGCAACGGCAGGGTCTCTACCCGCCGCCGCCCGGCGACTCCGCGATCATCGGGTTGGAGTGCTCCGGCCGGGTGGCCGCCGTCGGGCCCGAGGTGTCCGGGTTCGAGATCGGCGCCGAGGTGTGCGCCCTGCTCGGCGGCGGCGGGTACGCGAGCAGGGTGAACGTGCCGGCGGGCCAGCTCCTGCCGATCCCGGCGGGAGTCGACCTGGTCGAGGCCGCCGGCCTGCCCGAGGTCGCGGCCACCGTCTACTCGACCGTGTTCGGCATCGCCGACCTGCACGACCGCGAGGTCTTCTGCGTGCACGGCGGCGCATCGGGGATCGGCACGTTCGCGATCCAGGCGGTCCGCGCGCTGCGGCCGGAGGCGGTCATCGCCACCACCGCCGGCACCCCGGCGAAGCTGGCCAGGGTCCGCGAGCTCGGCGCCGACGTGGCCGTCTCCTACCGGGACGCCGACTTCGTCGAGGTGATCCGCAAGGCCACCGACGGCCACGGGGCGGACGTCATCCTCGACAACATGGGTGCGGCCTACCTGCCGCGCAACGTGTCGCTGCTCGCCGTCGGCGGGCGGCTCGTCGTCATCGGCCTGCAGGGCGGGGTGAAGGGCGAGCTCAACCTCGGGGCCCTGCTGAACAAGCGGGCGGTGGTGCATGCCGCCTCGCTGCGCGCACGACCGCCGGCGGAGAAGTTCAAGATCGTCGCCGGGGTCCGCGCCGAGTTCTGGCCGGCGGTCGAACGCGGCGCGATCAGGCCGGTGATCGACCAGGTGCTCCCGATCACCGAGGTGGCGGCGGCGCACCGGCATGTGGCCGGTCTCGGGCACGTCGGCAAGGTGATCCTCACCATCCCGCGCTGACGGTTGCGGGCCGCGGGCCGACCGTGGCTGTCCGCGACCGGCCACGGCCGACTGGCCGGTGCCGCACCGGCGCCGTGTGGCGCGCTCCGACGGGGCAGGATAGGGGTCATGACGGATCAACCGGAACCCCGCGTCGTGATTGTCGGGCCCGACGGAGCCCTGCACGAGAGCGCGCAGGAGGCGCTCGGCCGGCCGGCCCGGTCGGTGAACCCGAACGGTGAGCAGGAGGGGGAGCCGGCCGGCGGCAACCCCGTGGCCGAGCTGGTCTCCCAGCCCGACAAGGTGATGCGCATCGGTACGATGATCAAGCAGTTGTTGGAGGAGGTACGCGCCGCGCCGCTGGACGACGCCAGTCGGATCCGGCTGCGGGAGATCCACCGCAGCTCGATCCGTGAGCTCTCCGACGGGCTGGCCCCGGAGCTGCGGGCCGAGCTGGAGCGGCTGTCGCTGCCCTTCGACGAGGGCCACACCCCGTCTGACGGGGAGCTCAGGATCGCCCAGGCGCAGCTCGTCGGCTGGTTGGAGGGCTTGTTCCACGGCCTGCAGACGGCGCTGTTCGCCCAGCAGATGGCTGCCCGGGCGCAGCTCGAGGAGATGCGCCGCCGGGCGCTGCCGAGCGGGCAGCAGCAGCCCGGCGGGGAGGCGTTCGGGCGCGGCGCCTACCTGTGACGGCGCCGGCACCCCAAGGCGGCCCGGCGGTCAGTTCGCCGGGCTGACCGAGCTCATGTTGAAGTCCGGCACCCGCATCGGTGGCATCCGGGTGAGTGTGAACCAGTCCGCCCACTCCCGGGCCATGGTGCGGGTGGCCGCGCCGATCTGCGCCGTGCGGCCCAGCAGGCCCACCGGCGACTCGTTGAACCGGAAGTTGTTCACCGCCCCGGTGACCTCGCCGTTCTCGATCAGGTAGACGCCGTCTCGGGTGAGCCCGGTCAGCAGCAGGACCTCCGGGTCGACGTCGCGGATGTACCACAGGCTGGTCAGCAGCAGGCCGCGCCGAGTCGAGGCGATCATCTCGTCGAGCGACGCCGAACCCCCCGCATCCAGGGTCAGGTTCTCGATCATCGGGGTGACCGCGCTCTGCGTGGCCCGGGCCGAGGCGCGGGTCTGCACGAGCGCACCGAGCGCGCCGTCCCGGATCCAGTCGGTGGCGCCGAGCGCCAGCCCGTTGTCGAACACGCTCGACATCGACGACGACGACGCGGCGGTCACGAACGGGGTCGTCGCCAGCTCCGGGTCCGCGGGGTCGCTGGACAGCCGCAGCCCGGCCGGCCCGATCGCCTCGCCGATCCGCGTCCCGCCGCCCGGCCGGCTGAACACCGTGCGGCCCTCGGCGGCGTCCCGCCCGGCGGCCGACCAGTACAGGTAGATCATCAGGTCGGCGACCGCGGACGGTGGCAGCAACGTCTCGTAGCGGCCCGCGGGCAGCTCCACCGAACGCTCGCACCAGGCCAGCCGGGAGCGCAACGCCGCGTCGGTGGCGGCCACGTCCACGTCGGTGAAGTCGTGGGTGGACTGCCCGTGCCACACCGAGCCGCCGGGAACGCCGCTCTTGGCGTTCCACTCGACGCTGCCCGTCGGCTGGCTGTGCCGCAGCCGCAGGCCGGTGGACGTGCCCAGCCAGGTGGTGGTCACGTCGTGCTGGGCGAAGCCGAACAGCCGCCTGTCCTGCGCCCGCGCGGCGCCGAAGGCCTCGGCGAGGTCGCGGGCGAAGGCGGCGAACACCGCCGTGCCGGTGCGGGCCGCCGGGTCGGTGAAGGCGCCGCCGCCCGCGATCGGCCCGGCGCCCGCGGCCAGGCCGGCGGTGGCGGGCCCGAGCAGGTCGGCGTAGTCCTCGGCGTCCTGCGCCTCGCGGGCGGCCTCCTCGGCGGCGCGGACGAGCTCGGCGAGGCCGTCGGCGTCGGTGGGATGCGGCAGGTCGCCCGGCCGTGCCCCCCGGCCGCCGACCGGGGTGTCGATCGTGGAGGCGGTGCGCACCCCGAACGAGCGGCCGACGACGCTGACGACGGTGATCGACCGGTCGCGGCTCGCCCCGTTGGTGGTCAGGGTGTTGGTGGCCCAGCGCAGGTTGACCGAGCTGGACTCGGTGGCGATGACCACGCAGCCGTCCGCCCGGGACAGCGCGAGGGCTCGCTCGACGATCTCGTGGGCGGCCTCGGGCACCGCGCCCGCCCGGTCGGCCCGGGTGGTCTCCGCTCCGGTCACCTGGCTCATCGGCCGGCCTCCCGCCGCGTGTTGAGGACGTTGACGCCGCGGAACAACGCGGCCGGGCTGCCGTGGCTGACCGCCGCGACCTGGCCGGGCTGCCCCTTGCCGCAGTTGAACGCGCCACCGAGGAGGTAGGTCTCCGGGCCGCCCACGGCCTCCAGCGAGCCCCAGAAGTCCGTCGTCGTCGCCTGGTAGGCGACGTCACGCAGCTGGCCGACGATCCGCCCGGAGCGGATCTCGTAGAACCGCTGCCCGGTGAACTGGAAGTTGTACCGCTGCATGTCGATCGACCAGCTCTTGTCGCCGACGATGTAGATGCCGCGGTCGACCCGGCTGATCAGCTCCTCGGTCGACGGGCCGCCCGGCGCCGGCAGCAGCGACACGTTCGCCATCCGCTGGATCGGCACGTGGCCGGGGGAGTCGGCGAAGGCGCAGCCGTTGGAGCGCTCCACCCCGAGCACACTCGCGTTGCGGGCTGCCATCGCCCGGTCGAGCTGGTAGCCGACGAGGGTGCCGTCGCGCACGATGTCGAACCGGCGGGTCTGCACGCCCTCGTCGTCGTAGCCGATGGTGGCCAGCCCGTGCAGGGCGGTGCGGTCACCGGTGATCGTCATCGCCGGGGAGCCGTAGCGCAGGGCACCGAGCTGGTCCAGGGTGGCGAACGACGTGCCGGCGTAGGCCGCCTCGTAGCCGAGCGCCCGGTCGAGCTCGGTGGCGTGGCCGACGGACTCGTGGATCGTCAGCCACAGGTTCGACGGGTCGATCACCAGGTCGTACGGGCCGGGTTCGACCGACGACGCCTTGGCCTTCTCCGCCAGCAGGCCGGGGATGAGGGCGATCTCGCCGTCCCAGTCCCAGCAGCCCGCCGCGGGCCCCGCGACCATCCACTCCCAGCCGCGGCCGACGGGCGGGGCGATGGTGCGCATCGTCTCGAAGCCGCCGCCCGGGTCGACGCGCGTCGCCTCGATCTGGCAGAGCACCCGCACCCGCTGCTGCGTCGTCGAGGTGCCGGCCAGATCCGCGTAGTACTTGTTCTCCATCACGGCGCCGAACCGGCCCTCGACGTGGTCGACGTCATTCGCCGCGAACAGGGTGCGGCACAGCCCCCCGACCCGCTCGATCCGCTCCCGCGCGTCGATGGCGAAGGGGTCGGCGGCATACGCCGACACCCAGACCGCGTCGGAGTGCGCCGGTTCCTGGGCGAGCTCGACGGGCTCGGAGTTCAGCGGGGCCGCCACCCGCGCCATCTCGACGGCCTCGCGGGCCAGCCGGGCCGCCTCGTCCGGGGTGAGGTCCACGCCGGCCGCGAAGCCCCAGGTCCCGGCGTGCACGACTCGCACGGCGAGGCCCAGCGTGGCGCCCTCGTGGCGGCTCTCCAGGGCGGCGTCCCGGAAGGACAGTGAGGAGTCCCGCAGTCGTTCGATGCGGATGTCGGCATGGGTGGCGCCGAGGTCGCGCGCGGTCTGCAGGGCCGCGTCGGTGAGTGTGGAACGCGGCAGCGCGAGGAACTCCGCGTCGATCTCGTGCGCCGGCAGCCCGGATGAGGCCGGGTCCTGATGGACGGGTGTCGCCATGTCCCTATCCTGGCCCGCGCGGGCGACCGATGGGGCGCCGGCCCGTGCGGGCGGTGTCGTGGCGGCGCCCGCCGTCGACTCCGCGTGGTCGATGACGGGCTGGCGGCCTCATGTCGGTTGCGGATCGTGATCGATCGCGTCCGGATCATCCGGTCTCGGGTGGACGGATCTGTCTGACCCGGCCGTCTCGCGGCTCCACGCGTCGAGCAGCCCCCACCGTCGTTCGGCCTCCCGCACGGCGGCGGCCAGGGTTGCGGGGCGATCGGCCTGGCTGGTGGCGACGAGCAGGTCCGAGGCCGCGGTGAAGGCGTCGACGAACCAGGCCGTCGCGGGGGCACGCAGGTCGAGCCGGGCCGGCCGGTCCGGCCTGGGGACGGCGGCGGCGAGGAAGTCGCGCAGCAGCAAGGCCATTCGGTCCGCGAGAGGTTCGAACCCCGCCGGGTCGAAGCGATGGGCGGCGCCACCGGACCGCGTGGGCGGCGGAATCGGCCGCGTACGGGGCGTCTGAGCCAGCCCCCGGGCGCGGGGCCGGCTGCGGCGGCCGTCTCGGGCGCGCCCGACAGCCGGCGCGGTCACGAGCAAGGTCGCGACCATCGCCCAGGTCAGCAACAGCGGCCAGGACGGCGGTGCGCCGAGGAGGGCCGCGCCGGCCAGGTCGGCCGGGGCGAGCGCCGTGGCGGGGATGATCGTGCCCAGCCGCAGCCCGGCCGGGCGGGGCTCGCGGTCGGGGTCGGGGTCGGGGTCGGGGTCGCTCCAGGGTGGCGCGGACGGCCGGCTGGCGATGTGCATGCGGCCTTCCCTCCTGTCGGGCGAGCCCCCGTGTCGATCGAGGTGACGACGAGGACTGCCGGAGTGGCGGCCGGAGACCGCCGGGCCAGGATCCGGGCCGCGGGACCGTCGGCCGACGAGATGCTCTAGTCCGAATCATCCGGGACGATGACCTGAATCTCAAGAGAATTTCTGAATATTCAGATTCGAGCCGGAATCGTTGCGGCTCGAGCGCCTGACCCGCTCGACGTCCGGCGAGCCGCGCCCGGCGCGCCCGGCTCCGACCGACAGCGCCCGCGGTGGTCGACCACCGGTGGTCGACCACCGGCGGCGATGCCTGCGGGCGACCGGCCTACCGTGGGGCGAGCCCACCGGGAGCAACCCGCCTATTCGCCCGAACGTCCGCCAAGCGTGTTGCGCCGCGCCTGCCACGGGGCACTTTGCCCGCTCCGGGCGGTCCGCGCCGGGCAAAGCGCACCACACCCGGCATTGCCGGAGTGTGCCACCGGTCACGACGGGCGCGGGCCCATCCGTGCGGTGGCCCGAAGGGGCGCACCCGCCGGTGTCGCCCCCGGCCGGTGGTTGCCCGGGGTCGGATCTCGTCACCGGGCGTCGGCGGGCGGGACTTGGCTCGGGCCTCGCCTGGAGCCGACTGTCCCGACCGAGTCTCAAAATATTCGTGACACTACGATCAGTGATTGGCGAGTCTGACTGTTGCCGTCGTCACCCTCACGTTCCGTTCCCGCACCCCGTGGGCGGGTAGCCCGAAGAGGCTGCTAGTTCACGCGTTTCGGTACTATTTGTGGTGGTCCCGCTCGGCGTTGTGTCTCGACGCATGGCGACTCTTGGTGGTTATGGAATTGCTTGAGGTCGCGGTAGTGCCTGCTGGAGGATGGGCTCGACCGAGCAGGCGGTGACGTTCGGTTATCGCCTTCGGTGTCAAGTCGTCAGCCTAGAGTGACAATATGCCGCGGGCGGCCGGAATATTCGCGTCGCCGCCGTAGAGCTGATCATTATTACTGCGCTATGTCCTGACTCGAGCGTGATCCCTAGGATGAAGCGCAGTGGTGCAGAGAGGTAGGAGCGATGCGGCTCGTCCCGGTGGCCAGTGCGTCGTGTGCCAGCGCGAACTGTCCCACGGTGTATGTGAACGATGAGGATCAGGACATCTTCGTCCAGGGCTACGCGGTAGTGGACCAGCGGATCCCGACCGGCGAGGTGCCGCCCGGCGAGGCATTGGTGCGCATCCCCCGCAGCGTGTTCCTGGCGGCCGCGCGCGGCCTGCCGGCGCAGGCGTAGCCGGCGGGGCGCACGCGGTGGCCGGCGGGGACGGACCGACCTCGGAGGTGGTCATGGAGGGCGAGGGCGCGCCCCCTGCGGCGGCTGCTCCCGACGCCACGCCGCCGGACCGGCTTGGGGTCGAACTCGCGCAGCTGCGCCACTCCCGCGGGATGACCGGCCAGGCTCTCGCCTCGTCCGTGGGCATCAGCCAGAGCACGATTTCCAAGATTGAGAATGGTCTGCTTCGGCCCAGCCCCGCCGACGTGGAGCGGATCGCCCGGACGTTGCAGGCTCCGCCCGACCTCGTCCGGCATCTGGTCGACCTCGCCGAACGGCTGCAGTCGTCGGCCGCCCGCCGCACGCCGCGCCGGCGCGGCGGCGGGACCGGGATGCAGACCCGGCGGCAGGGCGTGAGCCTCGACCAGGAGGAGATCCTCGACGCCGAGCGGGAGGCGACACTCATCCGGGAGTTCGAGCCGATCCTGTTGCCCGGGCTGATCCAGATCAGCGAATACGCCCGCCGGGTCGTGAACGGCTACCACCGCATCACCATCGGTGGCGACGAGGGTGCATGGTACCAGCGGACCGCGGAGAAGGTCAGCCTGCGGATCAGGCGGCAGAATCTGCTCTACGATGCGACCCGGCGGTTCGAGTTCATCCTGATGGAGTCGGTCCTCGGTAACCGTTTCGCGCCGCCGGAGTACATGATCGCACAGATCAAGCGGATTGCCGCAGTGGCGGAACTGGAGAACGTTACTGTACGGATCGTGCCGAGCTCCGCCGAGCTGGAGTATCCGCACGTGCAGGGTTTCACGATTCTGGACGACAGCCTTGTCGTGGTCGAGACGCTGGAGGCCACCGGATACAACCATCCAGACCAGGTCCGGATCTACGCGAAGATCTTCGAGGAGTATGCCGCACTGACCGCCTCCGACCTCCGCGAGATTCTCGCCAGGTACACGCGCAGCTACGCCGAACTCCTCGCGCCCCGCCGCCACGCCGGCGACGGCGCCGACCCCGTGGACTCCGCGAACACCCCCACCGCCGTGAACACCCCCACCGCCGTGAACACCCCCACCGAGGCGAACACCGCCGCGACCGAGGCCGGTCCCACCCGGGGCGGAGAGCTCAGCCCACCGCCGGGAACAGCCGCTCCAGGATGAGCGCCACCCCGTCCTCGTCGTTCGACGCGGTGACCTCGTCGGCGGCGGCGAGGACGTCCGGATGGGCGTTCGCGACGGCGACCGAGTACCCGGCCCAGGCGAACATCGGCAGGTCGTTCGGCATGTCGCCGAAGGCGATGACGTCGCGGGCGGTCATCCCACGCTCGGCGGCGAGCTCCGCCAGTGCCACGGCTTTGGACACCCCCGGCCCGGCGATCTCGACCAGGTCCACGCTCGACGTCGTGACCACGGCGTCCGTGCCGGCAAGCTCGACGATCGCCTGATACACCTCGGTGAACGGCTGACCACCCCGGCGGACCAGCAGCTTCGTCGCCGGCAGGGCCAGCAGCAGCTCGGGGAACGTCGCGACCAGCTCCTCGGGATCCGGCCACATCGTCTCGAAGGCCGGTTCCCGGCCGAACCGGACGCCGCTCTCCACGGCGAACACCGCGTCCGGCACCGCGGCGCGGATGGCGCGGGCCAGCCGCAGCGCGGTCGCCTGCTCCAGATACCGGTGGCTGACCGGCACGCCCGCGTCCAGATCGAACACGAGCGCTCCGTTCGCGCAGATGGCGAGGCCGGAGGCCGCCGTCTGCGCCACGACGCCCGCCATCACCCGGCTCGGCCGCCCGGTGACGAACACGACGGTCGCCCCGGACCGCTCCACCCGCCGCAGAGCCGCGCGGGTACGCGCCGAGACGGTGCCGTCGCTGCGGATCAGCGTCCCGTCCAGATCAGTGGCGACGAGGGCAGGCGGGAACACAGTCACCCAGTCAACCAGCAACGCGGCGCTGGCACGGCGGAATCCGCCAGCATCGCCCCCGGCCGCGGGCCGGCGGCCACCGAGCTCCGACGATGTCCCGCCGCGGCTGTCGAGGTCCGCGGTCGAAGTCGATGTTCGGCGCGGCTGCCGCCGGCCCGGTGGCAGGTAGCATGCCGAGCATGGTTCCTGCCAATCGGCCCGGGTCGTCGCCGTCCGGGCGTCTGTCCCGACCCGGGGCGGACGGGGATGCGCCCCGCCCCGTCGAGGCCGCCGGCGATCTCACCGCGGCGATCGGCAGCACGCACACCGCCGCCGCGCCGAATACAGCCAACGGAAAAACATTCGACGAACTCTTCGCCGAGGTTGCCGACAAATGGCAGCGCCGGGCACCCGACTCGGGTACGGTCGCCGCTCTCGACAAGGGCGTTCATCATCTCGGTAAGAAACTCGTCGAGGAGGCCGCCGAGGCGTGGATGGCGGCCGAGTACGAAGGCCGCGACCGGGCAGCCGAGGAGATCTCGCAGTTGCTCTACTGGAGTCAGCTCCTCATGATTTCCCTGGGTCTTTCCCTGGACGACGTATACTCCCACCTGTGATCGCGCCCCTGTCCTCCGTAGACGCTGAGTAGTGACGATGCTTCGTATCGCGGTTCCAAACAAGGGGTCGCTGTCCGCGGCCTCCAGCCAGTTGCTCGCCGACGCCGGCTACCAGGCCCGGCGCGAGTCCGCGGAGCTGGTGGTCACCGATGTCGAGCACGACATCGAGTTCTTCTTCCTCCGTCCACGCGATATCGCCGTATACGTCGGTTCGGGGCGCCTCGATCTCGGAATCACCGGCCGCGACCTGCTCCTGGACAGCAACGCCGCCGCGGCGGAGTTGCTGCCGCTCGGGTACGCGCACGCCACCTTCCGCTACGCCGCCCCGGAGGGCACGCTCGCGGACGTGGCGGAGCTGCAGGGCAGGCGGATCGCCACATCGTTCCCGGCGCTGGTGCGGGCGGATCTTGCCGGCCGCGGCATCACTCCGGCGAGCATCGTGACCCTCGACGGTGCGGTGGAGACGGCGGTGCGGCTCGGGGTCGCGGACGCGGTCGCCGACGTGGTCGAGACCGGCCGCACGCTGCGGGCCGCCGGGCTGGAGCTGCTCGGGGAGCCGGTCCTGCGGTCCGAAGCGATCATCATCGCCAAGCGGGGGGCGGAGCTGTCCACGGCACACGAGCGGTTGCTGCGCCGTGTGCAGGGCGTCCTCGTCGCTCGCCGGTACGTGATGATGGATTATGACGTGCCGAGCGCGGTGTTGGAGAAGGCGTGTGACATCACGCCCGGCTACGAATCGCCGACGATCTCCCCATTGCAGCGGGAGGACTGGGTCGCCGTGCGGGCGATGGTGCCCCGCGCGGAGGTCAATCGGACGATGGACGATCTGTGGGACCTCGGCGCCCGCGGGATCCTCGTCTCCGGCATCCAGGCCTGCCGCCTGTAACGCTCGCCTTCGTCCCGTTCGATCCCGCTGCCTTCCATCCCGGCGACGATGGCGGGCCGCCGAGCGGTCACCCGGAGGCTGGGCCCGGGTGACCGGCGGCTCAGCGGCGGCTGCCCAGGATCAGCGACATACCCTCGCTGCGTGTCGCGGTGCTGAGGAACTGGCCACGCACCGCTGAGGTCACCGTGGTAGCCCCCGGCTTGCGCACCCCACGCATCGACATGCACAGGTGCTCCGCCTCGACGACGACCATCACCCCGCGCGGTTCCAGGACGTCGACGAGAGCGTCGGCGATCTGGGAGGTCAGCCGTTCCTGGACCTGCGGCCGGCGGGCATAGAGATCCACCAGCCGGGCCAGCTTCGACAGGCCGGTGATCTGGCCCCTGTTGTTCGGGATGTAGGCGACGTGCGCCCGGCCCGAGAACACCACCAGGTGGTGCTCGCACAGCGACGAGAAGTCGATGTCGCGGACCAGCACCATCTCGTCGTGGCCCTCGTCGAAGACCGTGGTCAGCACATCGGACGGATTCCGACCGAGGCCCTCCACCGCCTCCCGGTAGGCCCGGGCGACCCGGTCCGGAGTCTTGCGCAGCCCCTCGCGGTCCGGGTCCTCCCCGATCCCGATGAGCAGCTCACGCACGGCACGTGCCACCCGGTCGTGGTCGAACGGGCGCACCTGCTGCGGCTTGCCCCGATCCCGGACCAGTGACACCGGGGAGGCTGCCGCGGCCGAACCGTTGCCGTCGGTGCCAGGACCCGGACCGCCGAGGCCGTTCGATCCGGTGGCGTCCATCTCGGACACCGCTGCGGAGTGCACCCGCTCGTCCGTGAACGCCTCGTGGGAGTCGGACGTCAACGGCGTCTCCTGTCGTCGTCGTTCGGCCAGCTCGGCGGGGCCCATGGGTTGGCGATCCGCGGCCCCTCGGGCGGACCGTCGCCACCGGTGGGAGCCGGTGAACCCTGGCTCTGGGGATAACCGTGCCCACCCGGGCCGCCATTCCCATTCCCGACCGGGCCGACCGGACCACCGTGCCCGGCCGGATCCACTCCGGGCGCACCGTTGCCCGTTCCCCCGTGGCCGGTGGCCCCGTTGCCGTGACCGGGGTCCTTCACCAGGTCGGCGACGCCAGTGGGGACCAGCCCCAGCTCGGCCGGAGTCTGCACCGGCGGGCGGTCCGAGGGGATGCGCCGACCGACCCCGGTGTAGATGCCGCGCACAGGCCGCTTCTGCACGGTCGCGAAGACCTCGGCGACGTCGTCCTTGCTCAGCGTCTCGGTATCCATCAGCCGCAGCACGAGGTTGTCGAGCACGTCGCGGTAGGTGACCAGGATCTCCCACGCCTCGTCGTGCGCGGCCTCGATGAGCCGGCGGACCTCGACGTCGATCTCGCTGGCGACCTCCTCGGAGTAGTCGCGCTGGTGCCCGACCTCTTTGCCGAGGAAGACCTCGCTGTTCTCGGTGCCGAACTTGATCGCGCCGAGCTTGTCGCTCATCCCGTACTGGGTGATCATCGCCCGGGAGATCTGCGTCGCCTTCTCGATGTCGTCGCTGGCGCCCGTGGTGGGGTCGTGGAACACCAGCTCCTCGGCCGTGCGACCGCCGAGCAGCACAGCGAGCCGGTCCAGCATCTCCGAGCGGGTCGACAGGTACTTGTCCTCCAGCGGGAGCTGCATCGTGTAGCCGAGCGCGCGGCCCCGGGGCAGGATCGTGATCTTGTGTACCGGGTCGGAGTTCGGCAGCGCGTGCGCGACGAGGGCGTGGCCGCCCTCGTGGTAGGCGATGCGCTTCTTCTCCTTGTCGCTCATAGCCCGGGTCTTGCGCTCCGGCCCGGCCATCACCCGGTCGATCGACTCCTCCAGTAGCGCCGAGGAGATGAACTTCAGGTTGGACCGGGCGGCCAGCAGGGCGGCCTCGTTCAGCACGTTGGCCAGGTCCGCGCCGGTGAAGCCGGGGGTACGCCGGGCGATGACCATCATGTCGGCGTCCGGGCCGATCGGCTTGCCCTTGGCGTGTACCCGAAGGATGGCCTCGCGGCCGAGCAGATCCGGGCGGTCGACGACGATCTGCCGGTCGAAGCGGCCGGGCCGCAGCAGCGCCGGGTCGAGGATGTCGGGCCGGTTCGTCGCCGCGATGAGGATGACGCCACCCTTGACGTCGAAACCGTCCATCTCGACGAGAAGCTGGTTGAGGGTCTGCTCGCGCTCGTCGTGCCCACCGCCGAGCCCGGCCCCGCGATGGCGGCCCACGGCGTCGATCTCGTCGACGAAGATGATCGCCGGCGCGTTTGCCTTGGCCTGCTCGAACAGGTCCCGGACCCGGCTGGCGCCGACACCGACGAACATCTCGACGAAGTCGGAACCCGAGATCGAGTAGAACGGCACGCCGGCCTCGCCGGCGACGGCCCGGGCCAGCAGGGTCTTGCCGGTACCCGGCGGGCCGTAGAGCAGGACGCCCTTGGGGATCTTCGCGCCGATCGCCTGGAACTTGCTCGGGTTCTCCAGGAACTCCTTGATCTCCTGGAGTTCCTCGATCGCCTCGTCCGCGCCGGCCACGTCCGCGAAGGTCGTCTTCGGTGTGTCCTTGCTCACCAGCTTGGCTTTGGACTTGCCGAAGTTCATGACCCGGTTGCCGCCGCCCTGCATCTGGTTCATGAAGAAGAACAGCAGCAGGACCACCAGCAGCACGGGCAGCAGGTTGAGCAGGAGGGAGACCAGGATGTTTCCGCGGTCGACGGAGACGTCGTAGGCGACGCGCTTGTTCCGCAGCTCGTTGGCCAGAACGACACCTTGTTCGGTGACATAGGACGACTCGAACTTCCGGCCGTCCTTCGTCTGGATCTGGATGAGCTGCTTCGAGTCCTCGATCTTGGCCTTCGTCACCTGGCCTTCGTCGATCTGCTGCTGAACGAAGTTCAGGTCTCTCTTGCCGTACTCACTGGGACCCGAGAGGACACCCGTCGTGAGAATGATCACGAACAGGACCAGGAGCAGCAGTGGCACCCAGCCGCGGAAGATTCTTCTTGGAGTCATCTGTCTGGAGCGCCGGACACGAGCGCTCCACCCTCCTGACGTGTGTACTGCCCTCGATCGGGATTCCCTTGTGCCGAGGGTACCGCCGGTGCGCGCATCTCACCGCGCGTACATCCGACCAACGGACCGGCGGCCCGCACTGTTCCGGGCCGGACGATCCGGTGGTGCACGGAGGTGCACCCGCGGCGCCGATGCCGGGCGGGCCGCGCTGGACGGCTCAGGCCGGGGCCCCGCGCTCGATCGCCGCGGGTGTCAGGGTCCCAACGAAGGGAAGGGTCCGATAATACTCAGAGTAATCAAGGCCGTACCCGACGACAAAAGCGCTGGGAATGTCGAAGCCGACATACCGGACGTCGACGTCGACCGCGATCGCTTCCGGCTTGCGGAACAGGGCCAGCACCTCCAGCGAGGCGGGCCCGCGCGAGCGCAGGTTCTTCAGCAGCCAGGACAGGGTCAACCCGGAGTCGATGATGTCCTCCACGACGAGCACGTCGCGGCCCTCGATCGAGCGGTCCAGGTCCTTGAGGATGCGCACCACCCCGGAGGAGGAGGTCGACGACCCGTAGGACGACACCGCCATGAACTCCATGGTCAACGGGACGGCGAGGGCCCGGGAGAGGTCGGCCATCACCATCACGGCGCCCTTGAGCACGCCGACCAGGAGGATCTCCCGGCCGGCGTAGTCGGCGTCGACCCGGGCCGCGAGCTCCGCGATCTTCGCGGCGATCTCGTCGGCGGTGACGAGGACCTCGTCGATGTCGGGGTGCGTGGCGGCCGCCGGCGGGCCGTCGTGGGGACTGCCGGCGTCGGGCGTCGTCGTCGCGGCCTGGCTCACCTGATCGTCCTCCTCGATGTACGCCGCTGCGGCGGCATCCGGCCCGCGGCCGGCGGGTCCGGCGGGTGGCCACGGCGCAGCCACCGGTCCGGTGAGTGTGATCCGGTCCGCCCAGCGCCGGGCGAGGACACCGCCCGGCAGTGGCACGGGCTTCTGGCCGCGCCAGCGCGTCACCAGTTCCTCCACCGCCCAGACGTGCTCGGCGCGCAACGCCGATGCCGAGGCGCCGACGTCGAGGGCGGCCCGGCGCAACACGCGTCCGCGGATCGCGGCGGCCAGGGCGGCGAGCGCCGCCACACCGAAGCCGATCTCGCCGCCGCCCGGACCCGAGGCCGCAGCGGCGATCGGACCGGTGCTCGGGCCCGCGTTCGGGCCGGGGGGTGCAGTGACGGCCGCGGCGTAGGCATCGGCGGCGGTCGTGTCCAGCGCGTCCGCGTCGGCCCGCAGCAACTCGGCGCCGCGGGCCAGGGACTCGGCGATGCCCGGCCCGAGCTCGGCCTCCAGCAGCGGCAGGACGCGGTGGCGCACCCGCGCCCGGGCGAACGCCGGGTCCTGGTTGGTCGGGTCGTCCCAGACCGGCAGCCGCTCGGCGAGGCAGGCGGCCCGGGTCTGCGTACGGCGCAGGCCCAACAACGGGCGGCGCACCAGGCCGTCGCGCGGGCGCATCCCCCCGAGCGAGCGGGCCCCTGAGCCCCGCGCGAGCCGCAGCAGCACCGTCTCGGCCTGGTCGTCCAGGGTGTGACCGACCAGCACGGCCCGGGCGCCCAGCCGGTCCGCCGCGGCCAGCAGCGCGCCGCGGCGGGCGTCGCGGGCGGCGCCCTCCGATCGCGGCGTGTGCGCGGTGAGTACCTCCACGGGGCGCAGCCCGAGGGTCCGCCCCAGCTCGGCGACGCCGCGCGCGCGCTCGGTCGAGTCGACGTCCCAACCATGATCGACCACCAGCAGGCCGGCCCGCAGGGCCCGGCGGGGGGCGACGAAGGCGAGCGCCGCGGCCAGCGACAGCGAGTCCGGCCCGCCGGAGCAGGCGACGAGCACCAGCGCGCCCGGGTCGAGATCGGCGACCGCGTTGCGGACCGCGAGCCGGACCGCGGCTACCGCGGGATCCGGCGCCCGACCAGCCCGCACCGCCCGGCCGGGCGAGGTGCCAGCCGTCCCGCCCACCGGTCCGGCCGCCTCGCCGTAGTGGTCACCGCCGGTGGCGGACCGGGTCACCGCGCCGGCCGGCGGCTGGAAGAGCCGGTGGGAGCCCCGCGGACCACGGCAGTCACGCTGAGATCGACGGGCGGCTGCCGAGGACGCGCTGCATCCATGCGGTGGGATCGGCCAGCTCCGCGCGGGTCGGCAGCGTCGTCGGCGACTCCCAGACGGTGTTGAAGCCCGCCACCCCGGCCTCGGCGACGACGGCCCGCACGAAGGCGCCGCCCTGGCGATACTGCTGGAGCTTGAGGTCCAGCCCGAGCAGGCGGCGGATGAACCGGTCGAGCGGCGAGCCGCCGTCGCGGCGGCCCTCGAACTTCGACCGGATGTCGGCAACGGTGGGGACCACCCGGGGTCCCACGGCGTCCATCACCTGGTCCGCGTGGCCCTCCAGCAGCGTCATGATCGCCTGGAGCCGGTCCAGCACCGCCCGCTGAGCCGGGGTCTGGAGCGCCTCCACCACACTCGGGCTGTCGGCGCTGCGGTCGAACACCGCCCCGCGCACCGCGGCCACCGCCGAGCGGACCCGGTCCGCCAGGACGTCCGGATCGAGATCGGTGGCCTCGATGAACGCGGTGATCTCGGACTCCAGGTGGGACCGCAGCCACGGCACGGCGGTGAACTGGGTCCGATGGGTCTGCTCGTGCAGGCAGACCCACATCCGGAAGTCACGCGGCACGACGCCCATCGTGGCCTCGGCGTGGGCGATGTTCGGCGCGACCAGGCTCAGCCGGCCGACCGCGTCCGGCGTGGCCGACCCGTCGGGGCCGGTGAGGTACTCCTCTGGCGGCAGGAACACCTCGTACTGGCCCAGCACCTTGCTGGCGAGGTAGGCCAGCGCCGTGCCGAGCTGGATGCCGGTGACCCGCCGGCCGACGGCCGTGGAGAAGGTGCCGCGCTGCTGGTCGGACAGCTTGCTGAGCAGGGGCGTGGTGAGCACCCGCAGGCCGGCGACGTTGGAACGCACCCATTCGGGCCGGTCCACCACGTTGATGGGGGTGATGGCGCCGGCCGGCGCGAGGCGGGTGTAGTCCTCCACGTGCCACTCGGCCTCCACCGCGAGGCGGCGGAGCTCGGCGACGACCTCGCCGGCCTGCTCCCGGGTGATCTGCGGGCCGGGGCGGACCAGCCTTCTCGCCGTCGTCACGGCGAGTTCCCAGTCGACCAGCTCGGCGTCCACGAATCCGAGCGTACCGGGCCGGCCCGCGCTCTGCTCCCGCGTCGCCGACGCCGGGGCGCGGCGCCGGCTGAGCCGTCACGGGTCGTTTCCGAGATAACCGCCGTCTCAGCGGGTCGGGACGGTCGGCGCGCCCTGCGCGCCCTGCGCGGCCGGTGCCGGCGCGGGGCAGCCACAGCCCGCGAGCGCCGCCGCGACCCGGTCGAGCGCGGCCTTGGTGCCGCCCCCCTCCTCGGCCGGCGACAGGAAGGCGAACAGCAACAGCCGCCCGTCGGCGTCGACGAGCTGGCCGGCGAGGCTGCTGACGTTGCGCAGCGTGCCGGTCTTGGCCCGCACGTCACCCGCGCCCGGCGCCGTGTCCGCGGTGGCATAGCGGTCGTTCAGGGTGCCGGAGAAGCCGGCCACCGGCAGTCCGGTCAACACGGTGCGCAGGGCGGGCCGGGTGGGGATGACGGCCGCGCGCAGCAGCGCCACGAGGGTGGCGGGGGCGATCAGATCGGTGGTGGACAGGCCGCTGACGTCATTGAGGGCCATCCCCGTCGTGGGGATGCCGAGTTCGGTGACCGTATCGGTCACCGCCCTCGCGGCCCCGGCGAACGAGGCCGGCAGTCCGCGACGCAGGGCGACCAGCCGGCCCAGGCTCTCCGCCAGGTCGTTGTCCGACTCGGTGAGCATGCGTTCGACGAGTACCCGCACCGGCGGGCTGTCCACCGCGGCGACGCGGCGCGCCCCCGCCTCGGCGCGCCCGAGATCCACCGCACCGACCGGAATCCCGGCGGCCGCGAGCGCCCCCGCGAATGCCGCCGTCGCCGCCGCCGCGGGGATGGGGTTGCGCGGACCCTCGGCGCCGGGGGCGGAGCGCCCCGCGTCGAGTTCCAGTGCGGAGACCGGCGCGACGTCGCCGTCGGTCACGTAGTTGTCGCGCCAGCCCGGGGCCCGGTCCGGGCCGACGAACAACGACGCGTCGCCGACCACCCGGGCCACCGAGATGATGCCGGCCGCCTTGACCTGGGCGACGAGATCGGCGAGTCGGGCCAGCGCCGGGTAGCCGCCGGTCTCGGGCGACGCGGTCAGCGTCGGGTCGCCGCCGCCCACGAGCCACAGCGTGCCGCCGGGCGCGAGGCCGGTGCCGCCCGGAGGTGGGCTGTAGAGCACCGACGTCCGCAGCCGGGTGTCCGGGAACGTGACGAGCGCCGCCGTGGCGACCGCCGTCTTGAGCGTCGACGCCGGCACGGCCGGGGTTCGGGCGCGGTTGTCCAGCAGCACGCGACCGGTCAGCGCGTCGACGACGAAGGCGGCGGGTCCGGCGAGGACGGGGTCGCCGAGCGGGCCGGCAAGGCGAGCGGCGACCGCCGCGGGCTGGGGCGTGGGTGCGGCCGGGTCCAGACCCGCGAGGACCGCGGCCCCCGCCCGGGCCGGTCCGGCGCCGGGCGCAACGGGTCCGCCGGTGGCGCCACCGGCGGACAGGGAACCGGCGAGCAGGGCGCCGGCCAGTGCGGTGAGCGCCCCTATCCGAGCGACCGGCGCGGCTGACGTCACCCGCCGGACACTACGCAAGGCGGGTGGGCGACGCCGACGGCGCCGCCCACCTCGGCGGGTGTGGGCCGCTGGGGGTGGATGCGCGGCGGTCTGGGCGCGGGGCGCTCTCGGTGGCGCATGGCGTGCCGCTGTGTCACCGTATGGCGCGAGCCGTGAGCCGACCCGCGCCGGTCCGGGTGACCAACGGGTGGGCCCGGCCGTCTCCGCCGTCCGGCGCGTTTTCCCGCCCGCCCGGCGGGTCACGGCGGCCGGTGGGGGAACACCTGCCTGCGAGGCGGGCTCCCGCTCGCCGGTCGCGTCCCCGGGATGTTCCGCGCGGTGGCGCCGTCACCTTGGCACCGCGGCGCGGGGTCGGTGGGCACTGGTACGAACGACGCCCGGCGGTGCCGTCCGCGGGGCCGTGGCGGTCGCGGCGGCGCACGGGCAGTGGCGTTGCCGACCGGGTGGCTCGGGCAGGAGGTGGCTTCCGGGACACTGGGAGGGCGGCGGTCGTCGTCCGCGACACTTCGCCGCGTCCGTCGGGTGTCCCGGCGCGTGCCCACCGCACCGACGAGCAGTTCACACGTGGCGGCCGCCCGGAGCGGACCGGGCCGGCCTGAGCATGAAGGAGACAGGGAGCGGAGTGGACCTTGAGTTCGATGTGACCATCGAGATCCCCAAGGGTCAGCGCAACAAGTACGAGATGGATCACCACACCGGGCGCATCCGGCTCGACCGGATGCTGTTCACCTCCACCCACTACCCGTCGGACTATGGGTTCATCGAGGGCACCCTTGGACGGGACGGGGATCCGCTGGATGCGCTCGTCCTGCTGGAGGAGCCGACCTTCCCGGGCTGCCTGGTGCGGTGCCGGACGATCGGCATGTTCGAGATGACCGACGAGAAGGGCCCGGACGACAAGGTCCTGTGCGTCCCGGTCGCCGATGTTCGGCAGGAGCACCTGCGGGACCTGCGGCACCTGCCGGAGTTCGACCGGCTGGAGATCCAGCACTTCTTCGAGGTCTACAAGGACCTGGAGCCCGGCAAGTCGGTCGAGGGCGCCTCCTGGGTGGACCGCAAGGAGGCCGAGCGGGAGATTCTCGCCTCCATCAAGCGACTGCGCGAGGCGGAGGCCGCCGGGGTGGACGGGCACGACCAGGAGGCCGAGCCCAGGTCTGCGTGATCGCCGACCGGCGCGGCGGCGACGCCTCTTCATGCACGGGCCCGCGGGCTTCGTGGATGAAGAGGCGCTCCTCGCGCCGGCCGTCCGGCGGCCTTGGCCGGCGGCGGTATCAGCCGTTCAGCCAGGTCACGCGGAGTACGGTGATCGTGATCCAGCGATCTTCGATGGTGTAAAGCAGAATTCCGTGCCTGCCGAAGGCCGCGGTCCACTGCTCGCTGTCCTTGTCGCAGGTGCCCTGCAGGGGAGGGTCTGCGGTCAACCGATCCAGCAGCCGGTTGAGCTCACGGTGACCGGCGGGCGGCAGGTCGTCTCGCTGGTGCTCGGCGTAGGTGAGCCAGCGGACCGTGTAGCGGGCCATGGGTAGCTAGTCGGCCGTGCTGTCCGCGTGGGGATAGGTCGTGGTCCCCCCAAGCACGGACAGGTCACCGGCGGCAAGCCGGCGCCGGTCGGCGTCGATGCCGGCCTGGATCTCCGGGTTGGCGCAGAGCACGGCCTGGGGCCACCAGCGGTCGATGACCCGGTGCAGTGGGGCCAGGTCAAGGGTGTCGTCGGTTTCGACGGCGGCCGCGTGGAAGTCGGCTTCGAACTCGGCCCGCTGCTCGGGCCCGAGCGCGGCCCGGATCGCCGGCCCGGTGCGCTCGACCCGGTTACGCACCCCGTACGGGGGGATCGTGACGTCCGTGGTCATGAGATCGATTGTCGCACCCGAGGACGCCGCACACGCCGCCCCGGGCGTGCCCGGCTGTCGCACCGCGTGCCGGCCAGGGCCCGTCTTGGCGGGGGAGTGAGCCGGAGGCGGGGATTGAACCCGCGACCTATCGCTTACGAGGCGATTGCTCTGCCACTGAGCTACTCCGGCGATCGGCCAGGATCGCACTGGCCCGGATCGAGTATGCCAGATGCGTCGGTGGTGCCGACCGGTGGTGCTCGGCCGGCTGCTTGCCGCGTGGTGGTGTGGGGGCGCCGGCAGCCTGGCCCGGATTCCTGCACGGCTCCCGCCCGCGGCGGGCGCCCCGGCAACCGTGGGCGCCATCCGGCGGGCGCTGGGGCGCGAAATCGGAAACGATCCGGCGATCCCACCCCATCAGCCTGTCATGGCGACCCGGGAAGGAAGCCACTGACGTGACAATCGGTTTTCACGCAATCCAGTTCTTGTCACAATTTTCGGCTCCTGGCCCGTCGAACGGCGCAAACCGCTACCCCGGTTGCAGTGGTTCCGGTGAGGATGCGTAGGGTTTCGCTTCATGACCGGGGCCGGGGACGCTGCACCTGCAGCAGCGGCGACACGAGGAGCCTCGCTCCTCGTCGCTGAGGACGATGAGGCATCGCGCGTGGCACTTGCGCGCAGCCTCGAACGATTCGGCTATCGCGTGCTGGAGGCGGCGGACGGCGAAGCTGCCCTCCGGCTGTTCCAGACGACCGAGATCGATCTGGTCGTGCTGGACGTCGCGATGCCGCGGATGGACGGCTTCGCCGTGCTGAGCCGCCTGCGCCAGACCAGCGAGGTGCCGGTGATCATGCTCACCGGGCGGGCCGAGGAGGTCGACCGCGTGGTCGGCCTGGAGCTGGGCGCCGACGACTACGTCGTGAAGCCGTACTCGCTGCGGGAGCTGGTCGCCCGGGTGCGGGCCCGGCTACGCCGCCGGCCCGCCGAGCCGCCGCCGCAGCGAAGCGGGGACGGCAACGACCCGCTCGTGTACGGCGACGTGTCCATCGATCTGCGCGCCCGCGAGGTCGCCGTTGCCGGCGAGCGGATCGACCTGACCGCGCGCGAGTACGAGCTGCTGGCCTTCCTCGCCCGCCACCCCCGACGGGTGTTCAGCCGCGAGGAGCTGCTTGAACAGGTCTGGGGTACCCGCTTCCAGGACCCTGCCACCGTCACCGAGCACGTCCGGCGGGTGCGCACCAAGGTAGAGGGCCGCCCGCCGCAGCGGCGGCTGGTGACCACGCTGCGCGGGATGGGCTACCGCTTCGACCCGTGATCCGCCCGGCGCCCCTGACCGGTCAGGGGCGCCGGCGGTGGCGGGAGCGTCGGCGGGAACGTCCCGGGTCGCCGCCCGTCGCACCGTCGTACTCCGCCCCCTCGCAGTCGGCGTCGGCGTGGTTCGCGCCGAGGTCATCGGTGCCCCCGTGGACGCCGGCGTGGTCGGTGCCGGACGGGGCGGGGCCGGGATCCGGGCGGGGTTCGGCCTCGCGCGGGGCGTAGGCGGCCTCGTGCGCCTGCCGGGACGGGCACACGTCGGCTCGTTCGCAGGAAGTCCGCCCGCCGGCGTCGAGCACCACCACCGCCTGCTGGCGGGGCACGTCGTGCCTTACGACCCGGCCCTCTCCCTGGGGCGTGCAGGCCCGCTCCCCCACGGCGGGCACGGCCCCGGCGAACTCCTCGTACAGCGGGTGCTCGTAGCGCAGGCAGCACATCAGCCGGCCGCAGGCCCCGCTGATGCGCATCGGGTTGAGGGCGAGGTTCTGGTCGCGGGCCATGCGCAGACTCACCGGCTCGAAGTCGGTGAGGAACGTCGCGCAGCACAGATCGCGCCCGCACGAGCCGATCCCGCCCTGCACCCGGGCGCTGTCCCGGGCGGACAGCTGCCGCAGCCGCACCCGCGCGGCCAGCGTCCGGTTCAGGTCGCGGACCAGCTCCCGGAAGTCGATCCGGCTCTCCGCGCTGAAGTAGATCGTGTAGCCGCCCGTGTCCGGCACGTGGTCGACGCCGACGATCTTCATCGGTAGGTCGTGCTCCCGCGCCAGCCGGCGGGCGGCGACCCGGGCGCGGGCGCGCCGGCGCCGGGACAGCTCGGCGCGCTGCACGTCGGCCGCCTGCGCCATCCCCGCGAGCACGGGCAGGTCCCCGATGTCGTCGGAGACCCACTGCGGCGCCCACATGCAGGTGGCGACCTCGGGACCATCATCGGTGGGCACGAGGACCTGGTCGCCGACCCGGGGCGTGTGGGCACCCGGATCGGCGTAGTAGAGCTTGCCGCGCGGGGAGAACGCCACCGCGCACATCATCGGCATCCGGCCCGTCACCTCTCCTGGCCCGCGGGCCGGCTGGCCGGCCGGAACGGTGGCCCGCGTGGAAGGCGGGCTCGATGCGCGGCAGCGCCGGGGCGGGCGGGGCGTGCCGGAACCGCTCACGGGCGTGATCTGCGTCGCAGATCAGAGTATGCCCGGACTTGCGGGTTGGCTGCCCGTTTTGCCAGACCGCCCCGTTCGCCGGCGGCGTTCGGGCGAGCGCGGGCAGCCGGAGTCAGCCGTCGCGCAGGGCGAGGGTCAGGGACTCCACCGCGAGCAGCGGGACGAGGCCGGGGTTGTCGGCGAGGGCCGCCCGGGTCGCGAGCACGGCCTCCAGCCGCCGCAGCGTCTGCTCCGGGGTCGAGCCCGCCGCGAGGCCCGCGGCCTCGGCCGCATGGTCGGCATGGATCGGGTCGACCGGCGCGCCGAGCTGCTCCGCGAGCACGTCGCGGTACAGGCCGGCGAGGTCGACCAGAGCACGGTCCAGGGAATCGAGGACGGTGCGCCGCCCGCGGCTCTTCTGGGTCCGCTCCAGCTCCTTGAGCGCCCCGGCCGCGCCCCGCACGACCATCGACCGGGCCTTGACGCCCGCCTTCGGGGCCCGAGCCGACCTCGACTTCCCGCCCGCGGCCGTCGCACCGACGCCGAGCGCCGTCTTCAGCGCCTCCGTCTCGACCTCGTCCCGCTCGGCGTTCGCGGCCTCGGCGTCGGCGTTCGCTGCACCCACGAGGTCCGCGGCCGCGGCCAGGCAGTCCCCGACGCGGCCAAGGCGGCTTGGAATGCGCAGCACCGCCGCCCGATGGGTCCTGGCCACCTCATCGGTGGCAAGGCGGCGGGCCAGCGCGAGATGCCCCTGCGACGCCCGGGCGGCCGTCTGGGCCAGCTGTTCGTCGATGCCCTCCCGCAGCAGCATGTCGCGCACGTCCGCGGCGGAGGGCAGCCGCAGCGCGACCGTCCGGCAGCGGGAGCGGATGGTGGGCAGCACGTCCTCGACCGACGGTGCGCACAGCAGGAACACGGCGCGTTCCGCCGGCTCCTCCAACGCCTTGAGCAGCGCGTTCGCCGCCGCCTCGGTGAGCCGGTCGGCGTCGGTGAGCAGCAGGATCCGCCAGCGGCCGGCGGTGGGGGCGCTGGCGGCGTCCCGGACCAGGGCGCGGACGTCCTTCACGCCGAGCGAGAGCCCCTCCGGCGTGACGGTGCGCAGGTCGGTGGCGGTGTCGGTGAGCACCGTGTGGCAGCCGGTGCACTCCCCGCAGCCGGGTGGCTCCCGCTCACAGTTCAGCCCGGCGGCGAACGCGCGCGCCGCCTCCTGCCGCCCCGCGCCGGCGGGGCCGGTGAACAACCACGAATGGGTCATCCCGGAGCGCGCGCCGGCCGGGCCGTCACCGCCGCCCGCGGCCGCGCGGATGCCGGGGGAGGCCGCCACCGCGGCCGCCCGCAGCGTCGCGACGACCGCCTCCTGGCCGACCAACGTCTCCCACACCGTCACGAGCACATCATCCCCCCGGCCGGGGGCGGCGGTGCTCGCCGGCCGGCTCAGACGCCCAGGGGCACGGCCCGGCGCTCCACTCGGCTGGCCACGGCCGCGCGGATCTCGGCGTGGATCTCCTCCCGGGGGCGGTTCGCGTCGACGGTGAGGTAACGCGCGGGCTCCTCCTGGGCCAGCCGGCGGAACCCGTCGCGCACCCGGCTGCGGTAGGCGAGCAGCTCGGCTCCTGCCTCCTCGCCCGATCCGTCGCCCGGTTCAGCGCCGATCGCACCGGTGCCTGTGTCCGTGTCGGTGCCTGTGTCCGTGTCGGTGACGGCGTCCGCCCGTGCGCCGTCGCGCGCGTCCGCGGGGAGCTGGGGCGGGCCGCCCGCCGCCCGCCGCGGCCCGAGCTCGGCGGGCAGGTCCAGCAGCACGGTCAGGTCGGGAACGAGGGCGTGGGTGGCCCACTGGGCCAGCACGGCCAGTTCTGCGGCATCGACCGACCGGCTCGCGCACTGGAAGGCGATCCACGAGTCGATGTAGCGGTCCGTGATGACGATGGCGCCCCGAGCGAGCGCCGGCTCGATCACCCGGCTGACGTGCTCGGCACGGTCGGCGGCGGCGAGCAGCGCCTCGGTGCGGGCGTGCAGGCGCGTCGAGGGATCGAACAGCAGCTCCCGCAGCCCCGCGCCGGTGACGGTGCCGCCGGAGCCGGATGTCACGACGACCTCGCGCCCACTGGAGGCCAGCCAGGACCGCAGCAGCTCCACCTGGGTGGATCGCCCGGCCCCCTCGGCCCCCTCCACCGCGACGAACAGACCGGCGTGACGCGGTCGCCTCGGCGCCGGTTTCCGGCCGCGCATCGCGTTCCACAGCTCCGGCCAGACCGCGACCCCGACCCGCTCGTCCATCTGCCGGTAGGCGAACAGCCCCACCGCCACCGCGAGCAGGCCCCCGCCGAGCAGGACGACGGTGACACCGTCCGCCCGCACGGTGATGTCGCCCCACAGGTGGATGCCGTGCGAGCCGATGAGCCCGACGAGGGCGGGCGCCGCGGCCAGCACCAGCAGCAGGTCGATGCGGACCAGCGACTGAACCAGGGCGAAGGTCCGCCCCCGCAGCTCGTCGGAGACCTCGGCCTGCAGCAGCGTGTAACCGGTCACCCAGGCGACCCCGGCGAACGCCCCCACCGCGACCACCAGGATGCAGGCGATGACCAGGTTCGGAATGATCGCGACGATCACCAGCGTGATGCCGGCGCCGGTGACGCAGACGCCGAACAGGCGGGTCCGGCTGTAGTCGCCGAGCAGCTTCGGCCCGGCCGCCATCCCGCCGGCCAGCCCGACGAAAACCGCTCCGAACAGAACCCCGTACGCGGAGTCACCGCCCCCGAGGATCTCGACGTAGAGCCGGCCGAGGGCGATCACGCAACCAGCCCCGGCGAACCCGCCGAGGATGCCCACGACCAGCCCGCGGACCAGCCGGTCCTGCCCGACGTAGCGCCAACCCTCGGTGATCGACGCCAGGAAACCTGGCTCGGGACCGGTCTCCGGGCGGGCCGCCCGGCCGATGCCCTTGAGCCCCCAGATCACGATGGCCGAGCCGAGGAAGGTCGCCGCGTTGAAGTACAGGGCGAGGTCGACGGAGGAATCCCGGAAGAACGACACGCTGGAGCCCAGCGTCCGCGAGATCGTCGCCAGCATGGTGAAGATGGCGGCGGCGAGCGGGGCCGTGCCGTACGTCATGATCAGACTCAGCGTGTTCGCCGCGGCGAGCCGCTCCCGGGGGACCAGGTGCGGGACGCTGGCGTCCTTCGCCGGAGCCCAGACCAGGGTGACCGCCTCGACCAGGAACGACGCGATGAGCAGCCATTCCAACGTGCCGATGAGCGGGATCGAGACGAACAGCCCGAAGCGGATCACGTCCGTGACGACCATGGTCAGCCGGCGATCCAGCCGGTCGGCGAGCGCTCCGGCGAGCGGCCCGAGGATCAGGGCCGGCATCAGCCGGACGATCAGCAGTGAGCCGATGGCGTACGCCTGCCCCGAGAAGCTGTTCTGTAGCTGGGTGACCAGCGCGGTCGTGGCCAGCAGGCCCATCCAGTCGCCGAGGCTGGAAAGGCTGAGCTGGATCCACATCCGACGGAACTCGGGGATCCGCAGCACGGCGCGGATGTCGCTCTCGTCGCCGGTCGCGCTGCTTGACCTCGGAGGCGGGGAGGGGACCGTCGTGACCGGATGCCGGCTCTGCATGCGCCGCATCCGTGGTCGCCGACCGCCACCGCGGCGCAGACCCGCGTCGATGTCGCCGGCCTGCCCCTCGGCGTTCGGCCCCTCGGCGCTCGGCCGGTCAGAGCTCGGCCGGTCAGAGCTCGGCCGGTCAGAGCTCGGCCGGTCAGAGCTCGGCCGGTCAGAGCTCTGCTCGACGGCGGGGCGCTCGAAGTCGGGTGAGCCGCTACTGTCCAAACTTGGACCACTAGTATCCGGACTCGCGCCGTCTCCCGACGTCGTCGTCGCGCCGCTCGTCTCCGAGCTCCGGTCGGAAGCCGGCTGACCGTCCGCGGTCGTGGGGGACACGGTCGTGGGGGACACGGAGATGGTCGTGGTCGAGCTGGCCATGTCGGGTCCGACGGTCGCCGCCGCCGAGCCGTCCCCCGCCGCGTCGGCCGGCCCGGGAGCCGGACCGATCGGCGAGACCATCAGCCCGTCCGGCGGGTGCCACCGGACGTCGCGCCCGCGGCGTCACCGCCGTCGTCCGGAGCGGACGACCCGGTGGCCGCCGACTCCTCGCCGGCCGTCTTCGCCGCGCTGCTCTTCGCCGCGCTGGTCCTGGCCGTGCCCGACTTCGCCGCCGAGCTCCTGGCAGCGGTGCCGGACTTCGTCGTTCCGGACTTGGCGGCCGTCTTCGCCGTCGTGGACTTCGCCGTTGTCGACTTCGCCGTTGTCGACTTCGCCGTCGTGGATTTCGCCGTTGTGGATTTCGCCGTTGTGGACTTCGCGGCGCCGCTCTTCGCCGGCGTCGTCTTCGCGGTGCCTCGGGCGGCGCGCTTCGAGGTGGCCGGACCACGGGCCCGGCGATCGGCAAGCAGCTCCGCGGCGCGCTCGTCGGTGATCGATTCGACGGCGTCGCCCTTGCGCAGGCTCGCGTTGGTCTCGCCGTCGGTCACGTAGGGGCCGAATCGCCCCTCCCGGACGACCATCGGCTTGCCGCTGGCCGGATCGTTGCCGAGCTCGCGCAGCGGGGGCGTCTGCACGGCCTGGCGGCGTCCACGCGCCTTGGGCTGCGCAAGCAGTGCCAGCGCCGCCTCGAGCGTCACCGTGAAAAGCTGATCTTCGGACTCCAGTGACCGGCTCTCGGTGCCCTTCTTCACGTAGGGGCCATACCGCCCGTTCTGTGCGGTCACCTCCTCGCCGTCCTCGGCGGCGCCCAGGGTTCGCGGCAGCGTCAGCAGCTTCACGGCGTCGTCGAGGGTCAGCGTCTCCAGCGACTGTGTGCGCAGCAGGCTGGACGTGCGCGGCGGGTCGGTGTCCGTCGTGACATACGGACCGAACCGGCCGGCCTTGGCCGTGATCGTCGCACCCGTGGCCGGGTCCACCCCCAGCACCCGGTCCCCGCTCGGGGCGGCCAGCAGCTCCAGCGCACGGGCCACGGTGAGCTCGTCCGGGGCCAGGTCGTCGGGCACGCTGGCCCGGCTCTCCCCGAGCTGGACGTAGGGGCCGTACCGCCCGACCCGCACCACGACCGTCGTACCGTCGTCGGTCTCGCCGAGCGGGATCGAGTTCACCTCGCGGGCGTCGATCTCCCCGAGCCGCTCGCTGACGAGGTGCTTGAGCCCGGCCGAGGTGGCGGGATCGGTGCCATCCCCGGTGCCGAAGTAGAAGCGGGTCAGCCAGTCGGTGGACGCCGCGGTGCCGGCCGCGATGTCGTCGAGGTCGTCCTCCATCGTCGCGGTGAACCGGTAGTCCACCAGCCGGCCAAAGTGGTCCTCCAGCAGGCCGACGACGGCGAACGCGATGAAGCTCGGCACGAGCGCCGAGCCCTTCTTCCACACGTAGCCGCGGTCCTGGATCGTGCCGATGATCGAGGCGTACGTGGACGGCCGGCCGATCCCGAGCTCCTCGAGCGTCTTGACCAGGCTGGCCTCGGTGAAGCGGGCCGGCGGGCTGGTGGCGTGCCCGCGGGGAGTCAGCGAGCGGACCGCCAGCGGGTCACCCTCGCGGACGTCGGGCAGGCGCCGCTCGCGGTCCTCCAGCTCCGCGTCGGGGTCGTCGGCGCCCTCGACGTAGGCGCGCAGGAAGCCGGGGAAGGTGATGACCTTGCCGGACGCCGAGAACTCCACGTCCTCCCCGGCCGACGACGTGGCGCCGAGCCGGATCGTGGCGCTGGTCCCCCGGGCGTCCGCCATCTGGCTCGCGACGGTGCGCTGCCAGATCAGCTCATAGAGCCGGTAGGAGTCGAGATCGAGCTCGCCGCGGACCTCCCCGGGGGTGCGGAAGTGATCGCCGGCGGGCCGGATCGCCTCGTGCGCCTCCTGGGCGTTCTTGACCTTCTTGGTGTAGGTACGCGGCCGGGCCGGCACGTACTCCGGCCCGTACAGGCTCTCCGCCTGGCTGCGGGCGGCGGCGAGCGCCGTCTCGGACAGGTTCGTCGAGTCCGTGCGCATGTAGGTGATGTAGCCGTTCTCGTACAGCCGCTGCGCGATCTGCATGGTGCGCTGGCTGGAGAACCGCAGCTTGCGGCCCGCCTCCTGCTGCAGCGTGGAGGTCATGAACGGCGGGTACGGCGAGCGGCGGTACGGCTTGGTCTCCACCGAGCGCACCGCGAACGCGGCGTCGGCCAGCCGGTCGGTGAGGGCCCGCGCGCCCGCCTCGTCGAGGCGGGTCACGCCGGACGCGGTCAGCTCGCCCGTCGGCGCGAAGTCCCGGCCGGTGGCGATCCGGTTGCCGTCGAGGGCGACCAGCGTCGCCGGCAGCGGCGTCCGTTCCACTCCCGGGCCGGCCCCGCCCGCTGCGCCGGCCCCGCCCGCGTCTGCGCCGTCGGTTCCGGCGGGCCAGCTCTGGCGGGCGACCGTCGCGCCGAACAGGCCCTCGATGTTCCAGTATTCCGCCGAGCGGAACCGCATCCTGGCCCGCTCCCGCTCCACCAGGACCCGGGTCGCCACGCTCTGGACGCGGCCCGCCGACAGCCTTGGCATGACCTTCTTCCACAGCACGGGGGAGACCTCGTAGCCGTAGAGGCGGTCCAGGATGCGACGGGTCTCCTGCGCGTTGACCAGGTTCTCGTCGATCTCGCGCGGGTTGTCGACAGCGCGGCGGATCGCCTGCGGAGTGATCTCGTGGAACACCATCCGCTTCACCGGCACTGTCGGCTTCAGCGTCTGGAGCAGATGCCAGGCGATCGCCTCGCCCTCGCGGTCCTCGTCTGTCGCGAGGTAGAGCTCGCTGGCGTCCTTGACCAACGCCTTGAGCTTGCTGACCTGCAGCTTCTTGTCCGGCGTGACCACGTAGAGCGGCTCGAAGTCGTTGTCGACGTCCACGCCGAGCCGGGCCCACGGCTTGCCCTTGTGCGCGGCCGGGACATCGGCGGCGCTGCGCGGCAGATCGCGGATGTGGCCGATGCTCGACTCCACCTGCCAACCCGGCCCGAGGTAGCCGGCGATGGTCTTCGCCTTCGCCGGGGACTCCACGATCACCAGGCGGGTGCCCGACCCGGGCGTCGGTTCGGGCGCGGCACCGGCGGAGCCGCTCGAACCGGTCGCCGACCGGCCGGCCGCCCTGCTCCCCGTGGCCCGGCTCGCGGCCGCCCGGCCGCTCGTATGCGTGGCGGGCACCTCTGCCGAGGCCACGCTCGCGCCGGGACTCGGCGTGGAGCCGGTCCCGGTGGGCTCGCCGGGCTCGGCGACCGGTGCGGATGACCGCGCGGTCGTCCGTGTCGTCGTCTTCGTGCGCGGTGGCACTTCTCTCCTCGGTGCGGCGTGCTCGGTGCGATGACCGGTGGGCGAAGCGTAGGTCGCCTCTCCGGAGCGTAGGTCCCGGATATGGCGGATGTTGCTCGAGTAGAGCGCGGTGCTGGAGCTGGCATGGCCTGGCGAACGTGCGTCCGGCGGGTGCTGATCGGGCAAGCGGCGGCCGCCGGTGTGCGAGCGGTGCCTCGCAGCACCGTACGCCGCTGTCGGATTCCGCGGAGCTTCCCGTCCGGGTATGACCCCGGTAGCCCGACGCTTACCCACGGCACACCCGATGACGCCTGGACGGCCCGACCGGGCCCGACCGGGGGTGCGCCGCAGTGGTATGAAGCTACGACTCCCGGTCCAGGATTGTTACTTTGGGTGATTGATCCCCGATGTTCGTGCCCGTGCGGCGGCCCGGCCGTGCCAATGGGTCGAGCGCACGGCCGGGCGGGGTGGAGGTGTCCCGGACGGCCGGCGGGCGCGGAGCGGATCTCGTGCCGGCCGGCCGGCGGGGCGGGGTTCCCCTCAGGCGTTGATCTTCTGCGGGTTCGGGGTTGTCGGCTGCTCGACAGGAGGATCTCCGGCGATCACCGAGCTGCGCCGCTTGGACACGACGATCACCGCGGCGATGATGACCACCGCGGCGAGCGCGATGCCGATGCGCAGCGGTGTGTTGCGGTCCGTGCCGACCGAGTACTTCACCACCGTTGGCGCAATCAGCAGGCTGACCAGGTTCATCACCTTGAGCAACGGGTTGATGGACGGCCCGGCGGTGTCCTTGAACGGGTCGCCCACCGTGTCGCCGATCACCGTCGCGGCGTGGACCTCCGAGCCCTTCCCACCGTAGTTTCCGTCCTCGACGAGCTTCTTCGCGTTGTCCCACGCGCCGCCGGAGTTCGCCAGGAACACGGCCATCAGGACGCCGCCGGCTATGGCCCCGCCGAGGAACGCCCCCAGCGGGGGATAACCAAGGCCGAAGCCGACCGCGATCGGGGCGAGGACCGCCAGCGTCCCCGGGGTAATCAGTTCACGGAGGGAATCCCTGGTGCAGATGTCGACAACCGCGCCGTAGTCCGGCTTCTCGCTGCCGGTCATGATTCCGGGCCTGGTGCGGAACTGGTTGCGCACCTCCATCACGACCCGCCCGGCCGCCCGGCCCACCGCGTTGATGGCGAGCCCGGAGAACAGGAAGACGACGGCCGCGCCGAGGACGAGCCCGACCAGAGCGTCGGGATAGGCGATGTTCAGGCCGCCGACGGTGCCGCGGCTGGTCTCCGGTCGGGCGCCGGCGTCGCCGAGAGCATTGGTCACCGTGTCGGTGAACGACCCGAACAGTGCGGTCGCGGCCAGGACGGCGGTGGCGATCGCGATGCCCTTCGTGATGGCCTTCGTGGTGTTGCCCACCGCGTCGAGGGAGGTCAGGATGGCGCTTCCTTCCTCGTCCATCTCCCCGGACATCTCGGCGATGCCCTGGGCGTTGTCGCTCACCGGACCGAAGGTGTCCATCGAGACGATGACGCCGACCGTGGTCAGCAGTCCGGTGCCCGCCAGCGCGACCGCGAACAGCGCGATCGTGACGCTGCCCGAACCGAGCAGATAAGCGCCGAAGACCGCGGCCCCGATGAGCAGGGAAGAATAGACGGCAGATTCCAGGCCGACGCCGATCCCGGCGAGAATGTTCGTGGCCGGACCGGTGAGCGACGCCTGGGCCACATCCCGCACCGGCCGGCGGGTCGTCTCGGTGAAGTATCCCGTCAGCAGCTGGATGGCGGCGGCGAGCACGATTCCGATGAGAACGGCACTGATCGCGATGACCCGGGGATTGCCCGACTGGGTGCTTGCCTCGAGCCCTGGGAACCCGGCGAAGTCCGTCGGCAGGTAGAGCATCGAGACGATCACCACGCCGATCGCCGACACCACCGCGGAGATGAAGAAGCCGCGGTTGATCGCGGCCATCCCGCTCCGATCGCCGGCCCGCGGCGATACCGCGAAGATGCCGATGACCGCCGTGACGACCCCGACGGCCGGGATCAGCAGCGGGTACACCAGGCCTCGCTCGCCGAAGGCGCTCACCCCGAGGATCAGCGCGGCGACCAGGGTCACCGCGTAGGACTCGAACAGGTCCGCGGCCATCCCGGCGCAGTCGCCCACATTGTCGCCGACGTTGTCGGCGATCGTCGCCGCGTTGCGCGGGTCGTCCTCGGGAATGCCCTGTTCGACCTTTCCGACCAGGTCGGCCCCGACGTCCGCGGCCTTGGTGAAGATGCCACCGCCGACCCGCATGAACATCGCGAGCAGGGCGGCCCCGAACCCGAATCCCTCCAGCACCTGCGGCGCGGAGTCCCGGAAGACGAGCACGACGACCGCGGCACCGAGCAGGCCCAGACCGACCGTGAACATGCCCACGACGCCGCCCGTCCGGAAGGCGATGCGGACCGCGGCCTTCTCGCCGCGGCTCATCGCCGCGGCCGCCGTGCGGGTGTTGGCCCTGGTCGCCAGCGACATGCCGACAAATCCAACGAGTGCCGAGAAGAGGGCGCCCACCACGAAGAAGACCGATCGGCCGACCTTGGCCCCGGTATCTTCGGCCGGAAGGAGCAGCAGGATAAAGGGAATGACGACGACAAATCCGGCCAACGTCTTGAACTGCCGTCTGAGGTAGGCAGCCGCACCTTCCTGGACCGCCTGCCCGACCTCCACCATCCGCGCGGTGCCGGGGCTGGCGGCCAACACCTCCCGTACCAGGTAGCCGGCAACGAGCAGCGCGAGGGCTGCGATTATCGCCACACCGGCGACCAGGCCGAGGGCGTTGCCACTAAGGTCGACTCCAGTGCCCTCGGACTGCAGGGCGTGGATCGGGGACATGGCTCCTCCCGGTCTGCTCTGTGCACCCTCCGTGCGTTTCGATGGCTCATCGGTGCCGGTTCCGGCGGACACCACGGCATTGAGACGGTGACGGCCGGGCGCCGCATCCGGCGACGCCCGGAGTGAGATCGGCCGGATTCATCCCGATTTTCGACGCTTCCGGTAGGTCTCACGGGGAGCACAAGGGGATCTCCGACGGTTGGATCAACCGTCCGCGAGATGCGGCGGAGTCTATCCACACGACTGTGACGTGCGCTGCTTTTTCTGCGGTCGCCCGCCGGGTCGGCCTCGTTCGGCTGCATAACGTAAACGCGGGCCTGAATGGCCGATCGGGCCGAAAAACCGCGTAGCGGGCAAAAACCCTTTTGCCGAAAAGCGCGACTTCTACGGAGTGGTGACCTCGTCGGGGCGGCGGCCCCCGGCCGTCGTTCGGGAGGCTGGACGAAGGGTCCGAGGCCGTCCGCGCCGCTGGGCCCGCCGGTCCACGGCGCCGCCTGGCTCTGCGGCGGGCCGTGCTGCGCCGCACGGCTGTGAGGGCGCCGCTACACGGCTGTGAGGGCGCCGCACGGCTGCAAGGTGCCGCACGGTTCTCAGGTGTTGCCTGTGCCGGCCCGCTCACCGGGGCCGCTAGCCTGCCCTGGCCTGCTTCCCGGGGCCGCCGGTCATCTGTCGCTGGCCTACTTCTTCCGGTCCCGCTCGCCTGCGCCTGCCGTGGGCCGCTGGGGCGGTTCTACCGGGCCGCCTGGTAGGGCGCGGCCTCGACGCCGGTGTGCCAGGTCATGGCCACCACGGTGCCCACCCCGTCCGGTCCCCGGCTGATCTCGACCTCGTCGACGAGGCCCTCGATGAGGGCGAGCCCGAGGCCCGGCGGGAACCCCGCGCTGTCCTCGGCGGAGTCGTCGTCGGGCGTCTCGGACCACCAGGGCGGGTCGGCCGCCTCGGGTTCGAGGTCCAGCAGCGTGGAGGCGGTGACGAGGCCGCCGTCGGGACCCGGCGCGACCTCGTCCCCCGTGCGCCCGCAGTCCGCGACGGTGATGGTGAAGGTGTCGGGCGTGTCGATGAGCGCGACATGCACCGGCGACTCCGGTGCGTGTCTGCGGTTCACGCGCACCGCCCGGGCGCATGCCTCCGTGACCGCCAATTTGATCTCGTCGGCGGCTCCGGCGGGGACCCCGGCCCGGCGGCTGACCGCCGTGGCGATCATCCGCGCGGTGCGGACGTGTCCGTTCAGGGCGGCGAACCGCAGCTCAACGGTGGGCATACGGCGGTGCCTGCCTTTCCGAAGGCGTGATGTCCGGCTCACTCACTCGCTGGCGGCGAGCGCTTCCTCGATGGAGGAATGGATCGGGAAGACTTTGGTGAGACCGGTGATCCGGAAGATCTTGAGGATGCGTTCCTGGGTGCAGACCAGGCGAAGAGAACCCTCGTGCGCGCGCACGCGCTTGAGGCCGCCGACCAGGACCCCGAGGCCGGTCGAGTCGAGGAACTCGACGCCCTCCATGTCGACGACCAGGTGGTACGACCCGCCGGAAACAAGATCAATGAGCTGCTCGCGCAGCTTCGGAGCGGTGTACACGTCGATCTCGCCGCCCACCACGACGACCGTGTGGTTGCCTTCCTGGCGAGTCGTGAGGGACAGGTCCACGGATCCTCCTTGGGTGCCTCCGGCCGTCCCGCGCTTCGGGCGACCGACATCACGGCGCCATTACCCTCCCACGAGGAGGATCAATCCGGTGGGCCGCGACACAGATCGCGGTTACCGGTATTCCGGCGGTGTGGTCGATGACGTCTTGCTGGAATCTATCCCTGATCTTGTCAGTACGGGGCTGGTAGGCGGCGCCGAGTCGCGGTTGCGTGACGGGTGGTCCGTCGAGTGGTGGGCCGTGGATCGCCTATCGTCCTGCCGTCGGTCGGGTCGGGGCGGTCGCTCCGGTGCCGGCGAGCGTGGCCGCGTGGCGCTCGGACGCCTCGGCACGGCTGCGGCGCCACGGCGCATATCCTCGACGGTCGTGGGTTCGCCGGCGGACATCGGCGGCGCGGACACGGTCCTCGCCGGGCTGCGCCGCGACGCGCGGCGCGCGCAGTGCATGACGCACGTCGAGCCGGTTGCGGCCCGGCCGGGGCGGCGGGCGCCCTGGCCGGAGTGGGTCGACCCGGTGCTGCGTGGGCGGTGGGTCGCCGCCGGGATCGACGAGCCGTGGACGCATCAGGCGGCCGCTGCCGAGGCCGCCCACGCCGGTCGCAGCGTCGTGCTGGCGACCGGCACGGCCTCCGGGAAGTCGCTGGGATACCTGATGCCCGTGCTGTCCCGGCTGCTCGCGCAGCCCGGCGCCCGCGCGCTCTACCTGTCGCCGACGAAGGCGCTTGCCCATGATCAGCTCCGGGCGGTGCGTGCGCTGCGACTCACCGGGGTGCGGGCCGCCACTTACGACGGCGACACGCCGGCCGCCGAACGGGACTGGGTCCGGGCCCACGCCGGCCTCGTCCTGACCAATCCCGACATGCTCCATCGCGGGATCCTGCCTCAGCACCGGCGGTGGGCGCAGTTCCTGCGCGGGCTGCGGTTCGTCGTGATCGACGAATGCCACGGCTACCGCGGCGTGTTCGGCGCGCATGTCGCCGCGGTGGTCCGGCGGCTGCGGCGGGTCTGCGCGCGCTACGGGTCGGAGCCGGTGTTCCTGCTCGCGTCCGCTACCTCCGCCGACCCGGGGCTGTCGGCCGGGCGGCTCACCGGCGTCGACGTCGAGGTGATCGACGACGACGGCGCGCCCCGGGGCCCGATGGACTTCGTCCTCTACGAGCCCCCGCTGCTGTGGAGGCGGCAGGCCGGGCGCGAGGGGGACAGCGCGCCGGGCGAGCCGCGCGGCGCCGGTGAGAACGGGGCGCCGGTCCGGCGGTCGGTCACCGCCGAGTCGGCCGACCTGCTCGCCGATCTTGTCGCCGACGGCGTACGCACCCTGGTGTTCGTCCGGTCCCGCCGGTCGGCGGAGGTCGTGGCGGTCACCGCCCGCCGGGAGCTGGGTCAGGTCGGTTCGGACCTCGCGGACCGGGTGGCGGCCTACCGAGCCGGCTATCTGCCGGAGGAACGCCGCGAGCTGGAACGGCGGCTGCGCGCGGGGGACCTGCTCGGAGTCGCCACGACGTCGGCGCTGGAGCTCGGGGTGGACATCAGCGGCCTGGATGCCACGGTCACCGCCGGCTTTCCGGGCACCCTCGCCTCGCTGTGGCAGCAGGCCGGCCGGGCCGGCCGGGACGGGCAGCGGTCGCTCGCGGTGCTGGTCGCCCGGGACGACCCGCTCGACACGTACCTCGTCCACCATCCGGAGGCGGTGTTCGGCCGGTCGGTGGAAGCCTGCGTGTTCGACCCGGACAACCCCTACGTGCTCGCGCCGCAGCTGGAGTGCGCCGCCGCCGAGCTGCCCCTCACCGAGGCGGACCTGGGCCTGTTCGGCCCGGCGGCGGCGCGCGTCGTCGACGACCTGGTCCGCCGCGGGCGGCTGCGCCGTCGGCCCACGGGCTGGTTCTGGACCCAGCGGGCCCGGCCGGAGGTGGATATCCGGGGGACCGGTGGCCCGCCGGTCCGCATCGTCGAGACGGCCACCGGGCGCCTGCTGGGCACGGTCGACGCGGCGGCTGCGCACTCCGCGGTGCACCCCGGTGCGGTCTACCTCCATCAGGGTTCGAGCTTCGTCGTGGACGACCTGGACCTGCCCGAGTCGGTCGCGTTCGTCCACGAGGAGTCCCCGGAGTGGACGACGGTCGCGCGGGAGCACACCGACATCCGGATCGTCGAGTCGTCGCGGTCGCGCGTCCTGCCTGACGTGGAGGTGCACCTCGGGGTGGTCGAGGTCACCAACCAGGTCGTCGGCTACCAGCGCCGGCTCGTCGCCACCGGCGAGGTGCTCGGCCAGGAGCCGCTGAACCTGCCGCCGAGGCAGCTGCGGACGCGCGCCGTCTGGTACACCGTCACCGACGACCTGCTCGCGGGCGCCGCCGTCGAGGCCGCGGATGTACCCGGCGCGGTGCACGCCGCGGAGCACGCGGCCATCGGCCTGCTTCCGCTGTTCGCTACCTGCGACCGCTGGGACATTGGCGGCGTGTCGACCGCCCTGCACCCGGACACGGGCCGGACCAGCGTCTTCGTCTACGACGGCCACGCCGGCGGTGCGGGATTCGCCGAACGGGGTTTTCTGCGCATCGGGGCCTGGCTGGCCGCCACTCGAGACGCCATCGGCGCGTGCGAATGCCCGGCCGGCTGCCCATCCTGCGTGCAGTCGCCGAAATGCGGCAACGGCAACGAGCCGCTCGACAAGGCGGCCGCCTGGCGCCTTCTCACCGCGGTGACCGGCGCGGTCGGCTGAACCGCGGATCACACTGCGACGGAGCGGTTCCACCGCGACCAAAGACGGGTAGGCCGAGCCCATCGGCTCTTCGCGGCCAGTTTCGCCCACGTCCATGGTTCTGGAGGTACCGGTGGTAACCGTCGGTGTCGTGTTGTTGCTGGTAGCGGGGGTCTTCACCGCCGATCTGGTGCTGGAGAACAGCGGCCATACAGACGTTATGATCATGGGGCAGTCCCTCTCCTTCGACATCTGGGGCCTGTTCGTGCTAGGCCTCGCCACCGGGGTGCTGGTGGTCGCGGGGGTCCAGCTGACCCTGCAGGGCCTGGCCCGGGACCGTCACCGTCGGCGGGTCGAGCGGCAGCGGGCGCGCGAGCTGGCGGCGATCCGCACGGCGCCGG
>NZ_CM001489.1:5961451-5965681 GCF_000262465.1 Frankia sp. QA3
GCGGCGACGCGCCCGGCTGCGGCCGCCGGGGTCGCCGGGCGGCCCGACGAGCGGACCCCTGGCGCACCCAGGCGGACTCGCCCCACCCTCGCCAAGCGCCCCACTCTCGCGAAGCAGCCTGCCGCCGAGGCCCGCCCGGCTTCTGCGGCCCGCCCGGCCGCCGAGACTGTCCCTGCGCATGGCGCCGACACCTCGCCCACCTGGTCCGGCGACGTCCGGCAGACCGCGCCGGTGCGGTCCGCCGTGCGCGTCCCCACCCCGTCGACGCCGCCGGCCTCGAACAACCCGGCGACCGATCCGCCGTCCGCCGGGTCCGGCGCGCCGCTGCGGACGAACACCCATCCGCGACGCGGCGACCGGATCGTGGCCCGCGTCGCGGACCTGGGCCGGCGGGAGACCCGCGACCACGACTCGGCAGACCAGACCGTTCAGGACGCAGCGGGGGCCCGCTCCTGACCATCCGTTTCCTGGGACGTCGGCAGGTAGGCGCCGGCCGCTCCGCCCCATGGGCCGGCCCGAGCGTGCACGGTCAGGTCGGTCAGCACGCCGACCACCGCCGGCAGGTGCACGCTGACGGCGACCTCCACCGCGTCGGCGGCGATCCGGCAGTCCAGCAGGCGGGCCCCGTTGGCGGCACTGATCTCCCGGGCCCGCGCGCACACGGATTGCTCGCCGACCGGGGGTAGGGCGGCCGCGGCGAGCGCCGCGAGATCGGCGGCCCCCGCAGCCCGCTGCCGCGCCGCGCCGATCACCGTCACGGTGAAGGCGAGGCCGGCCAGCGACAGCAGCGCGAACAGGACGGCGAGCAGCCACACCGTCGCCGATCCCGCATCCCGCCCGCCCCCGGTCGCCGCGAGGGGCGTCGAGGCCGCCCGCGGGTGGTGGCGACCACCCGCGGTCACGGCGGTCCCGGTCACGGCGGTCCCGGTCGCGGGCAGTCCGGCGCCGTGCAGGCGGTCGGTTCCACGGGCGTGACGGCGTGCGCGGTCACGACGAGTGCCGGCACCAGCCGGCCGAGGCCGGCGGCCCCCACCCGCGCCGAGACCTCGACGTCGAGCAGGCCCGCCTGGCGGTGCATCCGCAGGGTCGCGTCCCGAGGCGCCGCCCGGGTCACCGCGGCGGTGACTGCCGCCGCCGTCTCGCCTCTGGCCGCGAGCCGGGCGCCGACCCGGGCCGCGTCGGCGCACCGGGCCTGGGCGCCAACCACACCGAGCATCCAGGCCGCGAGGAAGAAGACGACGAACACCGACGGCAGGCCGACCGCGAGTTCGGCGGTCGCCTGACCGCTGTCCGCCCCGCTGGCTGCGTCCCGCCGGCGCTGGGCGCCGGCCGGTGGGCGGGGCGTGGGATGTACACGGCGCGCCCGCGGCGCCGCGCTGGGCCTTCGCACGGCGGCCGCTCAGAACGAAACGGTCAGTGCGCGCTGCACGACCGACGAGACCAGCGAGCGGGTCGCGGAACTCGACACCACCGCGTAGAGGACGCCGGCGAACGCGACCGCGGCGAGCGTGCCGACCGCGTACTCGGCTGTGGACATCCCCAGGTCGCGGCCGCCGGCGCCGCGACGGCGGCGGGCGAGGGCCCGGCGGCAGGCGGCCCGGATGGACGGCCGGCCGGGCAGGTGGCTCAGTGACGGGAACATCCTGGATGACGGGAACATCAGGGACACCTCCGGGAGCGGGGCAGCGATGGATCGATTGGTGCCTGCATGGCTACGCCGGCAGCAGATCCGGTAGGGAGCCGAGTACGACCGGGACGACGCCGAGCAGCAGGAAGGCGGGCAGAAAGCAGAGCCCGAGCGGCGCGACGGCCAGCACGCCGGCTCGGCGGGCCGCGGCGATGCTCTCCGCATGGGCCTCGTCGCGGGCCCGCTGGGCGAGCCGGACGAGGGCGGCGGCAGGTTTCGCGCCGGACGTCTGGGCCCGGTCGAAGGCGGTGACGGCCGCCCGCATCATCGCCGTCCAGCGCGATCCCGGCGAGCCGCGCGGATCGCGCCGCAGCAGCCGTGCCAGCCGCGCGGCGCGGCTGCGCGCGACAGTGGCAGCGATCAGCCGGTCGCAGGCGGTAGGCGCGTCGGCCCCCGCCGCCAGCGCGTCGGCGGCACGGCGCAGCTCCCTGCCCAGCACGCCGCCGTTGGCGGCGCCGACGGCCATCATGGCGGAGACGACAGTCCCGCCGCCGCGCAGGCAGGCCGCGATCAGGTCGAGGGCCAGCGGCAGATCGGCGAGCAGCCGCTCGCGCCCGGTGGCGGTGCCGGCCGGGCCACCGGTTCGGGCGGCGTCCATGGCCACCGGCCCCGCTCGCCGCTCGACCCGGTCCGCGAAGGACCGCAGCCAGCGCAGTCCCACCAGGTCCGCCAGGCCCCCCGCCAGCAGGCAGGCGTTGCCGGCGGGGGTGGCAAGCAACGTGTGCAGCGGATGGGCGCCGGCCAGCGATCCAAGCGCGATCCCGGCCAGTGGGAGGGCGGCCACCAGCCGCCCGGAGGACCTCGGGCCGGCCAGCGCCGCCGCCAGTTCCCCCGCCCGCACGGCGTCAGCCCGGGCGAGCGTGGCCAGCATCGTCGTGACGGGGGCGAGCCTGGCACCGACCATCGTGCAGACCTGGTAGGCGATGCCGAGCTGGCGTACGGCGCCGGCCTCGTTCCGGCACAGTGTGAGGCCGGGGTCGTCCGCTTCCGCGAGCGTCGCGGCCAGCTGGTCGAGCGGAATCCAGCCGGGACGCCGGCCGGGGGCGGTGCCGAGCTCCTCGATGCCGCGTGCGGCGGCGCGCAGCGCGTGCCCGTGCGGACCGCCGGCGTCGAGTTCCGCGGCGAAGGCCGCGAGGAAGTCCTCCGCGCCCGCGCGCACCATGGCCTGCCGCCGCCGCGCCCGCTCCCGCCGGACGGCTCGCGCCAGGCAGCCGAGCGCCATGGTCACGGTGGCCGCGGCGAGGGGCCCGGTGGTGACCGCGAGCACCGCGGCGATGCCCAGCGCGGCGATGGGCGCCGCCGCGCCCGCCGCAGGCCGGCTTTTGTTCGCCGTCCCGTCCCGGCCGCGACGCCGGCCCCGCACGGCCGGGCGCGCGGCGCGCACCGGGGCGATCAAGGCCGCCGCCCGGCGGGTGCGGCGGCGTCGACGAACGCCGGCAGGCTCACCCCGCGGACGTCCAGCAGGCTTCGCAGCAGCGGCAGTCCCTCCGCGGCCACGGGGCCCTCGCCGCGCCGCGGGGCTCCCCGCCTGGCCGCGGCCGGGGGCGCGACCAGCGCGGGTACGACCTCCACCAGCCCGTCGCGCGCCCGGCGGAACACGCCGACCGCCCGGACCCGCCGGTGGCCGTCCGCATCCCGGTGCAGGTGGACGGCCGCGTGCAGGGCTGCGGCGACATGGCTGTGGACCGCCGCCCGGGACAGCCCGGCGAGGGCAGCCAGCGCCTCCAGCCGGGTGGGCAGCGCGCCGGTGTCGTTCGCGTGCACGGTGCTCAGACCGCCCTCGTGCCCGGTGTTGAGGGCGACGAGGAGGTCGAGCACCTCGGGTCCGCGGACCTCGCCGACGACGAGACGGTCCGGTCGCATCCGCAGCGCCTGCCGGACCAGTTCGCGCTGGGTCACCTCGCCTGCGCCCTCGATGTTGGGCGGCCGGGCCTCCAGCCGGACCAGGCCGGGTCGGGTCACCGCGAGCTCGGCGGTGTCCTCGACGAGGACGATCCGCTCGCCCGGACGCACCGCGCCCAGCAGGGCGGCGAGCAGTGTGCTTTTGCCCGTGCCGGTGCCGCCCGTCACGACGACCGCGAGCCGCGCGTGCAGCACCGCGTGCAGCACTGCTGCCACCGCGGGGCTCAGCGTGCCGGCGAGCACGAGCTCGTCGAAGGTGAACGGCCGGCGCCGGGGGCGCCGTAGGGACAGGCAGGTGCCGCGCACGGCGGTGGGCGCGAGGACCGCGTGCATCCGGGTGCCATCGCCGAGCAGGACGTCGGCGAAGGGCATGGCGGAGTCCAGCCGCCGGCCGGCGGCCGCCGCGAGCCGGACGGCGAGGCGGCGCACGGCATCCTCGTCGGCGAAGGTGACCGAGGTCCTCGTCAGCCGACCCTGCCGCTCCACCCAGACCTCGTCGGGGGCGTTCACCAGCACGTCGGTGACGTGCGGATCCACGAGGAAGGGATCGAGCGGCCCGGCGCCGAGGGGTTCGGCGGTCACCGACTCCGGCACACTCAGGCCCGCCGCCTCCCGGCCCCCGCCCGCCTCCCAGGTCGCCG
>NZ_CM001489.1:5965781-5975879 GCF_000262465.1 Frankia sp. QA3
GGCCAGCGGCACCCCGAGCATCTCGCTGACCATCGCGGGGTCGAGCCTGGCCGACGGGCGCTGCCGCACGACCGCGCGTACGTCCGAGCACCGTCGCCCGGCCGCCGCGCAGACACGCTCGGCAGCCATCACGGACGCCAGATCCGCCCGCAGCACCACCAGCGCCGTCCGGCAGGAGCTGAGCGCGAGGGCAGCGGCCGGGTCCTGCTGCCAGGGCAGATCGACGACCACCAGGTCCGACGTGGACCGGGCTGTCGACAGCAGTGTGGCCATCGGTCCCACCGGCACGTCGGGCCCGACGCCGAGATCCCAGGAGACCACCGCCAGCTCGCCCCGCCGCGCCACCAGCCCCGGCCAGGAAGGGGCCGCGCCCCCGCCGAGCGGGTCCGGAGGCGCTCCGTCCGGCGGGGGGAAGGGGTTCGTCGGCCGCTGGCCGGTGCCGCCCGGCGGGGGATCACCCGCGGCAGGCAGGAGCCGCGCCAACCCGGGCGCCACCCCGCTGCCCCGCGGGTCGGCGTCGATCAGCATCGTGTGCAGACCGTGGCGCAGGCCCGACAGGGCCAGCGAGACGGCCAGCGTCGATGCGCCGCTGCCGCGCCGGCCGGCGACCACCCCGATCGTCACCGAGCCGCGCAGGCCGAGCCCGTCGAGATCGCTGAAGGCGTCGATCAGCCAGGGCTCGGCCTCGGGCAGGAAAATCACGTGATCGGCGCCGATGCGGGCGCCGGCGGACCATACTCGGCCGTCCTCGACGTGACCGCCGATCAGGACCACGTGCGGGCGCAGCGGCAGGCCGGCGGCGATGCACGCCTCGGCGCGGTCCATGCCGACGACGACCAGTGGCGCCGCCGCCCAGGCGCGGCGTAGCGCGCCCGGCTCGGTGGCGACGGTCGTCGTGACGCCGGCGGCCGCGGCCAGGCGAAGGAGGTCGTCGAGCAGGTCCGGGACGCCGGTCACGACGAGCGGCCGCGCCTCGCGGCCGTGGCCGTCCGCAGCGGTCAGCAGGGGCAGGGCGGGGGACATAGTGGGCTCGTTTCCCGGTCGGGTGGGGAGGACGTGGCCCACCATGCGCCGAACGGACCCTGTGGATGAGCGCTCTCCACAGGGCTCCGCTGTGCTGTCATGGAGGTTTGGCCTGTTACCGAGGAGCTCGCGACGTTGCTGCCCGGGGCCGCGCCGGTCCGTGGCCGCGGGGACGCGGAGGGGACCGACGGCAGAAAGGGGAGGCGACCCCCCGCAGGGGGGAAGGCGGGGGATCGTCTCGGACGAGGCCGGTAAAGGGCTGCCCGTCTCAGACCGGGTCCTACGACCTTATGGTCGCCAGGTCTGACATGTCCGGGGATACCCGAGCGTGCCTGCCGTGAAACCAGGCGTTACGCGGATTCTGGGCATGGCGACCGAGCGCAGGACGCATCACCCGCACGGGGGTCACGCCGGGAGACCGCGGGCGGCGGATCAGGCGCGGCCGAGGGCCTCGCAGACGGCCAGCGACTCCCGGGCGGCCAGTTCGAGGGCCCTCGCGCAGTGCAGCACCCAGGCCGAGACCCCCTGCGCCCCACCGCCCACGTAGGCGGCGGCGGCGTCGCGGTATCCGAGGACCGGCGTCCCGGGGCCGTCGTTCGGGTCGACTTCCAGATGCCCGACGTCGGTGGCGGTCAGCGCCTTGGGGTCCAGGCCCCGGCTGATGAGGACCAGCCGGGCGGCGGCGCGGGCGATGACGCCGTCCAGCGCACCGAACGGCCGCAGGGCCAGCAGCTCCCCGTGCACCACGGCGGCCACCACGACGGCCGGCGCGGTGGTCGGGGCGACGAGCAGCCCGGTCAGGCCATCCAGCCGTACGGAGGTCTCGACCGAAGGGGGGGGTGGACCGAGTCGCAGCGGGTCGAGCAGCTCGCGGGTTCCCGCGTCGGCACGCGGCCGGCCAAGCACGTCGTCGGGCAGGTAGCCGCGGCCCAACAGGACGTGCATCCGCGCGAGGGCCTGCCGGGGCGCCCGCTCCCAGGCCGGCGCGAGCACCCCGAGCTCGGCGTAAAGCCGGACCGTCCCCAGCACGACGGGGGAGGGCAGGTCGGGGGAGGGCACGGCGAGGGAGAGCAGGTCGGGCGAGAGCGGATCGGCCGGACTGTCGCCGCCGACCGGCAGTGCCGTCTGCGCGGCCCCGTCCGGTGCCGCCGGGTCCTCGCCCGCCGAGGTGGGCCGCGCGTCGGTGCCATCGCCGGCGAGGTAGCCGCGTAGCCCGTCCAGGCTGATCTCATGGCCTTCCAGAGCGGCCGAGGCGCGGGCCGCCCGCAGGGACGCCTCCGCGGTCACCTCGGCGCTCTGCCGGCGCAGGATGCGGTGCCGCAGCAGCGCGTCGACGGCCGCGCGGGCGCTGTCCGCCGCCTCGCGCACGCCGGGCAGGGCAGCGACTCGGGCGAGCGGGTCGGCGGCGAGGACTGATCCGGACGGGCGGGGGTTCACGGTTGGCACGGTACCCGTCCGCGCCATCCGAAGTCGGTGCTCAGCCGCCCGTCGGAGGCGTCACACGAGCACAGCCGCGTCGTTCTCCCCCTGGGAGCCTCCGTCCGGGGGAGACTGCGCATCAGGAACAGGGGGCGGCGGACCGTGCCGGTTCGCCGGGAGGTGCGTCGGCGGTGTGACTCCGAGGGGTCCGGGCCGGGTGTCTCCGGTCGGTCTCCCGGTCCGCCGTCGGCGCGGACCACCCTGGGCGGGGCGATGGGCCTCGCGTCCCGACCACACCGGTCGGGACGCGGGCCAGAGGGAGGACGAAGAGTGTCGACTACTGCCGGAAAGGCTCGCAACGGCCGGGAGCCCTCGCTGGGCGAGCTGGTGGCGCTGGCCACCCGTGACGTCTCGCTGCTTGTCCGTCAGGAGATCAACCTCGCCAAGGCCGAGATGACGCGGCAGGCCGTTTCGGCCGCGCTCGGGGTGGGCTGCCTCGCGGTGGCGGCCGGGCTCGGGCTCTGCGCACTGATCGCCGTCACGATCTTCCTGGGTGAACTGATCACCTGGGCCGGCGTCGAGCGGTTCTGGTCGTACCTGCTCACCGCGGCGGCGTACCTGGTGGTCGCGGGGATGCTGGCGTTGTTCGCGGTCCGCAGGTTCCGCCGGCTCTCCCCGCCCGAACGGACCATCCAGACCGTCCGGGACGACATCTCCTGGCTGCGCAATCCCACCGCGCCGCCGGCATCATCGGCGACACCGGCATCCCCGCCGAAAGCGGCGCCCGGGGCGGCCTCGGTGGGCCCTGACGGGGCGGTGCTGACCTCGCACCACCCCCAGCCCTGATCGCTGGTTCGGACAGGTCGCAGGGGCACCACGGGGGAGCCGCCGCGGCGTGCCGCCGGCCCGATCACACCCCGTCCTGACCGGCCCACCGCCGGCCCGCGTTGGGCGGAGGTCTGCCATCCTGGCAGGCGATGGAGGACACCGTTCCCGAGCCCGCCAGCGTCCTGATCGACGGGCCGTGGCGGCATCGGGACGTGTCCGCCAACGGCACCCGGCTGCACGTCGCGGAGCTCGGCCGCGGCCCGCTGGTCCTGCTGCTGCACGGCTTCCCGCAGTTCTGGTGGGCCTGGCGCCACCAGCTCACCGCGCTGTCCGCGGCGGGCTACCGCGCCGTCGCCCCGGACCTGCGCGGCTACGGGGCGAGCGACAAGCCACCGCGAGGCTACGACGCGTTCACCCTCTCGGACGACGTGGCCGGCCTCATCCGGGCGCTCGGCGAGCAGGACGCGGTCATCGTCGGCCACGACTGGGGCGGCCTGCTCGGCTGGACGACGGCGACCCGCCATCCGATGGTCGTCCGCCGCCTCGCCGTCCTGGCGATGCCACACCCGCAGCGGCTGCGTCACCAGATCGCGGTGGACCCGCGGGGCCAGGGCGCGGCGAGCCGCTACATGGCGGGCTTCCAGCTGCCGTGGCGCCCCGAACGGGCTCTGGTCGCCAGGGATGCCGCTCGCGTCGCGGCCCTCCTGCGCACATGGGGAGGTCCCGGGTATCCCGACGTCGAGGCGGAGCGGCGCTACCGCTCGGCGATGCGTATCCCCGGCGTGGCGCACAGCTCCCTGGAGTACCACCGGTGGGTGTTCCGCTCGTTGTTCCGGCCGGACGGCGCGCGGTTCGCCAGTGTGTTGCGGCGGTCCCTGCACGTCGACACGCTGCAGATCCACGGCGCGGCCGATCGCTGCTTCCTGCCGTCCACCGCCCAGGGGTCCGGTCGCTACGTCAGCGGTCCCTACACCTGGAAGCTGCACGGCGAGGTCGGGCACTTCCCCCACGAGGAGGTCCCGGACCTCGTCAACGCCGAGCTGCTCGCCTGGCTCGGCTCCTGACCACCGCCGCGGCCCCCGGCAGCCGACCGGGCCTCGCCTCGGCTGCCCGGTCGGCGTAACCGGGGCGGCCCGTCAGTCGCAGCCCTGCGTGCTGACCGGCGTCACCGCGACGCTGCCGACCGCGGCGGGCTGTGCGACCTCGGCGGCGCTGAGCACGTACCCGGTGTCGTCGTCGCCGATGGCCGCGGCGAACACCACGCCGAGCACGGTCCCGTCCGGGGCGAGCAGCGGGCCGCCCGAGTTCCCGGGCAGCACCTGGCCGCGAACGGCATAGATGTCGCGCACCACGGTGCCGTGCTCGTAGATGTTCGCCGCCCGGGCCCGCTGATGGTTACGGACGCGGGCGGCCACGGTGGTGTAGGGCCCGTCCTGGGGATACCCGGCGATGACCGCCGGCTCCTCGGCCGTGGCCGGCGGGCTGGCCCGCATCCGCAGGGGCGGGCGCTGCAGGTCCGGCACCCGCAGCACGGCGACGTCGCGATCCGGGTCGAACACCACGACCTCGGCCGGCAGGGTGCCGGTGGACAGCACGACCGTCGGGTGGCGGACCCCGGCGACGACGTGCGCGTTGGTCATGACCCGCTGGGGGGCGATCACGAAGCCGGATCCCTCGACCTGCTGGTCGCAGGCTCGGGCGACGCCGCGGATCTTCACGATGCTCGCCGCCGCGGCCTGCACCCCGGCGGCCTGGGTGGTGGCCGGGTCCGGTGGCCCGGCCGCGATGATCCGCTCGCCGCCGAAGCCGGCGAAGACCTCCGGGAAGGCCTTGTCGTCGGTGATCTGGCGCAGGTCGGCGAAGGTCTCGCGGACGTCGTCCGGCATGCCGGCGTCCACCGCCGCGAGCACGTGGGAGTCGTGGACGGACCGGGCGAGTGACTCGAAGGGGGAGCGGTCGACGGCGTTCGCGAGCAGCCAGGCGATGAGCAGCACTGACACGCCGGAGAGCACCGCCCCGGCGGCGGCGTCGACGGCCCGCCCGGGCCGCCAGGTCAACCGGTCGCGCAGCGCGACGCCGATCGCCGTGCCGGCGACCTGGCCGACCAGAGCGAGCCCGAGCACGACGAGCAGACCGACCAGCGCGCCGTGGCTCTCCTGACCGATCAGCTCGGTGAACGGTTTCGCGATCTTCGCGCCGAGCACGCCGCCGCCCAGGAAGCCGACGAACGACAGGGCGCCCACCAGGAAACCCTGCCGATAGCCGGAGACCGCGAACAGGATGACGAGCAACAGCAGGACGACGTCGAGCACATTGGGCACGGCTGGGTCGGCCCGGACTCAGGTGATCTTCAGTGTGGCCGCCATGTTGGGATGCAGGGTACAGACCACCGGATAGTCTCCCGGATCCGTCACGGTGAAGGTGACGCTCTGCGACTCACCGGCGGAGACGATGCTCGTGTGGGCGGCCGGGATGCGCGGGACGACGAAGTTGTGCGGCGGCGAGCCCTGCGCGACGGAGAAGTCGACGCGGATCTTCCCGGGTTTCGCCACCAGCTGCGTGGCGGAGAACTTCATGCTCGGCAGGCCGGTGACGGCGAACACCTGGACGCCGTCCGCGCCCTGGGCGGCGCTGAGCGTGGGGCCGGCGGACGGGCTGTCGCCACCGTCGCCGCCGCAGCCCGCCACGCCCAGCAGCACGGCGAGGACCAGCCCGAGCAGCGCGGCCGCGCGGGACGCTCGCCGGTGGGGCGAGCGCTTCTCCGCCGGGCGGGCCGCCTGGTCGCGGTCCGCGGTGCAGGTCATCGGTGGTGCCTCTCGTGTCGGGGCGCGCTCGGCCGGCTCAGGGTGTGCTCGGCGAGCGTCGCCGCTGGGGCGGTGGGGACGCCGCGGGAGGAACTGCCCGTGGGAGCGGGTAATCCACCACCGCCGAGTCGTTCCACGGGCGCTCCCATCCTCCCAGCCGCAGCAGGATGTCGAGGATGCCGGCAGTGAAGCCCCAGACCAGCATCCCGTGTACCTGGAACGCCGGACTGAGTAGGCCGCCCTGGGCGTAGCGCAGCATGACCCGGTTGGCCGGGTCGGCGAGTTCGGCCAGCGGCACCCGGGAGACGAACGACGTCTCTGCGAGGTCGACGGGCGCGACCGCGCACGGGGTGTGCCACCAGGCGAGCACCGGGGTGACGAGGTAGTGGCTGGCCTGCAGGTAGAGCGGCGAGGCGACGGCGAGCACCTCGACTCCGGCCGGGTCGAGGCCGACTTCCTCCGCGGCCTCCCGCAGGGCGGTGTCGACCCGGGTGGCGTCCGTGGCGTCCGCGGCGCCGCCGGGGAACGCGGGCTGGCTCGCGTGGCTGCGCAGCTCGGCCGACCGTTCGAGCAGCAGTACGTCCGGTCCGTGCGGGCCATCGCCGAACAGGATCAGCACGGCCGCCGGCCGGGCGTCGGCGGCGCGCGGGCCGGGGCGGGTGCGGCCGGTCACCAGCGCCTCCCCGAGCTGGCCGGCGAGCGTGCGCAGCCACGCCGGCGGCGGGGACGCCTCCGCGGCGGCATCGCCCAGATTGCCTACGCCCGTCGCGCCCCCACCGGCGGGCGTGGCATCGGCTGGGGCCACGTCGGCTGGTGTGGTGTCGGCTGGTGGGGTGTCGGCTGGTGTGGTGTCGGCTGGTGTGGTGTCGGCTGGTGTGGTGTCGGCGTGAGCGGTGTCGGCGGGGCCCGATGGGCGCGGCACCGCGGGCGGGTGGGCGATCTCCGCGGGGCGGGCGACCTCGACGGGACTGGCGACCTCGGCCGGGGGGGCGATCCTGGGGGGCGGGGCGGCACCCGGCGGTACCGTCGCGTCCGCGGGAACGGGGGAAGGCGCGTCGGAGGAAGCGGGGGAAGGTGTGGACATCTCCTTCACCGCAAGGCTTCGATGTCGCCGCGTGTTCCCCGCACGAGCTTGGCGGCCTCGCCCGGTTCCGTGGGGCCGAGCCCGAACGACGGGCACAGCCGAGCCAGGGCGCAGGCGCCGCACGCCGGTCGGCGGGAGTGGCAGAAGCGGCGCCCGTGGAAGATCATCCGATCGGAGGCGATGGTCCAGTCCCGGCGCTCGATGAGCGCGGCGAGATCGGTCTCGACGCGGACCGGATCGGTCTCGGTGGTCAGCCCGAAACGGCGCGACAGCCGCCCGACGTGGGTGTCCACGGTGATGCCCGGGGTGTCGAACGCGTGGCCCAGGACGACGTTCGCCGTCTTGCGGCCCACGCCGGGCAGGGCGGTCAGTTCCTCGAGCGTGCGGGGGACCTGGTCGCCGAAGCGTTCGCTGAGCGCCGCGCCGATGCCGATCAGCGAGTTCGCCTTGGCGCGGAAGAACCCGGTCGGCCGCAGCAGGGTCTCGAGCTCGGCCCGGTCGGCCGCCGCATAGTCCGCCGCCGTCCGATACCGGGCGAACACCGCCGGAGTGACCTCGTTGACTTTCTTGTCGGTGCACTGGGCGGACAGCACCGTGGCGACCAGCAGCTCGAGAGCGTTGTCGAAGTGCAACGCGATGCGGGCATCAGGGTGGATCTCGCCCAGCAGGCGCACGATCCGCCGAGCCCGCCGGGTCCTCGCGAGCGGTGTCTCGGTCGCGGTGTCGACGGCGGCGGGCATGTCCCGCAGCGTATCCGCCGGCCGATCCGGCTCGGTTGGCACCGGTGGGCGTGCCGTGTGGTCATGAGGCGTCGGCTAACCGACGCGCGACACACCTACCCCCGGTGCGTCTGACGATCGCTCGTCGGCCACCATGGGGGAGTCATGTTTGTCATTGCCGCGATCTTCTTTCCTCTGGTGCTCCTCGGTCTTCTCCTGGCGATGGAACGGGTGGAACGCCCGTTGAACGCCGCCGACACAGGCAAGGGCCTGGAGGGCTTCCTCGACAACGCCCAACCGGACGAGGTCGACACCTTCGTCCAACAGGGCCTGCCCGCCGCGCTCGAGCGGTACCGCCGCCGGCTGCGCCGACCGTCGCCCGGCAAGCATCGGGCGGCCTGATGCCCTGGCGGTCCACTTACCGCTCATCCGGGGTCGGGCAGATGGTCGGCCCCGGCTTATACCACATGTCGCCCGCTGTGCGCCATCAACGGTCCGGGTATGGGTGCGCGGCGGGCGGCGCGGCCGACGGTTATCCCGCCCGTTTCCCCGCATTTTTCCCGCATTCGAGCGTTGCCGCAGGTGGCAGGTTCGGGCGGCGGGCAATGAAGGGAAACGGCACCGGGCGGCTCGCCCCGCGGGACCCCGGGCGATGGCCCTGGCCGAGCCCGGCCGTTCGGCCAGATGGCAGGGGCGGGTCCATCGGCCCGTCGACGGCCGGGCCGATCGACCTGGTGCCCACCTGGCCCGTCCGGGCGAGACGGCTCCCGCGGGCCGTGGCGGGGCCCGGGAGGGGGGATTAAAACACCCGGACGTGCCATCCGGAAGTGCCTGATCAAGGGCGGATTCTCGCGAACGGCGCACGGTCGGTCGCTCCACGTTCACATGCAGGGTGCAATTTGATTGCTGGGGGTCCCTGCTCGTGCCCTCCATCGATAGTCCTGGCATGCTCAGGACCGTGGAGGATCTGCTTGCCCGCGTACCGCTGTTCGTCGGGCTCTCCGAGCAGGACCGGCTGGCCCTCTCCGACCATCTTGATCGGCAGGACGTCACCCGCGGGGACGTGCTGTTCCGTGAAGGAGATGTCGGCGACCGGGTCTTCGTTGTCCTGTCCGGAAAGGTGAAGATAGGGCGTCAGTCGGCCGACGGCCGGGAGAACCTGCTGTCCGTAATGGGTCCTGGTGACCTCTTCGGGGAGCTTTCGTTGTTCGATCCCGGCCCACGCACGGCTACCGCGACCGCGGTCACGGACGCGTCGTTGCTGTCGCTGGAGCACACCGCGCTGCGGCCCTGGCTGCGTTCCCGCCCCGAGGCGGGCGCAATGCTGCTGCGCGTGCTTGCCCGTCGGCTCCGTCGCACCAATGACAACGTCGCGGACATGGTGTTCACGGACGTTCCGGGTCGGGTGGCGAAAGCCCTGCTCGACCTGGCGGAGCGGTTCGGTGAGCCGGCGCAGCCCGGTAACGAGGCGGCCGGTGTCCGGGTCGAGCACGGGCTTACCCAGGAGGAACTGGCCCAGCTGGTCGGCGCCTCCCGGGAGACGGTGAACAAGGCGCTCGCCGACTTCGCGACCCGCGGTTGGCTGCGCCTGGACTCCCGCGCCGTCGTGCTGCTCGACCGCGAACGGCTGTCCCGCCGAGCCCGCTAGCCCCGGCGCTCGTCGCGCACCGTCCCGGTGCCAGCCCGGACGGCCCGCAGGCCCGTACGCCCAGCCGTCGCCCGCTCAGCCAGACGCCCGCGCCATGCGGCACGCCCGCGCCCAGCCGAACAGCCGTACCTTCGCGCCCCGCTAGACGCCCGCACCCGGTGCCGGCGGGCGGGTCGCCCCCGATGGACGACCCGCCCGCCGGCCCCCTGACATCGCCGCGCCGGGCCGGCCTGACCACGGCGGCTCCGGCGCAGTACCCACCGGGCGCCGTGAGTGCCTCGCCGCGCCCGCGGGTCAGCCGGCGTGGCCGCGGGTCAGCCGGGGCGCCCGCAGGTTAGCCGGGGCGCCCGCAGGTTAGCCGGCGCTGCCTGCGACCACGGCCGAGGGGGACGCGGCCCGGGTGTGGCCGGCGTCCGCTGCCGGCTCCTGCCGTGGTCGGTCCTCCGCCGCGCCCGGTTGCGCCGTGCGCCGCGACCGGGCGTCGGTCGCGGCCGGGATGCCGAGAGCCGGGTCGCCGACGGGGCCTCCGTCGCCGGCCGGTCCACCGCTGCCCGCGGGGCCGCCGGCGCCGGC
>NZ_CM001489.1:5975979-6020235 GCF_000262465.1 Frankia sp. QA3
GCAGGCTGGCCAACAACCGCCGGGTCTGCGGCGCCTCGCTGACGGCCCCGGTCGCGGTCGCCGCCGCCAGCGCCCGCAGGTAGGCGCTGCGGCCGCCCTCGAGATCGCCGTTGGCCACGAGTGCCGTGCCCAGCGCCCGGTATCCCAGCACCTGGGCACGGACGTCCTCGGCGTCCACGGCGATCGCGCGCCGGGCGACCTCGAGTGCCTCGGCCGGCTGCCCCGCGTCCAGCAGGATGCCGGCGAGGTGCGCGTACGCCTGCCGGCGGGGGAACATCAACGTCGCCGGCTCGCTCGCCGACAGCGCCTCCCGCAGCAGGTCCAGCGCGGCCTTGGTCCGGCCGCGGGCGCGGGCGATCTGGGCGACGAGCACCTTCGCCCCGAGCTGGGCGTGCGGGTGTAGTTCCAGGTGCTCGAGGTCGGTGAGGGCGATCTCGGCGGCCTGCGCGGCCTTGTCGACCTCGCCGGCGTCGAGCAGGGTCAGCCCGAGCAGCACCCGCGCCAGGGCGCCGACGACCACGTGGCCGCGCTCGGCGGCCTGGTCGCAGGCCTGCTCCAGGTACCGCGCCCCGCGGGCCGGTTCTCCCGCGCCGCGGGCGGCGAGCCCCCTGGCGACCAGCACCAGCATCGATCCCCACGTGTACTCGGAGCTCTCGAACAGCTCCGTGGCCCGCTGCGCGTGGGACTCGGCGGCGGTGATGTCCCCCAGCTCCGCCGCGGCGATCGCGTCCACGGTCAGGCAGACGCCCATGCCCCACTGCTCGCCCACGGAACCCGCGATCTCGATCAGCTCGCGGGTGAGCTTGCGGGCCCGAGTGAGCTGGCCGGACAGCAGGAGTACCAGTGCCTCCGTGCCCCGGCACCAGCCGAGCCCGCCGGTGTCCTCCAGCCGTTCGAACACGGCGGACGCCTCACGCAGCGTCCGTTCGGCCCGCGGGTAGTCCCCGCGGGTGGTGGCGCTCCAGGCCAGGTGCTGCAGCGCCCAGCCGACCCCGCGCGGGTCGTCGACCTGCCGGGCGATCGCGAGGGCCTCGCGATACCGCTCCTCGGCCGCACCGATCCGGCCGGCGTTGTACTCCAGCATGCCGAGCCGGCGCAGCGCCGCGGCCGTGGCCCGCTCGTCCCCGGCCTGGCGCGCCGATTCCAGCGCGGTGAGCAGGCACTGGGCCGCCTCCTCGGCCCGGCCCTGCTTCTGTCGCAGCTCCCCGAGCACGGAGAAGGCGGCAGCCCGCCGGGCGGGCGCACCCGCCCGCAGCGCCGGGCGCAGGGTGCGCTCGGCCTCGTCGAGGTGACGCAGCCCTACCAGGGCCTCGGCGTGCAGCACCCGGACGACGTTGTCCTCCTGCGTATCGATCATGCCCCGGCCGAGCCGGCGGGCATGGGCGAGCAGGTCGGCCGCGGCCCGGTGGTCGTCGCGGGCGAGCGCCGCCCGGGCCAGCCGGACATGCGCATGGAAACCGGACATCCGGGACGACCAGGCCGGGTCGCCAGGCGGCAGGCCCATCGAGGCGGCCAGATCATAGGCGCGCAGGGCGTGGCCGGCGACGAAGGTCGACACCGAGCGGGAGCTGCCGATCATCGCCGTGACGCCCCAGCGGGCGGCCGTGGCGTGCCGGCGGGCCCGTTCGACCTTCGGCAGGCCGGCGTAGGCCACGTCCCGGGCCATCGGATGGACGAAGCGCCAGCGGGTCTCGGCCGCCCGCGGTGGGCGGACGAGCTGGCGTTCGGTCAGGACCTCCAGCGCCCGGGTGACCTCCTCGGCCGGCCGCTCGTCGACCATCGGCAGCGCCTCGGCGGGGAAGCGCCGGCCGAGCACCGCCGCGGCCCGCAGCACCGCCTTGCCGACCGGGTCCAGATCGTCGATGCGGGCGGCGAGCACGGACTGCACACCGGCGGGCAGCGGGGTCTCGGCCAGCGAGCCGTCGAGCACCAGCTCGGCCTGGTCGCCGTCGCCGGTGCCGTCCGACGGGTGCAGCAGCCGCCGGTCGATGAGGAGGTTGAGCAGCTCGACGAGGAAGAACGGGTTGCCGTGTACCCGGGCGAGCAGGTCGTCGCGGGTCTGCGGTTCCAGCGTCTTGCCCCGCAGATGGCTTTGCAGCAGCAGGCCGGACGCCTGCGTGCTCAGCGGCTGCAGGTCGATGCGCCGGATCCGCGGCAGGGTGGCCAGGCGCGGCCCGGCCCGGTCTAGCAGGACGAGCAGCACCGGCCCGGACAGGCGCGACGCAAGCCGGCTCACCGCATCGCTGAGCTGGCTCGTCGCCCACTCCAGATCGTCGATCAGCACCAGGATGGGCCCGGAGCGCGCCAGCGCGCTGAGCAGCAGCGCGACGGCCTCCACCGTCGCCTCCACGGCGCGCTGTTCGGCCTCCTCGATGTGCGATGCGCGGGCCGCCGGGTCACCCGGGGTGGTGGCCGGGATGGTGGACCGCCGGTCCAGGGGCACGCCGAGCAGCAGGAGTAACCGGTCCGCGATGCCGGCGGGCAGCCGCGCTCCGGTGAGGGGATGGGACAGCCCCGCCACGGTGCGCCGGACCCGGTCGGCCACCCGGTCGAGCGAGTCGCCGTCGGTGACGCCGCAGGCGTTGCGCACGACGTCGACGAGGGGCGCGAGCCCGCGGCCGTCGCCGTGGCGGACCGTGCGTCCCCACAGCGCCACCGTGCCGGGCGTGCGCTCCGCGCGGCTCGCCAGCTCGCTGGCCAGCCGGGTCTTGCCGATTCCGGCCTCGCCGACGATCAGCGCGACCTCCGGCGAGCGCCGGGTGACGACCTCGGCGAACAGCGTCTCCAGGACGGCCAGCTCCGCGTCGCGGCCGAGGAACGGCGCGTCGTCGGCGAGCCCCGGCCGGGCGACGTTGGAGGGGCGCAGGCTGATCAGCTCGTACGCCGGCACCGGTTCCCGCTTGCCCTTGAGGACGAGGTCGGGCAGCTCTCGCCAGCTCGCCACCGACCGGGTCGCCAGCACCGTCTCGCGGCCCGCGTACACGGTGCCGATCGTGGCCGCGGCCGACAGCCGGGCCGCGGTGTTCACCGTGTCGCCGATGACCGTGTACGAGATGGCCGCCTGCACCCCGGCCAGGACCTCGCCGGTGTTGATCCCGACTCGCAGGCCGAGGCGGCCCTCGGCGCTGTCGCCCGCGGTGTCCTGCACCAGCCGGCGGACGGTCTCCTGCATCGCGGCGGCGGCCCGCACGGCGCGTTCCGGGTCGTCCTCGTGGGCGGTCGGCGCACCGAACACGGCCATGATGCCGTCGCCGGTGAGGTTGTCGACGCGCCCGCCGACCTCGTCGATCTCATGGGCCAGCGCGGCGAGCACCCGGTCGGTCATCTCGCCGACGCGCTCCGGGTCGCGGTCCTCGGCCCAGCCGGTGAAGTCGGACAGGTCGCCGAACAGCACGGTGACGACGCGCCGTTCCGGGACCTCGGACGCCGGGGCTTCGGCGGGGGTGAACTCCAGGCCGCAGCTGTAGCAGAACCGCCCGCCGGGGACGGCCGCCGAGCCGCACCGGGGACAGCGCAGCGGCCCCGTGTGCGGTGGGGTGATCACCATGGCCGCGGTCCGGGACGTGGGGATCGCGCGGGCACCCTCATCTGTGGGCCTCCCGGGGTAGGGACGTCACCGGTGCCGCGTCTCGCCCGACCGGGTGGCCACGGGCCGCCCCGGACCGGCCGCTCGGCCTCCGGCTGGTCGAAGTCGTCATCCTGCGCACGATCGGTTCCCTCCGCGCCAGAGTTTAGTGGTCTGGGTCTCCTTCCCGGGATCCCCTCCCGTCGGGTGACCGGCCGCGGCCGCGTCGGTGCCTCCGGGTGGTACCGGGGTCGTCCGGGCTCCGCCGTCGGGTACCGCCGGGCTCGATCGGGTGCCGTCCGTCCCTGGGCCGGCACCATAATCTGCCTGGTCAGCGGCCCGCGGGAGGGCCGGCGGGCCCCAGGCCAGGCCCGATGTCATCCGGGTGCGAACGGGTGGCCCCGGTTGCGGCCGCCGCGAGGATATGTCACGGGCCGCGTCCACCGGGACCAACCTGAAGTGCCTGGCTCGTTCAGGGGATGTCGGGATGCTGCCGCAAGTAGTCCAGTTGGGCCCTGACAGAAAGCTCGGCCGCGAACCACAGCGCCCGGTCGGTGTCCGCGTAGACCCGGCGGACCACGTCGGCGGGGTCGGCCTCGACAGCGTCGACCCCGGCGTCCGCCAGCGCGCGGCGGACCTGGTCCAAGCGGGCCTGGCGGTGAGCCAGGTAGTGCTCCGCGGCGCGGCCGGCGGCGGGCAGCTCCGGGCCATGCCCCGGCAGCACCGTGGTCTCCCCCAGCTCACGCAGCAGCCGCAGGCTGTCGAGGTAGTCGCCGAGACGGCCGTCGGGGTGGGCGACGACGGTGGTGCCACGGCCCAGAATCGTGTCCCCGGTCAGCACCCCCGGTCCGGACGGCAGGCCGGCGGTGCCGTCGGCGTCCGCGTGGGAGCCCGGCGCCGGGCGGTCGTCCCCGCTCAGCAGGAACGACAGCGAGTCCGAGGTGTGGCCGGGGGTGGGCAGCACGCGCAGCTCGATCCCCGCGGTCGCGATCACGTCGCCGGCGGTGAGCCCCTCCGAGCCGAGCCGGTGCGCCGGGTCCAGCGCGCGGACCGGGGCGCCGGTGAGCCGGTGCAACGCGGCGGCGCCGGCGCTGTGGTCGGCGTGACCGTGGGTGAGCAGAATCAGCTCGACGCGTCCGGCGGCCGCCACCGCCGCCAGATGTCCAGCGTCGTCGGGCCCGGGATCCACCACCACGCACCCCTGTTCGCCGGCGGCGCGCAGGAGCCAGGTGTTGGTGCCGTCCAGCGTCATCGGACCCGGGTTCGGTGCGAGCAGCACCGCGGCCAGCGGGGTGACCTGTCGAGGAGTCGTCATGAAGGCAGCCTTACCGCTGGTCCGCCCCGCTGTCGCCCGGTCTCGCCGGACCCGTGTCCCGACGGTCGTCAGCCGACGCCGTCGGGCGGGCCGGCCGCTCCGGCGGCGCCCGGCGGGTCGTACGCCTCGTCGTGCGGCAACAGCATGTGCGCCTCCCCGCCGCTGACGAGGATCTTCGGCATGATCGGGGACAGGTCGCGGGCGTGCGCGGCGGCCAGGACCGACGCGACGTCGTCGTGCTCGCACAGCTCGGCCAGCGTGAACGCGGTGGGCGGCAGCATGCCCAACGCGCCGGCGGCATGTCGTTCGAGCGCGTCGGCGGGCCGCATCCACTCCATCCGGTCGGCCTCCCGGGAGGGCTGGTCGGGGGACTGCCCGCCGGGCAGGGCCGCGACGAAGAACCGGGTGTCATAGCGCCGCGGCTCGATCTCCGGGGTGACCCACCGGGCCCAGGGCGCGAGCAGGTCGGCCCGCAGCGCCAGGGCGTGGCGGCGCAGCAGCTCGCTCAGCCCGAGCTCGTGGCGTTCCAGCGCCCGGCGCGCCTCGGCGCGGGCCGCCTCGTCGAGGATCTCCGTGGCGGCCGTGCTGCCGGCCGGGCCCGGCGTGACCGCGCCGGCCAGCAGGACGCCGCACTCCTCGAAGGTCTCGCGCACCGCGGCGCACACCAGCGCCCGGGCGAGTGCCGGGTCCGCGTCCAGCGCGTGCATCACCTCGGTGACCGGTGGGCCGGCCCAGGGCACGTCGGGCCCCATGTCGGTCGGGTCCACCCGACCGCCGGGGAAGGCGTACATCCCGCCGGCGAAGGCCATCCCCGCCACCCGCCGCAGCAGGTACGCCTCGATGCCACGACCGCCCGGCGCGTCGCGCAGCAGGACGACCGTGGCGGCGTCGCGCACGGGCGCCGCCGAGCCCGCCGACGGCCGCGGCGACCCCGCCCCGGCAGCGGGAGCGGCGGGGTCGCGGACGACGACCAGCGACCGTTGCAGCCGGGCGAGCAGGGCAGCCTTGTGATCGACCATGGGTCAGATGCTAGTGACGACCACCGGCAGCCGTTGCCGATCGAGGCCGGGCCTCGCCGCCCGGGCCGCGGCGGGTCCGCTCAGTCTCCGGCGGCGGTCACCCGGGCTACCACCTCGAGCTCCACCGGAGCGCCCAGCGGCAGCGCGGCGACCCCGACCGCCGAGCGGGCGTGTCGGCCGGCGTCGCCGAAGACGTCGAGGAACAGCTCGCTCGCCCCGTTGAGGACCGCCGGCTGGGCGGTGAACCCGGCGGCGCTCGCGACGAACCCGACCAGCTTCACGATCCGGACGATCCCGTCCAGGCCGCCGGCCTGCGCGGCGACGGCCGCCAGCGCGTTGAGCGCCGCGATCCGGGCCAGCGACGCCGCCTGCTCGGCGTCGACCGCCTCGCCGACCAGGCCGGTGACGGCCAGCCGCCCGTCCACGATCGGCAGCTGCCCGGCGGTCCAGACCAGATCGCCGTCGCGGATCGCGGGGACGTAGGCGCCTGCCGGACTCGCCACCGGCGGCAGCGTCAGTCCCAGCCCGGCCAGGCGGGCGCTCGGGCTGGCCATGTCAGGACTGGCCCTTGGGCCGCTTGAAGTAGGCGACGAGGCCCTCGGGGTTCGTGGGAGCGGGGATGACCTGAACCAGCTCCCACCCGTCCTCGCCGAAGGTGTCGAGGATCTGCTTGGTGTTGTGGATCAGCAACGGGGCCGTGAAGTACTCCCACTTCGTCTGCATGACACCGGACCTTAGAGCATCCGGTCGGCGGCCCCGGACACCTCGTCCCGCCGGCGGCGAAGCGGCCGTCGCCGGACGCCGCGGACGGTCCCGGACGCCGGGGACGACGGCGGTCGTCCGGCCCGCCAGGCGGCCGCCGCGCGGGAGCTCACGCTTTCCGACATGGCGAGGGCCGGGCGCGCGGGTACGGTCAAGCGTGTGAGCGGCAAGCGCACGGTGACCGAGGACGTGGACGGCGAGGCGAGCGGTCCGTGGGACCGGCGGCTGCACATCGTCACCGGCAAGGGCGGAACCGGTAAGACGACGATGGCCGGCGCGCTCGCGGTGGCGCTGGCGACCGGCGGTCGGCGGATCCTGCTCACCGAGGTCGAGGGCCGCCAGCAGATCGCGCAGCTGTTCGACACCCCGCCGCTGCCCTACCAGGAGCGCAAGGTGGCCAGCGCGCCCGGCGGCGGGGAGGTGTTCGCGCTCGCGATCGACGCGGACGAGGCCCTGCTGGAATACCTGGAGATGTTCTACAACCTGCGCCGGGCCGGGAAGGCACTGGGCAAGATCGGCGCGGTGGACTTCGCGACGACGGTGGCGCCCGGGGTGCGCGACGTGCTGCTCACCGGCAAGGTCAAGGAGGCGGTCAACCGCCCCGACGCCACCCGTCCGGGAGGGCTCGCCTATGACGCGGTGGTGCTCGACGCGCCGCCCACCGGCCGGATCTCTCGCTTCCTCAACGTGACCGCCGAGGTGGCCGGACTGGCCAAGATGGGGCCGATCCGCGCGCAGGCCGACAGCGTGATGGCGGTGCTGCGGCCCGAACGTGCCGCCGTGCACCTGGTGACGCTGCTGGAGGAGATGCCCGTCCAGGAGACCGTGGACGCCGTCGCCGAGCTCACCCGGGTTGGGCTGCCGCTCGGTGGAGTGATCGTCAACATGGCCCGCTCGCCGCTGTTGAAGGTCAACCAGTCGCGGCTGGCCCGCCGGGGTGAGCTCGACCGGGAGGAGATCGTCGCCGGGATCAAGGAGGCGGGCCTGGAACCGACCCGCGAACTGGTCGACGCGCTGGCCTGGGAGGCGTCCCAGCACGCCGACCGGGTGGCGCTGGAGACGGCCGAACGGGCCGAGATCGCCGCGCTCGGCCGCCCGGTGTACGAGGTGCCGCTGGTCGCGGACGGGGTTGACGTCGGCACGATCTACCGGTTTGCGGAGATGCTGCGCGCGCAGCAGATGGTGGGGTGAGCGCCGTGGATTCGACGCCCGGCGACGACCGGCCGCAGGCCGAGACGAGTTCTCGGTCGAGCAGATCCGCAGCGAAGCCGGCGAAGGCGACCAGCGCGGCGAGCGGCGCGAAGGGCACGCGTCGCCGCTCCGCCGGGTCGGCGGCCCGGTCCGTCGGGCCCGCGCCGCGCCGGGTCCGGCCGCACCCGGCGGGGGCGCCGCTGCTCGACGTCGACGCGATGCTCGACACCGAGCGCATCATCGTCTGCTGCGGCTCGGGTGGCGTCGGCAAGACCACCACGGCCGCGGCGCTGGCGCTGCGTGCCGCCGAGCGCGGGCGCGACGTGGTGGTCCTGACCATCGACCCGGCCCGCCGGCTCGCCCAGTCGCTGGGCCTGACCGCGCTCGACAACACCCCGCGCGAGGTGGCCGGGGTCGACGGCACCGCCGGCGGTCGCCTCGACGCGATGATGCTCGACATGAAGCGGACGTTCGACGAGATCGTCCTGGCGCACAGCTCGCCCGAGCGGGCCGAGGCGCTGCTCGCGAACCCGTTCTACCAGTCGCTGTCGTCCTCCTTCTCCGGGACGCAGGAGTACATGGCGATGGAGAAGCTCGGCCAGCTCGACGCGACCGGCGAGTGGGATCTCATCGTCGTCGACACGCCGCCGACCCGGTCGGCCCTGGACTTCCTCGACGCGCCGACGCGGCTGGGCACCTTCCTCGACGGGCGGCTGCTGCGGCTGTTGCTCGCGCCCGCCAAGGCCGGCGGCCGGGCCTACGCGAAGGTGCTCGGCGCCGGCATCGGCATGTTCACCAGAGTGATCACCAAGGTGCTCGGCGCCCAGCTGCTCATGGACCTCAGCCAGTTCGTCGCCGCCCTGGAGACGATGTTCGGGGGCTTCCGGGCCCGGGCGGAGGAGACCTACCGCCTGCTCGGCAATCCCGGCACCTCGTTCGTCGTCGTCGCCGCGCCCGAGGCGGCGGCGCTGCGGGAGGCGTCGTACTTCGTCGACCGGCTCGACGCGGAGGGGATGCCGCTGGCCGGGCTGGTGGTGAACCGGATGCATCACAGCGACGCGGTGGCGCTCACCGTCGAACGCAGCCTGGCGGCCGCCGAGAAGCTCGACGAGCACGGGGAGCATCCACTCGCGGCGGCGGTGCTGCGCATCCACGCCGAGCGGGTGCGGCTGGCCAGCCGGGAGGCGCGGCTGCGGGATCGGTTCACCAGCGCCCATCCGGACACCCCGCTGGTGGAGGTGGAGGCGCTGTCCGAGGATGTGCACGACCTGGCGGGGCTGCGGGAGATCGGCTACGCGCTGGCCCGGGTCGAGCGGCTGGAGCGGGCCGGCTGACGCGGCCGCAGCGGCCGGCGGGAGGACTGCGTTCCGAACCGGGACGACGCTGTCCTCGGGCGGAATCGGGTGCGGGTCACGGGCTGGCAGGCCCGTGCCGGTCATGCGTTTGTCGGGCGGGTGCGCTGCCTCGTGGTGTCGGGCCGGGTGGTCGACCGGGCCGGCACGGTGGGCGGGGCGTCCCCGTCCGGGCTAACCGGCGGACGCTGATCGATGATCAGCCTGGGCGTCGGCGAGCAGCTTGCGCCAGGACGTGACGTCCGGACGGCGACGCAGCAGCGCGCGGCGCTCCCGCTCGGTCATGCCGCCCCAGACGCCGAACTCGACGTGGTTGTCGAGGGCGTCGGCGAGGCACTCGGTGCGGACGGCGCAGCCGAAGCAACGGGTCTTCACCCGGTTCTGGGCTGCGCCCTGGACGAACAGCTCATCCGGGTCGAGGTCGCGACAGGCGGCGTGCGCCGTCCAGTCGCCGTCGACGGTGGAACCCACGAGGCGGGTCGTGTTGGCGCGCAGGGTCGTGCTGACGGCGGGGGCCAGGCTTCTGGTCATGCCACCTGCCTTTCTTCTCGAGTCCGGGTCAGGGGGCCCGTGCGGGTGGTGACGTGGCGTTGACCCGAAACCGTACGGAGTGGCGTGGCCACGGCACAGACCCCACACGGGTGGTTGTCCAAATGACTAGTCCGGGCCATTGATCCGGATCGCCTCAGTAGTGCGGTCTGTGACAACCGTATGTCGGATGGGTGACAATCACGTATCGCTGCATGGACCGAGTAGTTCTTCCATGGTCCCGTTGTCCGGCTGACATGGGAACTCCCATGCAGGGCCCCCTCCAATCCGGTAGCCCGTTGGTGGGCATGGCGGGCCTGCGCCGGGCGCGGTGATGTGGAGGTCGTCACGCTCGTCCGGGGCTCGCCCTGCGCGGCCGGCCACGGCACCCGCCGCCGGAATTGCGGTGTCCCAGGTCACGGCGTTATCGACCCGCTTGGGCGGCCATCCGAGCGTGGTTCTACCGGACTGCCCACCCGGGGCGGGGAGGGTTGATCAGATGTTGGCCCGTATGCTCCGACTGGTGTCCCAGCCTGGCTGGACGGAGGTCCGCCGATGACCACGCCCCCTGGGTACCCGGTGCCCTCTGGGCGGCGGCCGCCCCCGAGGCGGCGGCCGACATCGTCGGCCGGGCCGACATCCACCGGTGCCGCGCGGGACCGCGAGGTCGGCGACCTCTACCGTCCGGGGTTCTCCGCGAACGGCTCGGTTGGCCCGAACGGCTCGGTTGGCCCGGGCGGCGCCGGCGGCCGGGACGCCACCAGGGGCCACCGGGCGCGGCGGACCGCTCGCCGGCTGGCCGGCGTGGCTGTGCTCAGCGTGGTGGCCGGAGTGCTGGTCGGCATGCTCGCGCTGCCGGTGGTCGGCGCGGTGGGGCTGACCGTCAAGGACAGCGCCGACGACTTCATGAACCTGCCGGCGAACCTCACGGTTCCCCCGCCCGCGCAGGCGTCGCGCATCCTCGACGCGCGCGGCAACCAGATCGCCGTCCTGTCCGGCGAGCAGAACCGCGAGGTCGTCCCGCTGAGCCGGGTTCCCCAGGTGATGCGCCAGGCCGTCATCGACATCGAGGACTCGCGCTTCTACGAACACAACGGGCTGGACTACAAGGGCCTCCTCCGCGCCTATCTGACCAACCGGGAGAGCGGCGAGGTGACCCAGGGCGGGTCCACGCTGACCCAGCAGTACGTCAAGAACGTCCTGCTGATGTCGGCCACCACGCCGGAGGAGAAGAAGACCGCCACCGAGCAGACCGTGCAGCGCAAGCTGCGGGAGGCGCGGTACGCGCTCTACCTCGAGGCGCACCTGAGCAAGGACGAGATCCTCGAGCGCTACCTCAACATCGCCTATTTCGGCGACGGCGCCTACGGCATTCAGGTCGCGGCGAAGCACTACTTCAACGTCGACGTGGAGCGGCTCACCCTGCCGCAGGCGGCGACCCTGGCCGGACTGGTGAAAAACCCGACCGCCTTCAATCCGGTGCTGCACCCGCAGGCGGCCCGGGAACGGCGCAACGTGGTGCTCGACCGGATGCTGGAGCTGCATCACCTCAGCCAGGTCGACTTTCGCCTGGCGCACGACAGCGAGCTGGTGCTCGACCGTCCCGAGCGGTCGGCCGACGCGTGCGCCGACTCGGGCGCGCCGTTCTTCTGCGCGCTGGTCCGCCAGCAGCTCCTCAACGACAGAACCTTCGCCCCCACCGAGGCGGACGCCCGCAGGCTGCTGTTCGAGGGCGGCCTGACCATCAGAACGACGTTGGATCCGGTCGCCGAGCAGGCCGCCCAGTCGGCCGCCGCGGAGGTCATCCCGATCGGCAACCGGGTGGCGGCGAGCGTCGCGATGATGCAGCCGGGCACGGGCCAGGTGCTCGCCGTCGCGATCAACCGGGAGTACGGGGCGACGGACGACGGCCAGCCGGCGAGCCTGTCGACGGATTTCGTGCACACGAAGGAGATCTACCCGGTCGACGAGGACTCCTTCTCCCCGGGATCGACCTACAAGGTGTTCACCCTGATCTCCGCCCTGGAGTCCGGTCTGCCGCTGTCGACGACGCTGCACGCCCCCGTCTGCTATCACTCCAACGTCTTCCCGAACCCCGATCCGCAACGCAAGAACTGCTACGGCAACGCCGACCCGAGCGAGGACGGTTTCTACTCGCTGACGACCGCCACCTGGGGATCGGTCAACACCTATTACATTCAGCTCGCCGAGAAGCTGGGCGTGTTGAAGACGGCCGAGGTCGCCCGCCGTATGGGTGTCTCCTCCTGCCGGATCCGACCGCACAACAACGACGATCCGGAATGCAAGGGGGTCGACGGGATCAGCCGCGTCGACGGCTCGTCGATCCTCGGCTCCAACGAAATCAGCACGATGGACCTGGCGACCGCCTATTCGACGCTGGCGGCGCGGGGGCGCCGGTGCGACCCGCGCACCGTCCTCGCGATCACGCAGCGGGTCGGCGGCGCCGACCGGCCGCTGCCGTTCAACGCCGGCGCACCCTGCCAGCAGGTGCTCGACCCGAAGATCGCGGACCAGGTGAGCGCCGTGCTGCAGGGCGTCATCAACCACGGGACCGCCAGCGGCAACGGGCAGATCGGCCGGCCGGCCGCCGGTAAGACGGGCACCGCCGAGGGCTTCAGCACCGCGTCGTTCGCGGGGTACATCCCGCAGCTCGCCGCGGCGGTCACCCTCGCCGACCCGCGCGGGCCGACCTCGCATCCGCTGACCAAGGTGCTCGGCCGCGACGTCTTCGGCGGCGGCTACCCGGCGCAGGTGTGGTCCCGGACCATGATCCGCACGATCAACGGTCTCGGCCTGCCGGTCGAGCCGCTGCCGGCGCCGGACGCCACCCAGCCGCAGGTGCCGACGAAGGTCCTGCCGAACGTGCTCGGCCAGCCGCAGCAGGTGGCCGAGCAGACGCTCGTCCAGCTCGGCTTCCACGTCTCGTCGCAGCCGGTCCCCGCACCGGCCGCCCCCGGGACGGTGGTGAACATGTCCCCGGCGCCCGGCGGCCCGGTCTCCCTCAACACGGAGATCAAGCTGGCGATCTCCGGTGGGCTGACCGGCGCACCGGTGCTGCCCGGGGGTTCGCCGCCGGCGGGGTTGGGCCAGCCCGTCCCGCCGGGCATCTTCGGCGCGAACCCGCGCGAGCAGCTCGGCGCGCCGGCCGGCCCCGGGAACGGCCCGCTGGCCTGGCTCGGCGGGCAGCGCCGCAACCGCGTGCAGCGCCGCGGCGCCTGAGCCGGCCCGGCAGCGTCGGCTCACCCCGGCGTCGGCTCACCCCGGCGTCGGCTCACCCCGGCGTCGGCTCACCCCGGCGTCGGTAGCCGTCGGCGTCGGCACCCGTCGGCGTCGGCACCCGTCGGCGTCGGCACCCGTCGGCGTCGGCCTGGCGGCGGCAGACCGCGGCGGTCAGCCGCCAGCGAGCCTGGCCTTCACCATCGCGGCCACCCGGCCGCCCTCGGCCCGGCCGGCCACGGCGGCCTGCACGGACTTCATCGCCGGGCCGATCGCCTTCGGCCCGGACAGGCCCAGCTCGGCGAGCACGCGGTCGATGATGGCGGCCAGCTCGTCGTCGCCGAGCTGGCGGGGCAGGTACTCGCCCAGCACCTCGCCCTCGGCGCGTTCCCGGTCAGCCTGTTCGGCGCGGCCGGCGGCGGCGTAGGCGTCGGCCGCCTCCCGCCGCTTCTTCACCTCGCGGGTCAGGACCTTCGAGACCTCCGCGTCGTCGAGGACGCGGGCGGCGGCGCCGGCGACCTCCGCGTCCTTCACGGCGGCCAGCGCCAGTCGAAGGGTGGACGTCCGCAGCTCGTCGCGGGCCTTCATCGCGGTGGTCAGGTCGGCGCGGAGCCGCTGGTGCAGCGTGCTCCGTTCCGTGGGGGTGCTCATAGTCAACGAAGCCTATGGTCCGCGGGTGACCTGGTCACGCCTGGCCACGGCGGTGCGACGGCCGGGGTGGCGCCCGGCCGCGGCGAACCGGGGATGAGACTGTGGTGCGCGGCCCGTGGCGCGCCGCCGCCCCGGGAGTGGTACCTCCGACGCGGTGGGACCGTCGGGCGCGCTGGGAGGTACTGACGCGGCCGGGGCGGCTCCCGGAGGCGGATGGCCCGCCGGCATCGACGCCGGAGGCGCCGGGGCACGAGGAGGTCGTGGTGGCGAGTGCGGGGGTGGCGAGTGTCGGGGTGGCGAGCGCAGCGTCGGGCGGGGTGACGGCGGGTGGCCGGCGTCGCCGGGTGGCGCGCGCGGTCGCGGGGCTCGGGGTGTCGGTCGCGGCGGCCGGGGCGGTCACGCTCGCCTACGGCGCGCTGTACGAGCGCAGCGCCTACACGCTGCGCCGGGTGTCGATCCCCGTGCTCCCCGCCGGCTCGCGCCCGCTACGCGTGCTGCACATGTCCGACCTGCATGTCACGGCGCGCCAGCGGGACAAGCTCGCCTGGCTGTCGGAGCTGGCCCGGCTGGTCCCCGACCTGGTCGTCCTCACCGGCGACGTGCTCAGCGCCGAGGACGCCCGCGGCCCACTGCTCGCCGCGCTGGAGCCGCTGTACTCGTTCCCGGGCGTGTTCGTCCCCGGGAACAACGACTACTTTGTCCCCACGCTGACCAGCCCGCACCGCTACCTGCGCCGCTCCGACGAGGCCGAGCCGACCGGCGCCCCGCTGGACTGGGCGGGCCTCGCCAAGGACCTGGCCGCGGCGAGCGGCTGGACGGAGCTGACCAACACCCGGGCCGTCCTCGCGGCCGGCGGCTGCCGGATCGACGTGCGCGGGGTCGACGACGCCCGGCTGCGCCGCGACCGGCCCGACCTCGTGGCGGGCCCGCCGGAGCCCGGCACGCAGCTCGCGCTCGGCCTGTCCCACACGCCGGAGCCCCGGGTGCTCGACGCATTCACCGCGGACGGCGTCGGGCTCATCCTGTCGGGCCACACCCACGGCGGCCAGATCCGGTTGCCCGGGATCGGGGCGCTGGTGAGTAACTGCGGGCTCGACCGGTCCCGGGTTCGCGGGCTGTCCCGCCACGTGACCGCCGCCGCAGCGTCCTGGTTGCACGTGTCCCCGGGGCTGGGGACCTCACCCTTCGCGCCGGTGCGCCTCGGCTGCCGTCCCGAGGCGACTCTGCTCTGCCTGACCGCGGTCCCGGCCTGACGTCCGGCCGAACCCGTGGCCACCCCCCGCCCGGAACCACGGGTCCGTCGGGTATGCTTCATCTCGGTCGCGGGGTGTGGCGCAGCTTGGTAGCGCGCTTCGTTCGGGACGAAGAGGTCGTGGGTTCGAATCCCGCCACCCCGACCAGCGGTTGCACTACCAGAGCCCTGATCATCCAATAGATGGTCAGGGCTCGTCCGTGTCTGCCCTCGCCAACCATGTCCCGGCGACCAGACCCCAGCGCCGTCGATGCGTGGATTGCGCGCAGGCGGGCCGCCGGGGCGCTGCGGCCGGGGCCGCCGCGGCGGGTCGGCGGTGGCAGGCCGGCGGTGGCGCCGCAGTCCGTGGTGGGGCGGTGCGAAGCCGCCGCGGCCGGGCATACTCCCGCCGACTCCTGACCCGTGGCGGCCGGCACAGGTCGTTTTCGTGGCCGGCAGGTCATGGTGCGGTGCCGGGAGTCGGGTGCTCTACCGTGTACCCAGTACTTCCTGGGCGCATGATCGATCATTGGCCCGGCTACGTTAAGATCGCACGATGGAAAAGGGGAAGCGGGAGACTGTGGCCAAATACCGTCGAGTGGTCGTAAAACTAAGTGGCCGGGCGATCGCCGGTTCCGCCGAATTCGGCTTCGACTCCAATGCGCTGGAACATCTCGCCCGGGAAATCATCGCGGTGCGTCAGTCCGGGGTCGAGGTGGCGATCGTCGTCGGCGGTGGAAACCTCTTCCGCGGCAACCAGTCGGACCGGTGGGGGATCGACCGGGTCGAGGCCGACAACATCGGGATGCTCGGCACCGTCATCAACAGCCTGCTGCTGCGGGGCAAACTGACCGCCCTCGGGGAGGACAACCTGCGGGTGATGACGGCGGTCCCGGTCCCGGCGGTGGCCGAGCCCTATATCCGGCTGCGGGCCGTGCACCTGTTGGAGAAGGGGGCGACGGTCATTCTCGCCTGCGGGAACGGCCAGCCCTTCCTCACCACGGACTACCCGGCGGTGCAGCGCGCGCTGGAGCTGGGCGCGGACGCGGTGCTCGCCGCCAAGGACGGCGTCGACGGCGTCTACGACAGCGACCCGAAGATCAACCCGGACGCCCAGCGATTCTCCCACCTCAGCTACGACGAGGTGATCAGCAGGGGTCTGCGGGTCATGGATCAGTCGGCATTCATTCTGGCCCGTGACTTCGGTATCCCGCTGCATATCTTCGACATCGAGCAGCAGGGCGCGATGACGGCGATCTGCCGGGGTGAACACCGGGGGACCGTCATCGACACCACGGGCGGGAAGTCGGATTCCGATGCGCTGGTGAGTCCCGCCGAAACGACGGTGTAGCCACCGGTCGCGCCCGGCCCGGTCCCCGGATGCGCCAACGCTTGCCGCTGGTCGGCGCCGCGGGTACTGTTTCCGCCGCGGCGGGTTGGCGGTAGGCCGCACCATTCCTGTTTCACCGGCGGAGACGACGGCTTGGACCCGGTCCCGTAGTTCGAGTTTTGTCAGGATTCTCCCGACGTGGGTCTTCACGGTCGCCTCCGACACGGACCAGGTGCGCGGCGATCCGGCGCGTTGGACAGCCCGGCGGCGACCTCGCCCAGCACGTCCCGTTCCCGTTCGGTCAGCCGGTCGAGCCGGCGATCCGCGCCGCCGCCCCGCCACCGGCGGCGCCGGTCGCCTTGATCGGCATCCATGCCGGGCATGCGCACATCCATCCGGACGCCGGCCAGCAGACCGATCTTTGTAGCTGCTCCGGCCGGCGGTGTACGTCTGGCGGGCGTACACCGCCGGCCGGAGCCGGGCCGGTACCGGCGCCGGGCTCAGCGGCGGTGGTTGGCCAGCGGCAGTGGATCAGTAGCAGGAGTAGGTCGCGGCGGGGGAGGTGTCCGTGACGGACATGCCGTCCGCGGTGCCGGTGGTCACGGTCTTGAACTGCGCCTGGCCGCTGAAGGTGCAGGGCACCGAGGTGCCGTCGCCGATGCCGGAACTACCCCAGAACGACTTTTTGACGGGGGTCCCGACGGACGTCCACTGCCCGTTCGCGTATTTCCGGAGCTGGTTGCTGATCTGCATGTTGCCGGAGGGCTGGCCGTAACAGGTGATGCCGCCGTTTCCGAAGATCGTCGATCCACCGGTGGGCGGCCAGGCGGTGACGGTGCAGCCGGTCCCCTGGATCGGGGTGGACGCGGCGGCGGGGGCGGCGCCGAACAGGCTCGCCGCCACGGCTCCCGTCGCGCCGACGGCCGCGGTCCGCAGTGCTGCGCGGGTGCTGGGCAAGGTTTCCTCCAGGTGGGGAGTTGGGGATCTGGGCGGAAGGGAGCGGAAGGGGTCGGTGGCGCGCGGCTGACGCCGGCGCGGGATGGGTCAGGGCTTCAGGCCGGTGCCGCGCCGAAGGAGTAGACCTGCCGCGGTGGCGGCCCGAAGAAGGTGGTGATGGTCGCGAGGCGCGGCCTCTCGGTGAAGGTGACGACGTCGAGGCCCACCAGCACGATCTGCCCGATGCCGTTGCGCAGCCCCCACTCCCAGCGGGCGCATCGGTGGTGCACGTCGACCCCGCTGGTGCGCACCGGGCGATGCCCCGGGTAGGGCGCGAGGAACTCGCCGATGAGATCGGCGAACTCGATGATGCCGGCCGCCTCGCCGAGCGGGTTGGCGTAGGTCACCGCGGGGATGCAGCAGGCGGCGAGCAGCTCGTCGCGCCGGGACACCGCAGCCTCCGCCCAGGCGGCGTAGAGGCCGTCGGCCAGGGCGGCGAGCCGTTCGGCCGTGGCGGCGTCGCTGCCCGCCCCGACGCTGTGCGCGTCGTGTCGCGCGGCGGGCTGGGGGCTCACGGGGCGAACCTCCGCCGGGCCTCGGCCCGTTGCAGCTTTCCGGAGGGGGTCTTCGGCACCGAGCCCGGCTCGAGCACCACCACCGCGTGCGGGATCACCCCGAGTGCGGCGCGGATCTCCTCGGCGACGGCGCTCTTCAACGCGGCGGGATCGGCCCCACGGGTTTCGACGGCCACGGCGAGGCCCTCCGCGCCGAGGTGGCCGGGGCGGGGGTAGCCGAACGCGACGATGTTGCCAGCGCGGGCACCCTCGGCCCGGGCCGCGGCCCGCTCCACCTCCTCGGGGTAGATGTTGCGGCCGCCGAGGATGATGACGTCCTTGCGGCGACCACAGACGACGAGTTCCCCGCCTGTGAGGTAGCCGAGGTCGCCGGTGGCCAGCCACCCGTCGCGGGCGCGCAGCGCCGCCGCCGACTCGGGATCGTCATGGTAGGAGGCGGCCACCGAGGTACCGCGGACCTGGACCTCGCCGACCTTCCGCTCGGCCAGGACCCCGCCCGCGTCCGGGTCGACGACGCGGACCGACAGGCCGGGGATCGGCTCGCCGAGCAGCGCCAGCCGCCTCGTGCGCACGCCGGGGTCGCCCGGTTCGGGGGGCACGAACCGGGCCGTGCCCGCGGCCAGGGCATCCGCGTCGACCGTGTCGTAGCGCGGCCCGCGTCCCACCGCGGAGAACGTGACCGCGACCGTGGCCTCCGCGAGCCCGTAGGCGGGCATGAAGGCGGCCGGGTGGAAGCCGTGGTCGCCCGCGGCGTCGAGGAAGTCGTCGACGATCGCGGGATCGATCGGCTCCCCGCCGCACAGCGCGTAGGCCAGGCAGGACAGGTCCAGCCGGGGGCCGGTGCGCAGCAGCCGGGCCGCGACGGCGTAGGCGGAGCTGGGTCCGACCGTGTTGGTGGCGCGGTGATGGGAGATCAGCTGCATCCAGCTCGCCGGCCTGGCCAGGTAATCGGCGGGCGAGGACAGCAGCGCGTCGCAGCGGCCGCACGCCATCGGCAGGATGAACCCGCCGATGAGCCCCATGTCGTGGGACAGCGGCAGCCAGGACAGCATCCGGCCGTGCACCGTCTCGTGGCTGGTCGCCACCCGGATGCCCTCGACGTTCGCCGCGAGGTTGCCATGGCTGATCCGGGCGATCTTCGGCGCGCCGGTGGTGCCGCTGGTCAGCTGCAGGATCGCGGGGGCGTCCGCGGTCAGCATGGGCGGGCGCCACGGCGTCGCCGGCGGGGAGCCGACCGCCTCGGCCAGCGGGATCACCCGCCCGGCCCCGCCGGACAGCGCGGGCACCGCGTCCTCCCACGGCGCGCCGACCAGCACGAGCGGCTCGCCGAGCGAGTCGAACCGGTCGCGGGTGTCGGCGAGGTACCGGGCCAGGTCGACGGTGCGGGCGGGGGTGGGGGCCATCGTGAGGCTGCCGCCCGCGAGCCACGCCGCCATCGCCGCGGTGATCGTCTCCTGCGACGTGTCGGCGAGGATGACGACCGGACGGCCCGGCCCGACCCCGCGCGACTGCAGGCCGGCGGCGACGCGGCAGGCGTCCCCGTAGAGCTCCCCCCAGCCGACCCGTCGACCGCCGTCCGGCGCGAGGAAGGTCACCGTGTTCGGACCGGTGCTCGCACGCCTCATGCGATCCAGCAGATAAACCATTTTCGACGGCCCTCTTCCGACGGACGATCCCGTTATCGGGCGTCGCCGTCCGTGCTGTCCCGGTAGACGGCGAGAATGAGACGGTCCCAGTAGCGGCCGCGATAGAAGTCGTGCTTGCGCAGCCGTCCCTCGATTTCGAGCGCTCCACCGGCCGAGTTGCCCCGGTCGGCCCCCGCGAACTGCGGGTAGTTGAATTCCGGCACCTCGAAATACAGCTTCCGGAACGGCCAGATGTCGAAGACGTAACGCACGAACAGGTCCAGGGCCTCGACGGCCAGACCCGAACCGGTGTAGTCGGCCGAGATCGCCGCGCCCACGTACGCGTACCCCAGCGCGAACTCCGGGTTGTAGCAGATCGCGTGGCCGACCGGCCGGGCCGTCTCGATCGACTCGATCACGAACTGGGTCAGGACGCCCTGCCACAGCTCCTGCTCGAACTGCGGGTACGACGGCACCGAGCCCCGGTAGCGCCAGCGGAAGCCGATCTCGGGTGTCACCGCAAGCTCGTACAGGAACGGCGTCGACGCCGGCAGCACCGGCATCAGCCGCAGGAACCGCCCGGCGAACCGCGGCGGCGGCAGCGCGAGCGCGCCGGCGGTCCCGGCTGTGGCCGCGGCTTCGGCGCCGGTCATCCCCCGCCCGGCGAGGCCGGCGGGCCCGTCGAGCGGTCGTCCACCGACGCCAACCCCCGCTGGTGCAGCGCCCTGCGCCCGGGTGTCCGCGGTGGGCGGGCCGGCGCGATAGCGGCTGTACAGCTCGTCGACGGTCTCGATTTCCAGCCAGTTCGCCTCGGAGAGGTCGACTCCGAGCTCAATCACGTACAGGCAGAGTTCCAGGAGCCGGAAGGAATCCAGCCCGAGGTCCTCGTGGAGCCGGCTGCCACCGGCGACCGCCGAGTCGGCGAGACCCAGTTTCCGGGCAATAAGCTGCTCGAATTCGTCTTGTCGGAGCATGCTACCTGTTCTGCGTGCGCGAAAGACAGAATAAATAAGGACGATTTCGGGCAGGTCGGACATTGGTGACGTTAGCAAACGAGCCGAAGGGCCGCAAAGCCGATAACCCGTTTCGGCTAGCGCCCCTGCGTCACCCGCCGGCCCACCCCGTCACCAAACCACCCCCGATCCGGTGCGCCGGACGGGGGTGGTGGTGGCGCCGCGGACCGCGGGCCGCGGTCAGTAGGAGCGCGCGATCAGGCAGACCAGGTCGTCGGGGTCGCCGCCGGCAGGGGGGATCTCGCCGTCGGGCGTCTGCAGGCAGCGGACGGTCAGGGCGTCCTCGGCGAGGCGCGCCTCACCCTCCTCGCCGACGAGGCGCCACGGGATCCGGGCGAAGCCGGTCTGCGCCGCCTGCGCGGCGTCCGCGACCGTGGTGACGTCCGCCGTCCGGCTCTCGCGCAGGGCCAGGGCCTCGGCGTACAGACTGGCCTGCACCTCGTCGAGCAGCGCCGGGACCCGGGCGGCCGCCTCCGCCAGCGGCACCGGCGTCTTCGTCGAGGTGTCCCGGCGGACCAGGGTCACGTTCCCGGCGGCCAGGTCGCGCGGGCCGACCTCGACCCGCACCGGAATGCCCTTGATCTCGGCGTCGGTGACCCGGCGACCGAAGGACAGCCCCGGGCGGGCGTCGACCTGCACCCGCAGGCCGGCGTCGGTGAGCGCCGAGCCGATCTCGCGAGCCTTCGCGACGACGGTCTCGTCGTCGCGCACCGGCAGCACCACGACCTGGGTCGGCGCGAGCCGGGGCGGGATGCGCAGGCCGTTGTCGTCGCCGTGCGCCATGATCAGGCCGCCGACCATCCGGGTCGAGCTGCCCCAGGACGTCGTCCAGGCCAGGTGCTTCGCGCCGTCCGCGCCGAGGAAGTCGATGTCGAAGGCCCGGGCGAAGTTCTGCCCCAGCTCATGGCTGGTCGCCATTTGCAGGGCCTTGCCGTCGCCCATCATGCCCTCGCAGGTCATGGTGTTCGTGGCGCCGGCGAAGCGCTCCTTGCGGGTCTTCGTGCCGATGAACACCGGGATGGCGAGCACCTCGGTGAGGAAGTCGCGGTAGACCTCCAGCGCGATCCGGCGAGCGTAGGCGGCGGCTTCGGCCTCGTCGACGTGCGCGGTGTGCCCCTCCTGCCAGAGGAACTCGCTGCTGCGCAGGAACAGCCGGGGACGCAGCTCCCAGCGGACCACATTGGCCCACTGGTTGAGTAGCAGCGGCAGGTCGCGGTAGCTCTGGGTCCACTTGGCCAGGTACTCGCCGATGATGGTCTCGCTGGTCGGCCGCACCACCACCGGCTCCTCCAGCTCCTTGCCGCCGCCGATGGTGACCACGGCGAGCTCGGGGCTGAAGCCCTCGACGTGCTCGGCCTCCCGGCGCAGGTAGCTCTCCGGGATGAACAGCGGGAAGTAGGCGTTGACCGCGCCCGCGGCCTTGATCCGGGCGTCCACATCCGCCTGCATACGTTCCCAGATCGCGTAGCCGTACGGTCGGATGACCATGGTCCCGCGGACGGGGCCGTTGTCGGCCAGCTCGGCCTTTGCGAGCACGTCCTGGTACCAGCGCGGGAAGTCGGTCGCACGGGGGGTGAGTACAGCCACCACGCCACGATATTGCCTGCGCCGAGCTGCGGGGCCATCGGGACGGGCAGGTCGGCCCGGCACGGGCACCCTGAGGTGCCGCTCGGGGTCCCCGCGCCGGGCTCGTGCCGGTGCTCGGCCGGGCGGCCGATCGGGCCGGTCAGCGGTGAGGCAGGCCTCGGCGGTGGGGCAGTGGGTCGGCGCCGGGCTCGGGCCGCCCGTCGCGGGAGACCTCCTGGAACACCAGGGCGACGTCGACGTCGCCGTGGTGGCTGACCAGGCAGGCCGTGGGCGGAACGAGGATCATGGCGGTCGTCAGGTCGGCCGCGGTGGCTCCCGGCGCCAGGACCAGCTCGTGCCGCACCACCAGGCCGTCATGGACGGTTACCACCTCGGCGAGGGAGCCGGGCCGCCCCCCGGTGATCGGCCGGGGCTCTGGTAGGAGATCGTCGTTGTCGACGGTGTTCATCTTCTGGCCGTCCTCCTGTATGCGTGTCGGTTCCGATGCGTGTCGCGTTCGTCGGCGGCGTGGTCGACCGCGTGGTCGACGGCCGCCGGATGGCGCCGGGCCGTGGGGACGACCGCCTTGGCAGGCGACCGTCCCGATGGGACGCGGGTTGGGTACGGCCGGCTCCGGCGGTCTGGCGGCTTCGGGCTTTCCCGGGCCGGGACAACTTCGCTACGTTACCTTGCTGTTTCTTATTGTTACTGTCATGCGGAATCGCTCTCCGCTATCGGACTGTCCGGTGTTGACCGGATGCTTTCAGCTACGTCGATGTTGCTTACAAGCAAAGCACGGGAGCGTGTGGAACGCCACCGTCGATCTCCGGGCAGAGCGGACGTCCGGTGACTGGGGGCGCAAGTCCTGATCATCTGCGTAGCGCCGCGTGCGGGTTGGCCGCTTCGCCGGCTCCGTCCCACTGCGTCGCCGGGCGCAGTGGGCTGGGTCGGGCATGACGCGCGCCGATGAACATTCGGTATCAGCGGCGCAAGATTCCCGATCGGCTCGATGTCGCTCGATGACCTCGAAAAGCCAGAATCCGGGCGTCGGGCCGGCCGGCCCGACGGCACCTGGGTGGCCGGCCCATCCTCCCGGGCGCGCCGCCGCCCGTCCCCGCGTCCGCACCGTCTTGTCATCAACTTGTCCGATGGTTGTCCCAGGGTTCGCGGGTGTGAGGGTGGCGCGTAGCTCCTGGATGGCGGTCTCGGTCAGGCGTCGTAGGTCGCCGGGGGCCCGCTCGGCGGACGCCTGCGGATCGGAGGCCGCGGCCCGCGACGACCCGTCACGCGCCCCCGGCGGCCGCTGCGTCATGGGGTGCCGGGTGGACGGCCCCGCCGGCCGTTGGTAACGAAGCGCTTATAACTCAGTACGCGGTGTTCTGGAGTGAGGTCATCGGGTCCAGTCAACAGGCCCTAAATCATCCGACATGGATGTGTTCTGGTTGGTGATGGGTTGGCGTATGCGCTTGTTCATGCTCCGTTCACTCTGGATCGCTTCGATTCTTGCCGGCACCCCAGTCCGGGGGGCGGACGACATTCGGCGCCGTGAACGGCGCGAGGGACGAAGGGTTGCTTGTGAACCGAGGCAAGCGTCAGGCCGCCGTCGGGGCCGCGATGGTGGCACTGCTCACCGTGGCGGCGTGCGGAACTGACGACAACAACGACTCCGGCGGCAGCAACGCGGCGCCGTCGAGTGCGGCGAACGCGATCTCGTGTGCGAAGGGGTCCATCACGGGCTCCGGCTCGTCCGCTCAGAAGAACGCGATCGACGAGTGGGTCAAGGCTTACCAGAACGCGTGCTCCGGCGCGACGATCAACTACCAGTCGACGGGTTCCTCGACCGGTCGCCAGCAGTTCATCGCCAAGCAGGTCTCCTTCGCCGGCTCGGACTCGGCGCTGAAGGACCAGCAGAAGACCGACGCGGACGCGCGCTGCACCGGCGGTGCCGCGGCCGACCTGCCGATGGCCGTCGGCCCGGTGGCGCTGATGTACAACCTGTCCGGCGTCGACGGCCTGCAACTGTCCGCCCAGACCCTGGCGAAGATCTTCGCTGGCACGATCACCAAGTGGAACGACCCGGCCATCAAGGCCGAGAACAGCGCTGCCTCGCTGCCGGACGCGCCGATCGCCTCGGTGCACCGCTCCGACGGCTCCGGCACGACGGACAACTTCACCAAGTTCCTCAAGGGTGCGGCCGGCGCCGACTGGACGTTCGACTCCGGCTCGGACTGGAAGGCCCCCGGCGGCCAGGGCGCCAAGGGCAGCGACGGCGTCACCTCGACGGTGAAGTCCACCGAGAACTCCATCGGCTACGCCGAGCTGTCCTACGCCGAGAACGCCGGGCTCTCGACCGTCAAGGTCAAGAACGCCGCTGGCGAGTACGTCAAGCCGAGCACGGACGGTGCCTCCCTGGGCCTGAGCACCGCCAAGATCGCCGACGGTGACGACCTGAAGCTGACCTTCGACTACAGCACCGCGACGAAGGGCGCCTACCCGGTCTACCTGGTCACCTACGAGATCGCCTGCACCAAGGGTCTCCCGGCCGACCAGGCCGCGCTGGTCAAGTCCTTCCTGACCTACACCGCCTCGGACGCCGCCCAGTCCTCGATCGCCGACCTCGGCTACGCGCCGCTGCCGGACGCGGTCGCGACGAAGGTCCGCGCGGTCGTCGCCAAGCTGGCCTGACCCGCCCGTCCGACGTCACACCTCCCGCGCAGCGCGGCCCCCGGGCACCACGGCCGCCGCACATCGTAGCTACCAGCGCACCAGCTACCAGCACGGTCGCCCCGCGCCGGTCCGGACCAGGATGGTCCCGGACCGGGCGGGGTGGCCCGCACGACCTGACCGGCCCGGCCGGTGCCCGCGGTGGGGCGTACGACCCACCGCGGGTTCGTCGATGTAGGGCGGCCGCGGCACCCACGTCCCGCCGCGCGTGCCGCGCCCGGGACCTTGATCGCCAAGCCCCGTTCGGAAGCCCCGTCCGGGCGACAAGGAGAGAACCATGACGACGGAGCCGGACAGCTCGGCGGACGCCGCCGAGCCGCGGGGGGCCGCTTCGGCGACGGCCCCGCCGACAGACCCGCCGCCGGCCGGCGGGCCCGCGGCCGCATCTTCGGGCAAGGCCCGGGTCGGGGTGGCCGACCTGATCTTCAAGAACCTCACCCGCACGGCCGGCATCGGCCTGCTGGCGCTGATCGCCGTGATCGCCACCTTCCTGGTGCTGCGCGCCACCGACGCTCTCAGCGCCAACACCGGGAACTTCCTCACCACCGAGGAGTGGTTCCCCAACGCCTCCCCGCCGAAGTTCGGGGTGGCCGCGACCCTGTACGGCACGGTCGTCTCGGCGGCGGTCGCGATGATCATCGCGGTGCCGGTCGCGGTCGGGATCGCGCTGTTCATCACCGTGTACGCGCCCCGGCAGCTCTCCTCCATCCTCGGCTACATCGTCGACCTGCTCGCCGCCGTGCCGAGCGTCGTCTACGGCCTGTGGGGCCTGATCGTCCTCGCCCCGCACATGAAGGGCATCCAGCTCTGGCTGAACGACTACTTCGGCTGGATCCCGCTGTTCGACGCCGACTCGGTGGGGCGCTCGCTCTTCGTCGCCTCCGTCGTCCTGGCGATCATGATCCTGCCGATCGTCGCCGCGCTGTCCCGTGAGGTCTTCCTCCAGGTGCCGATCGCGCACCGCGAGGCGGCCCTGGCCCTCGGCGCGACCCGGTGGGAGATGATCAGAGTCGCGGTGCTGCCCTACGGCAAGCCCGGGGTGATCAGCGCGTCGATGCTGGGCCTCGGCCGGGCGATGGGCGAGACGATCGCGGTCGCGCTGGTCCTGCCCGCCTCGTTCAACATCTCCGAGCACATCCTCTCGCCCGCCGGCAACACGATCGCCGCGAACGTGGCGAACGGCTGGGGCGAGGCCAACGACATCGGCCGCGGCGCGCTCATCGCCTCCGGCCTGGTGCTGTTCATCGTCACGATGATCGTGAACATCCTCGCGCGAGCCATCGTCGCGCGCCGCCGCGAGTTCTCCGGGAGCGCCGCATGACCACCGCGACCGTGTCCGGACCGGCCGTCGACGGCACCGCGGACCGCCTGGGCCTGCGCGGGCAGAGCCTGCCGCGCTGGGTGCCGCTCGCCGTCGCCGCCGGCGCGGTGGTCGTCTCCCTGCTGATCTACCTGCTCACGCCGGTCGACAGCGAGATCCAGATCGTGCTGATGGCCGCGGTCGTCTTCGTGATCGCGATGACCGCCATCTCGACGGCGGTGGAGGGCGGGCGCCGGGCGCGGGACCGGTTCGCGACGACGCTCGTCTACACCGCGTTCCTGCTCGCCGTGATCCCGCTGGTCGCGGTGCTGGTCAGCGTGATCAGCAAGGGGGTCGGCCGGCTCGATGCCGACTTCTTCACCCATTCGATGAACGGCATCGGCGCCCGGGACGTGGGCGGCGGCATCTACCACGCCATCATCGGCACGGTCGAGCAGGTCCTGCTCGCCAGCGTGCTGGCGGTGCCGTTCGGCCTGCTGGTGGCGATCTACCTGGTGGAGTACGGCCGCGGCCGGATCAGTCGCATGATCAGCTTCTTCGTCGACGTGCTCACCGGCCTGCCATCGATCATCGCGGGTCTGTTCATCCTGGCGTTCTGGGTGCTCGCGCTCGACCAGGGCTTCTCCGGGTTCGCGGGCGCGCTCGCGCTCGCCGTGCTGATGATCCCGACGGTGGTGCGTTCCGCCGAGGAGATGCTCAAGCTCGTCCCGAACGAGCTGCGCGAGGCCGGGTACGCGCTCGGCGTGCCCCAGTGGCGGACCATCCTGCGGGTGGTCGTGCCCACCGCGCTGCCCGGGATCGTGACCGGCGTCATGCTCGCGGTGGCCCGGGTGGCGGGCGAGACCGCCCCGGTGCTGCTTACCGTCTTCGGGACGAACCTCATCAACTCGAATCCGTTCTCCGGCGAGCAGTCGTCCCTGCCGCTGTACATCTACTCCCAGGCCGGTCAGCCGCAGCAGTTCGCGGTCGACCGGGCATGGTCGGCCGCTCTGGTGCTGATCATCATCATCATGGTGCTGAACCTCATCGCCCGGCTGTTCGCCGGACGTAACCGGTTGAAATGACCCAGTCCCGGGCCGGTGGCGCCGCCGACGTCGCCGCCGCCGGCCCGTACCGCCCCCGTTCCGTCCGATCATCGAACAGCGTCCGATCACCGAACAGCGTCCAGACAGATCGTGAGTCGAGGTTGCCATGGCCACCCGCATCGACGTAAACGGGCTGACGGCGTACTACGGCAAGTTCAAGGCCGTAGCCGACGTGAACCTGACCATCGAGCCGAAGAACGTCACCGCATTCATCGGGCCGTCCGGGTGCGGAAAGTCGACGGTGCTGCGCACCCTCAACCGGATGCACGAGGTGCTTCCGGGAGCCCGGGTCGAGGGGCGGGTGCTGCTCGACGGCGAGGACCTCTACGGGGCCGGCATGGACCCGGTGAACGTCCGCCGCACGGTGGGGATGGTCTTCCAGCGGCCGAACCCGTTCCCCACCATGTCCATCTACGAGAACGTGATCGCCGGCCTGAAGCTCAACGGGGTGCGCAAGAAGGCCCTGCTCGACGAGCGGGTCGAGGAGTCGCTGCGCGGCGCGAACCTCTGGGAGGAGGTCAAGGACCGGCTCGGCCGGCCCGGCGCCGGCCTGTCCGGCGGCCAGCAGCAGCGGCTGTGCATCGCGCGGGCGATTGCCGTCGAACCCCAGGTGCTGCTCATGGACGAGCCCTGCTCGGCGCTCGACCCGATCTCCACCCTGGCCATCGAGGACCTGATCACGAAGCTGAAGTCGAGCTTCACGATCGTCATCGTCACCCACAACATGCAGCAGGCGTCGCGGGTCAGTGACGCCACCGCGTTCTTCTCCCTGGAGAAGACCGGTGACCCCGGCCGCCTCGTCGAGTTCGACAAGACCTCGAAGATCTTCAGTAACCCGACGGAGAAGCGGACCGAGGACTACGTCTCCGGGCGGTTCGGCTGACGGCGGCGGGAGTTCACGGACAGGACACGCGGATGCTCCCGGTACGGCGCGGGCCTGGTCAACCGGGGGAAGACGACCGGGGTCCGGCGGCCGAACGGTCCCGAGCCGCGGCGCAGGTCGGGTCGGGTGGCCGGCCCTCGCTGCTGATCGCCGACTCCGAGGTCGACGACGACATGCTCGTCGCCATCGCCGGTGGCGGGGTCGAGGTGAGCGTGGTGGCCGACGGCGCGCTGGCCCTGCTGGAGATCGGTCTCCAGCAACCCAGCGCCCTGCTGATCAGTGCCCGGCTGCCGGTCGTCGACGGGGTCACCGTCGTGCGGACGGTCCGCAGCGTGCCCGGGCACGACGACGTGCCGATCCTGCTCGCGGTCGGTCCCGACGAGCGGCCGGCCGCCGCGGCCGGCCTGGACGCGGGCGCGAGTGCCTGCGTCGGCAAGCCGTACCGGGTGCCCGAGGTCCTCGCAATGGTCGGCGTGATCGCGACCGGGCGCCCCGGCGCGCACCCGCCCCGGCCGGCGGGGGACGAGGTCCTGCGCGGCGGGCCGGTGCTGCTGGACCGGGCAGCCCACGAGGTCCGCCTCGACGGCACGGTCGTGTCGGTCCCGCCGCGGGAGTTCCGGCTGCTCGCTCTGCTGCTGGAGCAGGCCGGGCGGGTCGTCCCGCGGGAGACCCTGCTGCGGGAGGTCTGGGGCTCGGCGCACACCGAGACCAACACCCTGGCCGTGCACGTGCGCCGGCTGCGCCGCCGTCTCGGCGAGGCCGCCGGCGAGCCGACGATCATCGAGAGCATCCGCGGGGTCGGCTACCGGTTTCGCGCCGCGCCCGACCCCACCTGACCGGTCCCTGCGGCGGATCAGGTGGGCAGGGCGTAGACGCCGGGAGCGACGCGGACGACCAGGCCGTCGTCGATCAGCCCGGCCAGCGCCCGGTCCCGCTGGACCGGCTCGTCCCAGACCTGGTCGAGGAGGTCCTGGTCGACCGCCTGCTCGGCGTCGCGCAGGACGGCCAGTAGCCGGCCGCGGACCTGGCGGTCGGTGCCGGCGTAGCCCTGCGGCCGGCGGGCGGGGCCGGCCCCGGCCGGGCTGCCCGCCCCCACCCAGGCACAGCGGTGCAGCAGCGGGCAGGCGGCGCAGCGGGGGGTACGGGCCACGCAGACCAGCGCCCCGAGCTCCATCAGCGCGGCGCTGGTCATGGCCGCGGTCTCGGGATCGGCCGGCAGCAGCTCGGCGACGGCGGCCAGGTCCCGGCGGCTGACGGTGGCCGGCGGGTCGGCCCGGCCCTCCACGGCGCGGGCGAACAGCCGCCGTACGTTGACGTCGACGACCGGGTGGCGCTGGCGGAAGGCGAACGCGGCGACCGCCCGGGCCGTGTAGGTCCCGATCCCGGGCAGGGCGAGCAGCGCGTCGAGGTCTGCCGGGATCTCGCCGCCGTGCCGCTCGACGACGGCCGTCGCGGCCTGGTGCAGCCGCAGCGCCCGGCGGGGGTAGCCCAGCCGGCCCCAGGCGCGCACCGCCTCGCCGGCGGGCTGCGCGGCCAGCGCGGCCGGGGTCGGCCACCGGTCCAGCCAGGACTCCCAGACCGGCAGCACCCGGGCGACCGGGGTCTGCTGCAGCATGACCTCGCTGACCAGAACCGCCCACGGAGTCGTCCCGGGACGCCGCCAGGGCAGGTCCCGGGCGGCGGCGGCGAACCAGTCGAGCACCAGCCCGGCGAGCGTCTCCGGCACGGCGGAGGCCGGCGCGGGGGCCGGCACCGAGGCCGGCGTCGAGGCCGGGGGAGCGGTCACGGTCCGCGGTGCGCTGGTCATCCTCGCCATCGTGCCAGGCCCGCCGGTGGCGGGCGCGGGGCGGGTCAGACGTAGCGTTCCAGGATGCTCGACTCGGCCAGCCGCGACAGGCCCTCGCGCACGGCACGGGCCCTGGTCTCGCCGACGCCGTCGACGGTCTGCAGGTCGTCGACCCCGGCGGCGAGCAGCTTCTGCAGCGTGCCGAAGTGGTCGACGAGCCGGTCGACCACCATCCGTGGCAGCCGGGGCACCTTCGCCAGCATGCGGTAGCCACGCGGGCTGATCTGCCGGTCCAGGATGTCCGCCCCGCCGGAGAAGCCGATCACCCGGGCGAGCACGGTGAGGTCGAGCAGGTCGGTCGGCGACATCGCGGAGAGCTCGCCGAGGACCTGCGCGGCCGACCCCGCCTTCGACCCGGCGGGCAGGTAGTCGCGCACGGTGAGTTCCCGCTCGGTCTCGACGCCGGCCATCAGCTCCTCGAGCTGCAGCGACAGCAGCCGCCCGTCGGTGCCGAGCTCGACGACGTAGCCCTCGATCTCGTCCGCGATGCGGCGCACCATCTCCAGCCGCTGGCTCACCGAGATCGCGTCCCGGACCGTGACGAGATCCTCGATCTCCAGCGCGGACAGGGTGCCCGCGACCTCGTCGAGGCGGAGCTTGTAGCGCTCCAGGGTGGCCAGCGCCTGGTTCGCCCGGGACAGGATGGCGGCCGAGCCGTCGAGCACGTAGCGCCGCCCGGCCACGTAGAGCGCGATGATGTGCATCGACTGGCTGACCGAGATGACGGGGTACTCGGTCTGCTTGGCGACCCGCTCCGCGGTGCGGTGGCGGGTGCCGGACTCCTCGGTGGGCACCGTCGGGTCCGGCACCAGATGCACCGCGGCGCGAACGATCCGCTGCAGGTCCGAGGACAGCACGATCGCGCCGTCCATCTTGGCCAGCTCCCGCAGCCGGGTGGCCGAGAACTCCACGTCGAGCTCGAAGCCGCCGGTGCACAAACCCTCGACGACCTTGTCGTGGCCGAGCACAATCAGCGCCCCGGTATGCCCACGCAGGATGCGCTCCAGGCCGTCGCGGAATGGGGTTCCGGGGGCGACCGCGGCCAGTGTCGCCCGGAAGATGTCGTCTCCGGGTGGTCCCGCCATCAGGCTCCCTCAGCTCCTCGGCTCCCCGCTGTCTCCCACCTCTGCCGCGATGCTATCGGGGCGACCGGAGTCGGTGCGGTCCAGCTCTTCATGGGGTAACGAAAATACTCGAAACCGACATATTTCTAGTTACGCTTCATGCATTCGAGTTATGGCGCCGATCAGATCGGGCACCTCGGTGACTTTCATGCCCTCGGGAGCGGCCCCGGCACCCGCGGGCACGAGCGCCCGGCGGAATCCCAGCCGGGCCGCCGCGGCGAGCCGCTGGCGGACCGCACCCACAGCCCGCACCTCCCCGGCGAGCCCCACCTCCCCGATGGCGACGAGATCGGCCGGCAGCGGCCGGTCCCGCGCCGCGCTCACGACCGCGAGCGCAGTCGCCAGATCGGCCGCGGGTTCGGCGAGGCGCACCCCGCCGACGGTCGCGGCGTAGACGTCGGCCTTGCCGAACCGGACCTTCGCCCGGCGCTCGACCACGGCGAGGATCATCGCCACCCGGGCCGGATCCAGCCCGGACACCGCCCGCCGGGGCACTTGGGCGGACGTCTCGGCGACGAGGGCCTGCACCTCTGCGACGAGCGGCCGGCGGCCCTCCACCGTCACGGTGACGCACGTCCCCGGCACCGCCTCCAGACCGCTCGCCCCCGAGCGGGACAGGAACAGCCCGCTGGGATCGGCGATCCCGTGGATGCCGGAGTCGTCCATCTCGAAACAGCCGACCTCGTCGGCGGGGCCGTACCGGTTCTTGCCTGCCCGCACGAGGCGGAGCGCGGAGTGCCGCTCACCCTCGAAATGCAGGACCACGTCCACCAGATGCTCCAACAGACGTGGCCCGGCCACCAGGCCATCCTTTGTCACATGGCCGACAAGCACCGTCGCGAGGCCGAGCGCCTTCGCCGTACGGATCAGCGCGGCGGTGACCTCGCGCACCTGGGTGACGCCGCCGGCCGCCCCCTCCACCCCGGCGGCGGAGATCGTCTGCACCGAGTCGACCACCAGCAGGGCCGGCGAGACCTGCTCGACGTGGCGCAGCACGGCGCCGAGATCCGTCTCGGCCGCGATCCAGAGATCCTCGTGGAGGGCGCCCGTCCGCCCCGCGCGCAGCCGCACCTGGGCCGCGGACTCCTCGCCGGTGACGACGAGGGCCCGGGCACCGCCGGCGGCGCTGCGGGCGGCCACCTCCAGCAGCAGCGTGGACTTGCCGACGCCCGGCTCGCCGGCGAGCAGGATCACCGCGCCGGGGACGAGACCACCGCCGAGCACCCGGTCCAACTCGTCGATGCCCGTGGGCCGGCGGCGGGCCGCCGTGACGTCGACGGACACCACCGGCAGCGCCGGCGCCGTGACCTCCGTGGCCGCCACCGCCCGCCCCGCGCCGCCGAGGCCTTGGGCCCGGCGCGGCGCCGGCGCCTGAGCCTCGAGCGTCCCCCACTCCTGGCAGCGCGGGCAGCGCCCGGCCCAGCGGACGGACTCCGTCCCGCAGCCGCTACATCGGAACCCGCCCGACGCCGCGCGACCGGACGCGCGACCGCCGGCCGCCGGCCGAGTGGATGTCATGGGCGCCACGTTAACCGGCCGGTCCGACATGTCGGAGCCAGCCGCGCGTGGGGGCGCCCACAGGTGCTGTGTGACCAGGACCGGCCCCGGGGACGCCGTACCGGCTGTTACCGGCAGGCAGGGCGGTGCCGCGCGGTGCGGCGGAGCCGGGAGGCTGCGGCGGTCAGCCCGCGGTCGCCGTCGCGGCGGGGGTGGTGGCGCCGGTGGTCGGGCTGGCGCTGCCGGCGGCCGGGCTGGCGGTGGCGCCGGTGGTCGGCGTGGCCGACTCGGTGGCCGGCGTCTGCTGCGCCGGGCTGGTGGCCGCGACCGGGCTCTCGAAGATCTCGCCCGGGGCGCCGGAGGCGCCCGGAGCGGGCGGCTCCACCGGCACGTCCAGGGTCACGCTGCCGGCCTTCGCGAAGGTGAAGGTGATCGGGAGCTGGGAGCCGATCAGCAGATTCCTCTTCACGTCCCGCAGGGCCGGCGCGGAGTCGTCGGCGGTGAAGATCCGGCCACCGCCGGCCGGGAGGTCCGCCGACTTCGGCGGCTGGCCGCTGCCGGCCTCCGGCGACGACACCGAGACGAGGGTGTCCGGCTCGCCGCCCGCGTTGAAGAACGCCGACACGATCGGTGCGGAGTCGCCCTGGGACACGGGCCCGGCGACGTAGATATTGCGCAGGGTGATGGGACCGACGGACCCCGCGACGCTGTTGGTCGTGGTCCGCGAGAGGTTCGTCATCGCGTCGTTGCCGGAGGCGCAGCTCGCCAGGCCGGCCGAACCGATCACCGAGGCCAGCAGGGCGACGCCCACCCGGCGGGAGGTCATCCGCCGCCGGAACGCGGAGCGCGGGGCGGCGTCGTCGCGGGGTGCCGCGGCGGCGGGCGTCGCATCGGCGACGGCGGTGACTGACGAGAAACGGGCACCCGGACGGCGGCTCACAGCTCGGTGGCTCCTCCTGCACAAGACCGGCGCGTTAGGCGGCGCCGGTGCTGGTCGACGGCCGTCACGCGGGACGGCCACCCGGCGGCGCGCCCCGGCGCCGGTAATCGGACCCGGCGTGCAGGGGTCACCCCCGGTGCCCGGATGACCCGCCGCCGACGGTCCGGTGCTGATGGTCCGTCCGCGGGTGCCTCCGTGCGGGGCTAACACTAGCCACCCGGCAGCGCCACGTGCCCAGGCCGCCGGCCCCGACCAGCCCGCGTGGGCCGGTGGGCGACGTGCGCCGGGGCGGCGCCCGGGCGTCGGCATCGGCGCTGACCGGCCCGACAGGCCACGAAGGGCCGGTCGGGGACGTGGGCAGAGTCACGCCCTGCACCGGACCGGCGCGCGGACGGTCGCCCGCCGTGACCCGGCCGGCGGGCCACGCCGCCGCCGCGCCGAGCACCGCCGTGTCGGCGCGCGGGCGGGGTCCGGCCGCGCTACGTTCGCCGGGCGGTTCACACTCAACGCGCAGCCAACATCCGTCGACCTGTCGCCCGTTTTACCTGGTAGGGCTGTTCGGTGTCGTTGCGCGTGGATGTGGGCCCGGTGCGTGGATCCGTGTCGGGCGGTGTCCGTCGTCGCGAACGGCGACCGGAAGACGCCGGCGGGCCCCTCAGCTTGGCGTTGCGGCCCTTGCGCTTGCAGCGCGCGTCTGACCTGCGGCGATGCGTGCGTGTTACGCTGGTAGAGGCGGAAGGGGCACGTGACACATGGCGTTCCAAGTCGGCGAGACCGTTGTTTACCCGCATCATGGTGCTGCTCTGATTGACGCGATTGAAACCCGCGTCATCAAGGGCGAGGAAAGACTCTATCTCGTGCTGAAGGTCGCCCAGGGCGATCTGACTGTCCGGGTGCCAGCCGACAACGTCGGCATGGTCGGGGTTCGCGACGTCGTCGGGCAGGATGGGCTGGAACGGGTGTTCGAGGTGCTCCGGGCACCCCACACCGAGGAGCCCACGAACTGGTCCCGGCGTTACAAGGCAAATCTTGAAAAGCTCGCTTCGGGTGACGTGAACAAGGTCGCCGAGGTCGTCCGCGATCTATGGCGCCGTGATCGCGAGCGCGGTCTTTCCGCGGGCGAGAAGCGGATGTTGAGCAAGGCTCGGCAAATCCTTGTCAGTGAGCTCGCGCTCGCGGAGGGCACCAACGAGGACAAGGCCGAGGCGATGCTCGACGAGGTTCTCGCCGGCTGATCCAGACCTTGTCGACCCGGTCGTAATAGATCGGGCGCCGGTCGATCAATTCGGGTCGGCGTGATACTGACGGAAATATGATTTCCGGTCGGGAGGTCGGCCCTTCCGGACGCCCTGTCGTCCGGTGGGCCGGGTTCGCCGGCCGGCGCGGTCCGATGGCGGCGCCCGCACCCATCCGGCTGCGCACGCCCGATCGGCGTACCGGTCGGCCGGCTCGCATCCGGTCGGCCGGATAGGCCATGCTCTCGTGGTGGATGGCACACGGGAGGTCTGGTGATGGGCGAAGGTCTCCGGTCGCGGGCGGTCGGCCCGCGGGTCGCGGCGATCGTGCCGGCCGCTGGCCGCGGCGAGCGGCTGGGTGGAGGCACCCCGAAGGCGCTGCGGGCCCTGGGCGGTCGGCCCATGCTGGTGCGTTCGATCGAGGCGCTGCGGCGCTCGGAGTCGGTGACGCAGATCGTCGTGGCGGCACCGCCCACCCTGGTGGAGGTCGTGGCTCAGCTGCTCGGGCAGGACGTGCGCGTGATCGCCGGCGGCGCGGAGCGGGTGGACTCGGTCCGCCGGGCCCTGCGCGCGGTGGACGACGACATCTCCGTCGTCCTCGTCCACGACGCGGCCAGGCCCCTGACTCCACCCTCGCTCGTCGACGCGGTCGCCGCGGCGGTGCTCGCCGGCCACCCGGCGGTGATCCCCGTGCTCGGGCTGACGGACACCGTCAAGGAGGTCGGCCCGGACGGCCGGGTGATCCGTACCCCGCCGCGCGACGGGCTGCGGGCCGTGCAGACCCCGCAGGGATTCCGGCGTGACGTGCTCGCCGCCGCGTATGCCCTGCAGGACATTCCGGCGACGGACGACGCCGGTCTGGTGGAGGCTCTCGGGGTGCCGGTGACGACCGTCCCCGGCGCTCAGGAGGCGTTCAAGGTGACCCAACCGTCCGATCTCATACTCGCCGAGGCGCTGCTGGCCCGCTGGGCCCCGGGCGACGCCCGCCCGGGTGCGGACCCCCGCGGTGGGGCCGACTCCCGCGGGGGCGCGGACGTGCGCGGTGGCTCGGATGTCCGGAGCCTCGGGTGAGCCCGGACACGCCCGCGCCGGCGGACGGCGGCGTGGCACCCACCGACCGACCGGCCCCGGCCTCGAGCACGGTGACCACGGTGGTGCTGCCGCGCGTCGGCATCGGCGTCGACGTGCATCCGTTCGCGGCCGGCCGGCCGTGCTGGGTCGCCTGTCTGGAATGGCCGGGGGAGACGGGCCTCGCCGGGCACTCGGACGGGGACGTCGCCGCGCACGCGGCCTGTGACGCATTGCTCACCGCGTCGTGTCTCGGCGATCTGGGGAAGGTCTTCGGCACCGACCGGCCGGAGTACGCGGGCGCCTCCGGCGCGGTCCTGCTGGCCGAGACGGCCCGGTTGCTTGCCGTCGGCGGCTGGGTGATCGGGAACGTGTCGGTCCAGGTCATCGGCAACCGCCCGCGGATGGCGGCGCGCCGCGAGCAGGCCCAGGCGGCGATGTCCGCGGCCCTGGGCGCCTCGGTGAGCCTGTCGGCGACGACCACCGACGGGCTCGGCCTGACCGGCCGGGGCGAGGGGCTCGCGGCGATCGCCACGGCCCTGGTCGTGCGCGCCTGAGCGCTGGCCGCGCCCGGTGGGGTATGCCGATCTGTCATCGCTCGGTAGTGTGCCGGCGGTGAGTGAAAGGCTGGGCCGTCGTTGGCCGCTCCCCGAGGAGTCTGATGGCTGGTCGCCTTCCCGAGCCGGTGCGGGCCCTCGCGGACGCGCGGACCTACGTCGTCCTGGCCACGGTCCAGGCCGACGGCTCGCCGCGGATGACCGTGCTCTGGGTGGATCGCGACGAGGACGAGCTGCTGCTGTCCACGGCGCGCGGGCGTGCGAAAGAACGGGACATCGCCCGTGATCCGCGGGTCGGGCTGATGTTCCTCGACCAGGATGATCCCTACTCGTACGTGGAGGTGCGCGGCACCGCCACGCTGACCGAGCAGGGGGGCCGGGAGTTGATCGACCGGCTGTCGCTGAAGTACACCGGCGACATCTACCGGTGGGACGATCCGGGCGAGGTCCGGGTCGTCATCCGGGTCGTGGCAGACCGGGTGCTGACGGTCGGCTGACACGGGCTGCATACCCGCCACGGGGGCGGGAGCCGTACCCTTGACAGATGGGTCTTCACCTCTACGACACGCGCAGGCGGCGCGTGCGGCCATTTGAGCCGCTGCGCCCCGGTCACGTGGGCGTCTACGTGTGTGGACCCACCGTGCAGTCGCCGCCGCACGTGGGCCACGTCCGCACGGCGCTGCCGTTCGACCTGCTGCGCCGGTGGCTGGTGCAGTCCGGGCACGAGGTGACGCTCGTCCAGAACGTGACCGACATCGACGACAAGATCATTATTAACGCGGACCGGGACGGCACCTCGGTCTGGGAGCTCGCCACCCGCCAGACCAGGGCCTTCGACGACGCCTATCGCACGATCGGCATCCTGCCGCCCACGATCCAGCCGCGCGCGACGGGCCACATCCCCGAGATGATCGCGCTGATCTCCGCTCTGATCGACGGCGGCTACGCCTACGCCGGCGGGGGCTCGGTCTGGTTCCGGGTCGGTTTCTTCGCCGGCTACGGGGCCCTGTCGCACCAGCGGCCGGATGCCATGCTGCCCTCGGCGGAGTCGGAACCCGGCAAGGCCGATCCGCGGGACTTCGCGCTGTGGAAAGCCGCCCGGCCCGGCGAGCCGTTCTGGTCCTCACCCTGGGGTGATGGCCGTCCCGGCTGGCACCTGGAGTGCTCGGCGATGGCCGGGAAGTACCTCGGCCCGGTCTTCGACATCCACGGCGGCGGGCTCGACCTGGTCTTCCCGCACCATGAGAACGAGCGGGCGCAGACGGTCTGCGCGGCGGGCGGCGCCGCTGCCGGGGAGACCGGCGAGATGGCCCGGTACTGGATGCACGTCGGGCTGCTGACCACCGGCGGCACGAAGATGTCGAAGTCCCTCGGGAACTCGGTGCTCGTCGCGGACGCCCTCGACGCCGTCCGCCCCCAGGTGCTGCGTTACCACCTGCTGTCGGCGCACTACCGCTCGACGCTGGAGTACACCCCGGAGGCGCTGGGCGAGTCAGCCGCGGCGCACGACCGGGTGGAGACCTTCGTCCGCAACGCGCTGGACATCCTCGGCGGGCCGGGTGAGGCGGCGGCGCTGGCGGCCGACGACGGCGCGTCCCCGGCCGGGGGCGCGCGGGGACGGGCGGCCCGAGGTGGGCCCGGCAGCGAGGCCGTGGGCGGCGCGGCGGCGGATGCCGAGGCGGGGCTGACCCCGCAACAGGCGTGGGCGGACTTCGCGGCGGCCATGGACGACGATCTCGCCGTCGGCCGGGCGCTGGCGGCCATCTTCGGCGCGGTGGGCCAGGGCAACCAGGTGCTGTCGAAGGCGCACAGCCGCAAGCTGGCGGGCTGGGTCAACGTCACCCGCCGGATGCTCGGTGTCCTCGGGCTCGACCCGCACGAGCAGTGGCCCTCCGCCGGTGCCGAGCTTCGGCCGGCGCTCGACGGGGTCATGCAGATCGCGCTGGATCTGCGCTCGGCGGCGCGGGCGCGGCGGGACTACGCGGAGGCCGACTCGATCCGCTCGCGGCTCGCGGCCGCCGGCCTCATCGTCGAGGACACCCCCGAGGGGCAGCGCTGGCACCTGGCCTGAGGCCGGCCGGCGGCGGTCCTGTGACCGGGGCCGCCGCGCCGGCCAGGCCCCGGGTCATGGCCGGCGCGCGGGTTGCCTGCCGGTCGCACCCGGGCAGACAACCGCGCGGCGTCCCTGGCGCCGGCCTGAGCCACGGGCCGGCGCCCGGCGATCAGCGTGCGCGCAGCGTGATGCGCGTCCAGGCACCCAGGTAGACGCGGTCGCCGTCCCGGAGCGGGACGGGCTGCCCGGGTTCGATCGGGTCCGGTTCGTCGTTGAGCCGGGTGCCGTTCGTCGAGCCAGGGTCGCGCACGGCGTAGCCGCCGTCGGGGAGCTGCTCGAACAGCGCGTGGCTGCGCGAGATTCCCGGGTCCTCCGGCGCGCCGGACAGGTCGATGTCCGGGTGGATGCCACGCGACTCGCTGCGCCGTCCGACGAGCATCTGCGCGCCGGCGAGCGCGAAGACGCGGCGCGGGTAGAAGGTCGGGAACGGCACCCGGTGGTCGTCGCCGCTGTCGTAGTACTCGCGCTCCGCCTCGACGATGGCCTCCCAGACGGTGGCCCCCGCCGGGGAACGGTCACGATCCCACCCGCCGGCGCCACGCGGGTCGTCGGCGATCGGATCGCGCCGGCCGCCCCGGCCCGCGTCGTGGCGCGGGTCGCCGAGGTCGGGGTTGCTCAGCCGCGGGTCGTCGAGCCGCGGATCGCCTCCTGGCCGGGCGTAGCGGGGGTCGGTGGTGTGCCGCGGATCCCCGCCGCGGCCCGGCAGGCTCCGATCGGGCGCGCCCGCGGGCGCGGCGCCCGGGTCGAGGCCCAGCGGATCGGCGCCGTAGCCGTACCCGTCGTCGCGCCGGGTGCGGCGATGGGTGTCGGACTCGCGATCCAGGTCCTCGCCGTACCCACCCGCCCCGCGGCCCTCCCGGGCCGGCGGGTACCCGCCGCGGTCGGCGTCGGGGTACCCGGCCGGGGCGCGGTCGTCGCGGCCCGTAGGGGTCGCGTCCGCGGTCGGCCCGGTCGTCGGGGGCGCGGCCGTAGGGGTCGCGGTCGGCGTCGGGGTACCCGGCCGGGGCGCGGTCGTCGCGCCCGTCGCGCCCGTAGGGGTCGCGTCCGCGGTCGGCCCGCTCGTCGGCGCCCGGCCGGTCGTCGCGCCGGCGGGCGTAGGGATCACGGTCGTACCCGCCCGGCTCGTCGTACGGGTCCGCCTGGTAGCCGCGACCGCCGCGAGGCTGGTCGGCGTAGCCGTCGCGGCCGTACCCGCCGTACGGGTCGCCGCCGCGCGGCGGGTCCGCCACGCCGGACTGGTCGGCCGGCGAGCGCCGGATGCCCAGCGGGTCGTACCCCCCGGCCTCGGCCGCGTCCGGGCCGTCTGGCTGGGACGGGCCGCGCCGGCGTTGGCCGCCTGGCTCGTCCGTTCCGTAGGGAGACCGACCGCCGTCGTCCGGACGGTATTCGTACCTCTCCTGACCACTCATGATCCCAATTCCGCACCGATCGCAGTAGTCGGGTCGTGAGACAGGTGCCCCGCAGGGCAACGTGCCCTCACCTGATCACCGGTTCACCCGGAGGGTCCTCGTCGACCGTGTGTCAAGGACCATCTCATCGATCTTCTTGACGTTCTTCTTCAACCGAACCGTACCTGTTGTGGCATTGTCGATGTGAACCACCTTCTGTAGGAGGCGGTAGGTGTCTTCGTTGCCGGAGGCGAGCGCCAACTGGGCCCCGCGTCCGAGCAACAGTGTTGCAGTGGCCTCGTCGCCGGACTGACGCGCCTCCAGGCCATGCAGCACCGAGGCCGCGAGCTCGGCCTGTCCGGTGTAGTGGGCGACGGCCGCGCTGACCGGAGCGGACCGCGTCTCGTCGTCCGTCCACATCGCTCTCACCAGCGCCTGAGACGTTTCCCGGCCGTCGATGACGAGGCTGACCCGTGCGGCCAGCGCCTCGGTCCCGACCGGCCGGGCCTGCACCCGGATGTTCAGGTGGTAGTCGCGCGACTCGGTTCCCCACGCGCCGGTAGGGTAGTCGACGCTGTGATCGTCGGATGTGGCCGCCTCGGCCCTCAGATCGCGCAGCATGGGGGAGACCTCTCGCAGGAACCCCACCTCGGCGCCCCGCGGGGTCCACACCCGCAGCGCCACTCGGTCCGTGGTTCGGCTGGTGGCGGTCGCGATCACGCTGGTGAAGTCCGCGACGAGCTCATCCGGGCTGCCGATCGCGTCGACCGTGCCCAGTAGGCTCGTCGCGATCAGCCGCAGCTCGTCGATGCGCCAGTCGGTGCCGATGCCCCGGCAGTCGCACTGGAACCGCCCGCGGCACGCGGCGACGGCCGCTGCCAGGTCCCTCGCCAGCTCACCGTTCTGGCCGTCGGTGAGCAGCAGTGCGTGCGCGATGGCCCGCGGCCTGGTCGCCATCAGCGCCCGCGCCAGGTCCAGCCAGCGGCCGATGGCGGTGCCGCCGTGCGGCTCCACCCGCTCCACCGCGAGGCGGGCCTGCTCGCGCGTGGCGGGCGAGGCCGCCACCAGGCGCGGGCTGTCCGGGTAGATCATGCTGGCGGCGCCGGTGCCGCGCACGATGGCGAACCAGACATCGTCGGGCACGCAGTCGAGGGCCGCGCACGTCGCGTGGCGCGCCTGGGCGATCTTCTCCGGTGGGTTCGCCATCGAGCCCGAGCAGTCGAGCAGGAGGACCTCGGCGAGCTCCGGGCGCCGCGATCCGTCGAGTGACGGGGAGCCGTCCGGTGGGGGGGAGCCCTCCGGTGACGGGGAGCCGTACGTGGTGGTGGGGTCGGCGAGGCCGTCCGGGCCGTCGGGCCGGCCGGTCGACGTCACGGTGATGACGGCGTGCACGTCCGTCCCACCGGCCGGGAGGTACTCGTTCTGGTAGACCTCCGCGGTGAATGCGCCCATCAGTGCTCCACCCTGGCGGCGACCACGGTGATGTTGTCGTGGCCGCCGGCGTCGATGGCGAAGTCGACCAGGTGGCGGGCGACCTCGATCGCCGTGCAGTGCGGCGGGAGCTGGTTGACCAGCGAGGCCATGACGTCCGGCCGAGAGGCGTAGTTCCACAGCCCGTCGGAGCAGACGACCACCGTGGCCGGCACCTCGATCGGGAAGATCTCCGTGTGCGGGGCCACATCCTCGACGTCGCCGCCGAGCCAGCGGGTCAGCGTGTGCGCCCGCCGATGCGTCTCGGCCTCGTTGGCCGGGATGAGACCCGCCCGGGCGGCCTCGGCGGCCCAGGTGTCGTCCGAGGTCAGCCGCTCGCACCAGCGCGGCCCGAGCAGGTAGACCCGGCTGTCGCCGACCCAGCCGACGGTGACCATGCCCGGACCGTCCGGTGTGGGCGGGGTGACGATGGCGGCGGCGAAGGTGCAGGACGGGGCCATTCGCCCCTCGGCGGCGCTGAGCTGGGCGATCGTGGCCTGCGCCGCGTCGACGGCGGCGTGCAGCGCGGCCTCCGCGTCCTCCGGGGAGAATCCCCCGACGATCGCGCGCGGCGCCGTGCGCGGCTCGTCGTACCCCGGGTACGCCGGCTCCAGGATGTCCAGCATGTCGTCGGCCGCGCTGCCGCCGCGGGGCGGGCGGGTGTCGTGGTGGACCGGATGGCCGGGCCCGTGGGCCCGCACCGCGTCCGCCAGCACCGCCATCGCGGTGGCCGCGGCGGCGGCCGATGCCTGACCGGATCCGGGCGTGGTCGAGACCCCGTCGCACACCACCGCGATGAGCGTGCCGTAGACGACGGCGAGCCCCATCGCGTCCTCGTTGGTCGTGTGGCGCACCCCCCGGTCGCACACGCCGGCCAGCTCGCCGAGGTCGACCTCGGCGTGGTCGGCGTCGCCGTGCGCCGGGTCCGGGCCCTCCAGCGGATGCCCGCAGACCTCGCAGTAGTGGTCGTCCGAGTACACCGGCGCCGCGCACACGGGGCAGCGGCCCAGGTCGTCATCGGGGTCGAAGGCCCCGCTCCCGGTGAGCTGATAAGCCACCGTGGGGGCGTCGTCGTGCGGGTTGAGGTCCACTGTCATGCCGCCGGGAGGGAACGTTCGCGTGCGGGCGGTGTGCGCAGAGCCATGTGCTGGGTGCCTCCTGCCCCTGCTGGTCCGGTCATCGGAGCTCGCCGCCGTCGCTGCGCGACGCCGAGGGCGCACGGCCGGCGCCCGGACGAACTGGTCACACGCGTCGAGCTGGTCATCCTGGATTCATGGGGACGTATTCTCCCAGCTTCCCCCGGGGCTCGTCGACGACGTAGATCGCCGTGGGCGAGCGAGTTCCCGGCGCATCCCCTTTCGCCGGCGCGCAACCTTAAGAGAGCGTAAGGGTCGAGTGTCGACGATGGCGGCGGCCATGCCGCTGCCGGGGCGTCAGCCATGCCGGCCGACTCGGGGTCGGGCTCGTCGATCATCGGCTGGACCTCCGCTCGGGCCGGACCGGCCGGGGGTGTCGTAGGTGAGTACGCCGCCGCGGCCGGCGCTCCCCGACCGCGGTGCCCCGCCATCCCCGGGCCGCGCGAGCAGCGCGCCCAGCGCGGCGCCGTAGGCCGAGACCAGCCGCTCCGCCCGGGCCACCGACGGCGCCGGCGCCTGCGGCGGCCCGGCCACGAGGCTGGCCCGCGCCCGCGCGCCCAGGTCCGGCAGTTCGGCGGCGCCGGCGACGCCCAGTCGCCGCGCCTTGACCTCCCAGGCACCGAGCAGGCCGAGCAGCTCCTGCCGGCGCCGTTGCGCCGCGTCGGCCGGCGCCGGGCTCGCCGTCAGCGCATCGGCTGCCTGCCGCCAGGCGACGAGGCCGCGGCTGGCCTCCTTCCACCGGCCCGCAGTGGCCTGCCGGCGCAGCCGCGCCAGCCACGGCCGCAGGCCGAGGTGCGGATCGTCGAGCCAGTCGGCGGGCCCGGGGTTGCGCGCGGTGGCGCGGCCGGGCTGCGTGGTCGAGCCGGACGAGCTCCGCCAGCAGCGCGCCGGCCCGGTCGAGCTCGGCGGGCAGCCGCTCGCGCCGGCGGGCCAGGTCCGTGAGCGCCGCGTCCGCGGCGGCGAGGGCGGCCTCGACCCGGGCCGGCAGGTCGGGGGTGATCCCGAGGGGGTCGTGCCGGGTCCGCTCTGCCAGCTCGCCTACCAACCGCCGGGCGACGGCCAGCCCCGCGTCGCCCGGATCCGCCCCGACCCGGTCGGCGGCGGCCTCGACGGCGGCGAGCTCGCGGACCGCCTCCGCAACGGCGGCCACGCGGGCGGCCTGACGGTCGCGGTGAGCGGCCAGCGCGGATCTGATCATCAGGAGAGCCCGGTCCAGCCGGTGGGCCAGCTCGCGCGGCCGTAGCCGCCCGCCGGCCGGATCCTGGCCCGATCCTCGACCCGTCGCCGTCGCCGTCGCCGTCGCCGTCGCCGTCGCCGTCGCCGTCGCCGTCGCCGTCGCCGTCGCCGTCGCCGATCCCGGCCGCGCCGCCGGCGCGGGTGCCGCGGGCGGTAGCAGCGCGGGCACCGACGGCTCGTGCAGTAGGGCGCCCAGCTCGGTCAGCGCCGACGCGTCGATCCGGTTGCGGCGCCCGCGCAGCCGGTGGGCGGTGTGGACGGCGTCGCGCAGCACGATGAAGGCGGCCCAGGCGTCGGCGAGCAGCGCGGCCAGCTCGACCGCGTGCGCCCTGGTCCGGCCGGTCAGGTGGGCCGGGTCGAGAAGCGAGCGGCCCGGATGGCCGTCCAGCTCCAGCAACAGCGCTGCCTGGGACGCGACCATCCCGCCGAGCATGGTGAGGTCGGCATCGACGTCATCGAGGGTGACCCGCCCCCCGCCGGCTCTCAGCACGGCACGCGCCTGGGCCACGGCCCGCGACCGCGTGACCACGCCTGGCGAACGACGTGCACCGGACCCTCCTGACCTGGCCGAGGGCAGCCGGGACCACCCAGGTCACCGGCGTGGGACTGCCGCCTCAGGATAGGGCGCCGGGAAGCCCCGAACGACCATGTCGCGGCAGGTGGCCGGGTTCGGGCCCGCCGGACCCCCGGCCGGGGGCCCCTGGCCGGCCCGCGGGGCGGGTCGGGGCCGGCTGCGT
>NZ_CM001489.1:6020335-6101417 GCF_000262465.1 Frankia sp. QA3
GGCAGCGGCGGCCAGGGCCGCAAGGCCCTGGAGGGCCGCGGGGCGACCCCGCCCGCCTACCTGCGTCCCGGCCATCCCGCCCAGCGCCGGGCGGCCGCCGCGGCCCGAGCCGCGCAGACCGGGGAGCGGGGGCGGGGCGCCGCCGACGCCGCCCAGGCGGGCCAGGCAGGGCAGGGGGGCCCGCGCTCGCGGCGGGCCGAGGCCGACGAGCTGGTCGTCGGCCGCAACGCGGTGGTCGAGGCCCTGCGCGCCGGGGTGCCGGCGTCGACCCTCTACGTGGCCGGCGGCCTGGACTTCGACGAGCGGCTCGTCGACGCGCGCCGGCTCGCCGCCCGGGCCGGGATCGCGGTAGTCGACGTCGCGCGCCCGGATCTCGACCGCATGTGCGGCACGGCGCCGCATCAGGGGCTCGCCCTGTCGGTTCCGCCGTTCCGCTACGCGCATCCCGACGACCTGATCGCCCGCGCGCGCGCCGCGGCTCCCGGCCTGCTCGTCGCCCTCGACGGCGTCACCGATCCCCGCAACCTCGGTGCCGTGGTGCGGTCCGCGGCGGCCTTCGGCGCCCATGGCGTCGTGGTACCCGAGCGGCGCGCCGCCGGGATGACCGCCGCCGCCTGGAAGACGTCGGCGGGTGCCGCCGCCCGGCTACCGGTCGCCCGGGCCACGAACCTTGCCAGGACCCTCGTCTCCTACGCCGAGTCGGGCCTGTTCGTCGTCGGGCTGGCCGCGGACGCCGGCCCGACCATCGATGAGCTCGAGATGGCCACCGACCCGGTCGTCCTGGTGATCGGGTCCGAGGGGCGGGGGCTGTCCCGGCTGGTCGAGGAGCGCTGCGACGTGACGGTGCGCATCCCGATGGCCGGGGACGTCGAGTCCCTCAACGCCGGGGTGGCCGCCGGCGTCGCGCTGGCCGAGATCGCCCGTCGTCGCCGGCGCGCCTGACCGGTCCCCGCCACGGCTGCGCCCGCCGGGACGCGGCGACACCCATGCCGCCGTGACTGTGGGTGGTCTCGGGCCGGTGGTCCCGGGCCGGTGACGCAGCCGAGTCTTACGCGGCGGAGCGCGCGGACCGTCCAGGCGTCCTTGTAGCCTCATGCCCTACTGGGGCGTCGGGCCATCTCGGGGGAACGGACGACGGTGCGGGGCAGGGGGAAACCGTCGGCGCGGCTGTTCGCGCTGCCGCGTTTCCTCATGCCCGAACCGTGCCCACGGCTGACCCTGCTGCCCACCGTCGCGCTGCGGCTGGTGCTGGAGGCGGTCTTCGCGGCCTTGCGGTTGTACGCGGTGCTCGTCCTCGTCGGTTTCGTGCTGCTGTGGCACGACTGGTATACGCGTCATCCGTTCGGCCTGCTGATCGCGGCGCTGGCCGCCGCCTGGTCGCTGACCTTCGCCCTGGTCGCGCTGCGCGGCGGCATCGGGCGGGCGCTGGCGGGCGGCAACGTGGTCGTGGCCCTGGTCCTGGCCTCGGGGGCACGGCTGTGGCTGCCGCCGGAGTCGGTCGGGGATTCGGCCTCGTTCGTGTTGCTCGCGGCGACGCACGCGACGGCGGTGGCCGCCTGGGCCTTCCCCACCGGTCTGTTCCTGGCCGTGATGGCGCTGACGGTCGGCGCCTTCTGCGCGGGGGCATCCGCTGCCGGGCCGCCGTCCCCGGCGCCGCTGGCCACCATCATCTGCGCGGGGCTGCTCGTCCGGTACGTCCTGCCCCAGGTGCGCGCGCTCGCGGGCGGGGTGGAGGCACGGCTGTCCGAGGTGGCGGAGCGGCGCGCCGGCGAGGACGACGTGCTCACCCTGCTGCGGGCGCAGCGGGAACGTGAACTGACGATCCACAACGCGGTGCTCAACACCCTCACCGGCATCGCCTGGGGTGGTGGTGGCGACGGACATCTCACTCGCCGTCGCTGCGCCGACGGCGCGACGGCCCTGGGGGAGCTGCTCGGCGAGCACGAGCCACCGCGCGGCGCCGGTTCGGGACACCGGCCGGCGGGCGCCGAGATCCTGGTGGCCGGTGGGCCGACGCTCGTCGAGGGCGCGGCGGGTGAACGGGTGATCGGGTCCGCGCCGGCCGTCCACCCGCCCGGCGGGGCGGGACGTCGGGACGCCTGGGCGACGGTGGCGCCCGCGGCCGGCTCGCTGCGCACCCTCTACACCACGCAGTTACGTCAAGTGACCAGCCGGTTCGCCGCGTTCTGGCTGATCCTGCTGGTCCTGCCCGCCGGCCGCGCCCTGCCGCACGTCCGTTCGATCCCGCTCGCGCTTGCGTTGCTGCTGGCGCCGCTCGCCGCGGTCGCCGTCGCCCGGCGGCGCTTCCGCGCCGGGCCGTTGACGTGGCCGCAGGCGGCCGCCGTGGTGCTGCTCTGCATGGCGATCCCGGTGGGGGGCGCGTGGAACGCCGCCGGTGCCGGCGAGGTGCGGATGATGCCGTGGCCGATGGCCAGCGTGCCACCGCTGCTGATGCTGGTGACGGTGTCCCGCCCGCTGTGGCGATGGGTGCTCGCGGCGGTAGCCGTCGCCGCCGCCATGATCGCGGTGAGCCTGCTGTGCAATCCGCGGGACCCGCTTGCGCTGTCCCATCTTCTCCTGTGGCTCTACTACCTGTGGATCATGCAGATCTGCCTGGTCATGGTGGGGCCGCTGCTATGGAGCACGGCCGATGTCCGCGCCTGGGCCGGCCATTGCGAGCGGGAGCTGGGCCGGCGCGCCGAGAGCCGGGCCCGGGCTCGCGAGCGTCGCCGGGGCCTGCTGCGGGCCGTCGAGGGGGACGTGGCGCCGCTGCTGGCGGCCATGGCGGCGGGGCGGCTCGATCCGCGAGCCGAGGTCGTACGCACGGAGTGTGCTCGCCGCGCGGTCGCCGTGCGGCGGCTGCTGTTCGACGACGACGCCGTGCACAGCGCGATCGGGGAGGCCATCGACGCCGCCGAACGGCACGGCACGGTCGTGTCCAGTCAGATCCAGGGCGGCCTCGACCAGTTGCCCGCGTCGGTGCGCGGCGAGTTCGTCGAGCAGCTGCACCACGCGCTGCGGGAGATGCCGAGCCGCCGGGTGCTGCTCACCGTGACCGCCGAGCCCCGCACCGCCAGCCTGTTCCTGTCCTGTTCATGGCCGGCGGGTCAGTTGCCGCCGGCACCGTCGGGCCGGGCCATCGACATGATCGTCGACGTCGACGACGGGCAGCTCTGCATGGAGCTGCGCTGGCCGCCCGCGGGGGCGCCGTCCGGGCCGTGGGTGCAGCCGGGGGTGCTGACCGGCGGCCGGCCCGTGGACGCGACGGAGCCCCGCCCCCCGGACGGGGGACGGGGCTCCTGACCCGCGCTGGGTCGCGTCGCCTCGCGCCGGCTGCGGCTCACGATCTGTCGAGCACGATCCGATTGATCATGTGCGGATCAGAGCCGGCCGAGTGCGGATGTCGGCGCGGTGTGTCGGGGCCTCAGATCCGGTGACCCCAGCAGGGCTTCGACGCGTACCAGGGGCTGGTACCCGCCTGCGCGTACAGCTGCCGCGCACGCTGCCACTGCTCCGCGACGCTGGCGTTCTGCGGCAGACCCTTGGCGCCCAGACCGTGCCAGGTACTGGGCAGGAACTGGAACAGGCCGCCGGCTCCGATGGAGTTGACCGCGCGCGGGTTCCCCCCGGACTCGCAGGGGATCACGGCGCGCAGGAAGTGGTCGGCGTTGGGGGCCGCGCTGGCCGGCTGGGACAGCGCGAGGCCGCCGCCGACCGAGGCGGCGAGAGTGGTGGCGATGACAGCGGCCCGGGTGCCGAGCTTGATCCGGTTGAGGCCCCGACCGAGCGAACGAGCGTTGGACATTAAGTTGCCCTTCCCCACGCCTGCGAGGTGAGCTGTCGGGTTCGGGCTGGGAATGCCCGGCCGCAGTTCGCGGCTTCACCCCTAGGGCGCCCGACCTCGGCGCCCGGAAATTGGTTCCCCCGTCCCTGCCACAGGTTTGATTCTCGTCGGGTGGGGGCAGGGTTCGGCGTGCCACCCGACGTCTGCCATCAGTTGACGGCATGGCGACGAACATAGCTGAGCGTGACCCCGGGAAATCAAGGGTACGTGAAGATGAGCACAGTACGTTCTAAGCTCTTTTTTTGATCTTTCAATTGCGGTTTCGCGCCTGCGTGCGCGCCCGATTCTAACGGTCGTCGAAGCGTCGGGGAACACCTGTTTTGCAGTTGGCCCGCCACGCTCACCGTAAATCCTTTGCGGTCCGTGGCCGGTTCTCTCCCGCGCGTGGCGGGGCGCGTTCCGTACCCGCGTCGACGGGGCTGCTAACGAAGCCGGGAAAAATTTTTCCGCTGCCTCGCGGGGAACGCCCTCTTTCTCGCCTTTCCGAACTATACGGCACGCCGTGAAGGATCCTGCATAGGTGGATGTGTCCGGTCGGCGGCCTGCGGGGTGTCGGTGACCGGCGGCCGGCCGGGGCGGCCCTGCTTGCGGCGTGGCGGGTTGGCGTGGCGGGTTGGCGGGGCGGCGGTGCTTGCGGCCGCTGGCGGGGTGGCGCGGCCGGTGGGGTGGTGGATCAGGGGTTGTAGGTCCAGGCCGAACCGGTGCCGCGGTACTGCTCGACGGGGATGGGCGCGACCCCGGGGCGCATCCGGTCGGTGTAGAGATGGCCATGTAGGTGGTCGATCTCGTGCGCGACCAGGCGGGCCAGGCCTTGGCGGTACACCGTGATGTGCCGGCGGCCGGAGATGTCGGTGTGCTCCACGTGCAGCTCCAGGGGCCGCGGGACGATCCCGCGGACGTCGAAGAAGCTCAGGCACCCCTCGTACTGCTCGTCGGTCTCGGGGGAGGACTCGATGACGCGCGGATTGAGCAGGGTGAGGATGTCGCCGTCCGCGGACCGCACGATGGCCGCCGCCCGGTTGATCCCGATCTGGGGCGCGGCGATGCCCATTCCCTTCCCGAACGTGTGCAATGCGGACACTCGCTCCATGGCCGAGGACAGCTCGGCGACGACGCGGCGGGCATCCTCGGCCTCGGTGGGCAGCTCGAACGACCGGGCCGGCTGGTGGAGCATGGGATCGCCCACCTGGACGATGCCCGTCGCGGCCATCTGCTCGCTGGGTCGGGGAACGGTCCGGTCGGCCGGATCCCGGCTCGGCGCCCCCGCCCGGAAGTTCCATTCCAGGCGATACCGGGCGTGCAGCGGCGGCTTGCTGGTGGACCAGGTGAATACACGCCTCTCGGCGGCATCCGCGCGCGCGATCGCCGTGCGGAACGGGAAGGCGTCCGCGGTCATCGAGGTCTCCATGCCCCAGACCACGGGATCAACCTCGGCGGGGAAGTCCAGCACGACGGACAGGAAGCTGGTGGGAACCCGGACGGCCCGCTGGAACCACGGGCCCCACTTCTCCTCGCCGACCCGGTAGCTGTACTCGATCCAGGCTGATTCGCCCGGGTAGAGGGGGAATCGTCCGCGATTGTTCTCGAAAAGGAGCCAGACCTCCTTCAGCGCGTCCCAGTCGGTCTTGATCTGCCAGGCCATCTGCTCGTCGCCGCAACGCGCGCTCAGCTGCAGCTCCTCCCAGCGCAGCGGGTTGCTACGGTAAAGCCGGGCGGAGCGTTCCTGATCCCCGGGAAAGCGGTCGACGGAGATCCGCATCAGGTAGCGGGTCACCGGTTCGACGCCGGTGTTGAGCACGCGCCGGCGCTGGTGGGCGACGTACATGCCGTCCTCGTAGCGGAGCTCGGCGCGGTCCTCCTCGACGACGAGCCCGCCCGGGTCGGGGACGCCACGGGTCGCCCGGGATGCCCCAACCGACTCGGATGCCGTGATCGGGGACGCCGAGCCCGCCGGTGGCGGGGACGGTCGGCCGCCGGGACCGGTCGGCTGGGCACCCGATGAGCGCAGGGCGGCGTCATCCGCCTCGTCGGCCGCCTCCCACGGGCGCGCGGCGAGCTGGAAGTAGGCGCCCGGGATGCGCAGCGCGTCGGCGATGCGCTCGATCAGGGAGAGCCTGGCAATGTGGTCCTCGCCCTGCATGATCCGGCTGACCCGGCTCTGGCTGAGGCCCTCGACCGGGGACGCGATGCGGTTCTGGCTCGCGCCGTCGTACTTCTTCATCAGCCGGAAGGCCATCCGAAAGTCCCGGGTCTCGCAGGCGGTCCGGAAGTCGGGCCGGGCGAGCAGCGTGCGGGAGACCCGGTAGGGACCGGATTCGTAGGACATCGACCGGCCTTCCGTCGGGCTCCGACCTGCGTCGATCGCCGTGCCAACCCGTGTCCCGCCGCCGCGTCGGGCCGGTCGATCGCCCGCGTCCACCGCCCGCCGACGGCCTCGCCGTCGGCGGGCGGTGGGGCCGACTGGTGCAGCGACCGCGCCGGGTGCGTGGCTGAGGTTCGTCCGGCTGATACGGCGGAAAGCCCGACACGTCAGGATGACGACGCTATGCCAAACCGGCATAGTTTGCCGGCGATTGCCGCTACCGCGAGGTTGTCGCGGATCCGACATCCGCTCGCGCCAGATGGCGTGGCGGCACTGGGGCGGATCTGGTAGCCAACCGGCGGCCCGGCCCCCGACCCACCCGGCCGGGTCACCCTCCCCTGCCCCGTTCGGGGGAGGCGGAGAGGCTGTCCATCCGCCACCGGTGCAGGGGACGCGCATCGGCGCGGGGGCGGCCGTGGTCCGGGCCGGACCAGCAGAGGCGATACGAGAAGAGCATGCCTGACTGACGTTTCCCGGCCCCCCCGGGCCGGGCCACCCTGGATGCAGGCCGGCCCCGCCCCGCGTCGAGCCGCGACCTCCGCCGGGCGGGGCCGGCGCACACGGCGGCCCTGTCGGTCACCGCCGGCCCGGATGGGAGGGGCGGACCGACGGTCACCGACCCTGGTGACCGCCACCAGCGTGGGTGGCGGTCACCGGCCCGGCGGGTCGGGCGTTGGCGATGGCCGGCGCGAGGGCGTGGCCGGGGGCCGGGCTGCGGCGGGGTCCGGGCGGCCCACGGGTGCGGGCGGGAACCGCAGGGGAGCCGAGGGCTGCAGGGAGGAGGTACGCGGGGCAGGCGGGGCGGTCGACCCCAGGGCAGGCGGCGTGGGCGCGGAAGGGCGGTGCCGATCGTGACGGAGCCGATGAGAGACCATGACCAGCCCGCGGTCGTCTACGGCGTTGTCCGGTTCGCGCCCGGAGGCAATCGGCAGGTCGCCGACGTGGTGATCACCTTCGCCTCCGCGTCGGCGGCGGACGCCTTCGCGGCCGAGCAGGGCTGGCCGGAGTACGAGGTGGCGCCGGTGCGCTTCTTCGTCCACGAGCGGCAGTCCGCCGTCGAGGCGATGCCCCCTCCGACCAGGCCATCACCATCCTCGGCCAGGCCACTACCCCGGCCGGTGCCGGGATCGCCTGCTCCGACGGGATCATCTGTCCCGCCGGAGCAGCCGTCGCGCCCGTCGCCCCCCACCGCTCCCGGGCAGTCACCGACCGGCGCCTGCCCGGGCGAGCCGGCCGTCCCCGCCGACCGGCGGCCGTGGACAGGTGACCCTGCCCTGCCCAAGCAGGGTCACCGTCCCGCCGCCGCCGATCCGGCCGGACCCCCTGGATCTGCGGCGGCGCGCCCGGAAAGTCAGGCGGGGACCACGGCGGCCGGAGCGCAGGACGCGAGCGCCGCGCAGACGGCGGCGGACCGGGAGGATGGCCGGCGGGTCACCGTGACGCCGTGGGGGATGGACCACTGGGCGGTCGCCCTACGCGCGGGGTCCGATCCGGTGGAGGTGTTCCGGGCCGTCGGCCGGCTGCCGGCCGGGCTGGTCTTCACCGCCGCCTACGGCGATGTCGACGTGGTGCTGGTGTACGGCCGGGTGCCCGGCGGGGATCCGGCGCCGACCCGACCGCCGACCGTCGTGGAGGCCGCGCTCGGCGTCGAGCCGGCGGGGCTGGTGGAGGCGCGGTGGATGACGGCAGGCGAGCGGGAGGCATTCCGGGCGGGGCGCGCGGCCGCCGTCGACGGCATTCGGCGAGCCCTGGCGTAGCCCGAAGCGGGCCGCAGAGCCACCGCCGGCCGTGCCCGCCGCGGCCAGCCCCTCAACCGTCGTCGCGGAAGTGCAGCGTGACGCGATGGGTATCCGACGGCCAGGCGGGCACCCGCAGCACGCCGCGGTGCGCCGCCTGCCCCCGTGGGGTCACCGCGACCTCGACCGAGCGGTCACCCGCCGGGATGTGCAGATCCGTGCCGGTGATGAAGCCGATCCCGAAATACGCGGGGATCGGGGCCATGACGTCGGAGATACCGTCGGCATCGCGATCGAACAGGTACACGCCCAGGGCCAGCTTGGACCGCGGGGCGACCGCCGGGCTCAGGACATTGGTCCCGTCGACGGTGAGGATGTCGCTGGCCCGACCCTGATCGCCCCACCATTCCAGGGCGCGGTTGACGACGAGATCGGTCTGTCGTGGACCGGTCTGCATACCGCCGCCGATCTCCTGGCCCGGCCGGCTGGTCAGGAGGCGGACGAGTCGATCGCTGCGGCGAAAGGGCTGGTAGTAGAAATGGTGAACGGGCTCCCCGGACCGGACGACGGCGAACTCGTAGGCGGCGGTGCCGTCCGCCCGGAACGGACCCCAGGAGCCGTCGGCGGGCAGGGCGAAAAGACCCTTGAGGCCCTTGGGGAGGCGCTTACCCGTCTTCGGATCGAGTTGGTAGACCTCCAGGCGGTCCTTGGCGGCCCCGGCGTTCGCGGGATAGAGCAGCGCGCGGCCGGAGATCTCGATCTGGCCTTTCTCCGCGGTGATGTCGGTGGTGAACGGCTCGGTCCCGGTGAGGAAGCGGAACATCTCCCGGAAGGTGCCGGTCGAGGTCAGCAGCCGGGCGCGCTCCTGGTCGAGGAACCGCACGTTGCCCGCGCCGGGCACCCGGCGAGTCGGATCCCCGATGCCCCAGACGGCGAGCATCGGTACTCCCCTGGGGGGTTTGGTCGCCAGGGAGCCCTCCACGCTGACCAGATGCGCGACCCGGTCGGCCCGCGCGGCGGAGCTTGCCAGATACCGCTCGGTGAGTTCGGCGCCCTCCGCCTGGCCCACCAGATCGACCTTCTTCGTACCGGTCGCCTTGAGCAGGCCCTGGATCTTGGCGTCGAGCTGCGGAAAGACCTTCTCCGGGGGATTGGCCGAGGACGACGCGTCGTAGTCGAAGGCGGCGATCCGGTCGGCCGGATATCCGTTGCTGGCGAACCGCTGCGCCTGCGACTCGAACAGGTCACCCGAACCGAGGTTGCCGTGAACGAACAGCAGCGGCAGGCGTGTGGTGTCCGGCGGGGCCATGGGTCCCGCCACCTCCCGGGCGAGCGCCGCCGAGCGGGCCTGCGCGGAGGCGGAGCCCGCGCTGGTGGAACACGCGCCCGTCGCCGTGGCGAGAACCACCGCGGCCGCTAGGCCGAACCAGCGTCGGCGAGGCATGCGACGCCCCTTTCCCTCCGGATGTTCGGCGGCCGCGGCCGGCCGGCCACCGGTAATTCTCCGCTCATTACGCTACAGAGGGGCGTGAACCCGCCGAGGCGGGGCTGAATCGCCCGATCGAACAGCAAAATCTATCGTTCCCGGTCTTCGTCGCCAACCATGCGCGGTGGGGTGCGGTGCATGTTGGGGCGCTGGAGAGAATTTCCGCTGCCCGCTGACTGGAGGGGTGCCGGATCGGACCGCCGATCCCGATGTTCCTCACATCCGGCCCACACGGAACGTGTTGTTCACAGGACGGCCAGATCGCCGGCTTCCCGGCGGACATCGGTCGCGCTGAATGCTCTGTCCGGGGGCAGCATCGATCCCAGCCCGTTCGCCGTCCGCGCCGACCGCTACCTGACCTGGAAGAGCGAGGGCATCCGGACGGGGCAGACCCCCGCCGCCTGGGCTGCCCGGCTGGCTCCGGACGGCACGCGCCTCGCTGGGGCGCCCGCGCGGCTGCTGGAACCGTCCCTGGCGCCGCATGGCCTCTCCGAAACCGCTCACGTCCGAAACCGCTCACGTCCGAAACCGCTCACGGGGGCGAGGCTGAGCGTCGGGATCGTCGCCCCGGCCGGCGCGGGACGGTGACATCGGCAAGGCGGGTGGTCTCCCGGGCCGCCCGCCCCGACCGGCCCCGCTCTGGTCCCGGATGTTTCACCGGCTCGAGTCGACCCGAGCCGTCCGGCCTGGTTGGGGGCGTTTCGCGGCCACGGCCGGGTCGCGCCCGAAAAATGGGATGCGGATGCCGCCCGTCGCCTGCCATGATTCCCGGGTGGACGCTGCGGGCGACGATATTCCCTGGCAACGGATACGATCCCTCGAATCCTCAACCGGCGATATCGTGGGCGCCGACCCCGGCGATCCGGGCCGGCACGCCGGGCTGCGTTCCTACCTGAGTTTCGTCGGCACCTTCAAGGGTTCCATGCTGCTCGTGGTCGCCTGCTTCGTCGTGTCCAACACGGTGCTCGCGGTCCTGCCCGTCTTCATCGGGAGATTTGTGCAGGCCCTCGCCGGCGCGGCGGAGTCCACCGACGGGGTGTACCGGTATGCGGCGATCATCATCGGCTGCAACATCCTCCACGACCTGACCTGGCGAGCCGGCGAGCTGTTGTATCTCCGGCTACTGAACGATCGGGGCTACGAGTACGAGAACATCCTCTTCCGCAGCGTCATAAACGAACGCTATCCATACTTCGTCGGCAAGTTCACCGGGAAGATCAGCAGTTACATCGCGACGTTGGGCCGCGAGTTCCGAGATATCCTGGAAACCACCTGCTTCACCTACGTGGAGCAGATGATCAGGGTGCCGTCGATCATCATCATCATGTTCTCCGTCAACCTCTACTCGGGACTCACTTTCCTGGTGGCCGTGCTGCTGATGATGGCGGTCGGCCGGCATACCGTGCGCCGCACGTCCCGGGCGGAGAAGCGGCTCGCGGACGAGGTCTCCGAGATGGACGGCTATGTGATCGACGTCATCGCGAACTTCGTCAGCGTGAAGTCGTTCCGACAGGAGGAGACCGAGTACGAGCAGGTCATCCGACGCCGCCGCACCGTCATCGAGGCCGCCCGCCGCTCGTACTTCTGGACCGTCGTGTTCTGGGCCTCGATGTCCCTCGTCGTACGCTATCTGGTCTGGCCGGTCTCGATCCTGCTCAACCTGCATCTGTACCTGACGGGACAGCTGAGTCTGGCGCAGTTCACGACGTTCCTGTCGGTGCTGGTGATGTTCTCCGATTTCATCTGGGGAACGGTCTGGGAGATCGCGCAGCTGAATCTTCGCCTGGCGCGGGTCGAGGAGGCCTACCGCTACCTTTTCGCCGACCGGGCCATCATCGTGGATCAGCCGGTCGCCCTGCCTGGGCCGGCCTCTGCGGCCGCGCCGCGGGCGCCGGGGCGGTTGGAGTTCCGCGGGCTGTCGTTCGCCTATCCCGAAAACGACGGCAGGCCGGTGCTCGCCGACATCGACCTGACGATCGAACCCGGCGAAAAGATCGGCATCGTGGGCCGCAGCGGGAGCGGTAAGACGACGCTCGTCAAGCTGCTGCTCGGCTACTATCCGCTGCCGGTGGACATCGTTCGCGTGGATGGCCGTCCGACGTCGAATTATCAGCTCGCCGCAGGAATCTCCTATGTCCCGCAGGACACCACCCTGTTCCACCGGTCCATCCGGGACAACATCACCTACGGGACGGCCGTCGCCGCGACGCAGGAACAGGTCGAGTCGGCGGCGCGGCGGGCCCACGCGCACGGTTTCATCACCCAGGCGCCGGAAGGCTACGACACCCTCGTCGGCGAGCGCGGCATCAAGCTGTCAACCGGGCAGCGGCAGCGGATCGCGATCGCCCGAGCATTCCTCGACGACAAACCCATGCTGGTTCTCGACGAGGCGACGAGCGCCCTGGACAGCGAGAGCGAGGTGCTCGTCCAGAACGCGCTGGAGGAGCTCTGGCGCGGCAAGACGGTGATCGCCGTGGCGCACCGGCTGTCGACGCTGCTGAACATGGACCGCATCATCGTCCTGGCCGGCGGCGGCATCGTGGAACAGGGCTCGCATCGCGAGCTGCTCGACCAGCGTGGCCGCTACCACGCGCTCTGGCAGCGGCAGAGCGGCGGCATGCTCTCCGTCGACTGAGGCCAGCCGGCGCCGACCAGCCGGATCTGACGTCTGCCCGGGGGCCGGATCAATCGATCGCGTCCCACGGCACATCGGAGCTGACGGCGGCGGCGATCAGTCGGGGGATGCCCTCGGCGAGCACCGTCGACCACGGCTGCGGAACCGCCGCGGCGGTCAGGACCGTCGGGAGAGCGGGCGTCGACCAGCTGCCGCATCCGGCCGCGAACTGCAGCGGCCCCCAGGGCCCGCCCGGCAGGCAGGTGCCCGCCGACCTAGCGGTGGCCGGCCGGGCCGTGAAGGCCTGGGCGCTCCGGTAGGCGGGCGCGGTGATGCCGGGGGCTGTACCCGGGGGCGTCGTGGCCGGCCCGGAACCGTTCGCGGGCGCGGTGCCCGGCTCGGATCGCTGGATCGGTGTCTGGAAACCGACCTCGCGGACGGCCACCGCCGACGGCGACCCCGCGCCCGCCCCTCCCGGCATCGAGGGGGCAGGGCCTGCGCCCCCCGCCGAGGCCGTCGACGCCGCGGGGGCCGCCCCACCTCCTGCGGCCGTCGACACCGCCGGGCCCGCAGCGGTCGTCGTCGAGGAGACCTGCGTCGTCGAGGAGACCTGCGCCGTCGAGGAGACCTGCGCCGTAGAACGAGTCGGCGCCTTGGGGCCGGCCGGCGGCGCCGAGTGAGCCGCCGCCGAGCCGGCCGGTGCCGTTGCGGTTGTCTGGTCGCCGCCAGGCAGCGGCTGCACCGCGGTGCCGGGCACGACCTGGGCCCCGGTCCGGGCCGCCCCGGCCGGGTCGCCCGCGGTCGGGGGAACGGTGGGGCCGGCGGCGACGACGGACTTCCCGTCGCCGGCCGGGGAGGTCACGGCGGGACGGGAGTTGGTCGCGTCGCCCTCGGTGGAGCCGCCCGCCGTGACGGCGGTGGGCGGCTCCACCGGTGCGGAGGCGAGGAGGATCGCGGCGGTCACCGCTGCGGCGACCGCGGTCGCCCCCGCACCGGGGACCAGCACGCCGCGCCGCGGCCGCGTCCGGCGGGCACCGCGCCGCTCGCGGGGGAGTGTCGGGGTCGGCTCGCCGCCGGCCGCGCGCAGGCGGGTGACGGGCAGGCGGCCGCCCGGCAGGGCGACGCTGGCGTCCGCGCCGTCGGCCGCGACCTCGCCCGCGGCGGCGGCGATCTGGCTGAGGATCCGGTGGGCGTCCGGCCGGCGTTCCGGCTTCTTGCGCAGGCTCGCGGCGACCACGCCGCGCAACGGGCCGGGCAGGCCGCTGAGGTCCGCCTCGCCGTGGACCGTGCGGTACAGCAGCGCGTCCAGCGGGCCGCCGCCGAACGGCGGGCGCCCGCTCGCGGCGAAGCACACCGTCAGGCCCCAGGAGAAGACGTCGGCCGCGGGCCGCGGGCGGCGCGTGGTGGTCAGCAGCTCGGGCGCGAGGTAGCCGATGCTGCCCATCACCACTCCCGAGGCGGTCATCATGCCGGGCAGGCCGGCGACGATCCCGAAGTCGATCACCTTCGGGCCGTCCGCGGCCAGCATCACGTTGCCCGGTTTGAGGTCGCGGTGCACGACGTCGGCGTCATGGATGGCGCACAGCGCCTCCGCGAGGCCGCGGGCCACCTCCCACAGCGCCTCGCCGGACAGCGGACCGCCGGTGACGACCGACGAGTACAGGGTGGGACCCGCCACGTACTCGGTGGCGATCCACGGCTGGTCGCCGTCCACGTCCGCGGCCAGCAGCCGGGCCACCCGGGGGCTGTCGATCGCCGCCACCGCCGCGGCCTCCCGGTCGAAGCGGTTGCGGAACGCCGCGTCGGCGGTGTGCTCCTCCCGCATGACCTTGACCGCGGCGCGGGTGCCCGCGTCGTCCACGCCGAGGTACACGATGCCCATGCCACCGCTGCCGAGCCGACCCATCAGCCGGTACGGACCCACTTCGGGCGGATCGCCCGCCCGCAAAGCCTTCCAGGACACGCCACGTCCCCCTCGGATGCTGCGTCGCGCCGAGGCCGCGCCCAGGCGCCGCCGTGCCGGGCACCGGGGGTGCGGCGACACCACGAACGCCGGCACGCCCGGTCGCGGCCCACGCCGCTACCCGACCGAATCTGTTGTACCCGGACGATTGGGTCGAAATACGTACCAGGCGGCCACCGTCTGTGAAGTACGCCTGGCCGGGCTGGTACCCCCGAGGGGTCCGATCGGGCGAGCAGGCCAACCAAAACCGACCCCCCGACACAGACGCGTTGACCCCGCGCTCACCTGCACGTTCGGTCGGGTGTGGCGGCTGATGGGCTAGCGGGAGGCCAGCCGGCGAACGTCGGCGGCGGAGGTTCCTAGCCCGGTCGGGCTACCGAAGGGCCGCCGGTCGGCGGAGGGGTGGTAGCGCAATTCGGCCTCCTCGTATCGGTGCGTCCCTTGGTGCCATCGCAGGACGCCGGCCAACCAGTTCTCCAGCTCCCGGGCGTAGGAGAGAATCGCCGCGCGGGCGCCGCCGTCGAGGTCGAGGCGGTCGAACAGGTCGGGCAGCTCGCTGTCCACGACGTGCTCGAACTGCCGTATCCGGGCGGTCATGAGCGCGTTGACCACCTCGACGGCGCGGCCGCGGTCGCAGTCGAGGAAGTTCTCGACGACCAGCACCGCGTTGTGGATGTCACCTTCGAACTGGATCTCCTTCTGGTAGGAGAAGACGTCGTTGAGCAGGCAGGCGAAGTCCGCGGCGGCGTTCTCCAGGGCCCGCAGCGGGCGGGTCCGGAAGACCTCCGCCGGCACGCCGTTCCCGCGGGCCAGCCGGCTCAGGCTCATCGTCAGGTTCGAGCCGAACGTCGCGCGGCGCATCTCCAGGTAGTCGATGGGGTCGGGGATGCGGTTGTGGGCCTGGTTGTCCAGCTCCCACAGCCAGCTGTCGATCATTACCTCGATCGCCCGGCGGAACGTGGCCTGCGCGGGCGGCTCCATCCCCTGGGCGGTGCGCTGCCACAGGTCGGCGAGGCCCCGCTCCAGGGCGTTGGCCGGCAGCTCGGTCAGCGGGCCGTCGACCGGCATGAAGGAACGCAGCCGCTCGTTGCACAGCTTCGCCGCGGCCAGGTTCCGGGACGCGCCGAAGATCACCGGGTAGTAGTCGTCCCCATAGGTCCCCCAGGTCAGCCAGCCCGTCGTGAGGTCGAGCTCGTCGGCGGTCGCATCGGGGTGGATGCCCGCCGAGCACAGGGCGAAGTCGAACGCCCGCAGCTTGTGCTCGTCCCAGATGCCCGGGACCCGGTCCAGCATGCCCATCGAGTGTGCCCAGCGGATGATCTTGCGGCGCGAGGAGTCCAGGTGGGGGCTCTGTCCGGTGGCGTAGGGCAGGTAGAACTCCGGCAGGCGGGTCGGACCGACGACCCGGAACGGCACGTTGGAGAACGACCGGATCCGCTGCGGTGCGGTGGCGAGCAGCGACGGTATGACCCGGATGGCCGAGGTGCCGAGGCTGGGGATCCCGGGGATGCCCGGCAGGCCGGCGGCGGGGACGAGGCTGCCCGTCCCCCCGAGCCCGGCGGGGAGCCCGAGGTCGGGCGGGACCGCGTCGGGCGCCGCCTCCCGGTTCATGTAGCGGCTGGAGCGCAGGTGCCACTCGTGCCCGCCGGACTGCCAGTCCTGCAGACCCTTGACGTACGCCAGCGCGGCCAGCCGGCCCGCCGGGTCGATGCCGTGCTCGTCGAGGACGGCCGGCAGCTCCGTGGCGGCGGTGTGCTCGAACTGGTGCAGCCGGGAGGTCAGCAGGTCGTTGACGGTCTCGGCGGCGGCCTGCGTGTCGATGTCGAGGAACCGCTCCACGACCAGCACCCCGTTGCTGAGCTCGCCCTCCTCGGCGACCTCCCGCTCGTAGGAGAACAGGTCGTTGCGCAGGTGCACCGCGTCGGAGAAGGTGTCGCGCAGCACCTGCAACGGGCGGGTGGCGGCGACGCGGGCGGGGACCTCGGCGTCGGCGGCATGCTCGACGAGGTTCGCCGACCAGGGGGCGCCGCCGACCTTGCGGCGCATCTCGATGTACTCGATCGGGTTGGCCAGCCGGGCGGCGTTGATGTTGGCGAGCTCCCAGAGGGACTCGTCGAGCAGGTTGCGGGTGCTGACGGCGAAGCGGGCCCGCCAGTCGGTGGATCTGGCCGGCACGGTCCGCGTCCACAGGTCGGCCAGGCCCCGCTCGACCGGGTTCGACGGCTCCTCGGTGATCTCGCCCTCCACCGGCATGAAGGCGGGGAGCCGGTCGAGGTAGGCCTGCGCGCCGGCGATGTCGTGCGTCCGCTTGTAGAGCTCGAGGAAGTGGTCGTCGAAGTAGAAGACCCAGACGTACCAGTCGGTGATCAGGTTCAGGCGATCGGCGGTGGCGTCGGGGTGGGTGTAGGCACACAGCAGGGCGTAGTCGTGGGCGTCGAGGTCGCGCTCGGTCCAGATCGCGATGCCGTGCTGGGGAGTGTCGATCATCTCCATCTCCCGGGCCCACGCCTTGCTGTGTTCCCGGGCCTGCTCCAGATGGGGACTGAGCCGCGCCGGATAGGGCACGTAGAATTCGGGGAGGGTGAAAGGCTGCATGATTTCTCCGGGAAAACCCTTGTCTGCCGCGGGGCCGGACCGGTGCGGCCCGGAAGGCGTCACCGGAACCGGTGCGCCGCCGCGGCGTGCTTCCCGCGGCGGCGCACCGGTCGGTGGGTTCAGCGCCCGATCTCGACGCTCTCCAGGATCCCGAGCGCGTCCGGCACGAGGACGGCCGCGGAGAAGTAGGTCGTCACGAGGTAGGAGATGATCGCCTTCTCGTTGATGCCCATGAATCGGACGGAAAGACCGGGCTCGTATTCGTCGGCGAGCCCGGTGTGGTGCAGGCCGATCACGCCCTGGTGCTCCTCGCCGGTGCGCAGTGCGAGAATGGACGTCGTCCCGGTGGCGCTGATCGGAATCTTGCTCACCGGCAGCAGCGGCACGCCGCGCCACGCCGGCACGTGCTCGTCGTGGAACAGAACGGTCGCCGGGTAGATGCCCCGCGCCGTGCATTCCCGGCCGAACGCCGCGATGGCCCGCGGGTGGGCGAGCAGGAAATGCGTGCTGCGCCGCCGGCTCAGCAGCTCGTCGAGGTCGTCCGGGGTCGGCGGACCCGAACGGGTGTGAATGCGCTGGCGCAGGTCGGCGTTGTGCAGCAGGCCGAAGTCGGGGCTGTTGACCAGCTCGTGCTCCTGGCGCTCGCGCAATGCCTCGACGGTGAGCCGCAGCTGCTGCTCGAGCTGGTTGATCGGCTCGTTGTACAGGTCGGCGACCCGGCTGTGGATGCGCAGCACCGTCTGGGCGACGGACAGCTCGTACTCCCGCGGGGCCAGCTCGTAGTCGACGAATGTGCCCGGCAGGTCCGGCTCGCCGACGTGCCCGGCCGCGATCGCGATCTCCGCCTCGCCGAGCCGGTTGCGCGGTGGCTGAGGCCGGGTGCGGTAGTCCTCCAGATGCCCGCTGAGCTCGGCGTCCTGCCCGGTGACCTCGGCGAGCTGCTGGCGGGAGAGCACCAGCACGGTGGTGGCGGTCAGCGCCCGGACGGTGTACTCCCAGGACAGCCCCGACTCGGCGAGGATCTCGTCGCCGAAGTACTCGCCGTCGCCGAGCACCCCGAGCGACCGCTCGTGGCCGTACTCGCCGGGCCCGAACTTCCCGATCTTGCCGTGGGCGATGAGGAAAACCTCGTCGGCGGGCGCGCCCGTCTCGGCGAGCACGTCGCCCGCGGCGTACTCACGCTGGACGAACCGGTCGGCGAGGCCGGCGAGTGCCCCGCCGTCGAAGCCGCGCAGCGCGGGTAGCTCGGCGAGCTCGCCGGGCACCACCCGCACCTCGGACCCGACGGACGTGAACGTGACGAGCCCGTCGCCGAGCACGTAGGTCAACCGCCGGTTGACCCGGTAGACGCCGCCGGCGGTCTGGACCCAGGGCAGCACCCGCAGCAGCCACCGGGAGGTGATCTCCTGCATCTGCGGGACGGACTTGGTGGTCGTCGCGAGGTTGCGCGCGGCCGCGGTGCTCAGACTCAGCCGGGAGTCCTCGCCGGGGGCGGCCGCGCCGGTCGCTCCGGGGTCGGTCTGTACGGGCTCGGTCATGGCAGACTCCACCTATCTTTGGTCTTCCAGGGGCTGGGGTGAAACCTTGGGGCTCTGCGGTGAAACCTTGGGGCTCTGCGGTGAAACCCTGGGGCTCTGCGGTGAAACCCTGGGGCTGGAGTGGAACGGCGGCGCGGTCGTACGCCAAACCCGCCGGTGTCCTCTGTCGGCTGCCGCCCGAGGCGCCGGCGGTTGTCAGGCCGGTCGAGGTGTTGGCGGCAGCTGCCGGCTGGAGGGTGATTCTCGCCGCCGCGGCCGCGCCTCCACCGCCTCATCGGTACGGAAGAACGACGGCTTCTCGGCGATTTCAACGGTCTTTTTCCGGCCGTGGAACCGGCGTCCGGGACGGGGCTGGCGGCCCCGCTCGGTCAGGATTCGAACAATGGGTACGGGCGGGGTGCGGCCGCACGCCGCCCAGCTGATCGCACCGTTGAACGTTCCATATACCAGTAACCCCCGTGGTGTCGCGCGGTTCGTCGACATGCATTTTTTCGTGCTGGCAGGCGCGTCTCTCGCCGCGCATCGGCAGCCTCCCGCATCGACGGCGTGGGCGGCAAGCACTTCGCGGAACCAATCGGGGACTGGCCCGGGGAGAGGGCCTCTTCTAGTCCGGGTCCCAGGGCCCGCAGTCACGGACAGTCAATGCCTGCCCGGCCCCGGGAATTCTTGGGAATGAATGACCGTCGCCCCGGAGATCCGATCGGGCGATCGTCCCGGAATCGCTTGTCCGGGTACGGCCGGCATGGCCGAAATGAACCCGTTCCCCGCGACCGCCCGGCGTCGCCGGGGCCACAGATCCGTTCGCCCGGCCGGATGCCGCGGCCGGCGCGGAATGCGCGGGCGGCCGCCGGCCCGCCGGGCGGCCCGCGGCCCGCCCCCGCGTCGACCGGCCTCCCGGTGAACGCCGTGGAATGCGCCCCCCGGGGTGCGTGGATGGCTCCGGCCGGTCGCCGATCCGCGGCGCGCTCGCTCCTGCGCGGTCCCGCGGTCCCGCGGGCCGGTGCCCGGGTCCGCCGAAACCGCCCGCGCCGCGCCGGGCGCAGGCGGCCGGGCGGAGGCGGCCTGTGCCGGTGGGCGGGGCGGACGGCGACCGAGCCCGCGCGCCCCGTGCGGTCGGCGTGGGCGGAACGCCTGGTCAGTGACGGGGTGCCGGATCGCCGTGGGAGGGGCCGCCCGAGGGGAGTCGCGGAAAGCCGGGCCGGGACCGCGCGCGAGACCGGGTACGGCCGCCCGGACCCGGGCCGGCGCCGACCGGCAGGCGACCCGGCACCAACGTGGTGCCCGGCCGGGACCAACTGCCTAGTGAAGGCGGGACTTCGTACCATTGCCGGCTGCCGACATGTGTGCAGTGCATTCCACCTGAGGTGTGGTCCGTATTCGAACCGATGCTCGGCCAGAAGGACACCGTCGGGGCGCGGGACAGCCGCCGTGGCAGGCTCGTCCGCGGACGCGCTCGGTTACTCCACGACGGCCGAAGGGCCATGGCTTGCTGGGGCGCAGCGGCGTCTCGGCGATTCCGGGAGGATGCCTGTTTAATGACAGCACTGTAACTCGGCCTGCTTTATCGGAATGCTGGTCGGCCACCTCCGGCGATGATCGCTTCGCGTTCGCTTGTTGACGAAGCGTGACTATGGTCGGCCTGCTACTAGTAACAAGTAGCTACCAGCGGGGAAGCTGGGCTAGCTCATCTGGCCGGAAGATCTAGTCCTCTCCCGACGCCAGCCGCGGGGTGACGGGCCCACCCGGGCGGTGCTCGGCCTCACCGGTGTCGACCGGGGACCGTGCCCGGATGGGCTCCTCGTGCGGTGACCGGTCAGCCGGCGGCGCGCAGCGCGGCCGTCAGCGGGTGCGCGGCCCGGCCGAACGCGGTCATCTGGTCTACCGACCAGGGGCTCAGCGCCCACGGCGCGGCGAGCGCCGCCTGCCGGTAGCTCTCCCAGTCGACCCAGCGCCACTCCACGACCTCGGCCGGGTCCGGGTCCGGGTCGCCCACCGCCCGGGCCACGTAGACGGGGCACACCTCGTTCTCCACCAGCCCGTCGGCGGCGGTGGCGCGGTAGGCGAAGTCCGGCAGTGCGCAGTGCAGGTCGGTCACAGCGAGCCGCAGCTCCTGGTCCACCCGACGTTCGACGGCGACGGCGATGTCCTCACCGGGGCGGGGATGCCCGCAGCAGCTGTTGGTCCACACCCCCGGCCAGGTGCGCTTGCCCAGCGCCCGGCGGGTGACGAGCAGCCGGCCGGCGGCGTCGAACAGGTAGGAGGAGAAGGCCAGATGCAGCGGCGTGTCGAGACCGTGCACGGCGAGCCGGGGCGCCGTCCCGCAGGGTCGGCGGTCGGCGTCCAGCAGCACGACCTGGTCGTCGACGTCGACGGCGGTACCGGGTCCTTGTGGACTCACGCGTGGGCCTCGCTTTCCGTGGAGTAGCGAACGGATCCCGCCGGGGCGCGTGAGTCGGGCGTCGCGTCCCAGGTCGGTGTCCTCACTCGCCCATCCTCCCGCCGCCGCGACCAGACGTCGGCCCGACCCCGGATCCCGCTGGTCACATCCGCCGCCGACCGGCCACCGGTGGGGGCCGGCAGGCGGCGAGGGGGCGCCCGGAGGTGGCGGATGGCGAGCGCACCGGCCCGCCGGCGGGCGCGCCGGGCGGGCCGCACCGTGGTCGCGCCGATCGTCCGATCGAGGCCGCTTCGACAGTCATTCTGATCATGTCGGCGCTGGAAGTATGAACCGCGGCGGACCGGGCGGGCGTGACCGGCCGCCACCGGCCGTCCGCGCCCGCCGCACCAGTGGAGGAACGCCGATGACGGACCTGGACCTTCGCTTACCAGACGCCTCGCGGCCACGTGATGTCCCCTCGGCGACGGGCCCGGACCTGCCGGCCGCTGCTCGCAGCGGCTGGGTTCGGACGCGGAGATCCTGAAGTACACCTGGCTGCGGCCGGAGCAGGCAGCCTCGTCCGCGGGGGCCGGCATCGCCGGGGTGCCCGCCGGGTCTGCCTGGTAGCGAGTGGGCGCGGCCCGACGGACCGCGACGTGGATCGGGTGGCGGACGCGATCGGCGCCATCAAGGCCGCCCATCCCAGGCGGAGGTGTGCGCCTGCCTCGGCCTGCTCTCCGGCGGGCAGGCCGACCGGCTGCGCGAGGCTGGCGCGGACGCCTACAACCACAACCTCAACACGGCCGGCGAGAACTACGCCGACATCTGCACCACCCACACCTATGACGACCGGGTGAACACCGTGTGGGAGGCCACGCACGCCGGGCTCTCGCCCTGCTCCGGGATCATCGCCGGGATGGGGGAGAGCGACACCGAGCTGGTCGACGTCGCGTTCGCGTTGCGCGAGCTCTCCCCGGACTCGATCCCGGTCAACTCCCTCATGCCCTTCGAGGGCACCCCGCTGGCCGGCCGGTGGAACCGCGACCCGCGCCGCTGCCTGCGCATCCTCGCGAGGGTCTGGAGGACGGCCATCCGGCTGCCGCCGACGCCGGGGCGGGCGCTCCGGAGCGGGTGACCCTGCGCCGCCGTGGGGCGGGTACCGGCCTGCCCCCAACGCCTGACGGAGCGCAGGGCGGCAGCCGGCCGGGCACGGCGGACGGTCCGTCCGTCGGTGGGACGGGTGTGCAGGCCGTGCACCGGCGGCACAGTCGCGCGCCCGACTCGCCGACGGACCCCCGCCCTGGGGGAGCGATGTGGCCAGGGGGAGGGTGGCCGGGTTGGGCAGGGGCTCGGCAGCGGTCGTGGCCGCGGCCGTGGACGCCGGTTCGCCGCAGCCGCTCAGGAGCCGATGAGGCTGGTCCCCGCGCGGATGTCGGTGAGCAGGTCCCACTGTTCGTTGCTGAGGACGGCGAGGGCGGCGGGAAAGAGCCCCTCCTGTTCCTTGACGATGTGGCGCCGTAGCAGCGTCAGCATCTCCACGGCCCGGGCGGGCCAGGCGGGATCGGTGCGGGCGGTGCCGTCGGCCGCGCCCGCGAGGACCGCCTCGATCCTGCGGTGTTCGCCGCGCAGGATCGCGATCTTCTCGGGGAACTCGGCGGCCATCGGGGGGAACAGGCCGCGCTCCTCCACCACGGTGTGCGGGCCGAGGACCGTGGAGATCCTGGCGCAGTAGTCGATGAGCGACTCGACGTCGCCCCGCCGGTAGGCCGCACGCGCCTCGGCCGAGAGCTCGACCAGCTCGTCATGCTCCCGGATCAGGTCCTCGATGGCCGGAGTGGCCGTGCACCAGCAGTATTCAGACATAGTAGGGCCGTCCTCGGGGAGAAGAAGATCGGCTGATTTCCGGCGCCGGGGAACGAGATACGCCGGATCCGCCGCGCGCCGCCGGGGACCGGCCCAACCATGCTCCGTGCTGGTTGTGCTGGTTGTGCCGGTTCTGCGGGACGCCCGGAGGCGCGGTCGCGGACGGGAATCGGGCCGATGGGGGCGGGCCGTGCGGAGTGGATGCCGGCGAGGTCCGCCAGGCGCCCGTCGGCCGGCCGGGACGGGCCGACCGTGTGGCCGCGCCGCAACCGGTGACGCGATCGAGCTCCGGCATCGTCATCTCGCTCCTGCCCCGCCCGGCGGCGCACGGGGCGCGCCGCTGCCGCCATCATGGGCCGGCGCGCGCGGCAGCTATATGGACTTTCGTCCCGTTCGCGGCCTTCCGAACGACTGCGACGGCGGGTCCGGGAGTCGCCGGTGTCCACCACGGTCGGCGTATGGAAATCCCGAGAAGAATGCCTCCGACCTGCCCCGAAGATGTCTTCTGATCACCGTCCGAACGCATTTCATCCGGCAGCCCGAGAATGGCGCGGTCACCGCGCGTGCCAAGCGCCGTCCGCGGACCTACCTGCCCGGGTTCCGCCGTCAGCCTGCCGCCGGTCGCGACCACCAGGGGATGTGAGAGCTGGCCCAGGTGAACATCGCCCGGTTGCGGGCACCACTGAACGATCCGACCCTCACCGACTTCGTGGCCGCGCTCGATCCTGTGAACACCCGCGCGGATACGGCGTCGGGCTTTCGCTGGCGGTTGCAGACCGAGGACGGCAACGCCACCGCGATACGCGCCTTCTCTGCGGACGCGGGGGAGAGTGCCGGGGTCATCGTCGACATGTCGGTGTGGGATTCGGTCGAATCGTTGGGGAACTTCGTGTTCTCCGGTCTGCACCGCGACGTGCTGCGCCGTCGGCGCGAGTGGTTCGAGACGATGCGCGAGGCCTACGCCTTCACGCTGCGCCAGCCGTTCCCGCCGCCGGCGCGGCGGCGCCGCCGCGCCGGCGGGCGGACTGGAGCTGCCTGGCCTGAGTCCGCCCGACCGGGTGGCTGCGGAGGGTCAGGACAGCGGGACGGTGAGGCAGGCCGCCCGCGCGCCCGCGGTCCCGGCGGCCCCGACCGAGCTGTCCGTGTGATGCTCGTGGAAGACGATCGCGTGCGCGCCGCCGGTTCGGAAGTCCCATCCGACGACCGCGAACGCCGCTCCCGTGCCGCGCGCGTCGGTGGTGAAGTCCAGCCACACCTCGTTGCGCGCGTTGGCGTACTCGGGATCCACCGACGGCTGCACCGGGTCGGGGACGTTCTGGTAGTGCGGGCCGGCGGCGGCGCCGGTAGCCCCGCACGCCTTCTGGTGGACGTGCGCTCCGAACTGGTGGTTCGGCGCCAGGCCCTGGACGATGAGCCCGATCACGGTGCTCTTGCCGCGGACGGCGAGCGCGACCGCCGTCGCGCCCGCCGGCACCAGATGCTCGTCGTAGGTGACGGCCGTGGGCGGCTGCCGGTCGTTCCAGGCGCTGAACACCCCCGGCGCCACGACGACCTGGCCGGCTCCGGGCGGGCTCGGGGACGGCGAGCCGGCGGCCCCGGCCGGCCCGGCGGTGAGCAGGATCAGCCCGAGCCCGGCCGCGATGATGGACAGACGCCGTCGCATGAAGACCTCTCCGGTGCTGGAGTTCCGGTCGGTGGCGACAATCGTAGGGCGGACGGAGCCGGCCGACCACGTCGGCCGGATTTCACCTCGGAAATAGGTGCCATCCAGGTCCGCGGCATTATCTGGGAAGCACGTGCGATGCCGCCTCGATCACTGGTCGGAAAATTTCGACCGTCGCCGTCGAATCATTCTGTCCGAGTGTAGCGTTCTCCCGCGGGTGCGGTCACGTATCGCTCACCAAGTGTCGAGTTCTGACTGGGTCGGCGGCTCGGGGCGGACGGTGGGGTCAGCCCGCCGCCGGTGCGGTGCACAGCACCCCGGGTGTCCGCGGTTCCCGTCATCGACATGAGACCCGACGTGGACAGCCCCGAGGTCGCCGAGGTCGTCGCCGCCGCCACCGGCCGGGCGTGCCGGGAGGTCGGCTTCTTCCAGGTCATCGGGCACGGGGTGCCGGCTGCCGTCCTCGACGCCGCCTTCCAGGAGGAACGGTGAGCTCCTGGTGGAGTAGACCTGGACGCCGCCCACCGGGTCGCGTCGCCGCGGCCGGGACGTCGTCCCGCCCACGCCGCGCCACGATGGGCCCGCTCCTGGGGGGCGTTCCACTGGCGCCGGGGCAAAGAGGCTGATCGGATGAGGACGCCGGACGTGGATCCGGGAAACTGGTCGCCAGACGGGGGGTGTCGATGCCGCCGGATTCGCCGCGGTCGGAGGAACCGACGCGGGCGCCCGCGGTGCCGGTGTCGGTGTCGGTGCCAAAGCCGGAGCCCGGGTCGGAGCCGGGACACGGCGAGGGCCTGTTGCCCGCCACCGAGCTGCTGCTGCTGCACCGGGTCGCGGCCGAGCAGGCCCGGGGACGGGCGCCGTCGCTCGTCGCCGCGGTGGCGCGCGACGGCCGACCGGTGTGGACGGCCGGGCGGGGCCGCGCCGTCGGACCCGATCAGGCCGGCGACGACGGCAGTGGTGGGGGCGATGGCCGCGGCGTTCGGCGGCCGGGTGCGGACACCCAGTACCGGATCGGCTCGATCACGAAGACCTTCACCGCGGTGCTGGTCATGCGCCTGCGCGACGAGGGACGCCTGGCGCTCGGCGACCCCCTCGACCGGCACCTGCCGGGCACCACCGTCGGTGATCGTACGGTCGCGCAGCTGCTGTCCCACCTCGGCGGCATCGCGGCGGAGACCCCGCCGCCCTGGTGGGAGCGGGTGGCGGGGCAGGCCCATCCCACTCTCGCCGACGCGCTCGGCCCCGCCCCGGACCGGTTCCGCCCGGGACGTCGCCATCACTACTCCAACGTCGGTTTCGCGGTCCTCGGCGAGCTCGTCGCCCGGCTGCGCGGGATGAGCTGGGCGCAGGCGCTGCACCGCGAGCTGCTGGCGCCGCTGGGGATGTCCCGCACGACCGCGCTGCCCGCCGCGCCGCACGCCCACGGCTTCGCCGTTCACCCGCATGCCGACGTGCTGCTGCCCGAGCCCGCCCACGACGCCGGCGTGCTGGCCCCGGCCGGCCAGCTCTGGTCGACCACCGCGGACCTGGTGCGCTGGTCGGCCGTCCTCGCCGGGCACACGGACGCGGTGCTGTCCGCGGACACCCTCGCCGAGATGCGCGAACCGGCCGCCGTCGAGGGGGACAGCGGCGAGTGGCGGCTGGGGGCGGGCCTCGGCGTGCAGCTGCTGCGCGAACCCGGCGGCGTGCTCGTCGGGCACGGCGGTTCGATGCCGGGCTTCGTCGCCGCTCTGTGGGGCCGGCCGGCGGGGACCGCGGCGGTGGCGATGGCGAACGCGACCAGCGGGGTCGCCGTCGTCGACCTCGCCGTCGACCTGATCGACGCCGTCGACACCGCCGAGCCGCCGCTGCCGGCCGAATGGCTGCCCGCGCCGGTGACCGGGCGGGAGCCGCTGGACGTCACCGGCGTCTGGTACTGGGGACCGGCGCCCTACACGCTGTCGCTGCGGCCGGACGGCGGGCTGCTGCTCGCACCGCTGGGCCGCTCCGGCCGGCGTTCCCGCTTCCGTCCCGACCCCGCCGGCCGCGGCACCTTTCTCGGCGTCGACGGCTACTTCGCCGGGGAGACGCTGACCCCGCGGCGCCAGGCCGACGGCGGGATCAGCCATCTCGAACTCGCCTCGTTCGTCTTCACCCGGGCCCCGTACGCCCCCGCCGGCCCGGTGCCCGGCGGCGTCGACACGGGCGGCTGGGGAGCGGGCCCGGCCGCGGGTGGCGGGCAGGGCTGAGCGACCGCCGCGTGCCGTTCTCGGGGAACGGGAACGGCGGCTCGCAGGTCGGCTCTCTCGCGGGGCGGCTCTCACAGGTCGGCGTCGTGGTCGTGGGCGACCTCGACCACCCCATTGATGTCGGCGAGTTCCGGGATCAGCTCGTCGACTGCCCCGGTGCCGCGCAGCTCGAGGGCGACCCGGACCAGGCGGGCGCCGGCGTGGTCGGCCATGCCGACGTGGCCCTCCTCGGTGCGGACGGCGGACAGCGTCCAGCCGCGGCCCGTCGCCGTGCCGAGTAGCCGGCGCAGGACGCCGCGTCCGTCCAGGTATGTAACCGTGAGCCGGACGTCGACCGGCTGACCGCGCAGGATCAGGTTCGCCAGGGTGGTGTAGCCGTAGACGACGACGAAGTGCAGGGCGGTCACCAGGACCGCGAGCAGCGGCAGGCCCGCCCCCGCCGCCATGCCGATCGCCGCCGTCTCCCAGACCGAGGCCGCTGTCGTCAGCCCACGGACCGTCCCGCCGCGGGTGAGGATCAGCCCGGCGCCGAGGAAACCGATCCCGCTCACCACCTGCGCGGCGACCCGCGACGGATCGAGCACCACCGTGCCCGGCGCGAGGACGTCGCCGAAGCCGTACTTGCTGACCTGTAGGAACAGCGCCGACGCCGTGCCGACGATCGTCTGGGTCCGCAGGCCGGCGCTCTTCCCGCGTGCCCGCCGCTCCAGCCCGACCACCGAGCTGAGCCCGAAGGCCAGCAGCAGCTCGCCGACCTGCCGCCAGCCCTGGCCGTGGCCGGCTGCCATGCCCGCGGCCAGCAGGCTCGACGCGTTCGGCACCATGCCCGTCAGCTTGACATGACTCTTGGTGACGTCTGGTCAACCATCGGCCACGCAAAAGTTACCGTTGGTCATCGAGTCGCGTCCTCGGTTCCGGTTGTCGAGGTGTGGCCACGGACTTGGCCGCGTTCACCGGGACCGCGCCTCGGTGCGAGCGCCGCTGCGGCGCGGGCGGGAGGTGGGTGTTTTGCTGGGCCGTCACAGGACACGTCCTAACCTGCCGCCCACGGACCTGTCCCCTACCGCGAGCGACCGCGTCACTGTGCGACCGCCCCACCCTGTGACCGTCCCACCCTGTGACCGCGCCGCCATGCGGCGTAGCCGAGGAGCGATGGCATGCCCTTCTTCGATCCGGTCGAGTCCACCTTCTACGGCCACTGCGTCGAGAGACTGCTGACGTCGACCGAACTTGCGCCGCTGCTTGCCGACGGAATCGTGGAGATCGGGCCGGGAACCGCCCGGCCGGTCGTCGAGGCGCTGCGCCGGTCCGGGTCACGAGTGCCGATCACCGGTTACGAGCTGGACGCCGACGCCGCGCAGATCGCGAGCCGGGCGGCGGCCAGGGCCGCGCTGCCGAACTACACCGTCATCGAAGGCGACTTCTTCACCGCCACCGCCACCGCCACCGCCACCGGCGACCCGGGCACGCGCCGGGGCGGGCCCCGGAAAGCCGCGGATGCGCCCAGTGCTGGCAGTGCCGGCGGGCCGGTCGGTGCCGAGCGGGGGGCACCGGCGCGGCGGGCGCGGTGCGCGATCGGCAACCCGCCCTACCTGCCGGCGATCGTGCGGCCCGTCGGCGCGTCCCACCTGTGGGGCGGCCACGACGGCGCGCACGTCGCGCGGCGCGTGCTGTCCCAGGGGATGGACGTGGTGCTGCTGATGATTGCCTCGATCTCCGACCCGGTGGGCCTGGTGCAGCACGCCCGCGCCGCCGGCTACCGGGTCGCGGACTGGTCGGTACGGCCCATCTCGTTCGGCCGGTACTGCCGCCAACCGTGGGTCAGCCGGCGCATCGGCGAGCTGGCCCGGTCGGGCCGTGCGTTCTTCGGCCCGGAAGGCTACCTGCTCGCGGGGGTCACCTGGGTGCACGCGGGTGGTCCGGCCGACGCCGGCAATGACTGCGACCATGCCGGCGCCGTCCTGCGCCGGGTCCTCACCTCGGCGGGCAGCGCCACCCACGTCGGCGAGTCGGCGAGTGTCGGTGAGATCGCGGGCGCCGGCGAGATCGTCGGGCCCGACCGCCAACGGATTCGGATCGTCTCTGGGCAGGGTGAGCTGCGGGGTCGGTCCGCCTCCGACCTGTCCGGGAGCGGCAGATGACCGCCGCGGCGGGATCTGTGACCGCCCCGGCCGCAGGTTCGACGGCGGCCGGTGACCGGCCGGCGCGCCCGCTCCGGCCGGGGGCGCAGTACGGCGCCGTGCTGGCGCCGGCCGAGCTCGGCCAGCCGCGCCTGCCCGAGCCGCGGGGGACGCTGTCCGAGTTCCTGCTCGGCCGGCTGCGGCACGCGCCTGGCGCAGCCGGCCTCCCGGCGGCGCCGGCCGCGGACGACGATGTGCTGTACGGCGAGGACGGTCCCCTCGCCCTCTACTGCCTCTACGGCCTGCACTACCGCGGCTTCGCCGAGGTCGACGACGACTGGGAGTGGGAGCCGTCGCTGCTCGCCGTGCGCCGCCGGCTGGAGACGGACCTGCTCGCCCGCCTGCGCGACGAGGCGGCTGCCGGTGCCGCTGGTGCCGCTGGTGCTGCTGGTGCTGCCGGTGCTGATGGGGCCGGGGCTGTCCGGGACGTCGCCACCGCGCTGCGGGAGGTGATCGCGCACGCCGGCGGCCGTTCCCTGTCGCGGCGCCTGGCCACCACCGGCACGCTCGACCAGTTCCGCGAGTACGCGATGCACCGCTCGCTGCTCCAGCTCATCGAGGCCGACCCGCACACCTGGGCCATCCCGCGCCTGGCCGGCGCCCCGAAGGCGGCGCTGGTGGAGATCCAGGCCGACGAGTACGGGCACGGCGTCGAGCGCGACATGCACCAGAACCTGTTCGCCGTGACCATGCGTGCCCTGGACCTCGACGCACGTTCGGGCGCCTACCTGGATCGGCTGCCCGGTCACGCGTTCGCGACCGTCAACGTACCGTCGCTGTTCGGCCTGCACCGGCGGCTGCGCGGTGCGCTGGTCGGCCACCTGGCGCTGTTCGAGATGACATCGGTCGAGCCGATGGGCGCCTACGCGGCGGCGCTGCGCCGCCTCGGGCTGGCCGCCGGGGCCCGCCACTTCTTCGAGGTCCACGTCGTCGCCGACGCCCATCACCAGACGGTCGCCGCCCGCGATCTTGCCGCGGCCCTCGTCGCCCAGGATCCGGCCCTGGCTGCCGACATCGTCTTCGGCGCGCGGGCCACCACCGCGATCGAAGGCCACTGCGCGGAGGCGATCCTCACCGCCTGGGACGAGGGCCACTCCTCCCTGCGCGTTTCCTCGCCGCGTGGCCAGCCGTCGGTGCCGTGCTGAAGAAGTCGAGCGTGGTGCGTGTCTTGGTCTGTTGGGGACCGGTGAGGTCGAGGCCGTGCCGGCGCAGGACGGTGGACATGCGCGCGGCGGCACACAGAGCCGCCTCCGGTGCCGAGCGGGCCGACAGCTCAAGCAGGCGGGAGCCGTCCGGAAACGTCCACCGTTCGGCCTGGAGCACGCGATCGAAACCCTCGGGTCTGAACCGGTGTCGCCGGGCCTCGATCGGTCCGAGGACAGCGAGATCATCGATGTGACCAGACCCGGGCAGGTGGGCGGCGAGCAGCTTCGCCTGTTGTTTTGTGAACAGGGCGCGCAGCGGGCCGCGGCGGGCCATCGCCCGCTGCACGTCGCCGGCGTCCAGCCGGGTCCGCAGGGCGGCGGAGCAGACGTAGGCGCCGGGCATGCCGTCCACCTCGACGACGAACTGCTTCGATCGGCGCAGGTGCGCCGGAACGTTCGCCGGAACGACCGGCCGGAGTTTGACGACGGAGTCGTCCGGTCTGCCGCCGGTACTGCGGACGCGGACCACCACTCCGCGCCGGTGCAACAGCCGGTCGGGGGTATCGAGGTAGTAGACCCGCTGACGGCGAGCCTTCGTCGAGGCAATCTCGAACACGTCGCACGCCCGCTGGTGCGCGGCCGTGGGCACGACGAACTTGAGCTCCACCCGGTCCACCTGGCGGGTGAGTTTCACCAGTGCGTGCAGGTCGTCGTCGGGTAGCTGCCAAAATTTCTGCGCCGCGCGCATCGCGGCAGGACCGGCCGCCGCGGCAGCCATTGCATCGCCCTCCCACCCGCCGGTTCCGCGGCGCACAGCCTTGTTATGCCGCGCGTTGGCAAGCGTCTACTCTTCCGCGACAAGAGGACCTTTACCACCCGAATCGGCTCTCAAACGTAATCTCCGGCGGGGCTTTGGGGGTGGCGCCGCATGCGGTGGGCCGCCTCGAGCACCAGCTCGGCACCGTCGGGGCCTGTCGCCGGCCGGGTGCGGTCAGGGCGAGATCGGCCTCGGTCGAGGTCTGGCCACATGGCCCTGAGGTGCCGATAGTCGGCCTTTCTGGCGGTGTCGACGGGCTTCGCGGCGATAATGTGGCGTGGGTACCGGCCCGGCGCCGGGCCACCCAACGCGGGATATCTCTCCGGCGGCGAGAACGCCCGCGAACGTGGGCACCGGCGGATGTTCGCGTCAACGGCTGGAAGTCCCGTCCGGGGACGAACTTCGGCTCGGATAGGCGCATCCTCGGACGCGTGTCGCGAATCCTGATGGGGGCACATTCTCCATCGGCCGGTTTGCGGTCGATCGGGGGTTGCGGCCGGGGATCTCCGCCGGGGCGTGGGGTGGACCGCCCGCCCGGCGCACCGCCATCCCGCCGGGGCCGCTGTCCGACGACCCTGACCCGACCTCCAGAGGAGGACTCCATGCTCCGTAGATCGGTGCGCCGCAGCACCCTTGCCCGCGGGATGACCGCGCGACTGATGCCGGAGGCCGAGCCACCGCGGCCGGTCCGAGTCGTCTTCGGCTACGACCCGACCGATCCGATCGCCGTGGCCCTGACGGTCACCGGCGCGGCCGGGGCGGATCCGGTCGTGTGGCGGTTCGCCCGCCGACTCCTCGCCGACGGGGCGCGCCGGCCCGTCGGCCTGGGCGACGTGCGGGTCCGCCCGATCGTGCTGGGCGGCCAGCCGGCGCTCGCGCTGTGCCTGTGCGGCCCGTCCGGGACCGCCGAGTTGGAGCTGCCCGCGCGGGAGGTGGCGGCGTTCCTGTGGCGCACGTACGCCATGGTGTCCGCCGACGCGGAGGCCGCAGTGATCGACTGGACCGCCGAGTTCCGCTTCATGCCGGGCGTCGGTGCCCGCCGGTCCCGGGGCCTGCCCGGCGTCCGCACCCCCCACGCCCGCACCTGACTCCGACGACCACCGCCGACGCCAGGCCAGCCCGTGGCGCCCGGGTGGCCCGATCGTCCGGGAGCGGTCGCGTGACCAGCCAGGGGTGCGCGCGGCCCGCCGGCCGGTCGAAGGTCCGTTCCGGCGCGGGCCGGAGGTCCTGCCGGCGTGGGACCGCCGGAACCCCGGTTCGGCGGATCGGACGCCCGTACGCCGGACTCGCCGCTCGTCCGCGCCGGGACGGGGTACCCCCGCGGAGCCAGAGCCAGGAGGAGGCGGCCCCGGCGACCACGGTGACGGACAGGGCGCAAGACCTTTGAGCACCCGCCGAAGGTCCCTGGTAGACGCCACCGCGGGACGGCACGCTTGCACCATCCGCACAACTTTCCGCGGGATGATCCGGGAGGCTCGCTGTGGGTGACGCCCCGATGCCGCGACCCCGACCGGCTCCCGACCCCGCGTCCGATCCGACTCCAGCCGGCAGCCCGTGTGCCTGCGGCATGGGGGCCTACTGGGGCATGCAGGCGGTCACGCCCGGCGCCAGCGGGGATTGGGTGGACGCGTTCGACCTCGACGACGGCCGGCTCGCGGTCTGCGTCGGCGACGCGGCCGGGCACGGCACGCGGGCGGCGACCTTCGCGGGCCGGGTGCGGGCGGTGCTGCGCCGAGGCCTGCTCGCCGGGGACGAACCCGACGCCGTGGTCAGCCGCACGGTCGACGAGGTCGCCGGTCCGGGTGACCTCGGGGAGATGTTCGCCACGGCCTTCGTCGCGATCGCCGACCCGCGGACGGGCCGCGTGGTCTACGTCAACGCCGGGCACCCGCCCGCCGTGCACCTGACCGCGTCCGGACCCGATCCGGGGCCCGACTCGGGCGCCGCGGGCGGGCCGAGGCCGCTCGGACCCACCGGCCCGATCCTGTCGGACCTGTTCGCGGGCATGGCGATCTGGTCATCCCGGACGCTGCGGATGGCCCCCGGCGACCGCCTGGTGCTGTACACCGACGGCATCAGCGAGGCCCGCGACGCCGCCGGCGAGCAGTTCGGCATGGACCGCGTCGGTGCGGCCGGCGCCTGCGACACCCCGCCCGATCGGCTCATCGACCATCTCTTCGCGACGGTCGCCGCCCATACCCACGCCGAGGCCCGCGACGACCGCACCGTCGCGGTCCTGACCCGCCAAGCCCCGCCGGCTTCCACCGCCTCGCCGCGCCGGTGACCGCCCGGCCGTAACTGGTCACCGGCGGGTGGCGCAGGGGATGCAGGGACGGGCCGAGGGGCGGGCCGCCAGGCGTTGCTCGCCGATCGGTTCCCCCCCCGCCTCGCAGCGGCCGTAGGTTCCCGCCGCCAGCCGGCCGAGCGCGGCGTCGACCTCCGCCAGGCGGGCGGTCGCCTGCCGCGGCGTCGCGCGCACCTGTTCCCGCTCGAACGGGGCCCGTTGCGGCCCTTCGGGCCTTCGGGCCTGCGGGCCGTCAAGACAGGAAGTCGACGGCCAGGCGGTCCGGTCCCGTGAGCTCGACGACGCGGAAACCTGCGACGCGTCCCAGCCCGACGCCGATGTGCACCGTCCCCTCGAAGTCGCCGGCCAGCGCGTAGCTCAACCCGGACCGGTCGCCGCCGTCGGGAGGCGTGCGCAGCGTCGAGGAGCCCTGATCGTCGTGGGCGGCGGCGGAGGTCAGGACGAGTTCGAAGGCCGCCTGGCCGCTCAGCGGCAGCGGCGCGCCGGAGCCAGGCCGGAAAACCTGCGGCACGAACTGGGCGCGGTAGCCGGGGACACCCCCCGCGAACTCCAGCACGAGCCGCTCGAACCGGACCCCGTTCTCCACGTTGGTCGCGCTGCGCAACGACACGAGCCGGACGGGCCGGGCCGGCTGACGCGTAGCCGTCGCCGGCTGACTCGACCAGCTGCGCGCGTCGACCCGCGGTCCCGTCGACCCGGCCGCCGCCGTCTTCGAAACCGTCGGAGACGGCGGTGCGGCCGTGCCGCCCGGAGCCGCCGGCGAGGTGGTGCCGACGGACGCCGTCGGCACCGGGGAGTGCGCAGGGGAGGCCGCTTCGCCGCCACCGGAGCCGGAGCAGGCGACGACCAGCGCCGCCAGCACCGACGCGAGCAGACTGGTGCGGGCCAACCTCCCCCGCCCACGCGGACCAGCCGAGCGGCTCCCGCCCTGCTCCGGCGGGGCCCCCGCGGACATCGCCCCCGCCCTGACGGTGCTTCCCATCCGTAACGACCCGCTTTCTAGGACAGACGGCACGAAGCCAGCCCATCTGTCATACCCGAAGCGCCACGACCAGGAACGCGATCATAAGACGATCAGGGGGATCCGTCCGTGGGCGAGGCCGACCGCGCCGGGCACGGGGGGCGGGTGGCGTGACCGAGGCGACCCGGCGGTCGGGTATCGTGAGATCGCCGGCCGGCGTGGCGCAACTGGTAGCGCACCCGACTTGTAATCGGGCGGTTAGGGGTTCAAGTCCCCTCGCCGGCTCCAGAGATACCTCATCTGACCTGCGGTTTTGTCGATACAAAGATCGACTTGTGGACCCAAAGACCATTTAGGGGCTCATTATGGGCTCATTCCACACGACTGTGTCGATCAACGGTCCGTCGCCGCCGAGTTCTTCGCCGCCTCGTGGCGTTCTCGGTGCCCGCGGTAGCCCGGTCTGGCCTCGGCAAGTCCCATGGCTTGGAAAGGTTCGGGGGTGTGTCGGGCTGGAGATTGACGCTTGATCGAAGACGCGAGAGTAGTGACAGAGCGTTACCGGTGCCGGGTACGGTAAGGCATGGGGACGGCTAAACGCGCCGGGTGTTCGGGGTGTCCTGTCTGGGGAAGGGTCGGTCGAGATGCGCTGTGGCCGGCAGCCGGGCGGGACCGTGCCGCCGGGGCCGGAACGTCGTGGTGTGGGATGTCGGGCGGCGTGCCGCGTGTGGGCCCGTTTGTGGCGGCTGCCGCGGAATGCCGAGGACGGCTCCAGCCGGCGAGCCGACGCCTATATGGACATCAAGACATCGGGGGATGCGGAATACCGCAGGGTTCGGATAGCAGCACTCCGCCAGTCAGCTGACGATCGGGGCGCGGCTCGGTCTGGTGCGCTGGTCTGTGCCGTGAGCCAGTAGCCGTGGAACTGGCACCCGGCAAACCTCCCGGAGTGCGTACGTCTACGTCAGCTCGCTGTGTAGGGGAGCCCGCGGCGACCCCTGCTTTGGGGCTTGCGAACTGGAGCGCCGTCCGGCCAGGCATCGAAGAGGCCGGGACCCCGCCGCAGGTCGCGACGGGGTCCCAGACCGTCTAGGCCGGCCAGAACTGGATCAGGTACTGCTCTGTGCCCTCGTCGATCTCGTCCCTGTCCGCGAACTGGCCCGCTGCCTCGTCGCGGCCCTTGGAGTAGGCGCGGCCGTAGTACTTACCAGGGGGGCCGATGGTGATCCGCTCCTCCGAGGCGGGCCCGGTGGTGAGCGTCTCGACCCCCAGTTCCCCCGTGGTACAGGTGAACTTGAAGTCGGTGCTCAGCTCCCAGTCGTCGCCCTGGCGGTCCGGTGCCGCTGTCCATGCCTCGATCCGCACGGCGGCAACGTGGTACTCAGCGCCGCTGACAACGACGATCCAGTCTGGACCGGTGCTGAGGAACTCGCCCTCCGCAGGGCCTTCGGGTTCCGGCGTTTCCTCTGCCTCCCAGAAGCCCTCATCCTTGATGAAGAACTGCCGGTACTCGACGTTGACCTTCTCGTCCAGGACGGCCTGTGGCGCTGCGATGGCCAGGGCTAGGCACTCCGTATTGGTCCCGCTGACTGGGTGTGGCAACGGGCCCAGTCTAGCGAGTGATCGCCACCTTGAAGGCGTCGCCGTCCAGGACCCGGCTTCCGACGAAGAAGGGGTTGATCGCCCGACCTGCGGCTTGGTTCTGCTCCGAGTTCAGCGGCCGAGCCGAGAAACGGCTGCCTTTTTTGGCTGCTCCCTCTGCCGTGGAGGCAAAGGGGTATTCGTCACAATCATTTCCTTTCTTGGAGTAATTGGGATCGATGCCCTTGCAGATCTTGACCGCTGCGGCTCGGTTCGCGTCGATCTTGGACCGCTGAGTCACGCGATGGAGCGTGCTCGGGATGGTCTTACCCTTGAACTTCGGGTCAGTCGTCTCGGGCCGGTTGATGGCGTCGTCGATGTGTGATGCTAGAGACGTGTCGCAGTCCGGATGAGGTCGGCGACGGCTCTGGACCGGCTGTGCGGTGTGGGGTGCCAGAACTCGGCCACCGGTGTTGACCTGGCCTTTTAGGCGGCTCGTTCGTAGTCGTTGATCAGGACGCCGAGGAGGGGCTGGCGTTTGATCCGTTCCTTGGTCAGGTCTGCGACGGGGTGGTCGGGCCGTGGTGGCTGCAGGTCGCGGCCGCGGTGGGGTCGTCGTCCGTTGTAGTGGGCGGCGTACTCGGCCAGAACGGTACGCAGGTGCCGCTCGCCGAAGATCAGCATCCTGTCGGTGACCTCGGTCCGGACCGTGCGGACGAACCGTTCTGCGTAGGCGTTCGCGCGGGGAGTCCGGGGTGGGATCTTGACGGTGGTGATGCCAGCGTCGGTGAGGGTCGCGTTGAACGATGCGGTGAACTGGGCGGCGCGGTCACGGACCAGGAAGTGGAAGTCGGCAGCCCGGTCACCGAGATCCATGAGGAGGTTCCGGATCTGTTGGGTGGTCCACAGGCCGTCCGGGTGGGCGGTGACCCCGAGGATGTGGACGGTGCGGGAGCCGACTTCCAGCACGAAGAAGCAGTACAGACGCCGCAGCGTCACGGCGCAGTCCACGTGGAAGAAGTCCACGGCCAGCATCGTCGAGGCCTGCGTACGTAGGAACTGCCGCCACGTCGTGTCGGTCTGCCGTTTCGGGGCTGGGGGCAGCCCCAGGGACGTCAGGACCCGGCGGATTGTGGAGGCGCCGACCCGGTGGCCGAGCTTGAGGAGCTCGCCCTGGATTCGCTGGTAGCCCCATGTCGTGTTCTCGGTCGCGAGCCGTTTGATCAGCGTGGCGATCTCCGGGCTGATCGGTGGCCGTCCCGTCCGCTGCGGGTGGGTCCATGTCCGTGTGATCGACGGCGGTGCCACCGTAGGACGGTGCCGGGCGTGACCAGCCGGTGCGTGCGCAGTGCCCTGGGCAGGAGTCGGATCAGTGCGGCGAGGACCGCCCGGTCCGCCCAGTCCCACCGGGGCTTCGGCTGGGTACGGCGCAGCACCGTGACCTCGTGCCGCAGCACGAGCAGCTCGATGTCCTGCGACGCCGACGAACGACCGAGGAGGACCAGCCAGCCACACACCCGCACGAAGATCAGATAGAGCAGGCGGATGGACATAGCTGACCATCATGCCGACAGTCGCATCGTCGCATCAGCCCAGGTCACGGGCCCAGGCCGACTTCTGGCACCCCACAAGGGCCGGGCGGCGTCGACGAGCAGTGGAGTGAACCGCTGGACCCACCGGGAGATCGTGACGTGATCGGCGGTGATGCCGTGTTCCGTGAGCAGCTCCTCGACGTCGCGGTAGGAGCGGTAGGACAGGCCGTACCGCAGGTATCATCGGACTGCCAGAACGATCACTTCCGGTGAGAACCGGAACCCGGCGAACTCCGAAACCGGGACGGCTGGTCGGACGTGCTGGCGACGGCGGCGCATCACCTGATCATGCCGGCCGCCGGGGTGGACCGCAGCCCGTGCAACAGACCCCCCCACGCCGCCCGCCGCCGCTACCTTGCCAGAGGGTCGCCGCCGCGCACGCCGCCGGCAACGCGCCGGTCGCGGCGAACGCTACTGCTCGACGACAACGAGATCACCGTCATGACAGGCCGCCTCCATGGCGGCCCACAGCTACGCCCACCAGCGTGATCTCGACGGTGCGGTGACGACGCTGCTGAGCGCGGAGCAGACAGCGCCCGAGGAACTGCGCCACAGCCCGCGGGCACACACGCTGGTATCGGCGCTTCTGGACGCGAGCCGATTGGTCCCGGTCTCCTCTTGTTGCCAGCCTCTCAGCTACGATTCGACGCAGCCTTCTTCGGCATACTGCCCTGAGGGTTTACAAAAAGTGAAAATTCGGCCGATGGTTCGTGGGCCAGCCCGTGGCGGGCCCAGCTGTTCTGACGGGCCCCGCCGCCGGTCGCTGTCCCGTACTCGACTGACATCAGGTGATCATGACTGACCCCTCATCGCCAGCGGCGCGTCATGCGACGATGTCCGGGCGGTACCTCGCCGGGCTGGCGGCCCGTCTCGCCGACCGTCACCGGAAGGAGACGGCGGTCGTGGCCGTCGCCCGCGGCCACGCCGATCAGCTTCGCGCGCAGCTGGCACAACGGGATACCCAGTTGGCGGAGTGCCAGCTGCAGCTCGGGCGCCTCCAGGAGCGGATCGGGGGACTGGCCGCAGACCTCGCCCAACGGGATCAGCGAGTCGCCGAGCAGGCCGAGACCATCGGTCAGCTGGGGAAGCGGCTGGAGGTCGCCGAGCAGGCGTTGGGGTTCATCTCCCACGAGGCGCTACCCGCCTTGATCGAGGGCACGCATACGCCCGCGTTGCCGGCGGCCCTCGACGGCAATGCCGACATCGTGGCCCGCTACGACGGCATCGCCGGCCAGATCATCGAGCTGCGCGACGCGCTGCGACAGGCACAGGAGGCGCTGCGAATCGGTGAACGACGAATCGTCGCCTGGGAGGAGGGTGTGCGATTCGTCACAGACCACCAGCTTCCCGCCCTGGCCGCCGGTGATCTGGTTCCGGCACTGCCGGACGCCGCCGGTGACGAGGCGATCGTCGGGGTGCTGGACCGGATCGGCGCGGTCGTCGCGAAGCTGGTGGAGCAGGCCCACGATCGTTTCCGGGACCGCGAGGAGGCCCTGCGGGCCGCGACGGTCGGGCTCGCGCGCAACGTGCAGGCCGTGTCCCACCGGGTGCAGGAAGAAGCCACGGCCATGGTGCTGGCGCATCCGACGACACCGGATGTGCTCGAGAGCGGCTACCGCGTGGACCATGCGGCCGCGCAGCAGGCCCGTTACGCGCAGAACCTCGCGGTGCTGTGCGGCGAATCGCCGGGCCAGCAGTGGCAGGAGCCAGTGGCCGTAGCCGACATCGTGACCGCGGCTGCCTCACGGATCATCGCCTATCAGCGGGTGCACGCATCCGGCGACCCGGACACCGCGGTCGTCGCTCACGTCGCCGAACCGCTCATCAGCGTCATCGCCGAGCTGCTGGCCAACGCGGCGCAGTCCTCGCCCTCGACGACCGAGGTGCTGGTCGGAATCCGGTCGGTGCAGCGCGGAGTGGTCTACGAGATCGACGACTGTGGCGTGGGCATGGAGGAGTTCCGCCTGAACCGGGCGCGGGAGATCGCCTCGGGACGCCGGCCCGTGCGGGTGGCGGATCTCGGCCAGACGCCGCAGACCGGCCTGGCGGTGGTCGGCGAGTACGTGCGCCGCCACGGACTGCGGGTCGATCTCAGCGAGTCGGTCTACGGCGGCGTCCGGGCGGTGGTCTTCGTGCCCGACGAGCTGACCGAGCTGTTGAACCCCGCCACACGTCTTGCGCGCAACCGCCACCGGACAGGATCTCCGGCCGTTGGCACGCCCCCGGCACCTGACGCTGTGTCCCCGCCCGACCCCGCCTCGGCCCCCTCTGGCGACCCGGCCTCGGCCGTGGGGAAGGACCGCCCGTCGAAGCCGGTGCTCCCGCAACGCCGATCGCCCCGCCATGCCGCGCTCGCCGAGAAGGTTCCGCCGCCCGCCACGCCATCCGCGAGCCCGCCCGCACCGCCGCCGTCAGCCGACGAAGCCGGATCGTTCCTCGCGGCGATTCTGAGCGTCTCGCCGGACGCCGCTTCCGGTGGCGAAGTCACTGACCCGGGCGACTGCACCCCGCCCTCGGCCCCGCTCACTCCCGCAGAGGACACGGAATGACCCCCGATGCCACCGGCACTCTCCACACCGACCACTGGCGTGGGATCGACGCCAACCGCTGGATGGTGGAGGAAATCGAGACGACGCAGGGCGTACGGCACGCGTTCGTTTTCACCGCCGATGGCTTTGTGACCGCCGTCTCCAGCACCATGGACCGCGACGGCGCCGAGAAGCTCGCCGCCGCGTGCTCGGCCATGGCGTCCCTGGGCAGGGCGGTCGCCGGAGACCACGGTGAGGGTGGCATTCCCAGCCACGTGGTGTACGAACTCAACGGCGCCAAGCTGATGTTCCGCGGCGCCGGCGAACGCACCTACCTGGGTGTGATCACCGAGGCCGTGATTGACCCGGCGCTCGTCGCCCACCAGATGACCACGACGGTACGCAAGATCGGCGAGAAGTCGTTGAGCTCAGCCGAGCGCCCGCACTAAGCCGTGGTCGACCCCACGGACTACCTCGGCCCAGTTCGACCGTATGTGCTGACCGGGGGCCAGGCGCGCCCCAGCCGCAACACGGTCCGGCCGGAGACCCTGCTGGTGGCTAACGCGGACGCCAGCCTGCCGCCCTCGGCCACGCGTCAGCATCGGTCCCTGGTGCAGCTGTGCCGGGGAATGCTGTCGCTGGCCGAGGCCGCCGCCCACCTGAAAATCCCGGTGAGCGTCACGGCGGTCATGGTCTCGGACCTGGTCGACAGCGGCCATCTCGCCGTGCGCACGGTGGGGGCCGATCCGGACACCCCGAACCAAGAGCTTCTCGAAAGGGTCCTGCATGGTCTCCGTAGCCTCTGATCACCGCGGAGCTGATCGTGACGAGGCGGACCGGTATGTCTCGCCGACGGTGCGCCAGTCGGTCAAGATTCTGGTCTCGGGCCCGTTCGGCGTCGGCAAGACCTCGTTGATCGACTCGGTGAGCGAGATCATACCGCTGCATACCGAAGAACAGATGACCCAGCAAAGCCTGGGGGTCGACTCGCTGACGGGTGTCGAGCGCAAGACGTCGACGACGGTCGCCCTGGATTTCGGTCGGATCACCCTCGGGGACGACATCGTGCTGTATCTCTACGGCACTCCCGGGCAACGACGATTCTGGGACCACTGGGCCGGGCTGGCCGAGGGCGCGATCGGCGCCCTGGTCCTGGTCGACACGCGCAGGCTGGAGGAGAGCTTCGAGGTTTTCGACCAGATGGAACTGAGTGACACGCCCTTCGCCGTGGCCGTGAACGTGTTCCCCGATACGCCGGATATCCCGCTGGACCAGGTCGTCGCCGCGCTGGACCTGCCCACCGATACGCCGATGACGTCCTGCCGGGCTCTGGACAGGCAGTCCTCGATCCAAGCGCTGATCACTCTGGTTGAGCACGCGACGGTATCCTCCCGGCTGACAGGGGCGCATCGATGATTTCCACCCGCCATTCCCTGTCGGACTTCACGGGTCTGACTCCGCTGTCGGAGACCACCACCTGCGCCGACCCACAGGCCGCCTACCGGATGCTGCGGGAGCGGTGGGGGCAGGTCGCACCGGTGGAGCTCGAACCCGGTGTACCGGCCTGGCTGGTCATGGGCTATCCCGAGATTCTTCACGTGGTGCGCAACGAGCGCCTGTTCGCCCGCAATCCCTCGCACTGGCGGCTGCTGTCCGACGGTGTCGTGCGCCAGGACTCCGGACTGGGACCGATGATGTTCCCGCGGGACAACGCCTACTTCGCGGACGGAGCACGGCATCGCCGGCTGCGGGCCCCGCTCGACGAGGGCATCGCGGGCATGGACCAGCACGCCCTCCGGCGCTCGCTGCAGGCGACCTGCCGAGAGCTGATCCGCGGGTTCGCGAAACGCGGCGAGGCCGACCTGGTCACCGAGTACGCGTCGGTCATTCCCATGCTGGCGGTCTCCAGCCTGTTCGGAATCTCCACCGAGCACGGCCATCAGCTGCGGGCCGGCCTGATCGCGCTGTTCGGCAGCGGCGAGGACTCGCAGGAGGGCAACCGCACCTTCGAACGCATCCTGACCGAGGTCATGCAGTCGCACGCGGCCAGCCCGGCCGAGGACCTCACCACCGCCTTCCTGGCGCACCCGAACCTGCACGACAGCGACGAGGTCGTGCAGTCCATCGTTCTGATGATCTCGGCCGGCTACGAGACGACGACCTCGTGGATCGCGCAGACCATCCGGCTGATGCTCACCGACCCTCGGTTCGCCGGGCGCCTGCACGGCGGCCGTCTGGGCGTGGACGACGCGCTCGACGAGGTGCTGTTCCGCGATCCACCCATGGCCAACATGCCCGCCCGGTACGCGCTCGCCGACACCGAGCTCGCCGGGCAGCCCATCCGCGCGGGCGACGCCCTGATCCTCGGCCTGGGCGCGGCCAACGCCGACGCGCGCATGCACACCGACGACCCCTGGCTGGAGACCGGCAACCGTTCGCACCTGGCGTTCTCCGCCGGCCCGCACACCTGCCCGGCCCTGGACCCCAGCCGTCTGATCACCCGCACAGCCGTCACGACCGTCTTGACAGAACTGCACGATCTCACCTTGGCCATTCTTCCGGATGAGATCGAGCTGTTGTCCTCGCCGTGGACCCGCTGCCCGGCGAGCCTTCCAGTGCGTTTCGTCGCATCCGACGTGCCCATCGTTGAGCAGGAGGTCTCGCATGGCTGACTCGACCGCCATCCCGCTGGTTCCCCTGGATCCCTTCGGCGCCGATCACCACGGCGAACAGCGCCGGCTGCGGGAGGCGGGTCCGGTGGTGCAGGCCGAGCTGCCCGGCGGCATCCGCGTGTGGGTGGTCACCGACCACGCCCTGCTCGCCGACCTGGTGGCGGACGAGCGGGTGAGCAAGAACTGGCGGAACTGGAGCGCCATCCAGGACGGGACGATCACCGACGACTGGCCGCTGGTCGGCATGATCAAGGTGACCAACATGGTGACCAGCGACGGCGTCGCGCACTCCCGCCTGCGCCGACCGGTGACCCGGGTGTTCACGCGCGGCCGGGTGGAACAGCTCCGTCCCCGCGTCAACCAGATCGTCGCCGAACTGCTGGACGAGCTCCCCTCCCATGCCGGCCCCGACGGATCGGTGGATCTGCGGTCGCATTACGCCTACCCGGTGCCGATGCAGGTGATTTGCGAGCTGCTTGGCGTCCCGCGGGAGTGGCGCGCCGAGCTCCGCCGGCTTGTCGACAGCATCTTCCGCACGGACACCAGCAGCGAGGAGGCCGTGGCCACCGAGCGGCAGCGTCTGGCCCTGCTCGCCGAGCTGGTGCGGCTGCGTCGCGACGAGCCCGGTGATGACCTCACCAGCGCGTTGATCAAGCTGCGCGAGGAGGACGAGGCGGCGCTGACCACCGAGGAGCTCGTCGACACCATCTGGCTGCTGCTCACCGCCGGCCACGAGACCACGCTGAGCCTCATCACCAACGGCGTACGCGCCTTGCTCACGCATCCGGACCAGAAGGCCATCGCCGTCGCCGGTGACGCCGCGACCTGGTCCAGTGTGGTCGAGGAAGTGTTGCGCTGGGACGCGCCGATCGGGAACTTCCCCGCCCGCTACCCGCTCGAGGATGTCACGATCGCGGGCGTCACGATCGCGAAGGGCGACGCGATTCTCGCCGCGTACAGCGGTGTCGGGCGCGACCCCCGCCAGTACGGCCCCGACGCCGAACAGTTCGACGTCACCCGCGCCCCCCAGCGGCATCTGTCCTTTGGCGGCGGACCGCACCTGTGCCTGGGCGCGCACCTGGCGCGCCTGGAGGCAGGCGTCGCCCTGCCCGCTCTGTTCGCCCGGTACCCGGACCTGCGCCTGGCGGCCGACCCCGCGACCCTGCCGCCGGTTCCGTCGTTCTTCTCCAACAGTGCCGCCGCGCTGCCGGTCCAGCTCGGCCAGGCCGCCGTGGCCCCGCCCTCCGTTATCTGAGAGACGCTCGGGGCCGTCATGTGAGCCGGCCGAGGCGCGCGTTGCTCCCATCCGCTCGACGCCGCGCGCCATCGCCACCGGCTGCCTACCCGGGGGAGCCGTGCTTGTCGCAACGTGGTCACTCTCGCGGCTCGGTCGCCGCACCCCTGGTGGGCAGCGATCGCCGAAGCTGGCCGCGCGCTGCCGCTGAGGCCCCGGGACGCCCGTTGCCATACGCGCTCGGCGATCACGGCGGCGCTCCCGTTCGTGATCCCGAAGCGCGTAGGGACAATCACGGCATCACGGGCGGTGGCACGCCCATAGCCATCTGCCCTTCGCGGGGAATGACCTCGGCCGGCCGCTGCGAAGGCACGCAAAGAACGGTCACCGCGTCGCGCACCGGTCATGCCCGCTCTGCGTCCAGCGTCAGCGCCCCAGGGCACCGGCCACCTGTGCCAGGATCAGCGACGTCATCGCCACGTCCAGGCCCGTCGGCCCAGGAGGGACGACAGCCAGTCGATCACGACCGGTCCGCCGGGCCCCATCAGCACGTTCTCCGGATGCAGGTCACCCCGAAGCCAGCACCGCGGTCCCTGAGCCTCGCCCAACTCCGACAGTTGCGGGCCCTGCTCACCTATGACGAGCGCGCCCGGTCACGTCCAGCGGCGTGGTGTACAGAGGGTGACTCCGCGTGATCCTTGTTTCCTGTACGCAGTCCTGACCGGCATCGGGATCGGCATCGGCAAGCGGTTCACCGCAGTAGTACTGGCCCGGCGACACGCCGCCGATCCGCATTCCAGTCACACAGGGTGCAACTGATCCCCTGCGCCCGGACGTCCACAGCCTTCGACCTCCTCCGAGGAGGATCGAGTACCCGCCGACCTGCCGTCCCAGGAAGGGCAGCCCCTCTCCAATCAGGCCACAGTGGTGCGATGATCTCCGGAGCGGCGTGGATGTGGGCTCATTGTGGGTGCAGATGTTCCGGCACGGCGCGGCACCCGCGGGCACGCCACGGCACCGAAAACGCCGTGACCTGGGAGAACGCGGCATCACCCGGCACGACGCGGCATGGCGCGGCACGTCACCGCGCGACTTGTAATCGGGCGGTTAGGGGTTCAAGTCCCCTCGCCGGCTCCAGACGCACCCCCTTTGACCTGCGATTTTACCGCATTGAAGATCAAAATTACGGGTTTCAAGATCGTGGATGGGCTCGAGATGGGCTCATTTGGCAGAACCGTGTCGATCAATCGTCCGCCTACGTGCCGTTCTCAGGGGTGGATTGCAGTCCGGGTTGGCCACGGTGGGGCCCCGGCTGCGAGGCGATGGAGGGGCGCGAAGGGCCGGTGTTCGATCGATGATTGAGTCCGCCGAGAATGGTGACGGAAAGTGACGACCCGCCAGTCTGGCTGATCGTGAATGGGACGTTGAGAAGCTGGGCGCGGGAAGAGTCGACGTTCCTGGTAGGTGGGCTCGTCGACCCCGTTCGTCTGCACGCTCTGGGCGTCGTGTGCTTGTCGACCGGCCGGGGGTGGGTCTATCCGTCTGTTTCCTGCGGTTTCTGCCTGGTCTGCTGCTTGCCGGGAGGCGTCGGGCAAGGTCAGTCCTGACCGTCTGCCGGGCGGGCTTGGCCCGGGGATCCGGAAATGTCGTGATGGGGATTTCGGGCGGCCGCGTCGAGTACGTACCAGTATGCGATGGTGGTGGGACCGTCCGCGACGGGAGGCGATGGCGGCGTGTCGACGGCGGGCCGTCGACCGGCCGGGGCTGTTGCGTTGCGTGGAGTCACGGCATGGCGCCTCCGGCCGATCGGCTGTTCAGACCGCTCGCGTGAGCTTGGCCAAGGCAGCCGGGCGGGCGGCGGCCACGACGCTCTCGCCGAGACTCGTGATCTGGCCGGCTGTCCTGAGCGGGCTGCGGCACGGCCCCCTCCGGCTGTCACGGACAGTGGGATGCCAGGGGCGGAGGTGTCACGTCGTTGCGTCAAGCGCCAGGGCGGCCGCGAGGGCGTCTGGGCGTTGCAGCTCGGGGAAGTGCCCCGTCCCGGGCAACCGGTGGATACGAACGGCAGGAACGTGGTCGCGCAGCGTCTGCGGATCGCTGGCACGGTGGGACCGGTCGGCGTCGCCCCACAGGAGGGTGACCGGGACGGCCGGCGCCAGGGTCGGCGCGGGGCCGCTGAGATAGGCCTGGAACGCGGTGGCGAGGGCGAACATCGCCCCCGCGGCGAACGCGGCGTCGCTGTGGCGGACGAGCGCGCCGGTCAGCGTGGCGTCGGCGGTGGCGGCGCGCAGCCAGCGGCGGGCGACCAGCGGCGCGCACGGCCGCAGCAGGAGCTGGCCGACCCCCGGCAGGCGCAGCGGCGATCTGCGGGCGACGGTGTTCCGCCAGGCGATCTGCTGCGCCCAGCCCGGGGCCTGGGTGAGCACGAGTCGGTCGACCAGGTCGGGGCGGCGGGTGGCGATGTCCAGGCCGAGGTAGCCGAACGCGCAGGGAAACACCAGCCCCATCGGCGCACCGCCGAGGCCAGCCAGGAAGGCCTCGACGACCCGGGCGGTCGCGGCGAAGGAACCGTCGAAGCCGGCCGGCGGGGTTGAGAAGCCGAATCCCGGCGGCTCGAGGACCACCACCCGGTGACGCCCGGCGAGCCGGCTGATCACCTCGCTGTAGGCCTCCACGGTGACCGGCGGATCCGCGACGAACACCAGCGTCCGCCCATGTCCGACGTCGCGGACGCGCAGCAGCGCACCGGCGGCCTCGACGACGCGCACCCCCGGTGTCCGGGCCGACGCGGGCAGCCCGCGCCGCAGCGGCCGAGCGAACCGCTCGTCGATCCAAGGTCCCCATCGCGTCGCCGGCACCCGTCCATGTCATCAGACCGGTGCTGGAGCGTCGACCGGTGCTGGTGAAGGCGAGACCAATCCGGCGTGCCGGTTGGGCGCCCGATGATCCCCGCGCATCCCAGGCGCCAGCCCTTGGCCTGTCCGCTGCGCGGCGGTGATGTGACGCGCACCCCGACGCCGCATCGACGCAGGTCGCAGGCTCCCCGACTTAGGAATGCGCCGTCGAGTCAAGTCGATTTGACTTCAGCTGGTTACACCGACCACAGGATGGCACCAAATTCAACGGGTTGACCGCCAGTGCGGGGATCTGGTGGCCGCCCAGGGGTCTTGCGTGGGTAGGTCCATTGTCGTGCGAGGAGCTCACGGCGCCGGCGCAACACGGTGGCCGGGGTGACGAAGAACGAACCCCAGCGGGCCCGGGGGAGTAGCCGAGACAGGGCTGCGAGGATCACCCGATCCGCCGGCTCCAGCGTCGGACGATTCACCTGCCGGCGCAGTACCGCCACCTGATGGCGAAGGACGAGGAGTTCCACCTCCTTCGCTGTGTCCCCGCGCACGCGGAGCAGCATCAGCCCGAGAGTGTTCCGAGTCAGGGCGTAGAGCAGCGACCACACCATGACCATCCAGCCTGCCTGACACGGGCCCGGTCCGGCAGGCAAACGTGCAGGTCACCGTCCAAATCGGGGTTCCGGAGCCCCACAGGGTCCGTAGGCGACCCGTCGAGTCTGACTACCAACGGCATTAAGAGCGTTTCTCACGTGGCCAGCATCTCCAGCAGGTCAGCGTGGCTAACGGGCATGAGCCGCCGCTTCGCGCCAAGATACTGCCGCGCCGCTTCCGTTCCTCGGTGCTGGCGCACCTGCGGTACGGGTCGGCTTGCCGCCGGGTGATGACAGCCAAGTTGACAGTCAAGCCGGTGGACGACCCCGGATGTTGGCGGACGACAGCGGACGGAACACACCAGACCAGCGGACACGGCGGACGTCCACGGACGTCAGTAGAAGATTCAGATCTAACTACGGAACGGAAGGTTCGCCGCGGTATAGGGCCGGCAGTGCCGCGATCGGCTGGGCCCGCCGTTCTGGCTGCGGACGAGTGTGCCAGTGTGGGTTGGTGAGGAGATCTTCGCGGAACTGGGTGCTCGGCGACCGGTTGTGGGACGACGAAGGACAGGTGTGGTACCGCGACCGGGGCGAGTGGGCCGACGCCGAGGAGGTGGAACGGCACCTGGCTAGCGCGTGCCGGGTCGTCCTGCACGGATTCCGCCGTCCGATGCAGTGGCTGACCTCCGCCGAGGCTGCGGCTCGCTGGCGGCAGATCCGACCACACTGCGCGGTGCCCGGCCAGTACGGAGCCGACGGCGACGCCGAGGGTCTCACGTATGCCGCGGTGCTGTGGCGCCGTGGTGACAGGCAGCTCCTCGGGTTCGAGGTGTTCTGCTGAGCCACGCAACACGTTCCTGAAGCTGCCCCGGTTCCGTTCACAGGTAGGGCTTTGAAAGTTTATGCGACTTGATGGTACTCGTTGAAACGGGTTTCGTGCTCGTGGGGCTGAGATATCCGTTGGTGGAGTGGCGGCGCTGCCGGTTGTAGAACCCTTCAATGAAGTCGAAGATCGCGGCTCGGGCCTCGTCGTGAGTGGCGAAGCTGGTCCGGGCGAGAAGTTCACATTCGAGGGTCGCGAAGAACGACTCGGTGACCGCATTATCATAACAATCACCGGCGGGACCTACGGAGCGCCGTACCTGGCGGCGGCAGATCTTGGCGAAGTCCCGAAACGTATATTGAGTTCCTTGATCGGAATGATGAATAATTCCGGGTGCGGGGCGGCGGTGGCGCAGTGCCATGGTGAGGGCATCGGCGACGAGGGGTGTTTTCTGCTCGTCGGACATGGACCATCCGACGATCCTGCGGGCGTACAGGTCGAGGACGACCGCGAGGTAGAGGAAGCCCTGGGCGGTCGGGACGTAGGTGACGTCCGATCTGTACTGCGTACACGATCGATGCGGTCAGATATCAAGCCCCGGACGCCGGACACCGGACTCTGGCCAACAAGCGTCGGACCGCGGGCGCCGGGCACCGGGCTTCCGGCTGCGGGGCGCGTACGGGGTGTACCCGGGGTGCATGATGGGCGATATGGGTGCTGACGAGCCGGCGCAGAACGCATGGTCGCGGGTGGACACGAGCGTGCCGCACTCCGCTCGGGTCTGGAACTACTGGCTCGGAGGCAAGGACAACTTTCCCGCCGACCGGGAGCTGGGGGACAAGGTCTTCGAGGTCTACCCGGACATCGTGCGGGTCGCCCGCGCGCAGCGGGAGTTCCTGGTCCGAGTGATCACCTTTCTCGCCGGCGAGGTGGGCATCCGCCAGTTTCTGGACATCGGCACCGGCCTGCCGACCGCCGACAACACCCATGAGGTCGCGCAGCGGATCGCCCCGGACTCCCGGATCGTCTACGTCGACAACGATCCGCTGGTGCTGGTGCACGCCCGCGCGCTGCTGACCAGCGCGCCCGGTGGCGCCACCGCCTATGTCGACGCCGACGTGCGCGACCCCGACAGGATTCTTGCGGAGGCGGCTGAGCTCCTGGACTTCACCAAGCCGGTCGCTCTCGTGATGTTCGGCATCGTGGGGAACGTCGCCGACAACGACGAGGCGAGCGCGATCGTGAAACGGCTGCTCGACGGGGTGCGGCCGGGAAGCTATCTCGCGCTCAACGACGGCACGCACGGCGAGGCCGTCGACAAGGCGATCGAGATCACCCAGGCGGACGGGCACCCCTACAATCTGCGCACCCCTGAGCAGGTCGCGTCCTTCTTCGACGGCCTCCAGCTCGTCGAGCCGGGTGTGGTCTCGACGCCCCTCTGGCGGCCCGCGCCCGCGTCCGAGCCGCAGCCGCTCCACATCTTCGGCGGGGTCGGCCGCAAGCCGTAGCCCATCCTCGACGGGGTCGATCGGGGTCCGTTGACGTTCGGAGAGCCGGGACGCGCGGAGGCCTTGGCGGGCCTGGGAGTCAGACTGCGGCGGCGAGCTCGGTGAACGCTACCGACAGCCGCGGGACTGACCCGAAAAATGACGTGAGGTGACGGCGGTGCTTGGCGCAGGCGGCCTCGGGGATGCGATCGAAGCGGAACGGAGCGTGTGAGTCCTCCCCATGCCCGTGAGGGTGATCCGCAGGCCGAGTCACCCCACCCCGGGGTGCTGCCTGCGGCGATGAGCTGACGGGACCCGACCCCTCGGTGGCCACGCCGGTCACCGTTAGGATCACGCCTCGTGGTGGGGACAACAAGTGGATTTGTAGGGGTGGATGGTGGGTGCTGGCCCGTGATAGCTCCCCCCATCCTGATCGCCGCCGGTCGGTGTCGACCGCAGGGTGGGTAGGAGATGGTGCGCGACACGGCTGTGGGGCGGGTCATCGCGTCCCGCTACCGGCTGATCCGCCGGCTCGGCGGCGGAAGCATGGGCTCGGTCTGGGAAGCGGTCGACGAGATCCTGGACGTGTCCGTTGCCCTCAAACAGATCAACATGCTGGGCGGGCAGTCCGCCGCCGAACAGGATGAGCTCGTCGCCCGGGCCCAGCGGGAAGCCCGCAGCGCCGCGCGGCTACGGGGCCACCCCCACATCGTCACCGTGCATGACGTTGTCGAGGACCAGCACCTGCCCTGGATCGTGCTGGAACTCATCGACGGCCGTTCCCTGGCCGACGCTCTGCGCCACGACGGGCCGCTGGACCCCGCCCGGGCTACCCAGGTCGGTCTCGCGGTGCTCGACGCACTCACGTTCGCCGAGGGCAAGGGCATCGTCCACCGCGACGTCAAACCTGCGAACATCCTGCTGACCGCCTCCGGCACGGCCAAGCTGGCCGACTTCGGCATCGCCACCCTCCAGGGCGCCACCACGATCACCAAGAACGGGCACGCCCCGATGACGCTCGCCTACGCCGCACCCGAACGTCTGCGCGGCGCGGCGGGCACCATAGCCAGCGACATCTTCTCGCTGGGCGTGACCCTCTACGAGGCGGTCGAGGGCATCTCCCCCTTTCTCCGGCAGGACATCCCAGCCACCGTTTACGCGATCCTCGACGCCGACCCGCCCCCACCGCGACACGCCCCGCCGCCGCTGGCCGACACACTGCGCCGGATGCTCGTCAAAGACCCGGCCACCCGGGCGGACGCCGGCCAGGTACGCGCCGGACTGGCGAGCATCGGCCGGACAGATCCGCCGGGAAACACCCGGCTCCCTCGCCGGGTCGAAAGGCGTCACCGGCTGTGGCGTCCCTTCGGGGCCCCGTTGACCGGCTGCGCCGGCGAGGTGCTTTCGGTGGCGTTCTCCCCGCACAGCACGACCCTGGCCAGCGGCGACAGGTGGACGGTACGGCTGTGGGACCTCGCCGACCCGGCCGCCCCCCGACTACTCGGCGGCCCGCTCACCGGCCACAACAGCTGGGTGAACGCGGTAACGTTCGCCCCGGACGGGCGCACCCTGGCCAGCGCCAGCAGCGACAGGACGGTACGGCTGTGGGACGTGGCCAACCCGGCCGCCCCCCGCCCACTCGGCAGCCCGCTGACCGGCCACACCAGCACGGTGAACGCAGTGACGTTCGCCCCGGACAGCACTCTGCTCGCCAGCAGCGGCGATGACAAGACGGTGCGGCTGTGGGACGTCAGCGACCCGGCCATCCCCCGTCCACTGGGCAAACCGCTGCATGGCCACACCGGCTGGGTACACGCGCTGGCGTTCGCCCCGCACGGACGCATCCTGGCCAGCGCCGACTACGAGGGGACAGTGCGGCTGTGGGACGTCACCCACCCGGCCACCCCCCGCTTCCTCGCCGAACCGCTGACCCGCACCAGCTGGGTACATGCGGTGGCGTTCACCCCGGATGGCACGATCCTGGCCAGCGCCAGCGGCGACACGACGGTGCGGCTGTGGGACGTTGCCGACCCGGCCGCTCCCTGCCCCCTCGGGTCACCACTGACAGGCCATACCAGCGGGGTGCAGGCGGTGGCGTTCACCCCGGACGGCACGATCCTGGCCAGTGCCAGCCACGACCAGACGGTGCGACTGTGGGACCTCGCCGACCCGGCCACCCCCCGCCCCCTCGGCAAGCCACTGACCGGCCACACCGACACGGCGTACTCCGTGGCATTCGCCCCGAACAGCACCCTGCTTGCCAGCGCCGGCGACCGCACGATACGGCTGTGGACGCAGTAGGGCCCCGGGTGGTTCCAGCGGCTGGCCGGCGCCGCCAGCTCGGTGCACGCGGCTGCTGGATCTTCCGGTGGCCCCAGGCCGGCCAGTCCGCGGCGTACTTCGCCGCCAGCGGCTCGAGCGGGTCGACGACCAGCGCGGGCCCTGGCCCCTTCCCGTCCGGTATGACACCGTTACGGTCCCCATCGAAGTCACGCAGGGTGAGTGTAACTTCCGTGTGCTGACGATCGCAGCCTCTGGACATGCCCGGGGAAACGCCGCGCACGGTCGACCTGCGGCTTCAGGAAGGCCGAACCCGTTCAATCAGTCCGCGGTCGAGGGCTAACGCATAGGCGTGGCGTGGACGTGGGCTCATTGTGGGTGCAGATGTTCCGGCACGTCGCGACAGCCGCGAACACGGCGGGACATCGGAAGCGCCATGGCATGGGAAAACACGGCACTACGCGGCAAGTTCCGGCACGATAGGGCATATATCCGTGCGTCTTGTAATCGGGCGGTTAGGTTCAAGTCCCCTCTCCGGCTCCAGAAATATACCCCCTGACCTGTGACTTCGTAGGTCGTAGGTCGACGTGGGGCTGTCGGCCTTCATCGCCTTGATCGCTACCGGGCGGCCCCCGTCCTAGTGGGGCAAGCCTAACCGGGCATCACGAGCCGTCAGCACACCGACGCCCACAAGACAGGACCGCAACGATCGGGCGCGGCACCCTGTCGGAAGCGCCGCCGGAAGCGCCGCCGGCGGCGGCCGTAGCGCCGGCATCTGCGCCCGGCGACCCCCCGCGCCGGCCTGGCGCGTTGCAGATTCCCAGCCTGCCAGCAGCGTTCAGCGGACTGGGCGCCATACCGGTCTTCACGGAACCGTTGTCACCAACACTCCTGAATACAGCTGAGAGTGGCAGTGCAGGCGAGCGGGGACGGGGGCTTAGTAATGTGCGCGAACCAGGTGCCACCGGCTGTGCGCCGACGCGGCCAGGAAGGCGGCAAACGGCGCCCGACAGGAGAGCCTTTATAGTCCGTGTTTCCGCTTTGATTCCCGAAGGGGGGACACGCGTCCGGGCCGCTGCGGGTCGTTGGGTGCCAGATGCCCTGGGCTGGGTGTATACATTCGAATTCGATGTCGGGTTGGCACTGTCCGAACCGGCTGGGGTAGCGTCCCCTCCGCAACTTCAGCGCGTTCGTAGAATGACTACTGAGAAGGGATCATAATAATGACCCAGCAGGAGCAGCAGCAGCAGCGCCAGCAGGTGGAGCAGCAGCTGCGCCAGAACTGGCGGCAGCTCCGTTACCGCATCCTTGACCAGTTCGGTCAGGTCAGTGCGGCGGATCTCGACGCCGCGACGGACATCGAGGACCTCGTCGCGCGGATTGCGGACAAGACGCACCACAGCGAGCGGTACGTCGAGAACCGCCTGCGGGAGCTGGTGGGCGTCGGCGGTGGCCAGGGCGGAGTGTCCGGCGAGCGTTTCGGCGGCGGTCAGCAGGGTGGCCAGGGCGGCCAGGGTGGCCAGCAGGGCCAGCCGTTCGGCTCCCAGCAGTAGCCTTTCGAGGTCAGGTCGGTCAGGCTTAGGCGCATCGTAAGTAAGCCGGTGCGCAGCCCAGCTTCCGTTCGCTACTCGGCGCGCGTTCTCAGCACGTCGCGCCGAGTAGCGACCGGAGCTCCAGAAGGTCGTCAATCAGCTTGACCGTGTCTGCGGTGCGGGGAAGCTGGCGTAGCTCTTCCAGCATTGCGTCGGTTTCCTCTATGGTGGGGATGTCGTCTATCGACGCTGCTATCTTGACGATATCGGCCTCGGGAACACCACCTGGCTGCATACCACAGAGTCGCACACGCGGATTCACCCAAAATTAAAGCCAGGCTTCCTCCGCGTTAATTCCGGGGCTGGTCTGGGTGCGACGAGTGATGGTTTACACGTAGCGTCACCATCTGTGTCGGATGTGGGAGCAGCTGGGGCTGCCGCGTCGGGTTGTCAGTCACCTCACGGGGACTGGCCGGATCGACACCTGCTGGTCGATGCCGCTGGACCGGCTACGCGACGAGGCACCGGCCGCGGTGCAGCTACTCGAACTGCGCGCCCTGCGCGGTAACGGGGCGTTCCACGGCGTGGGCGGTGGCCAGATATTGCCGGGCGGCACGTAGCCCGATGCCGTACCGCCGCGACACCCCGGTGGGCCCACGAGGGCGTCCCGGCCCTGGAGCGGCCTTCCCGCCGGTCGGAAAACAGCCAGCAGCATCAGCCAGCCGCACCTCGCCACCGCGATCCGCCCCGCCCACCGGCAGCTCGATGCCTCCAGACCGACCAACACACCGGTATCCACCTCCCCCTCCGCCAGGGACGTGCCGGATACCGGGACCGCCGCGGACACAGCCGTCGGAGTCGCCGCCGAACCAACCATCATGATCACCGGGCCAGGGGTGTCGTGGATCATCGGACACGGGCAGGCTCCCACCCACCACCGACACTTTCCCGACCCCGCCCGAACCCGACCCCGCCCGAACCCGACCCCGCCCGAACCCAACCCCAGCCCTGGCGGTCGTGGTGTTCCGCGGAACCGGACCCCGGTGATCATAATGTTCCGCGGAACCGGACCGGATCGACATCAGCCGCGATCATGATGTTCCGTGGGGCCGGGCACCGCGTCCGGACCGAGCCCCGGCCCGCGTCGACCCACACTCAGACCCGACCCACACTCAGACCCGACCCACACCGTCGCCGCACCACGGCCATCGCCCTCCCAACCACCGCCCCGTCACCACCGCGTCGTCGTGGCCCACCACCCCAGACACCTGGCAGCCAGACACCACCGGCGCTCCTCGCCGACGCGGCGACAGCCACACCCCGGGACCGCACACCCACCCCCGTACAGCCAGCACGACCACACCCCAGACCCAGAGCCCAGCCACCACCAATCCACCCGACCCGGCGAATTAAAGGTCCGTAGCTCCGTAGCCGCTGGCGGCCGGGCCGATGATCTGGGGGTGCCGGTGGAGTTCCTCTCGGATGAACAGGTAGCGGCGTACGGGCGCTTCGACGGCGTGCCGTCGCGAGGGAGCTCGCGCGGTTCTTCTTCTTCGGCGACTCTGATTCGGCGACTCTGATTCGACGACTCTGACCGGGAGCTGATCGGCCGCCGGCGGCCTGGAGGTCGACCTGGCCGCCTGCCAGGGCAGCGCCGGGCGTCCGCGCCCGGCGAGGATCGCAACAACACGTGGTACGAGATCGACGACCCGCATGAAGGCAGCGCCCCAGCACGACGGCCGTCATCTCGGAGGACCCCCCGGCCGCCGACCAGATGGCGCCCCCGCGACGGTCTCAGGCGTGTTCGGTGAGCCAGTCCGGACGGCCCTCAGGCCCGCCGCTGTCTGACCGCGGTGACCGGCGGCTGCCAGCGGTGCTGTGGACAGCACGAAGAACACCGCCGCGACGGCTTCTGGATCCTTGACGTGGCTTGCCTGACCGAGTGCGGCGCGCTGTCGCAGCTCCTCGGTAGCGACGAGCAGGGACTTCCGGAACCAGGTCAGTCCGGCGTGCTCGTCCAGCAACATCCTGCGCAGGTAGGCCGAGACCGTACGCTTGGGCGGCCCGCGACGGCGGTCGGTGGCGGCGGTCGGCGGCGGGCCAACCGCCGACGACGGATCGAGGAGAATCGCATGGGTGTGTTAGACGGCAAGGTTGCCATCGTGACCGGTGCCGGACGGGGTATTGGCCGAGCGATCGCGGAGGAGTTCGCGCTGGAAGGAGCTCGCGTCGCCGTCGCCTCCCGGACCGCCAGTACCGTCAGCGAGGTGGTCGGCGGAATCCGCTCCCGAGGCGGCGACGCGTTGGGCGTCACCTGCGACGTCGGCGTGGCGCAGAACATCCGCGAGATGGTCGACCGCACAGTGGCCGAGTACGGCGGCGTGGACATCCTCGTCAACAACGCGCAGAGTTTCGGCACCCGCGACCAGCCGCGTGCATCCAGCAAACCGACGAATCTGGAGGACGTTGACGAAGCTGAGTGGGACTGGAACTTCGAGACGGGCGTCAAGGCGACGCTCAGGGCCATGCAGGCCGTTTTTCCGTACATGAAGGCCGCGGGCGGCGGACGGATCCTGAACTTCGGGTCCCGCCGCGGCATCATGTGTAACGCCGAGTCTGCCTCCTACAACTGCAACAAGGAGGCGATCCGCGCGCTGAGCCGGACCGCGTCCAACGGCTGGGGGCAGCACGGGATCACGGTGAACGTCCTCAACCCGGTCATCCTTACCGACGCCGCCGAAGGTGTCTTCGCCGATCACCCCGGCGCGCGAGAGGCGGCCGAGGCTCAGATCCCGCTGCGGCGGTGGGGGGTTCCCCGAGACTGTGCGCGTGTGGCGGTGTTCCTCGCCGGGCCCGACGCGAGCTACCTCACGGGGATGACGTTCATGGTCGAGGGCGGCCTGACGACGCTTCCTTAGTGTCCTGACTTGGCGGCGCTTGTGACCCGGCGGCAGCAGCAGCCGCCCTCTCCGACCGCATCGCCGGGGCCGACCAATGCCCTTTGAATCTGATCGTGGCCGCGTGCAGGGTGACCGCATCACCTGCAGAGGTCCACTCGGCCGTCCGATCCAGACAGGCCCGCGCCTCCACTGGCCGGTGGCGATCTGCGGCCTGCCGGCGAGCTCGGACCACTGCGCCCCGATCTCCGCCAGCGGCCCCCGCACTCCGCGCGGCGTCGAGGCGTGGCGACGTCGGTCGGACGTGGTTGCCCCGTCCGGTTCGCTGCTGCCGTGGATGCTGGGTGTGGCCACGAACGTCGTCCGAAACCAGACTCGGGCGGCCCGCCGCTATGACGCCGCGCTGCATCGGCTTCAGCCACCCGATGTGCAGCCCGATCCCGCCGACGATGTCGCCGCTCGGCTCGACGACGAGCGGCGGTGCCAGAAGGTCCTGAGCGACCTCGCGGGACTGAAGCGGGGGAACGCGACGTCGTCGCTCTGGTGGTGATGGCCAACCTCAGCTATGAGGAGACCGCGCTTGCGCTGGATATACCCGTCGGGACCGTACGGCCACGGCTCGCGGGCCCGGGCTCGCCTGGCAAAAACCCATGGCGAGGTGAAAGCATTTCAACCGAAAAGACGAATTCGGGCGGCAGGTAGCTCCGGAGAGAGGACGTGATGAAGATGTCTGACTTTGATTTTCTTGAGCTCCGCCGGAACAAGCCGTTCCCCCGGAACGGTGGGAGCGGCGCCGCCAGCTCCTCAACAGCTATGTGACTGGTTCGTCCGAGCCCGACCGGACTCGTCGGATCGGAGCGCGGCGGCTGGTGATTATCGGAGCCGTCGCGGTCGTGGTGACGGGAGGGGGAACCGCGGCTGCTTTCGCGGCCTTCGCCCCGGCGACGGTTACCGACCAGATCCGCTGCTACTCCAGGGCGTCTCTGGACGGCGGGGACGACAACCTCTTCGGCACCTCCGCGGCCCAGGCGACAGCGGCCGACGGCAGCAAGACCGTGATTCCGGCAGCCGAGGTCTGCTCCACGCTGTGGCGCTACGGGTTGCTCGCCCCCGACTCCAGAGGCGCGGTCCACGTTCCCTCCGACGCCGAGCCCACCCGTTCCGCGCCACCGTTGGTGGCCTGCGCCCTGCGCAACGGGATAGCGGCAGTCTTTCCTGGCGACGACAACACCTGCACGGCCCTGTGCCTACCGCGACTTGCCGAGTGAAAGCGACGGCGGAGTCCGGGGCGATCAGCCGCCGGTAGTGGTGAAGGAAGACCTCCGCTGGTGACAGCCGCCACAGACGCGGGCGTAACGGGACCGAGCGCAGGGCGCTCCGGTCCGTTCAGCGGACCATTCACTGTCCGACGACTGCTGGCCCGTGCGACACTCCCGATTCGGAAGGGACGCACCTATTCGATCTTCGTCTCCGGTCGAATTCCAATGAACTCAGGTTCATCGACAGGTTCCAATGAGGTCGGGCCTCGGACGATGTACGAGTCAGGAGTGGCGGTAAATGCTTGTGGATGATCCTTCAAATGGTATGCCGCGGCGGGCTGTTCTGGCGGCCGGCCTGGGCGCGGCAGCTGTTGCCGCGACCGCGATGTTGGCAACACCGGCTGCAGCGACCTTGACTCCCATTGGAACTGAAAAGGGCTGGCGGTTCTGCAACAAATGCTACGGTTTGGTTCGAGTCGCAACCCCGTATGTTGTCAACAGATGTCCAGCCGGTGGACAGCACTTGATTCGAGGCTGGATCTTCGCGTTGAATAACACCCCAAGCACGGTTTACCATGCGGCCGAGACTCCGGATACGCAGAGTTGCTGGATTCAGTGTGACTATTGCGCGGTCCTGTATTATGGGGACTTTCCCGGGAAGTGTGCTGGGCGCCGGGGTTCAACTCATTGGGGAAGATTTCCTCAGAAACTGGTGCCGCACGACCGCGACCCGCAGCCCGCCCGTTCCCAGTCGGCGTGGCGATTCTGTTTCAAGTGCAGCTCGATGTACTTCGACGGATACCAGCCCAGACGAGGCGTTTGCCCGGGAAACCCGGGCTGGGGGCATGCTGCGGCCGGCTACATTTTCCAGATCCCGGTGTATTTGTATAGTTGACATCGGCGGCGTGGTGCGGTCAGCTCCGGGTGACTACGGTGTGGTCGTCGATGAAGCCCATCATGGCGGCGAGCGTGGTTCGGGCGTGGGTGTTGTCGGCGCTCGGCTCCACGGCGTGGACGTGGGCGCCGTTGAAGACGTAGATGTCGCCGGTGTTGACCTCGATGAACTTCGTCTCGTGGCCGTCGAGGGAGGCCAGGGGATAGGGCGATCCGGTGATCGAAAGGCCCAGCCGGCTCTTGCTCTCGGCGTCGGGCTGAATGTTCCAGTAGGCGAGGCGGCCGGCCATGCCGTTCTCCAGGCAGATGTTCAGCGCCACCACGGACCGTCCGACTACGCCGCGGCGTTCGAAGTCGGCCATCTGCGGATCGGCGCACTGCGAGTCGTCGTCGTGCGGGTTCAAGGCGAAGTCACCGCCGCCGGGCCAGGAACGGAGCAGAGCCCGGCTGGCGACGCGGCCGTCCTGCTCGGCCGGACGGACGATGGCGCCCTCCTTCGCCAGTGCGTCGGAGAGCCCCGCGTAGAAGACCTTCATCGGATCGCCCTCGATGTCGAGCAGTTCGTCGAGGATCGAATTCACCTGTTCGGACTCGTCCAGGTACTGGGCGGCCGCCTTGTGCCAGGTGTAGGCACCGAGGTAGTAGCCGGGCGCCTCGGCGCCGCGGGTCAGCCGGTGCGGGCTGTTCCAGAACCGGGCGGAGATCTCCGCACATCTCGACCGGGACGACCCCCCGGAAAACCACACCCGCAACGCGACCGTGGAGCACCCGGAAGTGGCGCGCCACCGAATCGACGAAACCGAACAGCTCGGTGTGCATGGTGCTTCTGTCGGGACCCGGAAATGTGATGTTGAAGAGCCGGTAACGGTGGTAGGCGAGGATCAGCGCCGCCTCGGTGATTCTCGCCGGCAGTGCGGACATGGACGGCTCGTCGAGAGGGCTGATCTGCTCGTAGCCCGCGAGAAGGGCTTCCATGCGGGCCGGTGCCAGCAGGCCGCCGCCATCCTGGGCGAGTCCGACGATCGCTATGCCGAGGTCGAGAAGCGGGTCGTCCCTGGAGATGGTCTCCCAGTCCAGCGCGGAGAGACTGCCGTCATCGCGCACGATGAGATTGTCGGCGAAGAAATCGCCGTGAATGACTGTCGGGGTGGCCCGGCGGCGGCCCACGGGGTCGCGCACGCGCCCCAGCCGGTCGGTGAGCCAGGCCGCGAACTCCCGGTCGGGGAAGCGGGCCAGCTCTGCCTCGTCCCGGGTGGAGAGGCGGCGGGTGCCGGCGGGCACCGTCAACAGGCCGGGGGAGTGCACGGGGAGTGCGTGAATACCGGCAAGAAGTCTTCCGGCGGTAGGAAGGCGAAGGCGCGGCAGCGGGTCGCGTACCGTCCCCACGATCCACCTCTTCAGGATCCCGGGGCGACCGTCCAGGGCGATGGAAAGCTGGCCGTCGAGGCTCGGGACGATTTCCGGCGCCGGAATCCCCAGGCGGAACACGTCCTGCATGTTGGCGGCGAGCCGGGCTGCGCCTGGCCCGTCATGGCTGTCAAGAATGGTGAGCACGAAATCGCCGTCCACGCAGGCCAGTCGGAAACTGGAGTTCACCGCGCCGCCGGCCAGCGGTATGAGCCGCGGTTCAGGTAGGCCGTAGTGCCTCGCGACGGCAGCTAGGTCGATCTGGTCGACCGTCGTGTAGGTGGCCAACAGGCCGCTCCCCTCAGCCTGCCCTGGCTTCATGATGTCGGTCGCCAGTGACGGCAGGCGGTCGTGGGTGGACGGTTTCTGTACCGCCCATCCACTCTGCCACAGGCAGACGACACCAAGGTTCACCTTCCGCCAGATAGATGAATGGCGACAGATAGGCGAACTTGGCACCCCGGACGCACGCGTGGGGTGTGGCTCCTACACCGGTCGATCGGCGGCGGAGGTCAGAAGCCGGGAAACGCCGCGCGGAGTGTGTCGACATCGACGCCGTCGGCCTCGAGGGACGGCGTGTGGGCGGGGTCGAGACGGCCGTAGACCAGCCGAAGGAACGCCTCGGCCGGCAACCGAAGCCGGGCGGGCCGCGCCTCGCCGTCCCAGGGCCCCAGGTTCACGGCGTCGCCGAGGTCGAGGGAGATCTCGCGGTCCGGAGCGGTGGTGGTGACGTGGATCCGGGCGGGGCTGGTGGGCTTCCCGGCGAAGCCGGCGATCATGCCGAGACCGTCGATGAGCTGATCGACGGCGACCTCGTCCACGGTGGCGGTGGGGTCGAGCATGACCGCGACGTCCCAGGTGTGCACGGCGTGCTCGCTCAACCGGAGTCGGACCACCCCGGCGGCGTCGAGGCTCATCGGCCCGAGCGCGACCCGCAGGCCCGCGAGCTGGGTGTCGTCGAGGGCCTCGTACGCCTGGACCAGCGCCAGGTCCGCGGGCAGCGCGTCGGCGGCCTGCGCATCCGGGGTCTTGGCGTTCCAGGTGTCCCAGACGGCGACGAAACGGTCCTGGCCGGGAGGGTCCTGCCCGGCGACGGCGGCGTCGAGGACGAGCCGGCTGATCTCGGCGCCGGACCCGATGTGGGACAGCACCTGGGCGATGGTCCACTCGGCGGCGTAGGACGGCCCGCGCACCGCCTGGGCATCGAGCGGCTCGACGAGGGCACGTAGCCGCTCGTGCGAGCGGCGCAGGCTGGCGATGGCGGTGCGGGCGTCGGTCAAGGGGATGACTCCTTCATTCAGCCGGGGGCCTCGGCGGCGGGGCCGGCAAAGCCGGCCGTGACGGCCGCCCGCAGAGGTGTCCCCATCGTTCCAGATGCGAAGGGAGGTCCGCCGGGAAGACGTGCTCGGCCGCCCGGCGCGGGGCGCGACCCGCGTCAGGCGGCCGAGGTGGGTGCGAGCGTCAGGCGCACTGCCCGGATCGGGGTCCGGTCACCACATTGCCCGTCTGCGCCAGCGTCGGCTGGTTGCCGCTGCAGCTCAGCGGGCCGGTGATGTGGTTGTCGCGGAACTCGGGCACCGTGTCGTCGGGCCGCGGGCCGCGGGCCACTGCCGCTGTTGCCGGTGACCCGTGCCGGACCGGTGATCGTGTTGGCGGAGGCCTCGATGCCGCCGGTGTTGGCGTCCAGGGTCAGCGGGCCGCGCAGGGTGTTGCCCGCGCAGGGCGTCGCGTCGCCGGCGTCGGCGCCCAGCAGGACGTAGCCGGTGCTGTTCCGGATCGCCACCGGACCGGTGATCGTCGCCTGGCAGGCGGTGACGGCGAGGTCTCCGCCGTAGCTCGCGCTGATCGTGTGGGTGCCGGGCTGGAGGCCGCCGATGGTGACGCTGGCCTGCCCCCCGCTGAGCGCCGCGGTTGCCAGCGGGGTGGCCCCGTCCAGGAAGGTGACCGTCCCGCCCGGGGTGCCCGCGGTCGGGTCCGCGGCGCAGACGGCGGCGGCGAGGGTGACCGCGTGCCCGAACAACGGCGTGGACGTGCTGGTGGCGAGCGAGACCGAGGTCCCGTACCGGAACGTGACGGTCGCGCGGCCGTTGCCGTGGTTGACGCCCGGGACGAGCACGGCGTCGGTCACCGCGGGCGCCGCGAAGCCGCTGCCGCTGCCGCCGCCACCGCCGCCACCGCCACCGCCGCCACCGCCCGCCCCGTAGAAGTTGCCCGGGTCCCCGCCGCCGAGACCGCCGGGCGCGCCGGTGTTCGGCGGGTGGGGGGCCACGAACCCGGCCGCGCTGCCGCCCTCGCCGCCGAACAGGTCGATGCGCACGCTGGTCACCCCGGCGGGCACGGTGAAGGTGTCCGTGCCCGCCGTGGTGTAGGCGCAGGTGGGCGGGGAGGTGATGAGGACGCCGGTCGCGCCGCAGGTGGCCGTCCCGCCCGTGGCGTCCGCGACGGCGGGAAGCGGCACCGCGACGGCGACGGCCAGCACGCCGGCCGCGCCGGCGACCGCGGCCAGCCTGGTCCTGGACGTGGTGACACGACGCTTCAAGGGGAGATCGACCTCGCCTTTCCGGGCCGGCGCGCGGCCGATCGGCGGGTAGTCGGTCCGGACTGGACGAATCAGACGCCGTCGTCGGCGCACAGCGCCCAGACGTCGGTGTAGGTGTTCGGCGAGCTCGCGCCGCCGGTGTGGCTGAAGGCCGTCCAGTACGCGGCGGTGGTGGTCCCGTCGCTGACGGGGCTGCCGCCGGAGATGCTGGGGAAGCTGCCGTTGAGGTGGTCGCCGCCCGAACCCGGGCCGGTGAAGTCGGTGGTCGTCACGCTGCCGCCGCTGATGGCGGCACCGCCGCTGATCAGCTTCCCGTCCCCGTCCCCGTCCCCGCCGCCGCAGCCGACCGTGGCCGTCTGGCCGGTGGTCGCCGAGGTCGGCCCGCTCACCTCGCTGTAGCGGACCTTCACGGTGGCCCCGCTGACGTTGATGCCGCTGCCGCTGCAGATCGCGTAGGCGTAGGTCACGTTGCCGGTGCCGCCTCCGCCGCCGTTCCACCCGACGGCCGCCCAGGAGTTCGGGTTGGTCGCACCGTCGGCCGCCGCCTTCTGGCCGTAGTCGTGGGCGGCGTCGTTGAAGGTGGGGAAGCTGGCGATCGGCTTGAGGCTGCCGATGCTCGCCGGGGTGGTGCGCGCGCCACCGCCGAGCAGGATCGTGTTCGCCGGGCAGGTCGCCACCACCAGGTTGACCGTCGACGCCGCCGAGGGCCCGCTGGCCTTGTTCATCACCACCTGGGTGTGGTTGACCAGGTTGCTGGTCAGGCAGGTCGCGTAGGGGGTGGTGAAGTAGGCGGCGTCGGTCGCGCCCCCGGTGCCGCCGATGCCGAGCCAGTGCGTCACGTCGGTGCCGACGACGCCGGTGGAGCCGGTGTACTCGGTGCCGCCGTCGGAGCTGGGCTCGCTGCCGTTCACGTGGTTGCCGTTCGACGCCGAGCCGGTGCCGATGGCCTGGTTGATCCCGCCGCCGGCGATGAGGCCGCTGCTGCAGTCGGCGTGGGTCGAGATCTCGGCCGAAGGCCGCCCCGGGCCCGCTGGTCGCCTCGGGTGTCTTCACCGTGACACCCACGGTGTTCACGTGCGCGGTCCCCGGTAGCGCCACGGCCAGCAGGGCCCCCAGGCCCAGCGCCGGGGAACTGCCCACCGCACGACGACGGAGGGTCACTTTCGCCATCAGATTTCTCCTCTGTTGCGAGGTGGCCCCGGACCCCGGTCGCGCATGCACAGGGTGCTCGGCAGCCGGCGGAAACCCCCGCGAGCACGCTCGCACCCGCGGCCGTCTGTCGACGTCAGGAGCCGGGTCGCACCCGGCATGGTTGCGCGAATACGGACGCTAGCGCCAATAAATTCCGTATACACGGAGTTTCTGCCGAATATTGTGCGCGGATGAGTTTCTGTCGATCGTCGCGACCCGAGGCGGGGGACTGCCGCTACCTGCGGCGCAGCGCGGCCAGACAGAGAGTCAGGCCCGGACCGAACGCCATCGCGACGGCGGTCGCGCCGGTCGCGAGGTCCCCGCGGATCTGGTCGAGGACGAGCAGGACGGTGCCCGACGAGCAGTTCCCCCGGGTCGCGAGGACACGGCGGGTCACGGCGGTCTGCGCGGGAGCCAGGGCCAGGCGCTCCTCGACGACGTCGACGATGCGCGGGCCGCCGGGATGCACGGCCCAGCCCCCGACGTCGGCCGGGTGCGCGCCGATCGGTTCCAGCAGCGCCGCGGTCGCCTCCTCGACATGCTTCGCGAGGACGTCGGGCACCTCGCGGGACAGCCCCATGCGGAAGCCGTGGTCGGTGACGTGCCAGCTCATCAGGTCCGCGCTGTCCGGGGCGGTCGCGGCGGTGGTGTCGAGCACCTCCAGGCCGCGGGCGGCGTCGGGGACGAGCACGATCGCCGCGGCGGCGTCGCCGAACAGGGCGTGCGCGACGACCTGCTCCAGGTCCCGGTGCGGCTGCTCGGGCTGGATGTGCAGGGAGGTCAGCTCCACGCAGAGCACGAGCGCGGGCAGCCGGCGGGACCGGACGAAGTCCGCCGCCGCGCCCATCCCCGGGATGGCGCCGTAGCAGCCCATGTGCCCGACCAGCAGGCGGCGCACCGATGGGGGCATGCCGAGCTCGCGGGCGAGCTGGATGTCCAGACCCGGCGTCGCGTAGCCGGTGCAGGAGACCACGACGAACAGCCCGACCTCGGCGGCGCGCAGCCCGGCGTCCGCCAGCGCACCTCGCACGGCACGCCGGCCCAGCGGGGGCGCCTCGTCGACGTAACGGCGCATCCGCGCGGCCGTCGACCAGCCGCTGGCGTCCTCCCGGCGTGGATCCACCACCCCGTGGCGCGTCTGGACCCCGGCTCCGAGGAACAGCCGGCGGGCCAGACGGTCGCCCCGGTACCGCCGCTCGAAGACCTCGTCCCACAGACTCTGCTGGTCGAAGGAGCCGGGAAACGCCGCGCCCATGCCCGTGATGACGGCGGCGGTTCCGGTTCCCCCGCTCACCACCGGGTCACGTCCGCGTCCGCCTCCGGGTCGCCGCCGAGCGCCGCGAGTCCCAGCCAGTCGGCGCAGACATCGGTCGTCGCGGGTTGCAGGGAGCCGCACCGGGCGTCGCGGTAGAGCCGTTCCAGCGGGTGCCCGCGGCGGGTGGCGGCGGTTCCGCACGCCTCGACGATCGAGGCCGCGACGTCCTGCGCCGTCCGTCCGGCGAGCAGCTTGGCCCGCCACACCCATCGGTTCGTCGACGCCGAGCCCGGGTCGGCGTCGACCCGGTGTGCGCACTCGTCCACCACGGCGTCGAGCGCGGCCAGCGCGGCGTCGGCGTGGCCGAACCGGGCCCGCACGGCGGGCAGCCCGGCGAGGCCGCCCGGCATCTCGACCGTGCGCCGGGCGCGGGCGTACTCGACCCCCGCGTCGAACGCGGCCCGGCCGACTCCGGCGTAGACGGCGGCGTAGGAGGCGACCAGCCACTGGGGCATGACCTGCGCCACCAGCAGGCTCAGCCCCTCCAGGCCACCGACCAGCGCATCCGCCGGAACCCAGACGTCGAGGCGCACATCGTGGCTGCCGGTGCCCCGCATGCCGAGGGTGTCCCAGGCCGGCTCGACGCTCACCCCGGTGCCGCGCGGGACCAGGAAATGACTGACCTTCGCCCCCGGTTCGGAGCCGTCGGCCGCGCGGGCGGCGACGAAGTAGACGTCCGCGTGCGACGCCCCCGAGCAGAACGACTTCACCCCGGTGATGCGGTAGCCGCCGTCCTCGCGCCGGTAGCGGGTCCGCAGCTCGGACAGCCGGGAGCCGGCGCCCCGTTCGCTCATCGCGACGGCGATGAACTCCCCGGCCGCGGCGCGGGCCAGCATCCGGTCACGGGCGGCGAAGAACGACTCCGGTGCCCCCATCGCGCGGGCGAGCCCGTCGGGTGTCCCGGCCAGTGCTCCCACGACCGAGGTGTGCATGTTCAGGACCAGGGCGGTCGCGCCGCTGCCCGCGGCGAGCACCCGCGCCGCGTCGGCCCAGTCGGCGAAGCCGGCGCCGTACCCGCCGAGCCGGGCGGGCACGAGCAGGCCAAGCAGCCCCGCGTCCCGCAGATCGTCGAGGTCGGCGGCGGGCAGCTCCCCGTCCCGGTCTGCGGCGCCGGCGCGGGCGGCGATCGAGTCGACGACGCCGCGGGCGAGCCGCGCGCCGTCGACCTCATGGCCGCGGGGTGCCGGGATCGTGGCGTTCATCCGTGTTCCCTCCCGCTCGCGATCCTGGTTCCGATCGCCTGGTAGACACCGGCGGTGGAGCCGGTCGGCAGCATTCGCACCGAGTCGGCCCGGCGGGCCAGCCAGCGGGCGTAATCGAGGAGCGAGGGGCGAAGGCCGCCGACGACCGTCATCTCGATGCCGCATCGGCCCAGCGCGAGGGCCAACCGGTCGGGCGCGACGAGCAGCCGCGGATCGTGGATGCGCGGCGGCGGCCCGCCGGGAAGTCGTTCGGCGACGCCCACCAGGGCCACCCGGCAGAACAGTGTGTCGGCGAGGGTGTCGATGACGAGTGTGCCGCCCGGGGCGAGCACCCGCGCGATCGCCGCGCAGGCGGTGTCGAGGTCGGCGAGGTGCTCGAACAGCTCGCCGGCGACGACGCAGGGGAACTGCCCGTCCCGGAACGGCAGGCGCCTCACGTCGGCCCGGATCGCCGCGACGCCGTGCCCGGCGGCCTGCCGCAGCGCCGGCGAGGACAGGTCGACGCCGACATGCCGCCAGCCGGCGAGCCGGCCGGTCAGCGCCAGGGAGAGCAGCCCGGCACCGCAGGCGAGGTCGAGCAGTGCGGCGCCCGGCTCGGGCGGATCCGGGATGAGCCGGCCCCGTGCCTCGGCCAGCCAGCGCAACGCGGCGAACCGCCCGTGCGGGGGCCACCATTCGTCGGCGAGGTCGTCGTATTGGGCGGGATCGTTCCTGGCCCGCCGCGGCAACCGCCGTCTGCCCGGGAGACCGGCGCCGGTCGCAGGCGGCAGTTCCGCTCCCGCCGCTCCCGTTGACCTGTCCACATGTCTCCCGGGTTGGTCTGGAGAACTCGGTGTCCGCGGCTGTGGCGGCGACCAGTCCGACGCAATCTGTGCTTACGGATGCGCTCAGGGTAATGGTCGGCCCGGCCGCAAGCCGGCACCCCGACGTGGTGTCAGACGGGGCGGGTGCCGGCGGCGACGACGAGCGCGACGTCGATCGCGGCGACGGCCATCGCGGCGCGAAACGCGTACCGGTCACCGAGGCGCTGGCCGAACCCGGTCAGCCCGGCCACCGCGGCCAGCGCGCACACCTGCCAGCCGCGCGGGTGCCCCGGGCCGAGGACCGCGACGACGGAGCCCGCCGCGAGCAGCAGCGCGGCCGCTCTGCGGACACCGGCCGCGCCGAGGCGCTGCGGCAGGCCGCGCACCCCCGTGCGGGCGTCGGCGTCGAGGTCCGGCAGGACGTTGGCGAAGTGGGCGCCTGAGCCGAGCAACGCCCCCGCCAGCGGCAGCCACCACGGTGGCGCGGGATGGCCGGGCAGCCCGAGGACGACGAAGGCGGGTAGCAGCGCGAACGAGACGGCGTAAGGGACGACGGACAGCGGGGTCGCCTTCAGCCCGAGGTTGTACGCCCAGGCACCCGCGACCGCGACGAGATGGGCCACTCCAGCCGGTCCGCCCGAGGCGAACGACAACGGCACGCAGGCGACCAGCGCCGTCGCGGTGGCCACGGCGACCGTTCCCGGCGCGAGGTCGTCGACGACGATCGGCTTGTCCGTCCGCCCCCCGGCGGTGTCCCGGCCGCGGTCGACGAGGTCGTTGCTCCAGCCGACCGAGAGCTGACCGGTGCCGACAGCCGCCGCGACCGCGACGACCCCGGTCGCCGTGCGAGCGCTGGCGACCGCGAGCGCCGTCGCGAACAGCGTCACCGCGGCCGTGGGCTCCGGATGGCAGGCCCGCGCCAGCGCGGCGAACCGTCTTCCGTTGGCCGGTCGTGCCACGGGTGCGACAGTCTCACGGCCGGTCGCGACGCTGGATGACGATGAGGCAGGTGTCGTCGTCGGTGTCGGGGGTGGTGTGCTCGAGGACGTGGTCGGCCTGCCGGGCGACGTCCGGCTGGCGCTGGGCGGCGATCCGCAGGAGGGCGCCGAGCGAGGTGTCCAGACCGGTGCCACGGCGTTCGATGAGACCGTCGGTGAACAGCAGGAGGATGTCCTCGCGGTCCAGGTGGTGGACCGTCTCCTGATAGGTCGCGTCGGGCTCGACGCCGAGCAGCAGGCCGTCGGGGGGCGTCAGGGTGCTGGCGGAGCCGCCGCGGACGAGGACCGGGGGCAGGTGCCCCGCGCGGGCCCACCGCAGGGTGTGGTCCGACGGTCGGTACAGGCCGCAGATCACGGTCGCGGTGATGTCGTCGGTGAGGTGGTAGGTGACCCGGTTGAGCCAGTGCAGCAGTTGCGCGGGCCCCGCGCCGGTGACGGCGAGACCGCGAAGGCTGTTGCGCAGGGTCACCATGCCGGACACCGTTCTGATGCTGTGGCCCGCGACATCGCCGACGACCAGCAGGACGTCGCCGCCAGGGAGGGTGACGGCGTCGTACCAGTCTCCGCCGACGAGGTGTTCCTGTTCGGCCGGGCGGTAACGGACCGCGACCGCGAGTCCGCTGGCTTCGACGGCCTCGTCGGAGCCGGGCAGGAGCGCCCGCTGCAGGGTGAGCGCGAGGCGGTGCTGGCCGGCGGCACGCGCCTCGGAGTCGGCGAGCTGGTGCCGGGTGGCGTCGAGGACGACCTGCGTGCGGTAGTGGCTCGTCAGGTCCTGGTAGACGCCGCGGACCGCGACCAGCGTCCCGGCGGTGTCGGTCACGGGTTCGGCGAGCGCGCGTAGCTGCCGCATCGTCCCGTCGGGGAGCAGGACCCGGAAGGAGACCGTGACCGTGCGCTTGAGCCTCAGCAGCGCGTCGCGCAGCTGGTCGAGGGCCGCCCGGTCCTGGGGATGAACGTGCGAATCAAGATCGTCGAGGGGGATGGGTGGAGCGTGGCGAGCCCGGCCGAACAGCTCGTAGGTGTGCCGGGTCCATCGCACCCCGCCGGTGCGGACGTCCTCCTGCCAGGCGCCGAACCGGCCAAGGCGCTGGACGGCGCGCAGCAGCGAATCCCCTCCATCGCCCCCCTCGCCGACGGTCCAGCTGATGGCGATGCCGTCGAAGAGGCGCCCGATGCGCACGTCCACCTCCTCGGTGACGACCACGTCGTCGACCAGGGTGAGCAGGACCGTGCCGTCGGCGCGGAACGGCTCGCCGGTGCGCAGGACCTCGACCGCCTGGTCGAACAGGCCCGCGTTGGCACCGATGAGGGGGTAGAGCTCCAGCAGGTTGCGCCCGTGCAGCGCGGCGGGTGGCCGCCCACCCGGATCCACGAAGCCCTCGCCGACGTGGTCGACGCGGAAGTCGAGCACCTCGCCGTCGTGGGCCCGCACGGCGTGCGCCAGCAGCACCGACCCGCAGACGGCGTCGAGGAACGCCGGCAGCCAGGCCACCCTGGCCGCCAGGGCCCCGGAGCCGTCGAGGGTCTGCGCCGCCACGGCGCCGGGCGTGGCGGGTCCGCCCGGGGGACGCAGGCTGTGCAGGCACAGGTCGGCGAGCGCGGTGAGTTCGCGCTGCATCCCCGCCGGGAACTCCGCGCGCGGGGCCGGCCAGCAGATCTCCATGGCTCCCACGACGGCACCGGCCCGCAGGAACGGCAACGCCGCCCGTGCTCCCCGCCAGCGACCCAGCCGGGGTGTCCCGTCGGCGCCGCCCGCCGTGACCTCCGGCCCCGCCGGCGATCCGGTCGGCCACCACTGCGGCGTGCCCAGGCGCGCGGCGCGCAGGGCGGCGCAGTCCATCTGCGGCGGGATCCGCTGCCAGCGGCTCGCCTCGAGCAGGCCCAGACCCGCCTCCCCGACCAGGGCGAGCGCGCCGTCCGGTTCCAGCATCCAGAAGGCCACGGCCACGGCCCCCAACGGCGCCAGGACCTCGGCGTGGACGGCCTGCGCGACCGGGCTGCCGTCGGTGGCGTGGCCGACGGCGGCCTGCGCCAGCCATGCGCGGCGGCGGGCGTCCTCGGCGAGTGGCGGCCGCGCGGCCGCGCCCGGAGCTTGGCCGAGCACCTCGGCCGCGAAGTCGGCCGGGGCGACCCCGGCAGCGGAGGCGAGCCGGCGCAGCTGCTCGCCGGCCTCGGTCACCGAACACCGCAACCGCTCGACCAGGACCCCGGTCGCGACGTCGATCAGAGTGTCGGAGGCGGCGCGTGACTGCCAGTCCGCAAGCTGCCGCTGCTGCCGGGCGATCACACTCAGCAGCCCCGCCGCGGGGCCGGACCGGCCGGCGCTGCTTTCTGCGGAGCCCACGACCGTGTCTCCTTGTCCAGCCCGATCGCTGGCCACTCACCCGGGCAGGGGTGGATGGCCATGGCGCCGGTCTTGTCGCGCTTACCCTACTGCAGAACCCCCGTGAGGATCTGGACATCGACCTTGAGGGTTCCCGGTGGACGGGCCCCGCGGCGACAGGCAGGAGGACAACGGTGACCGAGGTCACGGATCGTGGTTCGGTGCGCGCCAGGTTGGACGATCCGGCCCTGCGACAGCTGCTCGCCGGGCTGACCGCCGTGCGGGGAGGTGACTTCGGCACCCGCCTGCCGCGGGTCGGCGACGATCTGATGGACGAGATCGCCACCGTCTTCAACGGGATGATCGACCAGCTCGCCCTGTTCACCTCCGAGGTGACGCGGGTGGCCCGTGAGGTGGGCACCGAGGGCAAGCTCGGTGGCCAGGCCGAGGTGCCCGGGGTGTCGGGCTCGTGGAAGGACCTGACCGACAACGTCAATGCCATGGCCGGCAACCTGACCGGCCAGGTCCGCGACATCGCGCAGGTCGCGACGGCGGTGGCGAAGGGTGACCTGTCGCAGAAGATCACCGTCGACGCCCGCGGTGAGATCCTGGAGCTCAAGAGCACGATCAACACGATGGTCGATCAGCTTTCGGGGTTCGCCGACGAGGTCACCCGGGTGGCCCGGGAGGTCGGCACCGACGGGCGGCTCGGTGGCCAGGCGGACGTCAAGGGTGTCTCGGGGACCTGGCGTGACCTCACCGAGTCGGTGAACGTCATGGCCGGCAACCTCACCGACCAGGTCCGGTCGATCGCCCAGGTGACCACGGCGGTCGCCCGGGGGGACCTGTCGCAGAAGATCCGGGTCGACGCCCGCGGCGAGATCCTCGAGCTCAAGGAGACCATCAACACGATGGTCGATCAGCTTTCGGGGTTCGCCGACGAGGTCACCCGGGTGGCCCGCGAGGTCGGCACGCAGGGCAATCTCGGGGGTCAGGCCAACGTCCGCGGCGTGTCGGGAACCTGGAAGGACCTCACCGACAACGTCAACGTGATGGCCTCGAACCTGACGGCTCAGGTCCGCTCGATCGCGCAGGTCGCCACGGGCGTCGCCCGCGGCGACCTCTCCCAGAAGATCACGGTGGAGGCGAAGGGCGAGGTCGCCGCGCTCGCGGCCACGATCAACACGATGGTGGACACGCTCGGCGCCTTCGCCGACGAGGTGACGCGGGTGGCCCGCGAGGTCGGCACCGACGGCCGCCTGGGTGGCCAGGCGAGCGTGAAGGGGGTGTCCGGCACCTGGAAGGACCTCACCGACAACGTCAACTTCATGGCGAACAACCTCACCAGCCAGGTCCGCAACATCGCGCAGGTCACGACGGCGGTCGCCCAGGGGGACCTGACCCGCAAGATCGACGTCGATGCCCGCGGGGAGATCCTCGAGCTGAAGACGACCATCAACACGATGGTCGATCAGCTTTCCTCGTTCGCGGCCGAGGTGACGCGGGTGGCCCGCGAGGTCGGCACCGACGGCATCCTCGGCGGCCAGGCCGAGGTGGAGGGCCTGTCGGGCACCTGGAAGCGCCTCACCGAGAACGTCAACGAGCTGGCCGGGAACCTCACCCGGCAGGTCCGGGCCATCGCCGCCGTCACCAGCGCCGTCGCCACCGGCGACCTGACCAGGTCGATCGACGTCGACGCCCAGGGCGAGGTCGCCGAGCTCAAGGACAACATCAACGCGATGGTCCGTTCGCTGCGCGAGACGACGCGGGCGAACCAGGAACAGGACTGGCTCAAGACCAGCCTGGCTCACATCGGCGGGCTGATGCAGGGGCACCGCGACCTGCAGACCGTCGCCCAGCTGGTCATCGACGAGCTGACGCCGATGGTCGACGCGCAGTACGGCACCTTCCTGCTCGCCGAGTCGGGGGTGGACCGACCCGCGCTCAACCTCATCGCCAGCTACGGGTACCAGGCCGCACGGGACATTCCGCGGCGCTTCGACTTCGGCCAGTCCCTGGTCGGACAGGCCGCGCGGACGAAGCGGCCGATCGTCGTCGCGCACACCCCGGCCGACTATCTGAAGATTGCCTCCAGCCTCGGGCAGTCGGCTCCGGTCGCCCTGATCGTGCTGCCGATCCTGTTCGAGGACCAGGTGCTCGGCGTCATCGAGCTCGCCTCCTTCAGCCCCTTCGCGCAGGTCCACCACGACTTCCTGAACCTGCTGACGGAGACCATCGGGGTCAACGTCAACACGATCATCGCGAACGCCCGTACCGACGCGTTGCTGGAGGAGTCCCAGCGGCTCGCCTCCGAGCTGCAGGCGCGGTCCGAGGAACTGCAGTCCCGCCAGGAGGATCTCCAGCTCTCCAACGCCGAGCTGGAGGAGAAGGCCACCCTGCTGGCCCGGCAGAACCACGACATCGAGGTCAAGAACTTCGAGATCGAACAGGCCCGCCAGGAACTGGAGGAGCGGGCTCGCCAGCTCGCCCTCGCCTCGAAGTACAAGTCCGAGTTCCTGGCGAACATGTCGCACGAGCTGCGCACACCCCTGAACAGCCTGCTGATCCTCGCTCGCCTGCTCGCGCAGAACCCCACCCGCAACCTCTCGCCGAAGCAGGTCGAGTACGCCCACGTCATCCACTCCGCGGGGTCGGATCTGCTGCAGTTGATCAACGACATCCTCGACCTGTCCAAGGTCGAGGCCGGGAAGATGGACATCCACGTGGAGGAGGTGGCCCTGGTGGACATCGTCGAGGACGTCCAGGCCACCTTCTCGCCGATCACCGCCGAGAAGGGCCTGCGCTTCACCGTCGCCATGGCGTCCGACCTCCCGGCGCACCTGCCCACCGATCGCCATCTTCTAGCGCAGGTGCTGCGCAACCTCCTGTCCAACGCGGTGAAATTCACCGAGCAGGGCAGCGTCGACCTCGCCATCGCGTCGTCCGGCGACGGCGGGGCGGCGTCGGAGCAGGCCGTCCTGTTCTCCGTGTCCGACACCGGAATCGGGATCGCCGGGGAGAACCTCGAACGCATCTTCGGCGCGTTCCAGCAGGGTGACGGCACCACCAGCCGCCGCTACGGCGGCACCGGCCTTGGGCTGTCGATCTGTCGCGAGGTGGCGACGCTGCTGGGCGGAGAGATCCAGGCCCGCAGCGAGTTCGGGCGGGGCAGCACCTTCACCCTCCGGCTGCCCCTGGTGCCGCCCGTGCCGACACCGCCGGACGCAGATCCCCGGCTGCCCGGCGAGCAGCCGGCAGCGGACACCGTTCCCTCGCGCCAGCGACTTCCGCTGCCCGACCCGATGCCGGGCACGGCGGACCCGCTCCCGCCGGCCCTCACCGCGTTCGCCCCGCAGGAGGACGCGGTGGCGCCGGACGGCGAGGCGAAGCCGGGGCTCCACCTGGTGACCAAACCGGCCGCGCCGGCGGCAGCACCCGTCGATCCACCGCGCGTCCTGGTCGTCGAGCCGCAGGGCACCGGGCTTCTCGCGGTGCTCGCCACCAGCGCGGCGGCGGCATTCCGGGACAGTCACGGCCCGGCGGACATCGTCACCGCGACCGACCCGGGCCAGGCGGTGAGCCTGCTGCGGGCGGGGACCCCTCGCTGCGTCGTGCTCGACCTCACCCCCGCCGGCACCTGTGCCTTCGCCTTCCTGGAACGGCTGCGCGACCAGGCCGATCTCCCGACCGTGCCGCTGCTCGCCTACACCGCGGATGTGGCGACGGCGCAGGAACGCCTGGCGCGCATCCGTTTCGCCACCGGCGACCTCGAGCTGTTGCCGTCCCTCGACGAGCTGCGCGAACGCGTGATCCTGCGGCTGTCGACCGATCAACCGCCCCGCCCGGTCCCGCGGATCGTCCCGGTGTCGCCCGGCGAATCATCCCCCGGGGCGCAGCCGGCCACCGCCCCCGGGCTCGCCGGCCGCACCGTGCTCGTCGTCGACGATGACGTGCGCAACGTCTTCGCCATCACGAGCATCCTCGACCTCTACGGGCTGAGGGTGATCCATGCCGCCGACGGGCGGATGGGCATCGACGCGCTGCAGTCCAACCCGGACATCGACCTCGTGCTGATGGACGTGATGATGCCCGAGATGGACGGCTACGCCACCACGGCCGCCATCCGGACCATGCCCCAGTTCGCCGCCCTGCCCATCATCGCCGTCACCGCCAAGGCGATGCCGGACGACCGGCAGAAGTGCCTCGACGCCGGGGCGACCGACTACGTCACCAAGCCCGTGGACATCGAGGAACTCCTCGCCTGCATCCGGGCCAGCCTCGCACCCGCGAGGCGCTCACGGTAGGCGCAGAGGGCTCACGGTAGGCGGCCAGGCACCGGCCGTCGGCGGGGACGGTGGTCACGCGGCGCGGGAGACGACCGGTTCGGCCTGGGTGTCGCCGGTCGTCGACCGCGCCGGACCGGGCAGCGCCAGGCGTGCGATCCGGCGCCAGACGCTCGCCGTCTGCCGGGGCAGCGAGCCGGTGGTGTAGGGAAGACCGAACCGCTCGCACAGGTCGCGGACCCGCGGTGCGATCTGGGCGTAGCGGTTGCTGGGCAGGTCGGGAAAGAGATGGTGCTCGATCTGGTGGCTGAGGTTGCCGCTGAGGAGGTGGAGGACCGCCGGACCGCTGATGTTGGCGGAGCCGAGGAGCTGGCGCAGGTACCACTCGCCTCGGCTCTCCTCGGCGATCTCCTCCTCGGTGAAGGTCCGGGCGCCCGCCGGGAAGTGGCCGCAGATGATGATGGTGTGCGCCCAGACGTTGCGGGTGACGTTCGCGGTGAGGTTGCCCAGCAGGACGGGAAGGAACGCCGGACCGCCGAGCAGCGGGAACGCCACGTAGTCCTTGAGCCCCTGGCGGGCGGCCTTGCGTAGCGCCTGCCCGAGCGGGCCCACGGTCTCGCCCCAGCCCCGTTCTCCCCGCCATGCGCTGTCGATCTCCGCGTCGTAGATCGCGATACCCCATTCGAAGACGGCCGCGAGACCCAGGTTGTACAGGGGCTGGGCCAGGTACACGGGGTGCCAGGGCTGCTCGGGAGAGACCCGCAGCATGCCGTACCCGAGGTCCCGGTCCCTGCCGAGCACGTTCGTGTAGGTGTGGTGGGCGTAGTTGTGGGAGTGCTTCCACTGGTCGGCGGGTGAGGCGAAATCCCATTCCCAGGTGGTGGAGTGGATGTCCGGGTCGCGCATCCAGTCCCACTGGCCGTGCAGGACGTTGTGCCCGATCTCCATGTTCTCGAGGATCTTGGCGAGGGAGAGCATCGCCGTGCCGGCCAGCCACGCCGGTGGCACCAGGGACGCGAACATGACCGCCCGGCCGCCGACCTCGAGTCGGCGCTGGACGGCGATCACCCGTCGGATGTATCGGGCATCGTCCTCGCCGCGGCTCGCGATGACCTCCGCGCGCAGCCGGTCGAGTTCCCGGCCGAACTCCTCGATGTCGCTGGCGCTGAGGTGCGTGGGTACTGACATCCGCGTTCTCCTCCACAGGTCCGGTCTCAGATCACGGCCCGGTCTCAGATCAAAGGTCGATGTCGACGTCACCGACGGCGGTGGACACACAGGTCTGGATGAGATCCCCGGGGTCGCCGTGCACCTCGCCGGTGCGCAGATCCCGGACCCGGCCGCCGGCCAGGCGGGCCAGGCAGGTGCGGCAGACCCCCATGCGGCAGCCGCTCGGCATGGCGACGTCCGCCTCCTCGCCCACGGCCAGCAGGGGCGTGCCCGCGCCGGCGGCCGTCTCCCGTCCGCTCCTGACGAAGCGGACCCGCCCGCCGGGCCCGGCGGACGGGCGCGCCACCGGCTGGAACCGTTCCGTCCGCAGCCGGTCGGCGATGCCGGCCGCCCGCCAGTACGCCTCCGCGTCGTCCAGCAGTCCCCGTGGCCCGCAGACCCACGCCATCCGGTCCGGCAGATCGGGGCAGACGGCGGACAGGTCCGCCATCGTCAGCCGCTTCGCCCGCCGGCCGGGGACGGGGCGGGTGTGGTGCTCGTGCAGGCGGAGGCCGGGGAACCGGGCCGCCATCCGACGCAGTTCGCCGCCGAAGATGACCTGCGGCCCGTTCGGCGCGACGTGCGCGAGGAACACGTCGGGCAGGTCCCCGGCCAGGGCGAAGCCGCGCAGCATCGACATCACCGGAGTGATGCCGCTGCCGGCGGTCACGAACAGCAACCGGGTCGGAAGGTCGTCCGGCAGCACGAAACCGCCGGCCGGCCGGCTGAGCCGGACGATCCCGCCGGGACGCAGCCGGCGGACGACGTGTTCGGACACGAACCCGCCGGGTGCGGCCTTCACCGTGATCGTGACGAGACCGTCCGGGCGGCCGGGCGGGGACGACAGCGAGAACGTCCGCCAGTGCCACACGCCCTCGATGTCCACGCCGACGCCGACGTGTTGACCCGCGAGGTGCCGTCGCCAGCCGCGACCGGGCCGGATGACGACGGTCGAGGCGTCGGGGGTCTCCGGCACGACGGCTTCGACCCGACCGGACAATCGCTGCCGCGACCACAGCGGATTCATCATTGCCCGGTAGTCGTCCGGCATCAGCGGACTCGTCAGGACGCCCGTTGCCGCGGTCAGCATCGGCCTGATATCCAGCATCGATCGTGTCACCTCGCCGGCGGGCGTACCGGAACAGACGGAATTTCCAGACAGATTCCTGGATGATTCCGAGCGGGGACACAGCGACTTCGTTACAGCTCGCCGGCAGGTTACACCGCCGGCTCAAACCGTTCAATCCGATCGGCGCTCGCCGAGAAGATCTCCGGTGGCCATGCGTGGTCGGCGCGACGGTGGGAATCTGGCTGCTGACCTGTGGTCCAGGAGTGAGGGTCAAATCCCGTCAGACGGGACGACCCTGACAAGACGGGGGTGGAAATTGTGATCGGTCAAAGGGCCGCGGACCAACGGACGCAGTCGCGATCATCCGGTATTCCGTGGTACGCGCTTCTCGCTGTCGGCGTGGCTTTCACCCTGTTCGCGCTGGCGATCCCGCAGTTCGACATGAATTCCCTGAAATCGATCGCGGTGGTGCTCGGGATCGTCCTGCTGCTGGGCGCGGCCAGCGAGCTGCTGGCCGCGAGGGCGACCGCCCGGGACTGGCGATGGTCCCACCTGTTGCTCGCCGCGCTGTTCGTGGTGGGCGGGATCGTGTCGCTGGTCTGGCCGGATCCCACCTTCAAGGTGGTGGCCCGGACGGTGGCCTGGTTCTTCCTGATCAAGGGTGTGTACGACATCATCAACTCGTTCGCGGCCCGGCGCACCGAGCAGCACGCCGCAGCCGGCCCTGAAGGGCGGTCGCCGGCGCAGTGGTGGATGCCGCTCATCGTCGGCGCGCTGGAGATCGGGGTGGCGTTCTGGGCGGTGGGTTACCCGCGGGACTCGCGCTCGCTGCTGGCCCTGTGGGTCGGGCTTGCCGCCCTCGCGCTCGGCCTGACCAAGATTGCCATGGCGCTGCGGCTGCGGGGAGTCCACACGCCCGCGCCCCAGGAGGGCATGCGTCTGGACGAGCTGCCGCCCAGCGGTTTCGGTGGCCGTGCGGTCGCGGAGGGCGGACGGCTGGAAGGGGGCCGCGCCCCGCGGACGACGACGACGGGCGACAGGTACACGACCGGCGACCGGTAGACGGGCACCGCGCCGGCCCTGGGGACTCGGTGGGAACCGGCAGGGCGAGGGCCCGTGCCGGTTCCTCCCGTAGGACCAGCCGAACCCGCCCGCGCCGCCGGCCTCAGGCCGTGGGGCCGCCGGCCAGTACGGACCAGCCGGCGTCGACGCGCAGCACCGTCCCGGTCGCCGGGCGCAGGGCGGGGTCGAGGGCCAACCCGACGGCGGCGGCGACGTCCGCCGGTTCCAGGACGCGGTGCAGCACGGAGTTGTCCGCCAGCACCTTCTCGCGGTTCGCGTCGAGGACCGCCGCGGTCGCCTCGGTGCGCACGGCTCCGGGCGCGACGGTCAGGACGCTGATCCCGTCACGGGCCGTCTCCGCGGCGACGTGGCGGGCGAACGTGGTCAGCGCCGCCTTCGCGGTGCCGTGGGCGAGCCGGCCCGCGCCGACGTAGTCGGCGGCGGTGCTGCCGAGATAGACCAGCCGCCCCTCGCCCTGCGCCCGCATGACCGCCACCACCTGCTGGGTGATGTGGAAGGCTCCGGCCAGTTCACCGGTCATCTTCGCGGCGAACGCCGCCCAGGTCAGATCGCTCAGCGGCGCGAAGGTCGGGGCGGCGGTGTTCGCGTTGACCACCAGCGCATCGATCCGTCCGCGGTCGGCGAGCACGGTCGCGACCATCGACGCCACGTCGTCCGGATCGGTGACGTCACTCGCCAGCGCGACCGCGCTGCCCCCCGACCGGTGGATTCCCGCGACCACGGCTGCCGCCGCGTCGGCATCCCGCCGGTAGTTCACGACCACGTGATAGCCGCGGTGGGCGAGGTCGGCGGCGATCGCCGCCCCGATTCCCCGCCCCGCTCCGGTAACGATCGCCGTCGCCGTCTTGCCCGTGTCTGCCATTGCGTCCTCGTTACGAGATGAGCGGGTCGACCAGGGACTTCGGCGGATTCCGGACCCCGGGCGCCGCCATCCGCGGGGCGGGGGACGGCATTCGGCTCGCCGCCTCGGCGGCCGTCGAACCGAACCGCACCAAACGCCGGCGACGGCCATCATTGTCCGTACTCTATCCGCCGATCGGTTCGCGGGCCGGGCGCGGCCCGCAACGTTTCAGTGGGACACCCGGGCGGGCTGGGTTCGAGCCTCTTGCGCTGTCCTGGTGCTCTTGCGCTGTCCTGGTGCTCTTGCGCTGTCCTGGTCCTCTTGCGCTGTCCTGGTCCTCTTGCGCTGTCCTGGTCCTCTTGCGCTGTCCTGGTCCTCTTGCGCTGTCCTGGTACAGAGCGGATAGCGCGGAACGCCGGCCCCGGGCAGAGCGTGCGGGAGACGGCGGCAGCCCAGCGAGCGCTCTCGGACAGTCGAGCCCGCCCCCGAGGCGGGATCTCGGCCACACCTGGCGCGGTCACGCGGATAGGATTTCTGGCCGCAAAGAGCGAAGTATTCACGGCGTTCACTGCAGCTCTTTTCAATACGTGCGGAAACCATGTCGCGATCGGGGCAGGCGTGTGCCCCAGACGACGGGTAGAACTGAAAGGAAACTCCTGTGACGGCCAGACGAGAGCGGACCCGTGAGTCTGACCATACGTAACCAACTGACCGGAACCGTCACCGGCATCACCGAAGGTGCGGTGATGGGCACTGTACTGATCGCCCTGCCTGGCGGGCAGAATGTGACGGCCGCGGTGACCCTGGATGCGATCAAGGAGCTCGGCCTGTCGGCGGGTGCCACCGTCGAGGTCCTGATCAAATCCACCGAGGTGTCCCTGACCACCGGCAGCGTGGACGGTCTGAGCATTCGCAATCAGCTCCGCGGCACGATATCCAGCCTCGAAACCGGCGGCGCGATGACCGTCGCGCACATCGCCCTCGAAAGCGGCGGTGAGCTTACCTCGGCGATCACTCTGGCCGCCGTGACCGATCTCGGTCTCGCCGAGGGTTCCTCCGTCACTGCTTTGGTCAAGTCGACGGAAGTGGCCCTCGCGGCGGTCTGACCGGCCCGACACCCGATACCAACGCCGGCGCCACGGCGGCCGTAAGCACGGCCACGGCGTCGTCACCTCGCGGTCGGGACCGTCCCCTGGCGGTCGGGACCGTCCCCTGGCGGCGGTCCCGACCGCGACGCACGTGAACCAGCCCGCGCCGGCCGGTCGGGTGACGGCGAGGTACCTGTCGAGCAGATCAGGGCGGTGCCGGACCGGCGCGGACGGCTGTCAGCCGGAGCGCAACCCCGCCCTCGGCCCCGACCCGGACCCGGACCCGCGATCATGGTGTTCCGCGGAACCGGAACCGGACGGGCTCCCCTCCAGCCCGACCCGGCGAATTAAAGATCAGTAGCCGCCCGCCCTCCGCCGGACGTGGCGCTGAGCGATGACACGACGGCCCGGCTCGTGTCGTGACCTGGCGGGTTCCGGTGTTGTGGCCGGTTGGTTGCGCCGAACGGGGGCAGCCTCCTGGATGGCACCGCCGTACGCGGGCGACGTCCCTCGGCTGCGGTGGTCGACCGACGACGGGCGTCGGGTGGGGGCGATCCACATGTCGCATCATGACGAACACGCTGGCACCGGGGAGAGACGATCCGCGGGGGCCACCGGCTCGGAGGACTCCCGGGGCGGATCCCGCACGGGTGTTCTGCACAAGCGGCCGACGTTCGAGGAGGTCGTGGCCGGGGTCCAGGTGGACCAGACGGTCAGGACCCAGGAGGTGGTGGCCACCTTCGACGTCTACGGGGAGGCCGAGCGAGCCGTCGACCTGCTCGCCGACCGCGACTTCCCGGTGGAGCGGACCGCCATCATCGGCCGCGGTCTGCACATGGTCGAGAAGGTCACGGCCCGGCTGACCTGGGCCTCGGCCGCCGGTCGGGGGGCACTCGCCGGCGCCGTCCCCGGTGCGCTCGTCGGCTGGATCTTCGGCCTGTTCAACTGGGTCAACCCGTTGGCGGCGGCGGTGCTACTCGCCCTGTACGGGGCGATCTTCGGTGCCGTGATCGGCGCCCTGACGGGAGTGCTGATCTACGCCCTGAGCAGGGGCCGCCGGGACTTCGTCTCGGTGACGGCGCTCGGCGCGGACCACTACGACCTGGTCGTCGACGCCGACGTCACCGAGCAGGCGGTGCGGCTGCTGGAGGAAGCGGGCCTGCGCCGGGCCTCGCCCGCACCGGACGGCCAGGCCTGACCACCTGGAACAGCGGCCCGACCGGGGTGCCCGGAGTCGGAACGGTCGGGCTGCGCCGGGCGTGCTGCGTCCGGCGTGACCATCACCAGACGAACTCTCCCGGAGGGCATCGTGGGAAAGGCAGTAGGAATCGACTTGGGGACGACGAACTCGGTCATCGCCGTCGTGGAAGGCGGCCAGCCGAACGTCATCCCCAATGCCGAGGGAGCCCGGACGACCCCCTCCGTGGTCGCGTTCACGGAGAGCGGGGAGAGGCTGGTCGGGGAGCTGGCCCGCCGTCAGGCGATTCTCAACCCGAAAGGCACGATCACCGCGGTCAAGCGGTTCATCGGCCGCCGGTACAGCGAGGTCACGAGCGAGCTGAAGACAGTCACGTACGACATCACCGCCGGGAAGGAAGACGCAGTACGGATCGTCGTTCGCGGGCGCGAGTACGCCCCCGAGGAGATCTCGGCGATGGTGCTGCGGAAACTGGCCGACGACGCCGCCAAGTTCCTCGGCGAAAAGGTCACCGAAGCCGTGATCACGGTGCCGGCGTACTTCAACGACGCGCAACGGCAGTCGACCAAGGACGCCGGCCGGATCGCCGGCCTGGAAGTCCTGCGGATCATCAACGAGCCGACCGCGGCCGCGCT
>NZ_CM001489.1:6101517-6105056 GCF_000262465.1 Frankia sp. QA3
ACGGCGTCCGCGCCGGGCGGCGCGTCATCCGCGCCGGGCGGCGCCTCGTCAGCGGCCGGCGGGTCGGCAGCCGGTGCCGGCGCCGGTGCCGGTGCCGGTGGTGCCCAGGGGGCTGGTGGGGACGACGTCATCGACGCCGAGTTCACCACCGGCGACGATGGCTGAGAACAGGCCGGACGCCGAGCGGCCCGACGCCGCCGCGGCATCCGACCTCGCCGCACAGCTCGAGCAGTGCCAGGCGGCTCACCTGCGGACGCTGGCGGACTTCGACAACGTCCGCCGGCGGACGGGCCGGGAGATCGCCGCCGCGAAGGCAGCCGAGCGGGATCGGGTGGTGCGGGCGTGGCTGCCCGTCCTGGACCATCTCGAACTGGCGCTCGCACATGCCGAGTCCCATCCCGACGCGCTCGCCGACGGCGTCCGCGGGGTGCGCCAGCTCGCCCTGGAGGCCCTGCGCGCCGGCGGGGTCAGCCGCATCGACGCCGACAGCGGCCCTTTCGACCCCAACCGGCACGAGGTCGGGGCCGTCGTCGACGGCTCCGCGCAGCCGGAGCCGATTCCGGCCGGCACCGTCATCGAGGTGATGCGTCCGGGCTACCAGGCCGACGGCCGCGTGCTGCGACCGGCGTCGGTGGCCGTGAGCGCCGGCCCGCGCCCGCAGCCGGCCTCCGGGGGACCGCCGGCCGCGACACCGCAAGCCGCGGGTTCAGGGGGTTCAGGGGGTTCAGGGCCGCAGGCCGCTCGGTCCGGACGCGATGCGGGGGGACCGGGGCCCGACGCCGGGCCGGAGGCATCGTGAGATGGGCGCCAGCGGAACCAGGGACCGCAGCCGGGAGGACTTCTACGAGATCCTCGGCGTCCCCCGCGATGCCGACGCCGACGCCATCCAGCGGGCCTACCGCAAGCTCGCCCGCAGATACCACCCGGACATCAACTCCGACCCCGGTGCCGAGGAGCGGTTCCCGGATCACCCTGCCCGCTCCCGGTGGGGGCGCGCGCGAGGTGGAGGTGACGACCCCGGCCGGGGTCACCGACGGCCAGTGGCTGCGGCTCGCCGGGCAGGGCGGCCGGGGCCGGGGCGGGGGCGAGCGGGGTGACCTCTACCTGGTGGTGCGGCTGGCCCGGGACCCGAGGTGCCGGGTCGAGGGTCGAGACGTGCACACCAACCTGCCGCTCGCGCCGTGGTGGGAGGGCACGCTCGGCGCGCAGGTCACCCTGCCGACGCCGGACGGCGGCGAGGCGACCCTCACGGTCCCGCCCGGCACCTCCACCGGCCGCCGCCTGCGCCTGCGCGGGCGGGGTCTGCCCCGTCCCGGGCGTGCTACCCGCCGCGGCGAGGGCGCCGGTGACCTCTACGCCCACGTGCGGATCATGGTCCCGCCGAAGCCGACCGAACGGGAGCGGGAGCTGTTCGCCGAGCTTGCCGGGACGTCGTCGTTCAACCCGAGGGAGCGGTCATGACCACGCTGCTGGTGCGCGCCCGAGCCGTCGACCGCCGCGACCAGGCGCTCGATCTGGACGCCTTCTGTGTCGCGGCCCGGCTGCATCCCGATCTCGTCCGCCGGCTGGTTGCGCTCGGCCTGCTCGACGCCGAGATCGACCCCGCCGGCCGGTACCTGCTCTCGGCGACGGCGGTGGCCCGCGCCGCCCGCATCGAACGGCTCCGCCGTGACCTTGGCGTCACCTACGCCGCGAGCGGGGTCGTGCTCGACCTGCTCGACCGGATCTGCGAACTCGAACGGCTGCTGCGAGTCCGAGGAGGTCGCTCATGACCACGACCGGGGTCGATCCCCATCTCGCGCTGGTCCGGTCCGTCGTCCCGCACACCCCACGCGGTTGCGAGGACTGCCTGCGGATCGGCTCCGTCTGGGTGCACCTGCGACTGTGCCTGACCTGCGGCCACGTCGGCTGCTGCGACTCCTCCCCGCTGCGCCACGCCCGGGCTCACGCACACGCCTGCGCCCATCCCATCGTGCGCTCCTTTGAACCGGGCGAGCACTGGCGGTGGTGCTACGTCGACGAGACCTTCGTCTGACCGGGATCAGGAGCCGATCACGAACGTCCATGCACGGCCGGCCCGGCCGGCCGAAGTCGAAACGGGGGATCAGCATGAGCACGCAGAGTCAACAGGAGCGCCGCGACCCGCAGGCGCGCCAGATCGGTGACCAGGGGACACACGGGGGCGCGCGATGCGCCGTCCGCCCGGACGCGCTCGCAACCGCGCTCGGCTGGTTCAGCATCGGCCTCGGCGCGACCGAGCTCGGGGCGCCCGACCTGGTCGCCAGGGCCGTCGGGGCGGAGAACTCGGCCGTCGCCAGGACCGTGACGCGGATCTTCGGCGGCCGTGAGATCGCCAGCGGCGTCGGCGTGCTCGGCGGTGGGCAGCCGGGCTGGTGGTTGTGGGGACGGGTCGCGGGCGACATCCTCGACCTGTCGGCGCTGGCGCTCGTCGCGGCCCGGCGCCGGGCGACCGGCGGGCGCCTGGCCCGCCCGCTGCTGGCCGCGGGCTCGGTCGTCGGCGTCACCGTGCTGGACATTATCGCCGCCCGCCGGCACAGCCGTGCCGGTGCGGCGGGCCATCCGGTGCGGGCGAGGTCGAGCACCACCGTCCGCCGGGCGCCCCAGGACCTCTACCGTCGGTGGCACGACTTCGAGTCGCTGCCCACGTTCATGTACCACCTCGACTCGGTGCGGACCACCGACGGAACCTCGCACTGGAAGGTCCGAGGACCCGCCGGAACGAAGATCGAATGGGATGCCCGGATCGTCGAGGACCGGCCCGGCGAGCTGATCGCCTGGCGGTCGGTCGATCACTCGGACGTCCGCAACGCCGGGACGGTGCGCTTCCGACCGGCGCCGGGGGGCCGGGGGACCGAGGTCCAGGTCGACCTGGAGTACCAGCCGCCCGCCGGGGCCGCGGGCGTCGCCCTCGCGAAGGTGCTCGGGGAGGAACCCGGTCAGCTGCTCACCGAGGACCTGCGCCGTTTCAAGCAGCTGATGGAGACCGGCGAGGTCGTCCGGTCCGAGGCGAATCCGACCGGCTCCCGGCCGGCCAGCCGCCTGCTGCGTCAGCATCCGGCCCAGCCACTCGGTCAGTCGTGATTCGGTCAGTCGTGATTCGGAAGGACTCCACTCATGCGTGCAAACTGCTGGCTCGGTCGGGGCGAGGTCGAGATCCAAGAGGTCCCCGATCCGAAGATCCTCAACAGTCGTGACGCGATCGTGCGGATTTCCAAAACCGCCATCTGCGGCTCCGACCTGCACCTGTTCAACGGGTTCGTGCCGACGATGATGAAGGGGGACGTGCTGGGCCACGAGTTCATGGGCGAGGTGGTCGAGGTCGGTCACGATGTGGAGACCCTCCGCATCGGCGACCGCGTCGTCGTGCCGTTCCCCATCGCGTGCGGGCGGTGCAACACCTGCCTCGCGGGCGACTTCTCGCTGTGCGAGAACTCCAACCCGAACGCCGCGCTGGCGGAGAAGATCCTCGGCCACGCCCCTGCCGGCATCTTCGGGTACTCGCACATGCTCGGTGGATT
>NZ_CM001489.1:6105156-6155895 GCF_000262465.1 Frankia sp. QA3
GGGCCGAGCGGGTCATCGTCATCGACCGGTTCCCCTACCGGCTCGAGATGGCCCGGGACAACTCCGGGGCGCAGACCCTCAACTACGAGGAGACCGACGTCCGCGAGGCGCTGCTCGAGCTGACCGGCGGCCGCGGCCCGGACGCCTGCATCGACGCCGTCGGCCTGGAGGCGCACCACGCATCGCCGGCCGCCTACTCCTACGACCGCGCGAAGCAGGTCGCCCGGTTGGAGACCGACCGGCCGTTCGCCCTGCGCGAGGCCATCCGGAACTGTAAGAACGGCGGCATCGTCTCCGTCATCGGCGTCTACGGCGGGTTCGTCGACAAGTTCCCGATGGGCTCCCTGATGAACCGCGGGCTGACCCTGCGGGCCGGGCAGTGCCACGTGCAGCGGTATCTGCGGCCGCTGCTCGACCGGATCCGCGGCGGCGAGATCGACCCGAGTTTCGTCATCACGCACCGCCTCAACCTCGACGACGCGCCCCACGGGTTCACCACGTTCCTGAACAAGGAGGACGAATGCATGAAGGTGGTGCTCACGCCCTGAGCGGATAGCCGACGACCACTACCGGTCCCGTACCTCGCCCCGCCTCTCGCCCCGCATCACCGTGAGCAGCTCGGGTTCCGACGGGGGCGGCGGGGCCGGCGTCGCGGCGGTGGCCTGCAGCCCGTCGAGCAGGAGGGCGATCAGACGCGCGGAGCTGTCCTGCGCGTGCGCGCCGGCGCGGTGGATCAGACCGGCGTTCGCCATCAGAATGATCGCGATGTCCTGCGGGGCGAAGTCGGCGCGCAGCGCCCCGGCGCGCTGCGCGCGGCGGATGGCGCGCACCACGTCCCGCCGGGCGTTGTCGCGTGCCGCGTCGATGGCGGGGTCCGGGAAGGTGTCACTGGTCAGCAGGTCGGCCAGCCCGCGATCCGCCGCCTGCATCCGGCACAGCGTCGTCAGATAACCGCGTAATGCTTTCCACGGATCGGGATCGGCCGCCGCGGCGGCGGCCAGCTGCGCGTACTTTTCCATCTGCTCGGACAGGGCGGCGGCGACCAGCTGGCAGCGCGAGCCGAAATGCCGGTACAGCGTGGCGTTCCCGACGTTGGCGCGCTGCGCGATCTCATCCAGCGAGGCCTGGATTCCCTGCTCCGCGAACACCCGGCGAGCGGTGGCCAGAATGGCCTGCCGGTTACGGCGGGCGTCCGCACGGGTGGCCGGTGCAAGATCAGGCATCCGATCATCCTAACCGCAGGCGGGGACCTTGCCCCGTTTTTGGTAGTGTGGTCGTCGAACCGGGGAGGCGTCCCCGGTGGGGGCGCGGGAAGCGCGCAAGCGCAGAAAGAAGGACGCCGCGGTGCTGACATCGGCACTGGTCATCGAGGCGCCGCCCCCATCCGGCCGGCGCGCGGCGTCGGCGGTGGCCCCCGCGGGCGGGCCGATCGACCGGGCACATCCCCGATCCTGAATGGTCGTCTCGACCGGGCCGCCGCGGACCGCGTTCTCCTGCCGCCCGCGGGCAACAGAACCAGCTTCTGGAAGCCGTCGGCCCACCAGATGAGGGCAGGTCATGGACACCCAGCGCTTCACGCGCCAGCTGATGACCGGTTTCGGCCCCGGTGAACAGGAACGACTGAACGGGGCGACGGTGCTCGTGGCCGGGGTGGGCGGGGTGGGCGGAGCCGCCGCCACCTATCTCGCCGCCGCCGGCATCGGGCGACTGGTGCTGGTCCATCCCGGACCGTTGGAGAAGGCCGATCTGAACCGCCAGACCCTGATGCGCCCCGACCGCATCGGCGAGTCCCGAGTCCTGATCGCCGCGGACACCCTGCGTACCCACCACTCGGAGATCGCGGTGGAGACCTGGGATCGGGACCTGTTCGACCCGTTGCTGCCCGACCTGGTGGCCGCCGCCGACGCCGTGATCGACGCTCGCCACAACTTCCCCGAGCGCTTCCAGATCAACCGGATGTGCCTGGACGCCGGGGTACCCCTGGTCGTCGCGGCGATGAACGCCACCGAGATCCAGCTGCTCACCGTCGACGGGAGCGGTCCGTGCCTACGGTGCGTGTTCGCCGCCGGCGACCCCGACTGGGACCCGCTGGGGTTTCCCGTCTTCGGAGCGGTCGCGGGGACGGTCGGGTGCCTCGCGGCGATGGAGGTCATCAAGCTGATCTCCGGGTTCGCCGAACCGTCCGTCGGTCGGCTGCTCGTCGCCGATCTTTGGGACCTGGACTTCCGCTCGCTGCCGGTGGCACGCGACCCCGCCTGCGCGGACTGCGGCTTGCGGCAGCCGACGGTTCGTGCGCCCAGGCAGGACGGCGCGTCAGGGCGGTGAAGCTGGCGCCGGCTCAGCCGTCGCCGCCGGGCGGCTAGGAATAGCAGAGGTCGTGATTCCGGACGTCCACGCACTATTCGCCGGGAAGGTCGATGAGAGTCGGCTGCGGCTGGCTGGTGATCGGCTGCGGGCTCGGGGTGATGCCCGGTCGAGGAGAAGGCGCGACGGGCGGTGTCGTCGGCGGGGACGGGGGCGGGGGCGGGGGCGGCGAGGCGATCGGCGGGGTGAGCGAAGTTCTCGCCACGGCGGGGGCGCCGCTGATGGCTGCTGGTGGCCGGGGCCCGTCCCGGTCCGTGGTGGTCGGGCCGGTGGGTGTCGCCTGCGGTCGAGGCGGGGGCGCCGGCAGAGGGAGGGCCGGCGCGGTGCCGGTCTGACCCGGCAGGCCGAGGGGCTGCTTCGTCACCGTCGTCCGCTGCGCGCCGTCGATGAGCACGGCGTCCGGACCATCCGGATCGTTCACCCACACCTGATCGCCGTCCGCGGTCACGGTGATCTGCGCGATACCGTCCGCATCCGTTTGCGTCCGCCGGGATGTTCCGGGCAGGACGACCGGCGTGGTGAAACCCCGCGCGCGGGTGTCGAACACCCAGACCGTGCGGCCCTCCTGGTCGGGAATGTAGACCAGGCCGCTGTGCCACACCGGCGGACCAAGACGGCGGGGAGCCACCGGACCGGCATTCTCGGTGGACCCGCTGACCTGATCGTCTCTTTGCGTGCTACCCCCCGAATGCACCGGTGCACTCTCGGGTGCACCCTTCGGCCGGTCGATGTCTGGGAGTCCGGTCGGGTGGGACGTGCCGGGGGAGACCGCAATGACCCCGCCCGCCTGGGTGGTGCCGTCATCCGTCCGGGAGACGCGGTCATCCTCGTGGGCGGTGCCGCCGTCCCTTCGGCCCGTGCCGCCGTCCGGTGTGGTCCCGGCGTCCGGTGTGGTCCCGGCGTCCGGTCGTCTGCCCGTACCGACCTGCTCCTCGCCGATGCCCGCCGTCCCAGCCTTCGGCAGGTCACGCACGGTGACCTCGGCGGTGGCGAGATCGGCGAGCACGAGTCGTCCCGCGATCGTGTCCAGAACGGGTACGGCGCTCTGCCCGACCGCGGCCGCCGCGACGAGCGGGTCGGACGGCGTCGACCCGGTCGTCGAGGTCACCGGCAGCGCCGTCGCCCGGCCGGGCCGGCCTTCGACGATGGCGGTGGCCGTACCGGCCGTGCCGTCGACGACCACCGGGCGATCGCGGGCGAGCACCACATCGATCTGGTGGTCCGGGCGGGCGACGGGGATCGGGGCTGACGCCACGCCGTTGCGGATCATGACAACGGAGCCACGGGGGCGAACGGGGGCCCACAGCGTTCCGTCCCCCGTCTGGGCGACGGCGCCGAGGGCTCCGCCGAGGTCGAGGACCGGCCCGAGGTCGGTCAGCAGCCGTCCGTCCAGGCGTCGCACCCGCCCGCTCGCACGGTCGACGGCGTAGATGACGCTGTTCACCGCGGTCACCGTCGTGCCGGGGCGCAGCGTGGCCGTGCGCGCCGGGGCAAGGCGTTGCGGCTCGATCAGGTGGAGCAGGCCGGCGTCCTCGTCGCAGACGAGGAGATCCGGACCGTTGCGGAGAACGGACAGTCGATGCCCGAGCGCGCCGGGCACGGTGACGGCCGCGTCGGCCCGGCCGGTCGTGCTCTGCAGATGCGTGACGGTGCCGGTCGACTCGCTCGGCAGCCAGATGCCGCCGCTGGTGAGGTCGAAGGCGATCGGATGCGTTCCGGGTGCGGCGGCGGCCAGGCCGGCTCCCACGCACAGCGCCGCGCCGGCCGCCGCGGTGACGACGCGACGCAGCCGCCGCCCGAATGCGGAGATGGTTCGTCTCGCTTTCCTGATTGCCGGCTCGCGGTCGCGGCAGGCAGCTCTGCCGGCCCGGCGATGCCGGGCGTCGTCGTTCTCGGCGCCGCAGGGTGGGCGGCCGTGGCGGTACGGACTACCACCCGTTCGGGGCGGAGCGGGTGGTGACGTCACGCCACGGCGCTCGGCCGGTTGATGTCGCCGCCACCGTCCGTGCGGACCGGGGCCGCTCACGTGGGGGGTGATCTGTGGTGCGGGCCGGGTTCATCCGGCCCTGGTTAGGCGTGTGCTCGAACCGCAGCCGACCGAAAAGAAGGCTGCGCGCCGTCCGAACGGGCCGGTATCACCTGGCGAGGCGGGACCACCCGAACGGAGTCGGTGTCTGTGTGGGCGTGCCACCCCGCCCGCCCACACAGACACCGCGGGGGAGCGCCGCGGGAGGGGTACAGCGCTCACCGCATCCCGCACGCTTTACCCAACGGCGCGCGGGAGTCTGTTGATACTTTCGTGTTGATGTTGACTATCCCGAGATGGGCCACTCGGGCGGGTCATCCCTCTTGCTAGGTAAGACGCGGTGTCTGCCGGACAGGTTGCAACGCGACTGCTGCCTTTCGTGACATCGCCGCCGGGTCATCGCGCGGCACGCAGGCACCGGTGCGGCGCGTGCATCCCGCTGTCGGCCATCCGACCACCAGATCAACAACTAATTCGGGCTATGGCACAACGAAACGGGGTTGCCCGTCGTCTACCGCAGCGGAACGGATCGCCTCCGTGCCGGCGACGGCCGCCGGAGTCACCGTTCCCGGGCGGATCTCCCCACCGCCCGTGGGCGGACCGGGCCGGTCGCCCCCCGTCCGGCACGGTCCGCCTCCCCGACTCGCACCAGCCCGACTCGCACCAGCCCGACTTGCACCAGCCCGACTTGCACCAGCCCGACTTGCACCAGCCCGACTTGCACCAGAGCGACCGGCAGCAGCACAACTCGTACCAGCCCGATCTCGTCCCGACGAGGAGGAGCCCGACCCGGTGATGAGCAGCCAGCCCACGCGGCGAGGACGGTCAGCGTTCCCTACCCCGACCGGACCAGGAGGCAGGGCATGACGAACAGGAACGACGACCGCGACCACCTGCGCGGCGACCAGTCCGGCGTGGCCGCGTTCTCAGCCGCCTTCCACGACGTCGTCGCGAACGTCGAAAAGGTCATCCGCGGCAAGCGGGAGGTTGTCGAGCTCGCGACGATCTGCCTGTTCGCCGAGGGGCACCTGCTCGTCGAGGACGCTCCCGGCCTGGGAAAGACCTCGCTGGCCCGCAGTCTCGCGGCCTCCGTCAACGCCGGCTGCCACCGCATCCAGTTCACGCCGGACCTGCTGCCGGCGGACATCACCGGGACGATGGTGTACGACCAGCGCGCCAACGAGTTCGGCTTCCGCCCCGGACCTGTCTTCGCCAACCTCGTCATCGGCGATGAGATCAACCGCGCCTCGCCGAAGACGCAGTCGGCCCTGCTGGAGGTGATGGAGGAGGGGCGGGTCACCGCCGACGGCACGAGCTATCCCGTGCCCCACCCGTTCATGGTCGTGGCGACGCAGAACCCGATCGACATGGACGGGACGTACAGCCTTCCCGAGGCCCAACTGGACCGGTTCCTCATGCGGCTGCGGATGGGGTACCCGTCGGTCGAGGCCGAGCTGGAGATCCTCGAAGGCCGGCAGGTGGGACGGCGGATCGAGGACCTGAGGCCGGTGATGCGGGCGGAGGACGTCGTCGCCCGCGCGGCCCAGACGTTCGCCGTCCACGTCGCACCCGCCCTGCGCCGCTACCTCGTGGACCTGGTGGCGGCGACGCGGGCCATCCCGGACATCGTCCGGTTGGGGGCGAGCCCACGGGGCAGTATCGCGCTGCTACGCGCCGTCCAGGTCCGGGCCGCCGCGCACGCCCGGGTGTTCGCCACGCCCGACGACGTCAAGGCGGTGGCCGGTTCCGTCCTGGCGCATCGCCTGGTGCTGAGCCCGGAGGCCGAGCTGCGGCGCGTCATTGCCGAGGACGTCGTCGACGAGATCCTGCAGACGGTGCCGTCACCGCGCCGGCTCGTCGGGATCTGATGGTGCCGCCCCCCGACGAGCGGTCCCGGGGCGGTGATCGGGCCGAGCGCGGGCTGCTACGGGTCCTCGACACGGACACCGCGACCACCCCGTTGCCCGCCTCGGTGTCCCCGTCTCCCGCCTCCCTCGCTCGGAGCATGCGACGCCGGACGGGCCGGTCCGCGCACGGCCGGCCCGAACCCGGGCCGGCCGTGCGCGGGCTCGGTGAGCGTCATCGCCCACCGGTCCCGGAGCCGCTCCCGCCGCCGGCCGCGGCGGGCCGGCGAGTCGCCCCGACGAGCCGGCGAGTCATCCCGACCGGTGCGGACACCGGTGAGCGGGCGGGCTTTGCCCCCTCGGGCTCGGCCCCCTCGATGGTCGGATCCGCAGAACCCGGTCCGTCCGGGAGGGCCGGATCGGACGTGGTCACGGCGGAATGGCCCGCGCCGGGCCGATTCGGACCCGGCGCGTCGGAACCCGTCGCGTCGAGTTCGGGCGCGGCGGGATCCGGACCTGTGGGGCCCGATCGGGTTGGTCCCCGGGGCGCTGCATCTTCGGTAGACCAGGGCTGCCCGTCGGATCGCGGACCCGTGGGGAGCGGGGCATCGCCGGGAAGGGCGCGCCTGAGGGTCACCCCGCTGGGATGGGGGATGTGCGTCACCGTCGCAGCCCTGCTGTTGGGCGCCCGGGTGCTGCGATACGCGGAACTGGCCGTGCTGGGCGGGGCGGGGGCCGCGGCGATGGGTCTTGCGGCTGTTACGGCCGTTCGCCGCCCGCGGGTGTCGGTGGCGGTCCGCGTATCGCCCCGACAGGTCGCCCGAAGCGAGCCCGCCACGCTCACCGTCACGGTCCGCAACCTGTCCCGATGGCCCTCGCCGCCGTTCACCCTTCATCTGCCGCATGGCCCTGCCGCCGCCCGTCCGGACCGACCGGTGTCGGGCGCCCCCCGTGCGGGGCGGTTGCTAGCCGCGTCGGACCTGGTGGAGACGTGGTGGGAACGGCGTACGTCGACCGCTACCGCCCGCGGAGGTGACGGCCGCGTGCATACCCTTCCGTCCGCGCGCCCGGGTGGGCCGCGCGCCGGCGGTGGCGCGCCTGGCGGCCACCCACCACGGGCTGCCGACGTCCTGCCCCCGCCCGATTCCACGCCGGCCAGCGGTTCCGGCACCGATGACCGGGTCGCGACCGGTGCAGCGGATTCGTATCCCCCGGACGGGCCGGCCGCGGTCGTATCCGTCCCGGTGCCCCGGCTTGCCGGCTCGGGTTGCCGGACGTTCGAGCTGACCCTGGACACCAGACGGCGCGGGGTGGTCCGGCTGGGCCCCGCCGAGGTGATCAGGTCAGATCCGTTCGGGCTCGCCCTGCGCCGGCAACAGCTGCCGGCGGTCGACACCCTGCACGTCCGACCGCGGACCCGGCCGCTGGCGCCGCTGGCCTCCGCGCCCTCGCGTGACCCGGATGGGCAGACCGGACAGGGCACGGCCGGGGGCCTGGAGATCCACACCCTGCGGAGGTACGCGCCCGGTGAGGATCTCCGCCTCGTGCACTGGCCGTCCAGCGCGCGGGCGGGCGAACTGATGGTCCGCACCCACGTCGATCCCAGCGAGCCGGCCGCCACCGTCGTCCTCGACACCCGGCCGGCCGCCTACCCGCCCGGCCGGGTCGGCGTCGCCACGTTCGAGGAGGCCGTGGACGTCACCGCCGCCGCGGTGATGACCTGCGCGCAGGAGGCGTTCGGGGTCCGGCTCGTGACGACCGCCGGGCTGCGGGTGGCGGGCCGCCGGCGCCGCCGGGACGCCGACGTGCTGATGGACGAGCTGGCGGGCGTTCGGCTGGACGACACCGCCTCGCTGGACGTCGTCGCGACACTGCGGCGCGGCGGGCTCGGCACGCTGGTGCTCGTCACCGGCGGTTTCGACCGGCAGGCGCTGGCCGCACTCGCCCCGGTGGCCCACGCTTACGGGCGCGTCGTCCTGGTCCGGGTGGGCCCCCGCAGCCCGGCCGCTGCCCGGGCGGTCGACCGGCGCGACTCCTCCGACCGGGCCCGCCTGCGGACCGCGTCGCCCGGCCGGGTGGTGGGGATCGGCGTCATCGGCGGCACCGTCCCCACCAGCGGTACGCATCTGGACGGGACCGCTCTACGGGCGGCCGGCCGGCTGACAGTGATCGACGTTCCCGACGCCGAGGCGCTCGCCGACCACTGGCCGACCGGCGAACGGAACCGGCGATGGCCACGGGGATCCCCGTGGACGGGCCGGTGATGACGCAGACCGGTGGACCGCCCGGCGGGGCCGTGCGCTCGGCGTCCGGCTTGGGCGGGGGGCACGTCGTCGAGGTTGACCGTCCCGCCCACCGGGAGGAGCCGGTGCGGACTCGCCTGGCGGCGCTGGTGGTGGTGGCGGGACTCGCGTTCGTCGGTGGGTCCGGGTTCCGCCGGGTCTTCACCGCTCACGATCTACAGGTGATCATCCCTGTCGCCGCAGTCGTGCCCGTGATCCTCACCGCGGTGCTGGGTCTGCGACGCCGGCCGGTGCCACTCGCCGGGACGGTCGCTACCTGGGCCGGGGGGTTCGTGGTCTGGGCCGCTTGCACGGTCGCGGCCAGCGCGGGCGGGTTCTGGGCGCGGCTGTCTCTGGTCCGTGCGGGCGTCCTCAGCGGATGGGCGCGCCTGCTGGACGCAGCCGTTCCGGCGCCGCCCGACGGGGCTCTCCTGCTCGTACCCGCGGCACTGACCTGGCTGGCCGCCGCCGTCGGCGCGGAGCTCGTCATCCGCACCAGGGTCCGGCTCCTGCCCGCGTTGCCCGCTGCCCTCGTCCTGGCTGCCGCGGTCGCCTACGCGGCCCCCGTGCCGGGATCCGACGCGCCGCTCGCCGCCGCGTTCGCCGCGCTGGCCGCCGTCCTCGTCCGGGTCCGCGGGAGCGGCCGGTCCCGCGCACCCGAAGGGCCCGCAGCCGCCTCCCCCGGCCCCGCCAGGCTGGGCGGCGGCACGGGTGGGCCCCCAGCGTCCCCCCGATCCGGGCCAGGTCTGCTGCCCGTGGCAAGCCCGCGAGGCCTGGCGGCGCTCCGCCTCGCGGCGCGGTCGACCGTAGCCGTAGCCGTCGTCGTTGGCGCCGGTCTGGCGCTGGCGAGTGGTCCGATCGGGCCGGATGGGCGACCGCCCGTCGACCCGCGCGACCATCGCACGATCGCGCCGGTACCGCTCGCCGCTCTCAACCCCCTGAGCCGCCTCGCCGGCTGGACCGCCCATCCCGACCAGGTCCTGTTCCGGGTGGGACTGACCCCGCAGCCGTCGGGGCCGGTCGCGCTGCGGCTCGCCGTCCTCGACTCCTACGACGGCGCCACCTGGTCCACCAGCGGCCGTTACCTGCCCGCGGGACGGGCGATCATCGGTAGTCCCGGCGCCGGAGGGCAGGCCGGACGCGCCGCGGACCGGGGCGGCGATCACCCGTCCACGCCGGTCACCCAGGACCTGACCATCGCCGACCTCGGCGGAGATCTCGTACCCGCCCTCGCGCGGCTCGGCCAGTTCACCATGGTCCCCGCTGCCGGCGCGGTGTCGACCTCGGCGTCCGCATCGCCGACACCGCCCGCGTCGACTACCGCTCGGACGCCGCATTCCACCGGCCGGGCTGGATCCACGGCGGCTCCCGAGGCACCGGCGGGCCGGTTCGCGGCCGATCCTGACGACGGCACACTCGTGCGAACCGCGCCGCTGCACCCCGGCAACCGGCTGCGCCTTGTCTCCACCCCGCCGGCCGCCATGACCGCCGACAGACTGCTCGCCCTCACCGTCTCCGCGACGCCGGACAACGCCCCCTCTCTCGCGGTGCCCGACGGGGTCCCCCCGGTGCTGCGGGAACTGGCCTCGGTCGCCACCGACGGCGGCGCGACGCCGTACCAGCGAGCCGCCCTACTGCGCCAGTACCTGATGGCGACCTTCATCTTCGATCCCACCGTGCCCGCCGGGCATTCGCTCGCCCACATCGACCACTTCCTCGGTCAGACCCGACGCGGCACCTCCGAGCAGTTCGCGACGACGTTCGTCCTCGCGGCGAGGCTGCTGGGCCTGCCCGCCCGCCTCGTTGTCGGCTTCACCGCCGCCGATCCGCATGGCGTGACCCGCACGATCCGTGGCGCCGACGCCCTGGCCTGGGCGGAGGTCAACTTCGACGGCGCCGGATGGCTGCCCTTCTTCCCCACCCCCCGAGCGGGGGACGCGCGCGGCGCGGCGGTGGCCGGGTCCACGCAGGGCGAGTCCTCCGCGCAGACCTCACTGGTGGAGGCGGTGCTGCGCACCACCGTCTCGGTACCGCCCGGTCGGGCGGACGTCACCCCGCCGGGGGACGCCCCGCCTAGTTCCAGTGACCGGCGATCGGGATCCCCCGGCTGGACGGAGGTCGTCCTCCGCACGATGGCGTCCGTCGCCGTCGCCGCCCTGCTCGGTTGTCTTCTCCTCGGCTGGCTGCTGCCGATCGCATGCCACCGGCGGATGCGAGGCGGCGGGAACGGCAGCAGGGCGCGGATCGTCGCCGCCTGGCAGCGGGTCATCGAGATGTTCGCCGACTCCGACCGGGCGATGCCGCGGGCGGCCAGCCCGAGCGAGGTGGTGCTCCTCGCCGCGGGCCTGGTCGACGAGGCCGGACTCACCGCCCTGCGTGGGCTGGCCGACCTCGCCACCCTCGCCCTGTTCGACGACGGCACCACCGGCCGGTGGGATGAGGCGTCCGGCCGACGCGCCGCCGACGAGGCGTGGCGACTGCTCGACGGCCTCGAACGGGCGGTCCGTCGCTCCGTTCCACGCCATCGCCGGCTCGGTCGGCGGATCTCGCCGCGCACGGTCCGCACCGAGCTGCGCAGGCTGCGCCGGACGGCGCCGGCTCCCCGCCGTGCCGCCCACCGACCGGCGGGGCCAGGTGAACCCGTTGCCCCGTCCCCCGCGGCCGAGCATCACCGCCGGACCCTCGCGTCGGGCTCCGGTCCGCGCTCGCCGGGGACCGAACGGGCCACGGCCGGCAGGGACTACAGGTAGCCCGAGCAGGTCGGTACCCCCGGAACGGGCGCGTTGCCCCGCCGCCGCTCACCGCCGTGGCCGGCAGATCACCCAGACGCCGACGCCTTCTTCATGTATCCCGAGTCGTCCAGCTCGGCCTCGGTACCGGCGGCCACGTTGGCGTAGACCGGGGAATCCGCAGAGGTGGCGCAGTCGTGGCGCGTCCGCCAGACTCGCCCTCGGTAATCGGTGATCGAGACCGCTCGGGCGGTGCACGATGCGCCCGAGCCGAGGCCGGGCCCCTGCGGCACCGGGACGACCGGATGCGGCCCGGAGCCAGCCGCGGCGGGTGGCGGTGCCGGGCCAACCGCAGCGCTGGCAGCGCCGCCTGCCGGGCCGATCTGCGGGCTCGCGATCGGGCCGGCCGGATCGTCGGCGCTCGGCATCGACGGCCCCCGGGTCAGGAGGACCGCCAGCACCACGCCGCCTGCGGCGAGGACCGCTGCCGGCGCGGCGAGCAGTGCCCGGCGCCGCCGTGCCGACCGTGGACCGGGAACCGCCGTCGGCGCGGCGGTTCCCGGAGATCCCCGCGCTGGAGATCGCCCGGTGGGCCGGGCCGCCGGCAGGCGGCTGGGAGGGCTCCGCATGGTCCTCCGGCGGCGAGCCGCGTCGCCCGCCGAGTGCTGGAACCGGCCCGCCCGCGGGCGTCGCCTCACCGGATGTGGTTGCCCCGGCCAGCCCGGTCTCGATGCGACGGCACCCGGACGGGCGGGGCCGCCAGCCGGGTCAGCGCGTTCGCGACCTCACGGGCGGAGCCGGGCCGCTGGTCCGGCCGGACCATGAGGGTCCAGGCCAGCAGATCGCGCAGCGCGGCTGGCACATCGTCCCGGGTCACCGGTGCGATGTCGCCGTCAAGAACGCGCTGCAGTATCTGGGTTGGAACCCGTCCGGGAAACGGCGGAGTTCCGTTGACGAGGGTGAACAGGGCCGCACCGAGGGCGAAGATGTCGGCCGGCACCTCCGGATTTTTGCCGAGCAGGACCTCGGGGGGCGGCGTAGCTGGGGGTGAAAGCGGTGGAGATGGTTGCTGCTGCCATCCCCTCGGTGATACTGGCGATACCGAAATCGGTCAGAACCGGATCGCCCGGCCGGTGGAGAAGGATGTTCGTCGGTTTCAGATCCCGGTGCAGGATGCCGTGGCCATGCGCCGCGGCGAGGGCGTCGGCGACCGGTATGCACAGGGCGACCGCCTCCGCGACCGGAAGCGGGCCGCCGCTCCTCGACAGGTCCGCGAGTGACCCGTCGGAGAAGTACTCCATGGTGAGGTATGGCCGACGATCCCGGGTGGTGCCGGCGTCGAAGACCGTGATGATGTAGGGATGGCCGGTGGGTCGCCCGGTGGCCCTGCACTCCCGCACGAACCGGCGTTCGGCAGCGGGATCGCTCAGGTCGGAATGCAGCACTTTGATCGCCACGCGGCGGTCGAAGATCTCCTGTTCCGTGAGATAGACCGTGCTGAATCCGCCGTATCCGAGGGTCGTGAACGAGTGGTAGCCCTCGATCAACACCGGTTCCACGTGATTACCCGCATCCGTCGGCGTTCCTGGCCCGCCCTGCTCTCTCTCCCGGCCCGTCACCGCGGCAGCGACCGCGGCTTCCCCGTCCGATCGGCTACGGACGATCACGCTACACGGACTGTCCGCGCCTATTTCGTCGGCATCCGTGCCTAGGCGCGTGGGTCCGGCTGGGGCGGTTCCGGCTCGTCGCGGGCGGGTAGTCCCAGACGGGCGGCTTGCGGGAGTGAGCCGTGCGGGAACCGGACCCGGGCGGGCGCCGTGCACCGCCGCGTGCGTGCCGGCCCGCCGCCCGGGCAGGTGTACGGCCGCGACCATGGCCGATCGGGCCATGCTGATCGCAGCCGGCGACAGGAGGAGGCAGCCATGGCTCAGGCGATGAAGGGACGCACGAGGCCCGCCGGCGCGGGCACCTCCAATGACGAGATGGCCAGGCAGGTGGCGAGCCAGACCTCGTCGGACCGGATGGCCGAGGAGATCTTCCGCCGGGAGAAGGACGGCGCGCTGACGGACACCGAGGCAGCCAAGAGTGAGACGTTGCAGCACTGAGTCGCCACCGAGCCTGAGTCGCCACCGAGCCTGAGTCGCCACCGGGCCCGCGTCGCCACCGGGCCCGGGACGAGCGTCACGGTCGGTGTCGGGCCCGATTTCCGTGCGGAGCGTCGGCGGTTCCCGTATGGATGAGCGATGCAGGAAGACACCGCCGAAGCGGGCCGGCCCTTCACCGACAACGGCACTCCCGAACCGGTCTGGCGGACCTGGAACCCGGGGTGGTCGGAGCTGGACCTCACCGCTGCGCCGCCAAGCGTGGTCGTCGTGGCCCCCCATCCGGACGATGAGGTTCTCGGCGTCGGCGGGCTACTGGTCCGCCTGCACGCGCTCGGCGTCGCGATCACCGTCGTCGCGGTCACAGATGGTGACGCATCTCATCCCGGGTCGCCGACGCTCTCCCCGGCCGAGCTGGCCCGGCGGCGGATCGCCGAGCAGCATGCCGCGCTGATCGAGCTGGGGTTGGCGCAGGTGCCGGTGCATCGGATCGGGCTGGGGGACGGGCGGGTCGCCGGGCATGAGTCGGCGCTCGCCGACCAGGTGGAGCCGCTGCTCACCCCCGACTGTTGGGTACTGACCACGTACACCGGGGACCGCCATCCGGACCATGAGGCCACGGGGCGCGCGGCGGTGCTGGCGGCGGGTCGGGCCGGCGCACGGCTTCTCGAGTACCCCGTCTGGACCTGGCACTGGGCGGTCCCGGACGACCCCAGGGTGCCGTGGGCGAGGGCCCGGACGGTGCCCCTGCCCGTCCCGGTGCAGGAGGCCAAGCGGCGAGCGGTCGACTGCTACCACACCCAGATCGCCCCACTATCCGACGACCCGGCAGACTCGACGGTCCTCGGAGCGCAGGTGCTGGCCCGGCTGCTGCGCCCCTACGAGACGCTTTTCGTCTAGAGCATTTCGTCTCAGTGGATGTCGTTCAGGGCAGGCCCCGATCGGACGATCAGGGCAGGCCCCGATCGGACGATAGTTGGCCAGGGATCGCGATCGCGGTTAGTCTGCGGGGCAACGAACTGCATACTGCTGCCGCTCACACCCGTGCGGGAGAGTCCCGGCCGCGACCTGCCGGGACGCCGAAGGAGCAAGCTCTCCCCATAAACTCTCAGGCCCCCAACCGCCGGGTCAGGCAACTCTGGAAAGTGGACATCCCGGTGTCCCGCCGACGGTGAAAGCCGCGGCCGTCGTCCGCGGGTCCTCGGCTCGGACCCATGGCGGCGGCGCCCGGTGAAGCTCTCAGGCCAATGACAGAGGGGGAGGCCCGCCGCGGCGTCGGCTCCGTAGTCGTCGTCGCCCGACCTCCGGAGCGCTCATCATGCATGACGGCACCGATCACGACGACGCCTCCGTACCAGCCGCCGCCACCTCCAGCCACAACACCGCTCCGATCGGTGAACCCCTGGTAGTCGGCGCCGCGACCGCCCTCGCCGTGCCCCGGGCCGCCTCCGCCTCTGGCCCTGGCACCACGGCGACCGCGGCCAGCACCACGGCCGCGACCCCGCCCACCCAGCCGGCCGCCCCGGCCAGGACCGCGGGGGGTGATGCCGGCCCACCGCTGCCGGCCACGTCGTACCCCCAGTTCGCCGATCGCCACATCGGCCCGGACACCGACGCCCAGCGGGCCATGCTCGACGCCCTCGGGGTGGAGTCGCTGCGGGCTCTGACCGACGCCGCCGTCCCGGCCGTCATCCACGACCGCACCCTCGAGCTGCCCGCGGCGCTCGACGAGACGGCGGTCCTGGCGGCGCTGCGCACGCTGGGGCGCGACAACCGTCCGGTGCCGTCGATGATCGGCCTGGGGTTCCACCCGGCGGTGATGCCGGGCGTCATCCAGCGCAATGTTCTGGAGAACCCCGCCTGGTACACCGCCTACACGCCGTACCAGCCCGAAATCTCCCAGGGTCGGCTGGAGGCGCTGCTCAACTTCCAGACGGTGATCACCGATCTGACGGGTCTGGCGGTGGCCGGAGCGTCCCTGCTCGACGAGCCGACCGCCGCGGCCGAGGCGATGCAGATCGCGCTGCGCACGGCGAAGGGGTCCCGCGCGACGTTCCTCATCGACGCCGACACGCTCCCGCAGACGATCGCGGTCGTGGCGACCAGGGCGGAGGCGCTGGGCGTGACCGTCCACGTCGCCGACCTCTCCCGGGGTCTGGCGGCGGGCGATCTCGCGGCGCCGGACGCCGGGGTGCCCGCGGAGGTGCTGGATGCGGCGTTCGGGCTGCTGCTGTCCTACCCGGGGCCGGGCGGGGCGCTGCGCGACCCGCGGCCGGTGATCGCCGAGGCGCGCCGGCGGGGGATCGTCGTCACGGTCGCGGCCGATCCGCTGGCGCTGACGTTGCTGCGCTCGCCCGGCGAGCTCGGCGCCGACATCGCCGTCGGCAGCACCCAGCGGTTCGGGCTGCCGCTGTCGTTCGGGGGGCCGCACGCCGGCTACCTCGCGGTCCGCAAGGGTCTGGAGCGTTCCCTGCCCGGACGGCTGGTCGGGGTGTCGGTCGACGCGGATGGCGCGCCCGCCTACCGGCTCACCCTGCAGACCCGCGAGCAGCACATCCGCCGGGAGAAGGCGACGAGCAACATCTGCACCGCCCAGGTGCTGCCGGCCGTGCTCGCCTCGATGTACGCCGTCTACCACGGTCCGCAGGGGCTCGCCGGGATCGCGCGGCGCATCCACGGCCTCGCGGTCCGGCTCGCCGAGGGGCTGCGGGCCGGTGGGGTGCCCATCGGCGCCGACGCCTTCTTCGACACCGTCGTCGCGGCGGTGCCCGGCCGGGCCGCCGAGGTGGTGGCCGAGGCGCTGGCGCACGGCGTCAACGTGCGGCTCGTCGACGGCGACCACGTCGGGGTCTCCTGCAACGAGACGACCGCGGAGGCGGACCTGCGGGCTGTCTGGGCGGCGTTCGGGGTGCCCGCGGGCGTGACGGCCGCCGGGCCGGCGGCGGCAGGCCCGGCGCTGCCCCCCGAACTGGTGCGCACCGACTCCTACCTGGAGCACCCGGTCTTCCACGAGCACCGGTCCGAGACGGCGATGCTGCGCTATCTGCGCCGGCTGTCCGACCTCGATCTGGCCCTCGACCGCGGCATGATCCCGCTGGGGTCCTGCACGATGAAGCTGAACGCGACCACCGAGATGGCCGCCGTCACCTGGCCGGAGTTCGCCGACATCCACCCGTTCGCCCCCCTCGACCAGGCCGGCGGATACCTGACGATGATCCGCGATCTGGAGGACTGGCTGGCCCGGATCACCGGATACGCGGGCGTTTCGGTGCAGCCGAACGCCGGCAGCCAGGGCGAGCTCGCCGGCCTGCTGGCGATTCGCGCCTATCACCGCGACAACGCGGCGCCCGGGGCCCCGGTCCGCGACGTCTGCCTCATTCCCTCCTCCGCGCACGGGACGAACGCGGCAAGCGCCGCCATGGCCGGAATGCGCGTCGTCGTGGTCGCCTGCGACGATGACGGAAACGTTGATCTCGACGATCTGGCGCGCCTGGCGCGGGCGAACGCGGACGTTCTCGCCGCGCTGATGGTGACCTATCCGTCGACGCACGGCGTTTACGAGGAAGGCATCGGGCAGGCGTGCGCGATCGTGCACGAGGCCGGCGGGCTGGTCTACGTCGACGGTGCGAATCTCAACGCGCTCGTCGGGCTCGCGAAACCGGGCCAGTTCGGCGCCGACGTCAGCCATCTCAACCTGCACAAGACGTTCTGCATCCCGCACGGCGGCGGCGGGCCGGGGGTCGGCCCGGTCGCGGTCGGCGAGAAGCTGCTGCCTTACCTCCCGAACCACCCGCTGCGGGCCGAGGCCGGGCCGGCGAGCGGTGTCGGGCCCATCTCCGGGTCGCCGTGGGGCTCCGCCGGAATTCTCATGATTCCCTGGGCGTATATCCAGATGATGGGGGCGGACGGCCTGCGGCGGGCCACCTCGGTGGCCGTGCTGAACGCCAACTACATCGCCCACCGGCTCCGTCCGCACTATCCGGTGCTCTACGCCGGGCGTGACGGACTGGTCGCGCACGAATGCATTCTCGACCTGCGGCCGCTGACGAAGCGGACCGGGGTCACCGTGGACGACGTGGCCAAGCGGCTCATCGACTACGGTTTTCACGCCCCGACCATGTCCTTCCCGGTGGCCGGGACCCTGATGGTGGAACCGACCGAGAGTGAGGATCTGGCCGAGATCGACCGCTTCTGCGATGCCATGATCGCGATTCGCGCGGAGGCGGACAAGGTCGGCGACGGAACCTGGCCGCGCACGGACAACCCGCTGCGCAACTCCCCGCACACCGCCCAGATGGTCACCGCCGATGAATGGCCGCATCCCTATCCGCGGTCCGTCGCGGCCTATCCGGTCGCCTCGCTGCGGGCCGCGAAGTACTGGCCGCCGGTGCGCCGGATCGACGGTGCGTATGGCGATCGCAATCTGGTCTGCACCTGCCCGCCGGTCGAGTCCTTCGCCGCGCGGTCCGAGGACGGCCCGGTTCTCGTCGCCGCCGGCTGACGGCACGCCGGCGCGTGCACTAATCGCGCGGTCCGACGGTCCGACGGCCGCGGAAAGTGACGTGGGCGCGGTCCGGACTCTGGTGGTCCGGACTGCGCCGAACCGGAGCGTGTATGCCACCCCGCGTGGGTCCCACGTCGGGGGTGCGGGGGCGCGGCGGCGGGGTTTCAGGGCCGTGTCAGGATCGTGACGTGGCCGCGGGCCGGCCGTCCCGGATGGGTGGCGACGAGCGGCCAGGCCCGGCGGAGCCGGGACCCGGCGGGACGGAATACGTGTGCTTCCGTCCTCGGTCGGGGTGCGGCGACCCATCCGGTGATGCGGCCGACCGTGGCCGGAGGACCACGCCTTGCAGGAGTGGAATCCTGCACGTGATAATCCGGCTCCTTTCCGTGAGAATGTATGCGGACCTCGACTGCTCCAGCGCAATACGTGGCCCCGGTAATCGTCGGATCGCGGTGCGCATGGAGAGGCCTGATCACCCTTCCCTGGCGTGAGGGTTTGGCCGCGCGAGTCTTCCGTCGCGGCAGAATCCGCCGACCGTGCCGCTCGTGGTGGCGGGAAGGTGGTACTACCGCTATTGACCGTTGATCGAGTGCCCCTAATAGTGGGTGGCCAGCTGCTGTGGTGGAGCGCGGAGTTCATTCACTCCGGCAGATCACCGATGGGGCAACGGGAGGTTGTGGCGGATGGATCCTCGGGTGGAAAAGCAGCTTGCTCAGCTCCGCCGGAAGGCGGTCGATTTGGGCCTCGGTCCGGCGTTGAAGCTGGTGCGTGACAACGTCGTGCCGACGGCTCGGCGCAATCGCAATGACGACCGCCATCTGGCGCTGCTGCTGTCGTTCGTGTTGCGGGAGAACTCCAACTGCATCGACGTGGGCGCACATCGTGGAGACGTGCTCCGGACGATCCTGCAGCATGCCCCACGGGGACGGCACGTCGCCTACGAGCCGCTGCCCCACATGGCGGCGTCGCTGACGACCGACTTCCCGATGGTCCAGGTGCGCCAGGCCGCGCTGTCGGACAAACCCGGGGTGCTGCCGTTCACCTACGTCCGCAGCCGGCCCGCGTACAGCGGGCTGCGCGACCGGGTGCCGGACACCGAGGACGTCGAGCAGATCGAGGTGGCGGTCGAGGTCCTCGACGAGGCGCTGCCCGCGGACTACCAGCCGGCCCTCATCAAGGTCGATGTCGAAGGCGCCGAGTACGGAGTGTTCCGCGGCGCCCGGAAACTGATCTCCGCCAGCCGGCCGCATCTGGTCTTCGAGTTCGGCGCCGGGGCGCGCGACTACGGCACGACGGCGGATGAGATGTACACACTGCTCGACGATGATCTGGGTCTTCGGATCTTCGACCTGGACGGCGACGGTCCGTACACCCTGCCGAAGTTCCGGGACACCTTCGAGACCGGTCGCCATTTCAACTTCGTCGCGCATCCCTGACGTCGGCCACTGGGCCTGCGCACCGGCCGGTGCCCGAGCGGCCGGCGTTGACGAGGCCACTCGGGCGGGGCCGGCTCATCACGACCGACTCTCGGCGCCGCGGTGTTCGCGCCCCACGACCGCGGTGGGCGGCCCGGGCGGGAGCCGGAAGGACCATCCGGGTGCGTCGAGGGTCCCCTTGATATGCCGATGGGCCGTATACGTGGTTGCGCACCCGGTGAGTGGGAGCGGAGAACAAGACTCGGACAAGAGTCCATATGAGGACTCAAACGTCTGTGTACGAAGAGCGACGATTCGGTACGGTTTCGGAAGGTCGCGGCGATCGACCCATCGGAACCACCCGGACGCAGACCGGTGCCGCCGCAGCTGCCGGATCCGGTAGTGGATCGCCGGGAGGCATCGGGCGTACGCGGCCGGTAGGCGCACCACCCGTCTGGTCAACTGAGAGGCTGCACATGGCCTGGTCCCCCCGGGGTGGCTGTTCGCCGCCAGCCGGTCCTGCACCGTCGACGAGCCCGAGGTCGTCGGTGGACCATCCGACGACCGTCCTGCCGCAGGCCGTCCCCCGACGCCACCGTGTCCCCGCACCGGGTGGGCGGCCCAGGTTCGGGCTTGGGGCCACGTCGGCGTCACCGCCTTCGCCGCCGCCGTCCCGAACGGATCCCGCGTCCCGAACCGAGGGGTGATGCCGGCCCCGCAGCGGCGCGCCTGGCCGGGTCACGCCTGGCTCGCCTATCTCTGTGCCGGCCTGGTTGCGGTCATCGGATACGTCCTGCCGCCCGCGGCGGGTACCGGGCTCGGCTTCCGGACGGCGTTGTACCTGCTGGTGGGCCTGTCGGCCGCAGGTGCTCTGCTCGCCGGCCCGCGCCGCTGCGCCGCCCCCGTCCCGCGGTGCGGCTGGGGGCTCCTCGCGGGCAGTCAGGTTCTCTACGCGGGAACCGGCGCGGCCCTCTCCATCCACTCCGATGTGTCCTCGGTCACAGTTGGGGTGGCGGCGGACATCGTTCTGCTCCTCCGCTATCCGCTGCTGGTCGCGGGCCTGCTGGCACTGCTGCGGGCGCGTGGTCCCGGGCGGAGCGTGGCCAGCCTGTTGGACACCGCGATGCTTCTTGCCGCGGGGTTTCTGCTGTCCTGGGTGTATCTGGCGGCACCGGCGGTGCGGGCTGAGGGCGCCTCGGCGGCCGGGATCGTCCCGGTGGTGTGCGCCGCGGCGGGTCTGGCGGTGGCCGGTGTGACCATCCGGCTCGCGACGGGGGACGGCGAGCGCCCGGCGACGTTGCTTCTGCTGGCAGGTGGGGTGCTCGTGAGCGTGGCTGCGGACGCCGTCGAGGTGTTCGCCCGCATCGGTGACACCGGCGTGGGTGGCATGGGCGGTTCGGGTGGCACGACGGTCGACGGCCGGGACGCCGCTCGGCTGGTGAGCGCCCTGCTTCTCGCCGCCGCCGCGCTCCATCCCTCGCTGGCCCGATCGGGCCAGTCGGTGGCGGTGCCGGCAGTGCCGGCAGTGCCGGTCCGGGATGGGTGGCGGTTGGCCGCGTTATGTGGCGTCGGGCTGGTCGGACCGGTGGTGCTCGGCGTGCAGGCCGGCCGCGGCGATCTGCGCGACGTCGGCGTGATCGCGGTGGTGAGTGCCGGGATCGTGCTTCTGATCATCACCCGGATGGCCCGGCTGGAGGCCGACCAGCGACACCTCGCGATCACAGATGGCCTGACCGGGCTACGGACCCGCCGGTACTTGGAGGCCGAGATGCGGGTCGCCGCCCGGCGGGCACGCCGAGTCGGCTCGGGGATGGGCCTGCTGCTTGTCGACGTCGACCACTTCAAGTCCGTGAACGACCGGTTCGGCCATCCGGCCGGCGACCAGGTGTTGACGGAGGTGGCCCGGCGACTGCTCATGGTGACCCGCCCGGGGGATGTCGTGGCCCGCTACGGCGGGGAGGAGTTCGCGCTGCTCGCGCTGGACGTGCGGGGCGATGCGCTGGCGGACATCGCCGAGCGGCTGCGGCTCGGGGTGGGTCGGGAGCCCGTGGAGGTAGCGCTGCCTGCGCCGACCGCCGCAGCGTCCGCCGACTGGTCGGCCGCGTCCCCCGGCGTGGGGGCCGCGCCGGCGGCAGGTGTCCCCGCCCCGCCGGACGGTACCGGCGCTGTCGTGCGGTCGGGTGGGCCGGGCCTGCGGGAGAACGGTCCGGGCGAGCCCGTGGGGAGTGCCGCGCCTGCGCCGGGTGATGCCGGCGTGCCGATGGACGGGGCCGCGCTCCGGGCAGCTGGTACAGGGAGCCGGACGGGCGGTGTCGGTGCGGCGGTGGGCGAGAGCGGCGCTGGTTCCAGCAGGGGCGTCCCCGAGCCGGGGGATGCGCCATCTCGCGGCTGGGCGGCGGGTCTCACCGCCCGCACGGGCAGCGCCGGTTCGCCGCCGGACGGTGCCACCACGGCGGTGAGCGGGGGCGCCGTGGCGGCCGATGCCGTCCCGGCGGCGGATGCCCTCCGGGCCGCGGGGAGCACCGCGACAACGACGGACGGGACCGGCCGGCGAGGTGCGGCGGGTCGGCTCCGGACCGTCGCGGGCGCCGGGGCGTCGTCGCTGCCCGTGCCGGTGACGGTCTCGGTCGGCGGTGCCGTCCTGCCCGACCACGCGGACGACGTCTTCGCGCTGGTCGCGGCCGCGGACCGCGCCTTATACGCGGCTAAGGAGGCGGGCCGGGATCGGGTCGCGATCGGTCCGGAGGGGTCGGTACCGGCGGGGCACGTCCCGTCTGCGACACCGGCACCCCCCGATCGGGCCTCGCCCCGCCCGCGGCCGGCCCGACTGACGACGGTCGGTCGCCCGGCGCTCGACTCCCCACCATCCCGTCGATCCCCGATGGACTGGCCTGCCGGCGATCGTCCCGCGGCCGACAGGTTCACGGTAGATCCACTCGGCATCGGCCCACCCGCGCTCCTGCGGCCTGCCGTTGATCTGTTCGGATCCGTGCTCCCCCCGATCGTGCGGTCTGCCCTCGATTCGCTCGGGATGGGTCTGCCAGTCGGTGATTCTCGGGCGCCCGGCCGGTGGATGGACGGTCCTCAGCTGGCGGAGCCGGCCGGGAACGATCCGCCGGGCGTCCCCCGGCCGGGTGCACCACCTGGTGCACCCGGCGCGCCGGCGTCCGGGTGGGATGGGCTGTGGGCCGGTGATGACGGCGAAGTAGCCCGATCGGGCCGTGCGAACACCACCAATCCGGACGGCACACCGGCCGCGCTTGCCGAGCCTGTGGCGGTCGACGCGGCCACCTCGGCGGTCGCCGCCGCGGTGGCCGCGGTGCTGGCCGTGGAGCCGCGCGAGCTGCCCAGGCGCCTGCCCGACGGCATCGAATGCCTGCGCCGGATCGCCGAGCAGGTCGACGCCTGGCACGCGCCGCGCGCGGACGGCCGGGCGGTGGCGCACTGGCTCGGCGAGGTGTTGACCGTGCTCGGCTATGCCGCCGTGGCGCGGCACCGGGCCCGGCTTGCCGGGCGGTTGCACAATGTGGGAAAGATCCTTCTTCCGCCGCACGTCCTGGCTCGACGGGGCCCCCTGGACGTCGAGGAGTGGCGGCTGATCCGGATGCACCCGCTGATGGGCGCGAACCTGCTCGCCCAGGTGCCGGGTCTGCGGATCGAGGCTGAGATCGTCGCCCAGCAGCGGGAGTGGTTCGGCGGGGGTGGCTATCCCAACGGGATCGCCGGGTCCCGGATCCGGATGGAGGCACGGGCCCTCGCGGTCTGTACCGCCTGGGCGGCGATGCGCGGCGGGCGCGGCGGGCGGGATCCCCTGAGCGGACCCGCCGCCCGTGAACAGCTGCTGGCGGGGCGCGCCACCCAGTTCGACCCGATGGTCGTCGACGTCTTCCTCGCGCTGGAGTCGGACCGGCGGGTCGGGCTGCCCCACCCGGGCGACCGGCTTACGACCACCCCGGCCGCGCGGGCGGCCACCCGGCCCGTGCTGGGACTCGCCCGGCCGCGCGCCGGTGTCCCAGCCGTGATGCTGACCGAGGGAGACTGACGACACATGAGCGAGTCCGCCGTGCAGCTGCTGGATGCCGTCCGGGCCGAGCTTGCGCCCGCACCCGACGCGAACCGGTTCGTGGCCGAGGTTGCCCGGGGAGGTGCGCCGCTGTCCTCCGTCGCGGCGCTGGCCGCCGAGGAGTCCCGGGTGGTCCCGAGCGATCGCCGCAGCTTCCTGTTCCTCGCCGCGCGGGCCGCGGACACCGTGGCCGGGGAGTTCTTCTCGGCGCTGGCCGCGGGGGAAAGCCAGGCCGCGGTCACCCTGGCTCCGCTCGCCGAGGCCGCCGGTATGGACCAGGCGGCCCTCGCGGCCTACCAGGTTCGCCCGCAGGCGCAGGCCTATCCGGCCTATGTGGCCTGGCTTGCTCTGAACGCCGACCCTGCCGAGGTGGTGATCGCCACCGTCGCGAACTTCGCGGCCTGGGGCTCGTACTGTGCCGCGCTCGGCACGGCGCTGCGGGCGGACTATGGCTTCGGCGACGACGCCTGCGCGTTCTTCGACTTCTTCGCCGGTGGCGCGCAGGAGCTGGAGCGCCTGGCGGTCGACGCCGTGGCGCAGGCGCTGAGCGCCGGACAGCCGCTCGCCCGCGCCCGTGAGTACGGCAGGCTGCTGCAGGGCTACGAGCTGATGTTCTGGGACATGCTCGCCGACCTGCCGGCACCTCCCGACTCCAGCGATGGTCGCCGTCGCCCGATCGGCCCGGCATCCTGATCCGTTCGGGCAGCCAGGCGGGGCCGCGTGCGACGGTGGCCGGACGTGACATCGCCCGATCGGCCGGGTCGGGGAGTGGGCGGATCCGGCGGGTCGATGCCGGCCTGGCATCGGCAGGCCCGGCAGCGGGTAGTTCCTTCCCGATCGGTCCCGAAGCAACCGCTCCGAGCGCTTGGTCGGATACCCAACGTAACCGTGTGGGACGGTAGTGCGGTTCCGGTGCGGCGCGCTGTGTTCGCACCCGGTCCCGGAAGTGGTGGTCGATACCCGTCGGGAAAGAGGGGGAGTGACGGATAGGGCCGCAACACCGATACTTTGACGCTCCAGCACCTGGCATGTGTCGGATGGGTCGTGCTCCGGAGGCCGCGAAGAGGACGCGGCGGACCCGAGCACGGGAGGTACCGGAAACGACCCGGGCGGGCGAGGCGTTGTGAACGGAGGTACGCAATCATGCGGTCGGCGGCACGAAGGGGAATCGCCCGGTCCGCGTGATACCCATCTCGCAACGTCCGTAGCAGATCCCCATAGGACGTCGTCACCGGTACGGGGGCTGTCCGTACCCAAGAAAGGTCACGAGAGAGGGGCGTCCGTGCGAACGCTCGAACCCACCAGCCTCGACCTCGACACGATCGAGGTGGACAAGCTTGCCAAGGGCATCACCCTGAGCTTGTTGATCCCGGCCCGGGGCCCGGAGGCGGCCCGGACTCTCGGCGAGATCATCGCGCAGAACCGGCAGCGGTGGATGCAGGAACGCAGCGTGCTGGACGAGATCGGCGTCGTCGTCGATCCGTCCTCGGACGGGGACGAGCACGACCTCGTGCGCATCGCGACGGACGCGGGCGCGAGCTGGGTCGTCCGCGGGCAGTCCGTCCTGCAACGCCATGCGGGCCGGGAGGCCGCGACGACCGGTGGGAAGGCCGGTGCCATGCGCAGCCTCGCCTACCTCGCGTTCGGCAACCGGCTCATTTTCCACGACGCCGATCTCGAAAGCTACGATCCGTATACGGTGGGGGTACTCGCCGCTGCGACGACCGCCGGTAACGCTCCGCTTTTCGTGAACGGAAGTTCGCGGAGGGTGACGGGCGACGGCCAGCCTGGCGGGCGCACCACCGAGATGCTGCGATCGTTGTTGTCGAAACAGCTCGCCCGGTATGTGCCGTCCATCACGCGGACTATCCAGCCCCTGATCGGGGAGTTCGTCATCGACGCGGATGTCTTCGCGGCGCTCGCCTTCTCGCGCGGGTATGGCGTGGAGACCTCGCTGAAGGTTCTGGCACTCGACCTGCTCGACTACTCGGACAGCCTGCAGGTCGAGCTGCCGATCAAGTATCAGGTAGGCCAGCATTACCACAATCTCGTGAAACAGTTCCATGAGATTAGTTTCACAATCGATGTTCTGGAGGCGTACTTCCAGCGGCGCCGGGTCGATCCGCACGTCGCCATCTGGCAGATCGCCGACAACTACGACCTGCTATTTCCGGGCCGCACCTACACACTGCACCGGCCGCCGGGCTACGACGAGACGGATTTCGTCCCGCGCATGGGCTTCTACCAGCCGCTGGCCACGGCGCCGGCGTATCAGGCCCGGCTTCCGGAGATCAAGAGTGCCCGCCGGGTCGCGCTGGACGCCCTGGAGCGCCGGATGCGCACGTCGGCCTGACCTGATCTGCCCCGACCGGGCCAGACGGCCCGGTCGGGTGCTCTACGGCGGCCCATCCGGTCGGGGCATGCCCCGACCATCGGGTCCGGTCGGGTCATGTCGTCGGCGCGGGCGGGCCTGTCGGGGCGATCGCCCGGCAGGCCTGGGCGAACACGTCGATCATCTGCCGGTCGAACAGGTCGGCGGGATCGTCGAGCGCCGGCGGGAGGTGGCCGAAGGTCTCCAGGGACAGGAAGCCGTGCAGCTGGGTCCATGCCGCCAGGCAGACCGCCATGCCGCCGGGGTCGATCGCCACCCCGTGGTCACCTGCCCAGGCCCGTAGCCTCGCGTACATCGCCGGGGTGAGCCCGGCGTCGATGTGGCCGGTGTCGACCAGCCCGGCCCCGATCGCCTCCGTCATGCAGCGGAAGAGCACGGCCACCGAGCGCTCCAGCTCGGCGGCCACCCGGCTGTCGACGGACCCGCCGTCCGGCACACGTGGGCCGAAGATCAACGTGTACTCGACAGCGTGGTCCAGCGCCCAGCGGCGGTGCGCCCGGGCGACGTCCAGCCAGCGGCCCAGATGGTCGTGCGGATCGGCCGCCGCGAACGCGGCCTCCAGGGCGTCCGCGAGCGAGGCGAAGCCGTCGGCCGTCAGTTCCGCCAGCAGGACCTCGCGGCTGTCCACGTAGCGGTACAGGGCCGAGGGGGCCATGCCCATCGCGCGCGCCACCCCCCGAAGGGACAGGGCAGCGGGACCGAGCTCCGCCAGCTGGGTGTGCGCGGTTCGCTTGATCTCGTCGAGGGTGGCCTGCCGTAGTCGTTCACGGCGGGGGACTGGACTACTCACAGCGGTCATCGTCGATCTCGCAGTGAACACTGTCAACTTCGCATCACTCCGACCTTGACGAGAACACCCATCGCGAACACTGTTCTCTGTAGTGAGTGCCCCATCTGTGGAGGATTCCGTGTTCTCGTCCCTTGTGGCGCTGGTGACGCGCCGTCCGCGCCTGGTGCTCGTCCTCACGGTCGTCGTCCTGCTCGGTGGCGGCGTCCTCGCGAGCACCGCCTTCGGCAAGCTTGAGACCGGAGGCTTCGACGACCCGGCGTCGGAGTCCACCCGGGCTGCCGATGTGATGGACGCCCGCTTCCACGGCCGTCCGAACGTGCTGCTCCTCGTCACTGCCCGGCAGGGGGATGTCGACGACGCGGCAGTCGCCGCCGCGGGCCGGTCCGTGGCGGCCGATCTCGCCGCCCGGCCGGGGGCCCGCGACGTCGTGTCCTACTGGACCGGCGGGGGGCCGGCGCTGCGTTCCCGAGACGGCCGGTCGGCGCTGGTCGTGGCCAGCGTGCGGGACGATGACGAGGCCTCGGACATCGTCGATCGCTACGAGTCGGGTCAACGCTGGCCGGACACGGTGACCGTCCGACCGGGGGGCGAGGCGACGGTGGGCGAGGACATCGGCCAGCAGGTCTCCAGCGACCTCGCCGTGGCCGAGTCGATCGCCATCCCGCTGACCCTTGCGCTCCTGGTGATGGCGTTCGCCGGCGTCGTCGCCGCGCTGCTGCCGCTGGGCATCGGACTGCTCGGCATCGTCGGCGGCTTCGCGGCTCTGTCGGTGATCGGTGGGCTCACCGACGTGTCGATCTTCGCCGTGAACCTGGCGACGGCGATGGGCCTGGGCCTCGGCATCGACTACTCCCTGCTGATGGTCAGCCGGTTCCGCGAGGAGCTGGCGGCCGGGCGTGACCGCGCCGAGGCGGTGGCGGTGACCGTTCACGCCGCCGGTCGGACCATCCTGTTCAGCGGTGCCACGGTGATCGTGGCGTTGGCCGTGATGCTGCTGTTCCCGCCGTTCTTCCTGAAGTCCATGGCGTATGCGGGCATCGCGGTGACGCTGGTGGCGGTGGTGGCGGCGATCGTGTCGCTGCCGGCGCTGCTGATGGTGCTCGGTGAGCGGGTGAACTCCTGGCGGGTGGGCGGCCTGATCGGGCTGGTCCGTCGGCGCCGGACGAGCCGGTCCGGGCGGGTAGGGGTGACAGGTGCGGACGGGGGGGACGCGGCTGCGGTGCGGGAGGCGGGCGAATCCCCGTTCTGGCGGCGGGTGGCGGCCACGGTGATGCGCCGGCCGGTACTCACCGGGCTGCCGGTGATCGCGGTGCTGCTCGTGCTCGGGGCGCCGTTCCTGCATGTCGACTTCGGGACGCCGGACGACCGGGTGCTCCAGCCCGGCTCGGCGGCGAGCCGGGTGGTCGGGGACGCCCTGCGCGAGGACTTCTCGGCCGGCCTTGGCGGCGCGATGGAGGTGGTCGTGCAGGCCGGGGGGACGGGATCGGTCGACCGGTCGGCGCTGGCCGCCTACGCGGCGACCCTGTCGCGGCTGCCTGACGTGGCCCGGGTGGACGGTGCGCTGGGCACCTACGCGCAGGGCCGCCGCGCCGCGCCCCCCGGTCCGACCAGCAGCCGCTTCGCCGTCGCCGGCGCGGACACGTTGCAGGTGGTGCCCTCGGTGGACTACGCGTCGGGTCGCGCGCAGGATCTCGTCCGGGCTGCCCGCGCAGTGCCGTCGCCCGCCGGGACCAGCGCCCTGATCGGCGGGGCGCCCGCCGTCCTGGTGGACGGCAAGAACACGATCGCTGACCGGCTCCCCCTCGCGCTGGGGCTGATCGCGCTGGTCACCTTCGTCCTGATGTTCCTGTTCACCGGCAGCGTGCTGCTACCGGTGAAGGCGATCGTGCTCAACGGCCTGGCGATGAGCGCGGTGTTCGGCGCGTCGGTGTGGATCTTCAGTGACGGGCACCTGGCGGGACTGCTCGACTTCACCCCCGGCCCGCTGGACACGTCCATGCCGGTGCTGCTGTTCTGCATCGCCTTCGGCCTGTCGATGGACTACGAGGTCTTCCTGCTGTCGCGGATCAAAGAGGCGCACGACGCCGGTGCATCCAACGCCGAGGCGGTCGCCACCGGGCTTGCCCGGGTCGGGCGGATCGTGACCGCCGCGGCGGCGCTGCTCGCCGTCACCTTCATCGCCTTCGCGACCTCGTCGGTCCGCTTCATGCAGATGTTCGGGGTCGGCACGGCGCTGGCCATCGTGCTGGATGCGACGCTCATCCGGGGGGTGCTGGTTCCGGCATTCATGCGGGTCGCGGGCAACGCGAACTGGTGGGCACCGGGTCCCCTACGGATCCTGCATGACCGGTTCGGACTCCACGAGTACAACGCGCCCGCCCCGCCGGCCCGGCCGGGCTCCCCGCCCGTCCCGGCCGCAGGGCATGCATCGGCGGCCCCGGGCTTGGCACCGGCGCAGCAGCCCGCGGGTCAGGGCGGGCTGGTGCCGGGCGGCGACGCCGGGGAGGGCCCGGCCGCCCGGCCAACCCCGTCGACGAGCTAGCCGGATCGGGCCGGCCCGGGAAGGGACGGGCGGCATCGTGGGCAGCAGTGTGCCGCCGGCTCAGAAGCGCTCGAAGCCGCGTCGGCGCTCCCAGTCGGTGACCGTGCCCTCGTACCCGGCCAGCTCGACCTCGGCTGCATGGGTTAGATGGGCGACCACCCGGTCGCCGAACGCCGCGTGGGCGAGCGCGCTCGAGCGCCACCGTTCGACGGCTTCGCGCAGCGTCGCGGGTAGCGGCGTCAGCCCCGGCATGGTGAAGGCATTGCCGACCCGGCCGGGTTCGAGCGCCAGCCCGTGCTCCATCCCGTACCGGCCGGCGGCGATCATGCCGGCGATGGCGAGGTACGGGTTCGCGTCCCCGCCTGGCACGCGGTGTTCGATGCGCAGCCCCGCTCCGCTGCCGACGACCCGCACCGCGCACGTCCGGTTGTCGCGACCCCAGCTCACCCCTGTCGGCGCGAACGCGCCGGGGGCGAGCCGCTTGTAGGAGTTGACGTTGGGCGCGAAGAGCAGCGTGAAGTCGGCCATGCAGGCCAGCTGCCCGGCGACGAATGAGCACATCAGCGGCGACATCCCCGCGGTGTCGGACCGGGCGGTGTCGGACCGGGCGGTCGGCATCTTCGACATGGTCTGATCGGGCGAGGCGGCGAACACCGGGTCGCCGCCGTTCGCCCCTCGCAGCGACAGGTGGACGTGGCAGGAGTTCCCCTCGCCCTCGTCATACTTCGCCATGAAGGTCAACGCCTGCCCCGACACGGCGGCGATCTTCTTGGCGGTCGTCTTGTAGAGGGCGTGGTTGTCGCACGCCCGGAGCGCCTCGGCGTACCGGAACACGATCTCGTACTGACCCGGATGAACCTCGCCCCGAGCCGACTCGACCGCTATCCCGGCGCCGGCCATCGCCCGCCGGATGCGGCGGGTCAGGTCGTCGAGTTCCTCGGTGCCGAACAACGCGTAGTCGATGTTGTAGCGGCTGGCGGGGGTGAGCCCCGACCAGGAACGCCGCGCCGCCCGTTTGTAGGACTCGCGGAAGACCAGGAACTCCAGCTCGGTCCCGGCGAGGGCGGTGAGCCCGGCGGCGGCGAGCGCATCGAGCTGCCGGCGCAGCACCGTTCGGGGGGCGACGTCCACGGGGGAACCGTCGGGCCAGGACGCGTCCGCCAGGACCACCGCGCAGGACGGGCGCCACGGGGCACGGCGCAGGCTGGTCAGATCGGGTCGGAGTCGAAGATCACCGAAGCCGTCGTACCAGGGGATGCGCGGATAGCCGCCGTCGGTCTGCATGTCCACGTCGACGGCGTGCAGGTAGGTGCACGCGCCCAGCCCGTCGGCGAGCACCTCGCCGGTGAAGTGCTCGGGGGACACGGCGCTGCCAACCAGCCGGCCCTGCAGGTCGACGGTGGCGACGACGACCTCCTCGACCGCCTGGTCCCCGGTCAGTAGCCCGTGCAGCGCCTCGATGCCTGCCATCTGAGGATCGGCCGGTGCCGGCCGGGTATCGGTCCCCGCCGTCCGCGGGTCGGCGTCCGCCGGGCACGGGCCGGCGCCGTCGTCGGTGCTGGCCCGGTCGGGCGGGGTCACCGCGGCCGAGCCGGCGGACTGCGGCGGTGCCGGAGTGGGCGAGCGACCGGCCGGTTCGGCGGGGTTCTGCGACTCGGCAGGCCCCGCCGAGCGGGCAGGCGGTATCGGCGCTGGCAGCGACGTCATTGATCCTCCGTTCGTGCCATCGAAGCCGTGGACTCGGACGCGGGCGTGCTGGCGGTCACCGTCGCCACCGGGTTGGCGACCTCGCCGTGCATCAGGTCGAACCCACCGTCCCGGTCCGCCCGGTCGTGGAACCCGGCGCCGGCGAACTGCTCGCGGTTCAGACAGACCCGGTCGAAGCGCGGCGTGATGAGATCGATCTCGCGGAAGCGTTCCCGTAGCTGCGGGAACCGCTCGTGATAACCGTCGATCGTCGCCCGGACCAGCCGCCAGAACTCGCCTTCCTCGACCTGCAGATGATCCGCCGCGAGCACGGAGAAGTAGCGGAAGTGGCCGGCGAACACGGCGGAGAGCACCGAGTGGGCCAGCATCGGCCCGGGCCAGCGGCGGCAGTGCTCGGCCGCCTGTGCGGGTATGCCCTCTCGTTCGGGAAAGTCGCCGTCCACCAGCTCGATGTCGGCGCCGAAGTCCTTCACCGCGATCCGCCGGGGCAGCTGCTCGGCGTCGAAGATGCAGATGACGTTCTCCCCGTGGGGGGTGAAGGCGACCCCATACCGGTACAGGTAGTGCAGCAGCGGCGGCAGCAATGCGGCGAACAGGGCGGCGAGCCAGTCCCGGGCCGACTGGCCCGATCGGGCCACCAGCTCCGCGGCGAGCGACCGCCCGTCCGAGCCGATCGTGAGTAGCGACGCGAGGCTACGGGCCTGCTCCCCGTGAGCCAGATGCCGCTCCACCGGATCGCGCCAGAGCACCCCGAGCAGCTCGTGCAGCCGGTAGGGCGCGCCGGGGATGGCGTCGTAGGCCGGATGGCCGACGGCGGCGCCGGCGACCTCGGACAGGGGCAGCACCCTCGTCACCTCGCGCAGGAACGGATCGGCGTCGCGCAGGTCGAGCAGCCAGCGCGACACCGCCGGCCCGGCGGCGGCATCCGCCGCGGACATGCCCCGCCACACCAGGGTGTTGCGGATCATCAGGGAAAGCTTGACGTTGCGCCGCTCCGGCCGGTCGACGTTGGCAAGAGTGCGGACGGCCTGCAGCGGGACGTACCGGTCTGGTCCCTCGCCCAACGGGACCAGTAGACCCGTGGCGAGCTCGGCGGCGAACAGCGGGACGATCACGTTCTCCCACTGCCAGGGGTGGACCGGCAGCCAGATGTAGTCCTCGGCTGCCGCGCCGGCGGCGGACGGGCCGAGGTCGGCGGATGGGTCGAGGTGGCTGGCGCGGGCGGGTACGTTCCGCCGGGGCGCAGCGGCCACCAGGGCGCGGGCGAGGGTGTCGGCGAAGCGGGCGCGGATTTCCGCGTCCAGCTCGGCGCGGACGAGGGCGGCATTGCCCGACCGGCCCGTGGCGGAACCGTCCGGCCGGTCGGGATCGGGGGTCGACATGTCCCAGTACCGCCCGATCGCGGGATGCGCTGCCACCCAGCGCAGGCGGAAGGGCGACCTGGCCTCCGGGCCGTATCGGCTGGCGGCCGCGCCGAAACCGAGGCGTCCTTTGTTGGCGACGAGGCAGGGATGACCCGACTGATGGCCTTCCAGCGCGACGAAGGGCAGGTCGGCGAGAGGTGCCGCGGGCAGCGCCGTCGTCAGCAGGTGCTGGTCGGCCGACTGGGTGGCGAGCAGGTCGCGCACCACGTCGGCGAGGACCGGATCGGACCACCCGAGCAGGGACTGCGCATCCCGCAGGAACCGCACCGGATCATCGGCGGCGACCTCGCCTGATCGCCCTCGGCTGCGCGGGCCGGCCGGCCGGCCCGGGCGGTCAGCTGGCCCGTTCGGAGGGGATAGGACGGTCCCCCGGCCGCCGACCGGCGAGGCGGCGCGGGTGAGGCTCGCGGGATCGATCCACCAGGACCCGAACGTGCCCCGCTGGGCGTGAAATCGGTAGACGCCGCCGGCTGTCATCAGCCGGTAGGCCCGCGCGGGTCCTCGACCAATCGGGGGATACTCCACGAGGTACGTGCCACCGGCGTCGTCGTCGGTCTGCGGCCTGAGTAGATCCTCGTAGGCCAGTTCCGCGATGAGCTTGGCCAGCAGCGTGCGACCGGCCTGCCGCCAGCGGTCGGCTGGCCCGTCCGGCCCCGCCACCGGCGGCGGGGATCCTGCGGCAGGCGGGCGGATAGTCACCGGTCGACCTCGCCGAACATGACGGGATGCCGCCGCCGCACCCCCCGATCGGAGTCCATATCCGCCACGCCGTCGGGCTCCCGGCGTCCCCCACCATCCGCCGCGGGGTTTGGAGCGGCCGTGCCGGCCCCAACCGGGCCGGTCGGCGCCGTCGTCGTCGTCGCCATCCGTGGCGCGTGGTGGGACCCGCCCGTCCGGGGAGGTGCGCCGAAGGTGGTGAACGCCGACGGCGGCGGCAGCCGGTAAGCGTGCCCCCTGGTCAGGTCATCGAGGATGACCGCCGCTCGCCAGGCGCCCAGGCCGAGATCGGGGGCACTCACCCCATGGGTGTGCAGCTCGGCGTTTTGGACGTAGAGGTGTCCGGTCATGCCCGGGTCGGTGGCGATCCGATAACGGGCATCGATCTGGAACCGTCCCCCGTCGTCGAGAGCCAGCAGCCCAGCCACCGGGTCGAGCAGCGCCGGACGCCGAGCGGCATATCCGGTGGCCAGCACCACCGCGTCCGTGGTCAGCGCGAAGGCCCGGTCCTGATCACGATGGCGGCAACCGAGCGTGATCTCTCCCCGCTCGCCCTCCAGCGACGCCGCCTGCACCGCCACCCCCGGCAGCAACGTGACCGCCTCGTCGCCACCGTCGATCGTCCGTTCGTAGAGCAGGTCGTAGATCTCCGCGATGGTGTCCGCGTCGATCCCCTTGTAGAGCTGCCACTGCGTCGGGACGAGAGCGTCCTTGCGGCCTTGTTCCAGGCCGTGGAAGTAACGGATGTAGTCGGGGGTGAACTGTTCGAGGCCCAGCTTCGAGTACTCCATCGGGGCGAAGGCGGGGGTGCGGGTGATCCAGGTCAGGTGCTGTGCCGCCGTCTGCTGGTTGCGCAGCAGGTCGGCGAACACCTCGGCGCCCGACTGGCCCGATCCGACCACGGTGACATGGGACAGCCCGGCCAGGGATGCACGTCGCTGCCGATAGTGCGCCGAGTGGAACACCCGGTCGCTGGAGACTCCCACGAAGGCGGGCGGCGTGGTCGGTTCGGTGCCGATCCCGAGCACCAGATGCCGCGTCGTCACCACCCGGGTGGACCAGGCGCCAGTCCGATCGGAGGGCTCGCCGGGCGCCGTCCCTTCGGGCGGCATCGTCCGCGTGACCACGATGCGAAACAGCCCGGCGTCGGGATGCCAGCGGACCGCCTCCACCCGGGTGCCGAAATGGGTCGATTGCAGGCCTTCGGCGACCCACCGGCAGTAGGCGTCGTACTCGCGGCGGGGGATGTGGAAGCGTTCGTAGAGGTAGAAGCGAAAGAGCCGGTCGTGAGCCCGCAGGTAGGACAGGAACGACCACGGGCTGGTCGGATCGATGAGGGTGACCAGGTCGGCGAGGAACGGCACCTGCAGGGTTGTGCCTTCCAGCAGCAGCCCGGGATGCCAGCTGAACGCTGGAGCCTGCTCGAAGAAGGCGGTCCGCAGGCCAGGGAGGCCGTCGGCCAGTGCAGCCAGCGACAGGTTGAACGGGCCCAGCCCGACCCCCACGACGTCATAGTCCGGCGCCTCCGGATAGTCCGGCGCCTCCGGATGGGGGAGGCCAGGCTCCGGGACCGCGACGGGGGTCCGCGGCGGCTCGTCGTGGGATGCGAGCGGGATGCGGGACGTCACGGGGCGGCCTCCAACAGCGGGTTCGGAATCTGTACGTAGACCGACTGGGTGGCCACCGGTCCGATCAGCTCGTCGCGGCCGTCCACGCAGGTGCGCAGGTTGCCCTTGCTGGGCAGGGTGGGGGCCGTCAGGAGGGTGGCGAGCAGTCGGCGGCGGACTGCGGGCGGCCCGGCCGGCCCGTGGTCCGATCGGGCGTCTGAGGCCATCCGGGCCAGCAGGTCGCGTGCTCGCCCGAGCAGGCGGTGCTCGTCGGCGACGCCGGCCGCGCCCAGGGCCCCGGCCACGGCGAAGACGTTGTTCACGAACAGGTAGTAGATGATGCGTTCCGCCACCAGCTCGTCGTCGAAGATCGCATCGAGGCCTGTGGCGAAGCCGGGTAGCAGGCGTTCCATGGCGGCGGCGGCCGAGGCGGCCACGTAGTAGCCCTGGCTGTCGCGGTACCACCCGATCACCGGCCAGCCGTCGGCGTCCAGGGTGACCAGGGTGTTCTGCAGATGAGCCTCGACGCCCACGCCGAACTGCAGGTACAGGTCCAGCACGGGCGCTGCGAGCACGGTCAGGTAGCTCCCGAACCAGGTCTCGGCGAGCGCCCGGACGGGTTCGTGCCGGCGGTCGGCCAGCCGGGTGAGCAGTCGGGGGAGCATCGCCGCCCGGGACCGCCCGCGGCTGTCCCCCGCCCGGTCGGGCCGGGGCGCGACCAGCGCCGCCATGCTCACCGCCCGGTCGGTTAGGCCGAACGGGTTGGTTCGGATGGCGGTCTCCAGCCCCACCGTGCCGTCGCCGTCGTCGGATGTCCCGGCCAACTGGGCGATGCCCCGTCGCTCGGACTCCCCCGATGGCGGGGGGCGGCGGTCTGATCGGGTCACTGCCACCCAGTCGGGCTCTCCGATGAGGTGGAAGTTCGGATGCCGGGCGGTGAGCGCGGCGCCGAGGCCCGCGTCGACCAGTCTGGTGATCATCTCTGCCAGTCGGAGCTCCCCGAGATGCAGGACCCGGCGCGAGTTGGTGATCCGCAGGCCCAGGGAGAGCTTGAGCATCACCCGGCTGTCCGGCCGCCAGACGGTTCGCAGTGAGGACGTTGGATACCACGGCGATCCCGACCTGCCGAGGTCGATGAGGCGCCCGTCGGCGAGCAGCTGGGCGAGCGGGCTGTCCGCGCCTTCAATGAGTTCACGGGCCTGCCACGGATGCGCCGGCACCGGAACGTAGCCGGGCGGAAGAGCATTGCCGCCGAATTCGCCGGGCCCGGCGGGACCGCCGAATGACGTGGCGTGACGATGTGCGTCCCGCAGGCCGCCGCGGTCAGTGCCGGTAGGTGCCGACGGGTCTGCCCCGATCGGGCGGTGCCCCCCCACCGCGCCGGAGGCATCGTCGCCGCCGTACAGCTCGGCCAGCAGGTGCGTGACCCGGTGGTGACTGCCTCCCGGCGGCCGCGTCGCGGAGCTGCGTTCTGCAGCCGGGACACCCGATGTCGACACGACCGAGGGATGAGCCGCGAACCAGTGCAGCGCGAAGAAACCGGCCCGTTCGGGGGAGTAGGCGGCCATCGCCCGGTCGGAGGCCCCCTGCCTGCTCGCCGCGGCCGGGTGGAAGGGATGGCCCGTGAGCGACGCCTGCTCCGCGGCCAGGAACGGGGGGACGGCGCTCGGGTGCCCCCCCGTTCGGCGGGCGTCGAGATGGGCGGCGATCCGGCGCGCCGAATCGATGATCCGGCCCAGCGCCTCGGCCCCGTGAGCAGCGGGCAGCCCCTGTTCCGCGGCGATCTCCCGGACGAGGAGCGCGGCGAGCAGGCCGGCGTCGACGGGCGACGGCGTGCCTGCTGGGGGGACCAGCTCGGGCTGGGCGAACCGGTGCCACCCGGACGGGGAGCGGTGGGTCACCATCGCCCGGATGGACAGGCCTGACGCGGGCAGCCCGACGTCGATCGCGCGGGCGTCGGCGTCCGGAAGGGCGCCTGTCTCCCGTAGCCAGCAGCGCAGGAGGGTCTCGGTGACGATGTCATCGGCGACGGCTGCGGCCGTGGGTTGGCCGCCGGTCACGGGACGCTCCGGACGCCACCGCCGTCCCCGCCGACGAGCTCGTCGCCGGTTGTGGCGACCAGGCGGAGCAGCGTGTCCACATCTGCCTGGGTGGCGTCGGGATTCAGCAGGGTGAGCTTGAGGTGCACGGCCCGATCGGGCCCCGTTCGGGTCCGGCCGACCACCGCGCGCCCGCCGAGCAGCAGCGTGCGACGGATGGCGTCGTTGAGCTGGTCCAGGCGATCGGCGGTGCAGGCCGCAGAGCCGGTGGCGCCGGCCCGCGGCCGGTAGCGGAAGACGACCGTGCTCAGCGTGACCGGAAAGGCGGGCTCGAGGCGGGGATCGGCGTGGACCGTCCGCTCCGCGTGCCGGGCGAGATCGTGGCAGGCGTCGACCAGGGCGCCCAGTCCGTCGCGGCCGAGCGCGCGCAGCGCCACCGCGATCGGGAAGGAGTCCGCGCGGCGGGTGGTCCGCAGTGACCGGTCCAGGAGGCTGGGAAAGCCGGCAGCCTCGTCGTCCTCGGAACGGAGGTAGTCCGCGTGCGCGGCGCGCAGGCTGGGCCACCCGTCCGGGCGGGGCGTCAGGAACACGCCGGCCGGAGCCGGTTGCCAGCCCAGCTTGTGCAGGTCCAGGGCGACCGAATCGGCGAGCGCGATTCCGTCCAGGTGGCCGGCCAACCGGTCGGAGAACAGCGCGCCCCCGCCGTACGCCGCGTCCACGTGTAACCAGCCAGACGAGGCGGGATGGCCCGTTTCGGCCGGTGCCGACGGGTGCGGCCGCACGCGTAACCGGCTCCGGTGCTCCTCGACCGCTGCCGCGATCTCCCGTAGCGGGTCGACGGCACCGGCATCGGTGGTGCCCGCGGTGGCCACGACGACAGCTGGCCCGGCATGCTCGGCGAGCGCCCGTCGCAGCAGGTCGACCCGCATCCGGTCCTGGTCGTCGGTGGGGATCGCCGTCACCGGCGGGGCGTCGAGGCCCAGCACGGCGGCGGCGCGATCGATGGAGAGATGCGCGGCGGCCGAGCGGAACACGCGCAGCCGCCCGTTCGGCGCGGCATCCCGAGCGAGAAGCAGCCCCATGAGGTTGGACTCGGTGCCACCGGTGGTGATCGTGCCGGCGGCCCGATCCGGGTCGAAGCCGGCCAGCGCGGCGAGCGCCGCGACGACCTCGGTCTCGATCGTGGTCGCGGCCGGGGCCTGATCCCAGGAGTCCAGAGAGGGGTTGAGGGCGCTCACGGCGAGGTCGGCGGCGACTGCCACCGGCAACGGGGGGCAGTGCAGATGGGCGGCGCACCATGGGTCCGCCGGGTCCGCAGATCCCGCCGCGAGGGCCTCCACCAGGCCGGTGAGCGCGGCCGTGGCTCCAATCCCGGTGCTCGGGAGCAGGCTGGTCCGGTCGGGCGATACGCCGAGGGCAGCCTGAATCGCCGCGCGTACCCGCGACGGTCCACCGGCCGGCAGCGGTCCGCCCCGCCGACGCCGGCCCTCGGCCAGCGCTGTGAGAGTCAGTCCGACGAGCTCGTTCAGGCCCGGCCGGGGCTCCGGCGCTTCGGTCACGTGGCCTCGCGACCGCTGGCCGTGCGCCCGGTGGCGTCGTGTCCGGTGGCGTCACGTCCGGTGGCCGGGCGCCCGCTGGTTTGGCGTCCGGCGTTCTTCCCGGGACCGTCCTGGCGTCCGGCGTTCTCCGGTCCGGTCGGTGTGGGAATGCTGCGCACGTGCCCGTTTGCTGCGCGTCGGGTAGGCGCGGCGGTGAGCCGCCGCACGGCGGCATCGACGGCGTCGGCGAGGATCGCCAGAACGCGTGCGACCTCCTCCTCGCCGATGATCAGGGGCGGTAGGAGCCGGCTGACCGCCCCGTGCCGTCCACCGAGTTCGATGATCAGTCCGCGGCGGAGGCATTCGGCGCGGACCAGGGCGGCGAGCCGGGGATCGGCGGGATGCGCGCCGACGGCGTCCGGCGCGGTCGTCGGATCGACCAGCTCGGCGCCGAGCATGAGCCCCCGGCCGCGCACGTTCCCCACGTGCGGACGGTCGCGGGCGAGATCTTCGAGGCCGGCCAGCAGGCGGGCGCCGAGACGGGCGGCGCGTTCGTCGAGTCCGTCGTGGCGCACCCGGCGCAGGGTCGCGCGCCCGGCGACCATCGCGAGCTGGTTGCCGCGGAAGGTGCCGGTGTGCGCGCCGGGGGCCCAGACGTCCAGCTCGGCCCGGTAGGCGATCAAGGCGATCGGCAGTCCACCGCCGATCGCCTTGGACATCACGAGGATGTCGGGGGTGATCCCGCTGTGCTGCGCGGCCCAGAACCGCCCCGTCCGCCCCACCCCGGTCTGCACCTCGTCGAGGATGAGCGGGATGCCGCGCCGACGGGTGATCTCCCGGATGGCCCGTAGCCAGCCGTCCGGCGCCGGAACCACGCCGCCCTCTCCCTGGACCACCTCCACGATGAGGCCAGCCGGGTCGGTGACTCCTCCCAGCGGGTCATCCAGCAGTCGTTCGATGTAGCGGAGGGACAGCTCCGCACCGTCCGGACCGGCGGTGCGGTCGGGTGCGGACCCCACCCCGAACGGGCACCGGTACGGATAGGGGAAGGGCAGCCGGACGACGGAGCCCGTGGCCGGCAACGGGTTCTTGACGGCGACGTTGCCGGTCACCGCCAACGCGCCCGCGGTCATGCCGTGATAGCCACCAGTGAACGCGAGCATGGTCTGGTTCCCTGTCGCCGTCTGGGCGAGCTTGATGGCCGCCTCCACCGCGTCGGCACCGCTAGGACCGCAGAAGTGCAGCTTGACGTCGCTGCCCAGCCCCGGCGGCAGGCAGGCCCGCAGCTCCTCGGTGAATGCGTCCTTCTCCGGGGTGGCGAGGTCCAGGGTGTGCAGAGGGGCACCCCGGGAGAGCGCCGCGGTGATCGCCTGAACCACGTCCGGATGGTTGTGGCCCAGTGCCAGGGTGCCAGCGCCGGACAGGCAGTCCAGGTAGCTCCGGCCGTCGGCGCCGACGATCGTGGCTCCGTCCGCTCGGACCGGCACGATCGGGAGGGTGCGCGCGTAGGTCCGGGCGGAGGACTCCCGCTCGCGCTGCCGCGCGAGGATGGCGGCAGGATCCATCGCCGGGGGGACCTGGCCGATGCTGGTGCCGTTTCGAGCGGAAATCGTCATGACGGGCGACTCCCTTTCGAACAGGCTGTGTTGAGGGAAGCCTAACCTAAGTCAATTGCCAGCTGTTGCTCCGCGCAAGGATACGGTCGCGTCTGGCGCCATCGGCGGGTCCCTCCATGGTCCGCCTAGATGCCCTGCATCGTCGCGGAAATGCTGCTCCTGGCGCTGGAGACAGGTGAGGACTCCTCCGTCCGGGCAGTGTCCCAACGCACACCCGAGGGTGGCATGTCGGCCCCGACACGGGGTCGCGTGCTAGCGCGGTGGCTGATTCAGCCTCGCCCAAGCGGGCTGGCCACACCTTCGCCGGACAGGTGCGGCGGCCGTCGCCACGGGGAGCGCGGACGGGGTGAGCACGGATTGAGCATGGAGATGGCGCAATTCGTTGCGCGGAATGCGGCGGATTGGCCACTGTGGGAACGGCGCAGTGGTCCGATCGCGCGATGACCGGGCCCCGGAGATGACCGGGCCCCGGAGAGGAGAGCTCGGATGGATCTGCCGCCGTCGGCGGCTCCGCTGCACGCCCTGCCCGCTGGGCGCCTTCCCCCCGCGGTGCTCGCGGCGGTGCGCGATCGACCGGCGGGTGCGGAGGAGATCAGCGCCTACCTCTACGACCCGACCGTCGCCGCCCGCAACGCCGCCGCGCTGCGCGCCTGCCTGCCCGGCTGGGCGAAGCTCTGCTACGCGGTGAAGGCCAATGGCTTCCCGCCGGTCCTCGACGCGCTGCTGCGCGGACCTGCAGTCGCCCTGTCGGACCTGCCTGCCGCCGTGCCCGAGGCGGGCCAGGGCATCCCGGTCCCCCGCCCCGACCCGAACGCCGACGTCCCCGGTCTCGGTGGGGTGGACGGTTTCGAGGTCTCTTCGGTGCGTGAGATGCGCCTGGCCCTGGCGACCTACGGCCGAGTGGCCCCCGCCCGATCGCCCTACCTGGTCGCGTCCGGCCCGGCGAAGTCGGTCACTCTGCTGACCGCGCTGGTCGAGTCCGGGGTGTCCATCGTCAACGTCGAGAGCCCGGGTGAGCTGCGGCGCCTGGAGATGGTCGCAGCGCGGCTCGACCGTCGGGTCACCGTGGCGGTCCGGGTGAACCCGGCGCAGGTCTCTCTCGCGGGCTCCCTCCAGATGGGCGGGCGGCCGAGCGCGTTCGGGGTCCCCGAGCCGGAGGTGCCCGCCGTGCTGGACCTGGCGAGGCGTCTGCCCCATCTGGACGTGGCCGGATTCCACGTCCACGCGGTGTCTGGCAACCTCGACGCCGCCGCTCATCTGGACTACGTCCGCTGGTGCCTCGAGTTCGCCGCCCGCACGGCCGCCGCCGCCGGGATCGAACTGCGTGTGGTCGATGTGGGCGGGGGATTCGGCGTGCCGTTCGAGCCGGACCGGCGGGGAGAACGACCCTTCGACCTGGACCGGTTCGGCGCGGGCCTCGCGCGGCTACCGGTCCCGGCCGGCATCGAGGTGATCTTCGAGCCAGGCCGGCTGCTCGTCGCCGACTGCGGCTGGTACGCCGCCGAGGTGATCGACGTCAAACGCTCCTACGGGACCGATTTCGTCATTCTGCGCGGCGGCATCCACCATTTCGCCCTGCCGACCTCCTGGGAGATCGTGCACAATTTCGCGGTCGTCGCCAGGTCCACTCCGATCGCCGGCGGCAGCGCCGACGGGCGACCGGAGAGCGTGGGGCCGGCCGATGGTGGTGCGGGAGAAGCCGGTGGTGCAGGAAAAGCTGGTGGGGAGCCGGCCGGTGGTGCGGGAGAAGCCGGTGGTGCAGGAAAAGCTGGTGGGGAGCCGGCCGGTGGTGCGGGAGAAGGCGGGGGCGTCAACACGGACGGGCGTCCGGTAACCGTGGTGGGCGAGCTGTGCACGCCGGAGGACACGCTCGCCCGCGACATCACGGTGGGTCCGGTTCGGCCCGGCGACGTCGTCGTCTTCCCGATGGCCGGCGCCTACGGCTACGAGTTCGCCCTCGCGGATTTCCTCGGCCATCCCCGACCCAGCCGCATCGTGCTCCGGGAACCGGCGGACCGCGGCCCGCGGAACGCCTGGTTCCGGGCGTTCACCTTCCGTCGAGGAGCAGGGCCATGACGCCGACGAGGGTGGCGCTGCTCACGATCTTCCGGTGGCGGATGAGCTCGCCGATCTCGCTGAGCGGTATCCATTCGATGCGATCCGACTCGTTGAGCTCCGTGGGCGGTCCGGTGAACGTGGCGGTGTCCGCCCGGAACACGAAATGCTGCGCGTCGGTGATGCCGTTCGCGGGCTGCGCGTAGATCAGGGGTCGCAGTGGCCCCGGGCGCCAGCCGGTCTCCTCCGCCAACTCCCGGGCGGCGGCGTCGACGGGTTCCTCGCCATCTTCCACCAGACCCATCGGCAGCTCCCAGCCCCAGGTGTCGGTGACGAACCGGTGCCGCCACAGCATGAGTACCCGCTGCGACTCGTCCAGCAGCGCAGTGACGGCGACATCGCGCAGTCGGATGATGTGGTACTCCCCTTGCCGTCCGTCGGGTTGCTCCACATCGAGGAACGTGAGGTGCACCCACGGCGTGCGGAAGACGGACCGTTCCCGATGGACTTGCCACCGCATCAGGCCTCCTGGCTGGTTGGGATTCGACGGTGCGATGCCGCTGCGGTCGGCGGTTCCCGCGATGGCATCGAACCCGGACGAGGTGAGACCGGGGATCAGGGGTTCGGAAGTCGCGTTCCGTCTCCAGTCTTCCTTAGGTAGGTCAAGTGCCAGAGCCCCGCCAACTTCCGTGGTCTTCGTCTGACCTTGGCGCATCGGCTCCAAGTCTCTATTATGGCCCGAATCCGCGCTCCACTTACCGCGGACCACATCGGGAGGTTCTGATGCCTGAGTCGGCGAGACGGAGACGCTCCCTGCTGGGTGAGGCCCTGCCCATTCGGACGTTTGACCAGGGGATAGATCTCGAGGTTGCGGAGTGGATCCTGGGCGCTTCGACCGCTCGGATCTCGAGGCTGCTGGCCGAGGAGCCGGACGAGACCGTCGCGGAATCCCTTCGAGCGGAGAGGGCCGCGCTGGCCGCCGAGCGGTGTCGGATGCTTGCTGGCGGCCCGTCCGCTGTCACCCGAGTTCTTCGTGAGTACGGACCACGCGCCAGGGATTTTCGCGAGACGCGGAAGTGACCGGCGAGTTCAAACTTGCTCCGAAGAGCCATGAAGAGACCTTCGTCGGGTTGATCATCCCCGAGCTACTTGACGGCGCGCAGTCGCAGGAAGTCCGGTCGCCTTCTTTTCGGATGGTCAACTCGAGGTAGGGAAGTCTAGTACCCAGGAATTCCTGCGGGATGCGCTTGCGGGCCGTGGTCGGTTGTTCGACTTCAGCGCGGATCTCATGCGTCCGTACCATCCGAGGTTCGATGAGCTGTTGCACGGGGATGAACGGGTTCTCCGGGAACTCGACGCCGCGATCGACCAGGGCGCGTGCGCATGGGTGGAAAAGGCGGTAGCCTAAAGGCCGCTGCATCCTTCAGTCCGGTGAGAGCACCTGTGTCGGGATCTTGCCGCAGGCAGGCAAGGACGAACCCCTTCCAGCCACCGGCCGCGAGTTCGCGGGGATCGTTGGACGAGGGCAGTTTCGTCGTCTGGGAGATGTCGTCGAAGGTGTCGAGACGTCAGTCGTCGTCGGTCCAGATCAGCCGGGTGGAACTGGCGGAGTGGACGGCGGGGGCAGTTCGTCTCGAATGCGTCGAAGCGGCCGATGGAGGGCAGGCTGGCCAACCCGGGGCACGTCGGCGTCCATCTCGGCGGCGGGCCGGCGCCGCACGCCCCGCAGGCCGGCGAGGTGGTCAGGCTTGGGGGACCAGGGGGTAGGAGAGGTCACCACGGTGAGCAGGTCGTCGGCCCCGAGGCGCTGATCCGCCCCCGGCGCGGTGTCGGCGACCCAGGGCGTCAGAACAGCCGAGTGATGATTCTGGTGCCGGGCTGGCCGCCGTCCGCCCGGGAGGCGTCCGGCCCGGAGGCGTCCGGCCCGGAGGTAACCGGCCGGACCTTGCCCGAACCGGGACGGGACCGTTTCTGGGAGGCGGCCGAGGCCGCGCGTATCGCCGTCGGCGCGTCGGCGCGCAGGCCGGACGACACCAGGGCGGCCCGCGGCGCGGCGGGGGGCGCAGCCGCGTCCGGCGGTGTCGGGGGTGGCGAGGCGGGTCCGCCGGGGCGCCCCTCCCGCGGGAAGCTCTCCGCGGCGACCCGGGTGGAATCCGCCGGGTCCGGGGTGCCGGCGGACGCCGGGGTGCCGGCGGACGCCAGGGTGCGGTCGTCGTCGTGGGGGGCCGTCGCCGTGGCCTCGCCGTCCCCGGTGGGGGCGGACTCGGGCGGCACCGGCAGGTCGAACCAGAGGTACTTGCCCGACTCCGCGGTGACCGTTCCCCAGCTGCCGGCGAGGGCGTCGAGGACGAGCAGTCCGCGGCCGCCCTCGGCGTCGGGTGCGGCCGTGCGCCGCTGCGGCAGGACGGTCGAGGTGTCCGAGACGGAGGCGTGGATCAGCCCCGGACGCATCTCGATGAGCAGCCACAGCGGCGGCTGGCCGTACTTGACGGCGTTGGTCACGAGCTCGCTGACGAGCAGCTCGGCGGTGCTGCGGACGTCCTCGGGGAGCTGCGCCATCCGCATGCCCTCCCGCAGGACCCGACGGGCCTGGGGAACGGCCGAGGGCAGATAGGGAAGCTCGGCGAGTATGTGGGTCGCGGGTGGGCAACGCGAGGTCGCCTGCCGAACCACGTCCATCGGAACCGAAGACGCGCTCATCTACCACCAAGCCTGAACAACGAGGACATCGCTCATCGTGTACCCGCTCAGGGCGGATTGAAGCCTTGGAATCCGGATCGCACCCCTTGGGGCGATGCCCGCTCGTCATCCGATCTTGCCGCAGCCCGCGGACCTGCGGTTATGGCCCACCGGCCGGCTTCGGTGGGGGTTGACGTGACGGTCGTCGCCACCATGTGGGGGCCCGTCAGCCGGGTACCCGCGCGGCCCGTCAGCCGGGTACCCGCGCGACCAGGATCGCGACGTCGTCGCGCAGGTTGCCGCCGGCGAAGCGCTCGGCCGCGCCGAGCACCCGGTCGGCGATGCCCTGCGCCGACAGCCCCGCGCACCCGCCGACCGCCGCCAGCAGCCGCTCCTCGCCGAGCAGATCGCGGCCGTCGCGGGCCTCGATCACTCCGTCGGTGTAGAAGACCAGCGACTCGCCGGGACCGAGGGTGACGTCTATGCCGGGGAAGGAGACCTCGTCGTCGTCGAGCACGCCGAGCAGGGTGCCCGGCCGGCCGACGAACGAGGCGTGCCCGTCGGCGTGCAGCACCACCGGCTGGGGGTGCCCGGCGAGGAACAGCCGCAGGCGGATCCCGGCGGCCTGCGCGCCGCCGGCCGCCGGCGCCAGCCCGGCCACCGCGCCGGTCGCCGCCCCAGCCCCGGTCCGGCCGCTGATCCCGGCTCCGCCGCCGATGCCGGGGCCGCCGGTCGGGGGCGTGCCGGGCAGGCTTGCCGGGCCCGTGATCGATGCCGCGGCCAGGGTGCAGAACCGGCCCTGGCCGTTGGGATGCGAAGAGGCGGCGTCGCGCAGCGTCCGGTTCAGTTCGAGCAGCACCTCGCCGAGGTCGGTGCCACGCCCGGTGAGCAGCCGCAGGACGGCGCGGGCCACCCCGGTGACGGTCGCGGCCTCGGCGCCCTTGCCGCAGACGTCGCCGATGGCGATCGTCCAGCCCAGCGGTCCCCACAGCAGGTCGAAGAAGTCCCCGCCGACGTCCAGGCCGGCCGACTTCGCCGCGCCGTAGGCGGATCCGAGGTCGAGGCCCTCGATCATCGGCAGGTCCGGCGGGCGCAGCCCGGCCTGCAACGTGCCGGCGAGCTCCACCTGGCGGCTGTAGAGGCGGGCGTTGTCGATGGCGAACGCCGCCCGGCGGGCGAGGTCGGCGAGCAGGTCGATCTCGTCGGCGGCGAAGGCGTTGCCCTCCGGGCGCCCGAGGGCGAGCACACCGAGGACCCGGCGACGGGCCTTGAGCACCATCACCAGGGCCGGGCCGCCGAACGCGCTCAGCGAGTGCACCCGGTCCCCGCTGGCGGAGCGCACCGCGGCCATCAGCACCCCGCCCGGGTCGGCCGCCGCCGCGCCCAGCGCGCCGGCCATGCTCTCCTCGGCGTGGGCGGCCGACCACAGCGCCGGATCGGCGTTCTCCCGGTGCAGGTAGACCGCGCACCACTGGGCGAGGCGGGGGACCGGCAGCCGCGCCAGCAGGGCCAGCGAATGGCCGAGTTCGAGGCTGCCGGCGAGCAGGTCGGACGCCTCAGCGAGGAACGACAGCATCCCGATCCGGCGCTCCTCGGCGCGGCGCATGTCGCCGCCGCCGAGGGCCAGCGCCATCCATCGGGTCGCCAGCCGGATGCGGTCGACGTCGAGCCCGGCCAGGCCCGCCCCGGGCGCCGGCCACAGCAGCAGCTCACCGAGGCTCGGCTGGGTCGGGTCCAGCGGGAACGCCACCGCCTCGGCGGCCTCCCCGACGACGCCGAGGGTGGCCACGGTCTCGACCCGACCGCCGTCGCGCCCGGGGCGTCGCACCAGCCCGGCGGTCACGGTCAGCGCGTCGACGAGCTGCGCGAGCAGCTCGTTCACCTCGCCCTCGGCGGTCAGGGCGCGCGCAGTGTCGCGGGCGATGAGCCGCGGCGGGCGGGTCTGGGCCGGCACGGTCACCGCCGGATACACCGCCGGGACGCCCGCGCCGGCCGGGGACGACGCGGGCCCGCCGGCCGCCGTGCGATGCCCGCCGCCGCCGGCTACGTCGGTGGGGAGATCGGCGGCGCCGATCGCGATGTCGTCGGCGATGTCGTCGGTGATGCCCTCGGCGATGTCGTCGGCGTCCGCGTCGGCGATGTCGCCGGTGCCGTCGTCCTCGGCGGTGGGCACCTCCGGCGCGACGTCCGCGGAGCCGAGCCGGAACCAGACGGTCTTGCCGCCGGGGCGGTGCTCGGTACCCCAGCTCGCCGCGAGCGCGTCGACGAGGGCGAGGCCGCGGCCGTCCTCACGCAGCCCGTCGATGCCGAAGTCGGCCTCCTCGGGGAACGCCGACGGCGGGCGCGGCACGTCCACCTTCTTCACCCGCGCCATGCCGATGCGCACCGGGTGGCGGTCGGCGACGCCGACGCGAACGCCGCGGCCCTCCTGGCGGACGTCGACGGTGGCCGCGGTGCCCGCGTGCACGACGACGTTGGTGACGAGCTCGGTGACGAGCAGGAGTGCGGAGTCGAGCAGGTCGTCGTCGAGCCGGCCGCGCAGCGTTTCGAGCACGAAGCGCCGCGCCGACCGAGGGGAGTCGGGCGTCGGCGGCAGCGTGATGGCATGTGTCGGCGTCGTCGGACCCCCTCCTACGCCATTCATGTCGCTCAGTCTCTCCTGCGTTGTCCATCGTGAGGCGGATACTGGCGGCTGGTGTCACCTGTCCACCGACGCCCGCCCACGCCGGTGCCCCGAGGAGACCGCCCTGGCCCGGGCTCCTCCGCCCGGCCCGTCGTCCGAGACGATCGTGCCGACCGAGCTCAGGTAGGAGACCGATGAGTTCCACTGACGACCAGCAGGCCCCGGCCCGCCGTGATCCCGTTGCACCCGGCGGTGACGCTACCGCGACCATCGTCCCTCATGCGACCCGCACTGCGGACGAGACCCGGACATCACGCACCTCGTCGGATGAGCTGATCGCCGATCTCCTGCACGGTCTGACGAGGCTGTGCGAGGGCGACTTCTCCACCCGCCTGCCGGCCCGGGAGGGGTACGCGGGCGAGGTGGTGCGCAGGTTCGACGAGCTGGCCGCCATCCAGGAGCGCCACGCCGGCGAGCTGGCCCGGGTCAGCAAGGTGATCCGTCGCGACGGGCGGCTCACCCTGCGGATGGAGGACCAGGGCAGCCCCGGCGGCTGGTCGGACATGACCCAGGCGGTGAACTCCCTCATCGACGACCTGGCCCGCCCGACCCACGAGGTCGCGCGCGTCATCGCCGCGGTGGCCGAGGGCGACCTGTCCCAGCACATGGCGCTGGAGATCGCCGGCCAGCCGGTGCGCGGGGAGTTCCTGCGGATCGGTACCACGGTGAACACGATGGTGGACCAGCTGTCGTCGTTCGCCGACGAGGTGACCCGGGTGGCCCGCGAGGTCGGCACCGAGGGCAACCTGGGCGGGCAGGCCAAGGTCAAGGGCGTCTCCGGGGTCTGGCGGGACCTCACCGAGTCGGTGAACTCGATGGCGGGCAACCTGACCAGCCAGGTCCGCAACATCGCCCAGGTCACCACCGCGGTCGCGCAGGGCGACCTGAGCCAGAAGATCACCGTCGACGCCCGCGGCGAGATCCACGAGCTCAAGTCGACCGTGAACACGATGGTCGACCAGCTCTCCGCGTTCGCCGACGAGGTCACCCGGATGGCCAAGGAGGTCGGCACCGAGGGCAAGCTGGGCGGCCAGGCACAGGTCAAGGGCGTCTCCGGCGTCTGGCGGGACCTGACCGACTCGGTCAACGTCATGGCCGGCAACCTCACCACCCAGGTCCGCAGCATCGCCGAGGTGGCGGCGGCGGTGGCCCGCGGCGACCTGACCAGGCAGATCACCGTCGACGCCCGCGGCGAGGTGGCCGGCCTCGCCCACACCCTGAACACGATGGTCGACCAGCTGTCGTCGTTCGCCGACGAGGTCACCCGGGTCGCCTGGGAGGTCGGCACGGAGGGCAACCTGGGCGGGCAGGCGCACGTCCGCGGGGTGTCCGGGGTGTGGCGGGACCTGACCGAGTCGGTGAACTCGATGGCGGGCAACCTGACCAGCCAGGTCCGCAACATCGCCCTGGTGGCCACCGCGGTGGCCCGCGGCGACCTGTCCCAGAAGATCACCGTTGCCGCCCAGGGCGAGATCCTGGAGCTCAAGGACACCCTGAACACGATGGTGGACCAGCTGTCGTCGTTCGCCGACGAGGTCACCCGGGTGGCCCGCGAGGTCGGCACCGAGGGAGCGCTCGGCGGGCAGGCGCACGTCCGCGGGGTCTCGGGGGTGTGGCGGGACCTGACCGAGTCGGTGAACTCGATGGCGGGCAACCTGACCAGCCAGGTCCGCAACATCGCCCTGGTCACCACGGCGGTGGCCCGCGGCGACCTGTCCCAGAAGATCACCGTCACGGCGCAGGGCGAGATCGCCGAGCTCAAGGACACCGTCAACACGATGGTCGACCAGCTCTCCTCGTTCGCCGCGGAGATCACCCGGGTGGGCCGGGAGGTCGGCGTCGAGGGCAAGCTCGGTGGCCAGGCCACGGTCGCCGGGGTCGCCGGGACCTGGAAGGACCTCACCGACAACGTCAACCAGCTCGCCTCCACGCTGACCATCCAGCTGCGCGCGATCGGCGACGTGTCCACCGCCGTCACCCGCGGCGACCTGACCAGGTCCATCTCGGTGGAGGCCGAGGGCGAGGTCGCCGAGCTCAAGGACAACATCAACCAGATGATCGCCCGGCTGCGGGAGACCACCGAGCTCAACGCGCAGCAGGACTGGCTGAAGTCGAACCTGGCCCGCATCGGCAGCAAGATGCAGGGCCAGCGTGACCTCTACGCGGTCTGCCAGATGATCATCAGTGAGATGACCCCGGCGGTCAACGCCCAGCAGGGCACCGTCTACCTGCTTGACTTCATCGAGGGCGACAAGCTGCGCTACGTCGCCGGCTACGGTTCGGTGCCCCGGCGCCGCTCCGACGGCACGTTCCTGTTCGGCGAGGGCCTGATCGGCCAGGCGGCGCTGGAGCGTAACCGGATCCGGGTCGAGCACGTCCCCGCCGGCTACCTCAACATCCGCAGCGGCCTCGGCGAGGCGCCGCCGTGCGACCTCGTCGTCGTCCCGGTCGTCTTCGAGAACCAGGTGCTCGGCGTCATCGAGCTGGCCTCGTTCACGCCGTTCTCCGAGCTGCACCTCACCCTGGTCGACCAGCTTGTCGACACCATCGGCGTCGTCCTCAACACCATCATGGCGAACGCGCGGACGGAGGAGCTGCTGGCCCAGTCCCAGCGGCTCACCCAGGAGCTGCGGTCGCAGTCGGTGGAGCTGCAGCGCACCAACAACGAGCTGGAGGAGAAGGCGGCGCTGCTGGAGGACAAGAACCACGAGATCGAGCTGGCCCGCATCGGCCTGGAGGAGAAGGCCGAGCAGCTCGCGCTGTCCTCGCAGTACAAGACGGAGTTCCTGGCGAACATGAGCCACGAGTTGCGCACGCCGCTGAACAGCCTGCTCATCCTCGCCAAGCTGCTCGCCGACAACCCCGACCGCAACCTGTCCCGCAAGCAGATCGACTTCGCCGAGACGATCCACTCCGCCGGCTCCGAACTGCTCGGCCTGATCAACGACATCCTCGACCTGTCGAAGGTCGAGGCCGGCAAGATGGACGTCGACGCCACCACCGTGCGCACCGCGGCCCTGTGCGACGCCGTCGCCGGGGTCTTCGGCCCCGTCGCGGACGAGAAGGGGCTGGCGTTCGAGGTCAACCTCGCCGCCGACGTGCCGGCCGAGTTCGTCACCGACGAGCAGCGCCTGCAGCAGGTGCTCAAGAACCTGCTGTCCAACTCGGTGAAGTTCACCGACAGTGGCACCGTCCGCCTCGACGTCACCCTCGCCCGCCCCGACCTGCCGCACCTGGCGTCGCACCTGCGCTCGGCCGGCACGGTGCTGTCCTTCGCGGTGAGTGACACCGGGATCGGCATCGCCGCCGACAAGCTGCGCATGATCTTCGAGGCGTTCCAGCAGGCCGACGGCACCACCTCGCGCCGCTACGGCGGCACCGGGCTCGGCCTGTCGATCAGCAAGGAGATCGCCCGCCTGCTCGGCGGCTCGATCGCGGTGTCCAGCGCGGTCGGCCATGGCAGCATCTTCACCCTCTACCTGCCGGCGGCCCCGCTCGCGCAGATGCCGGCCTTCGGGGTCACGCCGGGCGAGCCCGACGACGTCCTCATGATCGTCGGTGCGCCGGACGGCGGCGGCTGGGGCCAGGGCGAGCCGGCGAAGGCGGGCCTGGCCCCGGCCG
>NZ_CM001489.1:6155995-6196387 GCF_000262465.1 Frankia sp. QA3
GGGTCCGGCGCGGGGGCCGCCGCGAACGGCTCGGGCGGCGCGACCGGCGCCGTCAACGGCTCCGGCGCGATCAGCGGCTCAGGCGGCGCGATCGGCTCAGGCCGGGCGAACGGCTCCGGCGCCGCGAGCGTTGCCGGTGGGTCAGGCACGGCGAACGGGGCTGCGGCCCACGCCGGCCCGGCCGAGACCTGGGTCTCGCCGCCGGCCACGACCACGCCCACCACGGGCTGGCGGCCGAGCGAGACCACGGTGGGCACCCCGTTCCTGACCGAGCCGGCCGACGCCGGAACCCGGCTGCCCGCAGGCGACCTCGACGAGTCCGACCCGCTGGTCGGGACGACCGTCCTGGTCGTGGACGACGACGTCCGCAACGTGTTCGCGCTCACGAGCGCCCTGGAGATGTATGGAATGCGGGTCCTCTACGCCGACAACGGCCACGATGCGATCCGCACCCTGCAGCAGGACACCGCGCCGGTGCACCTCGTGCTGATGGACGTCATGCTCCCCGGCATGGACGGCAACGAAACGACCTCGATGATCCGGGACATGCCCGCCTTCGCCGACCTGCCGATACTGGTGCTGACCGCGAAGGCCATGCCCGGGGACCGGGAGAAGAGCATCACCGCCGGCGCCACGGACTACATCACCAAGCCGGTGGATCTCGACCACCTCCTCGGGGTGATGCGGTCGTATCTGTATTGATCAGATCGCGTATGGTGCGCATTCGGGTGTCTATCGGTGGGGCGGTGAGATGCCGTCGGGAGCGATCAGCGATGGTGGTGGGGTGGCGACACCCACCATGGACCGGCAAGGCGATCGCGAAGGAGGAGGCAGGCGGGTGACCGAGCGGAGCGGCGGTTCCGTCGACGGCGAAGGCGGGCCGGCCACGGAACGACCCCGCAGCAAGATCCTTCTGGTCGACGACCGGGCCGACAATCTCATGGCGCTGGAGGCGATTCTCGCCTCACTGGATCAGGATCTTGTCACGGCGTCGTCGGGTGAGGAGGCGCTCAAACGCCTTCTCGTCGACGACTTCGCGGTGATCCTTCTGGACGTCCAGATGCCGGGGATGGATGGATTCGAGACGGCACATCGGATCAAGCAGCGAGGACGCACCCGAGACACCCCGATCATCTTTCTCACGGCGATCGATCGGGAGCCGCATCACGCGTTCCGCGGCTACGCTGTCGGTGCGGTCGATTACATTGCGAAGCCATTCGATCCGTGGTTGCTGCGGGCCAAGGTCAGTGTGTTCGTGGAGCTGTTCGAGAAGAACGAGCGGCTGTCCGAGCTGGTTCATCAGCGGGTCCGGGACTTCGATCTGATGACGGAGGTCGCCGAGCGGCTCATCGCGCTCGACGTCCTGCTGGAAGGCGGCGGCGGGAGTTCCGCCGAGGAGACGCTCGCGGCGGCCGGGGCCGAGGTGCGCGGGCTGGTCGCCCGGCTGCAGCCCTTCGCCCGCTCAAGCAACGCCTGACGGCATCCGTCCGCGTCATCCGGTCCGCCGCCGGCCCGCGGCGATGCCGTGCGCGCCGAGCGAGGTCGGTTCGGGCTGTGACCTCGGTGCGGGCTGTGACCTCGGTGCGGGCTGTGACCTCGGTTCGGGCTGTGACGTCGGTTCGGGCTGTGACCTCGGGGGGACGCGTGCCGTTGGGGTCGTGCGGCTGGCCGAGCCGGGATGTGGGGTGGCCCGCGGCGCCGGTCGGCCCGCGGTGGCCGGCTGGCGCCGGGCGCGATCGCGCTGGCGCCGCCGGATGACCGTGTCTGCGTGTAGTCGCGTCGCCGCGGAGCGGACCGGTCGGCCGGCACGTCCGGGCGGGTGCCGGGGGCGTGCATCGGGGTACCGAGGGTCCCCGACCGGGGGACCTCCGACCCGTGGCGGGCCGTTGTGTCGGTCACATCACACCGTCGCCGCGGGCGGCGACGGACCCGATCGGAGGCTCCGGCCTGTCCCCGACGCCTCACGCTTCGTCGTGTGAGCAGCTCCGAGCAGTGCCAGAGCAGCCGCGCCGCCGCATCGGACGGTCCGTTCCGGACCGCCCATTTCCCTGTGTCCCGGCTGACACCACGCCGCGACCGAATGGATGCCGTCCCCGCCTTCGCCCTGCGCCGATAGCATGCTTTTGTCGACCAGATCCGCCGGCGTGCCCGCACAGCCGGTTTGTGCAGCCGTAGGAGGTTTCGTCGTATGGCGATAGCCCGGCGCACTCCCTATGGCCTCGCCGGGCTGGATCCCGGGACTATCGGTCCGTATACGGTTGAACGGAAGCTGGTCGATGCCGGGACCGGCCCGGTGTTTCTTGCGCGTGACAATCTTGCGCGTCCCGTCCTCATCAAGCTGATCACCGCGCCGTTCGGCCGTGACGCGGAGTTCCGTCGGCGCCTGCGCATCGATCTTGATCATCTCCGGCGGTTGGGCCCGTTCTGCCTCGCCGCGGTCCTGGACCTGGATACGCTGGCCCGCCCTCCCTACGTGGTCGTCGAGTACATCGACGCGCCGACTCTCGCGGCCAGCGTCGAGGATGACGGTCCGTTGCACTGGGCGGACACCGCCCGGCTTGCCGTCGGGCTTGCGGCGGCACTGTCCGCGCTCCATGGAGAGGGAATTGTCTTCGGTGATTTGAAGCCGACAAATGTGGTGCTTTCCGAGCATGGGCTGCGGTTGGTCGACTTCGGTCTTGCTCGGGTGCTGAACGCGGTACCCGCCGACAATTCGGGCACTTCCGCGTCCGGCATCGGGACGCTCGCGTTCATCAGCCCGGAACAGGCTCTCGGGCAGGCGGTGACCGCCGCGTCCGACATCTTTACCTGGGGCGGCGTGCTGCTGTTCGCCGCGACTGGCCGTCCGCCGTTCGGCGCCGGCACGCCGCGTGCCCTGCTCCAGCGTGCCGTCTACGCCGAGCCCGATCTGTCCATGCTCGATCCCGAGCTACGCGAACTGGTCTCGGCGGCGATGCGCAAGGACCCCAAGCGCCGGCCCCGCGCTGTCGACCTGCTCGAGCACCTCATGGTGGGTGCCCCCGCGGATGACATGCGGGGTGCCTCCGAGCATGGCGTGGTGGCTCTGCCCGACGCCGACGCCGACGCCGACGCGCCGACGGTCCGGGCGACGGCGGTGACCGCCGGCCCGCTGCCCGCGGCCGGCCCGGTGACCGACGATCCGGTAAGCCCGCCGGCGGCTCGGGAGGATGGCGAGCCCGGGATCGCCTCGGAAACCCCGATCGAGGCGGCCGGCTCGGCGGCGGAGCCGGTCCCCGAGACGGCGGATCCAGCGGCCGCAGCGCTCTCCGAAGGCACTACGGCCCCAGCCCGGCCGGCTACGGAGCCGGAGCCCGCGCCGGAGCCGGAGCCGGACCCCGCGCCCGAGCCGGAGCCCGTAGCTGAGGCCGAGCCGGAGGCAGAGACCGAGCTGCGGGCCGAACTCGGTACCGGGAGTGATACGGCCGCTGGGGGCGAGGCCAACGAGCCGGACGCGCAGACGACCCGCGACCGCCTGCCCGTTCCTGCCTCGACCGACACCCCTACCAGAGCGGTGGCGAGGCCCGCGGACAACGGAATTTCGCCTGACGCGACGGCCTCGCCCGCCGGGACGTCGTCGCACCCCGCGAATACATCGCCTGCCGCGTCGACATCGCCTGCCGCATCGACATCGCCTGCCGTGGGCCCGGCCGGCCCGACCTCCTTATCCGGACCGGTCAGCCCTGGGCAGCCGTCCGGGGACGACACGGCCGGCTCAGGCGACTCAGGCGGCACGGACACCTCCGGTGGCGCCGGTGTCTCGGGCGCCGCCGGAATGCTCGGCGAGCAGGCGGGGGCGCGGGGAACTCCGGCGGCTGAGGCGACCACTGTGCTCGCGGCGGTGACGACCGCCCTGATCTTTCCTCAGGCCCTGCCCGCATCGTCCCCGTCTGCCCGGCAGCCCTCGGACGTCCGCCGGGCGCCCGCGGGGGAGCGGCGGACCGCTGTCCGACCGCCCCGGTCGGACAGCGTCGCAGGCGTGCCGGATCAACTCGGCCCGACGGATCGGGCCGGTCTGCCGACGGACCCTCCCAGCGAGGTGCCGTCGGACCCGGACGGTGCCGCGGACCGGCCGGCGCCGGCCGCCGGGGCGGGCGGATCGCCCCAGGACGCCGCGACCGGTGAGATCGGTGAGTCCCGCGCGACCGGCGGGGGCCGGGAGGATCCCGCGGCGCCGGCGCCGGAACACGGCCGGCCGGCCCGTGGCTGGCTGCGGCGCTTGTTCTCGATCGCCACGGCGACGTCGATGCTGGTCATCCCGGCGCTCGCGGTCCTGGACACGGTGCGTGACCGCGCCAGCTCGGCGACGTCCCGCGATGCCGCCGGGGCCGCGATCCGCCTGCTCGACCGGGAGCCGGACCTCGCCGGGCAGCTTGCCGTCGCCGCGTACCGGGTCCAGCCGACCGGGCTGGCCGGCCAGGCGCTGGTCGAGGCGAGTGTCCGGCAGATCGTCGCGTCGAACGGTGCCATCCGTGATCTGCGGCTCACCCCGGACGGCCGGTACCTGATCGCGGTCGGCGATGCCGGCGGGTCCGTGTGGGACATCGCCGATCCCGCTCGGGTACGCCGGGTCGGCGACCTGTCCGCGGACCCGCCGCCGACCGCCGCCGCCGACCGGAAACAGCGCGCGGCCGGCTCCGGCAGACGATCCGCCGGCACCACCCGGCGCGGTTTCAGCGCCGCCGAGCTCACCCCCGGCGACGCCGAGGCCGCCGATCGCGCCTCGCAGGCGGCTGGGGCGGCGCTGCGTGCCGTCACGGTCGTGGCGCGCCCGTCCGCCACCGCCCCGGCCCCGCAGACCGTCGTGACGGCCGGGGCGGACGGCGTGATCCGGCTATGGCAGCTGATCCCGCCGCGGATCGTGGACGACGGCGAGCTGGACCAGGTGCGCACCGCCGCCGCCGAGGTCGTGCCGCTCGTCGACCTGCGCGGGCATGCCGGCGCCGTGACGGCCGTCGCGGTCAGCACGGACGGCCGGACGCTGGCCTCGGCGGGGGTGGACCGGACGGTCCGGCTGTGGGACGTCGGCCGCCCACGCTCGCCGCGTGCCCTCGCCGTGCTGACCCGGCCGGCGGAAGTCACCAGCGTGGCCTTCACCCCCGACGGGCGTTCGCTCGTGCTCGGCGGCCCGGGTCGCCTCGGCGTCTGGGACGTCACCGATCCGCGGAACCTTCGAAGCCGCGCCGAGCGCACCGCCGCGGCCAACGTCCGGGCGATCGTCGTCAGCCCGGACGGCCGCTGGTTCGCGGCGACCACCACGACCTCCCGCGGCGCCCAGACGGAGATCTTCGGGCTCGGCGATCCGCGGGGTCTGCGCCGGTTCACGTCGATCGCGCCCGGACCGGCCCCGGCCGCCGCGCCGGATCCGCGCGGGGCCCTCGCGCTGTCCACGGACGGCCGGGTGCTCGCTGTCGGCGGCGCGGCTGGTCAGATCACGCTGTGGGACATGGCCTCGTCGCTGCGGCCGGTGCGCCGGGGCACTTTGCCGGTCGGCACCACCGCCGGTGCGACCACCCTCGGCCTCGCCGGGCCCGCCGGCACCCTGGCGGCCGCCGTCGGGGACAGCGTCCGGCTCTGGCAGCTTGATCTGCTCGCGGCCCAGGACGAGGTATGCGCCCGGGTCACCGACCGCATCGGCCGCGACCAGTGGCGCAGCCATCTCGGCCACCGGCGCTACGACCCGCCCTGCGGCTGACCCCACCAGGCGGCCGCGCGGCCGCGGCTACCGGCTGAAGTGCCGGGCCGCGCCGTAGCCGGGCCCCTGCTCGGGCCGGCCGGCCCGGGAGGTCCACCGCCACTGCACGGAGATGCGGGCGCCGACGTGCCCGTGCACCCGCGGCACCGCATGCAGCCAGTCGGCCTGGGCGCCACCGCCCAGCACTATCAGGTCGCCGCCGGCGGGGGACAGATCGCGCCCGCCCGGGGCGTGTGGGTCGTTGAGCAGCCGCCGGCCCGGCGGCAGGTGTCGCGACTTCACCAGGAACGGCCGCCGCGCGCCGAGGGTGAGGATGGCGATGATCGTGTCGTCCAGCCAGCGCATCTCGCGGTCGCGGTGGAAGCCGACGGAGTCGGAGCCGTCCCGGTACAGGGACATGCCGAACCCGTCGAACTCCACCCCGTAGGTGCGCCGCAGGGCCCGGTAGGCGTCCAGCAGGGCGGGGAAGGGCACCGTCCCGCCGCGGGGAACCCACGCGGTCAACCGTGGCTCGGTGACCTGGCGCTCGTAGCGCCACATGGTCCCCTGCCGCCAGGGCAGGCCCGTGCGCATCGCCTCGTACAGCTCGTCCGCGCCGCGCAGCCAGCCGCGGGTGACGTCGACCCAGGACCGCTCGTCCAGCCAGGTCCGATCCGAGCGCGCCGCCGGATCCACGGCGCCGGCGCCCGGCGGCAGGGACGCGCCGGTGCCCGGCGCCGCGGCGGGCCCGCCCGCGCGGCCGGCGCCCACTGCGGGTCGGGCGGCGTCCGTCACCCCGTCGACGCTACCCCGCGCCCACGACGGGGTCCGGGTGTGGGCCGATCGATGGTCACGAGGCGCCGCTGCCGTCACCGCGCGGCGTAACCTGCGAGATTCAGGAGGCTGTTCACGTGACGTTGACAGAGCCGGAATGACCGGCCGTTCCCCCGAGCCCGGCGTCGCCGTGGGCTCGGCCGTCGGCCCGCCGCCCACGGCCGGCGACGTCGCCACGGGTCTCGACCGGGACGTGCGCCGACTCACCGAGGTCGTCACCCGGCTGCGCCGGGTGCTGCGGACGAGCATCCGCACCGAGTACTCGTGGGAGTCCCTGCCAATGGCGCAGGTCGAGCTCCTGCAGTGCCTGGCCGAGAAGGACGGTACCCGCGTCGGTGAGCTCGCCGGGCGTCTGCGGCTCGCCCCCAACAGCGTCTCGACGCTGGTGCAGCAGCTCGCCGACGTCGGCTACCTGCACCGTGAGCGCGACCCCGCCGATCGGCGGGCGGCGCTGCTGCGGCTCACCCCGGCCGGGGCGGCGGCGCTGTCCGGCTGGCAGCGCGCCCATGAGCGACGCCTCGGCGCGGCCCTGGCCCGGCTGGTCGAGGCCGACCGGAGGGCCATCCTGGTCGCGCTGCCCGCGCTGTCGAACCTGGTGGAGGCGTTGGGCGATCGCGGCGAACCGACTGGGTGACCGGCGGGGAGCCGTCCACCGCAAAGCCGTCGGGCGGTCAGCCCTGCGCCGTCGGTGCGCGGACTCGCGCGCCCGCACTGCATCCAGGACTCCGGCCTGCCCCTGGCAGACCTGCAGGCTGAGCCGGCAGGCGCCCGGATCCGGCCCTCACGAGCGGACGAGCCGGGCGATCGCGGCGGATGCCTCCCGCAGCTTCTCGTCGGCGACGGGGCCGCCCTCCGCCGCGGCGTGGGCCACACAGTGCGCGAGATGGTCCTCCAGCAGGCCGAGAGCGACCGACTGCAGGGCTCGGGTTGCAGCCGAGACCTGGGTCAGGATGTCGATGCAGTACTTGTCCTCGGCGATCATGCGTTGCAGGCCGCGGACCTGCCCCTCGATCCGGCGCAACCGGGCGGTGTACTCGTCCTTGGTGTCGGTGTAGCCGTGCATCCGCCGCGCCTTCCCCCACGTTGACCAGTACCCCCCTACGGTACCTGTGAGGGTGCGGCGTCCGATCGTGTTCGGGCCAGATACGGGCGCCAGCCGCCGAGAGCGGTGATGTCCAGCGCGCCGTCCACCGCCGCCGACTCGCACAGGAAGCCCATGGTGGGGCCGCCCGCGAGGTCCAGGGTCCCGATCGCCAGCGGCGACGGTACCCCGAGCAGGAAGCCGCCGGCCGCGGCCAGCGGCAACCGCCACACCTCGGCATCGATGGCCGCGCCGTCGGTCTGCACCCGCAGCAGGCCGGGACGCCGCGGCTGCAGGCCGGGCAGTGCGTAGAGCCGGTACCGGGGCAGGGTGCGGTCGTGGCGCAGCAGCACCGCGCCGAGCCGGGTCAGTTCGCCGTTCAGTGGGAGCCCGCTCATGTGCGCGCCGACCACGGCGAGGTCGAGGAAGCCTGCCGGAGTTCCCGGCCGACCAGCCGCCGCGTCACCCCCCGATCGGTCCCGGCTCGCCGGCGCCGGCTCACCGCTCGGGCGAGGGATGGCGATCGGGACGGCCCGGGTGGGGCCCGCAGCCGGGACGGCTGCCGCGGTCGGGTCTGTCGAGGCCAGGTCCGCCGGGGCGGCTGCCTTGGTCGGGGCGGCTGGCCTGGTCTGGGGGAGCGCGGTGGTCTGGGTCGGCGCGGTGTTCGGGATGGTGGTGGTGCTCGGGGTGGTGGTGGTGCTCGGGGTGGTGGTGGCGGTCCGGGTGGTGACGGCAGGGCCCGACCGGGCCAGGGCGTGGCCGGTGGCCCCGAGGGGCAGGCCCGTCCGGGCGTGCAGGCTCGCGGCGATGTCCGCGAGGAACTCGTCCCGGCCCGCCGCGGCGATGAGGGTCAGCCCGTGCGGAAGCCCGTCGGCGAAGCCGACCGGGACCGCGACTGCGGCCAGATCGAGCAGGTTGACGAAGGTGGTGTACCGGCCGAGCCTGACGTTCAGGCCGATCGGATCGGCCTGGACGGCCTCGACCGGGTAGGTCGTGGGCACGGTCGGCAGGGCGAGCACGTCGATGTCCCGCCAGACCTCGTCGGCCTGGCGGCGCAGGGCACGCAGGCGGGACAGACCCCGGAACGTCTCGACCCCGGTGATCGACGCGCCCGGTTCGAGCACGGTGCGGATGACCGGATGCACGTCCTGCGGCCGGGCGGTCACGAACTCTCCCACCGAGGCGAACCGCTCCGCCAGCCAGGGCCCGCCGTACAGCAGCGCCCCGGCCGCCAGGAACGGTCCCAGATCGATTTCGACGGGCCGTCCGCCGGCACCGTGGATCAGCCGCAGCCCGTCCTCGTAGACCGATCGGGCCCCCCGGTCACCGAAGAAGGTCAGCTGCTCCGGCCCGGCCACCCCGACCCGTAGCCCGTGCGGGGGGCATGGCCAAGGACCGGTGTTACCGTCCGCCCCCCGCGCGGGTGGGAACACCGGAACCGGAACCGGAACCGGAGCCGGAACCGGGTCCGGGGCGGGCGCGGCGTCCGGCGGGGGCACGAGGGGCAGCCGGCGCGAGTAGGGGTCGGCGGCGTCATAGCCGTTCATGACCGACAGGGCCAGGCGCGCATCCGGCACGCTGAGGGCGAAGACGCTCAGACAGTCCAACGACCGGCAGGCCGGGACCAGGCCGCGGGTGCTCACCAGGCCGCGGGACGGCTTGAGCCCGACGACGTTGGTCAGCGCCGCCGGCACCCGGCCCGATCCGGCGGTGTCGGTACCGACCGCGAAGGTCACGAGGCCGACCGCGACCGCGACGCCGGAGCCGGAACTCGACCCGCCGGCGATCATGGTGGGGTCGAACGGTGAGACCGGGGTCCCGTACGGCGAGCGCACCCCGGACAGGCCGGTCGCGAACTGGTCGAGGTTCGTCTTACCGACGCAGACGGCCCCGGCGGCGAGCAGCGCGGCCACGGCCGGGGCGTCCTCGGTCGGCTCGTAGGCGAAGCCGGGGCAACCGGCCGTGGTGGGCAGTCCGGCGACGTCGATGTTGTCCTTGACGGCGAAGGGCAGTCCGAACAGGGCAGGCAGGTCCGGTGTCGCGCCCACCAGCCCGACCGGGGCATGGTCCGGCCCGCCCGCGCCGGCCGTGGTGCCGGCGGAGGCGACGGGGGCCGAGGGCGGTCCGAACAGGTCATCCCGGTGAGCGTCCAGGGCCGCGGCCCGAGCCAGCGCCTGCGCCCGGGGGAACCTTGAGATCCACACCGCGTCGTCCCCGCGGGCCTCGATCCGGTCATAGACGGCGGCGATCACCTCGGTCACCCGCAGACGACCGCTGCGGTACCCGGCCCGCAGCACCGCCGCCTGAAGGTCCGGGGCGGTGCTGGTCGGATCGGGGGAGACCTGGCCCGGGCCGAGGGCGGTGCGCACCGGTGGTTCGGGGGACTGCGTGGCCGGTTGGGGGGAGTGCGTGGCCGGTTCGGGGGAGGGAACGTCGATGACCATGGAGCGGGGCGGGGTCAGACGGCGACGGTGGCCGTGGTGACCGCCGTGCGCACCGCATCGGAGGTTGCCACCGCTCCGAAGACACCACCCTGCATCGTGACCATGTGCAGCGCGGCCGCGTGGTTGCCGGGATCCGTGGCCCCGGTGCAGTCCGACAGCAGCAGGCACTCGTACCCGCGGTCGTTGGCGTCCCGCATCGTCGTGTGGACGCACACGTCGGTGGTGATGCCGGTGAGGATGATGTGGGTGATGCCGTGCCGGCGCAGCACGAGGTCCAGGTCGGTCGCGTAGAACGAGCCCTTGCCCGGCTTGTCGATCACGATCTCGCCCGGCAGCGGCTCGACCTCGGGCACGATCTCCCAGCCGGGCTCGCCGCGGGTGAGGATCCGCCCGCGCGGGCCCCGGTCCCCGATGCCCGCGCCGATCTGCTTCGAGCGCCACAGCTTGTTCGGCGGGCAGTCCGACAGATCCGGGCGATGCCCCTCCCGGGTATGCACGATGAGGAAGCCCAGGGGGCGCAGCACGGCCAGCAGCGCCGCCGTCGGGGCGAGGCCGGCCCGGGTCAGCGCGAGGTCGTAGCCCATCGCGTCCACGTAGCCACCCGGACCGCAGAAGTCGACCTGCCAGTCGATGTTGATGACGGCGGTTGTCGCCGGGCTGAACGAACCGTCGTAGGGCCAGGCGTAGGGCTTCGCGACGACCGGTCCGATCCGCAGGTCCCCGGCGGCGGCCAACCGGTCCGGATTCGGCGGGGGCGGGCCAGCCGTGACGGCGGGCCGGACCGCGCCGACGGGGGCTTCGGTGCCCCGACCGGTGAGGGCTGAGGTTGCGGTGGTCATGACGGTCCTCCTCGTGCGAGCCGACGATGATCGGTCGTGCTGGTGGGCGTCTGCCGGGTCCGCGGTCAGCTCCTGATCCCCGATGCGCGGCTGCGGTTCAGTACCATCTGGGTGATCGCCCGGGCCGCCCGCTTCTCGACGACGTCCATGGACTCGCCGACGTGCTGGCGCAGGGCGACCACGCTGCCCTCGAGATCGCCGGCGAGCACCCTCTCGACGATCCCGAGATGTTGGGCGATCGTCAGATGAACCCGGTCGGCCGTGACGAAGTCATGCATCCGAACGGGGCGGATCCGGGCATTTATTGCATCCAACATATGTGCGAGTTCGACGTTTCCCGACGCGCGACTGAGGGTGATGTGGAAATCCTCGTCCAGGGCGACGAAAGCGGGATCGGGGGCAGGCTGATCGTCCCGCAGCGCGCGCCAGGCATCCCGCAGCGGCTCCAACAGGGCCGGGTCGTGTGCAGTGCCGGACTCCACCGCGCGCTGCAGCCCGCGCAGCTCCAGCGTGACCCGGATCTCGTAGAGGTCGCGCAGGGAGCCGAGGTCGGGCTCGGCCGGGTAGTAGCCGCCGTCCGGCCGCTTCTCCACCAGGCCGTCGCCGGCCAGCCGGGTCAGGGCCTCCCGGACCGGGGTACGCGACACTCCGAGCAGGGCCGCGAGGCGTTCCTCGGCGAGCCGGTCCCGGAAGGAGAACTCCCCGGACATCAGCCGTCGACGCAGCGCGACATAGGCCTGGTCGCGGAGGTTGCCGGCGGCGGAGGACTTCGGGGTCGGCGACGGTGTCATGCAGCCGAGCATCCGACATCGACGTCGACGGTGCGCCACCCCCCTCGGCCGGGCCGCCGCCGGGCAACGCTCGGCGCCCGTCCACGGACGGCCACCCGAGCCGATCGTGACAGGATTTCCGCGCCTGTTGCATACTGCGCTGTATACAGCGTCGTGTACATGCATTGGACGGTAAGGATTCGAATGTTTCCGATCAATGCGCTCGTTGTTACTTTCCTGCGACGAGGATTGCGGACGCGTTAACGGCCGTCCGTGAACGGCTCGGGACGGCGGGCGGGACGGCGGGCGGGACGGAGGGTGGCGCGGTGGTGAACGTCGGGACGGTTGACGAGACGGAGGGGGCCGCGGTGCCGGGAAGGATGACGACCCGGGTGGCTGGGTCTGCTGAAGCGGCCGGTGCGGCTGGGGCGGCGGTGCCACCCGTCGTGCTGGTGCATGGCACGGCGACGACCGGGGCGGTGTGGCGGCATGTACGCCGAGAGCTCGGCGACCGGCCGGTCCAGGCCCCGGACCGGCCGTCCACCGGGAGCCTGGCGGCGGAGCTGGCGGCGCTGCGGCCGCTGCTCGACGGCACCGTCTACGGCGGGGTGAGCGGCGGTGCCACGCTGGGCTTGGCGTTCCTGGCCGCGGGCGTGCCCCTGGCGGGCGCCGTGCTGCACGAGCCGGCGGTGGGGTCGCTGCTGCCCGGCCTGCTCGCGCCGATGGCCGCCGCGTTCGCGCAGGGCGGCGTGATCCCCTTCGCCCGCGCGCTGTACGGGCCCGCGTGGAGCCCCGCCGACGCCCCGGCCGACCCGGACGCGGTCGAACGAGACCTGGCGATGTTCCTGGACTTCGAGCCGCGGTCCCTGCCCGCGCGGATCTGTCCGACGATCATCACGGTGGGGGCGGACTCGCCGCCCGTGCGGCATCGCGCCGCGCTGCTCCTGCGGGAGGAGCTGGGGCTGGCGGTCCGCGTCGTGCCCGGCTGCGGACACGCCGCCCACCTGGAGGCGCCGGCCGCCTTCGCTCGTCTGCTTGAGGGGGTCCACCTCGGCTCCAGGGACCGCTCGGCGCCTGGTTCCCGCGGGGATTCCGGTCCTGACCACGGATTGCGCGTGCCGGGCACGGGCGCAACCGAGTAAACCGTGCCATGGCACCCGCAATTCGCCGCACCTGGTGCGGGTGCCGGCCCGGGCGCCCAGGCTTACCTGCCGGTAGACGTATTGCGCCGGGAAAGTCGGGCGCGCGGCTTTCCGCCCCCGCGGCCCGCGGGGGGGCCGGCGGTGTCCTCGCAGATCAGCGCTCGACGTGGTGTGGCGGAAGATCGGCGAGGAGTCGCTCGATGTCCGGATCGTCTTCCTCGGACAATGACTCGTCGCCCCATCCGATCTCCCGTTCGTCGTCGAACGAGTCGTCGTCGCGCGGCTCAGTGGCACCCATGATCTTCCCCTCGTGTGGCGCGGCTTGTTCGTCGGCACGGTCCCGGTCCGGCGATCGCGGCTGGGGCGGCAGTTCGCTGGTGAATCGATTGCCGACGGGATGGGACTGTGTCCGGCGGACGGGTTAGGTACGGGCCGTTCTTCGGCGCGGCGGCCGGGCCGGTCAACTGCCTGGGCCGGCTACCTGCAATGCCGCCACCGGGCGGCGAGCGGCCGGTGAACCGGGCAGGATGGTGCCTACCCGGTTCGCCGGCCGCGCGCCGAATGGTCAATCTACGCCGCCGGAACCACCGCGATCGGCCGGCGGCGTGGTCAGGGCGTGCCCGATGACCTCGATGACGAGCCGCAGGGTGGCCCGGCTGCCCGCCAGGAACGCGTCCGTCTCCCGCTGGGACCACGCGGAAGCGACGATCCCGGGCTCCGGCGTCCGGACGCCAAGGACCGCCCGGATGGACGCCCGGTACCGGCTCACCGTGATCGGCGGATCCCCGATCGGATCCTCGTCGTAGTCCTCGTCCCGGTCTAACAGGGCCCCGACCTCATCGGCGCGGCGTGGCGTGGGGGGCATCGGTTTCCTCCTCCGTAAATTTGCTACGCAGCAAAATAGACCCTAGCGAGGTTCTTGGGGAAGAGCAAAGTGGTTACGATGTTCCGCGTGGACGACGGTGAGCAGTTGGTCGGCATCGGGGACATCGCGTTCCAACTCAAGATCACTCGCCAGGCGGTGGACTACTGGACGCGCAAGGACTCCCGGTTTCCGGCACCCTTGCAGGTCATCAACGCGCCGACGGGTAGCGGTGCCAAAGGCACCCGAGTTTGGCGCAAGCGAGAGGTAGACGCCTGGATCGTGGAGCACTATCGACGCCGCAAACAGTAGGCGGTGTGTCTGGTACGGCGGTGCGGGCGCGCGATCCGATCCGGATCGGCGCCCGCCGCCGCCGTCGGCCTCGTCGGCGCATGCCGTCCGGAGGCGAACGGAAATGCCTGGCAGCCGTGCTGAATCGCACTATCAGCGCATTTCGGGGAGCTGCACGAAACGGAACGTCCGCTCCCATCCCGGCCCACCGGTGAGCGGTGCTCCGACCTGAGCGCAGCGCCGGTCACCGGTTACCGGTTACCGGTTACCACTGTGGGGATGGCCAGCCCGCCGGCGCGGACTCCTGCCCGGTCACTCCTGGCCGGCCCGCCCGGCCGCGGGACTGCGATCGTCGCGTCCCGTCGCGGCCTCATCGTGAGCCGGGGCCGGTCGAGGTGCCGTCCCGTCCTGGCCGCGGCCAGGACGCGGCCCGTGCGGGAACAGCCCCGTCCTGGCCGCGTGGGGTGTTGCGCCTGGCCGCGTGGGGTGTTGCGGTGCGCCGGGGTACGCCTCCGGGGCCGGGAAAAGCGTGCGTGGCGTACCGCAGTGCGCCGAGCGCACCGCAACGGGTTCCGGGGGCCGGTCGAGGTGCCGGCCGCGGGTGCGCCTCGCAGAGGTGGGCGAGGGCGGCCCGGTCATGCCGAAGGCGTCCAGGGCGGCGAGTGCCCGGACGCCTTCGGCAGATGGTGAACGTGCTTCGGTCGGTCAGGCCGCCGCGGTGCTGGAGGCCGTGCTCGACGTCGATGCCGACGAGGACGAGCCGCTGCCCGCCGTGGCGGCCGACGACGAGTCGGAGCTGGCGGTGGACGACGAGTCGCTTCCGCCGGCGGAGCTGCTGGCGTTGGAGCTCGTGGCGTCCGCGGTGTCCTTCGGGCGGTGCTGCGTGGAACCGCCGGAGGAGCTTGACCGGCTGTCGTTCTTGTAGAAGCCGCTGCCCTTGAACACCACGCCCACCGAACCGAACACTTTACGAAGTCGTCCGGCGCAGGTCGGGCACTCCGTCAGTGACGCGTCGCTGAAGCTTTGCACGACTTCAAGGTCACGTCCGCAGTCGGTGCAGCGGTACTGGTAGGTAGGCACGTACTCCTCCCGGAGTTGGCACTCAGAAGTGGCGACTGCCAACTTTAGCTCGTGGACGGCCCCGGATGTTCCCGGGTGCCGTCAGTCGGTTCGCACCGTAGCGTACGGCTCGGCGTAACAATGATCTTCACGCTGCGATCATGCTCCTCCGTGGGGACGAGATCGAGCAGCTCCTGGTCGTACAGCACGGCGATCACCGGGACGTCGGGCGCGACCCGGCGCAGCGCGCGGTCGTAGGAGCCACCCCCCCGGCCGAGCCGCCGTCCCGCCCGGTCGACGGCGACCGCAGGGATGATCACGGCGTCGGCCCGGGACAGGTCCCCGAGCGGTGCCGCCGCGGGTGGTTCCCGGGTGCCCATGGCGCCCGGGACCAGCGTGCCGACGTGTTCGCGGAAGTCCAGGTCGAGATCGGCACGCAGCACCGGCAGCAGCACCCGGGTACCCCGGGCGAGCAGTCGGGCGAGCAGATCGGCGAGATCGGGCTCGCCGGGCAGCCCCACGTAGGCCGCGACGCAGTGGGCGTCGCCGACCTCGGGGATCTGCAGGATCCGGGTCGCCAGCACCGCCGTGTCCGTCGGTGACCAGGGCTCGTGGCGCAGAGCCAGGGAGGCCTGCCGCTGGGCCAGCAGTCGCGCGCGCAGCCTTTGCTTGGCGGCGTCCGTCGGCGGCTGCGGCCCGGACTGGGCGCCCGGCGGGCCGGCGGGTCCGCCGCCGGCTGATCCGGCTGATCCGGCTGATCCGGCTGATTTGGCTGATCCGGTCGCGGCGTCACCACCCGATCCGAGCGCCGCGCCGGCCATCGTCCGGGAGCGCGGACGGACCGTCGGCTCGGCGGCGAGCATCTCCCGATGCCGATCGGGTGGTGGGTGGTTTCCCTGCACGTTGACAGCCTCCCGCAGGTCGGCGCCGCAGGAGCGGTTGCCGGGGACTCTGACCTCGGATGATGCCGTGGAGTCGCCCAGAGGAGGGGGTTACCGGCCCGCGCGGCCACGGTGGGTCACACCCCGGACCGCCGTCGCGGCCGCCGCGGGGGCTCCACGGTCCGCGGACGGGGCGCGCGGATTGCTGCGAGCGGGTCGTCCGGGCCGTGGGAGTCGTGGGCGGCGGGTGGGCCGGGTGGGCGCCCGGCGCGCGGGGCCGGCGGCGCCATGGCCGTGCCGGTGGCGCCCGGCAGTCGGCCGCGTACCGTGTGACCTGTGCATTGCCCGTGAAGGCGGCCGCCGCGGTGCTCGTGCAGTTCGACCCGGCTAAGGTTTCCCCATGCCAGTGACGAAGGCGGTTATTCCGGCCGCGGGTCTGGGCACTCGCTTCCTGCCGGCCACCAAGGCGGTGCCCAAGGAGATGCTGCCGGTCGTCGACAGGCCGGCTATCGAATACGTCGTCGAGGAGGCCTCTCGGGTCGGCCTGCGCGACGTCCTCCTTGTCACCAGCCGCACGAAAAAGGCGATCGAGGATCATTTCGATCGGGAGGCGGACATCGAGGCCGCGCTGGAGCGCAAGGGCGACGAGGCCCGCCTGCGCCGGGTCCGCGCGTCGGCGGAGCTCGCCGAGGTGCACTCGGTCCGCCAGCCCTCGCCGCGGGGGCTCGGCCATGCCGTCCTGTGCGCTGCCGCGCACGTGGGCGACGAGCCCTTCGCCGTCCTGCTCGGTGACGACCTCATCGACGAGCGCGACCCGCTGCTGGCGGAGATGCTCGCGGTGCAGGCCCGCTTCGGCGGCAGCGTCATCGCCCTGATGGAGGTCCCGGAGGAACAGGTCTCCATGTACGGCGTCGCCACGGTGGAGTCCGTCCCCACCGGGCCGGACGACCGGTACGGGATCGTGCGGATTCTGGACCTGGTGGAGAAGCCGCCGGTGGCGGAGGCGCCGAGCAACCTGGCGATCATCGGCCGCTACGTCCTGGCCCCGGAGATCTTCGAGGTGCTGCGGCACACCGAGCCCGGGCGCGGCGGGGAGATCCAGATCACCGACGCGCTGCGGACGCTGGCGCTGCGCGCGGCGGCCGGGGACGCTGACGCCCAGCCGGTGCACGGCGTGGTGTTCACCGGCCGGCGCTACGACACCGGGGACCGGGTCGACTACCTCAAGGCGGTCATCCGGCTGGCCTGCGAGCGGGCCGATCTCGGCCCCGATCTCTATCCGTGGCTCGAGGAGTATGTCGCTGCCGGCGGCCCCAAGGGAAGTTTGTCCTAATTCATGGGTTTTCCTCCGATTGTCGTCACCCCGATTGACCTGGTTGCATTCGTTTAACCTTGACGCTTCCGGCGTGGCCGGGAACGCTCCCGGGATCGGCCCGGGCGCGATCGGCGCGCAGGTCGCCGTGGATCGGCGGATCGCCCACGGGTGCGTGACACCCGCGCGGCCGCCGATGCAATGGAGGTGTCCGGGCTCCGATGGCCGTAGCCCGGATGATGCCGGGCCGCGCCGATGGCGCCAGGCCGGCATCAACGGGCAACAGGAACGGGACGGGCGCCCATGACGACGGTGGATGAACACCTGGAGCGGATTCTCGCGGCGGTGGCGCCGACCCGCCCCCGGCGCGCCGGGCTGGAGCAGGCCCACGGCTGCGTGCTCGCCGCGGACGTCCGGGCGACGGTGGCGCTGCCCGGCTTCGACAACTCGGCCATGGACGGCTACGCCGTGCGCGCCGCCGACGTCGCCGAGGCCACCGAGGATGCCCCCACCACCCTGCCCGTCGTCGACGACATCCCGGCCGGGCCCGGCACCCCCGCGCCGCTGGAGCCCGGCACGGCGGCGCGGATCATGACCGGCGCCCCGCTGCCCCGCGGCGCGGACGCCGTGGTCCAGCTCGAGTGGACCGACGGCGGCCGCGAGTCGGTCGCGGTCCGCCGCCCCGCCGGCCGCGGGCTGCACATCCGCCGCGCGGGGGAGGACGTCGCCCCCGGCGCGCTGGTGCTGCCGGCGGGGACGGTCATCGGCTCGGCGCAGATCGGCCTGCTCGCCGCCGTCAACGTGGCGCGCCCCCCGGTGCACCCGCGGCCCCGGGTGGCGGTGCTGTCGACGGGCACCGAGCTCGTCGAGGTCGGTTCGCCGCTCGGTGCCGGGCAGATCGTCGACTCGAACAGCCACGGCATCGCCGCCGCCGCCCGCGAGGCCGGCGCGGTCGTCCGCCGGCTGGCCGGCGTGCCCGACGAGCCCGACGCCTTCGGCAAGGCCCTCCACGGGGTGCTGGGGGACGTCGACGCGGTGGTGACCACCGGCGGGGTCAGTGTCGGCGCCTACGACGTCGTCAAGGAGGTCCTCACCGGGACCGGCAGCGTCCGGTTCGACCAGGTGGCGATGCAGCCGGGCAAGCCGCAGGGCTTCGGCCTGGTCGAGGGCGTCCCGATCTTCACGCTGCCCGGCAACCCGGCCAGCGCGTTGATCTCCTTCGAGCTGTTCGTCCGCCCGGCGCTGCAGCGGATGCGAGGGCTGGCCGCCACAGGTCTGCCGCGGATCGTCGTGACGGTCGGCACGGAACTGCGTTCCCCGCCCGGCCGGCGCACGTTCGTGCGGGTCGGCCTCGACCGCCTCGGCGACGACGGCCGGCCCGGCCCGGCCACCGTCGCCCGCCCGGCCGGGGGCCAGGGCTCGCACCAGCTCACCTCGCTGGCCGGCGCGCAGGCGTTGCTGATCGTTCCCGAGGACGTGACGGAGGTGCCGGTCGGCGCCCGGCTGTCGGCACTGTTGCTCGGAGCCGACTCAGGCGCCATCCTCTCCCGCATGGGCTGGGCGGATACCGACACCACGGACAAGGGCACGGGGCCTTCGGAGCCGATCGCCCGATGACCGCGTCCCGGCTCACCCACGTCGACGAGCACGGCGCGGCCCGGATGGTCGACGTCACGGCCAAGGACGTCACCGCCCGCACGGCGACCGCCGCCGGCCTGCTGCGGGTCACCCCCGAGGTGGTGGGGCTGCTGCGCGGCACCGGGGTGCCGAAGGGGGACGCGCTCGGGACCGCCCGGATCGCCGGGATCATGGGCGCGAAACGCACGCCCGACCTCGTCCCGCTCTGCCATCCCATCGCGATCTCCGGGGTCACCGTCGACCTCACGGTCCGCGACGACGGGGTGGAGATCATCGCCACCGTGCGGACGGCCGACCGGACCGGCGTCGAGATGGAGGCGCTGACCGCGGTCACCGTGGCCGGGCTGACCCTGCACGACATGGTCAAGGCGGTCGATCCCGGCGCGGAGCTGACCGGCGTGCGGGTGCTGGCCAAGACCGGCGGACGCCACGGGGACTGGCGCGCCGGACCCTCCCGGGAGGCCGGACCGGCGGCCTCGGGCGCGGCGGGGGTGGGCCGGTGAGCCGGTCGTCGAGCCTGCCGCCGGGAGCGCGGGCCCAGGTCGTCACGGTGTCCGACCGGGCGTACCGGGGTGTCTACCCGGACCGGTCCGGCCCGCTGCTCGTCGCCGGGCTGGCCGAGCTCGGGTTCGCCGTCGGCCCGGCGCAGGTCGTCCCCGACGAGCGGGAGCGGATCGCCGCCGCGCTGCGGGCCGCGGTTGCCGACGGGGTCGACCTGGTCGTCACCACTGGCGGGACCGGTCTCGGGCCGCGTGACGTCACCCCCGAGGCGACCGGCGAGGTCATCGAGCGGCCGATCCCCGGGCTCGCCGAGGCGCTGCGGGCCGCGGGCCGCGACGCCGTCCCGGCGGCGGTGCTCTCGCGCGGGCTCGCCGGGACGGCCGCGGCGACGCTGGTGGTGAACCTGCCGGGCTCGACCGGAGGCGTCCGGGACGGGCTGGGTGTGCTCGCGGGTGTGGTCGGGCATGCCGTGGCCCAGATCCGCGGAGCGGATGATCATACGGGTGTGCCCGGTTTCGCCGGGACTGCGGAATAGGCCGCCGTGATGCGGGCTCCGGGCTGGCCGGCCGTGCTGTCAGAGGGATCGGTGATGGTGCGGCCGCTGCGGCTGCGCGACGCCTCGGCGTGGGTGGAGGTGCGGCTGCGTAACGCCGACTGGCTGGCCCCGTGGGAGGCGACCCCGCCTGGCCTGGTCATGGTCCGCGAGACCTGGGCGGAGCGCCAGACCATCTCGGTGTACCGGCAGATGTGGCACCGGCTGCGCCAGCAGGCGCGGGTCGGCGTGGCGTTGCCGTTCGGGGTCGTTTTCCACGGCCGGCTCGTCGGCCAGGTGACGGTGTCGACGATTGTCCGTGGTGCCTTCAACAGCGCGCAGGTCGGCTACTGGGTGGACAGTACCTTTGCCGGCCGGGGCATCACCCCGACCGCCCTCGCGCTCGTCGTCGATCACTGTTTCGGCCCGGTCGGCCTGCACCGCGTCGAGGCCAATGTGCGCCCGGAGAACGGCGCCAGCCAGCGGGTGCTGGCCAAGCTCGGCTTCCGCGAGGAGGGCCTGCACCGGCACTATCTCGCCATCGACGGCCACTACCGCGACCACCTGGGATTCGCGCTGACGACCGAGGACGTTCCCGAGGGGCTCGTGCGCCGCTGGCGGGAGAGCCGCTACAGCCGGCCCTGACCGCCGGCGGTTCGCACCGGGCGGGCGGGCGGCATGGGCGGCGAGCCTGACCTCCGGCCCCGATTCGTGCCCCCCGATCCGTGCCCCCCGATCCGTGCCCCCTGATCACCGCTCCCTGATCCCCGCCACCTGATCCCCGCCCCGGATCCACCGTGGCCCGGGGGGGACCGGGGGCCCGCTTCCGGGTTATATCGGGGGTGGGGTGACGAGTTCCACTCCGCCCTGTGGCGGGTGTCGGTATCCGGACGCCCGCCCGTTGTCGTCACGGCGCGTTGTTCCGACACTCACGCCCGAGCTCATTCGCAGCTACCCGCTGGAGGCTCGTGCTATCCGCTAGTGCTTCCGTATGTCACGCCGAGCCCACACGGGGTGCTCGGAGTCGGTTAGACGACGGCTGGACGACCATCACCCATCCGATTGCGGATGCGACACGCGGGGTTCGGGTCGGTGACCACGTGGATTTCGCTCACTAGCGTCAACCTCGAAATCGCAATCCGCTGGTGGCGAGAAGAGGCTCCTCATGGTCAGCACCTCCGCGCTCGCCGCGCTTGCCGCGCCCTGCGCGGACGGTGCGTGCCCGGCGTCCGGCGTGGGGATCGTGCCGGTCCCGCCGCCGGTTCATCGCGGGATCCACACCGGTCGGACGGCGGCGCTCCGATGAGCGCCCTGATCTGGGCGGCGATTGTCGCGGTGTGGGGATTTGTGCTGATCCCCATGTGGCTGCGCCGCCACGACTCGGCGTCGGAGCCGCGTTCCACCGAGCGGTTCACGGCGGCGATGCGGGTGCTCTCCCGCCGCCCACCGGGCCACGACGAGGCCGACCCCGATCGATTCGAGAGTGATCATGAGCGTCTCGGTGGGGTGAGAGGAACGGGTATGTCGCACGCGGAGTCCTCCGGTCCGCGCGATCCCATCGCTCACGTGGAGTCTGCGCCTGCGGGCCCGCCGGCCGCGGAGGGCGAGCCCGGCGGCTGGAGCGACGCGCCGCCCGGCGCGGCGCGGGACTCCTACGCGGCCCGGGTAGCCGCGAGCCCGGGCGCACCCGACGCCCACGTGGACTCCGACGGCGCCGCGTCGGCCGGCTCGGTCGGGCGGCTGCTCGGCCCAGCGTCACAGCTTCGCCCAGCGTCACAGCTTCGCCCAGCGTCACAGCTTCGCCCAGCGTCACAGCTCGGCCCGGGAGCGCAGGCCGGGCCTGGGACGCCTGGCGGGCCTGGGACGCCTGGCGGGCCTGGGACGCCTGGCGGGCCTGGAACTGCGGGCAGGCCTGCAACCCTGGGCTGGCCTGGCACTCCGGGCGGGCCTGGCACTTCGGGTAGGCCTGGCACTTCGGGTAGGCCTGGCACTTCGGGTAGGCCTGGCACTTCGGGCGAGCCGCGGGTCGACTCCCGCCGCACCGTCGCCCTCCACCGGGTGGCCGCCGAGCGAGCGGTCCTGATGCGGGCGCGCCGGCAGCGGTTGATCCTGCTGGTGGCCCTGTTCCCGGTGACCATCGTGCTGGCCGCCGTGTTCGGCGGGATGTGGATCGCCGTGCAACTGCTGACCGATCTCGGGCTCGCCGGCTACATCATCCACCTGCGGCGCGCCGCCCAGATCGAGCGCCGGCTCGCGATCACCCGGGTCTCGATCGAGCGTCGGATCGAGGCCGAGCGGATCGCCCGCAGCCGCCGCCGCCCGGTCGGCTCCTCCTTCGCCTACCACGAGCGGAACTCCGGCTCGAGCACGGGCGAGCGGCACGTGCCTGCCCAGCCGGCGGAGGAGCTCACCCCGGAGGAGCTCGCGCACGCCCGAGCGGAGACGATCGACCTCGGCAGTCTGGTGACCGGTCAGCCCCCGCATCGTGACGACGCCGGGCAGGACGAGCTGTCCGCTCCGACCCGCTGGGCGGGCGGCGGAGCCTATCCCGAGGGTCCGGCCGAGGTCGGCGAGCAGGCCGCTGGCGGCTACGCCCCCCCAGCCGCGTGGGACGACGCCGCCCCGGGCCACCCGGCGAGTGGCGGCCACGCGAAGGTCCTGGGCGGCTATGCCCCGCCCACCGGCCCCGGGGTGCCCGCCGGCTACGAGGGGGTCGAGTACGACGAGGTCGAGATGGACGCCGACGAGGTCGCGGCGGCATCCGCCGCGTGGGTGACCGCCCGCCCGACGGTCCGTCCCCCCCGGCGGCCGACCACCTCGCGTCCCGGCCGCGTCCAGATCAACCCGCCGGGCACCCACGGTGGCCTGATCGCGCCCCCCGAGGCCGCGTCGGCCGGCGGGTCCGCGGCCGGCCCGGCGCCCCGCCAGCCCGTGGCCGGCGCCTCGGCCGGCGAGGCCCCCGCCGAGCTGGACCCGCTGCTGCGCCGGCACGCCGTGGGGAGCTGAGCGGAGCACCGCCGGCGCCGAGCTGTCGCTGCCCTGCACTCGCGGCCGAGCCGGCCGTGTGCGGTCGAGGCGCTGGTCCGCTGAGGCGCTGCGTCCGCTGAGGCGCTGCGTCCGCTCAGGACCGGGGGCCCAGCCGGGCCACCGCGCGGACCGGGGCGCCGTCGGCCGCGGCGAGCGGGAGGGGGAACAGGAAGACCTCGACCGTCCGCCCCTGCGCCCGGGCACGCAGCAGCCTCTCCAGGCCGGTGAGGTTCTCGGCGATCACGGCCCCGGCGCCGCACAGCACCCGGTGCGCCGCGAGGCTGAACTCCTGGCCAGGCCCGGGGGTGCGGTCCACGCTCAGCGCGTCGATGCCGACGGTCCGCACCCCGGCGTCGACGATCGTTCTGGCCGTCTCGGGCGCCAGGTAGGGGTGGCGCAGGTAGTCCGGGTGTCCCCAGCGATCCGACCAGCCGGTCACGATGAGGATGACGTCGCCCGGGCGCAGCCCCGTCGGGAGCACGGCGGGCCCGATCGCCCCCTGCGCTGCCTGCCCGCGGGCGTCGACCAGCACCGCCGGTCCGGCGAAGCGGTCCAGCGGCAGCTCGTCGAGCCGGGGCAGCGCGTCGTCGATGTGCCAGGGCGCGTCGACGTGTGTGCCCGACTGCGAACCCAGGTGCAGGCGCTGCACGTTGACCCCGTCCTCGGGCGCGCGCAGCGCCGGCGTCACCGCGACCTCGGGATCCCCCGGGTAGACCGGCATGCCGCTGACGATCGGCACTGACAGGTCGACCAGTTCGCCGCCCTGCGCACCGCGTTCGACGGGGACGGTCGGCATGGTGACCTCCGGTGGCGGCGGGGCGCCCGCGCGCGGCGAGCCGTCCCACCACCATGCCTGCCGATCCCCCGGACGGGTCCTCCATCCCCGGTGGGCAGGACGAGGTGTCGCGTTCCCGTCGGATTGGTGACGCTTCGTCGTCGATGTGGGACGCTGCTCGCACCATGATCGGGATGTCGGGGACGGTCGGGCCGTCCGCTCCGCCCGGAGCACCGCATTGATCGTCGATCGGGCGAGGGTGGCTGCGGCACTGCCGGCGTACGAGCTGGGCGCCGAGCTCGGTTCGGGCTCGTTCGGGCTGGTCCTCGCCGGCCGGCACCGAGGGTTGGACCGGCCTGTGGCGATCAAGGTGATGACCGCCGAGGGCACCGAGAGCGTGTCGGTGGACTTCGGCGTCGAGGCGCGGCTGCTGGCGGGGCTTGACCATCCACACGTGGTGCGGGCATACGACCACGTCGAGGCGGATGGCCTGTGTCTCGTGGTGATGGAGCTTCTCGGCTGCGGCACCCTCGCCCGCCGCAGCCGTGGGCTCGGCTCCATCGAGAGCTGCGCGGTCGGGCTGGCCGTCGCCGCCGAGCTCGGCCACGCCCATGGCCGCGGGGTGCTGCATCGCGACATCAAGGCCGACAACATCCTGTTCGCCGTGGACGGGACGGTGAAGGTCACCGACTTCGGCATCGTGAAGCTCTTCGACGGGTCGGCCGCCACGGCCAGCCGGCCGCCACGGCCAGCCGGCTGGCCGGCACGCCGATGTACATGGCGCCGGAACAGATCGAGGGGCGCCGCCTCGGCCCCGGCACGGCTCTGTACGCCTTGGGCGTCCTGCTCCACCAGCTGCTGTCCGGCACGGCGCCGTTCAACCCCCGGCAGCCGGTGAGCCTGCTCTGGCGAGATCACCTGACCGTAGCGCCCCCGTCGCCGCCCGGCGTCCCACCCTCGCTCGCCGGTGTCGTCCTGCGGGCCCTGGCGAAGCGGTCGGACGACCGGCAGCCTGACGCGCACGCCTTCGCCCTTGAGCTCGCCACGGCCGCGCGCGAGGTTCACGGCGAGGGCTGGGCGAGACGCTGCGGTCTCCCCCTGCATCTCGATGACGACCTGCGCCGGCTCCTCGAACCGTCGCCCGTCGAGCCGTCGCCCGTCGAGCCGTCGCCCGTCGAGGGGTCGCCCGTCGAGGGGTCTGCCGAGTCGTCGGGCGAACCGTCCCTCGAACCGAAACCCGGCTGTGGGACGCCACCGATCCCGCTCATCCGGTCGCCGTGGGGACGTTGGGTCCTGGCTCCTACGCCGAGCAGGTGAAATCGCTGGAGTTCTCGCCGGACGGGCGGTACCTCGCCACGGCGTCGTCTGACAAGACGGTCCGCCTGTGGGACGTGTGGTGAGGCCGCGCGGTGCGGGTGCGAAGGGGGCCGGCGTCGACTCAGCGGCCGACCGGCGATTTCAGCGGGTCGTATTCCGCCATGAGCCGTTCCAGTCGGACCTGGTCCACGCGGCTGACGACGCTGGCCGCCTCCTGTTGGTCGCGCACGCACTTGGCGAGGGTGAACGCCGAGGTCACGACGTAGAGCAGGCCGAGCCATCGGCGTGGGTGCTCGTGGAGGACGACGGCGACATCGTGGTCGTGACCGTCCGCGATGACGGGGTGGGGATGGCGGCCGGGCGGATGGAGCGGGCCGCCGCCGAGGGGCGGCTGGGGCTCGCCGTCTCGGTACGCGGGCGCATCCGGGAGCTGGGCGGCACGGTGATCGTGACGAGCCGACCCGGGGCGGGGACGGAGGTCGAGCTGCGTGTCCCACGCTGACAGGCCGCGGGCCGGCCACCGCGCTGGCGGTGGACCGGCCGTGGACGGCTCGGCGGCGCAGGGGCCCGCCCCGGCCCGGGTGGTGGTCGTCGACGACCACCCGCTGTGGCGGGAGGCCCTGAGCCGGGACCTGGACCAGGCGGGATTCGTGGTGGTCGGCACGGCCGGCTCGGTGGCGCAGGCTCTGCGGGTGGTCGCGGCAACCCGACCCGGCCTTGTCGTACTCGATCTGACGCTCCCGGACGGCTCGGGCGTCGAGGTGATCCGGGCCCTGCTCGGCCCGGCGGCGGTCGCCGACGGGTTCACCGGCGCGGTGCTTGTCGTCTCGGCCTCCGGCGAGCAGGCCGACGTCCTGGCTGCGGTTCGGGCCGGGGCGTCGGGCTACGTCGTCACGTCGGCGCGGCCCGAGGAGCTCGTCGACGCCGTGCGCCGCACGGCCGCCGCAGCCGCCGTCTTCAGCGCGGGACTCGCCGCGCTCGTCCTCGGGGAGATGTCGCGGGCGGCCCGCGATGCCGCGACGCCGTCGACCCCCCGGCTCACGCCGCGGGAGATCGAGGTGCTGCGTCTGGTCGCGAAGGGCCTGTCGGCCCGGGACGCGGCGCAGCGCCTCGGTGTCTCCCACCGCACCGTGCAGAACCACGTGCACAACGTGCTGGGCAAGCTCCAGCTCCGCAACCGGGTGGAATTGGCCCGGTTCGCCGTCCGGGAGGGCTACGACGACGCTTCCTGACCCGCCGCCTTTCGACCCGCGGCCTTCTGGCCCGCCGCTTCCTGGCCCGCCACCTCCTGGCCCGCCACCTCCTTACCCGCCACCTCCTGGTTGGAGCCTGTGGATCCGCCCTCCGGGCGGGCCTGGGGCGGCTCGCCGTGCGCGTTCGCGGTGCGCAGCCCGATGACCGCGGCGGCCAGCAGGAAGATGCAGCCGGTGAGCAGCGCCCGCTGGAAACCCGCGGTCAGCGCGGCCGGTGGGGTGGCGTGCTCGGCGAGCAGATGGTCCGTGCGGGCGGTCGCGATCGCGGAGAAGATCGCCAGCCCCAGTGCGGCGCCGACCTGCTGGGAGGAGTTCAGCAGCGCGGCGGCGAGCCCGGCCTGATCGGCCGGGACCCCGGCGTTGGCCGCCGTCGTGACCCCGACGAACACCGAGCCGAGCCCGAACGACACGATCATCAGGCCGGGCAGGAGGTCGGTCAGGTAGGAGCCGTCGACCGGGATGCGCGACAGGTAGTACAGGCCGCCGGCCGCCAGCAGGGCCCCGACGACGATCACGGGCCGGGTGCCCACCCGCGCGAGCAGCTGCGAGCAGATGCCGGCGGCGATGCCGACGCCGGCGCACAGAGGCAGGTAGGCCGCCCCGGTCCGGATCGGGGAGTAGCCGAGGACGTTCTGCAGGTAGAGGGTGAGGAAGAAGAACATCGCGATCAGCCCGGCGAAGGCGGTCAGCCCGGTGACGTCGGCGGCGCCGAGTCCCCGGAGCCGGAAGATCGACAGAGGCAGCAACGGCCGGCGGACCATCCGCTCGTTGATCAGGAAGGCGGTCAGCAGCACGCCCGCCCCGGCGATCTCGCCGATCGTGCGACCCGATCCCCACCCCCGGTCCGGCGCCTCCACCAGGGCGAACACGAGCAGCAGCATCCCGCCGGTGACCAGGACGCCGCCGACCGCGTCGAAATCGGCCAGCCGCGCGCGCCGACGGTCGCCGGGGATCAGCTTGATGACGGCCGGGATGACGAGCGCCGCCGCGATCGGGTTGACGAAGAACACCCAGCGCCAGCCCGGCCCCTCGGCGAGCACTCCGCCGAGGAACACCCCGACCGCCGAGGCGAGCCCGCCGACGCCGCCCCAGACGCCCAGCGCCCGGTGCCGGTCGGAACCCTCCCGGAAGGTGGTCGTGAGGATCGACAGCGCGGCGGGGAGCATGAGCGCGGCGCCGAGGCCCTGCGCCAGACGGGCGGCGACCAGCACGCCCGCATCACCGGCCAGCCCGCCGACGAGCGATGACAGCCCGATGAGCACCGTCCCGGCGAGCAGGACCCGGCGCCGGCCGAGCAGGTCGGCGACCCGGCCGCCCAGCATCATGAACCCGCCGTAGGTGAGCAGGTAGCCGCTGGGCACCCACTGCAGGCCCTGGGCGGAGAAGTCCAGGTCGCGGCGGATGTCGGGGAGGGCCACGTTCACGATCGACGCGTCGACGAAGTCCAGGAAGGCGACCGCGCAGAGCAGGGCGAGCAGCCCCTGTCCGCGGCGGGTCGCCAGCAGCGGCCCGGAGCCGATCGTCGGGGTGGAGGCCGCCGCGGCGGTGCCGGGGAAGCCGGGGCCGTTTGACGCGGTGCGGCCGGTGGCGGCTCGCGACCCGCCGGTGATCGTGTCCAAAGGGGGAGGTCCTTCCAGCGGAGGCGTCCCGCGGCCCGGCGGGTGATCGCCGCGGGCCGCGTCGGGACGGCCGGGTTCGGCCGTCGCCCCTCCTGTCGCATCCCGCCCCTGAGATGTGACCGTCCACCGAAGGGTTGCGTCGCGTAGCCGCGCGAGCGCGCCACTACGGGAATGAGTCAACGGATTGCGGACCGCGGCGGCGCCGTAATCTCGCTCCTGTGACCGACGTTCTCCAGCCGGTGCCGGCCCTACGCCGACCGGACCTGCTCGCGGCGGCGACCGCGGCGGCCCTGTCGTCCTGGTCGGACGCGGGGTCCGCGCCGCCCGTCGAGAAGGTCGAGGTCGCGGAGATCGACCCCGAGCTGGCCGACACGGCCGCGTTCTGCGAGCGGTACGGGGTCGCCCCGGGCGACTCGGCGAACTGCGTGATCGTCGCGGCCAGGCGCGGGGCCGAGACGACGCTCGCGGCGTGCGTGGTCCTCGCGACGACCCGGGCGGACGTGAACGGGCTGGTCCGGCGCCGGCTCGCCGCCCGCAAGGTGTCGTTCGCGCCGATGGACACGGCCGTCGCCCGAACCGGAATGGAGTACGGCGGCATCACCCCGGTCGGGCTGCCCGCCGACTGGCCGCTGCTGATCGACCGTGCGGTCGCCGAGCATCCCCGCGTCGTCGTCGGCTCCGGCCTGCGCCGGTCCAAGCTGTGGCTGCCGGGAGCGGCGCTCGCCGCCCTCCCCACCGCCGAGGTCCTCGACGACCTCGGCACCTGACCCCCCTTGCCTCTCCAGAGGGACGAATCGGACACCGAACCCTCTGGAGAGGCAAGGAAGTCCGGTGACTGGGCGGTGGACGCGGCCGGTTGGCGAGCTCGGCGTCAAACCGTCGTCTCTGCCAGCTGCGCCTGCACGATGCGGACGACGTCGTTGATGGTGGTCAGGGTGAAGACGTCCTCATCCTCGATCTCGATTCCGTACTCGCGCTCGATTCGGGCGATTGCGAGCAGGACCTTCACCGAGTCCGTGCCCTCGACCGTCCGCAGGTTGAGGTCCACGGCGAGGGACTCGGCGGGCAGGCGGAGCGCGCCGGCGACGATCTCGGTCACCGTGCTGACGATCTCGGCGTGGGATGACGACATCGGGACTCCTCGGATCGTTCGATCTGCGGTCGATGCGGTCGATGCGGTCGATGCGGTCGATGCGGTCGATGCGGTCGAAGCGACGGGCGAGCGCCGGCCACGCCGGCCGGCGCCGTGGTGATGGCGGGCGGGCGATGCCTGCGCCGTCAGGCCATGGAGTCGGCGAGGGCCTGCCGGATGTCGGAGTTTCGGGTCAGGTCCCGGCCGACCGCGCTCCCGAGCGCGCGGCGCAGTTTGGCCTGGAGCCGGTCCTGCTCGTCCGGCGGCGAGAACCGCAGATAGACGTCGATCACGTCATCGACGGTCTCGTATCCCCGCATCTCCTCGACGAGCTGATGCTTGTAGACCCCGACCGGGTGGTTGAGCCGCGAGCTCGTCGCGTAGAAGTGGATTCGCTCCAGGACCGAGGTGAGCTCGTGCGGGTGCGTGTTCAGCCGCCGCTTCAGATAGAACAGGAATTCGCGGGCGTGGCCGGCCTCGTCGCGGCTCGCCCGCAGGAACAGGTCGGACAGGACGGGCTCACGCACCCAGGCGGCGAGAGCCCGGTACGCGGTGTTGACGATGATCTCGGAGATCACGTTCGTGGCCAGGGTGGCGCTTGGCGTGATGCCACGCTCGTACGGCTCGCGCAACGCCTCGATCCTGGCCTGGTCGATGTGCACGTCGACCGCCTTCAGTCAGGCCCGGAAGGCGTAGTGGTGCTGGAGCTCCTGGTAGGCCCAGACGGCCACGAAGGCCGAGCAGTCGTAGTCGTCGTCGAACTCGCTGAGGAATCCGTGCAGCCCGGGCAACGAGGTCGCCTCGCCCATGACGACACCCTTGACGAGGGAAATGTAGGCCGGGTCGACCAGATCGCGCCGGACGTTCTCCAACCCGAGCTCCGAAACCTTCCACTGAAGGCGCTCGTAATGTTGGAAAATCTCGAAACCGTGGGCTTCTTCGGGGGCGGCGGTCGGCATTTGTGAGCTCCCTCCGAGCTTCCTGCCATGCCTTCCGGTCCTACTATTATTCTCCGTCCGGCCGCGACAACCCACTGCTCAGATCCCAATCGGCCCATCGCGATCAGCTATTACCGCACTCGTGCGGCCGGCCGTTCGACAAGGCAACTCGTCTGCGGCGAGCGACGGGCATCGGCTGGACGACCCGCGCCAGCCCGCCGCCGAGGACCTGACGGTCCTGTTCGCCACCGCCGCCGCCGAGCGCCGCGACCGGCCCGCCGACTATGGCACCCGCGCTCCTCCAGGGCCCACGATGGGCAAAGAGAAACGCCGCTCGGGCTGTACCCGAACGGCGCTGGTTCTTGCGGTGCCAAGAAGCGTCAAGGTCAAATTTCGAACATGACGACGCCTGTGGAGGTGAGGGGACTCGAACCCCTGGCCTCCTCCGTGCGAGGGAGGCGCTCTACCAGGCTGAGCTACACCCCCTGGAAGTAACTGAAGCTTACAGGACGGCGGGGGCCATGCGACGACCACCCCCGTTCGGAGTGCGTCGTCATCCATCCGCGGGCCCGCACGGTGGTCAGCCGATCCGGACGGCGCGGTCGCTGCGGGCCTCGGAGCGGGCCTCGGAGCGAGTCTCGGATCGGGTCTCGCTGTGCGCCTCGGAGCGGGCGGTGGGGAGGGCCACCTCGGCGAGGTCCGCGCGGCGGCCGGGGTGCTCCGCGGCGCTTGCGGTGACGGCGGCGCCGGTCCGGACCGGGGCCCCTGTGCGGCGCGTCGGGGAGCCCGTGCGGGCGGGCGCGACGCCGGCGCCGACCGGGCGGTCCGGGCCGGTCCAGCCGCCATGCCCGCGGATGCCGAGGGCCTCCTGCGCCCCGGAACCGGTGAGGGTCGCGAGGAGATGGTCGAACAGGTAGGCGGCGGCGGTCGGCCGCAGCAGGCCCGCCTCGTGGCGCGACCAGCCCCACGCTCGGGCGCCGTCGACGACGAGTTCCTGGTCCGGCCCGCCGTCCCCGGGGAAGGCCAGCCGTGCCTCGGCGGGCGGCGGCGGGCCGTCCAGGGGGCGGTGGACCCACAGTTGCAGTGCCTCCTCGGGGCACCATCCCTCATCCCGGACGGCTACCTGCCACGCTGCCCGACCGGGCCGGTACACGGCGAGCCGGACGGACGTGCCCCGGCAGCGGAAGTGCAGGCCGACACCGTCCGGGCGGACGCCTCGTATCTCAACCGGCACCGCGGAGTTGCCCGGGCAGACGAGGTATCCCTCGTCCCGCAGACGGGCCATCCACGCCTTGAAGGACACGGCGGATGCTGCCTTCCTGGTCGATACGCATGTCGGGGAACTCCCGCCGGAGGCTCGGCGATCTGACCGCCGGACCTGGCCGGCATCGCACGCGGCACGCCACCGCGGCCGGATGCCGGCGCCGACAGCGGTACGTCGCGGAACCCTCGGGGGCATCGGCGAGCGCCGGATGCCCGCGATCAGCGGGAGATGACGGAGCGGTGCATCGCGCCACGTCCAGCGGAGGTGGCGATCCGAGGAAACTGCCGGCTCGTTTCGGGCCGGTGACCGGGACGACGGACGATCAGCGGGGGCTGGCCCGCCGGTCAGGATGGTCTCGCGCCCAGGTTCGATGCACCGAACTCCGAGGCCCCTCGCACCCGGGCCAGCCCCGAAACTATCGGGGCGACCGGCTCGTCACGCTGGCGGCGAACCTCAGTGGGCGCGAGGGCTGGGACAACACGGACAGCCCCCGGGACGACAGACCACTCGCCACGCCCGGTGAGGGGCGGCGCCGTGCTGCAAGCGGAGCGTCACCTCTCCATTATGCATGGGGGCCGAGACGGGTGCCGGTCCGCGGACGCCCGGCGGGCCTGCCCGGGGCGGCGTGGACGCGGTCGGGCGGGATGGCCCGTGGGGCGTTCGGGGCATCTCCCGTCGGCTCTCCCGTAACAGCTCCCGTGGGGTATCCCGTCGCCCCGGCGGTGAGCGGCCGGGTGGTGGGCAGCGTCGCGGGCGCCCGGCCGTCCGCGCAGTTCCGACGGGTGCCGTCGGGCGGGTGACCCGGCGGCCGGCCGGGCGGTCGGGGGTGCGGCGCGGCCGGGTGCCCGGCGGACCGGGCCGGGCCGGTGGCCGCGGTGGATCGGGCCGACCGATCGCGCGGCCGGCCTCGGCGGGGCGGCTCCCCCATGCCAGCCTGGCAAGGCGACCGGCGTTTGGCGCCTGCCCTGCGGCCACTGCGTCCGGCGGGATCCGCGCCTGTCGACCGAATGGCCCGACCGGGAGTACCGGGTTGGCGGTGCTGCCCCGTGGGCATCGGATCTGGTGGGGCTCGATCGGGCGGTAGCGGGCGGTGTTGTGTAGCCCAGAGGTGGATCGGTCCTGGCCTTCCCGGGAATCACGACGGCGCAGACGTCCAGTCCGAACGGGGAGGACGGTGAGACAGCCGTGATCTTCGACACTCGTGTGGACGCAGGCAGGCAGCTCGGCGCGCGGTTGGCGCACCTGCGCGGCCAGGACGTCGTCGTCGTGGGGCTGCCCCGCGGCGGGGTCCCGGTCGGGTTCGAGGTGGCGCGAGCACTGGGTGCGCCGCTGGACGTGATCCTCGTCCGCAAGATCGGTGTGCCGTTCCAGCCCGAGCTCGCCATGGGCGCGATCGCGGAGGGCGGGGTGCGGGTCGTCAACGAGGAGACCCTGCGGCTGGCCCATGTCGGTCCAGAAGGGTTCGCCGAGGTCGAGGCGCGGGAGGCGGTGGAGCTGGAGCGGCGCGCCCACCGCTTCCGGGACGGCCGGCCGCGGATCCCCCTCGCTGGCCGCACGGTGATCATCGTCGACGACGGGATCGCGACCGGCTCGACGGCGCTGGCCGCCTGCCAGGCCGTCCGGGCCCAGGGCGCGGACCGGGTCGTGCTGGCCGCGCCCGTCGCCGCCCGCGACCGCATCGACCGGCTGCGCCAGCAGGCCGACGAGGTGATCTGCGTCCAGGCGCCGGCGAGCTTCTTCGGCATCGGCGAGTTCTACGCCGACTTCGATCAGACACCGGACGAGGAGGTCACCGACCTGCTGCGCCGGGCTGCCGCCCGCCGGGTGGAGGGCGCAACCGGGACAGGTGATGCGGACGAGGTGGAGGCTGCCCGCGCGGGGGGAGCGCGCGCGGGGAGTGCTGCACGCGACGGCGGGGGCCCCGGGGCCGGCCGGGTCGTGGAGGTGGCGATTCCCGCGGATCGGGTCCGGCTCGCCGGGTGGCTGAGTGTGCCCCCGCAGCCGGGCGGGGTGGTCGTCTTCGCGCACGGCAGTGGCAGCAGCCGCAGCAGCCCGCGCAACCGGTTCGTCGCCGACACTCTGGCGTCCGCCGGGCTCGCCACGCTGCTGTTCGATCTGCTCACCCCGGACGAGGAGCGCGACGTCGGGAACGTGTTCGACATCGGGCTGCTCGCCCGGCGGCTGCTGGCCGCGACCGCCTGGCTGCGGGAGGTGCCCGCGACCGCTGCCCTACCGCTGGGCTACTTCGGCGCGAGCACGGGCGCCGCGGCGGCGCTGGCGGCAGCCGCCGAGGCCGCCTCGGAAGCCGCCCCCGACATCGCCGACGTCACCGCCGTCGTCTCCCGAGGCGGGCGGCCGGACCTGGCCTGGGAGGTGCTGCCGGCGGTGCGGGCGCCGACCCTGCTCGTCGTCGGCGGGCTCGATGAGCAGGTCCTCGAGCTGAACCGGCGCGCGCAAGAGCGGCTCACCGGCTGCGAGAGCCGGCTGGAGATCGTGCCGGGCGCGACCCACCTGTTCGGCGAGCCGGGCGCGCTGGAACGGGTGGCCGCGCTCGCCCGGGACTGGTTCGTCGACCACCTGACGCTGCTGGGCCATGCGCACCGGGCCTGACCGACCTTGTTCGTCGACCGCCTGACGCTGCTGGGCCATGCGCACAGCGCCCGACCAGCCCGCCCGGAGGCTGAATTCCCGCCCGGATCCGGCGCTCTGCGTTATCGGGTGCGTGCTCCTCGAAACGAGGGGAACGACGTCGGTGGAGCGCATGGCCCACCCGGGGCGGGGCGACGGGCGGAGGGGGCAGGAATGGCCTACATCGGTTCGGTAGTCAGCGGGCCGCCGGTGACCGTGGCGAGATCCACCACGATCAGCGAGGCGGCTCGGGAGATGGGGCGAACGGGGGTCGGCGCACTGCTCGTCGTCGACGGCGATCGGCAGGTCGGCGATCGGCAGGTCGGCGATCGGCTGGTCGGCATCGTGACCGACCGTGACATCGTCCTGCGGGGGGTGGCACGGGGGATCGGGCCGGACGGCCGGATCGACGCGCTGATGACCACCGAGGTGATCACCGTGCCCGCCGGCATGGGCGTCGAACGGGCCTACGAGATCTTCCGTGACCACGCGATCCGACGGCTGCCCGTCCTCGACGGTCGGCGCATCGTCGGCATGGTCTCCATCGACGATCTGCTGATCCGCAGCGAGCGGGAGATCGCCGACCTGGTGCATCCGCTGCGCGATGAGACGTTCGCCCCGCACCGAGAGGCGGCAGCGCCCGTCGTGACGGGACGGGTCACGGCCATGACGGCCACCGCCACCGCGGCCGGGGTTACGGCGATGGCGGTCCGCATGGCCGGTTTCGCCGCGCCCGCCCGCCGGCGCACCCCGCTGCACGCCCACCCCGGCGACACCCTGGTGGTCCACAGCCACATCCCCAGGACGCCGGACCGGCTCGGGGAGATCTGCGAGGTGCGGACGGATGCGGGCGACCCGCCGTTCGCCGTGCGTTGGTCCGACACCGGGCACGTCAGCTTCGTGTACCCCGGCCCGGACGCGGAGGTCCGCCGCGGCGGCGGGAGGGCGGCCGCGGGCCGCGCGCACTGACGGCGGGGCCGGCACCGCCGCAGGTCAGGCCTGGGCCACCCGGCCGGCCTCGAGGGCGATCGTGCGGTCGGCGAGGACCTCGGCGTCGGTCGGGTCGTGCGTGACGATGAGCACGGGGGCGGACAGCGTCGGCAGGACCGTGCGCAGGAACGTGCGGACCTCCCCCCGGGTGGTGCTGTCCAGCGCGGCGAGCGGCTCGTCGAGCAGCAGCAGGCGGGGCTCCGTGGCCAGCGCGCGGGCCAACGCCACCCGCTGGCCCTGGCCGCCGGACAGCGCACCGGGCCGGCGGTCGCCGAGCTCGCCGATCCCGAACCGCTCCAGCCATGAGTCCGCCCGGTCGCGGGCGTGCCGGCGGCCCTGGCCGAGGCGGGCCCGTAGGCCGAACGCCACGTTGTCGCGGGCGCGCAGGTGCGGGAACAGCAGGTAGTCCTGGAACACGACGCCGACGGGACGGCGCTCGGACGGGACGAAACGGCGTTGAGCGGGGTCGTCGAGGACCTGCCCGGCCAGCGTGATCCGCCCCTCGTCGAGCGGGAGCAGCCCGGCCAGCGTGCGCAGCAGGGTGCTCTTGCCGGCGCCGCTGCGGCCGAGGACGGCGACCGTCTCCCCCTGGGCGACGTGGAGGTCGACGGCCAGGACGAACTGGCCGCGGCGCACCGTCACCCGGGCGTCGAGGCCGCCCGCCGCCGTCCCCGACTCCGGCTCCATCCCCATCCCCATCCCCGTCTCCGGCAGCCCGGTGTGCGCGGTCCTGGGTATGCCGGCGGTCATGGGCGGCCTCCCTCGGGGGCGGCGGCGTTCGGTGTCCGGGGAACTCCGGCGGTCAACGGGTGCCTTCCTCGGGGCCGACGGTGAGCGGGGTCTCGCGGGACGCCCGACCCCGCAGCAGCCGCCGGACGCCCGGGAACCAGCGCGCGCGCAGCGCTGCCAGCACCGCGACGCAGACGGCCAGCAGGACGAGGGACAGCGCGATGGCGGCATCCGAGTCCGTCTCCAGGGCCAGGTAGACGGCCAGCGGCATCGTCGTGGTGCTGCCGGGGAAGTTACCGGCGAAGGTGATCGTCGCACCGAACTCGCCGAGCGCGCGGGCCCAGCACAGCGCGGCACCGGCGGCGACGGCGGGCGCGACCAGCGGGACGGTCACCCGGCGAAACGTCGTCCAGGGGCCTGCCCCGAGGGTGGCGGCGGCGTCCTCGAAGCGGCGATCGGCGCTGTTCAGCGCGCCCTCCACCGAGACGATGAGGAAGGGCATCGCCACGAAGGTCTGCGCGACCACCACCCCGGCGGTGGTGAAGGGCAGGGTGATCCCGAACCAGGCGTCCAGGTGCTGCCCGACGATGCCGCGCCGGCCCAGCGCCAGCAGCAGCGCCACGCCACCGACGACGGGCGGCAGCACCAGCGGCAGCGTGACCAGCGCACGCAGCAGGGACCGCCCCGGGAACCTGGTCCGGGCGAGCAGCCAGGCGAGCGGAATGCCGAACACCAGCGACAGCGCCGTCGCCGCGGTGGCGGTCTCTAACGAGAGGAACAGTGCCTCGCGGACGTCGTGCTCGGTGATCAGATCGGGCAGCCCGGACCAGGGAGCCCGGACGAGCAGGCCGACGAGCGGCAGGAGCAGGAACAACGCCGCGATCACGCCCGGCACCCACAGCGCCCACGGCGCCCGGCGGCGGGTCTCCCGGCGGGCCGTGCGGCCCGACGGCCGGATGCGGGGTCGTCGGGCCGGGCCGCGAGCCGGCAGGGTGTCGTGGCCGTCCGGTGCGTCCGCGGGGCCGCGCCCCGATCGGTTCCGCGAGCGGAAGGACAGCCGGGAACCGGTCACGGCCCGCTGCGCCGGGGCGGTCCACGGGAGCGGGGTACCACCTGGGCTCGTCATCGCCGGCGCGGATCCCTCTCACTGGGGTGACACGGGTGATGGTTGCGGACCGGGTGATCCGCTGTGGCGAGGGTGATCCGCTGCGGAGTGGGTGATCCCCGGGACCCGGACCGCGGGCCGGTCAGCGGCGGTCGGGCATCTCGATGACGACGTTGGTCGACTTCACCGCGCCGACGGCGAGGACGCCGGGTTCGAGGCCGAGTTCGTCGGCGGCCTCCCGGCTCATCAGGGAGACCAGCCGGTGCGGCCCGGCCTGGATCTCGACCTGGGCCATCACCGTGTCCCGCGTGACCCGGGTGATGATCCCGGGGAAGCGGTTGCGGGCCGACTCGGCGACGACGGGGGTCGCCGCGCTTGTCTGGTCTCCTGCCATATCCTTGGCGAACTCGGCCAGGTTGGCACCCTCGATCGCCCTGCGACCGGCGTCGTCCAGCACGGTAGGCAGTCGGCCGCTGTCCGCCCATCGGCGGATGGTGTCGTCGCTGACACCGAGCAGCGTTGCCGCCTCACTGATCCGGAATCTCGGCATGCTTGTGATGATAACCCCGCAGGTTCGGCAAGTTCGGAGTAGTTAACCCGATTTTGCGGTGATTTCGGCGGTGTATCGTCCGCCTGCGCGGAGCTTGTCCGGTGGGGCGGGATCGGCCCGATCGTGGCCTCCGCCGGCCCGTCGCCGGCGGGATGGCCGGTTGGCGCCCAAGCATCCGCCCCGACGGGGCACCATGCGGATGTTGCCCGTCCGCCGACTGCCGTCCCTGGAGCGCCCGTGACGCCGTCCGCTCGCCCGTCCGCCCCCGCCAGCACCGCCAGCACCGCCAGCGGCCCGGCCCTCGATCCCACGGAGCCGGCCGCGGCGCCGGTGCGGATCAACGTCCGCGCGCTGCTCGTCGAGGGCGACCGGATCCTGCTCGCCAACGAACGCGGCCAGACGTGGTTCCACCTGCCCGGTGGCCAGGTCGACGCCGGGGAGACGGTGCAGGGGGCGTTGCGCCGCCTGCTCGACGAGCAGGCGGGTATCGAGCCCGATCATCTGGCGTTCGCCGGCTGTATCGAGGGATCCGCGACCGAGCGGGACGAGCGGGTCGGCGTGCTTGACGTCGTCTTCGCGGCAGACCGGTCCCGGGCCGCGGAGTTCGGTAGCCGGCTCGACGACCTGGACATCGTCTCGGTATCCCTCGCGAGCCTCCCCGACCTGCAGCTACGCCCCGCCACCCTGCGCCAGCTCATCCCCGAGTGGCTGCTGCACGCCCGGCCGGCCTGGTACGGGGCGAGCGGCCGCTGACCGCCGAGGCGCTGTTGACCTCAATCCGACTTCAGGTTTTAGCCTTCGGCCACGGGCTGGCGCCGGACCGGCATGGGCGTCGCGCGGCCCCCGGCCACCCGGACCAAGACCGCGACCTGGAGGACAGATCATGTACGCAGTCCGGCTGCACGAGTTCGGCCCGGCGAGCAACCTCCGCTACGAGGAGGTCGACGACCCGGTGCCGGCGGCCGGCCAGGTGCGCGTCGCGGTGGCCGCGGCCGGCGTCCACCTGATCGACACCACCCTGCGGCAGGGCTGGACCGGCGGACTGTTCCAGCGCCCCGAGCTGCCGACCATCCCCGGCCGGGAGGTCGCCGGCACGATCGACGCCGTCGGGGCGGGCGTCGACGAGGAATGGCTCGGCCGGCGGGTCGTCGCCCATCTAGGCCTGACCGGCCAGGGCTACGCCCAGCTCGCCGTCCGTGAGATCGACAACGTCCATCCCATCCCGGCTGGCCTCGACGCGCCCGCCGCCGTGGCGATGATCGGCACCGGTCGCACCGCGATCGGCATCCTCGACGTCGCCGAGCTGACCGGGCAGGACGTCGTGCTGATCACCGCCGCGGCCGGCGGCATCGGCAGCCTGCTCGTCCAGGCGGCCCGCGGCGTCGGGGCGGTCGTCGTCGCCGTCGCCGGGGGCGCCGCGAAGGTCGCCGCGGCGCGCCGCCTCGGTGCTGACATCGCCGTCGACTACACCCTTCCCGACTGGCCGGACGCCGTCCGCGCCGCCCTCGACGGCCGCCCCGTGACCGTGACGCTGGACGGGGTGGGCGGCGCCGCCGGCCGCGCCGCCCTGGAACTGACCGGGCCGGTCGGCCGCTACTACACGTTCGGCTGGTCGGCCGGGTCGCCCACCGTCATCACCACCGAGGACGTGACGGAACGCGGGCTGCTGGTCGCCTCCGTCCTCGGGCCGCGGATGTTCCGCCGGCCCGGGGGACTGGCGGCGTTGGAGGAGGCCGCGCTCGCCGCCGCGGCCGCCGGCACCCTGGTGCCAGCGGTGCAGACCTTCCCGCTGGCCGCGGCCGCGGCCGCGCACGCGGCCCTGGAGAGCCGCGCGACCACTGGCAAGGTCGTCCTGCTCCCCTGAGCCTCAGGAGATGTTCGACCGGCTCGTCCAGGTCGAGCGGTACGCCTACGAGTACTGGCGCACGAGGCCTCGCTCGTCCCGGTCACCTGGGAACCGTTGTTCCGCTGGCGGGCGCGGGCGGCACTGGCCGGTGAGGGCATGTGGCGGGGGATTGCCGCGTTCGGCCGCGAGCGCGCCGACTACTTCCGGCTGCCCGCCGCTCGTGCCCTGCTGTCCCCGTTCGACCCGCTGGTCTGGGAGCGTGCCCGCACCCGCGGGCTTCCCGCGCAAGCGCACCGGCGGGGTAAGGCCGCGACACTACATTCGCCGGGTGGCCCTCCGATGCCGATCGCACCCGCCGCGGCCCGGTTCGCGGGCCTGCTCACACGTCCGTCGCAGGGTGGGGTGACGGCGTGGTCATCGTCGGCGTGACGGGCCATCGGGGTCTCACCGGGGATCAGGCCCGCTACGTGGCCGCGCAGGCGCGCCGGCTGCTCACGCCCCTCGCCGACACGGGCTTCGCCGGGATCACCTGCCTCGCCGAGGGCGCGGACACCGTCTTCGCCGACGTGGTCCTGGCACTCGGTGGCCGGCTGATCTCCGTGATCCCCTCGGACGGGTACCGCGACTTCCAACCCGCCGCGCATCGCCGGGACTTCGACCGGCTGCTGCGCTGCTCCGCCGAGGTCCGCCGGCAGGACCGCCCGGCCCCCGACCTGGCCAGCCTGATGGCCGCGAGCCGGGCTCTCGTCGATGCCTCCGACCGGATCATCGCGGTCTGGGACGGCCTGCCGGCCCGCGGCTACGGGGGTACGGCCGACGTCGTCGACTACGCCCGGCTGCGGCGCCGGCCCGTGCAGATCATCTGGCCGGCCGGCGCCGTGCGCCGCCCGGCGGGACCCGGCGCCGAGGCCGGCCGCCCCCCGCCGGCCGGCTGACGGCGGTGCCGTCAGCGGGGGGTGAGCGGGACGATGCCCACCTGAACCGGGGTGAGACCGGTCTTGGGGGCGGTCGACGTGCCGGCCGCGGTGTCGGCGGTCCCCGCGGCCGGAGGCTGCGTCTGTGCCAGGCTCTGGCTCTGGGCCTGGGGTGGTGCTGGTGCTTGCTGGGCCTGGGGTGGTGCTTGCTGGGCCTGGGCTGGCGGCGCCTGCTGCTGGGCAGCCGCGGGCGTGCCGCCGGCGGGCGGGGCCGCCACGCCGACGGGCGGGGCCGCCAGCCCCGCCGCCGCGGCCACGGGCGCCGCCGCGATGCGGCCGGCGCCGGTCGTGCCGGGCGTGGTGCTGCCGATCCGCCCGGCCGGCGGGGCGACCTGGGCCGGGCGGGGCTGCGCGCCGCGCCGTTCGG
>NZ_CM001489.1:6196487-6243256 GCF_000262465.1 Frankia sp. QA3
ACGGGCTGCTGGCGTGGAATGCCGGTGGTCGTGCCGCGGGGGCGGTCGCGCCCGCCGCGACCCGAGCGAGGACGCGTACCGGCGAGCAGGGCCAGCAGCTCGGAGATGTCGGGCAGGGAGGCGCCGTCGGCCTGCCGCACCCGGGCCAGCGCGCGGCGCACCCCGGGGCTGGTCGGGCTGTCCTGCTCTGGCCGCTGCGCGCGCCGCCAGCCGCCGCGGCCCGCCGGCTCCACCGAACCGGACGGCTTGCCCGCGGCGGCCAGGTCGACGATGCCGGCCCAGGCCACGATGTCGGCCGCCGGCCCGTCCCAGCCGCCCGCTGCCGGTCCGTAGCCGTAACCGGGCACGTAGCCGCCGCCGGCCGGAGCCCCCTGCCCGGCGGCGGCCGTGGACAGCAGCAGCGGCCGCAGGGCGGCGGCGATCCCCAGATCGACCAGACGGGGGCCGACGACGGAAAGGACGACGTCCGTGGCCGTCAGGTCGCCCAGGGCGCCGACCGTGTGGTGGGCCGCGTCGATGGTCTCCAGCAGGGTCCGGGCGAGTCGGTCGATCTCGTCGGCGGACAGCGGCCCCCGCTCGGTGAGCTCGCGCGCCAGGGTGGGGCCGCCGACGAACTCGGTGACCACGTACGGGCGGTCCGCGTCGGGCGCGGCGTCGAGCACGCCGCAGGTGTGCGGCCCGGACAGCACCCGGGCCCGGTCGACGGCCGCCGCGAAGCGGGCTCGCATGTCGGCGCGCAGGGCGTCACCCGGGTGCAGCGCGCGGATGGCTACCTGCGCGCCGCCCGGAGCGCGGCCCAGGTAGACGATGCCCGTGATGCCCGCGTCGAGGCGGCCGAGCAGCTGATATGGCCCGAGTGCCGAGGACTCACCGGCGGCGAGCGGTGCGACGTGGCGAGGTAGTCGAGCGGTCATGGTGGGTGCCCCGAATGCGACTCGCGGATGGCCGGCGGCATCTAGCCTCTCCGACGGTAGCTACTCAGGTCGTGTCCGTGAAGGCTGCTACGCCCCCTTCTTCGGGAGCATCCGGGTCGTGACCGCCATGCCCACGTGGTCCGGGCTGGGCGCGGCCGCGTCGACGGGGCGCGCGTCCGCCCGCCGGGCGCCCGGATGGGCTGCCTCGATCCCGTCGAGAAGCCAGCCCAGGGCCTGCTCGAAGCGGGGCGAGTGCAGCCGGCAGCCGGCGGTCCGCAGCGACTGCAGCCGCGGCAGCTCCTCGGCGGTGGCGAGCGCGTCGAAACCCGGTTGCGGTTCCAACGGCGACGCAGGACCGTCGACGTCGGCGTCCGCGTGCTCGTCCGCGTGCTCGTCCGGGTTGCGGTAGGCCTGGCTGCTGAGCTCCCGCAGCGTGCAGCCGACCACCAGGTCGCTGACGGAGTGGATGATGCGCAGCTGCTCGTCAGGATCGTCGGTGACGCGCGATGCGACGGCGAGGTACTGCTCGATGTGGCGCAGCTTGTTGGGCCCGCGGGCGGGGCGGACCGCGACGTTGAGGGCCCACGGGTGCCGCTGGAAGGACTGCCTGGTCCGCTGGGCGATCTCGGTCAGCGCCGCCCGCCAGTCGGCCGGGATCTCGTCGAGCAGGTGGCCGCCGAGGAACTCGTTCCACATCAGGTCGAGTAGCTCGTCCTTGTCGCGGACGTGGTAGTAGAGCGTCATCGTCCCGACGCCCAGGCTCGCGGCGAGCCGGCGCATCGACACGGCCGCCAACCCCTCGGCGTCGGCGATCTCGATGGCTGCCAGAGCTAGCCGCTGGGGGCTCAGATTGGACCGGTATCCAGGTGGGGGAGCCTGCCCCGCCCGGCGCCTTCCGCCCGGCCCGACGGCCGGTTCCGCCGGCGCGGTCATGATCTCGTCACCTCCGAACACGCAGCCGAACAGCAATTTTGCCGTTGGTACATCGTACGGCGTAGTGTTGCCCCTGGTCCTCGTACGGTGTACGACGGCTGGTGGGAGGGGATGTTGGGAATGGCGCATTCGGAGGGAACGGACGCAGGCGGCGTCGGCGGTCCCGAACAGTCGTCGGCGCGGGCGCCCGGGGGCGCATCGTCCGCCGGGGTCTCCGTCGCGGGTGGGCGGGGCGTGGCCGGTGCGGCCCCGCCGGCCCCCTGGGCGAAGTGGGCCGTGCTGGCGGTGTGCTGCCTGGCCCAGTTCATGGTGGTGCTCGACATCTCGATCGTGAACGTCGCGCTGCCGGCGATGCAGACCGATCTCGAGATGTCGGCTGGCGGTCTGCAGTGGGTGGTCAACGCCTACACCCTCGCCTTCGCCGGGCTGCTGCTGTTCGGTGGCCGGGCGGCCGACCTGTTCGGCCGGCGCCGGGTCTTCGTGTTCGGGCTGGGGCTGTTCACGCTGGCGAGCCTCGGTGGCGGCTTCGCCCAGTCCGAGACTCAGCTCATCGTCGCCCGGGCGGTGCAGGGGCTCGGCGGCGCAGTGCTGGCCCCGGCGACCCTCAGCCTGCTGATGACCTCGTTCGCGGAGGGCCGGGAGCGGACCAGGGCGCTCGGCGCCTGGGGCGCCACGGCGGCCAGTGGCGGTGCTTTCGGGACGGTCGTCGGCGGCGTCCTCACCGACATCGCCGACTGGCGGTGGGTGCTGTTCGTCAACGTGCCGATCGGTGTGGCGCTCGTGGCCGCGGCGCGGGTGGTGCTCGTGGAGTCGCGGGGGCAGGTCAGCCGCCTGCGCGACCTCGACATGCCGGGCACGCTGACCGTGACGGGCGGCCTGGTGCTGCTGGTCTACGCGATCGTCCGCACGGAGACCTCCTCCTGGGGGTCGCCGGTGACGATCGGGATGCTGGCCGGGGCGGTCGTGCTCCTCGGCGCCTTCGTCGCGATCGAGGCCACCACCGCCAATCCGCTGGTGCCGCTGAGCATCTTCCGCTATCCCGGGCTCGCGGTGGCGAACGTGATTGCGGCGCTTCTCGGCGCCGCGATGTTCACGGTGTTCTTCTTCCTCACGCTGTTCATGCAGCGGGTCCAGGGCTACAGCCCGCTACGCGGGGGGCTCGCGATGCTGCCGATGCCACTGATGATCATTGTGGCGTCGCAGCTCGTCACGCGGACGATCGGTCAACTCGGCCCGCGGCGGATCGTCGTCTTCGGCGCCGCGGTGGGCGCGTCGGGGCTGCTGTGGCTGTCGGCGATCACGACGGACGGCTCGTACTGGTCGCATGTGTTCGGCCCCATCGCGATGATGGGCTTCGGCATGGGATGCACGATAGTCTCGATGGTCGCCGCGGCCACCGCGGGCGTGCCGATCCGGCTCGCCGGGCTCGCCTCCGGGCTCATCAACACCGGGCGGCAGATCGGCGCGGCCATCGGCCTCGCCGCCACGACGACGATCGCCACGCACCACACCGAGGGCCGGCTCCGGCATGGCGTCGCGCCGCCCGAGGCGCTGACCTCCGGGTACTCGCTCGGCCTGTTCATCGGCGGCTGCGTCTTCGCCGTGGGAGTCCCGGTGGCGTTCCTCCTGCCACGGCTGCGCCGGCCCGAACCGGCCGCCGCCGGGCTGCCGGCACCGCCCGCTCGGCCGGCCGCCGACGACCAGCAGGCGGTCGCCAAGTCCGCCGAGGTCTGATCCCGGGGTCCGCCTTGCCTTTCCAGAGGGATAAATCGGGCACAGAACCCCCTCTGGAAAGGCAAGGAACTCCCGCGCCGCTACGGCGGCGCCGGGGCCGGCGGGATTCGGTGTCAGGGGCGGGCTGAGCGCAGCAGCCCGACGACCTCGGCGGCGGCCCGCTGCACCCCGTCCGGGCCGAAGATCTCGATGCGGCCGACCGCGCGGCCGTGCCCGGCGTGGACCGAGCGGACCTGGAACAGGTGCCAGTCCCGGACGTCCAGCTCATCGAAGAACGTGACGGTCTGGGACAGCACCGCCGCGGCGACCTGCGGTCGCTCGCCCGGCATGGGCGGGATGCCCGAGGCCGTGAGCAGATCGGCGAGCGGCAGCAGCTCGCAGGAATGCGCCAGCAAAGCCCGCCACACCGTCGGGTCCTCGCCCGCGTCGGGAATCCGCTGCCACTGATCGAGCCGGTGCGGCTCCGCCCGCGGCAGCACCCGGACCTCCCACGGCATCATCGGCCGCTCCGGGCGCGGCACCCCCGCCGCCGGCCCCGGCAGGTCCGCGCGGCTCGTCTGCAGGCTGAGGAAGTCGGGCTCCGAGGTGCGCAGCATCACGTCCGCCCGGCAGATATGCAGTGAACCCTGTCGGAAGGACAGCGCCAGCGCGTCGATCGACCCGCCGTGCGCGAGGCGTTCGACGTCGACCCAGAGCGGCTGCCGGCAGTCCCCGGGGCGGGAGAAGATCGCGTGCAGCGAGTGCACCGTCTTGCCCGGCGCCATGCGTTCCGCGAGGACGATCTGCTGACCGAGCAGCTGCGCGCCGAGGATCCCGCCGTGCGCGCTCACCAGACATCGGGCCGGCACCGGAGGGACGTCGCCGCCAAGGTCCAGCACCGCCAGCAGGTCGCTCAGCGTAAACATGCCCGGCGTCGGCGTGTTAACCGGTAGCCCCGGCTCGGGCTGCGCAATCGAGGAACCGTTGCGCTGGGGATCGATCGTCTCCACGGACCGTCCACCCACATCGCACCCCTTTCCTGCGACGGCCGCCGGGCGGCGCGGCCAGGGACGCGATCGCCCCGCGCCGCGGCTCGGCGCGGGCAGGTGACCGGTCGCCGCGCATGCCGACGGGCCGTCGCGCGTGGATCACGACTCCGCCCGGCGCGGAGCCTCGCGGGTCAATATCGACCCGTTCGGTGCCGTGGGCGGCTCGCAGTGGCGTACGCCACGTCCCCATGAACCGCTGACCAGCGCAAAAGCCACAAAAACGTCGAGACCGTTCGCGCTCGCGATCTGTATACGAACCCGGATACGGCCTGGGATACAGAGTTCATCGTCGCGTTACGTGCTGGGCGGTGGTCTGAAACGACACCCCCTGACCCTCGTCTCCAGACACGACGGGGGAGGCACCGGACGACCGGGCCAGGCGTGGCGAGCTCCCTCGACGCACTCCAGACACGTGGATCCGACCTGCGCGGACCCGAAACCCGTGGACTCCGATGGCGAGAGCTGGCATGAGCGAAACCGCAACGACCCTGACCGCGCCCCTGACCGTGAGCGCCCGACCGTACGACTTCACCTTCGACCCCGCAACCACCGCGCTCGTCGTCATCGACATGCAGCGCGACTTCCTCGAACCGGGCGGATTCGGGGAGAGCCTCGGCAACGACGTCAGCCAGCTGCGGAGCACGATCGAACCGCTGCAGGCGGTGCTCGCGGGTGTGCGGGCTGCGGGACTCACTGTCATCCACACCCGCGAGGGTCACCTGCCCGACCTGTCCGACCTCCCGTCGGCGAAGCTGCACCGCGGCAACGCCGCGCTGCGCATCGGCGACCTCGGCCCCAAGGGTCGCATCCTCATCCGGGGTGAGTACGGGCAGGACATCATCGACGAGCTCGCGCCGGTCGACGGCGAGTACGTCATCGACAAGCCCGGCAAGGGCGCCTTCTACGCCACCGCCTTCGGTGACGTCCTCGCCGAGAAGGGGATCACCAGCCTCGTCGTCGCCGGGGTGACGACCGAGGTCTGCGTGCACACGACCGTCCGCGAGGCCAACGACCGCGGCTTCGAGTGCCTGGTGCTCAGCGACTGCGTGGGCTCGTACTTCCCCGAGTTCCAGCGGGTGGCGCTGGAGATGGTCGCCGCCCAGGGCGGGATCTTCGGCTGGGTTGCCCCGTCCGCCGACTTCCTCGCCGCGCTCGCCCCCCTGACGCCCGCGGCCGTGACTCCGCCTTCCGACACCGCCCTGCCGACCGGCACCGCCGCGCCGACCGACACCGCCCTGCCGACCGGCACCGCCGCGCCGACCGACACCGTCGCTGCCGCCGACTCCACCGTGCCCGCACCCGCCGTCACGGCCTCCTGAAAGAGGACGGGTCCCACCATGGTCAAGATCGGGAATCGGCCGGCGTCGTCCGCGCCGGCCCTGCCCTACTGGACGAAGGGCGACACCAACGCCTTCTTCGGCCTGGGCATCAACGTGCTGGTCAACGTCATCGTCCTGAGCTCACTGTGCCTGTTCGTCGTCAACATCCCCTCCGACGACGTCTTCGGCGCGATCCTGCCCGCACTCGGCATCGCGATGCTGCTCGGCAACCTGTTCTACGCCTACCTGGGCCGCCGGCTGGCGGCGAAGGAAGGCCGCGACGACGTCACGGCGATGCCCTACGGGCCGAGCGTGCCGCACATGTTCATCGTCGTCTTCGTCATCATGCTGCCGATCTACCTGAAGACGAAGGACCCGGTGGCCGCCTGGCAGGCGGGGCTGGCCTGGGCGTTCATCATCGGCATCATCGTGGTGATCGGCGCCTTCGTCGGGCCGACGATCCGCAGGTACGCCCCCCGAGCGGCCATGCTCGGCACGCTCGCCGGCATCTCGATCGCGTTCATCTCGATGCGGCCGGCCGCCCAGATGTGGGACGCCGCGTGGATCGCGCTGCCCGTCTTCGGCCTGCTGCTCATCGGCATGCTCACCGACCTGAAGCTGCCGTGGAACCTGCCGATCGGCGCGGTGGCGCTGGCGCTCGGCACGGCGATCGGCTGGATCGGCGGGTTCATGGACACCCCGGCGGTGTCCGAGGCGGCCAAGGACATCGCGGTGTCGCTGCCGACCTTCCACTTCGACAAGCTCTTCGACGGCCTGTCCGACATCTCCCCGCTGCTCGCCACGGCGATCCCGCTCGGCGTCTACAACTTCACCGAGGGCATGAGCAACGTGGAGAGCGCGGCGTCCGCCGGGGACAACTTCAACCTGCGGCCGATCCTGCTCGCCGACGGCTTCGGGGCCATCATCGGCTCGGCGCTCGGCTCGCCGTTCCCGCCCGCCGTCTACATCGGTCATCCCGGCTGGAAGGCCGCCGGCGGTCGCACCGGCTACTCCCTGGCCACCGGCGTCGTCATCGCGGTCCTGTGCTTCCTCGGCCTGTTCGGCCTGCTCAACGCGGTGCTGCCGCTGCCGGCGATCGTGCCGATCCTGCTCTACATCGGTCTGCTCATCGGGGCCCAGGCGTTCCAGGTCTCGCCGAAGGCGCACGGCGCCGCCGTGGTGGCCGCGATCATCCCGAACATCGCCTCCTGGGCGGCCGGGCTGATCGACAACACGGTGACCACGGCTGTCGGAGTCGCGTCGAGCCTGAACCCGGCGGTCAACCTGAAGGTCACCGACGCGGACCTCGAGGGCAACAGCGTGCTGCTGCACGGCCTGCACACCCTCGGGGACGGCGCGGTGCTCGCCGGTCTGGTGCTCGGCTCGATCGTCGCGTTCATCATCGACAAACGGTTCATCTCGGCGGCGGTCGCCTCGGCCGCCGGTGCGGTGCTGTCCTTCATCGGGCTGATCCATGCCGAGAAGGTCGAATGGGACGCCGGTGGGGGCCAGGTCGCCCTCGGCTACCTGTTCCTCGCGGTGGTCTGCGCGGCCTGGGCGCTGACCAAGCCCGCGCCGCGGGTACCGGACGCCGAGGAGATCGCGCTGGAGCGGGAGCACGGCATCCCGTCGCAGACGCGGCGGACCCCCGAGGAGATCCCGCCCTCCGCCGACGCCGCGCAGCCGCCCGCCGCGGACGCCACACCCACCACTTCGCCCAGCTCGCCCACCACCTCGTCCACCACCTCGTCCACCACCTCGCCCACCTCGGCACCGGCGGGCGCCGGGACTGCCTGAGCAGCCGCTTGCGCGCGCAGCGCTTCGCCGCACCGCCGGTCTCCACCCTGACCGGCGGTGCGGTCGCCTCCCTGCCGTCCGCCGGGCTGCCTTGCTTGTCCAGAGGGTTCCGTGTCCGATTTATCCCTCTGGACAAGCAGGGGAAGGCAGGGCGGGGGCGGGTCAGGGGTTGGGGGAGGGGGGCGCCGAGGAGCGGGTGAAGATCAGGGAGACTTCCATGATCCCGTGATCCTCGGTGGAGATGCCGGGGAAGCTCGGGTTCGGGATGCCGTAGTCGGCGAAGACGACCGGGAGCTGGCCGACCGTGCGGATCGAGGTGCCGTCCCAGCGTGACTGCAGCGTCATCGTGACCCGGTTCGTCGTGCCCCGCAGGGTCAGGTCGCCCTTCGCCGTGACGGACCGGGTGGTCTTCGAATCGGTGGGTACGGTGCCGATGTCGACGGGCTCGGCGAGGGTGAACGTGGCGGTCGGGAAGGTGCCGGTGTCCATGATCCGGCCGCGGAACTGGTTGTCCCGGCGGGTCTCGTCGCTGGTCACCGAGGCCATCCGCACGGTGAAGGACGCCTGCGACGCCCGCAAGCCGTCGATGGTGAGCGAGCCGGACACCTCCTTCGTCCGCCCGGCCGCCGTCGTGTCCTGGCCGAAGAGGATCTCCTTGACCCGGTAGCCGACCTCCGAGCCCGGCGCGATCGCCCAGGCGCCGGACAGCGAGCCGGCCGGCGCCACCGTCTCGCTCCCGCTCGGCTGGGCCAGGGAGAACTCCTCCGGGGCGTCCTCCTTGATCACGTTGATGTAGAGGGCGGTGCCGCCCACGACCAGGATCGCCAGCACCACGACGGCGCCGAGCAGGGCGATGAGCAGGCGCGGTCGCCGGCGTCGGGACCGTGCAGCCGGCGCCTCGGGTTCGGTCATTGGAAGGTCGTCCCTCTCGCCGTCGGCCTCGCGACGGGTGCCGCCAAGGTCCGTTCCTGCTGGTTATCCCATGAATGGCGGCTTCGGAAGGCACTTGTGGGCTATCACCCGCCCGCGCCCTGCCCGCTCGCCCGCTCCCGCCCGCCCGCGCCGTTCGCCCCGGCCCCCGTCTCGGCACCCGAGCCTGCACCCGAGCCCGAGCCCGAGCCTGCACCGGAGTCGGAGTCCGTACCGGAGCCGGAACCGGAGCCGGGGTCCGAACCGCGGCCGGTGCCGTCGCTGTCGCGCTGGCCGTCGCGCTGGCCGTCGCGCTGGCCGTCGTGCTCGCGGTCGCTGCGGTCGGAGTCGCGCTCGTCGGACACCCGGACCCGGCCCTGGGTGAGCGAGTTGACGTGTACCGACAGCCCGTCGTCGCGCACGCGCAGGGGGACCACGACGAACCGCCCGGTCGGCAGGTAGGCCCCTGCCGGCGGCGAGTCCCAGCTGTGCAGGCCCAACCACCAGCGGTGGCGGGAGTCGGTGAAGGCGTGGGCGCCGCCGGGGCCGAAGCCGACCTTCCCGCCGGTCACCATCGGCTTCGGTGCCGGCCTGCAGGGTCCGAGCGGGCCGGTGCACGAGGCGCTGGCCACCACCTGGCGACCGTTGAGCTCCGGCGCGGCCGAGTACACCAGGTGGTGGCGCCCATCCTCGACGATCATCGAGGGGCTCGCGACTCGCTTCTGCTGCCAGGGCAGGCTCGGGCGCAGCAGCACCGCCGGCTCGCCGGTGAGCACCAGCCCGTCCGAGCGCAGCCGCTGGGCCCACAGCGTCGGGCCCGAGCCGCCGGGCCGTCCTGGGCTGCTCCAGGCCAGGTAGGCGCGTCCGGCGTCGTCGACGAAGGGGCTCGGGTCGGTGCTGCCGCCGTCCGCCGTCGGGCAGACGAACGGGGCCAATGACGTGTCGACGAACGGCTCGTCCAGGTCGTCCGAGGTCGCCGCCGAGATGCAGCGGATCCCGAGTCCGCGCACGGTCGTCGTGTAGTAGAGGACGTACGAGCCGTCGAACGCGCCGATCGCCGCCGGCCCCAGCCCGCCGCCCGGGTCGGCCCAGCCCGGCAGCGCCTTCAGGGCGTCGGGCTCGGTGGTCCAGCTCCGGCGGTCCCGGCTGGACAACAGGCTGATCGTGCCGGGGGAGCGCGGGTCGACGCCGACGGCGTAGGTCGTCCGGTTGCGGGTCAGCAGGAACGGCGCCGGCAAGTCGACGCCGGGGACGAGCACGGCCCGGGTCGAGGCACCCGAGCTGGCCTTGGACAGGTACAGCCCGACCAGGACGATCACGATGACGACCACGGCCGGCTGGCGTCGGGCGAAGTCGACCAGACCACCGGTGAGGCCCTTCTCGCCCATGCCGCCACCATCCTCATTGTGAGTATCTGATGGCAGAGTGTATTCACGGTGGGGTGAAGTTGGGCGTCAATCGACTCTACGGACACTCCCTGTCGCTTTAGGTCGTCGCCTCGGGTCGTCGCCTCGGGTCGTCGCCTCGGGTCGTCGCCTCGGGTCGTCGCCTCGGGTCGTCGCCTCGGGTCGTCGCTTTGGGAAGTCGTTTTGGGAAGTAGAGAAGGCGTCGCCTCGGAACCGGCCGGTGGGGACGTGGTACGGCCGGCCGGTTCAGCCCGATTCGGCCGGGCGGCTCTCCGGTCGTCCCGCCTCCCGAGGCTGCAGCAGGTCCGGCTCGGCGGACAGCCCGCGCAGCAGGGTGGCGCTGCGTGGGTTCAGCCCGACGAGGGTCACCTCCGTGCCACGTTCGCGGTACTTCGTGCGGACGTCGTCGAGGGCGGCGACCGCGGCGGAGTCGAGGACGTCGGCCTGGGACAGGTCGACGACCACCCGGGCCGGGTCGCGGGCGTAGTCGAAGGCGTTGACCAGGTCGCCCGTCGAGGCGAAGAACAGCGTGCCCTGGACCGCGTAGATCCGCTCGCCGCCCTCCGGATCGAGCACGCTGGTCACCAGGGCCAGGTGGGCGACCCTGCGGGTGAACAGCAGGGCGGCCAGGACGACGCCGACGAGCACCCCGTACGCCAGGTTATGGGTGGGAACCACGACGGCGACCGTCGCGACCATGACCGCGGTCTCGCCGCAGGGCATCCGGCGCAGCGTGGACGGCACGACGCTGCGCCACTCGAAGGTCATCACCGAGACCATGATCATCACCGCGACCAGCGCGGACATGGGGATGTGGCACACGAGATCGCGCAGCGGCACGACGAGCATCAGCAGGAAGCCGCCGGCGGCGAAGGTCGACAGCCGGCCGCGACCGCCGGAGTTGACGTTGACGATGGTCTGGCCGATCATCGCGCAGCCACCCATCCCGCCGAAGAAGCCGTTGACGACGTTGGCGATGCCCAGGCCCCAGGACTCGCGGTTCGGGTCGTGGGTGGAGTCGGTCATCCGGTCGACGATCTGGGCGGTCAGCAGCGTCTCCAGCAGACCCACGGCGGTCAGCGCGACCACGTAGGGAGCGATGATCCGCAGGGTCTCCCAGGTGAGCGGGACGTCGGGGATGCCGGGCACCGGCAGCGAACTGGGCAGCCGGCCTTCGTCCCCGACCGTCGGCACCGAGACGTGGAAACAGACCGTGACCAGCGTCAGGATCGCCACCGCCACGAGCGGCGCCGGGATCGCCTTCGTGAGCCGGGGAACCGTCAGCAGGATCGCCAGGCCCCCCGCGACCAGGACGTAGACCTTCCACGACTCGCCGATCACGTGCGGCATCTGGGCGGTGAAGATCAGGATAGCCAGCGCGTTGACGAAGCCGATCATCACGGTTCGCGGTACGAAGCGCATCAGCCGCGCCACCCCGAGCACGCCCAGCACTCCCATCAGCAACCCGACGCCGACGGTGGTCGCGAGCAGGTAGTTCAGCCCGTGCTCGCGGACCAGCGGTGCGGCCACGAGGGCCATCGAGCCCGCGGCAGCGGAGATCATCGCCGGCCGTCCGCCGGTGAACGCGATGATCACCGAGATGGTGAACGACGCGAACAGGCCGACCTTCGGGTCGACCCCGGCCACCACCGAGAACGAGATCGTCTCCGGGATCAGCGCGAGCGCCGTCACCAGGCCTGCGAGCAGCTCCACCCGGACGTAGCGCGCGCCCGGCCAGCGTCGGGCGAGCGCGGGAAGGCGTAGTCCCCCGACGACCGCACGACGGCTCCCGGCCACCGCGTCGGCGGCCTCACGGGCGGAAACACCTGTCATGGAAGCGGACCCTCGAGGATCGACGGCGGCGTCGGCGCGCAGCCGCAGCCACCGTGGCGGGACCGGACCATTCCTCGCCCGCCACCTCTCCCATCGCGGGATGCATCCACCGGGAGGCGACGCATCCATCGGGGGGCGACGCACCCGTGGGGAGACGCACCCGTGGGCAGGCGCGACGGATCTCCGGGGAACGGAGCGCGGCGACGCCATCACCCTGGAAGTAGCTGCGGGGACGGTGTTCCCCACGCTCGGGTGGACGATCGGCGGTACGGTCCGGTTAATTGGATCTGACGATACAAAGTCAGCGTCGGTGGGACTGCGGGTGGGTTCGGCCGGTCATGCCCGGGGTGCCCCGAGACGGACCAGATCCTGCTGCATCTGGTCGATCTCGATCGACTGGTTGAGCACCATCGCCCGGGCCACGCTGCGGGTGCGGTCCTGGTCGGCGTGCTGCGCCGCGTACTGCGCCATCGCCAATCCCCCACGATGGTGGTGCACCATCAGGGTGAGGAACAGGACGTCGAGGTCACGGCCACGGATCGTCGCGAGCCGCCGCAGCTCGGTCGGGGTCGCCATGCCCGGCATCCGGGCGGTGTCGCCGGCCGTCCCCGCGGCGTCGTCGGCGGTCCCGTTCATCCCCGGCATGTCGCCCATCGCCGCCGAGCCGGTGCCGCCGTGCGCGTCGTGCCCGGTGCCCGCGGCCTTGCCCGTGCCGCCCATCCAGCGCATCGGCGGGCCGCCGGTGGTCTGGGCTCGCCCCCAGCCGGACAGCCACGCCGACATGACGCCGATCTCGCGCTGCTGGGTCAGCGCGATGTCCTGCGCGACGCTGCGGGTCGACGCGTCGCCGCCGCGGTCGAACTCGATCATCGCCATCTGCACGGCCTGCGCGTGGTGTTCGGACATGTCGCGGGCGAAGCCGACGTCGACGGAGCTCTCGCCCGGCGCCCGGTCGATCAGGTCGCCCAGCGCCGCGCCGGCGGCCAGCAGGCCGGCCACCACCACGACGACGACCGGGGTCCACCACAGGGCGGCCCGGCCGCGGCGACGCCGACGCGGGGTGCCGGCCTCGTCGGCTCCGGCCTCGTCGGCTCCGGCCTCGGCATCCGGGGTCGTCCCGTCTCCGGCGGCGCCGTCCAGGTCGGCCCGGCCCGGCGCGGCCGCATCCGGCGCGGCTGCATCCGGCGCGGCCGCGCTCGGTCCGGCTCCGGCCGGCCTGGGACCGCCTGGTGCGGGTCGGTCGTCCTGCCCGTGCCGCGCGGGGGGTGCGTCTGCGGGCGCGGTGGGGGTGGCGGGCAGGCCGCCCCCGGCGCGCAGCTCTGAATCGCTCATCGTCCGTCAAGTCTGACGTAGGTGGCGACGTTTCGCGCGCCGCCCCCGCGGGCCTCGCCGTTTCGGCCGCGGGGACCGCCCCCCGATCGTGCCCCGCGCCACCCGCTCGCCGCCCGGGACCTCCCTGCTGATCCGGAGGCCTCTGTGTCCGTTTCGTCCCTCTGGATAAGCAGGGGCGGTGGACGGGGCGGGTCAGACGTGCAGGTGGGAGTTGAAGACGAAGGTCCGCTTGCCGACCTGGACGCGGGTCCCGGGCACCAGCGGGGCGGGCTGGTGCGGGTTGAGTGGGGTCCACACGGTCGCCTCGGGCGGCGCGATGTAGGTGCCGTTGGCCGAGCCCTGATCGGTGATCACGGCGTCCCAGCCGGTCAGGGTGATCACGGCGTGCACCCGGGAGACGGCGCTCTCGCCGTCCTCGACCGGCAGCGCCCGCGCCTTACCGGCCCGGACCGCGTCGTCCCGGTCGGGCTGGCGGCCGATGACGAGGTCCATGTCGACGTTCATCGTCTGACCGTCGTCGAACACGAGAACCCCGACCGTCGGCCGCGGGCCCCACACCGTGCGGGTGCCCTGCTGGGCCAGCGACAGGCCGCACTCGGCACAGTACGGCGCCTGCGGGTGGTTGAAGTGCCCGTTCGCGCACAGCACCCCCTCGACCTGGGGCTCGGAGTTGCTGGGCAGCATCGTCGGGGCGTCGTCGTCCTCGATGAGGTCGGAGACGGTGAAGGTCTGCCCGGGAAGCTGGGTCAGGGCGTCGTGCTCGTCGTCGGTGAGGTCGTCGCCGAGGCCGTCCGTCAGGGGCTCGGCGTGCCCGCCGAGCTGGCCGATGTGGCCGCCCGGTCCCGAGTCGACCGCGGCATGCCCGAGCGCCTCGCGCCCGGCGAGTTCGGTCGGCGGGTCCTCGTCCAGCTCGTCCAGCTCATCGAGGTCGGCGGCCTGCGTGGGCTCCGCCGCCGCCCGGCGACGGTGGGCCTCCTCCTCCTCGCTGAGCAGCGGGGCCAGCGCCGGCGGGGTGGTCGACATCGGGTCGGGGGCGCGCGCGCCCGGCGTGGGGATCGCCGCGGCGCCGGTCATCGGGTCGCGCAGCGGATCGAAGCCGGCGAGCAGCTGCTCGGCCGACGCCTTGGGGGCGGGCAGCGCGGGCGCGTCGCTGAGCAGCAGGCTCACCCCGATCCCGGGCACCGCGCCGATCCGCAGGTCGAGGGGGAAGCCGAGGTCGCCGAGGCCGCTGGGGAAGCCGGTCGGGCCGACGATGCCGGTCGGCCCGACGTCGATCCGGGCGATCTCCGTCGGCAGGAGGCGGTCGACCCAGGTGGCCGAGTCCACGCCGGACAGCGTCACCCCGGACGCGCCGGACGCCACGACGTCCATCGCCCCGTGGACGAGCGCCGCGACGCGGTCGTTGACGGTGGTCAGCAGGCTGAAGTCGGGCACCCGGTCCGGGTCGGCATCGGCGAGGACCCCGGCGACCCGGCGCACGAGCCGGCGACCCATGGTCGACGCGGTGGTGCCCACCTCCGCGGCCACCTCGGCGCACAGCCCGAGCAACCTGCTGGTGATCTCGGCGGTCTCGGGCCGGCCGGCACGGGCGACGATGAGCGCGCCGGGCAGCCGGACGACCACCCCGGTCCGATCCGGGTGCCCGGACTCCACGACCACCCGGAAATGGTCCAGTCCCGCCATGACCTCGCCCCTCGTCCCCACACCACGCGCCGAGCCGGTCTGCGCCGCCGGCGGCCTCATGGCACATCCTCGCCGCTGCGTGCGGCCCGTCCGGTACGGGTCCTATCCTGCCGTGCCCGCGGGCCGGCCGATACCGCCTTACCGTCTCCGCAACCGGCGATGTCCGGGTCCCGACAGGCGGGTGCGCGCCGCGGGGCGCGCCGCCCGCCCGCCGGGTCGTCCGTGGGGCGGCGGCTACGCCAGGGCGCGGTCGAGGTTGATCGCCGCGCTGATCAGCGCGAGATGGGTGAAGGCCTGCGGGAAGTTGCCGAGCGCCTCGCCGGAGGAGCCGATCTCCTCGGCGTAGAGGCCCACGTGGTTGGCGTAGGTGAGCATCTTCTCGAAGACCATCCGGGCCTCGCTGACCCGGCCGGCCCGCGTCAGCGCCTCCACGTACCAGAACGAGCACAGGTTGAACGTGCCCTCGTCACCGGTCAGCCCGTCGCTGCCGTCGGCGGCGTAGCGACGCACCAGGCTGTCGCTCACGAGGTCCTCGCCGAACCGGTCCAGCGTCGAGAGGAACCGCGGGTCGGTGGGCCCGGAGAACTTCACCAGCGGCATGCACAGCAGGGACGCGTCCAGCCGCGGTGAGCCGGGGAACTCCATGTAGGCACCGCGGGCCGGGTTCCACGCCTCGTTCTGGACGAACCGGTAGGCCTGACCGGCGTAGTCCTTCCAGTCGTTCGTCGGGCCGGGCAGGCCCCGCTGGCGCGAGATGCGGCAGGCCCGCTCGAAGGCCACCCAGGTCATCAGCGCCGAGTAGGTGAAGCGCTGGCGCCCGCCGCGGGTCTCCCAGATCCCCTCGTCCGGGGTGTCCCAGTGCTTGGCCAGCCAGTCGAGCTGGCGGCCGAGGGCCTCCCAGAGCTGGAAGGAGATCGGGACCTTCTTGTTGTACAGGTAGACCGAGTCCATCAGCTCGCCGTAGATGTCGAGCTGGAGCTGCTCGGCGGCGGCGTTGCCGATGCGCACCGGCTTCGAGCCGCGGTAGCCGGCCAGATGGTCCAGGACTATTTCGTCCAGGTGGGCGTTGCCGTCGACGCTGTACAGCACGTACAGCCCGGAGTCCTTCGGCGCCTCGTGGCAGCGCTGCTCAAGCCAGTCCATGAACGCGGCGGCCTCGTCGGTGAAGCCCAGCGCCATCAACGCGTAGGTGGTGAACGCCGCGTCCCGGATCCAGGTGTAGCGGTAGTCCCAGTTGCGCACGCCGCCGAGTTCCTCCGGCAGCGAGGTGGTCGGCGCCGCCACCAGCGCGCCGGTGGGCCGGTAGACCAGCAGCTTCAGCACGAGCGCGCTGCGTAGGACCATCTCCCGCCAGCGGCCGTGGTAACGACTCCGCCGTAGCCACGCCTGCCAGTAGTTCAGCGTCCGGGTGAACAGCGTGTCCGCCTCGCCGGTGATCAGCGGACGGATCGTCGAGTTCCATTCGAGCACGAGGTCGGCGGTCTCGCCCATGGCCAGGTCGAACTCGGCGTACACGGCGGTGCCGTCGACCCGCAGCGGCAGCGCGGTGCGCAGCACCAGGGTGCCCTTCACCGATTCGAACACCGCCCCCGAGCCGGGGACCAGCGTCACCGTGTGCGCGGCCCGCCCGTAGTCGAACCGCGGGTCGCAGCGCAGCCGGAACGTCGCCGTCCCGCGCACGGCCCGGGCCTGGCGGACGACGACGTGCGGCGTCTCCGCGACGTCGCTGTCCACCGGGACCATGAAGTCGACGACCTCGCCGACCGCCCGCGGGGTGAGGAAGCGGGTCATCAGGACGTTCGAGTCGGGCAGGTAAAGCTGCTTCGCCCGCGAGTCCGGACAGTGGATGCGAAACGATCCGCCACGGTCGGCGTCGAGCAGGCTCGCGAAGACCGACGGCGCATCGAAGCGTTGCGGGCAGTACCAGTCGATCGTGCCATCCGTGGCAACCAGGGCCACGGTACGCAGGTCGCCGATGACCGCGTGCTCCTCGATGGGCGGGTAGTCGGTATCGGGCATTCGTAGGCTCCGCGAGGCGTGATTGGCCGAGGGTCCGGCCAGGGATTCTGCGGGGGACGGGTCAGGGAGGACGCCACCGCGCGATCACGACCCGCCGGGAGCCGCTCGCGTCCTCCCGGCCGCCGCCGGTCGCCACCCGATCGATGGCAACCAGGCGAAGGTAACCCGCCGCGGCGGTCCGCGCCCACGACTGTCGACAAGCCGCGAAAAGGGCCCGACCCGCCGTGTGAATTCGCGATGTCGGCGATGCGTCGGCATCGGGTCCACGCCGCGTCAGTGGAGGTCACCGGGCCGCTGGAACCGTCGCCGTCGCCGGCGGTCCGTGGTGGCCGCGGGCGGCGGCGGCGGCGGCGTTCGCACCCCGGTGGGGGTCTCGCCGCTTGGGCGTTCGAGGCCGCCACCTACGATCACGCCATGGCCGCCCACCCTCCGACCGCCGAGGACGGTCGTGCCGCGCTGGTGATGTTCGCTCGGGGTGACCGGGTTTTCCCGGTCGACGATCTGGGCGGCGGGATCTGGTCGCGGCGCGGAACCGTGCTGGCCGTGCACGCGGCCGGGCGCCGCGAGCCGGCCGAGCAGCCCGGGCCGGTGCGGGTCGAGTCGACCCGCAGCGCGGCGCCGGTCACCGCGCGGGCGACGGTCCTCTGGGACGACGGCAGCGCCGAGGTGCTGGCCGAGGACCAGCTCTGCCTCGTCTACGACCAGGAGGCCCCCGTCGGCGTGCGGGTCGTCACCCTGCCGATGGCCGAGCCGGTGGACGTGGTGCAGCACGGCGGGCACGTCGTGCTGGTGCTGCGCGAGGGCCTGGTCCCGCCCGCGGTCGTGGAGTCGCTGCGCGACAAGCTGCGCCGGGTGCGGGCGGCGCTGACCCCGGCCCGGCCGGACCCCGCCTCCGCGGCCGAGCTGCGCCGGCGGGACCTCGACCTGCTGCGGGCGTTGATCGCGCAGCTCACCGGGGGCGCGCCCGAACCCCGCTGACGGGCGTTGGCGGGCGCTGATGGTTGGCGGGCGCTGATGGTTGGGGGCGCGGACGGTTGGCGGGCGAGGCCGGGCGGGGACGTCCGGCCGCCGCCGTCGCGACGTCCGGGTCAGGACGTCGAGTACGGCCCGGGGCGCACTCCGCCCGGGCCGTAGGCGTTGCCGTTCATGCCGGCGCGCGGCTGCTCGGTCATCGCCTGGCTGACCTTCGACGCGATCGCCTCGGTGAGCCGGATCGCCTGCGTGAGGGACAGGTTCAGCACGATCTCGCTGTCATCGGTCATTGCGAAGCGCACCGACACATCGGCCATGGTGGTTCCTCCCAGTCTCGGTCCGCCCGACACCCGGCTCCGGTGGTTGGAGGTCGGAGGGAGACCCGCACGGGCGCTGCCTGCCGTACGGACTCGGGGCATGACCGCCCCACCATCCCCGATCGGGATCTCACGCCGTACGTGACCCCCCCTGTCATCCCCACCGGTGAAGCTGCTAGCGGTGCGTTGCTCCGACTCTGAGTGATCAGTCAACTGCGATGGCCCCCGTACCTGCGTGCCGATCCGGACAGGAGTGTCCGCTTGTGATGATGGCATCGCTTTCGGTGGTCGTGCGGAGGATCGTGGTGGACCGCGTGAGAGAGCTCACACTGAGCCCACATCGCTGGGTCGGCGCGCCGCCTGTGGTTCCCCGGCTCAGATCCAGCCGGGGAACCACATCCTCGCCCGCCACGAGGAGTAGGGGATCACCTGCGCGGCCAGGATCGGGTAGAAGTACGCGAACAGCAGGACGACGACGATCGTGTAGACCCCGACCGTCAGCGCGCCGGTCAGCCGGCGGGCGTCGGAGGCCTCCCGCGGGCCGAGCGCGAGCCCCGCCAGCGCCGTGATCCCGAGGACGAGGAACGGCAGGCACGGCAGCGCGTAGAAGAAGAACATCGTGCGGTTCGGGAACAGCAGCCACGGCAGGAAGGCCGAGCCGAAGCCGACCAGCACCAGGGCGGCCCGCCAGTCCCGCCGCGCCACCCACCAGGCGAGCATCCCCAGCAGGCCGGCGGTGCCCACCCACCACACCGCCGGGTTGCCCAGCGCCAGCACCTCCCGCGAGCAGCCGGCCGGATCGTGGCAGCCGGATGTCCCGTAGGCGGGCGACGAGTAGTAATACGCCACCGGCCGAGCCATCACCAGCCAGCTCATCGGGTGCGAGGCGAAGGCGTGCCCCTGGTCGAGGCCCTCGTGGAACTTCAGCACCGCCATCTGGTACTTCCACCAGCCGTGCACCGCCGCGCCGAACCCGTCGCCGTAGAAGTGCCGGTAGTAGCCGCCGTCGGTGATGAACCAGCCCGTCCAGGTGGCCAGGAACGTCACGATCGGGACGACGACGAACGCCGCGGCCCAGGCGGGCAGGTCCCGTCGCAGCGCGCCCAGCACGGGCTGCCGCGCGCCGCCGGTGCGCCGGGCGCCGATGTCCCAGGCGATCGCGAGCGCCGCGAAGCCGATGATCGTGTACAGCGCGCTCCACTTCACGCCCATCGACAGGCCGAGCGCCCCCCCGCAGGCCAGCCGCCACTTGCGCAACCCCAGCCGTGGCCCGTACAGCTCGCGCAGCCGATCCTCCCGGCCCGCCGCGGCCACCGCCGCGTCCGCGTCCGCGCTGTGCGCGCCGTCCGCGTTCGCGCCCAACGAGCCGCCGCCTGGCGGGGGTGCGGGACCGGGACGCGGGGCCAGGGCAGCGGTGAGGCGGTCGGCGAGCCGGGCCCGCCCGTCGTCGCGGTCCAGCAGCAGGCATGCCAGCGCCACGACGATGCCGGTCATCAGGAAGATGTCGAGGATCCCGATCCGGCTCTGCACGAACTCCAGGCCGTCCAGGGCGAGCAGCAGGCCGGCGAAGCAGCCCAGCAGGGTCGAGCGGAACATCCGCCGGGCGGCGCGGGCGAGGACTAGCACGGCCAGCGTGCCGAACAACGCCGAGGAGAACCGCCAGCCGAGCTCGGGGTCGCCGTGCGGAGCGCCCGCACAGTTCGTGTACCCGAACAGGCCCTCGGAGGCGGCCATCAGCCACTTTCCGAACGGCGGATGAACGACGTACGCCGGGCCGGAACAGGTCGTCGAGTTGATCTCGTAGCCGGCGGTGAGCAGGCCCCAGGCGTCCTTGGTGTAGTAGACCTCGTCGAAGTACACCCCGCGCGGCTGGGTGAGGTTCCAGAAGCGCAGCAGCCCGGCCACGACAGCGACCGACAGGGTCGCCAGCCAGCCGGCCAGCGGCGAGCCCGGCATCGGCGGGCACAGCCGCTCGCGCAGGGCCTGGGACCGTGACCGCTGCGGTCCGAGCGGGTCCGGACCGGTCACCCGCGGCGTGTCGCCCCCTCCACTCGCACTCAAGGGCACGTGGGCCGTCGTCGCCGTCACACCGATCAGGGTAGGTCCTGACTCCTGACAGACTGGGCAGGTGTCCGGGACCCTGGTGCTGTGCGGCGCTCCGATCGGTGATGTCCGGGACGCGAGCCCACGCCTCGGTGAGATCCTCGCCTCGGCGGATGTGGTCGCGGCCGAGGACACCCGACGGGTGCTCCGGCTGGCGCACGCGCTCGGCGTCACCATCTCGGGACGGATCGTGTCCTGCTACGACGCGGTGGAGGGCGCCCGCGCCGCGCTCCTGACCGACTACCTGCGCCAGGGGGCCACGGTCGCCCTGGTCACCGACGCCGGGATGCCGGCGGTGTCCGACCCCGGTTTCCGCGTGGTCGCCGCGGCCGCCGCCGCCGGCATGGCCGTCACCGTGGTGCCCGGCCCGTCCGCGGTGACCGCCGCACTGGCCGTCAGTGGCCTGCCCACCGACCGTTGGACCTTCGATGGCTTCCTGCCGCGCAAGGGCGCCGACCGGCGCGCCCGGCTGCGCGAACTCGGCGGCGAGACCCGCACGATGGTGTTCCTCGAGTCCCCGCACCGGCTCGCGGCGGGCCTTGGCGACCTGATCGCCGCCTTCGGCGCCGACCGCGCCGCGGTGCTGTGCCGGGAGCTGACCAAGACCTTCGAGGAGATCGTCCGCGGCGACCTCGCGGCCCTGCTCGCCTGGGCCACCGACGGCCGGGTGATCCGCGGGGAGTTCACCCTGGTGGTCGCCGGCGGCGCCGGGCGCCGGCCGGTCACGGTCGACTTCGGCCCCGCCGCCCGCGATGCCGCCGCCCGCGATGCCGCCGCCCCTGATGTCGCACGCCCCCCCACCCGCCGACGCGGGTGCCGTTTCCGGTGCCGCGGGCGGCGACACGGTGGACGCCCGGGTGCTGGCCGCCGACGTCGCCCGCCGCACGGCGTCCGGGATGACGCCCAAGGAGGCACGTCGGGCGGTCGCCGCCGATCACGGCGTCTCCCGCAACGAGGTCTACGCCGCCGAAGTCGCTGCGCGTCCCGCCCGCCCCGCTCCGTCCGCCCGCCCCGCCCCGTCCGGCGGCCCCGAGCCGGGCGCTGGTCCACCCGGGCCCTGAACTCCCCCTGGGCGCGGTTCAGCAGCTTCGCTGGAGCAGCAGGGCCTTGCCCATCGCCGCCCACTCGTAGGCGATCATGTACGGCCACAGATGGCGGGGCGGAGCCACGCCGATCATCCGGGCCTCGCCGGGGTAGCAGCGGCCCAGCCGCAGCCGGGCCCGGGTGCTCTGCGACGTCGAAGTGATCACGATGAGGGAGTGCCACCCGCGCCGGGCCGCCGCGGCACCCACCCAGCGGGACTCGCCCTGGGTCGTCAGCGGGCTGGGCGCGAAGCAGATCACCTCCACACCGGGGATGGTGTCGGGGCACGGATCGGTGGCGGTCGGCGTCGAGATGGCGAGGACCGGGGCGTAACCGGCCCGGGCGAGGGCGACCGCCCGTTCGAGCCGTCCGGGACTGCCCGCGAACATGACGATCGCGTCGACCGGCGCCGGCGGGTCCCGATGGGGGAAGACGAACAGCCGCGCGGTGGCCGCCGTGAATGCGATCGCCAGGGTGCCGATCATGGCGATGGCGATGGCCCGGCGGCGCGACGGGCCGGCCGGTGCGTGATCGAGCGGAGCCGCCGCCATAGCCCTCCCTTCGTGGGCGGGGCGGCGCCACCGTGGCCGTCGTTCCACCGCGTGACCCGAGCCAATCACGGCTCACCCGGTCCGGGTGGGCCCACCCGCCGCAACCCGCCGCCCCGGACAACACCGGGAGGCGGCGGCGGCGGATTCTGCCGGCGGGCGGCCCGCTCGCGTCCAGGTGGTCCGCTGCCGTCCGGGGGCCCCTACGTGGACGGGGACGTGGAGGTCGGCCGGGCGGTCGGGGGCGCCGGGGCCGGCCGGCTGGTGATCAGGCGCGGATGTGCGAACGTGGCCCGGGCGGCCTCCCGGGGCCACACCGTGCGCGACGCCCCGTCCTGCCACTGCACGATCGGGATCTGGTGGCCGACCTGCAGCCCGGTCGCCTCGTCCAGCCGGAACCGGCCGAGCAGCGTCGTCGTGTCGATGCCGCGGGCGGCGGCGAGCACCGAGGCGTCCTGCACGCCCCCGCAGAACCGGATCGCCCGGCCCAGGATCAGGCCGGTGACGTAGGCCCAGGCGGCCGTCTCCGTCGGCGCGACGCCGTGCAGGGCGGTGAAGTCGGCGGTGAACTCGCGCGCGGTCGGCCCGGTGGCGGTCGCCTGGGTGCTTTCCGGCATCCAGCTGCCCGGGGCGAGCAGCCGCTCGCGCAGGTCACCGAGGCTGGCGGTGGCCTGCGCGCTGACGGCGGTGGAGAACGCCGCCGCCCGCCACGGCCGGCGCAGCAGGATGTTCGCCGCCGCCAGCTCGTCGTCGGGGCTCGCGTGCACGATGAGGACGTCGCCCGGGGGCAGCCGGGGCGCGGCGAGGGTGGCCTTCCCCGGCGCGAACACGTGCGAGGCGACCTCGAACGCCTGGGCCGTGGCGGCGGCCCTGGCCACCGAGGTGATCTCGACTGCGGTGTCGCCCGAGGCGAGCAGGACGACCTTGCGGGCCCGCCGATCCGCCGCCCGCACCGCCGCCAGGACCCCCCGCGGCCAGGTCGAGGTGGCCGCGGCGATGTTGACGACGTTGGGGAACGCCTGCCGGACGAACCTGGTCGACGGCGCCCCGGTGTTGAACACCACGCGGTCCGTCGCCGCGCAGGCCGCCAGGGCTGCCCGGTGGCCGTAGGGCCCGAGCAGGGCGTCCGGGCGGGCGGCGACGGCGGCGCGCATCGCGGCCGCCGGGTCGGGGTAGGCGTCGTACGCGGTCAGGCTCACCTCGTCCCAGGGAGCGGGGAGCCGCTCGTCGCGCGCCCACAGGGTGACGCCGCGCAGACCGGCCAGGCCCTGGGCGGCGTCCGGACCGGTCAGCGGGGTGACGAGGGCCACGGTCAACGGCGTCGTCATCGGCAGGAATCCTCGCAGTCGCTCACGAGATAAGCGTCCCATGCTGGATAGGCGCATTCCTCGGCGCGCCCGGTCGCGGCCGTAGACTTCACCGGACGCGGAAGGACGGGTGAGGTGGCGCGAAACTCTGGCCGAACAGGTGAACCACCGCCGCCGCCCGATCCCCTGCCGGTGGCCGTCGTCGACAGCCACTGCCACCTCGACCTCATGGACACCGAGGTGGACGCCGCGATCGCGGCCGCCGTCGCCGTCGGCGTCACCCGGGCGGTGACCGTCGGGGTGGACCTGCCGACGAGCCGGTGGCAGGCCGACGTCGCCGACGCCCATCCGGAGCTCTACGCGGCCGTGGCCATCCACCCGAACGAAGCGGCCCACGGCGTGAGCGAGGAGACGTTCGCCGCTGTCGCCGAGCTTGCCCGCCGGGACAAGGTCCGGGCCGTCGGCGAGACCGGGCTGGACTACTTCCGCACCCCGCCCGAGGCGCACGCCGCCCAGCAGGAGAGCTTCCGGCGGCACATCGCGATCGCCAAGGAGACCGGCCGCGCCCTGATGATCCACGACCGGGAGGCGCACGAGGACACGCTGCGCATCCTCGCCGAGGAGGGCGCGCCGCAGACGGTCATCTTCCACGCCTTCTCCGGCGACGCCGCGATGGCGAAGGTCTGCGCCGACGCCGGCTACGTGATGTCCTTCGCCGGCAACGTGACCTTCAAGAACGCGGCGAACCTGCGCGAGGCGGCCGCCGTCGCCCCGGCCGAGCTGCTGCTCGTCGAGACCGACGCGCCGTTTCTCACCCCGGCGCCCTGGCGTGGCCGGCCCGGCGGCCCCTACCTGATCCCGTTGACACTGCGGGTGCTCGCCGAGACCCGCGGCGTGGGTGTCGCCGAGCTCGGTGCGTCGATCGCCGCCAACGCCGAGCGGGTGTTCGGGCCCTGGTAGACACCGACGCGCTGCTCGCGCCGGCCGAGCTGCGGGCGCTGGCGCACGCGCTGGACCTGCGCCCGACGAAGCGCCGCGGGCAGAACTTCCTCGTCGACGCGAACACCGTGCGCCGCCTGGTGCGCCTGGCCGACGTCGGTCCGCGCGACTCGGTCCTGGAGATCGGCCCGGGTCTCGGCTCGATGACCCTGGGGCTGCTCGGCGCCGCCGGTGCCGTGGTCGCCGTCGAGGTGGACCCGCCGCTGGCCGCCGCCCTGCCGGTGACCGTGGCCGCCCGGCTGCCCGCCGAGGCCGCGGCGCGGCTGCACGTGGTGCTCGCCGACGGGCTGCGGCTGGGACCGGCCGACCTGCCCGCGGGCGTGCCCGCCCCGGACGTGCTCGCCGCGAACCTGCCCTACAACATCGCGGTGCCGCTGCTGCTGGGCGTGCTCGAACGGCTGCCGTCGCTGCGCCGCGGCCTGGTGATGGTGCAGGCGGAGGTCGCCGCCCGGCTGACGGCGCCGCCCGGCAGCCGGGTGTACGGCGCGCCCAGCGTGAAGCTGGCCTGGTACGCGCACAGCCGGCCGGCGGGCGGCGTGCCCCGCCCGGTCTTCTGGCCGCAGCCGAACGTCGACTCCGGGCTGGTCGCCTTCACCCGCCGGACCCCGCCGGGGCCGGCGGAACTGCGCGCCGAGGTGTTCGCCGCCGTCGACGCCGCGTTCGCCCAGCGCCGCAAGACGCTGCGCACGGCCCTGGCCCCCTGGGCCGGCTCGCGCGCGGCCGCGTCGGCCCTGGCGGAGGCGGCCGGGGTGGATCCCGGCGCCCGCGGCGAGACCCTCGACGTCGAGGCCTTCTGCCGCCTCGCCGCCGCCCGCGCGTCCGCCGAGTCCGGCCCGCTCGCCGAGCCCGGCCCGTCTGCCGAGCCCGGCCCGCTCGACTGACGAGGCCGCGCCGTCGGGACCGCGCCGGGCTTTCTGCTGATCCGGAGGGTTCCACGCCCGATTCATCCCTCTGGACAAGCGGTCGGACACCCTGACAGCGGCAGGGGGGCGGTCAGAGGGGGGAGATGCCGACGGCGCGGCGGACGCCTTCGAGGACGGGGCGGGCGCGGTCGCGGGCCTGTTCGGCGCCGGCGTCGAGGATCGCGTCGAGCTCGCTGCCGGGGGCGACGAGCGCCTCGTACTGCTCGCGCAGCGGCGACAGCCAGGCGTTGACGGTCTCGAACAGGGCGTTCTTCAGCTCGCCCCAGCCGGTGCCGCCCTGTTCCAGGCGGGTCCGCATCTCCTTGACCGCCTCGGGAGTGGCGAAGTTCTCATACAGCGCGAAGGCCGCCGAGGCGTCCGGGTCCTTCGGCTGCTCCACCGGTGTGCTGTCGCTCACGATGCCGCGGATGAGCTTCCGCAGCTGCTTCTCCGGGGCGAACAGGGGAATCGTGTTCTTGTAGGACTTGCTCATCTTGCGGCCGTCGGTCCCGGGCAGTGCCCGCGCCGAGATGCCGGCCGGGTAGATCCCTTCCGGAATCTTCAGGCTGAACACGTCGCCGAAGAGATGGTTGAACGAGCCGGCGATGTCGGCGGCGTATTCAACGTGCTGCGACTGGTCCTGCCCGACGGGCACGACGTCGGTGTTCATGATGAGAATGTCGACGGCCATCAGGATCGGGTAGTTGAACAGACCCATGTTGATCCCGGCGTCCAGATCCGCCACGCCGGACTCGGCGTTGCGGTCGCGGGCGGCCTTGTAGGCGTGCGCCCGGTTCATCAGGCCCTTGCCGGTGACGCAGGACAGCACCCAGGACAGCTCGAAGATCTCGGGAACGTCGGACTGGCGGTAGAAGATCGTGCGCGCCGGGTCGAGGCCGAGCGTGATCCAGGTGGCCGCCACCGACCGGGTGTAGCTCGCCAGCTCCCTGCGGTCGCGGATCGACGTCAGGGCATGGTAGTCGGCGATGAAGTAGATCGACTCGTAGGTCGAGGTGAGCTCCAGCGAGGGCCGGATCGCTCCGATGTAGTTCCCGAGATGCGGCTCGCCCGTCGGCTTGATGCCGGTCAGCGAGACCTTCGGCTGTTGCGCTGCCATGGCTGCGCAGTCTACGGAGGCGACCCGTGCCGGCGGCTCGCGGCGCCGCGCCGGCCGGCGTCGTCCCGGGTCGCACCCGGGACGCGCGGCGCAGCCGTCAGGCGTCCCCGCCGAACAGGCCGGTCACGGAGCCGTCCTCGAAGACCGCCTTGATCGCAGCGGCGAGCAGCGGGGCGATCGACAGTTCGGTGATCTTGTCGATGCGCGCTTCGCTGGGCAGCGGCAGGGTGTTGGTGAGGACAACCTCGCTGATCTCCGAGTTCTTCAGCCGGTCGGCCGCCGGCCCGGACAGCACGCCGTGCGTCGCCGCCGCGATGACGTGGGCCGCGCCGTGCTCCTTGAGCGACTCCGCCGCCTTCGTGATCGTGCCGGCCGTGTCGATCATGTCGTCGACGATGACGCAGGTGCGGCCGCGGACCTCGCCGACCACGTCGAACATCTTCACCTGGTTGGGCACGTCCGGGTCACGCCGCTTGTGGATGATGGCCAGTGGGCAGCCCAGCCGGTCGGTCCAGCGCTCGGCCACCCGCACCCGGCCCGAGTCGGGGGCGACGACGGTGACCTCCGAGGTGTCCAGCTTGTTCTCGATGTAGTCGGCGAGCAGCGGCAGTGCGAACAGGTGGTCCACCGGGCCGTCGAAGAAGCCCTGGATCTGCGCGGTGTGCAGGTCGACCGACATGAGCCGGTGTGCACCGGCGGTCTTGAACAGGTCGGCGACGAGCCGGGCGGAGATCGGTTCGCGGCCGCGGTGCTTCTTGTCCTGGCGGGCGTACGGGTAGAACGGCGCGACCACGGTGATCCGTTTGGCGCTCGCCCGCTTCAGGGCGTCCACCATGATCAGTTGTTCCATCAGCCAGGTGTTCACCGGGGCCGAATGGCATTGCAGGACGAAGGCGTCGCAGCCGCGGACCGATTCGGAGAAGCGGACGAAGATCTCGCCGCTGGCGAACTCGTAGGCGTTCGTCGGCACGGGTTCGACGTCGAGTTGGGCCGCCACCTCCGCCGCGAGGCCGGGATGCGAGCGTCCCGCGAAGAGCATCAGGTTGCGCCGGTTCTCGGTCTGGTAGGCCACCGCGTTCTCCTCGGACGTGACGGATGATCAGGCTGGGGTGCGCGACGTGCCGCTCCGGCGAGCCGCACCGACGCCGATCGCCGAGGCCGGGTCGGGCACCGGCGCCTTGCGGCGGGCGAGCCGTCGGCTGGCCGGTCGCGGCGTCGGATGGGCGGGCGATCGGACGGCGGGCGATCAGGGATGGGTTGTGGGCGGGCGTGTCTCGGGCATACCCGGTCCAGCGCCCGTAAGCGCGACGCGCCTTGTCACGCGTCCGCTGCCGCCGCGGGGCCGCCGGCGGCGTGCCTGCGTGCGTAGAGCGCTGCTCCGCACGACCCGCCGGCCTACCGCAGGGGGCAGGGTAAATGGGGCGGTGTGCATCCCCCCGCTGGTCAGAAGGTTGGGCCGACGTCTCTACGTTCTGCTTCCCGCTTCCGGAACGCCAGCGATCCCGGCCTCGCCTCCGCGGGTGTGCGCCAAGTCACCCCGGCCATGCGCGTCGGCCCCGTGCGCGTCTGCTCGGACGGAGTCGACCGGCCCCGCCGCGTCCGGGACACCGGGGACCGGCGGAGCGCCCGCGGCACCCGCAGCCCGCGCGGCGGGGCTGCCGGGTCGGCGCCGCGCCACCCAGCCCTCGATGATCCGCTGCCGCCCCTCGCGCACGGCCAGCGCACCTGGCGGCACGTCCTCCCGGATGACGGAGCCGGCTCCCGTGTAGGCGCCGTCCCCGACGGTGACCGGGGCGACGAGCATCGTGTCGCTGCCGATGCGGACGTCCGAGCCGATGACCGTGCGGTGCTTCGCGACCCCGTCGTAGTTCACGAAGACGGTCGTGCAGCCGATGTTGCTCCGCTCACCGACGACCGCGTCGCCGACATACGCCAGATGGGGGACCTTCGTGTGGTCGCCGAACTCGGCGGACTTTGTCTCGACGAAGGACCCGATCTTGCCTTCGCGGCCGAGTCGGGTGCCGGGGCGCAGGTGGCTGTAGGGGCCGACGGTGGCGCCGGCACCGATCTCGGCCCGGTCGGCCGTGGTCCGCACGACGCTCGCCTCAGCCCCGACGACCGTGTCCGTGAGGGTGCACTCGGGGCCGACAGCGGCGCCACGGGCCACATGGGTGCGCCCGTGCAGGAAGGTGTGGGGGGCGATCGTCGTGTCCGGCTCCAGGGTGACGTCCGCGTCGATCCAGGTGGTGTGCGGATCCACGACGGTGGTTCCGGCGCGCATCGCGGCGGAGACGATCCGGTCGCGCAGCGCCCGGCCGGCGGCGGCGAGCTGGACGCGGTCGTTGACGCCGCCGGCCTCGACCGGGTCGGCGACGACCCGCGCCGCCACCGGGCTGCCGTCGCCGACCAGCAGCCCGACGACGTCGGTCAGGTACTCCTCGCCCTGGGCGTTCTCCCTGGTCAGCCGGGCCAGTGCCGCCTGCAGCGGGCCGGCGCGGAAGGCATAGACCCCGGTGTTGATCTCCCGGATGGCGACCGTGGCGGCATCGGCGTCGCGATGCTCGATGATCGCCCTGACTCCGCCCGCGGCGTCGCGCACGACCCGGCCGTAGCCGGTGGCGTCGTCGAGGACGGCGGTGAGCACGGTCGCCGCGGCGCCCTGGGCATGGTGATGGTCGGTGAGGGCGGCCAGCGTCTCCCCGGTGAGCAGCGGGGTGTCGCCGGGCAGCACGACCACCGTTTCGTCGGGTGCGAGCCCGTCCAGCCCGTCCAGCCCGTCGAGCGCGGCCAGGGCGACCCGCACGGCGTGGCCGGTGCCGTGCTGGCGGTCCTGCACGGCGGTGACGACCGCCGGGGCCTGCTCGGCCAGCATCGCCGCGACCTGCTCCCGGCCGTGGCCGACGACGACGGCGGTGCGGGTCGCGGCCAGGGTCCCGGCGGCGTGCAGCACGTGCTCGAGCAGGGTTCGCCCGGCGATGCGGTGCAGCACCTTCGGCGTCGTCGAGCGCATCCGTCGACCCTCGCCCGCTGCCAGGATGATGACGGCCGCCGGACGTGGTGATGTCACGCGATCTCCCGAATCTTCGGCCTGCACGACGATGGGGCGACGGGGACCACACTACCGTGGCGTACTGGTTCGGCCCGGGGGAGGTGACGGCGGCGGTAACACGTCGGGCGCCATCCTCGGGGAACACTCCGGCTGATCGGCGGGGAACATCGCGCCGATCAGCCGGGAAGCACGCGGCTGATCGCGGATGAAAGCGGGCGGCAGTGGTCCGGCCGGCGCGGCGGTACTTCCCGGCGATTCTTTGTGATGGTATTACTGGTGGTACTCCAGTAGTGCTCCGCCGCCACGACTCGAACGTGGACTAAGAGAACCAAAATCTCCTGTGCTGCCGATTACACTACGGCGGACCGCGGGAAAACATGCCAACTCTACCATCGTGGGGTGGCTCGGAAGGTAAAAGTTGGGCCGCGGACCACTGCCCCGCGGGTCGGGTCGCGTCGCGGTCCCCGCCGGCAGGGCGCAGTCCTGTGCATTGGTGACACGGGACGATCGGCGGGTCACCTTCCGCCGCCGCGATGCGCCGCCGCGGGGCGTGTCGCCCGAGATGGCACCGGGTGTTGGCGGGGTCGGTCCGGGGATGTCCCGGATACGGCCGCCGGCCCGCCGGCCGCCGGCCGGGGTGGTCCGGGTGGGGAGATCGGGCGGGGCGGGTACCCCCACGAGACGTAGACCATTCGGGCGGGCTCCGGCCGGCGGTGGACGGCCGGCGGTGGACGGCCGGTGCTGGTGGCCGGGCGGCCGGACCGGCGTGACGTGTGGCCCGTTTGCGTGGTGGACGCCGGCAATCGGGACTGTTGTCACATCGGCGGGCTACCGTGACCGATGGAGTGCCGGCGCAGTGGACCTGCCGCGATGGACGGGACGAGGCGATGACCGCTACCGACACGGTGACACCGAGCGACAATCGGGCGCCGAATGACGACCGGGAAACGACTGCGGGGCAGGCTGTCGGCCGTGCCGATCCCGCCAACAGCCGGGGCAATGCCACCAGGCCCAGGTCGATGGCGAAGGCCCGGGCCGAGCAGATCATCATGGTGGCGACCATCATCGTTCCGCTCGCTGCCGTGGTCGCCGCGATACCCGCGCTGTGGGGTCGGTGGATCTCCTGGCGCGACGTCATCCTTGCCCTGATCTTCTACGGGATCAGCGGGCACGGGGTGACGGTCGGTTTCCACCGCTACTTCACCCACCGTGGTTTCAAGACGTCTCGGCCGATGCGTATCGCGCTCGCCGTCGCGGGCAACATGGCGATCGAGGGCCCGGTGATCCGCTGGGTGGCCGACCATCGGCGCCACCACGCCTTCAGTGACGCCGAGGGCGATCCGCACTCGCCGTGGCGCTACGGCCCCGGCACCTGGTCGATGCTGAAGGGCCTCTACCACGCCCACGTCGGCTGGCTGTTCGACGTCGAGCAGACCGACCAGCGCCGCTTCGCCCCCGACCTGCTCGACGACCCGGACATCGTGAAGGTCAGCCGTTCGTTCGCCGGCTGCGCCTTCGTCAGCCTCGCCGCGCCAGCGATCATCGGCGGCCTCTGGGGCGGCTCGTTCGAGGCCGCCGCGCAGGCGTTCTTCTGGGCGGGCCTCGTCCGGGTCGCCACGCTGCACCACGTCACCTGGTCGGTGAACAGCATCTGCCACGTGGTCGGCTCCCGGCCGTACCGGTCGCGGGACCGTTCGGCCAACGTCTGGCCGCTGGCGCTGCTGTCGATGGGCGAGTCCTGGCACAACCTGCACCACGCCGAGCCGACCTCGGCCCGCCACGGCGTGCGCCCCTGGCAGATCGACACCAGCTTCTACATCATCACGTTGATGGAGACGCTGCACCTGGTCTGGGACGTCCACTGGCCCGACCCTGACCGTCTCGCCGCCAAGCGCGTCACCGCCTGACCGCGGGCCGGGTCCATCGCCTGCCCCGGGTCAGCGGCCAGCCCTGACCCGGGCGGGCGGCGAGCGGCACCGGCCTGACCCGGGCGGGCGGGCGGCATCATCGCCCCCGCCCCGGGCGGTGGCGCCGGTAGCGGGTGGCCGCTCAGCCCTCCAGATCGGCGGCGAGCGTGAGCCAGGCCTCCTCGGTGTTGTCCTTGTCGGCGACGACTGCGCGCAGCTCGGCGTCCAGGGCCAGCAGGCGCTCGTGGTCGGTCGCCGCCTCGGCGAGGGCGTGGTGGAGCTCCTGCTCCCGGCGGGTCAGCCGGTCGAGGGCGCGTTCGAGCCGGGTCAGCTCCTTGCGGGCGGCCCGCAGCTCGCTGCCGGACAGGGCTGGCCGGGTCGCCGCGCCGGTGACGGTCGCTGCCGTGGAGGACGCGGTGGTGCCGGGCGCCGTCCCGCCCGGCCGGACCGCCGCCCCACCCGCCCCACCCGCCCCGCCTGTGGCGGTGGTGGCCCGAGCCGGCGGGGCCGATGCGGCGGCCTCCGAGCCGGCGGCGGCGCGGCGGGCCAGGTACTCCTCGATGCCGCCGGGCAGCATCCGCAGGTGGCCGTCGCCGAGCAGAGCCATCGTCACGTCGCAGGTGCGCTCCAGGAAATACCGGTCGTGGCTGACCACGACCAGGGTGCCGGGCCAGGAGTCGAGCAGGTCCTCCAACGCGGTGAGGGTATCCGTGTCGAGATCGTTCGTCGGCTCGTCCAGGAGTAGCACGTTCGGGCGGGCCATGAGCAGGCGCAGGAGCTGCAGACGGCGTCGCTCGCCACCGGAGAGGTCGCCGACCCGGGTCCACTGCCGCGACGACGGCAGGCCGAACTGCTCCAGCAGCTGTCCGGCGCTGCGTTCCCGGCCGCGCTCGACCTCCAGCACCCGGCCGACCTGCTCGACGGCCTCCAGCGCGCGCAGCGACGCCGGGAGCTCGGCGACCTCCTGGGACAGCAGCGCCGGGCGGACGCTCGCCCCGACCTTCACCCGCCCACCGTCCGGGACGACGTCGCCGAGCAGGGCCCGCAGCAGCGTCGTCTTGCCCGCGCCGTTGACGCCGACCAGCCCGATCCGGTCCCCCGGGCCGAGCAGCCAGGTGATGCCGTCGAACAGGGTGCGGTCCCCGATCCGGACGGTGAGGTTCTCCGCGTCGTAGACGTCCTTGCCGAGCCGGGATGCCGCGAAGCTGCGCAGCGCCATCGTGTCGCGGGGCGGCGGCTCATCGGCGATCAGGTCGTTGGCGGCGTCGATGCGGAACCGCGGCTTGCTGGTCCGGGCGGGGGGTCCGCGGCGTAGCCAGGCAAGCTCCTTGCGCAGCAGGTTCTGCCGGCGGGCCTCCGTCGCATCCGCCCGCCTGGTCCGTTCGGCGCGGGCGAGGACGTAGGCGGAGTAACCACCGTCGTAGGCGTCGACCCGCCCGTCGACGACCTCCCAGACCCGGCCGCACACCTCGTCGAGGAACCAGCGGTCGTGGGTGGCCACGAGCAGGCCGCCGCGCCAGGCGGCGAGGTGGCGGGCGAGCCAGGCGACCCCTTCGACGTCGAGGTGGTTCGTCGGCTCGTCGAGGATCAGCAGGTCGAGATCCTGGACCAGGAGCCGGGCCAGTGCCACCCGCCGGCGCTCGCCGCCGGACATCGGGCCGAGGACGTCGTCGAGGCGGTCCAGCAGGCCGAGGCCGGCAAGCACGCCGCGGCGGCGCGGGTCCGCCGCCCATTCGTGCTCCGCGCCGGTGCCGACCACGACCTCGCGGACCGTCCGGTCGGCGGGCAGCACGTCCGCCTGGGCCAGCGAGCCCACCCGGGTCGAACCCGCGTGGACGACCCGGCCCGCATCCGGCTCCGCCTCGCCCGCGATGATTCGCAGCAGGGTGGACTTGCCGGCGCCGTTGCGCCCGACCACGCCGATCCGCTCGCCGGTGCTGATGCCCAGACTCACCCGATCAAGCAGGGCGCGGGTACCGAAGGCGGCGTCGACGTTCTCCAGGCTGACCAGGACGGCGCTCACGGTCCGCCGCCCGGCCCGTCCGCTCCACCGCTCGACCGGGCCCCGCCGGCCACACCGCCTGGACCGCTCGGGCCACCCGTGCCGCCTGAGCCACCCGAGCCGTCTGCTCCATTCGGGCCCTCCTCCACCACCCGGGCACCGGCCGCCGGCCCGGAGGCACGGCGCACGGCCCGTGCGACCCCCATTCCGGCCAGGCTCGCGGCCAGCTCGACGCTCTCGGTCGCCCCGGTGGCGAGGAAGGCGCAGGTCGGCCCGGAACCGCTGACGATGGCCCCGACGGCGCCGAGCTCACGGCCGGTCTCCAGGACCCGGCGCAGCGCCGGGCGCAGCCGCAGCGCCGCCGGCTGCAGGTCGTTGACGAGCGCCGCCCCGAGCTGGACGGGGTCACCGGTGCGCAGCGCCGCCAGCACGTCGTCGGCGGGGGTGGGACCGGTGCGCAGCCGGCCCTCGGACAGCTTGTCGAACTCGGCGTAGACGGCCGGGGTGGACAGGCCACCGTCGGCGAGGGCGAACACCCAGTGGTATTCGCCGGTGGCCAGGACGTCGGTGAGCTGCTCGCCGCGCCCGGTGCCCAGGGCGGTGCCGCCGGTCAGCGGGAACGGGACGTCGCTGCCGAGCCGGGCGGCGAGGCTGGCGAGGGTGGCCCGGTCGAGGCCGACCTGCCACAGCGCGTCGAAGGCGACGAGCGCTGCCGCCGCGTCCGCGCTGCCGCCGGCCATGCCCGCGGCGACCGGAATCCCCTTGGTCAGGGTCAGGTGCACCCGCTCCGAGGTGATGCCCGCGGCCTCGGCGACCAGGTGCGCCGCGCGGACGGCGATGTTGTCCCGGCCGGTGGGGACGATGGACACGTCGGGGGTGGTTGTGGCCGGGCCCTGCGCGGTCGGGTCGGCACCCTCACCGGAGACCTCGACGGTGACCACTACCCCGTCGTCGTCCGCCTCGTCGGCGGTAGTCGGCGGCCCGTCGAGCGTCGCCGTGTCGAGCGTGGTGGCGGTGAGGTCGTCGAACAGCGAGACGGCCTGGAGCACGGTGATCACATCGTGATAGCCGTCCGGCCGCAGCGGACCGACGCCGAGATGCAGGTTGACCTTGGCCGGGGCCCGGACGGTCACGGCAGCGGTGCCGGCTCCCGCGCCATGGCGCGGACCCGGGTGGGATCGAGGCAGCGGATGCTCCTTCGCTCGGACTCACTCAGGTTCACTCGTGCGGTCTGGGTTCACTCGTGCGGTCTGGGCTCACTCGTGCGGTCTGGGCTCACTCGTGCGGTCTGGGCTCACCTGCGCAGCCCGAGCTCACGTGCGCAGGCTGGCCCACTCGGACGAGCACGGCTCGCTCGCACCGGGCGGGACACCCCGGTCGAGCGGGCTCGCACCCGTGCGGGCGGCCCCACCCGTACGGGCAGTGCGACCGGCCGGATCCAACCTATCCGCGGGTTCGGAGCGTATGACCGTCCACCCGCGGGGTACATGGGAGGACGGGATGCCTGGCTGGTGAAATCGGGCGGCTCGCGGCGTGGGTGACCCCGTCAGGGAGGGCCCACACGTGCTTTGGTGGGCTGCCCCGCCCGGTTGGACCTGGCCCTTCACACCTTTCCCGGCTCCCCATGATGTCCGGCCTTCGCCTGCGTCGCTGCCGCGTCGCAGCCGACCTGCGGCGACCCGGTCGGACCCGACCCCGGCAGCGGGCGGTGGCCCGCCGCCGGGCGGTGCCCCGCGACCACGGCCCACCCGGGCGGCGCCGTAACCACGAAAGGGAGCGCCATGACCACGACCACCAGCTCCGGGCCCACGACAACCGGTGCCGGGACCACGACCGGCGCCGGTCAGGCGGATTCACCGTCGGCGAGCACCGCCGGTGGCGCCCGCCGGAGCACCGTGCCGGACCGGAAGAACTCCACCGAACTCCTCAGTGACCGGGGCCGGACGTCGATCGCGGACGCCGTGGTCCGCAAGATCGCTGGGGTGGCGGCCCGTGAGGTCGCCGGCGTGCACAACCTCGGCAGCGGTGGCTCCCGGGCGGTCGCCTCGATGAAGGCCCGCATCCCCGGCGCGTCGGCGAGCGTTTCGCAAGGTGTCGCGGTCGAGGTCGGCGAACGGCAGGCCGCCATCGATCTCGACGTGATCTGCGACTACGGCGTGTCCATCGTGGACCTGTCCCAGTCGATCCGGCGCAACGTCGTCGGCTCGGTGGAGGGGATGACCGGTCTGGAGGTGACCGAGGTCAACATCGCGGTCGACGATGTCTACATAGGCGACGACGGCCAGGAAGAGACTCGGCGGGTCGAGTGAGCCTGGTCGGGACGGGGGATGCGTCCGCCTGGTTCCGCTGGGACCCCGACCGGGTGGCGGCAGCGGTACTCGCCTGCCCCGGGGTCGCGCGGCTCGCCGCCGCCCCGACGCTCGCGCCCCTGATCATCCCCGCCCGCCTCGGCGCGCCGCCCTGCGCCGGCCCCGATGCGCCAGCCTCTTCCGGCGAGGCGGCGGCGATTTCCGATGCGGCCTCGGCGGCTTCCGGTTCTGCCGTGGCGGACGCGGCCGAGGACGCTCGGGCGGACGCGGCGCGGGAGGGGCTCGAGGTGGCTGAGGTGGCGACGTACCTGCCTGGCCGCCGGGTCGAGGGGGTGCGGGTGCGGGCTGACCAGATCCTCGTCCAGGTCGACTGCCGCTACGGCGAGCCGCTGTCCGACCTCGCCGGTCGGATCCGGGCCGCGGTGCTCTGCGTGGCGCCCGACTGCCCCCGGGTGGACGTGGTCATCCGCGATCTCGACCCTCCGGACGGGCCGGCCTCAGCCGGTGCGCAGACCTCAGCCGGTGCGCGAACCTCAGCCGGTGCGCGCACCCCGGTCGGAGGGTGGGCCCCGGTCGGGGGGCAGGCGCCGGTTGTGCGGCCGCCCGCCCGGGGCACGGGAGATTCTCGGCTGGCGCAGGCGGGGGACGGCGAGGAGCCATGGGTGTGGCCCCCATGACCTCCCGGGAGGTGAGGGACTCCGCCCCTCCGGAGGCCCGGTGTGACGCCGATGCGGCCCGACGCCGGGCGGAGATCCGGGCGTTCGTCCGGGCGCACCACCCGGACCGCGGTGGGGATCCGCACGCTTTCGCCGAGGGCCTGCGGGCGCTGCGCGGCTCGTCGGCCACGGGCTCGTCGACCGGGGCCGCCTCACGGCCCACGGCCTACCGCCGGCGCACCGTGCCCGAGCACCTGGTCGGCTGGATGGCGGACCGCGGCCGGGGCTGGTGCGGCGCCGCACGGCGGCGGTGGCCGGGCCTCGGGGAGCGATGGCCGGGCCTGGGGGAGCGATGGCCGGGCCTGGGGGAGCAGTGGGCCCATCGGCTCGGTGTCCGATGGGTGCACCGGCGAGACGCTCCGAGAGCACAGCGTGGTTCTCGGGTCCGGTGACGCAACACCCCCGCAGGGAACGTTGCCGGCGCCTCACCGCATGTGACGATCGCGCCCATGGCCCCTTTCTGGCCCGTTCGAGGGGCACGCCGGACGTACCACCCGACTGGACGGGTCGTGGACCGGAAAGGGACGTCATTATGCGAGCAGCAGCACTCGGTCTGATCGCCGGCCTGATCGCCGGGCTCGCCCTCGCCTTCGGCGGGTTCAGCGAGTTCCTGATCGTCCTGGTCTTCGGGGCGATCGGGCTGGTCGTCGGCAAGGTGGTCGACGGCGATCTCGACATCACCCGCTACGTGGGCGGAGACCGGCGCCGGAGTCGGCGGTGACGACGCCGTCCCGGCCCGACGACACCACCGAGCCGGCCGGCACCCGGCGCGGGGGCGCGGCCGGGACGGGTTCGCTCCGCGTCGCCGACCGGGTCGTGGAGAAGATCGCCGCGATGGCCGCCGCGGAGGTGGCCGGGGTCACCGGGCCGCCGCGGCGGCTCTCGCGCCACGGCGGTGCCCGGCGGCGCGGGCATGCCCGCCGACCCCGGGTAGACGCCCGGGTCGAGGGGAGCACGGCCCGGCTGACCATGACGTTCTCCGTGCGGTACCCGAACCCCGTCGGCGAGACCGCCGAGCGGGTACGGGGCGAGGTGCGGGAGCGGGTCGCGGCGCTCGCCGGTGTGCGGGTCGCCCACCTCGACATCGAGGTGCCCTCCCTGAGCCTCGGCGGCGAACCGGACGGCTGATCCCCGACGGCTGCCCACGGCCTCACGCCCATGTCTTTCCGCAGGCTTCCGTATCCGTTTCGTCCCTGTGGAAAGGCGGGGAGGCGGAGGGGCAGTGTCTGTTCGTACTCAACTGGGCACGAGTAGTGGATAGGGGTGGACTCGGTGGGGGGGTGGACATCGTGCGGATTGGACGCCGGATCGTCGCCGGGCTGCTCGCCGCGCTGATCGCGGCTGCCGGTGTCATCGCCGTCATCGAGATCATCGCTGCAGCCGCGGGCGGTGGTCACGTCCTGGTCGACTGGCGGAGCTGGGCGGACGGCCTGAGCGACACCGCCCGGTCGGAGGGGCCGGCGTTGCTGGCCGCCGGGTTCGTCGCGCTGGTCGGGTTGCTGCTGATCGGGACCTCGCTTCGGCGCGGCACGCCCGCCCGGCTGCGTACCCGCTGGGACTGCCCGCGGGCCGGGGTGTTCGTGAACCGGCGCGGGCTGGCCCGGGACCTGCGGGCCACGGCACTCGCCGTCGACGGGGTGGAGCGGGCCCGGGTCCGGGTGGACCGGCGGGTCGCGGACGTCCGGTTGCGCCTGCGTCCCCGCACCGCGGGCGGTGCCCCGCAGCGGGTGGGCGCCCTGCTGCGCCAGGAGCTCGACGCCTTCGCGTTGGTCGAGCCGTCCGATCTGATCGTCCGGGCGGCCACGCCGACGGCCGGTCGACGGCACAAACTGGCCGGTGGCGACGGGCCGGCTAGGCATGACGGTCCGGCCGAGCGGGGCGGTCCGGGCGGGTACGCCGGGCCCTCCGAACATGACGGTCGGGCCGGGCCCGGCGGTCCGGTCGGGCCCGAACCAGAGGGGCCGGCCGAGTGGGATGGCCCGACCGGAGGTGACGGCCCCCCGGCCGGGGATGACGGTCGGGCCAGGTCCGACGGTCCCGGCGGGTGCGGCGGTCCGGGCGGCTCCCGGGTCGGCGCCGCGGCTCGGCGAGGAGGCGAAGCGCCGTGACCGGGCCCGGGCCTCACTCGCCGCAGACCGACCGGCGCAACCGGGTCGTCCTGGCCGCCCTGGGCCTGCTGCTCACCGCGGCCGGCGTGGTGGCGCTGCTCGTCGGGGTCGGCGTGTTCGGGGACGGCCGGGCAGACCGGCCGATACTCGACCCAAATGTCCGTGATTTCGCCGCGGACCACGGTTGGTTCTGGCCGGTTGTCGCGGTCGGCTGCGGGCTGATCGCCCTGCTGGCGCTGGTCTGGTTGGCCCAGCAGTTTCGCACCGATCGCTCCCACGGGCTGGACGTGACCCACGATGCGCTCGGCGACGTGCACCTGCCGGCGACCGCGCTGACCGACGCCGTCGTGGACGACGTGGCCGGGATCGCGGGCGTCGAAGGGGCCCGGGCCGAGCTGCGCGGCCGGCGCGAACCATCGCTTGAGATCGCGGTGAGGGTGACCCGGGGCACCGACGTGCCCGGCGTGCTCGGCGAGGTGTGCGGTCCGGTGCTGGGACGGGCCCGGCGCGCGCTCGGCCGTCCCGACCTGCCGGCTCAGGTGGACATCCGACCCGCCGGCACCGGCCGGCGTCGGTTCCCCATCCGCTGACGCCGCCCGCACCGCCGCGACCGGTGCCGCTGCCACGGCTTGCCTGCGCGCGGGGTCTTGACAGATCGGGGTGGTCGTCCCCCTCCCGCGAAGCGTCCGGTACTGTGAAGGACCGCGCCGCGGTGGTTCTCCCGCCCTCCGGCGATGGAATCCCATGTTCTCGAAAGGATGAGCGTCGCCATGTCCGAGGTCCGCATCGCCGCGGAGCCGCGCACCGAGTTCGGCAAGGGCGGTGCTCGTCGCACCCGCCGCGCCGGCAAGGTACCCGCTGTTCTCTACGGTCACGGCAAGCCGCCGCGCCACATCGCCCTGCCCGCGCACGACCTGATGCACGCCTTCAAGACCAACGCCGGCACGAACGTCCTGCTGACGCTCGAGCTCGCGGACGGCACCGAGCTCGCGCTCGCGAAGGACGTCCAGCGCCACCCGATCAGGGGCAGCTTCGAGCATCTCGACCTGGTTCTCGTGAACCGGGGCGAGAAGGTCGTCGCCGACATCCCCGTGCAGGTCGTCGGGGAGGCTCACCCCGACACGCTGGTCGACCAGCAGGTCACCTCGATTGCGGTGAAGGCCGACGCGTCGCGCCTGCCGGACGGGATCGAGGTGGACGTCACCGGCCTGGAGGCGGGCACCGCCGTGTTCGCCCGTCAGCTGCCGCTGCCCGAGGGCACCGAGCTCGACGCCGACCCCGAACTGGTCGTCGTGCAGTGCCTGGCCAAGCGGACCGTCGCCCAGGTCGAGGCCGAGCTCGGCGAGACGGCCGAGGTGGCCCAGGAGGCCGGCGCGGCGAGCGCGTCCGCCTAGGCGGACGGCTCTCCCCGTCGACCCCCTCGTCGACTCACCTGCCGATGATCTGCGGATGAGCTGTCGATGACGAACATGCCGACCGACGACGGGCCGTGGCTCGTCGTCGGACTGGGCAATCCGGGTCCGGGCTACGCCGGCAACCGGCACAATGCCGGCTTCATGGTCGTCGATCTGCTCGCCGAGCGGGCCGGGTCGCGGCTGAAGTCGCACCGGTCCCGGGCGGATGTCGCCGAGGTCCGCCTCGCTGGCGAGCGTGCGGTCCTCGCCCGTCCGCTGTCCTTCATGAACCTCTCCGGTGGGCCCGTCTCGGCGGTGCGCACCTTTTACAAGATCGACCCGGCTCGGGTCATCGTCGTGCATGACGAGCTGGACATCCCGTTCGGGGCCGTCCGGCTCAAGCGCGGCGGCGGAGACAACGGCCACAACGGGCTGCGATCGATCTCCTCTGCCCTCGGCACCCGCGACTACCTGCGGGTCCGGGTCGGCATCGGCCGCCCGCCCGGCCGGCTGGACCCGGCCGACTTCGTGCTGCGGGACTTCGGCACGGCCGAGCGGCGCGAACTGCCCCTGTTGCTGGAGCATGCCGCCGACTCGGTCGAGATGCTGATCACCGACGGCCTGGAGCCCACGCAGAACCGTTACCACGCCCTGCTCTGAGCCTCCCGCCTCCCGCCGCGCGCCATCCTCCCGCCCAGCGGTCACTCCACCACGCTGTGGTCATCCCGTCATGCTGTGGTCATCCCGTCATGCTGTGGCCGCCCTTCCGTCTCGCGATGGGCCGGATGGCCCGGGTCCACATCACCTTTCTGATCACCTTCCTGTCCTTGGCTTGGCACCGGTGGAACGCCGGCCGTTGATCGCGACGTTCCCTGACGGGACGTCGGCGATCCGCTGCGTCGCGTGCGCAGTCGGCGCGAGGCTCGCGTGGCCGGGCCGCGCGGGACGGCGCGGGTCTGCGGGCGGCCGGCGTCGATCGGTCGTGCGGCCAGGGAGACGGAGGAGTGGCGGATGATGGCGTTGATGGCCGGGCTGCCGCGGGACGGTCGGCCGTACCGTGTCGTGGCGCTCGGGGCCCAGGCTGACGATGTGGAGATCGGCGCCGGAGCCACGATCATGCAGCTGCTGACCGCGCATCCCGACGCGGCCGTGCACTGGATGGTCTTCGCCAGCGACGGGGAGCGCGGTCCGCAGACCGAGGACAGCGCCCGGGAGCTGCTCGGGGCCTGCCTCGGCTCGTTGCACCTGCACGAGGTCCGGGCCGGGTTCCTGCCGCGGGAGTGGAGCGGCGTGAAGGAGGTCCTGCTCCAGATCGGCCGCCGGGTTCGCCCGGACGTCGTGTTCGCCCCGACGCCGGCGCAGGCCCGCGGTGACCACCGGGTGCTCGGCGAGCTGGCCTGGCAGGTCTTCCGCGAGGCCCTCGTCCTCGGCTATGAGCTGCCGGCCGGGCCGGGCGAGCGGCTGGCGCCGAGCCTGTACGTCCCCGTTCCCGCGGACACCGTGGGGGCGAAGCTCGACCATCTCAAGCGGCACTCGCGCGGCTGGGGGGAGGTCGACGGCTTCGACGAGATCGTGCGGGCCAGCATGCGGCTGCGCGGCGTCGAGTGCGGGACCCGCTACGCCGAGGCGTTCGACGCCCGCAGCCTGACGCTCACCTTCTGATCACCTGCTCAGCCCCGCGGCTGGCGGCCGGCGCGGGCCGGCGAACCGCCGCGGGGTGGGCAGGGCTGGCGGGTCAGGACGGCTTCAGGTGTTCCTGGATACGGCCGATCAGCGCCGCGTGGTCGAGCTCGCGGCGGACGAAGGTCCGGCCGGCGAAGCCGATCTCGACCGCCCGCACCGGGTTGTCCAGCAGCTCGCACGCGGCGGCGGCGAAGGCGCCCGGCTCCTCGGCGACCAGCAGGTCGGTGCCGGCGGTCCAACCCAGTCCGCGGCTGCCGGTCGGGGTGCTGACCACCGGGGTGCCGGTCGCCATCGCCTCGATGGCCTTGATGTTCACACCGGAGCCGGAGCGCATCGGGTTCACCGACAGCGTCGCCGCGGTGAGGTAGCCGGCGACGCTCGGCACGTCGGTGTGCAGCTCGACGCCGTCGAAACCGCCGAGCCACGCGGCCAGGCCGTCCTCCGGTCGCCGTCCCACCACCTGGAAGGTCGCCTTCGGATGGCGGACCCGGATCATCGGCCAGCATCCCCCGAGGAACCACCGCAGCGCCTCGATGTTCGTCGGGGTGTCCAGCGAACCGACGAAGATCAGCCGCTGGTCGCCGGCCACGGTCGCGCCGGCCGCCGCGGCCGGTTCGGCGGAAGCCGCCGCCCGCAGCGCACCGACGGGCAGGAACGGCGGCAGGTGGAACGTGGGCACGCTGGCCCGGGTGCGCCGCCACTCGTGGTCTTCCAGCGAGATGTCCGCGATGCAGGTGACCAGCGGGGAGTGGTGCATCGCGAGCTCGGCGAGGCGTAGCTTGTGGTACTCCAGCTCGTAGGCCACGGCCCGGGGGCCAGAGCTGCTGCGGGCCAGCACCCGGAAGAACTCCGAGTCGACGTTGTGCGCGCGCACAAGGTGCGGCAGCTTCCAGATCCGGGCGATCTCCTCGCCGAGATGCGACGATCGGCAGCTGTAACTGATCACGGCGTCGGCGCGCGGGGGTGTGGACTCCAACGCGCGGCGCAGCGGCCCGACCGGCCGGGAGGCGTGCATGAACGGCCTCGACGTCAGATGGGCGCGCGGGCTGTCGTCCCGGGGCAGCCGGATGACCGCCGAACCGGGAACTGCCTCCTCGTACGCGGCGATGTCCAGATCCTCCCGCGAGGGAACCAGGATCTGCATCCGAATACCGGCCGCGGAGGCCGCGGTGAGGAAGCTGAATGTCTCCACCCGGCCGCCGGCGTCCGCCGGGAGAAACGGTTCCTCGACAACGACGATCCAGCGCGTGGAGTCGCTCACCGGTCCCACTGTAACGACCCGGGTTCACCCACATGGGGGAGGGTCCGCGCGGTCGTCCGCCGTGGAATCCGACGCGTGGCCGCCTGGTCACGATGGCGTCGCCCCGGGTGAATAAACCGGATGGTTTCGTATGTCAGCCGAAAGCCGGCGCGTGGTTGTGGCCGCACAACGCCGCCGCCGTGGTCCGGCCGCACATCACGGCCGCGCAGCGTCATGGGGTCAATCGCGTGTTCGGACCGGGGTGGAGCCGTTCGCCGTGGCGTTCCGGCGGAACGCTACGGTTACTGTCATGACAGGTGTCCGGACCATCGGTCGAGGAGCCGCCGTCGCGGCGCTCGGAGCCGCAACTGTTTACGGTCACGTTCTGTATCCGGTTTATATCGGACTGCGCAGCCGTGGCCTGGAACCGACGACACCGCCGGACCCCGAGATCTGGCCGGGCCTGAGTGTCGTCGTCTCCGCCTACCGGGAATCAGCGGTTATCGGTACGAAACTGGATGAACTGGCCGGCACGGACTATCCCGGGCCGATGGAGGTCATCGTCGTCGCGGACGACCCGGAGACCGCGGAGGCGTCGCGCCGGCCCGGCGTGCGGGTGCTGTCGTCCGGGGAGCGGCTGGGCAAGGCCCGCGCGGTCAACCGCGGCGTCGCCGCCGCCTCCCACGAGATCGTCGTGCTCACCGACGCCAACGCGGTGCTCGCCCCCGGCGCGCTGCGCGCCGCCGCCCGCCACTTCACCGACGAGACCATCGGCGCGGTCGCGGGGGAGAAGCAGGTCGACGACCCCGACGGCGCCCAGGGCTTCTACTGGAAGTTCGAGTCGTGGCTGAAGCGCTGCGAGTCGGCGACCGGCGCGACGATCGGCGTCGTCGGCGAGATGCTGGCCTTCCGCCGGAAGGCGTTCCGGCCGCTGCCCGCCGACACGGCGGTCGACGACGCCTGGCTCGCCCTGGACATCCTCGAAGGCGGGCTGCGGGTCGTCTACGAGCCCGAGGCGTACTCGATCGAGTCGGCGGCCCCCGACTACACCGGTGAGTGGGAGCGGCGGACCCGGATCGTCGCCGGCAACCTGGACATGCTCTGGCGCCGCCGGGCGGCGCTGGTGCCGGGCGCGTTGCCGGTCACCCCGCAGTTGTGGGGGCACCGGCTGGTCCGCTCGTCGTTCGGGCCGATGGCGCACGTCGTCCTCGTCGCCCTGGCCGTCCCGGCCGCCCGGCACAGCTGGGCCGCCCGGGTGTTCCTGGCCGGCAACGCCGCCGGCGCCGCGAGCACCGCCGCGCTGATGACCGGGCGGACGCCGCCGGGGCCCAGCCGGCTGGTCGCACAGGTCTTCTTCCTGCAGGCCGTCGCGCTCGGCGGGGTGCGCCGCTTCGCGGCCCGGGACCGCCCGGCCGTGTGGCCGAAGCCGGATCGTCAGCCGGTCGCCCCGCCGCCCGGCGCCGACGCGCTGGACGGAGCCGACCCGGTGAGCTCGTCCAGCTCGTCCAGCGAGCTGACCTCGGCCGGCAGCTGAGCCGAGGACCGCAGGCCAGCGCCGTCGGCAGCCGGGCCGCACGGTACATCGGAAGTTCGCGTGAACACACGTAGTGAGGAGCGTGCCGCCGTGTCGGTCGAGCAACCCAAGCGGTCCACGTGGCAGTACGAGCTTGTGCTGGTCAGCTACCACAGCAGGGAACAGCTCGAAGGGCTGTTCGCCACGCTGCCGCTGGACATGCCGGTGGTGGTCATCGACAACGCCAACGGTGCCGACCGGGTCGACGAGCTGCTCGTGGACCGGCCGAACACCCGCTATCTCGACTCCGGCGGCGGCAAGGGCTTCGCGAAGGCCGCGAACATGGGCATCCGCTCGTCCAGGTACGACTACATCGTCCTCGGCAACCCGGACAGCCGGCCCACCGTCGACGTCATCGACGTCCTCGTCGACGACCTCATCGCCGACCCGGAGCTGGTCACCAGCGCGGCGACGATGAAGGGTCACGACGACAAGCCCGAGCTCGGCAACGGCGGGTGGGAGCCGACGCCCCGCCGGGTGCTGCTGCACGTCCTCGGCGCGCACAAGGTGGCGCCGACCTCGGCGCTGTTCGCGCGCCCGACCCCCGGCCGGCCGATGAACCCCGAGTGGCTGACCGGCGCCTGCATGGCCGTGCGCCGCTCCACGTTCCTGGAACTGGGCGGCTTCGACGAGACGTTCTACGTCTACAACGAGGATATGGCGCTCGGCCGGGCGATCCGCGAGGCCGGCCTGCGCCAGAAGCTGCACACCGACCTGCTGGTGCCGCACGGTGCCGGCGGCAGCGGCGCGGGCAAGACCTGGATGCTCCAGATGCGCGGCGCGTCCATGGTCCGCTATCTGCGCAAGCACAACGCCCCGGCGAGGGTGAACGTGATGCGCTCGATGCTCGTCGCCGGGTACGCCGGGCGCACGGTGCTCTCCCGCGCCCGCGGCAAGAAGGCGGCGGCCGACGAGCACGCCGCCTACATCAAGGGGCTGCTCGTCGGGCCGCCCGCCCCCTGAGGCGAGGCACCGCCCGGCCGGTCCCGGCCCGGCCGCCCAACCCCGCCCGGCGTGCCGGTGCCGGGCGGGGTTGGGGCCGGCGGGTGGGGTGCGGCGCTCAGGTGAAGCGGGCGACCCGCCACTCGCGGCGCCCGCGGCGGATGAGGATCACCGAGCCGTGCAGCAGGTCCTTCTCGGTCACGGTGGCCTCGGCGTCGATCCGATCCCCGTTGACCAGCACGGCGCGGTTGCCGAGGTGCTCGCGCGCGTCGCGGCGGCTGCTGGCCAGGCCGGTGGCGAGCAGGAGGTCGACGACGGGCCAGCCGCCGTCGGCCGCGAGCCGGGCCAGCGGCTCGGTGACCGTCGGCACGTCGGCGAACACGTCCGAGAGCAGGTCCGCCCCGATCGCCTTCACATCACCGCTGAACAGCGCCGCGGACGCGGCCTCGGCGGCGTCGACGGCGGGCTGGCCGTGCATGAGCGCGGTCATCTCCCGGGCGAGATGGCGCTGCAGCGCGCGGCGGCCCGGCGTCTCGGCATGCTCGGCGAACAGCCGCTCCAGCGGCTCGCGGTCGGTGAGCGAGAAGAACAGCGCGAACCGTCGCGCCTCGTCATCCGACAGATTGATCAGGAACTGGTACAGCGTGTACGGCGAGGTGCGGTCGGCCGTCAGCCACACCGCGCCCTTCTCCGACTTGCCGAACTTCGTGCCGTCCGCGCGCAGCAGCAGCGGGCAGGTCAGCCCGTGGACCTGGGTGCGCAGCACCCGGCGCACGTAGTCGATCCCGGCGACGATGTTGCCCCACTGGTCCGACGCCCCCATCTGGAGCGTCACGCCGTGGTCCTCGCACAGTCGGCGGTAGTCGTACGCCTGCAGCAGCGAGTAGCTGAACTCGGTGTAGGTCAGGCCGATGTCGGGGTCGTCGAGGCGGCGGCGCACCGAGTCCCGTCTGATCATCTCGGTGACGGGGAAGTGCTTGCCGACGTCCCGCAGGAACTCGATCAGGCCGAGCCCGCCCAGCCAGTCGCCGTTGTCGACGAAGGCCGGGATCTGGTCGGCGGCCAGCACCCGCCCGAAGATCGTCTCCATGATCTCGCGGTGCCGGGCCACGTTGGCCCGCACGTCCTCGACGGTGAGCAGGGTGCGCTCGGCGGACTTGCCGGACGGGTCGCCGATCAGGCCGGTGCCGCCGCCGAACAGGGTTACGGCACCGATCCCGGCCCTGGCGGCCCGGATCAGCAGCGTGATCGGCAGCAGGTTGCCGATGGTCAGCGACGGGGCGGTCGGGTCGAAACCGATGTAGCAACGCCGCCCGCCGCTGTCGAGGTGGTCCCGTAGCTCGGCGGGATCGGTGCTGTCGTGGATGAGTCCACGCCAGGACAGCTCGTCCAGGAGCGCGTGTGTCATGTAGGCCATGTTAGGAGTGGCCGGGCTGCCCTCCCCGGCGTCGTGGTTCGCGGGGCGGGTCAGCCGAGGGGCGGGCGGGGATGGACGGGCAGGCGCCGGGTCCGCCGGGTCCGCCAGGTCCGCCGGGTCCGCCCGGGACCGCGCGGGCGTGCGCGGCCGAGGCGGGCGGACAGCAGGTGCGCG
>NZ_CM001489.1:6243356-6395604 GCF_000262465.1 Frankia sp. QA3
GGGTGCCTGGCCGACCGTGCCCCAGCGGGTCGGAGCGGCCAGCAAGGGGTTGGCGGCGACGACCGGCACCGGCCGGGTCAGCGCCGCGGCGGGGTCGACGATGCCGAAACCGAACTCGACGTCGCGCCCCGGCGAGCCCGCGTCCCGCGCGGTGTAGACGAGCCGCTTGATGACGTTGGGCGCGTCCAGGTCGGGCCGGGCCGACCGGATGAGCGCGACCACGCCCGAGACGATCGCGGCCGAGTTGGAGGTGCCGGCGCCGGTGTCCAGGCCGTCCGGGGAGACCCTGGTCGGCACGGGCGCCCGGATGCCCGGGGCCGGAGCGGCGATGACGGCCCACGCTCCGCGGGCCGAACCCCGCCAGAAGTTGCCCCGCGCGGTCGAGCCGGTCACGGCGACGACGCCGGGGATGTTCGCCGGCGAGTTGATCTCGGTGTCGCCGTTCTCCGCGTTGCCGGCCGAGGCGACCACGACCACGTCGTGGGCGAAGGCGTAGGCGACCGCCTCCCGCTCGTCGGGGGTCGCGGCCCCGGCTGAGCCGAGGGAGAGGTTGATGACGTCGGCGCCGAGGTCGACCGCCCGGTGGATGCCGCGGGCGACCTCCGCCGAGTCCGCCTCGGCACCGGTCGAGATGGGCAGGATCCGGGCGGCCGGGGCGATGCCGCGCACCTCGGGCTGGCCATTGTCGTTGCGCCCCGCGATCAGGCCCGCCATCGCCGTGCCGTGGCCGTCGGGATCGTCGTCGCGCCACCCGTCCGGCGCCGATCCCGGCCCGACGCCGGCGCCGCGCAGGACCTGGCCCTGCAGCTTGGGGTGGCCGGCGTCGACGCCGCCGTCGATGACCGCGACCACCGACCCGGCGCCCTGGCTGATCCGCTGCGCCTGGGCGAGCCCGAGCACCGCGTGGTACCACTGCGAGCCCTGCGCGGGGGCGACGGTGACAGGGACGGCGACGGTGACAGGGGCGGCGACGGCGGTTGCGGCGAGCAGCGGCTCGCCGAGGACGAACACGACCAGCAGCGTCAGGACGGCGGACGCCGCCCGGACGGCACCGCGGGGCACCGTCCCGGTGGGACCGCGGGGCACCGTCCCGGTGGGACCGCGGGGCACCGTCCCGGTGGGACCGCGGGGCATGGCGCGGTGCTGCATCAGGGGGGACCTGCCTCCCGGGACGTGCCACTCGGCGCGCTGAGGGGGATGACGGGTGGCCGGACGGGAATGGCGCGGTCGGCGTCGCCGTGTGTGAGGCAGTTTTCCACATCGCCGGCACTATGCGAGCCGTTGTCGACAAGTGGATAGATCCACCCTCGTTGACCTGGTATTCGCGCACCCGTCGGCGCGTCGCGGGCACGGGCCCGGGGCCGCAATGGCGCCGGACATGGTGGGGCGATGCCGCTGCGGCCCACCGGTTACTACACTTTGTAACGTGACGATTACCTCTATGGATTGACTGTGCCGGTCCGGCCGCGGGGCGGATCGGTGTTGTTGTCATCGCCTCCGGCAGGCCATCCGGGCGCTCGCCGAATGCCGGATATCGCCCGGGACATCCATGGTGCCCTTGTTGTCGTTATGGCCGCGGCAGCCTGGGATATCCGGCGGATATCGCCGCCACCCGCCCTCGCCGTTCCGTTCGAACCAACTCTAACGTGAGGGTAGAGTTTGGGTTCGGATGCGGGGTGCCGTGACGGGCCACCACGAGAGGGGCCGCAGGGATGACCGAAAGAGGGGACACCGGCGTGGGGGTCGGGCCTGACCGGCAGGCGCCGCCGCGCGACGGGCGGGTAGCCGAGCTGACCGCGCTCGCCGCCGCGAGCGAGATCCCGACCGCCGCGCTGTGCCGCGATCTCGCCGTCGCACACGAGCGCGCCGGGGACCCGGCCGGGGCGGTGCGCTGGGCGCTGGCCCTCACCGACACCGACGGCGACCTCGGCGCCTGGTCGGCGGCGGCCGGTGTGCTGCGCCGCTGCCTGCCCGCCGTCGCGCCGCTGCCGCGCTCGGCCCGGGTCGCGGTCCTCGGCAGCTACACGACGTCCCAGTTCGCGGCCTTGCTGCCGCTCGCGGCCGCGCGGGCGGGGGTCGCCATCGAGACCTACGAGTGCGGGTACGGCCAGTACCGCCAGGAGATCCTGGACCCCGGCAGCGGGCTGTACAGCTTCGCGCCGGACGTGGTCGTGCTCGCCGTGCACGCCGGCGAGGCGGCGCTGCCGTCGATCGCCGACGACCCGGACGCCGCGGTCACCGCCGAGGTGCGCCGCTGGACGTCGCTGTGGGAGACGATCCGCGCCCGCTGCGGCGCCCGGGTCGTCCAGCACACCTTCGCCGTGCCCGGCGAGGTCGCCCTCGGGCACCTGGCGCTGCGCACCGACGGTGCCCGCCCGACCCTGCTCGCCCGGGTCAACGCCGAGCTCGGCCGGGCCGCCGGCGACGGGATCGGCCTGGTCGACTGCGAGCGCCTCGCCGCCGACGTCGGCAAGCGGGCCTGGTTCGACGCGCGCTACTGGCACCGTTCCAAGCAGGCGGTGTCGCTTGCCCAGGTGCCGCTGCTGGCCCGGCACACCGCGGCGGTGATCGGCGCGCAGTTCGGGGTGAGCCGCAAGTGCCTCGTCCTCGACCTCGACAACACCCTGTGGGGCGGCGTGCTGGGGGAGGAGGGGCTCGCCGGCATCGCGCTCGGCGACGGCGCCGTCGGCGAGGCCTTCGCCGCCTTCCAGGACTACGTCGTCGAGCTGAGGAAGCGCGGCGTCGTGCTCGCGGTCTGCTCGAAGAACAACGACGCCGACGCGCGGGAAGCGTTCGAGCGCCACCCCGGCATGCGGCTGCGCCTCGACGACATCGCGATGTTCAGCGCCTGTTGGGACGACAAGCCGACCCAGCTACGCCGGATCGCCGCCACCCTTGGCCTCGGCCTCGACGCCCTCGTCTTCGTCGACGACAACCCGGCCGAACGCGAGGCGGTGCGCCAGCTCGTCGGTGAGGTCGATGTCCTCGCGCTGCCCGCCGACCCGCATGGCTACGTCCGGGCGCTGGCCGACTACCCGTTCTTCGAGACCACGGCGCTCACCGCGGAGGACGCCGCGCGGACGGCGACCTACCGGGCCCGGGCCGAACTCGCCGCCGCCGAGGCCGCGGCCCCCTCGCTGGCGGAGTTCCACCGGGGGTTGAACATGACGGCCACCGTCGTCCCGCTCGACGAGCTGACCCTGCCCCGCGCCGCCCAGCTCGTCGGCAAGACCAACCAGTTCAACCTGACCGGGCGCCGCCGCGGCGCCGACGAGATCGCCCGGCTGGCCGCCGATCCCGCCGCGGCCGTGCTCTGTGTCCGCCTCGCCGACCGGTTCGCCGATCACGGCCTCGTCGCGGTGGTCATCGCCGTCGAGGCGGGTGACGCCCTGGCCGTCGACACCTGGCTGATGAGCTGCCGGGTGATCGGTCGGACCCTGGAGGACGAGGTCGCCGGGCTGATCCTCGCCGAGGCGCGGCGGCGCGGGCTCGCCCGGGTCGTCGGCGAGCACCGGCCATCGGCGAAGAACGCCCTGGTCGCCGGCCTCTACGAACGCCTCGGCTTCACCCGGGTGGACGCGCCGGACGATCCGTCGGCGCCGGGCACGACCCACTGGTCCCGCGCCGCGGACGCGCCATACGCGACGCCCGGCCTGATGCGCGTCGTCGCGGCCGGAGCCGGCGCGGACCCGGACCGGGCCGACCAGCCGGGCGCACTGGGCGTGCCGCCTGCCGAGCTGTCCACGCACGTGTTCGCCCAGACGCGGCCGCAGGACCGCAGGATGGAAGAGGTGCCCAGGTAATGGTGCAGGATCGACTCCAGCAGATCTTCCGGGAGATCTTCAGTGATGACGACCTCATCGTCTCCGACGCGATGACCGCCGCCGACGTTCCCGGCTGGGACTCGCTCGCGCACATCAACCTGATCTACGCCGTCGAGCGGGAGTTCTCGATCCAGATCGCCGACGACCGGCTCGCCAGCTTCGCCACCGTCGGTGACATGCGCGAGCACATCGAGGAGCTCAGCGGTGTCCACTGAGGCCGGCGCCGCCCGCAACGGGACGGCCCCCCGCGAACCCGCGAGCCCCCCGGCCACGCCCAACGGCTCCACCGCCCACGCCACCCCGTCGACCGCGGCCCCGGACAACACCGCCGCCACGCCCGCCCCGTCGACGCCCGCCCCGTCGACGCCCGCCCCGTCGACGCCCGCCCCGTCGACGGCCGCGCTGGCGGGTGCCGCCGAGGCCGACCGCCGGGAGGCGTCCGAGCTGGGCCTGCGGGAGATCCTGCGGGAGGACTTCCGCCGGCATTACGGCTCGTTCGCCCATCCGGGGCTGCATGTACTCGCCGTCTACCGCCTCGGGCAGTGGCGGCGCACCCGGCGCCAGCCGTTGCGCGCCGCGCTCACCGTGGTCTACAAGGTGCTCAACAACCTCGTCATCCGCAACCTGTACGGGGTGGAGCTCTCCGAGAAGGCCCGGGTCGGCCGGCGGGTCCACATCGGCCATCACCAGACGATCCTGATCCCGCCGTACTGCGAGATCGGCGACGACTGCACGCTGCGGCACAACCTGACCATCGGCTACGCCGGCGGGTCGGCCTCGCCGGGGGACGTGCCGAAGATCGGCGCTCGGGTCGAGCTCGCCCCCGGCGTCCACCTCATCGGCGCGATCACCATCGGTGACGACGTTCGCATCGGGCCGGGCTCGATCGTGATGACGGACGTGCCCCCGGGCTCCACCGTCTTCGCCGCTCCCGCCCGGATCATGCGACCCCCCGTCCGCTGACCCCGTACGGGCGGGCTACTCCCAGGGCGGCGACGGGTGCGGGGTCGCCTCGGGGGTCGGTGTGCCCACTGGCCGCACCACATCCATTGTGTCTTTCGGTGGTCATTCGTGCACAGAATCGTGCCGAGGGGTAGTTGCGCTTTTCGGCCGCGGAACCGTGTTTAAGCCTCGGCACGATCTGGCCTCGATCTGGCCGGGAACCGGGCTGGCGGGCTGGCGGCAGTGGTCGTGCGGCGCAGGTAGGGCTGGTGGACGGCTACCTAGGGTCACGAGAACTTCGGAACCATTCATCCAGGGCTCGTCAAGGGTTGGCGGGGGCGGCGTGCCAGGAAGTGAATCGGGCGGCAAGGCAGCGGGACGCGGTTCCGCGGAACACCATGATCGCCAGGGTCAGGGCCAGGGTCAGGGCCAGGGCCAGGGGCGGGGTCGAGGGCAAGGGCCGCGGCCCTGGCGGGTGGCGAGGTTACGCGCTCGCCTTGCTGATGCCCGACCAGCCGACCACGAGTCGGCGCTGGCGTCCTCACGAGCATGGCTGTACGTCTTCTCCCGGTCACGGCCGACGGCCGGCCTTTCTTCTCGTGGCGGAGCGCGCCGGCCCGGTGGCGGCTGGCACCCCTCGGGATGTCGGAGGCCGGGGTGCGGGACCGACTCGGTACGGTTTGAGGCCGGACCGTCTGGCCCGATCGGGCCACCCCGCGGCCGAGATGGGGAGGACTCGCGGATGAAGGTGCTCGTGACGGGCACGGAGGGGTACCTGGGGTGCCTACTTGCGCCCGAGCTGATGCGCGATGGCCATGAGGTCATCGGCGTGGACACCGGTTACTACAAGTACGGCTGGCTGTACCGCGGGACGGACCGGACCCCGCTGACCCTCGACCGGGACCTGCGCCACCTCACCGTCGAGGACCTCGCGGGCGTCGACGCCGTGGTGCACATGGCCGAGCTGTCCAACGACCCGCTCGGCGCGCTCGCGCCGGACGTCACGTACAAGGTCAACCACCTCGGCTCGGTGCGGCTGGCGAACCTCGCCAAGCAGGCCGGCGTCGAACGGTTCGTCTACATGTCCTCGTGCAGCGTCTACGGCGTGGCGACCGGCGAGGACGTCACCGAGACCTCGCCGGTCAACCCGCAGACCCCGTACGCCGAGTGCAAGGTCTACGTGGAGCGCGACGTCGCCCCGCTGGCCGACGACTCCTTCTCGCCGACGTTCCTGCGCAACGCCACCGCCTACGGCGCCTCGCCGCGGCAGCGTTTCGACATCGTGCTCAACAACCTCGCCGGCGTCGCCTGGACGACCGGCGAGATCGCGATGACCTCGGACGGCACCCCCTGGCGCCCGCTGGTCCACGGCCTGGACATCGCGAAGGCGATCCGCCTCGTGCTGACCGCGCCGCGCGACGTCGTCCACAACCAGATCTTCAACGTGGGCGACAGCGAGCAGAACTACCAGGTCAAGGAGATCGCCGATGCGGTCGCGAGCGTCTTCACCGGGTGCAAGCTGAGCTTCGGCGACAACGGCGGCGACAACCGCAGCTACCGGGTGTCCTTCGACAAGATCGCGAGCACCCTGCCCGGATTCTCCTGCGACTGGAACGCGCTGAAGGGCGCCCAGCAGCTGCACGAGGTCTTCAGCCGCATCCAGCTCGATGCGGAGACCTTCACCGGCCGCGGGCACACCCGGCTCAAGCAGCTGGAGTACCTGATCGGCACCGGCCAGCTCGACGCCGACCTGTTCTGGGCCCATCCGTGATCGTCACGCCGACGGCGATCGCGGGGGTGTGGATCGTCGACGTCGAGGCGTTCACCGACGCCCGGGGCATGTTCGCCCGGACGTTCTGCGCCGAGGAGTTCGCGGCCGCGGGGCTCGCCGTCGACGTGGCCCAGTGCAGCGTGGCCTACAACGCCACGGCCGGCACGATCCGCGGCATGCACTGGGCCGGCGAACCCGTTCGCGAGACCAAGCTCGTCCGCTGCACCCGGGGCGCGCTGCTCGACGTCGTGGTCGACCCCCGGCCGGACTCGCCGACGTACCTGCGCCACGTTGCGGTCGAACTGTCCGCCGACAACCACCGGGCGCTGTTCATCGACGCGGGGCTCGCGCACGGCTACCAGACGCTGGCCGACGCCACCGAGGCGACGTACCAGATGAACGTCCCCTTCACCCCGGGACACGACCGCGGGCTGCGCTTCGACGACCCGCGCCTCGGCATCGCCTGGCCGCTGCCGGTGTCGGTCGTCTCCGACAAGGACCGGGCCTGGCCGCTGCTCGCGGATGGTCCGGCCGGCGGGCCGCTCGGGCCGCTCGGGCTGCTCGGGCTGCCCGGCGGCGGTGCGGCGTCGGCGGCGGATGGCGGCGGTGCGGCGGTTCACGTTCCCGACGCCACCGGCGCCACGGTCTGAATCGTTGTCGCCACAGCCACCCCCCGTTGTCTGATCACTCCCAGGGCCTGCGAAACTCAACGCCGGCTGGGGTGCGGGCGGTGCCCTCGCGACCCGGAGGGCGACACGGTACCTGACCCCGGCGCCGTGAAGATCAGGTTTTTCGGGACCGTCACATCCCTGCGCCGGATGTGCAGTCACCACGCCGCTCGGCCCGCTGGGCCGACCGGCACACCCGCGTCTGGCCCGTCGGGTCGTGTACCAGGCACCGGTGCGGGCAGATCGATGTCGACATCTCACCAAGGGGAGCGCATGTCATCCGGAACCCCGGCCCAGGGCGGTAGCGGAACCGCCACGGCCGACGCGAACGAGTCGCCGGCCACCTCCGGCGGAATCGCCTCGCCGGTCACCGCCTGCCGGTCCTGTGGCGGTGCGGCCCCGCGGCTGTTCCTCTCCCTGGGGTCGACGCCCATCGCGAACCGCCTGGTGCGCGCCGACGCCCTCGACGCCACCGACCCGTCGTTCCCGCTCGAGGTCGGCTTCTGCGAGTCCTGCGCGCTGGTCCAGCTCACCCACGAGCTGCCCGCCTCGGAGATCTTCGACGAGGACTACCCGTACTTCTCCTCGTTCTCGGACATGCTCGTCCGGCACGCCGAGAAGCACGTCATCGACCTGATCGCCAGCCGTAACCTCGGCCCGGACAGCCTGGTCGTCGAGGTCGCCAGCAACGACGGCTACCTGCTCAAGGCCTTCGTCGAGCGGGGCATCCCGGTGCTGGGCATCGAGCCGACGCCGGGTCCGGCCGCCGCCGCCCGCGAGGCCGGCGTGCCGACCCGGGAGGAGTTCTTCGGCGCGGACCTGGCCCGCCAGCTCGTCGCGGAGGGCCTGCGGGCCGACGTGATCATCGCGAACAACGTGATGGCCCACGTCCCCGACCTCAACAGCTTCGTCGAGGGCTTCTCGATCCTGCTCGCCGACGGCGGGCTCGTCGACGTCGAGAACCCCGGCGTCGGCGCCCTGCTGGCCCACACCGAGTTCGACACGGTCTACCACGAGCACTTCTGCTACTTCTCCACCATCGCGGTGGACGCCCTCATGCGCCGCCACGGCCTCGCGCTCGTCGGCGTCCAGGAGTTCCCCGAGCTGCACGGCGGGACGCTGCGCTGGAGCATGCAGCACGCCGCCACCGCCCAGCCGGCCGAGTCGGTCGCCGCCGTGCTCGACGCCGAGCGGGCCGCGGGCCTCGACTCGTTCGCGCGGTACGCCACCTTCGGCGACGATGTGCGCACGGTGCAGGAGGAGCTGATCGCGCTGCTGCGGTCGCTGCGGGCCGAGGGCAAGACGGTCGCCGCCTACGGCGCCGCGGCCAAGGGCGCGACGCTGCTGAACTCCAGCGGCATCACCACGGACCTCATCGACTTCGTGGTCGACCGCAACGTCCACAAGCAGGGCAAGTACATCCCCGGGGCGCGGCTGCCGATCCTCGACCCCGCCGTCCTGCTGGAGCGTCAGCCTGACTACCTGCTGCTACTGGCCTGGAACGTGAAGAAGGAGATCATCGCCCAGCAGGCGGAATACGCCGCGCGCGGCGGCTCCTTCATCGTGCCGGTACCCCGGCCGGTCGTGCTGTAGGCGGGTCCTGCATCGTGGTGTGGGGTCGTCGTCATCTCCGCCTGCGGCCATCCGGGTCGCGGGCGCCGGTCCGGCGTCGTCGGTCGGGAGAGCGAGCATGACGGACATCGATGTGGACCTACGGGCCTCGGGCGGGCCGGAGGATCTGCCGCCCGAGGGCCCTCGCCCCGTCGAACAGACCCCGTCTCTTCCCCGGTCGGCCGCGCCGGCGCCGGACGAATCCTTGGCGGCCGGCGGCCACCGCGCCGGAGCGGGTGTTTACGATCCGGCGTACGTGGGCTTCGAGGTGTCGTCGCCCATCCCGCCGCAGACCTGGGCCGCACCCCAGGCCCCGCCTCCTCGCCTGCCCCCGCCCGGCTGGGGAACCGGCCCGGACGGGCGCCCGTTCCCCGACCGGACGGGACCGGCCCCGGGCGAGCGACAACCCGACCACCCCGGGGCCGGATCGTGGGGTCAGCCCCAGGGATACCCCGGTTCGCCTGAACCGGCGTCCAGTGCGGCCGGCGAACCGGTCTGGCCGGGCCAGCGGCCCGCGGCCCCGCCGCCGCATCCCCAGGTCACCGGGTCCGGAACGCGGCCCCCGCCGCACGGCCAGGGACAACCGCCGATCGGCCCGCCCGACCCCCGACGGACCGTGACCCCACCCCCGGCCCCGATGTCCGGCGCCCCGCCCCCCGATCGGGCTCCGACGCGGCCTCCCGCCGGCCATGGGATGCCCCGCGCCGGCCATCCGGCGGGGGGGCCGCCCGCCGCGAATCACCGGCCACCGGCATCGCCGGGTGGCTACCCGGCAGGATCGGCCCCCGCCCCCGGTCGGCCTTCGGCGCCTGCGAGCGGGCCCCGGCGGGGGCGGATTCCCACAGGGGGCCGCGTCCCGACGTCGCCGCCGGGCGGCTACCCGGCGGGGCCGGCGCCGATCGCGGGACGAGTTCCGACCGGCCCGCCCCCGGTGGGCCAGGTTCCGGCAGGCCAGGCCCCGGCAGGCCAGGCCCCGGCAGGCCAGGCCCCGGCAGGCCAGACCCCGCCGGACCGCGCCCCGGCAGGCCAGACCCCGACCCCGCCCGGCTGGGCCGGGTCCCGACCGCCCGGCCGGACCGCGTCGTCCCGGCCAGGTACGGGGGCTTCTCCTGCCGGTCCGGTCCCCGCGTCACCCGAACGGCCCCCCGCAGTGCTGCCGAGGCTGATCCCGGCGCCACCCGGTGGTCCTCCCGCCGGGCAGGCGCCGTCGCCCATGGTCCCGATCACCGTCGATCCCCGAGTGCGTCCCGTCCCGTCGGCCCCTCCTGCGCCGTCAGGTCCGCGCCCGCCGTCAGGTCCGCGCCCTGCGTCGGGTCCGCGGCCGCGGGTGGATCCCGCCGGTCAGGGTTGGATCGCGGTCAGCGCGGCGTCGCCGGGTTCTGCCCGGTCCGCCGAAGCCGGCGGTCCCGCGGCGGGCGGCAGCCTGCGCGGATTCGGACCCATGGCCGCAACCCCAACCCCAACCCCAGGCCCAACCCCAACCCCAGGCCCAACCCCAACCCCAACCCCAGGGCCGAGGCCGGAGACAGGGCCGGGAAATGTCGGCGGCGGTGGGGAGGCGAGGCCGGCGTCGCCCGCCGGCGATGCCCCGGCCTCGCCGGAGACCTCGGCGCTGCCGGGGCTGCGCCGGTCGCCGGGCGGTAGCCCGCTGCCGCACACGATCACCTCGACGATTGACCTGAGCGCCCTGCAGCATCGCCTCCGCCTCGAACAGACCGAGGTCATCACCCGGGTCGAGGCTCCCGCACCCCGCTCGCACCGTCGCCGCCGCCCCGCCCCGCCGGACGCGGAGTCCACCCAGGTGGTCTCCCGCGAGTCGTTGCCCGGCCAGTCGCGGCCCGGCGACCGACCGCGCGGCGTCGGCGAGTACCCGAATGCGCCGGCGGACCCCGACGGCGCGCGGCGGCGCGGCCGCGGCGCGGTCGCGCGGTCCGTTCCGTCGGCCACCGGCGTGGCCCACGAGGACCTCGTCGACGACCCGGACACCGGGCTCATCGAGCGGCGTGGCGCGCGAGCGGGCGGCGCGGCGCGGCGGCGGGCTGACGCCGGCCGGGCGGTCGGCGACCGTGCCCGCAGTGCCGATGGCGACGATCTCGGCGAGGCCGACGATCTCGAGCGGGGGCTCGGCCCCGGTGGTGGCGCAGGCGGCGGCAGCACCCGGTCGAAGGCGATCTGGACCCTTGCCGACCAGGCCATCTCCAGCGCGACGAACGCCGCGATCTCGTTCCTCATCGCGCGCCAGGTCAGCGATGTCGAGTATGGCGCGTTCGGGATCGCCTACACGCTGTTCGCCATCGTGATCGGGTTGTGTCGGGGCGCGACCTGTATGCCGCTGAGCATGTTCTACTCGGGCGCGACGCCGTCGTCGTTCCGGGCGGCCGCTTCGGCCACGACCGGGTCGTCGTTCGTCTTCGGCCTCGGGGTCGGGGTGGTGTTCGTCGGCGTCGGCCTCGCCGTCGGCGGGCCGGTCGGATCGTCGCTGTCAGCGATGGGCTTCGTGCTGCCCGGCCTGCTCCTGCAGGACGCCTGGCGGTACGTCTTCTTCGCCATGGGGCGGCCGTTCGGGGCGTTCCTCAACGACCTCGTGTGGGCCGTCGTCCAGATCCTCGGGATCTGGGTGCTCGTCCATCGCGGGGTGACCGAGTCGTCCCCGCTGCTGCTGGCCTGGGGGGCTTCGGCCCTGGTCGCCGCCCTGATCGGCATCGTCCAGGCCGGCTTCTGGCCATCACCGGGGGCGACCAGAAGGTGGCTGGCGGAGAACAGGACGGATTCGGCGTACCTGGCGGCGGAGTTCATCACGGTGCAGGGCGCCCTGCAGACGTCGATGCTGGCGATCGGGGCGGTGGGGTCGCTGTCGACGATCGGCGCCCTGCAGGGCGCGCGGACGCTGCTCGGCCCGACCACCGTGGTCGGGGTCGGGGTGGTGAGCTTCGCCCTCCCCGAGTTCTCCAAGCGGACCTCGATGAACGTGCACGCTCGCGAGCGGGCGGCGTACGCACTGTCCGGACTGGTGCTCGCGATCGGCGCGGCCTGGAGCCTGATCTTCTACTTCCTGCCGGAGCGCTACGGCCAGGCCCTGCTGGGCGACACCTGGGACGGGACGAAGAGCATCCTGGGCCTGTCGATCCTGCACTATCTCGCGGCGGCGGTCCCGGTGGGACCGGCCTGCATGGTCTACGCACTCGGTAAGACCAAGATCACGTTCAGGCTGAACGCGGCCTTCGCCCCGATGCTGCTCGGATTCCCCATCATCGGGGCGGTTCTCGGTGAGGCCCGGGGCGCGGTGATCGGATTCAACATTGCTTTCTGGGCCATTGCTCCGGTCTGGTTCGTCCTGCTTCGCCGGCTGGGGCGGGAACATGATGCCGAGCAGGCGGCATTGCGCGCGGCGCAGGACGATCCGGGATCCGCGGTTGATCCGGCGCGTCCGGTTGCCGGCAAATCCGCCGGTGGTGGTGACGGCGGTGGGCGCGGGTCGCGGCAGTCCCGGTCGGGCGCGGGTCGGTCCGGCCGCCCAGGATGGTCGGACCGGGGAGCGAGGCCGCCCGAGCCGGTGCCGGCCGGCGGCCCGCGCGGTGGCGTGGACCCCGTCACGGCGGGCGGATGGTCGCCGGATCGGGGACGATCACGCCAGGACCGACGTTCTTCCGGGGGACGGCAGCAGGCCGGTGGCCGCGCGGCCGGCGGCGAGTTCGACGACGCGGAAATGACCGGCGGGTGGGAGTTGCCCGAAGGCTCGGCGCGGCGTGATAGGTCCAGTACTAAACGACGGGATGGAAATAACTCGACAAAAGTTCGGAAATCTGACGTCCCGGAAGAGTTGCGACAGGAACTACCGCGACCCCGGCCGACCCGCACGGATCGTGACCGTCGATCGCCGCGAGGGAAGTCGGGTGAATCCGAGCGCGGTATCGGGCCGGTGGATGATGTGGACGGTACGGGCCCCGCCCCGGAAGGTCACCGCGACGGTCATCGTCGCGCAACCGGCCCGCGGCGTGGCGGGCGCGGCTCCTGAGCGCCATCACTGCGTCAGTCATAGCTATGACCGTTTACTATCCGCTATCGGCTATGCTCACAAATCGGTTCGTCAGATCTAGACCGTGGTCCGGCAATCGGGCCGGATGCTCCTGTGGGGGGCCACATTGAGTCCGCTTCACGTCCTGCTGGAGGTGTCGGTGCGTCAGTCCGCCGGCTCTCCGATCCGCGTGCGGGCGCGGTCCGCCCGTTCTGAGTCCGGGGCGGGCGCGTCATGAGCCGCAACGCACAGGGCGGTGGCGAGACCAGCCGGGCCCCGTCTGCTCCCTCGTTGTTCCGCATCATCCAGCCGCGGCTGCTGATCATCGTCATCGTGGTCGTGATCTTTGCGGCGCTGGCGGCCATCTACTCCAAGGCGCAGTCGGCCACCTACACGTCGAGTGCGCGGATCTTCCTCTCCACGGACTCCGGCACGCTCGCCAACTCCGTCGACGCGACCCGGTTCGTCCAGACCCAGGCGCAGTTCGCCCAGTCCTCGGCGGCCGTGGCGGAGATCGCGAAGGCGCTCAAGCTGTCCGAGTCGGATGTGGCGAGCCGGCTGAGCACGTCCCCGTCGGACGAGGGCTACTTCTTCGTCATGAAGGGCAAGGGGCCGTCGCAGGAGGCGGCGACGGCTCTGGTCAAGGCGGGCGAGACGGCCTACAGCACGCTGCTGACGAGCTACGGCGCCAACAGCCAGTCCTCCGTGGACGCGCTGATCAAGCTGCGTGACCAGGTCGTCCTCGAGCAGCAGGCCGCCGGCCAGGGGGCCGACGCGGCCGGGGTGAACGCAAACTCCGTGCGCTCCCGGCAGATCCAAAGCCTCAACGAGAAGATCGCCGACGCCCGCACCGCGTCGGTGCTGGGCAGCTCCGCGATCAAGCTGGCCGAGCCGCCGGTCGCCGACGGCCAGGGCGGTCCCAACCTGCTGCGCAACACCCTCGTCGCGGCGATCGTGGGCCTGCTCGGCTCCATCGCCGCCATCTGGATCATGTACCAGCGCCGGCCGACGATCCTGGACCCGCACAACCCGTCGGACACCCTGGGCGTCCCGCTGATCGCCGCGTTGGAGCCGGGGCGCACGACCGCGAGCGCGGCCGAGACGCTCGTCTCGGCGATGTCGGCGGTGATGTCGCCGACCAGCAAGGTGGTCGCGTTCACCCCGGCGTCGCGCGGGGACCTCACCGCGGACCTCGTCGCCTCGGTCGCGGCCGCCTGGTCGGACGACCAGGGCGTCGTGCTGATCCTCGACACCTCCCCGTCGTCGGAGGTGCGGGCGTCGCTGGAGGGGCTGCCACGGGCGACCTCCGGGGAGCTGCCGCGCTGGGCGCACGAGCCGACCTGCCTCGCCCGCTCGTCCGGCACCGGGCGCGGGCACATCCTCTACAACCGGGTCTCGCCGGCCCGGGCGGCGCGTCCCGGCGGCCTGGCGCCGATCCTCGCCGACCGCGCCCCCGTCGTCGACCTGGTCATCCTGGTCACCTCGGCGCTGGCCGAGCTGCCGATGACCGCTGCGTCGGCGATCCAGGCCGACGCGGTCGTGGTCATCACGTCCACCGAGACGCACCTGAAGGAGCTGGAGCAGGTGCCGCGGGACTGGCCGGCGCTCGCCGAGCGTGTCGTCGGCGTCGTCCACGACGGCCGGACCGGCATCCGCCGGGTGACCAGCAACGTCCCGGAGCGTCGCTCCTCGGTCGACACGATCACGTCGAACTCGCCGGTGGGCGGCGAAGGCGCGCCGAGCAAGCGCGGCGGCATGGACCCGGAGGCCACCGACCGCTACGCCCGCCCGGCCCGGTAACCGCGCCGGTCTGCCCGGCTGCCCCGGCGCGGCCGGCCCTGGCCAGAGCAATGACGGCCCCGCTCCTCGCGCCCAGCGCGTCGAGCGGGGCCGTCGGCCGTCGGATGGCGGTTCGCCCCGCCCGGCGGCCGTGGTGAGGGCGCCCAATCCTGCGGTAGGCAGGCGGGGTCCGGCAACGGGCGGGGGCCCTTACTGCACGAGCGCGCCTTACTGCACGCACGAGCGCGCCTTACTGCACGAGCGCGAGGACGAAGCCGTCCCAGCCCTTGCTGCCCACAGTCTGCAGCGCGGTCGCCGTCAGCCGCGGCTCCGCCCGCACCAGGTCCAGCACGGCCCTGGTCCCCTGGACCATGGAGTCCTCGCTGCCGGGATCGACGACCGCCCCGCCGCGCACCACGTTGTCGATCACGATCGCGCTGCCGGGGCGGGTCAGGCGCAGCGCAGCCGTGAGGTAGCGCGCGTTGTTCTGCTTGTCCGCGTCGATGAACACGAGGTCGAACGGCTCGGGTCGCGCGGCGATCAGCGCGTCGAGCGAGTCGGCGGCGGGACCGAGCACGACCTCCACGACGGCACCGAGGCCGGCGCGGTCGAGGTTGCCCCGGGCGACCTCGGCGTGGTGGGGATCGACCTCCATGGTGACCACCCGGCCGGTCGGTCCGACGGCCCGCGCGAGCCAGATCGTCGAGTAGCCGCCGAGGGTGCCGACCTCCAGCACCCGCCGGCCGGAGACCATGCGGACGAGCAGAGCCAGGAAGGCACCCTGGTTCGCCGCAACCTCGATCGGCGGCAGCCCGGCCGCGTGACTCGCGGCCCGTGCCTGCCGCAGCGCGTCGTCCTCGTCGACCAGGGTGTCGACGAGATAGTCGTCGACAGCCCGCCAGCCCTGCGCGGTGTCATGCACCGGTCGAAACCTCCATCGTGGGGCCCGCCGGGCGCCCGGCCGGGGCCCGGCCGGTGGGTCAGATGCCCGCGAATGCCCTGCGCTGCGCGGGGGGCGGCGGGATCGGGGGCGGTGGCCCCTCGTCCGCCAACCGGTCCTCCTGCGGCGAGACCGTGAACCAGGAGACGAGCAGCAGGCCCAGACCGGTGACGACCGGGGCCAGCAGGCCGCCGGACAGCACAGTGTAGAAGATCAACACCGAGCCGGAGAGCACGAACGACTGCGAGCCGCGGACGAACATCGCGACGATGAAGCTGATGAACGTCACCGTGCCGAGGACCCCGTACTCGAGGACGAGCTTCGGCACGAGCGCGTAGTTCAGCGGCAGGCCGGTGCGGCGGAAGAACTCACCGGCGTCCCGGTCGGCGAAGCCGGCGCCGGAGCCGAACACCACCGTCGCCGGATCGCTGCCGAGCGCGTCCCAGGTGCGCTGGTAGGGCTGGACGAAGCGCAGGCTGCCGCTGGAGGTCGACGAGGACGTCTCCGTCGCGCGGGCCGCGAAGATGTCCGACGCCGGGGTGAAGCTGATGATCAGGGCGACGAGGCCCACGCCGACCAGGGCGGTGAGCGCGAACCGGGCGCCCTTGTGGACCGCCAGCAGCACGCCCGCGCAGGCCAGTAGCAGCAGACCGGTGCCGGAAACGGTGCTGAGAATGGCCAGCACGAACATGAGCAGCCGCCACCAGCCGCCGTTGCGCAGGACGCAGACCACGATGCCGAAACCGAGGAACTGCGAACAGAACGACGCCTCCAAGCAGACGAAGGCGTTCGACTTGTACAGCGACGATCCGTACTGGACCGGGTAGGAGGTGTTGAAGCCGTGCATCAGGAACTGCGACGGCACGACGTCCTTGACGACATCGGTGTACGGAACTCCGACGAGCTGAATCGCGAACTGGAACAGGGCCAGCCCGGCCAGCACCGTGATCATGATGAGGAAACGGTCGAGCAGTCGGGGCAGCAGCGCCCGGGCATCGGCGGGGCGCAGGCCGAAGACGAACGGGACATACGTCGCCAGCAGCAGCAGCAGCGACGTCAGGGACGTGCTGTCCTTCTGCCGTAGGAAGGCGACGAGAGCCGACAGCGAGCAGGCCGTCATCGCCACCAGGTAGCCGGTCATCCGGCTCGAGTAGCGGCTCAGCCCGCCGCGCCTGACCATGATGGCCGCGCACACGTAGGTGATCGGCAGGATCACCTGGACCTGCGAACCGCCGACGGGGATGGCGATCCGCTGGAAGAAGATCTCGAAGAACAGTAGAACGGTGAGCAGCCGCAGCGTCGCGTCGTTCGCCGTCCGGCCGCTGCCCGCCTCCTGGGTCGGGATCACCCACGACCGCGGAATCCTGGTCGTGAGGGTGGTGGTGACCACTGGTTTCCCGTCCCCCGTTCTCGGTCGGCGGGTTCCCGGCGCCGCAGTCGCTCGGGCGGCGGTGAACGCTGCGGACGATACCCGGGTGGCCCCGCATGGCGGCCCGGTGCGCCGTGTGGACGGCACCGCCGGCAAGTACGGCACCGTCGGCAAGTGTAGCCGGCGCCGATCGGGCGCCTTCCACCGTGGTCTTCGGTTAATTCCCGGGGCGTACGGTCGCCCGTCCGTCACCGCTCGCAGTCGTCCTCGTGGTGTCTTCCGTGAACCTGGCGCCGGCGGGTGAATAATGACCGGGGTCACCCGGACCGTCGTGATCGGAGAAGTTCTCAGATCTGGGAACTCCTCGGGCGAAGACCCGCGTTCGTTGTATCGGGGTGGCGTTATCGGCTGCGGCCGAAGCCTGTTCTCGCACTGGTGCGGCGGGGTCGGTCGTTCATTGCTGTCGCGATGACGTCCGGTCGTTCCGGCGACTCCGGCGATCTGTCCTCACCGTGGAGGTGTAACGTGCGCTATTCCGGCATCGTGCCGGGAGGGCGTCCGCCCCTGTCCGACCGGATCGGTCCGCAGCGGGGCGGCACCTCGCCGACCCGCGCCATCGCAATCAACGGGGGTGGCGGGCCCGGCCGGCCCGGTGCCGACACCGGCACCATGCCGTTGCCGGGCATCCGGACCTCGGGGCCCGTGGACTCTGGCGCGTCCACGGGCCCCGAGACGTCCGGCTCGACGCTCCTGTCCGGCGAGTCCGGCGAGTCCGGCGGGGCTGGCGGGGCTGGCGGGTCCGGCGAATCGGGCGGGTCGCGGTGGCGGATGCCGCGGTCGCGGCGCGGACGGGCGCTGGCGGTCACCGGGCTCGCGGCGGTCCTCGTGGTCGTGCTCGGTGTCGTCGGGCTGGTCGTCCTCGGCGGCGGTGGCGGTGGCGGTGGATCGGGTCCGCCCGCCCCGCAGGCCGGCGGGGTCGCCTGGCCCTCGGGCGCCAACGCCAACCCGCCCCATGACCTGGCCACGTGGGAACGCTGGCTCGGCCGCCGGACCGACGTCGCCGTCGTGTTCACCGTCCGCGACAACTGGCAGAAGATCGTCGGGGACGACTGGCCGCTGTCGGAGCTCCGCCCGCAGGCCTACGCCGGGAAGGTGTCCGTCGCCCAGCCGCTGTTCCCGAAGGACGGCAACGAGGCCGCCTGCGCCCGCGGTGACTACGACGCCAACTGGGCGACGTTCGGGCGGACGCTGGTGCGCAACGGCCGTGGGGACGCCTTCGTCCGGCTCGGCTGGGAGTTCAACGGCGACTGGTTCTGGTGGTACCCGCGCGACACCGCCACCTGGCGGACCTGCTTCCAGCGGGCGGTGACCGCGATCCGCTCCACCTCGCCCGACGTGCGCATCGACTGGAACGTCTCGGCCCACCGGGACTCGATGCCCAACGGGGACAACGTCTGGGCGGCCTACCCCGGCGACGGGTTCGTCGACGTCGTCAGCATCGACGCCTACGACTCCTACCCGCCGTCGTTGACCCGGGCGACCTTCGACGCCCAGTGCCACCAGGACTCGGGCGCCTGCACCGTCGCCCGGTTCGCCCACGAGCATGGCAAGCGGTTCGCCGTGCCGGAATGGGGGGTCGTCCGCTCGGCGGGCGGTGGCGCGGACAACCCGTACTACATCCAGAAGATGTACGAGCTGTTCCAGGCGAACCGGGCGAACCTCGCCTACGAGGCGTACTTCACCGCGACCGATGCGGGTAACGTCCAGTCCTCGCTGTTCGATCCGCCGAGCAACCCCCGCGCCGCCCAGCGCTACCGTGCCCTGTTCGGCGCCCAACCACCGCAGACCACGCCCCGCTGACCGTCGCCCGGCCGGCTGGTGCGGGCCGGGCGACGGCTGGAAGGGCGTTAGTAGCTTTTCTTCGCGGGGCGCAGGTGCAGCTCGGTGATCTCGGCGGTGGGTGGGAGCCGGATCAGGTAGTCGACGAGGTCGGCGACGTCGTCGGCCTGGATGAGCAGCGCCGGCGCGTACTCCCGGCCCTCCCGCGCGTAGATCGTCTCCTGGCGCGGGGTGGCCGTGCGGCCGAGGTGGATCGTGGCGACCCGGATCCCGTCGGCGTTGATCTCCTGGCGCAGGCTGTCGGCGAAACCGCGCATGGCGTGCTGGGTCGCGGCGAACTGGCCCGCGCCGGCGCCCGCACGAATGCCCTGCGTGGAGTTGACGATGACGATGTCGGCGCCGCCGGCTGCCCCCGCGACCCGCAGCGCGGGCAGCAGCCGCTGGGTCAGCGCGTAGGGCGCCCGGACGTTCGCGAGGTACTGCGCGTCCAGGTCGGCCAGGGACGCGGCGTCCACCCGGGCGCTGGCGTAGGCCCCGGCGCTGTGCACCAGGTGGTCGACCCGGCCGTGGCGGGCGGTGACCTCGGCGACGAAGTCGGCGACGGCCGCGTCGTCGGTCAGGTCGAGCCGGACGGGCAGCAGCGTGCCCGGCCCGGTCGCCTCCTTGCCGAGGCCGTCGAGCCGGGCCTGGTCGCGGCCGAGGGCGAGCACGGTGGCTCCGTCCGCGGCCAGGCGCAGCGCGGTGGCGCGGCCGATGCCGCTGGACGCGCCCGTCACGACGGCGACGTGCCCGGCCAGCGCAAGCGAGTCCGCCGCCGGGTCGCCCGCGGATCCGGCCGTCACGCGCTCGACGCCTGGGAGAACACCAGCACGGCGTCCTCCCGCGGGGGCGCGGTGTCGTAGCTGAGGCAGATGTCCTCGGGGATGCGGGCGAGGTCGGTGCCGCGCAGGTAGTCCCGCATCGTGGTGCCGGTGCACTCGGAGTCGACGTTCGGCGCCCCGACGTGGTTGACGACGTCGTCGAAGTGCACCGTGCGGAAGTCCATGCTGAACCGGGTGCGCCCGGAGTTGTTCGGCACCGAGGAGTGCAGCTGCGCCGCGGAGAAGATCAGCATGCCGCCGGACGGCGCGACCACCCGGGTCTGCGGGAAGATCTCCACCTCCTCCTCCGGCTTGGGCTGCTTGCGGGTGTCGGACTTGATGTGCTTCGCCGCGTCCGCCCGGCTCTTGGCGTTCCACTCGTAGTAGTCGTAGTCGCGAGAACCGTTCTTCACGCCCTGGCTGAAGTAGCGCGGGTGGAAGGCCAGGCCGTTCTCCGGGACGATGTCGAAGATCGGCATCCACCAGTTGAGCTGGCAGAACGGCGCGGAGTACCAGGTGTCGCGGTGCGGGTGGAAGGCGTAGGCGATGCCGGAGGTCAGGTAGTCGTCCGACGTCGAGGTTCGCAGCCGCGGCACGTCGAAGTAGGTCTTCGACGGGTCGGCGCCGTGCTCGGCGAGGATCGCCGGCAGCAGCTCCTTGCAGGTCGGATGGTGGATGAACCGCGGCTTGAGCTCGGCGAGCAGGGCGGCGTACTCCTCGACGGGCATGTGGTACTGCGCCGTCTCCGGGTCGAGGCTGCCGAACGCCTCCCGGATCAGCGCGCGGCTGAACTCGACGAACTCGCGGGTCGCCGGCCTGGGTGCGTAGACGAACAGGTCGCCCTGGTAGAGCTTGGCCCGCCGCTCGTCATCGGACAGCGTGGACTCGACCAGTACCGAACTCATCGGATTCCCCCTCGGAACGGACGTGGGTGAGAAGAAGCCGGGCCATGGCGAGTTCGTCCGGCGTCGTGACATGGATGTTGGCGGGTTCGCCCGGTACGACGACGACCAGGCCGCCGGCCTCGGCGACCATCGCCGAGTCCTCCACCGCCTCGCGGGCGTCCGCGTGCACGGAGCGCAGCAGGTCCGCCCGGAACGCGTGTGGAGTCTGCACCAGCCGATGGGTCTCCCGCGGCAGCGACGCCCCCGCGACCAGCCTGGGGGAGGGACCGATCCCACCCGTCGACCGAATCTCGTCGGCGACGCGAACCTCCTTGACCACCTCGGTGAGCGGCAGGCCGGGCACGGCCGCGTCGGCCCCGGCCCGGACCTCGTCGACGACGCGCCGGTAGAGGGCGGGCGTGGCCAGCGGGTGGGCGGCGTCGGTGATCACGATGATGCCGGCGTCCGCGGGGACGCCCGCGAGCCCGGCCCGGACGGACTCGGCCCGGGTGGCGCCGCCGGTCACCTGGCGGACGCCGGGCGGCGGGGGCCAACTTTCGGCCGTCCCCGCGGGCACGACCACGACGATGCCGTCGCTGGCCGCGCGGGCCGCCGCGACCGGATGGGCGAGCAGTGGCTCGCCGCCGAGGTCGAAGAACTGCTTCGGCCCGCCGAAGCGGGTGCCGCCGCCGCCCGCGAGCACGATCGTCCAGACCGGTCCGGGGATGCCGGACCGCTCCGGCCGCCCGGACCGGCCGGATCTGCCGGCGAGGTCAGCCACCGGTCGCTCCCGCGGGGCCGGCGCCCGCCTCGGCGAGCAGGTCGACGCCGGCCAGCGCGTCCGCGGCCTCGGCGACGGTGTCGAACGGCAGGTCCGCGCGCTCGGCGATGTCGAGCAGGCTGTGGGTGCCGTCGGCGAGGTTGAGCACCCACAGCAGGCCCATCTCGATGGCCTGGCGGTTCATCGTCGCGCCGATGGCCCGGTAAAGGCCGCGCCGGCCGAGCTGCGGCTCGCCGTACGGGGCGGTGTTGCGCCAGGTCCGGTCCCGCTCGCAGATCTCGACCGTGCGCCGCAGGATCGCGAACGAGTCGGCGAGCGACTCGGGCGTGACGAACTCCAGGTCGTCGGCGGAGGTGTGGTACTGCGGGTACTCGCCGTGCTGGCCCCGACCGAACCGGCCGACGGGCAGGTCGAAGCCGGGCGAGCAGAACTGCCGCTCGTCATAGCCGTAGGGGGAGAAGTCGACGACCCGGTGCGGCCGGCCCGTCTCGGCCAGCGCCACCGCGGCGGCCCGGTCGACGGCGGCGTCGCCCCGGCGACTGCGCTTGTAGGTCGGGTCGCTGCGGTCGCCGAGGCCGGTCAGGACCAGCCCGTGCCGGATGCGGCCGACCGCGTCCCGGTTGCGGGCGAGCCAGGTGATCGAGCCGATCGTCCCCGGGATGAACAGCAGCCGGAACGTGTGCCGCCTCGGCCCGGCGGCCAGCGCCCGCGCCAGCAGGGTCGCCGTGGCGATGCCCGAGCAGTTGTCGTTGGCCATCGCCGGATGGCAGGTGTGCGTGGTGATCAGGAACTCGTCGGACGTCTCGCCCGGCAGCACGATCTCGCCGTAGGTCAGCGACCCGTCGGTGAGCGTCGTGTCGATCTCGACCTCGTACTCGCCGTCGGGCAGCGCGCCGCGTTGCCGGTCGGTCAGGCAGAAGCCCCAGTTCTCGTTGTAGTACGAGGTCCGGTAGGGCACCCAGTCCGGCCGGTCCGGCATCGAGAACAGGTGCGGGCGCAGCTCGTCGAGGGTCATCCTGGCGCGCACCGGCGTGCTGTAACCCAGCAGGTGCAGCGGGTTGTCGGCGGCGTCGACGACCGTCTTGCCGTCCGGGCCGATCAGCCGGGCCGAGCCGACGTTCCACTCCCGGGGGACGGTCCAGTCCAGCACCGGCGTGCCGCTGGGCACCTCGTGCACGGCTAGCCCGACGTCCGGGCCGAGTGCCCGCGCGACGGTGCGCAGCGTCGTGCGCACCCCCTCGCCGGTGATGCTGCGCATGGGTGGCAGCAGGTCGGCGACCAGATCGTGCAGCCAGCGGCCCGGGTCGGCCGGGAGCACGGCGTCGTCGCGATCACCGGCGTGGCCGGTCGTCCCGGCCACGCTCGCGGATTCGGTCATCGTCGCGGATCCGTCCGGAATTCTCAGTCGGTCCAGACGCGCCACGGCGCGGACCCGGAATCCCAGAGCTGGTTGAGTTCGGTCCAGTCCCGGAAGGTGTCCATGCCCATCCAGAACCCGTCGTGGTTGTGCAGGGTGAGCTCGCCGTCGCGGGCGAGCTGCTGCAGCGGGTGGCGCTCCAGCAGCAGCGCCGGGTCGTCGTCGAGGTACTTGTCGATGAACTCGCGCTCGAAGACGAAGTACCCGCCGCTCACCCAGCCGGTCTGCGGCGGCTTCTCGGCGAACAGCGTCACCGCGTTGCCGTCGGTCTCCAGCTCGCCGTAGCGGCTCGACGGCCGGACGCCGGTGACGGTGCCGAGACGGCCGGATTTCACGTGGTCGGACAGCACCGCGCCGACGTCGATCGCGCCGACGCCGTCACCGTAGGTGAGCATGAACCGCGGCCCGGTCAGGTACTGGGCGACCCGGCGCAGGCGGGCGCCGGTGCCGGTGAGCAGGCCCGTCTCCGCGAAGGTGACCTCCCACTTCTCGTCGCCCACCGCGTTGTGGAACTGCGGGGTGTGGTCGTCGGAGAGCGTGAGGGTGAAGTCGGCGACCTGCGCCCGGTAGGCCAGGAAGTAATTCTTGATCAGGTCGCTCTTGTAGCCGAGGCAGAGCACGAACTTGCGAAAGCCGTAGTGTTCATACGTCTTCATGATGTGCCACAGCACCGGCTTGCCGCCGATGTCCACCAGCGGCTTCGGCAGCTTTTCGCTGGCCTCCCGCAGCCGGGTACCCATCCCGCCGCAGAGGATGACGACCGGGATGTCGGCGGCGTCGGGGATCTCGGTCCTGGCGCTTTCGGTGCTCAAGGCTGTTGCGTCTCCCGTGCTCATGCCCCGGTCGGGCTCGGTGGGGCGGATGGGCGCTGTTGGCATGGTCCTCGCTGGATCGCGGTGCATTCCGGGTGACCCGTAACGGCCCGCTGCCACTCGCCGACCGATGCCGGGGGCCGACGGGGGCAGCCGCCGGTCGTTCCCGGTGCGCGGGATGGCGCGCTCCCGCGCGTGAGGACGTCACTCGCTCGCCCGCGCTCATGGCGCGCGCGGGCGTGATCCCCCTCTGCCACTTCTCGGTGGATACCGGGGACGGACCGCCTTCATCGGCGCCCCCCCGGCACTGCCGTCGCAACGGTACCGTATGGCCCTCTGCCTGCTGGGAGAGTCCCCTCAACCCGTTGCCGGCGCGCCCGGCGACACTCCCGCAACGGTCGAGGCCGCCCGCTTGGTCGTGTCGCGGCGTAGCCCCCCGTGCGCGCATTCGTGCGTGGTCGGCGCCCGGCTTCGCACGAGATCTCCGCAACGGTGGCATCGCCCCCACGAGATTCCCGCCACGCCGCCGCCGGGCGACACCCACGCCGCCCCGGCGACCGTCCCGTCCCCAGGTTGCCGCCACGCCTGGCGTTTAGCCTGGTCAGGCCGCTTGTCTGCGACCCTCGCCGCACCGCTCGCCGCCCCGCCGGCGGCCCCGGATCGGCCTGACCGCCGACGAAAGCCGGCACCGGGTGGCGGCACCACGTGGCCCACCTTCGTGGCGAACGGCCGATAAATAGTGCCAGATCGCCGCAGGACTGGCAACTCGCCCGACCGGCACCGCGTCATGACTGGTGGATCCCGCGATGGCGCGGGCGTCCGGCCTGCCGGCGGTCGCCGGCTGCCGGCTGCTTCCCACAGAGCGGAAGGGGTTTGGTGCCGATGCGGATGATCGTTGCTGTCCGTGATAAGTCGAGGCCGCCGACATCGCTCTTCGTGCGTTGTTGTTACGGTTCGTCCGTCACTACCGGATTGGTGAATGGGCCTCCGCTCACGGCGTTGCCGGTGTCGACGAATCCCCTGGCAGGTCGGCCGGGCGGAGGAATTGTCACCCCGGGTGAGAGTTGCGCACCGGATACGCCGAGATGTTTCGATGGGTCAGAGAGCACGATCTGGGGTGATGCGGGTGCGTGGACGCTCCTGGTCGGATGAGCCTCCGGCCGGCGACCGGGAGCGGGTCGCGCCACCGTCCGGCGAATCGGACGGGGACGGCGTGCAGCGCGGACCACGGGTCGACCGGGTCCGCGCGGCCGATCACCGCCCGGACGCCGGCCGCGACGACCCCGCCGCCGCGCCGGCCGGGCCGGGCGACGGCTGGCCCGACGCCGCCCGGATCCCGCAGCACCGCCGCAGCGTCGACCCGACGACCACGACGGCTAGGGTGCACCGCTCCGCCGGGCCGGTGGAGTCCCGCCCGGCCGGCGGCGCCGGGTTCGCGGATGGTGACCCCTCCTGGCCAGCCGCGTCCGGGCCGGAGCCGCCCGACGGGGACAGCGACGGCGCTCGCGCGGACCACCGGTCGGGCGCCGGCCGGGCCGGGCGCCGCCGCCGGACGCCGCCGGTGGTGCTCCTCCCTCCGTCCATGACCCTGCCCGCGGGCAGGTCGAGGACCGGCCCCGCCGCGAGCCGGCCGGCGCCCGGCGCGGACACCGCGTCCGGCGCCGGGAACGCCGACCGCCAGTCCTGGGCGGGTCCGGTCCCCGGGGCCGACGCGGACCGGTCGGAGGCGGCCGGTTCCGACCGACCCGCCGATCCCCGGCTGCCCGGCATCCGCCCGCCCGGCTTCCGGCTGCCCGCAGCCCGTCCGCCTGATCTCCGCCTGCCCAGCCCCCATCCGCCCGACCCATGGTCCGTCGACTCCGGTCCGACCGACCCATGGTCCGTCGATTCCCGTCCGGTCGGCCCCGGTCCGGTCGGCTCCGGTCCGGTCGGCTCGGATGCGTTCGGGCCTGGGGCGGCCGGCTCCCGGTCGGCGTCCCCACGGGCGTCCTCCGCCCGCGCGGCGTCACTCGGCACCGGGTTGTCAGTGGACCCGCCCACCGCCCCGCCGACCGACGCGCCGACCGACGCGCCGGTGGATCCACCGGCCAGTCCGCCCCCCGACGCGCCGACCAATCCGCTCTCCGAGCGGGCCGTCCTGGTGAGCGGTCGATCCCCGGCCGGGCAGCCGGCGAATCCGGCCGGCCCGCCCGGCTGGGACGAGGGCACGGCGCTGTTCCAACTCCGTCGGCCTGGCGCCCGCGGCGGTGACCGCGCGTGGCCGGGTGAGGATCGGGCGGACCTGCCCCCACCCCCGCCCGCGGACGGTGCGCCCCTGACCCCGCCGGTGCGGGTGCCGCCGCACGGCACGCGCCCGGGGGCCGAGACGGGCGCCCTACGCTGGTCGGAGACCGGCGCTCCCCGGGACGTTGCGCGCCGCGACGCAGCCGGCCAGGACGGGCGCCACGCCGACGGGCGGGACGACTCAGGGCCCACCCATGGGATCCCGCGTACCGGTGCATGGTCTGCTGCCCGCGACGCCTGGCTGGCCGCCGATCCCCGCAGCGGCGGGCGGTGGGCGCCGTTGCCGCCGGCCGGTCCCGCCGTCCCGGCGGCCATGGATGGCCTCCCGGCCGCCCGCGGCCACGACGGCGCCCGCGGCCGTGCGAGCCTGGCCGGAACCCAGCCCGAAGGCCGGCTGGACGACGGCCGGCAGGATGACCGGGACCGCCGGACCGGCCCGGCCCGGGACCATCGGTTGCCGTCGGATCGGCCCGCGTCGCAACGGCCGGCGCCGGATCGATTCGCGTCGCAGCCGCTGGCACCGGATCGGGTCCGGACAGATCGGGTCCGGACAGATCGGGTCCAGACGGATCGGGTGCGGACAGATCGCACCGGGTCGGATCGGCTCGGAGCTGGTCGGACCGGGTCGGACCGGGCTGCGCCGGACCGGGTCCGGCCGGAGCGGGTTGGACCGGACCGCGGCGGACCGGATCGGGTCGCCCTGGACCGGGTCGGCCCGGGTCGAATCGCGCCGGACCGGGTTCGATCTGGCCGGTCGGGGCCGGCCGCTGCCGGATCGGGCCGGGCCGGATCGGGCCGGGTCGAATCGGGCCGGAGTGCGGCGGCGAAGGGTGGACCGGGGCGGGGCGGCCGGGCCGCCTGGACCGACGACGAGGTCTGGTCCGACGAGGTCGGCTCGGCGCGGGCCTCCGAGGCCGCCAAGGCCGGCGCCCGCCACACCGGCCGGCCCGACGACCGCGCGGCGACGGACTCCGGGCCACGGGCTCGGGCGGCGGCGTGGATCATCGCCCACTGGGGCGGGAACGCCAGCCGCATCCCCCATCTGCCCGTCATCGCGGTGTCGGTCGCGGTGGTGCTCACCCTGGTCGCGGTGACCGCCCTGCTGCTGGTGCCCTCCGGCAGCGACGGCGGGTCCGACCCCATCGCCACCAGTGCGGGATCGGGCGCGTCGCCGGCCGCGCAGCCGGGCACCGCGGCCCGGCCCACCCAGAGCAGTGTGCCGGCGGCGGCCGTCCCGCAGGTCGAGCGGGCCGCGACCACCGGACTGTTCCCGACGGGCGTCGCCGCGCACACCCTGGCGCAGGCGAACGCCTGGGCGAGGTTTCGTGGCCGGCCCAACGACGTCGTCGTCATGTACACCGAGCGGTCGAGCTGGAGCGCCATCACGGACCCGTGGATGGGGCGCAGCGCGTCGACCTTCTCCGGGTATGCCGGCACATGGGTCATCACCCAGCCGCTGTTCCCCGACTCGGGGGCGCAGAAGGGCAACCTCGCCGACTGCGCGGCGGGCAACTACGACGCCAAATGGCGGCAGTTCGGGCGCTGGCTGATGAGCATGGGGCGGGGCGACTCGTTCGTCCGGCTGGGCTGGGAGTTCAACGGCCTGTGGTTCGCCTGGGCGGCGACGGATCCGCAGCAGTGGATCCAGTGCTTCCGCAACGCCTCGTCGGCGATCAAGGCAACCAGCCCGCAGGTCCGCATCGACTGGAATCTCAACGCCCACGGGTCGACCACGCCGGTCGGCGCGTTCGACCTGTACCCCGGCGACCAGTACGTCGACGTCATCGGCATCGACAGTTACGACCAGTACCCGCCCAGCCCGACCTACGCCGACTTCGACAACCAGTGCAACGGTGACGCGGGGCTCTGCCAGGTCATCACCTTCGCGCGCACCCACCACAAGCTGTTCTCGGTGCCCGAGTGGGGAGTGGTCAGCCAGCAGGGCACGAAGGCCGGGCGGGGTGGCGCCGCCGGCGGGGACAATCCCGCCTACATGGAGAAGATGTACGAGACGTTCGCCCACAACGCCGACATCCTCGCCTACGAGGCGTATTTCCCCGACGCGGAGGAGGGCAACGTCCGCTCCTCGCTGGTGAACCCCAATCTCAATCCGGCCTCGGCGGCCGTCTACCAGCGGCTCTGGGGCTAAGACCCCGCCTCGGCGCCCCGCGTGTCCCCTTGTGGCCGCGCGGGGCGCCCAGCCGGCGGTGGGTCAGACCGCGCCGCCGCCGGTGCGCTCCGCGTCGTCGTGCAGCCCACCGACGAAGGACTCCGCCACGCTCACCTGCTCCCGCAGCGTCGACAGCTTCTCCTCGGCGAGTAGCACCCAGGTGCCAAGCCGCTCCTGCAACGCGGCGCGGGTGTCCGCGGCCAGGTCGGGCGTGGCCAGCTCGTCGCGCAGGATCAGCAGCGAGCGCATCTCCTCCAGCGTGAAGCCCAGGGGCTTCATCTTCCTGATGAGCAGCAGCCGCTCGATCGCGTCGACGTCGTAGAGGCGGAACCCACCGACGGTCCGTCCCACCGGCATGAGCAGGCCCGCTTCTTCGTAGTAGCGGACTGTTCGCAGGGAGAGGCCGACCCGTTCGGCGACGTCCCCGATCTGGTAGACGTCGCCACGGGCCGCGTCCGATCCCGAAACGTTGCGGCGCATGGTGGACAACTCGACCCTAACGTCAGCGTAGGTATCGGGCGGCCGAACTGGACGCCAGGCAGTCGACTGTACGTCGACTGGCCGCCGGGCGCGCTCGGCGCTACCGGCCGGGCCCGACTCCCACCCGGCTCCCGGCGAGGGGCGTCGGAGCAGGTCTGCGGTGGTGCAGGTGCCCGTGGGGCGCATCGGGTGGTGCGGGTGCGGGTGCGCAATCCGGATGGTGGGGCGCGGTCGGTGGGGCGGTGGGGCGGGCATCGGTGTCGTAGGCTGGTCATATCGTCTGTGCCGACGGGGTCGGGCCGGTGCCGGCCGACCGCCCGGGTCATCGCCGGGGGCGGGTCGGGCGGCGGGTCGGGCCCGGCGGTCGAGCGGGTCCGGGCCGTGGTGGGCCCCGTTGCGTCATGTCGTCGTGTTCCGCGGTGGCGGTCCCCGTGCCGCGGCGTCTGCTCCACGCCTGTTTCGCTCCGCTCGTTTCCGAGAGGCACACCGGACGCAACCATGACTCTTGCGCCGCTGCTCGACGCGTTGATCGCCCGGCCGGGCGGCGATCCCGCCCTGGGGCGGGCGATCGGCGCGGCGGGCGAACCCGTGCTCGATCTCGCCGGTCCGGCCGCCCTGCGGCCCTTCGCCGCCGCCGCCCTCGCCGCAGCCCACGGAGCCGGGCGGCCCGTCCTCGCCGTGGTGGCCACCGGCCGCGAGGCCGAGGACCTGGCCGCCGCGCTCGCCGGCCTGCTCGGCCCCGACGTGGTGGCCGTCTTCCCGAGCTGGGAGACGCTGCCCCACGAGCGGCTGTCCCCCCGGGCGGACACGGTGGGTCAGCGCCTGGCCGTGCTGCGTCGCCTGGCCCATCCGGCGAGCACCGGCCTGCCGCCGCTGCGGGTCGTCGTCGCGCCGGTCCGCGCCGTGCTACAGCCCCAGGTCGCCGGGCTCGGCGAGCTCGCCCCGGTCAGCCTCGCGGCGGGCGACACCGCCGACCTCGACGACGTGGTCGCCCGACTGGTGGACATGGCCTACCACCGGGTGGACCTGGTGGAGCGGCGCGGCGAGATCGCCGTGCGCGGCGGGATTCTCGACGTCTTCCCGCCCACCGAGGAGCACCCGCTGCGGGTGGAGTTCTTCGGCGACGAGGTGGAGGACGTCCGCCGGTTCGCCGTCGCCGACCAGCGGGCACTGCCCGAGGGCGAATCGGCCCCGGCCGGGGCCGGCGGGCGCGGGCTGTTCGCGCCGCCGTGCCGCGAGCTGCTGCTCACCGAGGACGTCCGCGGCCGGGCCGCCGAGCTCGCCACCAGGTACCCCCAGCTGCTGGACATGCTCGACAAGATCGCCGCCGGCATCCCCGTGGACGGCATGGAGGCGCTCGCCCCGGTACTCGTCGACGGGATGTCGTTGCTGCTCGACGAGCTGCCGGCCGGCACCCACGTCCTGGTCTGCGACCCGGAGCGGGTCCGCTCGCGGGCGAGCGAGCTGGTGCGCACCAGCCAGGAGTTCCTGGAGGCGTCCTGGAGCGTCGCGGCGCTCGGCGGCGGCGCCCCGATCGACCTCGGCGCCGCGGCCTACCGTTCCATCGCCGGGGTCCGCGAGCGCGCGGGCGAGCTCGGGCTGCCCTGGTGGTCGGTCACCCCCTTCGCCTCGGCACCGGCCGGCGCCGAGGCGGGCGGCCCCGCCGCGGATGGCGGGGCGGTGCCGGGCGAGGCGGGCGGGCTCGTCGTCGAGGGCGACGACACGGTGGTCGCGAGCCTGCGGCCGGCGCCGCTCTACCACGGCGACACCGCCGCCGTCATCGCCGATGTCAAGGGCTGGCTGGCCGAGTCGTGGCGCGTGCTGCTCGTGACCGAGGGGCACGGCCCGGCCCAGCGCCTGGTGGAGATGCTGCACGAGGCCGACCTCGGCGCTCGTTACGCCGAGGACGCCGAGCTCGCCGCCGGGGTCGCCGTGGTGACCCGCGGGCAGCTCGTCACCGGCTTCATCAGCGACACGTTGCGCCTAGCGGTCCTGACCGAGAGTGACATCGCCGGCGCCCGCGGCGTAACCACCAGGGACATGCGGCGGATGCCGAGCCGGCGGCGCAAGGGCATCGACCCGCTCGCCCTGGTCCCCGGCGACATGGTCGTGCACGACGCGCACGGCGTCGGCCGCTACGTCGAGATGGTCACCCGCACCGTCGCCGGGGCGAAGCGCGAGTACCTGCTGTTGGAGTACGCCCGGGGCGACCGGCTCTACGTCCCCACCGACCAGCTCGAACAGATCACCCGCTACGTGGGCGGTGACGCGCCGAGTCTGGACCGCATCGGCGGCGCGGACTGGGCCAAGCGCAAGAGCCGCGCCCGCAAGGCGGTCAAGGAGATCGCCGGGGAGCTGATCCGGCTCTACAGCGCCCGGATGGCCGCGCCCGGGCACGCGTTCGCCCCGGACAACCCGTGGCAGCGCGAGCTGGAGGACGCCTTCCCCTTCCGGGAGACGCCCGACCAGCTCGCCGCGATCGACGAGGTCAAGGCCGACATGGAGAAGCCCGTCCCGATGGACCGGGTGATCTGCGGCGACGTCGGCTACGGCAAGACCGAGATCGCCGTTCGGGCGGCGTTCAAGGCCGTCCAGGACGGCAAGCAGGTCGCGGTGCTGGTCCCGACGACGCTGCTGGTCCAGCAGCACTTCCAGACGTTCTCCGAGCGGTACGCGGCGTTCCCCGTCATCGTGAAGGCGATGAGCCGGTTCAACTCGGCCGGCGAGCAGAAGGCGGTCCAGGAGGGCCTCGCCGACGGCACCGTCGACGTCGTCATCGGCACGCACCGCCTGTTGTCGGGGGAGAACCGGTTCAAGGATCTGGGGCTCGTGATCGTCGACGAGGAGCAGCGCTTCGGCGTCGAGCACAAGGAGCAGCTCAAGAAGATGCGCACGGCGGTGGACGTGCTCACGATGAGCGCCACCCCGATCCCGCGCACCCTGGAGATGTCGATCACCGGCATCCGGGAGCTGTCGACCATCGACACCCCGCCGGAGGAGCGCCACCCGGTGCTGACCTCCGTCGCCCCCTACGACACCCGGCAGGTCGCCGCCGCGATCCGCCGGGAGCTGCTGCGGGAGGGCCAGGTCTTCTTCATCCACAACCGGGTGGAATCGATCGACCGCGCCGCCGCCCGGCTGCGCGAGCTGGTCCCCGAGGCGCGGATCGCCACCGCGCACGGCCAGATGAACGAGGACACCCTCGAGCAGGTGATGGTCTCCTTCTGGGAGAAGAAGTTCGACGTCCTGGTCTGCACGACGATCGTCGAGTCGGGGCTGGACATCTCCAACGCCAACACCCTCGTCGTCGAGCGGGCCGACGTGTTCGGCCTGTCCCAGCTGCACCAGCTGCGCGGCCGGGTCGGCCGGGGCCGTGACCGGGCGTATGCGTACTTCCTGTACCCGCCGGACAAGCCGCTGACCGAGACCGCCCACGACCGGCTCGCCACCATCGCCCAGCACAACGACCTGGGCTCCGGCATGGCCGTGGCCATGAAGGACCTGGAGATCCGCGGCGCCGGCAACCTGCTCGGCGGGGAGCAGTCCGGGCACATCGCCTCCGTCGGCTTCGACATGTACGTGCGGATGGTCGGCGAGGCGGTCGCCGAATACCGCAAGGACAAGGTGGAGGAGCCGCCCGAGGTCAAGGTCGAGCTCCCCGTCGACGCGAGCCTGCCGCACGACTACGTGCCCAGCGAGCGGCTGCGCCTGGATGCCTACCGCCGCCTCGCCGGCGCGGTCACCGACGCCGACATCGACGAGGTGCGCGGGGAGCTGGTGGACCGGTTCGGCCCGGTGCCCGAGCCGGTGGAGAACCTGCTGGCCGTCGCCGGCCTGCGGGTGCTCGCGCGCAGCTTCGGCGTCACCGAGATCACCGCGGCCGGCCGGCAGATCCGCTTCGCGCCGCTGGAGTTGCGGGAGAGCCAGACCCTGCGCCTGACCCGCCTGTACAAGGGCGCGGTGGTGAAGCCCGCGGTGCGGATCGTGCTGGTGCCGGCCCCGACGGAGACCGGCCGCATCGGCTCCCGGCCGCTGCGTGACCGGGCGCTGCTCGCCTGGGCGGGCCAGCTGCTGACCGCCGTCGCCGGCGATTCGGTCGCCGCGGCGGCCGCGGGCTGAGCGGCACCCCGGGCGGGATCCAGCGGGCGGCAGGCGGGGAATCCGGCGGTGTCGTGCGGGGAAGGTGTGCTTCGCCACAGGCGAGCGGATAGCGTCTGGAGTCGTGAAGCTCTCCCGTCTCCTCGCCGGTGTCGGGTTTGTCGTGCTTGTCGGGACCGCCGGGACGGCCTGCACGACTCACGCCGGGACCGCCGCCCAGGTCGGATCGCAGCCCATCGAGACCTCCCAACTGCGCGGCATCGTCGAGCGCGGGCTCGCGGCCGCCGATGGCGTCCCGATCTCGCAGTCCGGGCAGACCGCGTCGAGCGCCCTCAACCGCACCGAGCTGCAACGGCGCACGCTGACCACCCTCGTGCAGCTTGAGCTGTTCTCCGGCGAGGCGGCCCGGCGCGGCATCACGCTGAGCCCCGCGGACATCGCCTCGTACCACCAGGCGTATGCCGTCCTCCAGTTCGGCGGCGTGCGGGCGTTCGAGCAGCGGGCGGCCGCCGTGGGCTTCGCGCAGCGCGATGTCTCCGTGATCATGCGTTCCGGGGCGCTGGAGTTGGCCCTCGGCGACCGGGTCAGCCCGAACCTGCTCGCCACCGAGGCGGAGACCCGGGAGCAGTACGACAGCATCATCAACCGGTTCGGCCGGATCCCGCTCACCTACGCGCAGGCGAAGCCGTACCTGGCCCGCTTCATCGTCAGGCGGGAGCGCTTGGCGAAGCTGCGGCCCGTCCTCGCGCAGGCCGAGAAGAAGGACCCGATCTCGATCAACCCGCGGTTCGGCACCTGGGACACCGGCCAGTTCACCGTGATCGCCGCGGACGGGACGATCGCCAGCCGGCCCGCGCCCACCCCCATGCTGGACCTGACCGCCCAGTCCTGAACCGCGGCGGTTCCCCCGATCCGTGGTGGTCTGCCGGCCCGTGGCGGCTCGACCTGCCGCGGGCCGGACCTGCCGCGGTCCGCCAACCGCCCGCCGACCGGCCGAGCCGGCCCGGCCCCGACCAGCCGAAGCGAGTGGACGTCATGATGCTGCGGATCACGGTGGTCGTCACCAGCCCGCGGGTCGCCCCGGGCATCCTTACCGCGCCGGCGTGGGACCTGGTGCGCCGGGTGCCGGTGCTGACCGCCGCCCCGGCCCACCCGCAGCTCGCCGCCCTGCGCGCCGCCGGCGCGACCGTCGTCGTCGTCGACGGCCACCCGCCCGCGGCGCCGGGCGATCCGGCTGCGGGCGATCCGGCTGGGGACGATCCGGTGGGGGTCGGCCTGGCCGCCTTCCTGCGAGCCGGCCTGCCCGATCCGGCGGCGACCGAGCTCGCCTGGCTGCCGGACCCGTCCGCGCCGACGCCTCTCGACCGGCTGCTCGACCGCCTCGCCCAGCCCCGCCCGCAGGCCGACCCCGACGCGGCCGCGACCCCCGCCACCGGGGTCGTGGTGGGCACTCTCGCCGGCACGGCGGAGCTGCCCGGGTCGGTCCTGCTCGACGCCGTGGCGGTGATGGACCGGCTGCGCTCCCCGGGCGGCTGCCCATGGGACGCCGAGCAGACCCATGAGTCCCTCGCCCCTTACTTGATCGAGGAGACCTACGAGGCGTACCAGGCGATCGAGGACGGCGACCTCGCCGAGCTGCGCGAGGAGCTCGGTGACGTGCTCATGCAGGTGCTCTTCCACGCCCGGATCGCCGCCGAGCGCGCGGGCGACGGCTGGGACGTCGACGATGTGGCGGCGGGGCTGGTCGCCAAGCTGATCCGTCGCCATCCGCACGTGTTCGCCGACGTGGTCGTCGACGGGCCGGCGAACGTCGCCGTCAACTGGGAGGCGATCAAGGCCGTGGAGAAGGGACGCGCCTCGGTGACCGAGGGGGTGGCGCTGTCCCAGCCGGCGCTGACGCTCGCGGCCAAGCTGCTCAAGCGGGCCGGTGGGATCGGCGTGCCGGCGGATCTCGCGCTCGCCGGGGTCGCCGGTGAGACGGGCGGTGCGCTGCCGGAGTCCGGCGCGGTGGCGGCATCTGGCGCAATGGCGGCATCTGGCGCGATGGCGGAGTCCGGCGGGGTAGCCGAGGCCGGCGAGCGGGTCGCGGCGATCGCGGCCGATGCCGCCACGGCACTCGGCCGGCCGGGCGTGGCCGCCGACGACGTCCTCGGCGATCTGCTCGTCGCCGCCGTCGCGCTCGCGCGGGCGGCGCGGGTCGACCCGGAGCGGGCCCTGCGCACGTCGGCGCGCCGCTTCCGCGACCGGCTGGCCGCCGCCGAGCGTGTGGCCCGGGGGGACGGAGCCGCCCCCGGCGCGCTGCCCGCCGCGCGCTGGCGGGAACTCTGGGTCGCCCCCGCGGGGTCGGGTGACTGCGTCACGCCGGATGGGTGACGGCGGGACGACGTGAGGTTGACATGACCGAGGAACCGGGGCCGTCGTGGTATTAGCCTCTGACCATGGCTGCCATCCCACGTAAGGCGCTGGCCGACGTCCGCCAGATCGCGGCGCGGCGGACGGCTCCGATCGTCCTGGAACTCGATCTGACGGTCGATCCGCTCGAAGGCGTCCCCGGCGACCCGGTGACCCTCGCTCTCGCCCACCGGCGCACCACGTTGCGTGATTTGGTGGAGGCTCTGCGTCATGCCACCGAGGACCCGCGAGTGTCGGTGGTGGTCGCGCACATCGGCGCCGCCGGGACGCCGCTGGCCCGCATCCAGGAGATCCGGGCGGCGATTGCCGACTTCCGGGCCGCCGGTGGCACGGCCATCGCCTACGCGGACACCTTCGGCGAGTTCGGCGGCGGCACCGGCCCGTACTACCTCGCCTGCGCGTTCGACGAGATCTGGCTGGCCCCGTCCGGGGACTGCGGGCTGACCGGTCTGGGGATGGAGACGCCCTTCCTGCGCGGCGCGCTGGACCGGCTCGGCGTCGCGGTCGAGATCGGCCAGCGCTACGAGTACAAGAACGCGGTGAACACGCTCGTCGAGCGGGACTTCACACCGGCGCACCTGGAGGCGGTGAGCCGCATCATCGAGTCCAGCTCCGAGCAGGTGGTGGCGGGCATCGCCGAGGGCCGCCGGATGCCGGCCGACCGGGTCCGCCGGCTGATCGACCTCGGCCCGCTGGCCGGCACCGTCGCCCTCGACGCGGGGCTCATCGACCGCCTCGGCTACCGCGACGAGGTGTACGCGGCCGCGCGGGAACGGGTCCGGCGCTCGTCGGCGGGCGGCGGGTCCCCGGCGGCCGGCGCGGCCGACGCCGACCTCGCCCCCACGGCGGACACCGACCTCGCCGCCGGCGCACCGGGCGACGGGGCCGGGGGCGCCGAGCCGGTGCTGATGTACGCCACGGCCTACCGCCGGCTCGCCGAGCGGCGGGAGAAGTCGCCGGTGCGCCGGGTCGCGACCCTCACCGCGCGGGGTCCGGGCGCCTTCTTCCTGCGCGAGACCTCACCCGCGCCGGAGCGCCACGCCGACCCCGGCTCGGTGGCTGGCCGCGCCGGGTCGCCCGACGGCGCCGCCACCGGCGACGCCCAGGGCGTCCCGCTGGCGCCGTCGGTCACCGCGCCGCATCGCGACCCACGCCGGTCGGTCGTCGCGCTCATCCACGGCACCGGCCAGGTCATCCTCGGGCAGGGCAGCCCGGGGCCGTTCGCCAGCCCGGTGCTCGCCGCGGAGGCCACCGCGGCGGCGTTGCGGGCCGCCGCGCGCGACGAGGACGTGGCGGCGGCGGTGTTCCGGGTGAACAGTCCGGGTGGCTCCTACGTCGCCTCGGACCTGGTGCGCCGGGAGGCCGAGCGGTTCCGGGCCAGCGGCCGCCCGCTCGTCGTGTCGATGGGGGACGTCGCCGCGTCCGGCGGCTACTTCGTCTCCCTGGCCGCGGACCTCATCGTCGCGAATCCGGGCACGCTGACCGGGTCCATCGGGGTGTTCGCCGGCAAGCAGGTGGTCCGGGAGCTGCTCGACAAGGTCGGGGTGGGCTTCGGCGCGGTCGCCGAGGGCGAGCACGCCCTGATGATGTCGCCGCGGCGCCCGTTCACCGCGGGGGAGCGGGAGAAGCTGGAGGAGTTCCTCGACCGCGTCTACGCGGACTTCGTCGACAAGGTGGCCGCGGCCCGGCGGCTGACCCGGGAGCAGGTGCACGAGCTGGCCCGCGGCCGGGTGTGGACGGGTGCCGACGCCCACGCCCACGGCCTGGTCGACGAGCTCGGCGGGCTGACGGACGCGCTCAGGCTGGCCTGGACGCGGGCCGGGCTGCCCGAGGGGGACACGCCGCGGGTGCGGCTGGCGCCCAAGCCGTCGGTGTTGGAACGGGTCCGGACGCCGAAGTCCAGCGAGGACCGCGGCGCCGCCGCGGCGGCCCGGCCGGGGATCCTGGCCGGTGGGCTGGCCGCCCTGCTCGGCGCCGGAGCCGGGCTCGGCGGTTCCGGGGCGTTCGGTGGTGCTGGCGGGCTCTTCGCTTCCGCCGGGCTCGGCGGTTCCGGGGCGTTCGGTGGTGCTGGCGGGTTCGGTGGGTTCGCCGCCGGCTGGGGACCCTGGGCTCCGCTGGCCGCGCGGCTCGGCCTGCCCGTCGGCGGGCCGCTGATGATGCCGCCGCTCGGGCGCATCGGCTAGACGACTCGGTCCACAGTGGTCCGTGGCCGTGCGGTCTGATCGGGCGACGGGTGCGGGGTCGCCTGGGGGTTCGGCGTGCCTACCGCCGTGCCGCCTCCTTCGCGCCTTTCCGTGATCGCCTGTGCACAGAATCGTGCCGAGGGGTAGTTACGCTTTTCGGCCGCAGAACCGTGGCCAAGCCTCGGCACGATCTGGCCTCAATCTGGCCGGAAACCGGGCTTGCCGGGTGGCCGGCTGGTGGTTGGCGGCTGGCGGCAGTGGTCGTGCGGCGCAGGCAGGACTGCCGCTGCCGCTGCCGCTGGAGCTGGGCCGGACGCAGCGCGCTTGGCGCGGTTCCGCGGAACACCGTGATCGCTGGGGCTGGCGGCATGGGATGGTTTCGCGGAACCTCGCGATCGCTGGAGCCAGCGGGTCGGACGCTGTAAGCCGGGCGGGCGCGTGCGCGGCCCCACCTGGGTGCCCGGGGCTGCGGCGGGTCGCGGCCCGCGGGGCTGTGGGATGCGTGACACCGCGCCGCCCGCGTCGGGGCTGGCTGGCCGGCCGGGGCCGGTCGCGGCCGGCGGGCCCCGGCCGCAACCTTCCGCGACGCGCCGGGATCAGCGCCGCGTCGGCGGGGGCGCGACGGTAGTCTCGCACCGACCGGTTCGTCCGGACGGCCCCGCTCGTCCCGCGGCATGGGCCCGCCACGCCGTCGGGCGTGCCGCGGTGTCCGGCGCGGTGCCTGCTTCCGGCGCCGGTCCGCGGCGGTCCGTTCGGTGCCATCGTGTCGTCGCGTTCGAGTCGTCGCATTCGGAGGTCCTAGCCGTGCCGTCCATCGAGGCTGTCGGAGCCCGCGAGATCCTTGACTCGCGTGGCAACCCCACCGTCGAGGTCGAAGTCGTCCTGGAGGACGGGACGCTGGGCCGCGCCGCGGTGCCCAGCGGGGCCAGCACCGGCGCCTTCGAGGCCGTGGAGCTGCGCGACGGGGAGGACCGTTACGGCGGCAAGGGTGTCACCAAGGCCGTGGCCGCGGTGATCGAGCGGATCGGCCCGGCGATCATCGAGCTGGAGGCCACCGAGCAGCGCCTGCTCGACCAGACGCTCATCGACCTCGACGGCACCCCGGGCAAGTCCGCCCTCGGCGCCAACGCCCTGCTCGGCGTGAGCCTCGCGGTGGCCAAGGCGGCCGCGGCCGCCAGCGGGCTGCCGCTGTTCCGCTACCTCGGCGGCCCGAGCGCGCACCTGCTGCCGGTGCCGATGCTGAACATCCTCAACGGCGGCGCGCACGCGGACACGAACGTCGACATCCAGGAGTTCATGATCGCTCCGATCGGCGCGGGCACCTTCTCCGAGTCGCTGCGCTGGGGCGCCGAGGTCTACCACGCGCTCAAGAGCGTGCTCAAGGCCCGGGGCCTGGGCACCGGCGTCGGCGACGAGGGCGGCTTCGCCCCGAGCCTGCCCACCAACCGGGATGCGCTCGACCTCATCGCCGAGGCCGTCGACAAGGTCGGCCTGCGCCTCGGCTCGGACGTCGCGCTCGCCCTCGACGTCGCCTCCACCGAGTTCTACTCGGACGGCTCCTACACCTTCGAGGGCAGCACCCGCACCGCCGAGGAGCTCAGCGACTACTACGCGGAGCTCGTCGGGGCCTACCCGATCGTCTCCATCGAGGACCCGCTGGCCGAGGACGACTGGTCCGGCTGGGTGGCGCTGACCGAGCGGCTGGGCAACAGGGTGCAGCTCGTCGGGGACGACCTGTTCGTCACCAACCCGGAGCGGCTCGCCCGCGGGATCGCCTCCAAGGCCGCCAACGCCCTGCTGGTCAAGGTCAACCAGATCGGCACGCTCACCGAGACCCTCGACGCGGTCAACCTCGCCCACCGCAGCGGTTACCGGGCGATGATGTCGCACCGCTCCGGTGAGACCGAGGACACCACGATCGCCGACCTCGCCGTCGCCGTCGACTGCGGCCAGATCAAGACCGGCGCCCCGGCCCGCAGCGAGCGGGTCGCGAAGTACAACCAGCTGCTGCGGATCGAGGAGGAGCTCGACGACGCGGCCCGCTTCGCCGGCGCAGGTGCCTTCCCGCGGCACGGGCAGCCCGCCTGATCCGCATGCCGCCGCGCGCCGCGTTGACCACGAGGGCGACCCTGCTCGCCGTCGTGATCTGCGCGCTGGTCCTGACACTTGCCTATCCGCTGCGGTTGTACCTGAAGCAGCAGAGCAAGCTCTCCGAGCTCGCCCGGACGAACGCGCAGACCCAGTCCCGGGTCAACGAGCTGCGTTCCACGGTGGAGCGGTACGACGACCAGGCCTGGGTCGAGGACGAGGCGCGCCGGCGGCTGCACTACATCAAGCCGGGTGAGCGGGCGTACCTGATGCCCGCCGCGCCCACCCCCGCGCCCGGAGACTCCGGCGAGCACGGGGGATCGTCCGGCGGCTCGGCCTGGTACGGCCGGCTGTGGTCGGAGATCGCGACGCCTTAGCGGCGGGCCTGCGGGCGGGTGGGCCCCGGCCGTGGATCTGCGGTGCGCCATGGATCTGCGATGCTAGGCGGCGGTACCGGTGCATGGTCGCTGTCCCCGGGAGGAGTGCGTCGCGGTGCGGGAGGAGAACGTGGTGTCGACGGCGGTGACGGCCGAGGAGGTCGAGATCGTCGGGCGGCAGCTGTCCCGTGAGCCGCGCGGGGTCCTGGCCGTCGCCCACCGTTGTTCCTGTGGGCTGCCGGACGTGGTCGAGACCGCTCCCCGGCTGCCCGACGGTTCGCCGTTCCCCACGCTGTACTACCTCACCTGCCCCCGCGCCGCCGCGGCGGTGTCGCGGCTGGAGGGGGCCGGGACGATGCGGGAGATGACCGCGCGGCTCGCCCACGACGCCGATCTTGCCGCCGCCTACGCCGCGGCGCACCGGGACTACCTCGCCCGCCGCGACGCCCACGAGGTCCTGCCCGGCGCCCCGAGCGCCGGCGGCATGCCGGAGCGGGTCAAGTGCCTGCACGTTCTCGTCGCGCACAGTCTGGCCGCGGGGCCGGGGGTGAACCCCTTCGGCGACGAGGCGCTCGCCGCCGTCGACGACTGGGGCCGGCGGGGGCCGTGCGTGGCCGCGGGCCCGGCAGGAGCGGGCGGGGTCGCGGCGGGCGCCGCCGGGACGACGGGGCAGGTGCCGGCGTGAGCCGCGTCGCCGCGATCGACTGCGGGACCAACTCGATCCGCCTGCTGGTGGCGGACTACGACGGGTCCAGGCTGCACGAGCTGACCCGCCGGATGGAGATCGTCCGGCTGGGCGCCGGGGTCGACCGCACCGGTGAGCTCGCCCCGCAGGCGCTGGCGCGGACCTTCGCCGCGCTGCGCGACTACGCCGCCGAGATCGAACGCCTGGGCGCGACGCGGGTGCGGATGGTGGCCACGAGCGCGACCCGCGACGCCCGCAACCGCGATGAGCTGGTCACCGGCGTGCGCGCGATCCTCGGGGTCGACCCCGAGGTGATCAGCGGGGACGAGGAGGCGGCGCTGTCGTTCGGCGGCGCCATCGGCGACCTCGTCGGGGGATCCGGGCAGGTCGGAGGGTCGGGCCGCGCGGGGGCGCCGAGCCAGCCGGGAGCATCCGACCGCTCGGGACCATCCGGGCAGCCCGGCACATTCAGCCATCTCGGCGACCCGGATGCGCGCGGAGCAACCGGCTTTGAGCCTCGCCCGGCAGGCTCGGCGGGAACGTCCGGCCAGGTCGGAAAGATCGGTCTGTCCGGGACGGGCGGCTCCTCGTCGGTCGCCACCCCGATCCTGCTCGCCGACATCGGCGGGGGCTCGACGGAGTTGGTGCTCGGGGACGCTCACGGCGTCCGGGCGGCCCGCTCGGTGAACGTCGGCTGCGTCCGGCTGGCCGAGCGCCACCTGCGCGACGATCCGCCGACCGCGGCGCAGGCCGCGGCGATCGTCGCCGACGTGCACGCCGCTCTCGACCTCGCCGCCCAGACGGTGCCGCTGACCGAGGCCGCCACCCTGGTAGGCGTCGCCGGGACCGTCACCACCGTCGCCGCTCTCGCCGCCGGCCTGCCGGGGTACGACGCGGACCGCATCCACCTGTCGGTGACGAGCGCCGAGCAGGTTGCCGCCGTCACCGAGCGGCTGCTCGCCATGACGCACGACGAGCGGGCGGCGCTGCCGGTGATGCACCCCGGGCGGGTGGACGTCATCGCGTCCGGCGCGCTCGTGCTGCGCACGCTGGTCGAGCGCACCGGTGCCGCGTCGGTCGTCGCCAGCGAGCGGGACATCCTCGACGGGATCGCGCTGGCCCTGGCCGTCTCTCCGGCAGCCGCGAGCGGCCCGGCAACCGCGAGCGCCGCGGTGCCGCCGTCGCCGTCCGCGCCGTCCGTACCGACCGCGGCCGGTCCCGCCGCGGGATGACGGCCGGCCCGGACCGCGGTCCCGCCCGGGCGGGCGGCGGCTGGCCGGGTGACCTCGCTGACCCGACCACGCCGGTCGCCGAGACGCCCGCGCTGGTGGGCGCTCTGGCCGCCGACGCCGCCGACACGGACACGCTCGACGCCCGGATGTCGGTCTGCCGCGCCTGCCCGCGCCTGGTCACCTGGCGGGAGGAGGTCGCCGAGGTCCGCCGGGCCGCGTTCGCCGACCAGCCGTACTGGGGGCGTCCGGTGTCCTCGTTCGGCCCGGCGGATGCGCGGATCCTGATCGTGGGCCTGGCCCCCGCCGCCCACGGCGGCAACCGTACCGGGCGCATCTTCACCGGCGACCGCAGCGGCGACTGGCTGTTCGCCTCGCTGCACCGGGTCGGGCTCGCCACCCTGGCGACGTCGGAGTCCGCCGGGGACGGCCAGCGCCTGCGGGCCACCCGGATCGTCGCGGCCGTGCGCTGCGCGCCGCCGGCGAACAAGCCGACGACGACGGAACGGGACACCTGCCGCCCGTGGCTGGTCCGGGACCTGGAACTCGTCCGGCCGACGCTGCGGGTCGTCGTCGTTCTGGGCGGCTTCGCATGGACGGCGCTGTGGCCGGCGCTGGCGCAGGCCGGGTACGCCGTTCCGGCGCCGAGGGTGCCGTTCGGCCATGGGACGCGGGTCGAACTTCCCGGTGCCGGGGTCCGCGTCGTGGGTTGCTATCACCCAAGCCAGCAGAACACCTTCACCGGACGGGTCACCGAGGTGATGCTCGACACGGTTTTCCGTTCCGCGGCGGCGCTGGCAGAAGTGGTTGAGCGGCTCGACTAAGCCCATGCCTTGTGGTCGCGGACACAGCACGTGAGCCACGGCACTGTCTCTCTGGCGGCGAGATGGGCCGAAGGTCGTCCGTATTGGTGTCCTGCGTCACGGAATAGTCGGGGTCGGCCAGCTCGACGCAGGGTGTAAGCCGGCCCCCGCGGGTACCGTTTTTGCATGGGCTATGGGCAGGCACCGCACATCCTCATCGTCGGCGGGGGATACGTCGGCATGTACACGGCCCTGCGACTTCAGCGGAAGTTGCACGGGGGCGAGGCAACCATCACTGTCATCGAACCCAACTCATACATGACCTACCAGCCGTTCCTCCCAGAGGCGGCTGCCGGTAACCTTGAGCCACGGCATGTGGTTGTCCCGCTACGTAAGGTGCTCAAGGGTTGTCGGATCGTCAGCGGACATGTCGTGACGGTGTCGCATGAGCGACGCACGGCCTCCGTCCAGCCGCTGCTGGGGGAGGCTTTCGACCTTAAGTACGACATTTTGGTGATATGTCCCGGTTCGGTGGCGCGGACGCTGCCGATCCCGGGCCTCGCCGAGCAGGGAATCGGATTCAAGAGCGCGGCCGAGGCCATCTATCTCCGGAACCAGGTCATCAGTCGTCTCGACGCGGCCGCGTCGGCCACCGATTCCGCGGTCCGGCGGCGCGCGCTCACATTCCTCTTCATCGGCGGCGGATATGCCGGAATCGAGGCACTCGCCGAACTCGAGGACATGGCGCGTGATGCGTGTTCTTATTACCCGGATCTGGAGCCCGCGGACATGCGCTGGGTTCTCGTGGAGGCGACGGGTCGCATTCTTCCGGAGGTCTCCCCCGGAATGGGGCTGTATACGGTCAAGCAGCTCGAACACCGCGGAATCCAGGTGAAGCTGAACACTCGGGTCGAAAGCCTGCTCGACGGCCGGGTCGTTCTCGACGACGGCGACCGGTTCGAGGCCGGCACCGTGGTGTGGACGGCCGGTGTCAAACCCAACCCGATGCTCGAGCGGACCGACCTCCCGCTCGACGACCGCGGCCGGCTGCGGGCCACCGCCTTCCTCCAGGTCGACGGGGTGGCGGACGCCTGGACCGCCGGCGACTGCGCGGCCGTGCCCGACCTGACCAAGGGCGAGGGGGCGACGACCGGGCCGTCCGCCCAGCACGCCGTCCGCCAGGCCCGCCGGCTGGCGGAGAACCTCCTCGCCGAGCTGCGCCACGAGCCCATCAAGCCGTACGAGCACAGCTACGCCGGCAGCGTGGCCTCCCTGGGGCTGCACAAGGGCGTGGCCGAGGTCTACGGGATCAGGCTGCGCGGCTGGCCCGCCTGGCTGATGCACCGGACGTACCACCTCAGCCGGGTTCCCACGGTGAACCGCAAGGCCCGCGTGGTCGCCGACTGGAGCCTGGCGCTGTTCTTCCGCCGCGAGATCGTCTCGCTGGGCTCGTTCGCCGACCCCCGGGCGGAGTTCCGCCGGGTGGCGGCCCCCGCGACCGCCCCGGCCACCGGCACGGACGCGGCCCCGGGGACGCCGGCCGCGCTCGAGGGCTCCACCACCTACCCCGGTGCCGACGAGGCCGCCGGCGTCGACGAGGCCGCCGCCGCGTCCGCCCCGCCGGGCACGCCCGCGCCCGCCGCCGCTGCGGCGGAGGCGAACTCGCAGGCCGCGCGGCACCGGAGCTGACCGTCGCCCGCGTCCGCGGGCCGCGCCACGGCCCCACGCCGGCCGGTGAATCCCCGCCTCTCGAGGGGTTCACCGGCCTCCGTCGCTTAACGGCACCAAGGTGGGGGCGGGATTCCGCCATCTCCGGAGTGGGCCGACGCCGCTAACGAGCCGCGAGCTCGGCTTTCCAGCGATCTGGGCCGTCCACTGATCGGCGGGGATGGCAATGCGGCAGCATCCTAGTCACGAAGAGTCACGCTTTCGTCGGTGCCGCCATCTCCGGACCACTTTTTCCGCGATGTGTTATTCCCAGACCCTACGTAGCGTGGTAGAAACATCAGCGATGTAGACGAGCCGGTGTATCCCAACTGGTAGAGGAGGCTGTCCTAAAAACAGCTCGAGTGTCGGTTCGACTCCGACCACCGGCACAATCCATTGCCGATCGCCCGTGCGCGTTGGTGAACGCCGCGGGTGGTCGGCGTGGAAGGCTTCGTCGCGATGCCGAGGTGAGCCGCGGCGCGGGGGCGCAATCGTTTCCCCGCGTTGCCGCATCCGCTACTTTCCGTCCCAGATTCGCTACAACTCCCGCGCCTGGCGGTCTTGTCTTCCGTCCACGGCGCCGGATCCGTGGCGCCGGATCCGCTCACCGGTCCGCGTGCGGGGGTCCGCGCGCGGGGGTCCGTGGGCGGGGGTCCGTGGGCCGGGGCCTCCGGCAGGCCACTCGGCCGCGGCCGTCCGGTCCACTCGGCCCGGTGGCCCGCCGTGGTGCCGCCCGACCGGCGGGGGAACCTCCCCGGCCGTGGGTTCGTTGCGTGGTTGACGTGTGCACCAGCTGATGACGGTGGCGCCGCCCCGGCGGCGACCGAGAGGAGCCGGCTCGATGGCCGATCTTCGTTCCTCGAACCCTGTGCTGCGCCGCGGCGGGTTCGCGCCGCCGCCGACGCCCACCCCAGAGGAGCTGGCCAGCCACTACCGGCAGCCGAGCACCCTCACCATCGACGACGTGGTCGTGCACACGCTGGGGCTGTTCGCCCTGCTGGGCGTCGGTGGCGCGGTCGGCTGGGTGGTCGGGCGGGACGCCCCGGGCATCGCCCTGGCCGCCGGTCTCGTCGCGCTGGTCATCAGCCTGGTCGTCTCGATGCGCAACCGGCTGCGCCCGTCCCTGGTCATCGCCTTCGCCCTGATCGAGGGCGTCGCGGTGGGGGCGATCTCGCGCTTCTACGAGGACGCCTTTGCGGGCATCGTGCCGCAGGCCCTGCTCGGCACCGGGTTGATCTTCGTCGTGATGCTCGTCGCCTACCGCAGCCGCCGGCTGCGGGCCACCCCGCGGATGGCCCGCATCGTGACCGGCGTGCTGCTCGGCGTCGTTCTACTCAGCCTGGTCGACCTGCTCATCAGAGCGGTCAGCGGCAGCCACCTGCCGGTGATCAATGACGCGACCCCGCTGGGCATCCTGTTCAGCGTGCTGGTGCTCGGCGTCGCGAGCCTCCAGTTCATCCTCGACTTCGACTACATCGAGCGGGCGATCGCCGCCGGCGCGCCGCGGTCCGAGGCGTGGCGAGCCGGTTTCGGCCTGCTCATCGGCTTCGTCTGGGTCTACCTGGAGATGCTGCGGCTGCTGTCCAAGCTGCGCCAGTAGACCGTCCGGGCGGGTCGGCTGCTCAGCCGGAGTGGTCCGGGCCGGCGGCGGTGGGAGTGATCCGGAGGATGCAGCGCTTGTCGCGGACCATCGCCGCCCGGTAGTCGTCCCAGTCGGGATGCTCGCCGGAGATCTCGCGGTAGTAACTGATCAGCAGTTCCATCGCCGCCGGCAGCCGGACGATCTCCGTGGTGCCGGTGATCTGTACCCACGGTCCGAAGAAGTCGTCCGGCAGCACGCACAGCCGCACGGTTGGGTCCCGCTCGATGTGGCCGACCTTGTACGCGGTGAGCCGCGTACTGATCAGAAGGTGACCCTCGGCGTCCACCCCGACCGTCACCGGCGACATCTGCGGGCTGCCATCCCGGCGGGTGGTGCTCAGCACCGCCCGATGATGATCGCGGACGAACTCGGTGGCGGCATCGAGGTCCATCCGCTCATTGTGAACCTCCGAGGGTGGCGCGGCGCCGGGCGGGCTGTTCGCGCCCGCCGCGGCGCCGCGGTGCCTACGCCCGGCTCGCCCGCCGCCGCAGGTCCGCCTCGTGGACGAGAGCCGCCGCGAAGCTGTGCGGCAGGTTGTGCTCGGCGCGTAGCCAGTTCACCCGTTCCGTGAAGCGCAGCAGGCCCGGACCGTCGTCCAGCCGCCTCAGCCAGTGGTTCACCCCGTGCCCCGTTGCCTTCGGAATCCGCTCGATGAGGGTCTGGTGGGTCTGCGGGGAGCGGTTCAGCGACATGCGCGCCTCCAGAAGTAAAACCCGACGTCAACGGCTCATGTCGCAAGCGTGCCCCATGCCACAGCAAAGAGCAAGGCCCCGCCCCGGTATCGTGGGGTATCATGCCCGGATGTCCGATGAGGTCGATGATCTCAGTCGGGAGACGGGTCTGCTCATCCGTCGCATCCGAGGATGGGCCGGTTCCTCCTGGGACGTCGCGGTGGGTTCCGGGATGACCCGGGCGGAGCGCACGGTTCGGCTGCTCGACGAGCTGGCCGTGCTCGGCGAGCGGATCGGCACGGGTGCGCCCGCCGGGATGCGCCCGCCGAAGCTCGCCCCCCATGCCCTACCCGACCAGCTCGCCGTGCTCGCCGAGGACCTGCTCGCCGCGCTCGACGCCGCCGGCGCGGCCCGCCCGCCCGCCCGTGAGGTGCTGGCCGACGCCCACGCGGCGGTGACCAGGGCGCGCGCGGATCTCGACGGCGCCGGCTTCGGGTTCCGCGTGCGCTGATCGGGCTTCGGCCGGGCCATGCCAGCCGGTCGGCGTCAGCCGGGCCATGCCAGCCGGTCGGCGTCAGCCGAGCCGCCAGGTGCCCCGGACGGTGTCGAGCACGTGCGCCGCGGCGATCCGCGCCCCGTCGAGGGTCAGGTGCACCCCGTCGTGGGAGCGGGCGAGCACGGCCCGGCCGCCGGCATCGGTGAGGTAGTCACTGTAGGCGCCGTCCTTCGACAGCCACGGGGTCAGGTCGAGGTAGCTCGCGCCACTCACCCCCGCCGCCGCGGTCGCCGTCGCCGCGTTCATCCGGCGGAAGTAGGCGTCCAGCCGGCCCGAGCGGGCAGGTGGCAGGCTGAGCCAGAACAGCCGCCTGGCCCCGTCCCCGGTCCAGATCCGCATGACGACGCTGGCCCGCCGCTGGTACTCGGCCTCCCACTCGGCCGATCCGGCGGGCAGCACCGTGCCGTCGGCTCGCGTGATGCCCTGACCGTCGTTGCCACCCATGGCGACGATGACCAGCTCCGGGTTGCGCTCGGCGACCTGGACGCGGGCGTGGGCGGCCCAGTCGAAGAAGTCGGGCCGGACCAGGCCGGTGCCGAACCGGGTCTCGGTCTGTGCCCGGACCGTGTCCGGCGCCGTGTTCGTGATGGTGGGGCCGAGAGACTCGGTCAGCGAGTCGCCGGTGACGAGCACTCGCAGCGGGTCGGCGGCGCTCGGCAGGCGTAGCGGGGCGGGCGGGGCGGCGGGTGCCCCGGCGGTGCCGGGCCGGCCAGTTGCCGCCGCGCCGGCAGCGGCGCGGCTCGCCGCGGTCGCCAGCTCCGAGGCGGCGCCGCGCGGTGCGGTCCCGTGGCCGAAGGCGCGCGTCAGCCAGCGGTCCGGTGCGTCCAGGCGCACCGCGTGCGTCACCCGCTCGGTCGGCCGTGCCGCACCCAGCACGAGCGTGCGGGTGAGCCCGGGCCGCATCCCCTCGCCGGCGTGGACCATCGCGGGGGCGCGCAGCACGGCGAGTAGTCCCAGCACGGCGACCACCAGCACCAGGGCGCGGCGGGCCGGGACGGCGTCCGCCTCGGTCGGCGGCAACCGGGGGCGATGACGCGGGGGTGACTGCGCCGACGCCGGCCCAGCGGCCTGGTCCGGTGGGCGGCTCCGGGTGAAGGGGCGCCCCCGCAGGCCGCGGGGTGTCTGTGGCGGCGGGCCGGCGGGCGGCGGCTCGGGCGCGGACGCCGGCGGCCGGGTCGGCACCGCATCGTCGCGCTCGGTCATGGTCGCCGGCTCCGTCGGTGGCTGTGGGCGATGGACAGGCACTCATCTTTCGTAGTGGCCCGATTACCTTAAGTGATTAACCTCGCCCTGTCGGGTCGTGCGCCCCGCCGGGCGGGGGCTCAGAACCGGAAGTAGATGAAGGGGGCGACGTCCTGCTGCCCGACGACCGCATAGATGATCATCATTGCGGTGGTCAGCAGGGCGACCTGCGGGCCGAGGCCCACCCGGGCGAACCGGGCCTGTGCCCTGGCCCACCAGCCTTGCGGGATGGCCGCCGTGGCCAGTCCCACCACGATTGCGACCAACACCGCGGGGGTGACCAGCGGCGCCGGCCCGCCGGCGGTGAACAACCGCTCGAACAGGCGGGCCGCCGTGCCCAGGTCGGGGGCGCGGAAGAGCACCCAGGTCGCGCACACGAAGTGGAAGACGGCCAGCCGCGCCGCCCAGCCGCGCATGGGGCCGGCGACCCGGGCGATCCCCCCGGCGAGGCCGGCCGGCGCGGGCGCCGTCGCCATCCCGACCTGACGGGAGGTGGGCGTCGGCAAGGCGGCGTCCGACTCGGAGCTGGTGGCTGGCGCCGTGGCCCTGGGCGGCGGGGCCACGCCGGAACGCGGCGGCCCGCCGGACTTCGAGGGGACGCCGGACTTCGAGGGGAGGCCGGACTTCGAGGGGACGCCGGACTGTGGGGGGAGGTCGGGCTGCGAGGGGAGGTCGGAAAGCGGGGCTGTCCCGCGGTCGTCCGGCGGCGCGGGGCGCTGCGCGGCGAGGGCTTCGCCGAGGGGCGCGGCAGGGGTGGCGGCGGCGCGCGGCAGCGGCATCCGGGCGAGCTCGGCGGCGGCCGCCCGCCCCGTCCGCCAGGTCCGCAGCCGGCGCTCGGTGACCAGGGCCGCACCATGCAGCGCCCCCCACAGCACGAAGGTCCACGACGCGCCATGCCACAGGCCGCCCAGCGTCATAGTGATCATGAGGTTCAGGTGGGTCCGGCGGCGTCCGCGCCGGCTCCCGCCGAGGGGCAGGTACACGTAGTCGCGCAGCCAGCGCGACAGGGTCATGTGCCAGCGCCGCCAGAACTCCTGCAGGCTGCGCGACGCGTACGGCCGGTCGAAGTTGTCCGGGAAGCGGAAGCCGAGCAGCAGCGCGATCCCGATGGCGATGTCGGAGTAGGCCGAGAAGTCGCAGTAGATCTGGACGGCATAGCCGTAGACGGCGACGCCGATCTCGGCGGACGAGTGCTGGCCGGGGGCATCGAAGACCGGGTCGACCAGCCGGGAGGCGATGACGTCGGCGAGCACCACCTTCTTGATCAGCCCGCCGAGGATGAGGAACGCCGCCCGGGTGGTCGGCACCTGGGCGGGGTCACGTGGGGTGGCGAGCTGTGGGATGAACTCGCTGGCCCGCACGATCGGACCGGCCACCAGATGCGGGAAGAACGCCTCGTAGACGGCGAAGTCGAGCAGCGGCGCCGGAGCCGTGATCCCGCGGTGGACGTCGATGACGTAGCTCAGTGCCTGGAAGGTGAAGAACGAGATCCCGATCGGCAGCGCCACCTGGAGCAGCGGGAGCGGTGTGGGCAGCCCGACGTCGGTCAGGGCGCGATCGACGGACAGCGCGAAGAAGCCGTAGTACTTGAACCAGCCGAGCAGGCCGAGGTCGCAGGCGATCGCGGCGGCGAGGATGCGCCGGTCCCGGAACCGGTGGATCGCCCGCGCGGCGGCCTGGTTGATCAGGGTCGAGGCGACGATGAGCAGGACGAACCGGGCGTCGGCGAAGCCGTAGAAGAAGTACGACGCGGCGAGGATGAACGGCTTCCACAACGCCGGCCGGGGCATCAGCAGCCAGGACAGCGCCATCACCACGACGAAGAACGCCGCGAACTCGATCGTTGGAAAGATCACGTATGGCCGTCCAGGGAGATCGGGTGCGTGGCGGGTGGTTCCTCGATGGGCGCTCCGTATCGCTACTCTATGGAGTCGACAAGATGCAAAGGGTAGTTGAGGGCCGGGGATCACGCACTCCACGTGGTGGGACGACCGGTGAGATCGGTGCGGCCGGCCGGCGGGCGGGCCCGAACGGGTGAGGTTGGGTCGATTCGGCCTGGAAGACGTGCGCGCCGGCCACGGGATGGCTACCTTCCGACCATGGGCATCGTCACGGTCAACGGCATCGACCTCGCCTACGAGATCCACGGCGACGACGATGGTCTGCCGTTGCTGATGATCGGCGGCCTCGGGCAGCAGCTCGTCGGCTGGCATCCCGACCTGCTCGCCGCGCTCGCCCGCCGCGGTTACCGGGTGATCGTCTTCGACAACCGCGACGTGGGCCTGTCCACCCACCTCGACCACCTCGGCCGGCCCGACCTCGGGGCCATCCTCGCCGGGCGCTTCGACCTCGCCCCCTACGGGCTTACCGACCTCGCCACCGACGCGCTGGGCCTGCTCACCGCGCTCGGCATCGAATCGGCGCACCTACTGGGTCTGTCGATGGGCGGCATGGTCGCCCAGATCGCGGCGCTACGCAGCCCGGAGCGGGTCCGCAGCCTCACGTCGGTGATGTCGCACCCAGGCGACCATCGGGTGCAGCCGACGCCGGAAGCCATCGGGCTGTTCCTGCGCCCGGCGCCGCTCGACGTGGAGCAGTCCATCGTCGCCGCGCACGAGGCACACCGGGTCCTGGGCTCGCCGGAGTTCGCACCGGACGAGGCGTGGCTGCGCCGGCGCGCCGAGATCTACTGGGACCGCCGGACCAACCCCGACGGCGTGCTGCGCCAGATCACCGCGGTGCTCTCCGCCCCGGACCGCACCGCGGAGCTCGCCGGGCTGCGCCCGCCCACCCTTGTCATCCACGGCGGCGCCGACCCGCTCATCCCGGTGATCGGTGGCCGGCTGACGGCCGCGGCGATCCCGGCCGCGGAGCTTCTGGAGATCGACGGGATGGGGCACGACCTGCCCCGGCAGGTGTGGGACCGGGTGCTGGACAAGCTGGAGGACGTCGTCGACCGCGGGGAGGCCGACCGGCACCCCCTCGCCGCCGCGAGCTGAGCGGACGCGGGCCCGGTCGGGTCGCCGCGCGCCGGCTCACCCTGGGCGAGGACGTCAAGCCCCGGGCTTGACCACCATCAGGGCGACGACCATGACCCAGCAGGCGGAGCTCAGCACGGCGCCACCGGTGATGGAACCGAGCCGGCGCCGGGCATCCCCGCCGGCGTCGATCTCGGCGACGGCATGCGACAGGCCGGGCGCGATGACCGCCAGACAGATCCCGCACGCCACCACCCACAGAACCAGCGAGCCCAGCAGCCAGGAGTCGCTGAACGACCGCACGCTGCCGAACGACCCCTGGTGCACCATCCCCGCGCCGGTCACCACGATGAGCAGCGAGGCCAACCCGAACCCCCGCACCAGCCGGGCGGCGAGCCGCAGCATCGGCAGGGCGCCCGGTCCCACCCGCAGCAGGCGGGGGACGGCGGCGCACACCAGGGTCAGCGGTCCGACAACGAAGACCGCGAGAAGGATGTGCAGGGTGAGGAGGAGCCCGAAGCTGCCCGGATGCGGCATGCGCAGACGGTACCGACCGACACCTCCCGCTTATGCACCGGCTATGGGCCGACTGTGCCGGTCCTGTGCCTCCTGTGCCGGTCCTGTGCCTCCTGTGCCGGTCCTGTGCCTCCTGTGCCGGTCCTGTGCCTCCTGCGGGGTCAGAGCCGGTAGGACTGGTAGTAGAGCAGTTTCACCACATCGCCGAAGCGCGTCCCGTACAGGCGGTCGGTGGAGCCGGTGTAGGCGTAGCTGACCACCGCGTCGATCCAGCCGTGCCCGGGCCCGAGGCGACCGAACCCGGTGATGAACGGGCCGCCGCTCGCGCCCGCCGTCATCCGGCAGCGCACCCCGATCGACGAGCCGCCGTACGGGTCGGCCGACCCGGGCCCGGCGCAGTAGATGAGCTGGTTGCCGTCGTACGGCGACAGGCGCGGGTAGCCGAAGCTGTACTGCTGGTAGGTGCTTGGCAGGTCGAAGGCGATGCCCTGGGCCCCGACCGCGTCCTCGATGTGCCGGCCGCCGTGGGTGTTGAACAGCGCGAACCCGGCGTCGACGTCGAAGTTCCTGCCGGTCGCCCAGCCCGGGGTCACGGTCAGCCGGCGGGCGGTCCAGATGCCGTACGGCATCGTCGCGTCGACATAGCCCGGGACGAAGGCGACGTGCTGGGCGAACTGCGAGCCGACGCCGCCGTGCAGGCAGTGCCCGGCGGTCACGACGAGGTCGCGGCCCGGGCTCGTCACCACGCTCGCCGAGCACACGAAATCGGCGCCGCTGATCGTGGTGAACAGCCGACCGGTGGTCGACGTGACCAGCCCGCCCCGGGTGTACGGCGTGCCGTCGCTGGGCGGCGGGGGCGTGCTCGACAGCCCGGGGTTCGGGTCGTCGGCGAACGGCGCGACCGACGCCGTGCTGGTGCCGGTGGCGTCGGCGCGGTCGGTGGTGTGGGAGCCGAAGGCCCGGTCGCGACGCTCGGCCGTCCAGTACCGCTCGACCGCGCGCTGCTCGGTGGTGCTCAACGCGCCGGGCGCCGACGGCGGCGATGGCTGCCCGCGGGTGATCTCGGCGGCGAGGTCGGTCGGCCGGACCGCCCCGGCCGCCTGGCCGGCGATCGGCGGGCCATCGCCAGCCGGTCGCACCCCCGCGCCCGGCAGGCCGGTGAGACCGCCGGGGCCGTCCGCGAGGATCGCGCCGCCCGGCGCGGCCTGGGCGGGGGAGGCCGGCATGGCCGTGGGGGCGAGCCCCACGCCCGCCGTCAGCAGTACGGCGGCGACCAGCCGCGAGCGGGCTGGTGGCCGGGGCCGCTGCCCGTGCTGCCGCGTGCCCGCTCGATGCCTCGCACCCCTCGCATCTTTGCCTGCCCTCCGTGACATCACGATCGCGCAGAGTAGCAGAATTCGAGATCCGGGTGGCCGGGGCGCGGCGGGCGCCTACCGGGTGCCGGTCAGATCCCCCGCGGCGGGTGAGGGTGGTCGCCGCGGCCGGCGTGCGGGTGGTCAGCCGGTGGGTGTGGTGGGCGCGGCGAGGTGCTCGTGGGCCTGTGCCCAGGTGGGAGCGCCGGCGCCGGCCGGCGGGCGCCAGAAGACGAGCCGGGACCGGGCCATCGCGGGCGCGAGGCGGCGCATCGCCTCCCGGTGGCGGGGGTCGCCGACGAACGCGTCCAGCGCGGCCCGGTCCGTCCATGCGGACAGGGTCCAGTACTCGCGCCGCAGTGGCCGGGCGACCAGCGAGACGCCGAGGGCGCCGGGCGCGGCGAGCACGGCCCGCCGGACGGCCAGGGCCGAGCGCAGCATCGTGACCGTGTGCCGGGTCGAGCTGAGGACGAAGTGGGAGGCCATGACCTCGATGGGGCCGGCCTCGGCGCTGGTCGCCTCGACCTGCGTGCCCCCGGCGTTGGTGCCCCCGGCGTTGGTGCCCCCGGCGTCGGCGGCGCCGGGCTTGCCGCTGGGCGGGGTGGTCCAGGGAATCGTCGGCACGGTGACCCACCTTCACAATCGTCTGACTCGGACTGTTGCCTCAAGGTAGGATAGTCTGGAACAGACGGTATGAGTCAAGCCGTATTATCGAGACCATGGCGGAGATCGCACTGACACCGGTGTCGTACCTGGTTCTCGGGGAAGTGGCCCGCCGCGGCAGCGCCACGCCGTATGACCTCAAGGTCTCGGTCGCCGAGTCGGTCGGGAACTTCTGGTCGTTCCCGCATGCGCAGCTCTACAAGGAGCCGCCGCGCCTGGCCGCGGCCGGGCTGTTGGCCGAGGAGCGGGAGGCGGGGGGCCGCCGCCGGCGGATCTTCCGGATCACCGACGCCGGCCGGCGCAGCCTGGCGTCCTGGCTCTCCTCGGTCGACTCCGGGCGCACCGAACTACGCGACCCCGGCCTGCTCAAGCTCGCGTTCAGCGACCTCGGCCGCCCCGGCGACGTGGTCCGGCTCGCCCGCGCCCAGGCCGCCGCGCACCGGGCGCACCTGGAGGTCTACCGCACGCTGGCCGCATTGCCGGCGGACGCCATGGTCTGGTCGCTGCGGCGCACCCTGGATCTCGGCCTCGCCTACGAGCGGCTCGCGGCGGAGTTCTGGGAGCGGCTCGCCGCCGACCCGCTCGCCGCCGGCCCCGTCCTCGCCCCCACCGCGGCGCCGCAGGCCGACCCCGCGCAGCCGGCAGGGGATACCCGGGACACCCGGGGGGATACCCGGGGCGCCGAGGCCGCGGGCGGATCAGCGGGCGACGCGGTGGCGCCCCCGGGAGCGCAGGTAGTCCCGGATGACGTAGCTGCCGAGGGCGGTGGGGTCGGGTGAGAGGACCCTCCCGCCGTTGCGCCGGGCCATCTCCTCGACGAACTGCACGAGCCGCGGCTCGTCGTCGAGCATGAACACGTTGATGGTCACCCCACGGCGGGTCAGCCGGTCCACCTCGGCGAGGGTCAGCTCCAGGGTCTCGGGCATCGGCGGCCAGGAGAACGACGGTGTGCCGTCGCGCAGCAGGTGCGCGGTGGGCTCCCCGTCGGTGACGACCATGACGACCGGTTCGGCCTGCGGGTACCGGCTGAGCAGCCGGCCGGCGATGAGTAGGGCGTGCTGCAGGTTCGTGCCCTGAACCATCTCGGAGTCGAGGCCGGCGAGCTCCACCGGCCGCAGCTCGCGGGCGTAGTCCGAGAAGCCGATGATGTGGATCTTGTCCTGCGGGAACGAGGTGCTGACGAGGGTGTGCAGCGCCAGCGCCGTCGACTTCGCGATCCCCCACGTCCCGCGCAGGGCCATCGAGTAGGACAGGTCCACCAGCAGGCAGACCGCCGCGGTGGTGCGTCGCTCGGTCTCGGCGACCTCGAAGTCGCCGACCTCCAGCCGCACCGGCCGGCCCTTCCCGGGCGGCCCGGCGCGCAGCACGGCGTTGCGGACCGTGCGGACGACGTCGATCGGCTGGGTGTCGCCGAACTGCCAGCCTCGCGAGGTGCCGAGCAGGTCGCCGGCGGAGCCGGCGTCGGTGAGGTTGTGATCGCCGCGGCCGCGGGCGGAGACCTGGCGGAAGATCCGGGCCAGCGCCGCCTGCCCGATCCGGCGGACCGCCCGGGGGGTGAGCTCCAGGCTGCCCGCCCGGCGGGTGATGAACCCCTGCTGTTCCAGCTCCCGCTCGATCTGCTGCAGGCTGCGCAGGTCGTCGACGGCGGAACGACCGAGCGCCCGGGCGACCGCGTCGGGGTCGATGTCCTCCAGCGATGCCCCGGCGTAGTCCTGCCCGAGCGCGGCGGCGAGCTCGTCGAGCTCCGCCAGCTCCTCCAGCGCCGTCGTGGCGTCGCCCAGGCCCAGCGGCTCGTCCCCGGCGAGGCCCTCGCCGAACCGCCCGCCGCGCCCGCGGGCCCGTCCGCCCCAGTTCAGGTCCGGGCGGGAGGCCTGCAGCGCCTGGGCGAGCCGGGACATCTCGGCGGCCAGCCCCAGGTCCTCCATCGCGGTGGACATCAGATCGGCGAGCTCGGAGCGCTGCTGCGGGGTGAGCCCGGCGAGCAGCCGGGCGGCCGCCGCCGAACGGCGCGCCAGCGCGTCGACCAGCTCCTCGAGCGACTGCGGGTTCTCGGGGAAGAAGTCGCCGTACTGGGACATGAACTCGCCGAACGCCGCGTCGGTGTCCTCGCCGCGGGCGTCGGCCTCCAGCAGCGTGTTCAGCGCGCCGATCATGTCCCGGATGCGGGCGAAATCCTCCGGAGTCGCGCCTTCCAGGGCCTGCTTCATCCCCTTGAACTGGGTGTCGAGGACCTCCCGGCGCAGCAGTTCGGAGATCTTCTCGTAGGTCTCGCGGGCCTGCGGTGAACGCCAGTCGTACTCGGCCAGCGACCGCACCGCGCGCGCCGGGTCGGCGGGCAGCGCGTCGAGCTCGGCCTCGCGCAGCCGGGCCTCGTCCGACGGGTCGGGGAACAGCGCCGCCCGCTCCTGCCCGACGGCCGTGTCGAGCAGCCGGCGGACCTCCTGCAGGGTGCCGTCCATCCGGCCCCGGGAACGGGCCTCGCGCCGGCGTCGCTCGATGGCGCGGCGCATGTCGTCCAGCCCGCGCCGGCCGGGCATGCCGCGGCGCAGCAGGGCCTCCAGCGCCTCGCGGGGGGTACGCCCCTCCAGGATCTGACGGGACATCTCGTCGAGCGCGCCGGCCGCGGTGAAGGGGGAGGCGAGCGGGTCGGGCCCGCCGTCCCAGGGGCCGTAGCGGAATGTGCCGGAGCTCACCGGGGTCCTCCCACTGGTGTCATGTCCGGTCTGGGGCCGGACGTCCCGGACCTGGACCGATGCCTCCGCGAGCGCCGTTGCCGCGTGTGTGCCGTCGCCCGACGGCCCGGGCTGATCGGCCCGGGCCGGGCCGGGCTTTAGGAGCCGTAGACCGTCCGGCCTGGCAGCTCCTCCTTCGCCAGCCGGCGGTTGAGGTGCAGTCCCTCCATCGCCAGCTCCAGCGCCGCCGCGGCGAGGCCGGGCGACTCCGCACCGTCCACGCCGAGCCGGTTCAGGATCGCCGCGAGACCGGGCACCGGACCGACCCGGCGCAGCAGCTCGGCGGCGGGCACCATGTCGCCCGTCTCGACCGGGCCGTCGGCGTCGAACCGGTTCTGCAGCCCGGTCAGGTCGGCGCCGGCGAGGCGGGCCCGGAACGTCTCGGCGATCGCCCGGCGCAGCAGCAGCGCGAGCACCTCGTCTTCGCGCCCCTCCTCGAGCTGGTCGAACTCGACCTTGCCGCGCACCGCCGGCACGATCGCGGCGAGGTCGACCACCCGGGCGGTGGGCGTCTCCTCCCCGGTCAGCGCCGCGCGGCGCACCGCGGAGGCGGCCACCGTCTCGGCCGCGGCCACCGCCAGCCGGGCCGACACGCCCGAACGCTGGTCGACCTGCGGAGCGTCGCGGACGAGCCGGGTGAACCGGGCCACGATCTCCAGCAGGTGATCGGCTATCTCGGGCGTGCCGAGCGGCGAGCCCGCCCAGGAGATCACCGCCTCCTGGCGGATCAGCGCGAGCTCGTCGGCGAGCTGCAGCGGGTAGTGGGTGCGGACCTCGGCGCCGAAGCGGTCCTTGAGCGGGGTGATGATCCGGCCCCGGTTGGTGTAGTCCTCGGGGTTCGCCGAGGCCACCAGCAGCAGGTCGAGCGGCAGGCGCAGCAGGTAGCCGCGGACCTGGATGTCGCGCTCCTCCAGCACGTTGAGCAGCGCCACCTGGATGCGCTCGGCGAGGTCGGGCAGCTCGTTGACGCTGAAGATGCCGCGGTTGGTGCGCGGCACCAGGCCGTAGTGCACCGTCTCCGGATCGCCGAGGGTGCGGCCCTCGGCGACCTTCACCGGGTCGACATCGCCGATCAGGTCGCCCACGCTGGTGTCCGGAGTCGCGAGCTTCTCGCCGAACCGGTCGGAGCGGTGCCGCCAGCCGATCGGAAGCTCGTCGCCGAGCTGGGCTGCCAGCGCCCGGCAGCGGCCGCAGACCGGCTCGTACGGATGGTCGTTGATCTCGCAGCCGGCGACGGCGGGCGACCACTCGTCGAGCAGGCTCACCAGGGTGCGGATGAGCCGGGTCTTGCCCTGCCCGCGTTCGCCCAGGAAGACGATGTCGTGGCCGGCCAGGATGGCGCGCTCGACCTGCGGCAGGACGGTCTCGTCGAACCCGACGATGCCCGGGAAACGGGGAGCCTCACCCTTCATCAGGGCGACGAGGTTGTCGCGCAGCTCCACGCGCACGGGCCGGTGAACGTGCCCGTTGCGGCGAAGCTCACCCACCGTGGCATACGGCGGAGCGGCACCCGCCGGCGCGGTGGCCGGGGATGTCGCGGTCGGTGGCATGGAATGACGGGGCGGTGCCGGCAGATCCTCCACGCGTCGACGGTACGTCGACACCGCCCGCGGCGCAGCCATGGCGGCTGCCGTCCGCTGCAGGCGTAGTCGGGGTACCGCCGCCCGCCCCGCCCGAAGGAGCCCCCCGCCCGGGCCGCCCGGCTCGTCCGGCGGACTGGCTCCTAGGTGCCGGCGTCCCAGCCACGATGGGTGACCCCCGGCCCGGCCGGACTGGCATGGCCGGGCCAGGCCGGGGCGCCGTCAGGAGCCGTAAGGTGCGACGGAGACGATCTCGACCTTCGCGGAGCGGCCGTTGGGGAGCGTGTAGCTGACGGTCTCGCCGGCCTTGTGGCCGGTCACGGCACCACCGAGCGGGGAGGCAGGGGAGAAGACGTCGATGGGCGTGCTGTGGTCCTCGCGGGAGCCGATGAGGAACTTCTCGGTCTCCTGCTCCCCGGGGAAGCGCACCTCGACGACCGTGCCCGGACCGGCCTCCCCGGTCGTGTTGGAAGCCTCGCCGACCTGCGCGTCGCGCAGCAGGTCCATGAGCTGGCGGATCCGGGCCTCCTGCTTGCCCTGCTCCTCCTTGGCGGCGTGATAGCCACCGTTCTCCTTGAGGTCACCCTCCTCGCGGGCCGCCTCGATCTTGGTCGCGATCTCCGTGCGCCAGGGGCCGGTGAGGTAGTCGAGCTCGGAGCGGAGCCGGTTGTATGCCTCCTGAGTGAGCCAAGTCTGCTGCGTCACGCGGGTCACGCTCCTCGGTGAACATCAAAAGGGTCACGATATCAAAATGAATCAAGGAATTCTGGGTCGAGCCCGCTGACTCCGGCGGCGGCTTCTCGACCGCCGGGAGACCCCGGACCAGCGGTTCTACCCTCGCGGGTGAGCCGTCAGTCCGTGGTTTCGACCATGACCGCACGGCTCCGGAGCGGGAGCGCGGCGGACGGGTGCCGCACTCCATCGGTCCCCCGGGGCCGGACCGACACCGATGTCGGTACGCCGGCCGGCGACGTCACACCCGTCGCCGCATGCGCGGACGGTGCATTGTGCCACGGCGTTGGGTGACTTTTCCAGATCAAACGTGGAGGCGGGCTCCATGGTTCCGCACAGTGGTGTAGCACGGCGGTCACGTCACGGCCACCCAGGTCGATGGCCGCAGTCCAGCCCGGCCGTCAGCGACAATGGTGTCATGCCTTCGGTCGACGAGCGGCATGGCCTGCGTCTCATGGCCATCCATGCCCACCCCGATGACGAGTCCAGCAAGGGCGCGGCCACGATGGCGCGTTACGCGAGCGAGGGCGTGGACGTGCTGGTCGTGACGTGTACCGGTGGTGAGGAGGGCAGCATCCTCAACGCGGCGATGGACCTGCCCGGCGTCGCCGAGCGCATCACCGAGATCCGCCGCGAGGAGATGGAGAACGCCCGGCGCATCCTCGGCGTCCGCCAGGAGTGGCTCGGCTTCGTCGACTCCGGCCTGCCCGAGGGCGACCCGAAGCCGCCCGTGCCGCCGGGGCGCTTCTCCACCACGCCGCTCACCACGGCGGCCCAGCCCCTGGTCAGGCTGATCCGCACCTTCCGGCCGCAGGTCATCACGACCTACGACGAGTCCGGCGGCTATCCGCACCCCGACCACATCATGACGCACGAGATCAGCATCGAGGCGTTCGAGGCGGCCGGCGACCCCGAGCGCTATCCCGAGGTCGGGGTCGACGCCGGGCTCGACCCCTGGCAGCCGCTCAAGCTGTACTACCACCTCACCTTCCACAAGGAGCGCATCCTCGCGCTGCACCAGGCGCTGCTGGCCCGCGGCCTGGAGTCCCCCTACGCCGAGCACCTCGACGAGTGGGCCGACCGGGCGGCGGACGCGGGCCGGCTGACCACCCGGGTGCCGTGCGCGGACTGGTTCGAGACCCGCGATCGCGCCCTCATCGCGCACGCCACCCAGGTCGACCCCACCGGATGGTGGTTCCGAGTTCCGCTCGATGTCCAGCGGGAGGCCTGGCCCACCGAGGACTACCAGCTCGCCCGCTCGCTGATCGAGGTCGGCACGCTGCCCGAGGACGACCTGTTCAACGGCGTCTGATCGCCTGCGCGGCAGGTGGCCGGCCGGCCGGCGGGGGCTGATCGGCGCCTGCCGCCGGCGGTCCGGCGCGGCGTAGTGTCGAGGGTGGGTACCGCCGGGAGCCCACGGCGCACCGCCCGCAGGGGGCGGAGCCGGCCGCGCGCTCGCGCGGCGCAGCGGCGGGTGATGACCGCAGAGATGGACCCGGGTGTGAGGACGTCACCGTGAACGAGATCTTCGCCGGTTCCGTGCTGGCCGAGCAGGAGTCCAGCGCGGGCGCTGTCGGTCTGCTCATCGTCGTGGGGCTGATCGTGGTCTCCGCCGGGCTGTTCTTCATGCTTTCGAAGAGCCTGCGCCGGATGCGCTCGAACGTGGCGAACGGTGAGTTCCTCGGGGTCGATCCCGACCGGCCCACCGGCCCGGTCGATCCCCGCCAGGCGATCCGCCGCCGGTCGGGCCGGGTGACCGGCAAGGCCCCGGTGATCGACGGCGAGGTCGTCGGCGACGCCAGGGCCGCCGGGGGCGCCGGCGACGGGCTGGACCTGCCCGCCCAGCCCGGCCCCCCGGGTCCCGGCGGCCGCTGAGCAGCCTTCCGCCCGGCCCGTCGCCGAGCGCGCGGCCTTGCGGCCCGTCGCTGAGCAGCTTCCCCTCGGTCGCTTCCGGGTTTCCTGCTTATCCGGAGAGTTTCGTGTCCGATTTATCCCTCCGGATAAGCAGGGTGGCGGAGCGGTCAGCCCAGGGCGATGTTGACGATGCGGCCGGGGACGACGATGATCTTCTTGATCGTCCGGCCCTCGATCTGGCGCGCGTAGTCGGGGTGCGCGGTGAGCAACTCGCGGATCACGGGCTCCGCGGCACCGTCGGGCACCTGGAGGGTGAACCGCACCTTCCCGTTGACCTGGACCGGGATGGTCCGCTCGGACTCGGCGGCCAGCGCCGGGTCACCCACGGGGAAGGCCGCGCGGCTCACCGATCCGCTGTGCCCGAGCCGGGTCCACAGCTCCTCGGCGATGTGCGGGGCCAGCGGCGCCACCATCAGGACCAGCGGCTCGGCGAGGGCCCGGGGGGTCGCGGCCTGGCCGTACCGCTTCGAGACGAAGTTCGTCAGCTCGATGAGCCGGGCGACGGCCGTGTTGAACCGCAGGCCCGCGTACTCCGCGGCCAACGTGATGATCGTCCGGTGCAGGACGCGGGTGGCCTCGGCGTCCAGCTTCTCGTCGGAGACGGCGACCGTCCCGCTGCCCTCGTCGACGACCGCGCGCCACAGGCGCTGCAGGAATCGGTGCGAGCCGACGATGTCGTCGGTGTGCCAGGGCCGGTCGGCGTCGAGCGGACCCATCGCCATCTCGTAGACCCGCAGCGTGTCGGCGCCGAACCGGTCGTACATCTCGTCCGGGCTGACGCTGTTCTTCAGGCTCTTGCCCATCTTCCCGGAGCGACGGTCGACCGGCGCCCCCTGGTGGGTGAACCGGCCGTCGCCGCTCGCCTCCACCTCGGCCGCCGGGACGTACATCCCGCGGGCGTCGGTGAACGCGTCGGCCTGGATGTAGCCCTGGTTGAACAGCCGCTTGAACGGCTCCTTGGACGAGACGTACCCCAGGTCGTAGAGGATCTTCTGCCAGAACCGGGCGTAGAGCAGGTGCAGCACCGCGTGCTCGACGCCGCCGACGTACAGGTCGACGCCGCCGTCGCCGGCCGCCGCGCCCGGCTTGGCCAGCCAGTACCGCTCGACGGTCTCGTCGACGAACCGCTCGGTGTTGGTCGGGTCCAGGTAACGCAGGTGGTACCAGCAGGAACCGGCCCACTGCGGCATCGTGTTCGTCTCGCGCCGGTAGCGCTTCGGGCCGTCGCCGAGATCGAGGGTGACGCTCGCCCAGTCGGCGACGCGGGCCAGCGGCGGCACCGGGTCGCTCGCGTCGTCCTCGGCCATCGCCGTCGGCCGGAAGTCGGTCATCTCGGGCAGCTCGACGGGCAGCAGCTCATCCGGGACGGCGTGCGGCAGGCCGTCGTCGTCGAAGACGATCGGGAACGGCTCGCCCCAGTAGCGCTGCCGGGAGAACAGCCAGTCCCGCAGCCGGTAGGACCGGGCCGCCCGGCCTGCGCCGATCTCCTCCAGCCAGGCGACGGTCGTCTTGATCGCATCGGTCTTGCCGAGGCCGGTGAGCACCGGGGCGCCGGCCGGGGCGGGCAGGTAGGCGCCCTCGCCGCTGAACGCCTCCGGCCACGCCGCCGGTGGGGCGCCGGGCGACACGTCGCGCTCGGCGCACCACTGCTCGTCGGGCGCCAGAACCGCCGGGATCGGCAGGCCGAAGGCGCGCGCGAAGCTGAAGTCCCGGCTGTCGTGCGCCGGCACGGCCATGATCGCGCCGGTGCCGTAGCCGACGAGCACATAGTCGGCGAGGAAGACCGGGATCTTCGCGCCGCCCACCGGGTTGCGGACGTAGGCGCCGGTGAACACGCCGGTGCGGTCGATCTCCTCGCCGCGCTGGCGGTCGTTGCGCTGCGCCGCGAAGGCCCGGTATGCCTCGATCGCGGCGCGCGGCGTCCAAGCCGGGTCCGCGGCGGCGGCCTCGGCGGTGTCGGTGCTCGCAGTGGCGTCGGTGGCTGCCTCGGGCTCGGCCGTCCCCGCGGCGTCCGCGACGGGGGTGCCGCGGCCGGCCGGGAAGCGCCAGGCGGCCGGGGTGCCCGCCGGCCAGGCGTCGGCGACCAGCGCGTCGACCTGCGGATGCTCGGGCGCGAGCACCAGGAAGGTCGCCCCGGCGAGGGTGTCCGGGCGGGTCGTGTAGACCTCGATGCGCGGCGCGGGGGAGGGCGCGTCCGTGCCGGTCGCGTCAGTCGTGCCGGCCGTGCCGGTCGCGTCGGTCGTGCCGGGGGGGACGAGGGCGAATTCGACGCTGGCGCCGTCGCTCGGACTGATCCAGTTGCGCTGCATCTGCTTGATCGAATCCGACCAGTCGACCAGGTCGAGGTCGGCGACCAGCCGCTCGGCGTAGGCGGTGATCCGCAGCACCCACTGCCGCAGCGGCCGGCGGAACACCGGGTAGTTCCCGATGTCGCTGCGGCCCTCTGGGGTGACCTCCTCATTCGCCAGCACGGTGCCGAGCCCGGGGCACCAGTTGACGAGCTGCTCGGAGATGTAGGCCAGCCGGTGGGCGTCGACGACCCGGCGGCGGGCGACCCGGTCCAGCTCGGCCCAGGGCAGGCCCGCCGGGTTCGCGGCGCGGACGGCGTCGACCGACACGGCGGTGGCGCCGGCGGCGGGGCCGGCCACCGGCGAGCGGGTGCCGGCCTCGAACTCGGCGATCAGCTCGGCGATCGGCCGCGCCCGGCCGGCCTGCGGGTCGTACCAGGCGTTGAAGATCTGCTGGAAGATCCACTGGGTCCAGCGGTAGTACCCGACGTCGGTCGTGGCGATCTCGCGGCGGGTGTCGTGGCCGAGCCCCAGCCGGGACAGCTGCCGGCGCATGTTGGCGATGTTGGCGTCGGTGGTCGTGCGCGGGTGCTGGCCGGTGTTGATGGCGTACTGCTCGGCGGGCAGGCCGAAGGCGTCGTAGCCGAACGGGTGCAGCACGTGGCGGCCGGACATCCGCAGGTAGCGGGCGAACACGTCGGTGCCGATGTACCCGAGCGGGTGGCCGACGTGCAGGCCGGTGCCGCTGGGGTAGGGAAACATGTCCATGATGTAGAACGGCTCGCGCCCCGCGACCTCGTCGAAGCCCGCGGCGAGCGGCCCGACCGGGTTCGGGGAGTTGAACGTGCCCTCGTCGGCCCACCGGCGCTGCCAGCGGCGCTCGATGTCCGCGGCAAGCCGGGCGTCGTAGCGGAATCCGGGCTCGTCGCCCGCGGCGGGTCGCGCCGCCGCGGCGTCGGTGGTCGCGGCCGCCTCGGACGCGCTGGTCGAGGCCACCGCGCGGTCCGCGGCGTCGGTGCCGGGCTCGGCCGTCTCACTCATCGCTCGTGCCATCCCAAACTCGTTGGTGCGTCGACCTTCCCGCCATGCTCTCGGCGGGGACGGCGACCCGACGGGCGGCGGTCGCAGCGAGCGGACGGCGTGAAGGCGCGGTCTTAGAAGACTATCCGGTGGTGCGAGACCGCGGCCGCGGCGGTTGCGGCGGTCCTGGTGGCGGGCAGCGGCGATCAGTACCGCCAGACGGCGAACCCGTGCGGGGCGAGCCGCCCGCGTCCCGCCCGCCGGCTCACTGTCGTCGACGCCAGCCGAAGGTCCCCGGCCGACCGAAGGTCTCCTGCCGGCCGTAAGTCCTGTGCCGGCCGAAGGTCCTGTGCCGGCCGTGGATCGTCCGGTGGTGGGGGGAGGGGCAGCGGCCGCAGGGCGTTGAAGTTGAACGCCGCCCATAGCCGCGCGTCCGCGCGGTGAACGGTGACGAGACCGCCGCCGCGGTCGGTGACCGAGTCGGCGAGCAGCGGCCCGCCGCGTCCGGTGGTGCCGGTCAGCAGCCGGTCCAACCCCTGCAGCAGCCGGCGCACGTTGGCCAGCCAGCCCGACCGGCGGGCGGAGTCCAGATGGTCGGCGCTGACCGGATAGCGGTTGAGCGCGCGGGGCTCGCGCTCGTCGCGCCGCGGCGGGCCGTCCTCCGGGCGGTATCCGAGCAGCGCGGGAAGGTACAGGTAACAGATGCCGGGCACGACGCAGGAGAAGGCGACGGCCAGCTCGATGCGGTCCCACATTCCCTGTTCGCCGCCGCCGAGTGAGTACAGGAACGGCAGCGACGCGTTGAACTCGTAGGGGGAGTCGTCGATGGTCCGCGCGGCCACGCCGAACTCGGCGAGCCGGCTGACCAGCCGCGTGCGGGTGTCGGCGCCGAGCCGGCGGGAGCGCAGCAGCACCCCGTCGTGGGTGCGGGGCGGGCGCAGCAGCGGCACGCCCAGGTCCCAGGTGTCGCGCAGGTGCGAGACCAGGGCGTCGGGCCGGCCGGTGAGCAGCGCGGTCGTCAGGTGCGCCGAATAGGCGTAGTCGATGATGGGGATGTCCGGCCCGGCCACCTCGCCGAAGTACCGCAGCCCGCGATCGTCGCAGTCGAGCTGGGCGAGGACCCGCAGGCCGCGCCGGGAGGCCATCCGGGCCACGGCCCGGGCCAGCCGGTAGGAGTCGGGATGATGCCGGTGCACGGCGCCGAGCAGCCGGGAGAAGTACGCCGGCGCGTCCAGCCGGATCCCCCACACGCCCGTGTCGCGCAGCAGGTCCAGATGCCGGCCGACATCGGCCCGCACCACCCCGCTGTCCAGCGAGATGTCGACCGCGGAGTCGGAGAAGGTCTGCCACAGCAGCCATTCCCGGCCGTCGATGCGATGCGGCCGGAGCACGGGACCGCCGCGCGGCGATCTCGGCACCACGCCGGGACCGCCGGGCGGGACCGGATAGGCGCGCACGATGTCGTGGCCGCCGGTGGGGGCGGCGAAGAAGGCCCGCACGTACTCGTGCCCCAGGCCGACGTGGTTGTAGATGCCGTCGACGATGAGCCGGCGGGCGCGCGCGAGCGCGTGGACGTCGGACCAGGCGCCGTACTCCGCGGCGACGGTGAACCAGTCGTCCGGGGCGAAACCCCAGTCGCCGGAGCTCGTGTAGAACGGCAGCAGGTGGACGGCGACGCCCGGCGGGGTCAGCTCCGTCAGCAGGTCGAGCAGCCCGCGCAGGGGTGATCGTTCGTCGTTGCCCTGCACCGAGTGCGGATATGCGCCCACGACGATCATGAATCCCCCGATCCTTCGGACCTGCCGGTGCTGCGGGCCGCCCCCGTGCCGGCGGCGGGGTCAGGGGCCGGCGGCGGGGTCAGGGGCCGGTGGAGGCCAGCAGCGCGGCGCCGATGAGGCCGCCGTCGTTGCCGTAGGCGGCGGGCGCGATGACCGTGCGGTCGGCGATGCGCGCGACGGCGAGGTCGCGGGCGGCGCGTTCCGCCGCGGCGAGGTAGCTCTCGTGGGCGCCGCCGGCCGCCGCCACGCTCGCCGCCTGCAGCAGGCCGCCGCCGATGGTGATGGCGTCGGGGTCCAGGACGTTCATGACGTCGCTGATGGCCGCCCCGAGCCAGCGCCCGGCGTCCCGGAAGGCGCGCAGGGCCGGCTCGTCCCCGTCGCGGGCGGCCCGCACCACATCGTCGAGCGTGATCTCGCCGCCCCGGATGATCTCGTCGCCGAGCGTGCCCTCGCCCGCCGCCGCGCGCCCCGACCCGGCGTGCCGGCCGGGCCCGTCGCCTACGTCCGCGCCGGCGCCCAGGCGCAGCTGGTGGAAACGGCGGACGACCGCGGGGGCCGAGGCCAGTGTCTCGACGCAGCCGGTGCGGGTACAGCTACACCGCACCGTGCTGTCGGGCTGCACCTTGATGTGCCCCAGGCCGCCCGCGGCCCCGTGGGCGCCGGGCATCAGCCGGTGAGCGAGCACGATCCCGCCGCCGACGCCGGTTCCGACGACGAAGTGCGCGAACGAGGCGACATGCTCGCCGTGGCGGCGGTACTCGGCCCAGGTCGACGCGCGGCCGTCGTTGACGGTGAGCACCTTGGGAACGTGCGGGAAACGGTCGGAGATGAGCGCGGCCCAGTCCACGCCCGCGTAGTCGCGGAACAGCCCGGCCCGCAGGACCCGCCCGGTGGGGTCGACCGACCCTTTCGTGCTGATGGCGACCGCGGCGATGTCCGCGGCCGGGGTGGCGAAGTTTTTCGCCAACGCCGAGAACACGCTCTCCCGCACGGCCTGGAAGGTGAGTGCGGGAAGACGCAGCGACGGGAAGCCTGAACTGATGTGCGGGGCCTCGTTTGTCTCGACAATAGCGTGCTTCACCGAGGATGCCCCGATATCAAAGGCGTACACTCGCATCTGACTCCTGCCTCAGCTAAGGATCCCGTCATGCGTCGAGAAACGGACGTATGGTCGGTCGTGATCGTAGGTTGCGGATTCCGCCGGGGCCGGGATCAAGGGTCGGAAGTGCCATTCGGAAGGACGCTGGTCAACGGGCTGTCCACGTCACTCGCGGGAGAGCCGGCCGAGTCGTTGCGCCGCAATCCCCACCCAGACGCCGAGGCCGATGAATCCGGCGATGCGCACGCTGGCCAGCAGGGCCCGTTGTGCCGGCCCCGCGTCCGCCAACGGCGCGCGGCCGATGCCGAGGAAGGCGAGCAGCACATCCACCAGCACCTCCCAGGCGAGCCGTGCCGTCGGCGCGTCGCCGGAGCGGGCCTCGCGGACCGCGAGAACCGCGGCGGCATGCAGGAGGACGACGATCGCCGAGCACACCGTCAGCCGGCTCAGGCTCTGCCCGTACCCGGCGGCCAGGCCCCACAGGCGCAGCATCAGGCGAGCCGGACGGGACCGCGCGGAGGTGAGCTTGAACTCGAGGAACTGTTCGTCGGCAATCTCCCTGCGCAGGACGGGAGGGAGCCCCTTGACGTCCTGGACCGGGTGGTGCAGAAGCAGCGGGGCGGGGATGTGACGACCGGTCCAGGTAACCTTCCCACGCTGCTGCGGCCACGTGCACTCGATGAGCGACGTGTCGAGCAGAACCGCGGAACGGGGGCCGAGCTCGCCGACGTGGCATCGCCGAATGGTACTTCGGCTCAGATCGAGACCGGCCACCACCGCGGAGCCGCAATCGATTGCCTCGACAGTCGAATCAACAAAAAGGCAATCGGTCAGATGTCCGCCGATCAACAGCCTACGGATGGTCGAGTCGTGTGCGTGTAACCGAGTGATGGTGGAATCGGGTAGAGAAATATCGTGTATTCGGCTTCCGTTGATGCGCAGATCGGTGAGGCGCAGCCCGGGTGACCGGCCGCCGCTCGCCACGCAGCCGGCGAGTTCCAGGTCGGTGAGTGACGCCCCGGCGAGCCGGACCGCGGTGAACGTCGACCGTTCCACCCGGCACCCCTCGATCCGGGCGCCGTCCGCCGTGCTCGCGCGGACCTCGACGTCCGCCATCGTGCAGCCGCGCAGCACCGCCCCGCCGAGCTCGCAGTCGGTGAAGGTCGTCCGCTCGAGGTGGCAGCCGACGAGGCTGGCGTCGGCGAGCGTGGCCGCAGCGAACGTGCACCCGACGAGGGCCGCGCCGTCGAGGTCCGCGTAGTCCAGCCGGGCGCCGGTGAAGTCGCAGTCGACGAGCTGGCGCCGGCGCAGGTCCCGCCCCCGCAGGTCGCAGAAGGACAGATCCACGGCTCCGCTGCGACCCGCGCGGTACTCGGCCCAGGCGTCCGCGCCCGACGTCAGACACTCGACGGCCTCCAGCGACGGCATCGGCCTCAGCTCCCCGTGGTCCGTCCAGCGCGGGCGTCCGGGCCGTCGGACAGCTCCGGATAGCGCACCAGGCGGTAGCCGTGAGCGGCGAGCCGACCATCGCGGTGCAGCTCGCGCAGTGCCCGCGCGTCGCCCTCGCGGGCGTCGGACAGGCTGGAGACGCGGCGCAGGTGCGCGTCGCTGCGACCCGGATGGGCGACGACCTCGAGGACACCGTCACCGGTCCCGGCGAGCGCGCGCAGCATCGTGAGGAGCTCGTGGACGCCGAGCCCACGGCCCGTCCAGTCGCGCAGGACGACGGAACTGCCCCGCACCCCCCGCGCGGCCATCCGGGCGGCGAAGCGCGTGGTGAGGCCGCCGCGGACCGGCAGCCCGTAGTCGGCGGAGAGCTCCAGGTAGACCTCGGCGCAGGACGGGAACCGGTGGGCGCCGTGGTGGCTGTCCAGATGGGTCGGCGCGGCACCCAGCAGGTCGGCGACGGCCTCGATCTGCCGGCGCCACTCGCGGCGTACCTGGTCCGGATGGGCGCCGGTCAGCGCGTCGCGGGGGCGGAACGCGCCGGAGAAGCGGTCGACGAGGCTCGGCACCTCCGAGGGGGGCGACAGCGGCCTGCCGCCGGACAGTTGCAGGTGCACGCCGGCGAGCCCCGCGAGCCGGCCGGCGCCGAGGGCCCGGCACCGCCGCAGTGACCCGGGCGCGGCGGACATGACCGTGGTGTTCGAGACGGCGCCGGCCGCCAGCAGGTCGAGAATGGTTTCGCAGATTCCGTCGCTGAGCCCGTAATCGTCGGCGTTGATGACGACGTCCCGCATCGGCCGCCTCCCGTCGGCCGTCATGACCGCGGGAAGGCGGTGGTCATGACCCGGCCGGTTCGTGTCGGAAATGTCCGCGCAGGAGTTCCGCCGCGCCCAGAATCTGGGCGCGGCGGCCAAGTGCGGCCCGGCGCAGGGTCGTCCGTTCCCAGGCGAGGCTCCAGGCAAAACGCCGGGCATAGGACGCCGTCATCTCGAAGAATCCGGGCAGGCCGCTGATCAGGTCGCCCCCGAGCACGATGTCCGGGGGATTCGCGACGGCGATGATGGCATTGATGCTCAGGCCGACGTACCGGGCGGCGTCGTCCAGGACGGTCACCGCGATCGGGTCGCGGTCGGTGAGGCCGGCCGCGATCTGGTCGATGCGCAGCGCGGTCCAGTCCCGTTGCGCCGCGGCGGCAACGGCGGCCCGGAAGGCCGAGGCGGTCGGAGTCCCGGGCGAGTCGTCCGCGGGGTCCGCGGCGTTCTTCCCGTGTTCGGAGAGGTACTCGCCGACGATGTTGTGGCTGACCCACGGCCGGCTGGCGAAGACCTCCAACGGGCCGCGGGAGGCGAAGGTGCGGTTGTAGGAGCCCCGCGGCTCGACGACCAGCCGGCCGAGGTGACCGGCCGAGCCCGCCCCCCGCAGCACCTCGCCGTTGACGAAAAGCGAGGAGCCCACACCCTCGTCCACCAGGACATACGCGAAATTCTTGGCCCGCGGCGGATCGTCGCCCTCGCCGCGCAGGCAGCCCCAGCGGGCCTCGCCGACGGCCAGGCACTCGGCGTCGTGGTACAGCCGGCAGGGCGGCGCGCCATGGCCGGCGAACTGTTCGGCGACATTGCTCGGCTCGAGGATTCCCAGCCGCGTCGACCGCATCACGGTCGTGTGGCCGGCCAGGGTGCCGGGCAGCGTGAGGGCGACCCGGTCGATGTCCTCGCCGGTCTCGCGGGCGAGGCGGCGCAGCCGGCGCACCAGCTCCTCGACGAGCCTCGTGCCGCCCGGGTCGGTCAGGAAGGAACCCACGTCCCAGGTGGCCGGGCCGGTCGGGATCGGGTCGATGCTGCCGTCGCGGAATCGGAGCAGTTGATGGCGGGCGTGCGTCGCCTCCAGCGCGACGACGGCGCCGGTGAACGGCTCTCCCGTCCCGGTCGCACTCATGACGTGCGTGCTCGGCGCGGCTGGCGCGGCCGGGCGGGCGACATTCCCGCCGGAGCGTCGAACTCATGGGGACGGCCATCCGCCAGGAGACTCCGAACAGCGGCGCGAGCCAGCGCCGAGCCGGCTGACGGCGGCCGGGAATCCGCGTCCCCGTTCGCCGCGCGGGCGGTTGTCGACCGGGATATCACCACGCTGAATGCCCCCCCATCCATCGCAGGCGGTGATGATTGTTCCGCAGGCATGGTGGGACCGTCCAGCCGTCGTTTCAAACGTGTCACCGAACCGGAACAAATGACGGATGTTTCGGCCTCAACCAGTGAACTCCGATGCCACGACCGCGACCTGAGCCGCAAGTGGCCGCCGTCGGTTCCGGCGCGAGGGCGTGGCCGTCGGGGTGTGCCGGGCCACAGTCGGCGCGCCGGGGCACGGGTGAGGGCATAGCCGCCCGCCGCTTTGGTTGCATAGCCAGTGACCCGGGGGCTCGAGGGACCCGGGCGACGCCAGACCCTGAGGAGTTGCCCGGTGCCGAACAAGCTGGCGGAGCAGACGTCTCCGTACCTGCTCCAGCATGCGGACAACCCGGTCGACTGGTGGCCGTGGTGCCCGGAGGCGTTCGCGGACGCGGCCCGCCGCGGGGTGCCCGTGCTGCTCTCGGTGGGCTACGCATCCTGCCACTGGTGCCACGTCATGGCGCACGAGTCGTTCGAGGACGTGGTCACCGCCGCCTACATGAACGACCACTTCGTCAACATCAAGGTGGACCGGGAGGAGCGGCCGGACGTCGACTCCGTCTACATGGACGTCACGGTCGCCCTGACCGGCCACGGCGGCTGGCCGATGACGGTCTTCCTCACCCCGACCGCCGAGCCGTTCTTCGCCGGCACCTACTTCCCGCCCCGGCCCCGGCCGGGCATGGGCTCGTTCCGTCAGGTCCTGGAGGCCGTGGTCGCCGCCTGGCAGACCAGGCGGGCGGAGATCGAGGAGTCGGGGGCGGACATCGCCCGCCGGCTGGCCGAGGCGGCGGCCCGCGGCCCGGTGGCCGGGCTCGCCGCGAGCCCCACGTCCGGCGTCGCCGACGAGCTGACCCCGCAGCTGCTGGACACCGCCGTCGCGGGGCTGTCCGCCCGGTTCGACGCGCGCCACGGCGGATTCGGCGGGGCGCCCAAGTTCCCCCCGTCCATGGTCGCGGAGATGCTGCTGCGCCACGCCGCCCGCACCGGCGACGAGCACAGCCTGGAGATGGTGGCGCTCACCTGCGAGCGCATCGCCCGCGGCGGCATGTACGACCAGCTCGCCGGCGGCTTCGCCCGCTACAGCGTCGACGCGACGTGGACCGTCCCGCACTTCGAGAAGATGCTCTACGACAACGCCCAGCTGCTGCGGGTGTACCTGCACCTGTGGCGCGCCACCGGCTCGCCGCTGGCCCAGCGGGTGGTGCGCCAGACCGCGGCGTTCCTGCTCGCCGACCTGCGCACCCCGCAGGGCGGGTTCGCCTCGGCGCTCGACGCGGACGCGGTCCCGGCCGGCGTCCCGGCGGCCCACGCGCAGCCCGAGGAGGGTGCGAGCTACTCGTGGACGCCCGCCGGCCTGCGCGCCGCCCTCGGCGCGGACGACGGTGCCTGGGCAGCGGAGATCTTCGGCGTCACCGCGGAGGGCACGTTCGAGCACGGGACGTCCGTGCTGCAGCTTCCGGCGGACCCGCCCGACGCGGCGCGCTTCGCGGCGGTGCGCGCGGCCCTCGCCGCCGCCCGGGCCGACCGTCCGCAGCCCGCCCGGGACGACAAGGTGGTCGCCGCGTGGAACGGGCTGGCCATCGCCGCCCTCGCCGAGGCCGGCGCGCTGCTCGACGAGCCGGCCTGGATCCGCGCCGCCGAGGACGCGGCCGTGCTGCTGCGCGACGTCCATCTCGTGGCGGGCCGGCTGCGGCGCACCAGTCGGGACGGCCGGGTCGGGACGAACGCGGGCGTGCTGGAGGACTACGGCGACGTCGCCGAGGGGCTGCTCACCCTGCACCAGGTCACCGGCGATCCGGAGTGGCTGACCCTGGCCGGCGAGCTGCTCGACGTGGTCCGGGCCCGGTTCGCCGCGCCGGACGGCGGCTTCTTCGACACCGCGGACGACGCCGAGGCGCTGCTGCGCCGCCCCCGCGACGACTCGGACTCGGCGACGCCGTCGGGCCAGGCGGCGGTGGCGGGTGCCCTGCTGACCTACGCGGCCCTGACCGGCTCGGCCGAGCACCGGCGCGCCGCCGAGGAAACCGTGGCCCGGTTCGCGCCGCTGCTGTCCCGCGACGCCCGGTTCGCCGGCTGGGCCGGGGCGGTCGCCGAGGCGCTGCTCGCCGGGCCGGCCGAGGTCGCCGTCGTGGACAGCCCGGCCCTGGAGCGGCTCGCCCGGCTGGGCACCGCGCCGGGCGCCGTCGTGGTGACCAGCGGGCCGCTGGTCACCGGTCGGGGGGCCCCGGGGGTGTACGTCTGCCGGGACTTCGTCTGCGAGCTACCCGTGCATACCGCCGAGGAGGTCCGGCGTCAGCTCGGCGTGAAGGTCGCCACCTGACGCCTGGGCCACTTTCACTCGTGACCCGGTAAGCGTGTAATCGTCGGCGGGGTGTGCCGGCGCACCCCGGCGGGGCCACGGCTCCGGACCAGTTCGGCAGGCCGGGCCCGCCCGCGGGCCCGGCCGGGGGACCTGAGGAGACTCGTCATGTCCGGTCCGCGTGGGCGTGGTTATGGCAGGCCGGGGGACCGGGCGGAGACGGTGCCGGCGCAGGACGCGCCGGACTGGTTCGCGGCCCATGTCCCCGCCGGCTGGTTCACCGGCCCACCTGCCGTGGTCGTCGACCGAGACGAGATCACCGTCGTCGGGGAGCTCCACACCGAGGATCCCCTCCGCCCCGGCACTCCCCAGTCCGGCACCCCTCAGTCCGGCACCCCTCACTCCGAGGGGGTGGCATTGTCGGCCGGGCGTGACATGGACGCCGCCGCCCGGATTCGCCGGTTCCGCGAGCGCACCCGCGACGAGCGGATCGCCATCGCCGCCGAGGCCGAGCGGCGCTATGGGCGCAAGGTCGCGTGGGGGGTGACGGTCGGCGGGACCAGCGAGCTGTTCACCGTGCTGTCGGTGCCGGTGATGACGCGGCTGCGCCAGCCGGAGCGCCAGGTGCTGGACACACTCGTCGAATCCGGGGTGGCGCGCAGCCGCAGCGAGGCGCTGGCCTGGTGCGTGCGGCTGGTCGGGGAGAACTCCGACACCTGGCTTCGCCAGCTTCGCGAGGCCCTCGAACAGGTCGAGAAGATCCGTTCCGAGGGCCCCGGCCGCTAGACGGGCGAGTCCTAATCTGCTCAGCCGGGCATCAGCGTGGCGAGCGCGGAACCGCGCCACGCGTCCCAGCCCAGGCCCCAGCCCCAGCCCCAGCCCCAGCGATCATCGTGTTCCGCGGAACCGGGCCCCGCGTGCAGGCTTCGATCCCAACCCCGTCGATCGTGGTGTTCCGCGGAACCGGGCCCCGTGCGCGGGCGGATCCTCGGCCCGTGTCGATCCCGCCCCGATCTGACCCACGCCGTCGCCGCGACACGGAGGATCCGTTCCCAGCCGGCGATCAGATGCGCGTCGGGGTCGAGCATCGCGGCCAGCACACATCCCGCTCCCCGAGCCTGAGGTTCGCCCGGCGCACCGTCAGACCCGACATCCCGCACGGCACCGGCGTCGAGTCGCTGATCCAGCGGCTGTCGCCCCAAGAGTCACCGTCTAGCGCCAGCTCCCCGACGATTGCCGACGATCGGTGACCCGGGACCCACCCGCCTAGTAGATCGCGAACATCAGGGCGAGGTAGTGGCAGGTCGCGGCGACGAGGGTGAAGGCGTGGAACACCTCGTGATAGCCGAAGGTCGCCGGGGCCGGGTCCGGCCGCCGCGCGGCGTAGACGACGGCGCCGAGGCTGTAGCAGACACCCCCGACCAGCAGCAGGACCATCGAGGCGATCCCGGCCCGGTGAGCGAGCTCCGGGATGACGAAGATGGCGACCCAGCCGAGGGCGATGTACAGCGGCACGGTCAGGTACCGCGGGGAGTGCAGCCACAGCATCCGAATGGTCACGCCGAGCGCTGCCCCGCCCCATACCACCGCCAGGACCACGCGAGCCGTCCGCTCCGGCATGGCAAGGAGGGCAAATGGGGTGTACGTGCCGGCGATGAAAACAAAGATCATTGAATGGTCGAGGCGTTTCATGCGTGCCCGTGCGCGTGATGTCGACCACATCGTGCGGTGGTAGAGCGCACTCGTTCCGAACAGCGCCGCAATGCTCAGCGCATAAACCGCGATCCCGAGTCGGGCACGGAGCGTGGTGGCCAGTGCCACGGCTAGGACGCCCAGTGCAAGGCTTACGGGGAATGCCCCGGCATGTAGCCATCCCCGCATGCGTGGTCGCACCAGGTCACGGGGGTGGGAGGGGCCGTCCGCCTGCGGAGGCCCGGCGGGCTGCTGCGTGAGGGAAGCCACGCCGAGGACGATAACCCGGGGCTTCCCACTGCCACGAGACGGAGTCACCCTGCGGCGGTCCGTCCGTACCGGTGCGTGATGGATCCGACGCTTCTGTCCACTCGCTATCGCGCGACTGCGGGGGGAACGCGCGGTACAGTCTAATGATCCTGAACGCGGCCTCGAACTGCCCCTGTACCGCGGGTTTTGTCAGCGCGTGAACGAGTACGTTCGAGTACTGAAGTGGGCACCTGCATACGGGGCGAGAACGCGGCGGGTTCGACTCGACCGGAGGTGTGAGCTGTGACGACCGCGGCACAGATTCCGGGGCTGGAAGCGGCCCCCACGAAGCACGCCAGGCTGGTCGCCTGGGTGCGTGAGATCGCCGAACTCACCCAGCCGGAACGGGTTGAGTGGTGCGACGGATCGGAGGCCGAGTTCGACCGGCTGACCAGTCTCCTGATCGAGAAGGGGACCCTGGTCCGGCTGAACGACGAAAAGCGTCCCAACAGCTTTTACGCCGCCTCTGACCCCAGCGACGTGGCCCGGGTCGAGGACCGCACCTACATCTGCTCCGACAAGGCCGAGGACGCCGGCCCCACGAACAACTGGATGGACCCGGCGGAGATGCGGGTCAAGCTCCAGGGCCTGTTCGAGGGCTCCATGCGCGGTCGCACGATGTATGTCGTGCCATTTTGCATGGGTCCGCTTGGATCGCATATCTCGGCACTCGGAGTCGAAATCACTGACTCGCCCTACGTTGTTATTTCGATGCGTACTATGACCCGTATGGGTGCCGACGCGCTCGAACAGCTCGGTGAAGACGGCTTCTTTGTTCCGGCGGTGCATTCTCTGGGCGCTCCGCTGGAAGCCGGTGCGGCCGACGTTCCGTGGCCGTGCAACTCGACGAAGTACATCACCCATTTCCCGGAGACCCGCGAAATCTGGTCCTATGGATCGGGTTACGGCGGCAACGCACTGCTCGGCAAGAAATGCTATGCGCTGCGCATCGCGTCCGTCATGGCGCGCGACGAGGGCTGGCTCGCCGAGCACATGCTCATCCTCAAGCTGACGTCGCCCGCGGGGAAGGTCCACTACATTGCCGCGGCCTTTCCGTCGGCGTGCGGGAAGACCAACCTGGCGATGCTCATTCCCACCCTTCCCGGGTGGAAGGCGGAGACTGTCGGTGACGACATCGCGTGGATGCGGTTCGGTGAGGACGGCCGGCTCTACGCCGTCAACCCCGAGGCCGGCTTCTTCGGTGTCGCCCCCGGCACGGGCGAGCAGACCAACCCGAACGCGATCAAGACGCTGTGGGGCAACACGGTCTTCACCAACGTGGCCCGCACCGACGACGGCGACATCTGGTGGGAGGGGCTGACCAAGCAGGCCCCGGCGCACCTCACCGACTGGAAGGGCCGCGACTGGACCCCCGAGTCCACCGAGCCCGCCGCGCACCCCAACGCCCGCTTCACCGTCCCCGCCGGGCAGTGCCCGACCATCGCCGACGAGTGGCAGGACCCGAAGGGCGTGCCGATCTCGGCGATCCTGTTCGGCGGCCGCCGGGCGACCGCGGTTCCGCTGGTCACCGAGGCGCCCGACTGGCGGCGCGGGGTCTTCTTCGGCTCCATCGTCGCCTCCGAGACGACCGCGGCGCAGGCCGGCGCGATCGGCAAGCTGCGCCGCGACCCCTTCGCGATGCTCCCGTTCTGCGGCTACAACATGGCCGACTACTTCGCCCACTGGCTGGAGGTCGGCCAGAAGGCCGACCAGGCGAAGCTGCCCCGGATCTACTACGTGAACTGGTTCCGCAAGAGCCCGCAGGGCAAGTTCCTCTGGCCCGGCTTCGGCGAGAACAGCCGCGTCCTCGCCTGGATCGTCGGCCGCCTCGAGGGCCACGCCGATGGCGTGGAGACCCCTCTCGGCGTCCTGCCCACGAAGGACGCCCTGCCGACCGAGGGCCTGGAGATCGACGGCGCCGACCTGGACGCCCTGCTCACGGTCGACGTCGACGTCTGGAAGCAGGAGGCCGAGCTGATCCCCGAGCACTACCAGACGTTCGGCGACCGGCTCCCCGCCGCGCTCTGGGCCGAGCACGAGGCCCTGGTCAGCCGCCTCGAGGGCTGACCCGCGACACCAGCTTCACCCCGGCCCGCGCCGGGCGGTTCCCCCGCCCGACGCGGGCCGTCGCATGTCCGCGCCCGGTTCCCGCCGCACGTCCGCGCCCGGTTCCCGCCGCACGTCCGCTCCCGGCCGGTTCCCGTCGATCGGTTGCGCTCCGTTACGGTTTCCGTGTGCGGCGGACGTGTCCAAGCGCCCGCAATGACGGGCCCGGCGGGCCCGCATTCGCCCGGAAACGGGTCCGCTTCCAGCCGGCTCCGCCGGCAGCCCGCATGTTCCACGGGCACCGGCGCGTGTCGTCCCGGGGATTTCCTGCAACGTCCGCGACTGGTCGGCAGATTTCCGTCAAGAGGGCGTGGGCGGTGCTCCGCAGGGGAATCCGACCCCGACGGCCCGCCCGCCCGCCGGAAAACGCGGTCCGTCCGGCCCCGTGCCGTCCGATCCATCCTGCCCGGGGCGTTCCATCCAGATTTCCCGATGTTGCCGGGCCGGCCGACCATGTTTCCGAAAGACTTCCGGCTACCCCGTACGCGGCCGGATGGGCGCTCACGTTACCTGGGTCCGATCCGGAGCGGCCCGATTCCTTGCTCTGGGTCCCGCCCCGATCCCGGCCGCCGCGCGGGTTGCCGATCACGGCCCCACAGCACATGTCCTGAGCGCCTCGGGCCCGTTAGGTACTCCTAACCTTTCCTGGTCTCCTCGGGACCATGCCATCCCCTCCGGAGCGGCCGACGCCCAACCTTGTCGCCCGCCTTGTTCCCCGCGGTCCCCTCCGCTCCCTTTCCCCGGAATTCCTCTCTCCCCGAGCCCTTTCCACCCCTCGCCCGAGCGACGGCCCTCGCCTCGCTATCGTCTCCGCCGCCCGGCCCGCCGGCGGCCCTGCTGGATCCCGGTGGCGGCCGCAGCGCTGCTCCAGCTCGCCGGCGCCGCGAGGTGCCCGAGCCCCGGCCCGCACTGTCCGTCACTGTTCGAGTGCAGAATCGTGCCGAGGTCTAGGGACGGTTTTTCGGCCCGAAACCGTGCTTGGGCCTCGGCACGATCTGGCCGCTATCTGACCGGGAAGACGGGGGCTGGGCCGGCGGGTGGTAGCGGCGCGGTCCGGCGTCGGTGGTCTACTCGCGGCCCGCGGCGCATGGGCAGGAACGGGATCCGGCCAGTTATCGATCATCACGGGAGGGCTGCGGCGGGTGCTGCGTCTTGCGGGCGTCTCCGAGGTGGAGAGCCGATCATCTCTGGTGAAGGCGCGGCAGGCGGTTTGCTTGAAAAGGGCCTTTGGGGGTGCGGGGCTGACTGCTGTCGCGGGAGTGGCGAGGTGTCGCGGGAGTGGCGAGGTGTCGCGGGAGTGGCGAGGTGTCGCGGGGATGGCGAGGTGTCGCGGGGATGGCGAGGTGTCGCGGGGGTGACGAGGCGGATCGCGCGCGTGACGGGATTGCATGGCTGGGGTTGGGTTGATCTCGGGGGTCGGGGGGGATGTGACGCGTGGGAACGTCGATGGGTGCTGGCTGACGCCCTGGGAAGGGTGCTGCCGCGGGGCGTCATGATCGGGGCGGAATGTCACCGAAAGGGACACGGCAGCCACCCGAGGAGGCAAAACGTTTCCCGTTCTTAACGCAACGTGTTGCCCGAAGTGGGTCGCCATCCTGGGAGGTGGCGGCTACCGTGAGAGCCCTAGCGTCTCAAGCCGTGGTCCGGCGTGGTGCCGGACCTCTCGGGAGGCCCCTCGGTGCCGCAAGCGCGACTACACCAGGAGGCCGGTGCCCGGCTCCTGGAGGGGTCGGTCCCGGACTACCTCCGAGTAAGCGGGTGGGCGTGTGCCACGAACGCATGTCGTCGACACAAGCGTGCTGCTTTCTGATCCTGGCGCGCTGCTGCGGTTCGCGGAGCACAATGTCGTGCTCCCCCTCGTCGTCATAGGGGAGCTGGAGGGCAAGAGGAACCACCCGGAGCTGGGCTGGTTCGCCCGGGAGGCCCTGCGCCTGCTGGACGACCTGCGCATTCGGCACGGTCGCCTCGACCAGCCCATCCCGCTGGCGGGTGGGGGAACGCTTCGGGTGGAACTCAATCACACCGACGCGGCGGTGCTTCCACCGGGGTTCCGGGTGGACACGAACGACTCGCGGATCCTGTGTGTCGCGATGAACCTCTCCCGCGAGGGCGCGGACGTCGTGCTGGTCACCAAGGACCTCCCGCTGCGGGTCAAGGCGTCGGTGCTGGGGCTGCCGGCGGAGGAGTACCAGGCGCTGTCGCCGGTGGACACCGGCTTCTCGGGCATGGCGGAGCTCACCGTCGCCCAGGAGGATCTCGACCGGCTCTACTCCCGCGAGTACACGGAGATCCTGGAGGCCGCCGACCTGCCGTGCCACACCGGCCTGGTGCTCACCACGGCGGGGGGCAGCGCCTCGGCGCTCGGCCGGGTGACGGCCGACAAGCAGGTCCGGCTGGTGCGCGGTGACCGGGACGCATTCGGGCTGCACGGGCGTTCCGCGGAGCAGCGGGTAGCGCTCGACCTGCTGCTCGACCCGGATGTCGGCATCGTCTCGCTCGGCGGTCGGGCCGGCACCGGCAAGTCGGCGCTGGCCCTGTGCGCGGGTCTGGAGGCGGTGATGGAGCGCCGGGCCCACCGGCGGGTCGTCGTCTTCCGGCCGCTCTACGCCGTCGGCGGGCAGGAGCTCGGCTACCTGCCGGGCAGCGAGAACGAGAAGATGGCGCCCTGGGCGCAGGCCGTGTTCGACACGCTCGGTGCCCTGGTCTCCCAGGAGGTGATCGAGGAGGTCGTCGACCGGGGGATGCTGGAGGTGCTCCCGCTCACCCACATCCGCGGGCGGTCCCTGCACGACGCCTTCGTGATCGTCGATGAGGCGCAGTCGCTGGAGCGTGGAGTACTGCTCACCGTGCTGTCCCGACTGGGGCAGGGCTCCCGGGTGGTGCTCACGCACGACGTGGCGCAGCGCGACAACCTGCGGGTCGGTCGGCATGACGGGGTCGCGTCGGTCATCGAGACCCTCAAGGGCCACCCGCTGTTCGCGCATGTCACGCTCACCCGCTCGGAGCGTTCGCCGATCGCGGCGCTCGTGACGACGATGCTGGAGGACCTGGTCATCTGACCGGACGTCCCAGGACCGGCCGCCGCAGGCGGATCAGGCTGTGCCGGACCGGGCTGTGCCGGATCAGGTTGTGCCGGACCGGGCTGCACCCGGACCGGGCCCGCTCGGTGGCCCGGTCCGGGGTCCAACCGCGGCCGGGACCCTGCCGTGACCCGGCGGGCTCCGGGAACGCCCGGCCGCTCTGGGTGGTTGTCAGAGGAGACACTCACCGGAGGTGGCACAGATGTTCTTCGGTCGCCATAAGACCACGCTGCCCACGCCCGAGGAGGCGCTCCCGGGCCGGGACCGCCCGGTTTTCGCGGGCGACTCCCGGCACACCGTCCTCGGCACCTCGTTCACCGGGCCGTTTCCGGACGGGCTGGAGACGGCCGTGTTCGGTCTGGGTTGTTTCTGGGGCGCGGAGCGCGCGTTCTGGCGGGTACCCGGCGTGTACACGACCGCGGTCGGCTACGCCGGCGGGTCCACTCCGAACCCGACGTACGAGGAGGTGTGCTCCGGCCAGACCGGGCACACCGAGGCGGTCCTGGTCGTGTTCGACCCGGCGAAGGTCTCCTACGCCGAGTTGCTGAAGGCGTTCTGGGAGGGGCACGACCCGACCCAGGGCATGCGCCAGGGCAACGACGTCGGCACCCAGTACCGTTCGGCGATCTACACCACGTCCGACGCGCAGGCGGCGGCGGCCGGCGCGAGCCGCGACGGGTTCGAGAAGATCCTGCGGGAGGCGGGCTTCGGCCCGATCACCACCGAGATCGCCCCGGCGGGGGAGTTCTACCTCGCCGAGGAGTACCACCAGCAGTACCTGTCGGATGCCAAGAACCCCTACGGCTACTGCGGCCTCGGCGGTACCGGGGTCTCCTGCCCGGTAGGTGTTGCGACCGCGCAGGCCTGAGCCGCAGCAGGTCCCGGCTGGGGCGGTCTCGGACCGTCCCAGTCCTCGCCCCCGCGCCCCCGCGCGGGCGAGCGTGATGGTGCGGGCCGGCGCCGGCCAGGTCAGAACGGGCAGCGCAGCTCGGGGGCGACGAGGGGGAGGCCGTCGTAGTCCCCCGGCGGGAGGCCGATCACGTTGCAGTAGGTGCTCCGGCTGACCTGCCAGCCGGCCGCGGTGCGCACCGCCTCACCGGAGCCGCCCATGGACGAGGACGCCGGTCGGCCGGGCAGGGGCGCCGGTTTGGTGAACGAGTACGACAGCCCGGCGGAGACGGTGTCCGCAGCCAGGACCAGCAGGTGGTCGACCCGCACCGACAGGGTCGCGGCGAACCACGGATACCGGGTCACGACCTCCTTGCGCAGCGAGGCGAGCGTCGGGCCGTCCTGCACCGCGGCGGCCCACCGGTCGTCGGGGACGCCGGGGGCGAAGGCATCGTGGAACGCGGCGAGGATCGCCGCCCTCGTCGTCTCGTCCGGTGCCGCCGGTGGGGCCGGCTGCCCGACGAGCGTGAGCCCGCCGGCGACGCGCGCGAGGACGGCAGGGTCGACCGGGCTCGGGCCGACTGCCTCGACGGCGAGCTGGGTGCCGTCCGGTGCCCTCCACATCAGCGCCGCCCGGTAACGGTGGTCGGCGGACGGGCGCCGCTTGGCGGTGTTGGAGTCGGTGCGGACCAGGAGGGCCGGCTGGTCGGCGACGGTCGTCGTGGTGGCCTCGACCCTCCCGATCAGCGAGGTGGTCAGGTACTTGCCGGCCAGCTTGGCGGAGATGGCGGTGAGATCCCGCGGGGCGCGGGGATCCCAGGTGGCGGTCACCCAGAGCAGTGCTGGCGGCGCCAGGCCGGCGGCCGGCGCGGTGGAACCGGGCTGGTCCGCGGTGGCCGACGCGGTGGCGCCGGGCGTCGCGAACTGGCTGATGTAGGTGAAGGGGCCGAACAGATCGGCCTCCTGGGTCAGCCAGGGCAGGTCGCCGCCAAGGCCCTCGACGTTGAAGAGCAGGTCGTTCGGCTCGTGCCCGCCCGGAGCGGCCTGGACTGTGGCGGCCGTGTCCCCGCGATGGGTCATTGCGGTGGGCAGCCAGCCGACGGTGACGCCACCGTAGGTGTACGGCGCCCCGGGGGCGGGCGGCGACAGGCTGGTCGCGGGGACGACGGTGCTGGCGGGCTCGGCGCTGAGCAGGCGCAGGGGGATGGTGACGCCGGCGGCGACGAGGACGGCGAGGGCGGTGGCGAGACCGGTGAGAACCCGGGCGCGGTGACGGCGAGCGCGGGCACGAACATCGGCGGTGAACGCGACCGGCTCGACGGGGCCGCGCCGGGCGAGCGGGCCGCGCAGCGCGCGGATGCCAGCGGCCAGATCGCCGTCGGTCGGGGTGCGGTCGGTGGCGGTCACTGCGCCTCCCCTGCAGCGGAGACGGTGGTCTCCCCGGTCTCGTTGGTCAGGATGTCGGCCCGCGGGCCGACGGAGGATGTCGGTGCGCGGCCCGGTGGGGCGAAGCCGCGTAGCTGGTGACTGTCACGCAGCTTTGCCAGGCCGCGGGAGGCCTGGGAACGGACCGTGCCGACCGTGCAGCCGAGGGCGGCGGCGACGTCGGCCTCGGGCAGGTCGTCGAAGTAACGCAGCACCAGGACGGCCCGTTGCCGGGGTGGAAGGGCACGCAGCGCCCGGATGAGGGCCTCGTGCGCGGCAAGCCGGTCGGCCGGGTCGGCGCCGTGCTCGGCGGGGTCGAGGGTCCAGTCACCGTCGAAGAGCAGCGGCACCTCGCCGACCCGCGCCCGCAGCCTGCGCCAGCGTGAAGTGGCCGCGTTGACCAGTACTCGGCGCACGTAGGCCTCTGGCCTTGGGTCGTTCATCCGGCCCCAGCGTCGATAGGTGCGTTCGAACGCCCCCTGCAGCAGGTCCTCGCCCGCGGCCCAGTCGCCGCCGACGAGCAGCACGGCGCTCAGTAGCAGCCGGTCGGTGCATTCGGCGACGAACTGTTCAAAGCTGGCATCATCATCGGCCTGCATGCCTCGTCTCCCTGGGAACGTCCGACACCGCCCCGTTCCGTACGCATCCGACCCGGCCCGCGATGCCTGGAGGACCAGAAGACGGCGGTGTCGGGCGGTCCAGGCCGTCTGACGTACGGACTTCGCCCGGATTCGCCTGTGGCAGCGCCGCACGCTCACCGGCGCGGCGATGGGTCACATAACCGCATACCGGCAGGTACGGGTCTGTCCTGCCCGGCCGAGGGGTCGGTGCGGACCGTGAGGGTTCCGCGGGCGTGGCCTGCCCCCTAGTCCGCGTCTCCCGGCCGGCGGTCGGGCCGCCGGCCGGTCGTTGCGGGCGCCGGGCGAGCAGCCAGCGGCCCGGGGTCGCGTGTCGCCGCGAGGTCAGCTCGCGGTGGCGTGTCGTCGCGAGGTCAGTCCTGGGTGGCGTGCCGTGGTGCCGCGTCGTCGGGGGCCGCGGGCGCCGGGCGGCGGGTCGGCGCGGTGAGCGTCCCGTCGATGGTGTGGACGTCCCGCCCGACCGGGACCCGGGCGATGCTGTCCACGACCGCGGTCGGCCGGTAGGGGAACCGCTCGACGTCGGCGTGTGTCGTGATGCCGGAGAGCACGAGCACGGTGTCCATCCCGGCCTCCAGGCCCGCGACCACGTCGGTGTCCATCCGGTCGCCGATCACCACCGTCGTCTCGCTGTGCGCGGACAGGGTGTTCAGGGCGCTGCGCATCATCAGCGGGTTCGGCTTGCCGACGAAGTACGGGGTGACGCCGGTCGCCTTCGTGATCATGGCGGCGACGGCGCCGGTCGCCGGGAGCAGGCCCTCGACCGACGGCCCGGTCGGGTCGGGGTTCGTCGCGATGAAGCGGGCGCCGCCGCGCACCAGGCGGACCGCTCGGGTGATCGCCTCGAAGCTGTAGGTCCGGGTTTCCCCGAGTACCACGTAATCGGGCGAGCTGTCGCTGAGCACATATCCGATCTCGTGCAGGGCGGTGGTGAGCCCCGCCTCGCCGACGACATACGCCGAGCCGCCCGGCCGCTGCGTGTGCAGGAACAGCGCGGTGGCGAGCGCCGAGGTCCAGATTCGCTCGGGCGGGATCGTGAGACCGGAGCGGGACAGTCGCGCCGACAGATCGCGGGCCGTGTAGATCGAGTTGTTCGTCAGCACCAGAAAGCCGAGGCCCGCGGCGATGATGCCGGCAATAAACGCGTCCGCCCCGGCAATCGGGTGTTCCTCGTGGACGAGAACGCCGTCCATGTCGATGAGATAGTTCTCGATGATCCGTTCCGACATGGCCACTGATTCTGCCTGCCGCCCGGCCGGACGGCGGGCAGGGGCGGTCACTGGGAGCGGCGTCTCACAGCACCGCGACCCCGGCGGCCTGCTGGCTGGCCGGCAGCGTCAGACACAGGGCGGGGACGACGAGCCATTCGCGCAATCCCTCATCGTGGGCGTACTTGTGCGCGTAGCCCGGGGTGCGGAACGGGCCGACCACCCCGCGGATCCGCCCGCCCGTGCCACCCAGCACGACCACGGCCCAGGCCGCGGCGTCGTCGTCCGCCGCCCCGTCCGGCAAGGAAGCAGATTCCCACCAGCACGGCACACCCTCGACCATTCACGCCCCCTTGTGCACGTTTTTCAGCGGTCACCCATGGCGGCGACACATGGTTCGGTCGGGCACCGTGCCGGGCGCGGAAATTCGCGCTGCCGGATGCCGCTACCGAAATGATCGTCGCCTGATCCCTCCGGCCGGGCCGGCGATGCGCCACGATGCACGCCGACGCCGTGGATGGCCCCCTCCGATATCGTGCGCTTTCCCGGCGTCTCGTCCACCGAAACGGCCGAATTTTCTCGGCGCGTCCGGCGCGCGGCCCGCGGAACGCGCGTCTGCATTGGCTGGTGCACGGCCGTTCTCACCTGGCATACGTTCGAGGCGCTCCGGGCACGGCCGAATCGAGAATGTGACAAACGTCGTCGGGTGCTCCGGCGGCCCACCGCGGGGTGGCGCGGCGGTGGTGTCCGGCGCGGGCTCGGCAGGGGCGCAGGATGGTCGGGCGAGGGCTCGGCGGGGGTGCAGGACGGTCCGGCGGGGGTGCAGGACGGTCCGGCGAGGATGTGGGCCTGGTCGGGGAGGCTCGGGTCCGGCCGGCCGCGATCCGGGCGCAACGTCCGGGTTGATTCAGGCGTCTGTTCTGTCGGTTACTTCTCGCGATGTGGGGGATCCGTGCGCCGGCGCCGTAACGACTACCGCAGCTGGGAAGAGCTGTCCCGCCAGGAGCGCCGCCGGGGCCTCGCGATCCTGGGCGTGGCCGGCGCCGGCGCGGTGACGGCGGTGTACCTGGTCGTGGGCGGCGGTGGCACGCAGGCCGAGGCCGGCGCGGCGGTCCCGCCGACCATCGATGTGAAGGCCCAGCTAGCCACCTGGTACGCCGCCACCGCCGGGATCCGCGACGAGATCGTCACGTCCGTCAACACGGTGCGGGCGGACATCCAGGCGGCCGACGGCACGGCGCTGAGGCCGGCGTGCGTCCAGCTCGGTCAGGCCGTGGACCGGATCGCCGTGCTCGGCGTGCCGCCCGTCGCCACCGCCAGCCAGACCTGGACCGACGGCGCCGCCGCCTACGCCCAGGCCGTCACCACCTGCGGGAACCTCTTCGACGGCACCGCCCTGCCGCCGCCGGTCCTGCTCCAGCGCACGACCGACGCCCTCAACACGGCCGACGGCCACTGGACGAGGCTGGCCGCCCAGATCGGCGCACCCGCTCAGATCGTTCCGGCGAACTAACGCGTGGGCCGCGAACGTCCGCCGGGGGCGCCGGGCGGACGTTCCTGCTCCCGGCACCAGCCAGGACCGAGCGGTCCGCCGCGGGGCGCATCCTGAGCTGCCCGGATGGGACGACGGTGGACGCGGCGTCCTGCCAGACTCGGGCCGGTGGACCATCTCGCGCTCATCGAGGCCGAGGGCGTCGCGCTGCTGGCGGCGACCAGCGAGCATCTCGACAGTCCCGTACCGACCTGCCCGGGCTGGAGTTCGCGCCGCCTGCTGCGGCACGTCGGCCGCCTACTGCACAGCGTCAGCGTCGTCGTGCCGCGGGGCACCACCGACCCGCCGCCACCGAACCCGCCCGCGCCCACCGACGACGACGGGCTGATCGCCTACTACCGGCGCTCCCTCGACGACCTGCTGCGCGTGCTGCGGGAGACCGATCCCGCCCTGCCGGCCTGGAACCACACCGGGGTCGCGCCGCCCGTCGCCGGGTTCTGGCGCCGCCGACTCGCGCAGGAACTCACCGTGCACCGCTGGGACGCCGACAACGCGATCGGCACCGCCCGCCCGCCCGCGGCGGAGGTGGCCGCGGACGGCGTGGACGAGCTGCTGACCATCCTGCTGCCCGGTGAGCGCGCCCGCGCGACCACCGGGCTGGCGCACGGCGGCGTCCACGTCCATCTCACCGACGTCGAGGGGGAGTGGCTGGTCGCGCTGGCCGGCAACGACGTCACCGTGACCCGGGAGCATGCCAAGGGGGACGCCGCCCTGCGCGGCCCCGCCGCCCGCGTGCTGCTCGCCCTGTGGGGGCGCCTGCCGTTCGACCATCCCGACCTGGCCGCCTTCGGTGACGTGGCTCTGCTCTCGGCGCTGCGCACCGGCGTCTGACCGGCCGGTCCCCCGAGCGGCTGGTCCCCCGAGCAGCGTGGCCGGGCGGGGCAGCACCACGGTGGTGCCACTCAGGTGCACCGCCGGATGGCGGTAGCGGGATGGCGGGGGCGTCGACGGGACGGCACCGCGGTGCCGGCACTCACGTGCCGCCCCCGCCGTGGTGCCCCGGCCCCGCACCGCGGTGCCGGGGGGCTGCGGCGGGGAGGGGCGGGGCGGGCGAGCGGGTGCGGCGGCGGGGCCGCAGCGTCAGGAACCGCCCTGCGGGCGGCGGAACAGGGTCGCGGTCGGCGCGGCCTGGCTCAGGGTCGCCTTCGCCGGGGTGAACAGGAACGACTGCTGCGGCTGGCCGTCCGGTCCGAGCAGGAACGCCCGCTCGATCGAGTCGACCTTGATACGGGCGCCCCGGTCGACGCCCGCCCCGACGACCCGGGTGGCTTCGATCGTCGAGATGTCCTCGGCGACCGTGCCGGGCGGGAGCTCGACGGCGGTCGCGGCGGGCGTGTCCCGTGCGATTGCCCAGAGTGGGTAGATCTTGTTCGACCGGTAGGTCTCGCCGTTGCCGGACAGCCGCACGCCGACCGACAGGCCGACCCAGCTGTTCTCCGTGTTCGGCGGCCCCACAGTGCTCTTACGAATGATCAGGTAGAGGTAGTTGCGCGGGTCGCTGATCTTCGTGATGGAGTTCGGCGTCTTGTCCTCGTCGACCTTGCCCTCGCGCGCGACCTCCTGCGACATCACCCAGTAGGTCCACGGGTTGCGGTCCATCTCCCGCTCGCGGGCGTCGGCGCTCGGGTCGAGGGTGTCGGCGGCGGACAGGGCGAACCGCATCGGGCCGTCCGGGTTCTGGCACATGCCGTTGTTCAGCGTGCAGGTCCCGAGCACCGGATGGCCGCCCTCGTAGCGGCCGGTGAAGGGCTGCGTCGCGTGGTCCGGCCCCTGGATCACCGCGCTGCCGGGGATCGCGTTGCCCGCGGCATCGATCTCCACCTGGTAGGTCCACTCGATGTCGGTGGTGCGGCCCCACTGGGCCATCAGCGCCGGGGTGGACGTGCCGCTGTCCTCGTTGCTCCACACCATCGAGTAGGTCAGCAGCCGGTGCCCGGAGATCGCGGTCGGCGCCTCGGAGTGGAAGGCCAGCAGCGGCGTGTCCGTGATCGCGTTCTGGAACGGTCCGCCGGCCAGCGGGTCCGCGGCGGCCGCCGCGCCCGCGCCGCCGGCGGTGGCCGCGGAAAGCGGCGTCGTGCGGCCGTACACCACCGGGGCGTGCGCCAGCGCCTGGTAGCCGTTGTCCTGCGGCGTCACCGTCCGGAAGGTGAAACCGGTCAGGCGGGCCGAGGCCGCCGCCTGTGGGGAGCGGTCGGCGGCGAACTGCGCCCGCAGGGTGTGGTCGCCGGCGGCGAGGTGGCCCAGCGCCAGGCTCCGCTTGATCGGGAACGAGGCGGGGATGACGACGTCGGTGGCGTAGGTGTTGTCGACGAACAGGGACACCACGGCCGACTCGCTGCCCGGCGAACCCCACGACACGCCGGGCGCGGCGGTGGTGACGTCGAGCAGGACCTCACCCTCGGCGTCGGTCCGGAACGGCATCGAGGAGTCCTGCCCCCGGTTCAGCACGACCTCGGCCGGCGGTGCCGGCGCCTCGTCGCCGGAGCCGCACGCCCCGAGCCCGACCGTCAGTGCGGCCGCGGCCAGAGCCGCACCGACTGCCCGCCGCAGTCCCCTCGACACCCGCGTTTCCTCCCTGGAATCCGGGAGGTCGCCACCCGCGCGGCCGTTTCCCACGTCCCCGATTCCCATCCACATCCTGCTCTTTAATGATTTGTCATCCTGCACCGGTAGGGCCTGCGTCGGACGGGTGGCCCCCGCGCCTGGTCGCGGCGGCGGTCGATGGTGGCCGGCGGGCCCGCCGCGGCGGTGCGCAAGCCCGGCGTCGGGAAGAGCTGTCGGTGTCAGGAGCGGTGCCAGGAGCGGTGCCAGGAGCGGTGGCAGGGAGAGCAGGGAGAGCAGGAGGGACATGGGGGACACGGACATGGGGGACAGGGCGCAGGGGCGGCACGGCGGGCGGGCGGGGGACAGGGCCGATGACGGTGGTGGGGTGGCCCGAGGCGCCGCCGGGTCGCCGGACGCCGCCGGACCCGCCGGACCCGCCGGGACGGGGGCGGTCGATCCCTCGACCGCGGCGGCCCTCGCGGCGGGGATCACTGCGCGCAGGGTCTCCAGGAAGGAGTATGAGAAGGAACTCGCCCGCCTGCAGACCGAGCTGGTCCGCCTGCAGGAATGGGTCAGGCATACCGGATTCCGGCTGGTGGTGATCTTCGAGGGGCGGGACACCGCGGGCAAGGGCGGCACCATCAAACGCATCCTCGACCGGCTCAACGCCCGCCAGTGCCGGGTCGTCGCTCTGGGCACGCCGACCGAGCGGGAACGCACCCAGTGGTACTTCCAGCGCTACCTGGCGCACCTGCCCGCCGCCGGCGAGATCGTGCTGTTCGACCGGAGCTGGTACAACCGGGCCGGGGTCGAGCGGGTGATGGGTTTCTGCACCGATGACGAATACGACGACTTCCTGCGCACCTGCCCGCAGATCGAGCGGGCGCTGGTCCGCTCCGGAATCGTCCTGGTGAAATACTGGCTGTCGCTCAGAGACGAGGAGCAGGAACGTCGCTTCCAGGACCGTATCGACAATCCCGGAAAGCAGTGGAAGCTGTCGGTGATGGACCTGCAGGCACGGGCCAGATGGGTGGACTTCGCGGCGGCCAAGGACGAGATGTTCGCCTACACCGACATTCGCGAGGCGCCCTGGCACGTGGTGGACGCCGACGACAAGCGCACGGCTCGGCTCAACCTGATCAGCCATCTGCTGTCGGTCGTCCCGTACGGCGACGTGCCGCATGAGCGCGTCGTGCTGCCCCCACGGCAGCAGAAGGCCTACAAACGGCCCCCGATCGACAGCCAGACCTGGGTGCCGCGCCGCTACGTGCGGGGCTGAGCGGGGGCCGCCCGCCGGCCGGATCCGCCAGGCCGGCCGCTGCGGGTGGCGCGTCGGTGCCACCCGGTGCGGGTGAGGCCGCCCTCGCGCGACCGCCCTTTCCGTGCCGGTGACGGCCATCCGCGGGGTGGTGCCGCCGCGCGGAGGGGTCGTGCCGGCAATGGCCGTCACCTCCCGCTGCCCGCGGTTCTCCGGCGTCCACCCGCCGGCCGTCACGCCGTTGACCAGGACATGTGTCGTTGCCCACGCCGCATTCACGCGGGTGGGTTCCCGGCCGGCCCATTCGTTCAGCGGATACGGTACCCGGCAGGGAATGACCGGACGACGGTCCGCAGCCGACCACCTGTGAAACCTGCGATTCGAGCGGGAGAGGGATTTCGTGCGCAAGTTCGTCATCATGGGAGTACAGGGCAGCGGCAAGGGAACCCAGGCGACGATGCTGGCACGGGATTTCGACCTCGTCCACATAAGCGTCGGTGACGTCTTCCGCTGGAACGTACAGAATCACACGAAGCTGGGCGCCCAGGTGAAGCGGACGGTCGCCGCCGGCCATCTGGTCGGTGACGATCTCGTTGAATCGGTGGTACGCACCCGGCTGGCCGACCACGACTGGAACTACGGGTTCATCATCGACGGATTCCCCCGCAACGCGCGGCAGGCGGAGTTCTTTCTGGAGAGCTACGACATCGACGGGGTCATCTACCTGGATCTCCCGGACGATGAGGTCTACCGGCGGGTGCTGGCCCGCCGGCTGTGCTCCCGCTGCGGCCTGGACTACAACCTGATAGCGAGCCGGCCGCTCATGCCGGACACCTGCGACGTCTGCGGAGCACCGCTGCGCAAGCGCGCCGACGACAATCCGCAGGCGTTGGCGGTGCGGCTACGTGACTACCACGAGAAGACCCAGCCGGTGATGGAGATCTTCCAGCGCAAGGAGTTCGTGGCCGTGGTCGATGCCCGCCGCGAGCCGCGGGCCGTCCAGACGGAGATCCGCGGGTATTTCAACCTGCCGGACCTGGCGCCCGCGCCGGTGTGAGCCCACCCGTCGGCGCCCGGGCGACCGGCGGTCCGCCCGCCGCGTCAATGCTTCGTGAACACGACGGCGATCGCGTTGGACTGGCCGAGGCCCGCGGCGCCGATGCTCCCGGTGACGCCGTGCCCGTTGAACGCCAGCGCGCGGGCGACGCCGGGGATGCCGACGTCCGAGGTGATCCGGTAGCCGGCCTGCGGCAGCGCCGTGCGGTAGAAGGTCGCCACCCGGTCGCTGGACACCCCCGACAGCGTCACCGTCGAGGTCTTCCCGGTGGTCGTGCCGACCTTCACGCCGGCCCCGGGCGGCACGGGGAAGTCCGCGGGGACGTTGGTACCGCGCAGCGCCGCCGGGCCGGTCACCGTGTCGATCTTCCCTACCCCCGGGATGGACGTCGACAGCGAACTGGGCAGGGCCGTCGGCAGGCCACTCGGCAGGGCCGTGGGTAGGCCGCTCGGCAGCGCGGTCGGCAGGGCCGTGGGCAGCGCGGTCGGCAGGCTCACGCTGGCGCTCGGGTTCGGCAGGTCGACGCCGTCCGAGCCGCAGCCCGCCGTCAGACCGACGAACCCGGTCAGGGCGAGCCCGGCGAGGAGCACCGTGGCCCGGCGGACCTGACGGTGCCCCGGGCGCGTCGCGTCGAGAGCCTGGCTGTCGGGCACGGTGGGTCCTCCCGCTCGATCCCGCGGTGGACCGGGCCCACCCGCCGCATCGCTCCAGGTACCCGGTGAGGGCGTACCTGGTGGCGGCTTGCCTGGCTGGCGATGGATGGCGGCCCGGTGTCGGCATTGTGCCGATGCGTTCCCGCCGACCCTAGTCGTGGTCGGCTGCCGCCTGCTCGAGGTGTCGGCTGGCCGTCACGACCGCTGGTGGCGGGGGTACCGCGACCGGTGCGAGGCCCCCCGAACGGGCGCCCACAGGTGCCGATTGCCCGCGCGTTCGTCGTCCGGGCACCCCGCCGCCCAGGGCCGCCCGCATCCCCGCTGACCTGGGGGCGAGGCCACCCCTCGACTGAAGGCAGAGCAAAATTTCGGATTTGCGGCACGAAGGAGGTTTGGCGATGGTAGGAGCCGGGTACCCGGCAGGCGGGTACTTGCCCTGTTTGTCCGCTTCACCCGATCTCGGGAAGGGTCGATCGACGTGCGGGATGCCGTAGAGGTTTCGGCCGGCGTGCCGCGAAGCATGACCAACTGTCACTCTCCGTCGCAGTACCGGGGCGGTCTGGTGAGTTGCCGAGGGGGAGGGGTGCGCCGCGTCGAGCGTGGCCGAGCGTCACGCACCTCATCCCGCGGGCCAGCGCGACTGGACGAGGAAGTCCAGGACTATGCCGAACTGGCATTCCGATTTCTTCCGATATAGCCAGGTTTGTCGACACTGTAAGTGAGGGTATGTGTGCAGTACCAACTTCGGAGTGTCCCGCCCCGGTGTTCCGTGTTGAGCACCCGACACCTGTACGTTCTCTGAGCGTGGCGGTCACCAACAACGCGGTGATCGGTGTGGCCCTCGGCTACATCGAGGCGAACCCGGACGAGATGGACCTCATACGGTCCTTGGTCGTGCTTGCCCTGCACGGGCCTGCTATCACAGCCCGTAGCACGACCCCGGCTCACGTCACCTGCCGCGCCGCGATCGTGTCCCCCGACTGGCGAGTTCTTGAGATCATGGACACGTCGACGTCCACCTGGCACCTGCCGGGCGGCCACGTCGCCGCGGGCGATTCATCCCTGCTCGGCGCGGCGCTGGGGCTCGCCGCCCGCCGCGCCGGGGTGGAGACGAACATGGTCATCCCCGACGGGATCATCCCCTTCGACGTCGAGGCGAGGATCGTCGAGGCCGCGCCGGAGCGCGGGGAACCGGAACACGTCCACTACGACATGACCTACCTGTTCCACGTCGAGGACCGTAGCCTCGCCGTGCCCGACTCCGTCAGCACCCGCGTTCGCTGGGTCGAGCCCGAGCAGGTCGCCGGCCAGCTCGGCACGAAGCTCACGGAGACGTCCCGCCACTCCCGCCTGGTGCCCTGATCCCCGACCGCGGGCCAGGTGCCCCGCCTACCGGGTGGGGTCCGGCCGCGTCGCGGCCGGACCTCGCAGGAACAGCGCGAACGCCGCCGCGAAGCAGCAGGCCAGGGCGAGCTCCGACGCCGCGGCCGCCCGCGGGCTGCCAGCCCACAGCTCGCGGGCGAGAAGCAGTCCGAACAGGCCGCCCGCGACGCCGCCGGCGGCGACTGTCATCAGGACGAGCCACCCGGGTACGCCCACCGGGGCGAACCGGGTGGCTGAGCCGATCCGGACGAACGCCAGCACGCCCGCCGCGGCGGCCACCAGACCGGCGCCGACCGGCCCGGTGACGTCGCCCGCGGCGTATCCCCCCGCCGCCAGCGCGAGGCCGAGCAGGCACAGCGCCGCCCCGACCGCCGCCCCCAGGACGGCGCCAGGGCCGTGGCGATCGATCGGCGCCGACTCACCGGGGCCCGGGTGGCTCTGATGGCCCGGGTGGCTCTGGTGGCTCTGGTGGCCTGAGTGGCTCTGGTGGCCTGGGTAGCCTGGATGGCTCGGTGTGGTGACCGGGTCTGACCCACCCGTGTACGGAACGGGGACGGCCTGGCTGATCAGCGGGAGCGCCCGCGCGGGCCAGGGCACGGCGGCCGGTCGGGTCACCGGAACTCCGAGCCCCTGCAGCTCGGCGGCCACCCGGGACGCGGTCGGCCGGTCCGCCGGCCTTTTCGCCAGCGCCCGGCCGACCAGGTCGGCGAGGTCGCCGGGCAGGTTCGTCAGTACCGGTGGGGAGCCCGCGACGGCGGCGTAGGCGTCGCGGGGCGTCGCGTTCGGGAACGGTGGTGTCCCGGCGGCGGCGTAGGCCACGCAGCACCCCCAGGCGAAGACGTCGCACGCCCGGGTGACGACTCCCGCGAACCGCTCCGGCGCCATGAAGGCCGGGACGCCGATGGGCGGCCCCTGGGTGGTGAGGCTCTCGTCGTCCGCCTGGACGCGGGCCAGACCGAAGTCGATGACCTTGATGCCGTTCGGCAGGCAGATGACGTTTGCGGGGTGCAGATCGCGGTGGACGATGCCGTGCGCGTGGATGTCCGCCACCGCCTCGGCGAGCTCGGCGGCGAGGGCCAGCAGGAAGCGGTCCCGGAAGACGCCGGCCTGCGCCACGACCTGGCCCAGGTTGGCGCCCTGGACGTACTCGAGCGCCACCCAGGGTGGGCGAGCGCCGACATCGGCGTCGAGGAAGCGGACGACCCGTTCGCTCGTCAGCATCCGGTGGGTCGCCACCTCGTCGACGAAGCGCTCGTCCGCCTGGGGAATCTGGTGGCCGTGGCCGGGGCTGCTCGGGATCTTCAGCGCGACCCGCCGACCGCCGGGGTCGCGCGCCAGGTAGACGACGCCCATGCCGCCGGCGCCGATGCGTTCCAACAGCGTGTACGGCCCGACCTGCCGGGGGTCGTCCTCGCGGAGAGGGTCGTGCTGCGCCATCGGACCTCCGGGAGTCGCGCCGGTCCAGCCGTCGGGCAGAAGTCTCGCAGGCCACCTCGGAGCGGCCCACTCCCCTGCTTGTCCGGAGGCTTCGGTGTCCGATTCATCCCTCTGGACAAGCAGGTACAGGGGTCGGGCTAGGGGGTGTCGGTGACGAAGCGGAGGTAGCGGTCGGCGGAGCGGCGCACGGCGGCCTGGCCGTCGGCGTGGACCACGGTCTGCCAGAACGCGCCGTAGACGGCGTCGAAATCGAACGGTTCGAGCAGGGCCAGCGCCCGACGGACGACGCTGGGCCGCTCCGGGATGTAGTTCGGGTAGCTGTACATGAAGCTCACCCACCGGCGGTCGAGGACCACCTGCAGGATGTCGCCGGAGAACAGTGCCCCCCGCCCGCCCTCGCCCTGCGCCCAGTGCAGGACCGTGCCGCCGGCGAAGTGCACCCCGCCGTTGATCAGGGTCAGCCCGTCGCCGATCCGCAGCGCATCGCCGGACCACAGCTCGACGGCATCGTCCGGTCGGCCGATCCATTCGGCGTCCGCGGCGTGGAGGTAGATCGGGGCACCGCCGAAGGCCCGGCTCCAGTCGACCATCGCCCCGTAGAAGTGCGGGTGGCTGATCGCGATGGCGGTGACGCCGCCGAGCTCGGCGACCCGGCCGGCGAGGTCGTCGTCGAGGAAGGGCACGCAGTCCCAGAGGATGTTGCCCGCGTCGGTCTGGACGAGTAACGCCCGCTGCCCGATGGAGATCTTCGGTTCGGCGCCGACGCCGGTCACCCGCTCACCCTCCGGGCGCAGCACGCCGTGGTAGCCGTCGGCGCGCAGCCGGGCCAGCGACGTCCACCGCTGTCCCTCCCAGCCGACGTACTGCCGCTCGTCCTCGCAGACCGGGCAGTCGACCCGCGCGGCGCCGTACTGCACCCCGCAGGTCAGACAGATCGGCAGGTCGAGATCGAGGTCGGGAAGTCGGAACGGCACGGGCACCCCCGGGGCGGGTCGGTGGCTGGACTCGGTGGCTGGACTCGGTGGCTGGACTCGACGGCTGGACTCGACGGCTGGTCAGTGGGCCACGAGCTGGCGGAACCGGCTGTGGTGGAACACCAACGGTGCCACGCTCGTGTCCGAGCTGAGCGCATGAACGCGTAGCAGGGCGATGAGAGATGGTCGCCGGGCGCGACCTCCCGCACGAGCTCGCACTCCAGCGCCGCCGCCGAGTCCGCGGCCCGCCGCGGCCTGCGGGTTCCTTTCGCTTTACTACATTTTGCGGCTTTAGCCACATCGATGGCGCTTTGCGGGGGTGGATGGCTCGGCCGCGGCCCGACAATGGGATGTCGACTCCGAGTCACGAGGTACCCATGAACCCATCCAGCAGGAACGTCGAACGGGGTGCCGCGACCCGGGAGCACCTGCTCGGCGTCGCCACCCGGCTGTTCGCCGAGCGAGGCTACGAGGGCACCTCGATCGACGCCGTCCTCACCGAGACCGGGGTCAGCCGCGGTTCGCTCTACCACCACTTCAAGGGCAAGGACGCACTGTTCGACGCGGTGCTGGAGGCGGTCGAGCTGGACGTGGGCCGCCGGCTGGTGGCCGCGGTCGGCACCGACAGCGGGGGCGACCCCGCCACCGCGCTGCGCCTGGGCTGCATGGCCTGGATCGGCATCGCGGGCGACCCCGTCGTGCAGCGCATCCTGCTCATCGACGCGCCGGGGGTCCTCGGCTGGGCGCGCTGGCGGGAACTGGACGAGCGGCACGCCTTCGGCAAGATCAAGCAGACGGTCGCGGAACTCGGCCGGGAAGGCGTGTTCGACGCCTCGATGGTCGACCTGTTCGCGCACGTGCTGCTCGCCTCCATGAACGAAATCGCCCTGCTCGTAGCCCGGGCCGACAACCAGCGTGCCGCGATCCGCCACGCCCGCGCCGCCGTCGACGAGCTGCTGCGCCGACTGCTGCGCCCGACCTGACCGGCGGGGGTCAGCCGACATCTGGACGTCGGCGGGGCGTGTGGGCGAAGATCTACCCGCGGTTGAAACCGCTGGTCGCGGTGCTCGCCACCGTCGGCCGCACCCTTCAGCGTCGGGATGACCGAGGACCCGGGCGGCCCCGAGGGGCGCGCATCCACGGCCTCGGCGAGACCGGCTCCCCAGCGGTGCCGGCCGCGATCGCCACCGGCCTGTCCTTCTGACCCGCCGCGGGCCGGTGACACCATCAACGCATGGACCCCTGTCCGCCGGCCCGGCCCGGCGTGCTGATCGGCCGGGCGGCCGTGCTGGCGAGGGCACAGGCGCTCTTGGCCGGTGGCGGTCGCTTCCTGCTCGGGATCGCCGGGCCGCCGGGCGCGGGGAAGAGCTCCCTCGCTGACTGGCTCGCGGCGGAGCTCGACGCGCGCCATGGCACGAGCCCGAGGCTCGTCGCGCAGGCGCCGATGGACGGCTTCCACCTGCCGAACGACACGCTCGCCCGGCTCGGCCTCGCCGACCGCAAGGGCGCCCCCGAGACCTTCGACGTCGCCGGCTACGCGTCGCTGCTGGCCCGGTTACGCGCCGGCGGGCCGGAGGAGGTGTGCGCGCCCTCGTTCAGCCGCGTGCACGACGCACCGGTCCCGGGAGGGCACCGGATTCCGGCCACCGTGCGGCTGGTGATCTGTGAGGGGAACTATCTGCTGCTGGACACCGAGGCATGGGCGCAGGTGCGCGGATGCTGCGACGAGACGTGGTTTCTCCAGGTCGACGAGGAGATCGCCCGGACCCGTCTGATCGCCCGGCACACAACCGGCGGGCGCGGCGGACCGGCGGCCCGGAAACGGGTCGCGGAAAACGATCTCGAAAATCTGCGCCTGGTGGACCGCACGGCGATGCGTGCCGATTACCTGGTCCGGCTGGCCCCGGACGAACCGGGGACGCCCGTCCCCTGAGCCGCCCGTCCCCTGAGCCGCCCGTCCCCTGAGCCGCCGGTCCTTCAGGACGTAGGCGTCTCGACGTCCTGGGCCAGCCATGAGCGCGTGCCGAAGCGTGTCACCGACCGGGCCGCGACCTGCGATGCCGCGGCGAGTGCGGCCACCATCCCGGCGGTGGTGAGCCGGGGCAGGACCGCGATCGACCAGGCGAACGCGCCGTGGAACACGTCGCCGGCGCCGAGGGTGTCCACCGCGCGGACGGCGGGGGGCCGGATCTCCCCGCCGGCGTGGGCGGTCGCCCACCGGATCGGGCCGGGACCGTGGGTCACCGCGGCGAACGAGGGACCGCGCGCCAGCAGATAGCGCAGCACCCCGTCCGGGTCGCCGCCGCCGACTCCCGGCGGCCGGAAGGCGTTTCCGCAGAGCGCCACATCGACGTGGGGGAGCAGCCGCTCGGTGCCCGGCTTCCAGGAGCCGCCGTCGAACACCACGGGCGCCCGCCCGGCCGAGCCCAGGACGTCGACGGCGACGTCGAGCTGGTGGCCGTCGACGAGGACGACATCCGCCCCGGCGAGCAGGGCCCGCGCGGCGCCCGCGGCCGCCGGCGCGGCACCCGGCAGCGCGCCGTGCGCGGACACCACCGCCCGCTCCCCGCCCGCCGCGTTGACCATGATCGCGGATACCGGCAGGATCGGTTCCCCCGGCCGTAGATCGTGATGTCGGATCCCGAGCGTGGCGAGATCCTCCTGGGCCGCGGCGGCCAGCGGCCCGGACCCGACCGCGCTGACGAGCGTGGCCCGTCCCCCGAGATGGGCGAAGGCCACGGCCGCGCCCGTCGCCGGGCCGCCCGCGGCGACCACCAGATCCTCGGCGACGATCTTCTCGTCGGGTTCGGGTGGGCGTCGGACCAGGTAGATCGTGTCGAGGGTCGTGAGGCCGACGAACAGTCCGGCCGGCCGGGCGGCCCCGTCCCGAATCGGCCGGGCCCCAGCCTCGGCACTCTGCTTCGCCATGCGCCCTCCCATCACCGACCCGGATCCGATCCGGGCTGCGCCGGGCAGGATTCGGTACCACCGTCCTGAGTATTCAGATAACTGCGGTTCGGCGCAAAGATGTCACCCAGCCGAGCCGGTTCTAATACGGTGCTTCAAGGTCTTGTCCGTTCATCGTGACGGAAACATCGTTGTCGGTTTTTCTGGTCTCCTTGTCGTAGCGGTAAAAGGTGGATGTCGTTTTGTCCGTCCTCTTCTGCTAAAGGTCCGGCTTAGTTAGACAGGCGGCGTGCGGGTACGAATGGCGCGCCGATGGGGCGCGAGCGTGGTGTTGCTGACCGTCACCAGCGTGGCCGGTGGCGCGATGTACTGGCCGGCCGGTGAGGCCACGGGGTCGGCGGGGGCGGGTGGCTCTGTAGCTGCCGGCGTGCCTGCCACGGTGTCGGCCACGGCGGCGGGAGACCTCGAGCCGATCAGCCCGGCGCTGGTGCGCCGCCGGGTGGAGGCTGCGGGGACGCAGGCGCCGTCATCGGTGCTCGGCACGGCGCTGCGGCCCACGGCGCTCGCCGTGCCCGAGCCGCGCACCGTCGTCGAGCCGATCGCGGCGGCGCGTGGCGCCGCGTCGACCGGCCTGGCGGCGAGGTTCCGCCGCTACCTCGCGGGCCGGCCGGGTCACGTCAGCGTCGCCATGTACGACGCGGTCGCCGGCACCACGGCCGTCTACACCGACCCGGCCGTCGCCGGCTACGAGACGGCGAGTTCGGTCAAGCTCGACATCCTCACGGCGCTCGTGCAGCGGGCGGGCGCATCGGGGCGGCTCACGGCCCGCGAGCAGGCGCTCGCCCGGCGGATGATCTCGGTCAGCGACAACGCGGCGGCGAGCGCCCTGTGGGCCGACGTCGGCGGCGCGCCCGCGATGAACGCGTTCTTCGCCCGTCTCGGCATGCACGCGACGACGGCGGGCCCGGGCGGCAAGTGGGGGCTGACCCGGACCACCGGGGCCGACCAGCTCGCCGTGCTGCGCGCTCTCTCCTACCCGGGCACCCTGTCGGCCGCCGGGCGCGCCGTGGTGAGCGGCCTGCTGAAGACCGTGATCCCGGCGCAGCGGTGGGGCCTGACCGGCGGCGTGCCGGCGGGGGTCCGGGTGGAGCTGAAGAACGGCTGGCTGCCCCGCACCAGCGGCTGGGTGATCACCAGCCTGGCGCATGTCCGCGGCGCCGGACGCGACTACGTCATGGCCGTCTACACGAAGAACGGCCCGACCATGCGGTCGGGCATCACCACGGTGCAGGGGCTGTCCGCGCTGGCCTGGCAGGCGGCGAGGGCCTCCGCGGCCGTCGGATAGCGGCCGTCGGATAGCGGCCTCGTCCCCCCGTCGCGTGCTCCGGACCGGGAGCTGTACCTCGGCCCGCGACGGGGGTGCGTGCGTACTGCGGATGCGGTGGGTCCCCGCTGCGGCGGCCCGAGATCAGCCGCTGAAGCGGGCGACGGCCCGCATCTTGTTCATCGCGTCGAGCGCCGCGACCTTGTAGGACTCGGCCAGCGTCGGGTAGTTGAACACGCTGTCGACCAGGTAGTCGATGGTGCCGTCGCAGCCCATCACGGTCTGGCCGATGTGGATCAGCTCCGTGGCGCCGGTCCCGAAGACGTGCACCCCGAGCAGGTGCCGGTCCTCCGGGCTGACCAGCAGTTTCAGCATCCCGTACGAGTCGCCCAGGATCGCGCCGCGGGCCAGCTCCCGGTACCGGGCGATGCCCACCTCGAACGGGATCGCGAGCTCGGTGAGCTCGTCCTCGGTCCGCCCGACGTAGGAGATCTCCGGGATCGTGTAGATCCCGATCGGCATGAGCTCCGCCCGCATCGCGTTGACGTTCTCGCCGCACGCGGCGTAGGCCGCCAACCGGCCCTGCTCCATCGAGGTCGCGGCGAGCGCCGGGAAACCGATCACGTCGCCCACGGCGTAGATGTGCTCGACCTCGGTGCGGAAGTCGGAGCCGACCTTGATCCGGCCGCGGTTGTCCGCGGACAGCCCCGCCGCCGGCAGGTTGAGGATGTCGGTGAGCCCCTGGCGTCCGGCCGAGTACATCACCGTGTCCGCAGGCAGCTTCTTGCCGCTCTCCAGCAGGGTGAGCGTCCCGCCGTTGTGCCGCTCGACCGACACCACCGACTCGCGGAAACGGAACGTCACCGCCAGGTCCCGCAACTGGTACTTCAGGGCCTCGACGATCTCGACGTCGCAGAAGTCCAGCATGCGGTCCCGCCGCTCGACGACCGTCACCTTGGTGCCGAGCGCGGCGAACATCGAGGCGTACTCGATGCCGATCACCCCGGCGCCGACGACGACCATCGACCGCGGCAGCCGTTCCAGGGCCAGGATCTGGTCGCTGTCGACCACCGTCCGACCGTCGAAGTCGACCGTGTCCGGCCGCGCGGGCCGGGTGCCGGTGGCGATGATGATCCGCTCGGCCGAGACCCGCCGGTCCTCGATGTCGCCGGCCGCCCGCACGCTCACCGTGTGCGGGTCGATGAAGCTCGCCAGACCCGTCAGCAGCGTGACGTGGTTGCGGCTGAGCTGGTTGCGGATGACGTCGATCTCTCGGCTGATGACATGTCTGGTCCGGGCCGACAGGTCACCCACGGTGATGTCGTCTTTGACCCGGTAGCTCGACCCGTACAGCTCGCGCTGCGACATGCCGGTCAGATAGAGAACGGCCTCCCGAAGCGTCTTGGACGGGATCGTGCCAGTGTTGATGCTGACACCGCCGATCATCTCCCGCTTGTCCACGATCGCGACCCGCCGGCCGAGCTTGGCTGCCGCGATCGCAGCCTTCTGCCCGCCGGGTCCGGACCCGATGACGAGGACGTCATAGTCGAACACCGTCACCTCCCCGCATTCTTTCCGGCTCCCGGTGAAGCAGAGGCTATCTGGCTGGAGCGGGTGGATCGGCATGTTGCACGGTCTTGTTACGTTTATTTCTTCTCCGTGCTTTCCCCCGAGGGTTTCAGCCACGCGATATCACGGCCAGTAGACGGTTGCGATCCGTCCGTGATAACCGAGACGTGCCGGCGGCTGGCCCTCCCGGGCCGGGCCGAGCCGAGCCGTTGCCGTGCAGGGCCCCGGCGGGTCGGGCGCGTAGCGGAGTCGGATGGTCTCCGCGGGACCGTCCTAAATTCGTGCCGCCGCCACCCGTAACGAACGGGCTGCCGTCTCGTTAGATCTCATGCGGGGGTCGTGGAGGCTGTCTGGGGGGTCTTCCACGACCCCCGCCGCGCCACCGCTGCGTCACCGCTGTCGGGACGGACGCCCACCCGCTACGGGAGGTGCGCTGGGAGCGGTGACGGGCGGGGGGAGTGGCGCCGGACGCCGGCTCCGGAGTGACCCTCCGGAGCCGGCCGGTCCGGCCGAAGACCGACAGCTCCGCCCGGCCGGCCCCGGCGGCGGTCCGAGCCGTCACCGCCCGGCGCCGGTGGGCCGCCTACCGGGTGGGCCGCCTACCGGGTGGGCCGCCTACCGGGTGGATCGCCTACCGGGTGGATCGCCTACGGGTGGGTCATCGAGAGCACGTCGAGGGCGGCGTCGAGCTGGGCCTCGGTGAGCTTGCCGGCCTCGATGTAGCCACGCTCGATCACCACCTCGCGGATCGTCTTCTCCTCGGCGAGGGACAGCTTCGCCACCTTGGCCGCCTCCTCGTACCCGATGTACTTGTTCAGCGGCGTCACGATGGACGGCGAGGACTCGGCGTAGCGGCGGCAGCGCTCGACGTTGGCGACGATCCCGTCGACGCAGCGGTCCGCGAGCAGCCGGCTGATCGTGGACAGGATGTGGATCGACTCCAGCAGGTTGCGCGCGATCACCGGCAGCATCACGTTGAGCTCGAAGTTCCCGGCCGAACCGCCGAAGGCGACCGCCGCGTCGTTCCCGACGACCTGCGCGACGACCTGGCAGACCGCTTCCGGGATGACCGGGTTCACCTTGCCGGGCATGATCGACGAGCCGGGCTGCAGGTCCGGCAGGTGAATCTCGCCGAGGCCGGCCCGCGGCCCCGATGAGGCCCAGCGCAGGTCGTTGGCAATCTTGTAGAGCGAGATGGCGACGACCCGCAGCACCCCGGACGCCTCGACCAGGCCGTCGCGCGACGCCTGCGCCTCGAAGTGGTTACGCGCCTCGGTCAGCGGCAGACCCGTGCTGGCGGCCAGTTCCTCGATCACCGCGGCGGAGAAGCCGGGCGGGGTGTTGATGCCGGTGCCGACGGCCGTGCCGCCCAGCGGCAGCTCGCCGACCCGCGGCAGGGCCACGTTCAGGCGCTCGACGCCGAGGCGGACCGCCGCGGCGTAGCCGCCGAACTCCTGACCGAGCGTCACCGGAGTCGCGTCCATCAGGTGCGTCCGCCCGGACTTCACCACATCCGCGAACTCGGTCTCCTTGCGGCCGAGCGAGGCGGCGAGGTGCTCCAGCGCCGGGATCAGCTCCTGCACGATCCCCTGGGTCGCGGCCACGTGGATCGACGACGGGAAGACGTCGTTCGACGACTGCGACGCGTTCACGTGGTCGTTCGGGTGCACCGCCCGGCCGAGCCGCTCGGACGCCAGCGACGCCAGTACCTCGTTGGTGTTCATGTTCGACGACGTGCCGCTGCCGGTCTGGAACACGTCCAGGGGGAACTGGTCGTCCCAGTCGCCGCGTGCCACCTCGGCCGCCGCGTCCGCGATCGCCTCGGCGATGTCGGCGTCGAGCACCCCGAGCTTGGCGTTCACCGTCGCCGCCGCCGCCTTGATCCGCGCGAGCGCCTGGATGTGCGCGCGGGAGATCCGCTGGCCGGAGACGGGAAAGTTCTCCACCGCCCGCTGCGTCTGGGCCCGCCACCGGGCCGATGCCGGCACCCGGACGTCGCCCATGCTGTCGTGCTCGATGCGGTATTCCTGCTCGCTCATGCGCCCGTTCTCCCGATGTTCCGTCGCCGTTGACCTGCATCTGACCAGCACCGCACGCCGGTGCCCACCGCCCGGCGAGAGGCCGTCTGGACAGCGGCCCCAGGGCCGACCCTAGGACATGTCGGGCTACTGGTGCCCGCGCCGCACTGGCGCATGGGAGCTCTCACACCTTTCCCCATGAAGTGCCTTCGGCACTTCATGGGGCCCCTGGTCTTGGGCGCCGTGCGGGTCTCGGTCAGCTCGCCTTCGGCGAGCTTTCCTGGGGACGGTGGCCGAGGTGGTCGTCCGCGTCCATGGCGCTGCCTGGTCTTGGGCGCCGTGCGGGTCTCGGTCAGCTCGCCTTCGGCGAGCTTTCCTGGGGACGGTGGCCGAGGTGGTCGTCCGCGTCGGGGTCCGTGCGAGTTTCAGCAATGAGAGACGCCCACTACCCTGCCGCGTGGCGTCGGTGCCACGGGGCGGGGCAGTGGGCGTCGTTGCTGGGCGGCGCGGTGGGTCAGGAAGCGGCGGTCTCGCGCTCGCGGGCGCGGATGTCGCGGCGCAGCTCGGGCGGGAGGGCGAACAGGAGGTGCTCGTCGGCGGAGGTGACCTCCTCGACGTCGTTGAAGCCTCGCTCGGCGAGCCAGGCCATGACGCCGGTGACGAGCTCCTCGGGGACCGAGGCACCGCTGGTCACGCCGACGGTCTCGACGCCTTCGAGCCAGCTCGCGTCGACTTCGGTGGAGTCGTCGACGAGGTGGGCGGCGGGGGCGCCGGCGTCGAGCGCGACCTCGACGAGGCGCACCGAGTTCGAGGAGTTCGGCGAGCCGACGACGATGACGAGGTCGACGGCGCTGGAGATTTCCTTGACGGCCACCTGACGGTTCTGCGTCGCGTAGCAGATGTCGTCGCTCGGCGGACCCTGCAGGTGCGGGAAGCGCTCACGCAGGGCCTTGACGGTCGTCTGCGTCTCGTCGACGGAGAGGGTGGTCTGGGAGAGGAAGGCGACGTGCTCCGGGTCGCGCACCTTCACCTTGGCCGCATCCTCGGGACCGTCCACCAGGTGAATGCGGTCAGGCGCCTGGCCAGTGGTGCCGACGACCTCCTCGTGGCCCTCATGGCCGATGAGCAGGATGTCGTAATCCTCGCGGGCAAACCGACGCGCCTCGGAATGCACCTTGCTGACGAGCGGACAGGTTGCGTCAATGGTGCGCAGTTGACGCGAGGAGGCCTCCTCGTGCACGGTCGGCGCGACCCCGTGCGCTGAGAAGACCACGGTGGCGCCCTGTGGTACCTCGTCGGTCTCGTCAACGAAGATCGCGCCCTTGGCCTCCAGCGTCCGTACGACGTGGAGGTTGTGCACGATCTGCTTGCGTACGTAGACCGGCGATCCGTAGAGCTCCAGCGCCTTCTCCACGGTCACGACAGCTCGATCGACACCGGCGCAGTAGCCGCGCGGCTTGGCAAGAAGGACCCGGCCCATGCTGGGCAGTCTACGCGGTGAGGGGCCTGCTGGAAGAGCCGCGGGCGATGCATCACCTGTTGGCGACATCGCCCGGTCCGGCTCCCGCCACGGGCGCGCGGACTGTTCCAGCCCTGTCGGACGGGCCGGCTACGGTGCCCGAATGGCCCTGACCTCGACTCCCGAACAGCCCTTGCCGGTTCGCACGGTCTCGCGCGCCCTCGGCGACTGGGTCCACCGGCTCGGCCGGGTGTGGGTTGAGGGACAGGTCACGCAGCTTGTTCGCCGGCCCGGAATGGGCACTGTTTTCCTCACCCTCAGGGACCCCGTCGCCGACGTGTCGCTGCGGGTCACCTGTCCGCGAGCGGTCTGTGACGCCGTCGGCCCCGCGCTCGTGGACGGCGCGCGGGTCGTCGTGTGGGGCAAGCCGTCCTTCCACCCCGGCCGCGGCACCCTCGCCCTCGCGGTGGTGGAGATCCGCCCGCTCGGCGCCGGCGCCCTGCTGGCCCGGCTGGAGCAGCTCAAGGCCACGCTGGCCGCGGAGGGCCTGTTCGCGGCGTCCCGCAAGCGGCGCCCGCCGTTCCTGCCGGCGGCCGTCGGGTTGATCACCGGGCGGGCCAGCGCCGCGGAGCGTGACGTCGTCGAGAACGCGCGGCGACGCTGGCCGGCGGTGCGGATCGTGCTGCGGGAGGTGGCCGTCCAAGGCCCCCTGGCGGTGTCCCAGGTCATCGACGCGCTGCGCGAGCTCGACGGCAGGACCGAGGTCGAGGTGATCGTCATCGCCCGCGGCGGCGGGTCGCTGGAGGACCTGCTGCCCTTCTCCGACGAGGCGCTGCTGCGCGCCGTGGTGGCCGCGCGCACCCCGGTCGTGTCGGCGATCGGACACGAGCAGGACGCGCCGCTGCTCGACTTCGTCGCCGACGTGCGCGCCTCGACCCCGACGGACGCCGCCAAGCGGGTGGTGCCCGACGTCGGCGAGCAGACGGTCGCGGTCGCCCAGCTGCGGGCCCGCGCGCGCCGAGTCGTCGAGCACCGGCTCGACCGGGAGGAGCGCCGGCTCGCGGACATGCGGGGCCGCCCGGTCCTCGCGGCGCCCGCCCGCGACCTCGCCCGGCGCGCGGACGACGTCGCCGCCCTGCTGGCCCGCTCCCGGCGCTGCGTGCACCACGCGCTGGACGTGACGGCGCGCGATCTGGTCGCCACCCGCGCCCGGGTGCGGGCACTGTCCCCGGCAGCGACCCTCGACCGCGGGTATGCCGTCGTGCAGCGCGCGGCGGACGGCGCGGTCGTGCGCGACCCCGCGGAGGTCGGAAAGGGCGAGCTGCTCGCCATCCGGGTGGCGGGCGGTTCGCTCGGGGCCGCGGTCACCGAGGACTGAACCGCCTCCGCCCGGCGGACGGTCCGCTACCCGGCGGGACGACGTTCGGCCCGCGGACGCACCCGGCAGAGGTGTCCGGCGGGACGACGTTCGGCCCGGCGGCCGGTGCGGGCGGCCGGTGCGGGCGTCAGGCGGGGCGGGTGGAGTCGGCGGCGGCGAGCCGGGCGCGAGCGCCGTCGAGCAGGGCCTGGCAGGTTCGGGCCAGCTCCTCGCCGCGCTCCCACAGCGCCAGCGACTGCTCCAGCGTCACCCCGCCCGCCTCGAGCTGGCGGACGACCTCCTCCAGCTCGGCGCGGGCGGTCTCGTAGCTGACCGTCGGCCCTGCCGGCGGGCCGCCGCCGGACCGCTTGCCGCCCGCGGCCGGCGGGCCGGGGAGGGCCGGCGGTTCCGGTGCGTTCGGGCTCGGTCGCGCGGCCCGCCCGTTGCCGGGAGAGTCGCCGAACGTCGTGGATCCAGGACTTTCAGACATCGCCACCTCCGCGCCCCCGCTCACCCAATTTCCGGCCAATGCGCTGCCATGGCCCGATCGTGACGCCTCGTGCCCGCGCGCGACTCAGGCGCAATTCAACGCGGCGTGTCACAAGTATTCCCGACCGGATCCGGCGCCGCGCCGGGCGCCACGCGGAGCCGGAAATGCCGCACTCCGTCAGCACGACGTGATATCAATCAGGCGACAATCGTCGCCGAAGCGGGTTGGCTTGGCGGAGATCCATAGTACAAGGTCGCTGCAGGACGTTCCAGATTGGTGGTGGTCCGCGAATGCGCGGGCCCCACTCGGCTGACCGCCCGTCCGCTTCGGGCGGTCCGGAGGTACACCACATGCCCGGCGCACGTCCGTCGCTCCGACGCCCGGCCGTCGGTGGTCGCTCCCGGGAGCGGGTTCCCCCCGCCTCCCCGGGAGGTCCTGTCCTGCTGCGGCACGACCTCGCCGGCACGGCGTCTCGCGGTGCCAGCCCCACAGATCAGGGCGGCCGGGGTGGCCGGGTCAACCGGCGCACCCCGGCCGGCGGGCCGCTGCTGCGGCGCGCGGCCGGTCTCATCCTCGGTCTGGCGGTGCTCATCCCGGCGGCCACCGCCTGGGATGGCTCGCACGGATCCCACGGCGGCCATCCCGCGCCGCCCGGGCGGCCTCCCGTCGCCGCCGGCGCCAGCCAGCACTGAGGTAGCCGAGGTCCGGCCGCCGCCGCGGCGATCATTTCGGCGGTGCTGGCTACCCGGGCCCACGGGTCCGGGTAGCCAGCACCGTGGAGCGGGTCCCGCCTGGCGCCGACTTCGGGTCATTTGGCGCCAATTTCGGGCATTTCGCCCCGGACTATGGGCCTTTCGGTACGGAATTCGGGACGCGCTTCCCGCGTTTGGCGATTTAGGCGCTTTCGGTTATTTTGTCGCGCGCCGGCAGGGGCCGTCGGTCGGGATCCTCGGAGTCCGCATCGCTCTCGGCGTTGCGCTCGGTCTCCCGCGCGGACGGTCCCGCGGGTCGTCAGGTGCCGCTGGGCTGGACCGGTTGGACCGGCTGGAGCGACTCGGCGAGGGCGACCAGATCCGCCTGGGCCGCGCCGCCCTTCCCGCCGCCGTCGTCGATGACCACCGTGACGCCCTCGTCGGTCCGGCTGATCGCGAGATGGCCGTCGTCGTCCGGGCGCTGCTCCCAGGGGACCCCGTTGACGTTCACCGTTGCGCGCGCCGGCCGGTTGCCGAGCAGCTTCTGCACCGCGTTCGGCGCGTTGCTCTCCCGCAGCCGGGCGTACGTGCGGTGGTCGGGCCGGTCGACGACGTATCCGATCGTCGCCTCGGCGATGTCACCGCCGTCGGAGCTGCCGGTGGGGCCGGTCAGCCGCAGCGAGGTCGACTTCCAGTACCCGGGCAGCCCGGCGGGAGCGAGCGGGGTGTAGGGCGTCTGCCGGGCGAAGGCCGCCATCGGCTCGGCCGTCGCGACGACCTTGACCGCCGTCTCGTCGCTGCCGCGCGGCATCCCGAAGATGACGAAGACCAAGACGCCCGCCGTGACCACGGCGAGGGAGAGGATCATGTCCCTGATCGTTTCCTGGCCGCGTCGCTGTCGTTGTGCCACGCCCCCATCTTCCAGGTCTCGGCGGCTCGATGACGGGCCGGGACCGGTTCGGGCGGCCCCTTACGGCACCGGTGTGGTCGGGATCTCGCCCACAGTGGGTGCCGCGGACGGGGCGGAACGTCGTCGGGCGGCCGTCACGCCCCCTCCGCGTGACGGCCGCCCGATCGAAGCGTTTGACGCGTGCATGCACCGGAAGGTTGCGCGCAAGTTTTCGACTTCTCGCCTGTCAGGCGCACGACAGTCCGGGTGCGTCGATTTGCCTGACGATGATCGATGCTCCGGGCTACGTTGGCAGGGGTGTACCTAGCCCGTCACCCGGCCGCGTATCTCGGGCGCCTGCGGGGTAGCCGAACTAGGCTCACGGCCGTGCCTTCCGCTCCCGATGCCTTCGCCGCCAGGTCCTCCGACTCCTCGGCTGTGCCCGACACGCTGGCCGTGCAGGGGCAGGCCCCGGACCGCAACCTCGCCCTCGAACTCGTCCGCGTGACCGAGGCCGCGGCGCTCGCCGCGGCGCGCTGGGTCGGCCGCGGCGACAAGAACGGCGCCGACGGGGCCGCCGTCGACGCGATGCGCCGGCTCGTCGGCACCGTGTCGATGCGCGGCGTCGTCGTCATCGGCGAGGGGGAGAAGGACGAGGCCCCGATGCTGTTCAACGGGGAGCAGGTCGGCTCGGGTGAGGGTCCGGAGTGCGACGTCGCCGTCGACCCCGTCGACGGCACCACCCTCACCTCCAAGGGCATGAACAACGCCGTGTCCGTCATGGCGGTCAGCGAGCGCGGCTCGATGTACGACGCGAGCGCCTGCTTCTACATGGAGAAGCTGGTCACCGGGCCGGAGGCGGCCGGCGTCGTCGACATCACCGCCTCCGTCGAGGACAACATCCGGGCCGTGGCGAAGGCGAAGGCGATCCACCCGCGCGACGTCACCGTGGTCGTCCTGGACCGCCCGCGGCACGCCGAGCTCGTCGAGCAGATCCGCGCCGCCGGCGCTCGGGTGAAGCTCATCTCCGACGGTGACGTCGCCGGCGCCGTGATGGCCGCGTCCGCCGACACCGGCGTCGACCTGCTCCTCGGCGTCGGCGGCACGCCGGAGGGGATCATCACCGCCTGCGCGGTGACCTGTCTCGGTGGGGTGATCCAGGGCCGGCTGTGGCCGAAGGACGAGGCCGAGCGGAACAAGGTCGTCGCGCTTGGGCACGACCCGGACCGGGTGCTGTCCACGCGGGACCTGGTGGCCAGCGACAACGTCTTCTTCGTCGCGACCGGGATCACAGATGGTGAGCTGCTGGCAGGGGTACGGTACCGCCCAGGCGGTGCCAACACGTCGTCGCTGGTGATGCGGTCCCGCTCGGGCACGATCCGCCGGGTCGACAGCCAGCACCAGCTCACCAAGCTGCAGGCGTACTCCACCGTTCCGTTCTGATCTCACTGCGGGGAGGCGATCGCGTGGCGCGGCTGTCTCCCGCGGCGTTGTTCGTCCGGCTCGACCGGCCTGGGCCGCATGGCAGCGCGGCGGAGGTCCGCACGCTGGCGGCGGCCGCGCGCCGGTTCCTCGCCCATCCCCGCCCGCCCGTCCTGCTCGGCTGTGTGGGGACGCTCGCCGCCGTGCGCGCGGCCCGCGGGCCGTGGCGGGCGCGGGACACCCGCGTGGCCGTCGCCGCCGCCGTCGCCCAGCCATTCGTCGAATGGGGCGTGCACCGCCTGCTGCTGCACGCCCGCCCGGCCAGCCGGCTGGGCGCCGTCGGCTACCAGCTCGCCGGGTACGGCCACGAGCAGCACCACCGTGACCCGACCGACCTCGACACGATGTTCCTGCGCCCCCGCGAGGTCATCACCGGGACGGCCGTGGCGGCCCTGCCGGCGCTGCTCGGACCGCCCTCGGCGGCGACTGCGGCGCTGTGCGCGGGCGTCGGCGTGCTCGCCTACGACTGGACGCACTTCCTCATTCACACCCGGGTCCCGCCGCGGACGGCGTACTACCGGCGGCTGTGGCGCGGCCACCGGCTGCACCACTACCGCAACGAGCGCTACTGGCTCGGCGTGACCAGCCCCCTCGGGGATCTGGCCCTGCGCACGGACCCGCCGCGGGACGCCGTGGAGCTCTCCCCGACTGCCCGCGGCCTCGCCGCCACCGGTCCCACCGCCTCCGCGGCCCGCGATTAGACGAGCAAGTCCGGTGGCCCGGTCGGCGTCGTGAGCGCAGTGCTGGGCTGCGCCGTGGGCGGAACCGGCCTCGACGACGTTTCGCCCTCCCGCGTCGTTGCCGACGGGACCGCCTGGGCCTCGGCACCGACACCGGCCGTGGCGGCGTCGGCGGTGCTCCTCCCACCCCCTGGCCCGCCGGGGCCCGGGCCCGCGGCGGGGCCGGGTGGCCGGGGCTCGGAGCGTCCGAGGCGGGGGCGGAACGGGCCGGATGAGCGGGCCACGCGGCGAAACCGGAAGGCACGGTCCCGCGGCAGCACCGGATGCGGCTCCGACCGGCCGACCCCCTCCAGCCAGGCGAGCAGCCGGCTGTCCGGCGTCGTCGCGTCGACCGTCAGACGGGCCAGGGCGAAGCGGTCGTCGGTGGGATGGGACAGCTCGTCGCGCACCGCGCAGGCCGAGCTGTACCCGGCGGAGATCACCAACTGGCGGACGGACAGGTCGTAGCCGCCGCCGGGGTAGGCGAACGTGCGCGGCTCGTCCCCGATCGCGACGGCGAGGCGGCGCCGGGACAGGGTCAGCTCCGCGATCACGTCCATGCGGGCCAGCTCGTTGAGCGGTCGACCGGTGTGTCCGGACCCGCCGATCTCGATTCCCAGACCGCGGATGCGATGTAGGTCAGCCCGATTGAAATAGCCCGGATCGCCGACGCGTGAACTGGTCACGAACACCGTTGCCGTCAGCCCCCACTCGGCCAGGCGGCGCAGCGCGTTCATTGTTACCGCGCCGCCGTCGTCAAAGGTGATGACGACCGGATTCTTCGGGACGGAGGCGACGCCGAGGGAGGCGACGTACCCGGACACCGTCATCGGGTGGCGGCCGGACGCGGCGATCAGGCGGCAGTGCCGCGCGAAGGTCGGGAACGGCATGGGCCGGCGCGGTGCGCCCCGGGTGGTGTGGGGGTCGAGCGAGCGGTAGCGCAGGACCGGGATCATCTGCCCGCGCCGGGCTGTCCGTAGACCGAGCGTCATCGCGGTCCGAGCACGGCGCCGCGCGCGTCCCGCTCGCCGAGCGGTTCGGGCGGAGCGAACGACAAGCGGGCCTCCCTGCGAACGCCGCGGGCATGGACCGCGGCATCGGGTAATTGCGCGGAAGTGCGTCCGAGGAGTGAGTCCGTGATGCGGCATGGAATGTAGCACGAGTGGCCCCAATAGCCGGCGAACCCGGAACGCGAGTACCTTGCCGGCCGGCTGTCAGCGTTCGTCATCATTGTGCTGATTAAGAAAACAGAACTTTTCCGCGAGGTGTCGTCGCGCAATCAGTGGATCGCCGGGGGCGCGGATGTGGTGCGGGAGTTGCGACTGGGGCATCCGGTGACCGCCTGGCGCGGCCCGCGCCAGGCCTGGTGCGGGCCGCCAGCGGGCCAGAGGCTGGTCGGCGTGGCCGCCACGCGATGGGTTCGGACTACCGCGCCCGGTTGCGGACTCCTGCGCTGTGGGTCCCGACTGCCGCGCTGTGATTCTGGGCTTGGGCGGCGGCGTTTCGGGCTTGCGCGACGGGGTTCGGGCCGCCGTGCCGCGGTTCGGGTTTCCGTGTCGCGGGCCCGGGCTGTCGGGGTGGCGCGGCCCGCCGGTTTCCGCCCGGGATGTCTCCTGACGCCGGATGGGGACTCCGGGAAGGTCAGGACGTGGGGTCGCCGCCGGAGCGGCGAGGCCGGATCCGGGTGAAGGCCCGGCAGTCGCAGCGCGCGCAGTCATGGCCCTTGCGATAGTGCCGGTGCAGGTCGCGGCTATGGCCGCAGCGGCACCGATCCCACCACGAAGAGATCGCTCCCATGGAGCCTCCCTTCGTCAACGTTACCGTCCTGTGACACTACCTGTACACGATCAGGCGCTGTGGTCCGTGGTGGCCGCGGCGCCGGGACCAGCACCCCAGCCGTTGGTCGACGCCGTTGGTCGAAGCCGCTTGTGGACGCCGCTTGTGGCTGCCGCTTGTGGCTGCTGGCGGGACGCCGCCGGGGACCCGGCAGAGGGCCGGTGCGCGGCCGCTGGGGAGCTCTTCGGCGGGCAGTCCGCGCGAACTCGCCGGGCGTGTTCTCGTGACGCTGGCAGCCTTTGCGGATGCCGGGGTGGCTAGTGGCCGGGACGCCGGCGGCGCTCGGCGCCCGACTGCGCGAGGGAGCGCTGCCGCTCCCGCCGGGCGATCTGCGCGCGCCGGCCACGGAAAACCGCGATGAGGGCGACCAGCAGGAAGGCCGCCAGCAGGATCGGCGCGTGCAGGATCATCTCCGAGCCGATGTCGATCGCCTTGTTCCGCAGCCCGGAACTGCCATCGCCGGTGGAGGGATCAAGATAGCCGACGCCGATCGTGACGAGCGCGTACACCAGCGGCGGCATGATCACGACACCGATCAGGTCGTCGGTGTGGACCCGTACCGCGACGAGCACGCAGGCGCCGATGAACAGCGTGCCGAACGCGTACTTCAGCGAGCCGAAGGCGACGGAGTCGACGAGGGCGCCGACGCCGCCGATAACCAGCACGATGATCCCGGTGCCGAGCGCGGTGAGGCCCCGCCTGCTCCCGGTGAACAGCGTGGGCGGCGGTGCACTCGTCCGGCCACGCGAGCCGCGGACATACGGGTCGTCGAACCTGTCGGCGCGCGCGGATCTGCCCGGCGGCCCGGCTGACTGCCGATGTGGCGGCACACTCACGAACGCAAGGTACCGCCCGGGGATTTCGAATGCGTCAGGACGATGCATCAGACCGCGGCATCGGCCCCCGTGTCGGAACCTTCGGTGGTCGAACCACTGCTTTGCGTCGTCCAGTCATTGTCTTTCTGGTTGTTTGACCCCGATGTCCTCGCATCCACTTCCGGCCAGGTCCGATATCCGACATCCCCCGGCCCGCCGGGCGCCGTCGCCGCGGCCGGCTCGGGCCGGGCCAGTAGTTCGGCCGCGGACAGCGGGCGCACGCCGGTCTGCACGGGCGTAGGGCTCGGCAGCGCCGCCTCGACGACCTCCATCGCCGCGAGCCGGCGGGCGGGGGTGAGCACCCGGCTCTCCAGCGAGCCGACGGTCGCGTTGAAGTCCCCGACCGCCCGGCCCAGCGAGCGGCCGAGCCGGTCGACGTGCTCGCCGAGCGTGCCCAGGCGTGTGTAGAGATCCCGGCCGAGCTCGAAGATCTCCCGGGTCCGTGCGGTCAACGCCTCCTGGGTCCAGGCATGCGCGATGGTCCGCAGCATCGCGATCAGCGTGGTCGGGGTGGCGATGATGACCTTCCTTGCGGCGGCGTGCTCGAGCAGGCCCGGGTCGTGGTCGAGCGCCGGGGCGAGGAACGCCTCGGCGGGCACGAACAGCACCACGAACTCCGGCGAGGACGGCAGCCGCCGCCAGTACGACTTGGCGCCGAGCCCGTCGACGTGGGCGCGCAGGTGCCGGGCGTGGGCGGCCATCCGACCGGCGCGGTAGGCCTCGTCGGTGCTCTCGGCGGCGTCGAGGAAGGCGGCCAGCGGGACCTTCGCGTCGACGACGACGTTGCGCCCGCCGGCGAGGTGGACCACCATGTCGGGCCGCAGCGGGCCGTCGTCGCCCTGGACGGTCATCTGCTCGGTGAAGTCGCAGCGGTTGAGCATGCCGGCCACCTCGGCGACCCGGCGTAGCTGCATCTCCCCCCACGCCCCGCGGGCCTGCGGGCGGCGCAGGACCGTGACCAGCGCCGCCGTCTGGGACCGCAGGCTCTCCGACGCCTCGCGGGCGAAGCGCACCTGCTCGACGAGCGCCGCATACGCCTCCGTGCGGGCCGTCTCCAGCTCGTTCAGGCGGCTCTCCATCCGCCCCAGGGCGTCGCGCAGCGGGGTGACGATGCCCTCCACCGCCGCGCGGCGGGCGTCGAGATCGCCGCGGGCGCGGGCGCCGGCCTCGTCCAACCGGGCGGTGGCCAGCTCCACGAGCTGGCGGCTCGCCCCCTCCAGCGCCTGCGCGGACAGCGCCCGGAAGCTCTCGGCGAGCCGCTCCTGGCTCTGCTCGACCAGGGCGACCCGCTCGGCGGCGGCGCGGCGCTCGTACTCCAGCGCCGTGCGCAGGCCGGAGACGTCCGACTCGGCGAGCTGGGCGCGCTCGGCGCTCGCCGCGGCGGCCGCGCGGGCGGAGTCCCGCTCGCGCTGGGCCGTCGCATGCGCGGCCGCGAGCGCCGCATAGCGCGGATCGGCCAGCCGGCGGGCGGCGAACAGGCCGCCCACGGCCCCGACAGCCAGCCCGAGGAGAGTCAGCAACGCGCTGGTGGTGTCCACAGCGCGAAGGCAATCACGACCCTCCGACAGTTTCGCGGCAAGTCGGTCGGCGGCGTGGCGCCCCGGCCGACCCGGTCCGGGTCCCGGGCGCGGCGGGCCGCTCCGGCGCCGGCCCGTAGACTGATCCGCCATGGGCTTGTCGATCGGTATCGTCGGGCTGCCCAACGTCGGCAAGTCCACGTTGTTCAACGCCCTGACACACAACGAGGTGCTCGCCGCGAACTACCCGTTCGCGACGATCGAGCCGAACGTCGGCGTCGTCGGCGTCCCCGACCCGCGGCTCGACGAGCTGGCGAAGCTGTACGACAGCGCCCGCGTGGTGCCGGCGACGGTCAGCTTCGTCGACATCGCCGGCCTCGTCCGCGGCGCGTCGGAGGGCCAGGGCCTCGGTAACCGCTTCCTCGCGAACATCCGCGAGTCCGACGCGGTCTGCCAGGTCGTCCGGGTGTTCTCCGACCCCGACGTCGTGCACGTCGAGGGCAAGGTCGACCCGGCTGACGACATCGAGACGATCAACACCGAGCTGATCCTCGCCGACCTGCAGACCCTCGACGCCCGGCTGCCCAAGCTGGAGAAGGAGGCCCGCGCGGACAAGGCGAAGCAGCCGCTGCTCGCCGCGGTGAAGGCCGCCCGCGAGGTCCTCGACGCCGGCCGCACCATCTCCTCCGAGCCGAAGATCGACCGCGACGCGCTGCGCGAGCTGTTCCTGCTCACCGCCAAGCCGTTCCTGTACGTGTTCAACGTCGACGAGGACGTCCTCGCCGACCCCGGCCGGCACAAGGAGCTCGTCGAGTCGGTCGCGCCCGCGGACGCGATCGTGCTGTGCGCCAAGGTCGAGGCCGAGCTCGCCGAGCTGGACGACGCCGACGCCGCCGAGCTGCTGGCCTCCCTCGGCCAGGGGGAGAGCGGCCTGGCCCAGCTCGCCCGGATCGGCTTCCACACCCTCGGCCTGCAGACCTTCCTCACCGCCGGGCCGAAGGAATCGCGCGCCTGGACGATCAGGGCCGGCGCGACCGCCCCCGAGGCCGCCGGCGCCATCCACACCGACTTCCAGCGCGGCTTCATCAAGGCCGAGATCGTCTCCTTCGGCGCGCTCATCGCCGCCGGTTCGATGGTCGCCGCCCGCGCCGCCGGCAAGGTCCGCATGGAGGGCAAGGACTACGTCATGGCCGACGGCGACGTCGTCGAGTTCCGCTTCAACGTCTGACCGGTCGGTCCTTCTGCAGGTCGACGGCCGACCCCCCTGAGTCAACCTCCTCCCGACGCTGACCGCGGGGACTGCGGCGGCGTGAGCCTGCGTCGACCCTCATCGCTACGATCCGTCGGTGACCGATACCACCGGCAATGTCGGGAGGCGGCCGACCAGGGCCGATGAGGCCCGGTTCTGGGCGCTTGTCGAGTCGGCCTGGGAAAGCCTGGGCGCCGAGCCGGCGGCACTGCGCCGGGCCCTAGTCGAGCGGACGCCCGGATCCGGCGACACGGACCTGTGCACCGTGGGCGACTGGCTTGATCCGTTCCTTGATCCGTTCCTTGACAACCTTCGCGACCTCTGCGCGCAGGCGTCAAGCCAGGACCTGGCCGACCTCGACCGGGTGGTCGAACGAAAGCTCTACGAGATCGACCGGTCCGACATCCACGAGGCGACCGACGGCTCGGACGACGGGTTCCTGTACTGCCGGGGCTTCATCGTCGCCCTCGGCCGCGAGTTCTACGAGGCCGTGAGCGCCGACCCCGCCGCGGCGATACTCGACGCCGAGTGCGAACGGATGTGCTATTTCTTCGCCCACCTGCACCGGGAGCGGTTCGGAGGCTGGCCGGACACCGGTTCGGGCATCTCCAGGGAATCCGCCAGCAACGCGGCCGGCTGGCGGGACTAGACCGGGCTGGCCGGGACGGGCAGGGCACCGCTGTCCCCAAGCCGGTGAACGAAGGCGGACGAGGGCGGAGTCCGCGTACGCCGCGAGGCCGGCCGGACGCCGCGGGTGGGCGATCCGCGCTTCGTGCCCGGTCTGCCCTTCGTGTCCGGTCTGCCCTTCGTGCTGCGTCCGTGCTCCGGGGTTGGCACGGGCGGCTCAACATGGCCGGCCCGGACGGGCGGTGAGACGGGCGATCCGTGCGCAGCGCCCGCTCCCGCGGGGTACAAAACTGCCGCGGGACGCCGACCGGTCCGGGGCTGGCCGGGTCCGGGGCCGGCCGGATTCCGGCGTTGGCTGGATGCGGGAGAGGGCGGGTGGACGTGGCGGACGGCGACGAGCAGGCGCGGGACGATCGGGTGATCTGTCATCTGGTCGGGCGGGCCGCGTGGTCGGTCGGGGCGGCCGGGTATCGGCCGGCGAGCCTCGGCACCGAGGGATTCATCCACTTCTCCACCCCGGCGCAGGTCGTCGCCACCGCCAACCGGTTCTACGCCGGCCGCGACGATCTGCTACTCGTCGTCGTCGACCCGGAGCGGCTCACCGCCTCCCTGCGCTGGGAGCCGCCCGCCGCTCCCGCGCCGGCGCAGCCCGCCACGGGCGGCGGCACGACGCCGGCCGCGGGCACCGCGCAGCCACCTGACAGCACGCCGCCGTCGGGGACCGTGCCCGTGACCGTCGACGAGCCGGCGACGGGGGAGCTCTTCCCGCACCTGTACGGGCCGATCGACGCCGGAGCGGTCGCGGCGGTCGTTCCGTTCCCGCCGGGGCCGGACGGCTCGTTCAGCGTTCCGCCCACCCTCTGGTGATCTCTAGCCAGCACACCGTGCCGGCCCAGCGGCCGAAGCGGGCGTAGCGGGCGCGGATCTCCCGCTCGCCCGCCGGGCCGGGCAGGCCCACGAGTTCGCCGACGCGGGCTTTGGCCCAGGCGTCGAGGGCAAGCCCGCGCGGGCGGCCGAGCAGGCCGAGCAGCCCGTCGGCGCTGAAGGGGCCGAAGCCGGAAAGGGCGCGAATCTCTGCGGCGACCTCGTCGTCGCGCGGGCCGCGCGGGCCCCGGTCCCACCAGCGTTCGACGTCGAGGGTGCCGGCGTCGATGCGCTGGGCGAGGATGGCCAGCGACCCGGCACGGTAGCCCCAGCCTGCCCGGTCGCGCAGGATCTCGGGGCCACGCTCGGCGACGCCGCGAGCGACCGCCGCCGCGTCCGGGAACGCCCGTTCCCCGGCCGGGCCGCGCCCGCCGAACAGTTCCACCAGCGCGGCGAGCATCGACCGGGTCCGGGCCAGCGCGGCGTTCGTCGCGGCGAGTGCGCGGACCAGGTCCTCCCAGATACTCGGGGAACGCAGCAGCCGGCCATGGCCGCCGGCCGCGATCCAGGCGAGGTCCGGCTCGCCGGCCAGCGCCGCGTACAGGTCGGCGAGGTCGTCGTCGAGGGCGAGCGAGTGCCGCACCTGGCGGTAGATTGCCTCCCGGTCGGCGTCACCGCCGGCCGTCCGCCCCCAGCTGACGACCAGATGCGGACCGACGCCACCCGGCAGCGCGTCGCCCGGCGCCCCGCCGCGCGGCCCGCCGCGGATCGCCGGGGCGGTGGGGTCCGGGGCGGTGGAGTCAGGGACGGTGGGACCCAGGGCGGTGGAGCCCAGGGCGGTGGGGGCCGGGACGGTGCGGGTCGTGGCCTCGCGGACGGTGACGGTCAGCGGCCCGGCCTGCGGGGTGGCCAGGACGCGATGCCATTCGCCGCGGTCGATGTCGAAGCACGACGGCCCGAGCCCGCTCGCCGCGTGGCTGAGCGCCACCGCGGGCAGCCTGAAGCCGGGCGGCAGCGGGCCAAGGCGCAGCGTCCCGGCGCGGGGGAGGTCCGCGCCGGCCGGGAGCCGGCCGAACCGGCCGCCGGCGCGGATCTCCGCCGCCGCCTGCGCGCCCACAGCCCGCGATCACCTCCGTCGTCCGCCTGGGGTGATCCTGCCGCAGAACGGATCAGTCAGTACGACACGCCCGCCGAGTAGAGGATCTGGGAGATCTTCCGGGCCAGGGCGACGTCCAGCTCGGTGACGCCGCCGACGGAGTGCGTCCAGACCGTGAACGTCGTGGTCCCCGGGCCGCGGTCGATCACCGGGTGGTGATCCATCTCGTCGGCGGCACGCATCACCTCGGCGATGATCGCGTCGGCCTCGTCGCCGTCGACCATGATCTGCAGTTGGATGCGGTCGGCGTCGCCGAGCCAGCCGGGAAGCGACGCCAGGGCGTCCGCGACCTCGGCGCTGTCCAGTTTGGTCGGCATGCTGCTGCCCTCCGTCTTCGGGCCCGGCGGTCCGGCGACCACGGGCCGGGGTCGACTCGCTGTGTGCCTAGCCGCTCGTGGGATGGTCGCCGCGGCGGCGCGCCGGACCGGGATTCGATCCGTCGCCGTCGCAGCTCCCGCACCAGGTCGACTGCTGTCAGGTGGCCCGAACGGGCCATCCGACCCGAACCGCTGGTATCCGATCCGTCGGCGGCCGGAGTCTGGGAGAGTCCGGCACCATGAATGCGGATGTGGGCGGCCCGCGTGCCGGCGCTCCTACCCCGCCGGAACGGGGCGCAACGTCCGGGGATCAGACCGACGCCGGCGCGCCGGCCGTGCCGGCTGCGGCGCGGGGCCGGGTGGTCGTCGCGGTCGCCCTCCTCGACGACGAGCGCCGGGTGCTGGCCGCCCGGCGCCGGGAGCCGCCGGCCTACGCCGGCATGTGGGAGTTCCCCGGCGGCAAGGTCGAGCCGGGCGAGGACGAGCTCGACGCGCTCGTGCGGGAGTGCCGCGAGGAGCTCGACGTCGAGATCGAGGTCGGCCCGCCGCTGGGCGAGGTGGGCCTGGCGAGCCCGGGGTGGATCCTGCGGGTCTGGTTCGGGCGGGTGACCGGGCGCAGCCCCCGCCTGCTCGATCATGACGAGCTGCGCTGGCTGGCCGCCGCCGAGCTCGACGACGTCCGCTGGATGCCGGCGGACGGCCCACTGGTCGAGAGGCTCCGCCAGGCGCTGACCGGCCCGGAGCCGGTCCGCTGGCCACCCCCCTGACCACCCCCGAGCCCTGACCGGACCCCGAGCCCCGGCCCTTCCTTGCTGATCCGGAGGCTTTGGTGTCCGATTTATCCCTCTGGATAAGCGGGGGAGGCGGCCGCTGGAGGTGCGACGAGGCGGCAGCGTCCGGGGTCGGGGCGGGGCGGCGGGGGTGGGTGGCTGTGGTGGGCCGGCCACGGCGGGGCGAGGTGTCCGTACCATGGGCAGTGGCACGGACGTCGCCAGTGCCCGATCTGGCGGGCGCGTCGTCGTGCCTCGGCGTCGGCGCCGTGGCGAAAGTTGCGCCATGACGCTCGCGTCACCGGTTCCATGCGGCACCGTCGTTCGCACGGTGCCGTCGTCGTTGTTGCGGGGTTGAGAGCCCCACGTCCGCCCCGGAGCGCCCCACCGTGTCCCTTCGTGCCGATCTTCGTAACGTGGCCATCATCGCCCACGTCGACCACGGCAAGACCACGCTCGTCGATGCCATGCTGCGCCAGTCCGGCGCCTTCGGCGAGCACGCTGAGCTGACCGACCGCGTGATGGACTCGATGGACCTCGAGCGCGAGAAGGGCATCACGATCCTCGCGAAGAACACCGCGGTCCGTCACGGCGACATCACGATCAACATCATCGACACCCCCGGCCACGCCGACTTCGGCGGCGAGGTCGAGCGCGGCCTGTCCATGGTGGACGGGGTGCTGCTGCTGGTGGACGCGAGCGAGGGCCCGCTGCCGCAGACCCGCTTCGTGCTGCGCAAGGCGCTCGCGGCCCGGCTGCCGGTGGTGCTCGTCATCAACAAGGTGGACCGCTCGGACGCCCGGATCGCCGAGGTCGTCGATGAGACCTATGAGCTCTTCCTCGACCTCGACGCGGACGAGGAGCAGATCGACTTCCCGATCATCTACTGCAACGCCAAGGCCGGCCGCGCCTCGACGACCCGCCCGGCCGACGGCGCGAGCCCGGACTCGCCCGACCTCAAGCCGCTGTTCGACCTGCTGCTGGAGACGGTGCCGGCGCCGTCGTTCGATCCGGACGCGCCGCTGCAGGCGCTGGTCACCAACCTCGACGCCTCCCCGTACCTCGGCCGGCTGGCGCTGTGCCGCGTGCACAACGGCACGATCAAGCGTGGCCAGCAGGCCACCCTGTGCCGCGCGGACGGCACCCAGCAGCGCGTCAAGATCAGCGAGATGCTGATGACCCAGGCGCTCGAGCGGGTGCCGGCGGAGGAGGCCGGCCCGGGCGACATCATCGCCGTCGCCGGCATCCCCGACATCACCATCGGCGAGACCCTCGCTGACGCCGAGGACCCCCGGCCGCTGCCGGTGATCACCGTCGACGAGCCGTCGATCAGCATGACGATCGGCATCAACACCTCGCCGCTTGCCGGCCGGTCCGGCAAGAAGCTCACCGCCCGCCTGGTGAAGAACCGGCTCGACGCCGAGCTGGTCGGCAACGTGTCCATCCGCGTGCTGCCGACCGAGCGCCCCGACACGTGGGAGGTGCAGGGCCGAGGCGAGCTCCAGCTCGCCGTCCTCGTCGAGCTGATGCGGCGGGAGGAGTTCGAGCTGACGGTCGGCAAGCCGCAGGTGGTCACCAGGATCGTCGACGGCAAGGTGCACGAGCCGGTGGAGCGCCTCACCATCGACGCTCCCGAGGAGTTCCTCGGCACGCTCACCCAGCTCCTCGCGCTGCGCAAGGGCCGGGTCGAGCAGATGGTCAACCACGGCACCGGCTGGATCCGGCTGGAGTACCTGGTCCCCGCCCGCGGACTGATCGGCTTCCGGACCGAGTTCCTCACCGAGACCCGCGGCACCGGCCTGCTGCACCACGTCTTCGACCGGTACGAGCCCTGGTTCGGCGAGCTGCGGACCCGGGCCACGGGCTCCATGGTCGCCGACCGCAGCGGCCCGGCCACCGCCTACGCGCTGTTCAACCTCCAGGAGCGCGGGACGATGTTCATCGGGCCGACGACCGAGGTCTACGAGGGCATGATCGTCGGCGAGAACTCCCGGGCGGACGACATGGACGTCAACCCGACCAAGGAGAAGAAGCTGACGAACATGCGCTCGTCCACCGGCGACGAGCTGGTCCGGCTCACCCCGCACCGGGTGCTGACCCTCGAGCAGGCGCTGGAGTTCTGCCGCGAGGACGAGTGCGTCGAGGTGACGCCGGGCTTCGTCCGACTGCGCAAGGTGGCGCTCACCGCCGGTGAGCGGGAGAAGCTGCGCGCCCGCCGCCGCTGACCTCTCGCGCGATCACGCCTCGTCGCCGCGCGGCCCGGCGGCCGCCGCGTGGCTCATGGGGTCGCCGTGTCCGCCGCGGGCGGACGCGGGGCCGGCCTCGCCGGGCGGGGTCTGTGGCCGGGCGGGGTCTGTGGCCGGGCGGGGTCTGTGGCCGGAACGGGGTCTGTGGCCGGAACGGGCCGTAGGGTCGGGAAGGTGACGTCTGCTACCACGCCGTCGACCCCGCCCAGCCCGCCGGCCGCCCGCCGGCTGATGTTCGTCCACGCGCACCCCGACGACGAGGTGATCTCCACGGGGATCACGATCGCCTCCTACGCCGCGGCCCCGGACACGTCCGTCACCCTCGTGACCTGCACGTTGGGGGAGGAGGGGGAGGTGCTGGTGCCCGAGCTGATCAATCTGCGGGCGGACCGCGGCGACCAGCTCGGTGGCTACCGGATCGGCGAGCTCGCCGGGTCCTGCGCCGCGCTCGGCATCACCGACCAGCGTTTCCTCGGCGGCCCGGGCCGCTGGCGGGACAGCGGCATGATCGGCACCCCGGCGAACGACCATCCCCGCTGCCTGTGGCGGGCCGACCTGGACGAGGCCACGGCCGCGCTGGTCCGGATCGTCCGCGACGTCCGGCCGCACGTGCTGGTCAGCTACGACTCGAACGGCGGCTACGGGCATCCCGACCACATCCGGGCCCACCAGGTCACCGCGCGGGCCTTCACCGACGCCGCCGACCCGGCGTTTGCCCCGGGCACCGGCGAGCCCTGGCAGGTCGCCAAGCGCTACGAGACGGCGATGCCCCGCTCGCGCGCCGTCGCGGGTTTCGAGCACTTCCGCGACTCCGACGATCAGAACAACCCCTTCGCCGGCCTGAAGTCCGTCGACGACATAGCGCTGACGCTCGTCGACGACGCCGACATCACCGCCGAGATCTCCGCGCCCGAGTTCTTCGACGCCAAGATCGCCGCGATGCGGGCGCACCGGACCCAGATGGCCGTCGACGGCTTCTTCTTCGCCCTCGCCGACGGCATCGGCCAGCGGGCGTGGGGCGTGGAGCACTTCGTGCTCGCCGCGGGCACCCGTGGCCCGGGCTTCGGTCCCGACGGCCGCGAGCGGGACCTCCTCGCCGGCGTCACCTTCTGACCATCCCGGGAATCCCGCCGCGTCCCGGACCGTTGGTGACCTCGTGCAGCGATGTAACGCTGTAATCAGTGCACGCACGGGTGTCCGGGAGGTCGGATGCACGCCAGCAACGAGGGATACCCCAACCGGCCGGACGAGCCGCTGGACGCCTACTCGGCGGTCGTGACCCGGGTCGCCGCCACCCTGACCCCGTCGGTGGCCAGCCTGCGGGTGCGGACCCGGCGCGGTGCCGGGGCGGGATCGGCGGTGGTGTTCACCGACGACGGTTTCCTGCTGACCTCGGCGCACGTCGTCGAGGGACATCTCGGCGGTGGCGGCTCCCCGGTCGGGCTCGCCCAGTTCGCCGACGGGACCGAGCGCGAGTTCGACGTCGTCGGCGCCGACCCGCTCTCCGACCTCGCCGTGCTGCGCGCCCGCGGGGCGACCCCGCGGGCCGCCGTCCTCGGCGACGCCGCCGGGCTGCGGGTCGGTCAGCTCGTCGTCGCCGTCGGCAACCCGCTGGGGCTGACCGGCAGCGTGACGGCCGGTGTCGTGAGCGCGCTCGGCCGGTCGCTGCCGACCCGTTCCGGCTCCGCGGTGCGGGTGGTGGACGAGGTCATCCAGACCGACGCGGCGCTGAACCCGGGCAACTCGGGCGGCGCGCTCAGTACGGCCGACGCCCGGGTGGTCGGGATCAACACCGCCGTCGCCGGGGTGGGGCTGGGGCTCGCCGTCCCCGTCAACGAGACGACCCGGAAGATCCTCGCCGCGCTCATGCGCGACGGCCGGGTGCGTCGGGCCTACCTCGGCGTGGCCGGGGTGCGTGCCCCGCTGCCGCCCGCCGTCGCGGAACGCACCGGCCAGAGCCACGGCGTCCGCCTGGCCGAGGTGGTGGTCGACAGCCCCGCCGGTGGCGCGGGCCTGTTCACCGGGGACCTCGTGCTGTCGGTGGGCGGGGTGCCCATCGTCACACCCGGCGATCTCCAGCGGCTGCTGACGGAGTCCACGATCGGCCGGCCGGTGGAGCTGACGGTCTGGCGGCGCGGCGCCCTGGTGGACGTCATCGTCGTCCCCCGGGAGCTCGTCACCACCTGATCCCGGCGACGTCGGGACCGCCTCGTTCGCCCGGCCGGCCCCCCGCAGGCGCGCAGGCCGCCCGGGCGGGGGCCGGCCCGGTGGGGCGAGGGCGTGGCCGGCGTCGCAATCCGCCGCCCGGCAGGGGAGACGGTCGGACTGCCCGGGCGGTTCCCGCGCGTCATGTCCTACTGTCGGACCATGCCCCGCCCCGGTACCGGTCCCCGTCGGACGCCGCCTTCGTCCCGGTCGTCCGAGTCGTCCCGGTCATCCCGACGGCCGGGGACGGGCCCGGTCCGGGGCGCCCTGTCCGGGGGCGGCGCCGCGGCCGGCGGGGCGCCGCAGCCGGCCGCAGGGAAGGGCGCGAAGGGCGCGAAGGGCTCGGCGGGGGTGAGCGGGGTGACCGGTTCGGTGGGTCCGGGCGGGAAAACGTGGCCGCCGGGCCGGCCCGGCACCGCGGCGCCGACGCCCGAACCGGAGCCGAGCCGGATCTTTCTCGGCGTTTCGTACGCGCTGGGTGTCGTCCTCGGCGTCGGACTGGGCCTCTACGGCGTCTTCCTCGTCCCCGACGGCCCCCGCCCGGGCGGCATGCTGCTGTCCGTCGGACTGCTGCTGGCGTTGGTGGGCAACGGGGCGGCGGCGTTGCTGCTGCGCTGGCTGACCGGCACCCGGCTGGGCCCGATGACGGTGCTGATCGGCTGGACCCCGGTGGTGCTGCTGCTCGCCGCCTCCCGCCCCGAGGGGGACCTGCTGCTGCGCTCCAGCGCCACCGCCTACGCGTTCCTGCTGCTCGGCGGCCTGAGCCCGATCGTCGTCGCCGTCCTCGGCGGAGCGCGCCGCGGGCTCACCGCGATCCCGCCCCCGCGCTGACCGGCGCCAGCGCGTTCCCGGCCGTACCGGCGTGCGCCCGCATCGACGGAACGTCAGAACACCACGCGAATGTCAGAACACTGTGCGAGATGTCACCGGCTCCGGCGTCCGGGAGCGCAGCAGGGGATCGCGGCGGTAGCGTGAGCCGGGTGGGCAGCCTGTCGCAGGAGATCCGCAGTGGTCCACCCGCCGCCCGGGCACCCCTGGATGCGGGTGATTTCCGCCGGGCGGTCGGTAGGTTCGCCACCGGTGTGACAGTTCTCACCACGGTTGCCGAGGGGCGTCATCTCGGCATGACGGCGAACTCCTTCGTCTCGGTTTCCCTCGACCCGTTGCTGGTGCTGATCAGCATCCGCCGCGATGCCCGGTTCCACGACCCGCTGCTGGCCGCCGGGGTCTGGGGCGTCTCGGTGCTCGCCGCCGACATGACCGAGGCCTCGCGGTTCTTCGCCCAGCATGCGTACGACCACCCCGGCGACATGTTCGCCCAGTGGGCGCACACGATCGGGGCGCAGACCGGCGTCGTCCTGCTCGACGGCGCCCTGTCGGTCTTCGAGTGCCGGACGGTGTCGACCCATCCCGGCGGGGATCACACCCTGGTGATCGGCGAGGTGGTGTCGCTCGCGCAGCCTCGCAACGACGCCGGACCGCTCGTCTTCTTCGAGGGGAAGTACCTCGACACAGCCTCGTCCCGCGACGCGGTTCCCGCTCAGGACGGGGGCACGAAGCGGGTCAGTTGAGGCGGGCGCGGGCCGCGGCGGCGGCCTGGCGGGCGGCGGCGGCCGCAGCCGGTTCCACCGTGTCCACCGTGTCGGCGAAGGTCGTCAGGTCGATCGCGCCGCCGAGAAAGTCGCCCAGCCGCACGCGCAGCTCGCCGCGCTCCCGGCGCAGGCTCGCCGGGTGGTGGGGGAGCAGCAGCGAAAGCTCGACGGCCCACAGCCGGGTCCGCGGCGTGTCCGAACGGGCGGCGAGGATGCGGATGTTGCCGAGGATGCGGGTCAGCACGTCCCGGGGACTCATCGGGGCCAGGTGCGCCCGGTTGAACGCGACCCCGGCGGCGCGGACCTTCGCCGCGGCGTCGTGGATCGTCAGCAGCCGGCCAGCCGCGAACGGGTCGACGAGCACGAAGTCCTCGGGCGAGCCGACGGCGACGACGACATGCCCCGGCAGGCCGACCGGGTAGGCGGCGACCCCGAGCCGGTGGGCCACCTCCAGCCAGACGACGGAGAGCAGGATCGGCAGCCCCCGGCGGCGGCGCAGCACGTCGGGCAGCAACGAGGAGTGCAGGTCGTCGTAGTCGTCCTCGGAACCGGCGAAGCCGGCGTCCAGCCCGAGGGCCTCGTGCAGGGCCTCGGCCGCGGTCCGTGGATCAAGGGCGCCGAAGCGGCGCAGCTCGCCGAGGCGGCCGGCCGGGTCGGCGCCAGCCCCCGGCTGCCCCGCTCCGGCGCCACCGGCCGGCGGCGCCGGCGGCGCCGGCGGTGGCGTGCCGCGCTCCACCCTGGGGAACCCCCGGGTGGCGGTGGCCCGGGCGGCGAGCAGCGGGCGGGCGCGCGCGGCCAGCGCGTCCAAGGCCCCGAGGGTGGCCGCGGCGTCGGTGGCGTCGGCGGTCGCGTCCGCCTCGGCGGCGAGCAGGTGGCAGGCGACGGCCAGGTCGACGGGCTCGCGCCGGACGACCTCGGCGAACCGGCTGCGGCTGCGGGCGCTCATCCGCGATCCGCCCCGCCCGCGTCGCTCGGGGACGTCGCCCGCCCGCCGGCCGTCCCCGGGCCCGGGTTCGCCGCAGTGCCCTGTTCCGTCATGTCTGGGATTGTCGCGCGCCGGACCGGCCGGGTTCGGACGATGGTGCCCGGAGCCGGCATGTCCGATCCGGTGGCGTGATGACCTGTCGCGTTCGGGACCTGCGCATCCGGGCTGGTGCGTGATCGCCGCGCGGGTGGTCGAGGGGGTAGGACGCGTGCCGCGACCACGTCATCCTCGGTAATCTGGATGCGCGTGCCCTCCGCCGTTTCGACCGTCAGTACGTGCGCTGACCATGACCGTAGTGTCCCGAGAACGTCACTGAGAGGTATCGGACCCGGGATGCGTCTGCGGATCATGACTCGCGCGCCGATGTCGGCCTGAGTGATGCGGACGACATACACCACCAGCGCACGCCCTTGTTGTCGACACGGAACTGTCCATGTCGATACTAAGGACTCAGTCGCCCGCGAGCCCGAGGAGGAACAACCGGTGACCTACGTCATCGCGGAGCCCTGCGTCGATGTCAAGGACAGGGCCTGTATCGAGGAGTGCCCGGTCGACTGCATCTACGAGGGCGGACGGATGCTCTACATCCAGCCCGACGAGTGCGTCGACTGCGGGGCATGCGAGCCCGTCTGCCCCGTGGAGGCCATCTACTACGAGGACGACGTCCCCGACCAGTGGAAGGGGTACACGGACACCAACGCCAACTTCTTCGAGGAGCTCGGCTCGCCGGGCGGTGCCTCGAAGGTCGGCGCACTGGACTTCGACCCGCCGGCGGTCGCCGCGCTGGCCCCCCAGGGCGAGTCCTGAGCGGCTCTGGGAGGTCGGGCAACACCTCCGGAGTCCTGCGGTCACCAGCCCGTTCCCGCGTGCGGCTGCCCGACTTCCCCTGGGACCAGCTCGTCTCCTTCAAGGAGAAGGCCCGCGCGCACCCCTACGGGCTCGTTGACCTCTCGGTCGGGACTCCGGTCGACTCCACACCGGCCGTCGTGCAACAGGCGCTGGCCGGTGCCGCGGATGCTCCGGGCTATCCGCTGACGGTCGGCACCCCGGATCTTCGGGAGGCGGCGGCGGGCTGGTTGGCCCGCCGGCTCGGCGTCCTCGTGGATCCGGGTGCCGTCCTGCCGGTGCTCGGTACCAAGGAGCTGGTCGCCCAGCTCCCGGGGCAGCTCGGTCTCGAACCCGGAGACCGGGTCTGGGTGCCGACGCCGGCGTACCCGACCTATGAGGTCGGCGCCCTGCTCGCCCGGTGCGAGCCGGTCGTCGGCCCCGCGGACGGGGTGACGCTCGTCTGGCTGAACTCGCCCGCCAACCCGACGGGGCGGGTGCTGACGATCGACGAGATGCGGGCGGTCGTCACCTGGGCGCGCGAGCGGGGCGTCATCGTCGCCAGCGACGAGTGCTACATCGAACTGGGCTGGGAGAGCCGGCCCGTCTCCGTGCTGCATCCGGACGTCTGCGGCGGTTCCCACGAGGGCCTGCTCGCGGTGCACTCCCTGTCGAAGCGGTCCAACCTCGCGGGCTACCGGGCCGGATTCGTCACCGGTGACCCGGAGCTCGTCGAGGGGCTGATCGGGGTCCGCAAGCACGCCGGGTTCATGATGCCGACCCCGGTGGCGGCGGCCATGGCCGCCGCCTACGCCGACGACATGCACGTCGCGGACCAGCGGGCCCGCTACGCCAACCGGCGGGCGGTGCTCGCGGCGGCGCTCGCGGTCGCCGGGTTCACCATCGACCACAGCGAGGCCGGCCTGTATCTGTGGGCCACCCGCGGCGAGGACGCGTGGGCGACGGTCGACGCCCTCGCCGGGGTCGGCGTGCTCGTCGCGCCGGGCACGTTCTACGGCGAGGGCGGTCGCAAGCATGTCCGGGTCGCGCTGACGGCGCCGGACTCCCAGGTGGCGACCGTTCCCGAGCGGATGACGATGCTGGCGCCGGCCGTCGTGGCGGGCCATCCCGGCGCCGGATCGCACCCGACCGGGCCGGCCGGCGGTCCACCGGCCACCGGCGGCTACCAGCAGTCCGGGCCCCCTGCGGGGTACGGCGGCCAGCAGGGCGGGTACGCCCCGGCTCCGGGTTACCCGGCCGCGCCGGCGCGGGTGCCCTACGAGTCCGCGGCAGGCTACGAGACCCGGCCCGTGTACGAGCCGCGACCGGGCTACGACGGCCAGCCCGGTTACGAGGGCCAGCCTGGTTACGAGGGCCAGCCCGGTTATGAGGGCCAGCCCGGCTACGAGCAGTCGCCGCGCTACGGGCGGCAGCCCGGCTACGGCGCCCGCCCGGGCGGCTACGACGACCCGACCCGGTACGACAACCAGGCCGGGTACGACGCTGCGACCGGCTACGAGAGTCCCGCCGGCTACGACGACCCCGCCGGCTACGACGACCCGTCGACCGGCCGCGGCCAGCCCTCCGGGGCCGGCCGCGAGGCCGCCGGCGGCTCGTGGAGCGGCGAACCGGACATTCGCTGACGCCGCGGCCGGCCCGCGGGCCGGCCGCGGCCACCGCCGCCAGGATCCCGCGCGGCCCGCGGTAACCGCGCGGGCACGGGGCGGGTGGGAGCCGCAGCGTAGCCGGTACCGTGGCCGACCTCGTAAGGTCGGGCCTGTGAGCGCACCCAACACGACCTTCGACTCCCCGATCGATCCCATCATCGACGAGCTGTGGGACCGCCGGGCCGACCTGACCCCTGACGACGCCGACGCCCGCAAGACCGTCGTCGCGGCCGTCGACGCCATCGACGCCGGGGTCGCCCGCGTCGCCACCGTTGCCGCGGACGGCTCGGTCGTCGTCGACGAGCGGGCCAAGCGGGCGATCCTGCTGTCCTTCAAGGTGCTGCCGATGGCCGAGTCGGCCGCCGGAGACTTCCAGTACCACGACCGAATGCCGCTGAAGACCAGGTTTGACGGCGTCCGGGTGGTGCCGGGGGCCATCGTCCGCTGGGGGGCGCACGTCGAGCCCGGCGCGATCCTGATGCCCAGCTACACCAACATCGGCGGCTACGTCGGCGCGGGCACCCTGGTCGACACCTGGGCGACCGTCGGGTCCTGTGCCCAGGTCGGCCGCAACGTGCATCTCTCGGGCGGGGTCGGGCTCGGCGGCGTGCTCGAACCGCCGAACGCGGTCCCTGTCGTCGTCGAGGACGATGCCTTCGTCGGCAGCCGGTGCATGGTCGTCGACGGGGCCAGGGTGCGCCGAGGCGCCAAGCTCGGCGCTGGGGCGATCCTGACCGCCTCCACCCACGTCTTCGACGCGAACACCGGCGAGGAGTACCCGCGCGGCGAGATCCCCGAGCGGGCGGTCGCCGTCGGTTCGAGCCGGCTGAGGTCGTTTCCCGGCGGCGAGTTCGCCATGCCGTGCATCCTGGTGCTGCGCACCCTCGCGGAGGGCGAGATTCACGACAAGCTGGCGCTGAACGACGTTCTGCGCGAGCACGGCGTCGCCGGCTGACCCGACTGACCCGGCTGACCCGGCTGACCCGGCTGACCCGGCTGACCCGACTGACCCGACTGACCGAGCCTGGCCCGGGGCCGGGGCCCTTGATACCTGTGGGCCGTAGGGTCGACGGCATGGATCTGGACCTCACCGCCCCGGTCGGCGAGCTCACCCGGCAGCTGGTCGACGTGCCGTCCGTGAGCGGCGAGGAGGCGCCGCTCGCGGACGCGGTGGAGAAGGCTCTCGCGGCGGTCGACGGGCTGCGGGTCGCCCGCGACGGCGACGCCGTGGTGGCCCGGACCTTCCTCGGTCGGCCGTCGCGGATCCTGCTCGCCGGGCATCTGGACACCGTCCCGCTGGCGGACAACCTCCCCGCGCGGGTGGTGGACGGGCGCCTCTACGGCTGCGGCACCTCCGACATGAAGGCGGGCGTGGCGGTCGCGCTGCGGCTGGCGGCCACCCTGCCGCTCACCGGCGCCGGTGCCGGTGCGCTGCGGCACGACGTCACCTGGATCTGCTACGACAACGAGGAGGTCACCGCCGACCGCAACGGGCTGCGCCGCCTTGCCGCGCGGCACCGGGACTGGCTGGACGCGGACCTCGCCATCCTGATGGAGCCGACCTCCGGGGAGGTGGAGGCCGGCTGCCAGGGCACTCTGCGCGTCGTCGTCACGCTGCCCGGCACCCGGGCGCACTCCGCTCGCTCCTGGCTCGGCGACAACGCCATCCACAAGGCGGCCGAGGTTCTGCGCCGCCTCGGCGAGTACCGGGCCCGGACGGTGACCCTGGACGGGTGCACCTACCGCGAGGGGCTGTCCGCGGTCCGCATCGACGGTGGCGTGGCCGGCAACGTGATCCCCGACCTGTGCCGGGTCACGGTGAACTTCCGGTTCGCGCCGGACCGCACCCCCGAGGCGGCGCTCGCCCACGTCCGGGAAGTCTTCGACGGGTATGACCTGGAGCCGACCGATCTGGCGGGCGGCGCGCCGCCCGGGCTCGCCGCGCCGGCCGCGGCCGCCTTCGTCGCCGCCACCGGCCGCGTCCCGGTGGCGAAGTACGGCTGGACGGATGTCGCGCGCTTCGCCGAGCTCGGCATCCCGGCGCTGAACTACGGCCCGGGCGACCCGAACCTCGCCCATACCCGCGACGAGTACGTGGAGCTCGCCGCGATCGACGAGGGCGAACGGCTGCTGCGCCGCTACCTGACCGGCTGACGGCCGCGGTGTATCACCGTGCGTCACTAGTATCGCGTTCCGTGGGATGGGCATCGCTCGCGCCGTGCGTCCGCGTGCCCGCGGACCGATCGCCGGCGGCCCAGGTATCGGAAACCGCCCTTTTCTGCCGCGTTCCGTAACGGGTAACGCCCCCGCCGACGGCGGGTGAGGCGCCGGCCGACCGCGTCGGGGCCACTTCGCAGGGCTCTCGGCCCGGCCGGCCGGCATCCCTTTTCAGCCCGCTGGCGAACCTCTGAGCTGGGCAGACGTCCGTCCGGCCGGTGCTTGCCCCCCGTTGTGACGCTCAGCCGGAAGCGGCCCGGGGTTCCCGTCCGTCCGGCGTTCCCTCGACGGAGAAAAACGTCTCTGCCGGGGATTTCGCGCGAATCGGTCGAGCAGCGATTTATGTCACGCACGCGAGCCATCGCGCGATGCCTGCATAGATCTGCCGATGCCGGGACGTTAGAGTTGGGTGTGCACGTACAGTGCCGGCCGGACGGGGGGTCCGCATGGCCGGTGATGCGGCGGGTCTGAGGGGCTCGGCCGGTGGCCGGGATGCATCGTCATGCACCGTGACCGGGGGCTGTCGGTGTTGTGCGGTCCTCTTTCCGCCGTCGTCGGCCAACGAGGTCGTGACCGTGGGGGGTCTGCCAGGTGACGGACACTGTCTTCAGCGATGCCAGGATCGGGCCGGGGAGCGACCCGAAGATTGGGTCCGATAACAATGAATCGGACAAAAGCGACGAAATTCGCGATGAACGTATACTGACCAACATCAGGCGGCGGTCGCTGCCCACGATGCCTCAACCTCCAGCGGAGTTCCGCGCGCAGACCGCCCAGTCCGCGACGGAACGAGCGATCCCGGTGCAGCGGCTGCGCGCGCAACCCGGCACGCCCGGCGAATCAGGTGCCGCCGAGGAGAGTGACGACCCCGGCGAGCCCGGGCGCGCGGGGCGCCGGGGCGCCGGGAGAGGGACCGGCGAGGGCCGCGACGTCCTGCTCGATCCCGAGAGCCGCGCCGACGGCTTCCAGGGCTACCGGGCCCGGTTGCCCTGGGAACGCAGGTTCGGCTGGTTACTACTGGGTTCGGACGCGGCGGCCTGCGTGGTCGCCGCCGGCGTGGCCTACCTCGTGAGGTTCGGCGGTCTGGTCGAGTTCGATCTGAAGCCGGTGTCCGCGACGCCCTATGTGGTGATGTCGGTCGTGTTGCCGGTCATCTGGGTGCTGTCGATGTTCCTGGGGCGCGCCTACGAGAGCCGCTTCCTCGGCGGCGGGTCGGAGGAGTTCCGTCGGGTGCTCAACGCCGCCGCGCACCTGACCGCGGTCGTGGCCGTGCTGTCCTACGCGACCAAGGCAGAGCTCGCCCGCGCGTACGTCCTGATCGCCTTCCCAGCCGCGCTCCTGCTGACGGTGCTTGGCCGCTGTGCCGCCCGCGGTTACCTGCACCGCATGCGCCGCGGCGGCCGCGGCCTGCACCGGGTCCTCGTGGTGGGTGCCGGCGACTCGGCGGCGTCGCTCGTCCGGCTCGCGCGGCGCGACCCCACCGCGGGCTGGTCGGTCGTCGGCGTCGTGCTGGACCGCTCGCCCGGTCGCCACAGCCAGGACTACTCGGACCGTGGCGGCTTCGACTTGCTGGGCGTGCCCATCGTCGGTACGTCGGAGAGCCTGCACACGGCCATCCGCGCGACCCGGGCGACCACCGTGGCGATCAGCCCGCAGATGGACGGCGAGACGCTGCGCCGGGTGCTGTGGATGCTGGAGGGCAGCGACGTCGACGTGTTGGTCTCCTCGGCGCTGACGGACGTGACCGGCCCGCGGATCTCGATCCGTCCGGTGGCAGGCCTGCCGCTGCTGCACATCGAGGAGCCGGAACTGACCGGCGCCCGGCGGGCGATCAAGGGCCTGTTCGACCGGAGCGTCGCGGCGACGATCCTGCTGCTGTGCGCGCCGCTGTTCGTGACTCTGGCGCTGGCCGTCCGGCTGACCAGCCGTGGCCCGGCGATCTTCCGTCAGGTTCGGGTGGGGCAGGGCGGCGACCACTTCACGATGTACAAGTTCCGGTCGATGTACGTGGACGCGGAGGCGCGCAAGGCGGAGCTGGAGTCGCGCAACGAGCGCGCCGAGGGCCTGCTGTTCAAGATGCGCGACGACCCGCGGATCACCCGGGTCGGGAAGTTCCTGCGCAAGTGGTCGCTGGACGAGCTGCCCCAGCTGCTGAACATCGTCAACGGCAGCATGTCGCTGGTCGGCCCGCGCCCGCCGCTGCCCGCGGAGGTCGCCCGCTACGAGGACGACGTGCACCGCCGGCTGATGGTGAAACCGGGCCTGACCGGCCTGTGGCAGATCAGCGGCCGCTCGGACCTGGAGTGGGACGAGTCGGTGCGCCTCGACCTGCGCTACGTCCAGAACTGGTCACTGCCGCTGGACTTCTACATCCTCTGGCGGACCATGTTCGCCGTGCTCCGCCGGGAGGGCGCCTACTGAGCCCAGACAGAGAAGGGTGCCCGTGGGGTCGATGCGGATCGGCGAGGGGCGCCTGGGAGCGGGTGGAGGCCGATCGGGTTTGGACAAGGGCCAAGACTGTGTCGATCGTGTGATAGAAACGAAAACGCGTGGTTACGCCGGAACGTCCATACGCACGGGCTGTGGATCATGCCTTACTGGGATGGGCATCGCCGGACATGCGCTGCAGAGCGCACGGGTCCATCTCTTCCACTATCTCACTCCCAGCGATATTCTGGCTACGGAAATCCGTCGCACGGGAAGGCTGGGGCGGGTGTCCTAACCCACAGTAGGCGCGTTGTGCTTACTATTGGATTTTAGAGACCTATCGGTGTCACGCGAGTCGGCGTAGGCTAGATTTATCCATGTAAACTGTGATCCTTCTCACACGGTCCTGCTGTTTAGGTGCATAGCCTGACAGTGGGGGGTATCGTGACTTCCGGTGCGGTCATCAGCTTTCTGTCGCGAAACTTAGGTGGCAGATTCGACGCCGACGGCCCGCGCGACGGGGAGGCCGGATCCGCTGCGTCAGGAAAGCTGACTTGCTTGCGGGTTTGGGCGGTAGCTGGCCGTAACGGGGGTGTCGGTTAAATTTCTGTTCCACTGAATTACGGCGGCCAGATCGCGGGTCGGCCCCTGAGGGCCTAACTTCCTTATCTGCCGGGCAACCGTGCCACATTGAAGTTTGCGGTCGCAAGTACCGCGACGGCTCTCAGTGATCTAGCAATGCAACGGAATCGGGGGGACTCCGTGCGGGGTCGAGCTACGCCGACTGTCAGCATTATCGTGCCAACTCTAAACGAAGCTCAAAACCTGCCGCACGTGCTTTCCCGTGTGCCACGTGACGCAGAAATCATCTTGGTCGACGGTCACTCCACCGACGGAACCGTGGAGGTTGCCCGCCGGGTTCGACCGGACGTGATTGTGACGCATCAAAACCGTCGTGGCAAGGGGAACGCTCTCGCCTGTGGATTCGCCGAGGCGAGCGGCGATATCATCGTCATGCTCGATGCAGATGGTTCGGCCGACCCTGCCGAGATCCCGGCATTTGTCAACGCGCTTGAAGCGGGCGCCGACTTCGCCAAGGGCTCGCGGTTCGTGAAGAAGGGTGGGAGCGCCGACATCACCCGCATTCGGCGACTCGGAAACCACCTTCTGAATCTTCTCGTCAACGCGCTCATCGGCGCCGAGTTCACCGATCTCTGCTATGGGTACAACGCCTTCTGGCGGCGGGTCGTGCCGACCTTCGATCTGGACAAGGGTGAGGCTGGTACGGAAAGGCAATGGGGAGACGGTTTCGAGATCGAGACCTTGATCAATATGCGAGCGGTACGGGCCGGACTCCGCATCGCCGAGGTCCCGAGCTTCGAGCATCCCCGCCTGCACGGCGCTAGCAATCTGAATGCCTTCTCCGATGGCTTCCGGGTGCTTCGTACGATTTTCGTTGAGTCATCCGCGTCAAACAAAAAGTTCGCGGCGGCGGTTCGGAGTGAAAGCGAGCAGGTCCCGCCGCAGCGGAGCGCTGACGCCGTCCTAGCACTGAACGGTCTAAGGAATCAGCCTGAGCCGGTTGCGCTCCCACACGAGCGGCGAGTCCGGCAAGTGAATGTCGGCTGAGGATCGGCTTAACGGCAGCAGCCGCCGACATCCAGCGATCGCCTGGTCGGAGTGGATACGCATTGGCGGACCACGGGACGACTGCAATAGGAGACGAAGCGAGACCCCGCTGATGACAACCTCGGAATTTTCGGCAGCATCGTCCCGGGCCCCCGAGACGCGTTCCTCGTGAAGATTATTCTTCTTGCCCAGTTCTTCCCGCCGATCGTGGGCGGCGAGGAGCGTCACGTCCTAAATCTCGGAAAACATCTGGCGGAACGCCACGATGTCACAGTGATCACCTTCGGTTCTGATGGGGCCGCGGTGGACCGGGATGGCTTGGACGTGCGCCTGGTGCGGCCGACCACGGCCAGCCTCCCGTTTCTTTACACGACCGACCGAGTTTATGCACCGCCTGCGCCGGACCCACTGGTTTCGGCGTCGATCGCCAAAATCGTGGAGCAGGTAAAGCCGGATGTCATTCATGCGCACAACTGGATCATAAATAGCCTCGTGCCGTTGCGGCGGTTTCTCCATGTTCCAGTTGTGCTCACACTGCATGACTACAGTCATGTCTGTGCCACCAAGCGGATGATGTTCATGGGGGAGCTTGTCTGTTCTGGCCCGGCCCCGCTCCGCTGTCTCCGCTGCACCAGTAACCATTACTCTGGCCTCGTGGGGCCCCTGACGTTCGGGGCCAACCTCGCGAGCGCTCGAGGTCGTGACGTGACTGTCGACCGATACCTCGCGGTCAGCGCCGCGGTGGCGCGGCTCAACCGGCTCGACAGCGGGCGCACCCCCTACCAGGTCATCCCGAACTTCATCCCTGATGACCTCATCGACGCCCCGATCCAAGGGCCTCCGACTGGGCTCGCCGACGATGCCTACCTCGTATTTGTCGGGGATCTGAGCCGGGACAAGGGCATAGAAACTCTGCTGGCCGCCTACGAAAAGCTGCCGGAGACGCGCCTGCCGCTGCTGGTTATTGGCCGCCGCACAGCGGACTCACCGAATTACTTTCCGCCCGGGGTGATACTGAGCGAGCCTCGATCCCATGACGAGGTGATGCGGGCGTTCGCGCATGCCAGCTTCGCTATTCTGCCGTCGGCGTGGCATGACCCGTGCCCGACGGTTGTTCTTGAGGCGATGGCGTCCGGAAAGCCGGTGATCTCTACGCCGATGGGCGGCATCAACGACATGGTCGCCGACGGCCGGGAGGGAATCCTGGTACCTCCGGCTGATCCCGTGGCCCTCCGTCATGCGATCGAGCGGCTCCTGGCAGACGGCGATGCGCGGGCGCGCATGGGTGCGGCCGCGAGGGAGCGGGCGAGGGAATTCACCGCGAGCCGGGTGGTACCTCGGATCGAGGAAGTCTATCGCGAGGTCGTCCGTGGCCCGATCCACTGATCATAGGAGGGAGAAGGCCCTACCTATCGACGAGCGCGCCACGCCCGCTGCTGGTCGGACGAGGGCCGACTCTCCTGGTGAGGAGGAGACGACTCTCATCCTGCCCAACTTCCGGTCCAGGCACCCCGAGCAGTATCGCAGACCGGAGTCGAGTCGGCACCTTGGCTCGACCGCCGTGCGAGGCACTAATACGTTCCTCAACCTGCGGTACCACGGTTCTGATCAACGGACTGAGGATCTCGGTCACGGGGTGCGGCGCGGAGACGCGCTGCTGGTTGTCGCCGCTGCTTCGATAGGGCTTCTGCTGGTCTCCGCCGGGTACGACCTCAGCCGCCAGGACAAGGCCGGCGTGGGCCTGACCCTTTACTGGTTCGGGCTCCTTCTGATCTTTGTGCCGGCCTGTCTGCAGCTTCTACATCCGCAGACTTCTCGGCGAGTTCGAATGGCGGACTCTCTCGTATTGGGCATCGGCCTACTGCTGGCTTACCTGATACTGCAGATTTATCAGTTCACCCGTTTCGACGAGATGCTGCACGTCCGGACGCTACGCGACATCCGGGAGACAGGGGCTCTCTTCACAGCAAATCCGGGCCTGCCGGTCAGCCCGCGCTTCCCTGGGCTCGAAGTACTGACCAATGCTGTCGCACAGCTGACCCAGCTCCCCCTGCATCTCGCAGCCATCCTCGTCATCGTGGTCGCGCGGGCTCTCCTGATTGTCGGCCTGTTCCACCTGGCCGAGCAGCTCACCGGCTCCTCCCATGCAGCGGGTATCGCCGTCGCCATCTACAGCTGCAGCCCGCAGTTCTTCTTCTTCAACGCGCAGTTCTCTTACCAGACGCTGGCGGTTGCGCTCGGCATCCTTTTCCTCGTCCTCATCACGAACGAGGATGCGGGTCGCGCCGAGGCCGTTCTGGCCGCAGGCGCGGCGCTGGCTCTGGCGTTCTCGCACCACGCCACGAGCTGGGTATTCGTCGGTATATTGGCGGTGGCCACGGTGGCCGCGCTCACCCAGCGGGATCGCCGCACCGCCACCGCCGTCCTCGGCATCACCGTCGCGGATATCGTACTGGTTGTTTCGTGGGCCGTCGTCAGTGGTCCGATGCTAAACCGGTACCTCGGCCCAGTCTTCCATGATGCAGTCTTCCAGTTGACTGGAATCGCGAACGGGACCGGTGAAACGCGCAAGATCTCAACGGACTCGAGCGGCACCCGAAACCCGCGTTGGGAGACTGCGCTTATCGGGCTTTCGCTGCTGGTGTGGCTGGTGACCCTCGCACCGATCGGCCCGTTTCGGCGGCGGCCTGTGGCGCACGGGCGGGCGGGCTCCGTGCTGCGGTCGCTTCGGCTACTCCATTTCATCTACCCGATCGCCCTTGTCGCCACGGTTGCTCCAAAGGCTGCAGAGATATCCGTGCGTCTGTCGACCTTCATCTTCATCGGTTTGTCGATAGGGGCCGCGTACTCCATCGGCTGCTACGTCGACGGTCGTCGGCGACTAGTCCGATGGGTGGTGACCCTTCTAGGAACTGTGGCCTTCATGGGTGGCACTCTGATGGGCTCAGGACTTGACTGGAACCGCCTTCCGGGACCGTATCTAGTTGTTGCCGATGGTCGTTCCATCGACAGCTCGGCCAACGCCGCCGCGCGGTGGGCGGCCAGGAATCTTCCCGCCGGCGCACATTTCGCTGCTGACCGGGAGACGGGGGCTCTACTCAGCGCGGACGGAAACCAGCGCCTGGTCATCGGTGTGCCCGGCGGCGGAAACAGCGGGCAGATCCTCTTCGCGCCCTCCTTTGATGCCCAGGCGCGGGATCTGCTCCGCAGGGGCCAGATCCGATACTATGTTGTTGATCAGCGACTTGCCGATGGTTTGCCACACGAAACGTACTACGTTGTGAACGGCGAGGCCCCGAAGGGCACCCGCATTACGCAGACGGAGCTCGGGAAGTTCGACATAACGCCCGGCTCTCGGCGGATATATGACAACGGGGCGATCCGCATCTACGACGTGTCGGGCCTCTGGGAGGGTTCGGCCCCGGCGGCGGTGGCTGACGAGTGAGAGTCCTGCTTCTAGTCCTCGAGGGGCTCCTCGGCACCATTCTGATCGCCTTTGCATACCGTGGCATCTATTGGCTGGTCTCTCGGCGACGCCGCCGGCCGGCGAGCTCGTACGCGCACGCCTGTGCGGCGCTGGGAGTCGTCTGTCTACTGGTCCTCATATCGCTCACTATCTCCGCTATCGGTTTTGCAAACCAGCCCCTTCTCTACGATCTCTGTCTGGCTGGGGTGTCTGTGGCCTTGATCAAGGCCGGCGTGCCGGTGTGGCCATCCCGTCCGCTGGTTCCTGCGCTGCCGACGCCGAGCCGAGCCCTACTACTGGCGGTCACGGTCGCAGCGTTGTCCTGCTCGTTCGTTGTCTCGTGGAGCTCCGCTTCGGTGGTGCGGCGACCCGTGACGGAGATTTCTGCGCGTAGCACCGACGGCAAGGTGGAGATCAAGGTCGTTCGTGGCCATGGGGACGCGCGGGCCTTTGGCCTCCAGATAGCGAGAGAGGATGGCTCGTTATGGACTCGTCCGGTGCCGGCTGGAGATGTCCTCCGCTTTTCCGTTGATGCCAGGGACATCGGAGACCCCCGTGTCGCAACGGTGCAGTTGATGGTCGGCAGTTACGCGATTCGGTCCACCGAGATCGAGGATTAGGCGCGGCGCGGCGCGGTCCGGCAGGTCCGGAATGGCTGCATCCGGAGGGATGAGCCTGCTGAAGGAGGGGCAAATGGGAACGACGCTGCGCGTTCTTCAGGTGACGGCACGATTTTTCCCGGAGATGGGCGGCACCGAGACACACGTGTATGAGACGACCCAACGGATCAACCGAGACAGCGACATCACCGTGGAGGTCCTGACGACCGACCGGACCGGCAAGCTCCCTCAGCGGGAAGTTGTCGCGGGCACTGTCGTGCATCGGGTCGCGGCGTGGCCAAGGGAGCGAGACTACTACCTGGCGCCGGCCGTCGCGGCGATGATTGGGCGCGGCGGCTTCGATCTGGTGCATTGCCAGGGAATCCATAATCTGGTTCCACCCTTGGCCATGACCGCCGCCACGCTTCGTCGCGTCCCCTACCTCGTCTCGCCGCACACCGGCGGTCACTCATCTCAGCTTCGGAACAGGGCACGCCAAGCCCAGTGGCATCTGCTTGGACCGCTCATGAGGCACGCCCGCCGGGTCATCTGCGTGGCGGAGTTCGAATCCCAAATGTTTATGGAACAGGCTGGCGTGCCCGCGGACCGAATCTCAGTGGTTCCGAACGGGGTGGCCATTGGCCCGGTTGGCGACAACGCCGCCCTGGTTCCGACCGAGCCATTGGTCGTATGTGTCGGACGCTTGGAGAAGTACAAGGGGCAACGCCATCTCGTCCGCGCTCTGCCACACCTGATTAGGTTGGTACCCGACGCCCGTCTGATGCTGGTGGGGCGGGGACCGGACGAGCAGGAACTAAGAGTGCTCGCGCGCAGGCTTGGCGTAGCAGATCGTGTGTCATTCACCTCGATTCCGCCGGCGGATCGACAGGCGATGTCAGATTGCCTGGCCAGGGCGGGCGTGGTTGCGCTGTTGAGCGACTACGAGGCGCACCCGGTGGCGGTCATGGAGGCGGTCGCTCTGGGTAGGCCCGTCGTGGTGGCGCCTGCCGCCGGGCTCGGTGAGCTCGCGTCGCAGGGACTCGCGCAGAAGATCGCAGACCCGACGGACGCAGCGGCAGTAGCGAAGGCCCTGAGCACATATCTGCCCGGTGGTACTCGCGACAGCGGGTCGTTCACAGCGCCGACTCCCGACCTCTCCGCCCTGCCGACCTGGGACGGTTGCGCCCAAGCGCTGGCAAGGATCTACCGTGAGTCAGTTTGACGAGGAGACTATCTACATAACGCGTCGAAGAACGTCAGGCTCCGGTCCTGTTACCCCGGACGCCATGTCGGGACGTGGTAATGGTGTCGCGCGTCTACTGATCATCGTGACCTCCTTGCTTGGAACGCAGCTCGGGACGTCTCTGCTCGGAGCCGTGTTCTGGTCGATGGCCGCGAGAACGTTCTCGGTGGAGGCCGTCGGAGTGGGCGCTGCGGCAGTATCTTCTATGACGGTGCTCGGTACGATCGGGATGCTTGGCCTCGGAACTCTCCTCATGGTGCATCTTCCCCACCTGCCCGAGGATCGCCGCCTGGCTCTGGTTCGGGTCTGTCTGGTGCTGGTCATGGCGGCCGGCTTCGGGCTTGGGCTGTCTTGGGCCATCTGTTCCCGCTGGCTCTCCACCACTCTCCAGCCGATTGGTCACAGTCCGGTCACGATAGCAATTTTTGCGCTCGGTGTGGCTGGCTTTGCAGTGACCACCACGCTCGACTATGCGATCCTACGAGCCGCGAGCGGCGCGATCCAGCTTATTCGGAATCTGCTTGCAGCAGTAGTAAGGGCGGGTCTGCTCGCCGTCTTCGCCTTGACTGGCCTTCGTACCGGGATGCACCTCTATGCGACCTGGCTAGTCGCGTCGGTCGTCTCCCTTCCGGTCTGTTACAAGTACTTCAGGCGGCCCCGGTATCGGAACTCCCGCCGTCAGTCGCGCCGGACCGGTCTAGCCGAACTGCAATCAATCAGAGGCGAGGTTGCGGGCAATTATGTGCTGAGCCTTGCGTTGACCGTACCCACGCTGATCCTCCCGGTGATCGCAGCCTTGACAACGAGCTCGGCGGATACCGCGCGCTTCTCGACTGCTCGACTCGCTGCATCCTTTCTTTTCGTGATTCCCTATGCTCTGCCCACCGCTCTTCTTGCACACACCGGCCGCGCCGTGGAGGACGCGCGAGACAAGATGCGCCTGACAATCCCCCTGGGCCTTCTGATCAGCATCGGACTCGCTGCGCTCACCGCGCCGACGGCCAAGCTGGTCCTCTCGCCATTCGGCGAAAACTACACCGATGATAGCTCCATCAATGCCTTCCGTATTCTCGCCCTCGCTACCATCGCGTTGGTGATAAAGGACCATTATGTGACACTTCGTCGGGTGCAAGGCCGTATGGCGGCGGCGGCCCGATTGATCGTCTGCGGGACGATGATCGAGATCGCATTAGCGGCCGGCGGCGGCCACCTGTTCGGAACAACGGGCCTCTGCGTCGGGTGGGTCTGTGCCGTCTTCCTCGAAGCTATTGTTGTCGCGCCGATGGTCCTAAGCGTATGGCGCCGTGATGCGGCGCGGCCCTCGCCTCAGCCCGGAGAAGCACTGCCCGGCCGCAGCTGAAAAGGGCCCCCGGCATCGGGTTGAGTGCGGAAGCCACATTGCGCGGCACCAGGAAGACCAGACGATCAAGTCAGGAAATCGAGTTACAGGGAGAAGTTGAGCACCATGCACTCGGATACGGATCCGACGGTGAGCTCGATCGTGTGCGCATACACGTTCGATAGATGGCCGCTACTGAACAAAGCGATCGACTCCCTGTTGGCACAGAAGTACCGCCCGATCGAGATCATTCTTTGCATCGATCATAATGAGGAGCTCTTCCGGCTGGCCTCCGAGACGTTCGCAAATCGGGATGCCGAGATCCCAGTAGTGGTTGTAGAAAACCGTTATCGCGGGCGGCTGGGGTCAGCTCGTAATACCGCGTCCGAGATTGCCAAGGGCGACATACTTGCGTTCCTGGATGACGACGCGAGGGCCGATCCCTCTTGGTTGGCAGAGCTCGTGGCGGTGTTCAAGCAGCCTGACGTGGTCGCGGTTGGCGGTGCGCCGCTGCCTGACTTCGCCGTGCCTCGACCACACTGGTTCCCGATCGAGTTCGACTGGATCTTCGGATGCAGCTATGAGGGCCTACCCACCTCGCTCGCTCCGACCCAACGCCTCATTGGCGCGGCAATGTCGGTCCGCCGCTCCGCCCTTGCCGAGATCGACGGATTCCACTCCGACAACCATGATGACATGGACATGTGTCATCGTCTAGCCAATCGCTGGCCGCACTTGAAGCTGATGTACCAGCCGGCCGCGGTGGTACACCACCACGTGCCGAGCGATCGACTGACGTGGCGGTACTTCTGGAACCGTTGTTACACCGTCAACAAAGGGAAGGTCACTGCATTTCACGGCATGGGAAGTGCCGCGAACATGGCGGCAGAGCGGCGTTTCGTTGCGCGAGCGTTGCGTGCTGGACTGGCTCGCGAGTTCCGCGCGGTGAGTCGGGGCGAGCTTGCCGGAGCGTCGCGGTCCGCGGCCATGGTGGCCGGCATTGCAGCGGCTGGCAGTGGCTATTTGGCGGGCACCGTCCAGCTTCGTGCCAGCCGTTGACCAGCGCGCGTAGATGTCGTCCTAGTCGGCCCCGTGGTCAGGAGAAGAGAGTGGTATGCCCCGAACGATAATCGTGGGATCCGGCCCCGCTGCGGCTGGCGCGGCGCTTGCGCTGGCCGAGGACCCAACTCAGGATATTCTGGTTGTGGACATCGGCACCCGTCTGGAGGCGGATGCGGCGGGGGTCGTTGACGAGCTTGGCACTTCGCAGCCGGAAAACTGGTCAACGGATCAGATCGAGATGATCAGTCGGCAACCCGTGGCCACCTCGCGGCGGGCTCTTCCCGAGAAGCGAGTCTACGGTTCGGACTTCCCCTTCCGCGACGAGGGACAGCTACGCGGGCTGAGCTCGGCCGCCGGTGCGAACCGTTCGGTCGTGTCCAGCGCGTATGGGGGCTTCAGTAATGTGTGGGGCTCGCAGCTGATGCCTTACAGCGAAGCGACGTTCAGAGACTGGCCCTTCTCGTTGACGGATCTGGCCCCTCACTACCGGAAGATCCTCGACCACGTGCCACTGACCGGCGCGGTTGACGACCTTGCTGAGATATTTCCCCTGTTCCGAGAGCCGCGGCCGCTGCCATCGCTGGCCCCGCGCACCCGGCAGGTTATCGGGGACTACGACAGGTACCGGGCGAAACTCCGGCGTCACGGTGTGATCGTGGGAAAGGCTCGCCTGGCCGTGCAGAGCGAGCAGTGCGTCCGTTGCGGGCTGTGTATGACGGGTTGTCCCTACCGGCTGATCTACTCGTCCACCCAGACGTTCGATGAACTCATTGACAAGGGCCGGGTCAAATACCTGCCGGGTCTACTGGTTTCCCGCGTAGAGGAGTCCGAGACCGGGGTCCGCGTGTTCGCCCGAGAGACGGCGACATTGCGCATGCAGGAGTTCGACGCCGATCGGGTCCTGCTGGCGGCCGGGGCGCTGGGCAGCACCCGCATCGCTGTGAACTCGATGGGTTGGTTCGGCGAGAGCATCGAGCTCGCCGAATCCATACAGTTCGCTGTACCCATGATCTCCAGGCGTCGCACGCCGGATCCGCGTGCCGTTACGGAGATGACTCTCAACCAGTTCAACATGGTGATCGCGCTCGATGATATCAACCGCGATCTCGCACAGATCCACTTCTATCCATACAACCCGGCGATGGATGAGGCGCTACCAGGGTTCCTGACCCACGGTCCGGCCTCGATGCTCGGCGACGAGGCCATGCGGCACCTGACGGTTGGCCTGGGGTACCTCCCGTCCTGGGAATCACCAAAGCTGGTGGTGAGGGCCTCGCCGGCTGCCGGTGACGGTGACCTGCCGGAGGTTCATCTAAGCGGGACTCGTGATAACTTCCGGCGGAACGGGATGCTTCGGCAGGTGGTGCGCCGACTGGTCAAAGCGGCGCCGTTTCTCGACCTGTGGCCTGTCGTGCCGATGATTTCCTGCTCCGCCCCAGGGAAAAGCTACCACTGGGGCGGTAGCTTCCCCCATTCCCGTAGCGCTCAGAGGGGCCGGTACGCGAGCGATCCTCTCGGCCGGGTAGGCGGTTGGCAGCGCCTTCACTTGGTGGATGCGTCCGTACTTCCCTCGGTGGCGGCGACAACTTTCACGTTCACAATCATGGCGAATGCCCATCGCATAGGATCAGAGTTGAGGGGACTGTGACGCAGTCTAATACGCGCACCGTAGGAATCACCGGTGCTCAGGGCTACCTAGGTGGGGTGATTCAGGAAGCGCTGCGCGAGGATGGCTGGAAGACGGTGCAGCTCGTACGGCGGCCGCCGTCCGACCTGAGCAACGAATGGCGTTTTTATGACTCCCGGCGGGACTTCGCGCCCGGCCTTCTCGATGGTCTCGACGCGCTCGTGCACTGCGCCTACGACATGAAGGCTCGGCGCTGGTCGGAGATCCAGGCGGTGAACATCAAGCCGACCCGCAACCTCCTAGCTGCGGCGCAGCACATCGTTCCGAGGGTCGTCGTTCTCTCGTCGATGTCAGCCTATGAGGGGACGAGCCAGCTGTACGGAACGGCGAAGCTCGCCATCGAGCGCGACGCTCTCGCCGCCGGCGCCTCCGTCATTCGTCCCGGCCTGGTTTACGGTAAGAGAGCGGGCGGCATGGCCGCGACTCTCGCGCGATTGGCTCGTCTGCCGGTGAGCCCGGCTCCTAGCGGAGATCCATACCAGTTCACGGTTCAGGAAGAGGATCTGGCAGCCGTGGTCACGGCACTGCTCGCCAGGGACCAAGCGTTTCCGTCGCCGCTGGGCGTGGCGCATCCGGAACCTGTGCCCTTCCGGGACATCGTGGCCAGATTCGGCCAGGAGGCCGGTCGCTCTCCGCGTTTCCTGCCCGTCCCGTGGAAACTTCTTTACGGTTCGCTAGTCGCTCTCGAGGCATTGCGGATCCCGCTACCCGTCCGCTCCGACTCGATACTCGGACTCATTCGGCCCGCGCCGCTCGTCGCGAACTATGAGCTTGTGAAAGAGCTTGGTGTGTCACTGCGCTCTTTTCCGCGCCGAGTAGAGGAGGTGGATCGGTAGTGGAAAGAATGAGTGCCGGTGTGGTGATAAATGTTGATCGGACCGCGGCGTGAGATGATGCGCATGCGAGTGGTCGGCATATTGCTACGGCGTGATATCAGTCACGAACTGATCGCCGCTGGGAATTATTTTATCTCGCGGGATGATGCGGCTGGCCTTATTTGAAAGCGGATAGTTAGTCGCTGCGGCAGTCATGTCGAGGCACTTCGTGGCGTGCCGCTTACTTGTGTCGGCCGTCTCCATTTGCTGACATGACAAGGCGCTGGTACTTTCGGGTACAGTACTGTGATGACCTTCCGCTGTGTTGACGATTTGTTGTGACGGAAGATGCGGGGCGGCGGATGAGACCTCGAGCGGGGCGGCGGAGATGGCGACGTGGCGGGCTGGTTGTGCTCGTCCTCGTAAGCCTGGCGGTGGGATGCGGGACCTCCGATAAGGAGCCTGACGTGGCCGGCCCTGCTTCCAGCTTCTCATCGACCGGTCCCGATGGACGCTCGGCGGTCCCCACCTCGCCGCCCTCCGGGGTCTGGTCGCCCTCTGCGAGTGATGGACCTGCTGGTCCTGGTCCGGCGGGTGGTGCTCCGTCGGCCGCGGTTCCTTTGCAGCCTTCTGCGGAGCCTCCTTCGGAGGACGGCACGCGGCCGCGCTTGCTGTGGACGGAGGAGTTTGAGGGGCCAGCGGGTGCTTCGGTCGATCCCGGCAAGTGGTTGATCACCACCGGCGGCAAGTGGGGTCCGACTGATGTCGCCTGCTACACGAAGAACCCGCGCAACCTTGCACTCGACGGGAAGGGGCACCTCACGATTACGGCAATCGCTGAGCAGTCCGCCGAGCCGGGCTGCGCAGGCACTCAGTTTACGTCCGGCAGAGTGGAGACCCGGGGTAAAGCATCCTGGAAATACGGCTACTTCGAATTCCGTGCTCGGCTGCCTATTGGTACCGGGACGCTGCCCGCCCTATGGCTTCTCGGGCCGAACGGTATCTACGACTGGCCTCGCTCCGGCGAGATCGACGTCGTTGAGGCGACGGCGAACGAACCGGCCACGGTGCATACCAACATTGTTGGCGTCGACCGCGCTGGAAACCGCTGGGAAGCCGGTTGGTGGGGAAAAGAGAAAAATTACGTGTACCCGGGTGGCGTACTTTCGGACCGCTATCACACGTACGCGCTGGACTGGGGGCCGAATAAGCTTGATTTTTATTTCGACGGAATGCGCATTCGCCATATTGAACAAAAAGATACGCCCGTCTGGCTCTGGAACCGGGACTTCTATATTATCATGGATATTGCCGTAAGTGCGAAGCTGAGCCCTCCGCTTCCGCCGGCCTCCGCCTTCCCTCAGGCCCTCTCGGTCGACTATGTTCGCATCTATAGCAGTAAGCCGTAGTGACATGGTCTGCGGATGTTCCCTGGCTCAGAGGGAACACTAGGCGGAGCCCCTGAAAGAGCTCTCTTCCGTCCGGGGAGTAAAAGGTTCCCCGGGGGAGCGCGCTACTCCATCATCCTTGCTGTTAGGAGAAACTCTTGAAGGAGGCGGTCCTGCGGGACATCGATCGCTACGTCTATTATGACCAGGGCGGTCGCAAACCTCGGCGTGTCGGTCTCGGTAAATTTATGGCGGTCCTGAATAACCCCGGCCTTCAGGCGATACTCGTATACCGCTTCGGTGCCTTTGTCTCCCGGCGGAGAGCGGGCGGGGCTGGTGTGCCCGAGAGAATCCTGGGTGTGATCGCTTATCGTCTCCTGTCTCGGGTGTCGCAGATCGTGACCGGCATTTGGATTTCACCGGAGGCGCAGGTCGGACCGGGTTTGTTTATCGCTCATTTCGGAGGCGTGATCATTGGTGCATGTGAAATTGGAGAAAACTGCAACATCGGGCACGATGTCACGATAGGAAAAAGTGGCACCGGGGAGAGGTTCGGCCGTCCGAAGATCGGTGACCGGGTGAGTGTCGGTACGGGAGCACGGATATTGGGCCGCGTCGACATAGGAAATGATGCTCTTATCGGCGCCAATGCGGTCGTGACGAAGTCCATCGCTGCCCGAGCGGTTGTGGTGGGTGTGCCAGGCAGGGTCGTTTCAGGCCGGGGGGCGTTCGGTTATGTCGAGTATTTTGGGATGGCCGAGGATCGAGCAAGGGCTGCGTCACATGCTCTAGCTGACGAATACGCGGAAGAGACTGGGTAGCCGATTTCTCCCGGTGCGGGCGGCCCGAGATGGTGGTGAAGTCGTCCTCTACCGCGGCACCCCCGCGAGCTGAAGCCGGACCTGCGGGTGATGGCGACACCCTGACCGCACCGGCCTGGATGCGCACCGGTGGCACGCTGTCCGGGCCGTCCGGCGGGCCCCCTGCGACCCTGTCCACCGCCGCCTTCGCCGCTTACCTGGCCGCCTATGCCCGTGCCTACGCGGACGACGGTGTGTCGGCCGACCTGATCTCTCCGCTGAACGAACCGCTGGCGCCGTCCACGAATCATCCCACCATGCCGCTGACGACCCAGCAGGAGTCGGCGGTGATCGCCGTGCGCGGTCCGGCGCTGCGCGCGGACGAGCTGAGCACCCGGATAGCGGTCTCCGATCAGAACTGGGATTTCGGGCTCCTACGTCCTGCAGGTACTCGGCGACCCCGCGGCGGCGCCGTGGATCGCCGGGGTCGCCTCACACTGCTACGGCGGGGACCCCTCCGCTCAGGCGGTGCTGCGCAGCCGGGCGCCGAACCTCGCCCAGTACCTCACCGAGTGCTCCAGCGGGTCCTGGTCGAAGGGATTCGGCGACTGCCTGCGCTGGAACGCGCAGAACATGCTGATCGGCGCGACGCGCAGCGGCGCTGCCACGGTCGCCTATTGGAACGTGGCGCCCGACGAGACCGGCGGGCCCAAGCTCGGCGGCTGCCCGAGCTGCCGTGGCCTGGTCACAATCGACCGCCGTACCGGAAACGTGAAGTACAGCCCCGAGCACCATACGCTCGGCCAGCTAGCCATGATCACCGATCCGGGTGCCGTCCGGGTGGACACCCCCTGGTCCGGACCCGGTGGGCTGGCTCCACGGGTATCCCTGGGTGAGGGCACGCTGCTTCTGATCTGCGGACGTGGGCCACGTCATCCGGCGATGTCCGGGCCGTGTCCTATGGTGCCGTGGTGATGCCGCCTTCAAACTCGGATCAGACGGCCGCGCCCCCGCCAGAGGAGGAGGTGACCGTCACCACACCGGAGATCGATGGCACGCCCGCAGGTCCGCGGGTCGGTGCCGATTCGGCCTTCACTACGGGGCGGGAGCGCCGCTACCCGCCGCCGGAGCAGTTCCGCGGTCCGGTGGTCGCCCGCCGCGGGCAGGTCGAACGTTCCACCACCGACCAGCGGCTGCTCGACACCCGCAGCCCGTCGGGTTTCGTGCACGGCGACCCGTGGCGGGTGATGCGGATCCAGAGCGAGTTCGTCGAGGGCTTCGGGCTGCTCGCGGAGCTGCCGCGGGCCGTGACGGTCTTCGGTTCGGCGCGCATCCCCCCGGACGACCCGGTCTACGCCCAGGGCCGCCGTCTCGGCGCCGCGCTCGCCGAAGCCGGATTCGCGGTCATCACCGGCGGGGGGCCGGGGGCGATGGAGGCGGTCAACCGCGGCGCCCAGGAGGCGGGCGGGCTGTCGGTCGGCCTCGGCATCGAGCTGCCGTACGAGCAGCGGCTGAACGACTGGGTCGATCTGGGCGTCAGCTTCCGGTACTTCTTCGTCCGCAAGACGATGTTCGTCAAGTACGCCGAGGCGTTCGTCATCCTGCCCGGCGGGCTCGGCACGCTCGACGAGCTGTTCGAGGCGCTCACCCTCGTCCAGACCGGCAAGGTCACCCGGTTCCCGGTGGTCCTCATCGGGTCGCGGTACTGGTCGGGCCTGGTGGAGTGGCTGCGCTCCACCGTCGTGCCGGCTGGCCTGATCAAGGAATCCGACCTGCATATTCTGTCGATAACCGACGATGTGGAGGAGGCGGTGCGCATCATCGTGGAGGGGACGGCCGGGCACGCCGGGCCGCTGCGGTCGGAGGTGCGGGAACCGTGAACATCTGCGTCTACTGCGCGTCCTCGTCCGCGATCGACGCCGCCCATGTGGAGCTGGCGGCCCAGACCGGCGCGGAGCTTGCCCGGCGCGGCCACACCCTGGTGTCCGGCGGTGGCTCGGTGTCGTGCATGGGGGCGGTGGCCCGGGCGGCGCGGGCCGGTGGCGCCCGCACCGTCGGGGTGATCCCGCGGGCGCTGCTGGCGCTGGAGGTCAGCGACACCGAGGCGGACGAGCTGATCGTCACGGACACGATGCGGGAGCGCAAGGCGCTCATGGACGCCCGTGCCGACGGCTTCCTCGCGCTGCCCGGCGGGCTGGGCACGCTGGAGGAGCTCCTGGAGATCTGGGTGGCCCGGGTGCTGCGCCTGCACGTGAAGCCCGTGGTCGTCCTCGACCCCGGCGGGGTCTTCGGTCACCTGCGGCTGCTCGTCGACGAGCTCGTCGAGGGCGGGTTCGTCCGGCCCGTCGCCCGCGACACGCTGATCTGGGCCGCCACCGTGGGCGAGGCCCTGGACCGGTTGGAGGCCGCCGCGCCGGCGGGCGTGGTACCCGCCGGCGTCGCCCCGCCGCAGCCGACCGACCGGGAGATCATCGAAGGCGATTGACGGAGGCGGCGTCCCGGCCCCGCCCCGCCTCGCGTCGTCGGGCCGCCTGCCCGTCCGCGGAGTTCCGCGACTAGCCGGAGGGTTTCGTGTCCGTTTCGTCCCTCTGGATGAGCGGGAACGGGGTCCGGGGCGGGGACGGGGTCGGGCGGGGAAGGGTCAGACGACGCCGCGGCGGGCGACGGCGAGGTCGGCGTCGCCGCGGATCGCCGCGACCATCCGCAGCGTGCGCACCGTCGCGGCCACCTGGTGGGCGCGGAAGACCCGGGCGCCGAGCCAGGCGCTGATCGTCGTCGCGGCGAGGGTGCCCTCCAGCCGCTCGTCGACCCCGGCGTCCAGGGCCTCCCCGACGAAGTCCTTGTTCGACATGGCGACCAGCACCGGCCAGCCGGTGGCCGCCAGCTCCGGCAGCCGCCGGGTGGCCTCCAGCGAGTGCCGGCTGTTCTTGCCGAAGTCGTGACCCGGGTCGATGAGCACCGAGTCGGGACGAACCCCCAGCGCCACGGCGCGCTCGGCGAGTCCCACAGTGGTGGTGACGATGTCGGCGACGACGTCGTCGTAGGTCATCCGGTGCGGCCGGGTCCGGGGCGGCAGATGCCCGGCGTGGGTGCAGACGAGGCCGGTGCCGAACTCGGCGGCGACCTCGGCGAGCCCCGGATCGACCCCGCCCCAGGCGTCGTTGAGCAGGTCGGCGCCCTCCCCGGCGACCACTCGGCCGACCGCCGCCCGCCAGGTGTCGACGCTGATCACCAGGTCGGGATGGCGCGTGCGGACCGCGGCGACGAAGCCGCCGACCCGGCGAAGTTCCTCGGCCGGGCTCACCTCCCCGCCGGGGGCCGCCTTCACCCCGCCGATGTCGATGATCCCCGCCCCGTCGTCGACGGCGCGGTCGACGGCGTCGAGGGCCTCGGCCTCGCCGTACGTCGCGCCCCGGTCGAAGAACGAGTCCGGCGTGCGGTTGACGATGGCCATGACGACCAGCTCCGACGGTCCGAAGACGCGCCGCCCCAGCCGCAGCGGCCCCTGCCCCGCCCGTCCGTCCCGAACCGGCGGCGCGTCCTGGGCCGGCTGGGCGTCCTGCCCCGGCCGGTTGTCATGTGCAGGCTGCGCGGTCCGGGGCGCCGCGTCGGTCGTCAGGGCGGTCGTCTCGGCGGTCGTCTCGGCAGTGTCGGCGTCCACCCGGCCAGACTGCCAGATCGGGCGGGGTGACCAGGGCGGCCGGGACATGGCACGATCGACCCGTGGTGCTCGCCGTCGAGATCGTGATCGTGGCCGCCGTCGTGTTCGCCGTGGCCGCGCTGGCCGTCGGCCGCTTCGACCGACTTGCCCCGGCGCCGCCCGACAGCGCCTCCGTCGGCCTGCCCGCCGACACGGTGACGGCCGGGGACGTCACCCGACTGCGGTTCGGGATGGCGCCACGCGGCTACCGGATGGCCGAGGTCGACGCGGTCCTGCTGCGCCTGGCCGAGGAGCTGGCCTGGCGCGACGAGGAGCTGGCCCGGCGCGACGACGAGCTCGTCCGGCTGGCGACCTTCGCGCGCATCGGCCCCGCGGCCTCGGCGCAGGAGCATCCCGCCGTGCCGCTGGAGAAGTCGGAGGACTGACGGCCGGTCCCCTCGTGTCTCGCATCCCGTTGACGGACGGTCGATCTGAGTCACGCGAGACCGACCGCGGGCGCGCCCGTCGACACCGGACACCCACTGTTCGATGCCGGCACCGCCGACCGTTGTGATGCCGCGGGGAGACGTGTTTCGGTTTGCGGTCCGGTCTACGGGATAATCGTCGCCAGACGCAGGTCCGACGGCAGGAAGAGGTGCACCGATGGCGGCCATGAAGCCGCGGACGGGTGACGGTCCGCTCGAGGTGACCAAGGAGGGACGCGGCATCGTCATGCGTGTCCCGCTGGAGGGGGGCGGTCGGCTCGTTGTGGAACTCACCGCTGACGAGGCGAGTGCGCTGGGGGACGCCCTCAAGACCGCGATCAGCTAGCTGTCGTTGCGCAGGTGTCGGTGCGGCCGACCCGCGGCAGGTGGGGCAGGCCGTCCCGGCGGCGGTTGGTGCGGCGGCGACGAGGAGGGTCACATGACCATGGACGGATCCGCGTCGAGTCCGGTGCTCGATGCTCTCATCGGGTCGCCACCGGAGATCACGCTCCGGTCCGGGAGCGCCGCCGACGCGGCGGCCCCCGTCGTCGCCGTCGTGCTGGCGGCGGGGGAGGACGGGCCGGTCTTCGACGCGGCCGCCCGGCGGGCCGGCGGCGATCTCGGTGTGGAGCTCGACCGCCTCGTCGAGACCGAGTCCCTGCGCGGTGACGCAGGCTCCGTGCTGGCCGTCCCGCTCACCGGCGCGGACCGTTCGGTCACCAGGCTGCTCGTGGTGGGCGTCGGCGCCGGCCAGCCGAGGGACTGGCGGGCCGCCGGGGCCGCCGTGGCGCGCCGGGCCGGCACTGCGGCGCGGCTCGCGGTGATCGCGCAGCCCGCGCCGGTCGGCCTGCGGGCGTTCGCCGAGGGGGTCGCCCTCGGCTCCTACCGCGTCTCCGGGCTGCTGGATCGG
>NZ_CM001489.1:6395704-6402901 GCF_000262465.1 Frankia sp. QA3
CCTGAACGTCAACGAGATCACGGTGGACGACGCCGGCCTCGACGGCGTCGACGCCGCCGGCCCCGCCGTGGACGCGGGCGTCGCAGCGTCGGCGCCCGCCGGCGGGCCGCTGCGCGAGGTGGTCGTGGTCACCGACCGCGCGGCGGACCCCGCAGCGCTCGCCGCGCTGCGGGCGGCCCACGCCGTGGCACTCGGGGTGTACATCGCCCGTGATCTGGTGAACACGCCGAGCCTGGTGAAGTCGCCGGAATGGCTCGCCGACCGGGCCGTGCGCATCGCGACCGCGGCCGGCCTCACCGCGACCGTGCTCGGCCCGCAGGAGCTCGCCGCGCAGGGCTTCGGTGGGCTGTGGGCCGTCGGCCGGGGATCGCCACGCCCACCGCGGCTGGTCCGGATCGAGTACGACGGGCTCGCGGCGTCGTCCGCGACGGATGCCCCTGTGGCCCCCGTGACCCCTGTGGCCCCCGTGACCCCTGTGGCCCCCGGGGCCGGGGCCTCCGGGGCCTCCGGGGCCGACGGCGTCGCCGCGGCGGGGGGCGGGCGGTTCGTCGCCGGTCATCGGGTCCTCGTCGGCAAGGGCATCACGTTCGACTCGGGCGGCCTCTCGCTCAAGCCGGCCGTATCGATGATCGGGATGAAGACCGATATGTCGGGCGCGGCCGCGGTGCTGGGGGCGATGACCGCGCTGCCGGCACTCGGCGTGCCCGGTCGGGTGACCGGCCTGCTCTGCCTCGCGGAGAACATGATCGGCGGCAACGCCATGCGCCCCGGCGACGTCATCACCTGCTGGGGCGGGACGACCGTCGAGGTGCTCAACACCGACGCCGAGGGGCGCCTGGTCCTCGCCGACGGCCTCGCCTACGCGGCGGGCGAGCTCGGCGCGGACGTCATCGTCGACCTGGCCACCCTCACCGGGGCGATCGCCATCGCGCTCGGCCGGCGCACCGCCGGCCTGTTCAGCTCCGATGACGACCTCGCCGCGGCGCTGGCCGCCGCCGCCGAGACCGCCGGGGAGCGGGTGTGGCGCCTGCCGCTCACCGAGGACTACCGGCCGGCGATCGACTCACCCGTCGCGGACCTGGCCAACATCGGCCGGGCGCTGGACGTCGGCGGCGGGTCCATCACCGCCGCGCTGTTCCTGCGCGAGTTCGCCGGGAAGCTGCCGTGGGCCCATCTCGACATCGCCGGCACGGCGCGGTCCGACTCCGACGACGGCGAGATCAGCCGCGGCGGCACGGGCTGGGGGGTCCGTACCCTGCTGAGCTGGCTGGCGGCGGACGCCGTCCCGTCGGGGGACATCGTTCCGTCGGGGGACGCCGTCCCGTCGGCGGACACGGCCCCGTCGGCAGGCGTCTCAGCGCAGGTCGGGTAGCGGCCGGGTTCCCGGCGGTCGCAGCGCCGGTCAGGAGGCGGCCCCGGCCGAGTGCAGGCTGGTGAGCTGCTGGCGGGCCCAGCGCAGGCTGTTGTGCTCGTCCATCACCGCGGGCCAGCCCGCCAGTGCCGTCTCGACCGCATCACGGTCGGCCACGGCGAGGATCTCGACCCGCAGCTCGTCGACGTCCGCCTGGTCGACGCGGAGCTGGTCGAGGTAACGCGCGAGGATCCCGCCGGGGTGCGGCTCGCGGACCGAGTAGATCTCCCGGGTGTCCTCAACCCAGCTCAGCCGGTAGGTGCTGTGGACGTCGTGCTGGTCGGTCCACCCGTCCCCGAACGGGACCTCGGTGGAGGCCTGCCGCCGTGGATCCTCGCCGTAGAACTCCCGGATGTTCATGGGACAGTCCTTCCCCGCGGGGCAGTGCCGCGTAAACGGCCGGACGCCGGTCGGTGGCCGGCCCTGGCTCGCCCGGCCCTGGCGCGCCCGGCCCCGAGTGGTCGGGGCGCTCAGGAGCCCAGCCGCTGCAGCGCCGCCTCGTATCCCTTCGCCTGCTGTTCGGTCAGCACCAGGGAGACGCGGACGACCACGCCGCCCCGCACGTAGACGTACTCGGTGATCAGAGGGTTGTTTTCGGTGACAGTGAGGAGCCGGGTGGCTCGCCGCTGGGCGGCCGCCGCGTCGCGGAACGCTTCGATGGCGCCGCCGCGCTCGATCGCCCCCGCCGGGGCCCCTGCCACCTCGTTCGAGCCGACCCGTGGGTCGCTGAACGCGATCCGGCTGGAATAGCCGCCTGCCGTGCCCAGTAGCCGGTCGGGGTCGGTGGCGGCGGTGTAGACGACGGTCGTGTGCAGCGGCAGGCCGGCCTCGGCCAGCCTGATCGCGACCTGCTCGGCGGTGAGGTTCGTCAGGCCGCCGCCGGGGCCGCCCGGGGCGGGGCCGACAGTGTCGGGCGCGGCGGTCGGGGCGGTGGGGAACCCCGAGCTGACGGCCGCGGACGGGCTCGCCCCGGGTGGGTTCGCCGTCGTCGCCGTGCGAGCCCGGTGCGCCGGTCCCACCATCCGGTTCAGCGCGTACCCGGCGGCACCGGCCAGGACGGCCACCACCAGGAAGAACGCGACGTAGGGCAGCAGGCCGTTCCGTGTGGCCGCAGGAGGCGGCTCGGCATCCCGATCGCGATCGTGGAACCCCCCGCGATCACGGTAGACCATGCCGCCGGTGGGACGAGCCCGACCGTCGTCGCCCCCGCGGCCGACGTCGCTAGCACGGCCGGTGGTGCTAGTGCGGCCGGTGGTGCTAGTGCGGCCGGTGGTGCTAGTGCGGCCGGTGGTGCTAGCGCGGTCGTTGTGGGCCCCGCGGCCGGCGCGGCCGCCGGGGCCGGACTGGCCACGTGGACCGTCGTAGGTTCCGCGGTCGGCGTGGTCACGGCCAACGCCACCATGGCGGTCGGAGTGGTCACCGGGATCGGTGTGGTCATCGTGGCCGGGGTGGATACCGCGATCGCCGTAGTCTCCGCGGCCGCCGTACTCGTCTGGAGCGCCGTACGTGCCGCGGGCGTCGTAGGCACCGCGGTCGGTAGAGCCATCGCGGGCATCGCGGGCATCACGGCCGACATGGGCATCACGGCCATGGTGGGCACCGCGATCGTCATAGTCTCGGCGGTCGCCAAAGGTCCGAGGATCTTCGTACTCGCCGCGATCTTCGTGCCGGCCGCGGTCGCCGTAGCCGCCGTGACCCTCGTAGGCACCGGTACCTTCATAGGCAACGGGCCGGGCCTGATCGGCGCGAGTGGCGCGGGCACCGCGGTCGGCGTAGGTACCGCGACCATCGTCGTCGTACCTGCCGAAGTCGTCGTAGCGCCGGTACTCCCGGGCCGCCGGTGCCATCCACTCCCCAAGGCGTCGAAATGTCACGCTTGAGGGCACCTTACGCGCCGCCCGGGTCGGACCCTCGGCGCGTCGCGGCTCCGGGCGGGATGGGTCGGGTCACGCTGCCGGCGCTGGTCGCCGCGGCGGACGAGTGGCTGGCGGGACGGACGACCGGCCGGCGGATGGCCTGTGCGGGCACCCCCGCTACCCCCGCGGGCTCTACCCGACCGGTGAGGATTTGGCGACTACTGCGACCAGCAGGCCGCCGCCAGTGGTGAGGAGCATCTGGGTGAGTCGCACGTCATCGCGCACGGCAGTGGCGAGCTCGCGGACAGCAACCGCGTCCGGGCCGCGGGCGCCGGGGTCGGCAGCCTGGCCCTCGGCCAGCACGCCGGCGAACACGACCACCCCGCCCGGGCGGAGCAGCCGCAGCGCCTGCGTGAGGTACTCGGTGCCCTCTCGTCGGTCGGCATCGCAGAACACCAGGTCGTAGGCGCCGTCGGTGAGGCGGGGGAGGACGTCGAGGGCACGGCCTGTGATGAGCCGGCTGCGGCCCGGCGCCATTCCGGCGTCGGCGTAGGTGCGGCGCGCCAGTCGAAGGTGCTCGGCCTCGACGTCGATGGTGGTTAGGGTTCCATCGGGCCGCATCCCGCGAAGAAGCCAGGTACCGGAGACCCCGGTACCGGTGCCGATCTCCACGACCGCGCGGGCACTCACGGCGGCGGCGAGGAAACGCAGGACCGCGCCGGCACCCGGGCTGACCGGGACGATCCCGACCTCCTCGGCGCGGGCGCGGGCAGCACGAAGGATCGGGTCTTCCAGCAGGAAGCCCTCGGCGTAGGCGGCGGCGGAGTCAAGCTCGCCGATGTCGGTGTCCGGCATGACATCCGCAGCCTACGGGAACGGGAGAGCACAGAGGCGCGTTCATCTGGTCAACGCGCATCGTGTCGAGGATCGAGGGGAGAAACATCGGTGTCCGCAGCGGGATTCGCCGCTCCCTGGCCGGCTCGTCGGGTACGTTCGACGCGAACCGACCGAGAGGCGGCCGTGGCTGCACAGGACTCCGGGGCGGGTTCCGACGCCGCCGGCGCCGCCGCCACCTCAGATGCTTCCGGTTGGGTGCCTCCATCCTGGGAGGACGTGGTCCGCGAGCACGGCAACCGGGTCTACCGGCTGGCCTACCGTCTCACCGGCAACGCCCACGACGCCGAGGACCTCACGCAGGACGTTTTCGTGCGCGTGTTCCGGTCTCTGGCGGACTACACGCCCGGCACCTTCGAGGGCTGGCTGCACCGGATCACGACCAATCTCTTCCTCGACCGCATGCGCCGGCAGCAGAAGATCCGCTTCGACGCGCTGCCCGAGGACACCGAGCGCCTGGCCGGGCGCGAGGCGAGCCCTGAGGCGGTCTACACCGAGGCTCATCTCGACGCCGACGTCGAGGCCGCGCTCGCAGCGCTGCCACCCGACTTTCGGGCCGCTGTGGTGCTGTGCGATATCGAACAGCTCTCCTATGAGGAGATCGCCCAGACGCTCGGCGTGAAGCTCGGCACGGTGCGCAGCCGGATCTCGCGCGGACGGGCGATGCTGCGGGCGGCGCTGGCGGACCGGGCGCCCCGCACCGCTGACGGCGTCGTGCTGGCCGCCGCCGAGGACGCGGACGACATGTACGCCGGCTCCGCGGCCCCGGCCGGCCGGGATGATTCGTCCGGCGCCGCCGGTGCCGAACCTGATCAGCCAGCCGCCTCACCCGGCTCACGACGAAACCGCGACGACGGGCGTGGCAGGGGCGGGCGGCGGCGCGGAGCCGTCCCCGCCGGGAGCAAGGGTGGTGCTCCTGCGGAGCGGCCCGCGTGACCGAGCATCTCGGCGACCGGGTCTCGCCCCTCATCGATCACCAGCTTGATCACGACGCGCGGGACCGTGCGCTCGCTCATCTCGCCGGCTGCGCGGACTGCCAGCGTGAGGTGGTGGCGCTGCGCCAGGTGAAGGCCCGGTTGGTCGCGCTCGGTGATCCGGCGCTGCCCGATGATGTCGCCGCCCGGCTGCTGCGCATCGGTGCCGGGATGGTGGGGCCGGCTCGCCCCGAGCCCGAGCGCCGCCGATCCCTGCCGCGTACCGGCCGGATCAGGTCCGAGCGCCGCCTCGACGCCCCGCGCCCCGACCGCCCGCGCGCTGACGAGGCGGCCACCGGCACGGCCTCTCCCAGCAATGCCATGCTCTCCCGCGGTTCCGCTTCCGCCGCCGCAGCCGTGCCCGCCAACGGTGCCGTGCCGTCCGCCGGTGCCGTGCCCGGCGCGGGCGAGCCGCAGTCGAACCGCACCGCGGGCGGTCCACCACCCTCGCCATCGTTGCCGTCCGGGCGGGAACCCGAGCAGCCCGACGCCGCCGACCTCGGCCGGCCCGAGGCGCAGCCGCCCGAACGGGTGGCGTCCCGGCGCAGGCCGCGCCGCAGAGCCCCCGATCTGCCTGGCGGGCCGGGGCGCGGTCCCCGGGCCGCGTCGAGCCCGGGGGCCGGCCACCGGCCGGGACCTGGGCCGGGCGGATCGCGCAGACGGCTTCGTCGGCCGTCGTCCCCACCCCCGCGGCCCGTCCAGGGGCGTTCGAGCATGCGCCGCACCCTGCTCAGCTCCGCCGCGCTGCTGATGCTCGCCGTCACCGGCGCCGCTGTCGCGGACGGCCGCGGCAACGCCCGTCCGGCCGGTCCCATCGCGGTGCCGACTGTTTCCTCCGTGGTCGCCCCGGGCTCCCCGGCCGGTGGTTCCCTGCGCCTCATCCCCATGTTCGCGCCGATGAAGGTTTCGTTGCGTCGTTGACGCCGCGCCCCCGGGCGTCCCGCCGTTGACGCGTACTGAACGTCGCGGAAACATTTGCTTACCCACGGAGCCGGCGCCGGTCGCATCCGTGCTGCCCCTGATGTTCCCCTCCGGGGGTGCCCGCACGTGGCGGTCATCGCGGGGGGCAGCAGGGGCTGCCGGGGATTTCACCCGTGTCACAGCGGGGGGAGGATGCTACTAACCGATACCTGAAAAGTCTTTTTCCGGCTGTTCAGGAGGAGAGGCCTCCTCTGCTCTGATGTGAGGCTTTACCGTGTTACCCGCTCGGAGTCGTTGCGCGGGGCCTCCCAGGATGGAACCGGTTGCCGGTGTTCCGCCGTGTCGCGCGACGAGCGAGTCGGGAGGTCGTGGTGGACGGCAGCGACAACAAGGCGGCGATCGCCAGCATGGACCCGGTCGACGCACCGATCAGGCCGCGGCGCCTCGAACGGTCATCCGTGGTCATCGACCCGTCCGGCCTGCCCGGATGCGGCGAAACCAGACCGGCCGAGGACCAGCAGGCCGCCGGGCGATACTCCGGCGCCGGCGAGCCCTCCGGCCGCCCGGAGCAGTCCGATCACGCGGTTACCGGAACATCGGGGCCGGTTGGTCAGTCCGCTGGCCGGCCCGCCGCTGGTCCCGCCGATCATGCCAGTCCTGCCGGCCGGGCCGATCCCGCCAGTCCTGCCGATCCCGCCGGTCGCGCCGACGCGGCCGTCCCGATCCCACGGCCCGGCCCCGGCCGTGGGATCGCCACCGCGGAAGCGTCCAGCCGGTATGAGCGAGGCGGTGGTGACGGCTCGGCTCCGGTCGGGCGGGGCCCCGACCGGCGCGCCGGCGGCCACAGCACCCGCGACGAGACGACCATCCCGTCGACCTCGGCCGCGATGCCCGCCAGCCCGCCGCCCCGGACCATCACCGGAGCGGTTCCAGCCGCAGGTCCGCCCTCCGCCGCTCCGCGGCCCGGCACGCCTGCGGCCGCTGGAGCCTCGACCGCCCGGCCCGCCGTGTCTCCGCCCGCCGTGTCTCCGCCCGCCGTGGTCCGGCCCGACCTGTCGGCCCCGGGTGCCGGGCCGGCGGCGTCTGCGGCGTCTTCCGAGTCCGCCGCGGGCGTTGCCCCGGAGAGGCGGTCCGTCCGGCA
>NZ_CM001489.1:6403001-6449121 GCF_000262465.1 Frankia sp. QA3
CCGGCCGCGGGCGTCCGGTCCACCCCGGGTGCCGTCTCCACCCCGGGTGGCGCGTCGGCCCGGGAGGCGGTGCTGGCTGCAGGGACTGTCCCGGCGCAGGAGACCGTGCCGGCGCGTGGAGTTGGCCCGGCGGGTGGAGTTGGCCCGGCGGGTGGCGTTAGGTCGGCGGGTGGAGTTGGGTCTGTACGGGGGGGTGAGCCCGCACCGGGGGCTGGGACGTCCAAGGGCGTCTCGCCGGCCGACAGCGTCGCGCTGCCGTCGAGGGACGGCGCGCTGCCCACCAGGGACGAAGCCGGGCTGCGGGCGAGCACCCCGAGCCCGTCCAGCGTTCCGGACAGGCTCGAGGTGCTCGACGAGATGCACACCGGCGGGACTCCTCGTCCGCGTCCTGAGGTAGCAGGGCCGGAGGCGGTCGGGCAGGAACGGGTGGCGCCTGCCCCCGCATCGCGCCCGCCGGCCCGGCGGCCGCCCGTGCCCCCGCCCGGCGAGGGCAGGCAGCGCCCGTCGACCGGCGCCCGGCACGCGCGACATTCCGGCCGCGGTACCGGCGGCACTGGCGGCACCGGCGGCACCGGCGGCGCTACGGTGGCTACACCCGATGGCATAAACCGAGCTGCCCGAGGCGGCGGTCGGACCTGGAGCCTGCGCGCTGGTGCCGAGCGCGACGCCGCCGCCAACGCCGCCGCCAACGCCGACTCCGGCGGCGAGCCCATCGGCGCCCCGACGACCGCGAGCCGGGTGGAGCGGCCGGCAGGGTCGGGGACACCGGCGACACCGGCGACTCCCGGTGGCCGGCTGCCCACCACGCAGGCGTCAGCGGAAGCCACCGTGGCCGCCGGGTCGCAGCCGGTTCCGGGCGGCCGCGGCGGGTCGGCGGCGGCCGTCGCGTCGACGCGGGATGCTGGCCGAGCCGCCGAGTCAGCGCCGGCTCCGGGCGAGCGCGGCAGGCCGGCGGTGACCGTCGCGCCGGCACGGGTACCCGGCCGGGGTGCCGGGTCGGTGACGGCCCTGCGGCCCGCTCGGCGCGTCGGGATCGCCGGTCCCGGCGGGGACGCGAAGCCGGATCCGTGGGCCGGCGGTGATGGCGACGGCGATCGGGATGCCGCCCCCGCGTCCCCGGCGCAGCGGTCGGGGACGGGTGCCGGCGCGGGGCCGGGGGGTCGCCCGGTCGTCCTCGGCTGGCGGGCGCTGCTGGCCTGCGTGCTCGTCGCGGGACTGTTGGGCGGTGGGATCGGCGGCCTGGCCGTCGCCATCACCTCGGGCGACACCAGCGTTCAGCCGGTGAAGACGCTCGGCGTCGGCAGCCCGGCTCCCGTCACCGACCGCCGGACGGTCGCCGCGATCGCCGCAGCCGCGCTGCCTACCGTGGTGACGGTCGACGTCGGCGGGGCGGGCGACGACGGCAGCGGCGGCACCGGTTCCGGAGTGATCATCAGCTCGGACGGCTACATCCTCACGAACAACCATGTCATCGCGTCCGCGGTAGCCGGCGGCAGCCCGATCTCGGTGCGCCGCTACCAGGAGTTCGGCCAGATCCGGGCCCAGCTCGTCGGGCGTGACCCGCAGACCGACCTCGCCGTGCTGCGCATTCCGGCCCCGACCCCGTTGCCGGCGGCGACGCTGGGCCAGTCCGGCTCGCTCGTGGTCGGGGCGCCGGTCGTCGCCATCGGGGCGCCGCTGGGCTTGTCCGGCACGGTGACGACCGGCGTCGTCAGCGCCCTGGACCGCAATCCGACCGTCCCGGCCGAGAACGGCAGCGCCCCGACGGTGCTCATCGGCGCGATCCAGATCGACGCGGCGATCAACCCGGGGAACTCCGGTGGTCCCCTGCTCGACGCGCTTGGGCAGGTCGTCGGGATCAACGCGGCGATCGCGGCGGTGCCCGGGCACGAGGAGCAGGCGCAGAGCGGCAGCATCGGCGTGGGCTTCGCCGTCCCGGTGGACTTCGCGCGTTCCGTCGCCCAGGAGCTCATCGCGACCGGTCGGGCCACCCATCCCTACGTCGGCGCCTCGGCCGCCACCGTCACGACGGGTGAGGCCACGGCAACCGGCGGGGTGCCCGGCGCCCGGCTGGTGAGCCTCGTTTCCGACGGCCCGATGGCCCGCGCCGGGCTGCGGGTCGGCGACGTCATCACCCGGATCGACGCGAACACGATCCGCGGGACGAACGATCTGCTCGTGGCGGCCCGGCTGCACCGGGTAGGCGACAAGGTCACCGTCACCTACGTGCGCGGCCGTGTCACCGCAACCACCCAAATGACACTCCAGGAACAACAGAACTGAGCATTGGACATCTTTTCGTTGCCCGGGAGTTCCGCGCAGCAACAGGGGGAGAGGTACGCTCAGCCGGTGTTCAACGGTGTCGGGTGGGGTGAAGTCGTCGTCCTGCTGCTGATCGGCCTGTTCGTCTTCGGCCCGGACAGGCTGCCCAAGGCGGCCCGGGACGCGGGGCGCATGCTGCGCCAGCTTCGGCAGATGGCCAACGGCATGCGCAATGATCTCCGATCCGAGCTCGGCCCGGAATTCGCCGATCTCGACATCCGGGATCTGCATCCCAAGACCTTCGTCCGCAAGCACCTGTTCGAGGACGAGCCCCCGCTGCCCCCGTACCTGACCAAGCGGACCGCGCTGGATGCGCTGCTCCTCGGCGACGAGGCGCCCGCGACCCCGTCGCTGACGAAGTCCTCCCTGCCGAAGGAGGCCGCCCGCGAGCCGGGCCGCGCCCCCACCGACACTCCCACGCCGCCGGCCCCGTCGACGCCCGCGCTGCTGTCGAAGTCCTCCCCGCCGAAGGCGACCGCGTCCCGTGCTGTCCCGCCCCAGCCGAACGCCACCCCCTTCGACCCCGACGCCACCTGAGCCAAGCCGCCCGCGGCCTCGGGTGCTCGACGCACCCCGGCGCCTAGGGAGAGCAGTACAGGTCGGACGCCTGCTGAGTGGTGCGCGCCCCGCCCAGGGCTCCTACCGGTGAGACTCCGCAGCCCGCCTCCGTGCCGGCCTCGCCTTGGAGTCGCGCCACCGCTGCGGGGGGATCGCCGGTTGCGATGCTTCCGGCGCGACCCGGGCCCCACACCGCGCACCTGATCATCCCTAGAGGGATGGCAACAGCCGAAGCTGCGCGCATTGGGTGCGGCAGTGCGGGCTGCTGATCATCGCCAGGCGAGAGAGTCCGAGGTCGGCGCCGCCACCTGCTGCCCCGTGGGCCGCAGGCCGGGACGAACCGCTGTCGGCTGCCGTGCTGTCCGTCATCGGGTGGGTGCACAGACGTGCCGAGGGGTAGTTGCGGTTTGTGGGGCCGAAACCGTGATGAGGCCTCGGCATGATGTGGCCGCTATCCGGCCGAGTAGACGTCGTTGACAGCGAGGGGCACGCCAGGGTCGCTGATCATGCTGAAGGGATCGGACTTCGACCGGCCAGGCAGCCTGCGATCAAGAGGTGGGCTGCCAGACTTCACCCGGTGGGTGGCAACGCGTGTGGGGGCCGCGATGTCACCGGGCGGGAGCCGTCGTTGTGGGGGCTCGGTTCCTGCCGCGATGATCGCGAAGGTGCGAACGCCCGCGGGCGACCCGCCTCGGTGGGTGTCACCGGGGCCGGGCGCCCGCGGGGCTGGGCCTCAGCGACCGGCGGGGGTGAGGTTGAGGCTGCGGCCGGCGAGGCCGCGGGAGCGGTAGGTGAGCCGGTCGGCCATCGCGCGCAGGGCCTTGCTCGCCTCGCTGTCCGGCTCACCGACGACGAGGGGGACGCCGTTGTCGCCGCCCTCGCGCAGGCGGACGTCCACCGGGACCTGCGCGAGCAGGGGGACGTCGTGCCCGAGGACGCGGGTCAGGCGCTCGGCGACGGCGGCGCCGCCGCCGGAACCGAAGACGTCGACGCGCTCCCCGCAGTGCGGGCAGGGCAACCAGGCCATGTTCTCGACGACGCCGACGACGTTCTGCCGGGTCTGCACGGCGATCGTGCCGGCTCGCTCGGCGACCTCGGTCGCGGCGAGCTGCGGGGTGGTGACGATCAGCAGCTCGGAGGAGGGCACGAGCTGCGCTAGGGAGATGGCGATGTCGCCGGTGCCGGGCGGCAGGTCCAGCAGGAGGACGTCGAGGTCACCCCAGAAGACGTCGGACAGGAACTGCTCGAGGGCGCGGTGCAGCATCGGCCCGCGCCAGGTCACCGGCTGGTTCCCGCGAGTGAACATGCCGGTGGAGATGACCCGGACGCCGTGCGCCTGGGGCGGCATGATCATCTTCTCGACCTGGGTGGGGGGGCGCTCGATGCCCAGCATCCGCGGCACGGAGTGGCCGTAGATGTCGGCGTCGAGTACGCCGACGGCGAGGCCCGTGCGGGCCATCGCCGCGGCCAGGTTCACGGTGATCGAGGACTTGCCGACGCCGCCCTTTCCACTGGCCACGCCGTACACCCTGGTCAGGGAGCCCGGTTGGGCGAACGGGATCATCTTGGGGGCGACGCCGCCACGCAGCTTCGTGTGCAGGGCGGTGCGCTGCTCGTCCGTCATGACCTGCAGGTCGACGCGGACCTCGCGCACCCCCTCCAGGGCGCTGACGGCTCGGCTGACACGGTTGATGATCTCATCGCGCATCGGGCAGCCGGACACGGTGAGCAGCACCGTGATGTCAACCGAGCCGTCGTCGAGCACGTGGACCGACGAGACCATGTCCAGCTCCGTGATGGGGCGGCCGATCTCGGGATCGTGCACCGTCGCCAGAGCCGACTGGATCGCGTCGGAGGAAGGCCGGGATGGGGACAAGGGAAACCTCAGTCACTGATTGGCATCCGATGCGGCCCTCGGAGCCGCCGTTGGGTCCACGATAGCCCGCGGAAAGCCCGTCAGCGTTCGCGCGCCGGTCAGGTGTGAGCCACGGGTGCCAGAACCCGGATGAATCGGGCGGTACCGGTGGTTGTCGATCGGTGTGGTCCGTCGGTTCACCGACCTGTCGGGTATCTGACTCAAAACCGGACCGATCGCGGTGACCAGGACTTTGGGCCGCGCGGCGCCGCCGTGCCCCTGGCCGGTGCCGTGGCGGGGGAGCCGGTGGGGGCACATGACGGCATAGGCTGATCGAGGCGGCAGCGGGAGGACGCGATGGCAGTCGAAGAGGTGATCGGCGCCAGCTCCGAGACCGACGCGAACTGGGTCGACGAGCGCGGCATGCGGGCCTGGCGGGGGCTGCTGCAGGCACACGCGCACGTCACCCGGGTGCTCGAGGCCGAGCTGGAGGCTGTCCACCATCTGCCGTTGGCCTCCTACGACGTGCTCGTCCAGCTCGCCGAGGCGCCGAACTACGAGCTGCGTATGAGCGAGCTCGCGCAGGCGGTGCTGCTGTCCCGCAGCGGGCTGACCCGGCTGGTCGACCGGTTGGAGCGCGAGGGGCTGGTCGCCCGGCGGTCCTGCCCGTCCGACGCCCGCGGCACGCTTGCCACCCTAACGCCGCAGGGCCTCGATCGGCTGCGGGCGGCCTCCGGCACCCATCTGAAGGGGGTGGGCCGGCACGTGCTGTCCCACTTCAGCCGGGCGGAGCAGGACCAGCTCGCCGAGCTGCTCGGGCGACTGAGCCCGCCGCGCGACGGGCACGACGGCGCACGGGGGTGCGGCAAGGGCGTGTGAGCGCGGCCGGGCTGTGAGCGCGGCCGGGCTGTGAGCGCGGCCGGGCTGTGAGCGCGGCCGGGCTGGGGTGCGGCCCAGGGCTGGGGGTACGGTCCAGGGCTGGGGGTGCGGTCAGGCGGGGGACGGCCCGGTGATCGGTGCCGTGCCGGTGGCGGCGGCCACCAGTTCCTCGTACGCCTCGCGGCTGGTCGTCTCGGCGGCGAGCCCCTGCGGCTTGCTGCTGCCGTGGAAGTCGCTCGATCCCGTCACGATCAGGCCGAGCTCGGCGGTGAGTCCGCGTAGCCGGCGCCGTTCGTCGGCGTCATGGTCGGGATGGTCGACCTCGATCCCGCCGAGCCCCGCCCGGGACATCCGCTCGATCACGTCGGGGCCGACCGTCGCCCCGCGCCGGCTCGCGAACGGGTGCGCGAACACGCTGACCCCTCCCGCGTCGCGGATCAGCCGCAGGGTCTGCCAGACGTCCGGCTGCTCCTTGCCGACCCAGTACGGCCCGCCGGCGCCGATCCAGTCGCGGGTGAACGCCGCCGCCACCGTCGGCACCAGCCCGGCCTCGACCATCGCCGCCGCGATGTGCGGGCGGCCCACCGTCCCGGCGGCGAGCTCGGCCACCCGTTCCCAGCGCACCGGATGCCCGTCGGCGGCCAGCCGGTCGGCCATCCGGCGGGCGCGGACGGCCCGGTGCTCGCGGACCTGGGCGCGGACCGCGGCGAAGGCGGGCTCGGCCGGGTCGAACAGGTAGGCCAGCACGTGCAGGGAGATCGACCCTCCGGTCACCTCGACGGAACAGGAGATCTCCGCGCCCGGCACCAGGGTGAGGCCGGCGGGCAGCGCCGCGGCGGCGCGCCCGATGCCCGCGGTGGTGTCGTGATCGGTCAGCGCGATGACCGTCAGCCCCGTCTCGGCGGCGAGCCGGACGAGATCCTCCGGTGGGACCAGTCCGTCCGACGCGGTGGAGTGGGTGTGCAGGTCGATGGTCATCCGTCCATGCTGTCAGCTCATCCCCGCCGGCCGCACCGCATCGAGGCTCGGCCGGCCGAGCCTCGCGGCCGGCTGGTGGTCCGGGCGGCCGGAGGTTCGGGGCTATCGGCCGGAGGTTCGGGGCTATCGGCCGGAGGTTCGGGGCTATCGGCCGGAAGTTCGGCTAGAGGTCGAGGCCGGTGAGGACCAGGACCCGCTCCTCGGTGAGGTCGGTCATGGCCGCGCGGACGCCCTCCCGGCCGATGCCGGAGCCCTTCGTGCCGCCGTAGGGCATCTGGTCGGCCCGGTAGGAGGGGACGTCGCCGATGACGACCCCGCCGACGGCGAGCTCGCGGTGGGCGCGGAACGCGGTGGCCAGGTCGTGGGTGAACACGCCGGTCTGCAGGCCGAACTCGCTGTCGTTGACCCGGGCGAGGCCGTCGTCCAACCCGTCCACCGCGGACACGACGAGGACCGGCCCGAAGACCTCCTCGCGCACGACCCGGGCGCCGGCGGGCACGTCGGTGAGCACGGTCGGGGCGATGCTCGCGCCGGTGCGTGTGCCGCCGCAGACGAGCGTCCCGCCGGCGGCGACGGCCTCGGCGATCCACTCCTCGACGCGGCGTGCCGAGGCGACGTCGATGAGCGGGCCGACGTCGGTGGCCGGGTCGGTCGGGTCGCCGCCGCGCAGCGCCCGCACGGCGGTGACGATCTCGCTGAGCAGTTCGTCGTAGACGGACCGGTCGGCGTAGACCCGCTGCACGGCGATGCAGGACTGGCCGGCCTGGTAGTTGGCGAACAGGGCGATGCGCCCGGCCGCCCGCGCGAGGTCGCCCGGCGCCGCGTAGTCGGCCGTCACCAGCACGGCGCCGTTGCCGCCGAGTTCGAGCACGACGTGCTTGCGGGGCACCGCGTCGCGGATCGACCAGCCGACCGGGCCGGAGCCGGTGAAGGACACCACCGGCAGGCGCGGGTCCGTGACGAGCCCGCCGACCTCGCTGTTCGGGACGGGCAGGACCGACCAGGACCCCTCGGGCAGGTCGGTCTCGGCGAGCAGGTCGCCGAGGAACAGCGCGGACAGCGGCGTGCGGGGGGCGGGCTTGACGATGATCGGGGCACCGACCGCCAACGCCGGCGCGACCTTGTGCGCCACCAGGTTCAGCGGGAAGTTGAACGGGGTGATCCCCAGCACGGGCCCGCGGGGGAAGCGCCGGCTCAGCGCCAGGCGCCCCTCCCCCGTCGGGTCCGTGTCCAGCCGGGTCAGCTCGCCGGTGAAGCGGCGGGCCTCCTCCGCGCCCCAGCGAAATGTCGAGCTCGCCCGGGCCACCTCGGCCCGAGCCCAGGTCAGCGGCTTGCCGCTCTCCGCGGTGATGAGCCGGGCGAGCTCGTCGCCGCGCCCCGCGATCTCCCTGGACACGTGCGCCAGCGCCGAGGCGCGCACGTGCGCCGGCAGCGCCGAGAAGCGCGGGAAGACCTCGGCGGCGGCCGCGACGGCCCGCTCGACCTGGTCGGTGTCGGGCTGCGCCACGGTGGCCACGAGGCCGTCGTCGAAGGGGTGCCGGACGTCGATCGTCGAGGCACTCTCGGCGCGGCTGCCCGCCAGCCAGAATGAGGTGACGTCAGCCATCGCGATCCGCCCATGTCGTCGCCATCACACGTCATCCTAGGCGCATCGTCGGCGGCCTGGTGGGTCCAACGCGCCCGACCGGCCCATCGGCGCACACCGCCATCCCGGTGGTGCTGACCTGGGCGGACACACCGGCCCCGAGCCTGCGGTCGGGGGACGATGGCCAGGTGGAGAGCGGGCTGGCGAGCAGGCGGGAGCAGACGAGATGAACCCTCCGAACGTGCCGGCCCACGGCGGCCCGCGGCTGCCCCAGATCCGTCACCTCGTCACCGAGATCCCCGGGCCGCGCTCGCGCGCGCTGGCCGCCCGCCGGGCCGGCGCGGTCGCCCGCGGGGTGGGGGAGACCCTGCCCGTGTACGTGCACGCGGCCGGCGGCGGGGTCGTCGTCGACGTCGACGGCAACTCGTTGATCGACTTCGGGTCGGGCATCGCCGTGGTCAGCGTCGGCAACGCCGCGGACGGCGTGGTCGAGGCGGTGCGCGAACAGGTCGGCCGGTTCACGCACACCTGCTTCATGATCACGCCGTACGAGGGGTACGTCGCCGTCTGTGAGGCCCTCAACCGGCTGACCCCTGGCGACCACGACAAGCGCACGGCGCTGTTCAACTCCGGGGCGGAGGCAGTCGAGAACGCCGTCAAGATCGCCCGTTCCGCGACCGGGCGCGACGCGATCGTCGTCTTCGAGCACGCCTACCACGGGCGGACGAACCTGACGTTGGCGATGACGGCGAAATCGATGCCCTACAAGGCCGGTTTCGGGCCCTTCGCGCCCGAGGTCTACCGGGCGCCGCTGGCCTACCCCTATCGCTGGCCGACCGGTCCGGAGCACTGCGGCGAGCAGGCGGCGGCGCGGGTGATCGACCTCGTCCGGGACGAGATCGGTGCGGGCGAGGTCGCCGCGATGGTCATCGAGCCGATCCAGGGGGAGGGCGGGTTCATCGTCCCCGGCCGCGGCTTCCTGCCCCGCCTCGCCCAGTTCTGCGCGGATGCCGGCATCCTGTTCGTCGCCGACGAGATACAGACCGGATTCGCCCGCACCGGCACGATGTTCGCCTGCGAGGACGAGGGCGTCGTGCCGGACCTCATCGCCACCGCGAAGGGCATCGCCGGCGGGATGCCGCTGGCGGCCGTCACCGGACGGGCCGAGATCATGGACGCCCCGCAGGTCGGCGGGCTCGGTGGCACGTACGGCGGCAACCCGGCGGCGTGCGCGGCGGCGCTCGCCGCGATGGAGTTCATCGAGTCCGCGGACCTCGCCGGGCGGGCGCGGCATATCGGCGAGCTCGCGCTGCCCCGGCTGCGCGCCCTGGCAGCGCGGCACGACGTCGTCGGGGACGTCCGCGGGCGGGGCGCGATGCTCGCCCTGGAGCTGGTCCGCGGCGGTGGCGACACCGCCCCGGACAAGGAGCTGACCGCGGCCGTCGCGGCGGCCTGCCACCGCCGCGGCCTGATCGTGCTCACCGCCGGCACGTGGGGCAACGTGCTGCGGCTGCTGCCGCCGCTGGTGATCGGCGAGTCGTTGCTGCTCGCCGGCCTCGACGTCCTCGACGAGGCGTTCGCCGAGGTCGCCGCGGGCCGCTGACCCCGGGTCCGGCAGGCTCGCGCACCGGCGTGTCCCGGGCAGGCCCGCCGGCCCGTCGCCGACCCGTCGTGCCCGGAGGTTCGGCACATCTGTGCTGGTGGGACGGTTGCTCGTGGTAGGGGGCGGGAACAGCGGTATCGGAACCGTCGACGTCCGGCGGGCTCCGTCCACCTACGCCAGGAGGCGCCCGGTGACCATTGCTGCCACCTGTCCTCGTTGTCTCGGCCCGCTCCGCCCGCCCGACCTGTGGAGCAGCCAGTACCGGTGCGACGAGCACGGGGAGGTGAGCCCGTACCGGACGGCCGTCTCCTCTCGCGAGCAGTCGTTGCACGCCCTGGCCACGTCCTCGACCGTGCCCGTGTGGCTGCCGGAGCCCATGCCGGTGCACTGGTACGTCAGCGGGGTCGGCTGGGCCGGTGACGATCGCACCGGGCCGCGGGCCACCGCGCTCGCCCTCGCCGGCCCCTCCCCGCTGGGCGGCCCGGCGGAGATGATCCTCGTGGCCGAGGAACCCGGGGTGGGCCTCGGCGCCCGGCTCGCGGGCATCGCCGGCCCCGACCCGGAGGCGCTGCCGGGCGTGCCCGAGGCCAAGGTCGAGGCCGCCGGGCATCCCACCGCGATGTGGCCGCTGGTCGTCCCGCCCGACCGGGCGGCCTTCGTCGGTGAAGCCCGCGGGGTATGGCTGTGGCTGGTGCTCTGGCCGGCGGACGCGGCGCTGATCCTGCTGGAGCACCTGGTGCTGCGTGACGTGCGGGACGCCCCCGAGATCGGCGAGCGGTCGTTCTTCGGTGCCGTCAGCGAGCATCTGACCGTCGGGCCGCCCGCGGTGCGGTGAGCCGGGTCACCGCGGCCGTAGGCTGATCCGATCGGATCAGCCGGCGAAGGGAACGGGCCAATATGACGGAACCGTCCTCCCGGCCGGCACTCTCCCCGCCGGCACTCTCCCCGCCGGCACCCTCCCCGCCGGCACCCTCGCCCCCGGCACCCTCGCCCCCGGCACCCTCGCCCTCGGCCGCCGCGGAGGTCGACCGGGGCCTGCTCACCGTGGTCGTCAATCCGAGCGCGGGCCGCGGCCGGGCGCTGCGCCTGCTCGACGGCGTCCGCGCCGAGCTCGACCGGTGGGCGGCCGACGTGCGGGTCGCCCCCACCCGTGACCTCGCCCACGCCGGTCGGCTCGCCGCCGAGGCGACCGCGCAGGGCCGGGTGGTGGTGGCCCTCGGCGGGGACGGCCTGGCCGGGGCGGTCGCCGGGGCGGTGGCCCGGTCGGGTGGGCTGCTCGCCGTGCTGCCCGGCGGCCGCGGCAACGACTTCGCCCGTGGCCTGGGACTGAGCGCCGACCCCCGCCGCGTCGCCGCTGATCTCGCCGGGTTTCGGGAGCGGCGGGGGGACCTGCCCGAGGTCGGCGGCCGGCCGTACCTGGGGATCGCCAGCGTCGGATTCGACTCCGACGTGCAGGTCATCGCCAACCGGACCCGCCTGCTACGCGGGCGGCACGTCTACACCTACGCGGCGCTACGGGCGGTGGCGGCCTGGCGGCCGGTGCGGTTCACGGTGACGGTCGACGACGCTCCGCCCCGGGCGCTGCACGGCTGGACGGTCGCCGCGGCCAACGCGGCGTACTACGGCGGCGGGATGCGCTTCGCCCCCGACGCCGATCTCGCCGACGGGCTGCTGGAGATCGTGCTGATCTCGCGGACGTCCCGGCTGACCTTCCTGGCGCTGTTCCCACGGGTGTTCACCGGCCGGCACGTGCACACCCGCCACGTGCGGGTGCTGCGGGGCCGGCGGGTGCGCGTCAGCGCCGACCGGCCGTTCGCGGTGTACGCCGACGGGGATCCGCTGGCCGACCTGCCCGCCGAGATCGTGGTGCGCCCGGGTGCCCTGCGCCTGCTCGTCCCGGCCGGCGCAGCCGTCCCCACCTGGCGCTGACCCGCCGGTTGCCGAGTCGCCGGGCGCCCGTCGCCTACTGCTCGTGCTGTGCGGGCTGCGTGCGCGCGTCGGCGAGCTCCGGCGACGCGTGGTAGTCGACGAGGCCGCTGAGCTGCGGGTAGTGCAGGTCGAAGGCGGGCCGCTCGGAGCGGATCCGCGGCAGTGACCGGAAGTTGTGCCGCGGCGGCGGGCAGGACGTCGCCCATTCCAGCGAGTTCCCGTAGCCCCACGGGTCATCGACGGCGGCGAGCGCGCCACGCCGGTAGGAGTGCCACAGGTTGTAGATGAGCGGCAGCGTCGACACGGCCAGCAGGAACGCGCCGGCGGACGAGACCGTGTTCAGGGTGGTGAACCCGTCGGTCGGTCCGTAGTCGGCGTAGCGCCGCGGCATGCCGCGCACGCCGAGCCAGTGCTGCACCAGGAACGTGGTGTGGAAGCCGATGAACATGGTCCAGAAATGGACCTTGCCCAGCCGGTCGTTCATCATCCGGCCGGTGACCTTCGGGAACCAGAAGTAGGTGCCGCCGAACGCGGCGAAGACCACGGTGCCGAACACGACGTAGTGGAAGTGGGCGACGACGAAGTAGCTGTCGCTGACGTGGAAGTCGATCGGCGGACTGGCCAGCATCACCCCGGTCAGCCCGCCCAGCAGGAAGGTCACCAGGAAGCCGAGCGCGAACAGCATCGGCGTCTCGAAGGTGAGCTGACCGCGCCACATCGTGCCGATCCAGTTGAAGAACTTGATGCCGGTCGGCACCGCGATGAGGAACGACAGCAGCGCGAAGAACGGCAGCAGCACCGCGCCGGTGACGAACATGTGGTGCGCCCACACGGCGATGGACAGCACGCCGATCCCGATCGTGGCGAAGACCAGCCCCTTGTAGCCGAACAGGGGCTTTCGGGAGAAGACCGGCAGGATCTCGCTGATGATGCCGAAGAACGGCAGCGCGATGATGTAGACCTCGGGATGGCCGAAGAACCAGAACAGGTGCTGCCACAGGATCGCCCCGCCGTTCGGCGCGTCGAACACGTGCGCGCCGAAACGGCGGTCCGCCTCCAGCGACAGCAGCTGCGCGGCCAGCACCGGGAAGGCGACCAGCACCAGGATCGACGTCACCAGGAACGTCCAGCAGAAGATGGGCAGCCGAAACATCGTCATGCCGGGCGCGCGCAGGCACAACGTCGTGGTGACCATGTTGACCGCGCCGAGGATGGTGCCCAGACCGGACACCACCAGGCCCACGACCCACAGGTCGGCGCCGGTCACGGGCGAGTAGGCCTTGCTGTTGAGCGGGGCGTAGGCGAACCAGCCGAAGTCGGCGGCGCCGTCCGGGGTGAGGAACCCGGAGATGACGGTCAGCCCGCCGAACAGGAACAGCCAGTAGGACAGCGAGTTCAGGCGGGGGAACGCCACGTCGGGCGAGCCGATCTGCAACGGCACCAGCAGGTTGGCGAACGCGAACGCCAGCGGCGTCGCGAACAGCAGCAGCATGACCGTGCCGTGGATCGTGAGCATCTGGTTGTACTGCTCGTTGGAGAAGTACTGCAGTCCCGGCCGGGCGAGCTCCGCCCGCATCATGACGGCCAGGATCCCGGCGAACAGGAAGAAACCGAACGAGGTGACGAAGTACATCACGGCGATGTCCTTGTGGGACGTCGTCCGCAGGTAGCCCAGCAGGTTCGTGCGCGGCCTCGTGTGCGCCGCGACGGTGTCCTGCGGGCTGGGCCGGGTGGATGACGCCGGTTCCCGCGGCTCCTCAAGAATCGTCACGCTCGGCTCCCGGTTCCTCGTCGTCCGCGGCGCCGCGGGCGGGCCGCGGCGGCCGGGCGCAACCGCGGTCATAAGCCGCGACAACGCCGCCGGCGACCGCGGTCCAGGGGCGGTCGGCCGGCGGCAGCCTAACGTGCCGGTCGGGATTCTGGTTGGATGCGGGTCGAGTTTTCTTCGAATATGTTTCGCGATGCCCCGCTGGGCGGTCCGGGGGATTTCGCGGAATTTCTTACGTTCGGGCCGGCGGTCCGCGGGGCGGTCAGGCCGGTTGGGCGCCGGGAAGGCCGTCCTCGACGACCCAGGTGGCATCGGTGAAGACCGGCGAGTCCCGCCGGGAGACGTCGGCGACGACCCGCATGTCCGCGCGCCATTCCGTCGGCGTCACCCGGACCCGGGTGTATCCCCGGCGATCGCCGCGGAAGTAGCGGACGTGCGGGTTGAGGCGGGCGTTGTTCTCCCGGACGAAGTCGTCGTTGATGAGGAAGAAGGCCGAGCTGATCGAGGTGCAGACGAACTCGGTCGCGACCGCCGGTGTCTCCGGGCGGTCGAAGTCGACGCGCAGGTCGTTCACCCAGGCGCAGTGGAGGTCCCCGGAGAGCACCACGGGATTGCGGGCCCCGCTGTCGCGCACGCCGGACAGCAGCCGCCGCCGGTAGGGGCGGTAGCCGTCGTTCTGGTCGAGGTTGGTCAGCGTGTTCCCCGCCCCGACGGGCAGCTGGCCGTCGAGCTGGGCCATCATCGTCTGCTGCGCGATCACGTTCCAGCGGGTCCGGGAGGCGTCGAGCCCCGCGCGCAGCCAGCGCTCCTGGGCTGCCCCGGCCATCGTGCCACCGGTGTTACCGAGGCCGAGGGCGGCCGGGCCGATGGCCTCCGGGGAGTTGCCCGGCACCGGGGTCCGGTACTGGCGGGTGTCCATGACGTTGAGCGTCAGCAGGCTGCCGAAGGCGAGTCGGCGGTAGACGCGCAGGTCGGGGGAGCCCGGGTTGAGCTCCGCCCGGATTGGCATGTGTTCGTAGTACGCCTGGTAGGCGGCGGCCCGCTGGCGGGCGAAGGCGGCCGGATCCTGATGGCGGTCGCCGGCGTCGCCGGCCTCGTCGACGAGGCCGGCGTAGTTGTTCTCGACCTCGTGGTCGTCCCAGGTGACGACCCAGGGCGCGGCGTGGTGGGCGGCCTGCAGCGCCGGGTCCGCCTTGTACTGGCCGTACCGGTTGCGGTAGTCCGCCAGCGTCTGGAGCTGGTCGAGTCCGGGCTGCTGCGGGGTGGTGTGCACCCGGTCCGGGAACCGGCTGTCCGGGTCGTACTCGTAGATGTAGTCGCCGACGTGCACGACGAGATCCGGCGCGTCCGCGGCGATGGCGTCGAAGGCCGGCCAGTAGCCGTTCTGGAAGTCCTGGCAGGAGGCCAGCGCCAGGGTCAGCGCCCCGCCGGCCGCGTCCGCGCCGGCCTGCGGGGCGGCGGCGGTCCTGGTGCGGCCGACGGGGCTGAGCACGGTGCCGGCGCGGAAACGGTAGAAGTACTCGCGTCCCGGCTCCAGGCCGCGGACGTCGACGTGCACCGAGTGCGCGAACGCCGCCTGCGCGGTCTGGGTGCCGGCGCGCACCACCGAGCGGAAACTCTCGTCGGTGGCGATCTGCCAGTCGACCGGGACGTCGCGCGAGGGCATCCCGCCGCCCTTGCTGGGGCGGGGCGCCAGGCGGGTCCACAGGATGACGCCGTCGGGCAGCGGGTCGCCGCTGGCCACACCCAGGGCGAACACGCCCTCGGTCACCCCGGGGACGGGGGTCGGCGCGCGCAGCGTCGGTGCCGGGATCGGCGTCGTGCTGCCCGAGCCGCCGCAGGCCGCCAGCCCCGCCGCGGCCGCCGCCGCGCCCCCGAGCCCCAGCCCGCCGAGCAGCACCGCCCGCCGGTGCGGGCGCCCGCCCGGGGTGGGCCCGGAACCGGCCTCGGACGGACGGGATCGAAGGGGACGCTCGGGGCCCGCCGCGGCAAAACCGGTCACAGAGTCATGAGAGTAGTGCCTGCGGATCACGCGGGACCTCCGGACCCGCACATGGTTGCGTCCCTCTGCCGTACCGGCCCTCGAGTGTTCACCGCCGTGGGCCGGGTCGGCGCCGGCCGGTCCGGCAGCCGCGGATCAGGCGCGGGCGGGCTGGGGGCGGCCGGGCTGCTCGCCGCCGTGCGCCTCGCCGTAGGCGCGCGTCGGGACCATCACCTTGCGTCGATAGACGCACACCAGCACGCCGTCCTGGTTGTGGCCGCGGGTCTCCACGGCGACGACGCCCCGGTCGTCACGGCTGCGGGAGGGGACCTTGTCGAGCACGGTGGACTCGCCGTAGATCGTGTCACCGTGGAACACCGGTGCGGTGTGCCGCAGCGACTCGACCTCGAGGTTGGCGATGGCCCGGCCCGAGACGTCGGGCACCGACATGCCCAGCAGCAGCGAGTAGACGTAGTTGCCCACCACCACGTTGCGCTTGAACTGGGTGCTCCGCTCGGCGTAGTGGGCGTCCAGGTGGAGCGGATGGTGGTTCATCGTCAGCAGGCAGAACAGGTGGTCGTCGTACTCGGTGACCGTCTTGCCCGGCCAGTGCCGGTACACGTCCCCGACCTCGAACTCCTCGAACCAGCGGCCGAACCGCATGACAGACCCCCTCCGGACGCGGCGGTGACGGCGCGTCACACGCACCCTTGACCGCAGAGAGTAGCTACTTTTTACGCTGCGTCGTCGCGATCGGGGTGCCCGCCTCAGCCGAGGTCGACCTCGCGGCGGTTCGGATCGCGCAGGTCGGTGCCCGCGGCCAGCCAGCGCTGGTGCAGCGCCTCGGGGCCGTGCACCCGCTTGAAGGCCGCCTCGTTCATGGTCATCGGCAGGACGGGCAGGAAGCGCACGGGCGCGGCGGCGGCGAACGCGGGGTCGTCCACGGCGTCCGCGAGCGGCAGGTCGGGGATCAGGCCGCCGGGCTCGCCGACCAGGACCGCGGTGAACGGCGCGCCGTCCCACAGCGGCTCGCCGAGGTCCAGGCCGGCGCCGGGGGCGATGGGCCGGCCCTCGACCGCGGGGACGGCCGCGAGCACGGCGAGCCGGCGCAGCACGCTGTCGCGCCGGCCGCGCAGCGACAGCACGAGCTCGGCCCGCGGCCCGGCGGGGTCGCGCACGGCGGAGTCGGACGCCGTCATCGGCTCCCGGGACATGCCGAGGGTGAGGTACCGGACGACGCCGCCGCGGTCGGGGCCGAACCGCAGCACGTCCATCTGCTCCGTGCCGAGAAAGGTCACCGAGGCGCGCCCGGTGTCCCGGCCGAACAGCGCCGTGACGTGCCCCTCGACCGATCGACTCAGGGCGCTGTCGCTCACGGGACCCGTGCCGCTGTTCGCATGGCTCCGATCGTAGGGTCGGCGGGAGCGCACGTGCCGCCGGTCCCGCCCGGGAACCGTCGCACCCGGCGCCGGCGTTCAACATGGTGCGCGACGACCTCGGAGAGGCTACGGCTATGGGACAGGTGCTGACGAAGGGCGGCAATGCGCCGCTGCCCACCACCGACGTCCGGGTTGAGATCGCCTCGTCGAGCTCGCTGGACATCGCCGCGATCCTGGTGACGGCCGCCGGCAAGGTGCGCACCGACGACGACTTCGTCTTCTTCAACCAGCCGACCGGCCCGGGGGTGCGGCTGGTGCCGCCGTCGGTGCTGGAGTTCACTCTCGGCGCCGTCCCGCCGGACATCGACAAGGTCGTCGTCACGGGCAGCCTGGACGGCACCGGCCCGGTGACGTTCGCGGGCGTGCGGGGGCTGGGGATCTCGGTGCGCGACACCCGCGGCGGCGCCGAGCTGGTCCGGTTCGACCCCGCCGGGCTCGGCGCCGAGACGGCGCTGATCCTCGTCGAGCTCTATCGCCGGGCCGGCGCGTGGAAGGCGCGTGCGGTCGGGCAGGGCTACGCCTCCGGGCTCGCCGGCATCGCCACCGACTTCGGCATCGCCGTCGACGATCCCGGCACCTCCGGCGGGCCGTCCGCCGCGTCGCAGGCCCCGGCCGGGTCGGCGCCGCCGGCCGCCCCACCCCACCCGCAGCCCGCCGTGCCCGCGGGTCAGCAGTGGGCGCCGCCCGCGGCGCCGCCGACGCCGGCGTCCGGGCCGCCCGGCGGTCACCAGTGGGGCCCGCCGCCCGTCCCGCCGGCTCCGGCCGGCGGGGCACCACAGTGGGGTGCCCCGCAGCCGCCGCCCGGCCAGCAGTGGGGCCCACCACCCGCCGCGCCGCAGTGGGGTGCGCCGCAGCCGCCCGGTCAGCAGTGGGGGCCGCCCGGCGTGCCGCCGCCCGCGCCCGCCGGCCAGCCCTGGGGGCCGCCGGCCGGCGGCCAGTGGGGGCCGCCGCCGCCCGCTCCCGGCCAGCCCGGCGGCCGGGTCAACCTGGACAAGGGCCGGGTCTCGCTGACCAAGGGCCAGAGCGTGTCGCTGGTGAAAACCGGCGCGCCGCCCCTCACCCGGGTGCGGATGGGCCTGGGCTGGGACCCGGCGCAGCGCGGCCGGACGATCGACCTCGACGCGTCCTGCATCCTGTTCGACGAGCGCGGCAAGGACGTGGACAAGGTCTGGTTCATGTCCAAGAAGGGCGCGCGCGGCGCGGTGCGCCACTCCGGTGACAACCTCACCGGCCGTGGCGACGGCGACGACGAGACGATCCTGGTGGATCTCGCCGCGTTGCCCCCGGGCGTCGTCACGCTGATCTTCACGGTGAACAGCTTCCAGGGGCAGCCCTTCACCGACGTGCGCAACGCCTACTGCCGGCTCTACGACGACGTCACCGGCCAGGAGCTCGTCCGCTTCGACCTGTCCGAGTCCAAGCCGGCCACCGGGCTGGTGCTGTGCCGGGTGCAGCGCGAGGGCGGCGGCCAGACCTGGGCGATGACCGCGATCGGCGAGTTCCACGACGGCAAGACCGTCCGCGCGATGGTCAACCCGTCGAAGCAGTACCTCTGACGTCCGCCGCCCGGTCAGCGCCGGCGGGCCGGGCGTCGTCCGCGTCGTCGGCTGCGGGCTGGGCGGTGGCGAGGCGGCGCAGGCGGATGACGGCGGTGGCGTCGAGCTGTCCGTCGCCGCGCGCCTGGGAGGCGGCGAGATCGCTCTCGGCGAGTTCGGTCAGCGGCACCGGGACGCCGCGGCGGGCCGCCTCCGCCAGGCAGATCCGCAGGTCCTTGCGCATCCAGTCGACGGCGAAGCCGAAGTCGAACTCGTCGCGGATCATGGTGGCGGCGCGGTTGGTCAGGTACCAGGAGCTCGCGGCGCCGCCCGACACGGCGGGCAGCACCCGGTCCAGGTCGAGGCCGGCGGCCATCGCGAAGTTCAGCGCCTCGGCCGCGCCCTCGACCGCCCCGGCGACGAGGATCTGGTTGACCATCTTCGTCAGCTGGCCGGTGCCGACCGGGCCGATCCGGGTGATCGTCGCCCCGTAGGCGGCCAGCACCGGCCGGACCCGCTCCACCGTGTCCGCCTCGCCGCCGCACATGACGCTGAGCCGGCCGGCCTCGGCGCCGGCCTGGCCGCCGGACACCGGGGCGTCGACGAAACCGACTCCCGCCGCCGCCGCCCGCTGCGCGATCTCCACGGCCAGTTCCGCCGACGTCGTCGTGTGGTCGACGATCGTCGCCCCGGGCACCAGCGCGCCGAGCGCGCCGTCCGGCCCGAGCAGCACCGCGCGGACGTCGTCGTCGGCCCCGACGCAGACACACACCACGTCGGCCCCGGCGGCGGCCTGCGCCGGCGTCGCCGCGACCCGGCCCGGGTACGCGGCCGACCAGCGCGCCGCGGTCGCCGCCGTGCGGTTGAACACGACCGTGTCGAATCCGGCGCGGGCGAGATGGCCGGCCATGGGAAAGCCCATGGTGCCGAGGCCGACGAAGGCAACCTGCATCAGCGTGCTCCTGTCCCGGATGGTCGGTCAGGAGCAGATTACGCAAGTCGGTCCGGGCGGCCGGTGCGATCGGCGCCCGCGGTCGCTCCCCGAGCGGGTCAGTGGGGCGCTTCGTACTCCCGCAGCAGGGCCCGGCTGATGATCCGCTTCTGGATCTCGGAGGTGCCCTCGCCGATGAGCATGAACGGCGCCTCCCGGTAGAGGCGTTCGATCTCGTACTCCTTCGAGTAGCCGTAGCCGCCGTGGATGCGGAACGCCTCCGTCGTCACCTCGTGGCAGTACTCGCTGGCCAGATACTTCGCCATCCCGGCGGAGACGTCGTTGCGCTGCCCGCTGTCCTTCTTGCGCGCGGCGCTGACCATCAGCAGGTGGCCGGCCTCGACCTTGGTCGCCATCTCCGCGAGCTTGAAGGCAATGGCCTGGTGTTCGGCGATCGGCCGGCCGAAGGTGCGCCGGCTCTGCGCGTAGGCGACGGCGAGCTCGAAGGCGCGGATCATGATGCCGCAGGCCCGCGCGGCGACGTTGACCCGGCCGACCTCGACGCCGTCCATCATCTGGTAGAAGCCCTGACCGCGGCCTTCCTCCCCGCCGAGGATCGCCGCGGCCGGTACCCGATGGTCGGCGAGGACCATCTCGGTCGTCTCGATGCCCTTGTAGCCGAGCTTGTCGATGCTGCCGGGGATGGTGATCCCGCCGTGGGTGCCGAAGCCCGGTTCCTTCTCCAGCAGGAAGGTGGTCATGTTCCGGTAGACCGACTCGGCGCCCTCGTCGGTCTTCACCAGGGTGGCGACGATCCCGGCCCGCGCGCCGTTGGTCAGCCACATCTTCTGCCCGTTGAGCACGTAGCCGTCGCCGTCGACTTCCCGGTCGGCCCGGCTGGTGATCGCCGCGACGTCCGAGCCGCACCCGGGCTCGCTCATCGAGAACGCGCCGCGCAGCTCGCCGGTCGCCATCGCCGGCAGCAGCCGGCGGCGCTGCTCCTCGGTACCGTGCCGGCCGATCAGGTAGGCGACGATGAAATGGGTGTTGACGACCCCGGCGACGCTCATCCAGCCCCGGGAGATCTCCTCCACGACCAGCGCGTAGGTGAGCAGCGACTCGCCCAGCCCGCCGTACTGCTCGGGAATGGTGATCCCGAACAGGCCCATCTCCTTCATCGACTCGACGATGGACTGCGGGTATTCGTCGGCGTGTTCGAGCTCGGTGGCGAACGGAAGGATCTCCTTGTCGACGAACGTGCGCACCGCCGCGAGGATGTCGCGCTGCACGTCGGTCAGGTCATCGGTCTGCGCGATCCTGCCCATCGGTCGTCCCCCTCCTGCGGCCGGCTAGCTCTCGACGCCGACCGGCGGCTCGAACTTCCGCGTGCGGGAGAGTCCCGCGGCGCGGCCCTTGCCCGCGACGACCTCGGCCATCTTGCGGCTGGCCTCGTCGATCATCTCGTCGCCGAGCATCACCGCGCCGGTCAGCCCGCCCTCGGCCGAGGTGTGCCAGGCGTAGGCGTCCAGGATCAGCTCGGCGTGGTCGTAGTCGGCCTGACGCGGTGCGTAGATCTCGTTGGCCGCCTCGATCTGGCCGGGATGCAGCACCCATTTCCCGTCGAAGCCCAGCGCGGCCGAACGGGCGGCGGTCGCTCGGAAACCCTCGAGGTCGCGGATCTGGAGGAAGGGGCCGTCGATCGCCTGCACCCCGCGGGCGCGGGCCGTCTCCAGGATCTTGAACAGCACGTAGTGGAAGGGGTCGCCCGGATAGTCCGGGCTGAGCGTGCCGACCGTGAGCGACGGCATGTTGATCGAGGCCATGAAGTCGGCCGGGCCGAAGATAATGGTCTCGATCCGGGGACTGGCGAAGGCGATCTCGCGCACGTTCGACAGGCCGAGCGCGGTCTCGATCTGCGCCTCGATCCCGAGCCGGCCGACCTCGAACCCCATCACCTTCTCGATCTGGGTGAGCAGCAGGTCCAGCCAGGCCACGTGGGCGGCGGACTGCACCTTCGGCAGCATCACGCAGTCCAGGTTCGCCCCGGCGCCCTCGACGACCTCGACGACGTCGCGGTAGGTCCACCGGGTCGTCAGGTCGTTGACCCGGACGACCCGGGTCCGGCCCGCCCAGTCGCCCTCGTTGAGCGCCGCGACCACGTTCGCCCGGGCGGCCTCCTTCGCGTCGGGCGCGACCGAGTCCTCCAGGTCGCAGAACACCTGGTCGGCGGGCAGGGCCTGGGCCTTGCCGAGCATCTTCGTCGAGGATCCGGGGACGGCCAGGCACGAGCGGCGGGAACGCTGCGGCATGAACTTTATGCTATCGACTAGTCACTCCTCGTGCTCGATGGCGGCCCGGGATCCCCGGATGGATCCGGTCGGTGAGCATCTCCGGCTCCGCTCATGCCCGCCGCGGCCAACCCGGGCCCGCCGGTGACCCGGCGCCCGAACGGAGCCCAGCCGGCCGGTGACTGCCCAGGCGGGCGGGTATGTCGGGGTCGGGGTTGCGGGATGCGCCCGCGCGGGTAGCCTCCGGCCGTGAACAGGTCTGCGGCGCCGGCCCGGGGCGGTATGTCCGCCCATGCCGAGAACGGTCAGTGACCGCAATGCCCACGCGTCCGATCCAGTCCAGGGTGTACTGCCGCCGCCTGGCCGGCCTGCTGGTCCTCGACCCGAACGGCGACCAGGTCGGCCGCGTCCACGACGTCATCGTCACCCTGCGCCTCGGCCACGAGCCGCCGCGCGTGCTGGGCCTGGCGGTCGAGGTGCAGCGCCGGGCGATCTTCGTGCCGATCGGGCGGGTCACCGGCGTGGAGTCCGGCGCGGTCGTGCTTTCCTCGGCCCGGCTGAGCTGGCGGCGCTTCCAGCAGCGGCCGAACGAGACCCGGGTCCTCGGCGAGCTGCTCGACCGTCGGGCGACGCTGCTGTCGTCGGGCACCGAGGTCACCGTCGTCGACGCCGCCATCGAGCCGATCCGCGGCGGGGACTGGGTGCTCGACCAGGTGGCGGTGCGGACCGGGCGGGGCCGGCGCGGTGAGGTCCGCACCGTCGCCTGGGACGAGGTCACCGGCCTGTCGCTGGCAGAGGAGGGCCAGGGCGCGGCGAACCTGCTGGCCGCGTTCGAGAAGCTGCGCCCCGCGGACCTCGCGACCCTGCTGCACGACCTGTCCGAGAAGCGGCGCGCCGAGGTCGCCGCGGCCCTCGACGACGAACGGCTCGCCGACGTCCTGGAGGAGCTGCCCGAGGACGAGCAGGTGGAGCTGCTCGGCGGGCTCGCCGAGGAGCGCGCCGCCGACGTGCTGGAGGCGATGGGCCCCGACGACGCGGCGGACCTGCTCGGCGAGCTGCCCGCCGAGGACGCCGAGCGGCTGCTGCGGCTGATGGAGCCGGACGAGGCCGCCGACGTGCGTCGCCTGCTGCGCTACGCCGACGACACCGCCGGCGGGATCATGACCAGCGAGCCGGTCGTGCTCGCCCCGAACGCGACGGTGGCCGAGGCGCTCGCGCGCATCCGCGAGCCGGAGCTGTCCCCGGCGCTGGCCGCACAGGTCTACGTGGTCCGCCCGCCCTACGAGACGCCCACCGGGCGCTACCTCGGCCTCGCGCACTTCCAACGGCTGCTGCGGGAGCCGCCGTCCACCCTGGTCGGTGGGGTGATCGACGTGGATATCGCGTCGCTGCGGCCGGAGACCCCCCTCGCCGAGGTCACCCGGCTGCTGGCGTCGTACAACCTGGTCGCGGCGCCCGTGCTCGACCGCGGCGGGCGGCTCGTCGGCGTGGTCACCGTCGACGACGTCCTCGACCACCTGCTGCCGGCCGACTGGCGCGAGCGCCAGCTCGAATCCGACGTCGACGTCCGCACGACGCCAGGCGCGCCCGCCCCGCCCCCGGGCGGTGGGGAACCCGCCGCCAGGGGCGAGGTGGGCAGCAGCCCGCCGGCGGCTCCGTGAGGGGGCACCGGCGCGGCTCGCGTCTGGACCAGCCGCGGCTGTCGCGGCGCGCGTCGCTACGGCCCGCCTACGAGCCGGACGCGTTCGGCCGGATCGCCGAGCGGGTGGCCCGGTTCATCGGGACGGCCCGCTACCTCGTCGCCCAGAGCATCGTCATCGTGTTGTGGGTCGCCTACAACGTCTTCGTCCCCGGCTCCGCGCGGTTCGACGGGTTCCCGTTCATCTTCCTGACGCTGGTGCTGTCGTTGCAGGCGGCGTACGCGGCGCCGCTCATCCTGCTGGCGCAGAACCGGCAGGACGACCGGGACCGGGCGAACCTCGCCCAGGACCGGGAGCAGTCGGTGCGCGCCCGCGACGACACCGAGTACCTCGCCCGCGAACTGGCCGCCGTGCGCATCACCATCGGCGAGCTGGCCACCCGCGACTTCCTGCGCTCCGAGCTGCGCGCCCTGCTCGCCGAGCTGGACGCGACGGACCGCGACCGCGATCGGGAACGGCGCGACCGGCGCCGGCGTCGGGACGGCGAGCGCTCGTCACGCCGCGACCAGGCCCCCGCCGGAGACCAGGCCCCCGCCGGGGACCAGGCCCCCGCCGGGGAACGGGCCCCCGCCGGGGAACGGGGCGCGACCCCGACCGGACAGGGCCCGGCCCGCCGGAGGGTCACTAGGCGGGCGGCGGGAGCGCTGACCGCGGGAGTGCCTGGGGCCGTCCTAGGGCTGGCCCGCCGCGCCGCGGCAGAGCGTCAGCACCGCCATCGCGATCTCGACGCCACGGGGACCCAGCTCGTCCGCCCAGATGGCGATGATCTCGTTTTCCCGGGCGTGCTCGATGCGGGGGCCGCCCTCGGCCGAGCGCAGGCCCTGGATCTGCCGGGACAGGTCGCGGCGGGTGGCGAGCAGCTCACGCAGCTGGGCGTCGATGTCGTCGATGTACTGGCGTCCCTCAGCGATATTGTTGATCGTCAGTGCCTCGCCCGCGATCGGCGCGCGCGCCGCGCCGGTGAAGGCGGCGCCCGGCGCCGTGGGCGCGGGAATCGCGGCGTCGGGACGGTCGACGAGGTTGTCCACGAATGGGCCTTTCGATCGGAGGCCCGGCGCAGCCCAGGCCAAGAGGACCCGGGGCGGACCGGGCCTGGGTCTGACGCTCGTACCGCGTGAGGTCAGCGGTGGAGCGGGGACCGTGCCCGGTCCCCATAAAACGGAGGCAGCAGCGCGCCGTGGCGCGAGGTTCGGCTGCACTCCATGCAGCAAGCATGCCAGTCCGGCGCGGATCCGTCCAGGAACCGGCCTGGCGCCGCAACCACCCCCCTCGCCCCGGATGATCCCGCGTCGCCCCGGCCGGCGTGGCCGCTTCGAGGGCCGTCGGCCGCAGCGGTCGACGACCGGCCGGCCGCGGTGACCGAGGCCACGGATGCGGCGCGGCCGGTGGGATGATCAGGCGATGGCACAGATGGAGCTCGCCGGCATGCCCCGTAGGCTGTTCGCCTGTACGCCGTCGCGGCTGGCCGCGTTCGAGGACTGCCCGCGCCGCTACCGGATGATCTATCTGGACCGGCCGCGCCCGCCGAAGGGCCCGCCGTGGGCGCATACCTCGTTCGGCGTGAGCGTGCACAACGCGCTGCGCCGGTGGTGGGAGGAGCCGTTCGAGCGGCGCACCCCGCTGCGCGCCGCCGAGCTGCTGCGACTGGTCTGGGTCGACGAGGGTTTTCGCGACCCCGAGCAGTCGCAGCGCTGGCGGGAGCGGGCCGCGCAGATGGTCCGCGGGTACGTCGCGGACCTGGACCCGGCGGCCGAGCCTCGCGGGGTCGAGCGGTCGGTCGCCACCCGCACCGAGGCGCTGGCCTTCTCCGGCCGGGTGGACCGCCTCGACGACCGGGACGGCGAGCTCGTCGTCGTCGACTACAAGACCGGCCGGCGGCCCGTGACCGACGACGACGCCCGCACCTCGCCGGCGCTTGCCCTGTACGCACTGGCCGCGGGCCGGATGCTGCGCCAGCCCTGCCGGCGGGTCGAGCTGCACCACGTGCCCACCGGCCGGGTCGCCGTCGCCGAGCACACCGAGGACAGCATCGCCCGGCACGTCCGCCGCGCCGAGTCCGTCGCGGCCGACGCCGTCGCCGCGACCGAGGCCCTGCGCGCCGGCGGCGACCCCGAGCGCGCCTTTCCGCCGCGCCCCGGCTCGCTGTGCTCGTGGTGCGACTTCCGCCGGCTGTGTCCGCAGGGCCAGGCCGCCGGCCCCGAGCGCCAGCCCTGGGACGCCCTCGGTGAAGACCCCGGGCCCGCCGCCTGAGTGCCCCGCGGCCCGGCGCCCGCCCGGCCGGCCTGCGCGACACCGCCCATCCGGCGACCCGGTCGCCCGCCGGATGTCAACATGGGGCGGTGTCCGAGCAGACCACCGCACCCGCCCAGCCGCGGGTCTCCGCGAAGGCGATGACCTTCACCGAGTCCGTCATCCGGGACATGACCCGGCTCGCCCTCGTGCATGACGCGGTGAACCTGGCCCAGGGGTTCCCCGACTTCGCCTGCCCGCCCGAGCTCAAGGAGGCGGCCAAGGCCGCCATCGACGCGGACGTGAACCAGTACGCGATCACCTGGGGGGCGGCGGAGTTCCGCGCCGCGGTCGCCGCGAAGGTGGGGCGGATCTACCCGGGCTGGTCGGTCGATCCGGACACCGAGATCTGCGTGACGTGCGGTTCGACCGAGGCGATGATCGCCACCATGCTGGCGCTGGTCGACCCCGGCGACGAAGTGATCATGTTCGAGCCGTTCTACGAGAACTACGGCCCCGACACGATCCTGTCCGGCGCCCGCCCGCGGCTGGTCCGCCTGCATGCTCCCGACTGGTCGATCGATCCGGCGGAGCTGCGCGCGGCCTTCAGCGACCGCACCCGCGCCATCGTCCTGAACACCCCCCACAACCCGACCGGCAAGGTGCTGCGCCGCGACGAGCTGGAGCTGGTCGCCGAGCTCTGCCAGCGCCACGACGCCCTGGTGTTCACCGACGAGATCTACGAGCACATCCACTACCTCGGACCCGGCGGCCACATCCCGCCGGCGACGATCCCCGGCCTCGAGGATCGGACCGTCACCATCAACGCCCTGTCGAAGACCTACGCGGTCACGGGCTGGCGGGTCGGCTGGACGATCGCGCCGCCCGCCTACACCTCGGCGATCCGCAAGGTCCACGACTTCCTGACCGTCGGTGCGGCGGCGCCGTTGCAGGCCGGCGGCGTGGCGGCGATGGGCCTGCCGCCCGCCTACTACGACGGGCTCGCCGAGCAGTACCGAACCCGCCGCGACCTGCTGTGCGCCGCGCTGGCCGACACCGGGTTCACGTTCCGGCAGCCGGACGGCGCCTACTACGTGATGTGCGACACCCGCGCGGTCGACCCGGCCGGGGACGACGTGGCCCTGGCCCGGCGGCTGGTCACCGAGATCGGGGTGGCGACCGTGCCCGGCTCGTCGTTCTTCGCCGATCCCGCCGACGGACGCCACATCATCCGGTTCGGCTTCCCCAAGAAGCTCTCCACCCTGCAGGCCGCCGCGGACCGCCTGGCCCGGCTGGGCCGCCCGGCCGCCGGCGGCTGATCCGGCGCTCGGGCGGGGGCGTCACGGCGCCGGGGTGAGCCGGGCCGGCGGGGTCGGCAGGCGGTAGCCGATTCCGGCGGCGCGGGCGTGCCCGGCGCGCAGCTCACGGTCCAGCTCGGCGAGCTCGGCGCGCACCCCGCCGCGTGTCGACCGGCCGAGCAGCGCCGGGCGGGCGCTCATCGCCGCGGGTTCGGGCGGGGCGTACCGGCCACGCAGATACTCCCCGATCCACCGGCCCTGCGCACCGGCCAGCTCCGGGGAGTCGCTGACGTGGAAGACCCAGGCGGCCGCCAGGTCGAACACGCCGCCGAAGCGGGGCGAGTCCGGCCCGCCCGGCCCCAGCCGGGCCGTGGCATCGCCCAGCACGACCGCGTCGAAGACGCCGAGCAGGTCACCCCCCGCCCCGGCTCCCTCGGCGGCTCCCGCGGCGGCCGGGGACGCGGACGTCGCCGAGGTCCGGGGATCGGCCCGCACGCCGTGGACCTCGAAGGGCGCCGCCGGGCCGGCCGCCGCGAGGCGCAGGGTGTCGGGCGACACCGCGACGACCTGGTCGGCGCAGCCGTACGCGGCGAGGCGTGCATGGGCGGCGGGCGGCACGGGGCCGGGGGAGAAGGCGGCGACCGCGAGCCCCCCGTCGACGAGGGAGATCGTCGCGGCGGCGGTGGCCGCGTCCACGCCGAGAACGGCGACCCGGGGAAGACCTGTCACGCTGGGGCACTCTAGTGGCGCCGCGCGGGGGCCTTCGCACTACGGTGAAGACATGAGCGTCGTCAAGATCAATGCGCTGACCGTGCCCGCCGAGATGCGGGCCGCCCTGGAACAGCGGTTCGCCGGCCGGGCCGGGATGGTCGAGCAGGCCGACGGGTTCGAGTGGTTCGAGCTGCTGCGCCCGATCGAGGGAACGGACACGTACCTCGTCTACACCCGCTGGCGTAGCGAGGAGGACTTCCAGAAGTGGCAGTCCTCGCAGGCGTTCGAGGAGGGCCACCGCCGGGCGGCCGCCGAGGCCGCGGCTGGCGCGAACGCGCCGGCCGGGCAGGGCGCGCCGGCCGGTCACGGCGGCGGCGCTGGTCACGGCGGTCACGGCGGTCATGGCGGTCATGGCGGTGCGAGCGGTCACGGTGGGACCGGTGCTCCCGCGGCGACCGGGGCCACGCTGTGGTCGTTCGAGGTGGTGCAGTCGGCGGCGCCCGGCTCCGACTGAGGCCCGGCGGCGGGGGTTGCCGCGCCGGGGGTGGCCGGCCCGTGCTCAGTCGTGGTGGCTGGCGTCGGTGACCTCGCCGACGAACTGCTCGACCACGTCCTCCATCGCGATGACGCCGACGGTCGTCCCCGCGGCGTCGACGACCCGGCCCAGGTGGCTGCCGGCGCGCTGCATGCGGCGCAGCACCTGGTCCAGGGGCGTGTCCGTGCCGAGCTCCACCATCTGGCGCAGCCGCGGTGGGGCCAGCGGGGTGTCGAGGTCCTCGGGCGCGATCCCCAGGATGTCCTTGGCGTGCAGGAAGCCCGCGATCTCGAGGCCGTCGGCGGCACCCCGGCCGGAGCCGGACCCGGCGTCGGGCACCCGCACCGGGAACCGGGAGTAGCCGGTGCGGGCGACGGCGTCCTCCAGCTCGCGGGCGGTGGTCGTCCAGGCGATCGTCACGGCCTGCGACAGCGGGATCATCACCGCGCCCGCGTCGCGGTCGGACAGCTCCAGGGCGCTGGTGAGCCGCTCGTGCTCGGCCTGTTCGAGCAGCCCCTCCTGCTTCGACTCGGCGATGATGGCGGCCAGCTCCTGCGGGCTGTAGGCGGAGGCGAGCTCGTCGCGGGGCTCGACCCCCAGCAGCCGCAGCACTCGGTTGGCGAAGGAGTTCAGCAGGAGCACGAACGGCGCGGTGGCCCGGGCGAAGGCGATCAGCGGCGGCCCGAGCCAGACCAGGGCCCGTTCGGGGCCGGCGATCGACAGGTTCTTCGGCACGATCTCGCCGAGCACCATGTGCAGCGCGGACACGATGGTCAGCGCGACCGCGAAGGCGATCGCGTGCTGCGCCGCCTCGGGCACGGCGAGCGCGTGGAGCAGGTCCGTCAGCAGATGCGCGACCGTCGGCTCGGCGACGGCGCCGAGCGCCAGCGAGCACAGGGTGATGCCGAGCTGGGTCGCGGCGAGCAGTGGTGAGAGGTGCTCCAGGGCGCCGATGACCGAGCGAGCCCGCTTGTCGCCGGCCTCGACCATGGGTTCCAGCCGGTCGCGGCGCGCGGAGACGAAGGCGAACTCGGCGCCGACGAAGAACGCGTTGCCGGCGATCAGTGCGAGTCCTGCGAGCAGTGCTAGCAGGGTCATGACCCGCTCTCCGCCCGTGTCTGGGGCGTCTGCCGTGTCTGGGGCGTCTGCAGGGGCGGGGCGGTCAGCCGCACCCGGTCGATGCGGTGCCGATCGACGGCCACGACCGTCAGAGTGACGCCGTCGACCTCCACCTGCTCCCCGACCGCGCCGAGATGGCCCAGTCGGGCGAGCACCAGCCCGGCGACCGTCTCGTACGGCCCGTCGGGCAGCCGGACGCCGGTGGCGTCGGCCGCCTCGTCGGGTCGCAGCAGCCCGGACAGCAGCCAGGAGCGCGGCCCGTCGGGCACCACCCCGGGGGTGCTCGGCAGGTCGTGCTCGTCCGACACCTCGCCGACCAGCTCCTCGACGAGGTCCTCCAGGGTGACGATGCCGGCGGTCCCGCCGTACTCGTCGATGACGGCGGCCAGCTGCAGCCCGTGTCGGCGCAGCCGGGAGAGCAGGGCATCGCAGCCCAGCGAGGCGGGCACGAGCAGTGGCGGGACCATGATCTCGCGCACGCTCACCGCCGCGCGGCGCTCGGCCGGGATTCGGAAGACGTCCTTGACGTGCACGACCCCGACCACGCCGTCGACGTCCCCGGCCCGGTCCCCGTCAGCACGATCTCCCTCGGCGCGATCTCCTTCGGCGTGAGCTCCTTCGGTGGGTTCGCCGTCGACGCGATCTCCCTCGACCCTTCCCCGCACCGGGAACCGGGAATGCCCCGACTGCTGCGCCACCTGGAGCAGATCGGCGACGTGCATGTCGGCGTCGGCCCAGACGGTCTGTACCCGCGGGGTCATCACGTCGGCGGCGTGGCGGTCACCGAAGCGCAGCGACCGCCGCAGCAGTGCGGCCGTCGAGGTCGGCAGGGTGCCCTGGCGGGCGGAGGCGCGCACGATCGAGCCGAGCTCGGCGGGGGACCGGCCGGCGTGCATCTCGTCCTGGGGCTCCACCCCCAGCGCGCGCAGGATCGCGTTGGCGCCCCCGTTCAGCAGCCTGATGAGCGGACCGCACACCCGGGAGAACCACACCTGCGGCCAGGAGACGGCCCGGCCCACCCGCAGCGGCTCGCTGATCGCCCAGTTCTTCGGCACCAGCTCGCCGAAGACCATCTGGCTCACGGTCGCGACGAACAGGGCGAGGACGAGCGCGAGCACCGAGCTCGGGGCGTCCGGCAGGCCGACGGCGTGCAACGCCGGGTGGACGAGGGTGGCCAGCGCCGGTTCGGCGAGGTAGCCGACGGCCAGCGAGGTCACCGTGATGCCGAGCTGCGCGCCGGAGAGCTGGAACGACAGTGAGCGCACGGCCCGCAGTACCGCCTGGGATCGTCGGTCACCGGTGCGGGCGGCCTGCTCCGCCTGGTGCGGCTCGATCGCGACCAGGGCGAACTCCGCCGCCACGAACAGCGCGTTGGCGGCGATCAGCACCACGACGACCGCGAGATAGACGATCGCCTGGATCACCCGGCGCCGCCGATGCCGGCGGGCATGGTCATCGTCGCATCACCATGGTCTCGGAAGGGGGCCGCGGGCAGGGGCCTACGGTGCTGCGCTACCCGGCGACGCCGGCCCGCACACCATGGCAGGGCCACGGTACGTCCGCGTTTCGCGTGGGCGACGCTCGGCGGGCGGCCGTCCGGTCTGTGGCGGTTGGCGCTCGGGCGGCGGGGCGCGTCGAGATTTCGGGACGCCAAGTGTTGTGACCACACGATTACGCATCCACACTGATCGGTGTGGCCCACGTACTTGCTGTAGCGAACCAGAAGGGCGGCGTCGCCAAGACGACCTCCGTGTCCAGCCTCGGCGCCGCACTGAGCGAGCTGGGTCGCCGCGTGCTGCTGGTGGATCTCGACCCGCAGGCGTGCCTGACCTTCTCCCTCGGCCTGGATCCCGACACCCTCGAGCTGTCCGTGCACGATGTGCTCCTCGGTCGACTCTCCGCGGGCATCGTGATCACCAGGACCTCCGACGGCATGGACCTGCTGCCCGCGACGATCGAGCTGGCCGGCTGCGAGGCGGTGCTGCTGTCGCGCACCGGCCGCGAGCACGCGCTGCGGCTCGCCCTCGCCGAGGTGATCGACGCCTACGATTTCGTGCTCATCGACTGCCCGCCGTCGCTGGGCGTGCTCACCATCAACGGGCTCACCGCCGCCGACGAGGTGGTCGTGCCGTTGCAGTGCGAGACGCTGTCGCACCGCGGTGTCGGCCAGCTCCTCGACACGGTGCACGACGTGCAGCGGCTGACGAATCCGCGCCTCGGGGTCCGTGGTGTCCTGCCGACCCTGTTCGACGGGCGTACGGCCCACTGCCGGGCCGTGCTCGCCGACGTCTCCGCGCGCTACGACATCGCCGTGCTCGCACCGCCGATCGCCCGTTCCGTGCGGTTCGCGGAGGCGCCCGGCACCGGGCGGTCGATCCTGTCGACGGCGCGGCGCTCCAAGGGCGCCGAGGCCTACCGGGCGCATGCCCGGGCCATCGCCGAGGTGAGCGGGCAGGCCGCGCCACATTCGGGTCCCGCCGTCGTCGCGGTCGAACCAGCCCACCTCGAACCGGGAACCGCCGAAGTGGAGCCCGTAGAGGTGGAAACAGTGGTGGCCGTACCCCTCGAGGCGGTGGCTCTCGAGGCGGTGGCCCTCGAACCGGTTCGGGTCGAACCGGTACCAATCGGGGCAGACCGGGCCCGGGTGTGAGTGTGCGGGCGAGCGGCCCGCCGCGGTCGCCGGGCGCCCAGCAGCGCGCCTCTGCCGGGTTCGACAGATTGCGGCCGCGGGGTTCCAGGCCGCCGGCGGTGACGCAGACCCCGTCGGGCCCGGCGGTGGGGCGGGACGCGCACGGCAAACGCGCGCTGTACAGCGGGCTGCGACCGACGACCCCGCCGAACGCGAGCCTGAGCGTGGAATGTTCCCGCTGCGGGCAGACGAGCCTGCTCGGGGCGAAGCAGGCGCTGTGGATCCTCACCCCCAGCGTCCACCTGCCGCTGGTGCGTCCGCGGCATCCCTCGTTGCTGCGCTGCCCGACCTGCCGGCGGATGAGCTGGGTGCGGCTGGGGCTGCACCTGCGGCCGGCGGGCTGAGGAGCTTCCAGATCCCAACGCCGGGCCAGGGGGCCACGCGGGCCGGCGTTGGGCGGGATGGGCGGTGGTGACCCGCCCCCCGCTCAGGCGGATTCGGCCCGAGGGGCCTCGTCGTCGTCGAGCGCGCCGATCGAGCTGATCGCGTCGGTGTCGGCCTCGGTGAGTTCCACGCCCGCGCCGGAGCCGCGCCCGCGGTTGCCGCGGCGGCGACGGCGGCGACGGACCGGCTCGCCGACCGACTCGGGGGACAGCGTCGAGACGACGTGGGCGGTGTCGGTGTCGATGTCATCGGAGGTGAAGGTGTCCACGTCCGGTGCCGTGGCGGCCGGGTCGGTCTGTTCGCTGCCGTCGGCGGCGATGGTCAGGCCGGACGCGGCGGCCGCGGCACCGCCACCGCGAGTGCGGCGACGGGTGCGGGTGCGGGTGGACACCGGCGGGTTGTCCGTCTGGGACGCCTCGCGCCCGGAACGTGCTCCGCGGCGCCCGCCGCGACGGGACTCGCCGAGATCCTCGAGGTCCTCCGCGTCGAGCCCGGCGCGGGTACGCGCGGCGTGCGGGAGGGTGCCCTTGGCGTCCGTCGGGATGCCGAGAGCCTCGAACAGGTGCGGGGAGGTGGAGTACGTCTCGAGCGGGCCGTCGAACGGCAGCGCGAGCGCCTTGTTCACCAGCGTCCACCGGGGCAGGTCGTCCCAGTCGACGAAGGTGACGGCGACGCCGCTCTCGCCGGCGCGGCCGGTGCGGCCGATCCGGTGCAGGTAGACGTTCTCGTCCTCGGGGCACTGGTAGTTCACGACGTGGGTGACGCCGCTGATGTCGATGCCGCGGGCGGCCACGTCGGTGGCGACGAGGACGTCGACCTTGCCGGCCCGGAACGCGCGCAGCGCCTGCTCGCGCTGGCCCTGCCCGAGGTCGCCGTGCACGGCGGCGGCGGCGAACCCGCGCTTGTCCAGGTCCTCGGCGACCTTGTCCGCGGTGCGGCGGGTACGCACGAACACCATCGCGAGCCCGCGGCCACCCGCCTGCAGGACACGGGCGAGCACCTCCATCTTGTCCAGCGCGTGGGCGCGGAAGACGTGCTGGTGCGTGGTCGGCACCGTGCGGGTCTCGTCCGGCTGCTCGGCGCGGACGTGCACCGGCCGCTGCATGAACCGCCGGGCCAGCGAGATGACCGGGCCGGGCATGGTCGCGGAGAACAGCATGGTCTGTCGGCTGGTCGGCAGCTGCGCCATGATGCGCTCGACGTCGGGCAGGAAGCCCAGGTCGAGCATCTCGTCGGCCTCGTCGAGCACCAGGGTGCGCACGCCGGCGAGGTCGAGCACCCGCTGACGGGCGAGGTCGAGCAGCCGGCCCGGCGTGCCGACGACGATGTCGACACCGGCGCGCAGCGCGGTGAGCTGCGGCTCGTAGGCCCGCCCGCCGTAGACGGACAGCACCCGAAGGCCACGGCGCGCACCGGCGCGGGTGACGTCGGACGTCACCTGGACGCACAGTTCACGGGTGGGCACGACGATGAGGGCCTGCGGCCGGCCGTCGGCACCCTCCTTCGCCGCCAGCGCCGTCTGTACGACGGGGATGCCGAAGGCGAGGGTCTTGCCGGTGCCGGTGCGGGCCTGACCGATGATGTCGTTGCGGGCCAGGGCGAGCGGAAGCGTCAGCTCCTGGATGGGGAAAGCGTGCACAATGCCCGCTTCGGTCAGCGCCTCGACCGTCTCGGTGCGAACTCCGAGGTCGGCGAAGGTGGGCGCGGCCGGCGTCGCGGGCGTGTCGGTCAGTGGTTGGGAAGTGGGGAGATCATCTGAGGGTGCTGCGGCTGTGACGGACAGCGGGACGCTCCTGGTCTTCTCTGAGCGGTGTCTACGCTGAACCCGCTCGCGGTGAGCCGCGCGGCGCCCGCGACCCGAAGTCCGTGTGCCCCGGCGCCGTGGACGGCTACTCTGGGTGCACAGGTGACGAGGCGACGCCTGCTACGCGACAGCCGAGGTGACATAATGACCTCTGGCTACGACCTAGCATAGCTGGTGTGACGCCGAGTGGGGGCTCCTTGGCCGAGGTTTGCCGGCAGCAACGGCGGCGGGTGCCAGAATCGCGCCTGTGACGCAGACATCCTCCCCGCCGACCCACGTGCCCGGAGACCGGGCGGCCCCGCCGGACCAGGCAACCGTCGACCTGCTGGGCCTGCTTGCCTACGGTGAGCTGACCGCCTTCGAGCGGATGGCCACCGACGCGCGGATGTCACCGACTCTTGACGACAAGATCGCCCTGGCGGCCATGGCCGCCGCCGAGTTCTCCCACTTTCAGGCCATCTGCGAGGAACTCGACCGGCTCGGCGTCGACCGGGAGCACGCGATGGCACCGTTCATCGGCCCGCTGACCGCGTTCCACAACTCGACTGCCCCGGCCGACTGGCTGGAAAGCCTGGTCAAGGCGTACGTGGGCGACAACATCGCGGCCGACTTCTACCGCGAGATCGCCGAGCGCCTGCCCTCGCCCTCGCCCTCGCGTGAACTCGTCCTGAGCGTCCTCGATGACACCGGTCACGCCGCGTTCGCGGTCGACCGGGTGCGGGCGGCGATCGAGGTCAACCCCACGGTCGCCGGCCGCCTCGCGCTGTGGGCCCGCCGGCTGGTCGGCGAGGCGCTCACCCAGGCGCAGCGGGTGGGGGTCGACCGGGACGCGCTGACCGGCCTGCTGGTCGGGGTCGGCGACCTGGATGCGCTGGCAGCGATCTTCAACCGCATCATGGCCGCGCACGGCCGCCGGATGGCGGCGCTGGGCCTGTCGGCCTGACCACGGCCGCCGGGCGTGCCGGGCGGACAGGCCGCCCGGCACGCCGAGCCCGCGATCAGCCCGCGATCAGGCGCCGAAGCCCACGCGACGCGGCCCGCTGGCGGCGATCTCCACATAGGCCAGAGAGGCGACCGGAACCACCACCTGCCGACCCTTCTCGTCGGTGAGGGTCAGCACGCCGTTGTCGGCCTTGACCGCCTCACCCACCAGCGCGGCGACGGCCTCCGCGGACTGGTCGCTCTCAAGCACCAGTTCCCGGTTGACCTGCCGCACGCCGATCTTGACCTCCACCCGATGACCTCCGCCTTTGTCGGACCTACACCCGGCGGACGAGCGCCGCCGATGTTGGATCACCGCCCACACTATGGCTTCCGGGACTTCTCCACCGGGACGGCATCGGCGTGTTCGCTCCCGGCACATCCGCCGCTCATGGGCCCGTGCGGGGCTCCTCGTGCGCGGGCCGGGGGTCGTGCGGGTCGGGGCGGGGGTCGTGGTGGTCCTGGCGGGGATACCCGCCGATGCCGCGCCAGGCCAGCTCCACCATCGACTCGATGGCCCGCTCCTTCGCCACGGTGCCGCCGCGGACCAGCCACCACCGGGAGGCCGTCTCGGCGAGTCCCACCAGCCCGACGGCGAGCAGGTCGGCCTCGTCCTGGGCGAGCCCGGTGTCGGCGACGATGGTCGCCGCGATGGAACGCACGCACTGGGCGAACGCGGTCTCGATGCGCTGGCGCACCGCGGGCACGCTGCGCAGGTCGGACTCCAGCACGAGCTGGTGGGCGCCGGACGGGTCGTTGACGAAGTCGAAGTACGCGCGCACGGAGCGCGCGATGCGCGCGTGGTTGTCCGTGGTGGAGGCGAGTGCCTCCTGGACGCTCGTGACGAGCTGGGTGGCATGTTCGTCGAGCAGCGCGAGATACAGCTCCAGCTTGCCGGGGAAGTGCTGGTAGAGCACCGGCTTACTGACGCCTGCCCGCTCGGCGATCTCGTCCATCGCGGCGGCGTGGTAGCCCTGGGCGACGAAGACCTCGCGGGCGGCTCCGAGGAGCTGGAAGCGGCGAGCGGTGCGGGGTAGCCGGGGAGTCCGTCCCGGGCGCGTGCCGGGCGAGGCTGGCTCGGCGGTCACCAGCGCACCTCCTGGTCGATGTGGTCAACCCTACCTTCGAACACCGGCCCGGCGGTGGCACCGGAACGCGACCACCGGGCCCCGGGGCCGGCCCACTGTCGCATAGTGAGCCGGCCGCGTGTCCTGTGGTGCGGCACCCATCGGTGGGTTCGACTCCCTCACCGGGCGGCGCTCGCCTGGCGGTGGTCGCCCGAACGGGGATGCTCGCGTGCACGGGATGCTCGCGTGCACGGGATGGCTGCGTGCACCGGGATGGCTGCGTACACCGGGTGATCGCGCTCAGCGGTAGTCGTCGTCCTCATCGGTCTCGACGACGATGCTCTGCTCGACGACGTCGAACTCGTTGGCCTCGCTCGGCGGCACGGGGGGCACCGGCGGTGCGCCCGTCGGCGGCCGGACCTCCTGGGCCTGCTCGGCCGCGTCGGCGTCCGGCGCCTCCAAGGGGAGGCCGGAGGCCGGCAGATCGGTGGGTACTCCCATGGGGACGTCCTCCTGCGCTCGTCGGTGTGGCGGCCCGCCGCGGCGGGTGCCGGATTCGGTCCAGACCCGGACCGGGTCCGGATCGCGATGTGCCCGGGATCGGGACGTCTCACGCGGAACCGTCCGACCCTCCCGGTCGGGCCGCCCGCCGGTCACCCATCCACCTCAACCGTCGTCTGGTGGACCGCGTCGCTCATCCCGGCATCGGTCCCGCCGCTGTCGCCGTCACGCCCGCACCTCTTCCGGCCGGTGCCGGCGGCGGTCGCTCGGTGTCGTCCGTGCCGTGTCCCCGCTTGCGATCCGCCGTGCCCTGGCTCGCGTCTGCTGATAAATTCGGGCGTTTCCCTCATCTGGCTTACTCGTGGGCGTCCGGTGGGTCACCATGGTGGGTAATCGACGTGAGGGGCAAACATGCGTTCGATCTGGAAGGGTGTGATCTCCTTCGGCCTGGTGTCGATCCCGGTCCGGCTCTACCCCGCGACCCAGGAGCGAGACGTCGCGTTTCACCAGGTCAGGCGCTCGGACGGATCCCGCGTCCGGTATCGCAGAGTGGCGGAGGCCGACGGGGACGAGGTCAACTACGCCGACATAGCCAAGGGTTACGAGCTGCCGGACGGCCAGACCGTCGTGCTCACCGACGAGGACTTCGCGAACCTGCCGTTGTCCACCTCCCGGGCGATCGACGTGCTGGAGTTCGTCCCGCTGGAGCAGGTCGACCCGATCTACTTCGCCAAGAGCTACTACGTCGAACCGGACCGCACCGGCGCGAAGCCCTACGTGCTGTTGCGCGACGCGCTGGCCGAATCGGGTCGCGTCGCGCTGGTGAAGATAGCTCTGCGTCAGCGCGAGCAGCTCGCGACGCTCCGGGTGCGCGGCGGCATCTTCGTCCTGGAGACGATGATCTGGCCGGACGAGGTGCGCGAACCGGACTTCCCGTTCCTCGAGGAGGACGTCGAGGTGCACCCGCAGGAGCTGGCGATGGCCGCCTCGCTGATCGTCACCCTCGCCGCCGACTTCGATCCCACCCGGTTCACCGACGGGTACCGGGAGGCGTTGCAGTCGGTGATCGATGCCAAGATCGCCGGCCGTGAGGTGGTCAGCCCGCCGGCCGGCCCGCAGGAGGAGCCGGTCGGGGACCTGATGGCCGCGCTGCGTGCGAGTATCACCGCCGCCCGCCAGGACCACCCGGACGACGCCGGGGCCGACGAGGCCCCCACCGGCGCGGCGGGTGGCGAGAAGGCCGCCGCCGACGGGGCCGCGGTCGGGAGAAGCGCGGTCAGGACGGGCGCAGTGGATGGTCAGGGGTCGGACGGACCTTCGAAGGACGCGGGCTCGTCCGACGGCGCGTCCTCGGAGGCCGCGCCGTCGAGGGGAAGAACGTCGAAGGCCGCGCCGTCGAGGGGAAGAACGTCCAGGGCCGCGCCGTCGAAGGCCGCGCCGTCCAAGGGGACGGCGACCAAGGGCACGGCGAAGCCGAAGGCGACGCCCCCGAGGACCGCCGCGCCCACCCGGCGCTCCGCCTGACCGGGCCGGGTGGGCGGCGCGGGGCCGGGGCTAGCGGCGGAAGGAGTCCTTGGCCTTCTCGCCGGCGTTGCGCAGGTCGGCGACACTGCGCTCGCCCGTGCCCTCGGCCCGCAGGTCCCGGTTGTCGGTGGCCTTCCCGGCCGTCTCCTTGCCCCGTCCTCGCAGCTCGTCCACCTTGTTCCTGACCTTGTCGACGAAGGACACCGCACTCAACTCCCCACGGGGTGTGGTCATCTGGTCATCGTCGGTGTACCCAGCGGGGTCCGGGGAACACGCCGGGGGTGCCAGACGCTGCACCGAAGGGAGTGGTTCAGCGCGAGGTCCGCCGGGCGGAAGCGGCAGCGGGCGCGCGGATCCGGCGCTGGATGACTCACTTCCCGACGAGGCCGCGCAGCGATGTGGCATCGTCGAAGAACGACACCGAACGCGAGGAGCAAGAGTGTCCCTTCCGCCCCTGGTCGACCCCGCCGAGGGCCTGACCGTCGACGAGGTTCGCCGGTACTCCAGGCATCTGATCATCCCGGATGTCGCCATGGACGGCCAGAAGCGGCTGAAGAACGCCAGGGTGCTTGCAGTGGGCGCCGGCGGGCTCGGCTCGCCGACCCTGATGTACCTGGCGGCCGCGGGCGTCGGAACGCTCGGCATCGTGGAGTTCGACACCGTCGACGAGTCGAACCTGCAGCGTCAGATCATTCACGGTCAGTCCGATGTCGGCCGGTCGAAGGCCGAGTCGGCGCGGGACTCGGTCCGCAACATCAACCCGTACGTCAACGTGGTCCTGCACGAGACCCGGCTGGACACCTCCAACGTGAAGGAGATCTTCAGCCAGTACGACCTCATCGTCGACGGGACCGACAACTTCGCCACCCGGTACCTGGTCAACGACGCGGCCGTCCTGCTCGGCAAGCCGTACGTCTGGGGCTCGATCTACCGGTTCGACGGCCAGGCCAGCGTCTTCTGGGCGGACCACGGTCCGTGCTACCGCTGCCTCTACCCGGAGCCCCCGCCCCCCGGGATGGTCCCGTCCTGCGCCGAGGGCGGCGTGCTCGGCGTGCTGTGCGCGTCGATCGCCTCCATCCAGACCACCGAGGCGATCAAGCTGCTGACCGGGATCGGTGACCCGCTGGTCGGCCGGCTGATGGTCTACGACGCCCTCGAGATGACCTACCGCTCGATCAAGGTCCGCAAGGACCCGGAGTGCCCGCTGTGCGGGAAGAACCCGTCGATCACCGAGCTGATCGACTATGAGGCGTTCTGCGGCGTCGTCTCCGAGGAGGCCCAGCTCGCGGCCGCCGGTTCGACGATCACCGCGAGCGAGCTCAAGGGCTGGCTGGACGCCGGCGAGCCGATCGAGCTGGTCGACGTCCGCGAGCCGGCCGAGTGGGAGATCGTCCGGATCCCCGGTGCCCGGCTGATCCCGAAGGGCGACCTGCCGGCCCACCTCGCCGAGCTGCCCCAGGACCGGCGGGTGGTCGTCTACTGCAAGTCCGGGGTGCGCTCCGCCGATGCGCTCGCGACGCTCAAGGGCGCCGGGTTCTCCTCGGCCGTGCACGTCCAGGGCGGCGTGACGGCCTGGGCCACCCAGGTCGACAAGTCCCTGCCGGTCTACTGAGCCGTGGGCGGGTCCGTCACCGGCGTGCGCCGGTCCGCGGGGTCGCGGTGAGCCGGCCCCGCGCCCGGCGCGACGCGCCGCCGGCGAGCCTGTCCGCCGGGCTCGGCACCCGGATCCGCCTCGGCGGGGCCGAGCCGAGCCCGCACGCCGCCGAGGTGCTCGACGCGGTCGCCCGGATCCCGGCCGGCAAGGTGATGACCTACGGCGACGTCGCCGAGTACGTCGGCGCGGGCACCGGCCGGACCGTCGGCGCGGCGCTGTCCCGCTACGCGGACGACGACCTGCCGTGGCACCGGGTCATCCGGGCGTCCGGCGAGCCGAACCCGGCCGCGCCGGCCGAGGCGCTGCGCCGGCTCGCGGCCGACCGCACCCCACTGTCGGCGAACGGCGAGCGGGTCGACCTCATCGCCGCCAGATGGGACGGGACGCCGGTCTCGCCGGCCTGACCGGGCGGGCCGGACCGGGCCGGCGCGAGGTCGCCGGCCGTCCGGCCGCCGGTCATCGGGCGGTCAGGCCGCCGTCGGCGAGGTAGACGCTGCCGGTGACCAGCGACGCCCGGTCGGAGAGCAGGAACACGGCCACCTCGGCCACCTCCTCGGCGGTGCCCAGCCGGTTGACCGGCGCCAGCAGCGCCGCGCCGCGCTGGCGGCGCCCGTCGACGTGCAGCAGCGGCGTGTCGACGAAGCCGGGCGCGACCGCGTTGACCCGGATCCGCCGCGTCGCGTATTCCAGGGCCGCGGTCTTGGTCAGCCCGATCACGCCGTGCTTCGCCGCGACGTACGGCGCCGACCCGGCGAAGCCGACCGTGCCGAACACCGAGGCCATGTTGACGATCGAGCCGCCGTCGCCGCTGTGCAGCATCGCCGTGATCTCGGCGCGCATGCTGTAGAAGACCCCGGACAGGTTCACGTCGAGCACCCGCTGCCAGTCCTCGGCGGGGGTCGTCCCGACCGGCTCGCGTCCGGCGGTGATGCCGGCGTTGTTCACCGCCAGGTCGAGCCGCCCGAAGGTGCCGACGGCGGCCTGCACCGCCCGTTCGAGCGCGTCGGGGTCGGTGACGTCGGCCTCCAGCGCGATCGCCGCCCCGCCGTCCCGTTCGATCTGCGCCGCCACCTCCTTGACGCCGTCCGGGTGGCGATCCGTGACGACTACCTGGGCGCCCGCGCTCGCCAGCCGGCGGGCGCAGGCGGCGCCGATGCCCGATCCCGCCCCGGTCACCAGCGCAACCTTGCCGCTGCATTCGGTCATGGGCCATGACAGTGCCATGTCGCGGTCGGCGCGTGCACGCGACCCCGATCCCGGCGCATCCCCGCGTGGCGCGGCACGGTCGGGAGCCGCCGCGAGGCTGTCGGACCCGCGTGGTGTGCTGTCGGGGTGGTTGTCGCACCTGCCCCCGCCGCGCCCGCCGGCCACCGGCTCGTCCCGACGCCGGTCGCGCCGCCGCGCCCGTTCGTCGCCGACCCGGCGCAGCGCCGGGTCATCGAGCACCCGGGCGGCCCGCTGCTGGTGCTCGCCGGCCCGGGCACGGGCAAGACGGCCACCCTGGTCGAGGCGGTCGCCGCCCGGATCGAGGCCGGGGCGGACCCGCGGTCGATCCTGGTCCTCACCTTCAGTCGCCGGGCCGCGGGCGAGCTGCGGGAGCGGATCACCGCCCGGCTCGGCCCGGCCGGCGCCGGCGCCGGGGGCGGCCCGGGGGCGTGGACCTTCCACGCCTGGTGCCTGGCGCTGCTGCGGGCGCACGATCGGCCGGCGCCCCACGGTGGATTCCGGCTGCTGTCGGGCCCGGAGCGGGACAGCCGGCTGCGGGAGCTCATCGAGGGCTCGCGCGAGGACGGCCGTCCGGTTTGGCCCCCGCAGCTCGCCCGCGCCCTGGGCACCCGCGGCTTCACCGAGGAGGTGCGGGCGCTGCTGGCGCGGGCCCGCGAGGTCGGCCTGGAGCCGTTGGGCCTGGCCCAGCTCGCCCGGCGCACCGACCGGCCCGACTGGACCGCCCTCGCCGAGTTCTACGAGATGTACCTCGACGTGTTGGGCTTCGAGGGCGCGCTCGACTACGCCGACCTGGTGCACCGGGCCGTCGTCGTCGCCGAGGGCGCCGAGGCGGGCGAGGCGCTGCGCGCCCGCTACCGGCACGTCTTCGTCGACGAGTACCAGGACACCGACCCGGCGCAGGAGCGGTTGCTGCGCGCGGTCGCCGGCGGCGGGCGCGACCTGGTCGTCTTCGGCGATCCCGACCAGTCGATCTACGCCTTCCGCGGGGCAGAGGTCGCCGGCCTGCTCGACTTCCCGCAGCGGTTCGGCGCGCCGGGGCGCGGTGGCGGCGCGCCGATCGTCGCGCTGCGCACCGGCCGGCGGATGGCGCCAGCCCCGCTGCAGGCGAGCCGGCACGTGGCCAGGCGGATCCCGGCGGCCGGCCTCCCGGTGGCCGAGATCCGGGCCCACCGCGACCTGATCGGGCGCACCGACCTCGGCGCGGGCCGGGTCCAGGTCCGGACCTATCCGAGTGCCGGCGCGGAGGCGGAGGCCGTCGCCGACCTGCTGCGCCGCGAGCACCTGGAGAACGCCACCCCCTGGCCCGCGATGGCGGTCCTCGTCCGCACCGCGGACCGCATCGCCCGGCTGCGCCGGGTCCTGACCGCCGCGGGCGTGCCGGTCAGCGTCGACGGTGACGACCTGCCCGTCGCGCAGGAGCCCGCCGCGGCGCTGCTGCTGCTGGCGTTGCGCTGCGCGGACAACCCCGCCGGTGCGCTCACCGCCGATGCCGCCCGCACCCTGCTCACCTCCCCGCTCGGCGGGGCGGACCCGGCGGGCCTGCGGGAGCTGGGGCGCGCGCTGCGTGCGTTCGATCGCGACACCGGCGCGTTCGATCGCGACACCGGCGCCGGCGATCGCGGCGCTGGGAGCGGACAGCCCGCCCCGTCGGCCGAGCTGGTCCGCCAGGCCGTCGCCGATCCGGACCGTTGGCTGGTGCGCGTCGCCGAGCCGGTCGCTCGGCCCGCCCGTCGGGTCGGTGACCTGCTCGTCGTGGCCCGCCGGGCGCTGCGGGAGCCGGCCGGCTCGCCCGAGCAGGCGCTGTGGGCGCTGTGGTCGGCCAGCGGGTGGCAGCAGCAGCTCGTGGCGGCGTCGGCGGCCGGCGGGGCGGCGGGGCGCGCGGCCGACCGCGATCTCGACGCGGTGGTGGCGCTGTTCGACGCCGTCGCCCGCCTCGCCCAGCGGCGCGGGCCCGGCACCGGCGCCGCGTCGCTGGTCGACGAGCTGGGCCGTCAGCAGATCGCCGCCGACGCCATCGCGCCGGTGGGGGAGGACGCCCGCCGCCGCGGTGTGCGGCTGCTGACCGCGCATCGCGCCAAGGGTCTGGAGTGGGACGTCGTCGCGGTCTGTGGTGTCCAGGACGGGATCTGGCCGGACCTGCGGGAACGGCATTCGCTGCTCGGCGCGGAGCAGCTCGACGCGCCCGCCCGCGGCGGCCTGCGCCCGCCGCTGACCCGCCAGGACCTGCTCGCCGACGAACGGCGGCTGTTCTACGTCGCGCTCACCCGGGCCCGCCGCCGCCTGCTGGTCACCGCCGTCAACAGCCCGGACGACGACGGCAGCCTGCCCAGCCGGCTGCTCGACGAGCTCGGGGTCGCCGTCGAGAACATCCCCGGCCGCCCGGCCCGGCCGCTGACCCTCGTCGGCCTCGTCGCGACGCTGCGCCGGCTGGCGACCGAGCCGACGTCCAGCCTGGCCCTGCGCGCCGCCGCCCGCCGCCGCCTCGCCGCCCTCGCCGCCGCCCGCGACGACGCCCACCGCCCGCTCGTCCCCGCCGCGCACCCGGCGACCTGGTGGGGGCTGCTCGACGTGACCGACTCCGACGTGCCGGTCGTCGCGCCGGGGGCGCCGCTGCGACTGTCCGGCTCGTCGCTGTCGAGCATCGGCACCTGCTCGCTGCGCTGGTTTCTGGAGCACGAGGCGCACGCGGTCACCGTCGCCTCCACCGCGCAGGGCTTCGGCAAGGTGGTGCACGCCCTCGCCGACGAGGTCACCACCGGGCGTACCCCGGCGGACCTCGCCGCCCTCGACGCCCGGCTCGACACCGTCTGGCGGCATCTGGACTACGAGGCCCGCTGGCGCAGCGACCAGGAGCGGGCCGCCGCCCGGGAGGCGTTGGCCCGCTTCCTGGCCTGGCACGCCGGTGAGCGCGGGCGCCGGGTCGTCGACGCGGAGGTCCGGTTCACCTGCCGGCTTCACGTCGCCGGGCGCGAGGTAGTGCTGCGCGGGTTCATCGACCGGCTGGAGCTCGACGACGCCGGCCGGGTGCACGTCATCGACTTCAAGACCGGCCGGACCGCGCCCGGCCGCGCCGAGCTCGCCACCCACCCGCAGCTCGGCAGCTACCAGCTCGCCGTGCGTGCCGGCGCGCTCGACGCGGCGATCGCCGCCGCCGGCGGCCCCGCCGCGGCGGACCCCGCGGTGCCCGGCGGCGCCGAGCTCGTCCAGCTTCGCCGCGACGCGCCGGGCGCCGGCGCCGGGCCCCGCCTGCCCGGGGAGGCGCCCGGCCCGCCCGAGGTCCAGGCGCAGGAGGCGCTGCCCGCCGAGGGGCCCACCTGGATGGACGAGGTCCTCGGCGAGGCGGTGCGCACCATCGACGCGGAGGCGTTCCGGCCGACTCCGGGCGAGCACTGCACGATGTGCACGTTCCAGACGAGCTGCCCGGCCCGCCCCGAGGGACGGCAGGTGATCGATTGAGCGCGTCCGGCTCCGGTTCCCCGCCGGCCGGCCGGGGATACGCGGGAGCCGGGGGGACGCTGTCCCGCCAGCCGTTCCTGCCCGGATTCGGCGTCGACTCCGGCGCCGACGCCCACGGCGTTCCCGCCGGTCCCCGGCTCGACCCGGAGGACCTGCGCGACCTGCTGGAGGTCCCGTACACCGACGAGCAGATCGCCGCCGCGACCGCCCCGCTGGAGCCAGGGGTGATCGTCGCCGGCGCCGGCTCCGGGAAGACCTCGGTGATGGCGGCCCGGGTGGTCTGGCTCGTCGCGACCCGCCAGGTGCGCGCCGAGCAGGTGCTCGGGCTGACCTTCACGACGAAGGCGGCCGCGGAGCTGGCCGGCCGGGTGCGTCTCGCGCTGCGCAAGGCCGGCGCCGCCGACCCCGGCGGCTGGTCGGGCCCGGGATCGGCCGTCGACGCCGAGGTGGATGGCGAACCCACCGTCGCCACCTACCACGCCTTCGCCGGGCGGCTCGTCGTCGACAACGCGCTGCGCCTCGGCCTGGAACCCGACATCGCGCTCCTCTCCGGGGCGGCGCGCTACCAGCTCGCCGCGCGGGTCGCCCGCGCCTACGGCGGGCCGGTGCAGGCGCTGACCCGGTCGTTGGGGGCCGTCGTCGGCGAGCTGGTCGCGCTCGACGCGGAGATGAGCGAGCACCTGATCGACCCGGCGAAGCTCGTCGCGTTCGACACCGCCTTCCTCGAGGAGGTGCTGGCCGCGTTGGACGCCGCCGGCGGCCGGCGGGGCACCAAGGGTGTCCAGGAGCGGCTGCGCCGGTTCGCGGCCGCCGCGCGCGGGCGCAGCGAGCTCGCCGCGCTCGTGGCCGAGTACCGGGCCGCCCGCCGCGAGCGGGACGTGCTGGACTTCGGCGACCAGGTCACCTACGCGGCCCGCCTCGCCGAGACGATGCCGGAGGTCGGCCGCGCCGAGCGGGCCCGGGCCGCCGTCGTCCTGCTCGACGAGTACCAGGACACTTCGGTCGCCCAGCGCCGCATGCTCACCGGCCTGTTCGGCGGCGGCCACCCGGTCACCGCCGTCGGCGACCCCTGCCAGGCGATCTACGGCTGGCGTGGGGCGTCGGTGGCGAACCTCGACCACTTCCCGACCCATTTCCCGCGCGCGGACGGCCAGCCGGCCGCCGTCTACGAGCTGTCGGTGAACCAGCGCAGCGGCGGCCGGCTGCTCGACCTCGCCAACGCCGTGGCGGCGCAGCTGCGCGCGCGCCATCGCGTCGTCAAGCTGCGCCCGCGGGCCGACGTCGCCGAGCGCGGCGAGACGGTCGTCGCCCTGCACGCGAGCTGGGCCGACGAGGTGGCCTGGATCGCCGGCCGACTGCGCGAGGTCGTCGACGCCGGAACCGGACCCGGCGACATCGCCGTCCTCGTCCGGGCCCGCGGGGACATCCCGCCGCTGCTGACCGCGTTGCAGGCCGTCGGGCTGCCGGTCGAGGTCGTCGGGCTGACCGGGCTGCTCACCGTGCCGGAGGTCGCCGAGATCGTCGCGATGCTGGAGGTCCTCGACGCGCCCACGGCGAACGCCGCGCTCGTCCGCCTGCTCACCGGCCCGC
>NZ_CM001489.1:6449221-6526738 GCF_000262465.1 Frankia sp. QA3
GGCGCCGACGCCGAGCCCGACCCGCCGGGGCGAGCAGATCCGCTGGCCGCGGCGGTGGCCGACGTCGACCCCGCGGACGTGGTCGCCCTCTCCGACGTCCTCGACGACCCCGGCCCGGAGATGTCCGCCGAGGGCCGCGTGCGGGTGCGCCGACTGGCCGCGGAGATCGCCGAGCTGCGCGGCCACGTCGGCGAGGGCCTGCTCGACCTGCTGCACCGCGTCGTCGCCACGATCGGGCTGGACGTGGAGCTCACCGCCACCGAGGCGGCCGTGCGCGCCCGCCGTCAGGAGAACGTCGCGGCCTTCCTCGACGTCGCCGCCGACTTCACCGACCCGGACGGGACGACCTCGCTGCACGCCTTCCTCGGCTTCCTGCGGGCCGCCCGGGAGCACGAGCGGGGCCTCGACGTCACCGGCCCGTCCGGGGCGGACGCGATCGCCCTGATGACGATGCACCGTTCCAAGGGCCTGGAATGGGAGGTCGTCGCCGTGCCGAACCTCAGCGAGCGGGTCTTCCCCGACGTCACCGTCCGGGACCAGTGGACGACCTCGCCCGGCGTGCTGCCCGTGCCGCTGCGGGGCGACGCCGCGGACCTGCCCGCCTTCGAGGTCTCCGACCAGAAGGCGGACCTCGACGCCTTCGCGGCCGAGGTCCGCGCCTACGCCGAGCGGGAGGAGCGCCGGCTTGCCTACGTCGCGGTGACCCGGGCGAAGTCGCTGCTGTTCGCCAGCGGGCACTGGTGGGGGCCGGCGCAGAAGCGTCCGCGCGGCGCGTCGGTCTTCCTGGCGGAGCTCGCCGAGCACGCCCGCGGCGGCGGCGGGCGGGTCGACGTCTGGGCCCCACGGCCCGAGGAGAAGTCGAACCCGGCCCTGGCCACCCCGCGCCGTTTCGCCTGGCCGATCCCCTACGAACCGGAGCCCTTCGCCCGCCGCGTCGAGGCGGCCCGCGACGTCCTCGCCCGGCTCGAGGCGGCGCTCACCCCGCCCCCGCTCGGCGTCGGCGTCCCGGCGGACCCCACGGCCCCGGCCGGTCCGCCGGCGCCGACACCCTCCCGCGACGCCGCATCGGCGGTCCTCGGCGGCGCCGATCCGCCCGGGCTGACCGCGGCCGAGGGGGCGCTGCTCGCCGAGCTGGACCGCGAGGCGGAGCTGCTGCTCGCCGAGGAGCGGGCCGCCCGCGTCCCGCAGCTCGACGTGCCGATGCCGGCGAACCTCACCGCGTCCGAGATCGTCCGGCTCCAGGCCGATCCGGCGGCGTTCGCCCGGGAGCTCGTCCGCCCGCTGCCGCGCCAGCCGGTCGCGGCAGCCCGCCGCGGCAGCCGTTTCCACGCCTGGGTGGAGGAACTGTTCGACCACCGGGCGCTGATCGACGCCGACGACCTGCCCGGCGCCCAGGACGCCGAGCTCACCGACGACGACCTGCGCTCGCTGCAGGAGGCGTTCCTGCGAACCCCGTACGGCTCGCGCCGGCCCGCCGCGATCGAGGAGCCCTTCGAGCTCCCCCTCGCCGGGCGGATCGTGCGCGGCCGCATCGACGCCGTCTACGACCTCGGTGGCGGTCGGTGGGAGGTGATCGACTGGAAGACCGGCCAGTCGCCCGCCGACGAGCTCCAGCTCGCCGTCTACCGGCTGGCCTGGGCTCGGCTGCGCGGCGTCGACCCGAGCGCCGTCGACGCCGCCTTCCTCTACGTCCGCACCGGCGCCGTCGTCCGCCCGCACCTGGTCACCGAGGACGAACTCGCCGCGCTGCTCGCTCCGCCCGCCCACCCACCTACCCCACCGCAACCACGGGCGTAGCGTTCGCCGGGACGACGTCGGCCACCACGCAGCTGACGTTGTCCGCGCCCCCGGAGCCGTTCGCCAGGGCGACGAGCTCGCGGACCGCCTGCTCCGGCTCCGCCGCCGTGACCAGCACCCGGCGCAGCGCCGCCGCCGGCACGGCACCGGACAGCCCGTCGGAGCACAGCAGGTAGCGGTCGCCGCGGCGCACCTCGTGCAGCCCGATGTCGGGGAAGGTCGCTGCGCTGCCGTCCAGCGCGCGCAGCAGGAGGAGCCGCTGCGGGTGGGTTGCCGCCTCCTCCGGGCGAAGGCGCCCGTCCTCCACCATCGACCGGACGAACGTGTGGTCGTGGGTGATCTGCCGCAGCTCGCCGCCGCGCAACAGGTAGGCGCGCGAGTCGCCGATGTGGACGAGCGCCAGGGCCGATCCGGTCCACAACATGGCGGTCAGCGTCGTCCCGACCGCGTGCGAGGCCGCGGCGGAATCGGGGTGGACGAGCTCCTGGACGGCCCGGTTCGCCCGCGCGACCGCGTCGGCGAGGAAGCCGAGCAGCTCCCCGGGCGGGATGGGGGCGGCCTCCAGCCGCGCCAGGGCGTCGACGGCCGCCGCACCGGCCGCGGCGCCGCCGGCACCGAAGCCGTCGGCGACGGCGAGCACGGTGGAGCCGGCGTGCACCGCATCCTGGTTGCTCGGGCGGACGAGGCCCCGGTCCGTCAGCGCGGCGTGCCGCAGCGTCAGCAGGGAGGCCGGGACGGGGGTGGGGGCTACGGTCGCGGGTGGGGTGATCGGGTGCGGGTCGGACATGTCGACAGCCCTTCGGGAAAGGTGTTCGACGAGGACGGCGGCCAGGTCGCGGCGGGCGGCGGTGTCGGCCTCGGTCTCGGCCCAGAACGCACCCACCTCGCGGGCCGCGGCGGGCCCGTCGAGTTCGCAGACCCGTCGGATGCGCGCGAGCGGCATCCCCAGCCGGCGCAGCCAGGCCACCAGCCGGGCCTGTTCGAGCTGCTCCGGGGCGTAGCGGCGGTAGCCCGTCACCGGGTCGACCTGCCGTGGACGAAGCAACCCGAGCTCGTCGTAGAGCCGAAGCGCCTTCGGGGACAGCCGGCTGCGCCGGGCGAACTCCCCGATCGTCAGCAGAGCCATCGCGGCCGCCTCCTCGTACCGGGCACGGCGCCCGGCAGCGGCCATGCTCCGGCCTGCCCAAGGGGCAAGGTCAAGCCCGGCCGCACCGATCGCGGCCGGCCGGGTCAGATCGGCTGGTCGGCCAGGTCGACCAGCAGGGCCCGGTGGTCGGAGATCTCCGCGCGCCGGCACTGGACGGCGATGACGTCGCCCACCGGTCCGCGGGACAACACGTGATCAAGCTGGACGCGGGGGGCGTGCGCGGGATACGTCGGGGTGACCGCCAGCCGTCGCCAGCGGGTCAGCGTCGCCGGCAGGCGCCCGGGCAGATTCAGGTCCCCGAGCACGATCAGCGGGCCGTCGAGGTCGGCGAGGCGCCGGGCCAGCCGCAGCAGCTGCATCGCGTTCCACACGGGGACGAACGACAGGTGAGTGTTCACGACGGTGAGCGGCCCATCGGGCGCGTCGATCCGGGCGGCGACCGCGACCCGCGGCTCGTCGTCCAGCATGATCAGCCGCCCTGGTCCGTTCGGGCCGCCCGGAATCGCGATGGGGGAGCGGATCGGGGCCCGGCCGAGGTCGATCACTCGCCACTCGCGGACCGGCAGCAGGCTGATCAGCGCGATGCCGTAGGCCGGTTCGCCGGGCACGCGGGCGCCGTCGGCGGGCCGCCAGCCGGTCCCCGGCGTGCCGAACACGGTCGGGACGAACCGCCAGTTCCCGTCGGCGGCCCCGAGCGCCGCCGCCGCCTCGGCGGCCAGGTCGATTCCGCCGGATCGCGGCTGGTCGAGATCGACCTCCTGCAGCCCGAGCACGTCCGCGCCCAGCCCGGCGACGGCCGTGGTGAAGCGTTGCGACTCGACCCGGCCGTCGGCGAGGGACAGGCCGTGCATCACGTTGAAGGAGCCCAGCCGCACGCCTGGACCGTACCGGATCGGACGGTCACGGACGGCCGGGCGGCGCGAGGGCGCTGGGCCTCGCCGCCGGTTGGCCGGCCGGGTGTCAGTGCCTGGCCGCGGCGCCCGCCGGTGGGGCCGGCCGGACCGGCTCGTCCAGCCCGGCTCCGCCGTCCGAAGCTGCCGCGGGTTCGGCGCGGGTGGCGGTGGCGCCGGCGCGCAGCACCAGCTCGAGGTCGAAGCGGACGTCGGGATCCTCCAGGCACGGCCCGAACAGCTCGCGGAGCTGGTTGACCCGGTACCGGACGGTCTGTGGATGGATGTGCAGCCGCTCGGCGATCAGCCCGCGCTGCCCTCGTAGTGACAGCCAGTGCAGCAGGGTCTCGGCCAGCCGATCCCGGGTCCGGCTCGGCAGGCCGTCGAGGGGGGCGAGCAGCCGGGCCGCCAGATCCGTCACGAGACCCGGGTCGCGGGCGAGCACCAGCGCGCTGAGGTGCTCGTCGGTGAACAGCGGATCGGCGGCGCCCGCGCCGGCGAGCCGGCCGGCGCTGCGCGCGTCGCGGGCGAACCGGGCCCGGGCGGCGCTCGCCTTGGCCTGGCCCCACGGCACCGCCGGTCCCACCACCGCGGCCAGGCCCGCCAGCCGCTTCACCAGGGCAGCCCGCGCCGGACCGCGTTCCACCGAGCCCACGAACAGCCAGGTGTCCTGGCCCTGCACGGCCCGCGGGCAGTCCGCGGGCAGCAGGAACGGCTCGGTGCGACCGGGCGCGGGCGCCGTCGGCGCGTGCCCGGTCGGGACGTGCCCGGTCGGGACGTGCCCGGTCGGGACGTGCCCGGTCGGGACGTGCCCGGTCGGGACGTGCCCGGTCGGGACGTGCCCGGTCGGGACGTGCCCGGTCGGGACGTGCCCGGTCGGGACGTGCCCGGCTGGGACGTGCCCGGCTGGGACGGCCACAGTCGGCTCGCGCCCGGCAATTGGTTGCGGATCGGGCCGTGCCGGGATGAGGACGGCGGCCAGCCGACGGGGCAGCCGCACGCTGGCCGCGTCGGCGACCTGCGCGACGGCGTCCGCGGGAGCACCGGTGAGCAGCATCTCGCCGATGCGGTCGAGCAGCCGCTCCCGCTCGCCGCCCGCCGCGAACTGCTCGGCGGCGTAGCCCTCGGCGGAGGCCGCGGAGATGCCGTCGATGTAGGCGAACATCATCTCGGCAAGGGAGACCAGGCCCGCCGCGTCGACGCCGCCATGGCGCACCGCCGCCTCGCCGAAGCGCCGCCAGGAGACGCGGGCACCGACCCGGTAGGCGCTGAGCAGGTTGTCCAGCGACCGGCCCGAATGGACCTCGCCGCGGCCGAGCCGGACGTACACCTCACGGCTGGCGGCGAGGTCCGGGGCGCAGTGCGGGCCGGCCTCGACCACGGTGAGGAAGCGGTGCAGGGCCTCGGCGACCCCGCGGCGCACGCCGCGACCGAACCCGCCCTCCAGCGGGCGGGCGTAGGCGGGCACCTCGCGGGCGATCGCCGCCATGATCTCTTCGCCCAGCGAGTCAACTTCCGCGGCGAGGGTCTCGGGTAGACCGGCCGGAAACTGTCTCATGGGAACAGTCTGCCGATTGGTGGTCGCCATTTCCCGCACCTCGTCACCCGAGCCGGGCCGCTCGTGGTCGTCGATCGTCCCAGCCGGCAGAATCGGCCCGTGGACGCTCTGACCGGCATCATCAGCGCTCTGATTACTGGCGTGATCATAGGGTTGCTGGGGCGGGCCGTCGTTCCCCGGTCCCGGCGCGCCCCGATCGGCTGCGTGATGACCATCCTGCTCGGCCTGCTCGGCGCGGCCCTCGGGCTGGTGGTGGCCGCGGCGATCGACGCCAGCCCCCTGGTGACCCTGGTCCTGCAGGTCGCGATCGCCGCCACGCTGGTCTTTCTGGTCTCCGCGGTCGGCGCGCCCGGCCGGGCGGCGAGTTCCGCCGCGCGGCGCCGCGGCGCCCCGGGCCGCGATCGCGCGGCGCCGCGGGCCGGCGGTCGGCGTCGCGCGCGCGATCGTCGGGGTGCGGCGCGTGGGTGGTGAGCGCCGGCCGCCGGGCGGCTTGGTCGGCGGCCGGCGCGGCCCCGTATCGGCTCGCGGGCCGGGGCCGGGTGCTCGGATGCGGGCCTCCGTTCGTGGGACCGCCCGGCACCGGTGGCGTACCCCGGTCCGCGCGCGCTTTGACGAGCGCGTCACCCCGCCGGCGAGCGCGCCTCGGAATGCGTCGGCGGATGGCGCAAAGCCGGCTGGTGGCCTTCTTCGCCACCGGGCCGGGTCGGCGGGCAGTAGCGTGGGCAACTGTGTCCTCGCCTAGAGAACCCGGTCCGGTCGGCACCGCCGCGGTGAGGTCGGCCCTGCCGGCATCCTCCTATCCGATCGAGCGGACCCGGCTCGACAACGGCCTGCGGGTCCTGCTCGCTCCCGACCGCACGGCGCCGGTGGTGGCCGTCTCCGTGCACTACGACGTGGGCTTCCGGTCCGAGCCCGAAGGCCGCACAGGTTTCGCCCACCTGTTCGAGCACCTGATGTTCCAGGGCAGTGCGAACGTGGGGAAGGCGGAACATCCCAAGCACGTCCAGGCCGCCGGTGGAATCTTCAACGGCTCTACGCACCCCGACTACACGGACTATTTCGAGCTGCTGCCGGCCGGGGCGCTCGAACTGGCCCTGTTCCTCGAGGCGGACCGGATGCGGGCGCCGAAGATCACCCGGCAGAACCTCGACAACCAGATCGCCGTGGTGCAGGAGGAGATCCGGGTCAACGTCCTGAACCGGCCGTACGGCGGATTTCCCTGGATCAAACTGCCGCCGGTGGCGTTCGACACCTTTCCCAACGCACACAACGGTTACGGGGATTTCTCCGAGTTGGAGGCGGCCAGCCTCGACGACGCGGAGGACTTCTTCGACAAGTACTACGCCCCCGGCAACGCCGTGCTCACCATCGTCGGCGACTTCGACCCCGGCGAGGCGCTGACGTTCGTCGACCGCTACTTCGGCGACATCCCCGCCCGCACTGTGCCGCCGCGGGCAAGCTTCGCGGAGCCGGTGCCCACGGCGGAGCGCCGGGCGGTGCTCACCGATCCGCTCGCCCCCCGCGCGGCGCTCGCGGTCGGCTACCGCGTCCCCGACCCGATCGCCGACCTGCCCACCTACCTCGCCTACTACCTGCTGACCGAGGTGCTCAGCGACGGCGACGCCAGCCGCCTGGAGCGCCGGCTGGTCCAGAAGGACCGCTCGGTCATCGGGGTCAGCACCTACCTGGGCACGTTCGGCAACCCGTTCGAGCAGCGCGACCCGCTGCTGCTCACCCTGGAGGCCCGCCAGTCCGAGGAGTCCAGCGCCGACGTGGTCCTCGCGGCCGTCGACGAGGAGCTCGCCCGGCTCGCGGGGGACGGCCTGGAGGACGGCGAGCTGGAGCGGGTTCAGGCCCGGGTGGCCTCCTCGCTGCTGCGCGAGGCCGACGACGCGCTCGGCCGCGCGCTGGCCATGGCCGTGCACGAGCTGCACCGCGGCCGGCCCGAGCTGGTGAACGAACTGCCGGCGGAGCTGTCCGCCGTCACCGGCGAGGCGGTCGCCGCCGCCGCCGGGTCCCTGCTCGAACAGGGCCGTTCGGTCCTGGAGCTGCACGCCGGCGCCGCCTCATGATCGGGAGTGCTGTGACCTCGACTTCGACGAACTCCGCGAGCCCGGTGCCGCCGGCGGCGACCGCCATCCCGGCCGCCCCGGCGGGCGTGATCCCCGCCGTCCGGCCGACCGAGCCGGCGGCGCTGCCCGCCGTCACCGACCACACCCTCGACAACGGGCTGCGGGTGCTGGTGGTGCAACGGGGCAGCGTGCCGATCGTCGAGGTGCGCCTTCGCATCCCGTTCGCCGGGCTCGGCCCCGTGCACCAGGCTCGGGCGGAGGTGCTGGCGGAGACCCTGTTCACCGGGTCGCGCCGGCTCGACCGGGTGGGGCTCGCCACCGAGGTCCAGCGCCTCGGCGGCTCGCTGTCCACGGGGGTCGACAGCGACCGGCTCGCCGTCGTCGGCTCCGCGCTCGCGGTGAACCTCGAGCCGCTGCTGGAGATCATGGCCGACGTGCTGCTCGGCGCCACCTACCCTGACGACGAGGTCGCCGGCGAGCGCGACCGGATCGTCGAGGACACCGCGGTCGCCCGTAGCCAGCCCGCCGTGATCGCCCGCGAGGCCCTGCTCGGGCGGCTGTTCGGCGACCACCCCTACGCCACCGCCATCCCCGACCCGGACGTGGTCGGGCAGGTCGGCCCGGCGGACGTGCGCGCTCTGCACGCCGAGCGGGTCTCGCCGGCCGGGGCCATCCTCACCCTCGTCGGCGACGTGTCGCCCGAGCGGGCGCTGGCCGCGGTCACCGCGGCGCTCGGCGACTGGTCGGGGCGGCCCGCGCCGAGCGCGCCGCCGCTGCCCGAGCTGCGCACCGGCCCGATCGTCATCGTGGACCGCCCCGGCGCCGTGCAGACGAACATCCGCCTCGGCGGGGCGGCCCTGGACCGTTCCCTCCCCGGCTACCCGGCGCAGCGGCTGGCCAGCACGATCTTCGGGGGGTACTTCAGCTCCCGGCTGGTCAACAACATCCGCGAGGACAAGGGCTACACCTATTCGCCGCGCAGCTCGATCGACCACTACCAGGTCGGATCGCGCTTCACCGTCGCCGCGGACGTCGCCACCGAGGTGACCGGCCCGGCCCTGCTGGAGATCCTCTACGAGCTCGGCCGGCTGGCGGTGCTCCCGCCGACTCAGGACGAGCTCGACGCGGCCCGCCAGTACGCCGTCGGCACGCTCGCCATCGGCAGCGCCACCGCCGCGGGGCTTGCCTCGACGCTGTCCGCGCTGGCCGGCGTCGGCATCGGTGTGGAGTACCTGCGCGACCACCCGCGGGCGCTGGCCGAGGTGACGGCCGCCGACGTCCAGGCCGTCGCGGCCGACCTGCTGGCGCCCACCGGGCTGGTCACGGTGCTCGTCGGCGACAAGGCCAAGATCACCCGCGCGGTGGGGGCGCTCGGGCTGATCGAGTCCTGACGCGGCCCGCCCGGCCGGGCGAGGCGTGCGTGCCAGCCCGCCGGGCGGCGATGAGCGCTCGCCCGGCGGGTGTCGCGGCCGGTTGATCGACGTGCGCCCGCGGGGTCCGGCGGTCGGTCAGCGCCGGCCGGAGGCGGACCGCGGCGGTGCCGGGCGAGGCGCACCCCCGCCTGGACCCGGCCCCGGCGTCGCGCCTGCGGGGCCCCCGCCGCCGGTGCCTGCCCCGCCGCCGGGGGGACCGCCGGCCGGGCCGCCCCGGCCACCGAGCTCGCCCGGGAGGACCGCACGCGGGTCGCCGACCGAGTCCACGACCTGCCGGGCCAGGTCGTGGACGCGACGGCCCATGCCTCGAGCCGTTCGCCGCAACCGCTCGAACGCCTCCCGCGGCCGGATCTGATTGCGTTCCGCCAGTACGCCGATGGCCTGCTCGACGATCACTCGGGACGCCAGGGCGTGCTCGAGCTGGACGACGGACAGCCGCAGCTGCTCGATCTCGCCAAGGTCACGCTCTGCTCGGCGCGGGCGCCCCGGTGGGGCGAGGTCCTCGGCCAGCAGGTCGGCGAGCACCATCGCGGAGATCAGATCACCGACCGGGCGGACCTCCGGCCCCGGGCCCTCCACGACCCAGCCTGCGGGCGTTCGCCGCAGCCGCATGTCCGAGGTGGAGCGCCGGGAGACGGCCGGAGCCGGCTTGGCGCCGCCGGTCCCCACGGGGCCGGTGCCGCCGCCGTGAGTGAGCTGTGGAGCCGGTCGCGGCGGCCCGGCGCGACCGGGCGGTCCGGGGCGGGCAGCCCGCGCGACGGTATGTGGCGTGGGCGTTGGCGTCCGGCCGAGCGGATGCGGGGCGGCCGGGGCACCCGCCTCCGGCCTGCCCTGGGGCCCCGGCGCGCCACTCCCAGGTACCCGGGGTATGCCGGGGAGTGGCGGTGGCGGTGGCGGGGCTGCGGCGGCAACACCCTGCGCCGCTTCCCCGCTCGGTGCCGCTTCCCCGCTCGGTGCCGCGTCACCGTCCGGGGTGGGCGTGGCGCCCGGCGACGGGGCCGTGGGAGCGGCGGGGGTCGGCCGCTGCTCGCCGCCCGGCGCCGGGCCGGGTCGCGAGGGCGTCTCCTCCTGGGCCGCACGCTCCTCCTGGGAGGGACGTTTCTCCTGAGAGGGACGTTCCGCGGCCAGCGGGCCGGCCGGGGCCTGGTCGCCGGAGCCGACGGGACCGCCGGCCGCCTCCCGGCGGTTGCCGGGGCGCGGTCCGTTGAGCGACACCGTCGGCGGGGGCGGCGCGGGGATGTCACCCGTGGCCGCGAGTGCGTCCGCGATCCCCCGGACCAGGGCTAGTGTGTCGGCGGACACGGTCACCTCACCGTGGTCCAGACCGACGAGAAAGCCGAGCAGTCGGCCGTCCGGCGGGATCACCGGCATCGCGAGATAGCTGCGCACCCCCAGCTGGCGATGCTCGGCCGTGTCGGCCGCGGGATGCCCCGCGCCGACCCCGGCCGCCGCCGCGGGCGCACCGTCGAGCATCCGGGCGATGATGCTGTCCGCCCGGGGATAGTGGGTTCCCTCGTCGAGATCGGCGAAGGTTCCGGTCACACGGAGATAGCTCGCAGTCGTCGCAGATACCACGACGAAACAGGCCGTCTCCATCCGGTCCAGGGCGCGAACGGCCCGCAGCGCGGCATCGACGGTGCTCCACGCCTGTTCTGAAGGTACTGACGACACAGGCCGAACTCTCCCACAAACTTCACGGGCAGTGACGGACACCGTCCCACGAGCCGGCCGCGTGTGCGGTGGGAAGGTAAGAACTCCCGGGATGTCGTTGCTCTACGTATCCGTTATGCGGCAGAAGTGACCTTCTCGGTGACCTGGCGGACGCTCGGGTTCGTCATCACAGTGCCATCGGGAAAGAGCACGGTCGGTACGGTCGCGTTCCCGTTGTTAGCATCGCGGACAAGTTGCTCTGCTGTCGGGTCGTTCTCGATATCAACGGTCTTGTACTCGACCCCGGCCCGGTCGAGTTGGCTCTTCAGCCGAACGCAGTAGCCGCACCAGGAAGTCGTGTAGATCGTGAGCACGAATGGGCCTCCAAGCCACTGGGACGCAACGGTTGGTGTAACAGCGTCGCGCCTGCGCCGCTTCCCGGCGCGCGTGGGGACTACCGTGTCGGGGGATGTCCGGATCGCCTGGCCCCGCCGCGCGGGCCGCCGCCTCCCCCGCGGCCGGGGACCTGCTCGCCGAGCTCGATCCCGAGCAGCGGGCCGCGGCCGGCGCCCCCCTCGGGCCGGTCTGCATCCTCGCCGGTGCTGGTACGGGCAAGACGCGCACCATCACGCACAGAATCGCCCACATGGTCGTGGACCGGGGAGTGGGCTCGGGCCAGATCCTCGCCGTGAGCTTCACGACCAGGGCGGCGGGGGAGCTGCGCGGCCGGTTGCGGGCCATGGGCGTGCCCGGCGTGCAGGCACGAACATTCCATTCGGCGGCGTTGCGGCAGTTGCAGCACTTCTGGCCGGCCGTGGCCGGCGGGCCGCTGCCCCGCCCCGAGTCCAGCAAGATCCCCAACATGATGCGTGCCGCGGGGCGCCTGCGGCTGCGGCCGGACCGCGCCGAGCTGCGGGACCTGACCGCCGAGGTCGAGTGGGCGAAGGCCACCCTCGTCGCGCCTGCCGACTACGCCCGGATGGCGGCGGCGAGCGGCCGGGAGACCGCCACCCCGGCGGAGACCGTCGCCCGGCTCTACGCCGCGTATGAGGAGGTCAAGCGGGAGGCCGGCGTCGTCGACATGGAGGACCTGCTGCTGCTCACCGCGGCCATGATCGAGGAACACGGCTGGGTCGCCACCGAGGTCCGCTCCCGCTACCGCCATCTCGTCGTCGACGAGTACCAGGACGTCAACGCGTTGCAGCAACGCGTGCTCGAGGCGTGGCTCGGCGAGCGCGACAGCCTCTGCGTCGTCGGCGACCCGCACCAGACCATCTACTCGTTCGCCGGCGCCACGCCTCACTACCTGCTCGACTTCCCGCGGCGCCACCCCGACGCCGCGGTCGTCCGGCTCGTGCGGGACTACCGGTCGACCCCGCAGGTCGTGGGGCTGGCGAACCGGCTCGTGCAGGCCGCGCCCGGCACCCGGCTGATCGCTGCGGCGCCGGACGGCCCGCCGCCGGTCTGGCTGGAGTGCGACAGCGAGGCGGACGAGGCCGCCGCCGTCGCCAGCCGAATACGCACGCTGATCGCCCGGGGGACGCCGGCCAGCCGCATCGCCGTGCTGTATCGGATCAACGCCCAGTCCGAGGCCTACGAGGCTGAGATCGGCGCGGCCGGCATCGCCTATCTCGTCCGCGGCGGCGAGAAGTTCTTCGCCCGAACCGAGGTCGTCGCGGCGTTGCGGCTGCTGCGGGCCGCCTTGCGCTCGGCCGACACCGACCGGCCCGAGGGGCTCGCAGACACGGTCGCGGACATTCTCGGCGCACTGAACTGGCGGGCGGACCGGCCGTCGGCGGGGTCCGGCGCCGAGCGGGAGCAGTGGGAGAACCTCGCCGCCCTGCACCGCCTGGCCGCCGACCTCGCCGCCCGTACCCCGCAGGCGGGCCTCGCCGAGTTCGTCGCCGAGCTCGGCGATCGCGTCACCCACGAGCACCAGCCCACCGTGGAGGGGGTGACGCTGTCCACGCTGCACGCCGCGAAGGGCCTGGAATGGGACGCGGTTTTCCTCGTGGGCCTGGCCGACGGCACGCTGCCGCTCGTCCACGCGAAGACCGCCGAGCAGATCGCCGAGGAACGCCGCCTGCTCTACGTGGGAGTGACCCGGGCCCGTACCCACCTCGTCCTGTCCTGGGCCCTGGCCCGCGCCGACGGCGGCCGGCGTTCACGGCGCCCGTCCCGCTTCCTCGATGATCTGCGGCCGGTGCGTCGTGGCCTCGGCCCGGCTGCCGGCGGGCGGGGGCACAGCGGGGCAGGGCGGCACGGCGGGGCGGGTCGGCACACCGGGGCCCGGTCCCGAGGCGGGGCGTGGGGGCACGGCGGGGCGCCAGGGGGCGGCGGATGCGGCCGGCGCCGGCGGCGGGCCGGGCCGAGGGCGCTCGGCGGTGCGCTGCCGGGTCTGCGGGCGGGCCCTGACCGGCGCCCAGGCCAGGGTCGGACGCTGCGAGGACTGCCCCGGCGACGTCGACGCCGCGCTGTACGAGCGGCTGCGGGCGTGGCGGGCGGCGACCGCGCGGGAACTGCACATGCCCGTCTTCGTGATCTTCACCGATGCGACCCTGCAGGCGATCGCCGAATGCCGGCCCCGCTCGGTCGCCGAGCTCGTCCGGATTCCCGGGATCGGCCAGGCCAAGCTCGACCGCTACGGGCAGGCCGTGTTCGACCTCGTCGCCGGGCGCACCCCGCCGACCGTGCCCACACGCGACCCCTCGTAACCATCTGTGTCTGATACGCGACACAGAAAATACGTTGAGGTTCGCGTGGCGACCTTCTACCGTTACCCACGACGCCCGACGCAGGCCCTGGAACGGCTGCGCTCCAAGGCTCCCCGACAAGGAGGTGATCTCGCCGTGATCAGCATTCTGATGGACAAAGCCGGCACCGAGATCGCCCGCCCGTGGGGATATCGGCCCGGCCCGGCGGCTTTGCGTGCCGTCGCGCCCGTGCCGGCCGCCGTCGAGGCGTCCGTCGTTCTCGGCAGAGCCGCCCTCGGCAGCCCCGCCCTCGGCATAGGTGCTCTCGGCACGGTCGGCCGTCTCGGCCGGTCCGGTGTGGTCAGCACGGTCGGCGCCCCCTTCGTGGCGGACGTCCGTGTGCTGGCGGTCTGCCATGGCATCGAGGTCCAGGGCCAGGGGACGGGTGCGCCCGCCGCCGCCATCTCGGGCACGGTCCTCGGCCAAGTCGGGTTCACCGCGATCGCCGAGCGTCCGGCCGGCGAGCCGACGCGTCGGCTCGCCATGTCCTGGAACCCGGCGTCCGCCGAGGTCCAGGCGTCCGAGCACGCAGACCGTCACCTCATCTCGGGATCCGCTCGCGATCCGCTCCCGGACTAGTTCCGCGGAGCCGACGCCGAGGCCGCGATCCCCATGGGGATCGCGGCCTTTGTCGTTTCGCTCCTTCCATCCGCTCGAAGACCTACCCGTGTCGGAGGTGACACCGGTGTTCGATCACTCGATCGTCTCCCGGATCGAGCGGGATCGGCTCGTCCTGCCCTGCTGGGACGTCGATCCTGAGATGTTCTTCGCTGAGTCCCCGGCGGACGTGGAGACCGCCAAGGCGGTCTGCCGTACCTGCCCGGTCCGAGTGGCGTGCCTGACCGCGGCCCTCGACCGGGCCGAGCCGTGGGGGGTGTGGGGCGGCGAGCTGGTCGTGACCGGCACCGTCGTCCCCCACAAGCGGCCCCGCGGCCGGCCGCGCAAGGTGCGCCCTGAGGAGGTCGCAGCCTGACGGGCGCGGCGGGCGGGACACCGATTCGTCGGCGTCCCGCCCGCCGCCGTTGGCCGTTGATTTCTTCCAGTGCTCCCGTCGGCACCGGTACTGTTCCGGCGTGCCCAGCAGCGAGCGTGTCTATCCGATGTCGACCGGAACGGGAACGGCGCCGGGCGTGGCGCCGGGATCGGCCGGGGTCGACGACCTGTCTCTCGCCGTCGCCGCCCTCACCAGCCCCGAACTGGCCGAGATCGTGGATCTCGTCGCCTGGGTGGACGCCGGCTGGCTTTACGTGGCCAACGCCGACGGCTCGGCTCGGCTGCCGGTGACCGACCCGGACGGCCCCTGGGAGGTCCGTTACGGGCGGCACCCGCTGGCCTGCCAGGACCCGATGCACGGGGTGCCCCTGGCCGCGGCGCTGGCGGATCCGTCGCCGCCGAACGAACGCGACGCCTACCCCTTCGCCGGCCGCCGGCTGCTGTCCGCCTTCGGGGACCCCACCCGGTCGCCGGACCTGATCGTCGTGCACACCCCCCGGCATTACTGGCCCGAACGCGGCGGGCACCTCGGCGAGCACGGCTCGCTCAACGCCGGGCAGTCCCGCGCCCCGCTGGTGCTCTCCGGCCCCGGCGTGCGGGCCCGGGGGCTGCGGCCCGGCGCGGCGCGGATCATCGACGTCGCCCCCACCCTCGCCGCGCTCGCAGGCGTGACCATGCCCGACGCCGAGGGCACGGCCCTCACCCACCTCGCCGGTCCGGGCGCGCGCCACGTCGTCGGCCTGCTGTGGGACGGCGCGAACAGCAACGACCTGCTGCACCTCGCCCAGACGGGCGACCTGCCGAACGTCGCCCGGCTGCTGGCCGAGGGGACCGCACTGACCGGCGGGGCGATCGCCGAGTTCCCCAGCGTCACGCTGACCAACCACACCTCCGCGCTGACGGGTGTCGGACCGGGCCGGCACGGCATCCTGCACAACGTCTACTTCGACCGGGCCACCGGCCGCCAGGTGATCGTCAACGACGTGAAGACCTGGCATTCCGCCTGCGAGCAGCTCCGCGACGGCGTCGAGACGCTCTTCGAGGCCGTCGCCCGCCAGCGCCCCGGCGCGGTGAGCGCCTGCGTGAACGAGCCCGTCGACCGGGGCGCGCACTACTCGACGTTTGGCCTGGTCCGGGCGGCCGGCAACGACGGTGGCGCCGGCGACATGGGCGACTACCTGCCGCCGGCGGAGGGCGATCCGCACGCCAGCGCGCACTGGATCCGCGAGAACCCCGACTACTCCTGGTCCACCCGGGTCGATGCGCTGGGCCTCGCGCAGGTCGTCCAGCTGTGGGCGCCGGGCACGACTCCGCCCGATGTCATGTGGTGGAACACCACGGTCACCGACACCGGCCATCACGGCGGCGGTCCCTACTCGGAGCAGTCCCGCGCCGCGCTGCGGGACGCGGACGCCCGCCTCGGCAGCTTCCTCGACCTGCTCGCTGAACGCGACCTGCTGGCCGAGACCGCGATCCTGCTGACCGCCGACCACGGCTCGGAGGCGGCGGACCCGGCCTGCCGCGGCGACTGGGGCGATGCCCTGCGCGCCGCCGGCGTCCGCTTCCGCGACGAGGGATACGGCTTCCTCTACCTCGGCGAGTCCGCTTTCGACGGCTTCACCTCGGATGGCTTCACCTCGGACGACTCCGCTGTGGAGGACTCCGCCTTCGGGGCCGCCGCCTCCTGACGCACCCGCGCTCGGCGCCGTTGCGCGCGGCCGCTGCCGCCCGGCGCCGGTCAGCAGGGGCGTCGGAGGGCCGCGGTCAGTCCTCGGCGATGATCGGGTCGGGCGGTGCCTCGTCTCGGGGGGTCTGGCGAGGGGTGGCTGCCCTCGTCCGGCCTGGGGTGGCGCGCCGTGACGATCGCGGCGGCCGGCTCGCCTCGGCGGGTTCGGCCTGAGTGGGCACCGCGCCGGTCGCGGGCGTGGGCGCCGGTTCGCCGGCCGGCTTCCTGGCGCGCGCGGGCGCCGGAGCGCGACGGGGCGTCTTGCCGGGCCTCGTCGCCGGGTCGGCCGGCTGCTCGATCCGCTGATCGGTCCGTGCCTTGGCGGCTCGCGCCGGCTTCGCGGTCTTCGCGGTCTTCGCGGTTTTGGTGGTCTTGGTGGCTCGGCGGGTACGGCTGCCGGTCGGGGCACCGGGCAGCACGACCGGACCGGGCATCGGCCGGATGACCCCGGCCTCGTCCCGGACCGCCAGGACGGGCAGCGGCCGGTCCGGGTGGTTGGCCTCATCGGCGGCCAGGGCGGCCGCCGAGCCGGGTTCGGCGAATCCCGGTTGCCAGCGCTCCATCTCGGCGCGGAAGTGGCCGGTGCTGCCGAGCTGGCAGAGGATCCCGATCGCGCCGAGAGTGACCCGGTGGATGAGCAGGTACGACGGCGGGAGGTTGAGCTGGCGGCCGAGCTGCGCCGCGGCGGAACGCCAGTCGCTCAGTCGCGCCGCCTCCTTGCGCAACCAGCCCCGCGAGAAGGTGAACTCCTCGTCGGCGATCGGCTCCAGCATCGGCGCGAGGTAGTCGAGCAGGTCCTCGGCGTCGATCTCGGCCGACGGCGGGATGAATCCCTCGGCGCGCAGGCCGGCGGCGACCGCCTCCGCATCGCCGGCCAGGGTCTGGCGGGCCAGCCGGCCGATCGGCGCTGGCAGGCCCCCGGGCAGGCGGTTCACGGCGCCGAAGTCCAGCACGCCGAGCCGGCCGTCGGGCAGTAGGCGGAAGTTGCCCGGATGCGGGTCGGCGTGCAGCAGGCCGGCCCGCCCGGGACACGAGTACAGGAACCGGACGAGCAGCAGGCCGGCGGCGTCGCGCTGCTCGGCAGAGCCGTCCGCGATGATGGCGGACAGCGGGATTCCGTCGATCCACTCGCTGACGAGCACCCGGTCGGAGCCGGCGAGCGGCCGCGGAACGACGATGTCCGGGTCGTCCGCGTATGCCTGCGCGAAGGCCGACTGCCACGCCGCCTCCAGCCGGTAGTCGAGCTCCTCGGTGATCCGGGCCTTGAGCTCCTCGACCAGCGGCTTGATGTCCAGCCCCGGGGTCACCGCGCTGAACAGCCGGGCCGCCCGCCCGAGCTGGGTGAGGTCGGCGACCAGGGCCGGGCCGGCCCCCGGGTACTGCACCTTCACCGCGACCGCCCGGCCGTCCGACCACACCGCCCGGTGGACCTGGCCGATGCTGGCCGCCGCGGCCGGCGTGTCGTCGAACTCGACGAACAACGACCGCCAGTCCGCCCCGAGCTCCTCGGCGAGGACGCGGTGCACCACGGGCGCCGGCAGCGGGGGCGCCGCCTCCTGGAGCTTGGTGAGCGCGGCTCGGTACGGCGCGGCGACCTCGTCGGGCAGCGCCGCCTCGAACACGGACAGCGCCTGGCCCAGTTTCATCGCGCCGCCCTTGAGCTCCCCGAGCACACGGAAGATCTGCGCGGCGGTGCGCTGCTGGAGTTCGGAGGCGACGGCCTCCGCGGGACGGCCGCCGATGCGCTTGCCGACGCCGAGCGTGGCGCGGCCGGCGATTCCGATCGGAAGCGTAGCCAGTTTGGCGGTGCGGACGACGGCCCGCCGTGGGATGTCGGACACTGCTCCATCGTGCCCTGTTCCGAGGCGTGAGGGGCACTGGCCGTGGGTAACAGCCGCGGCGATGTTGTCACCGCCGAGCCCGGCGCCGCGTGCCGGGCTCGGGCGTCCGGCACGCGGATCTCAGTCGTCGGTCCCGGCCTGCTGCGCCGCGGTTCGGGCGGTGCGGCAGGGACAGTTGGGGTGCACCGGCCAACTGCGCCGGCGGATGCGCCAGTCCGGTTGGGCGAGCTCCAGCGCCCCGTCAGCCGTTACTGGAAGGATCTTCGGAGCGAAGGTCGGTGTGTCGAACATCTCATCCTTGGTGCTTGCGGCCGGGTGAGGGAAGTCCAGGTTGTCGGACTGGTGAATCCCCGGGCCCGGGTCGGGGGCCTGCGGGACGGCGAGGTCGAGGAAGGCCAGCGCCTGCATGGCGGCGAGCGCGGCGACGAGGCTGGCCAGGGTGATCTCGCAGGGGTCGTGGCCGGCGGTGCGCGGGCGGACCAGCTGCATCGCCAGCATCGGCCAGAGCGGGTCGCGGGCGTGCCGGTGCAGGTGCTGACAGTGCAGACAGGCCGTCACGGCCGGCACGACGAGCGGGCCGACGATCCCCGTCGTCTCGCGCACTCCCGCCAGCAGATGCGCGGTCCCGCCGCGCTCGAGGTCGAGGCAGGCACCGGGCGCGACGGTCGGCGGCCCGACCGGGGCCAGCACGATCAGATCCGCGTCGAAGACGTCCGCCCCCGGCCCGTCGCCGCGTCCCGAGGGGGGCAGGCGGGCGGCCCGGGCGGATCCGGCCACGCCGGGACCGGGGTGCCGGTCGACCTGCCGGCGCACCCGGGTCATCGCCGTCCCCGCGGCGAGGGCCCTGGGCCGGCCGACGTCGTCGAGGCGCAGCCCGCCCGGGGAAACGTCGGCGGGCATCGTCACCCCCGCGTCGTCGACGACGACCCGGCCGACCCCGGCCGCGGCGAGCAGGGTCGCGATCTGGGCGCCGACCCGGCCGGCGCCCCGCACGAGCACCCGGGCGGTGCGCCGCGCGGCGATCACCAGGCGGGGACGGACCGGATCGGCGGAGCGGACCGACAACGCGGCGAGGTCGGGCAACAGACGGTCGCGGTCGGTCGAGGTCAGCGCCGCCGCGCCCGGGACTGGCGCCGCATCGTCAAGCAGGCCGGCCCCGCCGAGCAGGTCGAGCAGCTCCCGCGCGGCCTGGCCGCCGTCGAGGCGGACCTGCTCCAGCGTGCGGCGGCCGTCGAGGGCATCGAGCAGGGCCGCGTGCGGCGGGCCCAGATCGGCGACGAGGACGGCTCGGGCCGGGTCGATACCGAGTTGCAGGGTGGAGCCGTTGTGCCAGAGCCGACGAAGGCCCGGCTTGAGGATCGGGCGCATGGATCCCCCGCAGGTCCGCCGGCGGCCGGAGCCACCGGACACGGATCAGGATGGACCGGCCAGCCGGCCGGTTGATCCCCACCGTGCCACGCGGGTCCGACGGAACGCGAGACCGCGCCGGCGGCTGTGGAGAGCCTGTGGACCGTCCTGTGGATCATTCCTGGTCCGGGCGGGCTTGGCAGGGCCCCGGTCGCGTCGGTCCCGCGCGCGGACGGACTTGGCGGACGGACTTACCGGGTCACGGTGAGCCCTCGGCGTCGGGGGCAGAGCCGCCGGGGGTGTCCGGCTTGTCCGTGGGAGCGCCGGGGGACTTCCCGCCGCCCTCGGCGGGTGGCGTGTCGCGCAGCTTCTCGATCTCGCCGATCGGATCGTCCAGGACGCTGGCCGACGCGCCGGTGACGAAGCCGTCCGGCGCGGCCAGGTCGGCCGCCGTGGGCAGCAGGTCCGGGTGCGCCCACACCGCGTCGCGCCCCTCCCGCCCGCGCGCCTCGGCCAGCGCCGCCCACAGTGCGGCGGCCTCGCGCAGCTTGCGGGGGCGCAGGGAGAGCCCGACCAGCGTGGAGAAGGTCTGCTCACCGGGCCCACCCTCGGCGCGGCGGCGCCGGACCATCTCCCGCAGCCGGCCGGCGGCCGGCAGGTGACCGGTGGCCGCGGCGTCGGTCACGTGGTCGACCCAGCCCTCGATGAGGGCGAGGATCAGCTCGAGGCGGGCCAGCGCCGCCTTCTGCTCGGGCGTGGTCGCGTCGTTGAACACATCCTCCCCGAGCGCCTCGGACAGCCGCTCCGGGTTCATCAGAGCGGTCGGGTCGACCATCCGCATCACCCGGCCAACGGCCTCGGTGTCCACCGCGATGCCGCGGGCGTACTCCTCGACCGCGCCGAGCACGTGGGCGCGCAGCCAGGGCACGTGCGCGAACAGCCGGTTCGACGCGGCCTCCCGCAGCGCGAGGTAGATGCGCACCTCGTCCTCGGGAATCTCCAGCCCGGTCCCGAACGCGGCGACCCCCGCCGGGACCAGCGCGGCGGTCCCGGCCGGTCCCAGCGGCAGGCCCACCTCGGTCGATGAGACGACCTCCGCGGCCAGCGTGCCGATCGCCTGCCCCACCTGCGCGCCGAAGAGCATGCCGCCGACCTGGTTCATCATCTGCATGATCGGCCCGCCGGCGGCCATCAGGGCGCTGAGGTCGACCCCGGGCGGCAGGGCGTCGCGCAGCTCGCTGGGCAGCTCGATCCCGCCCCCGCCGAGCTGGCTCAGCCCGCTGGAGATCCCCGTGCGCATCGCCTCGACGACCTTGGCGGCGATCGGGTCGCACAGCGTCCGCCACACCGGCAGCGTCTTCTCGATCCACTCCACTCGCGACCAGGCGGCGGCGGTCGTCGCGCCGGCTGGCAGGGTCGTCATCGGGTCGAGCCAGACGTCGGCGATCCGCAGCGCCTCGGCGACCATGTGCTGCTGGCCCATGGGGACGCTCGACTCGCCGTCCCCCAGGGAGCGGACCGCCACCTGCCGGGCCAGCTCCCAGTTCACCGGACCGCCCTGCCAGGACAGCAGCCGCTCCAGCTCGGCGAAGAACGGCGCGCCGCCGCCGAAGGGGGACCGGGGCTCCTCGCCGCCGCCACCGGAGGACGCGAAGCCGAACGGGAAGTCGCCACTCATCGGACGTGGCCTGATCGGGGAGCGGGACGTCGCACGCGCGGTTGGGACATGAACCCACGGTAATGCGTTTTCTGCCCGCCGGGCGAAACGGAGGCCGCCACGGCCGGTTACGGTCGTAGACGTGGACTCGACGCGTTCTCCCGCACCCGTCCCGTCGGCCGGTGCCCCGGTGCGCGCGACCGCCGGGGCGGGCGGGCCCTCCCCGGCGCCGGGGGAGCCCGTCGCGGACGCCGGTCCCGATCGCGGCCCCGATGCCGCGGCCCCGGCCCGGGTCGTTCTCGCGGAGATTCGTGACACCCCGCTGTCGGTGGATGAATGCATGGCCGCCGTCCTGTTCCCGGACGTGGGCGGGATTGCGCTGTTCGTGGGCACCGTGCGTGATCACGACTCCGGTCGCGGGGTGACGGACCTCGCTTACGAGGCGCATCCGCGGGCGGCCGCCGAGATCGAGCGCGTCGCCGCCGAGGTGGCCGCCGGCGCGCCGGTGCGGGCGATCGCGGTGGCCCACCGTACGGGGCACCTCCGGGTGGGTGAGACCGCGGTCGTCGTGGCGGTGGGTGCGGCCCACCGGGCCGAGGCATTTGCCGCCTGTCGTCGTCTGATCGATGACATCAAGGCGCAGGTTCCCATTTGGAAACACCAGATTTTTGAGGACGGCGCGGCTGAATGGGTAGGCGCCTGCTGAGCGGGGCACCTACGATAGAAATAAGTCATCTTCTTACTCGTCTCGACGTCGAGGCTCCCATGTGGTTCCTGTTGATACCCCCTGTCGCCCTGCTCCTGACGGCCGTGTGGGTCGCCCTGCGCGGCCGGCCGGACCGCACCTCCGAAGCCATGATCACCATCGCGGGCTACCGGCGCAGCATGGCCGCGCTCGCCCGCCCGATTTCCGCCCAGTCCGCCACGCGGACCGGCGCCGACCTCGACGATTCCGGCTACCCCGAACCGCCCCCAGACGATGACCCGCTCTCCCTGAATGACCCGCTCTCTCCGAGTGACCCGCGCGACCTGGGTGTTCCGACCGGTGCGCAGGTGTCACCCTTCGCCGACACCGTGCCGATCGACGTGACGTCGTTGCGGCACCCGGCCGAGGGTCGCTCGCCCGAAACATCCTGAACGCGCGTCGGGCATCCGGCGTCCGGGGCACGGTCACGTGCCCCGGACGCCGGCCCGTCCGGGTGAGGGCCGGTACATAGACTGCGTTCATGGCCCGGCGCACCCAGTCTCTCGTGGTGGCGTCGGTACTGGCGTTGGCGCTCTTGGTCGTGGGCCTGTGGATGCCGGTACCGTTCGTCACCCTGGCCCCCGGGCCGGTCACCGACACGCTCGGCGCTGTCGACGGCACCCGCCTGATCACGATCGAGGGGCGCCGCACCTTCCCGACCTCCGGTCGGCTTGAGCTGACCACGGTCGAGGAGACCCCCAAGCTCAATCTGGTCAGCGCCCTGCAGGACTGGATCGACGACGACCGGGCGGTCGTCCCCACCGAGCTCATCCGTCCCCGCGGCTCCAGCCAGGAGCAGGTCCAGCAGGAGAACGCCCAGGCCATGCTGGACTCGCAGGACCAGGCCACGGCGGCCGCGCTCGCCCAGCTCGGCATCGCGGCGACGGGTCGATCGGTCGCGGTCTACACCGTTCCCGACGGTTCGCCCGCCGCCGGCAAGCTCGCGACCGGCGACGTCGTCACCCAGGTCAACGGAGTCGCCGTGACGACCCAGGACCAGCTACGCGCCCAGATCGGCAAGGCCCGCCCGGGGACGGCCGTGACCGTCGCCTACAAGCGGGGCAGCAAGCCGGCCACCGTCAGCATCATCACCCGCCCGGCGACCGACGACCCGTCCCGCGCCATGATCGGCATCACCACGACCGAGAAGCGGACCTATCCGTTCACCGTCCGCATCCGGCTGTCGGACGTCGGCGGTCCGAGCGCGGGCCTGATGTTCGCGATGGGGATCGTGGATCTGCTCACCCCTGGGGCACTCACCGGAGGGAAGACCATCGCCGGTACCGGGACGATCACGGCGGCCGGCGAGGTCGGGCCGATCGGCGGCATTCAGCAGAAGGTGCTCGGTGCGAAGGCGTCCGGGGCGTCGATCTTCCTTGTGCCGGCGGCGAACTGCGCGGACGCCCGTTCGGTGGACTCCGGCAGCGGGCTGCGCCTGGTGAAGGTCGACACCCTGGCCGGGGCCCTGAAGGCGGTCGACGCCCTGCGGACGAATCCGGCGGCGAGTGTGCCGTCCTGCTGAGCGGTCCGACCATCGGGGCCGGCCGGGTGGGCTGGGCTGGCCGGGTGGGCTGGGCTGGCCGGGTGGGCTGGGCCGGCCGGGTGGGGCGTGCGGACGGCCCCCGGACCACGCGGGTCGCCGGCCGCCCCACCCGGCGGTTGGAGTCACTGGAATGTCGCGAGCAGCCCGTCAACGAGGTTGTCGGCCAGATCGGGATCGACGACGAGCTCGTCGTCCCCACGCACCCGCAGGCAGGAGGCGTGCAGCCCGCTGCGGGTCACCCCGACGGCGAGCCGGACGTCCTGGCGCTCCGGGTGGTTCGCGGCCCAGTACTCGATCTCGTGGTCGGAGTACGGCGCCTCCTCCTCCGCGCTCGGTGGGAGGACGACGAGCTCGGTCACCAGCACGCAGCCCAGTACCTCAGGGGGCCACCCGATCCCGGCGAGCACCTCGTCGAGCCGGCCCACCGGCAACGGCTCCTGCTCGACCGGGGTCAGCGAACCGGGCGGTGAATCCCCGATGTGGGGGGCCAGCGCGGGTTCCCGCGCCAGCAGATCGGCGGTGTCGGCGAGGGCGTAGACCTGGCTGGGCTGGTCCCAGCCTGAATCCGCGACGTGTCGCTCGACCTCGAGTACTACGGAGGTCAGCTCCGTGATGTTCGGGTTGCTCACCAACCCATCCTCTCCGATCTCCCCTGAGTGCCTGGCGTAGGTTGCCGTACTGGGGCGGTACGCGCCCCTCGTGTCGGCACCGCCCGGCTGGTAGGCCCGGAAACCCCAGACCCGGCCTTCCGATGAACACCCGACCGCCCTGACCGCACGGAGGAACTGTGGCAACGACCAGTCGCCGCCCGGTGCTGACCCGCGCCAAGGTGATCGTCCCGGTGCTGCTGGTCCTCGCCCTCGTGATCGCGCTCTTCGCCGTCTTCACGCGGCTCTACACGGACCTGCTGTTCTACCGCTCGGTCGATTTCAGCAAGGTCTTCACGACCGTCATCTACACTCGGATCCTGTTGTTCCTCATCTTCGGTGCGGTGATGGCCGTCGTCATCGGGACCAATATCGTACTTGGTTACCGGTTTCGTCCGCAGTTGCGCCCGCTCTCCACCGAACAGCAGAATCTCGAACGCTACCGGTCGGCGATCGAGCCGTACATGAAGCTGATCCTGCTCGGCATCGCGGCGGTGTTCGGCCTGGCCGCGGGGCTGTCCGCGTCCGGTCGGTGGCGGACCTGGCTGCTGTGGGTGAACGGCGAGTCGTTCGGGACCACGGACGCCCAATTCCACCGGGACATCAGCTACTACACCTTCACGTACCCGTTCCAGCGCTTCCTGCTCGGCTTCCTGCTGACCGCCGTGCTGCTGTCGCTGCTGGTCACCGTGCTGACCCACTACCTGTTCGGCGGCATCCGGCTGCAGACGCCGGGGGAGCGGGTGACGCCCGCCGCCAAGGCGCATATCTCCGTGCTGCTCGGACTGCTCGCGCTGCTCAAGGCGTGGGCCTACTACCTCGACCGCTTCGGCGCGGTGTTCTCCTCGCGCGGGGTCGGGACCGGCGCCTCCTACACCGACGTCCACGCGGTGCTGCCCGCGAAGCTGATCCTGTTGTTCATCTCGCTGGCCTGCGCGGTGCTGTTCATCTACAACATCTTCCAGCGCGGCTGGACGCTGCCGCTGCTGGGCGCGGGGATCCTCGTGCTGTCCTCGGTGGTCATCGGCGGCATCTACCCGGCGTTCATCCAGCAGTTCCAGGTGCGGCCGAACGAGGCGACCCGCGAGCAGCCGTACATCGACCGCAACATCGCGGCGACCCGAACCGCCTACGGCATCCAGAACGTCAAGCCGCAGCCGTACGAGGCCCGCACCGACGTCACCGCCCCGCAGGTCGCCGCGGACACCGGCACGGTGCCCAACATCCGCCTGCTCGACCCGAGCAAGCTGTCGCGCACCTTCCAGCAGCTCCAGCAGATCCGCGGTTACTACACCTTCGGCAAGACCCTCGACGTCGACCGGTACACCGTGACCGGCGCCGACAAGAAGAAGACCACCCGCGACTACGTCGTCTCCGTGCGGGAGCTCAACCAGGCCGGGCTCGGCGCCGACCAGCGCAACTGGATCAACGAGCACCTGACCTACACCCACGGCAAGGGATTCGTCGCCGCGCCGTCGAACACCGTCGATGCGGGCCAGCCCGACTTCGACAAGGGCGAGCGGAACCTGCCTCAGGAGGGCGACCTCGGGGTCAAGGAGAACCGGGTCTACTTCGGCGAGCTGTCGCCGAACTACTCCGTCGTCGGCACCCGCCAGGTGGAGATCGACGGACCCGGCCCCGGGGCCGACACCCAGGCCACAACGACCTACACCGGCGACGGCGGGGTCTCGATCGGCTCGACGCTGCGGCAGGCCCTGTTCGCGCTGCGCTTCGGCGAGAAGAACCTGCTGCTGTCCGGGGACATCACCAAGAACTCCCGGATCCTCTACGAGCGCAACCCGCGGGAGCGGGTCAGCAAGGCCGCGCCCTGGCTCACCCTCGACGGCGACCCGTACCCCGCGGTCGTAAACGGCCGCATCACCTGGATCCTCGACGGCTACACCACGTCGGACGGCTATCCCTACTCCGCCCGGCGGACCCTGGGCGACGTCACCGCCGACTCGGTCACCGCGCAGAGCGGCAACCGCACCCGGCAGGCCGCGAACCAGGTCAACTACATCCGCAACTCGGTGAAGGCCACCGTCGACGCCTACAACGGCACTGTCACCCTCTACGCCTGGGACGAGTCCGACCCGGTGCTGCGGACGTGGATGAAGGCGTTCCCGGACACGGTCAAGCCGAAGCGCGACATCTCCCCGTCGCTGCGGGAGCACCTGCGCTACCCCGAGGACCTGTTCAAGGTGCAGCGCGACCTCATCGGCCGGTACCACGTGTCCGACCCGCGGGACTTCTACTCGCAGGAGGACTTCTGGGAGGTGTCGGACTCACCGGACGGCAGCGGACAGCCGCAGCCGCCGTTCTACGTCTACAGCCAGCTACCCGGGCGGTCGGGCCCGTCGTACAACCTGACCTCGCCGTTGATCTCGGCCCGGTCGTCGAAGCTCGCGGCCTACATGGCGGTGTCCAGCGACCCGGCCAACTACGGGCAGTTCACCCTGCTCAAACTCCCGCCGGGGAACACGATCAACGGCCCCGTGCAGGTGCAGAACGCGATCGAGGCGAACGCCGACGTCGTCAACAAGCTCACCCTGTGGCGGGGAGCGGGCTCGCAGACCATCGAGGGCAACCTGCTGACCCTGCCGGTCGCGGGCGGGCTGCTCTACGTCGAGCCCTACTACGTCCAGGCCCGGGGCAGCACCGGCTACCCCACCCTGCAGGGCATTGCCACCGCCTTCGGGGAGCGCATCGGCTTCGGCACCTCGCTGGGGGAGGCGCTCGACAAGGTCTTCGGCCCCGGGGCCGGTGCGGCCGCGGCCGGCGCCGGTAGCGGAGCCACCACGATCACTGGTGGCAGTCAGGGCGGTACTCAGGGCGGCGGTGGATCGGGCGCCGCCCCACGGGGCACGTCCGGACTGCGGGACGCCGTCAACGACGCCGACAGCGCGTACAAGGCCGGCCAGGACGCCCTGCGGAAGAACCCGCCGGACTTCACCGCCTACGGCCAGGCGCAGACCGACCTGGCCAACGCGCTGGGTCGGCTGCGGACGCTCGCCAGCCCACCCACGACCCCGCCGGCCGCGAGCCCCTCGCCGGGCGGCTCCGCGGCGCCCACGCCCCGCGGCACCGCCGCAGCCGGCTCCGCGCCGCCGACGCCGACCACCTCGCAAGCGGCCGCGGCTCCCACGATCAGCCCACCGCAGCAGCCCCGGGCGGCGCCCGCAGCCGGCTGAAGCTCCCGGAACGGGACGATCCGCCCCCTTTGTGATCTTCGCCAGGAACTTCCCAAAATCAGGGCCGCCATCGGTTTGACATCTGCCGGTGGCGGCCCTGTATAGTAAAGACACACCGACGCGGGGTGGAGCAGCTCGGTAGCTCGCTGGGCTCATAACCCAGAGGTCACAGGTTCAAATCCTGTCCCCGCTACCAGCCGAAGGGGCTCCCGGAGAATTCTCCGGGAGCCCCTTCGCATTCCACCGTTCGCAGGCTCTGCCTCTGCCGCGCTCCAGTAGAGATCCGCGCACCCGCGCCGGGCGCGGCGTCCTGGCCTGCATACCCGCTGCGGACGACCGCCCGGCCGTCCTCACGTCGCCGCCGCTCTCCTGCCACGCTCCCCGCCCGACACCGCCAACCAGCCCGGCCTTGTCTTCCCGGCCAGCTCGCGGCCAGCTCGTGCCGAGGCTCAACCACGGTTCTGGCCCGAAAAACCGTGGCTGGACCTCGGCACGAGCTACGTATGCGGCCGATCACCGAAAGACACCGCAGTCGGCGGCCCCAGATCCGGTACTGATCAGTGGCGGCAAGGTCGTGGCTGACGCGCGAGACCGAGTTACGACCCCTCAAAGGATGGTCAGCGATCCGTCGTCGCGCTGGTCCTGCACCATTGCAATCGCGTTGCGATCTCTCCAGGGATGATCGGCTGCGCGCCGGCACGGCGCAGTGAGCGTCGACAGTCGACGACCAGGCTGGAGCCAGGGGACGGCCGGCCAGCTCGGCGCGGGGGCCGGCCTTGCTGGCTGGCCGATCGTCGCTGGCCCGGTCAGCGACCGCGGGGCGTGCGCCAGGGGCTGGCGGGACGGACCGCCTCGGCGGCGCGGACCAGGGCCTGGGCGAGGTGACGGGCCTCGTCGGGGTCGAGATAGGCGGCGGCGAGCGTATCCAGCATCGGGGCGTCCAGCCGCAGGAGGATCACCGGTGCCGTGCCGGCGCTCGCCGGAGGCTCGGGCCGCACGGTGATCTCAGCCTGGCCAATGCGAGTAATTATTATGCCGTCCTGCGGGTCATGGTGGACCAGCGCCATGCTCACCCCATCGTGTCTGGGCCGAGTTGTTTGACAGTCATTGCACGAGTTGGACTCTTGTTGGTACTGCTTGGTTGTTCGAGGGACGGTGTCGGCGGCGTGACTCCGCGGTCCGTTCCCTTCTGCCGGCGCCTCACCCGTGGCGACGAGTGCGCATCCACCGGTTCGGACCCGGACATGTGTCCGGCCACGGCTTATCGCCGTTGTCGTCTCGCTTCGCCACTGCTGGCTGCCGTCCCGTTCGTGCCCCCGGCCCCCGGGCCGCCCCTGTCCGCCCATCCCGCACCTGGCACGTCAGCGCGCTCCCCAGGTGTAGGTCTGCTTCACCAGACGCAGGTAGACGAACGTCTCCGTGGCGAGCACCTGGGGCAGGGCGCGGATCCGGGCGTTGATCAGATCCAGCAGGTGCTCGTCGTCCTCGGCGACGATCTCGACGATGAGGTCGAACGAGCCGGCCGTGAGCACGACGTAGTCGACCTCGGGGAGCTCGGCGATGGTGTCGGCGACCACCCGGGTGTCACCGGTGACCCGCACGCCGATCATGGCTTCCCGGTGGAAGCCGACCCGCAGCGGATCGGTGACGGCGACGATCTGCATCACCCCGGCGTCGAGCAGCCGCTGGACCCGCTGCCGCACCGCCGCCTCGGACAGCCCGACGGCCGCCGCCATCGCCGCGTAGGAGCGCCGGCCGTCCTGCTGGAGCTGCTCGATGATCGCCTTGTTGATGTCGTCTAGCAGCCCGTCCGAGGCGGATCGCTGGCCGGGTGTCCGTCGAGACTGCACCCGGCATCCTCCTCGTCTCGCCCGGCGGCGCGCCGGTCCGATCGCCGGCCGGGGCGCCGGGCCGCGCCGGCTCGGACCCTTCGGATGGCGTCTGCTGTCATCGTATGGCTACGAGTGAACGAACGGGGAAGCGATACCCAAATCGGCTTTTGTCTACGGATTCCCTCGCTCAATGGCCGGTCGAGCTACGCTTTCGGTAGGCGCTTGGCTGAAGGGATGCGTGGACGGTGTCGAATCTGATCGTTTCCGAGGCAAGTGTGACCCAGGCCGCACTTCATGCCAGGGCGGCGGAGCTCACCGAACGGGAGGAGGCCCGTCTGCAGGCCCGTACCCGGGGTTCCGAACGGCTGCACGCGCGGGCGGCGCGGTCGATGACGTCGGGAGTGCCGTCGTCGTACCAGATCCGCGACCCGTGGCCGATCTACCTCACCCGGGGCCAGGGCTCGCTGGTGTGGGACGTCGACGGCAACGAGTACGCCGACTTCCACAACGGCTTCGGGTCGATGGTCCAGGGCCACGCCCACCCCGCGATCGTGCGGGCGGTGACCGAGCGGGTCGCCCTCGGCACCCACTTCGCGATGCCGACCGAGGACTCGGTCGTGGTCAGCGAGGAGCTCGCCCGCCGGTTCGGGCTGCCGCAGTGGCGCTACGTCAACTCCGGCTCCGAGGCGACGATGGACGCCATCCGCATCGCCCGCGGGGTCACCGGCCGCGACACGATCATCAAGATCTTCGGCTCTTACCACGGCCACCACGACTACGTGATGGTGTCGATCGGTGCGCCCTACGACGACATCGGCCCGGCCGACAACATGAACTCCCTCGGCTACGGCGCGGGCATCCCGCAGGCCGTCATCGACCTCACCGTGCCGGTCCCGTTCAACGACGCCCCCGCGATGGAACGTCGGATCGAGGCGCTCGCCGCCGAGGGCCGCCTCCCCGCCTGCGTGATCATGGAGGCGGCGATGATGAACCTGGGCGTCGTCCTGCCAGAGCCCGGCTACCTGGAGGCGGTCCGGGAGATCACCGCCCGGCATGGCATCATCCTGATCTTCGACGAGGTCAAGACCGGCCTGTGCGTCGCGGCCGGCGGTGCCACCGAGCGCTTCGGCGTGCGTCCCGACATGATCACGCTGGCCAAGGCGCTCGGCGGCGGCCTGCCGTCGGGCGCCATCGGCGCGACCGTCGAGATCATGGAGGTCGTCGCCTCGGACAAGGTCAAGCAGGTCGGCACGTACAACGGCAACCCGCTGACCATGGCCGCCGCCCGAGCGAGCCTGTTCGAGGTGCTCACCCCCGACTCCTACGCCCACCTCGATCGCCTCAACGACCGCCTGATCGCCGGCTGCGACGAGATCCTCGCCCGCCACGGCATCCCCGGCTACACCGTCGGGATCAGCTCCAAGGGATGCGTGCACTTCACCGACGCACCCATCCGCGACTACACGTCCTTCATGGCACACCAGAACGCCGAGCTGCCCGAGCTCGCCTGGCTCTACAACGCCAACCGCGGCGTCCTGATGGCGCCCGGCCGCGAGGAGGAGTGGACCCTGTCGGTGCAGCACACCGATGCCGACGTCGACCGCTACCTCGACAGCCTCGACCACCTCGCTCACGACCTCACGGCCTGAGACGTGACCGGACGCCCTCGAGATCAACGCGGCTGGGCGCTCTCTCTTTCGAGGGGTCACCGAAGCGCACCAGACCGGGGTCCGAGGGCCGGGCACGGGAGCGCTGATGATCATCGGGGGATCGTCATTGTGCGACCGCTCGCTTGTAAGGCGAGCGCTCTCCTGCATCTGATCCCCTGGCTGGATCGCGGCCGACGGGGAGGGTCAGTGGCCGGTTAGGTGGTCCAGGGCGGGGCCGAGGCGGGAAGGACGGCCGGTGCGGTTCTCCCGGGTGTCGGTGGCGGCGGCGAGCAGGCGGCCGGCGTTGATGCCGAGCCAGCGGGCCGGTTCGGGTTCCCAGGGGCGGCGGTGGTCGACGACCCAGGGGAGTTCCGTGCGGGGTGAGCGGTGGCCGCGGATCAGGTCGGCGAGGGTTCGTCCGGCCAGGGCGGCGGCGGCCACGCCGTCGCCGACGTAGCCGCCCGCCCAGGCCAGGCCCGTGTCGGGATCGAAGGAGACGCCGGGGGTCCAGTCGCGGGGGACGCCTAGGGGGCCGCCCCAGCGGTGGGTGATCCGGGCGCTCGCGGCGGCGGGGAACAGGGTGGCCAGGGTGCGGCGGAGGTGCTCGAAGACGGCGGGGGAGGAGTCGAACGCGGGGCTGGTGCGCGAGCCGAAGTGGTAGGGCGCGCCGCGGCCGCCGAGGACGATCCGGCCGTCGGCGCTGCGCTGGGCGTAGATGAGCAGCCGGCGCCCGTCGGACAGGGTGACTCGGCGGTTCCAGCCGATTTCCGTCCAGACCGACTCCGGTAGCGGCTCCGTGGCGATGATCAGCGAGTAGACGGGGGCGAGGTCGCGGCGCAGGCCGGGCAGGGTGGCGGTGTAGCCCTCGGTGGCCCGCACGACGACGCCGGCCTGGATCTCGCCGTCGGCCAGCACGACCCGGCCCGGCTCGAGGCGCTGGGCGGGGGAGTGCTCGAACAGCTCGGCGCCGTGGCGCTGTACCGCCGCCGCGAGGCCGCGGACGAGCTTGAGCGGGTGCAACGCGGCGCACTGCGGGTCGAGGATCCCGCCGAGCGCGCCGGGCACCCGGACGAGGCGTGCGGCCTGGTCGGCGTCCAGCCAACGGGGCGCGGAGTCGACGGTGGGCGCGGGCGGACCGGTGACGGCGGCCGTCGAGGCGTGCGGCCCGGTCGCGGCAGGGGTCCGGGCTGCGGCGCCAGGGCGGGCTGCGGCGGCGGGGCGGGCTGCGGCGCCAGGGCCGGATGCGGCGGCGGGGCGGGCTGCGGCGGCGGGGCGAGATGTCGCGGCGGGGAGGGTCGCGCGCAGGCGGGTGAGCTGGGCGGGGGTGGTGGCGAGTTCGAGGAAGCCGTCCTTGACGAGGTCGCAGTCGATGCCCTCGGTGCGGCAGACGGCGTCGATGGCGTCGATGGTGGCCGCGAGTGGCTCTCGCATCGCCTCCGCCATCGACTGGACGGGGAACAGCGCCGAGCACCAGCCGCCGTTGCGCCCGGACGCGCCGAATCCGGCGGTCTCCCGCTCGACGACGGCCACCCGCAGGTTCGGGTCGTCTCGGCGCAGATGGTAGGCGGTCCACAGGCCGGTGAAGCCGGCGCCGACGATGCAGACGTCGGCGGTGAGCCTGCCCAGCAGCCGGGGCCGGGGTGCCGGAGCGGGGCCGGCGGTGTCCAGCCACAGGGACGGTACGGCGGCGGCGGGACGGCGGCGGCCCGGCATCGTTTCGACCTGCCTTTCGAAGGGGCCGTGCGCCGTCGGCTGGACCGGGCGCGGGTAGCGTGTTTCCGTGGCGTCACGCTCGTTTGTTCACGCTATCCGTGGCCTGAAGTTCGTGGAAGCATCGTAAACGTTGTGGCGACATGTCCGGCGGCCGGGCGGTCGGGAGACGATCAGCGCTAGGAGAGATGTATGGATGCGATCCTCGCCAACTTCATCGGCGGCGTCTCCCGCCAGGCCGCCGACGGCGAGACGATGTCGATTCTGAACCCCTCGACCGGAGAGCTGTTCGCCCAGGCCCCGCGTTCGGGCGCCGCCGACGTCGACGCGGCCGTCCACGCCGCGTCGACGGCATTCGAGACCTGGCGCGACACCACCCCGTCCGAGCGCTCCCGGGCGCTGCTGCGCCTCGCGGACGCGTTGGAGGAACGGGCCGACGAGGTCGCCGCGGTGGAGAGCACCAACACGGGCAAGCCGCTGCAGCTCACCGTGGACGAGGAGATCGGGCCGTCCGCCGACCAGATCCGCTTCTTTGCCGGGGCCGCGCGCCTGCTGGAGGGCCGGGCCGCCGGGGAGTACCTGGCCGGGCATACCAGCTACGTCCGCCGCGAGCCGGTCGGGGTCTGCGCGCAGGTCACGCCGTGGAACTACCCGCTGATGATGGCGGTGTGGAAGATCGCCCCGGCGATCGCGGCGGGCAACACGGTCATCCTCAAGCCGTCGGACACGACCCCGGCGTCCAGCCTGCTGCTCGCCGAGATCGCCGCGGAGTTCCTCCCGCCCGGCGTGCTCAACGTCGTGTGCGGCGACCGGGACACCGGGCGGGCGCTGGTCGCGCACCCGGGGCCGGCGATGGTGTCGGTGACCGGCAGCGTGCGGGCCGGCATGGAGGTGGCGCGGGCGGCGGCCGACTCGCTCAAGCGGGTGCATCTGGAGCTCGGCGGCAAGGCGCCGGTCATCGTCTTCGACGATGTGGACCCGGCCGCCGTCGCCGCCGAGATCGCCGGCGCCGCCTACTTCAACGCCGGCCAGGACTGCACGGCGGCCACGAGGGTGCTGGCCGCGCCCGGGATCCACGACGATCTCGCCGCCGCGCTGGCCGAGGCGGCCCGGGGCACCGCGACCGGCTCCCCGGACGAGACCGACGTGGACTACGGCCCGCTGAACAGCGCCGGCCAGCTCGACCGGGTGGGCGGGTTCGTCCAGCGGGCGCCGGAGCATGCCGAGGTGCTCGCCGGCGGCGCGGCCCTCGACCGGCCCGGCTACTTCTACCCCGCGACGGTCGTCGCCGGCCTGCGCCAGGACGACGAACTCATCCAGTCGGAGATCTTCGGCCCGGTCATCACGATGCAGCGGTTCGATTCCGAGGACACCGCGGTGGCCTGGGCGAACGGTGTGGAGTACGGCCTGGCCTCCAGCGTCTGGACGCGCGACCACGGCCGGGCCATGCGGGTCGCGCGTCGCCTGGACTTCGGTTGCGTATGGATCAACACTCACATCTCGATCGTCGCGGAGATGCCGCACGGCGGATTCAAGAAGAGCGGTTACGGCAAGGACCTGTCCGTGTACGGCCTGGAGGACTACACCAGGATCAAGCATGTGATGAGCAACATCGAGTTCTGACCTGGGGTGGCGATGACCGTCGATGCGCCGAGTGTCGGGGCTGGGGGGCTGACCCCGCGATTTGTCACGGTCCACGGGTACCGGCGCTGCTATCTGCGCGCCGGCCGCGGACCGGTGCTGCTGCTGATCCACGGCATCGGGGACAACGCCCGCACCTGGGCGCCGATCATTCCCCAGCTCGCCCGGCGCCATACGGTGATAGCCCCCGACCTGCTCGGGCACGGAGAGTCGGAAAAGCCACGCGGGGACTACTCGGTGGCCGGCTACGCCTGCGGCATGCGTGACCTGCTGACCGTGCTCGGCATCGAGCGGGCGACGGTCGTCGGGCATTCGCTCGGTGGCGGGGTCGCGATGCAGTTCGCCTACCAGTTCCCGGAACGCTGCGAGCGGCTGGTCCTCGTGTCCACCGGCGGGGTCGGGCCGGATCTGCACCCGGCGCTTCGGGCCGCGGCGCTGCCCGGTGCCGGGGCGGTGCTGTCGCTGCTCGGCGTCCCACCGGTGCGCCTCGCCGGCTGGGCCGGGCTGCGGGCGCTGCGGCTGCTGCACACCGATCTGGGCCGCGACGCCGAGGACATCCTGCATGTCTGCGACTCCCTCGAGGTGCCGACGGCGCGGGCCGCCTTCCTGCGGACGCTGCGTTCCGTGGTCGACGCGCGCGGGCAGGCCATCACGATGCTCGACCGCTGTTATCTGGCCGCCGGGATGCCGTCGCTGATCGTCTGGGGCGATCGGGACGCGGTGATCCCGATCGAACACGCTCGGATCGCGCATGCGGCCATGCCTGGAAGCCGCCTGGAGATCTTTTCCGGCGCGGGGCATTTCCCCCATCACAGCGATCCTGCGCGCTTCCGGCGGGTTCTCGAGGATTTTTTGGCCACGACCAGGCCGGCGAGCCACTCGCCGCGCCAGTGGCGGATGCTACTGCGCGAGCATGCCCGGGAGGTGCGGGCCACCCGCCCGGCGGACCAGCCCGGCACACCGCCGCTGGCCGCCCCCGCCGCCGCCGAGAACGCCGCCGCCGCGGCCCCCCGTTCGGGGACACCCAGGGCGGGGGCACCCAGGGCGGGGGAGCGGCAATCGCGGGGCACCGGCCGGGGCGGACCGCACGATCCGGGCGCGCCCCTCGGCTGATACCCGCCGCAGGCCCGGTATCAGGTCATTTCGGGTCCGGCGTGGGCGGCGCGCCGGCGGCGCGGCGAGGTTCGGGCCTATGCCCTCGCGGCCTCGAGATGGACGGCTTAGCGGCGGGCGGGCCGGAACTCCCTCCGACAGATGCGGTCATGCTCTTCTCGGCTGAACCGCTCTCCTCGACGCTCTTCGTCACCGGGAAGTTCCCGGGGTCGACGGAGATCATGCTCACTCGTACCTTGTGCATGGCCGCCTGTTCGGGCCAGCCGGCGTTCGGATGATGCACAGTCTTCGGCGCGGGTCTGCATTAACAGGTCGCCACCCGCTATCGTGGAGTTCAACGGGCAGGCCGGCGTCAATATGGCCTATCCTTGGTTGCGTAACACCAAAGTCCTCAAATCTCGGAGGTCGACCCTTGGCACGCCGTGCACGACTCAGCTGGCCGCAGGAACGGCGCCAGGCGAGTGAAGTGGTTGTCAGCCGGGTTGACCCCGGGCGGGGCTGGACGCTGGAGCAGGCTCGTGACCTGGTGCGACAGGGTTACTCGGTCGAGCATGTCGCGGAACGCACCGGGTTTCCGGAGCAGATGCTGAAAGTCGCTGAGGAGGACTGAGCGGAGCCGGCTGTCATCCCCGTGTCAGGAAAGTGCCACGGGGAGCCATGGTCGCTCACCGTCGCCGGCCACGAGGTTATCGCTTCCACCGGCCAATCGCCGGTTCGGTCGGCGGATCTTTCGCGGCCACTCTCCGTCGGTGGTTGCTATAGCTACCTGAAGCTAACCTAACCGCTGACGATATGACAGTGCGCCGGAGCCGGGTCACGCTGCGCACAACGCAATGGCTCGCTTCGTTCGCTTCGCCAACCAATTGCCGGCGGTGTGCCGCCTGCGTGGGTTCCGACTCACCCGCTGGCCCGGGGCTATGCTGCGGCGGAACCGGTGACCCGCACCAGCCGCGCGAGATGGTCGCTGTAGACCGCGTCGAGCCCGTATCCGGCCAAGCGGGTCAGAGTGCTTGTGCTCTGCGCATCCCACCCGAACGCGGCGATACCGAGATCATGCAGAACGCCGACGATCCCGGCCCGCGGCGGCGTCCATTCCCGAGTCCGCAGGTTCAGCGCGGCCACACCGGCGGCGCGCAGCCGCCCGCCGTATGCGCTGACCCCGCCTCCATCCATCACGTTGCGCACCGACGTGGAGTTCACCAGGCGCACGTCCGGATCCCGGGCCCGGAAGGCGGCGAGCTCCGGGAGGTTCCCGCACAGCCATAACCGCTGGGCCGCCGCGCTGCCACCCGCCTGCCGGGTGACGGCGACCACGGCGTCCGCCGCGGTCGCCCAGCCACCGGGCGGACCCTTCAGATCCAGACTGAACTCGAACGACGTGCCGAGCTCCGCGTAGAACGCGGCCAGCGTCGGCAGCCAACCGGGCAGCCGGTCGGCGGTCAGATCACTGATCCGCCGCCGCCGGCCGGGCGGTCCGAGAACCCCGTCGTGGTGCAGCACCGGCATCCCGTCCGCGGTCAGCCAGGCATCCGACTCCAACCCGCTTGCCCCGCCGGCCAACGCACGCCGGAACGCGGGCAGGGTGTTCTCCCGTTGGTGCGGGGCCGGCGCCCCGCGGTGCGCGAAGCCGATCACCGGCCATCACTCTTTCCCGTCATCCGAATGTCAAGACCGTCCGGTGAAACTCGGCGGGTACCGCGCGGGTGGAACCTCAGCGGGTGAAGGAACGCAGCGCCACGTCGTGCAGGTGGCCGTTCGTCGTCAGCACGGTGCCGTGGCCCGGCCCCCGCCGGCCCGTCAGGTCGGTGAACCGGCCGCCGGCCTCCTCGACGATGACCTGAAGCGCCGCCATGTCCCACAGGGACACCTCGGGTTCGCAGGCCAGGTCCACCGCGCCCTCGGCGACCATCATGTGCGACCAGAAGTCGCCGTAGGCCCGGGTCCGCCAGACCTGGTCGGCCAGGTGCAGGAACTGGTCGAGCCGGTCCGCGGTCCGCCAGCCCTCCACCGAGGCGAAGGACATGAACGCGTCCCCCAGCCGGCTGACCGAGGAGACCTTGAGCCCCCGGGTGTCACCGGTGGCGTCCCGGGTGAACGCTCCGGTGCCCCGGGCCCCCCACCAGCGCCGGCTCATCGCGGGTGCGCTTGCCACGCCGACGACCATCTGGCCGTCCACCTCCAGGCCGAGCAGAGTGCCCCAGACCGGCACGCCGCGCACGAAGTTCTTCGTGCCGTCGACCGGGTCGAGGATCCAGCGCCGCCGGGCGCCCGCGCCGACGAGCCCCTCCTCCTCGCCGAGGACGGCGTCCCCCGGCCGGGCGACGGCGAGCCGCTCCCGGATCATGGATTCGACGGCGGTGTCGGCGTCGGAGACCGGCGTGTTGTCCGGCTTGGATTCGACGTGCAGGTCAACGGCTTGGAAGCGGGAAAGAGTAATCCGATCGGCAGCGTCCGCGAGACTCAGCGCGAGCGCGAGATCGTCGGCGACGGCGACGGCGTCGATGTCCTCGGTCGATTCGGTGCCCACGGAGGTGGGGTTAGGCGGGGTCACGCCTGCGAGACTACGAGTCGAGCCCACTCACGCGTCGGTGACGCGGACGGCGGGGCCCACGTGGCGGGAAGAGTGTGACCAATCTCCCGATGCGCTTTCTCATATCGGGGTTCCGCGGGCGCCCAGCAACCGGCGAAGGCTCGCGAGCCGGGCGGCGTCGGCGTCACCGTCGCGAACCGCCGAGTCCAGGGCGCAGTCGGGCGACGGGGCGAAATGCTCGCAGCCGGGCTGGCAGTGCTCGGCCGCGGCGGCGAGGTCGGAGAAGGCGCGCAGCACCCGGTTCGGCGTCACCGCGCCGAGGCCGAACGACCGTACCCCCGGGGTGTCGATCACCGTTCCGTCCCCCGGGAGCAGCAGCGCCACCGCCGCCGACGACGTGTGCCGCCCGCGGCCCGTCACCGCGTTGACCTCGCCGATCGCCAGGTCCGCAGCCGGCACCAGCCGGTTGACCAGGCTGGACTTCCCGACCCCGCTGTGGCCGAAGAACACACTGACCCGGTCGGTCAGCAGCGCCAGCAGCGGGTCGAGGTCGCTGTCCGGGTGGGTCGTCAGCACCGGGAACCCCAGCGGCCGGTACAGCTCGATCAGCGGCGCGGGGTCGGCCAGGTCGGTCTTGGTCAGGCACAGCGCCGGGGACAGCCCGCCGTCGTAGGCGGCGACCAGGCAGCGGTCGATCAGGCCCGGCCGCGGCACCGGATCGGTCACCGAACAGACGATGACCAGGATGTCGGCGTTCGCGACGATCGGCCGCTCCGCCGGGTCGCTGTCGTCGGGGGTGCGCCGCAGGACGCTCGTGCGTTCCTCGCGGCGCACCAGCCGTGCCAGCGCCCCGGACGTCCCCGAGACGTCGCCGACCAGCGCGACCCGGTCCCCGACGACCACCGACGTGCGGCGCATCGACCCGCCGCGCACGGCGGCGACCAGCCGCTGCGGCGTCGGGTCCGGCCGGCAGGTGTAGCGGCCGCGGTCGACCCCGACCACCACCGCCGGCACCGCCTCGGCATGCTCGGGCCGCTCCCGGGTCCGGGGACGCGAGCTGCGTCCTGGTCGCACCCGGACGTCGTCCTCGTCCAGTTCGCGGGCCATCGGCTAGCCCGCGGCCCGGTACGTCGCGCCGCTCATCCGGCCATCCGCGCCCCTCATCCGGCCAGCATCGCCGTCCACATGAGGGGGAAGTCCGGCACCGTCTTGCCGGTCGTCGCGATGTCGTCGATGACGATCCCCGGCACGACCAGGCCCACCACCGCGTACGCCATCGCCAGCCGGTGGTCGGCGCGCGGGTCGAGCCGCGCGCCGCGCAGGGGCGCCGGCTCGATCGCCAGCCCGTCGTCCGTCACCGCGATCCGCGCGCCGAGACTGCCGAGCTCCTGGGCGAGGGCGAGGAGCCGGTCGGTCTCCTGCAGCCGCAGGTGCCCGATGCCGCGCAGCCGGGAGGGCGAGTCGGCGAGGACGGCGAGCGCGGTCAGGACGGGCGCGGCCTCCCCGAAGTCGCCGAGGTCGACGTCGATCCCGTGGATCCCGCCGCCGCCGCTGACCGCCAGCCCCTGCGGCGTGCGCTCGGTCGTGGCGCCCATCGCCGCCAGCAGCGTGGGGAGCATCCGACCGGGCTGCTCGGTCGCCTCGGGCCAGTCCGGCACCACCACCCGTCCGCCGGTGGCGAGCGCCGCCGCGAGGAAGGCCGCGGCGCTGTTCATGTCCGGCTCGATGGCCCGGTCGGCGGCGACGAGTTCGCCCGGCTCGACCCGCCAGCGCCGGCTGCCGTCGGCGCCGGGCGGCGCGACCTCGACCAACGCGCCGGCCGCCCGCAGGTCCGCGACCGTCATGTCCAGATAGGGGCCCGACGGCAGGCGCGCCCCGCGGTGGACGACCGTGACCCCGGCGTCGTAGCGGGGGGCGGCGAGCAGCAGCCCGGAGACGAGCTGGCTGGAGTCGGAGGCGTCCACGGTGACCTCGCCGCCGGGCAGCCGGCCGCAGCCGCGCACGGTGAAGGGCATCCGGTCGCCGTCGATGTCGGCGCCGAGCCGGCGCAGCGCGCCGAGCAGCGGAGTGAGCGGCCGGTCGCGCATGCGGGCGTCGCCGTCGAACACGACGTCCCCCTCGCGCAGGGTCGCCAGGGCCGGGGTGAACCGGGCGACGGTGCCCGCGTTGCCGCACTCGGCCCGCGCGCCGGCGGCGACCCGCGGCGACGGCGCGGGCCGCACGACCCAGTCCGGGCCGTCGGTGTCGATCTCGGCACCCAGCGCGCGCAGCACCCCGGCCATCAGCAGGGTGTCCCGCGAGCGCAGGGCGCCGCGCAGCCGGGACGTCCCGTTCGCCAGGGCGGCGAGGACGAGCGCCCGGTTCGTGCCGGACTTCGCGCCCGGCACCGGGACGACGGCCGTCACGGGGCGCTGCGCGGTCGGGGCCGGCCACGGGTCGGACTGCGTGCCCGTGGCCTCAGTGCCGGTCAGGATGCTCACCATGACAGCATGCCGGATTGGCGGCCGCCCCCGGCGTGTCCGTACCGCATGGGCCGGTGAATCGTTTGCGCCGTGACTACCCGGCGCTCGGCGCCACCGAGCTGGCCGCGCTGGTCCGCGCCGGGCTGATCGCCCCGCAGGCCCCGGTCGAGGTGGCCCTGGCCCGGCTGCGGGAGACCGACGGCGCGCTGCGGGCCTTCACCTCCTGCTGGCCGGACTGGGCCGCGCACCGGGCCGGCCTGGTCGGCCGGGCGCTCGCCCGCGGCGCCGAGCTGCCGCTGGCCGGTGTGCCGATCGCGGTCAAGTCGGGCAGCGGCGTCACGGCGCCCACGACCCGTCGGCTGCTCGCCGCGGGGGCCATCGTGATCGGGACGACGGCGGTGCCGGTCCGTGCCGCGCATCCCTGGCAGACCTGGGGTCACACCACCCGGGGCCCGACGGTGAACCCGTGGCGGCCCGATCGGGTGCCCGGCGGCTCGTCGGCCGGCTCGGCGGTCGCCGTCGCAAGCGGGGTCGTCCCCCTTGCCACCGCTGGTGACGGCGCCGGCTCCACCCGCATCCCCGCGGCCTGGTGCGGGGTGGTCGGGCTCAAGCCGACCAGCGGCCGCTTCCCCGGCCCCGACCGCGCCGGCCTGACCGTCCCCGGCCCGATCGTCCGCCGCGGCGCCGACGCGGCCGCCTGGTGGGCGGTCGTCGCCGGCGCCCGCGAGTTGCCGACTGCGCTGCCTGCCGCGGGCAGTGGGCTGGCTGGCAGTGGGCTGGTCGGCGGGGAGTCGGCTGGCGGGAAGTCGTCGGCGGCGGGAGGCGAGCCGGTTCCCGGCCTTTATCCCCCGCTTGGCGTCGATCCGCTCAATCCGCTCAATCCGCTCGATCCATTTGATCCATTTGATCCGCTGCCGGTCGACGCGGCCGGGGGCGCTCGGGCGCGCGGCGGCGGCCTGCGCAAAGCCGGCAGCCACGGGCAGGACGCCGGCAGCCACGGGCAGGACGCCGGCAGCCACGGGCAGGACGGTGGGCGGCTCGGAATCGCCGTCTGGTCGGCGACGCTTGGCTTTGCCAGTCCCGAGCCCGAGGTGGCCGCCGTGAGCCGGGCCGCCGCCGACCGGCTTGCCGCCGCCGGCGTGCTGAGCTGGGCGGAGGTGCCCGTCGAGCTGCTCGACCCGGAGGAGGCGTGGACGGCGCTGCGGACGGTGCCGGCAGCCCCTGGGACAGCGTCCGCCGCTGGGACGGCGCCTGCCTCGACCGCGGCCGTCGCGGCCGTGCGCGCGCACAACGATCGATGCCTCTCGGCCGTGCTGGCTCGGGCGGACGTGCTGCTCACGCCGACCACGCCCAACCGGCCGCATCCGCACGCGGGTCCCGGCACGGTCCGCAGCGTGAGCCTGACGTGGGCGTTCAACCTCAGCGGGCAGCCGGCGGTGAGCGTGCCCGCGGGCTTCACCGCCGACGGCTGCCCGGTCGGACTCCAGATCGTCGGCCGTCATGGCGAGGAGAGCCGTCTGCTGCGCCTCGTCGCCGCGCTCGAACTCCTCGCCCCCTGGCCGTCGCCGGGGCGGGACCGGTGGGCCGGTTAGGCGGGCCGGCGAGCCGAGGCGATCAGGTGGATGCCGATGGACTCGCCCTCGCGTTCGGCGGAGAGCTCCACCTCCGTGCGCACGAGGGTGGGAAAGCAGGAGACGTCCTCGGCCACGGCCCGCTTGACCGCCTCGGCGGACAGCACCGTGCGCGGACGGATCCACTGGACGTCGAAGCCGGCGCTGGTCAGCAGGGCCCGCAGTTCCTCCGGCCAGAAACACCGGGTGATCGTGCGTCCTCGGCGGGCACGAGCACGACGTCGGCGCGAGGCACGTCGGACAGTTCCGCCCAGCGATGCTGCTCGGCGAGGCGGGCGAGGCCGAGCAGGAGCGAGTCGACGCAGAGCAGCAGCCGCCCGCCCGGGCGCAGCATGCTGTGGATCTCGTCGAGGGTCGTCTCCGTGGCCAGGCAGAACGACAGCGCCCGCGCCTCGGCGAGCACCGCGTCGAACGAGCCGGGGGAGAACCAGTCCAGCGAGCGGGCGTCGCCCACGACCGGCAGCAGCGCGCCCGGACCGACGGCCGGGTCGGCCGGCTCGGCCTGGGCCACCACCCGCACGACCTGGTGACCGGCGGTCACCATCTGGCGGGCGAAGCGGGCCCGTGGGCCGGAGACGTCGAGCACCCGTGCCGGCTGCGCCGGCAGCCACTCCCGCAGCTGGGCCGACGCGACCTCCTCGTAGAAGGCCCAGTACGGATCATCACTGTCTGCTGGAGCCTCGCAGACCAGGGTGTTCGCTCGTCCACGAGGCGGGCCCGGGTCGGCGTCGGGGCCAGGCAGCATGAAGCTTTCCTACCCTTCGGGAGGCGATGATGCGAGGCAAGTCACACACTCGAGGTGGAAGTCTGACAGATTCCACGCTCGACCACGCTGTGTCCTTCCCTGCTGTGTCGGATCGATGCACGCCGGCCCCGCCACCGCCCGACGCCGGCGCCGAGCCGGCGCCGGTCGACGGTGCCTGCATAGCTGTGGACGGTGGGCGGCTGCGGGTGGTTCCCGGGACCGGCGCGTCGATCGTGATGTTCCTGCACGGCGCCGGCAGCGGCGTCGACACGCCCCTGTTCGACGCCCTGGCCGCCCGGCTGGGTGCCGCCGGGGTGGGGGTGGCCCGCTTGGAGATGCCCTACCGGGTGGCCGGGCGCCGCGCCCCGGACCGGCCGGCCCGCCTCGACGCGGTGGCCATCGCCGCGGTCGAGGCGCTCGGGACGCCGCGCCCGCTGGCCCTCGCCGGGGTGTCGATGGGTTCGCGGGTGGCCGTCCGGGTCGCCGCGGGGACCGGCGCCCGCGGGGTGCTCGCCCTGGGCTTCCCGCTGCAGCCGCCGGGCACCACCGCGGCGGGCCGGCCGAAGCCGTCCCGGCAGGAGGAGCTCGACGGCGCCGGTGTGCCCGTCCTCGTCGTCCAGGGTGACCGGGATTCGTTCGGCCGCCCGGCGCCGGATCCGGCGCTCGATCGACGGGTGAGCCTCGTCGCGGGCGGTGACCATTCCTTCCGCACCCGGGTGCGGGACGGCCGGCCGGCCGGCGAGGCCGTCGCCGAGGCCGCCCGGGTGGGCGCCGCGTTCCTGCTCGACCGGTTGGGCCCGCCGGCCCCGGCGCGGGAATCAGCGGCGGGGTGATCGGCGTTGGGTCCCATGTCAGACGAGGTCACGGAGGTCTCATGACTCCTGCGAACGCCGTGTACAGGCGGCCGTCGGCGCAGCCGGGACATGTTCCACAATGGCCCCCTGCGGCCGTCGTGCCGATGCGCGCTGAGGCCGTGGCCGGGGTATCGTCCGCTCCGGAGAGACGGTCCGGTTCCGTCCGGTCCGGCACCCGGAGCGCGGAGCGGGCCGTCGGGGAGCATGACGGTGAGGGAGTGATCCTGGTCGACGAGACCACCGAGGAGCGGGGCGCGCGGTTCGAGCGCGACGCCCTCCCGTACCTCGACCAGCTGTATGCGGCCGCCCTGCGGATGACCCGCAATCCGGCCGACGCGGAGGACCTCGTCCAGGAGACCTTCGTCAAGGCGTTCGCGGCCTTCCACCAGTTCCAGGAGGGCACGAACCTCAAGGCGTGGCTCTACCGGATCCTGACCAACACCTTCATCAACACCTACCGCAAGCGGCAGCGGCAGCCGTTGCAGAGCCCGACCGAACAGGTCGAGGACTGGCAGCTCGCCGAGGCCGAGTCGCACACGTCCAGTGGCCTGAAGAGCGCCGAGACCGAGGCGCTGGAGCATCTGCCCGACAGCGACATCAAGGACGCGTTGCAGGCGTTGCCGGAGGACTTCCGGATGGCGGTGTACCTCGCCGACGTCGAGGGCTTCGCGTACAAGGAGATCGCGGAGATCATGGGCACGCCGATCGGGACCGTGATGTCCCGGCTGCACCGTGGCCGCCGAGGTCTGCGCAAGTCCCTGGAGAAGTACGCGGCGGATCGCGGGCTGGTGGGGGCCGGGTCCGCTGACGGCGAGGGTGGAGCGTCGTGAGCTGCGGTGGTGAGCACGAGATCGACTGCCGGAAGGTTCTGGACGCGGTCTTCCTGTACCTCGACGGCGAGTGCGACGGGGGGCAGCACACTCTCATTCGGGCCCATCTCGACGAGTGCTCCCCGTGCCTGCGCGAGTTCGGCGTGGAACACGAGGTGAAGATGCTCGTCGCCCGCAAGTGCGGGGGGGAGCGGGCGCCGGACTCGCTGCGGAGCAGCGTCCTGGCCCGGCTCCGCTCGGCCCGGGTCGAGGCGGACGCCACCGAGTTCCGACCCGAGTAGCGGCTCGGCGCCCGGGAGCGGGCCCCGCAGCGGGGCCCGCTCCGCTCGACGCTCGGCGTCCCGCGGTCACGCCCAGCGGTCCCGCGGGGTACAGGAAGCGCCCAGGCCTGCGGGCTAGTGTCCTGCGTCGTGCGCATCCTCGTCACCGGCGCGGCCGGCTTCATCGGTTCCACCGTCACCGACCGGCTGCTGGCCGACGGTCACAGCGTCGTCGGCGTCGACGACCTGTCCACCGGCCGGCTGGCCAACCTCACCGCCGCGGCGGCGGAGCCCCGCTTCTCCTTCGAGCAGCTCGACGTCACCTCGCCCGAGCTGCCCGCCCTCGTCGGCCGGGTGCAACCCGAGGTGGTCGCGCACCTGGCGGCCCAGATCGACGTCCGGGTCAGCGTCGCCGACCCGCTGCGCGACGCCCGGCAGAACGTCCTCGGCACGATCAACGTCCTCGAGGCCAGCCGCCTCGCCGGCACATCCAAGGTCATCCATACCTCGTCCGGCGGGTCGATCTACGGCTCGCCCGCGCGGCTGCCGGTCGACGAGACCGCGCCGGTCGTGCCCGAGTCGCCGTACGCCGCGGGCAAGGCCGCCGGCGAGCTGTATCTCAGCGTCTACCGGGCGACCCATGGCCTGGCCTCGACCGCCCTGGCGCTGGCCAACGTCTACGGGCCGCGGCAGGACCCGCACGGCGAGGCGGGCGTCGTGGCCATCTTCGGGACGGCCATGCTGGCCGGGCGTCAGGCGAAGATCTTCGGTGACGGCACCGCGAGCCGGGACTACGTGTTCGTGGGCGACGTGGCCGAGGCGTTCGCCCGGGTGCTGCCGGTGGACGTCGCCAGCGGCGTCCGGCTCAACATCGGCACCGGCGTCGAGACCACCGTGCGGGAGCTGCACAGCCGGATCGCCGCGATCGTCGGCGTGCCCGACACCCCGCTGGCGGCTCCGGCGCGCCCCGGCGAGCTGGCCCGCATCGCCCTGGCCGTGCGCCTGGCCGAGCGGCTGGTGGGCTGGCGACCCACGGTCGATCTCGACGAGGGGCTGGCGCGCACCATCGCCTGGCTGCGCCAGCAGATCGTCGCCGCGGCCTGAGCGGCGCCTGGCGGCGGGCCGTGTCCACACGGCCCGCCGGGCTGCTCAGGTGTTCGGGCGCTTGCCGTGGTTGGCCTTGCTCTTGGCCCGCGCGCGCCGCTTGCGCTTCTTCTTCGCCATGGCGTCCTCCCCTCCATCAGTCGGATGTGGAGTCATCGTGCCAGCCCGGGCCGGCGGGTGGTGACCGACCTGCCCGCGTGGCCGCCCCCGCCCTCGTCGTCCCCGTCGTCCCCGTCACGGTCGACCTGCCCGACCTGCCCGACCTGCCCGTCCGCGGCGGCCACGGGATCGCTGTCCGGTGGGTCGCCGTCGAACAGGTCGTTGGTGTAGGGATCGTCGTCGGGATCATCCCAACCGGCGTGCCCGTCGTAGCCGGTCAGCCCGTCCGCGCCGCCATATCCCGGCGGCGGTGCGCCGGTCAGCGCCCCCTGACGCCGGGCCTGCAGCGTGCGCCACGCCCGCACCGGGGTCACCGCCCCGAACAGCCCGAGCGCCGCGGCGATCGCCACGTCGCCGATGCTCACCACCGCCGGCACTCCCGGGAAGGGCAACGGGATGATGTCGCTGAGCAGCCGCAGGCTCGTGCCATCCCCGGCGGGGGAGTGAAAGGCCGAGGCAAGGATGTCGTCGATCGGGACGCCGGCCCGGTCGGCCCCCCACAGCGACACCGGCATCTGCCCGCCGTTCGCGGTGATGACGGCAGCGTTGGCGATGATGCCGGTCACCAGCAGCCCGAGTCCGGGCAGCCGGTTGTTCATCCCGGCGAACAGCGCGGCGAGCACCGCCGCCACGATCCAGGCGGGGCTGTGCAGAGCCGGGACGAGCCCGCCCACCGCCAGTACCAGGATCACCGCGGCGAACAACCACGGGCGCAGGACATGGACGCGGGCGAGGGCGCCGAGGGTTCCGCCGCGGGCCAGGCCGACGCCCAGCCCGCACACCAGGGTCAGCACGAGAAGTACGAGCACATGCGTAGTCTGCGGGGTTACGGCAAACAGTCCCAACACCGGGCGGTCGAGTCGCCTCTGCGCTGTGGTGCGAACACACCTGTGGGCGAGGGGCATTGGTCAGGGTGACCGGTGGCACTAGGCTCTTGGCAGGTTCGAACCGCCGCTGAAGGGAGCCCGATGGTCGAGGAAGTCCGCGCGGAGATGGTGGCCAACGTCTGGAAGGTCGTCGTCGGTGTGGGTGACCCGGTGGCCGCCGGCGACGCCCTCGTCATCCTCGACTCCATGAAGATGGAGATCCCGGTGATCAGCGAGGACGGCGGCACGGTCGCCCGGATCGCGGTCCAGGAGGGCGACGTCGTCCAGGACGGCGACCTGATCGCCGTGGTCGAGCCGGTCGCCGCCGGCTGAAGCCCCGCTCGGCCCACTCCACTCGGCCCGGTCGCCGACCCCGCCGGGGTCCGCCGCGAGCCGCTTGATGCCCGGCCCCGCTGTCCGCTGTGGGCTGGGTCGCGCCATGCCCTAAGCTGACGTTCGTGGACGCTTCGTTCTGTGACCGTTGCGGTCAGTTGGCCAGTGTGGGCAGTCATGAGGCGTGCGCGCGGGCCCGTGAGCTCGAACCACCGCGTTACTGCCGGGTCTGCCGGCGGCGGATGGTGGTGCAGGTGACCCCGGCGGGCTGGTCGGCGCGCTGCACCGAGCACGGCCTCATGACGGCCACCAACGCCTGAATCCGCGCAGCCCCCGGCCAGAGCCCGCGCGCCGCGCGCGGGCCGGCCGGGGGCGGGCAGCGTCCTACAGGGTGGCCTGCAGAGACTTGATCGGCATGCTCAGGTCGGCGAGCATCTTCAGGTCGGACTCGGCCGGCCGGCCCAGCGTCGTCAGGTAGTTCCCGACGATCACCGCGTTGATGCCACCGAGCATCCCCTGCGCCTCCAGGTCGCCCAGGGTGATCTCCCGGCCGCCCGAGTAGCGCAGGATCGTCCGGGGCAGGGCCAGGCGGAACGCGGCGATGGCGCGCAGCGCGTCGCGCGGCTCGACCGGCGGGTAGTCGCCGAAGGGCGTGCCCGGCCGCGGGTTGAGAAAGTTCAGCGGCACCTCGTCGGGCTCCAGGACGGCGAGCTGGGCGGCGAGCTCGGCCCGCTGCTCCAGCGACTCCCCGACTCCCAGGATCGCGCCGCAGCACAGCTCCATGCCGGCCGCGCGCACCATCTCGCAGGTCTCCCAGCGCTCCTCCCAGCTGTGGGTGGTGACGACCTTGGGGAAGTGCGAGCGGGACGTCTCGAGATTGTGGTTGTACCGGTGCACCCCGAGCTCGGTGAGCTCGTCGACCTGTTCCTGGGTCAGCATGCCCAGCGAACAGGCAATGTTGATCTCGACGGCCGCGCGGATGGCCGCGACCCCCTCGCGGACCTGGGACATGAGCCGGGCGTCGGGCCCGCGAACGGCCGCGACGATGCAGAACTCGGTGGCGCCGGTCGCCGCGGTCTGGCGGGCCGCCTCGACCAGCGAGGGCACGTCGAGCCACGCCGAGCGCACCGGCGAGTCGAACTTGCCCGACTGCGAGCAGAAGTGGCAGTCCTCCGGGCAGCCGCCCGTCTTCAGGCTGATGATGCCCTCGACCTCGACCTCCGGCCCGCACCAGCGCATCCGGACCTCGTGCGCGAGCGCCAGCGCCTCGTTGAGGTACTCGTCCGGCAGCCGCAGGACGGCGAGCACGCCCGCCTCGTCGAGTCCCCGCCCGCCCTCGAGCACCTCACGCCGGGCGTGGGCGAGCAGGGCGGCCGGGTCCGGCCCGGCGGCGGCCGGCGCCTGCGGGGACACCGTCGCCGAAACGGGGTGCGCGGTCACGGGTGCGGTCACAGGGGGCCTCCAGGCGGGACGTCGGCAGGGGAAATGCGCTCGGTGCGGGGTTGACTCGTCGTCGGGTGGGCTGGTCGAACCAGCCTCTCGGGTCGGCTTGTCGGGTCTTCTCGGGTCGGCTTGTCGGGTCTTCTCGGGTCGGCTTGTCGGGTCTTCTCGGGTCAGCGTGTCGTCAGATCGGTCGGAGTGCGCATCCATTGTCGAACCCGGGCCCGTTCCGCCGCCTTGTTTTCCCGCGCGACGTCGGGCACGTTCGTCACCCGTCCGGCCCCTGGCGCGCTGAGCAGGCCGCCCTGCGCCGCCCCGTCACCGGCCACCGTCTCCCGCCGCCGCCCCGACTCCCTCGCCTTTCCATAGGGACAATTCGGGCGCGCAGGGCTGTGGAAAGGCAAGGAAACGGCCTCACACGGGGTGGCGTTCACGGAACTGCTGTGCACGGAAGGTACCGCCGAGGGCGGGTTCGAGTGACTGCCGGGCCGTCGCGAGGAACTCGGGCCGGCCCAGCAGGGCGGCGCCCGCCGGCAGGGCCCCGGCCAGCGGCCGGCCGGCCAGCTCGGCCAGGTCGGCCAGGTTGCTGCGGCAGGCCAGATCCGGCTCGCGCGGCCAGGATCCGATCACGACGCCGGCGAGGTCGAGGCCGCGGTGGGCCAGCGCCTCCAGGGTCAGCGCGGTCGCGTTCAGCGCGCCGAGACCCGCCGTCGTCACGACGAGCACCGGCGCCGAGAGCAGCCGGGCGAGATCGGCCAGGGTGGCGCCGTTGTCGTCGTAGCGCACCAGCAGCCCGCCGGCCCCCTCGACGAGGACGAGGTCGTGGTCGGTGGCGAGCTTGCCGATCCGGGCCGCCAGATCGCCGAGGTCGACGGCGGGCCGCCCGGCTCGGCGGGCGGCGGCCGCCGGGGCGAGCGGGTCGGGGTAGCGGGCCAGCTCGTGGACGTCGCTGATCCCGGCAAGGCTGGCGACCAGATCGACGTCTCCCAGCTCGTCCGGCCGCACCCCGGTCTGCGCCGGCTTGACCACCGCGACGGCGTGGCCCCGGTCGTGGGCGAGCGCGGCGAGCGCCGCGGTCACCACCGTCTTGCCGACCTCGGTGCCGGTGCCGGTGACCACCAGCAGCGTCATCGGGCGAGCACCCCGGCGGCGGCGAACGCCTCGGTCGCGACTGCCAGGTCGGCGTCGCTGAGGTCGGCGCGGGCGGCCAGCCGCAGCCGGCTCGTGCCCGCGGGCACCGTCGGCGGCCGGAAGCAGCCGACGGCCACCCCGTGCGCCAGGCAGGTCGCCGCCGCGGCCACCGCGGGCTCCGGCTCGCCGACGACGACCGAGACGACCGCGCCGGCCGGGCGCGGTGCCCCGGTGAGCGCGGCGAGCTCGCCGGCCCGGCGCCGGACCGCGGCGGGCAGCTCCGGATGGGCCCGCAGGTGCACCAGCGCCGCCAGCGCCCCGCCGGCGCTCGCCGGGGCGAGGCCGGTGTCGAAGATGAAGGTGCGGGCCGTGTCGATGAGATGCTCGCGGACGGCCGTCGTGCCGAGAACCGCGCCACCCTGTCCGCCGAGCGCCTTCGACAGGGTGACCGTGGCCACCACGTCCGGCTGGCCGGCGAGCCCGGCGGCGGCCAGCGCGCCGCGCCCGCCCGGGCCGACCACGCCGAGCCCGTGCGCCTCGTCGACGACGAGGACCGCGCCGTGCGCGCGGGCCGTGGCGTGCAGCTCGGCCAGGGGGGCGGCGTCGCCGTCGGCGGAGAACACCGACTCGGTCACCACGAGCGCGCGGCGCCAGCCGCCGGCGGCGAGGGCGGCGGCCACGGCGGCGACGTCGCCGTGCGGGGTGACGGCCACCCGCGCCCGGGACAGCCGGCAGGCGTCGACGATCGAGGCGTGGTTGAGCGCGTCAGAGACGATCAGGTCACCGGGGCCGGCCAGCCCGGTCAGGCAGCCCAGGTTCGCCGTGTAGCCGGAGGAGAAGACCAGCGCCTCGGCAAAGCCCACGTGCTCGGCGAGGGCCGCCTCCAGCTCGCCGTGCAGGGCGGTCGACCCGGTCACCAGCCGGCTGCCGGTGGACCCCGTGCCCCACGCCCGCAGGGCGCGCGCAGCCCCCTCGACGACCGCGGGATGGCCGCCGAGACCGAGGTAGTCGTTGCCGGCGAGGTCGACGCGTAGCCGGGAGTCGCCCGCGGCCGGCGCCAGGGTGCGTGGGTGCAGCCGGCGGCGCAGGCCGGCGTCCTCCCGGGCCCGGGCATGATCGGCGAGCCAGGCGAGCGGATCGGCGGTGGGCGGCCCGCCGGTGGGCTCCGTGGTGGTATTCGCTACGCTCGTGGCGGTTTGCGACTCCATGCGCGTATCGGGAACCACGGCCGCGGTGGCGTTGTCGACGGTCACGACGGCGAGCGTACGGGTCCGGACGGTACCGCGGGGGTGCCCGCCAGCTCACAGCCCCGGTCCGTCTGGCAGTCTGCGACCCGTGGGAACCCTCGCCGACATGCTGCGCGCGAGCACGGATCTCAGCGACGACGACATCGACCACCTGCACGCGCTCGTCGCGGACTGGGCTCTGCTCGCCGACCTCTCCTTCGCTGACCTGCTGCTCCTCGTGCCCGTCCGTTCCGGTTCGGGCTCGGGCCGGGGCCATACCAGCGGGACCGAGTTCCTCGTCGTGGCCCAGGTCCGACCCACGACCGGCCCGACCGCGTACCACAACGACGAGGTCGGCAGCGTCGTCATCAACCGGTGGGTGGTCCAGAACGCCTGGCGGGAACACCGCATCGCCCGCGAGGGCGAACCCGAGTGGGACGGCGGGGTGCCGGTGCGCACGGAGGCGATCCCGGTCCGCCACGGTGACGAGGTCATCGCCGTGCTCGCCCGGGACACCAACCTGGTCAATCCTCGCACCCCCAGCGACCTGGAGTCCTCCTACCTACAGGGCGCGAACAACCTGGCCCTGATGGTCGCCGAGGGCGCCTTCCCGTTCCGCGGGAGCTCGGCCGAGCTGCCCGAGTCGCCCCGGGTCGGCGACGGGATGATGCGGCTGGACGGCGCCGGCAAAGTGATCTTCGCCAGCCCGAACGCGCTGTCGGCGTACCGCCGGCTCGGATACACCGGCAACGTCACCGGTGAGGACCTGCGCACGGTGCACCGGGCGCTGAACCTGCCCGCGACCACGCCCGCCGTCTGGCACGCGATCGGCCGGCGCCGACCGGTGGAGGTCGAGGCCGCGGTCGGCAGCACGGTGGTGATGCTGCGGGCGATCCCGCTGTTCCCCGGCGCCACGCGGGAGGTGCTCGTCCTCGTCCGGGACGTCTCGGACCTGCGCCGGCGGGAGGCGCTGCTGCTGAGCAAGGATGCCACGATCCGTGAGATCCATCACAGGGTCAAGAACAATCTCCAGACGGTGGCCGCCCTGCTGCGGCTGCAGATGCGCCGTACCAAGGTCGACGAGGCGCGGTCGGCCCTGCGGGAGTCGGTGCGGCGGGTGACCTCGATCGCGGTCGTGCACGAGACGCTGTCGCAGAGCCTGGGAGAGAGCGTGCCGTTCGACGAGATCGCCGACCAGATCACGTCGGTGACCGTCGACCTGGCGTCCACCGGCGCGCGGGCGAACACCCGCCGGTCGGGGTCCTTCGGGCGGCTGCCCGGCGAACTCGCCACCCCGCTGGCCCTTGTGCTTTCGGAGCTTCTGCAGAATGCTGTAGAACATGCGTTCGATGGCTCGGCGGGCTCGATCGAGATCCGCGTGCAGCGTGCGGTGGACCGGCTCGACGTCGTCGTCGCCGACGACGGGGCCGGCCTGCCGGAGGACTTCCAGCTCGAGCACTCGCCCCGGCTGGGGCTGCAGATCGTCCGCCAGCTCGTGCTCGGTGAGATGCACGGCACCATCCGGTTGCAGGCCGGTCCGGAGCGAGGGACCGAGGCGCTCCTGTCCATCCCACTTTCTGAAAGTTGAGTGTTTAAGGTGCGCGCGCGGGGGTATCCCCCAGGATGTGTCCCTCGTTCGCGGTCGGTGTGGCGATGCGCCGCGCCCGTGGGTGGGGCTCGCGGCCGGCCGCCCGGGCGCCGCGGCGGGGGCCGAAAACATTACGGCCGCCCCGTCCGCGTCGCGCCGCATCGCTGCGGCGGACGCGCGGACAGAACGGCCGATGCTGCTGCCCGCCACCCCCGTGCCAGGGCACGGGTCATGGCGTGGCGTCGTGCGGGGACCGCTGTGGTCCGCCGATGGTGCGAGGTCCGGCGGGCAGGATCTACCGCGGGTGGTTGTGGTGATGCGGACGTGGCACGTCCTTCGTGCTCCCCGGTCCTTGGCGCTCGGCCACCGGGGGTCGAGCACTCAGGCGGTTCGCACCCGCAGACGGACCTGGCGCTTGAGCGCCCGGCGTTCGTCCTCGCTCAATCCGCCCCAGACGCCGGAGTCCTGCCCGGTGTCCAGTGCCCAGTTCAGGCAGTCACTAGTGACTGCGCACCGCGCGCAAACGGCCTTTGCCTCTTCGACCTGGCGTTCCGCCGGACCGGTAGTACCGATCGGGAAGAAGAGCTCGGGATCCTCGTCACGGCAGAGCGCTCTGTGGCGCCAGTCCATGCGTCCAACTCCCTCTCTCGTCTCGGGCCACACTGCACATGAGACGCTTTGCGAGCCGCTACGGTTGTGCCGCGGATGAAAATTAAATGAGCAGGATGTCTGCTCGGCCCCGGCGGCGGGCCGTGGAGCGGGTTCCTGGCTGTCGGTGAGCCCGGGTGCACGTGCATCCACCTCGGACATTCGCCACCCTCCCACCGGAACGGGCAGGGGCGCAAGAACCTGCAACCGTCTTCACACCCTGTCTGGCCTGCACTTGTCCGGCAGGGACACAGATGGGCCACGGGGTGCGACCGTCTCCGACGGTTGCTGAAGCGCCACAGAAGTCCTGGTTGACAGGGGATGCGGTGGCATGACCCGACCGCCGTCGGGGCCGTCCGCAAGGCGCACGGCGGGTTCTTCCCGATCAAGCGACCGGGGTCATGCCATCTGGGCATCGGTGTTCCTCTGCGCGCATCCGGGTTACTCCGGCCGCGCTGGGCGGCGTCCTCCCCGCCTGCCATGACACGCTCGGCCCGCCGGAGATGGCAGGGTTGGGTCATGGAGGTTCTCGGTCATCGCGGTAGCAGGATCCCCGGCCCGGAGAACACGGTCGAGGCGGTGGACGCGGCGCTGCGGGCCGGCGCGGACGGCGTCGAGATCGACGTCCGCCGCAGCGCCGACGGGGACCTGATGTGCGTGCACGACGCCCGGCTGTCCCGGCCCGCCGGGCGGGCGGTCGTCCGCCAATCCACCGAGGCGCTGCGCGCCCGGGGCATCCCGCTGCTCGACGAGATCCTCGAGGTCTGGGCCGGTCGCGGCCGGCTGATCTGCGAGATCAAGAACCAGCCCGGCCAGCCCGACTTCGACGCCCCGCGGGAGCGCACGGCGCGGGCCCTCGCCGAGCGGCTGCGTGCCCGGGGCTGGACGGGCCCTCGGCCCACCGTGGCCGACCTCGACGCCGGCGCCGGCGGCATCACCGTGTCGTCGTTCGACTGGTTCGCCATCGAGGCCCTGCGCGACGCGGAGCTGGCGGTCACGACGGCGTTCCTGACGATGCCGCGGATGTCCGTCAGCGGCGGCCTCGCCTACGCCCGGTCCGCGGGCCACGCCGAGCTGCACGCCCACACCAGCGCCGTGCTCGGCTCGCCGGACGCGGGCGCCCGCGCCCGGCAGGCCGGCGTGCGCCTGGTGACGTGGACGGTCACCGCCGTCGACGCCGCGCGCCAGCTACGGGACGCAGGGGTTGCCGGGGCGATCTGCGACGACCCGGCCGAGGTCCGCCGAGCCCTCGGTGCCCCGGACGCCTCGCCCGGCGCGGGTGCGACGCAGGACGGCTGAGTCGAGACGGGCCGCCGCCGGCCAGGCAGCGCGCAGATCGTGCAGAGGGATAAATACAGCATTTCGGGCACAAGCCGTACCCGGATCTCGGCACGACTCCGTACACGAACGATCACGGGAGGAACGCGGTGGACCGGGTACGGCCGACCCACGGTGGGCCGGAGCCGAGCGGTCAGGCGGAAAGCCGGGCGGTCAGGCGATGACGCGCAGGGCGTGCGGGTGGTGGGTGAGCGCGACCTCGGCGTATTCGCCGAGATACTCGCCGTCCATCTGCAGCGGCAGCGGGTGATCCGCGAGGAACCGCATCGTGGCCGCGTCGTGGCGGCGCACGACGTTGCGCCCGCGCGGGCCGCGCCCGTCCCCCAGGATCTGCGAGGCCGTGCGCAGCACGCTGGACAGCCGCACCCGGCGCAGCGCCAGCAGGTCCAGCCCGGTGTCGAACGACGCCTCCGGGCAGGCCAGCACGGGGCGGGAGTTCAGGTAGGTCCACGGGCGGGTGTTGCAGACGATGCCGAGGGCGATGCGCTCCTCGGCGCTCTCGGCTGCCTCGCCGTCAGCCGCATTCCCGCCAGCCACGGCCCCGGTGGGAAGGCTGTGGGCGTCGGTCGTCTCCAAGGTGATGGGCGAGGCGCCCCGGTCGGCGCCGCGGGTCACCTGGCCCGCCGCCGTCCGCAGGAACAGACCGGCGGTGTTACGCCGGCCCTTGCGCCGCTTCTCCTCGGCCCGCGCGACCACCCGCGCGTCCAGGCCGATGCCGAAGCAGAACGTGAACCAGCGGCTCTCGCCGCCGTACTCGGCCTGGCCGAGGCTGATCCGACGGCTGCGCCCCTCGCGCAGCGCGTCCAGCAGCTCGCCGGTTGCCTCGACCGGCGAGGCCGAATATCCCAGGGCGCGGGCGAACACGTTCGTGCTGCCGCCCGGCACCACCGCGAGCGCCGGCCCGTCCTGGAGCGGGCCGTTCTGGAGCAGCCCGTTGGTGATCTCATTGACGGTGCCGTCCCCGCCGAGCGCGATCACCACGTCGACGCCGAGTTCGACGGCCCGCGCCCCCAGCTCGACCCCGTGGCCCCGGCCCTTGGTGAACACGGTCTCCATGGCAACGTCCGCCGCAAGCGCGCTGGCGAGGACGTCACGAACACGTTCGGTTGTGGTGGTGGCGACGGGGTTGACGACCAGCAGCCCTCGCATGCCTCTACCGTAGTCCGCCCGCCCATCCCGGGCGGCGGCTGGGAAAACTCTCACATCGGTGAAACCGGGGGGTCTGGGCGCCCGCGCCATCGCGACCGCCGGATCCCGGTCCCGGCCACCGATCGGTATCAATCGTCCTGATCGGGCGTGCGGGGGAGTCGCGTGACGCGAACGGCGAGGTGCCCCGCCCGCCGGCCTTGGAGGGACCGGTCTGGCGCTTAGGGGGACCGGTCTGGCGCTTAGGGGGACCGTTCTGGCGCTTAGGGGGACCGGTCTGACCTTTCGGGAGACCGGTCTGACCTTTCGGGGACGTAGTGTCAGGACCATGGGATCCACGAGCCGTCCCGAGCGGCCGGCCGGCGGCCGGTTCGACGGGCTGCGCGAGGCCGCGCGCACGGCGTCCGTGCCGGCCTGGGTGGCCAGCGTCCTGCTCGCCGCCGAGGCGCTCGTCCTGCTGGCGCTGGGCGTCCTGCAGGTGCTGCGCGGATTCGGCTCCGACATCGATGACGTCGGGCGCGCCGAGACCGGCGGGGTGCTCGCGATCCTCGGTGCCGCGGGCGTGGCGGTGCTGGCCGCGGGAGTGCTGCGGCGCGGCGCGTCCTACCGGTCGCCCACGCTCGTCGTCCAGATCCTGTGCCTGCCGGTGGCGTGGGGGTTGTTGCAGGCCGGCGACTACGGCTACGGCATCCCGCTGCTCGTCGTCCCGCTCGTGATCGTCGTGGCCCTGCTGGCCTCGGGTGGGTTCGGTCCGTCGGCGCCCGACGCCCGCGGCCCCGCTACCCCCGTGGGGCGGGACGAGGACGGGGATGCAGGCCGCAGCGACGGCCGGCGCGTCCCCCGCGGGCCGCGGCGTCCCTGATCGGCGTCGACTCTTAGGCGGCGTCGACTCTTAGGCGGCGCGCCAGCCGGCCGTCGGGGTCAGCCGTCCTCGAGCAGGCCGCGGCGAAGCTGGGCCAGGGTGCGGGCCAGCAGCCGGGACACGTGCATCTGGGAGATGCCGAGTTCGGTGGCGATCTGAGACTGGGTCATGTTGCCGAAGAAGCGCAGGAGCAGGATGCGCTTCTCCCGCGCCGGGAGCTTCTCCAGCAGCGGCTTGAGTGACTCGCGGTACTCCACGCCCTCCAGGGACTCGTCCTGGACGCCCAGGGTGTCCGCGACGGCGGGAGCCTCGTCGTCACCGGAGTCCGGCGCGTCGAGGGAGACCGCCGAGTAGGCGTTGGCCGATTCCAGCCCCTCGAGGACGTCCTCCTCGCTCATCTGCAGATGCCGGGCGATCTCGCTCACCGTGGGTGAGCGTCCGAGCGTCTGGGACAGCTCGGAGGTCGCCTTCGTCAGCGAGAGCTTGAGCTCCTGCAACCGGCGGGGAACCCGGATCGCCCAGCCCTTGTCGCGGAAATGCCGCTTGATCTCGCCGACGATCGTCGGGGTGGCATAGGTGGAGAACTCCACCCCGCGCTCCGGGTCGAACCGGTCCACCGACTTGATCAGGCCGATCGTGGCGACCTGGACGAGGTCGTCGAGCGGCTCACCCCGGTTGCGGAAGCGCCGGGCGAGGTACTCCACCAGCGGCAGGTGCATCCGGACGAGCTGGTCGCGGATGGCGGCGCGCTCCGCGTCGCCCTCGGGCAGTTCGGCGAGGCGCACGAACAGCGCGCGGGCCATCGCCCGGTCGGGAGAGTGGGCGCGGTCGGTGCTTTCGCGTTCACCCTCGCCCTCGGTGCTCGGCAGCGGTTGGACCGCGACCTCGGCGCCGAGGTCGCGGTCCTGGCCGCGCTCGGCGGGGTGTTCGTCCAGTGCGGCTCCCCGCTGGCTCAGCGCGGCCACCGGGTCGACCGCGGGCGTGTCCTGGCCGGCTGCCGTCCGGGGCGGCGTCGGGGTTCTGCCGGTCGACGTCACGATGTACCTACCGCGTCACCCAATGGTGTCTCGTCGGCCGCGCCCGATCCGCGGACGTGCCCCGCCGGGGGCTCGCCGAGATCCGCCCGCACGCCCCGGCGCTTCTGCAGCGTGATGCTCACCTTGTTGTCCGGGCCCGTCGAGGTCTCGACACCGCCCGCGAGGGCCTTGAGCACCGTCCAGGCGAAGGTGTCCTCCGAGGGGGGCTCGCCGTCGAGGCTCTCGACCGTCACCAGAACGTGCATCACTCCGGGCGAGAGCGTGAAGGTGCAGTCGAGCGACGATCCGGGCACCGCCGAGACGAGCAGCAGCGCGCACGCCTCGTCGACGGCGATCCGCAGGTCCTCGATGTCGTCGAGGGTGAAGTCGAGCCGGGCCGCGAGGGACGCCGTGGCGGTGCGCAGGACGGTTAGGTACGCGCTGGCCGCGGGCAGGGTGAGCGCGACGACGTCGCGCAGTCCGCCGGAGTGGGCGGTTTGGCTGTCGATGGTGTCGGAGTTCTCCGCGCCGCCGGTCGAAGGCGTCGGATCCACGTTCCTACCCCCAAAGAGCCTGCGTAGTGCGAGGAGGAACCCTCGCGGGTGGTCCGCCGGCCGGAGCCGGCCGAACGATGATGTTGTGGATGAGGGCCTTCCCGCCCGCCGACGGTGTAAAGCATCCCCACGGCGGCCGTGACGTCCCTCATGGCCAGATGGGATCCGCTCCGTCGGCGACCCGCGACGGCCACCACCTCCACCGTACCCAGCCGCTGGTGGGTCCCGCAGGTCGGGTGATCGCAAGTGGTCGCGGCCGGCCCCCCACGCGGCTCGCCGGCCGCCGGCCGGCCGCGGCACGCGGGGCCTCGGAACTGGACGAGCGGGACGGATCACGCCCCGAGCCGGATCGGATCAAGCCGGATCAGCCCGGACCGGCGGTGACGGCACCGGGGCGCGGGCGGGCCAGGGCGGCGAGGTCGGTGAGGGCGTCGCCGTCCACCCGCCAGGTCGACCACCCGGTCAGCGGCTGCGCCGCCAGCGAGCGGTAGAACGCCTGCGCCGGCGTGTTCCAGTCGAGCACGGCCCATTCCAGCCGCCGGTAGCCCCGTTCGACGCAGACCGCGGCGAGGGCGGCGAGCAGGGCCCGGCCGTGGCCGCCGCGGCGGTGCTCCGGCCGCACGAACAGGTCGATCAGGTACATGCCAGATTGGCCGGTCCAGGTGGAGAAGGTCGGATGCCAGATCGCGAAGCCCACGACCGGCGGCGGATGCGCCACCCCGGTCGGGGGTGCACCCCCGACCGGGGTGGCACCCCCGGCTGGCTCGTCGGCCGTGGCGACCAGGCAGTAGGCGGCCGCAACGGGGCCGAACAAAGCGGCGTGCAGATCGGCCGGGGTCATGGCGACCCGGTCCGGCTCGCGCTCGTAGGCGGCGAGCTCCCGGACCAGCTCCAGGACGACCTCGACGTCCCCCGGGCCGGCCACCCGGATCATCGCGAGCCGCCCGCCGTGGCGCCGGCGGCGCGTAGCTCGTCGTAGAAGGCCCGGCAGTCGCGGTAGGCCGGCAGCAGGCCCGCCGACTCGGCCTCCTTGAGCGAGGGGGCCGCGGCATCCTTCTCCGACAGCAGCGGCGTGAGGTCGTCGGGCCAGGGCAGGGCCAGATCGGGGTCGAGCGGGTTGACGCCGTGCTCGCGGCCGGGAGTGTAGGACGTCGAGCACAGGTAGGAGATCGCCGCGTCGTTGGTGAGCGCCATGAACGCGTGCCCCAGGCCCTCCGAGACGTACAGGCCCCGCCGGTCGACGTCGTCGAGCAGGACCGAGGCGAAGGTGCCGAACGTTGGCGATCCGGTGCGGATGTCGACCACGCAGTCGAGCACCCGCCCGCGTACGCACGTCACGTACTTCGCCTGGCTGGGTGGCACCTGAGCGTAGTGCACGCCACGGAGCGTCCCGGCCCGGCTGACGCTGTGATTGGCCTGCGACAGGGTCAGCGGATGGCCCACGACCTCGGCAAGCGCGTCGGAGCGGAACCACTCCAGGAAGGTCCCGCGGCTGTCGGAGTGCTGACGCGGGGTGAACACCCAGGCGTCCGGAACCGATAGTTCGCTGATCTCCACGAGAGCGAAGGTACCGGTTCGACCGAGCGTCTCCCAGCAGGCCGGACCGTTGGGCCGGTGCGCGTTGGCGCGCAGGTGTGGCTCTTGCGGAGCGCCGGCTCCGGTGGTGCGACCGGTGTCGCGTACCGGAGTCGGCGGTGCCCGCGTCGGCCGTCGGGGGTGACCCCCTCCCAGGCGGTGGGGCTCGTCTTCGGGTTCGGGTGGTAGGGCTGGAGCACCTTCGACAGCGTCGAAGCTTTGGCAGCGCCGGGCACCGCACGCGGGCCGCCGCGCTGGCGTGCATCCACGCCCGCGTCGCGAGCCAGCGCCGCGACGGGCTGCACACACTCCCGACCCGGCTCGCGAAAACCCACGTCACGGTCGTCGTCGAGGATCTGCATGTCGCCGGGATGGTCCGTAACCGGCGCCTCGCCCGCGCCGTCGCCGACACCGGGATGGCCGAGGTCCGCCGCCAGCTGGCTTACAGGACCGGCTGGTACGGATCGACGCTGGTCGTCGCGGACCGGTGGTATCCAAGCTCGAAGACCTGTTCCGGCTGCGGCTGGCGAAACCCAAGCCTGACCCTGGCCGAGCGCACCTTCACCTGCCAGTCCTGCGGGCTGGTCCTCGACCGTGACCTGAACGCCGCGGTCAACCTGCGCAGCCTCGTCGCCGGCAGTGCGTCGGAGACGGAAAACGCCCGTGGAGCCGACCGTAAGCCCCACTCCGGTGAGCGGGTGGCCATGAAACGGGAACCCGGCCCGGCTTCGGCCGGTCAGACCGGGAGCGCCGCCCCGCACGGGACGGCAGCGTGACCGGTGAGCGTCAAAGCTCACCGGAACGCAACGGTACAGCGCGCCGATGAAGCTCCAGAACAGGATCTGTACCAGCAGCGGCGTGCCCCGGAAGAACCAGATGTACAGCCAGGCGGGGCCGGCCACGACCGGGTTCGGCGACATCCGCAGGATGGCGAGCAGTACTCCGCCGCCGATCCCGATCGCCATCGCGATGACCGTCAGGCAGACGGTGGCCCACATGCCGCGTGGCACCGGCTCGGCGAACAGGTAGTCGCCGACGGTGCCCCACTGGAAGTCCGGACTGGTGACGAGGCCAAGCTGACGAAGGAGGGCGCCCCCATCGCGGCGAACACCAGGATGACCACACCGGCCGCCCACCGGCCGGGATGGCGCAGCGGCACTGCGTCGATCGGCTTGGCCATGGCGGCGCGCAACGGAGCGGGCAGCCCCGAGTCCTTCTGGTGGTGCCGGTCTGCACCGCCACCGTGTGCCCACACAGGTCGTCCGGCGAGGCGACCTCCGCCCCACCCTGGCCGCGGGTCATGAAGGAGGTACCCGCGGAGTAGTAGGTCACGAAGTCGACCTGCTTCTCCCGCTCCAAGGTGTCGGTGAAGGACGACATGCCGATGTCATATCGGCCGGAGGCGGGACCGGGCAGGACCGAGTCGAAGACCACCTGCGTGGGCTGGACCTTGAGACCCAGGACACCGCCGAGTGCGCGGCCCAGGTCGATATCCATTCCGATGATGCTTTTCCCGTCCGTGTCGAAGAACTCGTTCGGGGCGTAGGACGGGGCGGTGGCCACCGTGAGCGTCCCTTGTCGCGGCTGCTCTGGGGTAGTTGACCTGCGATGACGCTGTCGGTGGCGGTCGTCGTCGCCGGCGTGGCGGCGGAGTCGGAGTCGTCATCGCCACAGCCCGCCGCGATCGTCGGCAGAGCGAGGCTCATGACCAGGGCGGATATCCTCGCATCATGACGGAAAACGCCGCTGTGCACTGATGACCTTCTGGATCGGGTGAGGCGTTATGTGACGTGGACGGTGTCCGAGTGCACCCAATCCTGATCATGTGACGTCTCCGCTACGCTCGCGCGCCCGCTCCGTGTCGACATGTTTCGTTTGTGGTGAGGTTCGTCAGAGGTTCATCGTGGGCGAACCTTCCGCGTGAGCTGGACCGGGTCGGCGTGCGATATTGGATGTAACCCCGGGCAACCCCCGGGCGCTCGTCCCGCTTCATGATCACCACACGTCATGGGGTGGGACCGCTCAGGCCCGCCCTCCCGCGGACACGGCACGCATGGAGGGCGGGCGTCTTGTAGCGCCGCCCAGGTGGTACCACGATCGCCCGAGGGGCCACCGGCGGCATGTCCGAGGAGCAATCTCCGTGACCGCAACCACTGACCACTCGACCATCGACTCCACCGCCGCGTCGGAACTGGCCGGGGTCAGCCCGCGACCGTCCGACGACGATCCCGCCTTCGCCCTGCACCGCGGCGGGAAGATCGGCGTTGCGCTCACCGTCCCGCTGGAGAACCGCGAGGACCTCTCGCTGGCCTACACTCCCGGGGTCGCGCGGGTGTGCACGGCGATCGCCGAGACGCCGGCTCTCGCCGACGACTACACCTGGCGGGCCAACACCGTCGCCGTCGTCACCGACGGGACCGCCGTGCTCGGCCTCGGTGACATCGGTCCCGCGGGTTCCCTGCCGGTCATGGAGGGCAAGGCGGCGCTGTTCAAGCACTTCGGTGGTGTCGACGCCGTCCCGCTCGCGCTCGACTGCACCGACGTCGAGGAGATCGTCGAGACCGTCGTCCGGCTCGCGCCGAGCTTCGGCGGGATCAACCTGGAGGACATCTCGGCGCCGCGGTGCTTCGCGATCGAGCGCCTCCTGCAGGACCGCGTCGACATCCCGGTCTTCCACGACGACCAGCACGGCACCGCGATCGTCGCCCTGGCCGCGCTGGAGAACGCCGCCAAGCTGACCGGGCGCACCCTCGGCGACCTGCGTGCCGTGGTGTCCGGCGCGGGTGCGGCCGGAGTCGCGGTGACCCGCATCCTGCTGGCCGCCGGCATCGGCGACATCGCGGTCGGTGACAGCCGCGGCATCATCTACCCCGGCCGCGACGCCCTCACCCCGGTCAAGGCCGCGCTCGCCGCCGAGACCAACCGCGCCGGCCTGACCGGCTCGATCACCGACGCGCTGAGCGGCGCCGACGTCTTCCTCGGCCTGTCCTCCGGGCAGGTGCCGGAGGAGGCGGTCGCCACCATGGCCCCCGAGGCGATCATCTTCGCGATGGCGAACCCGGACCCCGAGGTGGAGCCCGCGATCGCCCACAAGTACGCCCGGATCGTGGCCACCGGGCGCAGCGACTACCCCAACCAGATCAATAACGTGCTGGCGTTCCCCGGCGTGTTCCGCGGTGCGCTCGACGTGCGGGCCAGCCGGGTGACGGAGGGCATGAAGCTCGCCGCCGCCAAGGCCCTCGCCGACGTGATCGCCGACGAGCTCGCCGAGGACCTCATCATCCCGAGCGTGTTCGACGCCCGGGTGGCCCCGGCCGTCTCCGCGGCGGTCGCCGCGGCCGCCCGGGCCGACGGGGTCGCCCGCCGCTGAGAGCGTCCGTAGCTGTCAGCGTCCGTAGCTGCCGGGGACCCCGCAGGCATCATCTGCCTGCGGGGTCCCCGAGCCGTCTGCGTGGGCTGGTGCGGCTGACGTGGCTGGGTGCGGCTGACGTGGCTGGTGCGGCCGCACGGGACCCGGTCAGACCCGGCCGCACCCCTGGCAGGGCCGGTTCTCGACGGCGTCGTCCAGCGGGCGCAGCGTCCCGCAGCCCTTGTAGGAGCAGCAGACGAAGTCCGCCGACATGACGGTGATGACCGGCGTGCCATCGATGATGACCGTGGCGGGTGCCTCCGCGATCGGGACAACCCGCCGGCGGCGCCAGCCCAGCCGCCGATGCGCCCCGCGGCGACCGGGCGTCTCTGGCATGTCATCCCGGGTCACCACGATCTGTCCACCGCACCGTCCACGCTTGTCGTAACCACGGCGATGAGTTCAGCACAACGGACCCGGGGACGCGCGGGCCGGGGCGGATGATCCCTGTTCGTCAGAATCGGTGTAGGAATCGGCATCGGAGTCGGAATCGGAGTCGCGGCTGGCCAGGGTCGCTCGCGCCTGGGATCGGGCGGCCGTAGGTTCGAGGGGTGCTCGCAGCCGCCGCGGTCTCCCTGCATCCCGATGCCCCTCTCGCTGGTCTGTCCGTCGGCGAGCAGCCTGAGCCCGCGCCCGCGGACGGGTGGGTCACCGTCACGGTGCGAGCCGCCTCGCTGAACCATCACGACCTCTTCAGTCTGCGTGGAGTGGGTCTGCCGGCCGACCGCCTCCCGATGATCCTCGGCTGTGACGCCGCCGGGGTGACCGCCGAGGGGGAGGAGGTCATCGTGCATGCGGTGATCGGTGATCCGGCGGCGGGGGGCGGCGACGAGACGCTGGACCCGCGGCGAACCCTACTGTCCGAGCTGCACCCGGGCACCCTCGCCGAGCGGGTCGCGGTGCCCCGGCGCAATCTCGTCCCGAAGCCGGCCGGGTTGTCCTGGGAGGAGGCGGCGTGCCTGCCGACCGCCTGGCTCACCGCCTACCGGATGGTGGTGTCCCGGGCCGGCCTGCCCGCCAGCGGCGGCGGGACGCTGCTCGTCCAGGGTGCGGGTGGCGGGGTGGCGACCGCCGCCCTGCTGATCGGTAAGGCCGCGGGGCACACCGTGTTCGTCACCTCGCGCGACGAGGGCAAGCGCACGCGGGCCGCGGCCCTCGGCGCCGACGAGGTGTTCGAGTCCGGCGCCCGGCTACCGCGGCGGGTCGACGCCGTCATCGAGACGGTCGGCGCCGCCACCTGGAGCCATTCGGTCCGGTCCCTGCGGCCCGGGGGCCGCATCGTCGTCTCCGGCGCGACCAGCGGCCCGAACCCGCCGGCCGAGCTCACCCGGATCTTCTTCCTGCAGTTGTCGGTCGTCGGCTCCACGATGGGCAGCCGGGAGGAACTCGTCGACCTGCTCGCCTTCCTGGAGCGCACCGGTGTCCGACCGCCGGTGCAGGAGGTGCGCCCGCTGTCCGCGGCGCGCGCGGCGTTCGAGCAGCTCGCCGACGGGGACGTCTTCGGCAAGCTGATCCTTACGCCGTGAGCGGCCCCGCCAGGGGGCAGCGCCAGAGGGTCAGAGATCGGCGTCGTCGTCGGGGCGCGCCAGCCAGGTGGCGAGGCGTTCGACGGCCTCTTCGAACTCCGGGTGGACGTCGACGAACGCCCGCAGCGAGTCGGCGAGCCCCTCGTAGGTCACCGTCTCCGCGCCGCGGCGGTCGGCGAGTTCCTCGATGCCCCGATCGGTGAAGTACATCCCCGCTCCCATCGTCCCCGACGGCGCCCGCGTCCCGCTGCCCAGCCGGACCAGGGGGCAGGCCGGCCGGGTCAGGACAGGACGGTCCCGGCGGGGCCGGGACCGTCCGTCATCCTTGTCGATCTCCGTCGATGCGTACCCGGCGGCTGCCCGGTGGGGGTGCCGCCCGGTGGTGGGTCAGTCCTCGAACGCGGCCTCGACGAGGGCCTGCTGCTCGCGCTCGTGCACCCGAGACGAACCCGACGCCGGCGCCGCCGCCGCCCGCCGGGAGATCCGGCGCAGGCGGATCCCGCCGGGCAGGAACTCGCCGAGGTTGAGCGCCATGTGCGGGTAGGCGCCCTGGTTCGCCGGCTCCTCCTGCACCCAGACGACGTCGGTCAGGTTCGGGTAGCGCTCGAGCGCCTTCGCCAGCTCCGGCCCGGGAGTCGGGTAGAGCTGCTCGACCCGCAGCAGCGCGAACCGCTCGGCGTCGTCGTGCCTGCCCCGGGCGGCGGCCAGGTCGTAGTAGACCTTGCCGGCCGAGAGCAGCACCCGGCGGACCGTCGACGGGTCGGTGACGAAGTCGTCGGGGATCACCGGCTGCCAGCTACCCTCGGTCAGCTCCGCCACCGTCGAGGTGGCGGCCTTCAGCCGCAGCATCGACTTGGGCGTGAAGACGACCAGCGGACGCCGCACCGGCGAGAGGGTCTGCCGGCGCAGCAGATGGAAGTAGCTGGCGGGCGACGACGGCGCCGAGACCGTCATGTTGTTGTCCGCGCACAGCGACAGGAACCGCTCGATGCGGGCGGAGGAGTGGTCCGGCCCCTGGCCCTCGTAACCGTGCGGGAGCAGCAGCGCCAGTGCCGAGCGCTGGCCCCACTTCGCCTCGCCCGCGCTGATGAACTCGTCGATGATCGACTGGGCGCCGTTGGCGAAGTCGCCGAACTGCGCCTCCCAGAGCACCAGCATGTCCGGCCGGGCAACCGCGTAGCCGTACTCGAAACCCATCGCCGCGAACTCGCTGAGCAGCGAGTCGTAGACGTAGAAGGTGCCGACGCCGTCGTTGGTCTCGGTCCCGTCGACGCCGTAGCGCAGCGTCCGCAGCGGGGTGTGGTCCTCGGCGCTGTGCCGGTCGACCAGCACGGCGTGCCGCTGGCCGAAGGTGCCGCGGCGGCTGTCCTGCCCGGTCAGGCGGATCGACCGGCCGTCGAGCATGAGGGTGCCGAACGCCAGGGTCTCGGCGAGCGCCCAGTCGATCGTGTCGGTCTCGACCATCTGGGCGCGCCGCTCGATCTGCGGGCGCAGCCGCGGGTGGACGGTGAAGCCGTCGGGCAGGGTGACCTGGGTGTCGACGACCTTCTTGACGGCCTCGGCGGAGACCGCGGTGCTGACCGCGGCGGCCGCGGCCGCCTCCTCCGGCGTGGTGACGATCCGCGGCTGCGGCGCGGCGCCGGACGGGGTGGTGTCCCGGGTCTGCGCGAACGCCTTCTCCAGCTCCGCGCGGTAGGACTTCATCGCCTGCTCGGCCTCGTCGCGGGTGATGTCCCCGCGGCCGATCAGCGCCTCGGTGTAGAGCTTGCGCACCGAGCGCTTGCTGGCGATGGTGTCGTACATCAGCGGCTGGGTGAACGACGGCTCGTCCATCTCGTTGTGGCCGCGCCGGCGGTAGCAGAGCAGGTCGATGACGACGTCCTTGTGGAACGCCTGGCGGTACTCGAAGGCCAGCGCCGCCACCCGCACGCACGCCTCGGGGTCGTCCCCGTTGACGTGGAAGATCGGCGCCTGGACCATCCGGGCGACGTCGGTGGCGTACACCGACGACCGGCTCGACTCGGGCGACGTGGTGAACCCGACCTGGTTGTTGATGACCAGGTGGATGGTGCCGCCGGTGCGGTAGCCGCGCAGCTGGGAGAGGTTCAGCGTCTCGGCGACGACCCCCTGGCCGGCGAACGCGGCGTCGCCATGGACGAGGACCGGCAGGACGGTGAAGCCGGCCGTGCCCTTGTCCAGGATGTCCTGCTTGGCCCGGACGACGCCCTCGGTGACCGGGTCGACGGCCTCCAGGTGCGACGGGTTCGCCACGACCGAGACGGGCACCTTGCGCCCCTCGCGGCCGGTGTACACGCCCTCCGCGCCCAGGTGGTACTTCACGTCGCCGGAGCCGTGCGCCGTCTGCGGGTCGAGGTGACCCTCGAACTCGGCGAAGATCTGCCGGTAGGACTTGCCGACGATGTTGGCGAGCACGTTCAGCCGGCCGCGGTGGGCCATGCCGATGACGACCTCGTCCATGCCCGCGTCGGCGGAGCGTTCCAGCACCTCGTCGAGCGTCGGGATCGTCGACTCGGCGCCCTCCAGCGAGAACCGGCGCTGGCCGACGTACTTCGTCTGCAGGAAGGACTCGAACGCCTCCGCGGCGCCGAGGCGCTCCAGCACGTGCAGCTGCTCGGCCGGGTCCGGGCGCTCCGCGGCCCGCTCGACCCGGGCCTGAATCCAGGCCCGCTCGTCGGGCTCCTGGATGTGCATGTACTCGATGCCGACCCGGCGGCAGTACGAGTCGCGCAGGACGCCGAGCACGTCGCGCAGCGACATCGTCCGCTGGCCCGCGAACCCGCCGACGGCGAACTCCCGGTCGAGGTCCCACAGCGTCAGCCCGTGACTGATGATGTCCAGGTCGGGGTGGCTGCGGATGGCGAACTCGAGCGGGTTGGTGTCGGCCATCAGGTGACCGCGCACCCGGTAGGCGTGGATCAGCTCCAGCACCCGGGCGTTGTGGTCGAGATCGCCCTCGTGCACCACGGGCATGTCCGCGACCCAGCGGATGGGCTCGTACGGCACCCGCAGCGACCGGAAGATCTCGTCGTAGAAGCCGTCCTCGCCCAGCAGGAGCTGGTGCATCCGGCGCAGGTACTCGCCGGACTGGGCGCCCTGGATGATGCGGTGGTCGTACGTGCTGGTCAGCGTGATCGTCTTGGAGATCGCGAGCCTGGCCAGCGTGTTGGCCGCGGCGCCGGAGAACTCGGCCGGGTACTCCATCGCGCCGACGCCGATGATCGTGCCCTGGCCCTCCATCAGCCGGGGCACCGAGTGCACCGTGCCGATGCCGCCGGGGTTGGTCAGGCTGATGGTGACGCCGGTGAAGTCGTCGGTGGTCAGCTTGTTCGCCCGAGCGCGGCGGACCAGGTCCTCATAAGCCACCCAGAACTGGTTGAAGTCCAGCGTCTCGGCCTTCTTCACCGCGGCCACGACGAGCTGGCGCCCCTTCGGGGTCACCAGGTCGATGGCGAGCCCGAGGTTGACGTGCTCCGGCTGGACGAGCGCCGGCTTGCCGCCGATCTCGGTGTAGAAGGCGTTCATGGCCGGGTGGTTGGCCAGCGCCTTGACCATCGCGTAGCCGATGATGTGCGTGAACGACACCTTGCCGCCGCTCGAGCGGGCCAGGTGCCGGTTGATGACGATGCGGTTGTCCGCGAGCAGCTTCGCCGGGAACGCCCGGACCGACGTGGCGGTCGGGACGTGCAGCGAGGTCTCCATGTTGCTGACCACGCGGGCGGCCGCGCCGCGCAGCGGCGTGGTGGCCGGCCCCTCGGCGCCAGCGGGGGCGGGTGCCGGCTGCTTGGCGGCCGCGGCGGGCTTGGCGGCAGCCGGCTTCGCGGGCGCGGGGGTTGCGGGCGCGGGGGTTGCGGGCGTGACGGGCTTCGCGGGCGGGGCCGGAGTGGGCACGGGCGCCGGCACCGCGGGCGGGGTAGGCTTCGCCGCGGGCGGCGCCGTGTGGGAGACCTCACCGTCGGGTGAAGTCCCGCTTGGTGCCACCTCCCCGGCAGGCGCGCCGGGGCTGGCCGGCGGCGCGGTGGGCCGGTAGTCGGAGAGGAACTCCTGCCACTCCGGCGACACGCTCTGCGGATCTTCGAGAAACTGCTGGTAGATCTCGAAGACCAGCCATTCATTGGGTCCGAAGTCAGGTCCTGACGCAGGAACCGTCGGTGCTGTCACGGGGCCATTCGCCTCTATCCACGGTCTCACTTCACGGCCTCCGAAAGGCCCTTCTGCCACCGTCTGCTCAGGCTACCCGCTCTGGACACCCAGGGCAGGGGCGGCCTCGCCCAGTCGGGTCACAGGCACTGTACGTGCCGGCCCGATGTCACCCTGCTGTCCACTCTGCCGGTATTGGTGTGGTCGGTCAGGCACGGAGGGTGGCCCATCGGGCTTGGCGATCGCCCCTCTCGATCCGGGCCGTTCGTCCGGTTTCCAGTGCGGGGAACACCCGGGGCGGTCCATCCGTTAAGCTGAGTGACGCCGGCCCGCATCATGGCCCCCGGACCCGATAAATGTCGCTTCGAGCGACCTACGCCCGTGAGGCGACCTGGCGGGCCGGCGTCTACTTAGTTGGCAATCGTGCAGCTCGCCCCGGCGGATCCGCCGGGGCGATTCTGCTGTTCGGACCTACCCGTGTCCGCGGTGCCCGCCCGCAGGTGTCCGCCCGCACCGGGACGGGGTCTTCGTCGGCGAGACCGCCGCCCGCCGCCCGCCGCCCGCCGTGGCGCCGTGGCGCCGGCCGCGCCCGTCGCGCCGCCGCACCTGCGGTCGCCATGGTTTCGGTGTGGATGCCCTGGCCTTCAGGTCGGGGAGGAAAGGCCGCCCCACATCGTTCACCGGTGGATCTTCTTTCCGTAGTATGGGTGCATGGCCCGTTTCCGGCTGTATCCGACGGTCGACCAGTCGGTGATTCCGGAAAATCATTGTGCGCATGCCCGGTAGGTGTGAAACCTCGCGGTGGAACGATAGTTGTGGTATCGGCCGTGGCGTGGTCCCGCGCTGGGTTATGCCGAGCAGAACCGGCAGTTGGCCGAGACCCGCCGAGCGTTCGGCTGACTCGCGGCGGGTAGTGTCGTCGTCCAGCAGCAGGTGTTGCAGGACGCCGCCGCGGCCATGGCCATTTTTTTCGCGGTTCGCATCGGAAACCCACGTTCCGGAAATCGGGCCGACGGGAGGATTTCCGGGTGGCGGTGCGACCAGGCGACGTCCGGCAGCTCAACCGCCGCTGGTCCGAGGCGAAAATCCCGAAGGTTGGCTGGGTGCGGTTCCGTCGTAGCCGTGCCGTGCCCCGGACGCCCGGTCCTACGCGAGGCCGACCGGCGCAAGGACCGGGCGGAGAAGACCAGCACCGGTCTCGCCCGCCGCTACGATCTGATCCGCGCCGAGGACCTGCGCATTCGGAGCATGACCCGGTCGGCGCGGGGCACGGTCGCGGAGCCGGGACGTAACGTGCGGCAGAAGGCCGGGTTGAACCGGGCGATCCTCGCGGCCGGCTGGGGTCTGCTCGGGCACCGGTTGGAACAGAAGGCCCCGGCCGGGTCGAGAGGATACCGGCTGCTTACCCGTCTCGGTGTTGCTCGATCCGCGGGCAGGTGGCCGCCGCGTCGCGTGAGAGCCAAGCGCGATTTCGGTGTGTCGCCTGCGGGTTCCGGTGCCACGCGGACGTCAACGCTGCCAGGAACATCGCCGCGGGACGCGCGGTGACTGCGCGGGCGGGCACGGCGCCGGCCGAACCGCGAACCGCGAACCTCAACACGACCGCCCTGCCTTCCGCTGGGTGCGTAGGAGTGGGAATCCACCGCCTTCACTTCAGGCGGGGGAGGACGTCAACCGAAGTGATTCCAGCCCCCGCGTCCGACGGTCGGCCGCCCGGCCAGGGTCACGCCTGTTCCGGGCAGCACCTGACCGATCCGTTCGCAGCCCGCGGGGACGCCCGCCGAAGGTGGCAGGCAGGCGACGAGCGCGTGGTCCTCGCCGCCGGTGAGTACCCAGTCGAGCGGGTCCGCCCCCAGCTCGGCGGCGGCCGACCGCAGCGGCGCGTCGGCAGCCAGGGCGGCCGGGTCGAGATCGATCCGCACCCCCGAGGCGGTGGCGATGTGGCCGAGGTCCTGGACCAGGCCGTCCGAGACGTCGCACATGGCGTGCGCGCCCACCGCGGCGAGCGTCGGGCCCAGCGGATAGGGCGGCCGGGGGCGGCGGTGCGCCGTGACCAGCCCCGCCCAGCCGGCATTCGCGTCGTGGTCGACGCCCGCGGTGAGCAGGGCCAGGCCAGCCTCGGCCCGGCCGACGGAGCCGGCGAGCACGACCACGTCGTCCGGCCGGGCCCCCGAGCGCAGCACCGGCGCCCGGCCCTCGAGATCGCCGAGAGCGGTTACCCCCAGCATGATCGAGTCGGCGGAGCTGATGTCGCCGCCTGCGACGGTGGCCCCGGCCCGCGCGCACTCGGCGGCGAGCCCGTCGGCCAGCGCCAGCGCCCAGTCGACGGTGAGATCACCCGGCGCGGCGAAGCCGACGAACAGCCCGGTCGGCCGGGCGCCCATCGCCGCCACGTCGGCGAGGTTCTGCGCCGCGGCCTTGTGCCCGACGTCCTCACCCGACGACCAGTCCCGCCGGAAGTGGCGACCCTCCAGCAGCAGGTCGGTGGTGACGACCACCCTGGCGTCCGGCGCGGCCAGCACCGCGGCATCGTCGCCCGGGCCGACGAGCACGTCGCGGCCGCGGGCGAAACGGGCGGTGATCGCGCGGATCAGCTCGAACTCCCCGAGATCCCGCAACGTCGCGGTCATGGCACCCCGGCGCCGCACTCGGCCCCGACGCCGCGGTCATGACGCCGCACCACCGGCGAGATCCCCGCCGAGGTGCCGCCGCCCGCGCCGCCGCCCGCGGCACCGAAGTGCCGGTGCCGCATGCTCAACCGCCCCCGCGGACCCGCGGACTCCACGCCCACGGGCCCAGCACACCCCTCCTGGCGGAATGACCGTGATCGCAACATCCACGTCACCTTTTTGTCATATGCCACTGAAAATCTGACGCGCGTGCATGACCAGTCCTGTCGTTCTGTGTGTCTCGTCCGGTCCGCCGGGACCCCGGGGGCCGGCCGACCGCGCGTCCAGGCGGCTCGTCACGGTGGGAGCCCGCCCGGCCGGCAGCGGGCACGGTAGGGCCGCCTGTGGCGCTGCAGCCAGGCCGGGGCAAGATCGAGGGAAAGCACTACCTGCCCTCCACCCCCGAGACCGTCACATGGGGCGAGCTGCCCAACGCACTGACCAGGCCGGTTCTCAGTATTGACTCCGGTGCCACGGTCACTTTCGACACGGTCAGCCCCGAGGGGATCCTCGGTGACCAAGGCCGTGACCCCGACGCGTTCCTCGCCAACCTCGGCGTGCCGCCGTCGGAGGTCCTCGCCGACGCCCGGGCCATCGCCGCCTCCGGCCTGCCGCACCGGTTCGGCGTGGACGCCCCGCACATCATCACCGGGCCGGTGCTCGTCCGCGGTGCCCAGCCCGGTGACGTGCTGCGGGTCGACGTCCTGTCGCTGCACCCACGGGCCCGGTACGGGATCATCTCCACCCGGCACGGCGCCGGCCTGCTCGCCGGGGAGTTTCCCGAGGGAGGTCCGCCCGAGTCGGACGCCGACGCGCGGCACTGGCAGCGCTTTCGCACCGTCACCACCTTCTGCGCCGTCGAACGCCGCCGCGGTCGCCTGTTCGGCTCGCTGACCGGCGCGAGCGGCGGACGGGCCCGCTTTCCGCTGGCTCCGTTCCTGGGCGTCATGGCAGTCGCCGTGGACAGTACCACCGAGGTCATTCCCTCCACCTCGGTCGGACTGCACGGCGGCGCCCTGGACAGCCGCGACCTCGGCATCGGCGCCCGGCTCTACCTGCCCGTCCAGGTCGGCGGCGCGCTGTTCGCCGTCGGCGACCCGCATTACGCCCTCGGCGACGGGAAGATCGGCGCGACGGCCCTGGAGGGCCCGCTGCGCGCGACGCTGCGCCTGACGGCGCTGCGGGAGACGGCCGCCCGCGCCGCCCTCGGCGCGCTGCGCGAGCCGTTCATCGAGACCGACACCGTCTGGGTCACCATGGGTCGCGACGCCGATCTGACCGAGGCGATCCGCCGCGCGACCCGCTCGGCGGTGCTGTTCCTGCAGAGCCGGGTCGGGCTCGAACGCGCCGAGGCACTGGCCTACCTGTCGGCGGCGGCGGACATCGGGGTGTGCCGGATCGGCCCGGGGGCGCAGACCGCGTTCTGCCGCATCCACCGGGTGGACTTCACCGAGCCGACGGCGGCGAAGCCCCGGCTGCACCGGCCGCCGTTCACCCGCATCGCCGTGGGCGCCGCGGGCGCCGCGGGCGACGCGGGGGACGCGGGGGACGCGGGGGACGTCGACGCCGAGCGCGACCTCGAGCCGGCCGTCCCGGCGGACGGGGCCAGACAACCGGTGGACGGCGAGCGGCCCGCCGCCGAGCACAGCGGGATCGGGACGGAGCGCGAACGCGTGCCCCGGTCCGCGAGTGCCGGGACGCCGCGTTCGGGGCCGGGCGAGCGGGCGGATCCTGATGCGCCCGGCGGTCCCGGCCCGGCCCGCCCGGACGCCGCCGCGGCGCCGTTCGAACCCGACGGGGTCGGCGGGCCACCGCCCTGACCGTCACCGGCCCGGCCGGCCGGGCCGGATGATCAGCCGGGCGAGAGGCCGGTGCCAGGGAAGCGCCGTGCGGCGGCCGGATCGCGCCGCTCGGCCGGCGCCGGCACGTCGTCGAGGCCCTCCAGCTCGGACAGCGCGATCGGGCGCCAACGGTGCAGCAGCTCGTCCGCGCCGGCCCTGACCGGCCCGTGGGCGGCGGGCGGGCCGGTCGGCACCCCCCGGCCGTCGGTGCCGTCCCGCTCCACCGGGATCGGGGTGATCCCGGTGGCCGCCAGTCGCGGCCACAGCGAGGCGAGCGCGGCCTCGGGGTCGAGTTCGAAGTCGGACTGGCGGACCCGCCAGAACCGCCACCCCGCCCGGCGCAGCTCCCGTTCCCGGTCGAACTCGCGGGCGATCTCCGTCGGCCCCGGGCCGACGTCGCCGTCGCATTCGACCGCGAGCCGTGCCCGCCCGCCGGCCACGACGAGGTCGACCCGCCGGCCGTTGACCTCCACCTGGGGCGTGACGAGGTAGCCGCGGCCGGCGAGGTGGCGGAACACCCGCTGCTCGAACAGCGAACCGAAGGCCGGATGGGGGCGGTCCGCGGCGACCTCGGCGAGCGGCGGCGTCACCCCACCGGGCAGCGGCGCGGCCGGGCGCGCCGCGGACAGCACGTAGCTGAGGTAGCTGTGGCGCAGGTCCTGGTGGTCGAGGTCGGCCGGCGACACCGAGTGGAACAGCCAGACCTGGTCGCGCGCCCGGGAGGCCGCGACGTTGAACCGCCGCTGGTACTCCAGCCGGGTCAGCGGGACCGGCCGGTCTCCCGGCGCGACGACCAGCGACAGGAACACGACATCGCGCTCGTCGCCCTGGAAATCGGCCGGTGTGCCCACCCGCAGCCGGCGGCGCAGGTGCTCGGCGGCCGACATCCGCTCGGCGAGCTGGTCGCGGATCAGCGTCGCCTGCGCGGTGCCCTGGGTGACCACCACCCCGAAGCTGAGCCCGGCGTAGCGCGGGTCCTCGGCACAGGCCAGGACCTGCGCGACGAGCGCCTCGGCCTCGGCCGGGTTGCGCGGCCCGGTCGGGGTGCCCGCGGTGAACCCGTGCGGGACGAACCGCGCGACCAGCGGCGTCAGCCGGTCCGCGCCGAACTGACGCAACGGCAGCAGCGGCGCATCCCGGTAGAACATCGCCGACGACCATTCGATGATCTCGGGCATGCAGCGGAAGTGTTCCCGCAGCCGGATCACCTCGCCGAAGCGGGTCCGCAGCAGGCTGAACAGACTGGATCGTGGGGTGAAACCGACGCGCAGCCAGGCCGGCACGTCCGGCAGCAGGGCGTCGAGCCGGTCGAGGACCGGGTCGAGCTCCTGCGCCGGATCGACCGGCGGGGTGCACTGACGGTCGTCTCCGACGACGATCACGCGGGGCGCCAGCCACAGCAGGAACAGGCTGTCGAGCCCGGCCTGGCTGCCCTCGTCGACGATGACGACGTCGAAGCTGTCGCGGACCGCCGGGATCGTCGAGAGCACCTCCCGGATCGGCATCACCCAGGCCGGCACCGCCGTCTGGGCGATCTCCATCGCCTCCCGGGCGGCCTGCCGGTAGCGCTCGGCGTGCCGACCGGCGAGGGTGCCACCGGCGGCGACGGTGTCGGCGTAGGCGCGCAGCGCGGCGGACTGCTCGGCGCCCATCCGCTCCAGGCAGTGCTTCCACGCCTTCGCCCCGGCCAGCTCCGCCGTGGCCGCGGCGAGGACGTCCTCGGCCGCGTCCAGCTGGGCGTCCAGGTCGACGGGCGACCCCGAGGCCCCGCCGCCAGGGGCCCCGCCGCCAGGGGCGCCGCCGACGCCGGCGGGGACGTCTGGACGCGGGGCGCGGGCCAGCCAGCTTGCCGCGACGGCCCAGGACCAGGCGGCCGAGAACGCCGCCAGCCGGGCCGGCCACGGATCATCGCCGCCGTCCTCGCGCCACCGCTCGCCGCCCGGGCCGCGGTCGAACCGGGCGGATTCCTCGATCGCGGCGGCGGCCACGAGATCCGCCAGTGCGGGATGGGCCGCGCGCAGCCGGCGGAGCAGTACGGCGCGCCGGGCGGCGGCCTGCCTGCCGGGCCATCGCGGCGTCGAGCGCAGGCGCGGGCGCCGGCGTAGGCGTCGGCGTCGCGGGCCCGGCAGGCGGCGGCCACGGCGCCGAGCTCGGCGGCCAGCCCGGCGGGTGTACCCGGGTCGGTGGCGAGCCGGTCGTACCCGTCGGCGAGGTCGGCCAGCGCCCGGTCGGCCTCGGCCGCGGCCGCCATCGGTTCGAGCGCGGCCATCGCCGCGGCCAGATCCCGCCCGCCCACGGCGGAGTCGATCGCGACCGGGTTCCCAGGCGCCGCCTCGGCGGCGAGGGCCACGACCCGGTCCCGCGCGGCCACGACGGCGTCGATTCCCTCGATGGCCTGCTGCCCCTCGACCAGCCGGGACAGCCGGACCTCGAGCGGATCGCCGGAGCGCGGCGGGCGGCCCACCAGGGTCCAGCCGCGGCCAGCCGCCTCGACGGCGAGCTCCGCCCGAAGCCGGGTCAGGACGAGGTCGAGCAGCTCCGGGGTGGTCGGCGCGACCCCGTCGACGGTCACCTGCCGCAGCAGCGCGTCGGCCTCCCGCTGGACCTTCGGCCGGAAGCGTCGCCGGAGCTCGGCGCCGCCATCCAGGTGGGCCCGCAGAGCCTCGGCACGGGGGAGCAGTGCGGCGGGATCGAGCTCGGCGGCTCGCTCGGCGCCGCCGGGCTCGTCCTCGGTGCCCGCCGTCCCGGTGCCTTCAGGCCCGGTTCCGGAAGACCCGGTGGCCGGCCCCCCGCGCTCGTCGCCGTCCGCGGCGCGGGCCGGATCCGTGGCGGTGCCGGCGGAGGGCAGTACCACGGCGTGCAGGCCGAGGTCGTCGACGTGCCGGGCCGCCTCGGCGATGAGCGGCGCGGCGGCGCTCACCTTGGCCCACAGCAGGCGGTCCCGCCCGGCGAGGGCGTCGTCGAGGGCGGCAGGGATCCAGTCCCGCTCCGGCCCGCGGGCGCCGTGCGCGGTCAGGTCGTCGAGGGCGCGGACGAGGACGGTCACCGCCGCCCGCAGCGGGCCGGTCGGCGACGACCCGGGCTCGGCCGCGGCGACCTCGTCCAGGAAGCCGCGGGCGGCGGCGGTGACCCCGGCTCGGGCCGCCTCGGCCGTCTGCCGGGCCGTGCGGTCCGCGGTCACCAGCGCGGCGAAGCGCTCCGCTGCCAGAACCGGCGGCAGCGTGCGGGCCGGGATGTCCGCCCGGTCCGCTGGCTGCGCCGCGTCCTTCGAGGCCGCGTCCATTGCGGCCGCGTTCGGCGGGGCCGGGTCGTTCGGGGCCGGGTCGTTCGGGGCCGGGTCGTTCGGGGCGGAGCGCAGCAGGGAGTACAGCTCCACCGCCTCGGCGTCGGTCAGCGGCGCGGGCCGCTCGCCGCCGACTCGCGCGGGCGGCACGGGCAGCGGCAACCAGTCGTAGACCTCGCCACCGGCGCGCACCCGGGCGGCGATGCTCGCCCGGGTCCCGCCCCAGCCCGCGGCGCCGACCTCGCTGTCCGCGTGCACGGCCCGCTCGGCGGCCCGCGCGTCGCGGGCCCGCTCGGCGAGCTCGGCCCGGGAGCGCAGGGCCTCGGCCCGCCGCCGTGCGGCCTGGTCGATCCGGCGGTCGAGCGCCTCGGGATGGTAGACCGCCTTCTCCGCGGCCAGGGCGCTCACACTCGCGGCGAGCTCGGGCGAACCCACCCCGTCCATCCCACCGGCGTCCCTCCCACCGGCGTCCCTCCCACCGGCGCCACCGCCGACGGGGCCGGACGCCTCCTCGACGTCGGTGAGCGACACGCACAGCCGCTGCAGCTCGGGCGGCAGCTTCTCCCGCAGCACCCGCAGGGCCTGCGCCTTCTGACTGGTGACGAGGACCCGCTGACCCTCGGCGAGCAGCGCGGAGATCAGGTTCGCGATCGTGTGGGTCTTGCCGGTGCCGGGCGGGCCCTCGACGACGACGCCGTTGTCGTGGCGCAGCCGTTCGAGCACCCGGGCCTGCTCGGGGCTGGCCGGCAGCGGCAGCAGCGGGTCGGCGCCGAGCTCGGCGCCGCTCGTCGCGCCCTCGGCGGCGAGCCAGGCGAGCCGTTCGGTGGCGTCCAGCGTCGCGACGAGCTGGACCAGGCCCAGCGGCGGCGGGCCGTCGCCGCGCAACGTCTCCAGCATCCGCTCGTAGTAGGTCAGCAGCGAGGCCTGATCGCGCACGCGCAGCACGAGGGCCGGGGCGAAGGTCACCCGGGGGCGGGCCGCGCCGTCCGGCGGTGGCGGTGGAGCGTCCTGCGGCTCGAAGCCGTCCACCGGCACGTCCAGGGCCAGGGTCAGCCAGTCCCGCAGTAGCCGCGCGTCGTCCGCGCCGAGCGGGGCCGGTGGCCGGTTGTGCAGGCGTTCGTGCAGGTGGTTGGTCCGTTCCCGGCGGAACCCGGCGAGGCCGTCGAGCAGCGGGCCGTCGCCCAGCCGGGTGGCTCCGCCCGCCGGCACCCGCACCCGGATGTCCGAGCTGACCGGGTCGATCTCGCAGCTCACCCGGGTGGACAGCAGGTGCTCGCGGATGAGCGGGCCGCCGGGCGGCTGCCAGGTGAGCAGCCCGGTGGCCAGCACCAGTTCCAGCGCGTCGCCCTCCTGAGCCACCCGGGCGGCGACGGCGTGCAGCGTGTTGTGCAGGGCGCG
>NZ_CM001489.1:6526838-6657793 GCF_000262465.1 Frankia sp. QA3
GGATCGGCGGGAGCGGCGGGGGTGGGGGCAGCGTGGCGGCGGCGGGGGCGGTCAGCAGGACCTCGCCGGCGCCGGCGTGCTCCGACAGGGCGACGCCGGCCGGGACGTCGGCGAGCCAGACGGTGAGCGGGTGCTCGTCGACGGTGCGCACGCGCTTGGAGCGCCCCACCGCGACCTCGTGCAGGAAGCGCACCAGCCGGTGGCAGCGGTCGGCCAGCGCCGCGCGCTGCTCGGCGTCGGCGTGGGGTGCCGTCACCGGGTCATCCGCGCCGCGCGCCGCGCGCCGGCGGCGGACAGGGCGCGCCGCCCGTCGGGTGCCATCCGCCGTCCCTCCCGTTCCCTACCCTCCGCGTCGCCGCGATCGGGCCTTCGCAATGAAGCTCCGGGCTGTCTCGACTACGGGTCCGCCACGGAGCTCCGGGCTGTACCGAGCTCTCCGGGGTGCCGTGGATCGAGGGTCCTGCCGGGAAGCTCCGGGCCGCCGCGATCCGACCGGAATGCCGCAACGTGCGAATCTCGACCTACGAATAATGACGGCTGTCCCCGGCGGGCGGCGGGCCGGGTGGCACGTCCGCGCGAGCCGCGCCGCGATCCGTCGGCGGCCGACCGCCGTGGATAGACCGTGGCCTCGGTGTATGCCTGTCGTTGGCCGGTCGGCGCTCGAGGCAACCCCCTCGGCGTGCCGCCGCCGGCCGCCGCGGGCGGATGCGACAACATACACATCCGTGAGGTCACGGTTCTATGCTGATTTGCACATTCACTCCCGGTACTCACGGGCCTGCAGCCGGGACTGCGACCTGGAGCATCTGGCCTGGTGGGCGGCGCGCAAGGGCATCGCCGTCGTCGGCACCGGAGACTTCACCCACCCCGCGTGGTCCCAGGAGCTCGCCGAGAAGCTTGTTCCGGCCGAGCCCGGCCTGTTCCGGCTGCGACCCGACCTGGAACGGGAGGTGCTGCGCACGCTGCCGGCATCCTGCCGGACGGTGACCCGCTTCATGATCTCCAGCGAGATCTCCACGATCTACAAGCGGGGCGAGCGGACCCGCAAGGTCCATCACCTGCTCTACGCGCCGACCCGGCAGGCCGCCGGGACCATCACCGCGGCGCTCGCCCGCATCGGCAACCTGGCCGCGGACGGGCGGCCCATCCTCGGCCTGGACTCCCGCGACCTGCTGGAGATCACCCTGGCCGGCGGACCGGGCTGTTACCTCGTGCCGGCGCACGTGTGGACCCCGTGGTTCGCCGTCCTGGGGTCAAAGTCCGGTTTCGACGCCGTCGAGGACTGCTACGCCGACCTCGCCGACGAGATCTTCGCCCTGGAGACGGGGCTGTCCGCCGACCCCGAGATGTTCTGGCGGATCTCCGGCCTCGACCGCTACCGCCTGGTGAGTAACTCCGACGCCCACTCGCCGCCCATGCTCGGCCGCGAGGCGACGGCGTTCACCTGCGAGCTGGACTACTTCGCCATCGAGGCGGCGTTGCGCGGCGGGGACGGGTTCGCCGGGACGGTCGAGTTCTTCCCCGAGGAGGGCAAGTACCACCTCGACGGGCACCGCAAGTGCGGGGTGTGCCTGACCCCGGAGCAGACCCGCCAGGTCGGCGGCCGCTGCCCGACCTGCGGTGGCCTGCTCACCGTGGGGGTGCTCAACCGGGTCGAGGCGCTGGCCGACCGGGGGGCCGGCGTGCGTCCCGCGACGGCCGCGGAGGTCACCTCGCTGGTGCCGCTGCCGGAGGTCGTCGGGGAGATCCTTGGGGTGGGGCCGAAGAGCAAGGCCGTCGCGAGCCAGGTCACCTCGCTGGTGTCCCGGCTCGGCCCGGAGCTCGGCATCCTCGGTGACGTCCCGGTGTCGGCGATCGCCGAGGTGGGCTCGGCCGAACTGGTCGAGGCGATCTCCCGGCTGCGCCGCGGCGAGGTGATCCGCCAGGCCGGCTTCGACGGCGAGTACGGCGTCATCCGGCTGTTCGAGCCGCGTGAGCTCGCCGGGGACGGCGGCACCCTGTTCGACCTCGCCCCCGCCGCCCCCGCCGCCCCCGCCGCCCCGGCCCGGCCGGACGCGGACGGGCGCGGCGGCCGGATCTCGCGGCAGGCGGGACGCGGCCATCGGGCCCACCACAGCGCGCTCGCCGCCGAGTCGGCCGCGGCGACCGGCGCGGACGTCGCCGACGACGGCCCGACGCTCGACGAGGCGCTCGCCGCGGTGGGGGAGAAATCGCCTGCTGACCGGGCCGTCGTCGCGGGGGCGGCTCCGGTCGAGCCGGTGGATTCCGCGGAACCGGCGGGTGCGGCCGAGTCGGCGGGTCCGGTCGCGGGTGCGGAGCCGTCCGTGCTCGATGGACTGGACCCGGACCAGCGGCGGGCGGCGGCGCATCCGGCCGGCCCGTTGCTCGTCCTCGCTGGCCCCGGAACCGGCAAGACCCGCACGCTGGTGCACGCGATCGCCCACCGGGTGGCCGAGCGCGACGTGCCCGCCGAGCAGTGCCTGGCGGTGACGTTCACCCGGCGGGCGGCGGGGGAGCTCGTCGAACGGCTCGACGCCATGCTGGGCGAACGGGCCCGCCGGGTGCTCGCGACGACGTTCCACGGCCTGGGGCTGACGATCGTCCGCGAGCAGCACGAGCGGCTGGCGCGTGGCGCGCAGGTCCAGGTCGCCGACGACGCCGTGCGGGCGGAGCTGCTCGACGCCGCGCTGCACGGCGAGGGCGACTCCCGCGCCCGGCGTCGGGTGTCGGCCGGCATCGCCGAGCTCAAGCGGCTGCGCGCGCTCGGTCAGGCTCAGCGCGACCACGACCTGGTCGGCGTCCTCGCCCGCTACGACGCGGAGCTGCGGGAACGGGACATGGTCGACCTCGATGACCTGATCGTGCTGCCGCTGACCCTGCTGCGCTCCGCGCCGGAGCTGGTCGAGCACTACCGGGACCGCTGGCGCCACGTCTGGGTCGACGAGTACCAGGACACCGACGAGCTCCAGTACCGGCTGCTGGGGCTGCTGTGCCCGCCGGCGGCGAACCTGTGCGTGATCGGTGACCCGGACCAGGCGATCTACAGCTTCCGCGGCGCCGACGTCGGCTTCTTCCTGCGGTTCGAGCAGGACTACCCGGGGGCGCGCACGGTCGCGCTCACCCGCGGTTACCGGTCGACCCGCACGATCGTGCGGGCGGCCCTCGACGTGATCGCTCCGGCCAGCCTGGTGCCGGGCCGGGTGCTGACCGCGGTGCGAGGTGCCGAGGGGGACGGCCCGGTGCTGCTGCGGCGCTACCACAGCGAGGCCGAGGAGGCCATCGCGGTCGTCGACACCATCGACGCGGCGCTCGGCGGGACCTCCTTCCATGCGCTCGACGCCGGGGTCGACGGGTCGGTGGAGGCGGGCCTGTCGTTCGCGGACATCGCGGTGCTCTACCGGACGGCCCGCCAGGCGGAACCGATCATGGAGGCGTTGGCGAAGCGGGGATTTCCCTTCCAGCGCCGCTCCCACCTGCCGCTGGCCGACACCCCGGCCGTCGCCGCCCTGCTGGCGTTGTTGCGCGCGGCGTCCGGCGCCCGCACGGGCGGGCCCGCGCCGGTCTCGGCGGCAGGCGTGGTTGGTGCGGCGGGTGCGGCGGGTGCGGTGGGCGGGCGAGCGGTGTCCGGGCTGCTGCGCGACGCGGCGGCGCAGGCGGTCGGCCTGGCGGCCGCGCTCGGCACCGAGCTGGGCGCGCCGCTGCCGGCGGGGTTCGCGGGCTTCCCCGGCGGGCGGGTCCCGACCGAGGCCGAGCTGCGGCTCGCCGTGGAGCTGCTCTCACCCGCCGCGGCCGCCGCCGGGACCGACCTGGACGGCTTCCTCACGTCGGTCACGATGGCCAGCGAGGTCGACGGGCTCGACCCGCGGGCGGACCGCGTCAGCCTGCTCACCCTGCACGCGAGCAAGGGCCTGGAGTTCGGTCTGGTCTTCATCGTCGGCTGCGAGGACGGGCTGCTGCCAATGCGCTTCGGGCCCGCCGGCCGCGCATCCGCGGCCGCCGACGAGGCGACGCCGGGCGGGGAGGCCGACCCGGCCGCGGCGGCGCTGCTCGCCGAGGCCGAGGAGCGGCGGCTGTTCTTCGTGGGTGTCACCCGGGCGCGCCACCGGCTGATCCTGACCTCCGCGGCGCGCCGCCGCGCCGGCGCGGACGCCGAGACCCGGCCCTCGCCGTTCCTCGCCGACATCGGCCCGGCGCTGCTGTCGACGGGTGAGGCCGCGAGCGCGCGGCGGCGGGCCCGCCGGCCGTCGGCGGGCCAGCAGCTCAGGCTCGTCTGAGCGCCCGCGAAAGACCTCAGCGCTTGCGCAGCACCATCGCGAGGTTCCAGGTGACGATCTCGCGGGCGCCGGGCACCTTCAGGATCACCTTCGCCCAGTCCGGCAGGTAGCGCGGCATCGCGTCGAGGATCTCGACGTCGGCACGGTGCCGCGCCCAGGACAGGGTGTCGGCGACCGACACCGGGAACAGCGTCCGGCCGTAGATGTTCTTCGGCGCCTGACCCTTGCGGCGCTCGAAGCGGGCCGCCGCCCGGTCACCGCCGAGGTAGTGCCACGGCGCGGTCTCGTGGCCGCCCCAGGGCGACAGCCAGTTGGTGTAGCTGAGGAAGATCAGCCCACCGGGGCGGGTGACCCGGACCAGCTCCGAGCACATCCGCCACGGGTCGGGGACGTGCTCCAGCACGTTGGACGTGTAGCACAGGTCGACGCTGCCGGACAGGAACGGCAGGTCCAACGCACTGCCCCGGACGCGGCCGGGGACCTCGATGCCCCCGGCCTCCATCTCCGAGACGTCCGGCTCGACCCAGACGTAGCGGGCGCCGGCGTCGAGGAACGCCGAGCGGAAGTAGCCCGGACCGCCGCCGACGTCCAGCACGAGCTGGCCCGTCAGCGAGGTGTACCGCATGAGCTGGCGGACGGAGTCCGCGGCGATCAGCGAGTAGAACCCCGCCGGGTCGACGGGCTCCTTGCGGTGCGCGAGGAAGAGGGTCTTCGACCGGCCGAGGCCCCAGCCGGAGTACGGCAGCGTGCGCACGAGGGGTGCCTCGCCGTCCGGGGTGCCTGCGGGGCTGGTCGTGGGTGCCCGGGGGGCCGGCGTCGCCTGGGGGGCCGGTGCCGCCTGGGGGGCCGGTGCCGCCGGGGGGGTCGCGGGCCGCGCCGCGCCCGGCGAGGAGGGCCCCGCTGTCGCCGTCGTGGGCTCGGCGGAGGTCGCCGCGGATGCCGCCGTGTCAGACATGGCGGGGACGATAACACTCCCGCCGTCGGGGCCCGCCGGCCCCGGGCGGGGGTCGTCGGTGCCCTGCCCGGCGGGTCTGCCGGGCCTGGCGGGAGCGGAGGGGACCCCGCGCGGCCGGCCCGGTTGGGCCAGGCAGTGGGTGAGGCCGTCGGGGAGGCCGAGCCCGGGGCCGGTCGGGCGGTCGGGCCGGTCGGGCGAGGCGGGTTGCGCGGTCCCCGGCCTATCGCCGCGCGGGCCTCGAGCGAAGTAGACGGAGCAACTCGCTACGTGTTTGCCCAGCTCATGCGCGATGTGTGGAATCGGCGGGTCCCGAGGTTTATCGTTTACCTGTTCAACGTTCCCTTGGTTCCGTTGGTATCTCCTCGTTCCCTGACCCCGGCGACGTGCGTTCCCGGTGAACCCAAGGATGGGTGATGGTAGTGGCGCGCCCGACTATCCAGCCGGATCCGATGAATTTCCAGAAACTCGGATCCCCGCGGCATTCTGTGCTATTCGCGATCATCGTGGCGGGTCGCATGATCGCGTCGAGCCCTCGATCGGCCAGGTAGGGGCCGGGATGTCGCAGACCTTTGAAACCCTGGGCCGACCCGTGCCACCTGCGCCGGGCGCATTCTCCCCGGCCTGGCGGCACGTACTCGACCGGCCGCTGGGTATGCGTGCGGAACTCGACCGCATGCGCCGGCAGGCGCCCTTTTACGACGCGACGGTCGACGAGATCGACGGCCGCCGGATACGGATCGGTGACCACTGGCTCACCGATTTCGCCTCCTGTAACTATCTGGGCCTCGACCTCGACCGGGAGATCATCGATGCGGTTCCGGCGTACCTGGACCTGTGGGGAACGCATCCGAGCTGGTCACGGTTGATTGCCAGCCCACGCCCGTATGACGACATCGAGCGCACGCTGGCGGAGCTGCTCGGCGCCGAGGACGCGCTGTTGCTGCCGACCATCACCCATATCCAGCTCTCGGTGCTGCCGGCGCTGGTCGGCCGGGGCGCGCTGTTCGTCGAGCTCCACGCCCACCAGACCGCCCACGACGGGGCCGCGATGGTCGCCAGCCACGGCGGGACCGTCGCACGGTTCCGCGAGGACCGGCTCGACCGGCTGGAACGGCGGCTGCGCACGGCCCCCCATCCCAGGGTGATCTGCGTCGACGGGGTACACAGCATGACGGGCAACGGGCCGCCGCTCGCCGAGCTCCTCCCGCTCGCGCGCGCCCACGACGCGCTGCTCTACGTCGACGACGCGCACGGCTTCGGCGTCGTCGGGGAGCGTGGCCCCGACGAGTCGAGCCCGTACGGCAGCCGGGGCAACGGCATCGTGCGCCATCTCGGCGCCAGCTACGACAATCTGGTGCTCGTCGGCGGGTTCTCCAAGGCGTACTCGTCGCTGCTCGCGTTCGTCGCCTGCCCGACGGAGGTGAAGGAGTACCTGAAGTCCGCCGCCGGGCCGTATATCTTCTCCGGTCCGTCGCCGGTCGCGTCGCTGGCGACGGGCCTGGTCGGGCTGCGGGTCAACGAGCAGCGCGGCGAGGCGCTGCGGGCCCGGCTGCACCGGCTGACCAGCCGGTTCCTCGACGGGCTGCGCGGGCTGGGCCTGGCCACGCTCAACACCAGCGGGTTCCCGATCGTCGAGATCCCGCTGACGGATCCGGACCACGCCGACCCGCTGGGCCGCTTCCTGTACGAGCGGGGGGTCTTCGCCTCCGTGGTGCCCTTCCCCGTCGTCCCCCGCGACCAGGTCGGAGTGCGCGTGCAGATCACCGCCGCGAACACCGACGACGAGATCGATCACCTGCTCGCCGTCCTCGCCGAGGCCGGCGCCCGCTTCCCGCTGGTGGCGGCGACCAGCGCGCTCGATCCCGGCTGAGCCGCCGGCATGCGCCCCCGACGGCCGGTCAGCCCGCGGGCGGCGCGAGGCGGGCGACGGGCCGCCGGTCGCGGTCGAGCCGGACGTCGGCGTCGCGCACCCGGGCCAGCACCGCGAGGTAGTCGGCCCGGGGAATCTCCAGCGCGCCGAGGTCGACGAGGTGGTCCGTCGCCATCTGGACGTCCATCAGCACGCCCCCGGCGGCGGCGAAGCGCGCGTCGAAGTCGGCGAGGGCGACCTTCGAGGCGTCGGTGCGGACGTGGAACATCGACTCGCCGGCGAACACGCCGCCGACCCCGACCCCGTAGACGCCGCCGACGAGCTCGTCGCCGTCCCAGACCTCCAGGCTGTGCGCCCACCCCAGGGCGTGCAGCCGCGCGTAGCCGTCGATCAGCTCGTCGGTGATCCAGCCGGACGTGCCGTCGCGCTGGCAGCCCCGGACCACCTCGACGAAGGACTCGTCGACGGTCGTCGTCCACCCGCAGTTGCGCAGCCGCTTGCGCAGCGACCGGTTCACCCGCACCCCGCCGGTGGGGATCACCGCCCGCGGGTCGGGGCTCCACCAGGGCAGGTCGTAGCCGCCGGGACGGTCGGGGGACAGGTGGCGCACCCGGCGCGCGGCGACGGCGGCCCGCAGCAGGCCACGCAGGCCGCCCACCCCGCCCGCTGCCGGTTCCCCGGTGTCCTCGCCCCCCGGTTCGTCCCCGGTGGGCCACGGAAACGCCCCCGCCCGGTAGGCGCCGACCAGCGTCGCCGGGTCCAGCGTGCCGCCGACCGCGACCGGTGCCTGCCCGGGGCTGCGTAGCAGCGAGAAGCCGTCCCACACGGTGGGGCCCACCGCGCGGGGCGGCGCGGTCACCGCCATGGGCTGCCCGCCGGCGTCGAGCCGGGGGCCACCGGAGTGTTCAGCACGGCACCCTCCCTCGTTGGGACGAGGCCGCCGGCGCGGCGTGCCCCGCGGTCGGCCACCGGGTCGCGGATCGCCTCCCGGCCGCTCACCTCGCGGGGCGTCGCGGGCCCTGTCGCCTCCCGCGTGGTCGCCTCCCGCGTGGCCGCCTCCCGCGTCGCGGTCTCCAGGTCGATCGTGCCAGCCGGCGCGACCTGTTGCCGGAGTTGTTCGGTAACCAGCTCGGACGGGCCGGGTTCGCCGAGGAAGTAGCCCTGGGCCAGGTCGCAGCCGACGTCGCGCAGCATCCGCATCGCCGCCGCGGTCTCCACCCCCTCGACGACGATCCGCAGGTCGAGGGCGTGCGCCAGGCTCACGGTGGACCGCACGATCGCCTCGGCCCGGCGGTCGTCCTCCACCCGCTGGATGAACGACTTGTCGAGCTTGAGCACGTTCACCGGCAGTTCGAGCAGCCGCGCCAGCGACGAGTAGCCGGTGCCGTAGTCGTCGACGGCGATGCCGATGCCGAGCGCCCGCAGCTCCCCGAGCACGGTGGCCGACCGCACCCGGTCGAGCATGAGCGTCGTCTCGGTGATCTCCAGCTCCAGCGCGGCCGGGCTCAGGCCGAAGCCGGCGAGCATCCCGCTGACCTGCTCGGGGAAGCCCCGATCGAGCAGGTCGGAAGCGGACAGGTTGACCGCGACGGCGACGTCGAGGCCGGCGGCGTGCCAGCGCCGGCACTGGTCGAGCGCGGTGTGCAGCACCTCGATCGTCAGCATCCGCATGAACCCGGCCTGCTCGGCCAGCGGGACGAACTCCTCCGGGCCGAGCAGGCCCCGGGTCGGGTGCCGCCAGCGGACGAGGGCCTCGACGGCGTCCGCCCGCCCGGAGCTGAGATCGACCTTGACCTGGTAATGCACCTCCAGTTGGCCGGTGCCGAGGGCGGCCCGCAGCGACTCGATCATGTCCAGCCGGACGAGGCTGTTCACGTCGGCGCCCGGGCGGTAGGACTCCACGCCGGTGCGGCTCGACTTCGCCGCGTACATCGCCACATCGGCGCGCTGCAGCAGGGTGTGGGCGTCCTGGGCATGGTCCGGGTAGACCGCCGCACCGATGCTCGCGCCGACGTGCAGTGTCACGCCCCCGACGTCGAAGGGATCGGCGAGCACGGTCAGCACCCGGTCGGCCACCCGGCGGGCGGCGTCGGCGTCGGCGTGTTCGAGCAGCACCGCGAACTCGTCGCCGCCGAGGCGGGCGTGCAGGTCTCCCGGGCGCAGGGCGTCGGAGATGCGGGTGCCGACCTGGGTCAGCAGCGCGTCCCCGACCTGGTGGCCGAGCGAGTCGTTGATCTCCTTGAACCGGTCGAGGTCGAGCAGCAGCAGGGCGAAGGTGTCCGGTCCGGTGGTGTGCTGCTCGGCCCGCGTCAGCCGCTCGATGAAGCCACGACGGTTGGCCAGGCCGGTCAGGTCGTCGGTGCGGGCCAGCACCCTGCTCTCCGCGAGCTGCTGGACCTCGATGAAGGTGAAGGCCGCGCGGGTCAGAGCGGACAGCACCGTCGCCGCCGCGAGCGCCACGGTGACCGCCGGCAGGTCGATCGCGGCGCCGAGCACCAGCAGGCCCAGCGCGACCGTCGCGAGCACCAGCGGCACGGCGATGACGCCCCAGCCGGACATCTTCGCCGGCGGCTGCCAGCGCGGGCGCAGCCAGGACGCCAGCGCCGGCATGAGCACCGAGAGCAGCCACAGGCTGGACAGCACGCCGTTCGACGGCTTGCCACCGGCGGTGACGATCACGAGCAGCAGCGAGTCGGCCAGGGCGAAGCTCATCAGCCCGGCGCCCAGCAGCCACCACACCCGGCCCGGACGCCAGCCGAGCAGCCCGAACACGGTGACGACGAGCAGGATCAGCAGCAGGTCCGCCAGCGGGTAGATGACGTTGACGGTCATCGTCCACGCGCTGTACTCGGGGTTGGCCCGTGCCATCGCCACCCCGATGCCGCTGGTCAGCGCGGCCACGCCGAGCAGCCCGACGAACGCGTCCAGCCAGATGCTGCGGTGCAGCCGGACCAGCCGCCGGCGCAGCAGCAGGATCACGGCGACGTAGCAGGCCGGGTAGAACAGCAGCCAGGCGAGATCCGCCAGCGACGGCTGGATGTCCCCGCCCTGGCTGTCCACGGTGACGTTGTGGTAGATGGTCCCGCAGCCGTAGCTGATCAACCCGACGCCGAGCAGCGCCCACGGCGCGCGCTCACCGCGGACGAGGACGGCCCGGGACACGCAGATCAGGCCGGAGCCGATGGCGACGCCGTAGCTCAGCGACCGGGCCTCGTCGCCGAAGCGCGGCATGTCCACGAACGAGGCGACGGACAGGGCGAGCGTGGCGAGGATGAGCAGCAGCTGGGCGAGCCGCACCAGGCGAAAACGGCGCGGGGGAGGTGGCGATGTGGTCAACCGGTCATCCCCCCGCCGGATGCTTCGCGCGGGCCCGCGAGCCGGGCCCCCGGTTGCGGCCCGGCGCGGTCGGCGTGCGCGAGCCGGCAGACCGCCCGCTCCGGCGCGCCGTCCGCCGGGCCGCCCGCCGGGCGCGGACCGGACCGCGTGGCCGACCCCGCCGGCCCGGGCTCCGCCCCGGAGCTCGCGTGCTGGTCACCGGACGTGACCGTCGGCGCGGCGGACGAGGCGATGCCACGACCTTCACGCAAAAGGGTACGGATACCCCGGAGGCCCCGCCACCCGGGCCTCCAGCGGCCGCCCTGGCGGCTACCGGACGGAACATGCCTGGATTGTCGTCCATCCAGGTTTCCCGGCATTACGGGTGGAAGTCCGTCGCGGGATGCCTGTGGTGATGTTGGGTCTGGTGGGCGTGCGCGGCGGGGATGCCGTTTCAAATGCGACTCTCCGCGTACGGATGTGGTGGCTGCCGTCACCCGTGGGAGCTTGTCCGTCGCGGGTTCCGGTCGCCTTGAGGGAGAAACGACAGTCCGTCTCCGCGCCGGCGGGGGCGGGGAAGGAGCACCCATGCAGATCGGTCTGTCGCTGCCCGACTTCACCTCGCCGCAGGGCCCGGAGCGGCTCGGGGAGGAGTTGGCGGACGTCGCCCGGACCGCCGACGCGGCCGGCTTCGATCACCTGTCGGTCATGGACCACTTCTTCCAGATCCCGATGGTCGGCCCGGCCGAGAACGAGATGCTGGAGGCTTACACCACCCTGGGCTTTCTCGCCGCCCACACCCGGCGGGTGAAGCTGCTCACGCTGGTCACCGGGACCGTCTACCGTGCCCCGGGCGCCCTCGCCAAGATCATTAGTACGCTCGACGTCCTCTCGGGCGGTCGGGCCTGGCTCGGCATCGGGGCGGCCTGGTACGAGGCGGAGGCGGCGGGCCTCGGCCTGCCGTTCCCGCCGCTCGCCGAACGGTTCGAACGCCTGGCGGAGACCCTCGAGGTCTGCCTGCGGATGTGGAGCGACGACGAGAGCCCCTATTCCGGCCGGCATTACCAGCTGGCCCGGCCGCTCAACTCGCCGCAGGTGCTTACCCGGCCGCATCCGCCCATTCTGATCGGCGGCGGCGGAGAACGAAAGACGCTGCGGCTGGTGGCCCGCTACGCCCAGGCATGCAATCTTTTTCCCGGGCCGGAGCTACCGCGCAAGCTCGACGTCCTACGGGCGCACTGCGAGGCGGTGGGGCGGGACTACGACGACATCCTCAAGACCACGACCTATTCCTTTGACGTCGGACCTGACGGGGATCGGGTCGAAAGGATTCTCGACGACCTGGGTCGGCTGGCCGAACTCGGCGTCCAGGCGGTGCTCGGCGGCGTGCGGGACGTGTGGCGGCTCGAACCGTTGCACATCCTCGGCGAGCGGGTGATCCCGCTGGCGGCGGAGCTCGGCACCGCGCCCTGAGGCGGCCCGCGGGTGGGGCCGGCGTGGAACGGCCGGTTCCGGGTGGGCCGGTCTTGGCCCTGCCCACCCGGAACCGGCCTGGGTGCCGGTCTTCGAGGGGGCCATTCGTGGCCGACCGGCACCCGGAGTGCGGCACCACGGCCGGGGACCTCCCGTCTACCCGAGCGGAGCCGCGTGACCTCGAGTCCATCGCGCCCCGCGCTGCCTGACCAGGTCACCCGGGAGGTGATCGTCCGGGCAGGCCGGTGACCGGACAGACTGACGACCGGACAGAAAAGGGACATCGAGGATGCGTCGGTTCCGGTTCCGGTAATTCTGCCCGTTCGTCTCATCCCACTGACTATCCTGATCTCGGCGTGAGAGCGGTGGCGAGGGAACGGAGTCGACGTGTCGGTCGATAGGCATCCGGGCTGGACGCCGAACATTCTCCGGCGTTTTCGTGAGGCGCACGGCCTGACGCAGGACGGTCTCGCCGAGCGGCTGCGCGGGCTGCCGGGAAAAAGCGGTTTCACCCCGCCGGCGGCGACCGCGGAAATGATTCGTCGTCATGAGCTCGGCAAGGTTTTTCCCGGGGTCGCCTATCGGCGTGCCTACTGTCAGTTGTTCGGAGTCAAGGAGCCCGAGCTGGGGTTCCGGCCACCGCTGCCGGGGGAGTCCGTCGACGGTCGGGACGCCGGCGGGTCCGGGCCGGCGCCGGCGGACGTGGACCTCGGCGTGGGCGTGGACCTCGACGTGGACCTCGGCGTGGGCGTGGACCTCGGCGTGGACCTCGACGTGGACGTGGCATGGTCGGGCCTCGCGGCCACGGGCGGGGAGCCGCCCACGGGCGGGGGTCCGCCACCCGGTTCGGGCGCCTGGACCCGGCGCAGCAGCGAGCTGCTTGCCGCCTACCTGGCCGCCGCGGTGCGGGGCGCGGCGTCCGCGCGACCGGCGTCGGCGGGGTCGACCTCCGCCGCGTCCGTGTCGCCGGCGGCGCCGGGAGGTCGGGTCGCGATGCCCGGCACGTCGATCGGGGTGCCGGGGGCCCGGGGCGCCGGGGCGGCGCGGGCGCGGCCGGTCCCCGCGCCCGCTTCCGTGCCGGCGACCCGGCCGGCGGAGACGGACGACTGGGACGGCGTCCGGTTCGCCCATGAGTGGCTGCTGCTGGAGCCGCCGCAGGTCGCGGAGCTCGCCGCCGGGCGGCATGTCGGCGCGGCCCTGGCGGAGAAAGTGGAGGGTCGGGTCGGGCAGTTCCGCCGGCTGGACGACTACGTCGGCGGGCGCGACCTCGTCGGCCTGGTCGAACGGGAGCTCATCGGCACGGTCACGATGCTGCGCGAGGCCGTCTACGACGCCCAGGTCGGCCGCCGGCTGCTGTCGTCGGTGGCCCAGCTCTGCCAGCTCGCCGGGTGGATCGCCGCGGACGCCGGTCGGCACGGGGCGGCGGTGCGGTTCCTCACCGGCGGGATCAGGGCCGCACACGCCGGCGGCGACACCGTGCTGGCCGCCAACCTGATCTCCACCCAGGCCTACCAGATGGTCAACCACGCCGACGTCCGGCAGGGGGTGCTGCTCGCGCAGACCGCCTGCGCCGGGGTCGGGCGCTCGGCGTCGGCGACCACCCGGGCGTTGCTCGCCGACAGACTGGCCTGGGCGCACGCCCGGGCCGGGGAACTGCGGGCCTGCGAGCAGACGCTCGCCGTCGTCGAGCGGCTCTACGACCGCAGCGATCCGGCCGCCGATCCCGAATGGGTCTACTGGCTGGACACCCGCGAGATCGACGTGATGGCCGGTCGGTGCTGGACCGAGCTGCGCCGTCCCGACCGGGCCGAGGCTCGGCTGCGGCACGGCCTGGCCGGCTACGATCCGCTGCGCGCCCGCGAGATCTCGCTGTACGAGACGTGGTTCGCCGAGGTCCACCTGCAGCAGGGCGACGTCGAGCGGGCCTGCGAGCGGGCCATCCGCGCCGCGCGGCTCGACGCCCGGGTGAACTCCGCGCGCACGGCCGAACGGCTGCGCATGCTGGCCCGCCGGCTCGGTGGGTACCGCTCCGTGCAGGCGGTCCGCGAGTTCACCGAGGTCTACCGGACGCTGCGAGAGACGGTCCCCGGCGGCGGTCGGCCGCGTCCGGAACCGGGGGCGGCGCCGCGGCCCGGGCCGCCCGCCGCGGCCCGTTCCGGCGCGACCGGCTCGGCGGCATCCACCGGTCAGGGGACTCCGGCCGTGGCGAGAGCGGCGGGCAGCCCGGTTCCGGCCGGCCCGGTGACGGTCTGATCGCAAGGGCGTTCGGTTACGCCGTGTTCGCGGGTGCGATGTTGGGGGGATCGCGCAGTTGACGACGCGAGGGCTGACGCGTAGCCGCCGGTCGGGCATCAGCGTGGCGAGCGCGGGACCGGGCCACGCATCCGGCCCCGACCCCGGCGATCATGATGTTCCGTGGAACCGCGCCGCGTGTCCGGGTCCGGCCTGGCCTCGACCCCGGCGGTCATGGTGTTCCCTAAATCGGTACTGGCCCAGGCTGGTTCTCGTCCAGGGCCAATGCCGTTGGGTGGGGGCCGGTCAGCGGGGTTGTGGAGAACCCGGTCCGGACACAGCCAGCCCCGCCATCCCTTGACAGGCCGTTGCGTCCGCCAACCGAACGGCATGGAGGCTAGACGGGCGGCGACAGGGCTGCGGCCAGCCTGCGCCACTGCGCCAGGGGCGGCGTCCCGCCGGGGGTGATCAGATGGATGCCGACGTGGTCGGCGCCGGCCTGATGATGCTCTGTCAGGCGGTCGACCACGGTCGCCGGATCGCCCCAGGCCACCAGCCCGTCGACGAGCCGGTCGCTGCCGCCGGCGGCGAGGTCGTCCGCGGTGAAGCCGATCCGTAGCAGGTTGCGGGTGTAGTTCACCCGCTTGAGGTATACGGCGAGGGCGGCGCGGGCGGCGCGGCGTGCCGCCGTCGGGTCGGGTTCCAGCAGGACCATCTGGCCGGGGGCCAGCAGCGGGCCGTCGCCGAGGATCTCCCGGGCCCACCGGGTGTGCGCCGGGGTGACCAGGTACGGCACGGCCCCGGCGGCGCGGTCGCGCGCGAGGCCGAGTAGGCGCGGTCCGAGGGCGGCGAGCGCCCGTTCGGCGGGCGGTACCGGCGGGACGGCCGCGTCGAGACGGTCCAGGTAGTCGACGACGGCCTGGTAGGGCCGTTCGTAGCGGCGTCCCGTCCGCGGCTCGACGGACTCCCGATGTCCGGCGCCGATGCCGAGCAGCAGTCGGTCCGGATGATCGCGGACGATCTCGGCGCGCCGGCGCGCGACGAGCTCGGCCGGCTCGGTCCAGACGTTGACGATGCCGGTCGCCGCCGTGATCCGCGAGGTCGCGGCGAGGACCTGCGCCGGCAGGTCGAGGTCGCCGCCGGCATTGCCGAACCAGATCGCCCCGAACCCCAGTTCCTCCAGCCCGACCGCGATCGCCGCCCGCTCGCTCGCCTCGGCCGGCCACTGCGGCTGGACCGTCCAGACGCCGAACCGGCCGGTCCGCACCGTCATCGCTGCGCCTCCCGGTGCCGTCAGCCCGTCACGCGCGGGCCGTGGCATCCGGTCTACTCTCCGTGACCGCTCGGGGGTGTCTCCGCGCCTCCCGGCGCGCCGGTGTCGTCCGGGTCGGCACCTTCCTCGGCCGGCCGTCAGCGGGCGCTCGCCGCGGCGAGGCGCCGGTACAGGGCCAGGTGGGCGTGGGCGGCGGCGGCCCAGCTGCAGCCGGCGGCCAGCCCGAACCCCTCCTTCGTCGAAGGGAACGCGGACACCTTCGCCTGCGCGACGGTGGCGCGCGGAGATGTCCGGGTTCACGGCCGGTCCCCCGTGGAACGGGTAGGCCGGGAGCACACCAAGGTGGCGGTGCGCATCGCCCCGGCAAACGCGCTCGCGCGCATCGCGCATCGCGCATCCGACCGTAATGCGACACGCCCATCTGTGGAAACGTGAGGGTCGCCGCGGCTCGAACCGGCTTACCGCGGGCCGGGTTGGTCCGCGACCCACTGACCGAGGACGGCGAGCTGCTTCTGCCACGACCCCGTCGGCGCCGCCCGCTCGCGCCGCCGCCTGCTGTCCTGGGCCGCCGACGAACGCGCCCTCATCATCACAGCCCACGGCCCCGCCGGCCGCGCCTTCGAGGTCGCCCGCCGCGGCCACGCCTTCACGATCCTGCGCTGGGCGGATCTCCCGGCGGCGACCGGCTCGCTCGTCGACCGGCGGGCCCGTCGACCGGCGGGCCCGGCCTGCCGACGGGCCGGGCTCGCGACCCTGACCATCGCCAAAGAGTTGGTAGCTGCTCGGTGCCTGGACTCCGGCCGCGGCGTTCACCGCTCGCGGCGACACGGCGGTGTCCACGTCGAGATCCCGGCCGACCTGGTCGTCACCGGCGCCGTCGAAGTGCGGCCTTCTCCCCGGACCGCGGCACCGACGCCCTCGTCGATCTGGAGCGGCGACTTATTCCTCTGCGCCCATCATGTCCGGCCAGCCTGTCGGAAATTAGGTCGTGTCGGTACCGTGGACCGCGGGAAGCGGAATATACGCCCATTCTACTCGGTCCGGTCCGACTGGGTCATCGGGAAGTCTGTGCTGGACACGGGAAAACCTTTTGGTGCGCTGCGGCTCGACTACGGAGGAACCAAGATTGAGAGCGCATCCGTCGTCCGCGTAACCGTGTGGAACGGAGGGCGTGTGGCTGTCCGCGACACCGACCTGAAGTCTTTTCCGGTGATTTCGCTCCCCGGGGTTCGGAGAATACTCTCCGCGGAGGTCGCTCGCACGAGTCGACCAGACCTCGGCTTCGCGGTGTCCCCGCGTCCGGCCGAGGCCGCCGAGCTGGGGTTCCACTTCGACTTTCTTGACCGGCACGACGGCGCGGTGATCGAGGTCCTGGCCGAGGGCAGGCCCGACACGGTGTCCGTCGACGGCACGATAATCGGCGCTCGTGATGGCTTCCGCAAGGTGGTCGGCAGACCATCGCCATGGAGACAGCCCAGGGCGGTCGCGGGGGTCGTTCCCGTTCTCGGCACCCTGGCGTTCGCAATGGCCGTATGGGGTTTTCCGCGGAGCGACAGGCGTGCCGACTACTCGACGCCGTACTGGCTCGTCGTGTCGTTCTAGGCGATTGTGCTCAGCCTGGCGAGTGCGGTGGTGCTCTACGACCTCTGGAGGTTCCAAGGACCTCCGGCGGGTTCCCGGCGGCCTGTACGTCGCGCGCAGCAAGGTCGACCGCAGAGAACTGGCCGATGCAGAGAGCCCCCGAGGGCTTCGGCGAGGGAAGCGGATGCGTTCGACTGCGCCCGGGATGGATCGATCATCGGCTCACCGGATGCCCGACTGGCATCACCACCGGAATGGCCCGTTCGGAGAAGCCTGCATCGGCTCCCCCACCACACTTGTCGCACCCCCCCGACCGCCCTGGCCACAGAGCGAAGCCCCAGACACCGTGGGGGGTTCGGGGGGCTCGGCCCCCCCGGCAGACATGGCGACGGTTCCGCCGAAGTCGCCCCAAAGGGGCAGCAAGCATGGAAGATCCCGCGTGCCCCCGGCAGGATTCGAACCTGCGCACCCGCCTCCGGAGGGCGGTGCTCTATCCCCTGAGCTACGGGGGCTCTGGGTCAACGCGGCATACGTTACCAGGCGGGAACGCCGGATCGCGCACCCGGGTCGGCCGTAAGCTTCCGGTGTGTACCCCGCCGCCCCCCGGGTCCTCGTCGTCGACGACGACGCGGTGATTCGTCAGCTCGTGGTCGTCAACCTTGAGTTGGAAGGCTTCGAGGTCCATACCGCCGTCGACGGTGTCGACGCGCTGGAGATGGTGTCTGCCGTGGCTCCACAGGTGATCACCCTCGACATCATGATGCCGCGGATGAACGGCTGGGACGTGGCCGCCCACCTGCGTGAGGACCCGTCGACCGCCGACATCAAGCTGATCATGCTCACCGCGCGGGCGCAGGAGGCCGACGTCAAGCGCGGGGCGCGCATCGGGGTGGACTACTACCTGACGAAGCCGTTCGACCCCGACGAGCTGATCACCGTCGTCCAGAAGCTCGCCGCCGGCCAGCCGGTCTAGCCGCCGAAGCCTGCGCGGCCGCTGAGCCGTCTGACCGAGCCCCGCGGTCGCTGGCGGAGCCGGCGGTCACGGAGACGAGCCGAGAGCTCATCACGGTTTCAGGCACTGAAAACGTCATTACTCCTCGGCATGTCTTCGTGATGATCGGGTGACTGACTGTCGCTGGGGTCTCGTGGTCGGCCCGGGTAGGCGGGCGGCCGAAGGCACGCCAGGGATGCCGGTCACACAACTCGCGGAGCGCGGGCGGACGGGTGGGCCTGCAGGCTGCGCCTCGGTGCCGCGGGCCTGCTCGTGCTCGACGGGCCTGTCAGCGCGGGCGGCCCGCGCCGTCGGCGGTCTACCCGCGAGGCGGGTCCTGCGCGTGGGTTCGCGCGATGAGGGCGCGGACACCCCGCGGCTTTCGCCGGGCTGACCGAGGGGTCTCGCGCGCGGCGGCCTTGAGAGCGGATCGGCGGGCGGACGTCCTACGGCGTCGCGCCGATAGCATCGCGGCATGACCCCCGCCGATCTCGCTGACGCCATCGTCGCGGCCATAGGCCGCGCGGTCGCCGACGGCGACCTGGACGTGACTGTGCCGACCACCGTCACGGTGGAGCGACCGAAGACCCCCGGGCATGGCGACTACGCCTCCCCGGTGGCGCTGCAGCTGGCCAAGTCCGCCCGCCGCAGGCCGCGCGAGGTCGCCGAGGTGCTGGCCGGCCGGCTCGTCACCCAGAGCGGGATCGCCAGCGTCGACATCGCCGGTCCGGGGTTCCTCAACTTCACCCTCGCCGGGGGGGCCCTCGGCGAGATCGCCCGCACGGTGGTACGGGCCGGCGAGAGCTACGGCCAGGCGGCGAAGCCGCGCGACGTGCGGGTCAACCTGGAGTTCGTCAGCGCGAATCCGACCGGGCCGGTGACGCTCGCCTCGGCCCGCTGGGCCTCCGTCGGTGACGCGCTGGGCCGCATCCTGACCGCGGCCGGCTTCTCGGTGGGCACGGAGTACTACGTCAACGACGCCGGCGTGCAGACCGAGCGGTTCGGCGCGTCCGTGCTGGCCGCGGCCGCCGGGCGGGAGATCCCGGCGGACGGCTACCACGGGGCGTACGTCGCGGAGATCGCCGCGGCGGTCCTGGCGGCCCGGCCGGACCTGTTGGACCTGCCCGAGGGCGAGGCGCTCGCGGTGAGCACCGAGCAGGGTCTCGCCCTGATGCTCACCGAGATCCGCTCCACGCTGGAGGGGTTCGGCGTCCACTACGACCGCTGGGCCTCCGAGCAGGCGCTGCACGCCGCCGGAGCGCTGACCAGGGCGGTCGAGGACCTGCGCGGGCAGGGCCACGTCTACGACGCCGACGGCGCAGTGTGGCTGCGCACCACCGACTTCGGCGACGACAAGGACCGCCCCCTGGTCAAGAGCGACGGCCGGCCGACGTACTTCTGCGCCGACGCCGCCTACTACCGCGACAAGCGGGGCCGCGGCTTCGACCAGCTCGTCTACCTGCTCGGGGCTGATCACCACGGCTACGTCGCCCGGCTGAAGGCGATCGCCGCCTGCTTCGGCGACGACCCGGCGACCAGCCTGGACGTCATCATCGGGCAGCTGGTCACGCTGTCGCGCGGCGGCGCCCCGGTGAAGATGTCCAAGCGGGCCGGGACCTTCCTGACCCTGCACGACCTCGTCGACGCCGTCGGGGTCGACGCGGCCCGGTACTCGCTGGTCCGCTCCTCGCTCGACTCGGCCCTCGACCTCGACCTGGACCTGGTGACCCGCCAGACCAGCGACAACCCGGTGTTCTACGTCCAGTACGCCCACGCGCGGATCAGCTCGCTGCTGCGCAACGCGGAGGCACTCGACCTCGCGGTCGTGCCGGACACGGCGGACGTCGCGCTGCTCACCCATCCGCGCGAGGTTGACCTGCTGCGCGGCCTCGGGGAGTTCCCGCGGGTGATCGAGGCGGCGGCCACCCTGCGCGGCCCCCATCGGATCGCCCGCTACCTGGAGGAGCTCGCCGGGGTCTACCACCGGTTCTACGACGCCTGCCGGGTACTCCCGCAGGGAGACGAGCCGGCGGGCCAGCTCACCGCTGCCCGGCTGCTGCTGGTCGCCGCGACCCGGGTGGTGCTCGCGAACGGCCTCGGCCTGCTCGGCGTCAGCGCGCCGGAGCGGATGTGACGGTGGGACGGCATCAGGCAGGCCGCAGCCGGAGGCAGGCCGCGGCTTGAGGCAGGCAGTGGCTTGAGGCAGGCAGTGGCTTGAGGCAGGCAGTGGCGTGAGACGGGCAGTGGAAGTGGAATGAGACAGGCAGAGGCGAGATGAGCGAGACCGACAGCCCGGCGGTGGCGGCCCTGGAGGAGAACCTCTGGCCGGCCACGGCCCGACTCGACCCCGACGGGGTGCTGCGGATCGGCGGCGTCCGAGTCGACGAGCTGGCCGCCGAGTTCGGCACCCCGGCGTTCATCCTGGACGAGGCCGACTTCCGGGCCCGCTGCGCCGCCTGGCGGTCGGCGTTCGAGGACTGCGACGTCTACTACGCGGGCAAGGCGTTCCTGTGCCGCGCCGTCGCCCGCTGGGTGGCCGAGGAGGGGCTGAACCTCGACGTCTGCACCGGCGGCGAGCTCGCCGTGGCCCGTTCGGTCGGCTTCCCGGCGCAGCGGCTGCTGTTCCACGGCAACAACAAGTCGGTCGCCGAGCTGCGCGCGGCCGTCGCCTACGGCGTCGGGCGGATCGTCGTCGACTCCTTCGCCGAGATCGACCGGCTGGCCGCCGTCGCCGCCGAGGCCGGGGTGCGCCAGCGGGTCCTCGTGCGGGTCACCCCGGGGGTGGAGGCGCACACCCACCACTACGTCTCCACCGGCCAGGAGGATCAGAAGTTCGGCTTCTCGCTGGCCGGGGGGGCGGCGGCCGAGGCGGTGGAGCGGGTGCTCGCCGCCGACGCGCTGCACCTCGTCGGCCTGCATGCGCACATCGGCTCGCAGATCTTCGACACGGCCGGGTTCGGCCTGGCCGCGCACCGCATGGTCGGCCTGCTGGCGCGCATCCGCGACACCCACGACCTCGAACTGCCCGAGCTCGACCTCGGCGGCGGGCTCGGCATCGCCTACACCAGCGAGGACGCCCCGCTGGAGGTGGCCGACGTCGCCGAGCGGCTGACCGCCGTCGTGGGCAAGGAGTGCGCGGCCGCGGGGCTCGCCGTCCCGCGTCTCGGCGTGGAGCCCGGCCGGGCCGTCGTCGGTCCGACGACGGTGACCCTCTACGAGGTCGGCACGGTCAAGGAGCTGCCCGGGCTGCGTACCTTCGTCAGCGTCGACGGCGGGATGAGCGACAACATCCGCACGGCGCTCTACGACGCCCGGTACACCGCCCGGCTGGTCTCCCGCGCGGGCTCACCCGCGGCCCACGTGGTCACGCTCGTCGGCCGGCACTGTGAATCCGGCGACGTCGTCGCCCACGACGTGCCGCTGCCCGACGACGTGCGCCCCGGCGACCTCGTCGCGGTGCCGGCCAGCGGCGCCTACCACCGGTCCATGGCCAGCAATTACAACCATGTCACCCGCCCGCCGGTCGTCGCGGTGCGCGACGGCGTCGCCCGGCTGATCGTCCGGCGGGAGACCGAGGAGGACCTGCTGCGCCTCGACATCGACCCGGCGGAACAGGCCGACCCGGCGGTGGCACCGTGAGGATCGCGCTGCTCGGTTGCGGCGTCGTCGGCAGCGAGATCGTCCGGCTGCTGCGGGCCAACGCCGGCGACCTCGCCGCCCGGGTCGGCGAGCCGCTTGAACTCGTCGGGATCGCGGTGCGCCGCCCGGAGCGGGCCCGCGGCCTCGACATCGACGCGGACCTGTTCACCGCGGACGCCGCCGGTCTCGTCGCCCGCGACGACGTCGATCTCGTCATCGAGGTCGTCGGTGGGATCGAGCCGGCCCGGGGCTGGCTGCTGGCCGCGCTGCGGGCCGGTAAACCGGTGGTCACCGCGAACAAGGCGCTGCTGGCCTCCGACGGCGCCGCGCTGCACGACGCCGCCGCCGCCGCCGGCACGGATCTCTACTACGAGGCCGCGGTCGGCGGGGCGATCCCGCTGATCCGCCCGCTGCGCGAGAGCCTGGCCGGCGATCACGTCCGCCGGGTGCTCGGCATCGTCAACGGCACCACGAACTTCGTGCTGACCCGGATGGACGAGACCGGCGCGTCGTTCGCCGAGGCGCTGGCCGAGGCCGGCGCGCTCGGCTACGCCGAGGCCGACCCGTCCGCCGACATCGACGGCTACGACGCCGCGGCGAAGGCGGCGATCATGGCTCAGCTCGCCTTCCACTCGCGGGTCACCATCGACGACGTCTACCGGGTCGGCATCGGCGACGTCACCGCCGCCGACATTGCGAGCGCCCGCGAGATGGGCTGCACCGTCAAGGCCCTGGCGGTGGCCGAGCGCTCCGCGGAGACCGACGGGATCAGCGTCCGGGTCCATCCCGCGATGATCCCGCGGACCCACCCGCTGGCCGGGGTGCGGGAGGCGTTCAACGCGGTGTTCATCGAGGCGGAGGCCGCCGGCCAGCTGATGTTCTACGGCCAGGGGGCGGGCGGGGCGCCGACCGCCTCGGCGGTGCTCGGCGATGTGGTCGCTGTGGCGCGCAACCGCATCGCGGGCCATCGCGGGCCGGGTGAGTCGTCCTACGCGGCGCTGCCCGTGCTGCCGATGGGCCGTACCGTGACGAGGTATCACGTGAATCTCGACGTCACCGACAAGACCGGCGTACTCGCGACGGTCGCCGGTGCCTTCGCGCGTCACGATGTGTCCATCAGGAGCGTCCGCCAGGACGGCCGCGGCGACGACGCGAGCCTCGTCCTCGTGACGCACGCCGCGCCGGACGCGGCGCTGTCCGCCACCGTCGAGGAGCTACGCGGCCTCGCCGGGGTGCGGGCGGTGTCCGGCGTGATGCGGGTCGAGGGAGGTGAGCCGTGACCACGACGTCCACAGCTCGTGTGGAGTCCACAGCTCGTGTGGAGTCCACGCCGTTCGCGGGCGGGCCGGCGGCGCCGGCGACGTCCACGCAGCCCGACCGGTCGCACCGGCCGTGGCGGGGGATCATCGAGGAGTACCGCGACCGGCTGCCGGTCGACGACGACACGCCGGTGATCACGCTGCGGGAGGGCGGTACGCCGCTGCTGCACGCGGCGCACCTGTCCGAGCTCACCGGGTGTGAGGTTCATCTCAAGGTCGAGGGCGCGAACCCGACGGGTTCGTTCAAGGACCGCGGGATGACGATGGCCATCAGCCGGGCCGTCGGCGCGGGCTCCCAGGCGGTCATCTGCGCCTCCACGGGCAACACCTCGGCCTCGGCCGCGGCCTATGCCGCCCGCGCCGGCATCACCTGCGCGGTGCTCGTCCCCAGCGGGAAGATCGCGCTGGGCAAGCTCGCCCAGGCGCTCGTGCACGGCGCCCGGCTGCTTCAGCTCGACGGCTCCTTCGACGACTGCCTGCGGGTGGCCCGCGAACTCGCCGACACCTCGCCGGTCACCCTGGTCAACTCGGTGAACCCGTTCCGCCTGGAGGGTCAGAAGACGGCGTCGTTCGAGATCGTCGAGGCGCTCGGGCGGGCCCCGGACGTGCACTGCCTGCCGGTCGGCAACGCCGGCAACATCACCGCCTACTGGCGGGGGTACCTGGAGGAGGACGCCCGCGTCGGTGCCGGCCGGCCGCGGATGTGCGGCTTCCAGGCGGCGGGCGCGGCCCCGATCGTGCGCGGTGAGGTCGTCACCTCCCCGCAGACGATCGCCACCGCGATCCGCATCGGCAACCCGGCCTCCTGGGATTTCGCCGTCGACGCGAGGGACTCCTCCGGCGGCCTCATCGATGCCGTCAACGACCGGCAGATCCTCGCCGCCTACCGGCTGCTCGCCCGCCGGGAGGGCGTCTTCGTCGAGCCGTCCAGCGCGGCGAGCGTCGCCGGGCTGCTGATGGCGCGCGAGGACGGCCGGATCGAGGCCGGCCAGCGCATCGTCTGCACGGTGACCGGCAACGGACTGAAGGACCCCGACTGGGCGATCAGCGGGGCGGCCAAACCGGAGACGATCCGTCCGACCGTCGCGGGTGCCGCCGAGGCGCTCGGGCTGCAGACCTCGTGACCGCCCTGTCCGGCGCGGTCCCGGACGTCGACGCCGTCCCCGGCGCGGATGTCCGCGATGTTCCCGGGGAGGACTTTCCCGGGGAGGACGGGAGCGCGCCGGTGCCCGGCGCCGGCCGGTCGGATGCCGACGGCGTGGCCCAGCGGGTCCGGGTGCGGGTCCCCGCGACGAGCGCGAACCTCGGCCCGGGCTTCGACGCCTTCGGGCTTGCCCTCGGCCTGTACGACGAGGTTGACGTCGAGGTGACCTCGTCCGGCCTGACCGTGGACGTGGTCGGCCCGGACGCGGTCGCGCAGGACGAGACGCACCTGGTGGTCAGGGCGATCCGAGCGACGTTCGACCTGCTCGGCCGGGCGCAGCCGGGGCTCGCCCTGCGCTGCGTGAACCGGATCCCGCACGGCCGCGGGCTCGGCTCGTCGGCGGCCGCGATCGTGGCGGGGATCGTAGCCGCGGCGGCGCTCACCCGGGCCGACCTCGGCCCGGAGTTCGAGGCCGGCGCCGTGGCGAACCCGGGCGACCCCGGCGTAGCCCGTCCCGGCGCCCTGTTCGACGCAACCGCGCCCGACCTCGGGGTCGCGGCGCCGGCCGGATCCGCATGGATGCTGCGCCTCGCGCACGACATCGAGGGCCATCCGGACAATGTGGCCGCCGCGCTGATGGGCGGTTTCACCGTCGCCTGGCAGGACGTCGAGGGGGCCCGCTGCCTGTGCGTCGACCCGTTCGCCGAGCTGCGGCCGGTGGTCTTCGTGCCGACCGTGCGCCAGTCCACCGAGGCGTCGCGGGGGGCGCTACCGGCCCTGGTCGGGCTGACCGACGCCGCTCGGACCCTCGGCCGGGCCGCACTGCTGGCGCTGACGATGTCCGCCGCCGAACCCGCCGGGGCGGCGCAGCGCGCCCGCACCCTGTTCAGCGCCACCGAGGACCTGCTGCACCAGCCCTACCGGCTGCCCGCGGCGCCGGCCACCGGCGAGCTCGTCGCCCGGCTGCGCGCGCTGGGGGTGCCGGCGACCCTGTCCGGCTCCGGGCCGTCCGTGCTCGCGCTCGCGGTCGGCGGGGAGCAGGCCGCGGCGGCGGTGGGCGCGGCGAGCTCCGAGTTCTCGGTCGCGCCCCTGAGCGTTGACCGGCGCGGTGCGCAGGTCATCCGTTTCGACTCCGGAAAGTAGTCGAATAGATTTATAGGGTAATATAGTAAGGCTGGGGTGGGGCGGTCGGGCCGCAGCCTGCGGTCGTGTGTCACATCAGGAAGTCCTGACGTCTCAAGGTTGTTGCCGAGGTGTCTGCCGCTGGATAGTCTGGTGACTGCACCCGCTGCCACCGCGGCGCGTGCTCGCTCCCGCAGTGCCGCTCTGGCTACGCCAGATGGGCCGTGGTTCGGGACTCCGGTGTTTCGGCCTCGTCGTCGTTGCCTCGGCTCCACACCGGCACACCTGGGCGGGATCGGCGAGTTCGCTCGCGGCAGTCGGCCGCTGGCGCCGTAGACGGGCGCGACGTTCGCCCATCCGGTGCTGTACATCCCCTTCACCCGGCATCTGTGCAGGCGAAGAAGGTTCACAAGCTACGCCCGGCTCATCAGGAGCCAGTTCCTTCAGGGAAGGAAAACCTTGAGCGACACCACCAACGTGCTGCCACTGAGCGCACGTGAGTCTGCGGCGCCTGCGACGCCTGCATCGCCCCACGAGAGCGGGCCGGCCGCTACCTCGTCCGCAGACGCCCTCACCACCGCGCCCGCTGCCGACAACGGCAGCGGGCGTGCCGGCCGCGGCTCCCGGGCCGCCGCCGCGACCGCGGCCTCGGCCACCGAGGGCGCGACCGCGACCCGGCGGCGTCGGCAGGGCACCGGGCTGTCCGCGATGCTGCTTCCCGAGCTGCAGGCCATGGCCTCGTCCATGGGCATCCAGGGGGTGGGCCGGCTGCGCAAGGGCCAGCTCATCGCCGCGATCCAGAACCTGCAGAACGGCGAGTCCGCGGGTGCTTCCGCACCCGCCCCGGCCACCGACCAGGCCCCCGCCGCGCCCATCCCGGCGCCGAGCGAGGCGCTCGCCGCGGCGCCCCAGGCGACCCGCCAGCCCAGCAGCGACGGCGGTGCCCCCAGCACCACCACCCGCACCCGTTCCCGCCGCGGCGCGTCGCGCGGCGTGGCGAGCCCCGCCGCCGAGCAGCCGACCCTGCCCGACTCGGCCGGCGACACTGTCGTCGAGACCCGTCCGGCCCCCGTGGCGGCCGCCCCGGCGCAGCCCGCCGCCGCCTCGGTCCAGCCGGCCTCCGCCTCCACCCAGTCCGCCCCGGCCCAGCCGGCGACCGCCCCCGGTCGACAGGGCGACGGTGCTCCCCGCAGCCGTGAGGACCGCCGCGACCGCGCCGGGGACAACGGCCGCTCTGGAGACAACGGCCGCTCTGGAGAGAACGGCCGCGCCGGCGGTGACGGCGGCGAGCGGCCCACGAACGACCGACAGGGTACGGACCGCCGATCTGGCGGGGACCGGCAGGACCGGCAGTCCGGTGACCGGTCGTCGGGTCGGGCCGAGCGGACCCAGGGCGACCGTTCCGGCGGGGACCGTTCCGGCGGGGACCGTTCCGGCGGGGACCGCTCGGGCGGGGACCGTTCCGGCGGGGACCGTTCTGGCCAGAGCGGTCAGGGCGACGACGACTTCGCCGGCCGCAGCCGGCGGGGCCGTTTCCGTGAGCGCGGCCGCAACCGTGGTCGCGGCGGACAGGCCGGCCCGGCCGAGAACGAGCCGGTGCTGCGCGAGGACGACGTCCTCGTGCCCGTCGCCGGCATCCTCGACGTCCTGGACAACTACGCCTTCGTCCGGACCAGCGGCTACCTGACCGGTCCGACCGACGTCTACGTCAGCCTGGCCCAGGTGCGCCGCAACGGGCTGCGCCGCGGAGACGCCATCACCGGCGTCGTGCGCGCGCCGCAGGATGGCGAGCAGCGCCGGGACAAGTACAACGCACTGGTCCGGCTCGACACGATCAACGGGATGGAGCCCGACGAGGCGCGCGGGCGGCCCGAGTTCACCAAGCTGACGCCGCTGTACCCGCAGGAGCGTCTGCGCATGGAGACCGAGCCACACCTGCTGACGACGCGGATCATCGATCTCGTCATGCCGATCGGCAAGGGGCAGCGCGCCCTCATCGTCAGCCCGCCGAAGGCCGGCAAGACGATGGTGCTGCAGTCCATCGCCAACGCGATCACCACGAACAACCCGGAAGTCCACCTCATGGTCGTCCTCGTCGACGAGCGGCCGGAGGAGGTCACCGACATGCAGCGCTCGGTCAAGGGTGAGGTCATCGCCTCCACCTTCGACCGCCCGCCGGCCGACCACACCAACGTCGCCGAGCTGTCCATCGAGCGGGCCAAGCGCCTGGTCGAGCTCGGTCACGACGTCGTCGTCCTGCTCGACTCGATCACCCGGCTGGGCCGCGCCTACAACCTGGCCGCCCCCGCCTCCGGGCGGATCCTGTCCGGTGGTGTCGACTCGACCGCGCTCTACCCGCCGAAGCGCTTCCTCGGTGCGGCCCGCAACATCGAGAACGGCGGATCCCTGACGATCATCGCGACGGCGCTGGTCGAGACGGGCTCGACGATGGACACCGTGATCTTCGAGGAGTTCAAGGGGACGGGCAACGCCGAGCTCAAGCTCGACCGCAAGATCGCCGACAAGCGGATCTTCCCGGCGGTCGACGTCGACGCCTCCAGCACCCGCAAGGAGGAAATCCTGCTTGCCCCGGACGAGCTCGCGATCATGCACAAGCTGCGCCGAGTGCTCCACACCCGGGAGAACCAGCAGGCGTTGGAGCTCCTGCTCGACCGGCTCAAGCAGTCCCGGACGAACTACGAGTTCCTCATGCAGATCGCCAAGACGGCGCCGCCTCAGGACTAGCCCCACATTTCGCCTTCGGCGAAATGTGGGGGCCCCGGAGTCCTGTGGCGCCGTGCGGGGTGACGCCGGATCGCCTTCGGCGATTCGGCTGCGGGAGCCGGTGGGTCTTCGGCGAAATGTGGGGGCCCCGGAGTCCTGTGGCGCCGTGCGGGGTGACGCCGGATCGCCTTCGGCGATCCGGACGATGATCGGTGGGATTCCCCCAGATGGCGATTTTGTCGTGGTCTGGGGGCCGTCGAAGTGGTGCCACGGCGCGCCGCAACGCCGGTGGCGCACAGCGGGGGCGGGGCACAGCGGGCGGGGGCTCGGCTGGCCCGATGGACGCGGCGGGGGCGGAACAGGATGGTCCGGGGGGGCGTTGAAACAGGCTGGGAAGCGTGCCGGCGGACGTGGCGTCCGCCTCTGGCAGACTGGCAGCAGACCGGCTCCGGTTCACGCCGTTCACTCCGAACGGCGACCCGGCGGCCATATCGAAAGAGGGACCATGAAGGCTGACATCCACCCGACCTATCACGAGACGACCGTGACCTGTACCTGCGGGAGCACCTTCACCACCCGCAGCACCAAGGAGAACGGCGTCGTCAACGCCGAGGTCTGCTCGCAGTGCCACCCGTTCTACACCGGCAAGCAGAAGATCCTCGACGTCGGCGGGCGGGTCGAGAAGTTCGAGCGCCGGTTCGGCCGGCGGCGCCCCGGCGAGAAGGTCGGCGGCGCGAAGTAGTGCGGCCACGGCGCCCGTCCGGATCCCCGGGCGGGCGCCGTTTGCGTCCGGGGCGCCGCAGGCAGCGCCGCCCCGCCGACCCTGGCTCCCGGAGCTGTGCGGCGTCCGGGACCGTAACGTGCAAAGAGGAACCACCATGACGTCCCCGCTCGACGGCCTCGTCGCGGAGCACGCCGAGATCGAGGGGCAGCTCGCCGATCCGGCGGTGCACAACGACCCCGCGAAGGCCCGTGCCCTGAGCCGCCGCTACGCGCAGCTCGCCCCGGTCGTCGATCTGGCCCGGGAGCTCGAGCGGGTGGAGGGCGACCTCGCCACCGCCCGCGAGCTCGCCGCGGAGGACACGTCGTTCCGCAGCGAGGTCACCGACCTCGACGCCGAACTCGCCGGGCTCAACGAGCGGCTGCGCGCCTACCTGGTCCCGGTCGACCCCGACGACGCCCGGGACGCCATCCTGGAGGTCAAGGCCGGCGCGGGCGGCGAGGAGTCGGCCCTGTTCGCCGGAGACCTGCTGCGGATGTACCTGCGCTACGCGGAGCGCCGCGGCTGGAAGACCGAGATCCTCGACGCCAACCCGTCCGATCTCGGCGGCTACCGCGACGTCAGCGTGGCGGTGAAGGCCCGCGGCTCGGCGCCCGGCGACGGCGTGTACGGCCGCCTGCGTTTCGAGGGTGGGGTGCACCGTGTCCAGCGGGTGCCGGTGACCGAGTCCGCCGGGCGCATCCACACCTCCGCCGCCGGAGTGCTGGTGCTTCCCGAGGCGGAGGAGGTCGACGTCGAGATCGACCCGAACGACCTGCGCATCGACGTGTTCCGCTCGTCCGGACCCGGTGGGCAGAGCGTGAACACCACCGACTCGGCGGTCCGGATCACCCACGTCCCGACCGGCCTGGTGGTGTCCTGCCAGAACGAGAAGAGCCAGCTGCAGAACAAGGAGTCCGCGCTGCGGATCCTGCGCGCCCGGCTGCTCGGCGTCGCCCGGGAGAAGGCCGAGTCGGAGGCGTCGATGGCGCGCGCCAGCCAGGTCCGCACCGTGGACCGATCGGAACGGGTGCGTACCTACAACTTCGCCGAGAACCGGATCAGCGATCACCGGGTCGGCTACAAGGCGCACAACCTCGACCAGGTTCTCGACGGCGAGCTCGACGAGGTGCTGGACGCGCTCGCCGCCGCCGACCTGGAGGCCAGGCTGGCCGCCCAGGCGTCATGACCGGCCCGTCGGTGACCCACGGGGCCGCCGTGACCCTGGCGGCGCGGCTCGCGCAGGCCACCGAGCGGCTGCGCGCCGCCGGGGTCGCCAGCCCGCGGGCCGACGCCGAGCAGCTCGCCGCGTTCGCCCTGGGGATCTCCCGGGCCCGGCTGGTGGGAGTCGACGACCTGCCCGCGCGGGCCGCCGAACGCTTCGACGAGCTCGTGGGCCGCCGCGCCCGGCGTGAGCCGTTGCAGCACCTGACCGGCCTCGCCGGGTTCCGCTACCTCGACCTCGCCGTCGGCCCTGGGGTGTTCGTCCCCCGGCCGGAGACGGAGTCGGTCGTCGGCTGGGCCATCGCCGCCCTGCCCTCGTTGCCGGCCGGGCCGGTGTGCGTGGACCTGTGCGCGGGGTCCGGGGCGATCGCGCTGTCCCTGGCCGGGGAGGTGCCCGGGGCCCGGGTGCACGCTGTGGAGGTGGACCCCGCGGCGCTGGGCTGGCTGCGGCGTAACGTTGCGGCGAGCGGACTGCCGGTCACGGTCCACGAGGCCGACGTCACCGCCGCGCCCACCGCGTCGCTCGCCCGGCTCGCCGGGGCGGTCGACCTGGTCGTCAGCAATCCGCCGTATCTTCCGGATGCCGACCGCGACGAGGTGGAGCCCGAGGTGGGTGAGCATGACCCGCCCCGGGCGTTGTGGGGTGGTGCGGACGGACTCGACGTGGTGCGTGCCGTCGTCGCGCTGGCGGCCCGGCTGCTGCGCCCCGGGGGCCTGCTCGTCGTCGAGCACGCCGACGGCCACGGTGCCGCCGCGCCGGGCCTGTTGCGGGCCGACGGGCGGTGGGTGGACGTGGCCGACCATCCCGACCTGGCCGGGCGGGACCGGTTCGTCAGCGGCCGTCGCCGGGCCGGCGTGGCCGGGTCGTGAGAGCGGTCGGGTCGTGAGAGCGGTCGGGTCGTGAGATTCGGTCGGGTCGTGAGAGCGGTCGTCGGGCCGAGCTGCTGGGAGCGAGCGACAGGGAGGGAGGGGTGATGCAGCGCTTCGACTGTTCCGACGAGGCCGAGCGGGCCCGTGGGCTGGACGCGGCGGTCGCCGCCGTGAGCCGTGGCGGGCTGGTGGTGCTGCCCACCGACACGCTGTACGGACTGGGGGCCGACGCGTTCGACCGGGATGCGGTGGCCTCGCTGCTCGCCGCCAAGGGGCGCGGGCGGAACATGCCCGTCCCGGTCCTGGTCGGCTCCTGGCGGACCCTGGACGGGCTTATCGATCGAATGACTCCGCAGGTCAAGGACCTGATCTCGGCGTTCTGGCCGGGCGGACTGACGCTCGTGGTCCGGCAGGCCGGGTCGCTGCGCTGGGATCTCGGCGAGGGCCGGGGCACCGTGGCGGTGCGCATGCCGCTTCACCCGGTGGCGATCGAGCTGCTGGGCCGGACCGGGCCGATGGCCGTGTCCAGCGCGAACATCAGCGGTCAGCCGCCGGCGACCACGGCGGACGAGGCGGTCGACCAGCTCGGCGGCGCCGCCGAGGTGTACCTCGACGGCGGGCCGTGCCCGGCGGCCGTGCCCTCGACCATCGTCGACTGTACCGGTGAGGTGCCGGTCGTGGTCCGTAGCGGCGCCGTCGGCCTCGACGCGTTGCGCGAGGTCCTGCCCCTCGTGCGGGAACCGGCCGGCCGTTGAGCCGGCCCTGAGCCGGCCCTGAGCCGGCCCTGCGCCGGCCCGAGTGGAGGGCCGTGCCGGCGCAGAGGACCATTGGTCCCGATCGGGCGGCACGAGCGCAGGAGGTAGGTACGCCATGAGTACCCCGTTCTGGGGCCCGGACTTCGACCAGCTCGCCGACACGGATCCGGACATCGCCGGTGTGGTGCTCGACGAGCTGGCTCGGCTGCGCGGGGGCCTGCAACTCATCGCGAGCGAGAACCTCACCTCACCCGCGGTGCTCGCGGCGCTGGGCTCGACGCTGTCGAACAAGTACGCCGAGGGCTATCCCGGCCGGCGGTACTACGGCGGCTGCCAGGTGGTCGACCGGGCCGAGGAGATCGGCATCGCCCGGGCGAAGGAGCTCTTCGGCGCGGAGCACGCCAACCTGCAGCCCCACTCCGGCGCGTCGGCGAACTTCGCGGTGTACGCGGCGCTGCTGACCCCCGGCGACACGGTGCTGGCGATGTCGCTGCCGCACGGCGGTCACCTCACCCATGGCAGCAAGGTGAGCTTCTCCGGGAAGTGGTTCGACGTCGTCGCCTACGGGGTGCGCGAGGACACCGAGCTCATCGACTACGACCAGGTGCGCGACCTCGCCCGCCGGCACCGCCCCAAGATGATCATCTGCGGGGCGACGGCCTACCCGCGCCTGATCGACTTCGCCGCCTTCCGGTCCATCGCCGACGAGGTCGGCTCGTGGCTGATGGTGGACGCGGCCCACTTCATCGGGCTGGTCGCGGGTGGCGCGATCCCCAGCCCCGTCCCCTACGCCGACGTCGTCAGCTTCACCACGCACAAGGTGCTGCGCGGCCCCCGCGGCGGGATGATCCTCGCCCGGGAGGAGCTGGCCGGACGCATCGACAAGGCCGTGTTCCCGTTCAGCCAGGGGGGGCCGCTGATGCACGCGGTGGCGGCGAAGGCCGTCGCGCTGCGGGAGGCGGCCACCCCCGCCTACGCCCAGTACGCTCGCCAGGTGGTGGCCAACGCGCAGGTGCTGGCCGAGGGCCTCGCCGCCGAGGGCATCCGGCCGGTCGCCGGGGGCACCGACACCCATCTCGCGCTGCTCGACCTGCGCGAGCTCGGGGTCAGCGGCCGCGATGCCGAGGCCCGCTGCGACGCCGCCGGCATCACCCTGAACAAGAACGCGATCCCCTACGACCCGCAGCCGCCGGCGATCTCCTCCGGGATCCGGGTCGGCACCCCGGCCATCACCACCCAGGGGATGGGGGAGGGCGAGATGAAGGAGATCGCCGTCCTGATCGCCCGGGCGGTGCGTGATCCCGCCGCCGCCGCGGACGTCGCCGCGCGCGTCGCCACGCTCGTCGAACGGCACCCCGCGTACCCGCGGTAACCATCGCGGGCTGTTCTGAGTTCCACCACATCCGGGTCGGCAGTGGGAGATACCCGACGGTGCGCGAGTACCTGCTCGTCTTCGTGGTCTCGGCGGCGGTGACGTTCCTCGCCACGCCGCTGGCCCGGACCTTCGCCATGCGCATCGGCGCCGTCGCCGGGGTCCGCGACCGTGACGTCCATGCGATCCCGACGCCACGGCTCGGCGGGCTCGCGATGCTCGCCGGCCTCTACGCCGGGCTGGAGGTGGCCGACCGGCTGCCGTTCCTGTCCGTCGTCTCCCAGGACTGGTCGGAGACGCGGGCGGTGCTCATCGCCGGCACGCTGATCTGCCTGCTCGGCGTCGCCGACGACCGGTGGGAGCTGGACTCCCTGACCAAGCTCGCCGGCCAGGTCGCCGCCGCCGGGATCATGGTGTTGCTCGGCGTCCAGTGGTCCTTCGCCATCGACCGAAACAGCGAGACCACGCTGAGCCTCGGGCCGGAGACCGCCGTCCCGCTGTCGATTCTCGCCACGGTCCTGCTGATCAACGCGATGAACTTCATCGACGGGCTCGACGGGCTCGCCGCCGGGGTCGCGGCCATCGCATCGCTGGCGACCTTCTACTTCGCCTACGAGATCGCGGTGATCGACGGCTTCTACCGGGCGTCGCCCGCGGCCCTGCTCGCCGCGGTCACGGCCGGGGTGTGCATCGGCTTCCTGCCGCACAACTTCAATCCGGCCCGGCTGTTCATGGGCGACTCCGGGTCCATGCTCATCGGCCTGCTGTCCGCCGCCTCGATGATCTCCGTCACCGGTCAGGTCGCCTACGGGGGTTACGCTGGACCCTCGCGGTCGTATCCGTCGCTGATCCCGCTGGCGATCCCCCTGGCCGTCCTCGCCGTTCCCTTCCTCGACCTCGGGCTCGCGGTCGTTCGGCGGACGCGGGCGGGGCGCTCGCCGTTCGCGGCCGACAAGATGCATCTCCACCACCGGATGCTGGAGATCGGTAATTCGCACGTGAGGGCGGTTCTGTTCATGTATTTCTGGGCGGCTCTGGTTGGGTTCGGCGGTGTCGCCGCGTCGTTCTCCGCCTCCCCGCTGCCGATCCTCGTCGCCACCGTCGGGGTCGGGCTCGCGGCGCTGCTCGCGCTGCTGGTCCGCACGCAGAAGTCGGCGCGCGCGTGATCGTGCCGGCGGCCCGGGTGATCCGACTCGGCCTGATCCTCACGCTCGCGCTCGCGGTGCCCGCCGTGGCGATCTCCGCGGGGCTGCGCGGCGGGACCGGCGCGCTGAGCGCGGTGCTGGGGCTCGCGATCGTCGTCGCGTTCTTCAGCATCAGCAAGCTGGCGGTGGGCGCGGTCGCGCGCCGGGCGCCGCACCTGCTGCTGCCAGCCGCCCTCGGCACCTATGCGCTGAAGATTGCGGTGCTCGGGGTGGTGCTCCTGGGACTCCAGGACAGCTCGGCGCTCGACCTGCCGGCCTTCGCCTGGTCGATCTTCGGCGGCGTCTTCGCCTGGATGGGCGCCGAACTCTGGGTCGCGACCCACACCCGGGTGCCCTTTTACGACCCGGACCGCCCCGGCGCCTGGGACGCCGCGCGGCGGCCGCCGACACGATGAGCGAGCGCGTTCCGGGGCCGGCCGGTGACGGCACGCGGCGACGAGGGTCCGATGGTGGACCGCCCGAAGGTGCCGGCACCCCGCGCGCTCCCGGCCGTCCGCCCCGGCAGCGTGCCCGGGGCGGGCAGCATCCCGGCGAGGCGTGGAACATCTTCGGAACTCTGATCGCCGGGATGGCGTTCTGGGGACTGGTGGGCTTTGGTGCCGACCGGCTGTTCGGCTTCCGGGCACTGTTCCTGCCCATCGGGCTCTCGGTCGGCATGGCGGCCGCCATGTATCTGGTCATCTATCGGTTGACCCGACGCTAGCCCGGTTGGCCAGGGGCCGTTTGCCCCTTTTATTGGAGTTGGTGGGGACGTTCCGGTCGTCCTGTTCGTTGCGTCCCGATGGTCCCGGCCGTCCCGTTCCGAATGGACTGGGGCGTTCCCTCCCGTGGACCTGTCTATCCGGCCATTCCCGGCTGTTCCATGGGTGCGGTCGGTCCGATTCGCCGCGATCTCTCCGGTCACCTGGAAAACCGCGGCGACCGCACACCGGTCCCACCGGCGCCACCATGACCTCCCAGGTCATCGACGCCGCGGGCGAAATAGGCAAGAGTGGGCGCAAGCGGCGGACCGCCGGGAGGGAGTGGTGAGATGACCGCAACCCGTGCACGTCCCGGCACCGCGCCGGGCGACGGCCCGTGGGCGGGCGTCAGCGCGAACTGGACGTCATGAGGTGGTCACGGAATGTGGAAACGTCATCAACGGAGCGAAACCCCCGGACAACGCGCACATGAGCCAGGGTGAACCTCGAAGAGAGTTGGTGCCTGTGGCGCGCCGGTGTGGATAGTATCGCGGGCAACAGGACGTCGGCCTGCCGACACCCATCAGGGCCTGGGCTTGTCGAGGTGTCCCTCGAAGCGCTGCCGCCGGTTGGCTACGGGTCGTTCTTCGGTGTGAGCGTGTCGTGCGAACCCGGTAGGGTGGGGGCAATCTGCCGCCGGCACGGCAACCTCGCTGAGCCGTGGATGCGCTACTTAATCGATCATGGAGGTGTTTGTCGTGCCGGTCCTCGCTGATGAGGGCTTCGAAGGCCCCACGAAGGAGGTCTTCCAGACTCCGCACTGGTTCGATGTCGGGATCGGCTCGGTCAATCTCTACCTCAACAAGGCCACCGCGCTTACGATCTTCGCCGCGCTGTTCGTTGGCGTGATCTTCTGGCTGGGTTTCCGTCGAGCTAAAATCATACCTCGCGGCATCCAGAACCTGTGCGAGTCCGCGTACGACTTCGTCGATGTGCAGATCGCCCGCGGGGTCATCGGTGAGAAGGGCGCCCGCTACACGCCCTACCTGCTGGTCCTGTTCAGCTTCGTGCTGGTCTGCAACATCCTCGCGATCATCCCGGCGGCCCAGTTCCCGGCGACCTCGCGCATCGCGGTCCCGATGGTCCTCGCCGTCGTCACCTGGGTGATGTTCAACTACGCGGGCATCAAGGCGAACGGCGCTGGTGCGTACTTCAAGGAGATGATCGACCCGGCGCCCACCGCGCCGCTGGCGATCCGCCTGCTACTGGGTCCGATCGAGATCCTGTCGACGCTGATCGTCCGGCCGTTCACGCTGGCCATCCGACTGTTCGCGAACATGTTCGCCGGTCACCTCCTGCTGCTGGTCTTCTCGCTGGGCGCGGACTACCTGCTGCCCAAGCCTCCTTTCGTATTCGGCGTCGCGTCCCTGCTCGTGGCGATCATCCTCACGGCGTTCGAGCTCGTCATCGATGCCCTCCAGGCGTACATCATCACGATCCTCACCGCCGCCTACATCGGCGGAGCGATGGCGCACGGAGAGCACGAGGTTGCTCCGTCCGAGGAACTCGCCGAGCACGCCCCGGTGGGCGTGCCGGCAGCGGCCCACGCCTAGTTTCTGACACTCCCCCCAGCACCGGCCGAGTCCCGGTGCCCGACTGAATAGGAAAAGCACCGTAATGGACCCCTCGATCGTTCTCGCCTCCAAGGACGCCGTGACCGGGAGCCTCGGCGCCGTGGCCTACGGTCTGGCCGCCATCGGCCCGGGTATCGGCATCGGTCTCATCTTCGGTCTCGGCGTCCAGGCGATCGCCCGGCAGCCCGAGGCGGAGCAGGTCGCCTTCCGATACATGCTGATCGGCTTCGCCCTCGCCGAAGCCCTCGCGCTTATCGGCTTCGTCGTTCCCTTCGTCTTCCCGTAAACCGGCGGAGCGACCATGAGCGCATCAGCCACCATCCTCATTGCCGCGAGCGAGGGCGGGCATTCCGACGAGAACGTCCTCATCCCGCCGCTGAGCGAGCTGCTCATCGGCACCCTGGCCTTCGGGCTGCTCGTGGCCTTCTTCTTCTGGAAGATTCGCCCGCAGATCGCGAAGACCTACGCGCAGCGCACCGAGCGCATCGAAGGCGGGCTCGCCCGCGCCGAGGCCGCCCAGCGCGAGGCGCAGGCATTGCTTGAGCAGTACCGGGCGCAGCTCACCGAGGCCCGGGCCGAGGCCGCGCGCATCCGGGACGATGCGCACACCGAGGGCCGGCAGATCGTCGAGGAGCTCCGCGCGTCCGCGCAGCGGGAGATCGCCGAGATCAAGGAGCGGGCCGACGCCCAGCTCGCGGCCGACCGGGCGCAGATCGTGGCCCAGGTCCGCCGGGAGGTCGGCGTGATCGCGATCGACCTCGCCTCGAAGATCGTCGGCTACCAGGTGGAGAGCACCGCCACCCAGGCCCGGCTCGTCGACGACTTCATCGCCGCCCTGGACAACTCGGCCGAGGGCGCGGGCAGCACCCCCGCGCCGGTGGGGTCGGGAGGCTGACGGTGGAGGGAGCCAGCAGGCACGCGCTCGCCACCGCGCGGGCGATCCTCGACGAGGTGACGGCGACGCCGCCGGGCGCCGCCGCCACCCCGGTGGACGCCAGGCGCGTCGCCGACGACCTGCGGGCCGTCGCCGACCTGCTCCACCGGGAGCCGACCGTGCGCCGGGCGCTGACCGACCCGGGAGCGCCCCCGGCGGCGCGCGCCGAGCTCGCGACCCGGCTGTTCGGCCGCCAGCTCGCCGCGCCGAGCCTGCGGATCGCGCAGACCGCGGTCTCGGCGCGCTGGTCCCTGCCGACCGATCTGCAGTACGCGCTGCTCGAACTGAGCGTCGAGGCCCTGCTGGTCGAGGCGGAGCGGGACGGCGCGCTGGAGGAGGTCGAGGACGAGCTGTTCCGGTTCGCCCGGATCCTCGGGCAGAACCCGCAGCTCGCCCTGGCGCTGACCGACCCGGCCGCGCCGGCGTCGGTCAAGAACGCGTTGCTGACCCGGCTGCTGTCCGGTCGGGCCCACCCGGTCACCCTGCGGCTGGCCCAGCAGGCCGCCGCCGACCGGATCCACGGTGACGTCGAGCGTCGCCTGGCCGACTTCAGCCGGATCGCCGCGGCCCGTCGGGGTCGGGTCGTCGCGATCGTGCGCACGGCGGTGCCGTTGACCGACGAGGTCATCGCCCGCCTGGGCGCGGCGATCAGCCGGTACTTCGGCCGCCAGATCCAACTTCAGGTCGATCTCGATCCCGACCTCCTGGGCGGGGTCGTGGTGAAGGTCGGCGACGAGGTGGTCGACGGCAGCGTGCTACGCCGCCTGGCCGCCGCGCGCCGGGCGCTGCTCCGATAGCCGGGTGGCGGTCATGACCATGACAGCGACCTCGACCGCCCCCGCGAGGGTGACCGCTCCCGCGAGGGTGACCGCTCCCGCGACGATCCCGGACCCGGGCGCGGAACCCAGGCGACCTGCCCTGCCAGCGATGAACGACGAAGGACGTAAGCGATGACTGAGCTCTCCATCCGGCCGGAGGAGATCCGCGACGCCCTACGGGAGTACGTCGACTCCTTCCAGGCCACCTCCGCCGGCCGGGAGGAGGTCGGCCGGGTCGTCGTCACCGGTGACGGCATCGCCCGGGTCGAGGGTCTCCCGCACACGATGACCAACGAGCTGCTGGAGTTCACCGGCGGCGTGCTGGGCCTCGCGCTGAACCTCGAAGTCGGCGAAATCGGCACCGTCATCCTCGGTGACGCCGAGCACATCGAAGAGGGGCAGGAGGTCCGCCGTACCGGGCAGATCCTCTCCGCCCCGGTCGGGGACGGTTTCCTCGGGCGGGTCGTCGACCCGCTCGGGCGGCCGATCGACGGCCTCGGCGAGATCCAGGCCGAGGGCTCCCGGGTCCTGGAACTGCAGGCGCCGACGGTCGTCCAGCGCCAGCCGGTGAAGGAACCGCTGCAGACCGGCATCAAGGCGATCGACGCCATGACCGCCATCGGCCGCGGCCAGCGCCAGCTGATCATCGGTGACCGGCAGACCGGCAAGACGACGGTCGCCATCGACGCGATCATCAACCAGCGGGACAACTGGGCTTCCGGCGATCCGCGCAAGCAGGTCAAGTGCGTCTACGTCGCGATCGGCCAGAAGAAGTCGACCATCCGCGAGGTGGTGAACACCCTCGAGGAGGCCGGCGCGCTGGCCTACACCACGATCGTGGCGGCCCCGGCCGACGAGCCGGCGGGCTTCAAGTACATCGCTCCGTACACCGGCTCGGCGATCGCCCAGCACTGGATGTACAACGGCCAGCATTCGCTGATCGTCTTCGATGACCTGTCCAAGCAGGCCGAGGCGTACCGGGCGATCTCGCTGCTGCTGCGCCGCCCGCCGGGCCGTGAGGCGTACCCCGGCGACGTGTTCTACTTGCACTCCCGCCTGCTGGAGCGCTGCGCCAAGCTGTCCGACGAGCTCGGCGGCGGGTCGCTGACCGGGCTGCCGATCATCGAGACGAAGGCCAGCGACATCTCGGCCTACATCCCGACGAACGTCATCTCGATCACCGACGGCCAGATCTTCCTGGAGTCGGACCTGTTCAACCAGGGTGTCCGCCCCGCCATCAACGTCGGCACCTCGGTGTCCCGCGTCGGCGGCAGCGCGCAGACCAAGGCGATGAAGTCCGTCGCCGGCCGGCTGCGCCTGGACCTCGCCCAGTACCGCGAGCTGGAGGCGTTCTCCGCCTTCGGTTCCGACCTGGACAAGGCCTCGCGTGACCAGCTCGCCCGGGGTGCCCGCCTCGTCGAGCTGCTCAAGCAGCCGCAGAACCAGCCGTACTCGATCGAGCGGCAGGTCGTGTCGATCTGGGCCGGCACCACCGGCAAGCTCGACGACGTGCCGGTGGCCGACATCCGCCGGTTCGAGACGGAGTTCCTGGACTACGTCGGTCGGGCGCACCGGGGGATCTACGACACGATCGTGGGCAGTGGCAAGCTCGGCGACGACGTGCTCGCGGAGCTGGACGCCGCGATCGGCGAGTTCAAGAACCAGTTCACGCTGTCCGACGGGCAGCCGCTGGTCAACGAGCCCGCGGCCAGCCCGCTCGACCCCGGTGCGGTCCGTCAGGAGTCGATCCCGGTGCACCGGGCTCCGGCACGCACCGACGACGAGGGCTGATCCATGGCGGGGCAGCTTCGCGAGTACCGGCGGCGCATCCGCTCGGTGCAGTCGACGAAGAAGATCACCAGGGCGATGGAGTTGATCGCGGCCTCCCGGATCGCCAAGGCTCGGGCGCGGGTCGCCGCGGCCCGCCCCTACGCCGAGGAGATCACCCGGGTGATCGAGGCGGTGGCGTCGCAGACGACGATCAGCCACCCGCTGACCACCGAGCGGCCCCGGCCCGTCCGGGCCGCGGTCGTGGTGATCACCAGCGACCGGGGGTTGGCCGGCGGCTACAGCTCGAACGCGCTGCGGCGTACCAACGAGCTGGTCGAGCTGCTGCGCTCGGAGGGCAAGGAGCCGGAGCTGCACGTCATCGGCCGTAAGGGAGTGGGTTACTACCGCTTCCGCGGCCGGGCGATCAGCGGCGAGTACACCGGCTTCTCCGAGCAGCCGACCTACGCCGACGCCAAGTCGGTCGGGGACGCTCTCATCGCCTCGTTCGTTGCCTCTGGTGAGGGTGGCGGGGTCGACGAGATCCACGTCGTCCACACGGAGTACGTCTCCGCGATCACGCAGACGCCGGTCGCGCGCCGGCTGCTGCCGATGGTGCTCACCGAGACCGACGAGCCGCCGGCCGGCGGTCCGCTGCCCCAGTACGAGTTCGAGCCGTCCGCGGAGGCGGTCCTCGACGCGCTGCTGCCCCGATACGTCGAAAGCCGCCTGTACGCGGCGATGCTGGAGTCGGCGGCGTCGGAGTCGGCGGCACGGCAGCGGGCGATGAAGTCGGCGACCGACAACGCCGAGGATCTCATCAAGAGGTACACCCGGCAGGCCAACCGGGCTCGGCAGGACGCCATCACCCAGGAGATCTCCGAAATCGTCGGTGGTGCCAACGCCCTGGCCTCGGCTTCCTGACGTGGACCGGCGACGCACGGCTGGGTGGCGGGGACATCCGCCATGTCGCCGCGTCGCCGGACACATTAGGTAACACTGAGAGTGGGCGTCCTCACGCGGGAGGGCGCGCCGTCGAGGTGAGACACCCTCGGGGGCGAGCACCCACCTCATCTTGAGTGCCGGGCGAGACGACACCAACTCACCACAACGTAGAAGTACGGCGCCGGCGAGGCGATGGGCGGGGACGCGCCCACCACCCCGGCGGCGCCGGAGGTGCCAGAGAACGGCTAGCCCGAGGCTGCGGCGACGGGCAATGATGGAAACTGAGGACGCCATGACCGTCACCACCAGCTCGCCGGCCACACCGGAGGGCCGGACCCCGGGGATCGGCCGGGTCGCCCGAGTCATCGGACCGGTCGTCGACGTGGAGTTTGCGCCGGACGAGCTTCCCGAGATCTACCAGGCCCTCCAGGTCGACCGCACGATCGGCGGCGAGACCGCCACGCTGACGCTGGAGGTCGCCCAGCACATCGGCGACAACACCGTGCGTGCCATCTCGATGCAGCAGACCGACGGTCTCGTCCGCGGCGCTGCCGTGCGCGACACCGGCGCGCCGATCTCGGTTCCGGTCGGCGACGCCACCAAGGGGCACGTGTTCAACGTGCTCGGCACCCCGCTCGACGTCGACAAGGTCGACGCCGAGACGGTCTGGCCGATCCACCGCACCGCGCCGCCGTTCGACCAGCTCGAGTCCAAGACCGAGATGTTCACCACCGGCATCAAGGTCATCGACCTGCTCGCGCCGTACGTGCGCGGTGGGAAGATCGGCCTGTTCGGCGGTGCCGGCGTCGGCAAGACCGTCATCATCCAGGAGATGATCCGCCGGGTCGCCAAGGAGTTCGGTGGCGTCTCGGTGTTCGCCGGTGTCGGCGAGCGCACCCGTGAGGGCAACGACCTGTTCCTGGAGATGACCGAGGCCGGCGTCATCGAGGACACCGCGCTGGTGTTCGGCCAGATGGACGAGCCGCCCGGCACCCGGCTGCGGGTCGCCCTCGGCGCGCTGACGATGGCCGAGTACTTCCGGGACGTCCAGAAGCAGGACGTGCTGCTGTTCATCGACAACATCTTCCGGTTCACCCAGGCCGGCTCCGAGGTGTCCACGCTGCTCGGCCGGATGCCCAGCGCCGTGGGTTACCAGCCGACGCTCGCCGACGAGATGGGTGTGCTCCAGGAGCGCATCACCTCGACCCGCGGCCACTCGATCACCTCGCTGCAGGCCATCTACGTGCCCGCGGACGACCTGACCGACCCCGCCCCGGCGACGACGTTCACCCACCTCGACGCCACCACGGTGCTCGACCGGGCCATCTCCGACCTGGGCATCTACCCGGCGGTGAGCCCGCTCGAATCGAACTCCCGGATCCTCGACCCCCGCTACCTGGGCGAGGACCACTACAACACGGCCCGCGAGGTGCAGCGGATCCTGCAGCGCTACAAGGACCTGCAGGACATCATCGCCATCCTCGGCATCGACGAGCTCTCCGAAGAGGACAAGATCCTCGTCAACCGGGCCCGGCGGATCCAGCGGTTCCTGTCGCAGCCGTTCTTCGTCGCGGAGCAGTTCACCAACATCCCCGGCAAGTTCGTCCCGCTCGACGAGACCATCGACTCGTTCAAGCGGCTCGCCCAGGGCGACTTCGACCACCTGCCGGAGCAGGCGTTCTTCATGTGCGGCGGCCTTGAGGACGCGGAGAAGAACGCGGAGAACCTGTAATGCCGATCCGGGTGGCGATCGTCTCGCCCGAGCAGGAGGTGTGGTCCGGCGACGCCGACATGGTCGTCGCCCGGACCACCGACGGTGATCTCGGCGTCCTGCCCGGCCACGTGCCGCTGCTCGGGGTGCTGGTCCCAGGCGGCACGGTCCGGGTCAAGACCGGCGGCCGGGAGATCTCGGCCGAGGTCGACGGCGGCTTCATCTCGGTCACCCACCAGGGCGTCAGCATCCTGGCCGAGACGGCCACGCTGAGCTAGTTCGGGTCGCAGCTAGCTCGGGTCGCAGCTAGCTCGGGTCGCAGCTAGTTCAGGTCGGATGCCGGCCAGGCCCGGCTCGACCGGGCCACCGCGGCAGTCACGGGCGCGTTCCCCGCGAGGGGACGCGCCCTTGCCCGTTCCCGGGGTCGCCGCGGCCCGCCACGGTCAGATCTCCAGCAGGAACTTCAGCGCCTCGGTCATCCGGAGCAGGTGGTCGGGGCCCACGACACCGAGGCGGCGGGCGAACCGCTGCTGCGACACCGACTTGACGTCCTCGACCTTGGCGTAGCTCGTCTCGCGCAGGCCGGTGCCGCCGGGGGCGAGCTCGACGTGGGAGGGCAGCCCACGGCGGGTCCTGGTGACGGGAACGACGATGGACAGGCCCGCGCGGCTGCGGTTGAGCCGATCCGCGGACACGACCACCGCCGGCCGGCGCAGCCCCTGCTCGTGGCCGATCGGCTCACCGAAGTCGACCATCCATACCTCGCCGCGGCGAGGTGAGATCACTCCAGCCCGTCCCGCAGGGCCGGTGACTCGGCCGAGCGCTCGGCCTCGATGTCGTCCCAGGTGTCCGGGTCGGCGGCGAGGGCGTCGTACCCCTGCTCGAACCCGCGCCAGAACAGCTCGCGTTCGTACGCCTCGACGGCCTCGTCGATGATGGTCTGCATCTGCTGGCCGGTGGACGCGGCCATGGCCGCGACCCGCTGCCGCGTCCTGTCACTCACGCGCACCGTCGTACTCATGATCGCCAGTCTACAATTGGGTTGACTGGACTGTCGACCCTCCGGTATGTGCCTGGACTCCACCGGGGACGCCGGTCAGGCGTGCGCCCCCGGGCGCCACAGCACGTCCCCCTCCGGGTTCGCCACCCGGGCGAGGATGAACAGCAGGTCCGACAGGCGGTTGAGGTAGCGGGCGGGCAGCGGGCCGGTCCGCTCGGGCTCGGCGTCGAGCAGGGCCCAGACGGAGCGCTCGGCGCGGCGGGCGACGGTGCGGGCGGTGTGCAGCAGGGCGGCGCCCGGCGTGCCGCCGGGCAGGATGAACGAGGCGAGCTTCGGCAGGTCGGCGTTGAAGCGGTCGCACGCCTCCTCCAGCCGGTCCACGTACGCCTCGGTGATCCGCAGCGGGGGATAGGCCGGCTCGGCGACGACCGGCGTGCACAGGTCCGCGCCGACGTCGAACAGGTCGTTCTGGACCTGCCCGAGCACCGCCCGCACGTCGTCGGCGAGCCCGCCGAGGGCGAGCGCCACGCCGATCGCCGCGTTCGTCTCGTCGACGTCCGCGTAGGCGGCCAGCCGCGGATCCGTCTTCGCCACCCTGGACATGTCACCCAGCGCCGTCGTGCCGTCATCCCCGGTGCGGGTGTAGATCCGGGTGAGGTGTACCGCCATGCCCCCACTCTAGGGAGCCGCCGCCAGACCGGCGACGGTGTCAAGCGTCGGGCTTGCTGTCAAGCGTCGGGCTTGCTGTCAAGCGTCGGGCCTGGGGTCAAGCGTCGGGCCTGGGGTCAGAGCCGGGCGTAGAGCATGGTTGCGTCGTCGCTCATCCCGAAGCGGGGGAAACGCGAGCAGGTGGGATCGGCCCACTCAGCGGCCCGCAGCCGGTCGAGCAGCTCGGACTCGCGGCTCGCGGCGATCTCGTCGAGCAGCTCGGCACCGTTACGGACCAGGCGGAAGGGCCGCACGGCGCGAGCGAATCCGTCGGACATCGCGACCAGCTCCGTCCCCGGCGCCACGGCGACGGTGGTGACGAAGGCATGCTCGGCGGCGGCCGGCACGTCCGACAGAACCCATGAACCCCGCGGGGTGTTGCGCCACCGCCGACGCTCCCGGTTGAGGACGCGGGCGCGGGCGTAGGCGTCGGCGGCCTCGTCGCCGCGGTCGAGCTCGGCGCGGACCCGGTCGAGCAGGGCCTCCTCCACCCCGGCGAACTGCGGATCGACGAACTCGATCACAGCGGCGCCGGGTTGGCGCAGCAGGATGGGGCTGTCGCCGAGCAGGCAGAGGTCGAGCCGACCGTCGAGGAGGCGGGCCAGGCTCAGCGTGGCCGTCGGGAAGCCGGCGGCCGGCAGCCCGGCTCGCCGTCCCTCGGCGCGGACATGGCCGATGAGGTCCCGCAGCACCGCCCGCAGCGGACGGCCCTCCCAGGGCACCTGGGCCAGGAACGCGTCGGCCGCTGTGCTGAGCCAGGCCGCCGGGGAACGGCCGTCCACCCGGGCCTCGTCACCCAGCGGGGTCGCGCCGTCGATCACCCACAGCCCGTCCGGACGGCAGCCGGCCGCATCCTCGTTATGCACCTTGTCCGAACGACTGATGGACCGCAGCACCTGCACCCGTCGGCCCCTACCCGGTCATCAGAAAACCCGCCGTCACGAGTATTACCCCGACGATCGCGGGGGCGAGCCGGCGCCAGGAGGATCCGCTGCCGCTTGCCGTGGCGATGAGCAGGACGTGGAAGCCCCAGAAGACCAGCAGCGTGACGCCGCCGGCCAGGGTGAGCAGCCCGGCGGCCGGACGGGCCGTGAGATCGCCGAGGAGACCGGCGCGGTCGTTCGACCGGTCCGGTTGACGGGGGTCTACCTGAACCTGCCGCTCGGCGTGGTGGCGATGGTCTTCCTGTGCGAGTTCGCGGCCGGTCCGATCGCCGCCGGGACCGCGGAGGCGACGGAGGTCGGCTGGCTGTCCCCGGCGCAGATCCAGGCCAGGTTCGTGCCGGCGTTCGCGGTGCGGGTGACGGATGCCCTGGCCGGGCGTGGGGAGCCGTTCGTCCGGACCCATGACGGGGTGTCCGTCCTGGCGGCGGACGGACCGGGATGAGGTGAGCGCGCAGGGTGGCAGGGGCCAATCCGGTGGGTGCCGGTGAAGATCTTTGCGGCAGGACCTAGCATCGAGGTCCGTGGAGCGCTTCGTCGTGACAGGCGGCACCCGACTGGCCGGCGAGGTCGCCGTCCCGGGCGCGAAGAACTCGGTTCTCAAACTGATGGCCGCGAGCCTGCTGGCCGCCGGTCGCACGACCCTGTCCGCGGTTCCCGACATCCTCGACGTCTCCGTGATGTCTGAGGTGCTGGTCGGGCTCGGGGCGGTGGTGGAACGGGACGTCGACGGTGGCCGGCTGAGCATCGACGTTCCCGAGACGCCGGGGTTCGCGGCGGACGGGGATCTCGTGCGGCAGATCCGGGCGTCGGTGGCGGTGCTCGGCCCGCTGGTCGCCCGCTGCGGGGAGGCGCGGGTCGCCCTGCCGGGTGGCGACGCGATCGGCTCGCGGGCGCTCGACATCCACGTCAACGGGCTGGCGAAGCTCGGGGCGCTCGTGGACGTCGAGGCCGGCACGCTCGTCGCGCGCTGCTCGGGCCGGCTACAGGGCGCGTCGATCTGGCTGGACTTCCCGAGCGTCGGCGCCACGGAGAACCTCCTCATGGCCGGCGTCCTCGCCAAGGGCACGACCGTCATCGACAACGCCGCGCAGGAACCCGAGATCGCCGACCTCTGCGAGATGCTGACCGCGATGGGTGGGCGCATCGACGGCGCGGGCTCGTCCACCCTGGTGATCGACGGCGTGGACGCGCTGACCCCGGTCGAGCACCGGACGGTGCCGGATCGCATCGTCGCCGGCACCTACGCGATCGGCGCGCTGATGACCGGCGGCGACGTCATGATCCGGCACGGCCGGGCCGGGCATCTCGGCATCGTGCTCGAGAAGCTGGTGCAGGCCGGCGCGGAGATCGACGTCCGCGACGACGGGTTCCGCGTGGTCGGCCGCGACCGGCCGCGATCGATCGACGTGGTGACCCTGCCCTACCCCGGGTTCCCGACGGATCTGCTGCCGCAGATCATCGCGCTGGAGGCAATCAGCACCGGGACATCGCTGATCACCGAGAACGTCTTCGACAGCCGCTTCGTGTTCTGCCGCGAGCTGCACAAGCTGGGTGCGGACCTGCGCACCGACGGCCATCACGTCATCGTCCGGCCCGCGGACCGGCTGACGGCAGCCCGGGTGATGGCGTCGGACGTGCGGGCCGGCGCGGGCCTCGTGCTCGCCGCCCTCGTCGCCGAGGGCGAGACCGAGGTGACCGACGTGTACCACATTGATCGTGGCTATGCCGGCTTCGTCGAGAACATGACCGCGCTCGGTGCCGATATCCGGCGGGTCTCCGACCGGGCGGTGGCCTGAGCGGCGCCTCAGGTCTGCGAGGACAGCCCGCCGGGCGGGGCCGCCAGCGCGCGGGCGGCTCGGGCCGCGTCCGCGCCGAAGACGAGCACGTGCCGGCGTTGCCGGGGCCGGGACAGGATGTTGCCCGCGGCGTCGATGTGCAGCGGGGTCATCGCCATCGCCCAGGTGGAGCGGATGCCCTGCGTGCGCAGGGCGGCCCGGGCCCGGCTCACCTCGGCGGGCGTGTCGACGACGGCGACGGGGACGAGCAGCCCGAAGTCATGGCCGAGCACGACCCCGCGGGGCAGCGCCCGCAGCGGGGTGGACGCCCAGCGCGCCATGACCATCAGCAGCCCCACGGTGAGCATCGCCAACGCCGGTTCGACGAGGTATTGCGCCGAGTTCACGGCCACCTGGCACCTCCCGTTCACCGCACCGCGGCCGGGTCCGCACGGGGCCGCGCGGGAGCCTCGGGCGGAGCACCTTCGCCCGTCGGCATCCGGCCTCCATGGTCCCAGACGCTCGGTGGATCGGCAGGAGTTCCCGCCCCGATCCGTCCTCATCCCGTCGCGGAATCCGACAGAGGAAACATCGCGCCGCGACGGCTGGGATCATCGAGGTAACCGGCCCCGACCCCCCGTGGCCGAGCGACGACGGTTCGGACGAGGCGAGAGGGCGTACGACGGTCCGCCATGCGCGGAACCGCACCTGGGTGCTACCCGCACCTCGGCGCGGATAGCTGGTAGCGCCGGCGTCACGGCGAGCGGGGGTGCCGGGCGGCCGGGGACGGGAGACCACATGAACAACGGCGTGAACGTGGTGCACATGTACGGTCCGCCCGGGGCGGGCGGCCGCCCCGGGCAGGCGGTGCGGCTGGTGGGCAGGGTGGACGTGCGGACGGTGGGCACGCTACGGTCCCTGCTGCACGCCGCCATCGACAACGGCAGCGGGCCGCTGCGCGTCGACGTCGCCGGGTTGGAGCTCGGCGACCACGCGGCGCTGGGGGTGCTGCTCGGCGGGGCGCGCCGGGCCAGGGCGGCGGGCCGATCGATGGTGCTCGTCGACGTGCCGAGCGCGTTGGGCCGGATGTTCGCCGCCGACCGGCTCGGGCGGCTGCTGCGGTTCGAGGAGTCGACCGAGCTGGTGCACGTCGGGCACGCCTGAGCCGCCCCGCGGCGCCGCGTTCGCGGTCGGCGACCGGGCGAAGCGGACCGAACCGGGGTGGATGCGCACCGTCATCCCGGGCGCGCCCGCGTGTCGGCGGGACTTCCGATGCGGCATGCTTGCCGGGTACCTGCTGATCGGGTACTGCTTTCGGGTTACTGGCCCGGCTGATGGCATGGTGGACGCCGGACGGAGGTCTGCAGGAGTGGAGGTGCCCGCGCGGGTGGATATCGCCGGCGAACGCAGTGCGCGGCCCGCAGGGCTTCTCGGCGTGCGTGAGTTGCGGCCAGCCGCCGTGCTCGCGGCGTTCCTCGTCGCGGTCCTGATCGGCGTGGGCATCGGCTTCGCCACCGCCGACCGCGGCACGGGCGGCGTGACGATCACGGGGCGCGGAGCGCTCGCGCCCGAGCTCACGCCCACCCTGCGCATCGCGCCCTGGGACGCCGTGCGCCAGCCGGGCCGGGCGCACCAGATGCGGGTCGACGACGAGCCGGATCCCGTCGCCCTGCGGCTGGCCCTGTCCTGGACGGTCGCCGACCAGATCAGGGCCGCCGGCAACCGCACGGTCACCGCCGCTGCGGTGACCGTGCCGCAGGGCATGTTCTTCGGCGCTATCGAGGGCGCCGACGCCGCGCAAGACCAGTACTGGGCGATCGGCCGCATCCAGGTCGCGGGCGTCGCCAATCCGCCGGCCGACCCGCACGTGTGGCGGCGGATCGGCACCGGGCCGTGGACGATCGTCCGCAACGGCCCGAACGCCTGCACGGCGATCCCCGCGGCCCTCATCCAGGAATGGAAGGGCCAGCCGGCCCCCTGCTCGGGCTGAGCCGGCGCTGGCCAGGCGGCGGCCGGTGCCTGGAGGTGAGCCCGGTTCCTGGGGGTGAACCGGCGACAAGGGGTGAGCCGGCGACAAGGGGTGAGCCGGCGACAAGGGGTGAGCCGGCGACGGGGCGGTCGTGCCGCGGCTGACGCGCCGACGGGCGGGCCGGGGCGGCCCGGCCTAGTCTCGACTCGTCGCCCGCGGTCCGCGCGGGTCGAGGCCGGCGTGATGACCCCGCCCGCGCCCGCCGGTGGCTCCTCGGCCACCGGCTCCGGCGCAGCACCCCAGGGAGGCGGCGGCGATGACGGACCTGTCCACCCGCTCGGCGGACCGGCACGGCACCCGGACGGCACAGCCGCCCCCCCGCCCCGAGGCCGGCACCCACCCCCACGCCGAGGCCCGTCCCGACACCGGCATTCGCACCGACACCGACACCGGCGCCCCTCCCGGCGGTGGGCGTGGAGCCCGGGACCGGGCGTGGATCATCCGCACCTACGCGGGACATTCCAGCCCCGCCGAGAGCAACGCGCTGTACCGCCGCAACCTCGCGAAGGGTCAGACCGGCCTGTCGGTGGCCTTCGACCTGCCGACCCAGACGGGCTACGACCCCGACCATCCGCTCGCCCGCGGCGAGGTGGGTCGGGTCGGCGTGCCGATCGCGCACCTCGGCGACATGCGCGGGCTGTTCGACGGGATCCCGCTGGCCCGCACGAACACGTCGATGACGATCAACGCCACCGCCATGTGGCTGCTCGCGCTCTACCAGGCCGTCGCCCAGGAGCAGGGCGCCGACCCGGCCGAGCTCGCCGGCACCACGCAGAACGACATCATCAAGGAGTACCTCTCGCGCGGGACGTACGTCTTCCCGCCGGGGCCGTCGCTACGGCTGGTCACCGACCTCATCGCCTATTCGGTGGCGGAGCTGCCGCGGTGGAACCCGATCAACATCTGCAGCTACCACCTGCAGGAGGCCGGGGCGACTCCGGTGCAGGAGCTCGCCTTCACGATGTGCTCGGCGATCGCCGTGCTCGACGCCGTGGTGGCCACGGGGACGATCCCCGCCGAGCGGATGGCGGAGGTGTGCGCCCGGATCTCGTTCTTCGTCAATGCGGGGGAGCGTTTCGTCGAGGAGATGTGCAAGGTGCGGGCGTTCGGGGTGCTGTGGGACGACCTGCTGCGCTCCCGGTACGGGGTGAGCGACCCGGCGGCGCGCCGGTTCCGCTACGGCGTGCAGGTCAACTCGCTCGGGCTGACCGAGGCCCAGCCGGAGAACAACGTCATCCGGATCGTGCTGGAGACCCTCGGCGTCACCCTGTCGAAGGACGCGCGGTGCCGGGCGCTGCAGCTGCCCGCCTGGAACGAGGCGCTGGGCCTGCCCCGGCCATGGGACCAGCAGTGGTCGCTGCGTGTCCAGCAGATCCTCGCCCACGAGACCGACCTGCTGGAGTACGACGACCTGTTCACCGGCTCCCCTGTCGTCGAGGAGCGGGTGCGCCGGCTGGTGGCCGACGCGACCGCCGAGATCGACCGGGTCCAGGCGATGGGCGGGGCGGTGGCCGCCGTCGAGAGCGGCTACCTGAAGTCGGCGCTGGTCTGCGCCCAGGCGGCCCGCCGCGCGCGGATCGAGAGCGGCGAGGACGTCGTCGTCGGCGTGAACCGGTTCACCGAGACCGAACCGAGCCCGCTGCTCGCCGAGCTCGACACGGCGATCCAGACGGTCGACCCGGCTTTCGAGCAGGCGGCCCGGGACTCGCTCGCCGCCTGGCGGGCCGGGCGTGACCCGTCCGCCGTCCGGGAGGCGCTGCTCGGGCTGCGCACCGCCGCCGGCACCGAGGTGAACCTGGTCCCCGCGACGCTGGCCTGCGCGCGGGCGGGCGTCACCACCGGAGAGTGGGCCGACACGCTGCGGGAGGTGTTCGGCGAATACCGGGCGCCGACCGGGGTGAGCGACGCCGTCGGCGCCGGCGGGGGCGCGACCGGGCTCGACGAGCTGCGCGCCCTGGTGGCCCGCACGGGCGTCGCGCTCGGGCGGCCGGTGAAGATGCTCGTCGGCAAGCCCGGCCTCGACGGTCACTCCAACGGCGCGGAGCAGATCGCCGTGCGTGCCCGCGATGCCGGCTTCGAGGTCGTCTACCAGGGGATCCGGCTGACCCCCGGGCAGATCGTGGCCGCGGCGGTCGAGGAGGACGTGCACGTCGTCGGCCTGTCGGTGCTCTCCGGCGCTCACCTCGACCTGGTGCCCGAGGTGCTCGACGGGCTGCGTGCCGCCGGGGCGGGGGAGGTCCCCGTCGTCGTCGGCGGCATCATCCCCCCGGCGGACGCGCGGGAACTGGCCCGGCTCGGGGCGGCCGCGGTGTTCACCCCCCGGGACTATGAGCTCAGCGCCATAATCCGCGGCATCGTGGACGTCGTACGGTCGAGGCATGCCCTCGACCACCCCTGACGCGGCCGCGCCCGACCGACCCGGCGCGTCACCGGACCACGGCGCGACCGCCGCTCCGACGCTGGACGACGCCATCGCCTTCGCCACCCGGGTCCACAGCGGCCAGATCGACAAGGGCGGCGAGGAGTACATCGGCCATCCCCTGCGGGTCATGGCGACGGTCGCCCGCACCGCCGAGCCGGCCGGGGTGGACCCGCACACCGCCCAACTCGCCGCCGTCCTGCACGACGTCGTCGAGGACAGCGACACCACGCTCGCGGACCTCACGGCCGCCGGCTACCCCGCGCCGGTCGTCGCCGCCGTCGACGCCCTGTCGCACCGCCCCGACGAGTCGACGCGGGACTACCTGGCCCGCGTCGCCGCCGACCCGCTCGCCGTCGTCGTCAAGCGAGCCGACATGCAGGACAACTCCGACCCCGTCCGGCTCGGCCGCCTGGCCCCCGACCAGGCCGAACGCCTGGCCACCCGCTACGCCGGCCGCCGCGAGCTCCTCGACGACCTCATCTCCGCCCGGACCGGCCGCCAAGGCCAGGGATAACCAGCGAGGACCACCGGCACGCTGGACGTCACTCTGACAGACCCCCGTGGACTGCTCCTCCTAGCCGAGTAGGTCCGATCGGCTTGGCGGCCCTGCGTGATCCGGTCTCCGCCTCCGCAACCGTCATCAACCTCCAGCGCCTCCCGGTACTTGCACGGGCACGGAAGGGCGGGGAGCCGGCGGCGCGGTGAACCCGAGCCGTGCACCGCGGCACCGGGCAGGGCCGTCTCCGGCCGCTGGCCCCGTCCCGGCCTTCCCGGCCAGAGACCGGTCAGATCGTGCCGAGGTACAAGCACGGCATTCCGGGCGCAGACCGTGCCCAGCCCTCGGCACGATTCTGTACCCAGCCGATCACCGTAGGACGCGACAATCGGCGACGCCGGAACCGCGAGTTGCGAGCTGCCGGTTAGCTGAACTTCGTACTTACCCGCCCAGGGTCGATCAACGACGAGTTCCACAGAGGGGTGGCGTGGGGGCGGGAGGCAGCGATCTTGCGGCGGTTCGGCGGTAGTGCAACTGCGCAGGTCAGAGCGTTGATCCAGGCCGCATCGCAGCGGGCGGTTCTGGCGGGAGGGTCAGTGCAGGGCCTTGGCGTGGCGTCGCTGGCGGAACGGGGACCCAGGATGATTCTGGCCGGAGCCGGAGCCGGAGCCGGAGCCGGGGAGAGGGAGAACGGTCCGGGTGATGGGGGGCGGGCAGGGGGTCCGCGATAACGTGACGTCATGCGGCTCGTCATCGCTCGGTGCAGTGTCGACTACGTCGGACGGCTCACCGCCCATCTGCCGAGCGCCGTCCGGTTGGTGCTCGTCAAGGCGGACGGGTCGGTGTCGATCCACGCCGACGGGCGGGCCTACAAGCCGCTGAACTGGATGAGTCCGCCCTGTGCCATCGCGGAGGATGACGGGGTCTGGCGGGTGACCAACCGGGCCGCCGAGCAGCTCGTCATCACCCTCGAGGAAGTTCTCCACGACTCCACCCACGAGCTGGGCGTCGATCCGGGGTTGCGCAAGGACGGCGTCGAGGCCCACCTGCAGGTCCTGCTCGCCGACCGGCCGGACGCGATCGCCCCGGGGCTCACCCTGATCCGCCGCGAGTACGAGACCGGGATCGGGCCGGTCGATCTGCTCTGCCGGGACAGCGACGGATCCACGGTCGCCGTCGAGATCAAGCGTAAGGGTGAGATCGACGGGGTCGAGCAGCTGACCCGCTACCTCGTCCGGCTGGACGCGGATCCGGCGCTGCCGCACCCGGTGCGGGGCATCCTCGCCGCGCAGTCCATCACCCCGCAGGCCCGGCTGCTGGCCGCCGACCGCGGCCTGGGCTGCGCCGTCGTCGACTACGACGAGCTGCGCGGCCTCGAACCCTCCATCCCCACCCTGTTCTGACCGGCCCGTCCCGCGGCGCATCCCGAATGCGGATCCGCCTGGCCCGGGTGGCCTGGCGGCGGACCATCGGTTCTTCCGGGGCAAGCCGCCGGAATTTCTGGTGTTCTTTACGGCACGGGCGACGATCTCGTCTTTAGTCGGCCTCTCCCGTGGTTGCGAGAAAAAGATTGATGGCCGAGGGCCTCCTCCTTCCGGCGGACTCCGATTGATCTCGGGCCGGGCGGTGGAAAGGCTGGGAGAATCGACGGGTCCGCGGTTCGATACCGCGCGGCCCGAGATTTCCGCCGCATTGTCGTCGGGCTGCCGCGACGACCTTGAGGAGCCTGGGCATGGCCGAGAGAGCCCGGCGGGGAACGCATTCGCAAGGCAGGTCGGAAAAGGCCTCCCGAACCGGCACCGATGCCGCGACGGCTTCGGCGGGTGGAATGGCTTCGGCGAGTGGGACGGCTTCTGCGAATGCGGCGGCTGCGGCGGCGGAGACTGCTGCGGCGACGGCTGTCCCGGCGGCGCCGGGGGTCGGCGGTGGCGGGGGGGCACGGTGGCGGCGGATCGGGGTGGTGGGGCTCGGCACCATGGGGAGCGGGATCGCCGAGGTGCTGGCCAGGGCCGGGCTCGACGTCGTCGGCGTGGAACGGGACGCCGATGCGCTGGCCCGGGCCCGCGCGCGGATCGAGCACTCCCTCGATCGGGCGGCCCGGCACGGCCGCCTGGCTGACACGGCCCGCGGTGACCTGTTCGGCCGGATGAGCCTCGGCACCGAGCTCGCCGCGGTGGCCGGCTGCGACCTGGTGATCGAGGCCATCGACGAGCGGCTCGACGCCAAGACCGCGCTGTTCGCCCGGCTCGACGAGGTCTGCCCGCCGGCGACCGTCCTCGCGACGAACACCAGCTCCCTGTCCGTGACGGAGCTCGCCGCGGGCACCGGTCGCTCGGCCCGGGTGCTCGGCATGCACTGGTTCAACCCCGCGCCGGTGATGGGCCTGGTCGAGGTCGTCCGCACCGTGGTGACCGACGCCGACGCCCTGGCCGCGGTCGTGTCGCTGGTGGGCGCGGTCGGCAAGACGGCCGTCGTCGCCGCGGACCGGGCCGGGTTCATCGTCAACGCGCTGCTGTTCGGCTACCTCAACAACGCCGTGCGGATGGTCGAGGCGCGTTTCGCCACCCGCGAGGACATCGACGCCGCGATGCGGCTCGGCTGCGGCCACCCCATGGGGCCACTGGCCCTGCTCGACCTCATCGGCCTCGACGCCGCGCACGCCATCCTCGCGTCGATGTACGACCAGACCCGCGATCATCTGCATGCCCCGGCGCCGCTGCTGGGCCAGCTCGTCGCGGCCGGCCTGCTGGGCCGCAAGACCGGCCGCGGCTTCTACACCTACACGGCGACGGACTCCACCGAGGTGGTGGCCGAGGGCCCCCGTGGCGGCGGCCAGCCGGCGGTCGGCACGGCGGCTTCCGCTGACAGGGGAACCGGCGACGGCGCGCAGGCGGCCGGCGGGGCGCCGCGGCGGGTCCGGTCAGTCGGGATCGTGGGCAGCGGCACGATGGCGCGGGGCATCGCCGAGGTACTGGCCCGAACCGGCCATGACGTCGTCCTGCGGGCCCGTCGTCCGGACGCCGCCGACGCCGCGCGCGGCCGGGTGGAGGCGTCGCTGTCGGCGGCGGTCGCGAAGGGCCGGCTGTCCGACGACGACCGCGACGCCGCCCAGGGCCGGCTGCGCGTCACCGCCGACCTCGGTGAGCTCGGCGGCTGCGACGTGCTACTCGAGGCGGTCGTCGAGGACCTGGCGGTCAAGCGCGAGCTGTTCACCGACCTGGACAAGGTCGCCCGGCCCGGCGCCGTGCTGGCGACCACCACGTCCTCGCTGCCGGTCGTCGAGTGCGCCACGGCGACCCGGCGGCCCCAGGACGTCGTCGGCATGCACTGGTTCAACCCGGCCCAGGTGATGCGCCTGGTCGAGGTGGTGCCCACGGTGCTCACCGGGGACGACACGACGGCGACGGTCCAGGCACTGGCACGGGCGGCCGGCCGGCACCCGGTGCGCTGCGCGGACCGGGCCGGGTTCATCGTCAACGCGCTGCTGTTCCCCTACCTGAACGACGCGGTGAAGATGCTCCAGGCGAACTACGCCACGATCGAGGACATCGACACCGCGATGACCGTCGGCTGCGGCCACCCCATGGGCCCGTTCGCGCTCGCCGACGTGGTCGGGCTCGACGTCACCCTCGCCATCACCCGCTCGCTGTACGAGCAGTTCCGCGAGCCGGGCTACGCCCCGGCCCCGCTGCTGGAGCATCTGGTCCGGGCCCGGTTCCTGGGCCGCAAGACCGGCCGGGGCTTCCTGGCGCATCCCCGCCGGTAGAAGGCGATCCGGGGGACCCGCCGCCCGAGCCACGGCGGCGCCAGGGGGCCGGGATGTCGAGGCGTCACGGCGCGACATGGCACGCCGTAGGGGCGCCGTCCGTTGAAAGGGGACGGCCGGCGCCGCGGTCGCCAGCGGGAGGTGCCGGGTGCGGCACTAGGATGTCGCCGGTCGGCGGGAAGTCCTGGTTCGCACAAGAGGAGACGCGACGGCGATGGTCACGCTCGACAAAAACGCCGTGCGGCAGTTCGGTCGGGAAGTCACGATGTTCCTGCCCGATCTGGTCGTCATGCTGCGGCGGGTCGTCGCCGATCCGCGGGTGCCGCAGTCCGCGAAGGTCGAGGCCGCGGCGGCGCTGGCGTACCTGGTGTCCCCGCGCAACCGGCTGACGAACATGATCCCCGTGGTGGGCCAGCTCGACGACGTCGCCATCATCGCCTTCGCGTTTCGCCGGCTGGTCGTCGGCGCCGGGGAGCCGATCCTGCGCGAGCACTGGCGGGGCAGCGAGCGCGGCTTCCAGGTGCTCATCGGCGCCTCCTCGGCCCTGGCGAGCCCGGCCGGGGCGGTGCGCAAGGCGAAGGTGGCCCGCTCGCTCGTGGCCGCCGGCATCGACCGGGTCCGTGGGGGCGGCGCGGGCGGGCGGTCCGCGGGTTCGGCGGGCGCCGCAGGAACGGCAGGGCGGGCGCGGGGAGGAGGGCACCACGGCCGCGCGGGCGATCCGGCGGGAGATCCAGGCCGGATCGTCGACGGGGAGGTCGTGGACCGGGCCGAGTGGGTCGCCGAACCGGGTTCGGACAGCGGCCGGGAGACGTCGGGGCCGCCGACGCGGCGGGCGCGCTCCTGGGAGCCGGGCAGACCCTCACGCGGTCGGTGACGCGCCGGGCGCGGCGCCGTTCCGCCCGGGGTCGGGACGCGCGCGGGCAGAACGGGCGCGGGCAGAACGGGCGCGGGCGGCCGGTCGGGGCGTGGCTGCCCGATCCGGTCGTGCTGCTGCGCGACGGGGAGTGGGTGGTCCGCCCGGTCGCCGGCGCGGCGACGGCGAAGGTCTACCGGTGCCCCGGGTGTGACCACGAGATCAACCCGGGCACCGCCCACCTGGTCGTCTGGCCGCCGGATCGCGTCGAGGACCGCCGGCACTGGCACCGGCCATGCTGGGATCGGCGCTGCCGGGCGGCCCGACTGCGATCGGATGCCGGTTGAAGGCGCGCCCGCGCGGCCGCCGCAGCGGGGTTCAGGCGCTGCGCACGCTGGCGCTGGCGGGCGCGGGCAGCGCGGTCGTCTCGGCGCCGATCGCCTTGCGCTCCTCGACCGGCGCCGCCTCGATCGAGGCGATCGAGGCACTGGCGGCGGTGAGCTTGTCGCGCAGCGCGCCGAGCTGGGCCGTCACCTGCTCGCGCAGGGCCGCGAGCTGGGTGGTGACCTGCTCGCGCTGACGCTCCAGATCGGCCAGCCGGCGCTTCGACTCGTCCTCGGCCGCCGCCGCGGTGGACCGGGCGAGCTCGACGATCCGCTCGGCCTCGGCGCGCGCCGTCGAGACGATCGAGGCGGCCTGCTCGTCGGCCTCTCGCAGGGTCTTCTCCCGGGCGGCCTCGGCCTCGGTGACGATCCGGCGGGCCTGCTCGAGCTGGGCGTCGGCCTCGCGGGTCCGCTCGGCGCGGACGGTGGCCGCCTCCTCCTCGGCGAGCTGGAGGATCTGGGTGACCCGGCCGCCGAACTCCTCCCACGCGGGACGGTTCGCGGCCAGGTCGTCGCGCACGCGGGCCGCCTCGGTCGCCGCCTCGGACGCGGCGGCCTCGGCCGCGGCCCGGTGCGCCTCGGCCTCGCGGAGCTGCTCGACGAGCCAGTTCACGTGGTAGGTGACCTGGTTGGGGTCGTAGCCACGGCGCACCAGATCGAAGGCTGGGGGCCCATCGGTCTCGCCGGCCATCGGGATGAGATCCGTGTGTTCGGTCATAGGACCTCAGCATCTCAGACCGTCAATGCGAACGTGACGCCAGCCGGGCATCGGGCCCGTCGCGATTTCTGTAGCTACACGCCGCGGAACCGGTTGATTGCGGTCAGGTGGCGAGTGCGGAGCTCCTCGTCACGGATACCCAGCCCTTCGGCCGGCGCCAGGCAGCGCACGCCGATCTTGCCCTGGTGCGTGTTGCGGTGCACATCGTAGACGGCCTGTCCCGTCTCGGTAAGCGGGTACACCCGGGAGAGGGTGGGATGGATCATCCCGCGGGCGATGAGCCGATTGGCCTCCCAGGCTTCCCGGTAGTTGGCGAAGTGGGAGCCGACGATGTGCTTGAGGTTCATCCACAGGTACCGGTTGTCGTACTCGTGCTGGAAACCACTGGTGGAGGCGCAGGTCGCGATGATGCCGCCGCGGCGGGCCACATAGACGGACGCGCCGAAGGTCTCCCGCCCGGGATGTTCGAGCACGATGTCCGGGTCGTCCCCGCCGGTGAGTTCGCGGATACGCCGGCCGAACCGCTGCCATTCCCGCGGATTCTGGGTGTGTTCGTCGCTCCAGAACCGGTAGTCCTCGGCGACCCGGTCGATGATGAGCTCGGCGCCGAGGGAGCGGCAGATCTCCGCCTTCCCCGGCGACGACACGACGCAGACCGGGATCGCCCCGCCGTGCAGCGCGAGCTGGGTGGCGTAGGACCCCAGCCCGCCGGACGCCCCCCAGACCAGGACGACGTCGCCCTGCTTCATCCGGGCGCCGTTGGCGGAGACCAGCTGGCGGTAGGCGGTGGAGTTGACCAGCCCCGGCACGGCCGCCTCCTCCCAGGTGAGATGGCCGGGTTTGGGCATGAGCTGGTTCGCCTTGACGAGGGCGAGCTCGGCCAGCCCGCCGAAGTTCGTCTCGAAACCCCAGATTCGTTGCTCGGGATCCAGCATCGTGTCGTTGTGACCGTCGGCGCGTTCCAGCTCGACAGACAGGCAGTGGGCCACGACCTCGTCCCCCGGGGACCAGACGTGTACGCCGGCTCCTGTCCTCAGCACGACTCCGGCCAGATCGGAACCCACGACGTGGTAAGGCTGGTCATGGCGGGAAGCAAGGGGAGATGTCCGGCCGTAGCGTTCGAGGAAGCCGAAGGTGGACACCGGCTCGAAGATCGACGTCCACACCGTGTTGTAGTTCACCGAGGAGGCCATGACCGCGACGAGAGCCTCGCCGGGGCCGACCTCGGGCGTGGGCACCTCGTCGACGTGCAGGGAGCGGCGCGGGTCCTTGTCCCGGGACGGGACGCCGTCGAACATCCCGGTCTCGTCGCGGCGCACGACGACGCCGCGGTAGAACTCCGGGATCGCGAACGCGGCGAACTCCGCCTGCCGGGCGGGGGACGGCGGGCTCTGGGCGATGATCGCTTCCAGGATGTCCTTCACGATCGGCCTCCGGCGGTACGCGGTCGATGACGGTTGACAGGGCGGCAGGGGTCGTTGACAGGGCGGCAGGGGTCGTTGACGGGCGGCAGAGGCAACTGATGGGTACGGAGACGGGGTCGCGGGATGTGGGGGCTGTCTGTTTCGTGTGCGACGCGATAGAACTTTCGGGACAACTTCGAGTGCTCGGTCCGCGTCCAACGTGGTGTGACCGCGCCCATGACAGTCGTGGAGGGGTGGCGGCCCGTGCCTGCGCGGAGCGACGCCGCCCGTAGCGACGTAGCGCGGGACGCGGACGCCGCCCTGACCGCGTTGTACTCCGAGCACTACCGGTCACTGGTGCGTCTTGCCGCGTTGCTGCTGGATGACGTGGGTCTGTGCGAAGAGGTGGTCCAGGACGCCTACATCCGGGTCCACGGGGCCTGGGGACGTCTACAGGACCGGGACAAGGCCCTGGCCTACCTTCGGCAGACCGTCGTCAATCTCGCACGTTCCACGCTGCGTCGTCGACTCGTCGCTCTCAAGCATGCCCCCAAGCCCATGCCCGATGCCGCCAGCGCCGAGGAGGGGGCCTACTCTCTCGTCGAGCGAGCCGCCGTCATCCAGGCACTTCGAGAGCTGCCGCGGCGCCAGCGGGAGGCGGTCGTCCTGCGCTACTACGCCGACATGTCCGAGGCGGACGCGGCGGCGGTGATGGGCTGCAGCATCGGCTCCGTCAAGGCCTATACCTCCCGAGGGTTGTCCGCCTTGAGCGGCAAGCTGGAGGGCCTACGGTGAGCGCGTTGGAACCGGACGAGCTCACCCGGCTGCTGACCGAGGCGGTTGAGACCATCCGGCCCTCCCCGGACGCCTACCGGCAGATCCAGGCCGGCATCGCGCGCCGGCGCCGCTGGCGCCTCCCCGTGTTCACCCTCGGCGGGATGGTGATGGCGGCGCTCATCGGGCTGGCGGTGGTGGCCATCCGGCCGAGCCCGTCCAACCAGGTCGTCGAGCCGGCCATGCCGCCGGTCATGCCGACCACGTTCGCCGAGCCGAGCCGCGCGGCGACCGTGCCGGTGCCGGGCGGCACGGGCCGCTCCGGCTCCGGTGGCGGCGGGTCGGCCTCGGGATCGGCCACCCGTGCGCCGACGAGCCCGCCGCCGACCCGGCCGACGACGTCCGCGTCCTCGCCGTCGGTGGCCGCCACCAGCCCGCAGTCGTCCGCACCGTCGATCACCACCGGCCCGGGTAGCCCGCAGCTGCCCACGCCGGTGGCGAAGCCGGCGGGCGTGAACGACATCGACGGCGACGGCCAGCCCGACACCGTCGCGGTGGACGGGACGAACCTGCGCGTGAAGTTCTCCCGGGACGGCCAGCTCGCCCAGGTCCCCCTCGGCAGCATCACCACCCCGCTGAACAGCGCGGTCGTCGACATCGACGCCGACGGTTTCGGCGAGCTGCTGGTGCAGACCCAGGCGGCCAACGGGACGAAGAGCTACGCCCTGCTGCACTACGTCAGCCTCGACCAGCTGGTCGCGGTGACGCCGCCGAGTGGCCTGACCCTCGGCGCGGGCGTCCACGGCAACTCCGCCGTCGGCTTCCGCTGCGCCGACAAGACCCTGCAGATCAGCAAGGGCTCGTCGAACGACGGAACCCAGTTCAACGTGATCACCACGACGCTGGCGTTCACCCCCGACGGCCTGACCGTCCAGGACAGCGCCTCCAGCACGGTGCGGCTGCCGGCGGACTCCTCCCCCTTCGTGGTGTCCTGCGGCGCGCTGTCCTGACCGGGCCGGGCGGTAGGCCTGTTCCGGCCCCCGCCCGGCTACCGCGGGGCGGCTCCGGCCGCTCACGGGGCGCGCTGCCGGGCCGGGCGCCAGGAGCAAGATCACGTTATCGTGGTGTTGAAGGTGCCCGTGGGGTGAGCGCACCGACCGTACCGAGGTGACGTCGTCGCAGGGGTACGTCCGGTGTCGACTCGCGGGAGGACGTCCCGAGGGATCTTCCCCAGGAATGATGAGGAGGCAGCCATGCCTGGTTCCGTGATCGTGGCCGGCGCGCGGACACCGATCGGGAAGCTGTCCGGGGCGCTGAAGAGCTTCACCGCGACGGATCTGGGCGGTATCGCGATCTCCGGTGCGCTGGAGCGGGCCGGGCTGTCCGGCGAGGCGATCCAGTACGTCATCATGGGGCACGTGATCCAGGCCGGCACCGGTCCGATCACCGCCCGGCAGGCGGCCGTCGCCGCCGGCATCCCGATGACGGTGCCCGCGGTCACGATCAACAAGGTGTGCCTGTCCGGCCTCGACGCGATCGCCCTCGCCGACACCTACATCGCCAGCGGCGAGTACGACCTCGTCGTCGCCGGCGGGATGGAGTCCATGACCGGGGCGCCGCACCTGCTGCGCTCCATGCGCGCCGGGGTGAAGTACGGCGCGGCCGAGGCGCTCGACGCCATCGACCAGGACGCCCTGTTCTGCGCCTTCGACCAGATCTCCATGGGTGCGAGCACCGAGCGTTACAACGGTGCGCTGAACATCTCCCGCGCCGAGCAGGACGAGTTCGCCGCCCGGTCGCACCAGCGGGCCGCCGCCGCCGCCAAGAACGGCCTGTTCGACAACGAGATCGTCCCCGTCTCCGTGCCGCAGCGCCGCGGCGAGCCGCTCGTCGTCAGCCAGGACGAGGGCGTGCGCGCCGACACCTCCGCCGAGGTGCTCGGCAAGCTGCGTCCGGCGTTCGGCAAGGACGGCACGATCACCGCCGGGTCGGCGTCGCAGATCTCCGACGGCGCGGCCGCGGTCATCGTGGCGAGCCGGGCCAAGGCCGAGGAGCTCGGCCTGCCGATCCTCGCCGAGGTCGGCCACCACGGCTTCGTCGCAGGCCCCGACACCTCGCTGCAGTCCCAGCCGTCCAACGCCATCCTGGCCGCGCTGGCCAAGGAACGGCTCACCCCCGCCGACCTCGACCTCGTCGAGATCAACGAGGCGTTCGCCGCGGTCTCCATCCAGTCCATGCGCGACCTCGGGATCAGCTCCGACATCGTCAACGTCAACGGCGGTGCGATCGCGATCGGCCACCCGCTCGGCGCCTCCGGCGCCCGCATCGCCCTGACCCTGCTCAACGAGCTCGCCCGGCGTGGCGGCGGGATCGGCGCGGCCGGCCTGTGCGGCGGTGGCGGCCAAGGCGACGCCCTGATCCTGCGCGTCCCGGCGGCGTGACCGCCGGCTCCGCCGCGGGTCCCGACCGCGAGCGGGGTCTGCCCGACCGCGCTCGGGGCCCGGCCCCGGCGGAGCTGGCTGCGGCGGAGCTGGTCGCGGCGGAGCTGGTCGCGGCGGCCGTCGGCGGTGACCGGCGGGCTCTCGCCCGGCTGCTTTCGGCCGTGGAGAACACCCCCAGGCGGTGGCGGGAGATCGGCGCGGCGCTCGCCGGGCATGCCGGCGGCGCGCAGACCGTCGGCCTGACCGGCGCCCCGGGGGTCGGCAAGTCGACGACCGTCACCGCCCTGGTGCGGGCCTACCGCCGCGCCGGGCACCGGGTGGGTGTGCTCGCGGTCGATCCGTCCTCGCCGTACACCGGCGGCGCGCTGCTCGGCGACCGGGTGCGGATGAGCGAGCACGCCGGCGATCCCGGGGTGTTCATCCGCTCGCTGGCCAGCCGTGGGCGCCTCGGCGGGCTGGCCGCCGCGACCGCGCAGGCGCTGCGGGTCCTCGACGCGGCCGGCTTCGACGTCGTCATCGTCGAGACGGTCGGCGTCGGCCAGGCGGAGATCGATATCGCCGCGCTCGCGGACACCACCTGTGTTCTGCTCGCGCCCGGCGCGGGCGACGACGTGCAGGCGGTCAAGGCCGGCCTGCTGGAGGTCGCGGACGTCCTCGTCGTCAACAAGGGGGACCGGCCGGGTGCGGCGCGCACCGTCGCCGACCTGACCGCGATGACCGGGATGCGCGCTGGCGGCCGGCGCCCGGCGGTGGTCCGCGTCGCCGCGACCCTGGGCGAGGGCATCGACGAACTCGTCGAGCGGATCGCCGCGCACCGGCGGGAACTCGCCGCGACCGGCGAGCTCGACCGCCGCCGGCTGGCCCGCGCCGCCGACGAGATCCGGGGGCTGGCCCTGACCGCGCTGCGGGACCGCCTGGCCGCTCCGCCGCACGACGCGCGCCTGGCGGAGCTCGCCCGCCTGGTGGTCGCCGGTGCCGCCGACCCCTGGTCGGCGGCCGAGCGCCTGCTCGGCGACGTCATGACGGCGCAGCCGGTGCCGTCCGCCTGACCGGTCCGGCCGACCCGCCACGTCCCTGCGACCCACGGGGGGAGGAACCGTCGATGAGCCGCCTCGACGACCCGACGACGTCCGCCGACGAGCTGATCCGCGGCCTCGGCCTCGAACCTCATCCGGAGGGCGGCTGGTACCGCCGGACCTGGGCCAGCCCCGACCTCGTCACGGCGCACGGCGGGCAGCGGCCCGTGATGACGTCCATCCTGTTCCTGCTGCGCCCGGGCGAGGTGTCCCGGTGGCATCGGGTGGCCTCGGCCGAGATCTGGCTCTGGCAGGGCGGTGGCGCCCTCGAGCTCACTCTCGGCGGCACGGCCCGCCGGCCGTCGCCGGGCCGGGCAGGGCTGCTCGGGCCGGATGCGACGGCCGGCGAGGTGCCGCAGCTCGTCGTCCCGGCGGGGGAGTGGCAGACCGCCGTGCCAAGCGGCGGGCGACACGTCCTCGTCGGCTGCGTCGTCGCGCCCGGATTCGACTTCGCAGACTTCGAGCTCCTGGCCGACCTAGATGAGTAATTTCGAACCCCTCATTGACCCTGGGTAGTCGCTGGCTAACCCCGTGGCCGTGGCGGTTGCCGCGGCCGTTGCCGCCCGTTTGCCCGCCAGCCCGGCCACCGGCCGGATTGCGGCCAGATCATGCCGAGGCTGACGCACGGTTTTTCTGCCCAGAATCGCGACGAAGCCTCGGCATGCCTCCGTGCCCGACTGGTGACAGCAGGACGCGGCGGCCGGTGCGGCGCACCGAACTCCGGACGACCCAGACTCCGTGCGGTGTGGCCGGCCGAGCCGGGCACCACAGTGCCTCGGCCATCGCGAGTGCCTTGGCCATCGCGAGTGCCTTGGCCGTCGCGAGTGCCTTGGCCGTCGCGAGTGCCTTGGCCGTCGCGAGTGCCTTGGCCGTCGCGAGTGCCTTGGCCGTCGCGTAGGTGAGCAAGCTCGCTTAAGCGAAGCCACTGACCACGTAGGACCTACTCGTCCAGCTCCAAGGGCAGCGTGGCGAGCGCGCTACCGCGCCACACGTCCGGACCCCAACTCCAGCCTCGGTGATCATGATGTTCCGCGGAACCGCAACACGTCCCGGCGCCGACCCGAACCTTGGTGATCATGGTGTTCCGCGGAACCGCGCCACGGCCCCAGCTTCACCCAGACCCGAGCCATGCCGTCACCACAACACGGTCATCGCATTCCCACCGCCCTCGCGTCGGCGTGGTCCACCAGCCAGGACACCGTGCCGCCCGCTGCGGTTTCGGTGGTGGCAGCCAGACACCGGCGAACACGGCATGACCGAAGGCCCTCGCGTACAGCTCCGACGCCGGCAGCGCCGTCACGGTCTGCACGGCTGGGGCTGGGCGCCAGACGGCGGGTGACCAGACGGCGGGTGAGCGGGGGTCGGGTGTGGGCAGCGGGCCGGCCGGGTCAGGGCCGGGTCAGGGAAGGATCAGCGGGGGGCGGTCATCGCGGCGGTGAGGGCGGTCGCGGCGGCGACCAGGCTCGCCGGGTCCAGCGGGAGGGCGAGGATGTCGACCGCCCCGGCGCGGCGCAGCATGGTGCGTTCGCGGGGGTCGGTGTCCTCGGTGAGGACGAGCGCCGGGATGGCGGCCGCGGTGGGGTCCGCCGCGAGCTGGGCGAGCAGCTCGGGCGCGGTCGCGTCGGGCAGGTCGCGGTCGAGCAGGATGAACGCCGGCCGCGCGCGGCGCACCGCGTCGACCGCGAGGGCGGCCCGCGGCACGGTGACCGGATCGGCGGCGAGGCTTTCGGCGAGCATGTCCGCGACGGCCGCCCGCACGGCGGGATCGCCGCTGACGTGCACGACCCGCAGGCCACCGGGAGCCGGCTGGTGCCCGGCCCCGCCGCCGGAGACGCCCACGTGCCGGCCCCCGTGGGCACCCTCCCCGGCGCCGCCATGACGGGCCCGCCCATTGCCGGGGTCGCCATAGGTGGTTTCGCCGTAGCCCGTCTCGCCGTAGCCGGCGCGTCCGTGACCGGCTTCGCCGTAGTAGGTGCGCCCATGACCGGTCTCGCCGTAGCCGGGGCGTCCGTAGCCCGTCTCGCCGTAGCCGGGGCCGCCGAGGCGGTCGCCGAAGCCGTCGTCGTCGGAGTCGGGGTCCTCGAAGCGCATGTCGACGGCGTCGAGCACGACGGCGAACACGCTGCCGACCCCGTACCGGCTGGCGACGGTCAGCACCCCCCCCATCGCGGTGACCAGGGCGTGGGACAGGGCGAGCCCCAGCCCGCTGCCCTCGATCCCGCTGCGCTCGGCACCGAGTCGCTCGAACGGCCGGAACAGCCGGTCGATCGCCCGCGGGGACAGGCCCGCGCCGTCGTCCTCGACCTCGATGCGGATCCGGGAACCGGTGATCGGCACGATGCCGACCCGCACGCTGCCGCCCTCGCGGCCGTACTTCAGGGCGTTGCCGACCAGGTTGAGCAGCACCTGCCACAGCCGGCGGCGGTCCGCGTCGGCGACGAGCGGCACGGCCGGGTGGATCACGCGGCGGATGCTGCGCTGCGCGGCGAGCGGTTCGACCAGCTCGACCACGCCCTGGACGATGTCGAGGACGTTGACCGGACCCTTGTTGATGTCGCCGCGACCAGCGCGCAGCCGGGCCAGGTCCAGCACGTCGTCGATGAGCGCCTGCATGTGCCGGCCGCCGGTGATGATCCGTTCGACGTCGTCGTGCAGGTCGGGGGTGAGCGGCTCCAGCTCCAGCAGCTGGGCGAAGCCGAGCATCGCGTTGAGCGGGGTGCGCAGCTCGTGGCCCAGCCGCGCGATGAGCTCGTCCTTGGCCCGCGACTCGTTCTCGGCGATCTCGCGGGCGCGCTGGTCGGTCGTGTCGCGGGCGAGCAGGACCAGCCCACCCTCCGGATCGCGTCGGATGGTCACGTGGTGGGGCACGGTCGCCCCCGCGGGGTCGACCAGGCCCACGGAGCCGCGCCACTGCCCGGACTGGGCGAGCGCGGCGGTGACGGCCTCGCCGAGCGCGGCGCGGAACGCCGGGTCGACGACCTCGACGAGGTCGCGCAGATGCGGGTCACGGGGGATCCGGTCGCCGAGGAACGCCCGGGCCGCGGCACCCATGTCGGTGACATGACCGTCCGCGCCGACGACCACAGCCAGGTCCGTCAGCGCGTCGAGCAGCGTGCGTGGCCCCACCTACGCCTCGTCATCCGTCTTCTTCCACCCCACGGCGGGCAATGGTAGGGCGTGCCTTCAGAGACCGTTGTCCCGGGTTTGCGTAACCGCCCGAGTGGGGGTCGATCCCGCGACTTTTCGTGACATGTCGCTAGCTTACCGACCGATCCATTTTGTCAACGTAGCAGGCGCGTGGCGCAGCGTCGGAGTGATGGTCGGCGCGGCGCCGGCGTGGTAGGTCTGACCGCATGCTGGTTGCCTTCAGTGTCACGCCCATCGGAACCGGCGAGGGTGTCGCCGAGCTCGTCGCAGAGGCGGTCCGCATCGTGCGCGCCAGCGGCCTGCCGCACGAGACCAACGCCATGTTCACCACGATCGAGGGCGAGTGGGACGAGGTGATGGACGTCGTGCGCCGGGCCACCGAGGCCGTCGGCGCCCGCGCCGGCCGGGTCAGCCTCGTGCTCAAGGCGGACCTGCGCCCCGGTGTCACCGACGCCCTGCACGGCAAGGTGGCGAGCATCGACCGGCTGCTCGCCGGGGACGACGCCGGCTGACCCCGCCGCCGGACAACGGGGCGGACAACGGGGCGGACAACGGGGCGGACAACGGGGCCCCGAAAAGTCATCCGCCGGCAGGGCCGTCAGCCCCACCCGGATGTCACGATGGAGGCATGCAACGTAGGCCACCAGTCCCATCCGGATCGCCGCGGGGTGCGGGAGGCCCGGGACGACCCGGGCGTATGCCCGACAGCCTCGGCGGTCTGCGTCTCGCCGGCGCCGTCCCGCTGGACCCGAAGCCGGCCACCCCGCCCCCGCCCGCGAACGCCGGGCCCGCCGCGAACGGCGCCGCCGCCGGCCCCGGTGGCGCGCCCACCGGTCCCGTGGTCATCGACGTCACCGAGGCGAGCTTCGCGACCGACGTGGTCAGCCGCTCGATGCAGGTGCCGGTCGTGCTTGACTTCTGGGCGTCCTGGTGCGGTCCGTGCAAGCAGCTCAGCCCGGTGCTGGAGACGCTGGCCGCGGAGGACGGCGGCCGCTGGATTCTCGCCAAGATCGACGTCGACGCCAACCCGGGCCTCGCCCAGGCGGCGGGGGTGCAGGGCATCCCGGCGGTGAAGGCCGTCGTCGGCGGCCGCATCATCGGCGAGTTCACCGGCGCCGTCCCCGAGCGGGAGGTGCGCAGCTGGCTCGACCAGTTGCTCTCCCTCGTCGACGAGGCGATGGGCGGGCTGCCCGGCGCGGCGGCCGGCGATCCGGCGCGGGACCCGCACCTGGCTGCGGCCGAGTCGGCGCTGGCGCGCGGTGACCTCGACACGGCGGTCGAGTCCTATCGGGTCCGCCTCGGCGAGGCGCCGGGGGACGCGGAGGCGCTCACCGGCCTGGCCCGCGCCAAGCTGCTGCGCCGGGTGCGCGACCACGACCCGGCGGACATCCGGGCGCGGCTCGCGGCCGATCCCGACGACGTCGAGGCCGCGATCGCCGCGGCGGACCTGGGTATCGCGCAGGGCGACGTGGCCGGTGCGCTCGCCGGTCTCGTCGAGGTCGTGCGGCGCACCTCCGGTCCGCAGCGCGAGCAGGCGCGAGCCCACCTCGTCGACCTGTTCCAGGCACTCGGCGACGCCGAACCCGCCGTCGCCCCCGCCCGCCGCTCCCTGGCCGCGGCGCTGTTCTGACCGCGGCGCTGTTCTGACCGCGGCCAGGCAACCGGCGGCCGCGGCCCCGGCTCCGCCGGCGAGACGCTGACCCTGGCGGGGCTATGCCGGGGAGCCGGGGGAGTCGGGGGAGTCGGGGTCATAGCGGAACCAGACGGTGCCGAGCGGCGGCAGCGTCAGGATCGCGGAGGCCGGCAGGCCGTGGTGGGGCTCCTCGACGGCCTGCACGGCGCCGAAGTTGCCGACGTTGCCGCCGCCGTAGCGCTGCCCGTCGGAGTTGAGCACCTCGCGCCAGCGGCCGGGGAAGGGCAGGCCGAGGCGGTAGCCGTGGTGGCCGACTCCGGCGAAGTTCGTGACGCAGGCCAGGACCCCGCCGTCCGCCGCCTCCGTGCCCGCCGCACGCACACCCGCCGCGTCCGGGCCCGTCGGGTCGCCGCCGACGGAGGTCCCGTCCGACCAGCGCAGGAACGAGAACACGTTGTTGGCGGTGTCGTTGGCGTCGATCCAGGAGAAGCCGGTCGGATCGCTGTCCCGGCGGTAGAGCGCCGGGGTGGACCGGTACAGCTCGTTGAGGTCGTGCACCAGGTTGGCCACGCCGCGGTGCGGGGGGTCGCTCAGCAGCGGCCAGTCGAGCGAGGCGGCCTCGTTCCACTCGTTGTCCTGACCGAACTCGCAGCCCATGAACAGCAGCTTCTTGCCAGGATGCGCCCACATGTAGGCGTAGAGCGCGCGCAGGTTGGCCAGCTGCTCCCACCGGTTGCCCGGCATCTTGCGCAGCAGCGAACCCTTGCCGTGGACGACCTCGTCGTGGCTGAACGGCAGGACGAAGTTCTCCGAGTAGGCGTAGACCATCGAGAACGTCATCTGGTGGTGGTGGTAGCTGCGGTGCACCGGCTGGCGGGAGTTGTAGTCCAGCGTGTCGTGCATCCAGCCCATGTTCCACTTGAAGCCGAAGCCGAGGCCGCCGAGATGGGTGGGGCGGGTGACGCCGGGCCAGGCCGTCGACTCCTCGGCGATCATCATCACGCCCGGGAAGCGCCGGTAGACCGTCGCGTTGGTCTCCTGCAGGAACGCGACCGCCTCCAGGTTCTCCCGGCCGCCGTGCACGTTGGGAACCCAGCCGCCCTCCGGCCGGGAGTAGTCCAGGTAGAGCATCGACGCCACGGCGTCGACCCGAAGGCCGTCGATGTGGAACTCCTCGAACCAGTACAGCGCGTTGGCGACGAGGAAGTTGCGCACCTCGTTGCGGCCGACGTCGAAGACGTAGGTCCCCCAGTCGGGCTGCTCGCCGCGGCGCGGATCGGGGTGCTCGTACAGCGGTGTGCCGTCGAAGCGGCCCAGCGCCCAGGAGTCCCGGGGGAAGTGTGCCGGGACCCAGTCGACGATCACGCCGATGCCGGCGCGGTGCAGTGTGTCGACGAGGTGGCGGAACTCGTCCGGGCTGCCGAAGCGCGCCGTCGGGGCGTAGTACGCCGACACCTGGTAGCCCCAGGAGCCGCCGAACGGGTGCTCGGCGACGGGCAGCATCTCCACGTGCGTGAAGCCGTTGTCCAGCACGTAGGCGGTGAGCTGGTCGGCGAGCTCGCGGTAGGACAGCCCGCGCCGCCATGAGCCCAGGTGGACCTCGTAGACGCTGATCGGCTCGGCGTGCCAGGCCGTGCGGCCGCGTCGGTCGAGCCAGTCCTGGTCGTCCCAGGTGTAGTCCGAGTGGGTGACGACACTCGCGGTGGCGGGCGGGACCTCGGTGCGGAACGCCATCGGGTCGGCCTTCTGCCGCCACACCCCGTCGAAGCCGAGGATCTCGTACTTGTACCGCAGCCCGACGCCGGCGCCGGGCACGAACAGCTCCCACACCCCGCTGTGGCCCAGCGAGCGCATCGGGAACGCCCGGCCGTCCCAGAAGTCGAAGTCGCCGACCAGGCGCACCCCCCGCGCCGACGGCGCCCACACGGCGAAGCTCACACCGGTGACGGTCGCGCCGCCCGGGGTCGTCAGCTCCCGCACGTGCGCCCCGAGCACCTTCCAGAGCTCCTCGTGCCGTCCCTCGTTGATCAGATGCAGATCCATCTCGCCGAGGGTCGGCAGGTGCCGGTAGGGGTCGTCGACGATGTGGGAACCGTGCGGGTAGGCCACCTCCACGCGGTAGTCGGGCAGGACCGCGGGCAGCGCCACGGCGAACACCCCGCCGCTGTGTAGCCGGGCCGCGGGGTGGCGGTCCTCGCCGACGAGCACGGTCACGGCGCTCGCATCGGGACGCAGCACCCGCACGACGGTCGTGTCCCCGACCGGGTGCGCCCCGAGCAGCGCGTGCGGGTCGTGGTGGGTGCCGTTGACGAGCCGCTCCAGGTCCTCGCGCGGCAGGCCGATCGGCGCCGCCGGGGCTTGCGCGGCGGCGAGGGGCGTGCCGGGGGCCGGAGCTCGCGGGCGGTGGGGGGCGCCGGTGTCGGGTGCTTGGGGCCGCGTCGGGGGCCGTCGCCGGCCTGGTCGCCGCGTCGGGGGCCGCCCGGGGGCGAGGGGTCGCCGGCCGCCGCGGCCGGCGCGCCGGTCACCGGGTCGTCGAGGTCGGGCAGGCGCCCCGGTACCCGGTCGGCCAGGGCCACGCGGCCCGACCGGTCGCGGGCCGGCGCGCTCGCCGGATCGGCGTCGAGCCGGCCGGTCGGCTGCCCGGCGCCGCGGTGTCCCGTCCGCGCCGTGTCGTTGTTGACGTCGCCGTTGTTCACTGGGACACCCCTGCCTCTCTCCGCGATGGGGACGATGGTCCGGCTCACCGGCGTCGGTGGCGGGTCGGTCCGCCCGCGCCCGCTCATCCGGCCGGTGGGTGAGCCTGGGCGAGCCGCTCCACCGAGGCCAGCGGGATGCCGATCCACCCCGGCCGGTGACGTGCCTCGTACAGCACCTCGTAGACCGCCTTGTCGAGCTCGAACGCGCGCAGCATCGCCGCGTCGGCGCGCGGGTCGCGACCGGCCGCGGCGCCGTACCCCTGGCAGAACGCCTCCCGGTTGCGGTCGGCCCACTCCTGCGCCCGGTAGACCAGCGCGGGCTCGTCGCCCCGCTCCAGCAGCATGGAACGGGCCGCGTAGTCGAACGAGCGCAGCATCCCGGCGACGTCGCGCAGCGGGGACTCCAACCCCACCCGCTCGGCGACCGGGCGGGCCGGCTCGCCCTCGAAGTCGAACAGCACCCAGCCCGAGTCGACCCGCAGCACCTGGCCGAGATGCAGGTCGCCGTGCAGCCGCTGGAACGGCCGGGGATGGACGACCGCCGGCGCCGCGCCGGTGAGCTCGTCGTAGGACTTGCGTACGGCGGCGGAGAAGGGGCGCAGCTCGGCGACGGCCTCGACGGCGGCGTCGAGCCGGCCGTGCAGGTAGGTCACCAGGGTGCGCAGCGCGTCGGCGGTGGGCTGGCGCGTCGGCAGCGTCCGGGCGAGGTCCGCGTGCACCTCGGCGGTGGCCGCGCCGAGCCGCTCGGCCTCCGCGGCGAAGTCCCCGCCGACCTCGTCGGCGTGCAGGTCGGCCTCGGCGTAGAGGTCGCGCACGCTGGCCAGCGCCAGCCGCCAGCCCTCGGTCCCGCTGCGCAGGTACTCCTGGAGGAAACCGAACGTGGTCTGCCGTCCCTCGAGGTCCCCGGAGAACCAGGCGACCGGGGTGGCGACGTGCGTGCTGCCGGCGTCGGCGAGCGCCCGGGTGACCTCCAGATCGGGGTTGACGCCCGGCCACAGGCGGCGGAACACCTTGAGGATGTAGGCCTCGCCGTAGATGATCGAAGTGTTGGACTGCTCCGCGCCGACGGCGTGCGCGGGCAGGTTGTCCAGCGGCCGCGTCGTCTCGGCGACGAGGTCGTCCCGGCGCGCCGAGCGGCCGAGGAAGTGCAGCAGGGCGGCGCTGCCGTCGGGGTCGTGCAGACCGTCGTACACGAGCCCGCCGCCGCACTCGCCGATCAGGAAGCCCTCGTGGCCGAAGGGGGCGTCGGCCCGGATCACCAGGGGCACCTGGTAGTGGTCCGGCGGCCCGTGGTCGTAGTCCACGTCGACGACGAGCAGCCGCAGCGGTTCGAAGACGACGGTGTCCCGGCGGATCCGTATCCGCCCGGCGCCGCGGCCCTTGCCGGCGAACCAGCGCTGTCGGGGAAGCCAGTCGGTCAGCAGGCCGGTCAGTTCGGCGTGGTGGTCACCCATCCTCGACCTCCCGATGCCTGTGCTCGACGATCATCGTGTGCACCTAACGTCGAATGTCCCGAAAGTTACCCTTCGTCGGCCATGTCGCGCGCGTACCCAACGCGGCGACCTCGGTGTTCCCGCCGGCCCGTCCCGCGGTCCGCCGGCCGGCCCCCCGGTTTCGCCCGACCCGGCCCTCGATACGAAGCCGAGTCTCGCGCCCTACTCTCCCCCCGTCCGCCCCAGGGGGCTAGGGGGTGAATTCCCCCGGTACGGTCAACGCGAACCAGTAATGTCCGTGGCCGGGCAACGTCAGCAGGTACGGGAGCTCGCCGATCGGCGGGAAGTGCACCCGGCCGAGCAGCTCGACGGGCACCAATCCCTCGAAACGCCGCAGGTCGAGCTCCACCGGCTGGGCGAAGCGGGACAGGTTCGCGACGCACAGCACCCGGTCGTCGCCGAATTCGCGCACGTACGCGAAGACCGACGGATTGGACGCGCTCAGCTCCTCGTAGGTACCCAGACCGAAGACGGGATGGCGCTTGCGCACCTCGATCATCCGTTTCGTCCAGGACAGGAACGACGTCGGCATCCGCTGTCCGGCCTCGACGTTGAGCGCCTGGTAGCCGTACACCGGGTCCATGATCAGGGGCAGGTAGAGCCGGGCCGGGTCGGACGTGGAGAAGCCGGCGTTGCGGTCGGGCGACCACTGCATCGGGGTCCGCACGCTGTCCCGGTCACCGAGGTAGATGTTGTCGCCCATGCCGATCTCGTCGCCGTAGTACAGCACCGGGGAACCCGGCAGCGACAGCAGCAGGGCGGTGAACAACTCCATCTGGTCGCGGCTGTTGTCCAGCAGCGGGGCCAGCCGGCGGCGGATGCCGATGTTCGCCTTCATGCGGGGGTCCTTGGCGTACTCCGCCCACATGTAGTCGCGCTCGTCGTCGGTCACCATCTCCAGGGTGAGCTCGTCGTGGTTGCGCAGGAAGATGCCCCACTGGCAGTTCGGTGGGATCTGCGGAGTCTGGGAGAGGATCTCCGAGATGGGATAGCGCGACTCCCGCCGCACCGCCATGAAGATGCGCGGCATCAGCGGGAAGTGGAACGCCATGTGGCACTCGTCGTCGTTGCCGAAGTACTCGACGACGTCGGAGGGCCACTGGTTGGCCTCGGCGAGCAGCACCCGGTCCGCGTACTTCGCGTCGACCTCCTTGCGGACCCGCCGGAGGTACTCGTGGGTCTCCGGCAGGTTCTCGCCGTTGGTGCCGTCCCGCACGTAGAGATAGGGCACCGCGTCGAGCCGGAAACCGTCGATGCCGAGGTCCAGCCAGAAGCGCAGGACCTCCAGCATCGCCTCCTGGACATCGGGGTTGTCGTAGTTCAGGTCGGGCTGGTGGGAGAAGAAGCGGTGCCAGTAGTACTGGCCGCGCACCGGGTCCCAGGACCAGTTCGACTTCTCCGTGTCGACGAAGATGATCCGCGCCTCGGGATACCGCTCGTCGGTGTCGGACCAGACGTAGAAGTCCCCGAAGGGCCCGTCCGGATCGGACCGGGACGCCTGGAACCAGGGATGGGCGTCGGAGGTGTGGTTCATCACCAGGTCGGCGATGATCCGGATGCCGCGGCGGTGCGCCTCGTCGACGAGGCTCACGAAGTCGCCCAGGTCGCCGAACTCGGGCAGGATCTGAAAATAGTCGCTGATGTCGTAACCGCCGTCGCGCAGCGGCGAGGAATAGATCGGCAGCAGCCACAGGCAGTCGACGCCGAGCCACTCCAGATAGTCGAGCTTGGAGATCAGGCCACGGATGTCGCCCGTGCCGTCGCCGTTGGAGTCGGCGAAGCCGCGGATGAGTACCTCGTAGAACACGGCGCGCTTGAACCAGTACGGGTCGCGGGACGTCTCCCCGACGGGACCGGCGGGGGCCGGGCGGGGGGTGTCGTCGCCGATGGGCTCGCTGAGGGGTTCTGGTTCCATCACGACCGGGCTCGCACGGTGAGGATGTGCGCGGGCTGGACCGACGGGTCGAGTCGGACGTAGTTGTCCCGGCCCCACCGGTAGGTCTCGCCGGTGAATTCGTCGGTCACGTCGAAGGAGTCGTCCCAGCCGAGGCCCAGGGCGGGCATGTCGAGGCGCACCGTGGTCTCCCGCACGTCGTGCGGGTCGAGGTTGACGATGACGAGCACGGTGTCGGCATCACCCGAGCCGCCTGGACCGCCCGAGCCGCCTGAGCCGTCCACGTCCGCCAGCCGCTTGGAGTAGACGATGAACTCGTCGCCGTCGGCATGGTGCAGGTGCAGGTTGCGCAGCCAGTGCAGCGCCGGGTGGGCCCGGCGGATCTGGTTGAGCCGGGTCAGGTAGGGCGCGAGCGAGCGGCCCTCCCGCTCGGCCGCCGCCCAGTCCCGCGGCCGGTACTGGTACTTCTCCGAGTCGAGGTACTCCTCGCTGCCCGGCCGGACCGGGGTGTTCTCGTACAGCTCGTATCCGGCGTACACGCCCCAGGTCGGCGACATCGTGGCCGCGAGCACCGCGCGGATCCGGAACGCCGCCGGCCCGCCCTCCTGCAGGAAGCCCGGCAGGATGTCCGGGGTGTTCACGAAGAAGTTCGGCCGCATGTAGTGGGCGGCGTCGATCAGTTCGCGGGCGTACTCCTCCAGCTCCCACTTCTGGTTACGCCAGGTGAAGTACGTGTACGACTGGGTGAAACCAACCTTGGCGAGGGTGTGCATCATCGCCGGTCGGGTGAACGCCTCCGCGAGGAACAGCACGTCCGGCTCGGTCGCCTTCACCTGGCCGATGAGCCACTCCCAGAACTCGACCGGCTTCGTGTGCGGGTTGTCCACCCGGAAGATTCGCACTCCGTGCGCGGTCCAGTGCCGGACCACCCGCAGGATCTCCTGATAGAGCCCGGACGGGTCGGTGTCGAAGTTCAGCGGGTAGATGTCCTGGTACTTCTTCGGCGGATTCTCCGCGTACGCGATCGAGCCGTCGCTGCGCACGACGAACCACTCCGGGTGGTGCTTCGCCCACGGATGGTCCGGCGCGCACTGCAGGGCGAGATCCAGGGCGATCTCCATGCCCAGGGAGCGGGCCCGCGCGACGAACAGGTCGAAGTCCTCGATGGTCCCCAGGTCCGGGTGCACGGCGTCGTGGCCGCCGTGCTCGCTGCCGATCGCCCAGGGCGAGCCGGGGTCGTCCGGGCCGGGGACGAGGGTGTTGTTCGGGCCCTTGCGGTTGACCTCGCCGACCGGGTGGATCGGCGGCAGGTACACCACGTCGAAGCCCATTTCGGCGATCGCCGGCAGCCGCTCGGCGGCGGTGAGGAAGGTCCCCGAGCGCGGCGGGTCGAGGGTCGCCCCCTCCGATCGCGGGAACATCTCGTACCAGCTCCCGTACAGGGCTCGGGGCCGGTCGACCCAGATCCGGTACAGGGGGGAGCGGGTGACCAGCTCGCGCAGGGGAAACGCGTCCAGCAGGCTCGTCAGCCGGGGGTCCAGGGCGGCGGCGATCCGTTCGTGGGGATCGTCGAGGGTGTCGTCGCGCAGCGCCGCCACCGCCCGGGCGACCTCGGCGCGGCGCCCCTCCGGCACACCCGGCAGCGCCCGCAGCAGCAGCCGCGCGCCGTCCTCGAAGTCGACCGCGAGCTCGTCGACGCTCTGTCCCGCGCCGACCTTGAGCTCGATGCCGTGCCGCCAGGTGGCGACCGGATCCGACCACGCCTCGACGCGGTATCCCCACAGGCCTTCGTCGCCGGTAGTGATCTCCGCCTCGACACGATCGGTGCCGGGGCCCGCGGAATGCATGCGGATGAACGGCGTGCCCTGGCCGTCGGGACCCGACAGCACGACGTTCGCCCCGATGAGGTCGTGACCCTCGCGGAACACGGTCGCACCGACGGTGAGGTCTTCGCCCACGACCGCGCGCGCGGGCCACTGCCCACACGACACGACCGGGGTCACATCGGAGATGACAACCCGGCCTACTGAACGTCCGATCATCATGGCGACCTTATCCAGACGAACCACGCCTCAATGGTCCGCCCTGCACGTGGCGAATAACGACACCTCTGCGTGAACTGCCCGCGACCACCGGATGGGTGATTGTTGGCGTTGGGGTGGGTCCGCCTGCCCCGTCCGGATGGTTCGTGCCGAAGCCGATGTTCCCCAGTTGCGGCGCCCACGAACGTCCGAACCTCGTCTGTTGTGCCGTCCGGCATGCGCTTTCGCTGCCGCACCGGTGACAGTGCCGGGCGTGGTGCGGGTCCGGTGGGTCCGTCCGGCGTTGCGGTGGCGTTGGGTAACCGGATGGATCGTGTTCCACCTGCGTTACCGGCGGGTGAAGTGACCGCCCGATCGTGTCATCCGGCGTTGGTCCGGGACCTGTCGGATCCGCGACGGCGAGCGGGCCGGGAGCCCGGTATACCGGTTCGGGTCGGATGGCCGTCCGCGGCCGGACTGGTTCCCCGCGTGGCGGGGTGACCGTCCCTGTCGTCGCGCCGCGGGGCGCCGGGCGCTCCGGCGGTCCCGCACGCGGGGACGAAGGGGGTGGGACCCGGACGGGCGGGGCGGCGCGGTCACGGGTGGACCGGCGGTGGGAACCTCGCGCGCGACTCGTTCGTCCCGCAGAGCACACGTACTCCGGCACGTGGCCTCCGCGGGCGGAGAGTCATCGTGCCGAACGCGTCGGGCAGTAGGCTGCCGGCGCCCGGCCGCCGGGGTACCCGGGACACCCGGGGGCGTGCCGCGCTCCCGGCCAGCGGCCGCCGCCCGGCTCGGTGGCGGCCCCCAGACAACGCAGTCGACGCACAGCAGGAGGAACAGTGGGAGTCAGTCTCAGCAAGGGCGGCAACGTGTCGCTGTCCAAGGAGGCGCCCGGTCTGACCAACATCCTGGTCGGCCTCGGCTGGGACGTGCGCAGCACGACCGGCGCCGACTTCGACCTGGACGCCAGCGCCATCGCGTGCCGCGCCGACGGCAAGGTCGTCTCGGACGGGCACTTCGTCTTCTTCAACAACCTCAAGAGCCCCGAGGGCGCGATCGAGCACAAGGGCGACAACCTCACCGGTGAGGGTGAGGGCGACGACGAGGCCATCGCCGTGAACCTCACGACGCTGCCCACGGAGATCGACAAGATCGTGTTCCCGGTCTCCATCTACGACGCGGACTCGCGCCAGCAGAACTTCGGTCAGGTCCGCAACGCCTTCATCCGGATCGTCAACGGCGCCGGCGGCACCGAGATCGCCCGCTACGACCTCACCGAGGACGCCTCCACCGAGACGGCCATGGTGTTCGGCGAGGTCTACCGGCACGGGTCGGACTGGAAGTTCCGCGCCGTCGGCCAGGGCTATGCCTCGGGCCTGGCCGGGATCGCCCGCGACTTCGGCGTCAACGTCTGACCTGGGTCCGCGTCAGCGCACCACGCCGGGCCGCGTGCCCGGCGGCCGGGTGGCCGGTGCCGGTCCGAGGACCGGCACCGGCCATTTCCGGTGGCGCCGTCCGCCGGCCCGGGACGACCGGCGGCGACGCAGCGTGCTCCAGCACTCGGTGTGTGTGGAGGTAGTGCGCGGGTAGGGGCCGCTCATCCGGTGTAACCCATTTGTCAGGTCGCGCCCACCGGACGAGCAGCTACGATGCCGACGACCGCCGCTCCGGGCCAACCGGCCGCGGGCCGACGCGGTCTCCGGCGAGTTCAGGCGACGTGGCGGGATCCGACGGACCGCGGATCCGCCCGCGCGGCGCGACCGGGGTCTGGCGACCGGTCCGGAAAGGTGTTGATGGGCGTGCACGCCTTGCGGATCTTCGGGTGGTCGTTGGCGATCACCGCGATCGGGGTGGCCGGAGCGGGGGTGATCGGCGGCCCCCGGGACGCGGCCATCGTGGCCATCCTCGCGGTGCTCGAGATCAGCCTCTCCTTCGACAACGCGGTCATCAACGCGACGATCCTGCGCCGGATGAGCGCGTTCTGGCAGAAGCTCTTCCTGACGGTCGGCGTCCTCATCGCCGTGTTCGGCATGCGGTTGATCTTTCCGATCGTCATCGTGGCGCTGACCGCCCACCTCGGCCCGCTCGAGGTCTTCGACCTGGCGCTCAACGACGGCGACCAGTACGCGGAGAAGCTCGGCGACGCGCACCCGGCGATCGCCGCGTTCGGCGGGATCTTCCTGTTCATGCTGTTCCTGGACTTCCTGTTCGATCCCGAGCGGGAGGTTCAGTGGATCAAGAAGCTGGAGGAGCCGCTGCGCCGCGCCGGCCAGCTCGACGTGATCCCGACCGTGATCGGCCTCATCGCGCTGCTCGTCGTGGGCGAGGCGTTCGCCGGTGACCACACCCAGCAGGTGCTGACCGCGGGCGTCGCGGGCCTGGCCACCTACCTCGGGGTGCGTGGTCTCGGCGAGTTCTTCGAGTCGCGCGGAGTCGGCGCCGACGCCGACGCCGACGCCGACACCGAGGACGCCGGGAAGGACACCGAGGACGCCGGGAAGGACACCGAGGACGCCGGGAAGACGGCCGGCGCCCCGCGGTCCTCGGGGCAGCCGAAGCTGGTGCTCGCCACCGGCAAGGCGGCCGCCTTCCTGTTCCTCTACCTGGAGGTCATCGACGCGTCGTTCTCGTTCGACGGCGTCGTCGGCGCGTTCGCGATCTCCCAGAACATCTTCGTCATCGCCACCGGCCTGGGCATCGGCGCGATGTACATCCGTTCGCTGACCGTGTATCTCGTCCACCGCGGCACGCTGGCCGAGTACATCTACCTCGAACACGGCGCGCACTATGCGATCGGCGCGCTCGCGATCATCCTCGCGATCTCGATCGAGACCGAGGTCCCGGAGATCGTCACCGGCCTGGTCGGGGTGGCCTTCATTGGCCTGGCGCTGCTGTCCTCCATCCGGCACCGCCGCCGGCACGCCGACTCCGCCGACTCTGCCGACTCCGCCGACTCCGCGAGGGGCGACGAGGGCGAAGGCGGCCAGGGGCAGCCGCGCGAGGCGGTGGGCGCGCCGCTGTAACGCCGGCGCGACTGCCGTGACCGGTCAGGCCGAGGGGCGGTGGGCGGTGGACGGGCCGTCGGCGGTCCCGCACATCCTGCGGGCGCTGCGGTCTGGAGCGGTCCACTCCGGATGTGACATCGTCGGGGCGACATCCGGGCGCAGCCGGCGACCATCCACCCACCGGTCGTATTCGCCTACCGATCGCAGATCACAAATCCGGCAACCGCAAAGGAGCGGACCATGGGCATCGACTACACCAAGCGTCCCGCCACGTCACCGGCCGGCTCCGGCCAGGTTTCGCTGAGCAAGGTGACGCTGACGAAGTCCGCGCCGACCGTGTCGCTGAACAAGCAGGGCGGCGGCGGCCGGCTGCACGTCAACCTCAACTGGAATCAGAACCCGGCCGGCGGCCAGCAGAAGGGCGGCTTCCTCAAGCGGGTGCTCGGCGCCGCCGGTGGCGGAATCGACCTGGACCTGGCCGCGCTGTTCGAGCTCACCGACGGCCGCTCCGGCGTGGTGCAGGCGCTGGGCGACGCGTTCGGCTCGTTCGACGGCCCGCCCTACGTCAACCTCGACGCGGATGACCGGACCGGTGCCGCCGTGGGTGGGGAGAACCTCTACGTCAACCTCGCGCAGATCGGCCAGATCCGCCGGCTGCTCGTGTTCGCCTTCATCTACCAGGGTGTGGCCTCGTTCGACCAGGCCGAGGCGGTGGTAACCCTGACGCCCGCCCAGGGTGCCCCGATCGAGGTACGCCTCGACGAGCAGGCCGGCGGCGCGCGGATGTGTGCGATCGCGCTGCTGACCAACACCGGCAACGACTTCACCGTCAGCCGCGAGGTCCGGTACGTCAGCGGACACCGCGAGCTCGACGAGGCATACGGCTGGGGGCTGAACTGGACCGCCGGCCGTAAGTGAGTAACGCCGGTACCTCGCGATGACCCCCCCGGTCCCGCCGCCCGGCGGCGAGGAGGATCGATACCCGATGTTCCAGCCACGCCGCGATCACGCGCCCCGCGGCCGGGGAAGCTGGTTTCCGCCCGGCGGGGCGCGCTCCGGCCCGCCGGACGATCTGGCTTCCGATTCCCTGGCTTCCGATTCCCTGGCTCCGGATCCGTTGGAGCCCGATCCGTTGGAGCCGGATCCGCTGTCGGGCACCGGCGAGCCGAACCGCGACCCGCGGGGGGCGCGGGACGGGCTGGAGCCGTTCGCCACGGGCGGCTACTCGGCCTGGCGGGGGCCGGACCGTTCTGCCCAGGATCGGGCGGCGCAGGATCGGGCGGCGCAGGATCGGGCGGCCCAGGAGCGGGCGGCGCAGGATCGGGCGGCGCAGGATCGGGCGGCGCAGGATCGGGCGGCCTACGAGCGGTCGGTGCGGGACGCCGGCCCGCTGCGCGACGACCTGCTCCGCGGCTGGGATCCGCGGCCGGCGGGCCAGGGCTCGGGGGACTATTTCGACCCGCCCGAGCGCACCCACCGCTCCGGCGGGCGCCATGAGGCGGGCGGGGGGGCGGTCCCCGGGGCCGACGCGGACTGGGACGAGTCCGTGCCGGTGGGCGTGCGCGGATTCGGGGTGCCGCCGCTCGGCCCGACCGCGCCGGTCGACCCGTACGCGCGCGGGGAACGCGACCACGCCGGTGCCGCGGACGCTCTCCCCACCGGCGACGCCCTCGACTCCGCGGCCGACGACGCTCTCCCCACCGGCGATGCCTTCCTCCAGACCGGCGAAGCCCTCCCCAGCGGCGACGCCTTCCATGACGACGACGTCCTCGGCTCCGCGGCCGACCCCTTCGAGGGCGCGGCAGGCGCCGTCGACGTGGTGCCCGGGGCCGACGGCTACGACGGCGGGCGCTGGCGCGACGAGCCGGCCGACGGTTACCTCGGCGAGCCCCACCCGCCCGCCGTCCGGCGCTACGCCGACCCCCGGCATCTGGCCGACCCCCGGCATCTGGCCGGCCCCGCTTATCAGGCCGATCCCCGGCGTCCGGCGGACCCCGCGCATCAGGCGGACCTCGCCTACGAAGCCGACTCCGCGGATCCGGACGACCCGGGCCGACCCGGGCGCGCCGAGCCGGCTTGGGCGGACGGTGTCGACCTGGACGCCGCGACGGAGCCGGGCCGCCCGCAGCGCAACGGCGGCCGGCGCCTGTACCCACAGGAACTGGAGCACTCCCGCCGCCTGGACTATCCGGACCTGCTCGCGCCGGGGGAGCGTGACGATCCGGGCGAGTACCCGCAGGGGGTGCAGCCCGACGACCCGATGGTGGCGGCGTCCGGCAGGTATGCCGATCTCGCCGGGCCGACGAACGACGGTGGGCCGGTCGCCGAGGCGTGGGCACCCGGCGAGGCCGGGACGATCGCGCTCGGCGTCGACGACGAGGCGCTGCGGGCGGCCGGTTTCGCGGTGTCGCCCGCGGCGGGCGCGCCACCCGCGCCCGCCGGGTATGCCGATCCCGCCGGGTATGCCGATCCCGCCGGGTATGCCGATCCCGCTGGGCGTGACGGCGCCGGGAACGTCGGATCGGACCCGGACCCCGAGGACGACCCGTACTCCGGGTATCCCCGATATGGCCGTCCCGAGCACGGCGGACACCGGGCGGATGTTGCGGCCGGGAGGGAGGACCTCCTGTCCCGGGGTGGCGTCTCATCCGCGCACGCCGTTCGCGCCACCGACGACAGGTCCGGTGCCGACGGGTCGAGCGACGTCGAGGCAGAGGTCATCGGGTCGGGAGAGGCCCGAGGAAGCGGCGATCACGACGAGGTCGAAGGCCCGGCGGGCGCGGTGTATTACGACGACGTGGACGATCCCGCGGTGGCGGACTTCCCTGGCGGCCCGGACTTCCCCGGCGGCCCGGATAACCCTGGCGGCCCGGTGCCGGACGACCTGGCCGATGAGGGTGCGGTGCGCACCGGCGGCCCGCTGGGCCTGTCCGCTCCCGGCCCCGACGACGACGCGGACGGGGTGTCGGCGGCGGACGCGGCGGGCGGCCGGGGCGCCGGGCGAGACGGCGAAGCCGGTCGTGACCAGGGCGCCGGTCGTGACCAGGCTGCCGGGCGCGAGGAGGATTCCGCGGCGGCTGCGGCGGCTGCGCATTCACTGCGCGGCGGGCCGTCGGCCGCCGGGCCGGCGGGGGACGGTGACCTGGCCGGGTCGATCGGCGCGGTCCAGGCGGTGGCCCTGGAGCGCCTCGCCAGCCAGGTCGACGAGCTTGCCCGGCTGCGCCGCCACGACGCGGAGCTGGTGGACCGGCTGCACGCGGAGAACAGCCGGCTGCGGGCCGGTGAGCTCACCGAGGCGATGGCGCCGCTGCTACGGGGCCTGATCCGGCTGCACGATCAGATGGGTAGCCTGGGGGCGGACGATCCGCAGAGCGTCGCCGGCATCCTGCGTAAGCAGCTGCTCCAGGTGCTGGACCTGGCCGTGGACGTGCGGCCGTACACAGCGGTACCGGGCGGGAAGTTCGACCCGGCGCGGCATCTGGGTGTGCGGCGGGTAGCCACGGACGATCCGGGACGGGACGGGACCATCGCCCGCACCGTGCGACCCGGCTTCGTCCGCGGGGAGACGACCGTCGTCCGGCCCGCCGAGACCGAGGTCTACCGCTCGCGCTGAGTCGCGGTGGCGGCGAACGCTGACGAGACTTGCGAAGGGAAGAGTTCAGACGGTGGCGGGTACCAAGGTGTTCGGGATCGACCTGGGCACGACCTACTCCTGCATCGCCCAGGTCGACGAGTACGGCCGGCCGGACGTGATCCGCAACATCGAGTCCCAGCCCACGACGCCGTCGGTCGTGCTGTTCGACGGCGGTGGCGAGGGCGCCACGTCCTTCGTGGTGGGCACTCAGGCCAAGCGGCAGGCCCGCATCCGCCCCGACGACGTCGCGCGGCTGGTCAAGCGGCACATGGGCGCGTCCGACTGGCGCTTCGTCGCCCACGACGTGGAGTACAGCGCCTCGGCGGTGTCGAGCCTCGTGCTCAAGGCGCTCGCCGCCGACGCGGAGCGGGCGACCGGTACCCCGGTCACGGACGCGGTCATCACCGTGCCGGCGTACTTCGGTGACGAGGAGCGCAAGGCCACCAAACTCGCCGGCGAGCTGGCCGGGCTCAACGTGGTCGACATCATCAACGAGCCGACGGCCGCGGCGTTCGCGTACGGCTTCGGCCAGGACGGCGCGGAGGAGTCGACGGTCCTGGTCTACGACCTCGGCGGCGGCACGTTCGACACGACGGTCATCCGGCTGAGCGAAAGCGCGATCACCGTGGTGGCCACCGACGGCGACCACGAGCTCGGCGGTGCGGACTGGGACAACGAGCTCGTCCGCTACCTGGCGCAGAAGTTCACCGAGGCGCAGCCCGACGCGGGCGACCCCCTCGACGACGTCTACGACGAGCAGGAGCTGCTCACCGCGGCCGAGGACGCCAAGCTCGCGCTGTCCGGGCGGGACAGCGTCGACGTCCTCGTCGTGCACAAGGGCAGGCGGGTGAGCGTGCCGGTGACCCGGGCGACGTTCGAGGAGATCACCGGGCCGCTGCTGCGACGCACCCTGGACCTGACCGGTTCCGTGCTGGAGCGGGCCCGGGAGAAGGGCGTCGAGAAGATCGACCTGTGCCTGCTGGTCGGCGGCATGAGCAAGACCCCGGCGGTCGCCCGACGGCTGCAGGAGTCCTTCGGGCTCACCTCCCGGCTGGTCGATCCGGACCTGGCCGTGGCCAAGGGCGCCGCCGTGTACGGGCAGAAGAAGGCGCTCGAACGCGAGGTCCACTCCGACCTGGTGGCCAGTGGGGCGCTGCGGCCCGACCAGGACCTCGCCGCGGCCGACGCCGCCGAGGTCGAGAAGGCGGCGGCGGCCAGCGCCGGCGCCGCGGGGCTCGCGACCGCGTCCGTGGTCGACCTCGTCCGCACCAAGGTCACCAACGTCACCTCCCGTGGCTTCGGAATCTTCGCCGAGGACCGCGGCGTGCCGGTCGCGGCCTTCCTCGCCCACCAGAACGACGCGCTGCCAATCTCGGTGACCCGGACCTTCTACACCGTGACCGACGATCAGGCCGAGGTCGACATCCGGGTCTTCGAGCAGGGGACCACCGCGGAGTCCACGGTGATCGACGACAACAAGGTGATCGTCGCCGGTGCGATCTCCGGGATTCCGCCGGGCCACCAGCGCGGCACGCAGGTCGAGGTGACGTTCTCGATGGCGGCGGACCAGACAATTCGGGTTACCGCGTCGCACGAGGGTGCCGCCACCGCGCTGGTCCTTCAGGTGCGTGCCGGGGTTGGTTCGGAGGAGATGCGGGCGACCGAGTCGGCGAAGGTGAGCCTGCTCAAGCAGCGGGACTGAGCCGGTCGATCCCGCGACCAGGGACTTCTTCCGCGGCCCCGCCAAAATGCCCTCGACAAGTGTTATGAGCTGCCAATTTCCCGCGTACGCAGGCGCTTCCGGGTATCGGCCCCGTAGTCGGTAGGGTCAGCCGGGACGCACGGTCAAGGTCCGCCAATCGTCGCCAGACGGCGATACCGGGCCGCCGATCCGCAAGGACCGGGCTGGGCGTCTGCGGCGTCCGGGACCCGGGGCGGGGCGCCGCTTCGTACTCTCGGATGTGGGGCCTGCCGGATGTGGGGCGGTAAACTGCCGCCCCGCGTTCGGCGCCCGAAGACGGGCCGGTTGCCGGCCTGTCCGATGGGCACGGCGGTCACGTGGGACGAAGGTGGATCCTTGAGCGCGGCGTTCGATGGCAGCGGCTACCGCCAGCGGGTGCTCGCACCGCTGCGGGCGGGCTCCTCCCTGGACACCGCCGACCCCTTCCTCATCGCCGGCCTCGACCCCACCGTCCCGTACACCGACTCCGACATCGGTGCCCATCTCGTCCGCGTCCTCGCCTTCCTCCAGCGGGAGCGCAACTCGGCCAAGTACGCCACGCTCGCCACCGAGCTGGTGCGCCGGCGCGTGGAGTGGGAGGAGCCGCTGCGCGACGCGGAGTCCCGCGAGCGGGTCCGAGCCCACGTGCTCGCCGCCCGGCGCAGCGGTGACGCGGAGCGGCTGGCCAAGGTCGACGGCTACCTCGCCACCGTCCGGGAACGCTTCGGCGGCATCCCCGCCTCCCGTGTCGACGGCCTGCGCCGGCTCGCCGCCGCCGCCGGGGTGACCGTCGAGGAGTTCGACGCCCGGCTCAGCCGGGAGCAGATCATCGTGGACGGTGTCGGCGGCGGGATAGAGCCGCTGCCGCCCGAGGTCCGCCGCCAGATCGCCGAGCGGTTGGCCGAACTGCGCGCCCTGCGCGGCGGGGACCGGGTGTCCAGCGCGTCGCTGTGGGCATTCCTCGGGCTCGCCCCCGACGCCTCGCCGGAACGGCTGCGGGCTGCCTACGCCGCGGCGGCGGCCGCCAACAGCCGCCGCCCGCACGACCGGGAGAAGACGGTCACCGCCGACCTGCTGGCCCTCGTCTCGGCCCGGCTGATCGAGGGCGACCCGGCCGCGTACACGGTCGGCCTGATAGCGGACGCGGCCGACGAGTTGCGCCCGGCGGTGGAGGAACACGTCGTCCTCGACGGGGAGCTCACCGCCGTCGCCTTCGAGGGCCTCGTCCGCGCGGCGCTGGCCACCGGGCGCGGGCTCACCGCGGCGCAGGCGAAGTCCGTGGTCCTCGGAGTGGCGCGGGAGCTCGGGGCCGCGGTCAACGTCGGCGGGGTCGTCGACTACGTCGTCTGCCCCGGCTGCGGGCGCCCGGAGGCGGCCGGCGCCGCCCGGCACTGCCGGTACTGCGACACCGATCTCTACACGACCTGCCCGTCCTGCGGCTCGATGACCGAGGCCGCCGCGGTGGTCTGCCGGCACTGCGGGCACAGCCTGCGCCAGGCCCGGGAGGCGGCCGAGGCGCTCGCCGCCGTACGCCGTGCGCTGGAGAGCGGGCGTCCCCGCCAGGCCGGTGACCTGCTCGCCGCCGCGCATCCGGTGCTGGTCGCCGTCGGCGGCCCGGTCGCCGGCGCCGCCGACGAGCTCGGCGCCCGGGTGTCCGCGGCGCTCGGCGCGGCCGACGCCTGCTGGCGGGCGTTGTCGGAGGCCCGCGCGGCCAGCCGGGCTGACTCCGCCCTCGACGACGCCCGCTGGCTCGCCGCGCAGGCCGCGGACGTGCCCGGTCCGGACGGCCGCAGCCCGGCCGAGGTGCTGGCCGAGCTCATCGCCGCCCAGGCGGTGATCCGCCGGCGGGTGGAGGCGGCGCGGGCGCTGCCGCCCGAGGCCCAGGAGGCCGCCCTCGCCGCGGTCCTCGCCACCGCCGCGGACAACCGGGATGCGCTGGCGGCGCTGGCGGCGCTGCCGCTGTCGCCGCCGTCGGACCTCGCGGCGGTGTCCGGTCCCGACGGCTCGGTGCAACTGCGCTGGCGGGCGTCGCCGTCGGTCGGCGGCCCCGTCTCCTACCGGGTGGAGCGGGTCGTGCTCGTCGAGGGCGGCGGGGCGACGCTGGGCCGGCGCAGCCTGGGCACCACCCGGTCCACCGAGCTCTACGACGCCGGCGCTCCGGCGTGGACGCCGGTGCGGCACGAGGTCACCGCGATCTGCGGCGAACGCCGCTCCGAGCCGGTCACCACGGCGCCGGTGGTCTGCACCCGGGACCTCGCCGAGCTGCGCGCCGAGCGGACGGCCGCCGGGATCCGGCTGGGCTGGCGGCTCGACGGCGCCCTGTCGGTGGTCACGGTCGAGCGGACCGTCGCGCCCAGCTCGCCGGTCAGCCAGCCGCCGCGGCGCGCCCGGGTCACCGGCGGCGTCTTCCACGACACCGACGTCGTCGTCGGCGCGACCTACCGCTACCACGTCTTCGTCGAGTACCACGACGCGGCCGGGCACCCCGCCCGCACGCCCGGCGCCGAGGCCGAGGTCGAGGTGACCGCCCGGCCCCGGCCGGTGCATGACCTCGCCGCGGTCACCACCAGCGGGCGCACCGCGCTGCGCTGGACGCCGCCGCCCGGGTGGGAGGTGCGGATCTACGCGACGCCGGTCGCGCCGGGTGCTTCCGGGACCGGTGGCGGCCCCGGAAGCACCGATCCGCGGTTTGTGCCGGGCTCCGGTCCGCTGCCCCTCGGTGGTCTCGGTGCCGAGGGCGACGACGTGCGGCTCGCCGCCATCACCGGGCCCGTCCGCCTGGTCGGCGCGAGCCGCACCGGGCAGGTCGCGGAGTCCGCCCCGGTCGGCGAGGTGATCTACACCCCGGTGACGGTGCACGGCGGTTCGGCCGTCGTCGGCCGGGCCGTGCGGCACGTGGTGATCGAGCCCGTGCGCGACCTGCGCGCCGACGACCGTGGCGAGTCGATCGTGCTGTCCTTCCAGATGCCGCCCGGGGTGACCGAGGCGCGGGTGCTCTGGCGGCGCGACCGGACGCCCACCGGCCCGGACGACCCGTACGCCGCCAGCGCCAAGGTCACCAACACCAGCCTGGAGATCAAGGGCGGCTGGCATCTCGCCGCCCCGGCGGACGGGTGGGCCTACCACGTGGCCGCCTATCCGATGTACCGGGCGGGTGGGATCGCCCGCGTCGCGACCGCGGGGGTGGCGGTGCTGGCCCGGCCCGCGACCCGCAGCGACCCGCCGCCGGCCCCCACGGCGTCCGGGCCCGCCACCGGCGGTCATCTCCTCGGCGGGCCGGGGGGCGGGCCCGGGGGCATCCCCGGTGGTCCGTTCGCGGGGCGGCCCGCCGCCGGGCCCGACGCGCCCGGACCAGACCCGATCACCGCCGCGCATCCGCTCGGGGGCCCGGCCCAGCCGCGCACCGGCGCCATCCCGCTGCCCGTGCCGGTCGGCGCCCGTCACCCGGTGCCCGCCCACCAGCCGGGCGGGGCCCGGGTGGCGGCCCACGGGGACAACCCCCCGACGACCCCGCTCGGCGGACTACCGATGCCCCTGCTCCCGCCGGCCGGTGCGGGCGCGCCGCCCGCAGGCGGTCCGGCGCCGGCGTGGCAGCCGCGGTTCGCGCCCGGTGCACCCGGCCCGTTCGTTCCCGGCGGCGCGGTACCGACGGGACCCGGTCCCGGCGCGGTGCCGCCGGTCGTCCCCGACGGTCCCGGCGTCCCCGAGGCTCCTGAGGACCCCGGGGTTCCTCCCGCGCCCGGCATCCCGGGGTCCGTGGCGGGCGGTCCGATGGTGACCGGGCCGATGCCCCAGGCGCCGGATGCCGTCCCGCTGATCCAGCCGACGGTCACCTACACCGTGAGTCGCTCCGGGTGGCGGCGGCGGACGATGCGGGTCCAGGTACGCACCTCCGGCCCGGTCGGCGAGCTGATCCTGTTCGCGCGGCCGGGCACCGCACCGCCGCGGGCGGCCGCCGAGGCCCACGAGCTGTCCCGCCTGGCCGCCGTCGACCAGGCCGTCACCCGCACCATCGACGTCACCCTGGACGGGGCGCAGCTGCCGTGGGGCGTGCGGCTGTTGCCGGCGCTGGTGCATCCCACCGGCTGGACCGTCACCCATCCGGCCGACGAGGATCTGGTCGTCCACTGATCGACCGATCCGTCCCGGCGGCGGATTGACCTCCTTCATGCTGCGGTTTGATTAACCGTTGGCTTTTGGTGGCCGCTAAGCGGAGATGTCACACCAGATCTGCAATGATGGCACTACTACGGAAAGTATTCGTCGAGGTGCTGTTCCTTGCCGGCGGTGTGCCGCTTACGATTGGTTCCATCACGCGTAGTTCCAGTACCGGCCAGGTGGGTGTTCGGCGCCCGGCCGGAGCATCTGTCGAACCGTCCTGACCCGAGGTCGGAGACGGTCGGCGTCACGGACGGGCCGCAGTGGCAGCCCGGTCGACGCGCCCGCCACGGTGTCGTCGAGCTCTGATGGGGCGCTGAGCGGTCGCGTAGGCGACCTGCTTGGAGGGGACGCGTCATCAACGGTCGTGATCCGGCCATGCTCCGTTGTCGGTGTGCAGTGCGCTCGGCGGGTGCGTCTCACGCCAACCCCGAAAGGCAGCGCGCGAGCATGGTCTCGACCTCTCGTCGCCGACCTTCCCCTCAGGTCGGCCGTCCGGTCTCCCCTCCCACTCGACCTCGTGGCGCGCCCGGCCGCTCCGGCCCCGGTCACCGCCGGGCCCGCCGACCGGTCCGCACCGGCGCCCGGCTCGGCCTGGTCTCCGTGTTCGTCGCCGGCCTGCTGCAGGCGGTCACCCCGATGGCGCAGGCCGCGGGGGAGACGCCGAGCCCCCAGCCGTCCCCGGCGTCGCCGAGCGCCACCCCGGCGGCGTCCGCCGGGCCCGCCGGCACCGCCCAGCCCGGGGTCCCGATCTCCACGATGACCCCGCAGGCCCGCAGCCGCATCACGCTGGTCCTGTTCGACGAGGACATCGTGCTCGTCGGCGGGCGTGACTTCGCCGCCGGCGACGACGTCACCGTCGCCGCCGAGACCACCAGCCTGGGCGGCAGCGCGCTGACCAAGGCGGACGCCGACGGTCGCTTCATCCTGGGCTTCCGGGTCCCGGCGGACTTCAAGGGCACGGTCAACGTCAAGGCGACCCAGGGCGCCGTCACCGCCGCCGACGCCCTCGACGTGACCGGCCCCGAGGCGGCGGCGCAGGAGTTCAAGGCCGCGCCGGCGCTGCCCGACGTGCCCGTGCGGCGCTCCGACACCACCACCCCGGGCACCACCACCACCCCGAGCCCCGGCGCCGCGTCGCCGAGTCCGGACGCCGCAGGGTCGCCGACGCCGAGTGCCTCGCCGCAGCAGGCGCCCACCGCCGGCGTCACCGTGTCGCCCAGCCCGACCACGAGCCCCGCACCATCCGCGGCCGTGGGCCAGGGCGGCCGCCGGCAGTTCGGCTCCCCCTCGCCGTCCGCGTCGGCCGCCTCGCCGTCGGCCGCCGGGCTGCCGACGGTCCCGCCGGCCAGCCCGACCGCCACGACCGGCGCCTCCACCCCGGCGACCGGCGGCGCGCAGGCCGGCGACGCGGGCGGTACCAAGTCGGGCCTGCCCTGGCTGTCAGGCTTCCAGTCGCACCAGCTTGCGCAGCTGGCGGAGTTCGGCAACTGGCGTGGGCGGCCCAACGACCTCGTCCACGTCTACACCAGCCGGACCCAGGGCTGGGCGGGGCTCGTGCAGCCGACCTGGCCGGTCGACCTGTTCAAGGGGTTCGCCGGCAAGCTGCTGATCAGCCAGCCGACCTACCCCAAGGGACAGGGCAACAACGGTGCCTGCGCCCGCGGTGAGTACGACTCCGAATGGAAGAAACTGGGCAGCTTCCTGGTCGACCACGGCCGGGCCGACTCCATCGTCCGGATCGGCTGGGAGTTCAACGGAACGTTCATGTACTGGCACGCCGACGCCGACCCCACGACATTCCGTACCTGCTTCCAGAAGATCGCGGCGGCCATCAAGTCCACCGACCCGCAGGTCAAGATCGACTGGACGTTCAACGCGCACAACTCTCCGGTTCCCAGCGGCAACAGCCCGTGGGGCGCCTACCCCGGTGACGAGTACGTCGACTACGTCGGCATCGACTCCTACGACCACTTCCCGCCGTCGAAGGACGACGCGACGTGGAACAAGCAGTGCGAGGACGTCAACGGGCTGTGCTACGTCATCCGGTTCGCCCGGGAGCACGGCAAGAAGGTCGGGGTCGGCGAATGGGGCGTGGCCTCCTGCAGCGGTAACGGCGGCGGCGACAACCCGTTCTACATCAAGAAGATGTTCGAGACGTTCAAGGCGGCCGGTGACGTGATGGGCTACGACGCCTACTTCAGCGATCCCACCCCCGGTAACGTCTGCTCGACGATCACGAACGGCGGGCAGAACCCGAAGTCCGCCGCCGAGTACAAGAAGCTGTTCGGCACCGGATCGAGCTGACCGGGCGCCGGCCGGCGGGCCAGCGGCATGTCGCGGCGCGGGGCCGGGGCGGAGTGATCCGTCCCGGCCCCGCGCCGTTGCCCGCCGCAGGTCTCCCCGGGGCTCCCTCACCGGGCCTCTCCCCGGGCCTCTCCCCGGGCCTCTCCCCGGGCCCGTCGTACCACGCGGCCCCGCCGTGCCCGGGGTCCGCCGCACGAGGCGGTGCCGGGTGCTCAGCTGCAGGTCGGCTGCCTGCCGATGACCTCAGGGTGACCGCCGAATGTCGGCTGACTGACGGTTGTCGTTGTCTGTCGTCAGACGCCCCCGGGCAGGTACCGTCACCCGAAAGGCGACGTTTGACGATCTTGTCGGCCCGGCCGGCGCACACCGAACCGGGGACCTCGATCGAGCGACGCCGCCGCCTTTCACGAGGGGAACGTCGCTTGCGCCACTTCGCCTTCCTCGACACCGAGACGATCGAAACCCTGTTCCACCGCCCGCCGGAGGAGATCGCCGTCGACGGGGACCGCCGGTTGCTGGCCACCGCGCTCGGCGCGACGCTGTATGCGCCGGGCACCCGCTCCCGGCTGTCGTCCGACGTGCGCCGGCAGACCGCGGCCGGGGCGAACTCCATGGTGATCTGCCTGGAGGACTCGATCGCCGACACCGAGGTGGCCGACGCCGAGGCCAACGTCGTCGCGGCGCTGCGCTCGCTCGCCGACGACCCCCCGCGTTCCGGCGACGGCATGCCCCTGCTGTTCGTCCGGGTGCGCGCCGTCGGGCAGATCCCCGACCTGATCGCCCGGCTCGGTCCGGCCGGCGCCCGCTGCCTCGCCGGGTTCGTCCTGCCCAAGTTCGCCGAGGAGGGCGGCGAGGCGGCGCTGGAGGCGGTGCTGCGGGCGTCCGATGTCATCGGCCGGCCGCTGTGGGCGATGCCGGTGCTGGAAAGTCCCCCGGTGATCAATCGGGAGACTCGCGTCGAGGCGCTCATGGCCGTGCGGCGACTGGTCGACAAACACGCCGAGCAGGTGCTCGCGATCCGGCTCGGCGCCACCGACCTGTGCGGGCTGTTCGGGCTGCGCCGCGACCGTGATCTGACGATCTACGACATCGCCGTGGTCCGCGACTGCATCGCCGACATCGTGAACATCTGCGCCCGCGGCGGCGACCACATCGTCACCGGCCCGGTGTGGGAGTACTTCGCCCAGTCGGAGCGGCTGTTCGTCAGCTCGCTGCGGGTGACCCCGTTCGCGCAGGCCGATCGGGTCGACGGCAGCCAGGAGGCGATCCGGATGCGCAGCGCGCTGGTCTCGGCCGACCTCGACCGGTTGATCCGGGAGGTCGTCCTGGACAAGGCCAACGGCCTGATCGGCAAGACCGTGATCCATCCCAGCCACATCCCGGCCGTGCACGCACTGCACGTCGTCAGCCAGGAGGAGTTCACCGATGCCGAGACGATCCTCGCCGGGGATGCCGGCGGGGTCCGCCCGAGCAGCTACGCGAACAAGATGAACGAGCTGCGCCCGCACAGGGCCTGGGCCGAGGCGGTGCTACGCCGGGCCAGGGCGTTCGGGGTCCTGCGCGAGGGCGACACCTTCGTCGAGGTACTGGCGGCGACCCGCGGGCACGGCAGCGCGGGGGCCGCCCGATGACCACGACGACGCCCGCGGGCACCCCCGCCGCCGGGGACGCCGCGCCGCCGCGGCCGGCCGGCGATCCCGGCCCGGTGCCCGCGGACCCAGGCTGGCTGTGGTCGGAGCTGGGGCTCGCCGTCGAGGTGAGCGCGGACGTGCTCGGCGGGGGCCTGGACGCGCTGGTGGGGCTGGCCCTGCGGCGCAACCCGCGCCGCGCCCACCTGCTGGTCAGCCGGGTGCTCGGCAAGCACCTGCCGGTCGCGCCGGGCGCGGGCCTCGCCGCCGGGGCGAGTCTCGCGGCCCTGGTGCGGGCCCTGCCCGGGTTCGCCGCGGCCGGACCGCTCGTCATCGGCTACTGCGAGACGGCGACGGCACTCGGCCACGCGGTCGCCGATGGGTTGGCGGGCAGCCACTACCTGCACACCACCAGGCGGGACCTGCCCGGGGTGCCGCCGGTGCTGGAGTTCACCGAGTCGCACTCGCACGCCTCCCACCACTGGCTGGTTCCCGAGGATCCGGCGATCCTGCGCGGCGGCGAGCCGATCGTGCTGGTTGACGACGAGTTGTCGACCGGACGGACCGCCCTCGGCACGATCCGCATCCTGCACGCCCACGCTCCCCGCGGGCGCTACGTGGTGGCGACACTCGTCGACGCTCGGCCGGCCGCGGCGCGCACGGCGTTCGCCGACCTCGCCGCCGAGCTCGGCGTCCGGATCGACGTCGTCGCCCTGATCGCGGCCACCGTCACGGTGCCGCCCGAGATCGCCGACCGGGCGGCGAGCATCCGCGCCCGCTTCCGCGCGCCCGTGCCGCCCGCCGCGGTCTCGTCGCCTGACGGGCCCTCGCCGTCCGACGCGATCGCGTTGCCCGCCGAGGTCCCTCCGCCCGCCGAGGTCCCTCCGCCCGCCGAGGCCGGTCAGCCGGTCCGGTGGCTGACCGCCGACTGGCCGTCGGACCTGCCCGAAGGCGGCCGGTACGGCTGGTCGCCGGCCCACCGGCGCCGGCTCGACGACGCCCTGGCACCGGTCGCCGCCGCCGTGCGCGCGGCGCTGACGCGGCCGGATGGCCGCACACTCGTCCTGGGGACGGAGGAACTGATGTACACCCCGATGCGGATCGCGGACACGCTGGCCGCCGCCGGTGGCGGCGAGGTCCGTTACCAGTCGACGACCCGCTCGCCGGTCCATCCCGTCGACGTCGAGGGCTATGCCATCCGGGCGGCGCTCACCTTCCCGGCGCCGGATGACCCGAGCCGGGTCAGTCACGTCTACAACGTGCGCCCCGGCGCCTACGACGACATCGTCCTGATCGTCGACTCCGGCGCGGACGCCGCCTCGCCCGCGCCGGTCGCCGACCCGGCGGGCCTCGTTGCCGAGCTGCGCCGCTGCGCTCCGGTCACCGTGCTCACCCTGCCCGCCTACCGGCCGGCCCCGCGGCCCGCCGACGCCATCGGTGCCGGCGTGACCGGTGCCAGCGTGACCGTGGCGGAGCAGGCCCGATGAGCGCCACCGGTTCCGGGCCGGCGACCCCGGTGGCCGGGCGGCCGGGCGACCCCGCGCTCGCGGGGACGATCGGCTCGGGCTCGTACGACCCGGCCGACGTCACCTTCCTGCTCACCGACCTGAGCGCCGTCGACCTCGAACGGCCCACCGAGGACCGCGAGGAGGCGATGCAGGCCGGCCGGCACTACTCCGAGGACCTGCCCGTCGAGTACCAGCCCGACGCCGGTTACCTGCGCCTCTACCACCAGGCGCTGGAACGCTCGGCCCGGCGGGTGGCGCTGGCCACGGGGCTGGTCGCCGAGCTCGTCCGGGTCTCGAAGCCCGAGCCGGTCCTGGTCTCGATCGCTCGGGCCGGGACGCCGGTCGGGATCCTGATGCGCCGCTGGTACGGCTGGCGACATGGCCTGGACACCCCGCACCACGCCATCAGCGTGATCAAGGATCGCGGGGTGGACATGAACGCCGTGCGCTACCTGACCGACCGGTTCGACCGCCGGGCGATCCAGTTCGTCGACGGCTGGACCGGCAAGGGGGTGATGACCCGGGTGCTCAGCGAGGCGGTCGCGGACCTCGGGCTCGACGACACCCTCGCCGTGCTCGCCGACCCGGCGCGGTGCGTGCCGCTGTACGGCACCCGCGACGACTTCCTCATCCCGAGTGCCTGCCTGAACTCCACGGTCAGCGGGCTGGTCAGCCGGACCGTCCTCAACGCCGAGCACATCGGCCCGGACGACTTCCACGGCGCGAAGTTCTACGGCGAGCTCGCGCCGCACGACCTGTCCCGGCACTTCATCTCCACGATCGTCGCGCAGTTCGACGCGGTCGCGGACGAGGTCGCCGAGACCTGGCCGCGGCTGTGGGCGGGCGACCGGCGGCCGACCTGGGCCGGCTGGGCGGCGGTGGAGCGCATCGCCGCCGCCTACGACATCCCGGACGTGATCATGGTGAAGCCCGGGGTGGGCGAGACCACCCGGGTGCTGCTGCGCCGGGTGCCGTGGCGCATTCTCGTCGCCCCGGACCGCGTCGACGAGCTGCCCCACGTCCTGGCGCTGGCCGCCGACCGCGGCGTCGAAGTCGAGGAGATGACCGACCTGCCCTTCTCCTGCGTGGGGCTGGTGCGCCCGGTCGGCGTGGCGCCGGTGTTCCACACCCCGAACGCGCGCTGGCGCCCGGATATCTCGGACATCCCGCAGGCCTTGGATCCCTCGGCCCCCTCGGGCGCCTCGGACGCCTCGTGACGGCGGGAGGCGGCCACCTGGTGGCCCTCGACCTGGACAAGACGCTGATCTTCTCCCGGCGCTCGCTGCTGCTGCCGGCCGGCGCCGCCGAGCCGGAGCTGGTCGAGGTCGAGCGGCTCGACGGCGCCCCGCTGTCCTTCGCGACCGCGCGGGAGCTCGCGCTGCTGGCCGAGCTGCACCGCCGCGCCGTCGTCGTCCCGGTCACCACCCGCACGCTCGCCCAGTACCGCCGCGTCGACCTCGGGATCCGGCCGCGGTACGCGATCGCGGCCAACGGCGGGCACCTGCTCGTCGACGGCGCCCCCGACCCGGCGTGGGCGGCCGGGATCGCGACGGAGGTGGCCGCCGCGTGCGCGCCGCTGGCCGAGGTGCTGGCCCTCGCCGAACGGTTCGCCGCCGGCGGCTGGGCCCGGACGGTCCGCGCCGCCGACGACCTGTTCGTCTACCTCGTCGCCCACGAGCGGCCCGCCATCCCGGACCTGACCGGCGTCACCGCGGCGGCCCGGGCGGCCGGCTGGTCGGTGTCGGCGCAGGGCCGCAAGGTGTACCTGGTGCCGTCGGTGCTGACCAAGCAGCGGGCCGTCGACGAAGTGGTCCGCCGGGCCGCGACGGCGACGCTGCTGGCCGCCGGCGACTCGGTCCTGGACATCCCGATGCTGCTGGCTGCCGACGCCGCCGTCCGGCCCGCCCACGGTGAGCTGCACGAACTCGGCTGGTCGGCGCCGAACGTCGCCGTCACCGCCGCCGCGGGGGCGCTCGCGGGCGAGCAGGTGCTGGCGGCGCTGCTGGACCGGGTGCGCGCCGACCGGCCCGATCCGGCTCCCGCCGCCCCGGCGTGATCCTGGGCGGCGACCGGTCTTCGTGGTAGACCGGGGACGGTGTCCCACCACACACCGTTTCGTCCAGACAGCGTTCGTCCAGGAGGAACCGTGACCACCGATCCGGGCGTGAGCGCCACGACCGACCTGAGCGCCACGACCGACCTGAGTGCCACGACCGACCTGAGGGCCACGACCGACCTGGAGGCCACGCTGGAGGGCCTGCTGTCGGTGGAGAGCTTCGATCCACCGGCCGGGTTCATCCGACGCCGCCCCGTGGACGCCGACCGGGCCGCCGCCGCGGCGGACCCGCAGGCGTTCTGGGCCGCCGCGGCCCGCGAGCTGCTCACCTGGGACAAGCCGTTCACCCAGGTGCTCGACGACACGAACCCGCCCTTCTACACCTGGTTCGCCGACGGTGAGCTGAACCTGTCGGCCAACTGCCTGGACCGTCACGTCGAGGCCGGCCGGGGCGAGCGGGTCGCGTTCCACTGGCGCGGCGAGGAGGGCGAGCACCGCGACGTCACCTACGCCGACCTGCTGGGCGAGACCCAGCGGCTGGCGAACGGGCTGCTGTCCCTCGGCGTGCGGGCCGGGGACGTCGTCGGCATCTTCCTGCCGATGATTCCCGAGGTGGCCGCCGCGATGCTGGCGTGTGCCCGGATCGGCGCGGTCCACAACGTGGTCTTCGGTGGCTTCGCGCCGTCCGCGGTCCGCGAGCGGATGGAGGTCTCCGACGCGAAGGTGCTCATCACCGTCGACGGGGCGCGGCGCAAGGGGCGCCGGGCGCCGGTGAAGGCCGCCGTCGACGCCGAGCTCGGCGATCTGCCCGCACTGGAGCACATCGTGGTGGTCCGCGGCCCGGGGGAGAACGCCGCCGAGGTGCCGATGACCGCCGGCCGCGACGTCTGGTACGACGAGCTGCTCGCCGCCGCCGACCCGGTGTGCCCGGCGGTCGGCCTGCCGGCGGAGCATCCGCTGTTCATCCTCTACAGCTCCGGGTCGACGGCGAAGCCGAAGGGCATCCTGCACACCACCGCGGGCTACCTGCTCGGGGCGACCTACACCCTGCGGACGGTCTTCGACCTCGACCCGGAGACCGACGTCTACTGGTGCTCCGCCGACGTCGGCTGGATCACCGGCCACTCCTACATCGTCTACGGACCGCTGTCGAACGGCGTCACCAGCGTGATGTTCGAGGGTGCTCCGGACTACCCCGACCATGACATCTGGTGGCGGATCGTCGAGGAGTACAAGGTCACCGTCTTCTACACGGCGCCGACCGCGATCCGCACCTGCATCAAGTGGGGCGCGCGGTACCCCGCCCGCCACGACCTGTCCTCGCTGCGGGTGCTCGGCACGGTCGGCGAGCCGATCAACCCGAAGGCGTGGCTGTGGTACCACCTGGTCATCGGGGGCGGGCGCTGCCCGATCGTCGACACCTGGTGGCAGACCGAGACCGGGTCGGTGCTCATCTCGCCGCTGGCGGGGGCCACCCCGACGAAGCCGGGATCGGCGACGAGGCCGCTGCCCGGGATCAGCCCGGCGCTGCTGGGCGAGGACGGCCGACCCGTCACCGAGGGCACCGGAATCCTGGTGATCACCCAGCCGTGGCCGTCGATGCTGCGCACCCTGTACAAGGACGACGAGCGTTTCGTCGAGACGTACTTCTCCCGCTTCGGCCCGACGACCTACGTGGTCGGGGACGCGGCCCGGCTCGACGCCGACGGCTACTTCTGGATCATCGGCCGGATCGACGACGTCATCAACGTCTCCGGGCACCGTCTGTCCACCGCCGAGGTCGAGTCCGCGATCGTCGCCCACGAGGCCGTGGCCGAGGCCGCCGTCGTCGCCCAGGCCGACGAGCAGACCGGCCAGGCGATCGTCGCGTTCGTGACGCTGGCGGGCGAGCGGGCCGGCGACTCCGCCGTCGAGGCCGAGCTGCGCGAGCACGTCGCCCGGCGCATCGGCAAGCTGGCCCGGCCGCGGCGGATCGTCTGGGCCGACGACCTGCCGAAGACTCGCTCCGGCAAGATCATGCGCCGGTTGTTGCGTGACATCGCCGAGGGCCGGGAGCTCGGCGACGTCACGACCCTGCGGGACCCCGCGGTCATGTCCGCCCTCGCCGCGAAGGTGGCCTCCGCACCTGACGACGAGTAGCAAGACCGGCCCGTCTCGGGAGTGCATTTCCGGAGGATTCCGACTGATCGTTCGGCCGGGCGGCGAGTTGTTCGGAGAACGTAACCCGCAGGTCGAACCCGGGTGTGCTCACGTCACCGGCACTGTCTAGGCTCACGTCTTCGTGAGAGCCCTACGACGGTTCACCGTCCGTGCGCAGCTCCCCGAGCAGCTTGCTCCACTGGGGGAACTTGTCCTGAATCTTCGCTGGTCCTGGCACCCTGAGACGCTGGACCTGTTCGAGTCGGTCGATCCCGAGCTCTGGCGGGCCACCAAGGGTGACCCCGTACGCCTGCTCGGCGAGGTCGATCACGACCGGCTCGTCGCGCTCGCCGCGGACCGCCGCTTCGTGCGCCGGCTCACCGACATAGCGGACGATCTCCAGGACTACCTCTCCGCGGACCTGTGGTACCAGCGACAGAAGCTGCCGGGCGCGCCGGCGGCGATCGCCTACTTCTCGCCGGAGTTCGGCATCACCGAGGTCCTGCCGCAGTACTCCGGCGGGCTCGGCATCCTCGCCGGCGACCACCTCAAGACCGCCAGCGACCTCGGGGTGCCGATCATCGGCGTGGGGCTGCTCTACCGGGCGGGCTACTTCGTCCAGTCGCTGTCGCGCGACGGCTGGCAGCAGGAGCGCTACCCGGGCATCGATCCGCACGGGCTGCCGCTGACCCAGCTCACCGACGCCGCCGGCGTGCCGGTGAAGGTGGCCGTCGGGCTGCCCGAGGGCCGCACTCTGCACGCGCAGATCTGGAAGGCGCAGGTCGGCCGGGTGCCGCTGCTGCTGCTGGACTCGGACGTCGAGGACAACCAGCCGGCCGAGCGTGGGGTGACCGACCGGCTCTACGGCGGCGGCACCGACCACCGGCTGCTGCAGGAGATGCTGCTGGGCATCGGCGGCGTGCGGGCGCTGCGCGCCTACGCGGCGGTCACCGACACGCCGACGCCGGAGGTCTACCACACCAACGAGGGCCACGCCGGCTTCCTCGGCCTGGAGCGGATCCGCGAGCTCGTCGAGACCGGGCTCAGCTTCGACGAGGCGCTGGAGGCCGCCCGCGCCGGCACGCTGTTCACCACGCACACCCCGGTGCCCGCCGGCATCGACCGCTTCCCCCGCGACCTCGTCGCCCGCCACTTCGGCGGGGACAACTCCTGGCCTGGCGTGCCGGTCGAACGGATCCTGGAGCTAGGGGTCGAGCCCGACCCGAACGTGTTCAACATGGCCCACATGGGGCTGCGGCTCGCCCAGCGCTCCAACGGCGTCAGCAAGCTGCACGGCATCGTCAGCCGGGAGATGTTCGCCGGGCTGTGGACCGGGTTCGACGCCGCCGAGGTGCCGATCGGCTCGGTGACCAACGGCGTGCACGCCCCGACCTGGGTGTCGCGGGCGGTCATCGAGCTGGCCGACCGCCAGCCCGGGCCGGGCCTGCTCGCCGACGACGCGGCCGGCTTCGCCAAGATCTCCGTCCTGCCTGACGAGGTCGTCTGGGCCACCCGCCGCCAGCTGCGGGAACGGCTCGTCGCCGAGGTCCGCCGCCGGGTGCGTGCCTCCTGGCTGGAGCGTGGCGCCGCCCCCGGCGAGCTCGACTGGGTCGAGTCCGTCTTCGACCCCGACGTGCTCACCATCGGCTTCGCCCGCCGGGTGCCGTCCTACAAGCGGCTCACGCTGATGCTGCGTGACTCCGACCGGCTGCGCCGGCTGCTGCTGCACCCGCAGCGGCCGATCCAGATGGTCATCGCCGGCAAGGCGCACCCCGCGGACGACGGCGGCAAGCAGCTCGTCCAGCAGATCGTCCAGTTCGCCGACGACCCGGCCGTGCGCTCGCGCATCGTGTTCCTGCCCGACTACGACATCGGCATGGCGCGGTTCCTCTACTCCGGTTCGGACGTCTGGCTGAACAACCCGCTGCGCCCGCTGGAGGCGTGCGGCACGTCCGGGATGAAGGCGGCGCTCAACGGCTGCCTCAACCTGTCCATCCGGGACGGCTGGTGGGACGAGATGTTCGACGGCCAGAACGGCTGGGCGATCCCGACCGCCGACGGCGTCGAGGACCCCGACCGGCGCGACGACATCGAGTCCGCCGCCCTGTACGACCTGCTGGAGAACACCGTCGCCCCGCGGTTCTACGACCGCGACGCCGGCGACGGCCCGCCGCGGCGCTGGACGGCGATGGTCAAGCACACCCTGTCCAGCCTCGGCCCGCAGGTGTTGGCCAGCCGGATGGTGCAGGAGTACGTCGAGCGGTACTACGTGCCGGCCAGCGTCTCCGCCCGGGCCGCCGCCGCCGACGCCCTGGCCGGCGCCCGGGACCTCGCCGCCTGGAAGAGCCGGGTCCGCGCCGCCTGGTCGGGGGTGCGGGTGCTCAACGTCGACTCCGCCGGGCTCGGTGACACCCCCCAGGTGGGCCAGTCCCTGGTGGTGCGGGCCACGATCGACCTCGGCGGGCTCGCCCCCGCCGACGTCGACGTCCTCGCCTCCTACGGCCGGATCGACCAGACCGACCGGATCCTCGCCCCGGAGGTGCTGTCGCTGCAACTCGTCGGCGAGGGCGAGGGCGGTCACCGCTACGAGGGCACGATCCCGCTCGGCCGCACCGGCCCGTTCGGCTACACCGTGCGGGTGCTGCCCCGCCACCGCCTCACCGCCAGCGTCGCCGAGCTGGGCCTCGTCGCCAACCCGTAGTCGCCCGCCCGTAGTCGCCCGCCCGTTGGCCCAGGCCGGCCGGCTGGTCAGGTCGGGGGATGCGCCCGCAGCAGTAGGACGCTGCGGGCGCAGACGGGCACGACGGTGCCCGGCGGCAGGGTCCGGCGGGGATCGGCGAGGGTCGCCGGGAAACCCGCGAGGTCCTCGTCGGCGGTGTCGAGCAGCAGGTCGTAGCGCTGCGCCCATGGCGCCGCGGGCAGGGTGACGGCGGTGTCCGCGCCGTCGGGGTGGATCACGCCCAGCAGGCCCGGCGTGCCCCCGGCGCCGCGCCGTGCTTCCTCGGTGGCGCCCGAGATGGCGCCCGCGGCGATGTGGGCGACCAGCGTGGCGACCTTCGGCGCGTTCCAGTCCGCCGTGGACATCACCTGTCCGTCGGCGCGGAACCAGGTGATGTCCGCGAGCCGGCCGGGGCTCGACTCACCGCCGTGGAAGAAGACCGCGCGGCGCAGTGCCGGCTCGAGGCGGCGCAGCGAGATCAGGCCGTTGACCAGGCGTAGCAGGGCCGCGTCTGGTCCGGCCGGGTCGCGCCCGCCAGCCCCGGCGTCGGGTCCGGCCTCGGGTCGGGAGCCCGGCCAGGCCAGCCAGGACACCGGGTTGTCCTGGCAGTAGGCGTTGTTGTTGCCGCCCTGGGAACGGCCGAACTCGTCGCCGGCGAGCAGCATCGGCACCCCGGCCGACAGCAGCAGCGTGGCCAGCAGGCCGCGGCGCACCCGGCGGCGGGTGGCGAGGATCGCCGGGTCGTCGGTCGGGCCCTCCGCACCGTAGTTCGACGAGCGGTTGTCCGACTCCCCGTCCCGGTTGCCCTCGCCGTTGGCCTCGTTGTGCTTCTGTGCGTAGGAGACCAGGTCGGCCAGGGGGAAACCGTCGTGGGCGGTGACGAAGTTCACCGACGCCCACGGCCGGCGCCCATCGTGCTCGAACAGGTCGGACGAGCCCGTCACCCGGTAGCCGAGGTCGGCGACCCCGCTGGTCCGGCCGTTCCACACGTCCCGCACCGTGTCCCGGAAGCGCCCGTTCCATTCCGCCCACGGCGCCGGGAACGATCCCACCTGGTAACCGCCCCAGCCGACGTCCCACGGCTCGGCGATCAGCTTCACCGAAGACAGCAGCGGGTCGGCGTGGATCGCCGTCAGCAGGCCGGCGGCGGGATCGAAGGCGTCCGGGTTGCGGGCGAGCGCGGTGGCCAGGTCGAAGCGGAAGCCGTCGACGCCCATCTCGCTCACCCAGTAGCGCAGGGAGTCGCAGATCAGCTTCACCACGTGCGGCGACGACGTGTTCAGGGTGTTGCCGCAGCCGGTCACGTCGCGGTAGCGCCGCGGGTCCGTGGGTTCCACCCGGTAGTAGGTTGCGTTGTCCAGGCCGCGCAGGGACAGCGTCGGGCCGCGTTCGCTGCCCTCGGCGCTGTGGTTGTAGACGACGTCGAGGATCACTTCGATGCCGGCGGCGTGCAACGTGGCCACCATCGACTGGAATTCGCCGATCGGGTCCTTGGTCGCCGCGTACGCGGCGTGCGGTGCGAAGAACCCCAGGGTGTTGTAACCCCAGTAGTTGATCTTCGACTGTTCGAGCAGGGCCGGCTCGGAGACCGAGGCCTGCACCGGCAGCAGCTCGAGCGCGGTGATGCCCACCCGGTGCAGGTGGTCGACCACGGCGGGATGGGCCAGCCCCGCGTAGGTGCCGCGCAGCCGGGCCGGCAGGCCCGGATGAAGTCGGGTGAAGCCACGCACGTGCGCCTCGTACAGGACGGTCTGCGACCACGGGATCGAGGGCCTGTTGTCCGCCGGGTGCCGGCCCCTGCCGCGGCGGCGAGAGCCGTCCCGACGTGCCGGGCCGGCGACGACGCAGCGGGGCACGAACGGGGCGGAGTCCCGCGTGTCGGGCTCGAAGCCGTAGGGATCGCCGCCGCCGAACCCGTAGATCGCCGGATCCGGCCGCAACGCCCCGGTCAGCAGCCGGGCGTACGGGTCGACCAGCAGCTTCGCCGGGTTGTAACGCTGGCCGCGGCCGGGGTCGTACGGGCCGTGCGCGCGCAGGCCGTAGCGTTGCCCTGGCCCGACACCGGTCAGGTAGCCGTGCCAGACCGCGCCGTCGCGTTCCGGCAGGCGGTGGCGGGTCTCCCGGTCGTCGGCGTCGAACACACAGAATTCGACCGCCTCGGCGCCGGGGGCGGCGACGGCGATGTTGACCCCGGTGCCGTCCCAGGTCACCCCGAGCGGGCTGGACCGGCCCGGGCGCAGGCCGCCGCCGGAGTGGGGTGACAGATCGGGTGTGCGGGTATTGCCGCCTGCGTCGGACACCTCGGTGACGTTAGTGGACGCCCTCGCCCGCGGTAGGCCGATCGGATACCTCCGCCCTGCCCGGCTCCCGCCGCCGCGATCGCATGAAGATCAGCGCCGGTCGGCCTATCGTGACCTCCGACCACCCCACCGATCCGCACGACCCGACCCCGGGCAGCCGACGCGACCCACCCCTGGAGCGACCGACGACCAGGCCGGGCAGCGGTCGGCGTCGGCGCACGGTCGCCCGGCCCGGCCGGGTGATGGACGCCCCGCCTGCCTCGGCGCGGGCCAGAGCGGGAGGACCGTGGATGAGCGTCGTGCGGCTCGAGGTCGACGGCGGGATCGGCACCATCCGGCTGGATCGGCCGCCGATGAACGCGCTGGATTCCGGCGTCGCCGCCGAGCTGCGGGCGGCCGCTGTCGAGGCGACTCGCAACCCGGCGATCCGGTCGGTGGTGATCTACGGCGGCGAGAAGGTCTTCGCCGCCGGTGCGGACATCAAGCAGATGGCGCCGCTGGGGTACGCCGAGGCGTCGGCCTGGGTCGGCGACCTGAACTCCACCTTCGAGGTGGTCGCCCGCATCCCCAAGCCGGTGGTCGCGGCGGTCACCGGTTACGCCCTCGGCGGCGGGCTGGAGCTCGCGCTGTGCGCCGACGTCCGGGTGTTCGCCGACAACGCGAAGGTCGGCCAGCCCGAGATCCTGCTCGGGGTGATCCCAGGCGCTGGCGGGACGCAGCGCCTGCCGCGGCTGATCGGCCCGTCGCGGGCCAAGGACCTCATCTTCAGTGGCCGGCAGGTGCGCGCCGACGAGGCCGCGCAGATCGGGCTGGCCGACGTCGTCGTCCCCGCGGCCGAGGTGTACGACCGAGCCCGGGAGATCGCCGGGCGTTACACGAACGGACCCGCGATGGCGCTGGCGGCGGCGAAGCAGGCCGTCGACGACGGTTCGGAGCTCGCCCTCGCCGAGGCCCTGCGCCTGGAGGCCGCCCTGTTCGCCGGCCTGTTCGCCACCGAGGACCGCCGGATCGGCATGGAGTCCTTCCTCGCCCACGGCCCCGGCAAGGCCGACTTCACCGGCCGCTGACCGCCCCCTGCGCTGCCCGCCCCCCTGCACTGCCCACCCCCCTTTCCTGCGTATCCCGAGGGACGAAGCAGACGCCAAACCCTCTGGAGACGCAGGAAAGCTCGCCCCGGCAGGATCGCCGAAGGCGCCATCTGGGGACTACCGCATGGCCAGGTCGGCGATCACGGGGAGGTGGTCGCTGCCGAAGCCGCGGCCGACCTGGAAGCCGGTGACCGCGAAGGCGGGCGAGGCCAGCACGTGGTCGATGCGCAGCACCGGCGGCAGCAGCACCGAGCGGGCATTCCACGTCGGTTCCCACCCGCCGCCGACCACGTCATGCGCGTCGCGGACCCCGGCGCTGACGAGCTTGCGCAACGGCCGGTGGTCGCGGGTGGCGTTGAAGTCGCCGGCCATGACCACCGGCAGGGTGGCGTGCTGGGCCTCGTGGCGCAGCGCGGTGAGCTGGGTGCGCCACCGGTTGGTGAACGAGCCGGACGTCGGCGAGATGGTGTGCACCGCGTACATCACGAAGCGGCGGTTCTCGTCGACCTCGACGGTGGCCCGCAGCGACATCGACCTGCCGACCACGGGAGCGGCGGCGTCGCGCAGCGGGAACCGGGAGTAGATCGCCGCACCGAACGCGCCGTCGTCCGGGTGCACCTCCCGGTACGGGAAGCCGGCCAGGGCCCCGGACGCGTTCACCCGGGACAGCGTCAGCGGCGAGAGCTCGACGAGGACGAGCACGTCGGGGTTGGCCGAGCGGATCTGCGCGCCGAGCCGGTCGGCGTGGGCGTTGTGGTAGAGCAGGTTCGCCGACATGATCCGTAGCCTGGCCGACCCCTGGGGCGCGTCCTCGGCGCCGCCCGGGAGCACCTCGGGCACCGCCCAGAACAGATGGACGGCAACCAGCACGACCGACAGGATCAGCAGCAGGTTGCGGCGCAGGGCGAAGGCCACGGCCAGCGTGGCGTAGGCCGGCAGGTAGAGCAGCGGGGTGACGGCGTTGATCGCCGAGTAGGGCCAGTCGAGACCGTCGTCGAGGTGGACCAGTCGGCCGAGGGCGAACAGGGCGAGGCCGGCCGCGACCACCCAGGCGATCACCGTGATGACGGTGCCGACCCGGATGGAGGGCCGGGCTCTGGGCTCGGGGGCGGCGACCGGGATGTCGTCCGGTCCGGTGTCGGTCTTGGCGTCCGGCGCCGTGCGCCCGGATTCCTGCGCGGATGTCACCATCCCAGAGTGCCCGGCGCACCGGGGCACCCGAGCGGTGGGTGACCCGGGTGACCTGGCGGGGACCCCCGTGCGGCCCGGCAGGAGCGCCGGGCCGCACGGGGGGCGGGCCTGTGAGGAGGGCGTCGGGTGGGGGAGGGGCCCGCTCCGGGCGGCGCGCTGGGCGCGGTGGGCCTCGCTGGGCGGTAGGCCTCTAGGCGGCGGGGGCGGACTCGAGCAGCGGCCGGGCGTGCTCGCGCCACTCCCGCACCGCGACGGTCGGGTGCTGGCCGAGGGCCTGGTCGAGCTCGGCCAGTTTCCTGGCGATCCGCTGCGAGGAGACCTGCCCGGCGACGGAGACCGCCCGGTAGCCCGCCTCCAGGGCGCCCTCCAGCTCCGGCGCGGGCCGGCGCAGGTAGGCGAGCGCCAGGTCGGCCTCGGCGTAGCTGCGGGTGCGGGCGCGGGCCGGGCCCTGCAGCGCGCGCGCCTCGACCAGATTCTCCTCCGCCTCCTGGGCCCGGCCCAGCAGCAGCAGGCAGTGACCGCGGCACTCGGCGGCGTCGCCGGCGTTGTAGTGGCCCGCCCAAGGCGGCCCGTCGCCGTCGTCGCGGGCGATGGCCGCGTCCATCCGGTCCAGGGCGCGCCGGCAGCCGGCCTCGTCGTTGTTGCGGGCCAGCGCCCAGGCGTGCTTGTCGTGCAGCATGGCCTGCACCGCGCTGGTGGAGTGCCGCAGCGAGCGGCCGAGGGCGGCCCGGGCCAGCGCCAGGCTCTGGCGCGGATGGTCGAGCTGGGCGGCCTGGTCGCTCATCCCGGACAGCACCCGCCCGGCGAGCATGGCGTCGTCGGCGTGCTCGGCGAGGCTGAGGGCCTGGATGTAGTAGCGCTGGGCGAGCGCCTCGCGCCGGCTGTCCTGGGCGAGCCAGCCGCAGAACTGGGTCAGCTCCGCCAGGGCGCTGAACAGGTCCGGGTTGGGGCGGTTGTCGCGGGCGGCCCGGGTCTGGTCGTGCAGGAAGCTGACCGCCTGGGGGCGGATCTCTCGGCTGCCGAACTTGGCGTCCAGCTTGCGGAAGGTCTCGGTCACGTCGCGGATCAGGGCGCCACCGCCCACGATCGGCGGCTGCACCCCGACGATCCGGTCGACGACGCCGGTGAGGCTGGAGAGGACCGGATCGGCGAAGGCAGACGCGATGAAGGCCGATCCGTCCTGCAGGAGGTCACGTCGCCGCATGTCTCGTCCCGATAGTCCGGCAAGGGTGCGCAGGGTCTCGACGGGTGCGTTCGCTCCGCACAGCCCCAGGTCGTCGTGGCGGTAGGACTCCCCGCGCCAGCCGAGGTCGGCCGGCAGGACGGGATAGCCCAGGGCGGCTGACATCTCGGCGGCCGCCAGCTCGGCGACCATCGGGTCGCGCGGGCGCATCCCCCGTCGCCAGTGACCGACAGTCGTCCTGGCCAGGCCCAGTTCGATCTGGCGCTGCTGGCGGGCACGGGCGTTCACCTGACAGGCGAACCTGGTGTCCGATACCCCGGCTTCGCGCAGCAGACGCGCGAAGGGGGTGGTGGCTGCGGGATTGTCCGGCGGCGTATTCGACATCTGTCCCCCGTCGAAGTTAGGTCAACCTAAGTCGGCGGTGGCCCGGCCGTGCACACCGCTTGAGGCAGAAAGTAGTGGAACGGTCACTATTAAGGGAAGAGGGTGTGCACAACCCGGCCAGATTGCACGCCTGGCCGGGACCGATGCCTCTAGCGCTGCAGTGAGGGGCGGGGATGGCTCCGCGGCAATGTCACGGAACGTGGATGGCCAGTCATCTGCTCATCCATATGCATGGAACTTATGCACGTGCATTCCGAACCGCGGTACAAAATGCTCCCGAAAGTGATGTCCGCAGGGGAGGCCTTGTCCCGCTCTGGGGGGAACTGGCCGGGCGTGATGTGCCCACCGCGGGGTATGGCTGCAGCGGGGCGCACGGACTAGTCTTGGTGACGGCGTGTAGTCGATAACCGTCCCGAGCTGGCTGTCCAGGTCAGGGGCACAGTGCGGTCCGCGTCACGCCGCCGATCATCGGGCGTGTGAGCGCCCCAGATGCGACGATGTCAAGAGCACTGACATCGGATGTTGGCTACGGAGGCCCCAAGGCGTGAACATCGTCGTTACCGTCAAGCAGGTTCCCGATACCTGGGCGGAGAAGAAGCTCGACGCCGCGGACAAGACCGTCGACCGCAAGAGCGTCGACAACGTCATGAACGAGATGGACGAGTACGGGGTCGAAGAGGCCCTGAAGATCAAGGAAGCGCACGGGGGTGAGGTCACCGTCGTCACGATGGGACCCGCCAAGGCGGTCGAGACGATCCGCAAGGCCCTGTCGATGGGCGCGGACAAGGCCGTTCACCTCACGGACGACTCGCTGCACGGGTCGGACGCGCTGGCGACCTCCGCGGCGCTCGCGAAGGTGATCTCGACGCTGTCCCCGGACATCGTCATCACCTCCTCCGAGGCCTCGGACGCCCGTGGCGGCGTCATCGGTGCCCTGCTGGCGGAGCGCCTCGGGCTGCCCCAGCTCACCCAGGCCCGCAAGGTCACGGTGGACCCGGGCGCGAGCAAGGTGACGATCGAGCGGCTCGCCGACAACGGTTACGCCCTCGTCGAGGCGAGCCTGCCCGCCGTGGTCGGCGTCGTCGAGAAGATCAACCAGCCGCGTTACCCCTCGTTCAAGGGCATCATGGCGGCCAAGAAGAAGCCGCTGACGACGCTGTCCGCCGCCGACGCCGGGCTCGACGGCGCCGCGGTGGGCCTCGCGGGCGCCGCCTCGGCGGTCGTCACGTCCGAGCCCGCCCCGCCGCGCTCGAGCGGGACGATCGTCAAGGACGAGGGCGACGGCGGAACGAAGGTCGCGGAGTTCCTCGCCGCGCAGAAGCTCATCTGAGGGGTTTGTTCGATGGCTGAAGTTCTCGTACTCGTCGAGCACGCCGACGGTGAACCCAAGAAGGTCACCGCCGAGCTGCTGACGCTCGCCCGCACGCTCGGTGAGCCGTCCGCGGTGTTCCTCGGTGCCCCGGGCACCTATGCGAAGGCCAAGGAGTACCTCGCCCAGTACGGCGCCGCCAAGGTGTACGTCGCGGAGTCGGACGACATCGCGAGCTACGTCGGCGGACCGGCGGCGGAGGTGCTGGCCAAGCTGGTGGGCGAGACGTCGCCCGCGGCCGTGCTGGTCGCGGCCACCGCGGACTCCCGCGAGGTCGCGGCCCGGGTCGCCGCCAAGACCGAGTCCGGCCTGATCTGGGACGCCACCGCGCTGTCCGCGGACCTGGTCGCCACCCAGGGGATCTTCGGCGGTTCGACGATCGTCACCTCGAAGGTCACCAAGGGCGTGCCGGTGGTCGTCGTCCGGCCGAACTCCACGGCCCCCGAGGCGGCGTCGTCGACGCCGGCCGAGCAGACCGTGGACGTCGCGATCTCCGACGCCGCCAAGGGCGCGAAGATCGTCGACCGGGTGGTCGAGGCCAAGTCCGGCCGGCCGGACCTCACCGAGGCCCAGGTCGTCGTCTCCGGCGGTCGCGGTCTCGGTGCCGCCGAGCACTTCGCGCTGGTGGAGAAGCTGGCCGACACCCTCGGTGCCGCCGTCGGCGCTTCGCGTGCCGCGACCGACGCCGGCTGGTACCCGCACCAGAACCAGGTCGGCCAGACTGGCAAGACGGTGTCGCCGCAGCTCTACATCGCGGTGGGCATCTCCGGTGCCATCCAGCACCGGGCCGGCATGCAGACGTCCAAGACGATCGTCGCGGTCAACAAGGACCCCGAGGCGCCGATCTTCGAGTTCGCGGACTACGGGCTCGTCGGCGACCTGTTCAACGTCGTCCCGCAGCTCACCGAGGCGATCGAGAAGCGCAAGGCTGGCTGATCGGTTCCCCGGACCGGCCACGGCCGGGCCTCCACCCGTCCCTGACGAGGCTGGAGCCCGGCCGTTGTTGTTTCCGTCTCCTTCCCGCCGAGCTCTCCCTCCTTCCCGCCGAGCTCTCCCTCCTTCCCGCCGAGCTCTCCCTCCTTCCCGCCGAGCTCTCCCTCCTTCCCGCCGAGCTCTACGGTGAGGGCCGGGCCGCGGTGGAAGCAGGCGTCCGCGGGCCGAGTGGGGGGATCGGGCCGAGTGGAGGGACCGGGTATCGCCATGTCGTCAGAGCCGCAGGGAGCCTTCGAGGGCGAACCGTCCGCGACGGCGATCGGGGTCGGGACGAGGGGCTCCGGCGCCCGGCGTGCGCTCGCTGTCGACATCGGCGGCACCAAGATTGCGGCCGCGGTCGTCGACGCGGACGGCACGATCCTCGCGACGGCGCGTCGCCCCGTGCCTGCTGTCCGGCCGTCCGAGGTCCGACCGTCCGACCCCGAGGCCCCGCAGCCCGAGGTCCGGCTGTCCGAGGGCGAGCCGGACGGCGGTGCGGGCGGGTCCGCCGAGGAGGTCTTCGGCGCGGTGCGGGAGTGCGTCGGCGCGGCGCTCGCGTCGGCCGAGGTCGCGCCGGATGCGATCGTCGGGGTCGGCTGCGGGTGCGCCGGGCCCATGGAATGGCCGGCGGGGGAGGTTTCGCCGCTGAACATCCCGTCCTGGCGGGCGTTCCCACTGCGCGCCCGGCTGCGGGAGCTGTTCCCGGGGCGGCCCGTGCTGGTCCACAACGACGGCGTCGCGCTCGCCGCCGGTGAGCACTGGGCCGGGGCGGGGCGGGGCGTGCGCAACCTGCTCGCGGTGACGGTCTCGACCGGCGTCGGTGGCGGGCTGGTGCTGGGGGACCGGCTGTTCCACGGCACCTCCGGCAACGCCGGCCACATCGGTCACCTCGTCGTGGACGTGGACGGACCGGACTGCCCGTGCGGCGGCCGGGGCTGCGTCGAGGCCCTTGCTTCCGGTCCGCGGACGGTGCACCGGGCGCGGGTGGCCGGTTGGACCCCCGCCGCGGGTCAGCCAGCCGACGGCCACACCCTCGCCGCCGCGGCCGCGGCCGGGGACGAGATCGCCCGCCGGGAGCTCGCCCGGGCCGGGGCCGCCGTCGGCGCGGGGCTCGCCTCCAGCGCGAGCCTGCTCGACCTGCAGGCGGCCGTGGTGGCCGGCGGATTCGCGCAGTCCGGCCCGATCTTCTGGGACGCCCTGCTCGCCGGCTTCGAGCGCCATGCCGGCCTCGCCTTTGTCCGGCGGATGCGCATCGGGCGCAGCGACGATCCGGCCCGGATCGCGCTGCGGGGAGCCGCCGCCTTCGTCCTGGCGCCGCAACGCTACGGCTGGCCGGACTGACCCGCCTCACTACACCCACCCCCGCACCGGGCCGCCGCGCCTTCCGCCGGGGATTCCTCGCACGGCTCGCGCACGGCTCGCGCACGGTCCGCGCACGGTCCGCGCACGGTCCGCGCACGGCCCGTGTTGGCGCGGCGTTGGGGTCCCGACCTCGGGCAGGCCCGACCTCGGGCGGGTGGGTCAGCCGGTGAAGCCCCCGTCCGCGGCCAGCACGGAACCGGTCATCCCGCTCGCCGCCGGTGAGCACAGGAAGGCCACGGCGGCGGCGACCTCCTCGGGTCGCAGTAGTCGGCGCAGGTAGGCGTGGCTGGCGAACTCCCCGGCGTCGGGCAGGTCGTAGACCCTGGCGGACTCGGCCAGCATCGTGGTGTCCATCGAACCGGGGCATACGACGTTCGCCGTCACCGCGGTCCCCGCGAGGTCCGCGGCGAGGCTGCGCACCAGCCCGACGACGCCGTGCTTGCCGGCGGAGTAGGCGGCCAGCCGGGGCAGCGGTCGGGTTCCCGCCGCGGAGGAGACCGCGACGAACCGGCCGGCGGACGCCTCGAGCAGCGCCGGGATCGCCGCCCGGATGACGTGGAACACGCCCGTGAGGTTGACGGCGAGCAGCGTCTGCCAGGAGTCGTCGTCGGTCTGCCAGATCGGGGGTCCGCCGGCGATGATGCCGGCGGCGGCGACGGCCGCGTCGAGCCGGCCGTAGCGCTCCCGGGCAACGGTGACGGCCGCGTCGACGTCGGCCTGCCGGCGGACGTCCGCGCGGACCGCGACCGCGTCGCGGCAGCGGGCGGCAACCGCGTCAAGATCCCGTCCGGTCGCGTAGGGATAGCCCTTCGTCGGCGGTTCCGGCACCGCCATATCGGCGAGGACCAGGCGATAACCGGCGACGTCGAGCGCCTCGGCGACCGCGGCGCCCAGGCCGCGTGCCGCCCCGGTGATCAGTGCGACGGGCGCCGGCGACGAGGCCGCGCCGCCATTGCCGCGCGTCACGCGGACCGGTCCACGGGCCGCACCGCGGGGGGCGTGATGCCATGCCGCCGCGCCCAGCTCAGCAGCCGTTCGACGGCGTTGTCGACGTAGGCGTCGAGTAGGCGGGCGCCCTCGGCCGCCGACGCGCCCGCCGGGTTCCCCAGCACCCCCGACGGGCTGAGCGTGGCGACGCCGTGAGCCATGAGCTCGTCCAACGACGGGCTGGGGCCGGCCGCCGCGAGGTCCAGCCGCACCAGGTCCGGGGCCAGGTGCAGCAGCAGCGAGGTCTCCGAGCGACCTGCGTGCAGGTCGCGCTCCGCCGCCGGGACGCCCACGGCCCCGGCCAGGGCTGCGGTCGGGGCCCACAGGTGCACCGGGCGACCCTCGCCGGCCAGGATCCGCCGTGCCGACTGCAGGGCGGCGGTGTTCCCGCCATGCCCGTTGACCACCACCACGGCGCGGGCCGTGTCGTCGGCCGAGCGGACGAGCTCGACGACGGCCTGCTCGAGCACCTGCGTGCCCAGGGAGACCGTGCCGGGGAACCCGGCGTGCTCCCCGCTGGCCCCGTACGGCATGACCGGCCCGATGAGCAGAGGTTCCAGTCGGTCCGCGAGACCGTGGGCGACGGCGGACGCGACCCGGGTGTCGGTGTCGAGCGGGAGGTGCGGTCCATGCTGCTCGGTGCTGCCCAGCGGCAGTACCAGCAGCGGGCGGTCGTCCATGAGCTCCCGCCAGGTGGCCCGGCCGAGCATCGACACCTTGTCTCTCCTCTCCCAGACCCCTGCGTCTCCCGGGACCCCTGCGTCTCAGGGGACCCCTGCGTCTCAGGGGACCCCTGGGATGGTCCCGACTCCCGCGGGGGTCCCGTCCCGCGCGACGGCCACGTCCTTGCCTCTCCGGGGCGGGCGTCCGACCCGCCTGGTGCCTCGCCTCTGCCGCCTGCGCCCTCCGTCCGGACAGGGCGTCGATCCGGCTGGGGCCCATCCGGCCCGTGACGTCCGTCTCGCCATACGCACCGGTTCCGACTGCCCCCTTGGCCGGGACGTCGGCGGTACCCGGCCGGGACACGTCCGGCAGCCGTGACCCGACCCCGGCCGCCGCACCGCCGCTGGCACGGGTACGGCCCCGCTTCGCGGCCGCCCCTGCCCTGGATCTGATGCTGGCGAGCCGGGTCACCAGAGCCGGTGACCGCTCCGTCCCGATCGGTCGGGTCTGGTCGACGGCGGGATCCGGGGCGATCGCGGCATGGCACCCGCATCGGGTACATCCCAGCATGCGGAGGGATCCGCGGTCGACAGGTGTGGCGGGGGTCGGCATCCGGGTGCAACCGGTCCGGCGTCCCAGCGCGTCTCGCGCTCGCCCAGGGTCCGCGCCGACCCGCGAACCGAGTCCGACGCCCGCAGGAGGCGTTCCGCCCCGCTGCAGCGATCGCTCCCGTGTGTCTCGTCCGCCCCGCGGGCCGGCGTGCCGATGAGCGTCGGTCTGACAAGGAAGGTTTGGGCCGGGCCACCGCGGGGCACACCCCCGTCGGAGCCCACCGCCGGCGAGAGCCGGCAGCCGGGAACCCGGTCGCTGTCTCGGTCGTTTGACCTGGGCAGACGGCGAGGGGCTGGCGGCCAGGCGCCAGGCGGCGCGGCTCCGCTGGCTCGGAATCATCCCGGCGCCCCGGCCGTTGGACCAGGGCGAGGGTTAGCGCACCGTCCATCGGCGGTGTCAGAAAGTTATGCCGTCGCGTTCACCCACGCCGGCTCCTCTCGTGTATAGTTCTCCTTCGTCGCCCAACGAGCTCCGCAAAGAGCCCGATGTCGCGCAGGACCAAATCTCCTCCGAGGGGGCACAGACCCCCCGAGGAAACGGGCCGCGGACGGTGCGATAAGGTGTGAAAGTGGCGATCGCCGGCAAGTCGGTGGGAAACCCCGAAAGCCGGAGCGATTTGACACAATCCAGCCAAAGCTCGTAACCTAGAAACATCGCACGAGCCAATCACCGCAAGGCGAATTGTCTCGGGTGCGCAGAAAAAAGTAGTACCTGTTCGAAACGGTTCATCTCGCACAAAACGAAGCGATTTGACACCGAACGAAGAGGCCAAGTAAGTTAAAGAAGCACCAGAACGAAGCCCGCAAGGGCGAACAGCAAGAAAAAGCAGTACCTGTTCGAAAAGGTTCATCTCGCACAAAACGAGGCGATTTGACACCGAACGAAGAGGCGAGTAACTTAAAAAAGCACCAGAACACAGAAGCACCAGAACGAAAGCCCGCAAGGGTCGGAATCTGGTAGCGCCTGCTCCTTGAGAACTCAACAGCGTGCCGATTGTCAGTGCCAATGGTTTTACCCCGTTCATGGCCTGGCTGGTTGTTCTTCGCATGCCGGATGGTGTGTGGGGGGTGGCTGGTTTGGGGTTGTGAGGGATTCCTTTGGACACGGCATCATGTTTGTGGTGTCGATGTCGGGGTCTGCCGGTTTTCCGGCACTCTCGAAATCATTGATGGAGAGTTTGATCCTGGCTCAGGACGAACGCTGGCGGCGTGCTTAACACATGCAAGTCGAGCGAGGGGCTTCGGCTCCTAGCGGCGAACGGGTGAGTAACACGTGGGCAACCTGCCCCGAGCTCTGGAATAACCTCGGGAAACCGGGGCTAATGCCGGATATGACACTGCCGGGCATCTGGTGGTGTGGAAAGATTTATCGGCTCGGGATGGGCCCGCGGCCTATCAGCTTGTTGGTGGGGTGATGGCCTACCAAGGCGACGACGGGTAGCCGGCCTGAGAGGGCGACCGGCCACACTGGGACTGAGACACGGCCCAGACTCCTACGGGAGGCAGCAGTGGGGAATATTGCGCAATGGGCGAAAGCCTGACGCAGCGACGCCGCGTGAGGGATGACGGCCTTCGGGTTGTAAACCTCTTTCAGCAGGGACGAAGCGCAAGTGACGGTACCTGCAGAAGAAGCACCGGCCAACTACGTGCCAGCAGCCGCGGTAATACGTAGGGTGCAAGCGTTGTCCGGAATTATTGGGCGTAAAGAGCTCGTAGGCGGCCTGTCGCGTCGGCTGTGAAAACCCGGGGCTCAACCCCGGGCCTGCAGTCGATACGGGCAGGCTAGAGTCCGGCAGGGGAGACTGGAATTCCTGGTGTAGCGGTGAAATGCGCAGATATCAGGAGGAACACCGGTGGCGAAGGCGGGTCTCTGGGCCGGAACTGACGCTAAGGAGCGAAAGCGTGGGGAGCGAACAGGATTAGATACCCTGGTAGTCCACGCCGTAAACGTTGGGCGCTAGGTGTGGGGGACCTTCCACGGCCTCCGTGCCGCAGCTAACGCATTAAGCGCCCCGCCTGGGGAGTACGGCCGCAAGGCTAAAACTCAAAGGAATTGACGGGGGCCCGCACAAGCGGCGGAGCATGTGGCTTAATTCGATGCAACGCGAAGAACCTTACCAGGGCTTGACATGCAGGGAAATCTCGTAGAGATACGGGGTCCGTAAGGGTCCTGCACAGGTGGTGCATGGCTGTCGTCAGCTCGTGTCGTGAGATGTTGGGTTAAGTCCCGCAACGAGCGCAACCCTCGTCCTATGTTGCCAGCGAGTAATGTCGGGGACTCATAGGAGACTGCCGGGGTCAACTCGGAGGAAGGTGGGGATGACGTCAAGTCATCATGCCCCTTACGTCCTGGGCTGCACACATGCTACAATGGCCGGTACAAAGGGCTGCGATACCGCGAGGTGGAGCGAATCCCAAAAAGCCGGTCTCAGTTCGGATCGGGGTCTGCAACTCGACCCCGTGAAGTCGGAGTCGCTAGTAATCGCAGATCAGCAATGCTGCGGTGAATACGTTCCCGGGCCTTGTACACACCGCCCGTCACGTCACGAAAGTCGGTAACACCCGAAGCCGGTGGCCTAACCCTTGTGGGGGGAGCCGTCGAAGGTGGGACCGGCGATTGGGACGAAGTCGTAACAAGGTAGCCGTACCGGAAGGTGCGGCTGGATCACCTCCTTTCTAAGGAGCGTCTGGCTGGTCTGTCCTGTTGGGGGTGGGCTGGTTCAGGGCCAGGACCGGATGTGCATGCCGGTCTGGTTGCTCATGGGTGGAACGCTGACGATAGGGTTGCTGGTTGCTGCTGGGTGTCTAGTACTCCGTGGTTGTCTCCTTCGGGGGTGGCTGTGGGTGGAACGGGTCTGGTGGGGGCTGGTGGTCTGTGGCACGCTGTTGGGTCCTGAGGGAGTGAGGCTTCCTCGTCTGGTGTGACCCCTTCTGCATGGCTTCCCGGGTGGGGGGTTGTGGTGGTGGGGGTCTGCTGGTGAACGGACCGGTCGTGGTAGGGGACTGCTCTCCTTGTGGGGGTGGGTCCTGCCGGGTCGGCTGGGGCCGTCCGTACGTTGAGAACTGCACAGTGGACGCGAGCATCTTTGTGGCCAAGTTATTAAGGGCGCACGGTGGATGCCTTGGCACCAGGAGCCGATGAAGGACGTGGGAGGCTGCGATATGCCTCGGGGAGCTGTCAACCGAGCTGTGATCCGAGGATTTCCGAATGGGGAAACCCGGCAGGGCTTTAAATCCTGTCACCCATGCCTGAACACATAGGGCATGTGGAGGGAACGCGGGGAAGTGAAACATCTCATTACCCGCAGGAAGAGAAAACAACCGTGATTCCGCGAGTAGTGGTGAGCGAAAGCGGATGAGGCTAAACCAGTGTCGTGTGATAGCCGGCAGGCGTTGCGATGCTGGGGTTGTGGGATCGTCCGGACGGGACTGCCGTTCCGTCGGGGAGTCAGAAAGAACGCTGTTAGGCGAAGGTCATGCGAATGGACCGCCATAGAGGGTAATAGCCCTGTAGCTGAAAACAGTGTTCCTCCCGGACGTGTTCCCAAGTAGCACGGAGCCCGTGAAATTCCGTGTGAATCTGGCGGGACCACCCGCTAAGCCTAAATACTCCCTGGTGACCGATAGCGGACTAGTACCGTGAGGGAAAGGTGAAAAGTACCCCGGGAGGGGAGTGAAATAGTACCTGAAACCGTGTGCCTACAATCCGTGGGAGCTGGACTTCGGTCTGGTGACCGCGTGCCTTTTGAAGAATGAGCCTGCGAGTTTGCGATGTGTGGCGAGGTTAACCCGTTGTGGGGTAGCCGTAGCGAAAGCGAGTCCGAAGAGGGCGTTTGAGTCGCATGTCCAAGACCCGAAGCCGAGTGATCTACCCATGGCCAGGTTGAAGCGCGGGTAAGACCGTGTGGAGGACCGAACCCACCAGGGTTGAAAACCTGGGGGATGAGCTGTGGGTAGGGGTGAAAGGCCAATCAAACTCGGTGATAGCTGGTTCTCCCCGAAATGCATTTAGGTGCAGCGTCGCATGTTTCTTGCCGGAGGTAGAGCACTGGATGGCCTAGGGGGCCCACAAGCTTACTGAAGTCAGCCAAACTCCGAATGCCGGTAAGTGAAGTGCGGCAGTGAGACTGCGGGGGATAAGCTTCGTAGTCGAGAGGGAAACAGCCCAGATCGCCAGCTAAGGCCCCTAAGCGTGCGCTAAGTGGAAAAGGATGTGGAGTCGCATAGACAACCAGGAGGTTGGCTTAGAAGCAGCCACCCTTGAAAGAGTGCGTAATAGCTCACTGGTCAAGTGATTCCGCGCCGACAATGTAGCGGGGCTCAAGCGCACCGCCGAAGCTGCGGCATACGCAAGTGAGCCAGGCGCCTTCGGGTGTCCAGGTTTGTGTATGGGTAGGGGAGCGTCGTATGGCGTGTGAAGCGGCGGGGTGACCTAGTCGTGGATGCCATACGAGTGAGAATGCAGGCATGAGTAGCGAATGACGGGTGAGAAACCCGTCCGCCGAATGACCAAGGGTTCCTGGGGCAGGCTAATCCGCCCAGGGTGAGTCGGGACCTAAGGCGAGGCCGACAGGCGTAGTCGATGGACAACGGGTTGATATTCCCGTACCGGCGCTGACGCGCCCATGCTGAACCTGGTTGTGCTAACCATCTGATCGGATGTGTCTCTTCGGAGGTGTGTTCGGGAGGTTGGGATCCTGGCTGGTAGTAGGCAAGCGATGGGGTGACGCAGGAGGGTAGTCCAACCCAGGCGGTGGTTGTCCTGGGGCAAGGGTGTAGGACGGAGCGTAGGTAAATCCGCGTTTCCATGTGTCTGAGACCTGATGCCGAGCCGATTGTGGCGAAGTGGATGATCCCATGCTGCCGAGAAAAGCCTCTAGCGAGTGTCAGGGCCGCCCGTACCCTAAACCGACACAGGTGGTCAGGTAGAGAATACCAAGGCGTTCGAGTGAACTGTGGTTAAGGAACTCGGCAAAATGCCCCCGTAACTTCGGGAGAAGGGGGGCCGTTCTCCGTGTAGGGACTTGCTTCCGTAGCGGGGAGTGGCCGCAGAGACCAGGGGAAAGCGACTGTTTACTAAAAACATAGCTCCGTGCTAAGTCGTAAGACGATGTATACGGAGTGACGCCTGCCCGGTGCTGGAACGTTAAGGGGACGGGTTAGCTCTTCGGGGCGAAGCTCAGAACTTAAGCGCCAGTAAACGGCGGTGGTAACTATAACCATCCTAAGGTAGCGAAATTCCTTGTCGGGTAAGTTCCGACCTGCACGAATGGCGTAACGACTTTCCCACTGTCTCAACCACAGACTCGGCGAAATTGCACTACGAGTAAAGATGCTCGTTACGCGCGGCAGGACGGAAAGACCCCGGGACCTTTACTATAGCTTGATATTGGTGTTCGGTTCGGCTTGTGTAGGATAGGTGGGAGACTGTGAAGCTGGGACGCTAGTTCCGGTGGAGTCATTGTTGAAATACCACTCTGGTCGTACTGGATGTCTAACCTCGGTCCGTGATCCGGATCAGGGACAGTGTCTGGTGGGTAGTTTAACTGGGGCGGTTGCCTCCTAAAGAGTAACGGAGGCGCCCAAAGGTTCCCTCAGCCTGGTTGGCAATCAGGTGTTGAGTGCAAGTGCACAAGGGAGCTTGACTGTGAGACAGACATGTCGAGCAGGTGCGAAAGCAGGGACTAGTGATCCGGCGGTGGCTTGTGGAAGCGCCGTCGCTCAACGGATAAAAGGTACCCCGGGGATAACAGGCTGATCTTGCCCAAGAGTCCATATCGACGGCAAGGTTTGGCACCTCGATGTCGGCTCGTCGCATCCTGGGGCTGGAGTAGGTCCCAAGGGTTGGGCTGTTCGCCCATTAAAGCGGTACGCGAGCTGGGTTTAGAACGTCGTGAGACAGTTCGGTCCCTATCCGCCGCGCGCGCAGGAGACTTGAGAAGGGCTGTCCCTAGTACGAGAGGACCGGGACGGACGAACCTCTGGTGTGCCAGTTGTTCTGCCAAGGGCATGGCTGGTTGGCTACGTTCGGAAGGGATAACCGCTGAAAGCATCTAAGCGGGAAGCCTGCTTCGAGATGAGGTCTCCCACAGGGTAGCCTGGTAAGGCCCCCGACTAGATGATCGGGTTGATAGGCCGGAGGTGGAAGTGCGGTGACGCATGGAGCTGACCGGTACTAATAGGCCGAGGGCTTGACTTCGAAGATGCTACGCGTCCACTGTGCGGTTCCCAGCTGTATGGCCGGCTGGGTGCTGGTTGTATAGTTGAATAGTGTTTCGGTGGTTTTGGCGAAGGGGAAACGCCCGGTCTCATTCCGAACCCGGAAGCTAAGCTCTTCAGCGCCGATGGTACTGCATGGGGGACTGTGTGGGAGAGTAGGACGCCGCCGGACTTACACAAAGTGTGGGGTTGCCTTTCAGGCAACCCCACACTTGTATTTGGGGATCTTTCAGCCGGTGCATGCCTTCTTGCGTCCCGGCTGGCAGTCAGCTCCCTCGGCCTGCCGCCCCGAACGCACCCACGGCCGGCCCAGGCCCATCGGTCCCGGCCCCACTGGCATCACTCGAATGGACGTCCTACTATCGGGAGCCAGAAGGTCGTAAGGGCGGGTACACCGGCCCGTCCGTCCTCACCGGGAGCTGCTCCGATGCCATCCGCCGCCCAGCAGGACACGGCAGGTCTGCACGTCCCCATCCACCCGGTCCGCATCGTCACCGCGGCCGCGCTGTTCGACGGGCATGACGCCGCGATCAACATCATGCGGCGGCTGCTGCAGGCCCAGGGGGCGGAGGTCGTCCACCTCGGCCACGACCGCAGCGTCGAGGAGGTGGCGACCGCAGCGATCCAGGAGGACGCCCAGGGCATCGCCCTGTCCTCCTATCAGGGCGGACATCTCGAGTACTTCAGTTACCTCGTGGAACGGCTGCGTGAACGTGGCGCGGGCGACGTACGGGTCTACGGCGGGGGCGGCGGGGTGATCGTGCCCGCGGAGATCGAGCTGTTGCAGTCCCGTGGCGTCGCCCGGATCTTCTCCCCGCAGGACGGGCAGGCGATGGGCCTCGCCCGCATGATCAACACGATCATCGCCGCCTGCGATGTCGACCTCACCGCCGACGGCCCCAAGCTGGAGGAGGTCATCGCCGGCGAGCAGGGCGCACTGGCCCGGGCGATCACGGTCCTCGAGGCGGATCGCGACGACGAGCTGGCCGCAGCCCTGCGGGAGGAGGCCGGTCGGCGGCCGACCGTGCCGGTGCTCGGCATCACCGGCACCGGTGGGTCCGGGAAGTCCTCGCTGACCGACGAGCTGCTGCGCCGTTTCCGCCTCGACCAGGGCGACGCGCTGCGCATCGCCGTGCTCGCCGTCGACCCGAGCCGGCGGCGCGGGGGCGGGGCGCTGCTCGGCGACCGGATCCGGATGAACTCCTTGGGCGACGGGAGCTCTGGCCAGGTCTTCTTTCGTTCCCTGGCCACCCGAGCGGCGGGCAGCGAGGTCCCTCCCTCGGTGCCGGGGGCGATCGCGGCCTGCAAGGCGGCCGGGTACGACCTGGTCATCGTCGAGACGCCCGGCATCGGGCAGGGCGACGCGGCGATCGTCCCCTACTGCGACGTCTCCCTGTATGTGATGACGCCGGAGTACGGCGCGGCCTCGCAGCTTGAGAAGATCGACATGCTCGACTTCGCCGACGTGGTCGCGGTGAACAAGTTCGAGCGGCGCGGCGCCGAGGACGCCCGGCGTGACGTCGCTCGGCAGCTCGTGCGCAACCGGGAGGCGTTCGACCGGTCCTGGGAGGACATGCCGGTGTTCGGCACCTCCGCCGCGCGGTTCCAGGACGACGGCGTCACCGCGCTTTACCAGCACCTTCTCGGCCTGCTGCGCGAGGGTGGGTTGCGGACGCAGCCCGGCGCCCTGCCTGCGGTCGGGGTGCGCGCCGCCACCGGGCTGACCACCATCGTCCCGCCGGCGCGGGTGCGCTACCTGGCCGATATCGCCGAGACGGTGCGCGACTACCACGCCGAGACGGAACGGCAGGCGCAGCTGGCCCGCCGCCGCGAGCACCTGACCACCGCACTCGACGCGCTGCGCACCGCGGCCGGTGCCACCGGAGCCGGGGCCGGCGCGGTGCCCGCCGCCCGCCCGAGCGGCGCGCAGGCTGATACCGAGCGCGGGCTCGCGGCTCCGGTCGCGGAGCTCGGCGCCCTGGCCGCCCTGCGCGACGAGGCCGACGCGGACCTGGCGCCGTGGACGAAGGAGCTACTGGAGCAGTGGCCGGCGATCGTCGCCGAGCGGCAGGGTGAGGAGCTGACCTACGCGGTGCGCGGCACCGAGATTCGGACGCCACTGCGACGCACGACGCTCGCCGGCAGCCGGATCTCCCGCGTCGCCGTGCCGGCCATCGACGACGATGCCCGGCTGGTGCGGTTCCTGCGCCGGGAGAACCTGCCGGGATACTTCCCGTTCACCGCGGGGGTGTTCCCGTTCAAGCGCGCCGGGGAGGCACCGGCGCGGATGTTCGCCGGGGAGGGGGACGCGTTCCGGACGAACCGGCGCTTCCACTTCCTGTCCGCCGGGTCGCCGGCGACCCGGCTGTCCACGGCCTTCGACTCGGTCACCCTCTACGGTCGCGACCCTGCCCCCCGGCCGGACGTCTATGGCAAGGTCGGCACCTCGGGCGTGTCGATTGCCACTGTCGACGACATGAAGGTCCTGTTCGACGGGTTCGATCTCTGCGACCCGGCGACCAGTGTCTCCATGACTATCAACGGCCCGGCGCCGGCCATCCTCGCGATGTTCCTGACCACGGCGATCGATCAGCGGCTGGCCGCGTTCGCCGCCGAGCACGGCCGCGAGCCGAGCGACGCCGAGGCCGCCCAGGTCACCGCCGGCGCGCTCGCCACCGTGCGGGGAACGGTGCAGGCGGACATCCTCAAGGAGGACCAGGGGCAGAACACCTGCATCTTCTCCACCGAGTTCGCGCTGCGGGCGATGGCCGACGTGCAGGAATGGTTCATCGAACGGAACGTCCGCAACTTCTACTCCGTCTCGATCTCCGGCTACCACATCGCCGAGGCCGGCGCGAATCCCATCACGCAGCTCGCCTTCACCCTGGCCAACGGATTCACCTACGTCGAGGCATATCTCGCCCGGGGAATGCGGATCGACGAATTCGCGCCGAACCTGTCGTTCTTCTTCTCCAACGGGATGGATGCGGAGTACACGGTCATCGGGCGGGTGGCACGGCGGATCTGGGCGGTGGCGATGCGCGAGCGGTACGGCGCCGCCCCCCGCTCGCAGATGCTCAAATACCACGTGCAGACCTCCGGTCGGTCACTGCACGCCCAGGAAATGGCGTTCAACGACATCCGGACCACCCTCCAGGCGCTGTGCGCGATCTACGACAACTGCAACAGTCTGCACACCAATGCCTACGACGAGGCCGTGACCACCCCGACCGAGAGCTCGGTGCGCCGAGCCCTGGCCATCCAGATGATCATCGATCGGGAATGGGGGCCCGCCGCCAACGAGAACCCACTGCAGGGGTCGTTCATCGTCGATGAACTGACCGATCTGGTCGAGGAGGCCGTGCTCACCGAGTTCGAGCGGATCAACGACCGGGGTGGCGTGCTGGGCGCGATGGAGACCGGTTATCAGCGGGGCCGCATCCAGGACGAGTCGATGCTCTACGAGCGCCGCAAGCACGACGGCACGCTGCCGATCGTCGGGGTCAACACCTTCCTCGCCCCGGATCGCGCCGCAAGTGCCCTGGATCGTGCCGCCGACGCCGCCGGTCCCCTGGAGCTGGCCCGAGCCACCGAGGACGAGAAGCATTCCCAGCTCACCCGCCTGACCGACTTCCAGCGCCGGCACGCCGCCGAGGCCGAGGCCGCCCTGGCCGAACTGCGCGCGGTCGCCGCCGGCACCGGAAACACCTTCGCGGCGTTGATGAAGGCGGTCCGGGTCTGCTCGCTCGGTCAGATCACCCAGGCGTTCTTCGACGTGGGCGGCCAGTACCGGCGCAATGTCTGAATTCGTCTAAGGCGACTGCGCGGCGCCGCAGGGTGGACTCAGCGTGGCTACCCGTAATCTCCGCGTACGCATGAATCTTTGCCTGCACGTGGCGTCCTGGGGTGCAATGGACGCTGGCCGTCATCGGGGCGGTCCCCGGCCCGCCGGTCGGGTGGGAGACTTCCCCTGAAGTGCAGGAGCGTCCAAGCCGTGGCCACCCCCAAACCGCTGCCCACCGATCCCATAGCGGAGGCCCATCGGCACTGGACCGCGCATGGCTGGGGCGCGGTGGCGGACGGGATGGCGGCGGTCACGTCGCTGATGCGCGCCCAGCAGATCATGCTCGCCCGGGTCGACGAGGTCCTGCGTCCGCTCGATCTGACCTTCGCCCGGTACGAACTGCTCATGCTGCTGCTGTTCTCCCGCCGGGGCGCCCTCCCGCTGAACAAGATCGGGAGTCGGCTTCAGGTCCATCCGACCAGCATCACCAGCGCGGTCGACCGGTTGGAGGCCCGGGGCCAGGTCCGCCGCACCCCGCACCCCACCGACCGCCGGGCGATCCTCGCCGAGATCACCGAGGAGGGGCGGGCGACGGCGCTCGCCGCGACGGAGAAGCTCAACGACACCGTCTTCGCCGACCCCGGTCTGGGGGACGGCGGGGTGCGGACGCTCATCGACCTGCTCACCGACCTGCGCCGGGCGGCCGGTGACTTCTGAGCCGGTGGTCGTCCCGCTGCCGGCCTCGTTCCGGGTGCAGTGCGACCCCGGCCTCACGATCCTGGCGCCTGCCGACGCTCCCCCGGCCGTCGGCGGGATCGTGCTGCTCGGCGGGTCGCCGCTGCGGCTGATGGCGCTGTCCGCCCCCGGCGCGAGGGTGTTCGCGGCGCTGCGCGGGGGCGTCACGGTCGGTGTGGCCGGACCCGGGGCGGGGTTGCTGGCGCGCCGGTTGGTCGACGCGGGACTCATCCATCCTCTGCCGCCCCGCCGCACCCCGGCGGCGGGCGTGGTCACCGCGGTCATCCCGGTCCGGGACGGGGCCGGGCGCATCGGCGCGCTGGTCGGCGCGCTGCGCGGGCAGTGCGCCGAGGTGATCGTCGTCGACGACGGCTCGGGGGACGCCACCTCGGCCGAGGCCGCCGCAGCCGGCGCCCGGGTGATCCGGCACGACCGGGCCCGCGGGCCCGCCGCGGCTCGTACGAGCGGCGCCCGGGCCGCACGCACCGAGGTGATCGCCTTCTGCGACTGCGACGTCCGGCCCACCGCCGACTGGCTCGACCGCCTCGTCGCCCACCTCGCGGACCCGGCGGTCGTCGCCGTGGCGCCGCGGGTCGCCTCCCCGGTGCCGCCGGGGTCGCGCGGGGGGCTGCGGGAGCGCTACGAGGCGGGCCGCTCCCCACTCGATCTCGGGCCGTGGCCGGCGGCGGTGCGCCCCGGGGGACGGGTGTCCTACGTACCGTCGGCGGCGCTGGTCATCCGGCGGGAGCACGCCGCGTTCGACCCGGCGCTGCGCTTCGGTGAGGACGTCGACCTGGTGTGGCGGCTCGCCGGCCGCGGCCACACCGTCCGCTATGAGCCGGCGGCGGTGGTGCACCACGATCCGCGGTCGTCCTGGCGGGCGTGGGCGCGCCAGCGCCACGGCTACGGCTCGTCGGCCGCGGAGCTCGCCCGGCGGCATCCCGGACCGCTGCGACCGGCCCGGGGGGCGGCAAGCGCGGTGGCGGCAGTGAGCCTGCTCGCCACCCGCCGGGACCGGGTCGGCGCGGTGGCGGTCGGGGCCCTGGCGGTGGGCCCGGTGGCGCTGACCACAGGACGCCTCGCCCGCCGGCTGGGCCGCACAGAACACCCAGGGCGCCCGGCGCTGGCCCTGACCGTTCGCGGGCGCCGCCACGCGCTGCTCACGGCCGCCGAGACGTCGCGGCGCACCTGGCTGCCCCTGCTGGCATGCGCGGGCAGGCCCGACCGCCTGGTCCAGGCCGCCGCGGTACTGCCGCTGGTGCACGACTGGTGGGCTGCGCGCCCCGCGGTCGGCCTCGCGCCGTACCTGCTCCTGCGCGTCGCCGACGACGCCGCGTACTGCGCCGGCGTCTGGTCCGGCTGCCTGCTCCGGGGCAACATCGAGCCGCTGATCCCGGCGTTGCCGACCATCCCGCGACGCCGGCGGACGGGCGGCCGCGGTGGGGGTGTGATCGGCGCGGCGACGTCGCCCGGCCCCGCGCGGCTACCCTCTACCGTGTGACCTACCTCGACCACGCGGCGACGACGCCGATGCGACCGGAAGCGCTCGCCGCGTACGCCGCGGTGCTCGCCGACACCGGCAATGCCTCGTCGTTGCATGCCAGTGGCCGTCGGGCCCGCCGCATCGTCGAGGAGTCGCGTGAGGCGCTGGCCGGCGTGCTGGGCGCCCGGCCGTCCGACGTGGTGTTCACCGGCGGCGGCACGGAGGGCGACAACCTCGCGCTCAAGGGCCTGTACTGGGCGCGGCGGCGGGTCGAGCCCGCCCGGCGGCGGGTGCTGGTCAGCGCGGTGGAGCACCGGGCGGTGCTGGACACGGTGCAGTGGCTGGGGGCCGAACAGGGCGCCGAGGTGGAGCTGCTCGACGTCGACGCCGCCGGCATGGTGCACCCGGACACGCTCGCCGCCGCCATCGAGCGCGATCCCGCCGCGGTGGCCCTGGTCTCGGTGATGTGGGCGAACAGCGAGGTCGGCACGGTCGAGCCGGTCGCCGAGCTGGCCGCCGTCGCGCATCGGCACGGGGTGCCGTTCCACACCGACGCGGTGCAGGCGTTCGGCCAGATCCCCGTCACCGTCGGCGAGGACGGGCCCGACGCCATCACCGTCAGCGCACACAAGATCGGCGGGCCGGTCGGGGTCGGCGCGCTGGTGGTGCGCCGCGGCCTCGTCCTGGAGCCGTTGACCCATGGCGGCGGCCAGGAACGCGACATCCGCTCCGGGACGCTGAACACCGCCGGGGTGGCGGCGTTCGCGGCAGCCGCGGCGACCGCCTGCGCCCAGGCCCCGCGGGAGAGCGTCCGGCTGGCCGCGTTGCGTGACGACCTCGTCCGCCGGGTCCAGGAGAAGGTGCCGGGCGCCGTGCTCAACGGCGCCCCGCTGGGCGGCGCGCCCGGCGGCCCGCAGCGGCTGCCCGGCAACGCCCATCTCACGTTCCCCGGCTGCGAGGGCGACTCGCTGTTGATGCTGCTCGACGCGCGCGGCATCGAATGTTCGACCGGTTCGGCCTGCTCGGCGGGAGTAGCCCGACCCTCGCACGTGTTGCTGGCCATGGGGGCCGGCGAGGAGCATGCTCGGGGGTCGCTGCGCTTCTCGCTCGGCCACTCGTCGCGCGCCGCCGACGTGGACGCGCTCGTCGAGGCGATCGGGCCGGTGGTGGAGCGGGCAAGCCGCGCGGGCGCGCTCGCCGGGATGACCGGCACCTGATCCGCGCCGCGTGCGCGGCGCCGCCGGAGGGGTTTTTGGGAGGTGCAGGTCTGATGCGGGTGCTCGCCGCCATGTCCGGCGGGGTCGACTCCGCCGTCGCCGCCGCGCGGGCGGTCGACGCCGGGCACGACGTCACCGGCGTCCATCTGGCCCTGTCCCGCTCGCCCGAGTCGGACCGGACCGGCGCCCGGGGCTGCTGCACGCTGGAGGACGCCCGCGACGCCCGCCGCGCCGCGGACGTGCTGGGCATCCCGTTCTACGTCTGGGATCTCGCCGAGCGGTTCGAGACCGAGGTCATCGAGGAGTTCGTGCAGTCCTACGAGGCGGGACGAACCCCTAATCCGTGCGTGCGCTGCAACGAGCGGATCAAGTTCGCCGCCGTGCTGGACCGGGCGCTCGCCCTCGGCTTCGACGCCGTGGTCACCGGCCACCACGCCCGCCTCGACCCGGACGGCACGCTGCGCCGTTCGGTCGACCCCGACAAGGACCAGTCCTACGTGCTGGGCACGCTGCGGCCCGAGCAGCTCGGTGCGGCGCGTTTCCCGCTGGGGGACTCCACCAAGGCGCAGGTGCGCCAGGAGGCGGCCGCGCGCGGCCTGGCCGTCGCCGACAAGCCAGACAGCCACGACATCTGCTTCATCTCCGGCGGGGACACCGGCGGCTGGCTGCGGGAGCGGATCGGCTCCCGGCCCGGCCCCATCGTCGACTCCCGGACCGGGCAGACGCTCGGCGAGCATGACGGGACCTTCGCCTTCACCGTCGGTCAGCGCCGCGGGCTGCGCCTGGGTCACCCGGCGCCGGACGGCCGCCCCCGCTACGTCCTCGACATCTCCCCGGTGACCTCGACGGTCACCGTCGGCCCCGCCGAGGACCTCGACATCCGCCGGCTGGTCGCCGACCGGGCGGTCTGGCCGCACGAGGGGGTGGTGTCCTGCCAGGCCCAGGTCCGGGCGCACGGCGGGGTCGTGCCCGCCGAGGCCGAGGCGCGCGGTGACGAACTCGTCGTCACCCTCGTCTCCCCGGTGCGCGGGACGGCGGCGGGCCAGGCCGTCGTGCTCTACGACGGTGACCGGGTGCTCGGTGGGGGGCACATCCGCGCCACAGCCGGGTGAGCGGCAGGGCTGGGCGGGGCGCCGGGCCTCGTCGGCCACAATGGCGGGATGAATCGCGATGAGCACTGAGGCCGGCCGCGCGCCGCTGTGGCCGGCCGGCGCGGCCACCGGGGTGGGTTCGCTGCCGGGCACCGAGCCGGTCGAGGCCACGAGGCTGGTGTTCGACGAGCTGCCGGACCTGCCGCACCTGCCGGAGCTGCCGGCCCGCGGGCCCGGCGGCACGATGATCGGCCGGGCGGGGGCGATCCTGCTCGACCTGCCCGTCGACCTGCAGCCGGCCGGCTGGCGGCTGGTGCCCCGGCCGAGCCTGGACCTGCGTCGCTCCCGAGACCTGTTGGAACGGGACCTGGACGCGTTGACCGAGGTCGCCGCTGGCTACTCCGGGCCGCTCAAGGTCGCCGTGGCCGGGCCGTGGACACTGGCCGCCGAGGTGGAGCTGCCACGCGGGCACAAGGCGCTGTCCGACGCCGGCGCCACCCGGGACCTCGCCGACGGGCTCGCCGCGGGCCTGGCCGAGCATCTCGGGGACATCGCCCGCCGGGTCCCGGGCGCGCGGCTCGTCGTCCAGCTCGACGAGCCGTCGCTGCCGGTGGTACTGGCCGGCCGGGTGCGCACGCCCAGTGGCTTCTCGGTGCTGCCGGCCGTCGAGGAGGGCCTGCTGGGGCAGCGGCTGCGGGCACTGGCCGAGGCCACCCGGGCGCTGGCCGGCGTGGCCGGGGTCGGCGTGCACTGCTGCGCCCCGGGGGTGCCGCTGGCGGCGCTGCGCGGCGCCGGGATGGACTTCGTCGGGCTCGACACCGCCCTGCTGACCCGGGCCCAGGACGACGCGGTCGGCGAGCTCGTGGAGGCCGGGGTGCGGATCATCGCGGGCCTGGTGGCCACCAGCGGCGGGTTCCCGAAACTGTCGGACGTCCGCCGTACCGTCGAACCCGTCACTGCACTGTGGAGCCGGCTCGGATTCCGGCCCGAACAGCTCGGGGAGGTGGTCGCCGTGGCACCCGCGTGCGGCCTTGCCGGATTCGGTACGGACGATGCCAGGGCGGTCCTGCGGCACTGCCGCCGGGCGGGTCGCGTCCTGGTCGACGCGCCGGCATGAGCGCGCCCCTGGATTCCGGCGACGCGGTGGCGGTCGGGGGCGGGGCCGCGGTGGAAGCGGGGATCGCCGCGTCCGTCGCGGACCGGGCCCGCGCCGCCGAGCTCGCCCGCGAGCTGGACGAGCACGCCTACCGGTACTACGTGCTGGATTCGCCGACCGTCTCCGACGCCGAGTACGACCGGCTGATGCGGGAGCTCACCGCGATCGAGGAGCGCCATCCCGATCTGCGCACCCCGGACTCGCCGACGCAGAAGGTGGCCGGGTCGTACTCGACCCTGTTCACCCCCGTCGAGCATCTCGAGCGGCTGCTGTCGCTGGACAACGTCTTCGACGACGACGAGTTCCACCAGTGGGCCGCGCGCGCGGCCCGGGAGACCGAGGTCGACGGCTGGCTGTGCGAGCTGAAGATCGACGGGCTCGCCGTGGACCTCGTCTACGCCGACGGCCGGCTCGTGCGCGCGGCGACCCGCGGCGACGGGCGCACGGGGGAGGACATCACCCCCAACATCCGCACGCTGGCGAGCGTGCCGACCCGGCTGCGCGGGGCGGGCGTGCCGGAGCTGCTGGAGGTCCGCGGCGAGGTCTTCTTCCCGACCGAGAAGTTCGCCGAGCTCAACGCGTCGCTGGTGGCCGGCGGCGGCAAGCCGTTCGCCAACCCGCGCAACGCCGCGGCCGGGTCGCTGCGCCAGAAGGATCCCCGGGTCACCGCCACCCGCCCCCTCGATTTGATCGTCCATGGGCTGGGGGCGCAGCGCGGGTTCGACGCCGCTTCCCAGTCCGCGGCCTACGCCCGGTTCGCCGAGTTCGGGCTGCCCGTCTCGACCCGCTTCGAGGTGCTGGCGTCGGTGGGCGACGTGCTGGCCTACATCCACCGCTGGGGGCGGGCCCGGCACGACGTGGAGCACGAGATCGACGGGGTGGTCGTCAAGGTCGACGCGTTCGCCCTGCAACGCCGGCTGGGGTCGACGTCGAAGGCGCCGCGGTGGGCGGTGGCCTTCAAGTACCCGCCGGAGGAGGTCACGACGAAGCTGCGCGACATCCGGGTGAACGTCGGCCGCACGGGTCGGGTGACACCGTTCGGCGAGCTCGAACCGGTGCTCGTTGCCGGCTCCACGGTGGGTCTGGCGACCCTGCACAACGTCGACGAGGTCGGCCGCAAGGGCGTCCTCATCGGCGACACGGTCGTGCTGCGCAAGGCCGGTGACGTGATTCCCGAGATCGTCGGCCCGGTCGTCGACCTGCGCGACGGCACCGAGCGTGCCTTCGTCATGCCCACTCACTGTCCCGAGTGCGGCACCGAGCTGGTGCGCCCCGAGGGCGAGGTGGACATCCGCTGCCCCAACACCGTCTCCTGCCCGGCGCAGCTGCGTGAGTCGATCTTCCACATCGCCTCGCGGGGCGCGCTGGACATCGACGGCCTCGGCTACGAGACGGCGATCGCCCTGCTCGAGGCCGACCGGGTCGGCGACATCGGCGACATCTTCCACCTGACGCCGGAGTCGTTCGAGGGGCTGCGCGGCTTCGGCCAGAAGAAGATCGACCAGATCCTGCGCGGCGTCGAGGCGGCCCGGCACCGGCCGCTGTGGCGGCTGCTGGTCGGTCTGTCCATCCGCCACGTCGGACCGGCCGCGGCCCGCGCGCTCGCCCGCGAGCTGCGCTCGCTCGACGCGATCGCCGCCGCTCCCGCCGAACAGCTCGCCGCCGTCGAGGGCGTCGGCCCGAAGATCGCCAGCGCGGTGGTGGACTGGTTCGCCGACGCCCGCCACCGCGACATCGTCGCCCGCATCGCCGCCGGCGGCGCCTCGCTCGCCGACGCCGGGGCCGAGCAGGGTCCCCGCCCGCTCGACGGTGTCGCGGTGGTCATCACGGGGACGCTCGACGGCTGGAGCCGGGACTCGGCGACCGAGGCGGTGCAGGGCCGCGGGGGCAAGGTCACCGGTTCGGTGAGCAAGAAGACGGCCTTCGTCGTCGTCGGCGCCGATCCGGGGGCGGCCAAGTACGACAAGGCCCGCAGCCTCGGCGTACCGGTACTGGACGAGGCCGGGTTCGCCGTGCTGCTGGAG
>NZ_CM001489.1:6657893-6757818 GCF_000262465.1 Frankia sp. QA3
CCGGACGCCGACGCCCCGGACGCCGACTCCGCGCGCCAGGCGGCGCGGGCGGGGGACGACGCCTAGCCGCGGTGGGCTGGGCGGGCGGGATGTCCCATCACGGGCGGCCCGTCCTGCTCAGGCTCGCCGCGATGCCGGCGAGGTGGGCCAGCCGATCGACCTCGGAGGCGCGGAAGGCCGGGCCGCCGGGGCGGCCGATGAGGATGACCAGCCGGTCGCAGCCGACGGGAGCCGCGGCGAGCTCCATGCTGACCGCCTTCCAGCGCGGCGGGAAGGTGCCCTCGTCCGGCCCGATCCGCCGCGCCCGGTCCAGCGGCAGCCAGGGCAGCGGTAACCGGACCCGTTCGGGCACGCCGAGGTCGTCACCGCCGAGCGTGGGCGCGCCGACCGAGGTCTCCCGCACCCGCACGTCGCCCGCGCCGACGTGTTCGAGCAGCACCGCCCAGTCGGCGTTGAACACGCCCGGGGCCAGTTCCGTCAGGGTCGCCGCGGCGTCGAGTGGCCGGTCGGTCAGCGCGTCGACGAGGTCGAGGTCGCTGGCGACGCCGCCGCCGTCCGCCAGGAACGGGCGCAGCGACTCGACGACCACGCCCGGCACCGACTGGGCCGCGCTCATCGCCCGATCCGCGAGTCCCCCCGGCGGCAGCATGACGAGCAGGTCGTCCACCGCGCCGGAGGCGGTGCGCTCCACGACGGTGACGCTGACGATGTCGATGCCGGCGGCGCCCAGGGCGGTGGCGACGGCGCCGAGGGTGCCCGGGCGGTCCGGTAGCACGACGCGCAGCAGGTACGACATGTAGCTGAGCATGCACAAAAAGCGTGTCGTGGGCATGGCCGACCGGTCACGCCGAGATGACGCGGCGCGCCGCCGCTTGCCTGGTCAGGGACCTGGCGGGCGGCGTCGGCACGGGTGGCGCCGCCACCGCGACGACAGATCGGCCGGCTGGCTGGCGGGGCGGGGTCCGTCCCAGCCGTGCCGCGGCCCGTACCATGACATGACGTCGACGCGGCGATGCGTCCGGTCCGGTTCTCTCCCCTGTGGCCAGCCTCCGGGCGGCCCGGAGTCCCCGGCTTTCCCGGCTGCCGCCCGCGGCACGCACGATCAGTCACGGGCCTCGCGCCCACCGGCCACGAAGGGGCCACACGCAATGGGGATCACACGGGACGAGGTAGCCCATCTCGCCCGGCTGTCGCGGATGTCGGTGACCGACGACGAGCTGGACGCGCTGGCACCGCAGCTCGAGGCGATCCTGTCGGCGGTCGCCCGGGTCTCCGAGGTCGCGGCGGCGGACATCCCGCCGACCAGTCACGCCGTGCCGCTGACGAACGTCTTCCGCCCGGACGTCGCCCGCCCGTCGCTGCCCGCCGCCGAGGCCCTGGCCGGTGCTCCCGCCACCGAGGACGGCCGCTTCCGGGTGCCCCGCATCCTTGATCCGGACGAGTGAGGTCGCCGCCCGCATGACGGACAACCCGACACCTTCCGCCACAACCACCGCAGCCGCCACAACCACCGCAGCCGCCGCGACCGGTGCAGCCGCCGCGACCGATGTCGTGCACCTGACCGCCGCGGCCACGGCCGCGGCGATCGCCGCGGGCGAGCTGAGCGCCGTCGAGGCGACCCAGGCGGCGCTCGACCGCATCGCCAAGGTCGACGACACGATCCACGCCTTCCTGCATGTCGATGCCGAGGGCGCGCTCGCCGCGGCCCGTTCCGTCGACGAGCGCCGGGCAGCCGGGGAGCGGCTCGGCCCGCTCGCCGGGGTGCCACTGGCGCTCAAGGACGTCCTGACCGCCCGCGGGATGCCGACCACCTGCGGCAGCCGGATCCTTGAGGGCTGGCACGCGCCGTACGACGCCACCGTGGTCAGCCGGCTGCGCGCGGCGGACGTCGTCCTGCTCGGCAAGGTCAACATGGACGAGTTCGCCATGGGCTCGTCCACGGAGAACTCGGCCTACGGGCCGACCCGCAACCCGTGGGACACCACCCGCATCCCCGGCGGCAGCAGCGGCGGCAGCGCGGCGGCGGTCGCCGCCCTCGAGGCGCCGCTGGCGATCGGCACCGACACCGGCGGCTCCATCCGCCAGCCGGCCGCGGTCTGCGGGCTGGTCGGGGTGAAGCCCACCTACGGCGGCGTGAGCCGCTACGGGCTGGTCGCCTTCTCCAGCTCGCTGGATCAGGCGGGTCCGCTGGCCCGCACCGTCACCGACGCGGCGCTGCTGCATGCCGCGATCGCCGGCCACGACCCGCTCGACTCCACCAGCGTCGACGTGCCGGTGCCCGCGGTGGTGGCCGCGGCGGGCCGGCGCGACATCCGCGGCGTGCGGGTCGGCGTCGTGCGGGAGCTCGCCGGCGACGGCTACGACCCCGGGGTCGAGGCCGCCTTCACCGCCGCCGTCGAGACGCTGACCGCGCTCGGCGCCGAGGTCGTCGAGGTGAGCTGCCCGCACTTCACCTACGCGCTGCCGGCCTATTACCTGATCGCGCCCAGCGAGTGCTCGTCCAACCTGGCTCGCTTTGACGCGATGCGGTTCGGGCTTCGCATCGGCGACGACGGTCAGGCCGGTGCCGAGGAGGTCATGAGCCGGACCCGCGAGGCCGGCTTCGGCCCGGAGGTGAAGCGGCGGATCATTCTCGGCACCTACGCGCTGTCCTCGGGTTACTACGACGCCTACTACGGGCAGGCGCAGAAGGTTCGCACGCTGATCAGCCGGGACTTCTCCGCCGCGTTCGAGCAGGTCGACGTGCTGGTCTCGCCCACCACCCCGACCCCGGCGTTCCCGCTGGGCGCGAAGGTGGACGACCCGGTCGCCATGTACCTGTCGGATCTGTGCACCATCCCGTCGAACCTGGCCGGTGGCCCGGCGATGAGCCTGCCGGCGGGCCTGGTGGACGGGCTGCCGGTGGGTATCCAGATCATGGCGCCGCCGTTCGCCGACGACCGGCTCTACCTGGTCGGCGGGGCGCTGGAGGAGGCGCTCGACGCCCGGCGCGGCCACCCGCTGCTGGACGAGGCCCCGGCGCTGTGACCGGCGGGGAGATCAGGACCAGCGGGGAGATCAGGACCGGCGGGGAGATCAGGACCGGCGGGGAGATCAGGACTGGCCGGGAGATCAGGACCGGCGGGGACCGGCGATGGTGAATCTGCGCAGCGGCCGGCAGGACCGCCTCCTGGTCATCGTGGTCTGGCTGCTCACCGTCGTGGTGCTGGGCCTCGGCATCGCCACGGTGAACCCGATCCTGCTCGTCTGGGGCGTGCTGGGCCTGCCGGCCGCGGTGTTCCTCAGCTACGTGCACCTGCGCGACACCCGCCCGCGCCCGCCCTCCGGACCCGGCGGTGTCACCGAGCCCACCTCCGCCGAGCCCGGCTCCGCCGACGACACGCCGTCATGACCGGTCGACCCGCGCATCCAGCGACCCACGAGGAGTACCCCCGGTGAGCACTGCGGCTCCCGCCAGCGCGCTGCCTTCCTACGCCGACGCCCTCGCCCGTTACGAGCCGGTGATCGGGTTGGAGACGCACGTCGAGCTCGGCACCGTCTCCAAGATGTTCTGCGGCTGTCCGACGGCGTTCGGCGCCGAGCCCAACACCCAGGTCTGCCCGGTCTGCCTCGGCCTGCCCGGCTCGCTGCCGGTGGTCAACGAGGCGGCGGTGCGGTTCGCCGTCATGATCGGGCTCGCGCTGCACTGCGACATCGCGTCCTGGTGCCGTTTCGCGCGCAAGAACTACTTCTACCCCGACATGCCGAAGAACTTCCAGATCAGCCAGTACGACGAGCCGCTGTGCACGGACGGCTGGCTCGACGTCGAGGTCGACGGCGAGGTGCACCGGGTCGGGATCACCCGCGTGCACATGGAGGAGGACACCGGCAAGTCGCTGCACGTCGGCGGCGCCACCGGGCGCATCCACGGCGCGACCCATTCGCTGGTCGACTACAACCGGGCCGGGATCCCGCTCGTCGAGATCGTCACCGAGCCCGACGTCCGCTCGCCGGAGGTGGCCCGCGCCTACGTCGACGAGCTGCGCGAGCTGATCCGCGCCCTCGGCGTGTCCGACGTGCGGATGGAGCAGGGCTCGCTGCGCTGCGACGCGAACGTCTCGCTGCGCCGCCGCCCGGCCCCCGGCGAGCCCGACGCGCCGTTCGGCACCCGCACCGAGACGAAGAACCTCAACTCGTTGCGGTCGGTGGAGCGGGCCGTGCGTTACGAGATCACCCGGCAGGCCGGCCTGCTCGACGACGGCGAGCGGATCCGCCAGGAGACCCGCCACTTCGACGAGGCGGCCGGGCGGACGTCGTCCGGCCGGTCCAAGGAGGAGGCGACCGACTACCGGTACTTCCCGGAGCCGGACCTGACCCCGCTGGCGCTGCCCGTGCAGTACGTCGACGAGCTGCGCGTGGGCCTGCCGGAGCTGCCCGCCGCGCGGCGTGCCCGGCTCATCGCCGAACACGGCTACACCACGCGGGACCTGACCGATCTGCGCAACGCCGGCGTGCTGGACCTGGTGGAGCAGACCGTGGCCGCCGGGGCGGCCCCGGCGGCGGCGCGCAAGTGGTGGCTCAACGAGCTGGCGCGGCGCGCCGCCGACGCCGGCAGCCAGCCGAGCGACCTCGCGATCACTGCGGCCGACGTCGCGCGGATCACCGTGCTCGTCGCCGCCGGCGAGCTCACCGACGCGCTCGCCCGCAAGGTCATCGACGGCGTGCTGGCGGGAGAGGGCACCCCGGACGAGGTCGTCGCCGGGCGCGGCCTCGCCGTCGTCGCGGACGACGGGGCGCTCACGGCGGCGGTCGACGCCGCGATCGCCGCGGCGCCGGACATCGCGGAGAAGGTCCGCGGCGGCAAGGTCAACGCTGTCGGCCCGCTGGTCGGCGCGGTGATGAAGGCGATGAAGGGCCAGGCGGACGCGGCCAGCGTGCGCGGCCTGCTGCTGGAGCGTCTCGGCGCCTCCTGACGGCCCTCGGGTGTGACGGCTCCCGGGTGCTGCGGCTGTCCGGAGTTCGCGCTGTGGTGCGGCAGCGAGCGCACCGCCGACTGGCACGTCCGCTTCGGCGCGGCCGCCGCCCGCCGCCACGCCAGGTCCTGCCGTTCGTCGGCTGACCGCTATGATCGATATTGGGCCGTCCTGACGCTTTGGCGGCCTGCGGGCTGCCGCATCTGTTTTCGCAGGATGTGGACGGTTCGGGGGGAGTCATCCCGCTCCGGGGTGCGCGTCGCGGGTGCCGAAGGTTGCCCCGGCGTGGCCCGGGCCGGAGAAGACCACGTTCTCCCCTCGTGTCGGACCCGCGTGTCGAGTTGCCGACGCTGACCGGCGCGTCGGGTGCGCAGTGCCGGGGGCCTTCGTAGGGTGGGTCTCCGATCGGGCAGTCGTCTGCGAGGGGAGGCGTCTGGTCATGCCCCTCACTCCGTCCGGATTCACCGCGTCGACGTCGCGGCGTCGCGGCCGCGGCCGTCGCCGGGCGATCATCGCCGTCGTGGTCGTCGTCGTCCTGGCCGCCGGCAGCGGGATCGGTTACGTCCTGAAGAACCGGTCCGACGAGCGGGCGGCCGACCGCCGGGTCCAGGCCGCGGCGGCTGCCTACCTCGCCGCCTGGCGAACTCTGACCATCACCGGTGGGACGGCGACCCGCGCCCCGGCCGGCTCGGCGTCGGCGGCCAGCGCCGCCCCGGCCGCGGCCGGCGCGGCGGCGACACCGGCCGCGGCCGGTGCGGGGGCCACTGGGTCGGTGGCGGCCGGCGGCCGTGACGGGGCCGGTCGGGCCGCGGTGAGCGCGGTGACCGTGCCCGGCAGCATCGACGTCGCGGCCCTGCTGACCACCATGGCCGACGTGCGCGACCGGCTGCTGGTCACCGAGGCCAGCTTCACTCCAGGATCGATCGACCGAAACGCCAAGGCGGCAACGGCGCCCTACGTGGCGAAGCTCGACCTGTCCAGCCTGCCGGCGCCGCTGGAGTACGCGGGCGTGCTGAACCTGGTCGACACCGACCGAGGCTGGAAGGTGCGGGCGGAGCCGGCGTCCGTGCACCCCGCCCTGCGCCCCGGGCTGCACCTGGACCGCACCGCCTCGACCGGCCACCGCGGCGACCTGCTCGCCGCCGACGGCCAGCCGCTGCGCGACTCCGGGGACCTCGCCGGCAACCTCGTCGGCCGGACCGACCCGCTGTCCGGGCTGCAACGCATCTACGACGATCGCCTGCGCGCCCAGGGCGGCGCCGTCGTCGTGCGCGACGCGCGGGGCGCCACCGTCCAGACGCTGCACACCTACCCGATGACCGACGGCGAGTCCGTCCGGACGACCCTCGACCTACGGGTCCAGCAGGCCGCCGAGACGGCGCTCGCGACCGCTGCTCGACCCACCGCGGCGATGGTCGCCATCGACACCCGCACCGGCGGCGTGCTGGCGCTGGCGAACCACCCGCCGAGCGGGGCGAGCCGAGCCGTGCGCGGCAAGTACCCGCCGGGTTCCACGTTCAAGATCGTGACGGCCACCGCCGCGCTGATGAACGGCAAGTCGGCGAACACCTCGCTGGACTGCACCCAGACGGTCAGCGTCGGCGGGCGGACCTTCCAGAACGCCGAGGCCGAGCAGTTCGGACCCATCCCGCTGCGGACCGCCTTCGCCAAGAGCTGCAACACCGCCTTCATCCGGCTGGAGGAGTCGCTGCCCCCCGACGCCCTGGAGAAGGCCGCGCAGCTCTACGGTTTCGACGGCCGGGCGCCGCTGGACATCGCCAGCGTCGGGGGGAGCTTCCCGACCCCGCACGACTCGGTCGAGTCCGCTTCGGCGTCGATCGGACAGGCCCGCATCGAGGTCTCACCCCTGCAGATGGCGAGCGTGGCGGCGGCCGTCGCGGGGGGCACCTGGCGCCAGCCGTTCGTCGTCGGGCAGCCGGCGCGCAGCAATGCCATCCCACCCGCGGTACTCCCGCCGCTGCGGGACTTCATGCGGGCGGTCGTCACCGAGGGCACCGCCGCGAGCGTGCCGATGCCTGGCGAGGTCTACGGCAAGACCGGCACGGCCGAGTACGCCGACGGCAACCCGCCGCCCACCCACGCCTGGTTCGTCGGCTACCGGGGCGACGTGGCCTTCGCCGTCGTCGTCGAGGACGGCGGCTTCGGCGCCGAGACGGCGGCCCCGGTCGCCGCCCGTTTCCTGACCGCCCTCGACGGCGGCGCGGTCGCCCCGCCGGCGCCCGGCTCCGGCGGTCGCTGATCCCGCCGTCGCCCCCGGGCGCCTCGCCGACCGCGCGTACCCTGCCGCCGTGGCCTGCTGGCAGGGTGTCCGGTCCCGCCACCTGCGCCCACTGCTTGACGTACGGCCCGAACTCCGGCACGGTAGATCCGTGCACCGTCAGATTCTTGTACGTTCAGAGCGCGCGTAGTCGACGACATCGACCCGTGCGCCGCCCCTCAGTGCCCTAGGCACGAGGGGCTTTTTCGTGCCCAGCTCCACCGCGTTCGTGATCCTGCTCCACCGCGTGACCGACCCGCATCGCGCGCCCCGCGTTCCGCCCGCCGAGACCACCCGCTGTCGCAGATTCCCGGCCTGTCAAGGAAGACGCCCAGATGACACGAGAGATCACCGGAGCCCAGTCGCTCGTCCACTCCCTCGAGGCGGTCGGAGCCGATGTGGTCTTCGGCATCCCCGGCGGCGCGATCCTGCCCGCCTACGACCCGCTGTTCGACTCCACGCGGGTGCGCCACATCCTCGTCCGCCACGAGCAGGGCGCCGGCCACGCGGCCGAGGGATACGCGCAGGCCACCGGGCGGGTCGGGGTGTGCATGGCGACGTCGGGCCCCGGGGCGACGAACCTGGTCACCCCGATCGCGGACGCCTACATGGACTCGGTGCCGATGGTCGCGATCACCGGGCAGGTGGCCAGCGCGGCGATCGGGACGGACGCCTTCCAGGAGGCGGACATCTGCGGCATCACCCTGCCGATCACCAAGCACAACTTCCTCGTCCAGTCCGTCGACGACATCCCGCGGACGATCGCCGAGGCGTTCCACCTGGCGGGCACGGGTCGTCCCGGCCCCGTCCTGGTCGATCTGCCCAAGGACATCCTGCAGTCGGTGACCTCGGTGCTGCCGCACGAGATCTGGCCGCCCACGCTCGACCTGCCCGGCTACCGTCCGATCACCCGCCCGCACAACAAGCAGGTGCGGGAGGCGGCGAAGCTGATCAGCGCGTCCCGGCGTCCGGTGCTGTACATCGGCGGCGGCGTGCTCAGGGCCCGTGCCGCCGCGGAGTTGCGCACGCTGGCGGAGATGACCGGCATCCCGGTCGTCACGACGCTGATGGCCCGCGGCGCCTTTCCCGACTCGCATCCCCAGCACCTGGGCATGCCCGGCATGCACGGTTCGGTCGCCGCGGTGACCGCGCTGCAGAAGGCGGACCTGCTCATCACTCTGGGTGCCCGCTTCGACGACCGGGTCACCGGCCGACTGGCCTCGTTCGCGCCGAAGGCCGCGGTCATCCACGCCGACATCGATCCCGCCGAGATCGGCAAGAACCGGACCGCCGACGTGCCCATCGTCGGCGACTGCCGCGAGGTGATCAACGAGCTGATCGCCGCGCTGGTGACCGAGCCCCGCCCGGAGCTCGAGAGCTGGTGGCGCACCCTGGACGGCTGGCGGCGCACCTACCCGCTCGGCTACGACGCCCCGCCCGACGGGGCGCTGGCGCCGCAGCACGTCATCGAGCGGCTCGGCCGCATCGCCGGCCCCGAGACGATCTTCGCGGCGGGGGTCGGCCAGCATCAGATGTGGGCCGCCCAGTTCATCTCCTACGAGAACCCCTACACCTGGCTGAACTCCGGCGGCGCCGGGACGATGGGCTTCGCGGTGCCGGCGGCGATGGGCGCCAAGGTCGGCCGCCCGGACGCCACCGTGTGGGCGATCGACGGCGACGGCTGCTTCCAGATGACCAACCAGGAGCTCGCCACCTGCGCACTGGAGGGCATCCCGATCAAGGTCGCGGTCATCAACAACGGCTCGCTCGGCATGGTCCGGCAGTGGCAGACCCTGTTCTACGACAAGCGCTACTCGAACACCGAGCTCGGCACGCACCCGGCGTCGCCGCGGACCGGGGTCAAGCGGGTGCCCGACTTCGTCCGCCTCGCCGAGGCGCTGGGCTGCGTCGGCCTGCGCTGCGACTCGGCCGCCGAGGTCGACGCGACGATCGAGAAGGCGATGGCGATCGACGACGCCCCCGTGGTCGTGGACTTCGTCGTTCACCCCGACGCCATGGTCTGGCCGATGGTCGCCGCCGGCGCCAGCAACGACGACATCCGGGTCGCCCGCGATCTCGCGCCCGACTTCGACTACTCCGGGGACGCCGAGGTGAACCTGTGACGGCCCCCGGCCCCGCGGCCGGCGCGCGGCCGATCGGCCCGCGGGCCGCATGGCGACGAATCCCGTCGCCGCCAACCTTCCGCTGTCGAACCAGGAGCGCGACATCATGACCCGGCACACCCTGTCCGTGCTGGTGGAGAACAAGCCGGGGGTGCTCGCCCGGGTCTCCGGCCTGTTCTCCCGGCGTGGGTTCAACATCGAGTCGCTCGCGGTCGGCCCGACCGAGCACCCGGACGTCTCCCGGATGACGATCGTCGTCGCGGTCGAGGACCTGCCGCTGGAGCAGGTGACCAAGCAGCTCAACAAGCTGGTCAACGTCCTGAAGATCGTCGAGATGGACACGTCCGTCTCGGTGCAGCGCGAGCTGATGCTGCTCAAGGTGCGGGCCGACCTGTCCGTCCGGTCACAGGTGCTGGAGACCGTCGCGCTGTTCCGTGCGAAGGTGGTCGACGTCGCCCCGGACGCCGTCACGATCGAGGCGACGGGCACCCGCGACAAGCTGGACGCCCTCATCCGGATGCTGGAGCCGTTCGGGATCCGGGAGCTCGTCCAGTCCGGCATGGTGGCGCTCGGCCGCGGCTCGCGGTCGATCACCGACCGCAGCCTGCGCGCCGTCGACCGGTCGGCCTGATCGGTCGGCCCGCTCCACCCGGCCCGGCCGGAGCAGCCCGGCGCGTCCCGCGGCGATCCCGGCGAGGCCGCGCGGCGCACTTCCCTTCACTCAACGAGGAGACACCCCCACGATGGTCGAGATCTACTACGACGACGACGCCTCGCTCGACGTCCTGACCGGCCGCAAGGTCGCCGTCATCGGCTACGGCAGCCAGGGCCACGCGCACGCGCTGAACCTGCGCGACAGCGGCGTCGACGTGCGGGTCGGCCTGCCCGCGGACAGCCGCAGCCGGGCGAAGGCCGCCGAGGAGGGCCTGCGCGTGCTCACCCCGGCGGAGGCGTCGGCCGAGGCCGACATCATCATGCTGCTCACCCCGGACACCACCCACCGCAAGATCTACGCCGACTCCATCGCCCCGCACCTGAGCGAGGGCAAGGCCCTGGCGTTCGGGCACGGGTTCAACATCCGCTACGGGCTCATCGAGCCGCCGGCGGGCGTCGACGTGTTCATGGTGGCGCCGAAGGGCCCCGGCCACCTCGTGCGCCGGGTGTTCGAGGAGGGCAAGGGCGTGCCCGTCCTCGTCGCCGTCGAGAACGACGCCACCGGCAACGCGCTCGCCGTCGCGCTGGCCTACGCCAAGGGCATCGGCGGCACCCGCGCCGGCGCGCTGCGGACCACCTTCACCGAGGAGACCGAAACCGACCTGTTCGGTGAGCAGGCGGTGCTCTGCGGCGGCGCCAGCGCGCTGGTCCAGGCCGGGTTCGAGACGCTGGTCGAGGCGGGCTACACCCCCGAGGTCGCCTACTTCGAGTGCCTGCACGAGCTCAAGCTCATCGTCGACCTGATGTACGAGGGCGGCATCTCGCAGATGCGCTACTCGATCTCCGACACGGCCGAGTACGGCGACGTCACCCGCGGCCCGCGCGTGGTCACCCCGGCGGTCAAGGCCGAGATGCGCAAGATCCTCGACGAGATCCGGGACGGCACGTTCGCGCGCGAGTGGGTCGCCGAGGACGACAACGGCCGGCCGAACTTCACCAAGCTCGTGGAGGAGGGCAAGCAGCACCCGATCGAGCAGGTCGGTGCCAAGCTGCGGCCGCTGATGTCCTGGATCGCCAGGTAGCAGGCGGATCACCGAGTAGCCGGGCCGCCTGCCACCGCCGGATGCCGGTGCCGGGCTCCGCCGCCGGATGGTGGCGGCGCCCGGCCGCCGAACCGGCGAGGACAGCCGGACCACATCGCCGGGATCGCGCATTTCTGGCGGGACTGGTGCGCAAAGCGTTCGGCGGGCGCAGCCCACGTCGGTAGGCTGGGCCCGCGCCACCCGGCGCGCAGTCAGCACGCTCACCACCGCCAGGCCGACGGCCACGTGATCCACCTCGTTCCGCGCGTCGCCTCCGGCCTGACCAGAGGTTGCTAGGAGAGGTCCAGTGCCCGTCGTACTCGTTGCCGAGGAGCTGTCGCCGGCCGGGCTGGAGGTGCTGTCCGGGGACTTCGAGCTTCGTCACGTCGACGGCGCCGACCGGTCGGCCCTCCTGCCCGCGATCGCCGACGTCGACGCCGTGATCGTTCGTTCCGCCACCAAGATCGACGCGGAGGCGCTCGCGGCGGCGAGCCGGCTCAAGGTCGTCGCCCGGGCCGGCATCGGCCTGGACAACGTCGACGTCGCCGCCGCCACCCAGCGCGGCGTCATGGTCGTCAACGCGCCGACGTCGAACATCGTCAGCGCCGCCGAGCACGCGATCGCGCTGCTGCTCGCCGTCGCCCGCCGGGTCCCGGCCGCCAACCAGTCGCTGAGCGGCGGGGAATGGAAGCGGTCGAAGTTCACCGGCGTCGAACTGGTCGAGAAGACGCTCGGCGTCGTCGGCCTCGGCCGCATCGGCGTCCTCGTGGCGCAGCGGCTGGCCGGCTTCGGCATGAAGGTCATCGCCTACGACCCGTACGTGTCCGTGGCGCGCGCCTCCCAGCTCGGCGTCACCCTCGTCGACCTCGACGAGTTGCTGCGGCGCAGCGACGTGATCACGATCCACCTGCCCAAGACGCCGGAGACGCTCGGCCTGATCGGCGCCGACGAGCTGGCCCGGACCAAGCCCGGCGTCATCATCGTCAACGCCGCCCGCGGCGGGCTCGTCGACGAGGCGGCGCTCGCCGAGTCGATCAGCTCCGGCCAGGTCGGCGGCGCCGGCATCGACGTCTTCGTCACCGAGCCGACGACCGCGTCGCCGCTGTTCGGCCTCGACAACGTGGTGGTCACCCCGCACCTGGGCGCCTCCACCCAGGAGGCCCAGGACAAGGCCGGGCTCGCCGTCGCCCGCTCGGTGCGCCTCGCGCTGCAGGGCGAGTTCGTGCCGGACGCGGTCAACGTGCAGGCCGGTGGGGTGGTGGCCGAGGACGTCCGGCCGGGCCTGCCGCTCGCCGAGAAGCTGGGGCAGCTGTTCTCCGGCCTCGCCGGCGGGCTCGCCGCCGCCATCACCGTCGAGGTCCGTGGGGAGATCGCGGTCCACGACGTCTCGGTGCTCCAGCTCGCCGTGCTCAAGGGAGTGTTCACCGACGTCATCGAGGAGCAGGTCACCTACGTCAACGCCCCGCTGCTGGCGAAGGAGCGCGGCGTCGAGGTCGCCCTGGAGACCTCCGAGGAGGGCTCCTCGGACTACCGCAACCTGGTGACCGTGCGCGGCGTGCTTGCCGACGGCACCCCGGTGTCGGTCAGCGGCACCCTCGTCGGCTCCCGGCAGGTCGAGAAGATCACCGCGATCGACGGCTTCGAGGTCGACATCCGGCCCGAGGCGCATCTGGCCTTCTTCCGCTACGAGGACCGGCCCGGGATCGTCGGCGCGGTCGGCGCGCTGCTCGGCGAGGCGAACATCAACATCGCCAGCGCTCAGGTGAGCCGGGTCCAGGCGGGCGGGGAGGCGCTGATGTCGCTGTCGCTGGACGACGCGGTCGCCGCCGACATCCTGGCCGACATCGCGAAGATCATCGGTGCCTCCTACGCGCGGGCGGTCAGCATCCACACCGATTAGCACCGGACCAGTGGCCGGTCGGTGCCGGGCCGCCGGTCCGCGATTGTGGCACCCGAGTGTTGGCGCGCCGCGGCGGTGGGGCGGGCGGCCCGCCGCAGGTGGTTCGCCGGTGGCGCCCGGTCGGGGCCGCCCGCCGGGCCGGTGCAACCCTGCCGACCGGCCCGTTCCCGCCCGGAGGTGCCTGGGTGATCTTTACGCCGAACGTGCGGCTTTAGCTGGGTGCCGGGTTTACCGTGGCTAGCATGGCGTCGCGGCATCAGGACCCGTTCGAGGGGCTTCGCCTGGATGAGCGATTCGTCCGCGGAGCCCGCTTCCTCGAACCGTCCGCGGCCGAACGCAGCCGGCAGCACGGCCGGACCGCATCCGGTCGCTGCCAGGTCGTTCCCGCTCCCCGGGGGCTTCCCGGGTTCTTCCACCGGCTCGTGTCGCCGCCGAAGCCGCCGGGACGCTCCCGTCAGATCGCTCAGATGGTCACCTTCATCGCCATCATCGTCGGGATGATCACTATCACCGTGGTGGCGTTGCGGCAGACGGCGACCCGGGGCGGGCCGGGCACCGCCACCCGCCTGGCCGCACCGACCGCGTCGCAGGGCGGCTCGGCGAGTGCCGTCAGTGCGGTGCCCGCGGTCACCGGCACTCTGACCGGCCCACCCGCCGGCTATGCGGTCACCCCGGCACTGCTGGCCGCCCTGCAACGCGGCGACTGCCTGAACTGGACGCCCTACCCGACCAACGCCCCCGCGCGGATGGCACCGGTGGTCCCGGTCCGGGTCAGCTGCGACCGGCCGCACATCGACGAGGTCACCCGGTTGGTGAACCTCGCGCCGCTGTTCGACCGCTGGCCCGGCGCGTCGGCGGTGACCCAGGCTGCGGACGCGCGCTGCGCCGGGGCGTTGCGAGACTTCGCCGGGGCCATCGACGCCACCCCCCACCACATCGTCGGCACGATCTACCCGTCCGAGCCGAGCTGGCAGGACGGCGCCAGGTCGGTCGCCTGTACGGTGCGCACCGACGACCTGCGGGCCCGCACCGGCCGGTTCCGCGTCATCGGCTCGATCGGTACCTGAGGCGCGGCGGGCAACCGAGGCGCGGCGGGCAACCGAGGCGCGGCGGGCAACCGAGGCGCGGCGGGCAACCGAGGCGCGGCGGCGCCAGCACCGTCCGATCGTCCCGACATCGGGTACTGTTTATCCGCGATGCGTGCGCTGCTCCTCCTTAGCCGCCGCGGCGGGGCCTGATCCAGCTGGCTTCCCCGTCGCGGTGTTCTCGTGCGCCAGCGTCGGGATCCCCGCAGTCGTGGTGGCCCGGCGGCCACGCCCAGCTCGGGCGGCCGGCCGTCCGACGCCGCGGGGGATCTGCCGGCCCCCAAGTCCCCTGTGCGGTCGTGAGATCCGGTCGATGTGGGGCTCTTTCGAGGAAGCAGGAGCACGATGACCACGCAGCAGCCGTCCGGCATGCCGATCGAGAAGTACCGGTCGTTCACCCCCGTCCCGCTGCCGGACCGGACCTGGCCCGAGAAGACGATCACCCGCGCCCCGCAGTGGTGCAGTGTCGACCTGCGCGACGGCAACCAGGCACTGATCGACCCGATGACCCCCGCGCGCAAGATGCAGATGTTCGAACTGCTGGTCGCGATGGGCTACAAGGAGATCGAGGTCGGATTTCCCGCGGCGAGCCAGACCGACTTCGACTTCATCCGCGAGCTCATCGAGTCCGACCGCATCCCGGATGACGTCGTCATCCAGGTGCTGACCCAGGCGCGTGAGGAGCTGATCGAGCGGACGGCCGCGTCGCTGGTGGGCGCCGACCGGGCGCTGATCCACCTGTACAACTCGACGTCCACGTTGCAGCGGCGGGTCGTGTTCGGCCTGGACCGCGCCGGCGTCACCGAGATCGCCGTGCAGGGCGCGCGCTGGTGCGTCCAGTACGCCGAGAAGCTGCTCAAGGGCACCGACGTGCGCTGGCAGTACAGCCCGGAGTCGTTCACCGGCACCGAGCTGGACTACGCCGTCGAGGTCTGCGAGGCGGTCATGGACGTGTGGTCGCCGACGCCGCAGCGGCCGGTCGTGCTGAACCTGCCGGCGACGGTCGAGATGTCGACGCCGAACGTCTACGCCGACCAGATCGAGTGGGTCGGTCGGAACCTGACCCGGCGCGACGCCGTCATCCTGTCGCTGCACCCGCACAACGACCGGGGCTGCGCGGTCGCCGCGGCGGAGCTCGGCGTGCTGGCCGGCGCGGACCGGGTCGAGGGCTGCCTGTTCGGCAACGGCGAGCGCACCGGCAACGTCTGCCTGGTCACCCTCGGGCTGAACCTGTTCTCGCAGGGCATCGACCCGATGATCGACTTCTCGGACATCGACGGGGTCCGCCGTGCGGTCGAGTACTGCAACCAGCTGCCCGTGCACCTCCGCCATCCCTACGGCGGCGACCTCGTCTACACCGCCTTCTCCGGCTCGCACCAGGACGCGATCAAGAAGGGCCTGGAGGCGATGGAGCGGACCGGCCAGACCCGGTGGGAGGTGCCCTACCTGCCGATCGACCCCAAGGACGTGGGCCGTACCTACGAGGCTGTCATCCGGGTGAACAGCCAGTCCGGCAAGGGAGGCGTGGCGTACCTGCTGAAGTCGGAGCACTCGCTGGATCTGCCGCGACGGCTGCAGATCGAGTTCTCCGGCGTCGTGCAGCGCCACACCGACACCGAGGGCGGCGAGGTCACCGCCGCGGAGCTGTGGCGGATCTTCCGCAGCGAGTACTTCCTCGACGGCGCGGAGACGGCCGGCCCGCTGGAGCTGCTGGGATCACGGACGAACGCCGCCTCGGGGGAGCGCGACGAGGTCTCGGTCTCGGTGCGGTTCGGCGGTGCGGACTCGGTGATCACGGGGGTCGGCAACGGCCCCATCGACGCCTTCGTGGCCGCCCTGGCGACCCGCGGCCTGAGCGTGCGCATCCTCGACTACAACGAGCACGCGCTGGGCTCGGGTGCCGACGCCCAGGCTGCGGCCTACCTCGAGGTCTCCGTCGACAACCAGATCTACTGGGGGGTCGGCATCGATCCCAACATCGTCACCGCGTCGCTGCGGGCCGTGGTGAGTGCCGTCAATCGTGCCTCTCGTGACCGGGCTCCGGCGCCCGAGCCGGTCGTTGCGGCGCCGAGGGACGGCGGTCAGCCGGCCGCCGCACCGGTGGCCTGAGCCGGGCGCGCGCAGGCCTGCCCGCGGCCTGTGGCGGCCCCGCGCCGCCGCAGGCCGATCCGGGGCGCCGGGGGAGCGACCCTCATCGCGGCGAACCGGACCTGGCGCGGCCCCGGGCGTGCCGCCGGGTGAACGAGGCGACGATCAGTCGCGGACGTCCGCAGGTTCCACCTCGCGGGCGCTGCGGCGCACCTGGTCCAGCATCGCTTCCGGGACGTCGGTCATGCCATGGTCCACGCGGGCGTGGGTGTCCACGGCACGAAGCAGATCCTCCTCGCTGGACGCGACGATGCGCGTCTCGCACCCGTGAATGATCGCGCCACAGTAGAATTCCTTCATGGCCGGCCGCCGAACGGTGATCTCCGCGGGCAGGGAATGACCTCCGGCCGCCGGGCTCGGTGACATCAGCGCCTGGGCGGTCCAATATCGGTTCCGTCTCATGTGGACATTTCCGCGAGACGCAGCATCAGGCGCTCCATCTGTACCAGACCGAGGGGTCGACCCATCTCGGTCACGATTATCACCGGGTCGAACCGGCTGGCCCTGGCGCGGGTCATGGCGCGCCGGGCCACCTCCGTCACCGGCTCCTCCGGACGGGCGAAGAGCGTGGTAGGCACACGGCGGGGCTCGGTGCCCCCACCGGGACCGCCGGACAGGTGCAGCGCCACCGGGCGGCACCGGTTGGACACGATGATCGTCGCCCTGGGGGCCTGCTCGTCGTCGGGGCCGGCGGTCGAATCGGCGCGATTCGTCGTCGCCCGCATCGGGCAGCTCGGGCAGTCCGGCGACATGGCGCACGAGCCCGAGTCACCCACGCTGACGGTGACCTGTTCCATGAGGCTCTCGATGCTCGCCGCCCGGTTGCTGCGCTCGGACAGCTGTCGGATCCGCCGGGCCACCCCCGGATCGAGCTGCTGCCAGCCCTCGGAGGGGCGTCCGAGCAGGAACCCCTGCCCGAGGGGAACCCCGAGCGCGACCAGCATGGCCAGCTCATCGCCCCGCTCGATGCCCTCCGCGATCACCCAGCCGTTCAGCCGGCTGGCGAAGTTGCCGACCAGCTCGGTCAGGGCGATCTTGACCTGGTCGTCGTCGACGTTGACCACCAGTGAGCGGTCCAGCTTGACGAAGTCCGGCCGGATCCGGGCGAGCTGACGCAGCCCGGCGTAGCCCGAGCCGACGTCGTCCATGGCGACGAAGGCTCCGCGGTTGCGCAGGGCGCTCGCGGTGGCGGTCAGTCCGCTGGTGGCGTCGAGGTCGACCGCCTCGTTGAGTTCCAGCACGAGTCGGCGCAGGTCCGCGTTCCGCCAGACCTCGGCGACTTCGGGCTCGCCAAGCAGGTGCGGCAGGACGTTGACGGCCAGAAAACAGCGGTCGGGAAGGCGATCGCGTGCCGCGAGCGCGGCAGCGAGAACCCGCGCCTCGAGTTCGGCCGCGTGCCCGAGCCGGTCCGCCGCGGCGAAAATGCGGTCGGGTGAGTGCGTCGGATGGGTGTGGAAGCGGGCAAGCGCCTCATAACCGGCGATAACCCCACGCTGGAGATCCACGATTGGCTGGAAGAACAGCACGGGTTCGGCGGGCTCGGCGAGAACGCGAGCCAGGTCGGGGTGGTCGGCCTCGTACGCGTCCCGCTTCCCGGCGAATCCCGGCGGGCTCTCCACGCCCGACGCAGGGGGGCCCGCGGACGCGACCCCGTGCCGGGCACCGGTCACCTCGCCGGATGTCTCGGCCGCGTCGCCGACATCGGAGCGGCCGCGGGGTGGAGATCCCGCGGGAGTCCGCTGTCGAGTAATCATGCGCCGTGCACCCCCTCGCCTCGAAGCACGTCGCACCTGTCCTGTAAGTGAGTTTCTTACCATCTTGCCTCGGCGCTGGTCGCGAGTACCGTCCGGAGTTGTGAATCCTGCGGTCTTTTGTGTGACCGGCGGGTGGCAGTCGGATTGCTGGTTGTCGTCTTTCTTGCGTCCGCCCGGCATGGTCGGCGTGTTCTATACGGCTGAACCGTCGAGCACCACTGATCTGTTGCCCTACCGGACAATGCACCTCACTTTCTGAGGCGTCGGTCTCGCGGGGTCGGAGTGCCTGACCCGGCAGGCGCACATCAATCCGTGAACAACGGTGGTGATCCTCCGTACGGCTCGAGCTGTATGACTGTTACTCTTGGTAATCGTTAGGCCGCGGTGCGGTGGTCTCGCCGGTCGCTTGGTGATGCCGTGTGGTAACGGATGGCGTGGTGGGGCCTCATCCCGCCGTGTCCATCCGTCGCCGTGTCCCCATATCCAGTGCCGGGTCCCCACAGCCCTCGCCAGGCCGCCTCGCCGCCGCGGCCGGGAGACCCGCCCTCGCGGTTTGACGGATCGCCTCGGAGCAGCGGCGTCGGGCCGAGCCAAACTGCTTCGACGCGCCGGTTGCGGCTACAGTCGGGCACATGAGGCTTGCGGTGATCGGCGGTGACGGGATCGGCCCCGAAGTGGTGGCGGAGGGGCTGCGGGTACTGCGGGCCGTGCACCCCAAGGTCGACACGACCGAGTACGACCTGGGCGCCCGGCGTTGGCACCAGACCGGGGAAACGCTGCCCGACGCGGTGCTCGAGGAGCTGCGCGGGCACGACGCGATCCTGCTCGGCGCGGTCGGCGACCCGGGTGTGCCGAGCGGTGTGCTCGAGCGTGGCCTGCTGCTACGCCTGCGCTTCGAGCTCGACCACCACGTCAACCTGCGGCCGGTGCGGCTCTACCCCGGGGTCCGGTCACCGCTGGCCGGGGAGCCGACGATCGACATGATCGTGGTGCGCGAGGGCACCGAGGGCCCGTATGCGGGCGCCGGCGGTGTGCTGCGGCGGGGGACGCCGCACGAGGTGGCCACCGAGGAGAGCATCAACACCCGCTACGGCGTCGAGCGGGTCGTGCGGGACGCGTTCCGCCGTGCCGCTCGCCGCGAGCGCCGTCACCTCACCCTCGTGCACAAGAACAACGTGCTGACCAAGGCCGGCGACCTGTGGTCGCGCACGGTCGCCGAAGTGGCGCCCGAGTTCCCCGACGTGCGGGTCGACTACCAGCACGTGGACGCGGCCTCGATGTTCTTCGTGACCGATCCGGGACGGTTCGACGTCGTGGTCACGGACAACATGTTCGGCGACATCATCACCGACATCGGCGCCGCGATCACCGGCGGCATCGGATTGGCAGCCAGCGGCAACCTCGACCCTTCCGGCGCCCACCCGAGCATGTTCGAGCCGGTCCACGGCAGCGCGCCCGACATCGCCGGCAAGCAGCTCGCGGACCCGACGGCGACGGTCGCCTCCGTCGCGATGCTGCTCGACCACCTCGGGCACGCCGAGGAGGCGGCCAGGGTCGAGGCCGCGGTCGCCGCGTCGCTCGCGGACCGGGCGGGCGCGGGCGCGGCGGCGCTGTCGACCCGGGAGCGCGGCGAGGACCTCGCCGCTCGCGCGGTCGGCTAGATTCTTCCGCTCGGCCGGCGCCCTTCGCTGTCCCGTCCCGCTCCGGCGGATCGTCCGTCGGGGCCGCGCCGGTCGGTCGCCGCTGGTCGTCTGCCGTTCTCGTGGCGTTTCCCGCCGCACGGCGAGGTGGTTATCCTCGAACGGGAGCCGTAGATCCGGTAGACGGCAGCCGACGGGGCCCACAACGGCGATGATCGGCGAATTCGTCATCCCTGTTCGCTTCGTCGATCGATCCTGGCCTGGAGTCCGCTGTGCCCATCACCCCCACCTCGAAGATCTGGATGAGTGGCGAGCTCGTCGATTGGGACGACGCCCGCATCCACGTGCTCAACCCGACCCTGCACTATGGCTGGGGCGTGTTCGAGGGCATCCGCTGTTACGCGACGGCCGACGGCCCCGCCGTCTTCCGGCTGACGGATCACATCGCTCGCCTGTACCGCAGCGCGAAGATCTACGTGATGGAGCCGTCCTTCACTCAGGAGCAGGTGGTGGCGGCGACCAAGGAGACCATCGCGGTCAACGACATCGCCTCCTGCTACATCCGGCCCCTGGTCTACCTCGGGTACGGGGAGATGGGGCTCAACCCGCTCCCCTCGCCGGTCGAGGTGATGATCGCGGTCTGGCCGTGGGGTGCCTACCTCGGCGAGGAGGCTGAGGCGAACGGCGTCCGGGCGATGATCTCCTCCTGGAAGCGGAACGACCCCAACATCACCCCGCCGGCCGCGAAGGCGTCCGGGCAGTACCTGAACTCGTCGCTGGCGAAGGTCGCGGCGGTCAAGGCAGGTTACGACGAGGCCATCCTGACCAGCCCGAACGGTCATATCGCGGACGGCACCGGCGAGAACGTCTTCATCGTCTCCGGCCGCCAGGTCATCACTCCGCTGCTGACCGACGGGCCGCTGGGCGGCATCACCCGCGCCTCGATCATGCAGATCGCCGCCGACCAGGGCTACGAGGTGATCGAGCAGCACGTCGTGCGCACCGACCTCTACCTGGCCGACGAGGCTTTCTTCACCGGGACGGCGGCCGAGATCGTGCCGATCGTCGCGGTCGACGACCGTCAGGTCGGGACGGGCAAGCCGGGTCCGGTGACCCGAGAGCTGCTGGAGATCTTCCACCGTGCCACGCGGGGTGAGCTGGACCGCTACCGATCCTGGAACGAGCTGGTCCGCGACTAGGCGGCCTCGACTCACTGACTCACCGGACTCACTGACTCACCGGACTCACTGACTCACCGGACTCACTGACGCCGTGTCGATGCACACCGGTCCGTGCGGGCCGGTGTGCATCGGGGGACCCGGTGTTCCTGGTCGCCCGGGGACGGGTGGTGCGGTGTTCCCCCGTTTCACCTGGCGGCGTCAGCCGTGCCTGCCGACCAGCCGTCCGCTTCTGACGCATTTATCCCTCGTGGGGCGTGGTCGAGGTCACAATGCGGCCACGCCACATCCCGTTTCGCCCTGGTCAACCCGTCCCGCAGGGCCTACCGTCGCGAGTAGCAGGCTTCACGAATGCACAAGCGCCGGGAGGGCATGGTGGGGCTTGCGGGCGGCATCGCGGAGGTTTCGCACCGTATTGCCGGGGTCTCGGACGGTATTGCGGGGGTTCGGAGGGCGTCGTGCGTGTTTCGGAGGGGATGAGCTCCCTTGTTCTCATGATCGGCCCGGGGCACACGCTCCGCCAGGCGGCGCGGCTGATGGCCGCTCGCAAGGTGGGTGCGGCGGTCGTCCACGATGCGGACAGTCAGGGCTACGGGATTCTGACCGAACGGGACATTCTCCGTTCGATCGCCGCGGAACAGGATCCGGATGTCGAGATCGCGGGTGACCACCTCACCCGCGATGTCGTCTTCGCGGATCCGGGCTGGTCGCTCGACGAGGCGGCGGCCTCGATGCTGCGCGGAGGATTTCGTCATCTCATCGTCACGTCTGGTGGTGGAGTGGCCGGCATTCTCTCCATGCGCGACGTGGTGCGATGCTGGAGTCACCAACATATAACGGTATGATGCCGGCGTGACGCACGCCAAGGGTGTTCCCGGTGCGCCGTCCACCCCGAGCCAGCATTCTTCGGTGGCTGCGGAGCATCAGGCGGAGCAACGGCGCTACGGTCACCGCATGCACGACAATGAGGCGGTCGCCCTGCTCCGAGCGACCACGCTGCTGAAGGAACTGGACGAAGAGGATCTGCTGCGGCTCGCCTCACGGGCGGTCACGCGGCGATTCCGTCGCGGGCAGGTCGTCTTCACCGAGGGTGAACCCGGGGACACCCTCCTCGTGGTCGCCACGGGGCGTCTCAAGGTACTCACCAAGGCCGACGACGGTCGCGATCACGTGCTGAACATCGCCGGCCCGCGGGAGACGCTGGGCGAGCTCAACATCGTCGAAGCGGGGACGCGATCCGCCAGCGTCGAGGCCCTGGAACCCAGCACGGCGTTGGTACTCGACCGGACCGCCGTGTGGGAGCTGGTCCGGGAACGCCCGGCCGTCGCCGAGCAGCTCATCCGGGCCCTGGTCGCCCACGTCCGGCGGCTCACCGGAGCGAACGCCGACCTCGTCTTCCTCGACCTGCCGCGCCGGGTGGCGAAGCTGCTGCTGCTGCGAATGCGTGAAGCCGGCCGGCCGGTGATCGAACTCGGCCTCACCCAGACCGAGATCGCCTCGCTGCTCGGTGGTTCCCGGCAGTCCGTCAACCAGGCGCTGCGCGAGTTCGAGCGGCGCACCTGGATCCTTTCGGAGGGGCAGACGATCACCATTCTCCAGGTCGACCGCCTGCGCCGCTTCGCCGGGGACTGAGTAGCCCCGTGGAGCAGCCCCGTGGATCCGCTTCGCGAATCCACGGGGACCCCGGCTGGTGGTTGGGGCCGTGGGTGGTCTGCGGGAATCGCCTTCGGCGATCCCCGTGGGTGCGGAGTAGGGGCTTCGCGAATCCACGGGGACCCCGGCTGGTGGTTGGGGCCGTGGGTGGTCTGCGGGAATCGCCTTCGGCGATCCCCGTGGGTGCGGAGTTGGAGACGGTATGGCGCGCGCCACACTTGTTACATGTCGAGTCTGTTACATCGTAGGCTTGTCACCCGGCGGCGAACCCGTCTCCGTCGCGCGCTCCGGTCGCTGACCCATGGGACCGGGCGCGTGGCGGTCCCATGGTCCCCGAACCCTGCCGGACGTCGGTGCCGGAGCACGGTCCGTGCGCGACCGGTGGGAGGCGGGACGGCCGTGTCGGACGCGGTCGGTCCCACGGCCATCCGATCCACCGGAGAGGCGCCCCCCGTGCGGCCATACGATCCCGATTCCCTGCACATCTACGACACCACCCTGCGTGACGGTACCCAGCAGGAGGGGCTGTCGCTCTCGGTCGGGGACAAGCTCGCGGTGGCCCGCCACCTCGATGATCTCGGTGTCGGCTTCATCGAGGGCGGCTGGCCGGGATCCAATCCTAAGGACGCGGAGTTCTTCGCCCGGGCCCGCACCGAGCTGACGCTGTCGACCGCGGTGCTGACCGCCTTCGGGGCGACCCGGCGCGCCAGTCGCGTGGCCGCGGACGATCCCCAGGTGGCGGCCCTACGGGAGGCCGGCACGTCGGTGGTCTGCCTGGTCGCGAAATCGGATCTGCGGCACGTCGAGCGCGCGCTGCGCACCAGCCCCGGCGAGAACCTGGCGATGATCCGGGACACCGTCGCCCACCTGCGGGCGGAGGGTAAGCGGGTCTTCCTCGACGCCGAGCACTTCTTCGACGGTTACCGAGTGCATCCCGAGTATGCCCTCGAGGTCGTCTCCGTCGCCGCCGAGGCCGGCGCCGAGGTCGTCGTACTGTGCGACACGAACGGCGGCATGCTCCCCACACGCGTCGGCGCCGTGGTCGCCGAGGTGCTTGCGAGGACCGGCGCCCGGCTGGGCATCCACTGCCACGACGATGCCGACTGCGCGGTGGCGAACACCCTGGTCGCCGTCGAGGCGGGGGCGACCCACGTGCAGGGCACGGCGAACGGCTACGGCGAGCGGTGCGGCAACGCGAATCTGCTCAGCGTCATCGCCGGCCTGGAGACCAAGCTCGGCCGCGCCGCCCTGCCGCCGGGGCGGCTGCGGGAACTCGTCCGGGTCTCCCATGCCATCGACGAGGTCACCAACTCGGTTCCGGACCCGCACCGGCCCTACGTCGGCGCGAGTGCGTTCGCGCACAAGGCCGGGCTGCACGCCAGCGCCGTCAAGATCGATCCGGATATGTACCAGCACATCGACCCGGCCGCCGTCGGTAGCGACATGCGGATGCTGGTCTCGGAACTGGCCGGCCGCGCGACCATCGAACTCAAGGGCCGCGAGCTCGGGCTCGACCTGTCCAACGAGCGTGAGGCCCTCGGCCGGGTCGTGGACCTGGTCAAGGAGCGCGAGGCCACCGGGTTCGCCTACGAGGCGGCCGAGGCGTCGTTCGAGCTGTTGCTGCGGGACGAGGTCACGGGCCGCCAGCGCTTCTACACCCTGGAGTCCTGGCGGGTGATCGTCGAGCAGCGCTCCGACGGCCAGGTGGTCAGCGAGGCGACCGTCAAGCTCACCTCGCACGGGGTGCGGCATGTCGCCACCGCCGAGGGCAACGGGCCCGTCAACGCCCTCGACACCGCCCTGCGTGACGCGCTGGAAAAGGCCTACCCCGGCCTGGCCGACCTGGAGCTCGTGGACTACAAGGTCCGCATCCTCGACGGCAAGCAGGGCACCGGGGCGGTCACCCGGGTACTGGTCGGCACCAGCGACGGGCTCTCACGCTGGGACACCATCGGCGTCGACGAGAACATCATCGCCGCCTCCTGGTCCGCCCTCGAGGACGCGGTGAACTTCGGGCTGCGGCGGCAGGGCGAGCGCGCTGACCCGAACGCGACCTGAGCGGCATCTGAGCAGCTGGCGGCAAGCGTGGCGACGACTGGCTGGGGACGCCGCCCGCGGCAAGAGCCAAACTAGCACCGACACCCCCTGACACCCCCTGACAGGCCCGTAGCGGCCCGTTCAGGGGGTGTCCGGCTCATCCCGATCGGATGGCCGACCAGCAGCGTGGGACGGCCCGATCAGTCCTCCGGGATCTCCTCCCACCACTGGCACCACCAGTCACCGCCGACGAGGATGCGCAGCTTCGGGTGCCAGCAGTAGGTGATGTCCTTGTCGGTGTCGAGGTAGTACAGGCAGTTGTCGCACCGCTCGTCCCCGTTGGGCTTGCCGCGCAGGATCGCGTCCTCGGCGAGGTGGCCCAGCTTGACGCTCAGTTCCTCGTCGATCGGCTTCGGCTCGGGCGCCCCGACGTCGTAGACGGGGGTGGTGTCGGTCTCGCTCACCATTCTCCTTCTTCCAATCCGGGTGGGACACGGCGAAGCCGCCTCACCGCTGCCGGTGCGGGGGCGCCGGACGGGCGGGGCGCAGGCCGCAACGGGTGCCGCCCGGTGCCTGCTTGGACCTGTCATGGAATCTCGCCCGATTCTCTGGCACACCCCTGCGTTCTGGCGAACCCGATCACGCCCGACCGCTTCGCCGCGGTGCGTCCGCCGGACAGCGGCCGGTTCCGGCGGTCGGGCTGGATACGGTCAGGGGCGTGCGTATCGCGAGGTTCACCGATGGTTCTGAGCCCGGATTCGGGGTCGTCGAGGGGTCGATCGAGGCGGGCACCGCCGTGATCTCGGTCATCGCCCCGCATCCCTTCGGCCCCTTCTCCTTCACCGGCGCCCGGCGGCCGCTCGGCGACGTCCGGCTGCTCGCTCCGGTCCTGCCCAGCAAGGTGCTCTGCGTCGGCAAGAACTATGCCGACCATGTCCGGGAGATGGGCGGTGACACCCCGCCGGAACGCCCGATCCTGTTCCTGAAGCCGTCGACGAGCGTCGCCGGCCCGGGCGACCCGATCATGCTGCCGCCGGACAGTGACCGGGTCGACTTCGAGGGGGAGCTTGCGGTCGTCATCGGCCGGTTGTGCCGTGACGTCCCGGTGGAGCGGGCCTTCGACGTGGTACTCGGCTACACCTGCGCGAACGACGTGACGGCTCGGGATCAGCAGCAGACCGACGGTCAGTGGACGCGGGCCAAGGGCCACGACTCGTTCTGCCCGATCGGTCCCTGGATCGAGACCGAGCTCGATCCCACGGACCTCCCGATCCGCACCACCCTCGACGGTGAGCTGCGGCAGAACTCCCGCACGAAGCTGCTGCTGCGCGACGTGCCCGCCCTCATCGCCTACATGTCCGCGGCCATGACCCTGCTGCCCGGCGACGTGCTGCTGACGGGTACGCCGGCGGGGGTGGGGCCGATGCGACCGGGGCAGACCGTGGCAGTGACCGTGGAGGGCATCGGCACGCTGACCAACCCCGTGACGGCCCGCTGAGCCCCACCCGTGGCGGCGGACGGCGCGCGTCGCCTCCTGTCAGCCGGACAGCTTCCATCCCGCTGCGCGGCATGGGCGGCATGCGCGGCTCACGCCGGCTGTCCACGCTTCTTCCCGCGCGCGGCGCCTTTCCGCCCCGTCGCCGCGCGCGGACGGGGTGGTACGGCGCGCAGGGGCTGGGTGGCGGGTTAGGGCTGGGTGGCGAGATCGGCTGGGTGACGCGGCCGGATGGGGTGGGTAGAGCGGGATCGGTGCGGCTCGGGGGATGACGGGTGTGCATCGGACCCCCGGGTGCGCAGACACCCCCGCGCCATGAGGTACAGTAGGCAGCGCCCGAACAAGGGCCCATGGGGTATGGGGTAATTGGCAGCCCAACGGATTCTGGCTCCGTTAGTCTAGGTTCGAGTCCTGGTACCCCAGCTGCACCAAAGGCTGGAGTTGCACCGCTTCGCCGGACTGGTCCGGTATCGTGTACAGTACGACGTGCACCTCAGCACCAAATAGGCAAGTCTTGGCCCCGTCGTCTAGCGGCCCAGGACGCCGCCCTCTCAAGGCGGTAGCGCCGGTTCGAATCCGGTCGGGGCTACAAAGGGTTTATCTTCATTCTTCGTAGAGGATCAAAGATATGCCCACGCTCCAAGACTCACGATGGCCCGCGGATTTTCATCCGGGGGCCATCGTCATGTCAGGGGCCAGGTGCGGCCTACCTCACCACGGTGAGGCGCGGCATGGCCGCCGGATGGCGGGCCATCGTGCACTCCCGGCAGCCGCAGGAGGCGGGCCCGCCCCAGCCGTGTACCTCGGCCACGGGACCGCCCACGCCCTCCTGTCCCAACGCGACCAGTCGCAGCTGGGGACGGGCCGGGTGGGTCAGGACGGCGGGCCCAGTGGGCTCGGCGGTGGCGCCGGCCGTCGACGGGCCGATCCGTCCCGCGGTCGGCGGAACGATCGCGGACGCGGTCGAGGCTGTCAGGGCCACTGGGGGCACGGTGTCCTCCTCCATGGGCGGCCATCCTGGGGCCACCTCGCGGACCACAGCCTGGCGGGGGAACCAAGGATCGCGCCATGCTCCGTTGAGCCCGGTGTCGAGTGGTGCGGATGGCCTAGTCAAACCTGGGCACTGTCGCCATGCGACACCACCCTTGACAACCATGGTGCTCCCAGGCTGGAACGGTAGAAACTTGCGCGGATGTCCACCGTCAGTCCATCGACGCCCGAACGGGCCCGACGCCGGCACGGCAGCGCCCACGCGGGACGCGCCGCGCGCCGCGCCGGACGGCTGCGTTCAGCGGGGGCGCCGGCGGGGGAGGGCGGGGGATCGCAGCCGGGGATGACCCGGCGCCTCACCGCGCTGCTCCCGCAGGGCCGCGGGCTGCCGATCGAGGACTGGACGGCCCGGCACACCCTCATGTGCCTGGTGCTGGCGATGCACCTGCCGGTCATCGTCGGCTACGCGATCTGGCAGGACCTGAGCCTCGCGCACGGGTTCCTGGCGGCGAGCCCGCCTGCCCTGCTGTTCGCCGCCGCGGTCGTGCCCGGCCGGCGCCGGGTCCGCGCCCTGGCCGCGAGCCTCGGCCTGCTGTGCTGCTCGGTCGTGTTCGTGCATGTCTCCGACGGCCTCACCCCGATGTACTTCCACTTCTTCGTGGTCGTGGCGCTGATCGCGCTGTATGAGGAGTGGACCGTCTACCTGCTGGCCATCGCGTTCGTGTTCGTCGCGAACCTGGCGATGGGAAACATCGTCAGCACCGGCGCGGCGGTGCTGGACAACGCCTGGCTGCTGGCCGGTCTGCACGCCGGCTTCATCTTCGCCCTCGCCTGCGCGCAGATGGTCTTCTGGCACTACAACGAGCAGTCCCGGCGGCGGGTGGAGCATTACCGCCAGCAACTCTACGAGGGCCAGCAGAGCCTGATGGCCCGGCTGGAAGAGACTGACCGCATCCGCAGCGACCTCGTCGCGACCGTGTCGCACGAGTTCCGCACGCCGCTGACCGGAATCCGAGGAAACTTGCTCACCATCAAGCGGCGCCGCAGCCGGCTCTCCGACGCCCAGCTCGACGATCTGCTCGACGCCGCGGTGAACTACTCCGACCGGCTCTCCCGCCTGCTGGAGAACATGCTGACGGCCGCCACGGCCACCGGCACGGACGAGACGACCATCGCCGACCTGCCCGAGGTCGTCCGGCATGTGATCGCCAACTTGTCTTACACGAGTTCGCCCAGCAGCATCACGGTGGACCTGCCGCCCGAACTGCCCGTGCGGATGGCGCGGCAGGCCCTCATCCAGGTGGTGGCGAACCTGGTCGACAACGCCCTGGTGCACTCCTGGCCGGGCGCGCCCGTGCGGCTGATCGCGGGCCGGGTCGGCGACGAGGTCGTGCTCCGCGTCCGCAACCCCGGGCCCGACCTCGATCCCGGCACGATCCGCCAGCTGTTCGAACCCTTCACCCAGCGGGACGGCACCGCCACCCGGCCCACGGACGGCGCCGGCATGGGGCTCTACGTCGTCCGGCGGCTCGTCGAGGTGCATGGCGGACGACTGCGGATGTCCTCGGAGAACGGTGAGATCATCGTCGAGGTCGACCTGTGGGCGGCCACCGCCCACGCGGCGCTCGCGCCCGAGCCGGAGGCGGCGCTGCCGGTGCCCATGCCGTTGCCCCGCAGCATCCGGACGGACGACGAGGAGCCGCGCGTGCCGCGGCTCACCAGCGGTCCGCTGGCCCGGGACGACATTCGATCGCTGCCCATGGACAAGCTCGGCTGAGCGGCAGCCAGGACGCCGGCTAGCCCGCGCCCCGGCTGCGAGCGGGCACCGCTTCACCCCCGCCGGGCGGGTCGGCTGGCGCGGTTTCTCGCAGGCATCGCCACGCCCAGCAGCGGGCGGCCCGCCGGGACCGGGCACCGGCAGCCGCGGCCCGTGCGGGGATCTCGCGGATGTGGGGCCCGAGCCGGGATCTGCCTGACGTGCTACCTACCGGGCCCCGGAGCACGGGCCCGCAACTCCACGAAAAATCCCGCCGCGAGCGGCCCGTCTGGGCGCCGCCCGCGGCGGGACTTCGTGGCCGTCGTGGGCGGCTGCCCCCCGCCGTCGTTACTTCGTGGCCGTCGTGGGCGGTGCCGTCGTCGGCGCGGGCGCAGCCGTCGTCTGGGCAGGCGCCGGCTTCTTGGTGCAGGTCACCGTCAGCGTCACCGTGGTGGAGTGCCGCGGACGCTGCCCCGTCGGCGAGTACCCCGAGACACTGCTCGTCTCACCGTTGGCGCAGGCGCCGTTGACCGCCGTGGAGGTGAAGCCGGCCCAGTAGAGCTGCCACTTGCCGTCCGACTCCGACATCCCGGTGACGTTGGGGACCTGTGCGCAGTCCTCGACCTGCAGGCTGATGGCCGTGGTCTTGGCGACCTTGCCCGTCTTCGGGGACTGATGGGCGACGTTGTCGGCCTTGCCGGTGTTGTAGCAGTCGTAGGTCTTGTTGATCTTCGTGAAGCCCGCGGACTTCAGAGTGCTCTCCGCCGTGTTGAGCGCGCTGCCCTCGGTGTTGGGGACCGTCGCCGTGCCGTCGTCGGTCGGCGAGGGCGATGGGCTGCTGCCCGCGGTCGGGCTGCTGGCCGGGGTCGTCGCCGCCGCGGAGGCGCCGACCGACGGGCTCGCGCCGGGTGAGGGGGAGCCCTTCGCTCCGGGCCGGACGGGGGCCGTCCCGGGGGCACTGCCGTCGACGCCGCTGGCGATGCCGGGCACCCCCGCCCCCGGGGAGCCGTCGGCCGGGCTGCCCGCGCTCGGATCCGCCGAGGCGGCGACGGTGCGATCGGCGGACAGCGCCGTGTCGGTGTTGCCGCCGGAGGCGAGCGCCCAGCCGCCAGCCCCGGCGACGAGGGCGACGACGAGACCGGCACCGGCCGCGATCCGGCTGCGTCGGCGCCGGTCGGCGGCCGCCCGCGACCCGCCGCCGGCGCTGCCGCCGGCCGCGCCGGGCTGCTTGCTGGCCGGGATCGCCGACATGACCGTGTTCGTGTCGGCGGCGGGGCCGCCGGAGCGGGCGGGGACACGAACCGCGGGGCTCATCCCGGTCGGCGCGTCGCTGTCCCATCCGCCGCGGCCGCCACCCTGGGCGCCGGTCATCGGGGCGATTCTGGTGTGCTCGGCGTCGCCGCCGTCCCAGCCGTTGACCTTCGTCGCGGCTGCGGTCAGGCTGCCCGCGATCTGAGTGTGCTCGAGGTCGTTCCAGCCACCGGCGCCCGCGGCCGCCCCGACGCCAGCCGCCGCGGCGGCGGGCCGGATCACCCGCTGGGTGCCGGTCGGCGCTGCCGGCCGCTCGCCGGCCCGCCGGTCGTAGGCGCCGGTCGGCGCGGACTCGTCGAGGTCCTCACCGTGCCCCGGGCGCGCCGCGGCGCCGCGACGGTCGCGACCGTCGGGGCGGGCGCCGAGGCCGCCGCCGACGCCGCGCAGGCTGGCCTCGAGCGCGTCGCTGAGGTCGTCGGCCGCGTCGGCGGCGCTCGCAGGTCGTTGCCTCGGGGACTTGGCGAGCATGCCGGCGAGCACGTCCCACACCGGTGCCGGCACACCCGCGATGGGCAGCGGGTCGTCCTCCCGGTGCGCCCGCAGCAGTTCCGCGGGGTTCGTCGAGTCGAACGGCGGTGATCCGGCGAGGAGCTCGTAGAGCACGACCCCGGCCGAGTAGACGTCGGCTGCGGGGGTCGGGGGGGCGCCGGTTCCGAGCTCGGGCGCCATGTAGAGGGGGGTGCCGATCGGCCCGGTTGCGTTGATCCGGGACGGCGTGCTGATCACGCGGGCGATGCCGAAGTCGGTGAGACGCACGATCGGGCGGTCGGGCTGCGAGGTGTCGATGAGGATGTTCTCGGGTTTGACATCTCGGTGGACGATCCCGGCGGCGTGCACGCTGTCGAGGGCCCACAGGGTGCCGACCGCGAGCCGGACCGCCTCCTGCGCGGGTCGCGGGCCGAATTCGCGCAGGTGCGCCCGTAGATCCGGGCCCTCGACGAGGTCCATCACGATGGCCAGTGCGTCCGGCTCGTTGACGAGGTCGCGGACCGCGACCAGATCGGGGCTGTCGAGATCGACGAGGAGATCCCACTCCCGCAGGAACCGGTCGACGATCTCCGGATCGTCCGCGAGCTCGGGACGCAGCACCTTGATGGCCACGGGGGCGCCGTCCTGGACCCGGACACCTCGCCAGACCTGGCCGGTCGTACCCTGCCCGAGCACCTCGTGCAGCACGTACCGCGAACCCAGTTTGCGCACCGCGCCCTGTCCCTCCTTGGCGCCGCACGAGGCGGCCGAACCTACGACGGCGCCGCCGCGGGCGAGGACCGCCCATCCACGCGGAACCCGAAGAGTCCTCCGGACGGGCGCACCCAGTGCGCGGGCGACTTATATCGCTTGCTCGCTGGATGGCAAATGACCCCATCGGGTCATCCGGCCTACTTCTCCGATCATCCGAGACGGACGACTCGAACAGGCTACGACGTCGGAAAGCCACTCCCTGCGGCGGGGGAGACCCACGCCACTGGGACACCGCAACGGTCCCAACGGGCGTAGTCCGCGTGCCGTTCGGTTGTGGGGCCCGATCGGGGCATCCGCAATGTCTAGAAAGCCAGGACAAGTGGGGGAAACGTGTCTGCGCGGTCACGTCGGCCGTTCGCGGGACCCGGCCGGACCGGCGGGCCAGCCGATCTCCGGTGGCCCGGAGTTGACGACGGGTGGATCGCTTAGTCGACGACCGATGTCGACAGCCGCGCCGCCGCGGCGAGCACGGCCGCACCGTGCCGGCGCCCCGGAGATCGGGTCAGGCGCTCCAGCGGGCCGGACAGCGACACCGCCGCGATCACCGTCCCGGACTCACCGCGGACCGGCGCGGACACCGACGCCAGGCCGGTCTCCCGTTCGCCGACGCTCTCGGCCCAGCCCCGCTCGCGCACCAGGGTGAGCGTCCCGGCGTCGAACGGCGCGGCGGTGAGCAGGTCGGGCTCGGGATGATCTGCGAAGGCGAGCAGGACCTGCGCCCCGGATCCCGCCGTCATCGGCAGCGCCGCGCCGACCGGAACCGTGTCGCGCAGGCCGCTCGCCCGCTCGGAGGCGGCCACGCACAGCCGCAGGGCCCCGCGCCGGACGTAGAGCTGGGTGCTTTCGCCGGTGACGTCGCGCAGGTCGGTCAGGACCCGGTCGGCCCGGTCGAGCACGTCCCAGGGCAGCGGGGTGGCCACCCCGGCCGCCAGCCGCGGGCCGGCGACGAACCGGCCGGCGCTGTCCCGCCCGATGAGGCGGTGAACCTCGAGCGCGCTGGCCAGGCGGTGCGCGGTCGCACGGGTGAGCCCGGTCCGGGCCACCAGGTCGGCGAGGGCGGCCGGCCCCTGCTCCACGGCGGCCAGGACGAGTGCCGCTTTGTCCAGGACCCCGACTCCGCTAAGCTGTTTCATAGCCTGATACTGACATCCCATATGGTGGGATAGCAAGATCGGGAAATGGCGCGATACCGATCGCGGCACGACCCCGATCGCAGGACTGTGGGACGACCGCGCGGGCAGCTCGCCCGGCGCAGGAGGGGAGTGGCCATGGGGCGCACACTCGCGGAGAAGGTCTGGGACGCCCACGTGGTGCGCCGCGTCGACGGTGAACCGGATCTGCTTTACATCGACCTGCACCTCGTGCACGAGGTCACCTCGCCGCAGGCGTTCGAGGCGCTGCGGCTGGCCGGGCGGCCGGTACGCCGCCCCGACCTGACCCTCGCCACCGAGGACCACAACGTGCCGACCACGAACACGCTGGCGCCGATCGCGGACCCGATCTCCGCCGCCCAGGTCGAGACGCTGCGCAAGAACTGCGCGGAGTTCGGGGTGCGGCTGTACCCGATGAACGACCCCGGTCAGGGCATCGTCCACGTCGTGGGCCCGCAGCTCGGGCTGTCCCAGCCGGGGATGACGATCGTGTGCGGCGACAGCCACACCTCCACCCACGGCGCGTTCGGGGCGCTGGCCTTCGGCATCGGCACCAGTCAGGTCGAGCATGTGCTCGCGACCCAGACGCTGCCGCAGCGCCGACCGAAGACGATGGCGGTCACGGTCGAGGGCGACCTGCCGGCCGGCGTCACCGCGAAGGACCTCATCCTGGCGATCATCGCCCGGATCGGCACCGGCGGCGGCGCCGGGCACATCATCGAGTACCGCGGTGCGGCGGTCCGGGGCCTGTCGATGGAGGGCCGGATGACCGTCTGCAACATGTCCATCGAGGCCGGGGCGCGCGCCGGGATGATCGCTCCCGACGACACGACGTTCGAGTACCTCGCCGGCCGGGCGCACGCCGCCACCGGGCCGGCCTGGGACGAGGCCGTGGCCTACTGGCGCACGCTGGCCTCGGACGACGACGCCGTGTTCGACCGGGAGGTCGTCATCGACGCCGCCAGCCTCACCCCGTACGTGACCTGGGGGACCAACCCGGGTCAGGCGGCGCCGCTGGGCTCGCGGATTCCCGCGCCCGCCGACTACGCGGACCCGGCCGCGCGGGCGTCCGTCGAGCGCGCCCTGGCCTACATGGGCCTCACGGCGGGCGTGCCGCTGTCCGAGGTGGCCGTCGACACGGTGTTCATCGGCTCCTGCACCAACGGCCGCATCAGCGACCTGCGGGCCGCGGCCGACGTGCTGCGGGGCCGACGGGTGGCCGACGGCGTCCGGGCCCTGGTCGTCCCCGGGTCGATGCAGGTCAAGGCGGAGGCCGAGGCGGAGGGGCTGGATGAGGTCTTTCGGGCCGCCGGCGCGCAGTGGCGTAGCGCCGGATGCTCGATGTGCCTCGGGATGAACCCGGACACGCTGCGCCCGGGGGAGCGCAGCGCCTCCACGTCGAACCGGAACTTCGAGGGGCGCCAGGGACCCGGTGGGCGGACCCACCTCGTCTCCCCGGCGGTCGCCGCTGCCACCGCGGTCACCGGCCGGCTCACCGCCCCGGCGCAGCTGTAGGCCGCACCTGCGCGGTCGCCGTTCGGCATCGAGCTGCGCCGCGACCGCGACCGCCATCCTGATCACGACTTCGTCCAGAGGGGAGCGTTTCCGGCGATGGAGGCGTTCACGATCCACACCGGTCGGGCCGTGCCGCTGCGGCGCAGCGACGTCGACACCGACCAGATCATTCCGAGCGAGTGGCTCAAGCGCATCGAGCGCACCGGGTTCGGTGCCGGCCTGTTCTCCGAATGGCGGGCCGATGAGGGCTTCGTGTTCAACAACCCGGCCTACGCCGGGGCGTCGATCCTGGTCGCGGGCCCCGACTTCGGCACCGGCTCGTCGCGTGAGCACGCCGTGTGGGCGCTGCAGGACTACGGCTTCCGGGCGGTGATCTCCCCCCGGTTCGCCGACATCTTCCGGGGCAACGCGCTCGGCAACGGGCTGCTGCCGGTGCAGCTGCCGGCGGAGACGGTCGAGGCCCTGCAGACGGCCGCGGAGCAGGACCCGACGGTCGAGATCACCGTTGACCTGGCCGCCCGCGAGGTGCGGGGAGCCGGCCTGGTCGCCCCGTTCGAACTCGACGACTTCACCCGCTGGCGGCTCATGGAGGGGCTCGACGACGTCGGCCTGACGCTGCGGCACGAGGAGCTGATCACCGGCTTCGAGACGACCCGGCCGGCCTGGCTGCCCTCGGTGGCGTAGCGCCCGTGGGCCCGGCCGTCGCGCCGTCGGCGGCCGCCCCCGGCTGCGTCCCCGCGCCGGCCGGGCAGAGCGCTGCAGCACGGCCGATGTGCGGCCTCCACCCAGGTGTCGACCCCGATGTGATCAATATCACATCGGGGTCGATGTGTGAACGGGTCGGACCGAGTAGGCGGTCGATGACCGACCGGCGCAGCCCGGTCCATCATCGCCTGTGGCGTTTGGTTGATTACGTAGCAGAGTTGGGCCCGCGGCGGCGGAGGCGGCCGGCTACCAAAGCGTGACATTGGGCCCAAAAAAACGGACGCCTCTCGCTACTCAACGTGATGAATCTACCGGATGGTCTGTGCCGGTCGTACAGCACGCATCCCGTCGCCCACTGGCGCGAACCCGTTGACGTGCGGGTTTGTGTGACGCGACACGGTCGCGGGAATTGCCCTCGACAGTGGAGATGCCTACGGTGCAGCGCAGTGTGATGCCCGATCTGCTCCCCACCCCGCGCCTGCGGGGGGCGTCCGGAGGTTGTCGTGAACAAGTCCCAGTTGGTTGACCGCATCGCCCAGCAGATCGAGGGCGGACGGTCGAATGCCACCAAAGCCGTCGACGCCGTGTTCGACGCTATTCAGGAGGCCGTCGCCAGTGGTGAGAAGGTGACCATCACCGGCTTCGGCGTGTTCGAGCGGGTGGAGCGCGCCGCCCGCACCGGGCGCAACCCGGCGACGGGCGAGCCCGTGCATGTCGCGGCCTCGGTGGTGCCGAAGTTCCGGCCCGGCTCCGAGTTCAAGTCGAGCGTTTCGGCGAGCGGCGACTGATCCGCGGTGCGGGCGCCGGAGTCACCGGTGCCCGCGCCGCATGGCCTCGGCCATGAGGTCGTGTTGGTAGTCCGACAGCCGGACGTCGTCCGGTCCTGTCGTCCGCCGTTCCCACCGGCCGTCGGACTGCAACACCCACCCGGACACCTCGTCGGAGAACGCGTGATCCAGGATGCGGCGCACGGTGTCCCGTCGCTCCGGATGCGGCACCCGGACGAGCGCCTCGATCCGCCGGTCCAGGTTGCGATGCATCATGTCGGCGCTGCCGATCCAGAACTCGTCCGAGGACGCGAACTCCAGGACCCGGCTGTGCTCGAGGAAACGGCCGAGGATCGACCGGACGTGCACCGTCTCCGACAGGCCCGGCACGCCGGGCCGTAGGGCGCAGATCCCCCGCACCAGGCAGTGCACGGGAACGCCCACCATGGACGCGCGGTAGAGCGCGTCGATCACCTGCTCGTCGACCAGGCTGTTGACCTTGAGGCGGATGCCGCACGGACGGCCCTCCTGCGCTGCCCGCGCCTCCGCGGAGATGCGCTGCAGGATCCCCTCGCGCATGTGCTGTGGGGCGACCAGCAGCGAGCGGTACTCGGTCTGCCGGCTGTACCCGGTGAGCACGTTGAACAGGTCGGTGAGGTCGGCGCCCACCTCCGGATCGGCGGTGAGCAGGCCGAGGTCCTCGTAGAGCCGCGCGGTCTTGGGGTTGTAGTTGCCGGTGCCCACATGGCAGTACCGGCGTAGTCCACCGCGCTCCTGCCGGACGACGAGGCAGGTCTTGCAGTGGGTCTTCAACCCGATCAGGCCGTAGACGACGTGGCAACCGGCTCGCTCCAGCTCGCGCGCCCAGCGGATGTTGGCGCGCTCGTCGAACCGCGCCTTGATCTCGACCAGCACGACGACCTGCTTGCCCGCCTCGGCCGCCGAGATGAGGGCGTCCACGATCGGGGAGTCGCCGGACGTGCGGTAGAGCGTCTGCTTGATGGCGAGGACGTGCGGATCGGCGGCGGCCTGTTCGATGAACCGCTGCACCGAGGTCGTGAACGAGTCGTAGGGATGGTGGACGAGGACGTCACCCTCGCGCAGCACGCTGAAGAAGTCGGGCGTCTCCCCCTCCTCGGTCATCAGCCGGGGATGGGTGACCGGGACCCGCGGCGCGTCCTTCAACTCCGGCCGGTCGAGGTCGTACAGGGCCCACAGGGCCGACAGGTCGAGCATCCCGGCGACCCGGTGCACCTCCCGCTCGGTGACCTCGAGCTCGCGCATGAGCAGTGCGAGCAGGTCGGCGTCGATGTCGTCGTCGACCTCCAGCCGGACTGCGGGGCCGAAACGCCGGCGGGCCAGTTCGCGCTCCAGCGCCTGCAGCAGATCCTCCGCCTCGTCCTCCTCGACCTCGAGGTCGGCGTTGCGAGTCACGCGGAACAGGTGGGAGTGGATCACCTCCATGCCGGGGAAGAGCTGGTCGAGGTGGGCGGCGATCAACTCCTCGAGCGGCACGAAACAGGCGCTCTCCGACGGTGTCGGGCCGGTGCCGGCCGGGTCCACCGCGACGCGGACCAGTCGCGGCACGTTCTGCGGCACCTTCACCCGGGCGAAGTGGTCGACTTCCCCGCCCGGCTCACGGACCTGCACGGCCAGGTTGAGCGAGAGGCCGCTGATGTAGGGGAACGGATGCGCCGGGTCGACCGCGAGCGGGGTGAGCACCGGGAAGATCTGCTCGTGGAAGTAGCTGTGCAGGTGCTCTCGCTGGGCGTCGCTGAGCTGGGACCAGAACCGGATGCTGATCCCGGCGTGCGCCAGGGACGGCACCACCTCGTCGGTGAAGCAACGCGAGTGCCGCTCCGCCAGCTGGGCGGTGGCCCGGCTGATGAGATCGAGCTGTTCCCGCGCGCTCAGGCCGTCCGCCGAGCGGACCGCAAGGCCGGTGGCCTCGCGCCGCATCAGACCGGCGACCCGGACCATGTAGAACTCGTCGAGGTTGCTGGCGAAGATCGCCAGGAACTTGGCTCGTTCCAACAACGGCGTGGAGACGTCCTCCGCGAGCGCCAGTACGCGGGCATTGAAGTCGAGCCAGGACGCCTCGCGGTTGATGAACCGGTCGGCCGGCAGGTCGGATGGCGCCGGCTGACGGGGCGCCTCCAGGGGTTCGAGCAGGCCGCTGCGGGCCTTGCGCTGAGGCTGTTCGGGACGGGTCGCCACCAGCTCGCTCATGCCTGTAGATGGTGCCAGCCGGCGGTGAACTCGGCAGCGCGGGACGATTTCCCGAAACGGCCGTCCCGATGACGCATCGGGGGCATCATGGCGGGCCACAGGTTCGATCCGTGCCCGTTGTAGTGGTCCGGTCGCCGCCAGGTGGTCACGCGCGGGGCCCCGGGGCCCGTCGTTAACGGCACGGAAACAGTCGGAGGCGACGATCGGCAGCGTGATGGAAACATCGGCCGTCCGTCGGTCATTCTCGACGGATCAGGACGTCGCGGTCGTCTCCCGGTCAATCTCCGGCTATGTGTCAGATATCACGGTATTCGGCGGGTGTTCGGCGGGGCGGGGGGACCGCCGGTGAGGATGGCGGATCCGCCCGACCCCGGTGGGGCGGCGACACTGCCGCCGCCCTCGACGGCGGCCGGCGGCGTGCCGGGGGTGCTCCCGGCCCAGGGCGGACCGACCGGCCGGGACGAGGCGGACGGGGGTGGGTCCTGCGCGGGTTCCCGGCCGGGGACGGCTGCCGTCAGTCTGACCGACCTGCCGGCCGGGACGCGGGTGACCTATCGGGTCGTGCAGCGCTTCCGGTACACCTATGACGGCGACGCCACCGATCTGGTGCACCGGCTCGTCGTGGTCCCCCCCGGTCGGCACGGCGACCAGACCGTCCGCGACGCGCGGCTGGCGGTCTCCTCCGACGCGGCCCGGACGACCTGGCAGCGCGGCGCCGACGGGACGCGCATCGCGGCGGTGCGCCTCGACCGGGTGCCGGCCCGCCTGGACTTCGACGTCAGTGTGACGATCGACCGGGTCGCCGGGGGTGCTCGGCCTTGGCTGCGGGCCACGGCGCTGGCCGGCCGGCGGCTGCTCGACGCCACCCCGCTGACCGCCCCGGACCCGGCGCTCACCGCCGCAGCCCGCGCTCTGGCCACCGACGATCCCGTGGCGACGGCGCGGCGGTTCTGCGGCTGGGTGCACAGCCGGATCCGGTATGTCCCAGGCAGCACGGACGTGGCCACCACCGCGGCCCAGGCCCTCGCCGGCGGCTCGGGGGTCTGCCAGGACCAGGCGCACGTGATGCTCGCCCTGTGCCGCGCGGTGGGGCTGCCCGCCCGCTACGTGTCGGGGCATCTCGTCGGGGACGGCCCGTCACACGCCTGGGTGGAGGTCGTCATGAACAGCGGTGCGGCCGGCCGGGTTCCCCGGACCGGTACGGGGGGCGGGGCTGCGGCCGGGGCGGACAGCTGGGAGCCCGGTGCCGTCGCCGTCGCCTACGATCCGTGCCACGACCGGCTCGCCGATCTGCGCTACGTCACGGTCGCGGTGGGCCGTGACTACTCCGACGTCGCGCCGACATCCGGCTGGTACACCGGGGAGGGGCGGGGGACCTTGACCGCCAGCCAGCAGGTCACCGTCGTCGAGGTCCAGCCGGTGCAGTGATCTCCCCGCTGGGGTGCGACTCCTCGCCGGAAGCGAGCGTGTCCCGTCGGCGGCCACCCCAAGGATGGGCCTGGCCGTGACGGTCGACACGGTGAACGCCTGAGAATACCGCGCGGCACGCGAGGCATCTAGCTACTCTTTGTGATAGAGCGATCACGCGCTACGTTGGCGACGGGTGTCAACGTACCCGTTGATGACTTTTGGTGATTTGATCGGCCGTTTCCGTCCCTCCCTGAGGGTCCTTCTGTCCCAGGCGGCCGACGCACGGGGGAGGAGGGCGGGACGAGGGATGCTCGTCGACGCCGCCGCAATCGCTGCCGGCCTGACCGCGACGCTGAGCTGCGCGTGGGCCGGTCGCCGGCTCGGCCGGGCCCGCGGCCGCTGGCTGGTCTGGCTGTCGTTCGCGCTGACGGCCTGGACCGTGGGGCAGACGGCCTGGACGCTGCACCGCTGGGATCGGCTCGCCGCGACCCGCCCGACGGTCGCGGACGTCGGGTTCCTCGCGGACGCCGGGCAGCTCGCCATGCCCGTCCTGGCGCTCGCCGCCCTCGCGGCGGTACCGGCGAGCCGGGTGCGGCGTTCCCGGGCTCGGTCCACGCTGCTCGCCTCTGCCACCTCGGCCGGTGGGCTGGGCAGGATCGACTGGCCGGCCGGTGGAGGCTCGCGACCGGGGCGTCTCGCCGACGGCCTGCGGTTCGCCGGCATGCCCGGTACCGGTACCGGTGGCGCGGGCGGCGAGTCCCGGTCGCTCGGCGGGCTCGTCGGCGTACCGGCCACCGCCCTCGACGAGATCATCCTCGGCGGTTCGCTGTTCCTGCTGACCTGGTCGGGGATCCTGGCCGGCCTCGGCGAGGCCGACGTCGCCGAGGCCGGGGGCGGCGAGGGCGGCGTCGGGGCGGTGCGGCACCTGGTAACGGTGGCGCACCCGATCGTCGTCCTCGTGCTGGCGCTCGCCGTCCTGCACGTAGCGGGCTTCCGCCAGCCGGTCGACCTGCCCGCGGTTGCCGCCGCCGGGACCGGCCTGGTGTTCCTTGCGGTCGTCGGAGTCTGGTGCGCACAGGTCGGCGGGGACACCAGCCGGCTGAGTAGCTCAGTGGCTGGCCTCGGGGCGGTCGTCGGCGCCTTGCTCATCGTCCTGGCGGCGTGGCGTGCGGGCTGGGCGGGTGACGGGGGTCGGGCGACCCTGGACGGGCCGCGCGGCGACCTCGTCGGCTGGCTGCGACTCGCGGTGCCCTACGTTCCCGCCGCCGGCGTCGCTGCGTTGCTGCTCGGCCGATCGCGGGCCGGCGTCGTCCTCGACCCGGTCGAGATCGTGGTCGGCTCGGCTCTGGTCGCCGCGGTCCTCGTCCGGCAGATGGTCACCCTGCGGGCGAGCCAGCGGCTGGTGACGCTGGTCGGGAACGCCGAGCGCGAGGTGCGGCACTGGACCTCGCATGACCCGCTCACCGAGCTCGCCAACCGCACACTGTTCCACCAGCGGCTCACCGACGCCCTCGCCGCCAGCCGCCGCGACGGTCGGGACGTCGCCGTCCTGTACTGCGACCTCGACGATTTCCGCATCATCAACGACAGCCTCGGCCATGCTGCCGGCGACCATCTGCTGCGCGCCGTGGGCCAGCGCCTGAGGCACTGCGTTCGCGCCTCGGACACCGTCGCCCGGCTGGGCTCCGACGAGTTCGCCGTGCTGCTCGACGGGGGACGGGAACTGCCGGAGACGGTCGCCGAACGGGTGCTCGCGGCCCTGCGACAACCCGTGTCGGTGGGTGGCCACCACTGGCCCGTGCGGGGCAGCGTGGGCCTGGTCGTGGCCGGCCGTACCCAGGAGACGACCGAGGCCCTGCTGCGACGGGCCGACACGGCCGTGCACGCGGCGAAGCGGACGGGCAAGAACCGCCTGGTCGTCTACCGGCCCGGGTTGTGCTCCGCTCCCGGCGCCCACCTCGTCGCCGGCACCCATCTGGCCGACGCCCTGGCCACCGCACTGCGTCGCGGCGGCCGGTCGGCTGGGTTCGACGTCCACTACCAGCCCATCGTGCGCCTGCGTGACCGCAGGCCGGTCGCGCTGGAGGCGTTGGCCCGGTGGACCGCGCCCGGCCGCGGACCGGTGCCACCCGGCACCTTCGTCGCCGCCGCGGAGAACGGTGGCATCGTCGGCGCGCTCGACGACATGATTCTTACCCAGGCCTGCGCGGAGATCGCGGTGGCCTACCCGGACTCCACGCTGCGCCTGCACGTGAACGTCTCGGCCAGCCGGGTCGCGGACACGACCCTGCTCGACAGCGTCGCCCGCGCGCTCGCCGCGAGCCGGTTCGATCCCCGCCGCCTGGTCGTCGAGATCACCGAGACGAGCCGGATCGAGGACCTGCACGGTGCGCGTGAGGTGCTCGACGAGGTGCGTGCGCTGGGTGTCGCCGTTGCTCTCGACGACGTCGGTGCGGGCAACAGCACGCTCGCCGCGATGCACCTGCTACCGGTGGACGTCGTGAAGCTCGATCGGACTCTGCTGGAACCGCCGCAGGACGGGAGTCGGGTTGCGGCGATGCGTCGCTCCATGATCATCCTGGCGCACGCGCTCGGCGCCGTCGTCGTCGCGGAGGGCATCGAGCACGAAGGCCAGATCGCCGAGCTGGAGGAGCTTGGCTGCGAGTTGGGCCAGGGCTACCTGTTCGCGCGGCCGGGTCCGCTGCCCCTTGCGCCGATCCGGCCGTGGGCCCCCTCGGATGGCCGGCTGCCGACAGCCGAGCCGGCTCGAGGGGCGGGGCCTGCCGCCTGACGACTCCGCCTGACGACTCCGCCTGACGACTCCGCCTGCGGCGGTCCCGGCCGGCTCCTGCCGGGCCGGGTCAGGGCACCGCCGCCCGGCCGACCAGAAGCGCCGCAGCCGTTGCGTCGCCCACCCCCAGGTGACGTGCCTGCGCGAGATCATCGACGGTGTCGACGTCGCGGCGTAGCCCGGGCACCGAGGATCCGAGGGCGTCTGTCAGGTCCACCGCACCGGAGCGGCGGTGCGCGTCGTGGCTGTGTGGTCCGAACGACGGCCCCAGCGGTGCCCCGGTCGTGGCGGTGAGCAACACCGTGCCCGTGCCCGCGGCGTCGGCGAGGACCGCGCGGGGGTGGTCGCCGGCTGCGGCCAGGGCCTGGTGCAGCTCCGCGGTCCGCAGCGCCGGCAGATCCCCGGACAGGGCCGCCACTGGATGCCCGGGCCAGCGGCCGGCGGCAAGCTCCGCGCCGTGCGCCAGCGCCGGGTTGAGGCCCTGGTCGGGGGCGTCCGCAACGACGACGAGGCGGGCGCGCATCTGCGTCGACAGGGCGGCGGCCGGGGCCGGACCCCCGTCGCGCCCAGTGCTGATGTCGCCCTGGTCGCGCAGCCGCGACAGGGCCCGGTGGACCGTCTGATCGTTCGTCACAATCACGACGGCGCCGACGAGGTCGGTCGCGGAGGCGAGCACGGCCGTCACCGTGTCGAGGGCCATCGCGAGTGCCAGCAGGCTTCGGTCCGGCCGGTCCAGCCGGCTTTTCGCCCGCGCCAGGTTCTTCAGCGGCAGAAGGACCGTCCAGGACGCCCCGCCTCGTGGGAGCCACACGAAGGTGACCATAGGCCATGGCGCGCCGCGGCGCCGCCAGCCGGATGGCTCGGGCGCGGGCGATGAGCGGCGATGGGATGGACCCGTCCCGGGCGAGTCGGTCGCCGCCACGCCTTGACCGTGGGGTGAGCGTCGTCCGTGAGCGTATCTCCAGTGTTTGCCTCCAGTCGCTGCCCGTGTCGATCGTGCGGGCGGCGGACGCGGCCTTATCGCCGAGCGTGGTCTCTCGGCGCTGGGGCCGTGGCAATGTCCCTGGTGGGTGGCAACGTCGCTGGTGAGCGGCGCATCCTGCGTGATGCCCGTCAGACCGGCGTCTACGGTCGAGTGTGAGGACGCGGTGGGCACGCCATCGCGCAGCGTCGGGGTGCTCGCCGCACCGGACGCCGACGCCGGTCCCGTGACCCATCCGGAGGGAACCATTACCGCCGATCCCAACAACCGGTCCGAGGACGCCGCGAGCGGTGTCGCGGCCCCGGCCCCGGCCCGGCCGGCCGGGGCTCGCGACGGCGCGGCCGATGGCGGTCGCCGCACTGCTCCCGGGAGAACGACGTGAGGCGGGCGGCGGTGCTGACCGCCGGGTCATGGGGGACCGTCTTCGCGAAGGTTCTTGCGGACGCAGGCGCCCGGGTCGACCTCGTCGCCCGGGACCCGCAGGTCATCCACTCGATCAACAACCGGCACGTCAACCCGCGATACCTGCCCTCGGTCCAGCTCCCCGACCGGATCCGGGCGACGGCCGATCCGGGCGGCGCGCTGGCGGGCGCGGAGCTCGTGGTGCTGGCCGTGCCTTCGCAGGCACTGCGATCGGTACTCGCCCGCTGGGTGCCGCGGATCGCGCCCGACGCGATCTACGTCAGCCTGATGAAGGGGGTCGAGGCAGGGAGCCGGCTGCGGATGAGCCAGGTCATCGCCGAGGTCGCCGGAGTGACGCCGGACCGGATCGCTGTTGTCAGCGGCCCGAACCTGGCACATGAGATCGCCGCGGAGCATCCGGCGGCGACCGTGGTCGCCAGCACCTCGACCCGGACGGCGGAGATCGTTCAGGCTGCCTGTTGGACGCCTTACTTCCGTCCGTACACCAATCATGATGTGACCGGATGCGAGCTCGGGGGAGCGGTGAAGAACGTGATCGCCCTTGCCGCGGGGATGCTCGAGGGAATGGGCTTCGGCACCAACAGCCTCGCCTCCCTGATCACCCGAGGTCTGGCCGAGACGGCGCGGCTCGGCATCGCGCTGGGCGCGGAACCGATGACCTTCGCCGGCCTGGCGGGGCTCGGTGATCTCGTGGCGACCTGTGGCTCGCCGCTGTCGCGCAACCGGACCTTCGGCGAGAAGCTGGGGCGCGGGCTCAGCCTGGAGCAGGTGGAGGCGGAGCAGCGGCAGGTCGCGGAAGGGGTGCGGTCCTGCCGACCGCTGCTCGCCATGGCCGATCAGCTCGGCGTCTCGATGCCCATCACGCAGCAGGTCGAGCGGGTTCTCTACGAGGGGCTGCCGCCGCTGGAGGCGGTCAAGGACCTGATGAGCCGGGAGCCGGGGCCCGAGTACCGACCCCATCGGTGACATGGGCCGCCGCGCCGGATCGCCAGGCTCCGGCGAGGACTTGTAGTTCGGGCGGCGGTTGCAGTTCGGGCGGCGGTTGCAGTTCGGGCAGCGGTTGTAGCGCGGGCGGCGGTTGTAGTTCGGGCGGCGGTTGTGGTGCGGGTGAGGCCTGTCAGGCGGGGAGCGCCTCGGGTGACGGGCTGGCGGCGCGGGGGGCGGGCACCGGATCGGCGTCGACGCGGGCCCCGATCGAGCGGAGCTTGCCGATCGGGTCCTCGTATCCGCGCTCGAGGAACCGGGTCCCACGGATGATGCTCGTCCCATCCGCGACCAGCGCGGCGAGCACGTAGGCGAAGCCTGCCCGCAGGTCGGGAATCGTGAGATCACCGCCGGTGAGGGGGGTCGGTCCGCTCACGACTGCCGAGTGCTCGAAGTCGCGGGCGGCGAACCGGCACGACTTCCCGCCGAGGCACAGCGTCGACAGCGCGATGTCGGCGCCCATCTCGGCGAGCTGGCGGGTGTACCCGAACCGGTCCTCGTAGATCGTCTCGTGGATGACCGAGGCTCCCCTGGCCTGGGTCAGCAGCACCACCAGCGGCTGCTGCCAGTCGGTCATGAACCCGGGGTGCACGTCGGTCTGCACATGGGCGGCGGTGAGCGGCCGGGCCCGGGAGAACGTCATGCCGCGCGGGGTCACCTCGAACTCGCCGCCGAGCCGGCGCAGATGGTTCAGGAACGTCATCAGGTGCTCCTGCCGCGCGCCGATCACCTCCACCCGCCCGCCGGTGGCCACCGCGGCGGCCGCGAACGACGCCACCTCGATCCGGTCGTGGATGGGCGCGTGGGTGGCGCCGCGCAGCTCCGCCACGCCCTGGACCACGATCGTCCGGTCGGCCTCCACATCGACCAGGGCGCCCATCTGTTGCAGGAACAGGATGAGGTCGACGACCTCCGGTTCCACCGCCGCGTTGGAGATCACCGTCGTGCCCTGCGCGCGCACTGCGGCGAGCAGCAGGTTCTCGGTCGCGCCGACGCTCGGGAACGGCAGGGCGACGTGGGTGCCGCGCAGGCCGAGGGTCTTGACCTGAACGGAACGCACCTGTTCGACGATCTCCGCACCCATCGCCCGCAGCCCCGCGAGATGGAAGTCGACGGGTCGTTTCCCGATGCGGCACCCGCCTGGCAGGGGGATCACGGCCTCGCCCACGCGATGCAGTAGCGGACCCATCATGAGGATCGGGATGCGGTTCACCCCGGAATAGGCCTCGGACAGCGAGGCGTCGACGATCCGTTCGGTGGCGAGCCGCACCGTGTGCTCGTCGAGCCATTCCACCTGGGTGCCGAGCTCGGTCAGCATGCCCAGGACGACGTCGACCTCGGCGATCCGCGGGACTCGGGTCAGGGTGCACGGCTCTGGGGTGAGCAGAGTGGCGACGAGCAGCTTTGTGACCGAGTTCTTGGCGCCGGACGCCTCGACCGAGCCCCGCAGCGGAGCGCCGCCGCTGATGCGGTACCACCGGTGGTCCACGCCTCCCTGGGCGGCCACTGCAGCACTGTTCGCCCCCACGGGCTACCTCCCACGGCGATGATGCGGATGCGTCAGGTCACATGCGGCGGGGCGATTGAACCAGACGTTCCCCGGGCTGGCTCGGCCCGGATCACTGGTGGCTACCTGCGGTGACGATATCCGTGATCTACCGGGCCGATCCCCGCTCCAAGTGGAAAACCGGCCGCCAGGGCGCCACTGACGTAATCCTTCGCGGCCCGAACGGCCTGCGTCGGCGAGTCGCCCCGGGCCAGCCTGGAGGCGATCGCGGAGGCCAGTGTGCAGCCGGTGCCGTGGGTGTGTCGCCGGTCCAGCCGGCGGCTGCGCAGGAGGATCTCCGTGGAGCCGTCGGTCAGCAGATCGATCGCGTCGCCGGGCAGGTGACCTCCCTTGACCAGCACCCAGCGCGGCCCCAGCGCGAGCATCGCCGCAGCGGCGCGGGGCAGGTCGGCGGCGTCCCGCACGGTCACCCCGGTCAGCAGGCGGACCTCGTCGAGGTTCGGGGTCGCGATGGTCGCGCGCGGCATGAGCTCCCGGCGGACAACGTCGACCGCGTCCGGCGCGAGCAGCGGGTCGCCGTGCTTCGACACGCCCACCGGATCGACCACCACCGGTGCGTCGACGCGGTCCAGCTCCGTGGCGACCAGGGCGACGAGGGCGGCCGAGGAGAGCATGCCGGTCTTGACCGCGTCGACCCCGATGTCGTCCACCACCGCCCTGATCTGGGCACGGACCGCGTCGGACGGCAGATCCCACACGCCGTGGACGCCCAGCGAGTTCTGCGCCGTCACGGCGACGATGGCGCTCATCCCGTGGACGCCGAACGCGAGCATCGTCTTGAGATCAGCCTGAATCCCCGCTCCGCCGCCCGAATCGGAGCCCGCGATGGTCAGCACGCGCGGCGGCGCCGCGGCCGGGGGTGCGGCGGTGGGAGGGGACTCGCTCACGGGACGCTCCGAACCTTCATGTGTCTCCTCGAGCTTCACTATCCGTAGCGAGAATCGTGGTTGCCATCACAATCGGGTACGAGACCGGGGCGCCGCACCCCAGGATTGGGGACCGGATGAGCGTGCGGGGGGCGTCGACCGGCGCCCGTCGGTCGAGTCGAAGAAATTCCTCGGCCTCAGAGGCTCTCATCCGGCCCGTTTGCCTGTTACCTTCTGTCGGCCCGTAGTTCTGCTCGACGGGCTGTTGACGTCCGACGAGGGAGCGTCTGTGGTCCACGCGTACATCCTTATCCAGACCGAGGTCGGCAAGTCCGCGTCGGTTGCCAAGGAGATCGAGCAGATCCCCGGGGTCACCCAGGCAGAGGACGTGACCGGTCCCTACGACGTCATCGTGCGTGCCGAGGCACCCACAGTGGACGATCTCGGCAAGATGGTCATGTCGAGGGTGCAGTCGGTCGACGGCATCACCCGAACGCTGACCTGCCCGGTCGTCCATTTCTGAGCGCTGCGGGCTCGTGCCCCGGTAGGGGTGGCGGGCGCGCGGCGCTCCGTTCGCCGATCGCTCGAGGATGCGGGCGGGGGTCGCGTGCCGGCTCCCACCGCCGGTCGGCAGCGGTTGTGGGCCATGGAGGGACGACGCCCGCCCGGTGGGCGGCCCCCTGCGACGGCCACAATCGGAATATGACAGCAGTGGGTCGTGACAGCAGTGGGTCGTGACGAGCAGGGCCAGCGCCTGCCCGCCGTCCGACGGTTGGGGCGGCTCGCGCCAACTCGGCGGGTCGATAGCGGGCGGGCCGACCTCGGGCGGGTCGGCCCGTGGAGGGCCGGTTGGCGGGCGTTGACCCGGCTTTCGGTCTTGGCGTCGCGCCGGGTGGCCGTCAGACTCATCGTCTCCGGCACCGTGGGATGCCTGCTGGTGACGGCCTGTGGTGGGCCCGGACCGGTCCGATTGACCAACGTCCCGGTGCCGGCGCCGTCCGACCGTGCGTCCTGCGCCGCGCTCATCGGGGCGTTGCCGTCCTCGCTCGGCGACGATCTCGACCGGCGCCGACTCGATCCGCCGTGGGACAGCGCGGCGGCCTACGGCCGGGGACCGATCGTTCTCACCTGCGGAGCCTCGGGTGTGCCGGCGAGCTATCGGCCGGTCTCGATCCTGTCGGAGGTCGATGACGTCGGGTGGTTCGCGGAGAAGCTCGGGGAGACCGTGCGGTACTCGACTCCGACCCGCTCGCCCCACGTCATGCTCACCCTGCCGGTCTCCGCCTCGACCGACGTGCAACCCTTCGACATCCTCGTCTCCGTCGGCCCGGCGGTGCGGGCTCACAGCGCGTCGACGACGCCCTGAGGGCGGACCACGGCGCCTGCGGCTCTCTCACGCAGGCGGTGGGACGGGTCGGCGTCGCCGGCCTGGTCCAACCGCCGGCCTGCTCCAACCGCCGGCTCGACCGGGCCCGCCCGGATTGTCGGCCCGGTGGTCAGCGCAACCCGGCGCCGTCACGCAGGGCGAGCCGCACGAGCCGGTCGACCAGCTGCGGATAGGTGATCCCGCTCGCCTCCCACATCCGGGGGAACATCGACATCGGGGTGAATCCCGGCATCGTGTTGACCTCGTTGACGACCACCTGATCCTCGGGGGTGACGAACACGTCGACGCGCGCGAGTCCGGCGCAGTCGAGAGCCTCGAACGCCGCCACCGCCACCTGCTGCACCCGGGCCAGCGCCGCGGGGGACAGCCGCGCAGGGATGTCGAAGCGTGTCTGGTCGGAGACGTACTTCGCTTCGAAGTCGTAGAAGCCGGCTGACGAGGTGACGGTGATCTCGGCCGGGACGCTGGCCTGCGCGCCGGGCCCGTCCAGCCGGCCGAGTACCCCGCACTCGATCTCACGTCCCGTGATCGCCGACTCGACGAGCACCTTGGGATCGTTCGCCCGGGCGGTCTTGACCGCCGTGTCCAGATCAGCCCAGGCGTCGACCCGGCTGATCCCAATGCTGGATCCACCGCGAGCCGGCTTGACGAAGACCGGCAGGCCCAGGCGTTCCTGGTCGGCCTCGGACAGGGTCTGGCCGGCCCGCAGCACGGCGTACGGGCCGACGGGCAGGCCCGCGGCCCGCAGCATGGACTTCATGTGCTGCTTGTCCATGGCGGCCGCACTGGCGAAGACACCCGAGCCGACGTAGGGCACCCCCGCCATCTCGAGGAGGCCCTGTACGGTCCCATCCTCCCCGAAGGGGCCATGCAGGAGCGGGAAGACCACATCGATGTCCCCATCGATGTCCCCGAGCGGGCCGTGGATGGCCTCCGTGGCATCGCGGGGGAGCAGATGTGACGCGGTCGGGTCCGGGGCAAGCACGACACTCGTCCCCCAGGACGCCGTGACCGAGGGGAGTTCCCCGCCCGCTGACGCAAGGGCATCCGCTCCAGGCAGGACGACCCAGCGTCCCGACGGGTCGATGCCGACCAGGACGACGTCGTAGACGTCGGGGTCGAGCGCGCGCAGCACGCCGCCGGCGGACACGCAGGAGATCGCGTGCTCCGTGCTGCGGCCACCGAACAGGAGGGCGAGTCGAATCCGACGCCTGGTGCCTGCCATGCCGGGACACTAACGGATCGGCGCCGAGGTCCGGGGCCGTACCCGGCGACGGCGGCTGGTGCCGTCGCCGTGCCGGGTCGGCTGCGCTGGTGCCGGCCAGGCCGGTGACCCACCGGCTACCGGCTGACGACCGGCTGACGACCTGCGACGACCGGCCGCTGACAGGCACTGGCGCGGAGTGGTCGGGACGGCGGTGCATGATCGAATACATGTTCGATCCAACGTTGGGGGCCGACAAGACCTCCCGGGCCGGCGTGCCCCCGTCCGCCGAAGGCCAGGGGCCAGGCTCGGCCGGTCGAGAACAGGGTGCTGGCGCGCGGAGCACGGGCGAGCTGCCCCGGCTTCAGGGCCGCGGTGACCAGGTCGGTTCTCGCCGTCGATCCGGACGGGGCCGACCGCCGGCGGCGGCGGCGGCGGGAGCGTGACCGCCATGTTCGCACCCGTGCCTTGGAGGACGGGATGGGGGAACTGTCGGCGGTGCTGCCTGCGGATCGTATGGTCGCCGTCTATCGGCGCATCGATGCGCTGGCCCGGGACGCCGGGGGAGCGGACGACGGGCGCAGCATCGGTGAGCGTCGGGCCGACGTGCTGGTCGATTTGGTGATGGGCAAGCGATACGGCACGACCGACACCGAGGTGTCGGTCGTGATGTCCCTGCCGACGTTCATGGGTCTCTCGACCGCGCCGGGCGAGCTCGAAGGGTACGGTCCGATCCCGGCCGAGCTGGCCCGCTTTGCCTGCGCGAGGGTCAGGACCTGCGTGTTCCCCGGATGCTCCAGGCCGGCACGAGACTGTGACTTGGATCATACAAAGCCCTATGCGGACGGCGGAGAGACCCGAGTCGACAACACGGATCCGCTGTGCCGCCATCACCACCGGTTGAAGCACGCCGGCAGCTGGACACTGAGCCAGCCGGTGCCCGGCCACCATGTCTGGACGAGCCAGACCGGCTATCAGTTCGTCACCGAACCCCAGCCCTACCTCGACGAGCAGGTGTAGAGCGGGTCAGGCGCGGGCGACCTTGCCCGCCTTGATGCAGGAGGTGCAGACGTTCAGCCGCCGACGGGTGCCACCCACGATGGCACGGACCGTCTGGATGTTCGGATTCCAACGACGGCGAGTGCGTCGGTGGGAGTGGGAGACCGACATACCGAAGCCCGGTCCCTTGCCGCAGACGTCGCACACCGAAGACACGAAAAACACTCCGTCGAAGTAGTAATGGTCCCGGTGCCATGCCCGGGACGTCGGGCGGTCAGGACCGCGATCGTACTCATCCCATGAGCCTGATGGCCTGATCGGGAGAACTCGCGCAGCAGAGACCAGCTTGAGGTTACCCCAGGCGTTGTGGTCCCGGCCGTGGGGCACGAGGCGATCGAGCTCGGCGCTGTCGGTGGTTCGGTGCACTATCTGGGGTGTGGTCGACCTCGACACGCCCCTGAAGTCACTCCTCGGTCCGCGCGCCGCCACCCTGCTGGCGGAGGGCCTTGAGCTGCACGTGGTCGGTGACCTCCTGGCGCACCTGCCCCGCCGGTATCACGAACGGGGCGAACTGACGGATCTCGCCGATCTGGTCGTCGGTGACACGGTCACGGTCCAGGCGCGGGTGGAGAAGACCGAGCGCCGACCGATGCGGGGCAGCCGCCGGTCGATGCTGCAAGTCACCGTGACAGACGGCACCCATCCACTGGCCCTGACCTTCTTCAACCAGAGCTGGCGGGAACGCGACCTCCGCCCCGGGACGACAGCGTTGTTCGCCGGGAAGGTCGACGAGTACCTCGGTCGCCGGCAGCTGACCAACCCTGAGGTCCAGCTGCTGGAGTCGGAGGTGGAGGGCGACGTCACCGGCCCGCTGTTCGCAAACGCGCTGGTACCGATCTACCCCGCCGCCGCCAAGGTGCCGAGCTGGACCTTGGCCAGATGCGTCCGCCTGGTCCTGGACTCCCTCGGCCCCCTCGAGGACCCGTTGCCGGAGGACCTGCGTCGGCGGCATCGACTGTCCACGCTCGCCGAGGCTTACCGGCTGGTGCATCGACCTGCCGACCGCGGCGAGGTTGCCTCGGGGCGCAAGCGCCTCACCTGGGACGAGGCCCTGGTCCTCCAGGTGGCGCTGGCGCGCCGCCGCCGCGAGGTGGAAGCGCTGGCGACGACCGCCCGTAGCGCCAGGCCGGACGGCCTGCTCGCCGCGTTCGACGCCGCGCTGCCCTTCCCCCTTACGACGGGCCAGTGTGAAGTGGGTGCCACCATCGCGGCGGAGATCGGGCGTCCGGTGCCTATGCACCGCCTCCTGCAGGGCGAGGTCGGGTCGGGCAAGACGGTCGTCGCGCTGCGGGCGATGCTCATCGTGGTCGATGCGGGTGGCCAGGCTGTGCTCCTCGCCCCGACTGAGACGCTCGCCGCCCAGCATTGCCGGAGCCTGCGGGAGATGCTCGGCGATCTGGCGCGCTCCGGCGAGCTCGGCGCCGACGAGCGGGCGACCCGGGTGACCCTGGTCACTGGTTCGATGGGAGCCCGCGCTCGGCGGGAGGCGTTGGCGGACATCGCGGAAGGCTCGGCCGGCCTGATCGTCGGGACCCATGCCCTGCTGCACGAAGGAGTCGTCTTCGCGGACCTCGGGCTGATCATCGTTGACGAGCAGCACCGTTTCGGTGTCGAACAGCGCGACGCGCTGCGGGCGCGGGGCCGGCGTCCACCGCACCTGCTCGTCATGACGGCGACCCCGATCCCGCGGACCGTGGCCATGACGGTCTTCGGAGATCTCGAGGTCTCCGAACTCACCGAGTTGCCGAGCGGCCGTTCCCCGGTCGCGACGTTCGTCGTTCCCGCGGCCGTGCGCTCGTGGGCCGATCGGATGTGGGGCCGGATCCGTGACGAGGTCGCGGCCGGTCACCAGGCATACGTGGTGTGCCCCCGTATCGGCGGGGAGAGCGTGGAGGACGATCCCGGTGCGCTGTCGGACGAGGCAGAGGGGCGTGCGGGACGTCCGGCGGCAACGGTGACGGACGTGCTGCCGCAGCTGGTGGACGGTGAACTCGCCGGGCTGCGGGTGGAGTCGCTGCACGGTCGCCTCCCATCGGCGCAGCGGGAGGCCACGATGAACCGCTTCGCCCAGGGACAGATCGACGTGCTGGTGGCGACCACCGTCATCGAAGTCGGGGTGAATGTGCCGAATGCGACGGTGATGGTGGTTCTCGATGCGGATCGGTTCGGCGTGTCGCAGCTGCATCAGCTGCGGGGACGGGTGGGACGCGGCACCGCACCCGGGTGGTGTCTGTTGCACACGGCGGCGGACCAGGGAACGCCAGCCTGGGACAGACTGGGAGCGGTCGCCGCGACCAACGACGGAGCCGAGCTCGCCCGACTCGATCTGGCCCAGCGCCGTGAGGGGGACGTACTCGGTGCGGCCCAGTCCGGGGGACGCAGATCCCTGAAGTTGCTGGCGCTCATGAGGGACGAGGAGCTGATCCGGGAGGCTCGTACCGAGGCCACCCGGTTGGTCGATGCCGATCCCGAACTGGATCGGCATCCCGCCTTGCGGCGCCTGCTTGCTGCGGCACTCGATGATGCCAGTGCGGCCTTTCTCGAGAAGGGATGATCAGCGCCTCGATGACGCGCATTATCGGTGGGACCGCAGGTGGTCGACAGCTCTTCGTCCCCACGGGCCGATCCACCCGGCCGACGTCGGATCGCGCCCGCGAGGGTTTGTTCAACACGTTGTCGACGTGCGTTGATCTGCCAGGTGCCCGGGTCGCGGACCTCTACGCGGGTTCGGGCGCGGTGGGTCTGGAGGCGTTGTCCCGCGGTGCGTCGCACGCGCTTCTCGTCGACCATGATCCGGCGGCGGTCCGGGCGCTGCGGCGGAACGTGGCTGCCCTGGGGCTCTCGGGAGCCGAGATCTTGCAGGCCCCGGTGTCGCGTGTGGTGCAGAACACTTCGGGGGATCCCTATCATGTGATGTTTCTCGATCCGCCATACGCGATGAGCGACCTTGAGCTCGGCGAAGTGCTGGCAAAGCTCCAGAGTGGCGCATGGCTGACTGCGGACGGTGTCTGTGTTGTGGAAAGGTCCCATCGGTCGGGTCCGGTTGCGTGGCCAGATGGGTTGTGTGCGCTGCGTGACCGGAGGTACGGAGAGGGTGTTCTCTGGTACGGTATTCGATCATGAGGAGGGCAGTCTGTCCCGGTTCATTTGATCCGATCACCAACGGCCATCTCGACATCGTCGTCAGGGCGAGCAAGCTCTTCGACGAGGTCGTGGTCGCCGTTTCGATCAACAAGAACAAGGCCACCCTGTTCACCATCGATGAGCGCATGGAGCTCATTCGTGAGGCGGTGCGCAATCATCCGATGGCGCCGTCCAACGTCGTGGTGGATGCATCACACGGCCTGGTGGTCGACTTTTGTCGTGCGCGGGGTATCCAGTCGATCGTCAAGGGTCTGCGCGCAGTCAGCGACTTCGATTACGAACTTCAGATGGCTCAGATGAACAATTCGCTCGCAGGTGTGGAGACGCTCTTCATGAGCACGAACCCGCAGTATGCGTTTCTGTCCTCGAGCCTGGTGAAGGAGGTCGCCCGCTACGGAGGGGACGTCTCGCACCTCGTGCCCGACGTGGTGCTCAAGCAGCTCCGCGAGCGCGCGGTCGAGTAGTTGTTCCGCCGTAGCTGAGGGCGCGCCCGAGGGAGCTTGCCCAGCAGTCCGCTCGAACGTGGTCGCGGGATGGGCGGCCATGGCCGGCCGGCTCGCCGGGTGCCACCGGGGGTGCCGACCGCGTGCGGGCCGTGCCGGGACCCGATCGGATACGCTGGACGCGTAGTCGTCGACTGGCTGGGGTGCGCCCGGCGGTCCTCCGGGTGGCCTGAGTAGCCATCGGGGGCCGGCTTCTCGGTCGTCAGCCGGCGCTGCAACAGCCCCGCCCCCATGTAAGGCCCGCCTCAGGCGGGCTTTCCCGAGCCGAACCTAGACGTGAATTCGACTGCCGCCATGACTGGATCCCACCCCCGCCGTAGGACGCCCAAGGGCCCCCTCGTGCTTGACACCCGCGAGCTCGGCCGGCGGCCGGGGTCGATGCGCCGTGTCCGGACTCAGGCGGCGCTTCCTGCCGATCTCGGGACCGAGATGATGTGGGTCCCCGCGGGGGCCACCGCCACGTTGGATCTCCGTCTGGAGTCGGTGATCGAGGGGGTGCTGGTCAGCGGCACGGTCGTGGCCCCGCTGCGAGGCGAGTGCGGACGCTGTCTCGACGAGGTGTCCGACGTCGGCACCGTCGAGGTCCTGGAGCTTTTCTACTACGCTGACCGGGCGGTGGACGTGGCGGACGAAGACGACGCCCGGGTCCTCGTCGACGATCATGCCGACCTCGAGCCCGTGGTCCGGGACGCCTTGGTGCTGAACCTGCCGTTGTCCCCTACCTGCCGGCCGGACTGTGCGGGACTGTGCGTGGATTGTGGGGCCCGGCTGGACGAGGTCGGGTCGGATCACTCCCACGACCGTCTCGATGCGCGGTGGGCTGCGTTGTCCGCTCTGGCGGAAAGCGCTCCGACGGGAACTGATCAGGGTCGGTCCGACCCTGACGAGAGCAAGGAGAAGAAATAGTGGCCGTCCCGAAGCGGCGCACCTCGCGCAGCAACACCCGGTCCCGCCGTTCGCAGTGGAAGGCCAAGGTGCCGACCCTCGCGAAGTGCTCGCGGGGGCACGTGATCCGGCCGCACACCGTGTGCACGACGTGCGGCCGGTACAACGATCGTCAGGTGCTTGACGTCTGACCCGATGTGACCCGCATCGCCGTTGATCTGCTGGGGGAGGGGCTCCCTATCGGGCCCCTCCTTGAAGCGTTGCCCACCGCGTTGGACGCGGACCCGCGCCTGGTGCTGATCCTGGTGACGCCCGCGGAAGGTGTTCGTGAGGATCTGGCGCGGCTCGGTATCGTGCCTGGCGAGCGAGTGCTGCTGAGGTCCGCCACCCGTACGGTGACGGGCGGACCTGATGCTCTTCGTGACGTGCGCGCGCGCCGGGACGCAGGTATCCGGGTGGCCGCCCGGCTGGTTCGCGAGGGTCACGCCGATGCGATGGTCTCGGTAGCGCCGGCCGAGTCGGTCGTCGCTGCCGCCCAGTTCACCCACGGGCTGCTGCCCGGCGCGACGAAGGCGGTGCTTGCTGCGATCGTTGGCCGGCGAGATGCGGGCGTCGTGTTGTGCGATGCCGGATCGACCGTCGGGGTGACGGCCGATGAACTCGCCCAGTTCGCGCTGCTGGGCAGCGCATACGCGGCGTTGCGGTTCACGGTGGACACGCCCCGGATCGGGCTGCTGGCCCCCCGGGAGGCGTTGTCGGATCAGCCGCGGCGCCTCGCCGACGAGCTGCTTCGGTTGCTCGACCTGAACTATGTCGGTCCGTGCACAGTGGAAAGCGTTCTCGCCGGTCCCGAGCCGGCCGGCCAGGATGGGGCGGCGACAGGATGGTCGGCAGCCGCAGGGCCGGGCAGGCGGCTTGAGGTCGCGGTGACCGACGGATACACCGGTGATGTCGTGCTCTCGACCATTCGAGGCGTGTCGAGCTGGGTACGTCAAGATGCGGCCGGCCGCACCGATGCCGGCCTGGATCCGGCATGGGGAACATTGGAAGATCCTGATGTGCGAGGGGGAACGATCGTGCTGGGGGTCGACGGTGTCGCGGTCCACGCGGAGCGCACCCGAGGAGGATCCGTGGATGCCGGGGCCGGCGGACTGCTCGCGGCGCTGAAGGTGGCTTCGTTGGCCGTGCGCGGGGATCTCGTCCCGCGGACGCGGGCCGCAATGGCGACCCTGGTGACGCGGCGGCGCGCGCTGGCTGGGTTGGCCGGATGACGCGCCATCTTCCGCCTCCTCCGCCGCGGGACGGTCTGATCGAGGTCCTTGAGGCCGCCATCGATCCGGAGCTGCTCGACCGGGCACTCACGCACCGTTCCTACGCCTATGAGAAGGGCGGCCTTCCGACCAACGAGCGGTTGGAGTTTCTGGGCGATGCGGTGCTCGGCCTCGTCGTGACCGCAGCACTCTTCCTCCGCCATCCCGATCTTCCCGAGGGGCAGCTGGCCAAGCAGCGGGCCTCGGTGGTGAACATGCGGGCGCTCGCCGACGTGGCGCGTGGCATCGGTCCGACCGGCCTCGGGCCCTATTTGCTGCTCGGCCGAGGGGAGGAGACGACCGGAGGTCGCGACAAGGCGAGTATTCTCGCCGACACCCTCGAGGCCATTATCGGCGCGGTCTATCTCTCGGCCGGCCTCGACGCCGCCTCCGACTTCGTGCATCGCCTGTTCGATCCGTTGTTGGACGAGGCCGCGGGTCGCGGCGCCGGGCTGGACTGGAAGACATCGCTGCAGGAGCAGACGGCGCTGCTTGCCCTCGGGCCGCCCGAGTACGTGGTCGAGGAGGCCGGTCCCGATCACGCCAAGAGGTTCACGGCCTACGCGCGGATCGCCGGCGAGCCCCTGGGCGAGGGCGAGGGCGGCAGTAAGAAGGAAGCGGAGCAGCGGGCCGCTGCCGCGGCCTTCGCCGTGCTCGAGAGCCGGGCGGCCGGGGCGGCACAACCGGACGGAGACGGCGGTTCGACCGGTCCAGCTCTGCGTGGCGACGCATCCGTGGCTGGTCGACTGGAACACGGGCACCTCTCGGGTCCCTGAGGGCGGCGGCCCGACCTGCCCGTCATGATCCCGACGGTCCGCGGTCGACGGATGGCCCGCACTGGTGCCGCCCGTCACGTCTGCCTTTACCCGACAGTCGGAGATCATGCCAGAGCTACCAGAGGTGGAGGTCGTTCGCCGCGGGCTGCAGCGTGGCGTCGTCGGCCGGGTCGTCGCCTCGGTCGAGGTGCGTCACCCGCGTGCGATCCGTCGCCATGCGGCCGGTGCGGGCGATTTCTCCGCGCTGCTCGTCGGGCGGCGGGTAACGGCCGCGAGACGTCGCGGCAAGTACCTGTGGCTTGCACTTCGAGCGGATCCCACGGCCGCCGCCGTGGTTCCGGTGGCTGCGCCGGCGCCGACGCAGCCACCGGCGGTCGAGCCGGAGATGGCGAGTGCGCCCATGGGCCTGCCCTTGCCGAACGCTGCCCCGTCATCCGCCCCGGACGACGCCCTGATCGCGCATCTCGGCATGAGCGGTCAGCTGCTCGTGGTGCCGCCGACGACTCCGGATCACAAGCACCTGCGGATCCGCTTCACCTTCCTTGACGGAGGCCGTGAGCTGCGGTTCGTGGACCAGCGAACCTTTGGCGGCCTCGCGGTCGCGGTCGGCGGTGGAGAACTGCCCGAGCCGGTCGCCCACATCGCCCGGGATCCACTTGACCCCGCTTTCGACGAGGACCTCGTCGCTCGACGCCTGCGTGACCGTCGTACCGGGATCAAGCGGGCATTGCTCGACCAGACGCTGGTCAGCGGTGTGGGCAACATCTACGCGGACGAGGCGCTGTGGGCGGCGAGGCTCCACTATGCCCGTCCGACGGAGACCCTGACCCGTTCCGAGGTCCGTCGGCTGCTGGGTTGCGTCCGCGCGGTCATGGTTGCGGCGCTCGACGCGGGCGGGACGTCCTTCGACAGGTTGTACGTCTCGACGGAGGGGGTCAGCGGATTGTTCGAGCGGTCGCTCGAGGTCTACGGTCGCGCGGGTCTGCTCTGCGGCCGGTGTGGGGACACGATCCGGCGGGACGCCTTCATGAACCGATCCAGCTTCACCTGCCCCACCTGCCAGCGCCCACCCCGTCGGGCCAGATGGTAAGATTCGATCACATGTTCGAAGACGGTCGCCTCGTCGTGAGGTGATCTCGAACGTGGCAACGCGGGGGCGCTGAGAGCCCGCCCACCGCGCTGGACAACGCAGTCGCCTCATCCGGGGCCGAGTTCGGGATGCTCCCGGCTCGGTGAGGCACCACCGACGGCGTCGGGTCGCGCTTCGGCCGCCCGGCGCGAGAGGGACGGAGATGCCATGAATCCGGATGCGCTGCTTGGCCGGGTGCGGAAACTCCTGGCCATGGCGGAGGCCGAGGGGCTCACCGAGGCCGCCAGGGAGGCGTACAACATCAAGGCGGCTGAGCTCATCGCTCAGTACGGCATCGACCGCGCGCTCATCGAGGAGGCCGCGCCGAGTCGGGTCGCCGCCGCCGACCTCGTGGTGGCTGTCGACTCGCCCTACGCCCGAGACAAGATCTCGCTGTTGGCGAGCATCGCAGCCCCGCTGGGATGCCGGCTCGTGCATCGCACGGTTCGCCGTGACCACGGGACGGAACATGCCGCGCACCTTTTCGGCATGGATACGGACATCCACCGCGTGCAGCTGTTGTTCACCTCACTGCTGGTGCAGCAGGTGCACGGATTGGCCGTCACGCGTCCGCCGCGGCATGAGGACCCCAGAGCGTTTCGCCGGTCGTGGATGGCCGGGTTCGCCTTGGCCGTCGCGCAGCGGTTGGCCCGCACGGAGCGGACGGCTCGCGAGCGGGCTCAGGCTCAGCGGCGGGAGGACCCGGACGACGGTGTGGGGGGTCCGTCGGTCGCGGTGGTCCTGGCCGATCGGAGCCAGCGGGTGGATGCGCATCTCGCCGCCGTCTATCCGCGCCTGCGGACGCCACGTGCTCGTCAGCTTTCCGGCAGCGGCGGCCGGGCAGGTTACCTGGCCGGCGAGCGAGCCGATCTCGGGCTTGGCAACCGGGTGTCCGGCCGGGTCTCGCCGGCGATCGGCTCGCGTGGATAGACGACGGATCTTCCTGGCTAGAGCTTGCCGCCCGGAAGGTTGGGAACTGCGGTCTGCGTGGGCCCGGCGGTCCGAGGCGGAGCGTAGCCGGGACCGATGATCTCGGCTTGGCCGTCGACCGGTTCGGGCGTCACATGACGATCACCGTCGGTGCTTGCATGCGGGACGGGTAGCGCTCCGCCGTCCTGGGAGAAGTCCTGCCCGCAACCGCTGAGCAGCAGTGCCGACCCGAGGGCTCCGCAGACGAGTGCCACGGCGGTGGACCTGCGGCGGGAACGCGGCCGGAGGGGCCGCGCCCGTTGGGGGTCCACCGGCCGTCGTGCCTCGCTCGATCGGCCTGCCATGTCTGAGAAAGATGAGGTGTCCACGATGGGCTGTACCCTACCGTGCTGATGAGCGAGGTACCCATGAAGCAGGTGGCGCCTGGCCCGACCGTGGTCCGGTTCACGGCTCGTGTCGTCGGCCGCGTTCAGGGCGTCGGTTTTCGTGACTACGTGCGTACCCGTGGCCGCCGGCTTGGCCTGGTGGGAACCGCGACCAATATGCCCGATGGCGCGGTCGAGGTGATTGCGGAGGGCGCGGAGCCTGCGTGTCAGGACCTCGCCCGCCTGCTCGTGACGGGTCACACCCCTGGTTGGACGGATCGGGTCGAGGTGGTGTGGCAGAGGGCACAGGGCGATCTGGTCGACTTTCGCCGGAAGTGACTGCTTGTGGACGCTGCGCTGGCAGAACTGTCATCAGGATGACGGTCAAGTTTTTGCGTGTTCACCGGATCAGCCGGGGGGCATGTGGCATGCTCTTGACTTTCGGTCACTCGACGTGGGACTCTAGAGACATTGTTTGGGGCGCACTCTGATCTGTTCGGATCTTGTGTTGTCCGACACCCACTAGGTCACTCATCGTGGAGGACCATCACTATGGCGAAGGCCCTTTTCGGCCACGTCGGTTCCGGCGGCGACCTGCGTCTCTCCTACGAGGTACGCCGGCTCCGTGCCCGAGTTGCGGAGCTTGAGGCTGAACTGACTCGAGTACGCGAGGTCAACGAGGCGCTGGTTGGAGGTGTCGACGTACCGGAGGATGTCCGGGCACTCGACGCTGAGCCGGCGTACAGCTGAACCGTAAGGTCGGCTATCGGGGCGTTTCCTGCGGGGGCGCCCCTTCGTACTAACTGCGCCCAGCTTTAAGCAATTTTCGGGCCTCAGTGTGTGCATAATCGGTCACGCATTGTAATCGAAACGTTGCTTAATCGGAGGCGGTCGTCGCGGCGCCAGGATCGTCGTCTCGGGGGTGGACCTCCGGTGCGACCTTGGAGTGCCGCGATGTTCCGTCCCCGTTCGGGGGGCTGGGATGTAGCACCGGTCTCGTCGGAATTCTGGTGAGGCAGGTTGTTGTTCTGACTCCGCGGATCTCGCCGGAGTGTAGCGACGCGATCGCTTTGCGTCGCTCGATAGGATGGGGCTGTCCCACCGTCGGCTGATCCCGGCCATCCGTCACCAGTCCGGCGAGCCCTCCTCACCGCTCCGGAGACCGGTGCACCTCAAGAGCCTGACCCTGCGGGGCTTCAAGTCCTTTGCGAGCTCGACCTCGTTGCATCTCGAGCCCGGAATTACTTGTGTGGTCGGCCCGAATGGGTCCGGTAAGAGCAATGTGGTCGATGCCATCGCCTGGGTGCTCGGAGAACAGGGCGCCAAGGCGCTGCGCGGCGGCACCATGTCGGATGTCATCTTTGCGGGCACTCCCGCGCGCCCAGCGCTCGGCCGGGCCGAGGTGCTCCTCACGATCGACAACTCCGACGGCGCGTTGCCAATTGAGTACACCGAGGTGACTGTCGGTCGGCTCATGTTTCGCAGCGGGGAGAGCGAATACACGATCAACGGCACGGGATGCCGGCTCCTCGACATCCAGGAGCTCATGAGCGACTCGGGGATCGGCCGCGAGCTGCACGTGATCGTGGGCCAGGGCCAGCTCGACGCCGTGCTGCACGCGCGCCCCGAAGATCGCCGGGCGTTCATCGAGGAGGCCGCGGGCGTTCTCAAGCACCGCAAGCGCAAGGAGAAGGCGCTGCGCAAGCTCGAGGCGATGTCGGCGAACCTCACCCGACTCACCGACCTTTCCGCCGAGCTGCGCCGGCAGCTCGGTCCCCTCGGCCGGCAGGCGGAGATCGCGCGAAAGGCCGGAGTAATCCAGGCCTCGCTCAGGGACGCCCGGCTTCGGCTGCTCGCGGACGATCTGCACTCCGCGCGGGCCGCGATCGCCTCCGATGTCGTGGACGAGGAGGCGCTGCGGCGACGTCTTACCGACTCCGAGACGGCGCAGCGCGCCGCGGCGCAGCGCGAGGAACAGCTCCAGGCGGAGCTTGCCGCCGTCGTCCCTCGCACGGCGGCGGCCCAGGAGACCTGGTATGCGATGGCCTCCCTCCGGGAACGGTTGCTGGGGACCCGCTCGCTGGCGACGGAGCGAGCCCGGCTGCTGCGGGTCGGGTCCGACGAACTACGAGGTCGTCGCGATCCGGAGGAGCTCGAGCAGGAGGCGACCGCGGTCCGGGAGCAGGAGATCGCGCTCACCGAGCGGTTGGAGCGCGATCGCGAGCTGCTCGAAGAGGTGGTCACCAGGCGGGCCGAACTCGAGGCCGCGCTGGCACATGAGGAACGCGAGCTGATCGCCGCGGCCCGCGCCGCATCCTCCCGGCGCGAGGAGATCGCTCGCCTGGCCGGCCAGGTCGAGGCCGCGCGGTCGAGGGCGACCAGCGCGGAGGAGGAGATCGCGCGGACGACGGAGGCGCTGGCGGCCGCGCGGGAGCGCGATGCGGAGGCCTCTGAGTCCCGGACCGCGCTGGAGACGGAACTCGCCCAGATGGAGGGCGCTCGAGAGGAACTCGCCGAACGGCACAGCACCGCGGTGGCGGTGCATGCCAGCGCGACCGACCGTCTGGAGACGCTGCGGGCACAGGAACGTTCGGCCGAGCGGGACCGGGCCTCCTGGACTGCGCGTCGTGATGCCCTGCAGCTTTCGCTCGCGCCGGCCGACGGGGCGGCGGCTCTGCTCGAGGCCGTGGCGCGGGGGCAGGCTCCCCAGGGCGAGTCGCCCGACAACGCAGGCGGCCGGCCTGATGGCGCCGACCCGCCTCGGGCTGGCTCGCCGCCGGGCGATCCGCCGCCTGCGCGGTCCGCTGGTGGGAAGCGGGGCGGTCCGGGCGGCCGTCGGCATCGATCAGCTCCGGTGAAGGACTCCGACTCGGCCGTCGAGCGTCGACCCGAACTCCCGCCCCTGGACCCCTCGTTCACGCCCCTGGGCCGGCTGTCCGGCGTATTGACCGTGCGGCCGGGAGCCGAGGTGGCGGTGGCCGCGGCGCTGGGGCCGGCCGCCGACGCGCTACTGGTCGCCACGCCGGCCGAGGTACTGACTGCGTTCGCCTGGTTACGGCAGGCCGATGCCGGCCGGGCGGCGATGGTGACCGCCCGGACCATGGTGAATGCGAACGGGACGACAGACGTCGCCGACGGTCCCGACGGGGGGCATCACGCTGGCCGGGGGCGCGGCGAGGTGGCCGAGCCGGCCGCCGACATCGCGGGCCCGCTCCCCGAGGGCTGCGTTCCCGTTCTCGCGCTGGTGGAGATCGTCGACGACCGTTTCCGCTCCGCGCTGGTGTCGCTGCTCGAACGCACCATCGTCGTGGACGATCTGGCCGCCGCCGAGCTGGCCGTCCGGTCCCGGCCTGATCTGCGGACGGTCACGAGGGCCGGAGACGTCCTCGGTCCCGCGGCGTCGATCGGCGGCAGCGCGCATCCGCCGTCGGCGATCGAGCTGCGGGCTGCGGCCGACGAGGCAGAGGCCGGGGTGACGGAGGCGGCCCGACGGGCCGAGACGGCCCACGAGTCTTTCGAGCCCGCCCGAGCCGAGGTTGCCCGGACCCGCTCGGCCATCGACGCGGCCCTGGCCGCCCTGCACGGGGCCGACGCCCGGTACCGGGCGCTGTCCGAGCAGGTGGCACAGCTCGACCGGGCGAGGGGCGGAGCAGGCTCGGAGGTGGCACGACTCGAGGCCGCCCGCGGCCGCGCGGAGACGGCCCGGGACCGGGCCTACGGCGCGCTGACCGAGCTGGAGACCGCCCTTGCCGCGACCTCGGCGCAACCGGACATCGACGAGCCGACGCCGGCCGAGCGGGACCGGCTGGTCACCGCCACTTCGGCCGTGCGCGCCGCCGAGGTCGAGGCCCGGCTGGCCGTGCGGACCAGCGAGGAACGGGTGCGCGGCCTGCAGGGTCGGGCGGACGGGCTGATCCGGGCCGCAGCGAGTGAACGGGCGGCTCGGGCCGCCGCTGCCCGCCGGCGGGAGGTGCGCGAACGGCAGGCCGCGACCGCGGTGGCGCTCGGGAACGCCACCCAGGTCACCCTCGACCGGTTGGACCGTTCGCTGGCTCGTGCGGCGGCCGAGCGCGAGGAGGCCGAGGCCCTGCGCCGGGCGACCGAGACGGACCTGACCGCCGTGCGCGAGCGGGGGCGGACGCTGGCCACCGAGCTTGCGGCGCTGCGGGATGCGGCGCACCGCGACGAACTGGCCCGTGCGGAGAAGCGGCTGCGGGCAGAGACGCTCGAGACCAAGGCGATGGAGGAGTTCGGGATCGGCGCGGAGGATCTCGTGGCCGAGTTCGGGCCGCAGGTGCCGGTGCCGCCCGACGATCCGGACGATACGCCGACGCCGTTTGATCGGGCCGAGCAGACCACCAGGGCCGCCACCGCAGAGAAGCAGCTGGCCCGCCTCGGCCGGATCAACCCCCTGGCGCTGGAGGAGTTCGCTGCCCTGCAGGAAAGGGCGGCGTTCCTGTCTGCGCAGCTCGATGACATCAAGAGCACCCGGCGGGACCTGCTGCTCGTGGTCGAGGAGGTCGACGTCCGGGTCCGCGAGGTGTTTGCCGCGGCCTTCGCCGACACCGCCCGGGAGTTCGAGGTCGTCTTCGCCACGCTGTTCCCCGGGGGCGAGGGCCGGCTGGTGCTCACCGACCCCGACGACATGCTGACCACCGGGATCGAGGTCGAGGCACGCCCCCCGGGAAAGAAGGTCAAGCGGCTGTCGCTGCTGTCCGGAGGGGAGCGATCGCTGACAGCGCTCGCACTCCTGCTGGCGATCTTCCGAGCCCGGCCGTCGCCGTTCTACGTCCTCGACGAGGTCGAAGCGGCGCTGGACGATCGCAATCTCGGCCGGTTGCTGAACGCCATCGAGGGGCTGCGGCAGAAGTCCCAGCTGATCATCATCACCCACCAGAAGCGGACGATGGAAATCGCCGACGCCCTGTACGGCGTGGCGATGCGCGGTGACGGAGTGACGACCGTGATCAGCCAGCGGTTGCGGGAACGCGCGGCGGTCTGACCCGGCCCGGGTGGGTGCCGGCGGTGGGTGAGCACCCCGGGCGGCCCCGGCCATCTGTCAGGATCGGGGTGTGGAGCTCCTCATCCTGATCGTCGTCATCGCCGTCGTCGTGTTGGCCACCATGGGACTCGTGGTGGGCAGCGCCGTGCGGCGGCGCCCCCGCCGGGCCGTCGGGAGGGACGGCCGGCCCGACACCGAGCTGTCTCCCGGCGTCGGTGACGACGCCGAGGTCCCACGCGATTCGGCGACCAGGACGATCGATGATGTCGGCCTGCCAGCCGCGCCCGAGTCCGCGCCGCCCCGAGCGGATGCGACGGTCCCGCAACCGACGGGGGATGCCGCGACCGCGGGCCCGGTGGATCCGGACCTCGCCCCCGCGCCCCCGGTTCCACCGCAGCAGCGGCCCCCGGCGGAGACTCCGGCCCCGGCGGCCGGCCGGTTGGTGCGCCTGCGACTGCGCCTGTCCCGCTCGCAGAACGCACTCGGCCGCGGTCTGCTCTCCCTGCTGTCGGGCGACAACCTCGACGAGGAGACCTGGGAGGACGTGGAGGCGACCCTGCTCGTCGCCGACGTCGGGGTGGCGGCGACCAGCGAGCTGGTCGCCGCGCTGCGTGAGCGCACCAAGGTGCTCGGCGCCAGTACCCCGGCCCAGGCGCGGGCGATGCTGCGCGACGAGCTACTCGCCCAGGTCGGCACGGCGACGGATCGTTCGCTGCGGACGTCGGTGCCGGATCGCCCGGCCGTCGTCCTCGTCGTCGGGGTCAACGGCACTGGGAAGACCACGACCTGCGGCAAGGTCGCGCGACTGCTGGTGGCCGAGGGTCGGACGGTGGTGCTGGGCGCGGCCGACACCTTCCGGGCGGCGGCTGCGGATCAGCTTCAGACCTGGGGCGAGCGGGTCGGCGCGGTGACCGTCCGTGGGGCCGAGGGCGGTGACCCGGCGTCGGTTGCCTTCGACGCGGTGAAGCAGGGCATCGACTCGGGCGCCGACACCGTGCTGATCGATACCGCCGGTCGTTTGCACACGAAGACCGGGCTGATGGACGAGCTGGCGAAGATCAAGCGGGTGGTGGGCAAGCACGGTCCCGTGGACGAGGTACTGCTGGTACTGGACGCCACCACCGGGCAGAACGCGCTGGTTCAGGCCCGGGTCTTCACCGAGGCGGTGGATCTGTCCGGGGTCGTGCTGACGAAGCTCGACGGCACGGCGAAGGGCGGGATCGTCATCGCCGTGCAGCGCGAGCTGGGTGTGCCGGTCAAGCTGATCGGTCTGGGGGAGGGGCCGGACGACCTTGCTCCCTTCGAGCCCGAGGCCTTCGTCGACGCCCTGCTCGGCGAACCGGTCTGACGGGCCGAGCACCATCGGGTCCTGTGGAGCAGGCAGACCACGGGGTGTCACGCGTCAAGGTCTTCCCGCCGTCCGGAATGTGATCTAGGCTTCATCGCTGAGCGGAGCCGGGAGGCTCCTCGGCAAGCCGCGACCAGTGTCCTCGGCGAGTTTCCGGCTGGGGGGTGAGCGTCCGGCGAGGCGTCTCGCCGTCCTCAGCGCAGAGGGCGGATCCGGCCGGTGCGAGACCAGGCCGGCGTCCGTGCGGGTATGCCTCGCCGGGCCGCACACGGTGTGCCCCCGACTGTCGGCCGCCGGGCGTTGCGCAGGTCTGCCCGGACGCCGTGCTGGTTGCGAGTCGGCGCGGGGCGAGTGGACGTCCACCGCCGGGTGTTCGGGCGCGGGGTGTTCGGGCGTGGGGTGTTCGGACGCGGGGTGTGTTGCCCTCGTCGTCGGGTGCGTACGCTGGTGCCTGCGGTCCGCCTGCGATCTCGGAGTGTGTGCGCGTGTTCGACACCCTTTCCAGCCGCCTCGACAAGGTCTTCACGTCGCTGCGTGGTCGGGGGCGCCTGACCGATGCGGACATCGACGCCACGGCGCGGGAGATCCGGGTGGCGCTGCTGGAAGCGGACGTCGCGCTCCCCGTGGTCCGCAGCTTCGTCGCGGCGATCAAGAGCCGGGCGCGGGGGGCCGAGGTCGGCGCGTCGCTGAATCCGGCACAGCAGGTCATCAAGATCGTCAACGAGGAGCTCGTCGCGATCCTCGGCGGCGGCACGACGACCCTTCGCTTCGCGAAGACGCCGCCTACCGTGATCCTCCTTGCCGGCCTGCAGGGTACGGGTAAGACCACCCTCGCGGGCAAGCTTGGGCGGTGGCTGAAGGCGCAGGGGCACACCCCGCTGCTGGTCGCGGCCGACCTGCAGCGCCCGAACGCGGTCAACCAGCTTCAGGTGGTCGGCTCCCGCGCCGGCGTCGAGGTCTTCGCCCCCGAACCCGGCAACGGGGTCGGGGATCCGGTCCAGGTGGCTCGCGATGCCCTCGCGCACGCCCGGCGCCAGGTCTTTGACGTCGTCGTCGTCGACACGGCGGGCCGGCTCGGTGTCGACGAGGAGTTGATGCGTCAGGCTGCGGACATCCGTGACGCCGTCTCGCCGGACGAGATCCTCTTCGTCCTCGACGCCATGATCGGTCAGGACGCCGTCGCCACGGCCAACGCCTTCGCTGACGGCGTCGGGTTCAGCGGCGTCGTCCTGACCAAGCTCGACGGTGACGCCCGCGGTGGTGCGGCGCTGTCGGTCGCCCAGGTGACCGGACGTCCGATCATGTTCGCCTCCACTGGCGAGGCTCTCGATGACTTCGACGTCTTTCATCCGGAGCGGATGGCGTCGCGGATCCTCGGGATGGGTGACGTCCTCACCCTGATCGAGCAGGCCGAGAAGGCTTTCGAGGCCGAGCAGGCCGAGGCGATGGCCGCCAAGATGGCGGCCTCGGAGTTCACGCTCGAGGACTTCCTCGACCAGATGCTCACGGTCCGCAAGATGGGTCCGATCGGCAACCTGCTCGGCATGCTGCCCGGCATGGGGCAGATGAAGGAGCAGCTCGCGCAGGTCGATGACCGCGACGTCGACCGGGTGGTCGCCATCATCCGGTCGATGACGCCGGGGGAGCGGCGCGATCCCCGGATCCTTCAAGCCTCTCGCAAGGCGCGGGTGGCCCGCGGGTCCGGCGTCACGGTCACCGAGGTCAACCAGCTGCTCGACCGTTTCGCGGAGGCCCGCAAGGTGATGCGGCAGATGGCGGGTGGGATGGGGCTGCCCGGCGGGATGGCCCGGGCGAAGGCCGCCTCCGCCCGTAAGGCCGCCAAGAAGGGGAAGGGCGCAAGCCGCAAGGGAAACCCGGCGGCGCGGGCGGCGCAGGCCAAGGCGCAGAAGTCCGCGGCGCAGGAGCGCCTCGACAAGGGGCCTGGCTTCCCCGACGGCATGCCGGACCTCGCGGCCCTCATGCGCCAGCAGGACGGCCTCGGCGGGATGCCGCCGGGAGGTCCGCGCGGCGGTCGCTGAGAGGCGTGATCCTGCACGGCGAGCCCGCGGTCTCCCGGGTGCGCGGTCGACAGCCGCGGTCTGGCAGACTGTAAGCTCTAGTGCAGGCCCTGCCTGCCAGCGTCGGTGTGGCTGCCCTCCGATCTCGTGCCGCACGAGAGTGACTCGAGTGGTTGTTCCGGCGCTGGTGCTTCCCACCGTCGGACTCTTCGTACCTCTGGAGTCCGGCGGTCACCGACACGTCTGGAGCCGTTCGACCACCGTGGCAACCAAGATTAAATTGCAGCGTCTCGGCAAGATGCGCGAGCCGCATTACCGCATCGTCGTGGCCGACGCCCGCACCAAGCGGGACGGCCGGGTCATCGAGGCCATCGGGCAGTACCACCCGAAGTCCGACCCGAGCATCATCAAGGTCGACGCCGAGCGGGTGGGGCACTGGCTGTCGGTCGGGGCTCAGCCCACCGAGCCGGTCCTCGCGATCCTCAAGGTCACCGGTGACTGGCAGAAGTTCAAGAACCTGCCGGCCCCCCCGCCCATGAAGGTCGCCGAGCCGAAGCCTGACAAGCGGGAGATCTTCCAGGCGGCGGCGCGGGCCGCCGCGGGAGCCGAGGACCGTCCGGCGACCACTCCGAAGAAGGCCAAGAAGGCCGCGTCGGCGGAGGGTGCGGACGCGCCGGCCGCGGACGCGTCGACGGCCGCGGGGCAGTAGGTGCTGGAAGCGGCCCTCGAGCATCTCGTGCGGGGCATCGTCGACCATCCTGACGATGTCCGCGTGGATCTCAACAACGGTCGGCGAGGACGGACCCTGGAAGTACGGGTGCATCCCGACGACCTCGGGAAAGTCATCGGTCGGCGGGGCCGCACGGCCCGTGCTCTCCGCACGGTCATGGGCGGCGTTGGTGGCCGCGGACTTCGGATCGACGTCGTCGATGTGGACCGCTAGCACTCTTCGGCGTGAAGATGCGTGCGGTCCACTCGACGCCCACCTCAGTGGCTGAGGCGATCGTCGTCGGCCGGATCGGCCGACCGCATGGTGTCCGAGGCGACGTCACGATCGAGGTCCGGACGGATGTGCCGCAGCGCCGGTTCGCGGTGGGAGCGGTGCTCGGGCGTGAGGGCGGCGGTGCCCCCCTCACTGTCACCGCAGCCCACTGGCACTCGGGCCGTCTGCTGATCCGCTTTGACGGAGTCGAGGACCGCAATGCCGCGGAGGCCCTGCGCGACGTTCTGCTGACCATCGACGCCGCCGAGGCCGGGCCACCGGTGGACGAGGACGAGGACGCCGAGGGCGACGCCGGCGACACGTGGTGGGACCGTGACCTCGTCGGCCTGGAGGCGGTCACGACGGCCGGTGCCCCGCTGGGTCGGGTGACGGATGTCATCCACGCGCCGGCGGGCGACCTGCTCGCCGTCGGGCGCCCCGGCGGGGGCGAGCATCTCGTTCCGTTCGTCCGGGAGATCGTCCCGACCGTGGATCCGGCCGCGGGCCGGATCGTCGTGGATCCACCACCTGGCCTGCTTGATCTCGACTGATCCGTTCCGGCCCCGGTGGATGCGCTGGTGTCCGTTCGGGACGCAGGCGCCTTCCCACCCCGGCCGGACGGGTCTGCCGGGCCGCGGCATTCCTGGCCCATGGCCGCGCCGCCGGATCCCGGATGGCGGCCGACGATGATCCGAGTTTTCGGGCGACCCCCGGTTCGGGGCCAGCCCCGATGATCCGGGAGCAGCCGATGCGTGCCGACGTCGTGACCATATTTCCCGCTTACCTCGAGCCGTTGCGCCTGTCGCTGGTGGGCCGGGCCCAGCAGCGGGGGACGCTCGATGTCCGCACCCACGACTTGCGGGCGTGGACCAGCGACGTCCACCGGACGGTCGATGACGCCCCCTACGGCGGTGGTCCCGGAATGGTGATGCGCCCCGAACCGTGGGATGCGGCGCTGACGGAGATCGCGGCATCGGACCCGGACCGCCGCCCGCGTGTCGTGGTGCCGACTCCGGCCGGCAGGCCGTTCACCCAGCGTCACGCCGAGGAACTCGCGCGGGAGCCGTGGCTGGTGTTCTGCTGTGGCCGTTACGAGGGCATCGACGCCAGGGTGATCGACGCCTGGGCGGATGATGAGATCTCGATCGGGGACTATGTGCTGGCCGGTGGTGAGGTCGCCACATTGGTCATCCTCGAGGCGGTCGCCCGTCTCCTGCCGGGGGTGCTCGGGAACAGCGCGTCGGCGGCTGACGATTCGTTCTCCGACGGTCTGCTCGAGGCCCCGGTGTACACGCGCCCACAGCTCTGGCGGGGCGCCGAGGTGCCCGAGGTCCTGCGATCCGGGGACCACGCGGCCGTGGCCCGGTGGCGGCGTGCGCAGGCGCTGCGCCGCACCCTGGTACGGCGTCCGGATCTGGTGGAGCACGCCGAGCTGTCCGACGCGGACCGTGCTGTCCTCGAAGCCGCGGTGGCCGAAGCACCAAAGGGCGCCGCGGCGGCATCCGGGCCGGTTGCCGACGGCGAGTGCGCGGCCGGCCGTGGCTCGGCCATGGACTCGCCGGACCGAGTCTGATCGTCCGACCGGACGGGCGCGAGGCCGGCGCGTGGCCGCTGTAGACCCAGGGACAGGCACCGGCTGCCACCCTGCGGGGTTGTTCCGGCTATGCGTCCGTTTCGGGTCCGTTCATCTGACGGATGTACCCCAGCCCTGGGGTGCGCGGCCGGAGTCGCCCGCGCGTGTGGCACAGTACAATGCAGTGTCCGCCGGTTCGTGACCGGCTCGGGTGGCCTCAGGTCGAATGATCCCTGCGGGACGTCTCCGCGGTGGAGCCTGTCGACGCACGGGTCCGGGTCGGGCTCGGCCATGGGTTGTTCGCCGCGGTCGTGGGCCGAGGGCGCGGACGATCCACTCTCAACCTCTTCAGGAAGCGACTGCCATGCACACCCTGGACAGCCTCGACGCCGAGTCGCTGAGGACCGACGTGCCCGAGTTCTGGCCGGGCGACACCCTCAAGGTCCACGTGCGGGTCGTCGAAGGAAACCGTCAGCGCATCCAGGTGTTCCAGGGTGCCGTCATCCGTCGTCAGGGTGGCGGAGCGCGGGAGACCTTCACCGTCCGGAAGGTCAGCTTCGGCGTCGGAGTCGAGCGCACCTTCCCGCTGCACAGCCCGATCGTGTCCAAGATCGAGGTCGTGACCCGTGGTGACGTCCGCCGGGCGAAGCTGTACTACCTGCGTGAGCTGCGCGGTAAGGCCGCCAAGATCAAGGAGAAGCGGGAGCCGGTCTCGCGCTGACGCTCTCGTCACCCAGTGCCCCGCCCGGACCTCTTGTCGGCGACTTGCCGGTTCTCCGTGCACGTGTTGACCCTGTTCTTGGACGAAGATAGGCGGCACGGTCCGCAGCGACGTCGCAAGGGGCGGCTGGTGGCACGTCGACCGGTCCGATGAGGTCAGACGGTCGATCCAGCGAGGTGGCGGAGTGAACGCATCCAGCCCGGGTGGGCATCGTCCGCCGGGAGACGCGGGAGGCGACCGGCCCGTAGACGATCCACGACGGGTCGGCCCCGCCTCCGAGGGATCGCCGCGGGTCTCACATCCGCGGGATGATGCCGACGGCGAGCGGCCCGGGTGGGCTGCTGACTCCGTGGAACCCCGCGACGATATCGACGGCCCGGCCGCGCTCGACAGCGCGGGCGGGGCGCCGGCCGTGGGATCGGACGAGCGGGGCGGCGGCGGTCGTCGGGTCGCCCGGCCCGGTTCGGGAGTCCGGGGCCGAGGTTCGTTCCTGCGCGAGCTGCCCGTGCTCGTTCTGGTCGCCTTTCTGCTGGCACTGCTCATCAAGGCGTTGCTGGTCCAGGCTTTCTGGATCCCGTCCGAGTCGATGGAACGGACCCTGCTGGTCGACGACCGTGTGCTGGTCAACAAGGTCGTCTACCATTTTCGTGACGTACACCGGGGCGAGGTCGTCGTCTTCAACGGCAAGGGGACGGGCTTCGACCATCAGGAGTCGATCGTTCCCAAGCCGACCAACGTCTTCAGCAAGTTCGTCCGTGGTGCGCAGAACCTCCTCGGTCTCGGGGCCCCGAGTGAAACCGATTTCATCAAGCGGGTCATCGGGGTCGGCGGCGACACGGTCGCGTGCTGCGACGCGGAGGGTCGGGTGACGGTCAACAGCCATCCGCTGGACGAGCCGTACGTGTACCAGAACGACTACCAGCGTTTCGGCCCGGTGAAGGTGCCCGCTGGCTATCTGTGGGTGATGGGTGATCACCGGGGGGCGTCGTCCGATGCCCGCCAGAACGGACCGATCCCGAAGGACAAGGTGGTGGGGCGCGCCTTCGTCCGGGTCTGGCCGCTGAGCCGGCTCGGTTTCCTGGGCGTGCCGGACACCTTCAGCGCAATACCCGCCGCGGCGGTCGCTCCTCGCGCGACGCCGGCACCGACCACACCCGCGGCGCTGACCAGACCCGGCGCGGCGGCGGCCCGGTCCGGGGCGGGCCTGCCGGCCACGGACGACACGTCCCTGCTGGCGCTCGTGGCGCTGACCCCGCCGGCGTGGCGGGCGCGGCGCCGCCATGGGTCGCTCATCGTCGCAGGGGGTTCGGTCCCGTCGCGGCGCCGCGGATCCCCATGAGCCCGCGCGGGGTCGTGATCCGGCGCGACGCCGGCCTGTTCGGTTACGAGCGGGCGTTGCTGCGCTGCGGGCTGGGCCCGGTCGCTGGGGTCGATGAGGCGGGTCGCGGCGCCTGCGCCGGTCCGTTGGTCGTCGCTGCGGTGGTGCTGGGCCCGAATAGCAGGCGCCGGCTGTCGGCCCGGCTGGCGGACTCCAAACTGTTGACCGAGCAGGTCCGGGAAAGCCTCTTCGACGAGGTCCTGAGCGCCGCCACGGACTGGTCGACGGTCGTGATTCCCGCGGCGGAGATCGACCGGACCGGCGTACACGTGGCCAACGTCACCGGCATGCGACGTGCCGTGGCGCGGCTGGCGCGTCGGCCGGGCTACGTGCTCACGGACGGGTTTGCGGTCGCCGGCTTCGGGACGGAATCGTTGGCGGTGGTGAAGGGGGATCGGGTTGCCGCGTGCGTCGCGGCGGCCTCGATCGTGGCGAAGGTGACGAGGGACCGGATCATGCGTGCGTTGCACACGCGCTATGCCGAGTACGATTTCGCGCAGCACAAGGGATACGTCACCGCGGCCCACGCGGCGGCGCTGGCGCGGTACGGACCGTGTGACGAGCACCGGAAGTCGTACGTCAACGTGGCTGCGCATGCGGTGCCGACGAGGGAAGCCCGATCATTGCGGCTGGAGGACAGAGTGCTTGCGACCAGCCTGCACGGCGTCACGGAGACCGCATGAGCGCGGAAGACCTCGAGAAGTACGAGACCGAGATGGAGCTCCAGCTCTACCGCGAGTACCGCGACGTGGTGGGGCTGTTCTCGTACGTCATCGAGACCGAACGTCGGTTCTACCTCGCCAACGAGTACCAGATCGAGGTCAGGAACAGTACGGACGGTGAGGTCTTCTTCGAGTTGACCCTGCGGGACGCCTGGGTGTGGGACATGTTCCGCCCGGCACGTTTTGTAAAGAATGTCCGGGTCGTTACCTTCAAGGATATCAATGTGGAGGAGCTGACCAAGGCCGAGCTCTGAGGCTCCACTCCTGGTCGCAAGCCCTGTCCGGCGCTGCTCCCCCGGCTCTGCCCATGGGGCCGGGGATCCGTCCGTCACCTTGGATTCCCGACGCACGGGGGTCCGTGGCGCTTTCCTGGGCTGCAGTTCCTACGGCCTCCCGCCAGGTGTTGTGCTCTGGTTCTGGACACAGCACTCTCCCCGAGGCACCTGTCTGCATCGGCCGCCCGCCTGCGCCGGGGTCGCCCGGGTCATGCCCAGCCGGGTCGGTCTGTCCGCGGCACACCTGTGGACAAGGTTCCGTCTTCCACATGTTGATCAAGGGCCCTGGTTGTTTCCATTCGCCGCCGCGACGCTGAAGCAGGCCGGCGGGCGCACGTCCCCCGGCGGACGGGAGCGTGGCGATGCGGGCGAAGGACGCACTGGGCCGGTTCGGGGAGGAGGTCGCGTCCCGGCATCTGGCGGCGGGCGGCGCGGCGATCCTCGACCGCAACTGGCGTTGCCGGGAGGGCGAGCTCGATCTCGTGGTCCAGGACGGGCCCGATCTGGTGTTCTGCGAGGTCAAGACCCGCTCCGGGACACGTTACGGGTCCGCCGCGGAGGCGGTCGTCGGTCGGAAGGCGGCCCGGATCCGCCGGTTGGCCGCACGCTGGCTCGCGGAGCACCCGCACGTCCCCTCCCCGGTGCGCTTCGACGTGGTGCTGGTGTCCCGCCCGCCGGCCGGTCCGGTCCGCGTCGAGCATCTGCGGGGTGCGTTCTGATGGCGCTCGCCCGGGCGCGAGCGGTGGCGGTCCTCGGAGTCGAGGGACATCTTGTCGAGGTCGAGGCGGATCTAGCCGACGGCCTGCCGCGTCTGACCCTCATCGGCCTGCCTGACGCTGCTCTGCACGAGGCGCGTGACCGAATCCGCGCCGCGGTGGTCAATTCCGGCCAGCGTTGGCCGAACCGCCGGATCACCCTTGGCCTGTTTCCCGCCACCCTGCCGAAGGCGGGCAGCGGCTTCGACCTGGCGATGGCGGTCGCCGTGCTCGGTGCCGCCGCGGTGGTGCCGCCGGACTCCCTGCTCCGCCGGGTGTTCATCGGTGAGCTGGCCCTGGACGGCCGCGTGCGCGCGGTGAGAGGAGTGCTGCCGGCCGTGCTCAAGGCGGCCGCCGCGGGTGTCGAACGAGTGGTGGTCCCGGCAGCCAACGCGGCCGAGGCGGCACTGGTGCTCGGCGCCCGTGTCGAGCCGGCCACCGATCTGGCCGGAGTCCTGGCGGTCCTGCGCGGGGAGATGGCTGCGCCGAGGGTGCTGGTTGCGTCGCCCGTCGCATCCGTGCCGACCGGTGCGGCGAGCGTCGACCTGGCGGACGTGGCCGGCCAGACCCGAGGCCGGCTCGCCGTCGAGGTCGCCGCGGCGGGCGGGCATCACCTGTTCATGCAGGGGCCGCCGGGCAGCGGGAAGACGATGCTGGCCGACCGGCTGCCCGGCCTGCTGCCGATGCTCGACACCGATGCCTCGCTGGAGGTGACGGCGGTGCACTCGGTCGCCGGTCTGCTACCGCCGGACGGTCCCCTCGTGACCCGCCCGCCCTACCGCAGCCCACATCACAGCGCGACCCCGGCCGCGCTGGTCGGGTCGGGCTCCGCGGTCATCCGCCCGGGGCTGGCCAGCCAGGCCCATCACGGAATTCTCTTCCTGGACGAAGCCCCGGAATTCGCGCGGCAGAGTCTCGACGCACTGCGCCAGCCGTTGGAGAGCGGCACGATCGAGGTGGCCAGGGCCCGGGCGACGGCCCGCTTTCCGGCGCGGTTCCAGCTGGTCCTCGCCGCCAACCCGTGCCCCTGCGCGAAGGCACGCGGGCCGCGGGGGACGGGCTGTGAGTGCCCGAGCCTGGTGCGCCGGCGCTACCTCGCCCGCCTCTCCGGTCCGCTGCTGGACCGGATCGACATCCAGGTGGCGCTGAGCGCCCCCAGCCGGGCCGAGCTCAAGGCCGACCTCGGCCGCTCGGACACCTCGGCGCAGGTCGCCGCCCGGGTGGCGGGAGCCAGGGCGCTGGCCAGCACCCGGCTGGCGGACACCCCGTGGCGGGTCAACGCGGAGGTGCCGGGTCCGGCGCTGCGCCGTCTCTGGCCGCTGCCCGCGAAGGTCACGGCGGTGGCCGAGCGGGCCTTCGACGCGGGCCTGCTCACCGCTCGTGGCCTTGACCGCGTCCACCGCCTGGCCTGGACCTTCGCCGACCTCGCCGGGCGGGCGTCGCCGGGGCCGGAGCAGTTCGGGGCCGCGCTGGATCTGAGGCTGCCCGGATGGGTGGCATGAGCGCGACCACCCGGCCTTCCGACCCGCCCGAGCCCGGCGCCGACCTGTCCGCACCGGAGGCGGCGGTCCCCTTGCGGTCAGCGGCGAGTAGAGCCGATGTCGTGGCCCCGCCGGCCGAGGAGGGCAGTGGGGAGCTGAGCGACGCGGCGATACCCGGTGGCTTGGCGGAGACGGATCCGGAGCGACTCGCCCGCATCGCGCTGACCCGGGCGTTCGGACCCGAACATCAGCGCGTGGCCATCGAGGTGGGACGGCGCGGCGCGGCTCGGGTGTGGGCCGAGCTGCGGTCGGCGCATCCCGGGGTGGATCCCCTGCGCGACCTGGACGCCGCGTCGAGGGTCGGCGCCCGGCTGGTATGCCCGCAGGATCCCGAATGGCCGATTGAGCTCGATGCGCTGGATCGCCTCCGCGACGAGGGCGACGGCTCCGCGATCGGTGCCCCACTGTGCCTGTGGGTGCGCGGCCCCGGTGACCTGCGCGAGCTCGCGTCGCGGGCGGTTGCCGTGGTGGGTTGCCGGGCCGCCACGAGCTACGGTCTGCATCTCGCCGGCGAGATCGCCTTCGCGATGGCGGAGCAGGGTTGGGCGGTCGTGTCGGGGGCGGCGTTCGGGATCGATGCCGCGGCGCATCGCGGCGCGCTGGCCGCGGCCGGGCCGACCGTCGCCGTCCTCGCCGGCGGCGTCGACGTGCCGTATCCGGCTGCCCATGTGGAGCTGCTGGCCGAGGTCGCCCGCACGGGCGCCGTCGTCAGCGAGGTCCCGCCCGGTACCCCGCCCTTCCGCCGGCGGTTCCTGACCCGGAATCGAGTGATCGCCGCCCTGTGCCGGGGCACCGTGCTGGTCGAGGCCGGCCTTCGCAGCGGCGCGCTCAACACCGTCGCCCACGCCCGCCGGCTCGGCCGCCAGGTGATGGCCGTGCCCGGGCCGGTGACCAGCGCGATGAGCGCCGGGTGCCACCGGTTGCTCCGCGACTTCCGGGAACAGACCGTGCTGGTCACCGGGGCCGAGGACATCAGTGAGGAGATCGCGGCCATGGGCCGGTTCGCTGCGCGCCCACCGATGGCCGTCGGGCCTCGTGACGAATTGTCCGCGATGGTGCGGGATCTGCTCGACGCGATGCCTTCCCGCGCTGCGGTCGGCGTGTCGGTGTTGGCCCAGCGGACCGGACTGCGCCCGGAGGAGGTGCTGGCCATGCTGGGGCCGCTCGTGGTGGAGGGGCTGGTCGAGAGCGTTCCCGACGGTTACCGGCTGACCCCGCTCGGTCGGGCGCCATCCAACGCACGGTCCCGGTCCCGCCTCTTCTGAGCCCAGACCCCGTCCGGATACCGGCCCGATCCGGTGGGGTCTCGCTCGGGGACCGCCCGGACGGCCGTCCCAGCAGCCGGCCCGCGCGGTCCTCGCTCCCACTTGTCGGCGGTCCACGGTCTTGACGGGGCAACCAGGTACGGAGACGGTCCTCGCATGGCATCGCACCGTGATCGTGGCTTCGGGCGTGGCCGGGCGGCTCCTGTCCCGAGGCAAGCCCGGCCGGCGAGCGCGCACCCTGCTCCGGAGTCGGCAGCCCCCGAAGGAGACGGAGCGGGTTGGGCTGCGGCGATCGCGGGCTTCCGGCGCCACCTCGTCGCCGAGCTGGACCGGTCGCCGGAGACGGTGCGTGCCTACGGCGCCGATCTCGCGAGCCTGCGCGCGCACGCGGAGCGGGAGGGGTGCCCGGATCTCGCCGACCTGGACCTGACGGTTCTGCGCAGCTGGTTGGCCACCATGCGCGCGGCCGGTGCCGCTCCGGCGACACTTGCGCGGCGTGCCTCGCTGGCCCGGGTGTTTTCGGCCTATGCGGCCCGCCGCGGATTCCTGGCGACCGATGTGGCCGCCCGGCTGGTCGGCGCCCGCGCGATCCGGCAGGTACCGCAGGTCCTGACCGCCGTGGCCGCCCGCCAGCTCCTGGACGCGGTGGCTGGGGTGGGCCCGGCACAAGGCGAAGGCGGCGGCCCGGCCGCCGCGGAAGCACGGCGCTCCGCCGAGCTACAGCCGCGCCGCGATGGCGATCCGGCCGTGCGACGGGCTCTCGGCCTGCGTGACGCGCTCGTGCTTGAGCTGCTCTACGGCAGCGGGGTGCGGGTGTCCGAGCTGTGCGGACTGGACCTCGGGGACGTCGACGACGAGCGGCGGCTGCTGCGGGTGCATGGTAAGGGTGGCCGGGAGCGCAGTGTTCCTTTCGGGGTGCCCGCTGCCGGAGCGCTGCGGGCGTGGCGGACCTCGGGCCGCCCGCTGCTCGCCTCGCCCCGAAGCGGGGTGGCGCTGATGCTGGGGCAGCTCGGCGGCCGGCTCGATCCGCGGACGGTGCGGCGGATCCTGGCGCGCTGCGCGCAGACCTGCGCCGTCCCTGCGGGGCTCACGCCGCACGGACTGCGTCATTCGGCGGCGACCCACATGCTTGAGGGAGGCGCCGATCTGCGGTCTGTCCAGGAGTTTCTCGGCCATACCAGTCTCGCCACCACGCAGATCTACACGCATGTGACCCCGGAGCGGCTCCGCGCGGCCTTCGATCAGGCGCACCCGCGGGCCTGAGCCACTCCGGACGGTTCCCGATCATCCCCGGCGCAGGGCCAGCAGGCGAGGTGTGATCCGCCGGAACGAATCCAAGGGGTCGAGATACTCGACGCCGCGCAGCAGCCCCCAGTGCAGGCACGTTGTCGTGGGACAGCCGGGGTGGCCGGCGGAGAGCCAACCGAGCAGGTCGCCTGCCCGGACAACGGCACCCGCGGTGACGGCGGGCTGCAGCGGTTCGTAAGTCGTGCGGACCGCCCCGTGACCGATGGTGACCACGCCTCGCCCGGCCACCGGACCCGCGAAGCTCACCGTTCCGGCGGCGGCCGCGAGGACCGGGCCGGCCGGCGACCCCAGCAGATCGACACCACGGTGGCCGGGCCCGAAGGGCGTTGCCGGGCGTTGGAAGGCTCGGCTCACCGCCACCGGGCCCGCAAGAGGCCACTGCAGCGGCGGAATGCCGTCTGCCGTCGCGGGCGCAGCCGTCGCGGCGGACCGGTCGGAAGTGCCGGACGGCGGTGCGCGGTGTGGCGCCCGCACACCACCGTCCGGCGGATCGGCGGCCGGCGGGGGCAGGGCCGGTCGCCGAGGGTCCCCGGGCCGAGGGGAATCCGGCTCGGGGGGTCGGTGGGTGGAGGGAGGGCCGCCCGGGCCCGGTCCGGTGTGGGCGCCTCGCCCGGGCCCGGACGCGCTGGGTGCCGGTGTCGTCGTGCTTGGGGCGGAGGGGACCGTGCTGGCGGGGGGCGCGTCAGGCGATGGGGTGGGGCGCCGCGGCGCGGCGGTTACCGCCGCGCCAGGGATCGGTGCTGAGGTCGTGGCGGCGACAGGTTCTGGTGCCACCCTCAGCGCCTGGCCGATCGTGTCGTTCGGGCCCGGCCCGCCCCGCAGGCCGGTCACGTGGCCGACGCCGAGATCTGTACCTGGCCGTGGGCCGGCTGGGCCAGGAGTACGCGCGGTGATGGTGGCGGGCGGCCCGCTCCCACGCGTGTTGATCGGAACTTCGGCGGGCCAGCCGACGGCGATCAGCAGCGCGATCGCCGGGATGACGAGCCAGAGTGGATCGAAGCGGGGCATTCTAGGCATAGCGGTACAACCTCCGGGGTCGAGGGAGGCGCGGCGGCCGGGTGGCGTCCGGGGCAACGGTCCCGGCCGCCGCTGGGCCGGTCCGCGAGAGCGGCGGATCGGCCGGTTCCACGGTGCGGCGTTTCGTTCTCGTTGGGTAGTCCGAAGTTTTTCGTTGTGGATAACTTGCTTGGGTGTCGACCTCGGGCGAGTTTCTCGATCTGGGGATCTGGCTCGGTGCCGGGCGGCTTCGCGCGTCGGCGCGGCCGCGGTCGGGCTGTGGACCGTGTCCGTGCGGGGTGGGTGCCGGGTGCCGCCCGGGTCGGCGTAGCGCCGGTGGCGGTGTCTCCAGGGGATGCGTCGCACGGTCCGCGGCGGAGATCGGCGGGCGATGATCCTGCCGGCACGCCGGCTGTGGCGGCACGCGATCTCGGACGGACCGGTGCAGGCGGGTTTTCCGCTGGGCCGCAGCGTGGGGCCGGGTATCATCGTCGGCAGGGCCCGCATCGCGGGTTCAGTTCGCACGCCCGCTTCCGAAGGTCTCCTCGAGGCTGTCGGAAGGGTCTCCTCGGTCCGCCGCGCTGCGACGGCCACGACCACTCCGGGCGTCAGGGGCAGCCGCCGTCAGGCGGCGCCGTCACAACCGAGGCGTCCGGCCGCGGCCGGACGGAGAGGAGCGACGCGCCATGGCCGTCGTCACCATGAAGCAGCTGCTCGAGAGCGGTGTGCACTTCGGGCACCAGACCAAGCGCTGGAACCCGAAGATGAAGCGGTACATCTTCACCGAGCGTAACGGCATCTACATCATCGACCTGCAGCAGACTCTTTCGTACATCGACCGCGCCTACGACTTCGTCAAGGAGACGGTGGCGCACGGTGGCACCGTGCTGTTCATCGGGACGAAGAAGCAGGCGCAGGAGGCCATCGAGGAGCAGGCTGCGCGGGTAGGCATGCCCTACGTCAAGGAGCGCTGGCTCGGTGGCATGCTGACCAACTTCTCGACGGTCTACAAGCGTCTCCAGCGGCTCAAGGAGCTCGAGGAGATCGAGGTGACCGGCGGTACCGAGGTCCGCACGAAGAAGGAGCAGCTCGTGCTGACCCGGGAGAAGGCGAAGCTGGAGCGCACCCTCGGTGGCATCCGGGACATGAGCCGGGTGCCGAGCGCGGTGTGGGTCGTGGACACGAAGAAGGAGCACATCGCGGTCGGTGAGGCGCGCAAGCTGGGCATCCCGGTCGTGGCGATCCTCGACACGAACTGCGACCCCGACGAGGTCGACTACCCGATTCCCGGCAACGACGACGCGATTCGCAGCGCGGCGCTCCTGACCCGCGTGGTCGCCGACGCCGTCGCGGACGGTCTGATGTCCCGGGCCGGCGCCTCGAAGGCCGCCGACGCCAAGCCCGAGCAGTCCACGGGTGAGGAGCCGCTGGCCGAGTGGGAGCAGGCGCTGCTGCGCGGCGACGGCACCGCGGCCACGGCGAGCGAGGAGCAGGCCGCCGAGGAGCAGCCCGTCGAGGCGTCGGCGCCGGCCGCCGAGACTCAGCCCGACGCGGCGGTCAGTACGACCGTCTGACCCCGGCCCCGCCCCGGGCCTTCGTGGCGCCCGGCGCATGCCGTCCGGCGGCCGCATCGGTTGCGTTCGCCCCGGAGCGGCCGCTCGTGGCGGTCAGGCAAGGCAGCGCGCAACCGCCGACCCGGGGGCCCGGAGTGCGGCGGTCGGAGAGGCTGAGGGGCGGTGTCGGCGCGGCGGCGCCACCTGGCAGCCTGCAGCCCCACGGCGCGCCACGCCGCGCCTCCAGGACAACGACAGCATTCCGACGCACACCGACGAGAAGAGCACCATGGCAGACATCACAGCCGCCGACATTCGCAAGCTCCGGGAGCTGACCGGAGCCGGGATGAGCGACGTCAAGAAGGCGCTGGTCGACAATGACGGCGACTTCGAGAAGGCGAAGTCCTGGCTGCGGGAGAAGGGCAAGGCGCAGGTCGCCAAGCGCGCGGCGCGCAGCGCCGCCAACGGCCTGGTCGAGTCCTACCTTCACCGCACGGACCCGCAGCTGCCCCCGACCCTCGGCGTGCTCGTCGAGCTGCGCTGCGAGACGGACTTCGTGGCGAAGACCGACGACTTCAAGCAGCTCGCCCGCGACCTCGCGCAGCACATCGCCGCCGCGGACCCGCTGTACGTCACTGCGGACCAGATCCCCAACGAGGTGCTCGAGGCCGAGCGCAAGATCTACGAGGCGGCCGCCCGCGAGGAGGGCAAGCCCGAGCAGGCGATAGCGAAGATCGTCGACGGTCGGGTCAACGGCTACATCAAGACCAGCGTGCTGCTGGACCAGCCCTGGGTGAAGGATGGCAAGGTGACCATCCGAGCCCTGCTTGACCAGGCGGGCGCGTCGCTCGGCGAGAAGATCGAGGTCGGCCGGTTCTCCCGGTTCAATATCCGGCAGGTCTGAGCGCAGGTTCCTGGGCCGGCGGGCGGACAGTGGCCGCCCGCCGGTTTCGCGTTCCCTGGGTGGCCGCGGGAGCGATGTCCCGGTGGCCACGTGTCGAGGCGACAACGTGACGATTCGACGTGCTCGGCGTGGCGCGTCCCCCCGGGCTCCGTGGGGGCGGCCTCGTGCGGGACACTGCTTGTCACAGCTGTGCGATCATCAACGGGGCCGGGGCCCCGGTACGTGCGGGCGGCCCGTGTCGTCCTGCGGGTCGGAAGGCGGCCGTGTCCGGGGGCCCGATAGCGGGGAGGCTGCTGTCGGAGCCGGACGGATGCCGGCGAGTCAGAGCGGACGGAAGGAAACGCGGTGATCGACGACACACTTCTCGATGCCGAGGAGAAGATGGAGAAGGCCGTCTCGGTCGCCAAGGAGGACTTCGCGAACATCCGCACCGGCCGTATCACGCCCGCGGTCTTCTCCAAGATCTTGGTGGACTACTACGGCGCTCCGACGCCGGTGCAGCAGCTCGCCTCGTTCCACATCCCCGAGCCGCGCATGGTGATCATCACTCCGTACGACAAGTCGTCGCTGGCCTCGATCGAGAAGGCGGTGCGCGACTCTGACCTCGGAGTCAACCCGAGCAACGACGGCACGATCATCCGCATCGTCTTCCCGGAGCTGTCCGAGCAGCGGCGGCGCGACCTGGTCAAGGTCGCCCGGTCCAAGGCGGAGGAGGCCCGGGTCAGCATCCGCAACGTCCGGCGCCACGCCAAGGACGGGATCGACCGCATCGTCCGGGACGGCGACGCCGGCGAGGACGAGGGCCGGCGCGCCGAAAAGGACCTCGACGAGGCGACCCACCGTTACGTCGGACAGGTGGACGAGCTCCTCCGCCTCAAGGAAGCGGACCTGCTGTCGGTTTGACCATTTCTGCCTCCGACGCCGATGCGGCCCGTCCACTCTGCGATCCGAGCCTGATGATCGTGGCGTCGTGCGGTTGGCGACGGCGCGGCGTGTATGCCAGTTCTGTCCGCTTCTGTCGAGATATAGGCATCCATGACGGCAGTCGACGGCCGCGCCGTGGTTGACGGCGGGCCATCCGGAAGCGCCGACGCGACCGGGGCCGCCGCCGGCGGTTTCGGGCCCGCCGAGGTCCCCCCGCGCCGTTCCCGCGCCGGCCGGAACCTGCCGGCCGCGATCGCGGTCGGCGCCCTGCTCGGCGCGAGCATCCTCGTCCCGCTGTTCACCGTGCGTGCGGCGTTCGTCGGCGTCATCAGTGTCGCCGTCGCTCTGGGTACCTGGGAGGTGATCCGGGCGGTCTGGCTCACCGGCGTGCGGGTGCCGCCCGTGCCGCTGGTCGCCGGGGCGCTCGCGATGCCGGCGGTGGCCTATGTCGCCGGGACGAACGGTCTGCTGTTGACGCTCGCCGCCACCATCGGCGCCGGGGTCGCGGTGCGGGTCGCCGGGCCCGCCGAGGGCCTGGTCCGGGATGTGGGCGGCATCGCCTTCGTCGCCGGCTACGTCGGCTTCCCCGCCGGGTTCGCGGCGTTGCTGACCGAACCGTCCGACGGCAGCTGGCGGGTCCTCGCCTTCCTCGGCACGGTCGTGGCCAGCGACGTCGGTGGCTACACCGCGGGGGTCCTCTCCGGGGGGCGCCACAAGATGGCCCCGAGCGTGTCCCCGGGCAAGTCGTGGGAGGGATTCGCGGGCTCGGCGGTGGGCTGCGTGCTGGTGGCGGGGATCCTGCTGGCGTGGCCGCTGGAGGCGCACGCGTGGCAGGGCATCCTGCTCGGCCTCGCGACCGCCTGCACGGCGACGATCGGGGACCTGGGCGAGTCGCTGCTCAAGCGGGACATCGGCATCAAGGACATGAGCAATCTGCTGCCCGGCCACGGCGGCGTGATGGACCGCCTGGACTCGCTGCTGTGTACCGCCCCCGTCGCCTGGCTGCTGCTCACCGCCTTCCTCGACTGAGCCGACGGCACTGGCCCGTACCGGCGGTGTCGAATGCCCGGTCGGGGGCGCCGGGCGGTGTGCGCCGCCCGCGCGGGCGATCGTCGCATTCGTCTAGGCGGCGGCCTCCTGGCACACTGGATCCGCGATGACTCCCATGACCGCCGAATCCGAATCCCCGGACGGCCCGGTGTCCGCCGGGACCGGCCGGCCGGTCCGCCTGTCCCTGACCCGGCGCGCCGCGCGGCCTCCCCGGCACCTGGCGGATCTTTCCCGCGACGAGCGTCGGCAGGTCGCGGTCTCCTTGGGCCAGCCCGCCTTTCGCGCCGACCAGGTGTCGCGCCACTACTTCGCCCGGCTGGTCGATGCCGACGAGACCGAGGCGATGACCGACCTGCCCGAGGGTGCCCGCGGCCCGCTCCTCGAGGCTCTGCTCCCGCGGCTGCTTGTGCCCGCCCGGACGCTGAGTTGCGACGACGGCCTGACCCGCAAGACCGCGTGGCGGACCGCGGACGGCGCGCTGCTCGAATCCGTGATCATGAGATATCCGGATCGGGCGACGGTCTGTGTGTCCAGCCAGGCGGGCTGCGGCATGGGCTGCCCGTTCTGTGCCACCGGTCAGGGTGGTCTGACCCGCAACCTGTCGACGGCGGAGATCGTCGAGCAGGTCGTGCACGCCGCTCGCGTCCTGCGCCGCAGGGAGCTGGCCGGGGGCGAGGGCCGGTTGTCCAACGTGGTCTTCATGGGCATGGGCGAGCCGCTGGCCAACTACAGCGCGGTGACCGCGGCGCTGCGCCGCCTGATCGCGCCGCCGCCCGAGGGGCTGGGGCTGTCCGCGCGTGGGCTGACCGTCAGCACCGTCGGACTCGTGCCGGCGATGCGTCGGCTGGCCGGCGAGGGCCTGCCGGTGACCCTGGCGGTGTCCCTGCACGCCCCGGACGACGAGCTGCGCGACGAGCTGGTGCCGATCAACACCCGGTGGCCGGTGGCCGAGGTACTCGCCGCCGCCTGGGAGTACGCCGAGGTCACCGGCCGGCGGGTGAGCATCGAGTACGCGCTGATCGACGGGGTCAACGACGACGTGGCCCGCGCCGACGCGCTCGCGACCCTGCTCGCCGGCCGCCTCGCGCACGTCAACCTCATCCCGCTGAACCCCACGGATGGATCGTCCTGGCAGGCCAGTGCTCCCGCCGGCCAGCGTGCGTTCGTCCGCCGGCTGCGGGAGCGGGGGATCGCGACCACCGTGCGCGACACCCGTGGTCGGGAGATCGCGGCGGCCTGCGGTCAGCTTGCCGCCGAGCCCGTCGGACCCGCCAGGCGTGCCGAGTCCGCGAAGTCAGTCGAGGCCGCCGGCGCGGCGAGCGGCTCGCCCGCGCACGGCAGCCGTGTCCTTCGGTAGCCCGGCGAGTCGACGGCGCGGTTCCCTGCGGCACCGCGCGCGGACGACGAACACGGTCTGGTTGCCGATCACCGCCGCCGTCGGCGTGCTCCTGCTTTTGCTGTGGTACGCCATATCGCGGGATCCCGGCTCGGAGCATGCCTCGGGGTCACCCTCCGCGTTCGGCCCCGCCGACGGGCGCGAACCGCGCGCGGTGGCAGTCTCGGCGTCGCCGACGCCCACCGTCCCCCCGCCGCCACCCAGCGGGTGCGTCACCGGGAAGACCCTGCCGTCCGGGGTGAGTACCCGTACGTTGCGGGTGGGTGGCACCGACCGCACCTATGTCCTGGCCGTTCCCACGGCCGGATCGCAGGCCCAGGCGCTTCCGCTGATCCTCACCTTCCATGATCTCGGGCAGAGCACCGACGACCTGGAGGCTTACACCCGGCTTGCTGACCAGGGCACCAAGGCCGGCTTCGCGGTTGCGGCACCGATGGGGGCGCAGGGGCGGTGGAACTTTCCCCGGTCCGCGGCCGTCGGTCCCGACGACGTGCTGTTCGCGGGGACGCTGCTCAACGAGCTCACCGGCCGGATGTGCCTCGATGCGAAGCGCATCTTCGCCGTGGGGTACGCGGACGGCGCGAACATGGTGCTCACGACGGCCTGCGCGCTGCCGGGCAGGCTTGCGGCGGCGGTCACGGTCGGTTCGAGCGTGCTGCCCACCTCCTGCGCGGCGCCCAGTACGAACCTGCTGGAGATCCACGGGACCGCCGACCAGATCGCGCCGCTCGACGGCGGGGGCGCCGCCCGTCCGGCGCCGTTCGCCGGCGTGGTCGCCCAGTCGGCGCCCGACCGGCTCGCCCGCTATGCCTCCGCACTCGGGTGCAGCGGCGCCACCCAGGTTTCCCGGGACACCGCGGCCTGGCAGCGCACCGTGTGGAGCGGCTGTCCGAGCGGCCGGGACGTCGGGTTGCTGGCCATGCAGGGCGCCGGGCACACCTGGCCCGGCGCGCAGGCCCGCCCGGCGCTCGGCCCGACCTCGGACGCCTTCAGCGCCACCGTGGTGGCGCTGACCTATTTCGGCTACACCCCCACGTCCGGGGATGTCGGCAGCGGCGGCACCGGGACGCCGGGCTCGCCCGTGGCGCCCCCGCTGTCCGGCCCGCTTGCCCCGAGCGGCTCGCCCTCGCCCTCGCCCTCGGCCTCGCCGGTCGGACCGTCGTCGACGGCGAACGCGTCGCCCTCGGCGAGTGCGAACCCGGGCGCCGGCACGGGGACGGGAGATCAGGGCAATCCTGGGCCGTCGGCATCGCCGTCGGTGACCGGGACGCCCTCGCCGGCGGCCGCGGACGGATGAGCTCCCCCGGGCGGGTGCGAGACCGGCGACCCCGCCGGGTTGGGGCCGACGTGCCTGCGATGGGGAGAGGATGACGTCACAAAAGGTAGTGGCCGTCAGACCCATTGCACATCTACGGGTGGCACCTGTCATGAACCGAACAGGGCGGCGCCGATGCGCCGACGGGCCTGAGAGAATGGAGGTGTGGTGGAGGCTTCGAACCTGCGTGAAGTTGTTCTGCTTGGGTCCACGGGCTCGATCGGAACCCAGGCCATAGACGTCGTACGCCGCAATCCGCAGCGCTTCCGGGTGGTGGCGCTGATGGGCGGCGGGTCCCGGGTGGACCTGCTCGCAGCCCAGGCACTCGATCTCGGTGTCCAGGCGGTGGGTGTGGCGGCCGCATCGGCGGCCCAGGACCTGCAGCTCGCCTTCTTCGCCGAGGCGACGCGGCGGGGCTACCGCCGAGGCGAGTTCGCCGTGCCGAAGATCCTGGCCGGGCCCGATGCGGCGAGCGAGATCGCCGCATGGCCCTGTGACATTGTTCTCAACGGCATCACCGGGTCGGTGGGTCTCGCGCCGACGCTCGCCGCCCTGGCCGCCGGCCGGACGGTGGCGCTGGCGAACAAGGAGTCGCTGGTCGCTGGGGGCCCCTTGGTCCTGGACGCGCTCGGCGGCGACCCCGACCGGCTCGTCCCGGTGGACTCGGAACACTCCGCGTTGGCGCAGTGCCTGCGCGGCGGCCGCCGGGACGAGGTGCGCAAGCTGGTCCTCACGGCCAGCGGCGGGCCGTTTCGCGGGCGCCGCCGCGACGAGCTCGCCGCCGTCACCCCGCAGCAGGCGCTGGCTCATCCCACCTGGGACATGGGTCCCGTGGTGACGATCAACTCCGCGACCCTGATGAACAAGGGCCTGGAGCTGATCGAGGCGCACCTGTTCTTCGGGGTGCCCTACGACGACATCGACGTCGTCGTGCATCCCCAGTCGTTGGTGCACTCGATGGTCGAGTTCACCGACGGGTCCACCCTGGCCCAGGTTTCGCCGCCCGACATGCGCCTGCCCATCGCGCTGGCCCTGGGCTGGCCGGAGCGGGTGGCCGAGGCGCAGCCGCCGATGGACTGGACCCGCGCCCAGGCGCTCACCTTCGAACCGCTCGACGAGGTGGCCTTCCCGGCCGTGGAGCTCGCGCGCACGGCCGGTCGCCGGGGCGGCACCGCCCCCGCGGTGTTCAACGCGGCCAACGAGGAGGCGGTGGCCGCTTTCCTGGCCGGACGCCTGCCCTTCGTCCGTATCGTCGATCTGGTGGCCGAGGTCATCGCCGAACACGAGGTCGTCGATCACCCTTCGCTCGACGAGGTGTTCGCCACCGAGCGCGCCGCGCGGGACGCGGCGCAGCGGTTGATCCGGCGCGAGAGCGAACGGGAATCGGTGTGAACCACGCTCTGTGCGGGGTGGGCGGTGCATCCCACCCGGCCGGCATCCGTTCCGGGGCCGGTGCGACCCGTCCGGCCCGCGCCTGGCGTGGCGGTCCGCGGGTTACCCGGGCTCGCGTGGGCGCTCCCGACCGGTGTCCCATCGGGCGGAGGCCGGCCTGATGGCGATTCTCGGCATCGTGGCGTTCGCCGCGGCGCTGCTCGTGTCCGTGGTGTTGCACGAGGGCGGGCACTTCCTGACCGCTCGGCATTACGGCATGAAGGCCTCGAAGTTCTTCGTGGGCTTCGGGCCGACGATCTGGTCCCGCCAGCGTGGCGAGACCGAGTACGGCATCAAGGCCATCCCCGCCGGCGGCTTCGTCAAGATCGAGGGGATGACGCCGCTGGAGGAGATCGATCCGGCCGACGAGCCCCGGGCGTTCCACAACGCCCGAGCCCGGGCTCGGCTGGTGGTCATGTCCGCCGGCTCCTTCGTGCACTTCGTCATCGCCATCGTGCTGATCTACGGGGTGCTGGTCACGCTCGGCACCACGCAGATCAGCACGAAGATCAGCGCGACGAGCTGCGTGGCGACGACCACGAACTGTTCCGGGCCCGGCCCCGCCGCCGCGGCGGGGATGCGGCCCGGCGACCGGGTCGTCAGCTTCGCCGGAGCCGAGGTGCACACCTGGAAGGACTTCACCCGCCGGGTGCGCGAGCACGGAGCCGGGCCCGCCTTGCTCGTGGTGGAGCGGGACGGCCGGCGGCTGACCCTCACCCCGGACCTCGTCGAGGTCCGCCGTGACCGCGAGACCGGAGATGTGGGGAGCGACCGGGTCGGCGCGCTGGGTGTCCGGCCGGGTCTCGAGACGGTGCACTACAACCCGATCGAGGCTGTTCCGCAAACCTTCAAGGTGATCGGCTCCGGCTTCACCGGCATGTACGAGACGTTGACCCACCGGATCGGCGACGTCGGTAAGATCTTCAGCAACGATCGCGATCCCGAGGGCTTCATCAGCGTCGTGGGTGCGGCGCGCATCGGTGGTGACGTCGTCTCGGCGCCCGACAGCTCGGTGCTCGAACGGGTCGGCCAGTTCCTCATCCTGGTGGCCGCGATCAACCTCGCGGTCGGCATCTTCAACCTGCTGCCCCTTCTCCCGCTGGATGGCGGCCACATCGCCGTGCTGGGCTTCGAGCAGGCCAGACACGGTCTGCGCAGGCTTCGGGGCTACCGTGGTCCGGTACAGAAGGTGGATTTCGCCAAGCTTTTACCAGCCACGTACGCCACGGTTGTCGTCCTGTTCGGGTTCAGCCTGCTCCTCCTGTCCGCCGACATCTTCAATCCGATCCGCCTGAACCAGTGATCCCGCACGGTTGCGCGAGACCGTGCGCCCTACTGCCCTGCGTCCCGCAGCCGACAGGCCGAATCAGTCGCACGTCGATCATTTCTTCCGATTCGCCAGTGAGGACAACGTGACCGTTACTCTGGGCATGCCAGCCGCTCCGGCCCGACCGCTCGGTACTCGGCGGCACAGCCGGCAGATCAACGTCGGCAACGTTCCGGTCGGGGGTGACGCTCCGGTCTCCGTCCAGTCGATGTGCACCACGTTGACCTCGGACGTCAACGCGACACTGCAGCAGATAGCCCAGCTCACCGCGTCGGGTTGCCAGATCGTCCGGGTGGCCGTCCCCAGCCAGGACGACGCCGACGCGCTGGCGGCCATCGCCCGCAAGTCACCGATCCCGGTGATCGCGGACATCCACTTCCAGCCCAAGTACGTCTTCGCCGCGATCGACGCCGGCTGCGCGGCGGTCCGCGTGAACCCCGGCAACATCAAGGCGTTCGACGACAAGGTCGGCGAGATCGCACGCGCGGCGAAGGGCGCCGGCATCCCGATCCGGATCGGGGTGAACGCCGGCTCCCTCGACAAGCGGCTGCTCGCCAAGTACGGCAAGGCCACGCCGGAGGCGCTCACCGAGTCGGCGCTGTGGGAGTGCTCGCTGTTCGAGGAGCACGACTTCCGCGACATCAAGATTTCGGTCAAGCACCACGACCCGGTCGTCATGATCCAGGCGTACCGCCTGCTCGCCCAGTCCTGCGACTACCCCCTGCACCTCGGCGTGACCGAGGCGGGCCCGGCCTTTCAGGGCACCGTCAAGTCCTCGGTCGCCTTCGGCGCGCTGCTCGCCGAGGGTATTGGCGACACCATCCGGGTCTCGCTGTCCGCGCCGCCGGTGGAGGAGGTCAAGGTCGGCACCGCGATCCTGGAGTCCCTCGGACTCCGGCAGCGTAAGCTGGAGATCGTGTCCTGCCCGTCCTGCGGCCGGGCCCAGGTCGATGTCTACACCCTCGCCAACCAGGTCAGTGCCGGTCTCGAAGGCATGGAGGTCCCGTTGCGCGTCGCCGTGATGGGCTGCGTGGTCAACGGGCCGGGCGAGGCGCGGGAGGCCGACCTCGGCGTCGCGTCCGGTAACGGCAAAGGCCAGATCTTCGTCAAGGGCGAGGTCGTGAAGACCGTGCCCGAGGCGCAGATCGTGGAGACCCTCATCGAGGAAGCCATGCGGCTGGCCGAGGAGATGACGGCGGACGGCACCCCGTCCGGCGAGCCCTCGGTCACCGTCAGCTAGGCGGCGCGACCGGTGGGCCTGCCGCTGCGCTCCGCGCCGACGCGACTGCTCGACGATCGGGATCTTCCCGCCGTACGCGAGCTGCTGGCCCGTAATCCGGTCGCCGACGTTTTCGTCGCCTCCCGCGTCGAGGCCGCCGGGCTCGACCCGTGGCGGCTCGGCGCGGAGATGTGGGGTCACACGGTCGACGGCCGCCTGGCCGCGCTGTGTTACTCCGGTGCCAATCTCTGGCCCGTGGCGGCGGGCCCGGCCTCGGCGAAGCTGTTCGCCGAGCGGGCCCGCCGGCAGGGCCGTCGCTGCTCCTCCGTCGTCGGCATCTCCTCGTCGGTCATGGCGATGTGGCAGCATCTCGAGCCCACCTGGGGACGGGCCCGCGAGGTCCGGGCCGACCAGCCGTTGCTCGTGATCGACGGGCCGCCGCTGATCGCGCCCGACCCGGCCGTGCGGCCCGTCCGGCCCGACGAGCTGGACATCCTGCTGCCGGCCTGCATCGCCATGTTCACCGAGGAGATCGGCGTGTCCCCGGTCCTCGCCGACGGCGGGGCCCTCTACCGGGCCCGGGTCGCCGAGTTCATCGGGCAGCGGCGCTCGTTCGCGCACATCGTCGACGGCCGGGTGCTGTTCAAGGCCGAGATCGGCGCGGTGGCCGGGGACGTCTGCCAGATCCAGGGCGTCTGGGTGGATCCGGCGCTGCGCGGGCGCGGGTTGGGCTCGGCCGGCACCGCCAGCGTCGTCGCGCTCGCGCGGGCGGCGTTCGCCCCGCGGGTGAGCCTGTACGTCAACGACTTCAACCACGCTGCCCGCCGCGCCTACGAGCGGGTCGGGTTCCAGCGCGTGGGCACCTTCGCCTCGATCCTCTTTTAGCTCGATTCTCTTCTGCCTTGGGCCACTCCTGGCGAGAAGGATCGCTCGCCGGGGGCCGGGTTCATTGGCGTGGCGTCCCGCGGTGGGTCGCGGGGCGCTGTCCCGCCGCCTCCGTAGCTCCGGTAGTGACCTGCGCATCGCCCGCGCGGCCGCCGTCGAGCTCGCCGCGCAGGCCCCCGACCTGGTCCGCGGCCTGTTCCGGGATGGTCCACGGGGAACAATCTTCGCCGTTGGATCGTGTCCGTTTTGTGTAATTTGTCAAAGTATCTGATTCATTTGTTACGGGACGATGTCTGCGCGACGAAGGCACATGGCCAGGATGCGGGGCATCTGGCATGCTTACCATCCCGATGACTTCGATTGACTTGCATGGCGCGGGCGTCAGCCTGCGCGAAGGGGGTTTTCATGAGGCCGAGCAGACTGTGGCGCGCCGTGACGCCACTGATCACCGCCGGGGCGCTGGCACTGGCGGTGGTGGGCTGCTCGAGTTCGGGCGATGACGACAGCGCCTCGGCGAGCGCGGCGCCCGGCCAGGTGAGTGGGACGCTCCGCCTCGGGTACTTCCCGAACCTCACCCACGCGCCCGCGCTCTTCGGCGTCGAGAAGGGGATCTTCGCCAAGGAGCTCGGCTCCGGCGTCACGCTGAAGACGCAGACGTTCAACTCCGGCGTGCAGGAGGCCGAGGCCGTCCTGTCCGGAGCGCTCGACGCCGGCTACATCGGGCCGAACCCCGCGGTGAACAGCTTCATCAAGTCGAACGGCGAGGCGGTGCGGATCATTTCCGGCGCGACGTCGGGCGGCGCGGCGCTCGTGGTCCGCCCGGACATCACCTCGGTGGCGCAGCTCAAGGGCACCACGCTCGCCACACCGAGCCTCGGCAACACCCAGGACGTGGCGCTGCGCCACTACCTGAAGAAGAACGGCCTGAAGACGGACATCCAGGGCGGCGGGGACGTCTCGATCAAGCCGCAGGACAACTCCCTCACGGTCGACGCCTTCAAAAACAAGGCGATCGACGGCGCGTTCGTGCCCGAGCCGACGGCGTCCCGGCTGGTCGCCGAGGGCGGCAAGGTGCTCGTGAACGAGGCCGACGAGTGGCCCGAGACCAAGGGGCAGTTCGTCACGACGGTGCTGCTCGTGCGCACGGACTACCTGAAGAAGAACCCGGAGATCGTCCGCCGCCTCGTCACCGCCAACGTGGCGTCGATCAACGGCCTCAACGCCGACCGGGACGCCGGCGCGAAGGTTGCCAACACGGCCCTGGGCAAGCTCGCCGGCAAGCCGCTGTCGGACAAGGTCCTGACTGCGGCGTGGAAGTCGCTGACGTTCACGCCGGACCCGATCGCCCCCTCCCTGATCACCTCGGCCAAGCACCAGGAGGAGCTCGGCCTGATCAAGAATCCGAAGATTGACGGCATCTTCGACCTGGCGATCCTCAACGACGTCCTGACGAAGCAGGGCAAGCCGACCGTCTCCGACTCCTGATCCACCCGCAGGGCGCCCCTCGCCGGGCGTGCGTCTTCACCGCAACGGGGGAATGATCCGTGACCGCTGTCCTCTCCGACACCGCATTGCACATCGACGGCGTCAGCCGGTTCTTCGGCTCCGGCGCCGCCCGTGTCCAGGCGTTGGACAACGTCTCCCTGGACGTCCGGTCCGGTGAGTTCCTCTGTCTGCTCGGCGCGTCGGGATGCGGCAAGTCGACCCTGCTCGGGTTGATCGCCGGTCTCGACGCGCCGACCACCGGCACGGTGGACACCACCGGTCGCCGCGCCGGGATGATGTTCCAGGACTCGGCGTTGCTGCCGTGGCTCACCGCGGGCGGCAACATCGAAGTGCCGCTGCGGCTGCGGGGTATCCGCCGCGCCGAGCGGCGGGAGCGTGTGGAGCGCCTGCTCGCGATGGTCCGCCTCGCCGGGCTGGCCGACAAGCGTCCCCATGAGCTGTCCGGGGGCATGCGCCAGCGGGTGAGCCTGGCCCGCGCGTTCGCGCAGGAGGCCGACATCCTCTGCATGGACGAGCCCTTCGGCGCCCTCGACGCGATGACCCGCGACCTGCTCCACGACGAGCTGGAGCGGATCTGGCGGGAGACCGGTGTCACGGTCATCTTCGTCACGCACGACGTCCGCGAGGCCGTCCGGCTCGGCGACCGCATCGTGCTGCTGTCCTCCCGGCCTGGGCGGGTCGCGGAGATCTTCGACGTCGACATCGAGCGGCCGCGGCGGATCGACTCCGCCCGGGTCGCGGAGCTGGCCACCACGGTGACCACGCGACTACGCGAGGAGGTCGGCCGGCATGGCCACTGAAAGCGGCGCCTCGACCCAGCTCCGTACCCGGTCGACCGCCCTCGACGCCGAGACCGGTCTCGAGGTCGACGCGGCGCTCGCCGGGCTCGACGCGCTCGACATCCCGACGGCGCACCAGCGGCCGCTCGCGGCCCGGGCGTGGGCGGCCACCTGGCCGAAGATCGGCGCCCTCGCCCTGTTCCTGCTGCTCTGGCAGATCGTCGTCTGGAGCGGCTGGAAGCCCACCTACGTCCTGCCCGGACCGGGCAAGGCCCTGTCCGAGTTCGGCAGCCGTCTCGGCACCAGCCACTTCTGGGAGGCCCTGGGGCGCACCCTGATCCGGGCGCTGGAGGGCTATGCCCTCGCGGTGGTGATCGGGGTCGTGGTGGGGGTCGCGGTCTCCCGCTCCACCATCCTGCGGACCGCGGTGGGCTCCTTCATCACCGCGCTGCAGACGATGCCGTCCATCGTCTGGTTCCCGCTGGCCATCCTGCTGTTCAAGCTCAGCGAGTCGGCGATCATGTTCGTCGTGGTGCTCGGGGCCGCGCCCTCGGTCGCCAACGGGGTGATCTACGGCGTCGACTACGTGCCGCCGCTGCTGGTGCGGGTCGGGCGCAGCATGGGCGCGCGAGGGTTCTCCCTTTACCGGTACGTCGTGGCGCCGGCGGCCCTGCCCTCCGTGCTTGCGGGGCTCAAACAGGGCTGGGCGTTCTGCTGGCGCAGCCTGATGGCCGGCGAGCTGCTGGTCATCGTTCCCGGCCATCCCTCGATCGGCGCCGACCTGCAGAACTCCCGGGAACTGATCGACACCGTCGGGGTGATGGCCTCGATGATCACCATCTTCGTCATCGGAGTCGTCGTCGACGCCGCCTTCAACACGGCCGACCAGCGGATGCGCGTGCGTCGCGGTCTCGTCGCCGAGGGGACGTCCGCGGTGCGGGCGGCCCGGGGACGGGGACGCGGCCTGGCCAGCGGCGCCAACGAACCGGTGGGCGGTTCCAGCGACGGGACGGCGCCGAACCCGCCGGCGGACACGGGCGCCGGGGGCGCAGACGGCGGGCATTCGGGCGGCGCGGGGTGAGCGAATCGCGTCCCGTTTCCCCTGGGTGGGCGGGGCGCCGCTGCGGACGGTGAGTGTCGGCGGGTGCACCCGCGGCACGCCCGGCCAACCCGTCGGGCGCGCTCGGCGCTGCCGGGCGGCAAAATGGGTGCATGCAGATCTCCGCTCGCGCCGACTATGCGCTGCGCGCACTCCTGACGTTGGCGGCGAGTGACGGTCAGCTCGTCAAGGGCGAGTCGCTTGCCCTGGCACAGGATCTGCCGTTGCGCTTCCTCGAGAACATCCTGACCGATCTGCGTCGGGCGGGGCTGGTCCAGAGCCGACGGGGTGCCGACGGGGGCTACCAGCTGGGCCGCCCCGCCGACCAGATCACCGTCGCCACGGTGATTCGGGTGACCGACGGCCCGCTCGCGAGCGTGCGCGGGCGCCGACCGGAGGACGCCTGCTACGAGGGTGCGGCGAAGAACCTGCAGGACGTCTGGATCGCCGTCCGGGTCAACCTGCGCCGCGTTCTGGAAAACGTGACCCTGGCGGACGTCGCCGGCGGTCGCCTCCCGGAGATCGTCACCACCCTCGGCAAGGATCCCGATGCCTGGACCACCCGGTAGCGGGCTGCCGCGCGCTCACGACGCACCCGGCAGCGCGCGGGTTGCCGTAGCGGTCGGCAGGCCGGCCGCAAGGCGCGCCCGCTGGGCCCGCACGGCTGCCCCGCTCAAGGCATCGATGGCCAGCTCCCGGGCGTCGGCGACGAGGACGGCGGTGGCGTCATGGGCCGCCGCGGCGCAGGCGTCCTCGATCTGGGCCAGCAGGGTCAGCGAGGCCGCGACGCTCACCGGCGCCGTGGGGATCCGGTAGGCCGGCAGCGCCGGGGGGGCCTGGCCGCCCCGCGCCCCGATCGCAACGATGAGGTCGTCGCGTAGTGCCTGGTGGGCGACCCAGCTCAGCCGGGCCAGCTCCCGGGCGCCGGCGGCCGCGGGGCCCAGCGGCGCGAGAGCGCCGCCCGCCGTCGCGGCGGCGTAGATCGCGGCGTGGGTCGCCGTGAGCATCGTGCTCAGGGCGACGACGGCGGCCGCGTGCCCAGGAGTCGCCGGGCTCTCCCCGCCCGCCCCGCTCCCGGCAGGGGAGGCCGCGACGACCCGTCCGTCCTGCCTGCCCGGGATCATCCGACACTCCTGGCGGTCGCGGCCGGCTGGCCGCCGTTGACCTGCGCGGTGTAGAGGTCGAGCAGCTCCACCTGCGCGACTCCGGCGGCGTGCAGGCTGGCCAGCAACGGCGCGAGCATGCCGCTCACCCGCAGGCTGTCGGCGCGCGCCGCGGCCGTCGCGCTGCTCTCGGTGGCGCGCAGTGATGCCAGCGTTGCCGCGAGGGCCGTGGGCGACTCGTCGACGCCGGCCGGCGTCGCCCCGGCCGGCGTGACCCCGGCCGGAGCGGAGGCCGTCGGGATTGATCCGGTCGCCCCGGCGGGCGGGGTCGTCGTGGCTGCGGCCGGGACCTGCGCGCCCAGCGTCGACACGGCGACCTCGTGATGGGCCCGCAGCGGGTCGAACAGGGAACGCAGGGACGGATGGCGTCCCGCCGCCGTCCGGTAGGCCGCGGCCAGCGCCGTGGCGCGGGCGATCGCGCCCCGCGCCGCGGCCATGTCGTCCGCGCCGAGCCCGCCGTTTGACCCGGTCACCGGCGAGACCGTGGTCGTGCAGCCGGCCGCCCCGACCGCGTCGGCGAGGGCAAGCCCGCCGAGCCCCAGCAGGATCCGCCGCCGCGAGACGAGTGTGCGCAGCGCCGGGTCCACGGTCCCGAGCTTCGCACATCCGCCGGCTGGTTCGACCGCCGTCCGGCCCGCCGGGGTGATCCGTCCGTCCGCTGGTGATCCCTTGGTGCGTGGGCCGCGGCCGGCCGGCGCGGCGGCGGACGTAGGCTAGGGATCTCATCCCGTTTGCCACCGCCGTGGTCCGGTGGGCTCGTGGGCGGCGGTCCGGCGGCGGGCGGCCGCTGTGCGTCGTCGCAGTTTGACCCGGCGGCGAATCCGTGGCGTCCGGCTGAACCTGGGTATCGCCCCTGGTGGCTGGTCGCTGGTCGCTGGTGGCTGGTGGCGTGGCGGCCGGAGGGGCGGGGTGGCCGGCCGGCAGGGTGTGGCAAGACGATCAGGACAGGCACGGACGCGGGAAGGGACGGACCAGGTGTCAGGGGCGGGGGAGTCCGGTCACGGACAGGGCCGAGGCTCATCCGGAGCGGCTCGGCGGGCGGGCACCGTCCGGCCGGCGTTGCGCGACCGGTTGACGTCCGGCCTGGCCGGGGCGGGTTTCGATCTTGAGGACGTGACGGTGAGCCGGGCCGGTTCGCGCAGCCTGGTCCGGGTAGCGGTGGACCGCGACGGCGGCATCGACCTGGACGCGGTGGCCGAGGCGAGCAGGGTGGTCTCGGATTTGCTCGACGCGGCGGAGGCGGAGGGCGAGGGGCTCAGCGCGGGGCCGTACGTCCTGGAGGTCACCTCCCCGGGCGTCGACCGGCCGCTGACCGCGCCGCGGCACTGGCGCCGCGCCGTCGGACGGATGGTAACGGTGCGTGACAGCGCCGGGGACCTCCTGTCCGGCCGGGTGCTGTCCGCCGACGAGTCCGGGGCGGATCTGGCCGTGGCCATGGGGCCGGCCCGGCGCGGGCGGCCGCAGCGGCGCCGCGTCGCGCGGGTGACCTACGCGCAGGTCGCGCGGGCGACGGTAGAGGTGGAGTTTTCGGCCGAGGGGTATGATGATCTTTCTGGTGAGTCGCCGTCGCAGCCGTCGGCGCAGGCACCGGACTCCCCGGCCCCCGGAGTGAGCGCCGGTGCGCCGGATGCGTACGCCGTCCGCGACGGTGCGGCACAGGACGATCTCCCGGCGTCGCCGGGGCCGGTATCCAACGACGAGGGCCGCCAGGTCGACGCCCAGGGCGCGGCCGGTGAGGAGATGACCCGGTGAAGCTCGACGTGGCCGCACTGCGCGGTATCGAGCGGGAGAAGGACATCGCCTTCGACACCTTGGTGCAGGCGATGGAGACGGCCCTGCTGACGGCGTATCACCACACGGCGGGGTCGGCCCCCGACGCCAGGGTGGTCATCGACCGGACGACGGGGGAGGTGTCCGTTCTCGCCCGCGAGCAGGGTCCCGACGGGACCAGCCGCGAGTACGACGACACCCCGGCTGACTTCGGCCGGATCGCGACCATGACGGCGAAGCAGGTCATCATGCAGCGGCTGCGCGAGGCGCAGCAGGAGGTCACCTACGGGCAGTACGCCGACCGGGAGCACGAGGTCGTCTCGGGCGTGGTGCAGCATCACGAGCAACGGGCCGGTTCCAAGGTGGTGCTTGTCGACCTCGGCACGGTCGAGGGCGTCCTGCCGCCGGCAGAGCAGGTCCCCGGCGAGCGGCTCGAGCACGGCGACCGGATCAAGTGCTATGTGGTACACGTCGCCCGCGGTCCGCACGGCCCCACCGTGACCCTCTCGCGAACCCACCCCGAACTGGTCAAGGGCCTGTTCCGGCTGGAGGTGCCCGAGGTCGCCGACGGCACCGTGGAGCTCGCCGCGATCGCTCGCGAGGCCGGCCACCGCAGCAAGATCGCCGTCCGGTCGAAGGTGGCCGGGGTCAACCCCAAGGGCGCCTGCATCGGGCCGATGGGCAGCCGGGTGCGCGCCGTCATGGCGGAGCTGCACGGCGAGAAGATCGACATCGTCGACTGGTCGGCCGACCCGGCGACCTTCGTAGGCAGCGCCCTGTCCCCGGCCCGGGTGGCCCGGGTCGAGGTGACGGATCTGGCGAGCCGGTCGGCGCGGGTCGTCGTCCCCGACTACCAGCTGTCGCTGGCGATCGGTCGCGAGGGGCAGAACGCGCGGCTGGCGGCGCGGTTGACCGGGTGGCGCATCGACATCCACTCCGACACCGAGGACCGGGCCGGCGGGCCGCCGGCCGCCGCCGAGCCGCCGCCCGCGGGAGTCCCGCGGCGGTCCGGGCCGCCGGGGGCCCCGCGCCGCTCTCCCGCCGCGGGTGGCCACTCCCGGGGTCGGGCGGGATAGACTCATGATGGCGTGTCGTGCGGAGCCCATCCGTACCTGTATCGGATGTCGAAGCCGTGCGCCGAGTTCCGACCTACTGCGTATCGTCGTGGACAGCGGCGAGCTCCTGCCGGATGCTCGTCGCCGTATGCATGGTCGGGGTGCACACGTGCATCCGGACCTCGTCTGTCTCGATCTCGCGGAGCGGCGAAAGGCGTTTCCGCGGGCCCTGCGGGTAGCAGGCCCGCTTGGGTCGGGACGGGTCAGGCTGTACCTGGAGCGGCCTCGTCTCGCGGCAGCCGGATCCCGTCCGCGGGATCGGACCGCCGTAGCGGCTCCGGACGGGGCGGAAGTCGGGTAAAGAGGTACGGGTGGTCCGCGGCAGCGGAGTGCTTGGGTCAGACGGGACGGACGCCGGCCACCTACGGGGCGCCCGGTCCGGTAGGCGGCGCCACATGACGTCGACAGGGAAGCAGGTCGAGACAGCGATGATCGCTCAATGAGCACCCAGCCATGATCACGACCGGCAGGTAACGAGGTCACGCGGGCACGGACCGCGGGCCGAAAGAAGGAGCACCGTGGCAGGAAAGGCCCGCGTACACGAGCTCGCCAAGGAGCTTGGTGTCGACAGCAAGACCGTGCTCGCCAAGCTGAAGGACCTCGGCGAGTTTGTGAAGTCCGCTTCGTCCACCGTCGAGGCCCCCGTCGTCCGCAAGCTGAAGGAAGCCTTCCCCGCCGAGGGCGGATCCGCCTCGGGCGGGCGTCCCGGCGGTCGACCGGTGCCCGGCAACGGCGCCCGTCCGGCCCCGCCGCGCCCGGGCCTCGCGCCCCGGCCCGGCCCCCGGCCGGTCCCGGGCCGTCCCGGCTCGGCCGGCCGTCCCGGCCCGGCAGCGCCTCCGGCGGCGCCCCCGGCGCCCCCGGCGCCGAGTGCACCGGCACCCCAGCCGCGGCCCGCCGCGGCGAGCGCGGCTGCGCCGTCGCCCGCCCCGGCGCCCTCGTCCCCGCCGGCGTCGCCCCCGACCGCCCCGTCGGGTCCCCGGCCCGGTCCGCGTCCTGCTGGCCCGGCGGCCCCCGGCCGCGCGCGTCCCGGCGCCCCGGTGCCGCCGCCTGGTGGCAGCGCTCCCAGCGGGCCGTCCGCCGGCGGCCCCCGCCCCGGTCCGCGTCCCGGCCCCCGGCCGTCCGCGCCCGGCAACAACCCATACACGACGCCGTCCGCCGGGCCTCGCCAGTCGGCCGGTCAGTCCGGCTCCGGCCCGGCGTCCCCGCCGCGGCCGGGTGCTCCGCGTCCGGGTCCCCGCCCGGGTG
>NZ_CM001489.1:6757918-6792369 GCF_000262465.1 Frankia sp. QA3
GGCGGCCCGCGGCCCAACGCGAACATGTTCCAGCCCCGTCCCGCCGGCGGTGCTCCCGGTCGTCCCGGTGGTGGCGGCGGCGTGCCGGGTCGTCCCGGTGGTGGCGGTGGACCGCGTCCTGGCGGTTTCGCCGGACGCGGCGGTGCCCCCGGCCGTCCCGGTGGCGGCGGTGGTGGCGCCGGCGCCGGCGCCCCGGGCCGTCCCGGTGGTGGCGGCGGTGGCGGCCGGCCTGCGGCGGGTGGTCGCGGGCGTGGCGGTACCACGGCGGGCGCGTTCGGCCCGGGTGGCCGCGGTCGCCCCGGCCGTCAGCGCAAGTCCAAGCGCGCGAAGCGGCAGGAGTGGGAGAGCGGCCTGGAGGCGCCGCGGATGGGCGCGATGGTGCCCCGTGGCAACGGGCAGGCCATCCGTCTTCCGCGTGGCGCCTCGCTGGCGGACTTCGCGGACAAGATCGACGCGAACCCCGGCGCGCTGGTCCAGGTCGTCTTCACCCAGCTGGGTGAGATGGTGACCGCGACGCAGTCCTGCACTGACGAGACGCTGCAACTGCTCGGCGTGACCCTCGGGTACGAAGTGCAGATCGTCAGCCCGGAGGACGAGGACAAGGAGCTGCTGGAGAGCTTCGACCTCTCCTTCGGCGGCGAGTACGGCGACGACGTCGAGCTCAGCATCCGGCCGCCGGTCGTGACCGTCATGGGTCACGTCGACCACGGTAAGACGAAGCTGCTCGACGCCATCCGCTTCACGGACGTGGTTGCGGGCGAGGCCGGCGGCATCACCCAGCACATCGGTGCCTACCAGGTGCGGGCCACGGTCGACGGCGACGAGCGGCCGATCACCTTCATCGACACCCCGGGTCACGAGACGTTCACCGCCATGCGTGCCCGCGGCGCTCAGGTCACCGACATCGTGGTCCTCGTGGTCGCGGCCGACGACGGGGTGAAGCCGCAGACCATCGAGGCGCTCAACCACGCTCAGGCGGCCGGGGTGCCGGTCGTCGTGGCCGTCAACAAGGTCGACAAGGAGGGCGCCGACCCGGCGAAGGTGCGCGGCCAGCTCACCGAGTACGGCCTGGTCGCAGAGGAGTACGGCGGCGACACGATGTTCGTCGACGTCTCCGCCCGCAACCGGACGAACATCGACGGGCTGCTCGAGGCCATCATCCTGACGGCCGACGCCTCGCTGGACCTGCGGGCCCCGACGGGCACCGAGGCCCAGGGCGTCGCGATCGAGGGCCGGCTCGACCGTGGCCGTGGCCCGGTGGCGACCGTGCTGGTTCAGCGCGGCACGCTGCGGGTCGGCGACTCGGTGGTCGCCGGTGAGGCGTTCGGCCGGGTCCGGGCGATGCTTGACGAACACGGCGGCCAGGTGACCGAGGCGGGCCCGGCCCGTCCGGTCCAGGTGCTCGGCTTCACCAGCGTTCCCGACGCGGGTGACAACTTCCTGGTGGTGCCCGAGGACCGGGTTGCCCGCCAGATCGCCGAGCGCCGGCAGGCGCGCGAGCGTAACGCCGAGCTCGCGCTCAGCCGTGGCCGCCCGACGCTGGAGACGATCCTCGAGCGGATGAAGGAGGGCGAGAAGACTCAGCTCAACCTCATCCTCAAGGGCGACGTCTCCGGTTCGGTCGAGGCTCTCGAGGACGCCCTACTCAAGATCGACGTCGGCGACGAGGTCGGTCTGCGGATCATCGACCGGGGCGTCGGCGCGATCACCGAGACCAACGTCATGCTGGCGTCGGCGTCGGACGCGGTCATCATCGGCTTCAACGTCCGCCCGCAGGGCAAGGCGACGGAGCTGGCCGACCGCGAGGGCGTCGAGGTCCGGTACTACTCGGTGATCTACCAGGCCATCGAGGACATCGAGAACGCCCTCAAGGGCATGCTCAAGCCGGTCTACGAGGAGGCGCAGCTCGGTACCGCCGAGGTGCGCGAGGTCTTCCGGGTGCCGCGGATCGGCAACGTCGCGGGCTCGCTGGTCCGCTCCGGTGTCATCCGCCGCAACACCAAGGCCCGCCTCATCCGGGATGGCGTGGTCGTGGCGGACAACCTCACGGTCGAGTCGCTCAAGCGGTTCAAGGACGACGCCACCGAGGTCCGTGAGGGCTACGAGTGCGGTATCGGTCTCGGGTCGTTCAACGACATCAAGATCGACGACGTCATCGAGACCTTCGAACAGCGGGAGGTTCCTCGCGTCTGAGGCACACCGCCGGTCGGTGCCGGCCGGCCGGGCGCGTGCGCGTCCGGCCGGCACCGACCGCTCGTGCCGCACCGTGGAGGGCGATCATGTGGATCGGGACTCTCAGCCTTGACCTGCTGCTCGGGGACGTGCACTCGTTGAAGGAGAAGCGTTCGGTGGTCCGGCCGATCGTGGCCGAACTGCGCCGTCGTTTTTCGCTCAGCGTCGCCGAGACGGGGCATCTCGACCTGCATCGCCGGGCCGAGATAGGGATGGCGGTCGTGGCCGCCGACCGTGCGCACTGCGTCGAGGTCCTGCGCGCCTGTGAGCAGCTGGTGGCGGGGCGGCCCGAGGTCGAGATCCTCGCCGCGCGCGAGCGCTGCCTGGCCGAGGACGACACCGAGGGGCATCCCCACATGCCGGCCGGCACCCCCGACTGAGCCGATCGCCGCGAGGGCGGCCAGCCCGCCGCGGTTGCGGCGATCGGGCATCCGGCGGGCGGCGAGGCCCCGCACGGTATCCATCACGGTGGCGTCCCCGGTGGGAGCGATCGCGGCGGGAACGACGCCGAGGTAACACGGAGCGAGGAGGTGGACGGTGGCTGATCCGGCTCGGGCACGGAAGCTGGCCGTGCGTATTCGTGAGGTGGTCGCGTCCGCGCTGGAACGCGGCGTGAAGGATCCCCGCCTGGGCATGGTGACGGTCACCGACGTGCGGGTGACGCCCGACCTGGTCGACGCGACGGTCTTCTACACCGTGTACGGCGATGAGGCCGCGCGCCGCGCGTCGGCCGAGGCGCTCGAGTCCGCTCGCGGGCTGCTGCGCAGCCAGGTCGGCCGTGCCACCGGCGTGAAGGTCACCCCGACCCTCACCTTCGTGCACGACCGGCTGCCCGACGACGCCAAGCATCTCGAGGAGCTGATCAGCGTCGCGCGGGAGCGGGATGCCCGGCTCGCCGAGGTCCGCCGCGACGCCCGGCCCGCGGGCGACGATGATCCCTACCGCCGTCCGCGGACCGTCGAGGACGAGCTGGACGACGATCTCGGCGACGAGTTCGACGAGTTCGACGGCCTCGAGGCGGGCGACGCCCCTGGTGGAGATACCCCTGGTGGAGATACCAGGGTGCGGGAGGCCGACGCGGCCAGCGATCATACCGTGTATCCGGCGTCACCCGGCGGCGATCCGACCATCGGGCGCTGAGAGTGATGAGCCGCTCCAAGGGGACGAACCACCGGCGTGCTGGTGGGCCGCGGACACGGCGATGGGACGGGCGATGAGCGACGCGAGCGACCTCGTGGCCGACCGGGCGGCCGTGGTGGCCGCGCTCACGGCGGCCGTCGGCGCCGGTGACGACATCCTGCTCGTCGCGCACGTCAACCCGGACGGGGACAGCCTCGGTTCGGCGCTGGCCCTCGGGCTCGCGTTGCGGACTCTCGGGGGGCGGCCGAGGGTGTCCTTCGATGCCGAGCCCTTCGCCGTTCCCCGGACGCTGCGTTTCCTGGCCGGCCAGGAGCTGCTCGTCGACCCGGTGGCGATCACCGCCCGGCCGAGCCTCGTGCTCTGCCTGGACGCGGCCAGCCGGTCCCGGCTCGGCCGGCTCGCCGGGATCATCGCCGGTAGCCGGGTGGTCATCGTCGATCACCATGCCTCCAACACCCGTTTCGGCGACCTCAACCTCGTCGACAGCGAGGCCGCCTCGACCAGCGCGATGGTCGTCGACCTGATCGACGCCCTCGGGGTGGCGCTGGACGCGGACCTGGCCGCGGCGATCTACACCGGCCTGGTGACGGACACCGGCTCCTTCCGGTTCGCCGCGACGACGCCCGCGGTGCACCGCCTCGCCGCCCGCCTGCTGGCCACCGGCATCCGGCATGATCTGATCAGCCGGGCGCTGTGGGACACCCACCGGTTCGGCTACCTGAAGCTGCTCGGTGAAGTGCTGGGCCGCGCCCGCCTGGAACCCGAGCACGACCTGGTCTGGACGTGGTGCACCCAGGTCGACCTGCGGGCCGTGGGGCTCGACTACGACGAGATCGAGGGCTTCATCGACACCTTGCGCACGGCGTCGGAGGCCGAGGTCGCCCTGATCTGCAAGCAGGACGGCGACGTCTGGAAGGTCTCCGTGCGGTCCAAGGGGAGTGTCGACGTCGGTGCGCTGTGCGCCGGCCTCGGGGGTGGCGGCCACCGCCTGGCCGCCGGCTTCGTGACGCGCGCGGAGCTGGTGGAGCTCATGGACACGGTGCGGGCGGCGCTGGTTCGGGCGCCACGGCTGGCCGATCCCGCGGCCGGGGCCCTCACCGGGCCCGACGCGGCCGCCGGGCGCACGTCCGCCCCCATCCAGGGCCGGGCCGGCCGAGGCCCGGCCGTGAGCGTCCGGTGAGCCCGCGGGGATCCCGTCCGGCGGGGGGCCCGCAGGTCGACGGCCTCGTCGTCGTCGACAAACCGGCCGGGCTCACCTCGCACGACGTGGTCGCCCGCGCCCGGCGCATCCTGGGGCAGCGTCGGGTTGGCCACGCCGGCACCCTCGACCCGATGGCGACCGGCGTCCTGGTACTCGGCGCCGGCCGGGGAACGAGGCTGCTGGGTCACCTCGCGCTCACGGACAAGGTGTACGACGCGACGATCCGGCTCGGCCGCACGACGACGACCGACGACGCCGAGGGTGAGCCGCTCGAGGACCGGCCCGTCGACGTCGCTCCCGAGCGGCTCGCGCGGGCGATGGCGGCTCTGACGGGGCCGATCGACCAGGTGCCGTCGAGCGTCAGCGCGGTCAAGGTCGGCGGGGTGCGCGCCTACGCCCGGGTGCGGGCCGGCGAGCAGGTCGAGCTCGCCGCCCGCCGGGTCATGGTGCACCGCTTCGACCTGCTCGCCCGCCGCGCCGCCGGCGGCGCGGCGGACCCGGGGGGCACCGATCTCGACGTGACGGTCGGCTGCTCCAGCGGGACCTACATCCGGGCGCTCGCCCGCGATCTCGGGGCCGCGCTGGGCTGTGGGGGGCACCTGACGGCGTTGCGGCGCACCGTCGTGGGGCCCTTCGGGCTCGCCCGGGCGGTGAGCCTCGACACGTTCGCCGAGCTGGGCGCGGGGGCGGTCACCCCGCTGGCGGAGGCCGTCGCGGCTGGTTTCGCGCGCCGAGATGTCGCCGGGGACGCGGCGGTCGACGTGCGTCACGGCCGCCGGTTGGCGCCGGTAGGGCGGCCGGGTACCTACGGCGTGTTCGGCCCGGACGGGTCCGTGCTGGCGCTGGTCGAGGAGAGCGCCGAGGCGGTCCGCTCGCTGGTCGTGTTCGCCCCGGCCTGACCCCACGCGAGACCGGGGGCGGACGGTGCTCGACCGTGCCGCGCGAGAATGTCCTAGGCTTCCCACGTGCAAACGTGGCGAGGGGCGGAGAACACGCCGGCCGAGTGGCGCGGCGGGGTCGTCACCATCGGCTTCTTCGACGGGGTGCACCTCGGGCATCGGCAGATCATCGGGCAGGCGGTGCGCCGCGCCCATGACCGCGGCGAGCGGGCCGTCGTCCTCACCTTCGATCCGCATCCCGGGGAGGTGCTCCGCCCCGGCAGCCATCCGGCCCTGCTGACGACTTTGCGCTACAAGGCCGAGCTGCTCGCGGCGATCGGTGTCGACGCGCTGTGCGTGCAGCCGTTCACGCTGGACTTCAGCCGGGTGCCCCCGGCGGAGTTCGTGCACGGGATGCTGGTCGAGCGGCTGGGCGCCAGCGTGGTCGTGGTGGGGGAGAACTTCACCTACGGCCACCGGGCCGCCGGCACGCTGGCCACGCTGGCGGCGGACGGGGCCCGGGAGGGGTTCGAGGTCGACGGGGTCCGCCTGGTCCGCTCGGGGGAGCAGGTGCTGTCCTCGACCGAGATCCGCCGCCGCGTCGCCGAGGGTGACGTGGAGTCGGCCGCCGTGGCCCTGGCCCGCCCACACCGGGTCGAGGGCGTGGTCGTGCACGGAGACGCCCGCGGCCGGACGATCGGCTACCCGACGGCCAATGTCGAGGTGACGCCGTGGGCGGCGGTGCCCGCCGACGGTGTGTACGCGGGGTTCGCCTGCTGGGACGGCCGCCGCCAGCCCGCCGCGATCTCGATCGGCACGAACCCGACGTTCGCCGGCCGGGAGCGGCGGGTGGAGGCGTTTCTGTTGGACTTCGACGGGGATCTCTACGGCGAGTACATGGCCTACGAGTTCACCCGCCGCCTGCGTCCGACGCTGCGCTTCGAGTCGGTGGACGAGCTCGTCACCCAGATGGCCGCCGACGTCGAGGCGACCAGGACGGTCACCCTGCCCGTCTGAGCGTGCCCGCGGCACGGGGCCCGGGGCGCGGCGGTGCCATGGGCACGACCCACGGGTGCGGGGTCACCGGTGTCCGAGCGGTTCCCCTCGGGTTGATAGGCTTCGGGTCCAGGCGGGTGCGGCGTGTCCGGACCGCACGGCGATGAGGCCGTGGTCCGGCGTCGGTTCGGGTGAGGCAGACCCCGGGCGCGCGCCGTCCCGAAGCAGAAGGAGAGGGTGGAGCGTGCCGCTCGCGAGCGACGTCAAGCAGAAGATCATGTCCGATTACGCCACCGTTGAGCGGGACACCGGCTCGCCCGAGGTGCAGGTCGCGATGCTGACCCGTCGGATCAGCGACCTGACCGAGCACCTCAAGGTGCACAAGCACGACCATCACAGCCGCCGGGGCCTGCTCCTGCTCGTGGGGCGCCGCCGCCGGCTGCTGAACTACCTGTCGAAGACGGATATCAACCGATACCGCGCCCTGATCGAGCGACTCGGGCTACGGCGGTAGCGCGAAGAGGGAGCGGCCCTTCGGGGGACGCTCCCTCTGACGCATCGGGGGTAAATACCAGATGCGTCGCCCGCCGGCGGAGGTCTCCGTCGGCGGATCGGAGGACCTGACCGGGTCCGTGGTGGCGAGAGCCGCCGGTCCTCGGTCGTGGTCGCCGGGAGCGGGCTCACCCTCCCCGGGGGCTTCGACTGAGCACCGGCATCCTCAAGGACGCGGACCCGGCCGGAGGACAAGATCGGCTGCGTGGACCCGGCCGAAGAAGAGGATGGAGTGGTTCGAGTGGACGACTCGACACATGCGGCCGAGGCGGTCATTGCGACCCCGGCCGGAAACCGTACGGTGCGATTCGAGACCGGCCGGCTGGCCAGGCAGGCCGCCGGTTCCGCCGTCGCGTACCTGGGCGACACGATGGTGCTCTCGGCGACGACGGTCAGCAAGCAGCCGAAGGAACAGCTCGACTTCTTCCCGCTGACGGTGGACGTCGAGGAGCGGATGTACGCCGCCGGGCGGATCCCCGGCTCGTTCTTCCGCCGCGAGGGCCGGCCGAGCGAGGACGCGATCCTCACCTGTCGCCTCATCGACCGGCCGCTGCGCCCCTCGTTCGCCAAGGGGCTGCGCAACGAGATCCAGGTCGTGGCCACGGTGCTGGCCCTGGACCCGGACACGCTCTACGACGTGGTCGCGATCAACGCGGCCAGCGCGTCGACGACCCTGTCCGGGCTGCCCTTCACCGGGCCGATCGGCGCGACCCGCGTCGGGTACGTCGACGGCGAGTGGATCGCCTTCCCGACGCATTCGGAGCTGGCCCGGGCCACCTTCGACATGGTCGTGGCCGGTCGCGTCGTCGAGGACGGCTCCGACGTCGCGATCATGATGGTCGAGGCGGAGGCCACGCCGGGCACGGTGGAGCTGATCGCCGGGGGCGCGCCCGCGCCGACCGAGGAGGTCGTCGCCGCCGGCCTGGAGGCCGCCAAGCCCGCGATCCGCGAGCTGTGTCGGGCCCAGAGCGAGCTGGCCTCGCTGGCCGGCAAGGCGACGCGGGAGTTCCCGGTCTTCATCGATCACCACGACGACGTGCTCGAAGCGCTGTCCGCCGCGATCGGCGACGAGCTGTCCGCCGCGCTGCGCATCGCCGGCAAGGCCGAGCGGGAGAACGAGCTCGACCGGGTCCGCCAGCTGGCGGTCGAGAAGGTCGCCGCCCAGTTCGAGGGGCGGGAAAAGGAGATCGGCGCCGCCTACCGGGCGCTGACCAAGAAGCTCGTCCGTTCCCGCATCGTCTCCGAGGGCGTGCGGATCGACGGCCGGTCGACCACCGAGATCCGGGCGCTGTCCGCCGAGGTCGACTACATCCCGCGGGTGCACGGCTCGGCGCTGTTCGAGCGGGGCGAGACGCAGATCCTCGGCGTCACCACGCTGGCGATGCTGCGCATGGAGCAGACGGTCGACACGCTCAACCCCGACCGCACCAAGCGGTACATGCACAACTACAACTTCCCGCCGTACTCCACGGGTGAGACCGGCCGCGTCGGGTCGCCGAAGCGCCGCGAGATCGGCCACGGCGCGCTCGCCGAGCGGGCGCTGCTGCCGGTGCTGCCCAGCCGCGAGGAGTTCCCCTACGCGATCCGGCAGGTCTCGGAGGCGCTGAGCTCCAACGGCTCGACGTCGATGGGGTCGGTCTGCGCGAGCACGCTGTCCCTGCTCAACGCCGGCGTGCCGCTCAAGGCGCCGGTTGCCGGCATCGCGATGGGTCTCGTGCACGCCGACGACGCCTACGTCACGCTGACCGACATCCTCGGCGCCGAGGACGCCTACGGCGACATGGACTTCAAGGTCGCCGGCACCCGCGAGTTCGTCACCGCCCTGCAGCTCGACACCAAGCTCGACGGCATCCCCGCCTCGGTGCTGGCCTCGGCCCTGCAGCAGGCTCGTGGCGCGCGCCTGGCGATCCTCGACGTCATGGCCGAGGCGATCGGCAGCCCGGACGAGATGTCCGCGCACGCCCCGCGGGTCATCTCGGTCAAGATCCCGGTCGACAAGATCGGCGAGGTCATCGGGCCCAAGGGCAAGATGATCAACCAGATCCAGGCGGACAGCGGCGCCGAGATCACCGTAGAGGACGACGGCACGATCTACATCGGCGCGGCGGACGGCACCTCCGCGGAGACCGCCCGCTCGGCGATCAACGCGATCGCCAATCCGCAGATGCCCGAGGTCGGCGAGCGGTACCTCGGTACCATCGTCAAGATCACCAACTTCGGGGCGTTCGTCTCGCTCACCCCGGGCCGGGACGGCCTGCTGCACGTGTCCAAGCTCAAGACGCTCTCGGGCGGCAAGCGGGTGGAGAAGGTCGAGGACGTGCTGTCCGTGGGACAGAAGCTCCAGGTGGAGATCACCGAGATCGACAGCCGTGGCAAGATCAGCCTTTCCCCGAGCGCCGAGGCCGCGGACGCGGCGGCGACCTCCTGACGGCGCGTCGTGTCCGACTCCCCCACGCCTGACCTGACCCGCTCCACCGACGGCACCGGCGCTGCGGTTCGGGGCGCCGCGGACGCCGGTGAGCGGGTGGCTCGCCTGCTCGCCGGGGGTTCCGGCAGCGAGTCGTTGCTGGGCGGCACGGTGCGACGCACCGTGCTGCCCGGCGGGCTGCGCGTCATCACCGAGCGCGTCCCCGGGGTCCGCTCGGCCGCGATTGGCGTCTGGGTGGGCGTCGGCTCGCGGGACGAGACCCCGGTGACCGCCGGCTGCTCCCACTACCTCGAGCACCTGCTGTTCAAGGGCACCCCGAGCCGGGACGCCCTGACGATCAGCGCGTCGGTCGAGGCGGTTGGCGGTGACCTCAACGCTTTCACGAGCAAGGAGTACACCTGCTACTACGCGCGGGTGCTCGACTCCGACCTCGAGATGGCCGTCGGCGTCGTCGCAGACATGGTCACCAACTCGCTGGTGACCGCCGACGACGTCGAGGCCGAACGTGGCGTGATCCTTGAGGAGATCGCCATGCACGAGGACGACCCGGGCGACGTCGTCCACGACGTCTTCGCCGAGGCGATGCTCGGCGCGTCGGCGCTCGGCCGGCCGGTGCTCGGCACGATCGAGTCGATCGAGGGACTGGGCCGCGAGACCATCGCCGACTACTACCGCTCCCGGTACGTCCCGCCGGCGATGGTCGTCTCGATCGCCGGAAACCTGGAGCACGATCGCGTGCTCGCGCTCGTCGCGGACGCCTTCGGCGATCACCTGACGTCGGGCGGGGATCCGTTTGCGGTGCGAGCCGGCCACTACGACTACCCGCCGGCGCCCGGCATCGTCGTTTCCGAGCGACCCACCGAGCAGGCGAACCTCGTGCTGGGCACGATCGGCCTGTCCCGGCACGACCCGCGCCGCTTCGCGCTCGGGGTGCTCTCGACGGCGCTGGGCGGTGGGATGAGCTCCCGGCTGTTCCAGGAGATCCGCGAGAAGCGGGGCCTGGCGTACTCGGTGTACTCGTTCGGGTCGCACTTCGCCGACGCCGGCCTGTTCGGCGTCTATGCCGGCTGCGCCCCCAAGCGCGCCGACGAGGTCCTGGCGATCGCCCGGGACGAGGTGCGGTCCATCGCCGAGCGCGGGATCACCGCCGAGGAGCTCGACCGCGCCCGCGGGCAGAGCCACGGCTCCCTCGTCCTCGGGCTGGAGGACACCGGCTCGCGGATGAGTCGCCTCGGCAAGAGCGAGCTCGTCCACGGCGAGCTGCTGTCCGTCGATGAGATCATCGCCCGGGTGGACGCGGTCACCCTGGACGACGTCACCGAGATCGCGGCGACGCTGGTCGAGCAGCCCTGGGCCCTCGGCGTCATCGGGCCGTTCGATGATCATGACTTTGGTGCGGCCGTCGCCCGCTGAGCCGAGGGCCCACTCCAGGGCCCGCGGACGGCTGACCGGTGGGGCCCGGCCGCGGCAGCGGTGCCGGCGTTCGGCGCCCGGCAGGGAGGGAGAGGCATGAGCGAGCAGCTCACGGTGGGGGTTCTCGGCGCGCGTGGCCGAATGGGGTCGACGGTGTGCGCCGCCGTCGAGGCTGCCCCGGATCTCGCGCTCGTCGCCGCTCTCGACGTCGGCGACGACCGGGCCGCGCTCGCCGCGGCCGACGTGGTCGTCGACTTCACCACGCCGGCCGCGGTGCTCGACAACATCCGCTGGTGCGTCGAGGCAGGGCGGCACGTCGTCGTCGGCACCACCGGCTTCGACGACGAGCGGCTGGCCACCGTGCGCGGCTGGCTCGGCGACGCGCCGAAGGTCGGGGTACTCGTCGCCCCGAACTTCGGGGTGGCCGCCGTGCTCATGATGATGTTCGCCGCCCGCGCCGCCCGCTTCTTCGACTCCGTCGAGATCGTCGAGCTGCACCATCCCAACAAGGTCGACGCGCCGAGCGGCACCGCCCGGCGCACCGCCGAGCTCGTGGCCGGGGCTCGCGAGGCCGCCGGACTCGCGCCGGGCGGGCCGGACGCGACGGCCACGGCGCTCGACGGCGCCCGCGGCGCCCGGGTCGCGGGCGTACCCGTGCACGCCGTGCGCCTCGCGGGTCTCGTCGCCCACCAGGAGGTGCTGCTCGGCGGCGCAGGGGAGACGCTGACCCTGCGCCACGACTCCTACGACCGCACCTCCTTCATGCCGGGCGTGCTGCTCGCCGTGCGGCGCATCGCCGACCGCCCCGGTCTGACAGTCGGCCTGGAGCACCTGCTCGACCTCGACTAGTCGCCGGGTGTCCGCGGGGTGAGTCGGCCGCGAAAGATAGGTTTTCGGGTGTGGTCGGACACATTGACCGCCGTCCACCGGCGGGTACCCGCAGCGTCTTCGGAATCGATCTGGGCACGACGTTCAGCTGCCTGGCCCGGGTCTCGGGCGCCGGGGAGCCGCAGATCGTGCCGCTGTCCGACGGCGCGCTGACGCTGCCGAGCGTCGTGTTGTTCGTCGGCGCGGACGACTACCTCACCGGGCAGACCGCCCGCGAGCTCGCCCGTGCCCGGCCCGACGACGTCTGCTCGCTGGTCAAGCGGCGGATGGGCGACGGCGACTGGCGGTTCATCACCCGGGGCGCGGCCTGGTCCGCGCCGGCCGTCAGTGGTCTGATCCTCAAGGCGCTGGTCGCCGACACGGCGCTCGCCACCGGCGAGCGGGTCGAGGACGTCGTGATCACCGTTCCGGCGTACTTCGGGGACGAGGAGCGGCGGGCGACGGTGCTCGCCGGCGAGTACGCGGGGCTCAACGTCGTCGACGTCATCAATGAGCCGACCGCGGCGGCGCTGTCCTACGGGTTCGCCCGCTTCGAGATCGGCACCCGGCGTACCCTCGGTGGGCCGGGCACCGCGGCCGAGGAGGTCGCCCTCGTCTACGACCTGGGCGGAGGCACGTTCGACGTGACCGTGGTCGAGCTCGCGGACCGCAGGGTCTCCGTCGTCGCCATCGACGGCGACCATCAGCTCGGCGGCGCCGACTGGGACGAGAAGATCGTGCTGTACCTGTGCGACCGGTACCTTGCCGAGCATCCGGGCGCCCCGGACCCCCTCGACGCCGGCGAGGGCTCCCAGGCGCTGCTGCTCGCCGCCGAGCGGGCCCGCCGGGAGCTCACCGAAGCCGGCACCACGACCGTCATCGTCGAGTACGCCGGCCGGCGTACCGAGGTGGTGCTGACCCGCGACGAGCTGGAACGGCTCACCGCCGGGCTGCTCGACCGGACCGTTGCCCTGACCCGGGCCGCCCGCGACGCGGCGCTCGCCCGCGGGGTCCGCGGCATCGACCGGATCCTGCTCGTCGGGGGCGCGTCGCGGATGCCCGCCGTGGCCCGCCGCCTCGCCGCCGAGTTCGGGGTGCCCGTCGAACTGTCCGACCCGGATCTCGCGGTCGCCCGCGGCGCCGCCATCTACGGTGAGAAGAAGGCCCTGGAGCGGCTGGTGCTTGCCGATCTGGTGACCCGCGGCCAGCTCGTCGACGGCGCCGGGGTGGACGCCGCCGCCCCGGCCGATCTGGACGCGGCCTGCCAGCGGCTCGCGGATGCGCTCGGCCTGCCCGCCCAGCGGGTGCGCCGGACCGTCGAGGTTCAGGTCGTCAACGTCGTCTCCCGCGGCTTCGGGGTGCTGGCGCTCAGCCTCCTCGGCGAGCAGGGCGCGGTGTTCCTGGTGCACCGCAACGACCGACTTCCGATCGCGGTCCGGCGCTCCTTCGGGACCGTGCGCGACGACCAGGACGCCGTCACCGTCTACGTCGTCGAACAGGCCGGCGGGGTGGAGTCGACCCGGGTCGAGGACAACAAGGTGATAGCCGAGGCCGAGATCATCGGCATCCCGCCCGGCTTCCCGGCCGGGTCGCAGATCCAGATCGTCTTCAGGATGGGCTTCGACGGCATCCTCGAGGTCACCGCCACCCACGAGGGCCTCGCCGACCGGCCGCTGACGGTGCGGGTCGAGACGTCGGCGGCGCTGAGCCAGGCCGACGTGGCCCGCGAGCGGGAGCAGGTCGCCCGGGCCCGCCGGGAACGAGGTGGCTTGCCGGGCGTTGACGGCCGGCCGGGCCCGCCTGGCGGGGTGGATCCGGGTGGTACGGCCGGTGGCCCGGCTGGCGGCATCGGGCCGGGCGGCCCACCTGGGCCGGGCACCGGCGGCGGACCCGGCGGACCCGGCGGGCCGAAGGACGGGCTGGGCGGCATGCCGGGCGGCATGCCGGGCGGCTGGGTCTGACAGGGGGACGACGATGCGGGCCTTCGACTCCGACGACTACCGTCGCCGGGTGCTCGCCGTGGTGCACCGCCGCGGCGGCGCCGAGCACAGCGACCCGTTCGAGATCTACGACATCCCGCTGGCGGAGGTGGACACGCTCGACGACGCGGCGATCCGCGCCCGCATCGCCGAGGTCTGGGCCTTCTGGCAGCGTAGCCGGGACCATCCCCGCTACCGCGGCGTGATCATCGGCCTGCTTGACCTGCACGCCGAGCTGTCTGAGGCGCTCGCCGACCGCACCCGGCGCCTCGCCCTGCGCGATCGGGTCGCCGCCGCCCGCGCCACCCGGGACGACGAGCGGTTCGCCGCCCTGGACGCCGCCGTCGCCCGCCTCGTCGCCCGGTTCGGGGGCATCCCGGCGGACCGGATCGCCGGCCTGCGGGCGTGGGCGGCGACCCAGGGCATCGACGAGTCCGCGTTCACCCTGCGCACCCGCCGCCATCGGATCGTTCCCGCGAGCCCGGCCGCCGGGCCGCCCGACCGGCCGCGGCCCGAGCCGATCCCCGTCGAGGTGCTCCGCCAGATCCGCGCCGACCTCGACGAGCTGGGCCGGATCACCGCGTCCGCCCCGCCGCGCAGCCTGTTCGACCTGCTCGGCGTCCCGCCCGGTGCCTCACGCGAGCAGATCCGGGAACTGCGCGACGAGGCGCTGACCCGCAACCGCGCCCGCCGGCCGGACCGCCGCCGCGCCCTGCTCGACGACCTGCTGGCCGCCGTCGGCGCGCTGCTGGTCGAGGGTGACCCGGACGCCTACCTCGACGCGCTCGCCGCCGCGACGAGCGAGCGGCTGCGGCCGCGGGTGGCGGCGGCGGTCCTCGTCGAGGACGCGCTGCTCCCGGCGGAGGCGGCCGAACTCGTCGCCGAGGCGGAGGCGGACGGCCTCGACTCGCAACGGGCGCGCGCCGTGGTCCGCTCCCTCGCCCGGGCGCAGGGGGTCACCGCACCGCCGCTGCCGCCCCCGGCCGCGCCGCACGGCTTCACCCGCCCGCCGGGCGCAGGCGCGGTCCCCGAACCGGTAGCCGCACCGGGACGGGAACCGCAGGGTGCCGCCCCGACAGCTGGCGCGCCGCCGCCGGTCCGCGCGGGCGACTGGCGGGCGGCGGTGTCCCGCGCCCGTGCGGCGCTGCGGGCCGGCCGGCCGGTGGAGGCCGGCGAGCACGTCGCCACCGCCCGCGAGCTCGCGGGGGAGACCCTGCCGCCCATCCGGGCGATGGACGACGAGGTGGAGACCGCGATCCGGGCAGCGGCCGACCGGTGGACGGCGCTCGCCCCGCTGATCGCGGCCGGCCGGTACCGGGCGGTGATTCCCGCGGCCCGGCGGCTGGTCGAGACCGCCGCCGACGTGCCCGGCCCAGGTAACCAGCTCGCCGGGGAGCTGCTGTCCCTCGCCGAGGCCCGCTGCACCGCCGCCGACGAGCTCGTCGCCCGAGCCCGCACGGCCGATGCCGCCGACCGCGAACGCCTGCTCGGCGAAGTCCTCGCCCTGGTCACCGATCACGCCGAGGCCTCGGCGCTGCTGGCGCAACGCCGGCCCGGACCGGCCTCGACCCCGCCGGTCCAGCCGTCGCCGGTCCGGCCGTCGCCGGTCCGGCCGTCGCCGGTCCAGCCGTCGCCGGTCCAGCCGTCGCCGTCGGTACCGCCCGTCGAGGCCCGGTCGTCCTCGGCCGCCTCGCCTCCGGCCGCCTCGCCTCCGGCCGCCTCGCCTCCGGCCGTGCCGCCTCCGGTCGGCCCGGCGGGCGCGGGCCCATTGGTGGGCACCGTCGCCCCGCCGGCGGCGGTGCGGGCCCACCGGGACGGCCGATCGGTCCTGGTGAGCTGGCAGCCGTCGACGACCGCCGGTGAGGTGCGCTACCGGGTCATCCGGATCGCCGCCGACGGCGTCGGCCGTGCGGTCGGCGTGACCACGGGCAGCAGTCTTGAAGACGGGGGCGCACCGCCCGATGGGGCGGTCCCGCGTTACGAGGTCGCCGCCGGCATGGGCGGCGCCTGGTCGGTACCGGTCCGGACGGTCGAGCCCGGCCCGCCGACTGGTGATCCGACTTCGCCGACCGGTGTCCCGGCTCCGGCGGGGGCGCCGGGGCGGCCGCCGGTGCGTCCCGAGGCAACCGCCGAGGCCGCGCCGCCGACGAGGGGCCGCGACGAGCCAGGTGCAGGCTCCCCTGCGCTCGCCGGCAGCGCCGCCGACGCCCTGCCCCCGCCCGTCGGGCTACGGTGGGCCGATGAGCGGCTGCGATGGGCCTGGCCGGCCGGCTGCACGGAGATGATGGTGGTCTGCCGGCCGGACGGACCGCCGACCGCCGCTGACGATCCCCGCGCACAGGCCCGCAAGGTGACCAACACCCGGTACGAGATCGACGGCGGCGTCCCCCTGCCGCCGGGCCGTCCCCTGTACGTCGCGTTGTTCTGCTGCGCGCGCCAGGCGGGGCGGCTGGTCGTGGCGACCTCGGCCGGGGCCCGGCTCCAGCTCGCATCGGGCGGCGACGGGGCGGGCCGGTGAGGGCCCGGGCGACGGTCGCCGTGCTGGTCGCGGCCTGCCTGTTCTATCTCGGCCTGATCGGCTGGCGCGGCGTCGTCCTGCTCGGCGACGATCGCTGGGCCGCCCGCGGGCTCGGCGCCGGGGTGCTGCTCCTGCCCGTGGTCGGGCTCATCGTCATCGCGCGCGAGCTGCGGTTCGGTCGCGAGAGCGGCCGCCTCGCCGGCCTGCTGGAGGCGAGGGCGGTCGCCGGCACCGAGATCGGCATCAAGATCGGCACAGAGGAGGGCGGCGCCCAGGCCGGCGCGATGGGCGGGGCCGGCGCGATGGGCGGGGCGGGTGAGCCGGTCGAGGCCGGCGAGCCGGTGTTGGTCCGCCGGCCCTCGGGGCGCATCGACCGGGCCTCGGCCGACGCCGTGTTCGCGCGGCGGCGGGCCGAGGTGGAGGCGGACCCCGGCGACTGGCGGCGCTGGTACCGGCTCGCCGTCTCCTACGGCGACGCCGGCGACACCCGGCGGGGACGCGCCGCGATGCGGCACGCCATCGCCCTCCAGCGCGACCCTCGGTGACCGGCCGGCCCGGGCCGGGCCCAGGGAATCGGCATGGAAGTGGCCGCGGGATTGCCCGCAGGCTCGGCTTGCGACACCCGGGCCATCTGCCAGGCTGGACGGCGGCCGTTTACTCACTGAATGCGAACGGTTCCGGCCGGGGCCATTGACTACTCGCGCGATGCGATCAGGCGCCGACCCAGATCGCGGATTTCCTGGTATCGGGGTGACGTTGGGGGAGGGGTGGTGTACTAACCAGTCGGCGGCCTGTGTACCATGCCCAGAGGTCGGTGTAGCCGGCTGTCTAGACTACTGGGGGGTAGTGCTGTGGTGGTGTCACGCGGCCTTTCGTGGCCGGTCCGGCAGTGGCTATGCTGACCGTCCGGGCGGACCAGCGGCCGCGGTGATCCCTCGATTCCGGACGATCTGACGTCCGGTTTCCCGGCCTCCCCACCTGCCCAGGCGGCGCCGTCCCATCCGCTGCGCCGCCCTTCTGCCTGGCTCTCGGGATGCGTCCGTCCGCGCCGCCGCCCGTCCCACGGCGGTAGGTGGGCACTTTCCAGGGTCCTCGATGTTCAGATCCGGGAGCACTCGACGTGCGTGCGATAGTGACCGGCGGCGCCGGTTTCCTCGGCAGTCATCTCTGTGAGCGTCTGCTCGGCGACGGCTACGAGGTCATCTGCTTCGACAACTTCCTCACCGGCCGGCCGGACAACGTCGAGCACCTGCTCGTCGATCCCCGTTTCCGTCTGGTCAACCGGAACGTGAACGACTTCATTTATGTTTCCGGCCCGGTCGACGTCGTGCTGCACTTCGCCTCCCCGGCATCGCCTCTTGATTACTACGAGCTGCCGATCGAGACGCTCAAGGTCGGCTCGCTCGGCACGTTCCACGCCCTGGGCCTCGCCCGGGAGAAGCGCGCTCGATTCCTGCTCGCCTCCACCTCCGAGTCCTACGGGGACCCGCAGGTCAATCCGCAGCCGGAGACCTACTGGGGCAACGTGAACCCGGTCGGCCCGCGCAGCGTCTACGACGAGGCGAAGCGTTTCGCCGAGGCCGTGACGATGGCCTACCGCCGCAAGCACGGCGTCGACACGGCGATCGTGCGGATCTTCAACACCTACGGCCCCCGGATGCGGGTGGACGACGGGCGCGCCATCCCCGCCTTCGTCTCTCAGGCGCTGCGCGGGGAGCCCATCACCGTCGCCGGCGACGGCTCGCAGACCCGCTCCATCTGCTACGTCGACGACCTGATCGACGGGATCGTCCGGCTGCTGCACTCGGACCTCCCCGGCCCGGTGAACATCGGCAACCCGCACGAGATGTCGATCCTCGACACGGCGAAGCTCGTGCGCGACCTGTGCGGGTCGACGGCGCCGATCACCTTTGTCCCCCGGCCCCAGGACGATCCCTCCGTGCGCCAGCCGGACATCACCATCGCCCGCACCAGGCTCGGCTGGGAGCCGAAGACGAGCCTGCACGAGGGCCTGACCCGCACGATCTCCTGGTTCGCCGGCCAGCTCCCCGAGAGCCGCCAGGTCGCCTGAGCCCGCGGCGCGCTCCGTCGGCGCCCCGGGCGGACACAGTCCGTACCTGGCTTCGGTGGCGGCGCCGCCCGAGGTCGCGGCCGGTATCCGTGCGGCCGCGTCACCGCTGGGGAGGTCGATTGGGGATGGCGACCAAGGCGCCGCGTGTCCTCCTTCCGGCCGCGGTCGACCGTCCGGCCGCGGTCGACGCGGTGCCGGTCCCGGCCCGCGCCACGACCCCCGCGTCCGGGATCGGGATCGGCCGGTTGCCGGTTCCCCGGGATCACCGGCGCGGCTCGGGGCGCGGGCCACGTGTGCGGGTTGCCGGGGATCCGGGCCCGCGGCGTTTCCGCGCGCGACACTCCCGAAACCGTTCGCCCACGTTGTCGTCCCGAATGGTGCCGGCCGGCTGGAGAACCGGCCGGTCGGCCCGAACGCCCGCATGCCGGCGTCGCCAGCGGCGCCCGGTCGAACCCGAGTGCGGGGCGGTGACCGTGCGACCTGGGGGTTATGTTCTCCTGTGCCTGTTGTCCGCGGCCTCCTGCGTTCTGGCGCCCCTCGAGCTGTCCTTCGCGAACGAGGGTTGTCCGAGTCGACGGTGAGCCGAGTTGACGGTGAGCCGAGTTGACGGTGAGCCGAGTTGGCGAAGAGCCGAGTTGACGAAGAGGAACTGGATGGCCGAGCTATGACGTCGACAGACCGGACCGGGACCGTCCTGGTGACCGGGGCCGCGGGATTCATCGGTTCGCACACCTGTGTCGACCTCCTCGCGGCGGGGCACCGGGTGGTGGGCGTGGACAACTTCGTCAACAGTTCGCCACGGGCCCTGGACCGGTTGCGAAAGGTCGCCGACCGGGACCTCGACTTCGTCCGGCTCGACGTGCGCGACCGAACGGCTCTTGGCGAGGTGTTCCGCCGCTGGCCGATCGACTCGGTGATCCACTTCGCCGCGCGCAAAGCGGTGGGTGAGTCGGTCGAGATGCCGCTGGAGTACTACGACACCAACGTCAACGCGACGCTGGGCCTGGTTAGCGTCATGGCCGAGCACGGCGTGCGCCGACTGGTCTTCTCATCGTCCTGCTCCATCTACGGCACGGTCGACACGGTGCCGATCACCGAGGACACCCCGGCCCGGCCGACCAACCCGTACTCGCGCACCAAGTGGATGTGCGAGCAGATCCTTGCCGACGTCTGCGCCCGCGACCCGGCCTGGCACGTCATCTCGCTGCGGTACTTCAATCCCACCGGGGCGCACGAGTCGGGCCTGCTCGGCGAGGATCCCCGCGGGGTACCGAACAACGTCATGCCCTACCTCGCCCAGGTGGCGGTCGGCCGGCGCGCCGAGCTGTCCATCTTCGGCGACGACTACCCCACGCCCGACGGCACCGGGGTGCGCGACTACATCCACGTGGTCGACCTGGCCGAGGGCCATCGCCTGGCCCTCGATCACCTCGATGACCAGTCGGGACACCGGGTCATCAACCTGGGAACCGGCGCCGGGACGTCCGTGCGGGAGCTGCACGCGGCCTTCTCCGCCGCCTGCGGCCGGGATCTTCCCTGTCGCGTCGTGGCGCGGCGGTCGGGGGACGTCGCCGCGCTGGTCGCCGACGCCACGCTCGCCCGCGAGGCACTCGGCTGGACCGCCCGCCGCAGCGTCGCGGACATGTGCCGGGACGCCTGGCAGTTCCAGCGCCTCAATCCAGGGGGGTACGACGATGAAGGGGAGCCTGATGAGCACGTCGGACAGCGATGAGGACGCGGCGGCGTCGGGCACCGGGCTCCGCCCGCGGCTGACGGTCATCGGAACCGGCTATCTCGGCGCCACGCACGCGGTCTGCATGGCCGAGCTGGGTTTCGAGGTGCTTGCCGTCGACGTCGACCACTCGAAGATCTCCCGGCTCTCCGCGGGCGAGATCCCGTTCTTCGAGCCCGATCTCGCCGATCTGCTGCGGGCGAACCTCGCGACCGGCCGGCTGCGGTTCACGACCTCCTTCGAGGAGATCGCCGAGTTCGGCGACGTGCACTTCGTCTGCGTCGGCACGCCGCAGCGTCCCGACGGCTACGGGGCGGATCTCAGCCATCTCAACGCGGCCATCGAGCGGTTGGCGCCCATGCTGACCAGGCCGTGCCTGGTGGTCGGCAAGTCCACCGTCCCGGCCGGCACGGCCGCCGGCATCGCCCGCGCCCTCGCCCGGCTCGCCCCGGCGAATCATTCGGCCGCAGCGACGGCGGATGCCGGGGCGGACGCCGAGACCGATGCCGACATCGTCCCCGACCTCGCCGGCGTCCAGCTTGCCTGGAACCCGGAGTTCCTGCGTGAGGGCTTCGCCGTCGCCGACACCCTGCATCCCGACCGGCTCGTGTTCGGGGTCGCCTCGCCCGCCGCCGAGGGGGCGCTGCGGGCGGCCTTCGCCCCGGTGATCGCCCAGGGCGTGCCCGTGATCGTGACCGACTACGCGACTGCGGAGCTCGTCAAGACCGCGGCGAACTCCTTCCTCGCGACGAAGATCTCCTTCATCAACGCGATGGCGGAGGTGTGCGAGGCCGTCGACGCCGACGTGCTCACCCTGGCCGAGGCGCTGTCCCACGACGTCCGCATCGGCGGCAACTTCCTGCGCCCCGGCGTCGGGTTCGGTGGCGGCTGCCTGCCCAAGGACATCCGGGCCTTCCAGGCGCGTGCCGATGAGCTCGGCGTCGGCGTCGCACTGCGGTTCCTGCGCGAGATCGACGAGATCAACAACCGGCGCCGGGACCGGGTCGTCGACCTGGTCTCCGCGGCGCTCGACGGCACGCTGGCGCATCGGCGACTGCTCGTGCTCGGCGCCGCCTTCAAACCCAACTCCGACGACGTGCGCGACTCGCCGGCGCTCGCCGTCGCGGACCTGCTGGCTCGCACCGGCGCCGACGTGACGGTCGTCGACCCGGTGGCGACCCCCAACGCGCGGCGCGCCCTGCCCGGCGTCACCTACAGCGAGACCGTCGAGGACGTGGCCGCGGACGCCGACGCCGTCGTGCTGCTCACCGAGTGGCGCCAGTTCGCCGAGCTCGACCCGGCCCGGCTCGGCCAGCTCGTCCGCCGCAAGCTGGTCATCGACGCCCGGCACGCCCTCGACGGGGACCGGTGGCGCCAGGCCGGCTGGGTCTACCTGGCCCCGGGACGGCCGACGGGTGTCATTCCCAGCCCGGTGCCGGAGCAGCGGCCGCGGTTCGGGCTGCCCGCCGCGACCGGCCCGGACGCCGCCGCCCGCGACGCGGAGATCGAGGCGCCGGTGGGGCGCCGGTCCTGACCGGCGCGGGTGCGCGTCCCGGCGGGACGGGGCCTGATGGAGCGGGGCTCCGTCCCGCCGGGACGGTCCGGGGGTGATCCACGAGGTAGGGTGCAACGCATGCGTCGTCTCTCTCGACATCGGTGAGCCCCGCCCGGCGTCGCGGTCGGCCGCGCCCGGGACGGCAGGTGCCCGTCCGTTCGAGATCGATGAGGAGACTCCCCGGCGATGAGTGACGCGCCGATCGTCCGCCCCCTGCCCGTCAGCGGTTTCCCGGAGTGGCTGCCCGAGGTCCGGATCGTCGAGCAGCACTGGCTCGACACGATCCGGGCGACCTTCGAGCGTTACGGCTTCTGCTCGGTGGAGACCCCCTCGGTCGAGGCGCTGGACGTGCTCACCGCGAAGGGGGAGACCTCCCAGGAGGTCTACACGCTGCGCCGCCTGCAGGCCGACGCCGACGATGACAGCGCCCGCCTCGGCCTGCACTTCGACCTGACCGTGCCGTTCGCCCGGTACGTGGCCGCGCACTTCAACGAACTCGTCTTCCCGTTCAAGCGCTACCAGATGCAGCGGGTGTGGCGCGGCGAGCGGCCGCAGGAGGGCCGCTTCCGCGAGTTCACCCAGTGCGACATCGACGTCATCAACGTCGACCGGGTGCCCCTGCACTTCGACGCCGAGCTGCCCCGGATCGTCCACGAGGTGCTCGGCACCCTGGGCGTCCCGCCCTGGACTCTCAACATCAACAACCGCAAGGTGCTGCAGGGGTTCTACGAGGGGCTGGGGATCGGCGATCCGCTCGCGGTCATCCGGATCGCCGACAAGATGGACAAGGTCGGCCCCGACGGCGTCGCGAACCTGCTCGCCGCCCAGGCCGGGCTCGACGCGGACCAGGTTCGGGCCTGCCTCGATCTCGCCGCGATCCGGGCGACGGGCCCCGGGGTCGTCGACGAGGTGCGCCGCCTGGGCGTGAAGTCGGATCTGCTCACCGAGGGCCTCGACGAGCTCGCCCAGGTCCTCGACGACCTCGCCGACCTGCCCGCGGGCAGCGTCGTCGCCGACCTGTCGATCGCCCGCGGCCTCGACTACTACACCGGCACGGTCTACGAGGCGAAGTTCGTCGACTGGCCCGATTTCGGCAGCATCTGTTCCGGCGGCCGATACGAGAACCTGGCCGGCTCGTTCATCCGCCGCAATCTGCCCGGGGTCGGCATCTCCATCGGCCTGACCCGCATCTTCGCCAAGCTCCTCGCCGAGGGCCTGCTGCCGACCGGCCCGGCGAGCCCCGCCGACGTGCTCGTGGTCATCCCCACCGCGCAGCGCCGGGCGGCGGCGCTGGCCACCGCGAGCGCGCTGCGCGCCCGCGGGCTGAAGGTCGAGACCTACCACCAGCCGGACAAGCTCGCCAAGCAGATCCGCTACGCCGCCCGCAAGGGCATCGGCTTCGTCTGGTTCCCCCCCTTCGACGAGGGTCGGGAGCACGAGGTGAAGAACATGGCGACCGGCGACCAGGCCGCCGCCGATCCCGCCGCCTGGACCCTGCCCTCGTCCTGACCGGGGCCTGGTTCTGACCTGCGTCGCGACCTGACCCGACCTGGCCTGGCGGCCCCGGTTCGGGCCCCGTCCGGGTGCCGGCCTGCGCGGCTGTGGGTGCGTGCTGCGCGGCTGCGGCGGGTTCCGGATGCGCGCGGCGGGTGGGCCGCCGCGCCATCGCGGGGGAGGGCTGCCCGCCGCGGCGTGGCTGGGCGGCCGGGGATTGACGGGGGCGGAGACCCCCGACCGCGCCAGGCCACGCCGCGCGAGCGGGCACTGCGACTCCTCGTCGTTGGGGACTGACGAGGAGTCCACAACCGGTGTACCACGCCTGCGCCGGCCCCCAATCCCCGTGCGCCGATCGCGTGACCGGACGGGTAAGTGGGTGCCGACACCGGCCGCGTTGGGCGATTGCTGGCCCGCTCGACTGATTGCGGACCGGCTCGGCTGATTGCGGACCGCAGTCCTGGTGCGCGCTCACCCGTCCAGATGCGGATTCGCGAGGTCCGGCGTACGCCGGGGGCCTTGGAGCGTCTACCGTGGTCGCAGTCCGCGCCGGGGCAAGGGTCGCTCCGGGGTGCCGCGGTGGGTGATGGAGGTGGCAGTGTCTGAGCCGGCGTCCGAACCGATTCCCGGGACGGCGTCCCAGGCGGTACCCGGCGCGGCGACGCCGGGGTCCGCGGTGGCGCCCGCCGGTCCGGCGACCGCCCGGCTGCGGGTCCAGGTGATTGCGAAGACCGAGTTCCTCCCGCCGGCGGACGTGCCGTGGAGCACCGACGCGGACGGCGGCCAGGCGCTGGCGGAGTTCGCCGGCCGGGCCTGCTACCAGAGCTGGAGCAAGCCCAACCCGGCGACCGCGACCAACGCCGGCTACCTGCGCCACATCCTCGACGTGGGGCATCTGTCGGTGCTCGAACACGGCACCGTCTCGCTCTACCTCACCGGCGTCTCGCGCAGCCTCACCCACGAGCTGGTCCGCCACCGGCACTTCTCCTACAGCCAGCTGTCCCAGCGTTACGTCCCCGAGCGCGACGCGGCGATCGTCGAGCCCGAGGTCGTGGCCGGCGACCCCGAGCTGCACGCGCTGTTCGAGCAGGCCGCGGCGGCGTCCCTGGAGGCGTACGGCCGGCTGCTGGAGGGGCTGGAGAAGCGGTTCGCCGACATCTCCGCCCCCACCTCACGGCGCAAGCAGGCCCGGCAGGCCGCCCGCTCGGTCCTGATGAACGCGACCGAGACCCGCATCGTCGTCACCGGGAACTACCGGGCGTGGCGGCATTTCATCGCGATGCGCGCCAGCGAGCACGCCGATGTGGAGATTCGTGGTCTCGCCGTCACGATTCTGCGCGAACTGCACGCGGTGGCGCCCAACGTCTTCTCCGACTTCCGCATCTCCACCCTGGACGACGGCACGGAAGTCGCCTCCAGTCCGTTGGTCGGGGAGGGCTGAGGCAGCCGGCGCCGGCCGGCGCAGGGAGGAGCATCGGATGGCCAGCGTCGTCGACGCCGCGCGGCGGGAGGACTCGGACGAGGCCACGGGCCCGCTGTCCGCCGCGGAGCTCGAACTGCTCAACGCCTACTGGCGGGCGGCGAACTACCTGTCCGTCGGCCAGATCTATCTGCTGGACAATCCGCTGCTCACCGAGCCGCTGCGCGCCGAGCACGTCAAGCCGCGCCTGCTGGGCCACTGGGGCACCACGCCGGGGCTCAACCTCATCTACGCCCATCTGAACCGGCTGATCCGCCGCCTCGACCTGAATGCCGTCTACGTCATCGGCCCGGGGCACGGCGGCCCCGGAATCGTGGCGAACGCCTACCTGGAGGGCACCTACAGCGAGGTCTATCCCTCGATCGGCCAGGACGCCGACGGGCTGCGGCGGCTGTTCCGCCAGTTCTCCTTTCCGGGCGGGATTCCCAGCCACGTCGCCCCCGAGGTGCCCGGGTCCTTCCACGAGGGCGGTGAGCTCGGCTATGCGCTCACCCATGCGTTCGGTGCCGCCTTCGACAATCCCGATCTGGTGGTCTGCGCGGTCGTCGGCGACGGCGAGGCGGAGACGGGGCCGCTGGCCGCGAGCTGGCATTCCAACAAGTTCCTCGATCCGGCCCGCGACGGCGCGGTGCTGCCGATCCTGCACCTGAACGGCTACAAGATCGCCGAACCGACGGTGCTGGCCCGCATCCCCGAGTCCGAGCTGGACGAGCTGCTGCGCGGCTACGGCTACCGGCCGTACCACGTCACCGGCGACGACCCGGCCGTGGTGCACCAGCGGATGGCGGGGGCGCTGGAGGAGGCCCTCGCCGAGATCCAGGCGATCCAGCGCCGCGCCCGCGAGCTGGGCGAGACCGCCCGGCCGGCCTGGCCGGTGATCGTGCTGCGCACCCCAAAAGGCTGGACGGGCCCCGCCGTCGTCGACGGCAACCGGGTCGAGGGCAGCTGGCGCTCCCATCAGGTGCCCGTCGCCGAGCTGCACGACAACCCGGAACACCTCGCCCAGCTCGAAGCGTGGCTGCGCAGCTACCGGCCCGAGGAGCTGTTCGACGCCGACGGCCGGCTGGTGGCCGAGCTCGCGGCGCTCGCGCCGAAGGGCAACCGGCGGATGAGCGCCAACCCGCACGCCAACGGCGGCGAGCTGCTGCGCGACCTGACCCTGCCGGACTTCCGCGACTACGCCGTCGACGTCACCGCGCCGGGCACCACCCTGACCGAACCGACCCGCGTCCTCGGCCGGTTCCTGCGCGACGTGATGGCCGCCAACCCGACCACGTTCCGGGTCATGGGCCCCGACGAGACGGCGTCGAACCGGCTCGGCGCCCTGTTCGAGGTGACGAACCGGGCCTGGAACGCGCGGATCGAGCCGGGCGACGACCACCTCGCCGTCGACGGCCGGGTGATGGAGGTGCTCTCCGAGCACCTGTGCCAGGGCTGGCTGGAGGGCTACCTGCTCACCGGCCGGCACGGGTTGTTCTCCTGCTACGAGGCGTTCATCCACATCGTCGACTCGATGGTCAACCAGCACGCCAAGTGGCTCAAGACGACCCGGCACATCCCCTGGCGGCGGCCGATCGCCTCGCTGAACTACCTGCTGACCAGCCACGTCTGGCGGCAGGACCACAACGGCTTCTCGCACCAGGACCCCGGGTTCATCGACCACGTCGTGAACAAGAAGGCCGAGGTCGTCCGGGTGTACCTGCCACCGGACGCCAACACCCTGCTCTCCGTCGGCGACCACTGCCTGCGCAGCCGGCACTACATCAACGTAATCGTGGCGGGCAAGCAGCCGGCGCTGAACTACCTGTCGATGCCCGACGCGATCGCGCACTGCACGCGGGGCCTGGGCATCTGGGACTGGGCGAGCAACGACCACCTGGCTGGCGGGGACGGCGTAGCCGGCGGGGACGGCCTGCCCGACGTCGTGATGGCCTGCGCCGGCGACATCCCGACCCTGGAGACCCTGGCCGCGGTGGACCTCCTGCGCCAGCACTTCCCGGACCTCAAGGTCCGCGTCGTCAACGTCGTCGACCTGATGTGCCTGCAGGACTCCGCCGAGCACCCGCACGGGATCTCCGACGCCCGCTTCGACGCGCTGTTCACGACCGACCGCCCGGTCATCTTCGCCTACCACGGCTACCCGTGGCTGATCCACCGGCTCACCTACCGCCGCCGCAACCACCAGAACCTGCACGTGCGCGGCTACATCGAGGAGGGGACGACCACCACCCCCTTCGACATGGTCATGCTCAACAACCTGGACCGCTTCCACCTCGTGGCCGACGTCATCGACCGGGTGCCGAGCCTGGGCGCTCGGGCCGCCCACGTCCGCCAGCAGATGGTCGACGCCCGCCTCGCCGCCCGCGCCTACACCCGCGACCACGGCGAGGACGCCCCGGAGATTCGCGACTGGACCTGGCCGTACTGACGGTGACCGGTTCGACGGTGAACGTCCTGGTGGTCAACGCCGGGTCGGCCAGCCTCAAGCTGCGGCTGATCGGCCCGGACGACACCCTGCTCGCCGCCCGGGACCTGGCCGCGCCCGCCGGGCGCGCCGACCCGGCCGAGCTGGACGCGGCACTGGGGGAGCTCGCCGGCGCCGGGAACGGCGAGCCGGGCGCGGTCGGCCACCGCATCGTGCACGGCGGCACCGAGTTCACCCGGCCGGTGCGGGTCGACGCGCAGGTGGCCGACCGGCTGCGCGCGCTGACCGCGCTCGCCCCCCTGCACCAGCCTGCGGCGCTCGATGCGCTCGACGCGGTGCGGGCGGCGCTTCCCGAGGTCGCCCAGGTCGCCTGCTTCGACACGGCGTTCCACAGCCGGCTGCCCGCCGCGGCGATGACCTACGCCCTGCCGGCGAGGTGGCGGGAACGGTACGGCATCCGCCGCTACGGCTTCCACGGGCTCTCCCACGCCCACGCCTCCCGCCGGGCGGCGCGGCTCACCGGCGCGCGGCGCATCGTGACCTGCCACCTGGGCTCGGGCGCGTCGCTTGCCGCCGTCCTCGACGGGGTCGGCGTCGACACGACGATGGGCTTCACCCCGCTGGAGGGGCTGGTGATGGGCACCCGCTCGGGCAGCGTCGACCCCGGCGCCCTGCTGTGGCTGCAGACCGAGGCCGGGGTGGGCGCGGCGGAGCTCACCGAGGGACTGTTCCGGTCCGCCGGGCTGCTCGGGCTCGCCGGCACCGCGGACATGCGCGCGGTCGAGGCCGGCGCCGCCGGCGGCGACCCGGCCTGCGTGCTCGCGCTGGATGTCTACCTGCACCGGCTGCGGGCGCAGATCGCCGCGATGACCGCGGCGCTCGGCGGGCTGGACGCCCTGGTGTTCACCGGCGGGGTCGGGGAGGGCTCGGCAGCGGTCCGCGCCGGCGCCGCGGCGGGGCTCGGGTATCTGGGGGTGGCCGTGGACCCGGCGCGCAACGCCTCGCCTGCCGACGGGACGGTCGACCGCGAGATCGGCGCACCGGGGGCGGCGGTGCGCACGCTCGTCCTCGCCGCCCGGGAGGATCTGGAGATCGCTTCCGGGGTCCGAAGCCTTCTCGCCGGTGGCGCTGGGTGAGCGGCAACCGATGATCCGGTAATGTCCTGATTCGTGCAGTCGAGGGGAGCCGTCGCGACGAGGCCGGCCGCCGCCGGGCGGGTGGCGCACCGGGATCGCCGGGCGGTCGGCGGCGGCCGTCGTACCGGCGCCGGCGGAGACCGGCGCTGATGGGGTCCGCCGGCGCGGCCGGGGCCGGGGCGATCGGCCGGCTGCGGCGGTGGAGCCGGCGCGACGACGCCGAGCATGCCCCCGTCCTCGACCTCACCGACGTCGACGAGGTCACCATGACCCTGCTCGCCCCGCCGGCGCCCTTCCAGGGACTGCGGCGGCGGGTGGTCGACCAGTTCACGATCCTCAGCGCCAACCGGTGCCGGCTGGCCCGCTCGGTCAACTGGGGTCCGTTGGACGCCGTGCTCAACCAGATCGTCCCGGTGACGGGAACGGGCCGGGTGAACACCGTCGGCAGGCTGCCGCCCGAGGTGCTGGTGCTGCTGCCGGTCTCCACCCTGTCCAAACGGGCCCTGGTGGCCTTCGACCTCACCGGCCCGGGCGGCTCGGATGCGTACCTGATGCCCTACGGCACATCGGTGGCCCTTCAGGGGAACCTGATCGCCGGGCTCGCCGATCCGCTCGGTGTGCCGCTGGACACCCCGGCCCGCCGCATGGTCGACGCCATCTCCCGCTTCCGCCCCGGCCGGCTGTCCGGCAACTACCCGCGGCTGGTGCCGGCGCGGGGGCGGCCGCTGCGGCTCGACGCGATCCGGACCTACCTGGAACGCGAGGCCGAGCTCGCCGTGCCGGCGTCCCGGCTGCGCCGATGGCAGGACCTGGTCGTCGACGCCGAGCGGGTGCTGGCCGCCGTCCTCGCCGAGCCGTTCGATCCTCTCAGCAGCGCCGAGACGCTGCTGCTCGCCGTCGGGGAGCTCTGGCGGGACCCGGACGTCCCCGACGGGCGCGACCTGGCCGCCGTCGAGCGGTACCTGACCGGGTTCACCGCCTGGATCGAGGCGCTGGTCGGCGTCGGGGCGGCGGCCGAGCCGGTGCTGACCACCGTGGCCGAGTACGGCCGGCGCTGGGAGGCGCTCGCCGCCGTCACCCTCGATCCGTACCGGCCGTTCCTGATCAAGACGAGCGAGGAGCTGCGCACCGTGCTCATCCGCGGTCGCCCCGTGCTCGGCCGGTCCGTGCCGCCGTGGCGCCAACTGCTCCACCCGGCCGCGCTTGTCGACGTCGACTCGGGTGGCACGGGCAGCTACCACGTCAGCATCGGCACCGACGACACGAGCATCGAGCTCGACACCCCGATGATGATCGACCTGTTCGGCGACCCGGTGCCGCGCACCTACATCGAGGACGTCCAGCGCAACCGGGAGGTGTATGCCTTCTACACCACCGACGCGCGCCGGCCGCCGCGGTCCCGGCTGGTCGTCGGACTCAGTGTCTCCGCGGACGTCTCCCGGATCACCGGCGCCATCAGCGTGCTGATGCTGCTCACCGTGGGCCTGTCCGCCCTGCCCGTCGAGCTGGCCCCGGATGCCGTCGCCGTGATCACGCTGCCCTCCTCGTTCGCGGCGACGGTGCTGCTCACCCGGGAGCGCAGCAGCCTGGCCGCCTGGGTGCTCGGCCCGGCGAAGACGGCCCTGCTCGCCCTGCTGGTGGCGCTGGCCGTCCTCGCCGGGCTGCGGGCCGCCGGCTGGCACGCCCCGCCCGATCCGGCGCCGCCCGTCCCCTCGGCAGCGGTGACGGATCCGCCCGCGCGGCCCGTGGAAGCCGCCGTGACCGTCCCGGACCGGCCCGGTGGCGGTACGCTGGAGGCTCTGTAGCGGCGAACGGGACGGTGGCGGATGCCGAAGAACTACGGCCCGGGTGTGGCGCTCGGTACGTTCCGTTCCGGTGGGCTGCGGTCGCTGGTGCGCCTGGGTCGCCGGGATCTGTGGTTGCGGCTGGACCGCAACATGCTAGGCGCAGGTGACCGCGGGAGCGCGCCGGGGCTGGGATCGTCCGGTCGGGCGTCCGGGGGGTCCGTTCGCGCACACTAGTCGTTCTCGCCCGTGTTCCCCGCCCCTCGTCGGCTCGCCCGATGTCGGCCGGTGCTGTGGTCGGGCCCGGCCTCGGCGGCCGCCGGCGGCGCGAAACCCCGACGGGTGGCCTCGCCGTCGACGGCGCTGGCGGGTGGATCGGGCCGGGTGTGCATGCGGGGCGGCGGCCGCCGCTGGACGAGGTCGGACGCGGTCTCGACCGTTGGGCGTGGCTGCCAGCGGTGACGCGGCGCGGCTGGTCGCTGTCCGCCCCGCCCCGGTGCGGCGCCTCGGTGCCGGACGTGGCGTGGTGGGTGCGGACGTGGTGCGGTTTGTGCAGGTGGTGATTCGTGGTCGAGGGTTGGCACGCCTGGGTGGCGTGCCCTGCCCGGTGGTGCGGCGCGGACGTCCGGTCCGGACGGATTCGCCCTGCGCGGGCCGCGCCGGCCTGGCCGGGGCGGCGGGTCGGGCGGACGATGGGTCCGCACCCGGTGCCGTACGGCACCGGGTGGAGCAAGAGTGGTTCGGTGGTTCGGCGGTTCGCGCCGGCCGGAGAGATGATGTCGGAGGTGCGCTCTAGCGTGACCGGTATGTCACTGTTGCCGCCGGCGCCGTTCGGGCGCATGATCACGGCGATGATCACGCCGTTCCTGGCGGACGGCGCTCTCGACGAGGTAGGTGCCGCGCAGCTCGCGGTCCGCCTGGTGGACGCGGGCAACGAGGCGCTCGTCGTCAACGGCACCACCGGGGAGTCGCCGACCACGACCGACGCGGAGAAGGCCCGCCTGGTGCGTGTCGTCGTCGAGGCCGTGGCCGGGCGCGCCCGCGTCGTCGCCGGCGTCGGGACCAACGACACCGCCCACACGGTGGAGCTTGCCCGGGCGGCCGAGGCCGCGGGTGCCCACGGGCTGCTCGTCGTCACGCCGTACTACAGCAAGCCGCCACAAGCCGGGCTCGCGTTGCACTTCAGAACCGTCGCGGACGCGACCGGGCTGCCCGTCATGATCTATGACATCCCCGGCCGGACCGGGGTGCCGGTGGCGACCGACACCCTGGTGCGGCTGGCTGAACACCCGCGTATCGTCGCGGTCAAGGACGCCAAGGACGACCTGGCCGCCTCCTCCTGGGTGATGGCGCGGACGGACCTGGCGTATTACTCCGGCACGGACGCGCTTACCCTGCCGCTGCTGTCCATCGGGGCCTGTGGGGTCGTCAGCGTCGTCTCGCACGTGGCCACCCCGGCGATCCGTGCCATGATCGAGGCCATTGGGGCCGGTGAGGTGGGTCGGGCGATCGCGCTGCATCAGGGCTTGCTGCCCGCGTACGAGGGAATCTTCCGAACCCAGGGGGTGATCCTGGCCAAGGCCGCGCTGCGGTTGGCCGGGCTGCCGGCGGGGCCGGTCCGGCCGCCGCTGGTCGACGCCACCCCCGCCGAGGTCGCCCGGCTGCGCGCCGACCTCGCCGAGGCGACGCTTGACGTCGGCGGCCTACGCGGGGCCGGCGCGAGCCAGGCACCGTCCGGCCCGCCGGCCGGGCTCGCCGTCGTGGCGGCGGGGGAGGTCTCATGAGCCGCCCGCACCCCGACTACGGCCCGCCCCCGCCGCTGCGCGCGGACGGCCTGCGCATCATCCCGCTCGGCGGGGTCGGCGAGATCGGCCGCAACATGACCGTCTTCGAGCACGCCGGCCGGCTGCTGATCGTCGACTGCGGCGTGCTGTTCCCGGAGGACTTCCAGCCCGGGGTCGACCTGATCCTGCCGGACTTCACCGCCATCCGGGACCGGTTGGCCGACATCGACGCGCTGATCCTCACTCACGCGCACGAGGACCACATCGGCGCGGTGCCGTACCTGCTGCGGGAGCGCCGTGACATCCCGATCATCGGGACCCGCCTCACCCTGGCGCTGCTGAACGCGAAGCTCGCCGAGCACCGGATCAAGGCGGTCACCCACGAGATCCGCGAGGAGGAGCGGCACACCTACGGGCCGTTCGAGTGCGAGTTCTTCGCGGTCAACCACTCGATTCCGGACGCGGTGGCCGTTGCCATCCGCACCGACGCCGGCCTCGTCCTGCACACCGGCGACTTCAAGATGGACCAGCTCCCGCTCGACGGCCGGCTCACCGACCTCGGCGGCTTCGCCCGGCTCGGCCGCGAGGGCGTGGACCTGCTGCTGTCCGACTCGACCAACGCCGAGGTGCCGGGCTTCGTCGCCTCCGAGCGGGAGATCGCCCCGGTGATCGACGGGGTCTTCCGGGACGCGACCCGCCGGATCATCGTCGCCTGTTTCGCCAGCCACGTGCACCGGGTGCAACAGGTGCTCGACGCCGCCGAGGCGCACGGCCGCTCGGTCTGCTTCGTCGGCCGCTCGATGGTGCGCAACATGGGCGTGGCGCGCGACCTCGGCCTGCTGCGGGTGCCGCCGGGTCTGATCATCGATGCCCGGGACGTGGACTCGCTGCCCGACCGCAACATCTGCCTGATCTCCACCGGGTCGCAGGGCGAGCCGCTGTCGGCGCTGTCCCGGATGGCCAACCGCGACCACCAGATCCGCATCCAGGCCGGGGACACCGTCGTGCTGGCCTCCAGCCTCATCCCCGGTAACGAGAACGCGGTCTTCCGGGTCATCAACGGCCTGACCCGCTACGGCGCCAAGGTCGTCCACAAGGGCGTCGCCAAGGTGCACACCTCCGGCCACGCCCCGGCGGGCGAGCTGCTTTACGTCCTCAACGCCACCCGTCCGTCCAACGTCATGCCGGTGCACGGCGAGTGGCGCCATCTGCGGGCGCACGCCAAGCTCGCCGAGGCGACGGGCGTGCCTCCCGAGCATGTGGTCCTCGCCGAGGACGGCATGGTCATCGACCTGCTCGACGGCCGGGCGCGGATCACCGGCGCGGTGCCCTGCGGCTACGTCTACGTCGACGGCGCCGCGGTCGGCGACGTTGGTGAGCCGAGCCTGAAGGACCGCCGGATCCTCGGTGAGGAGGGGTTCATCACGATCACGGTCGTGGTGGACGCCGCCGCCGGCAAGGTCGTCGTCGGTCCTGACCTGTCCGCCCGCGGCTTCACCGACTCACCCGGCACCTTCGACTCGGTGGCCAGGCTCGTCAGCGACGGGCTCGCGGACGCGATGCGCGGCGGGATGAACGACGCCGCCGCCCTGCAGCAGCTCGTGCGGCGCACGGTCGGCCGCTGGGTCAACGAGAACTACCGCCGCCGACCGATGATCGTCCCGGTGGTCCTGGAGGTCTGACCCGGCGGGGTGGCCCGTCCTCGCCTGCCCGTCCGGGTGGTATGCCCAGCACGGCGCGCCCGGTTCGTCGGGGTTGCAGGGACTCGGCCGCGTCCCTGTGTACCGTTTCGACGGTGGCCACACGTACCAGCGGCGCGCGTACGCGTGTGCAGACGGCGACGGCCACGTCCCGGCCGGGGGGCGATGGGCGTCAGACAGCAGCGCGCGGTGGCGCGGGCGGCAAGAGCCGCCCGGCCTCGGGCGGTAAGGCACGCCCGGCCGCGGGCGGCCGGGCGGCGCGGTCCGGGGGCTCCACCCGGTCCGCGCCCACCGGCCGCGCGAAGGCGCCGGACCGGCAGCGCCGGCCGCCGCTGACCCTGATGGTCGGCCAGGCCGTCGTCCGGACCGTCTACCAGGTGTGGATGACCGCGGCGACGCTGCTCGGCACCGTGCTGCGCCGGACCGGGCGGGGCGCCCGCGATCTGCGCATCGATCCCGCCCACCGGCGCGACGGGCTGGGGCTGGCGGCCTTCGGCGGGGCGATCCTGGCCGCCGTCGCGGTCTGGTTCTCCGCGGGCGGGCCCGTCGGCTCCTTCGTCGCCGCCACCCTGGAGCTGTTCGTCGGCGCCGGGGCGTGGGCGCTGCCGCTGTTCGGCCTGGGGGCCGCCTGGCGGCTCGTCCGCGCGCCGAGCGACCCGGACAGCCGCGGCCGGGTGGTGATCGGCTGGGCCGCGCTCGGGGTCGGCCTGCTCGGCGTGGTGCACATCGCCCGCGGGCTGCCCGACTTCTCCGACGGCATCGGCCGGGTCCGGGGCGCCGGCGGCCTCGTCGGCCTGCTCGGCGGTCTGCCGCTCGCGAGCGCCGTGACGTCCTTCGTCGCCATCCCGTTGCTGCTGCTGCTCGCGGCGTTCGGCGTGCTGGTGATCACCGCGACGCCGATCCGGCAGGTGCCCGAGCGGCTCGCCGAGCTCGTCGACCGGCTCACCGCCGGTGTGCGCGATCCCGAGGCGCGAGCCCGCCTCGACGACGGCTACGACTCCGACTACGACGAACTCGACGATCCGGCGTTCGCCGACGACCTGCTCGACGCGGACGCCGCCAGCGGTGTCGGCGCGTCCGCCGGTG
>NZ_CM001489.1:6792469-6860254 GCF_000262465.1 Frankia sp. QA3
GGCCGGGCTCGAGCGGCGAAGGCGACCACCGGCGCCGCGGACACGGCGTCCGGCGTGCCCGGGCCGGGTTCCCCGAGCGCCCCGGACGAGATCCAGCACCTGGTCCCGCCGACCGACGGCGACTACACCCTGCCGTCGCCGACACTGCTGCGCTCCGGCACCCCGCCGAAGGTCCGATCCGCCGCGACCGACGGCGTGATCGCCTCGCTCACCGACGTCTTCGCCCAGTTCAAGGTCGACGCCCGGGTCACCGGTTTCACCCGCGGCCCGACGGTGACCCGTTACGAGGTCGAGCTCGGCGCCGCGGTGAAGGTCGAGCGGATCACCCAGCTCGCGAAGAACATCGCGTATGCCGTCAAGAGCCCGGACGTGCGGATCATCAGCCCGATCCCGGGCAAGAGCGCGGTGGGCGTCGAGATCCCGAACACCGACCGGGAGCTGGTGTCGCTCGGCGACGTGCTGCGCAGCGGCGAGGCGCTCGCCAACGCCCATCCGCTGGTCGTCGGCCTCGGCAAGGACATCGAGGGCGGCTACGTGCTGGCGAACCTGGCGAAGATGCCGCACATCCTCATTGCCGGGGCGACCGGCGCCGGCAAGTCGACGTGCATCAACACGCTCATCACCTCGGTGCTGGCGCGGGCGACGCCGGACCAGGTGCGCATGGTGCTCGTCGACCCCAAGCGGGTCGAGCTCACGAACTACCAGGGCATCCCGCACCTGATCACGCCGATCATCACGAACCCGAAGAAGGCGGCCGACGCGCTGCAGTGGGTCGTCAAGGAGATGGAGAACCGTTACGAGGACCTCGCCGCCTGCGGGGTGCGCCACGTCGACGACTTCAACCGCAAGGTCCGCAACGGGGAGATCGTCGCCCCGCCCGGTTCCGAGCGGGTGTACACGCCGTACCCGTACATCCTCACCATCGTCGACGAGCTCGCCGACCTGATGATGGTGGCCCCCCGCGACGTCGAGGACGCCATCTGCCGGATCACCGCCATGGCCCGTGCGGTCGGTATCCACCTCGTGCTCGCCACCCAGCGCCCGTCGGTGGACGTGGTGACCGGCCTGATCAAGGCGAACGTCCCGTCCCGGCTCGCGTTCGCGACCGCATCGCTCGCCGACAGCCGCACGATTCTCGACCAGGCCGGTGCCGAGAAACTGGTCGGCCTGGGCGATGCGCTCTTTCTCCCCATGGGCGCGGGCAAACCGGCCCGTATCCAGGGTGCATTCGTCTCCGAGGACGAGATCGCGGCGATCGTCGACCACACGAAGGAACAGTCGCCGCCGGCATTCCGGGAGGATGTGTTCGACGGGGGCGGCGAGGCTAAGAAGGAGATCGACGAGGAGATAGGCGACGATCTGCAGCTGTTCCTGCAGGCCGTCGAGCTCGTGGTGAGTACCCAGTTCGGCTCCACGTCCATGCTGCAGCGCAAGCTGCGCGTCGGGTTCGCCAAGGCGGGCCGGCTGATGGACCTGATGGAGAGCCGGGGCATCGTCGGGGCCAGCGAGGGCTCCAAGGCGCGTGACGTGCTGGTCATGCCCGACGAACTCGAGGGCCTGCTCACGACCCTGCGCAACGGCTAGGAAGTGCCAGTGGTCGGGACTGCGCTTTCGAGGCCGGGTGACGGACCGTAAACTGAGGCCGTGCCTCCACGGTAGGCAGAAATTGACGCTTGCGGAGGACGCTCATGCAATCCGTGGACGATCCGCAGCCGGCCAGCGCCGGCTCGCTGCTCGCCGCGGCCCGTCGCGAGCGCAACCTGACGATCGACGAGGTCAGCGAGCGCACCCGGGTGCGGGCGAGCCTGATCGACCAGATCGAGCGGGATGACTACTCGCGCTGCGGCGGCACCGTCTACGCCCGCGGCCACCTGCGCAGCATCGCTACGAGCCTCGGGCTCGACCCCGGTCCCGTCCTCGCCGCCTACGACGCCTCCCATGAGGCGTTGACCGGGCCGGTGCTCGGCGTCCCGCCCGGCGAGTTCGACCCGTTGCGTGGCGGGACCAGGCGCCGGCGCGGCGGGTTCCGCTGGGGCGCCGCGATGATCGCGTCCCTGGCCGCGGTGTGCCTGATCGCGGCCGTCGCCCTGCTGGTGCCCGGTTCCGGGTCGTCCGGCTCCTCCGGGTCCACGCGGCAGGACGAGGCCGCGGCGCCCGCGCCGACCGGGCCGGCGCCCGCCGCGGCGCCGAGCAGCGCGCCCGCCGCCGCCCCCAGCACCTCCCCGCCGACGGGGTTGAACGTCGTGGTGGCGGCGCGCGACGCGCAGAGCTGGCTGGAGGTGCGCGACGACGCCCGCCACGTGCTGCTCGCGCAGCTGCTGCGCTCCGGCGACAGCCGCACCGTCACGGCGCCGGGGGCGCTGAGCATCAGGATGGGCAACGCGGGCGCGGTCGACGTGTCCTGCAACGGCAGGAGCCTCGGGCCCTCCGGCGGTCCCGGCCAGGTGGTGACGATTCGGGTCAGCCTGGTCGCCTCCGGCGAGTGCCAGGTCGGGCAGGCCGGCCGCAGCCCGCTCGCCGCTGCCCCGCTGCCGTCCGTGCTCGCCACCGCGCCCGTCGCGTCGGTGGACTGAGCGCCGCTCGCAGGCGCGGCGACCCGTTCCCGCCGCAGGACCTGCCGGCCCATCCGATCCGGGTCCGCCCGCCGTCTCCCACCGGGGCGTGTCGGCCATGTCGGGCTGGTGCAGCGCCGGGCGCCGCCGCCCCGGTAGCCTGACCTGGTGTCCACACGCGTCCCGCGCCGGGTAGCTCTGATCACGCTCGGTTGTTCCCGGAACGAGGTGGACTCGGAGGAGCTCGCCGGCCGGCTCGCCGCGCAGGGGTGGGAGCTCGTTCCCAAGGCCGCCGACGCCGATGCCGTGCTGGTCAACACCTGCGGTTTCGTCGACGCGGCGAAAAAGGACTCCATCGACGCCCTGCTCGCGGCGGACGACCTGCGTGCCGGCGACGGGGAGCCGGCCGGCGCGGGCCCGCGTGCGGTGGTGGCCGTCGGCTGCCTGGCGGAGCGCTACGGCAGCGAGCTGGCGGCGAGCCTGCCCGAGGCCGATGCGGTGCTGGGCTTCGACGCCTATCCGAGCATCGGCGAGCATCTCGAGGCGGTCCTCGGCGGCGCCACCGTGCCCGCGCACACCCCGCGTGACCGGCGCACCCTGCTGCCGATCACCCCGGTGGAGCGGGGTGCCTCGGCGAACATCGCCGTACACGTTCCCGGGCACGCCGGCGCCGGTGCGCAGGTCGGTGGCGGGCCGGTTGGCGCCGCGCCCGGTGGGGGCGTGGTGGGCGCCCCGGGCCGCCGGCGGCTGACGGCGGGGCCGGTCGCGGCGCTGAAGATCTCCAGCGGCTGCGACCGGCGGTGCGCGTTCTGCGCGATCCCGTCGTTCCGCGGCTCGCACGTCTCCCGTCCCGTCGACGACGTCCTCGCCGAGGCCGAGTGGCTGGCCGGCGAGGGCGCGCGTGAGCTGGTGCTGGTCAGCGAGAACTCGACCTCCTACGGCAAGGACCTCGGCGACCTGCGAGCCTTGGAGAAGCTGCTGCCGCAGCTCGCCGCCGTGCCGGGCATCGTGCGGGTGCGCACGGTCTACCTGCAGCCGGCGGAGCTGCGTCCGTCGCTGCTCGAGGTGTTGCTGACCACGCCGGGCCTCGCCCCCTACCTGGACCTGTCGTTCCAGCATGCGAGCCCGGGGGTGCTGCGCCGGATGCGACGGTTCGGCGGCTCCGAGCACTTCCTGGACCTGCTGGACCGCGGTCGCCAGCTGCTGCCCGGCCTCGGCGCGCGGTCCAATGTCATCGTCGGCTTCCCCGGCGAGACCGAGGCGGACGTCGACATCCTCGCCGAGTTTCTCGAGGCCGCCGAGCTCGACGCGGTCGGCGTGTTCGGCTATTCGGACGAGGAGGGCACCGAGGCGGTCTCGCTGCCAGGCAAGATCTCCGAGGAGGAGATCGAGCGCCGCCGGGTGCAGATCACCGATCTCGTCGAACAGCTCACCGCCGCCCGGGCGCAGGAGCGGATCGGCAGCCGGGTCCAGGTCCTCGTCGAGGAGGTCACCGACGGGCTCGCCGCCGGGTGCGCCGGCCACCAGCAGCCCGACGCCGACGGTTCGTGCGTGGTGAGGCTGCCCGGCCCCGCCGCGGCGGGTGACCCGGCCGGCCTGCCCGGTGTCGAGGTGGGGGACCTGATCGAGGCCCGGGTCGTCGCGACCGAGGGGGTCGACCTGGTCGCCGAGTTCACCGCGGTGCTCGACCGGGCCCGCCCGGCGGCCGGACGGGGCGAGGCGTTGCCGCTGGCCGGGGGGCGGGCGTCGGTCCTGGTGGGTCGGCGCGGCGTGGATGGGGCGTGACGGTCCCCGGCGCCGGCGCCCCGGGCGGCGTCGGCGGGCGGCGGCCGTCGCCGGCCGCCCAGCCCACCCGTGAGCTGACACCCGTCGACACCCCGTCGGGCTCGCCCGAGCCGGGCGGCGCGGCCGTCGCGGGTCCGCACGCGCGCCCGAGCGTGTCCGTGCTCAACGTCGCCAACCTGCTGACGATCATCCGGCTGGTCCTCGTGCCGGTCTTCGTGGTCTTTCTGTTCGCCGGTCCCGACACCGACGGGTGGCGGTACGCGGCCTTCGTCGCCTACGCCGTCGCCGCCGTCACCGACCAGATCGACGGGTCCATCGCCCGGCACTGGCATCTCGTCACCGACTTCGGCATCCTCGTCGACCCGATCGCCGACAAGGCGCTGACCGGCGCCGCGCTGATCTCGCTGTCCATTCTCGGCGAGCTGCCGTGGCCGGTGACGGCGGTGGTCCTGCTGCGCGAGGTCGGGGTCACGCTGCTGCGGCTGTGGGTGATCCGGTTCGGGGTGATCGCCGCGAGCCGCGGCGGCAAGGCCAAGACGCTGCTGCTGAACGTGGCGATCGGGCTCTACGTGCTGCCGCTGGCGGGGATCGCGGCGACCAGCCGGGCGGTGATTCTCGCCGCGGGAGTGGTGGTCGCCGTCGCCACCGGCGTCGACTACGTGTACCGGGCGCTCGCGCTTCGGCGCCGGGCCGCGCGCGATGCCGTCGGCGAGCCCGCGGGCGGGACGCCGATCACCGACGACGAGGGGTTGACCGATGCGCGCTGAGCTGCTGGCAGTGGGGGACGAGCTTCTCTACGGCGACATCGTGAACGGCAACGCCGCGTGGCTCGGCCGCCAGCTCGCCGACGTCGGAGTGACGGTCGCGACGTCCACGGTGGTCGGCGACGACGTCGACGTGATCGCCACGGCGATCCGGGTGGCGCTGGACCGTGCCGACGCCGTCGTCATGACCGGCGGTCTCGGGCCGACCCAGGACGACCTGACCCGAGAGGGCATCGCCACCGCGGCCGGGGTCGAGCTGCGCCGCGACGACTTCCTGGAGGCCGAGCTGCGTCGGCGGTTCCGGGCGATGGGCCGGCGCGACGGCCAGGGCGTCCCGGCGATGAACTACCGGCAGGCGGACCTGCCCACGGGGGCACAGCCGCTGCCGAACGGCTCGGGCACGGCCCCGGGCATCCGGTTGGAGATCGGCACGGGTGTCGTCTACGCCATGCCGGGCGTGCCCTTCGAAATGAACGACATGTTCACCGCCAGCGTCCTGCCCGACATCCTGCGCCGCGCGGGGCAGCCGGCGGTGGTCGTGCACCGGGTGCTGCGCACGGCGGGGATGTGGGAGTCGGCGGTCGCCGAGGCGCTCGCGGGCGAGGTCGACCGGCTCGCGCCGATCGGCAACCCGCGGATCGCGTTCCTGGCCAGCGGCGGGCAGACCCGGGTACGCATCACCGCCCGGGCCCGCGACCGGGCCGAGGCCGAGACTCTGATCGCCCCGGTGGAGGCGGCGGCGCGCGCGGCGCTCGGCGCCGGGGTGTACGGCGGCGACGAGGACTCCCTGGAGAGCGTGGTCCTCGGGCTGCTGCGCGCGCGGTCGGCGACGCTCGCCGTGGCCGAGTCGATCACCGGCGGGCTGCTCGCGGGCCGGCTGACCGACGTGCCCGGGGCGAGCACGGTGTTTCGCGGCGGCGTGGTGTCCTACGCGACCGACGTCAAGGCTTCGGCGCTCGGCGTCGACGAGGGCCTGCTCGCCGCCGAGGGCGCGGTCTCCCCGAACACCGCCGCGGCGATGGCGGCCGGGGTGCGCGTCCGGCTCGGCGCCGACTACGGGCTGGCCACGACGGGTGTCGCGGGCCCGGGGGAACTGGAGGGCAAGCCGGCGGGTACGGTGCACCTGGGTCTCGCCGGTCCGGACGGCACGATCACCCGTTCGGTTCGCCTGCCCGGCGACCGCACGCGGGTGCGCGCCTTCGCCGCGGTGACCGCGTTGGACATGTTGCGGCGTACCCTGACGGGACTGCCCGGCAGCGAGATCGTTACATTCGGTGACGACACTCCCGGCGGATCACAGGAGTAATCGCCGGACCCGAGGTGCTTACACAGTTACAGTCCCATCAACGAGGGCCCGATGGCCGCGGTGGTGGGTATACGGTGAACGCATCCCGCGGACGAAGGAGGAGGCTCGATGGTCCTGCTCCGACGCATGATCGGCGAGGCGTTGCGCCGCCGCCGTCAGGATCAACACCGCACGCTCCGGGAGGTGTCCTCGGCGGCCAGAGTGTCGCTGGGCTACCTCTCCGAGGTGGAGCGTGGGCAGAAGGAAGCCAGCTCCGAGCTTCTCGCAGCCATCTGCGAGGCCTTGGGAGTCCGGCTCGCGGACCTGCTGCGCGAGGTGAGCGAGGACCTGGAGCTCGCCGAGCTGGCGGTGGGTGCGGGCGTCGGCGGGGCCACGGTCGTCGTGCCGGCCCGCCCGACGGTCGTGGACCGGGCTGCCTGAGCCCGCCGGCCGCGCCCACTCGACGGCGCGTGCCCCGCGTTGGGCCGATCCGCGCGCCTGTGGCGTCCCGGTGCCCGCTGCCGGCTTCCGGTGCCCGCTGCCGGCTTCCGGTGGCGCGTACCCGACGACGGGTCTGCCTGCCAGTCCGCGCGCGTGCTCACCGCGCGTCGATCGTCTTGGACGGTGGGGCGGTACGTAACCCGATGCTCCGCATACGAACCGCATTCCGGGGCACGCCAGGGAACGCAAGCGGCTCCGACCCGAGAGGACGAGCATGAGTGCGATCCGTAGCCCACTGTCCGACGAGGCCCGTTCCGTCACCGGCGAGGCGTTGCAGGGGGCGCTGGTCGATCTGATCGACCTGTCCCTGTTCGCGAAGCAGCTGCACTGGAACGTCATCGGCCGGACCTTCCGCAGCGTGCACCGCCAGCTCGACGAGGTCGTGGAGCTGGCCCGCCGCTTCGCCGACGCCGTCGCCGAGCGGGCCGTCGCCATCGGGGTCAACCCGGACGGCCAGTCGTCGACGGTCGCTCGCGGCACCCACCTGCACGGAGTCGAGGTTGGTTACCTCGCCGACGAGAAGGTGATCCGGCTGGTGACCGACGTGCTCGCCGAGGTCGTCACCCGGATGCGCATCCGGATGGACGCCACCGAGCAGCCCGACCCGGTCACCCAGGATCTGATCATCGATGTCGTACGAGAGCTGGAGGAACAACACTGGATGTTCCAGGCGATGGTCTGAGCCTGGTCCGCGGCCGGGCCCATCGGCCCGAACGGGCGACTCCGGTGGCGGCGCGCGGATCGTTCTGCCACTCTCCCCGGGTAGTTCTCGCGGCGCAGCTTGAGTCGGTCGTGGTCCCCCCCGGGCCTGCTCCCGGGCCTGGCCCGCAGGGAGAGAAGGTCACGTGAGCACCGCCTCGCGACCCGAGGAGGATGACGCAGTCCCGGCGCACCTGCCGATCCAGGTCTGCAAGGCGTGTAACGGTCTGGGCGAGCAGCTGGTCGTCTTCGCGACGGCGCGCGGCGGCTTCGTCCCGGCCTGCCGACCCTGTCTGGTCTGCCGGGGACGGGGTCGCACGGTGCTGCGCCCGCCGGTCTGACGGATGGACGACGCGATTGGTGCGCCGGCCGGGTCACCACTGGGCCGAGGTCGTGCGACGATCGTGGTATGGCGAATGTCGTGCGCAAGATTGCGCGGTATCTCTCGGCGTCGGCGAACCGCAAGTTCGACGAGCGGGCCGACCCGCGAGTGCAGATCGACCAGGCCATCGAGGAGGCACGACGCCAGCATGAGGCGCTCGTGCAGCAGGCCGCGCTCGTCGTGGGTAACCAGCGTCAGCTGGAGATGCGGCTGGCCCGCCAGGCCGAGGAGGTCGCCGGCCTGACCGAGTCGGCCCGCTCCTCGCTGGTTCTCGCCGACAACGCCCGGGCCTCGGGCGACCCGGTCTCCGCGGCCGGCTACGAGGAGACCGCGCAGGCATTCGCCAGCCAGCTCGTCTCCGCGGAGGCCTCCCTCGAGGATCTGAAGAACCTGCACCGCCAGGCGGCGTCCTCCGCGGCCCAGGCACGCATCGCGGTCGAGGACAACACGGCGCGGATGCAGCGCCACCTGGCCGAGCGCGCCCGGCTGCTGACCCAGATCGAGCATGCCGCCATGCAGGAGCAGATGACCCAGGCGATGGAGGGCATGTCGTCGCTGGCCCCGGCCGGCGACACCCCGACGCTGGCGGAGGTCCGCGACAAGGTCGAGCACCGCTACGCGGTGGCGCTCGGGCGCCACGAGCTCGCCTCGCAGGGGATGGAGGCGCGGATGGTCGAGGTCCGCCGCGCGACCATGGACGCCCGGGCCCTGTCCCGGCTGGCCGAGCTGCGCGGCGATCTCGGCGGCGGGGGCGGCACGGGCGCGGCCCTGGGGGGTGGGGCGGCGCCGGCGTCGCTCGGCGCTGGGGCCGATCCGCAGCGGCCGTCGCTGACCAAGGGGCAGTCCGACGGCGAGCCCTACGGGGTGTCCGAGGCCGGCGGCCGGGGCGCACCGCCGCCCGCCGCGGGTGGGCAGGGTGCCGACGGCACGGCGGGCGCGCCCGGTGGGCCGGCGGCGTGAGCCGGGTGGGGAGCCGAGCGTGACGGACTGGTCGACGCGCGACGGTCGGGCTGCGTCGGCCTCCGGTGCCTCCGGTGCCTCCGGTGCCTCCGGTGCCTCCAGTCGCCCCCGGTGCCTCCAGTGCCCTCGGTGGCGCCGCCCGGGGGTGGGACCGCGTCCAGGCGCTGCTCGACCGGCGGTCCAGCGCGGCACGGACGGCCGCGGACGCCGCGGCCGCGGTCGTGCCCGCCCTGCCGGCCTGGGTCGGGGCCGATGTCGAGCGCCGGTCGCTGCTGCGAGCCGAGCGGCGGGCCGGGCGCGGGCTGCGCTGGGCTCGGCGGCGGGAGGCGGCCACCGTGTCGATCTGGACCGGGGTCGCCGCGCTGACGCCCGTGGCCGCCGTGGCGTACGACTCCTGGGGCTGGCTGGTGGCCGGCGGGGCCGCGCTCGCCCGGGCGGCCCTCGCCGGGCGGGAACTGGGGCTGCTGCGGCGGGCCGACGACGGGCTGCCGCTGCCACGCACCCCCGCGCCGAACCCATGGGAGCTGCGCCGGTCCGCGGCCGCCGAGCCGCTGCGCCGCGGGGAGGCGGCGCTGGCTGCGCTGGCGGCGATGACCCGCTCCCTCGGCCCGGGTGCGGCCCGAACCCTCCTGCAGACCGCCGCGGCCGGCGCCGCGGAGCTGGTGGACGGGCTGCGCGTCGGCGCGGCCCGGGTCGTCGCCTGCGAGGCGGCCGCCCGGGCGATCTCCCATCCCGGGCGACGCGCCGAGCTTGCCCGGACCACCGAGGCCCTGGTGGCGACGATGACGACGTCGGTGGCCGTCTTCGACGACCTGCTCGCCGCGGCGGGGGAGGCGGTCGGTACCGTGTCGTCGTCGGCACCCGGCCTGGTCAGGCTGCGCGAGGACACCGAGGTGCTGCGCGGGTATGCGGCGGCGCTGCAGGAGCTCGCGGGCTCCTAGCCGCCCGGCCCGCCGCCGGCGCGGCCGTGCGCGTGGCGCAGGCACCCGCGCTCGGGCCGATACGAACTGCGAGGCTCCGACCACGTGTCGTCTATCTGACTGGGTGGCACCTTCGGGTCGTAGATCGCCACGTTTACAGCCGGTTCACTGAATACGGTCCGTAGCGAATGGCAATTAGGCATACGTTCCGTTGGGCAAGAGAACGCCATTCTCTCGGCTTCCTCGGCGTTTTGCCACCGTTTGGTGGTGTTGCTCCGCCGTAGGAGCATCGGTTCCGGGTCCGTGGTGTGTACGGTGCGTGCATGTTGGGCGGTCGTGCCGCGTACACGGAGGAGTCGGGACTGGCTTGCCCAGGAGTGGATGTGTAATGTCCGGCTTGTCCAAAGTCCGCTGCTTGGCACCCAGCGGGCATAGAAGACCAAGGCGCATCGCGGTTCTGCCGGTGCTGGCGCGCACCGGGCCGGCCGTGATCGCGCTGGGGGGTGGCGCGGTCCGAGCAAGTCAGAGGTGGACTGAACCGTGACATGCCCTGCCGGGGAGATCCTCCCGGTTGATTCCGCAACCGCAACCGCAACGTCCGTGGCCGAGCTGGACCAGCCCTACAGCGAGCAGCGTTGGTCGCTGATGCTGCCCCACCGGGAGCGGCTGATCCACATCGCCCGTCGTCGGCTGCCGAGCAAGGCCGATGCGGAGGACTGCGTGCACGAGGCGTTCATCCGCGCGGCGGGCTTCCGGGACCTTGACGCGAGCCGGGTCGGTCAGTTCCTGACGACGACGGTGCTGCGCCTGTGCGTCGACCACCACCGGGCCCGGCAGCGGGCGGAACGGGCGGTGGTCCGCGGGTACCTGCAGCCGTGGGAACCCGCACCGGACGACGCCGTCTGCGACCGAGCGGAGGCCCGCTGGCTGCTGGCCCGAGCCGGTGCACTGCGCGGCCGTGAGCGTCAGGTGATCATGGCGCGGGCGGCCGGGATGAGCACCCGTGAGGCGGCTGCGGACCTGGAGATCAGCCTCAAGGCGGCCGAGGGTGCCTTCACCCGTGGCCGGGCGCGGCTGATCTCCTTCTCCCGGAACTGACGATCTCGCCAGGATCAAATGTGTTCTATGCAATTCAGGCACCACCTTCCCCGGCATCGGGCCGGCGGACACGGCCGGAGCGCGCCTCGGCGCCTCGGCCCGCACGTCCGCGACGGGCGACGGCTCCTGCGGGAGCCGCCGGTCCGGCCTGGCATCGGGGGCACCAGGTGGTGCGCCGGCTCTCGTCGTCGACCCGGCCGGGCATCCGGCCCTGGTCGGCAGTGAGAATCCGGCTCCCGCACCGCCGGCAGGGCCGCCCGGCCCGGCCGTAGATCCAGTGCTCCTCCCCGGGTCGCGTGGACCCGGTCGTTACCTGATGCCCGCCGTGGGCGCCGGCTTTGATCATCGCCTGGGCTCGTCGGACGAGTCCCGGTAGATCGGGTACGTCGCCCACGGGCGTCCAGGGTGACACCCCAGCAAGAAAGCACGCCTCGGTGCGCCAGAGGTTGCCCAGGCCGGCGATGATCCGCTGGTCGAGCAGCACGGCACCGATCTGCCGCTGCGGCGTTGTCCGCAGCGCCGCCACCACGGCGTCCGGATCCCAGTCCGGCCCGAGCACGTCCGGGCCGAGATGGCCGACGGCGTCCTGTTCGCGGCTGGTCGCCAGCAGCTCCACGATCGCCAGGCGGTACCCGACCGCGACCTGCTCCGCGGTGGTGAGCACGACCCGGATCTGCCAGGCCGGACCGCCCGACCAGGCCACCCCCGGGCGGTAGAGGTGCCACGAGCCCTCCATCCGGAAATGAGTGTGCAGGGTCAGCCCGCCGTCGAACCTGGTCAGCAGGTGCTTGCCACGTGCGGTCACCGCGGTGATCCGCTGGCCGGACAGGTCGGCCGTGGCCAGCCGGGGCACCCGGAAATCGGTGCTCAGCAGCCGCGCGCCGGCGAGCGCGGCGTCCATCCGCCGGGCCGCCCGCCACACCGTGTCGCCCTCGGGCATCCCCGCATCCTCCCTGCATCCATGCCGGTGCTCCCGCCGTCTTTCTTCCGGCCTGCCCCTCCCGCCGTCTTCCTTTCCGCCGTCCTCACTACCCGCCGTCTACCTTCCCGCCGTTCGGCCTTCCCGCCTCGACTCCTCGCGTCGGGTGCCGCCGCAGGTGAGGTGCGCGGCCCTGGTCACGGCTGCGGCGCATCGCCCGGGCGGGGCGAGCGGCGCTGCGGCAGTCGCCGGGTGACCACGAGCGCCCCGAACAGCCCGATGCCGACCGTGAGCCCGAAGGCGACCGCGAGCCCGTTGTCCGGCGCACCGGTCGTCGCCTGGCTCGCCGCGATGGCCACGCCGCTCACCCCCGCTCCGAACGCCGTACCCAGGTTGTCGCTGAGCGCCACGGCGGTGCTGGCCGCGCCCTGCCGGTCGGGTGGCGTCTCACCGAGGACCAGCGTGACGATGGTCGAGTACGACATGCCGATCCCCATCCCGGCGACTCCCCAGCAGGCGATCGGGACGGCCAGCGGCACGCTCCCGGGCAGCAGCACGGTGGCGAACCCGCCCGTGCCGAGGGCGACCAGCCCGAGCCCCGCCCCGATGAGGTCCCGGTCCGGCAGGCGCCCGGCGAATCGGGCCTGCGTCCAGGAGCCCGCCGTCCAGCACAGCGTCGCGCTGGACACCGCGAGTCCCGCCGTCGTGGTCGACGCGTGCCGCACCGTGGTGATCGACAGCGGGACGAAGGTGTCCGCCCCGAAGAAGGCCCAGGTGAGCAGGCCCCGAGTGGCCACGGCGGCGGGGATACCGGGACGCAGGCGCAGGGTACCGGCCGGCAGCAGTCGGCGCAGTGGCCCGAGGCCGCAGCCGATCCCGGCGGCGATCAGTGGCAGGCCGAGCGGCGAGCGGTTCGTCAGCCCGGCCAGGACGAGGCCCGCGCCGGCACTGATCCGCACGGCCGGGATGAACGGGATGGGAACGTTCCCGCCACCTTGTCGTCCCGGCATCGCGCGCAGCGCCCGCAACGGGATTCCCCCCGCGGCGACGGTCAGCGGCAGCAGCCCGCCGAAGATCCAGCGCCAGCCGGCGTGGGCGGCGAGCAGGCCGGCCAGCGCCGGTCCGCCGAGGCCCGGCACCACCCAGGCGGTGGAGAGCACCGCAAAAACTCGGGGCCGCAGCTCGGCGGGGTAGACCCGGCCGATCGTGGCATAGGCGATCGCCGGGATCGCGCCGCCGCCGAGGCCCTGCAGCGCCCGGCCGACGACGAGCACCCCCATCGTCGGCGCCAGGGCGGCGACCAGCAGCCCGGCGCAGAAGAACAGCAGTCCGACGGCGAACGGGCGAGCCGGGCCGTCCCGGTCGGCGCCGGCGCCGGCCAGCACGATGCCGACCGTCGTGCCGAGGAAGAAGGCGCTGGTAGCCCAGCCGTACAGGCCGACGCCGTCGAGATCGGCGGCCACGTCAGGCAGCACCGTGACCACGGCGAGGGCCTCGAACGCGACCAGCGTGATGATCGTGACAAGGCCGGCCGTCAGCGCCCGAATCCGCCGGTCCCACAGGGACCGCACCGCCGGCTCGAGCCCGCCGCTCTCGCCTGCGCCGCCCTCGCCTTGGCCGGCCGTGACGGCGGCGTCCGGCGGGCCGGTGGGCTGATCGGTCAAGCCCGCAGCCGCAGGCCGCGCGGCGTCGGATGGAAACCGGCGCGTTCCAGGGCGGCGCCGAGCCCACTCACGGCGATCGGCTCCCCGTCGGCCTTCTCCACGGTCAGCCGGCCGAGCGACCCGTCCACGACCGCGCGGGCCAGCGCGTCCACGGCGATCCCGGTCAGGCGCTCGTCCGCCGTCCACGACAGCAGGGACCGCCCGCCCCGCTCCACGTAGAGGACGAGCTCTCCGTCGACGAGGACGACCAGCGCACCTGCCTTACGGCCAGGTCGGTGTCCGGCGGCCGCGTCCGCCCGCGCCCCCGGCCGGTCCGGCCACGCCAGCGCGGCACCGAACGGGTTGGCCGGATCGGTGGCGGCGAGGACCACGGCCGCGGGCGCCCCGCCGGCCCGGCCCGCCGCGGATCCGCGCCGGCCGGGATGCGCCTGCGCCCACGGCACCCCGCCGTCCGGCTGCATGCCCATGTCCGGCTGCATGCCCATGTCCGGCCCGGTCGGTGGCGGCGCCCAGGACGGAGCCTGTGCCGCGTCGCGCTGCGCCGCGGAGATCGCCCGCAGCCGGTCGACCGCGCCGGGCACGGCGAACTGGGCGGCGCCGAGCGACTCGACGAAGTAGCCGCGCCGGGCCCGCCCCGCGTCCTCGAACGCGCTGAGTACCCGGTAGACCGCGGCGAAACCGCCGGTCGGATGCTCGCTGGTCACCGCTCCCCGGGTGACGATGCCGTGCCGGTCGAGCAGCGCCTCCGCCAGCGCGTGGCCACGCCGGGTGGGGTCCTCGTCGCGCTCGGGCAGCAGCGACCACCGGCCGGCCGCGGTGGGGGGGCCGGTCCGCCGGGGCAGCATCGGCCGGCCGTACCGGGAGTGCCGCGGCCGCGGGGCCCGCCGCCTGGCCGCGGGTCCGGCGGTCCCGCCGGTGGCACCCAGCAGGACGCGCAGCGGCGCAAGGGTGTCGTTGGTGATCAGGCCCGCCCAGACGAGATCCCACAGGGCCGCGGTGAGGGCGGTGTCGTCGAGCGAGCCGACCCGATCCGACAGCGTCCGGAAGAACAGCGCCGCACCGTCCGCGAGGGCGTCGATGACGGCTTCGTGCGGCTGCCCGGCGGCGGCGTCGAGGTCGGCCGCGGGTAGCAGCAGGGCAGCGGCGTCGGCCGTGACCAGCGTCAGCCAGCCGTCACCGCCGGGCAGACCGCCGGCGCCCGCCCAGTGGACCTCTCCGGTCGAGCACAGCTCGTCCAGCATCGCGGGGGAGTAGTCGGTGACCCGGGCCGGCAGGACGAGCTGCTCCCAGGCACTCGCGGGGATCAGGGCGCCCTGCAGCTGTTCGACGGCCCGCAGCACGCCGTCGACCCCCCGGCCCCGGCCGCTGGTCACCCCCTGCCAGGCGGGCAGGAAGGCGCCGAGCGCCCGCGCCGGCACGGCCTCGACCTCCCGGCGCAGCGCGGCGAGGCTGCGCCGGCGCAGCGCGCGTAGCACCCCGGCGTCGCACCACTGCACGCCCGTGCGCTCGGGATGCAGCTCGCCGCGCACCAGCCGGCCCTCGGCGGTCAGGGTCTCGAGCACCCCGACGACGACCGCGGTGCCGAGCCCCAGGCGCCGCGCCGGCTCCTCCGCGTCGAACGGCCCGTGGGTGCGTGCGTACCGGGAGATGAGGTCACCCAACGGGTCGCGCACCGGCTGGGTGAACGCCTCGGGTACCCCCACCGGCAGGGGGACGCCGAGGGCGTCGCGCAGCCGGCCCGCGTCCTCGGCCGGCACCCAGCGTTCCTCGCCGGCGATGCGGACCCGCAGGATCCGGCGGGCGTGCTCCAGCTCGGCGAGCCAGGCCGGGGTGGCGCCCCGGGCGACGGCCTCCTCGGTGGTCAGGTCGCCGACGATGCGCAACAGGTCGGCGACTGCCTCGGCGTCGCGGGCGCGGCGCTCCGGGGCGAGCCGGGTGAGCTCGGCGGTCACCTGGGCCAGCGCGGCGGGATCGATCAGCTCCCGCAGGTCGGCCTCGCCGAGCAGCTCGGCGAGCAGCGAGCTGTCCAGCGACAGCACCTGGGCGCGGCGTTCGGCCAGCGGCGCGTCGCCGCCGTACATGAACGCGGCGACGTAGCCGAACAGCAGCGACGAGGCGAACGGCGACGGGGACGGCGTCTCCACCTCCACCACCCGCAGCGACCTGGCTGCCACCTCCCGCATGAGGCCGACCAGCGCCGGGGTGTCGAACACGTCCTGCAGGCATTCCCGCATCGTCTCCAGCACGATCGGGAAGTCGCTGAACGTGGCGGCAACGGTGAGCAGCTGGGCGCTGCGCTGGCGCTGCTGCCACAGCGGGGTCCGCCGGCCAGGGGTGCGCCGCGGCAGCAGCAGGGCCCGCCCGGCGCATTCCCGGAACCGGCTGGCGAACAGGGCGCTGCCGCCGATCTCCGCCCGTACGATCGCGTCGATCTCGTCCGGATCGAACAGCGCGAGGTCCGCGCCCGGCACCTCCGCCGCGTCCGGGATCCGGGCGACGATGCCGTCGTCGGTGTGCATGATCTGCACCTCGGTGCCGTAGCGCTCCCGCAGCCGGGCCCCGAGGGCGAGTGCCCAGGGTGCGTTGACCGGAGCGCCGAACGGCGAGTGCACCGCGAGGCGCCAGTCGCCGATCTCGTCGCGGAACCGCTCGACGACGATCGTGCGGTCGTCCCCAAGGTGCCCGACGGCGGCCCGCTGTTCGTCCAGGTAGCGCAGCAGGTTGGCGGTGGCCCACTCGTCGAGCCCGGCGGCCCGCGCCCGCCCGGCCGCGGCCGGCGCCGGCAGCCGACCGATCTCCCGGAGGAAGGCGCCGAGCGCGCGACCGAGCTCGGCCGGCCGACCCGGGGCGTCGCCGTGCCAGAAGGGCAGCCGGCCGGGGCGGCCCGGCGCCGGGGTGACCAGCACCCGGTCCGCGGTGATCTCCTCGATCCGCCAGCTGGAGGAGCCCAGCAGCACCACGTCGCCGACCCGCGACTCGTAGACCATCTCCTCGTCGAGCTCTCCGACCCGACTGGCCTTCTCCCCGACGCCGAACACGCCGAACATGCCCCGGTCGGGGATCGTCCCGCCGCTGGTCACCGCGAGCCGCTGCGCGCCGGGTCGCCCGCGCAGGATGCCGGTGGCCCGGTCCCAGGTGATGCGGGGACGCAACTCGGCGAAGGCATCGGAGGGATAGCGCCCAGCGAGCATGTCGAGCACGGCCTCCAGCACCGACGCCGGCAGCGACGCGAACGACGCGGCGCGCCGGGCCAGCACGCCGAGATCGTCGACGGACCAGTCGTCCATCGCCGTCATCGCCACGATCTGCTGGGCGAGCACGTCCAGGGGGTTGCGCGGAGCGCGGACCTCCTCGATCGCCCCCGCCCGCATCCGCTCGGCGACCACGGCGCTTTCGAGCAGGTCCCCGCGATGCTGCGGCAGGACCACGCCGAGGCTCGTGGCGTCGACCTGGTGACCAGCCCGGCCGACGCGCTGCATGCCGGCGGCGACGCTCGGCGGCGAGCCGATCTGGACGACGAGGTCGACCGCGCCCATGTCGATGCCCAGCTCCAGGCTGGAGGTTGCCACGACCGCAGGCAGCCGCCCGGCCTTGAGATCCTCCTCGATGAGCAGCCGCTGCTCCCGGCTGACGCTGCCGTGGTGGGCCCGGGCGACCTCCGGCCACCCGGCGGGTGCGCCGCCCTGGCCGGCCGCGCCCATCAACGCGGCCGGTGCCACGCGCGCCAGGGCTGCGCCGCCGTCCGGACCGGCGGCGACCGGGCTCGGCTCCGGCGCTGTGACTCCCGCTCCGGCTCCGGCCAGCCGGTCGGCGTAGAGCTCGTTCAACCGGGCACACAGCCGCTCCGCGAGCCGCCGCGAGTTCGCGAACACGATCGTCGACGAGTGCGCCAGCACCAGGTCGAGCACGCGCTCCTCGACCGCCGGCCAGATCGACGCCCGCGGCGGGGCGGCGGCCGGGGAGCCGTCCGGCGGCGCGTCGACGAGCGGCTCGCCCAGCCGGGTCATGTCCTCCACGGGGACCACGACCTCGATCTCGAGGGTCTTCGTCGCCGGCGGCCGGACCACCGTCACCGGGGCCGCACCGCCGAGGAAGCGCGCGACCTCCTCGACCGGGCGCACCGTGGCCGACAGGCCGATCCGCTGCGCCGGCGTCTCCAGCAGCGCGTCGAGGCGCTCCAGGCTGAGCGCCAGGTGGGCGCCGCGCTTGGTGCCGGCCACCGCGTGCACCTCGTCGACGATCACCGTGCGCACCCCGCGCAGCGCCTCGCGGGCAGCACTGGTCAGCAGGAGGAACAGTGACTCCGGCGTGGTGATCAGAATGTCGGGGGGATGGGACCCGAAGCCGCGTCGCTGGGCGGCCGGGGTATCACCCGAACGGACGCCCACGGTGATCTCGGGCTGGGGCAGGCCGAGGCGCTGTGCGGCGCCCCGGAGCCCCGCCAGCGGGGCCCGCAGGTTGCGTTCCACGTCGATGCCGAGTGCCTTGAGCGGGCTGATGTAGAGCACCCGGCACCGGCGCGTCGGCTCGGGCGGCGGCTGCGAGCTGGCCAGGGTGTCCAGTGACCACAGGAACGCGGCGAGCGTCTTTCCGGATCCCGTCGGGGCGACGACCAGCGCGTTGCCGCCCCCGCGGATCGCCCCCCACGCGCCGCGCTGGGCGGGCGTCGGCGCGGCGAAGGCCGCGCCGAACCAGCTGCGCGTCGGCGCGGAGAACGGCGCAAGCGGATCCGGCTGGTCGGTGGGGCTGCGGCTGGGCACGTGGTCCAGTCTGCGACGCGGCACCGACAGATTCCGGCGGGCCGCCGTCCGTCGGCCTCGTCGGCCTCGTCGAGCTTGCCCGGTTTCGCCGGGTGTGCCCGGGTCCGGCGCGGGCCGGCCGAGGCATGGACCGGTGGGCGCGGCGGCGATTGACCCGGTCCGCTCCGGGCGGTGCACACTGGTGAGGTGCGGCTGACCGAGTTCTGGGCGAAGATGGACACACGGTTCGGTTCGGCCTACGCGGAGTCGTTTGCCCGCGATCATGTGCTTGCCGGGCTCGGGGGTGCGACGGTCGAGGCGGCCCTGGCCCGCGGTGACGACGCCAAGGCCGTCTGGCGGGCCGTATGCGACGAGTTCGGAGTGCCCGCCCGGGAGCGCTGAGCGCGCCGATCGGCGTGTTGCCGAGCCATCGAACGCCTGTTCGGCTAGAGTTATCCCCATGCGGGCACTTATCCACAGATCACCCCCGGCCCTCGAAACTGTCGGACCCACGGCCTAACGTCACCCCCGTGGCCAAGAATCGACGACCTCAGCATGGAGTAACTCCAATGGCGGCAGGACTCGACCGTGAGAAGGCGTTGGATAACGCCCTGGCGCAGATCGACAAGGCGTTCGGTAAGGGATCAGTCATGCGATTGGGGGACGACACCCGGCCGCCGATCCAGGCCATCCCCACGGGCTCGATCGCGCTGGATGTCGCGCTCGGCATCGGCGGGCTCCCGCGGGGCCGCGTCATCGAGATCTACGGCCCGGAGTCGTCCGGGAAGACGACCGTCGCTCTGCACGCGGTGGCCAATGCCCAGGCGGCCGGCGGTATCGCGGCGTTCATCGACGCCGAGCACGCCCTCGACCCGGAGTACGCGGGGAAGCTCGGCGTCGACACCGACGGCCTGCTGGTCTCCCAGCCGGACACCGGTGAGCAGGCGCTGGAGATCGCGGACATGCTCGTGCGGTCCGGCGCACTGGACATCATCGTCATCGACTCGGTCGCCGCGCTGGTCCCGCGGGCCGAGATCGAGGGTGAGATGGGCGACAGCCACGTGGGCCTCCAGGCCCGCCTGATGTCGCAGGCCCTGCGCAAGATGACGGCCGCGCTGGCGAACTCCGGCACGACCGCGATTTTCATCAACCAGCTGCGCGAGAAGATCGGCGTCATGTTCGGCTCGCCGGAGACCACGACCGGTGGAAAGGCGCTGAAGTTCTATGCGTCGGTGCGCCTCGACGTCCGCCGTATCGAGACGCTCAAGGACGGCACGGAGGCGGTGGGTAACCGTACCCGGGTCAAGGTGGTGAAGAACAAGGTCGCCCCACCGTTCCGGACCGCCGAATTCGACATCGTCTACGGCGGCGGTATAAGTCGCGAGGGTTCCCTCATCGACATGGGCGTCGAGCACGGCATCATCCGCAAGTCCGGTGCCTGGTACACCTACGACGGCGACCAGCTCGGTCAGGGCAAGGAGAACGCGCGGTCGTTCCTTCGGGACAATCCCGACCTGGCCAACGAGATCGAGAAGAAGATCAAGGAAAAGCTCGGCATCCTGCCCAGTGTCGAATCCGACGTCGTGGCGCCGGTCCCGATCGATCTCTAGCCGATGGTGCGAGCCGGTCGGCGCGACGCCGAACGCGGTCCGGCCGCCGGCGCCGACGCCGTAGGCGATCCCGGTGTCGGTCGGCCGGCGGATCCGGTCGTCGTCGCGCGGGAGATCTGCCTGCGCCAGCTGGCGACGCGGGCGCGCAGCAGGGCCGAACTGGCCACGACCCTGCGCCGCCGGGGTGTGGCCGACGACGTGGCCGCGACCGTCCTCGACCGACTGACCGCCGTCGGGCTCGTGGACGACGGCGCCTTCGCCGCCGCCTTCGTGTCCTCGGCGCGGGCCCAGCGCGGGCTGGGCCGGCAGGCGCTCGCCGCGGAGCTGCGCCGGCGAGGGGTCCAGCCGGACGTGGTCGAGGCGGCCACGGCCGTCGTCGCGGTGGAGGACGAGGAGGAGACAGCCCGGGATCTCGTCCGGCGCCGGTTGCGATCGATGGAGCGGCTGCCTGAGCAGGCGCGGGCGCGGCGGCTGCTGGCCATGCTCATGCGCCGGGGCTACCCGGCCGAGCTCGCGATCCGCGTCGTGCGGGAGCAGGCCGGCGCCGGGGCTGACGAGGGCGATCCGTCGCCGACGGCGTGGGACGACGGCGACCTGGACCCCTCCCCGTGAGCTCTAGCGGGATTTCAGTCGATTGTCAATGTGACGAATTTCTTGACCGGAGAATGTGGCCCGACTTATTCTTCCAGAAAGGTGACAGGATCCCCGCGGCGACGCGGTGTCGATAGCTCTTTCAACTTCACAAGGAGGCAGCCGCCGCGGGCGGGTGTCCGAGTCGCTATGCCGGGATGGGCCATCACTGTTGATGGTCTGCTCCAGCGTGCCACTGTGGGCTCCTTATCGTAATGGTGGAGTCCGCGCGCTGCCCCTCCACGGCTGTGATCGCGCCGGGTCGTGGGTCCTTCGCCGCTCCGATCCAGCCCGCCTGGGCGGGTCCGACGATAGCGGAGGGAGCAGCGGTGGACGGTGTTCTCGTCATCCTCTTGTCACTCGTTCTCGTCGTGCTCGCCGCGCTTATCCTCGCCGTGGCATGGCTGGCGCGCACGGCGCGGGGGGATCGGCATTCCGGCGCCGCGATACGCGCAACCCCGAGCTCCTCGGGCATCGCGGCTGCGGCCGATGCACTCCCGCTCGACGACGACGAGGAACCCGCGGTGCGGGTGCTGCCCCCCGTCCGGTCCGCCGCCGACGGCGCCCAACCGGCCGGCGGCGGGTCGCCGGCCGCAACGGCCGCTGGTTCCGGTTCCCCGGCCCCTCGGCCAACGCGGCGCGATGCGGCCGCCGCATCGGATCACGAGTCTGCCGGCGATGGTGCGCCCAGGCCGGCGGCCGGAGCGCCCGTCGGTGCTGCCCTGGCAGCCGCGCCGGCCGTCGCCGAGGCGTCGAGGCAGGTGGCGTCGACAGGGGCGGCGTCGACGGAGGTGGCCTCGCGGGAGGCGGCGTCGACGGAGGTGGCCTCGCGGGAGTTGGCCTCGGCACGGCGGGCGGCCGAGCGTGAGGCGGCGCAGATTGTCGCGCGCGCCGAACGCGAGGCGGCCGAACGGCTGGCTCGGGTCGAGCGGGAGGCCGCCGAGATCCGCCGTCGCGGCGAGGACGAGGTCGCCTCGCTGCGCAACCAGGCCCTCGCCGAGGCCGCGGCCGACGCGTCCCGGGCGGAGGCCGCGACACGTGACGCGGCCCGGGCCGAGCTGGAGGCCGCCCGTGCGGAGATCGCCTCGGCCCGCGCATCCTTCGAGGACGAGCTGCGGGTCCGGCGGGCCGAGCTGCGCGGCCGGGAGGCGGCGCTCGCCGCCCGGGAGCAGCGGGTCGAGGAGCGCACCGCCAGCCTGGACGACCACGCCAGCCGGCTCGCCGGGCGTGATCAGGACCTCCTCGATCGGGAGAACGAGCTGACCCGTAGGGCGGCCGAGGCGGCCGACCTCGAGGCCGGGCGGCAGGCGGCGCTGGAGCGGATCGCCGAGCTCACCGCGGCGCAGGCCCGGGCGGAGCTGGTCTCCACCATCGAGCAGGAGGCCCGTCGCGAGGCCGCCCTGCTGGTCCGCGAGATCGAGTCGCGGGCCGAGGAAGAGGGGGAGGAACGCGCCCGCCGGATCGTGACCACGGCCATCCAGCGGGTCGCCTCCGAGCAGACCACCGAGTCCGTCGTCACCGTGCTGCACCTGCCGGGCGATGAGATGAAGGGTCGGATCATCGGCCGCGAGGGGCGCAACATCCGCACGTTCGAGTCCGTCACCGGGGTGAACGTGCTGATCGACGACACCCCCGAGGCGGTCCTGCTGAGCTGCTTCGATCCGGTGCGCCGGGAGATCGGCCGGATCACGCTGGCGGCGCTGGTGTCCGACGGGCGCATCCACCCGCACCGCATCGAGGAGGAGTACGCGCGGGCCCAGCTGGAGGTCGAGGAGCGCTGCGTGCGCGCAGGCGAGGACGCGCTGCTCGAGACGGGGATCTCCGAGATGCACCCCGAGCTGGTCACCCTGCTCGGGCGGCTGCGTTACCGCACCAGCTACGGCCAGAACGTGCTCGCGCATCTCATCGAGAGTGCGCATCTCGCCGGGATCATGGCCGCGGAGCTACGGATGGCGCTGCCCCTGGCCAAGCGCGCGGCCCTGCTGCACGACCTCGGCAAGGCGCTCACGCACGAGGTCGAGGGTTCCCACGCGCTCATCGGCGCGGACGTGGCCCGCCGCTACGGGGAGAGCGAGGAGGTCGTGCACGCGATCGAGGCCCACCACAACGAGGTCGCCCCCCGCTCGCTGTGCGCCGTGCTGACCCAGGCGGCCGACCAGATCTCCGGCGGCCGGCCGGGGGCCCGCCGCGACAGCCTGGAGTCGTACGTGAAGCGGCTCGAACGCATCGAGCAGATCGCCGGTGATCGCCCAGGGGTCGACCGGGTGTTCGCGATGCAGGCGGGCCGGGAGGTGCGGGTCATGGTCGTGCCCGAGGAGGTCGACGACGTCGCCGCCCACCTGCTCGCCCGCGACGTCGCCCGGCAGATCGAGGACGAGCTCACCTACCCCGGCCAGATCCGGGTAACTGTGGTCCGCGAGACCCGGGCGGTGGGCACGGCCCGCTGAACAGGCGCCCGGCCGTGTGGTTCAGGTCCGTGTGGTTCAGGTCCGTGTGGTTCAGGTTCGGGCGGCGCAGGTTCGGGCGGTTCAGGTCCGGGTGGTATCCGGCCCACCCTGCTCGGGCACCGTCGCTGTCGCCCCGGCGCCCGCTGCCGCCGCGGCGTCCATCGGCAGTTCCGCGTGGCCCCCGCCGAGCCGCTGGTTCTGCCGGCGATCCAGCCAGCGGGCCAGCCACGACAGCAGGCTGTTGGTCACGATGTACATCAGGGCGATCACCGTGTAGATCGGCAGCGCGTACCGGCTGCCGAGGAACTCCACGGCGCCGCGCCCGGTGCGCAGCAGCTCGCTGTAGGCGATGACGAAACCGAGGGAGGTGTCCTTGAGCAGGGTCACCAGCTGGCTGATCAGCGTCGGGCTCATCCGCCGGACCGCCTGCGGGAGCTGGATGAGCCGGAAGATCTGCAACGGCCGCAGCCCGAGGGCGGCGGCGGCCTCGGTCTGCCCCCGGTCGATCGAGGCGATCCCCGCCCGGAAGATCTCGCTGATCACCGCCCCGTTGTAGGCGGTCAGGCCGAGCACCAGGGCCCAGAAGGCCGACAGCTGCCAGCCGAGCGCCGGCAGTCCCAGGTAGGCGAACAGGATCAGCATCAGCACCGGCAGGCTGCGGAACAACTCGACCACGGCGGTGGCCGGGATGCGGACGGCCCGCCGCCGAGACGTCCGCGCCAGCGCCAGCGCGATGCCCAGGGCCACCGCGAACACCATCGCCGTCAGCGCCGCGCGCAGCGTGTCGAGCAGGCCGTTCCACAGCAGGGTCCGCAGCTCGGGGTAGTCGACGAACACGCTCCACAGCTCGCCGTCGAGTTGGCCGGAGTCCGCCAGCCGCAGCAGCGCCAGCGTGAGCAGCCCGGCGAGGACGACGAGCGCGATGATGCTGGAGATCAGGATGCGCCGCCGGCCCCGGGGGCCGGGCGGATCCGCCAGGACGATCGGCGTGCCGCTCATCGTGCCCTCGCCACCCGTCGTTCGGTCAGGGCCAGCGCGCCCGCCAGCGCCAGGGTGAGGATCAGGTAGGCGACCACGCCGCCGAGCAGCACGGCGATGACCGAGTCCGGGTTGGCCGTCGTCAACCGCTGCACCACCCCGGTCAGCTCCTGGACGCCGAACGCCGCGGCGATCGAGGTGTTGCGGATCAGGGCGCTGATCACGCTGCCGAGGGGCTGGAGCACGTTGCGGAACGCCTGCGGCAGCACGATCATCCGCAGCGTCTGGGCGAAGGTCAGGCCGAGCGCGCGGGCGGCCTCGGCCTGGCCGAGGTCGACCCCGTTGATGCCCGAGCGGACCGCCTCGCAGACCAGCGCCCCGTGGTAGATCGACAGGGCGACCACCGCGAAGGTGAAGTAGGAGAACACGATGTCGACCTGCGGCAGGACGAACACGACGAAGAAGAACACCACCGTCAGCGGGGTGTTGCGGACGATCTCCACGTAGGCGGTGCCGAACCAGCGCAGCGGGGGCACCGGGGAGACCCGCATCGCCGCGAGCGCGGTGCCGAGGAGCAGCGCCGCGATCGCCGCGAACAGGCTCAGACCCACCGTGCGGCGGAATCCCTCGGCGAAGATGTCGAGGTTGTCGAAGACGGCGTCGATCGCGATGCTCCCTCGTGCGGTGGAACGCCCGATGCGGTGCGGCGGCACGACGGCGGCGAGGGCCGGGACGGGGCCGGCGGCTGGCCGGCCACCGGCGCCCCGGCCCCCGCCGCGTCAGCGGGTACGGATCAGCGGATCGACGGATCGGTGGATCCAGCCGATCAGCGCCACGTGGATCAGGGGGTGTACCGGTCGACGGCCGGCGGCGTCGGCGTGTTCGGCTCCACCTTCCCGACGGTCGAGCTGAAAGCCTTCTCCCAGCGACCGTCGGAGTATGCGGCCTCGAGCGTGTTGTTGATGAACGTCCGGAAGGCGGTGTCGCCCTTCTTGATCCCGATGCCGTACGGCTCCTTGGTGAAGGTGCCGCCGACGACCTTGAAGGCGTCCGGGTCCTTGTCGATGAGGCCGAGCAGGATCACGTTGTCGGTGGTGACCGCGTCCACCTGCCCGTTCTTCAGCGCGTCGGCGCACTTGCTGTAGCCGTCGAACAGCACCAGCTGGGCGGCGGGCGCCACCTTGCGGATGTTCTCCGCCGGGGTGGAGCCGCTGACCGAGCACACCTTCTTGCCGGCGAGGGAGTCCTTGCCGGTGATGTCGGTGTTGTTCTTCGCCACCATGATCGACTGGCCGGCGACGTAGTACGGACCGGCGAAGTCGACGACCTTCTTGCGCTTGTCGTTGATCGTGTACGTGGCGACGACCATGTCGACCCGGCCCTGCTGGATGAACGGCTCGCGGTTGGCCGACACCGTCTCCACGAAGTTCACCTTGTCGCGGGGGATCCCGAGCGCGTCCGTGATGATCTCCGCGATCTCGACGTCGAAGCCCTCGGGCTTGCCGCTGAGGTTCTTCAGGCCGAACAGGTTCTGGTCGAACTTGGTTCCGACGGTGATCTTTCCGGCGTCCTGGAGTCGGGACATGGTGGTGCCGGGGGCGAAGCTGACCGCGGGTTGCGGGGCGGCCGAGTCCCCGTCGTCGTCGCTCCCGCAGGCGGTCAGGCCGAGGGTGGCGACCATCGCGACTCCGAGCAGCAGCGCGCCGCCGCGCCGCCGGGCGCCGCCGGACCCGCCGGATCGCCGGGGTGAGCTCCCGCCGGGCTGGCCGGAGTCCCCGGGAAGATGTCCGGCGGCTGGCCGCCGGCCCCGACTGAACGGTGTACGCATGACCGATCCTCTCGCGGTGATCCGGACCGCGGGGTCCGGAGCGGGGTCTGGTGTCGGATGAGGTGTCCCGGTGCTGCCTGCGGCATGGCTCTCGCCCGGCGCGCGGATGGGCCATGGGGGTGGCCCGCGCGGTGCCCGATCAGTGCTGCAGGATCCTGGCCAGGAAGTCCCTGGCCCGTTCGGACTTCGGCGCGCCGAAGAAGGCCTCCGGCGGCGCGATCTCCACGATCCGGCCGTCGGCCATGAAGGCCACGCGGTCGGCGGCGGAGCGGGCGAAGCCCATCTCGTGGGTGACCACGATCATGGTCATCCCGGTCGCGGCCAGGGACCGCATGACGTCGAGCACCTCGGAGATCATCTCGGGATCCAGGGCCGAGGTCGGCTCGTCGAACAGCATGAGCGCCGGGTCCATGGCCAGCGCCCGGGCGATGGCGGCGCGCTGCTGCTGGCCGCCGGAGAGCTGGCGGGGCAGCCGGTCGGCCTTGTCCGCGATGCCGACCCGGGCCAGCAGCTCGCGGGCGCGGGCCTCGGCCTGGCTCCGCTTCTGCCCGAGCACCTTCGTCGGCCCGAGCGTCACATTGTCAAGAATCGTCCGGTGGGCGAACAGATTGAACGACTGGAAAACCATTCCGACCCGGGACCGCATCCGGGCGAGTTCCCGGCCCTCTGCGGGCAGCGGGCTGCCCTCGAACAGGATGCGGCCCTCGTCGATCGTCTCCAGTCGGTTGATGCAGCGGCACAGCGTCGACTTCCCGGACCCGGAGGGGCCGATGACGACCACGACCTCCCCCGCCTCGACGGACAGGTCGACGTCGCTCAGCACCCGGTTGTCGCCGAAGGACTTTCCAACCCCCTCCAGGGTTACCAGGGGCACATCGACCTCCCGACACAATGGCAGAACGGTGGTGTTGGGCCGAGCATCCCGGCGGGTCCCAGGTGGACGGGCCAGGCGCGCGGATCAGTCGTGGGTCTGACAGGTGGACGGTCGCTCCGCTCCGTTTCCGAACCGTTGCAGCGACATCCGCGGATGATACGCGACGGGCCTCCGAAGTCCGCGAATCTGTATATTTCTCGACATTATTTTGGGTGCACCCGTCGTGCCGGAGGCGCGGGTGCCGTCGGCCGGCCCCGCGGGTGCCGCTTGCCGCCGCCCCCCGCCGGCCGCTTGCCGCCGCCGCCCGCCGGCCGCTTGCCGCCGCCGCCCGCCGGCCGCTTGCCGCCGCCGCCCGCCGGCCACGGTCTTGCCGGCCGTGGCCGCGGTGTGTCCGCGCCTCGACCGCCGTCCGCCCTGGTCACGGCCCCGCTCGGGAGTCGCGCCCCGGTCGCGGCCGCCGGTCGCCGGACGGGCCGCGACCGACGCGCCGTAGGCTGGTTGACGTGAAGGGCCGCAGCTACGAGGTACGCACGTTCGGGTGCCAGATGAACGTCCACGACTCCGAACGGCTCTCCGGACTGCTCGAGTCCGCCGGCTACCTCCCGGCCGCCCCCGGCAGCGAGGCCGACGTCGTGGTGTTCAACACCTGCGCGGTGCGGGAGAACGCCGACAACCGGCTGTACGGCAATCTCGGCCAGCTCGTCCCGGTGAAGAAGAGCCATCCGGGGATGCAGATCGCCGTCGGCGGCTGCCTGGCGCAGAAGGACCGCTCGAAGATCCTCGACCGCGCCCCCTGGGTCGACGTCGTCTTCGGCACCCACAATCTGCATCGCCTGCCGGTGCTGCTGGAGCGGGCCCGGCACAACGCCTCGGCCGAACTGGAGATCGCCGAGGCGCTCGAGGTGTTCCCCAGCTCGCTGCCGACCCGCCGGGCCAGCCACCACTCGGCCTGGGTCAGCATCAGCGTGGGCTGCGACAACACCTGCACCTTCTGCATCGTGCCCAGCCTGCGTGGCCGCGAGCGCGACCGCCGGCCGGCAGACGTGCTGGCCGAGGTCGAGGCGCTCGTCGGCGAGGGGGCACTGGAGATCACCCTGCTGGGGCAGAACGTGAACTCCTACGGTCGTTCGCTGGGCGACCCGGGGGCGTTCGCCAAGCTGCTCGTCGCCTGCGGCCGGGTCGACGGGCTGGAGCGGGTGCGTTTCACCTCGCCGCACCCGCGGGACTTCACCGACGACGTCATCGAGGCGATGGCCGCCACGGCGAACGTCTGCCACCAGTTGCACATGCCCCTGCAGTCCGGTTCGGACGAGGTACTGCGCCGGATGCGCCGCTCCTACCGCCGGGAACGGTTCCTCGGCATCGTCGAGCGGGTGCGCGCGGCGATGCCCGACGCGGCCATCACCACCGACATCATCGTCGGTTTCCCCGGCGAGACCGAGGCGGACTTCGCCGACACCCTCGACGTCGTGCGCGAGGCCCGCTTCTCCGGTGCGTTCACCTTCCAGTACTCCCCGCGCCCGGGCACCCCGGCGGCGACGATGGACGGCCAGATCGACCGGGCCACGGTGGCCGAGCGGTATGCCCGCCTGGTCGCGTTGCAGGACGAGGTCTCCTGGGCGCAGAACCGCGAGCTGGTCGGCCGGCGGGTCGAGCTGCTCGTCGCGGAGGGCGAGGGCCGCAAGGACGACGCCACCGGCCGGTTGTCCGGCCGGGCGCGCGACGGGCGCCTCGTCCACTTCCGAGCCGATCCGGGCGCACGGCCCGGACCCGGCGGCGCTCCGGCCGGCGTGGCCGTGGGCCCTGTCGCGCCCGCGCCCGGTCCGGGACCGGCGGTGCGGCCCGGCGATGTCGTCGAGACCGTGGTGACGCGGGCCGCGCCGCACCATCTCACCGCCGACGGGCCGCTGCTGTCCCACCGCCGCACCCGCGCGGGTGACGCCTGGGAGCTCGGCCGCACCGCCCCCGCCGTCGGCGGCGGCGCGACGGCGGCCCGGCAGGCCGTCACCCTCGGCATGCCGTCGGTGGGACCGGCGCCGAGCCCGAGCCGCCGGTGACCTTCGTCGCCGCGGCCGTCTGCCCGCACCCGCCGCTGCTGGTCCCCGAGGTCGGTCGCGGCGAGCAGGTCCAGGCCCGCGCCGCCGCGGTGGACGCGGTGCGGCGGCTGTGCGCCGCCCGGCCGGCTCGCATCGTGGTCGTCGGGGACGCGCCGGCCGAGACGCGCTACGGGCCCGAGTCGACGGGATCGCTCGCCGGCTTCGGGGTGGACCTGCGCGTGCCGCTCGGGCCGCCGGCTGCCGGGCCCACCGCCGCGGCGCCGTCGCTGCCCCTGTCGCTCACCGTCGGCGCCTGGCTGCTGGCGAGCGCCGGCTGGTCCGGAGCCCGCACGGCGCTCGGAGTGCCGGCCGGCCACTCCCCGCGGCAGGCGGCCGGACTCGGTGAACGCCTGGTCGCGCAGGTGGGGCGGGGGGAGCGGCTCGCCCTGCTGGTCATGGGCGACGGGTCGGCTCGGCGCACGCTGAAGGCACCGGGCGGGCTCGACGAGCGCGCCGCGGCCTTCGACGCCGCCGTCGCGGCGGCCCTGGCCGGGCCCGATCCCGCCGCCCTGCTCGACCTCGATCCGGAGCTGGCGGCCGATCTGCTGGCCGCCGGCCGGGCCTCGTGGCAGGTCCTCGCCGGTGCGCTACTCGCCGCGACTCGGGACGACACGCCATCCGAATCCTGGTCCAGCGAGCTCACCTATGACGACGCGCCCTACGGTGTCGGCTATCTGGTTGCCGTATGGAATCGGGGGGGCGCGCAACGTGGTTGGGAGCCCGGCTGAGCTGCCGGTAGGTGTGTGGCGGACCGAGGTCGCTGGCCTGGCCGCGTTGCGGTGCGGGTCGATGGACGCCCCGGGGGTCCTCCTGCTGCCCGGTTACGCGGCGAGCAAGGAGGACTTCCTGCCGATCATGCCGGCGCTGGCCGCGGCGGGGTTCGCCGTGACGGCGCTCGACCAGCGGGGCCAGCATGAGTCGCCCGGTCCCGACGAGATCGCGGCGTACAGCCTGGAGGCGTTCGCCGACGACGTCCATCGCGTGATCGACGCGCTCGGCGGGGGGCCCGTGCATCTGGTCGGGCACAGCTTCGGCGGCCTCGTCGCCCGCGCGGCGGTCATCGCCGACCCCGGCCGGATGCGCACGCTGACCCTGCTGTCCTCCGGACCCGCCGGCATCGTCGGCCGGCGCCAGGCCGCGATGCGCACGATCCGGCTGGTCCTGGAGCGGGGCGGACCGGCCGCGGTGTGGGCGGCGCTGCACGCCGTGGAGCGGCCCCGCCCGGCGCCGGCGGCCGACTTCCTGCGCCGGCGGTTCTTCGCGCACAACCAGACCTCCCTGGTCGCGATCGCCCAGCATCTTCTCGACACCCCGGACCGGGTCGCGGAGCTGGCGGCCGCCGCCCACGGCGCGGGCCTGCCCGTGCTCGTCGCGCACGGTGACGGTGACGACGGTTGGCCGGCCGCCGTGCAGGGCGACATGGCCCGCCGGCTCGCGGCCCGCTACGAGGTGCTGCCGGGCGCCCGGCACGACCCGGCGGCCGATGCCCCGGACGCGCTGGTCGCCGCGCTGGTCGGGTTCTGGCGGACGCCGGGCGTGCCGGCGCGGCGGCCGGCGTCCGCCGTCGTCGCCGAGGCCAGCTCCGCCGGCCGTGTGACCGCCTGAGCCCGGGACGCGGACCGGGCGGGCGTGCCGGTGCCGTGGTGGCGCGTGGCACGATCGGGGTGATGAACACGCGGGAGCGGTCCCGGTCGGGACCGGTGGTGGCGGTGGTGGGGCCGACGGCCGCGGGCAAGAGCGATCTCGGCATCGAGCTCGCGCTCGCGCTCGGCGGTGAGGTCGTCAACGCCGACTCGATGCAGCTTTACCGCGGGATGGACATCGGCACCGCCAAGGTCCCGCCGGCCCAGCGCCGCGGGGTGCCCCACCATCTGCTCGACGTCTGGGACGTGACGCGCACCGCCGACGTCGCCAGCTTCCAGGCCGACGCCCGGCGGGTGATCGACGACCTGCTCGCGGCGGGCCGGACCCCGGTTCTGGTCGGCGGCTCCGGGCTGTACCTGCGCGCCGCCCTCGACGATCTGACCTTCCCGGGTACCGATCCGGCCGTGCGGGCCCGCTGGGAGCGGGAGCTGGCCAGTCGCGGTGCACCGGCGCTGCACGGCGAGCTGGCGCGCCGCGCGCCGCGGGCCGCGGAGGCGATCCTGCCCACGAACGGTCGCCGGATCGTGCGCGCGCTGGAGGTCGTCGAGCTGACCGGCACCTTCGAGGCCACCCTGCCCGAGCACCGCTCCGTCTACGACGTCGTCCAGATCGGGGTGGACCGGACCGATCTGGACGATCGCATCGCCGAACGGGTGGAGAGAATGTGGGGTGCGGGTTTTCCCGACGAAGTGCGGGGGTTGACGGAAAAGGGCCTTAGAGAAGGTCGTACGGCGTCCCGTGCGCTGGGATATGCTCAGCTGCTCGCCTGGCTTGACGGAGCAATGGACTCCGCCGAGGAGGCCAAGCTGGCCACAATTACCGCGACGCGACGCTTTGCCCGACGGCAAAGGTCCTGGTTTCGCCGGGACGAGCGGATAGTCTGGCTGGACCAACCGGATGTCACCCAGGTGCTACGGCTGGTGGGTTCGCTCTGACGGGTGATCGGTCAAACGGCTCCGGGGCGACGGGTCGGCGCCGAACCCCGGCGTCGCCGACGCCCGGCGTGCGGCGGCCGGTCCCGCTCGGCGTCTGGAGAGATCGATGTGACCGCGCCCTCCGCTGCTGCCGGTTCCCCACCCGACCTGACTCTCGTCCCCGCCCTCTATGCCGCTTTCGATGACGGTTCGTTGCGATTGCATTTCCAACCCGAGGTGGACCTGCGTAACGGGTCGGTTCCGGGAATGGAAGCCCATCCGCGTTGGCAGCATCCTGAGCGCGGAGTGCTCGGCCCGGCGGAGTTCATGCCGATCGCCGCCGCCGCCGGGCTCGTGCACCAGGTCGACCAGTGGGTCCTGCGGATGGCGGTGACCGAGGCGCGCACCTGGCACCGGATGGCCGTCGGAACGCCCATCCGGCCACCCCGGCTTTGGGTGAACGTCGATGGCCGCCAGCTCGCCAGCCCCGCCTTCGTCGCCGAGGTCGACCGGTTGCTCTCCGGTCGGCTGCTGCCGGCGGGGGCGATCGGGCTGGAGTTCAGCGAGCGGGACCTCGGGCTCGCCGCGCCGGTGGTGCCCCGCCTGCTGGAGCGGCTGCGCGCCCTCGGCGTCGCGATCGCCGTCGAGTCGTTCGGCACCTGGTTCGGGTCGTTGGCGATGTTCGACCTGCTGCCCCTGGACCTCGTCAAGCTCGACGGCGTGTTCCTGCGGGCGACGATGCGTGACCTGGAAGGGGAGGCGGTCGTCGCGGCGATCGCCCGGCTGGCCCACCAGCGGCGGCTGACCGTCGTCGCCGACGGTGTGGACACCGCGCGGCTGGCCACCCGGGTGGTGGACCTCGGCTGCGACCGGGCGATCGGGCCGGTGTTCTGCCCGCCGGTCCCGGTGGAGGACGCCCGGCTGATCGCGCTGGGTCGGGGCCGCCCGGACCGCTGGTACAGGCCCCCGGCGCGAACCGACGACCGGATGCGGGAGTGGGTGCGCGCCGCCGCGGGGTGAGGCGCGGCGGCGGCCCGGGCTGGTGAGCCGTACGATCGCGTCGTGCGGGACGACCGGGAGCTGCGCTTCGTCAAGGGCCATGGCACGGGCAACGACTTCGTCGTGCTTCCCGACCCCGACGGCGACCTTGATCTCACCGCGGACCTGGTCCGCGCGCTGTGCGATCGGCGCACCGGCGTCGGCGCGGACGGAGTGCTGCGGGTCGTGCTGTCCGCCGCGGTCCCCGAGGCCGCACCCCTCGCCGGGACCGCCCGCTGGTTCATGGACTACCGCAACGCCGACGGGTCGGTCGCCGAGATGTGCGGCAACGGCGCCCGGGTGTTCGCCCGCTACCTGGTGGCCGCGGGTTACGCCCAGCCCGGCCGGTTCACCATCGCGACCCGGGCCGGCCTGCGGCTCGTGGAGGTCCCGGCCACGGGGGATGTCACGGTCGACATGGGCCCCCCGCGGCTGTCCGCCGGGTCCGGGTCGGCGGTGACCGTCGCCGATCGCGCCTTCACGGCGGTCGGGGTGTCGATGGGCAACCCGCACGCGGTCTGCTTCGCCGACGATCTCGACGTGCCCGCGCTGCGCGGCCTCGACCTGACCCGCCCCCCCGCCTTCTCCCCGGTGGACTTCCCGGACGGGGTGAACGTCGAGATCGTCGTGGACCGGCCGGGCGGGGTCGCCATGCGGGTCTACGAACGCGGGGTCGGGGAGACGGCCTCCTGCGGCACCGGCGCCTGCGCCGTCGCGGTGGCCTGGGCCGCCCGCCGCGGCCTGCGCCCCGCGGCCGGGGCGGACGTGGCGCCGGCTGCCCGCCCGTCGGTTGCGTCGGGGGTGCCGAACGCCGCCGGCGTGGCGCCGCCGACGGCGGTCGAGGTCGAGGTCGAGGTCGACGTTCCCGGCGGGGGGCTGGTGGTCGTCTGGCGCCGCGACACCGTGCTGCTGCGGGGACCGGCCGAGCTGGTCTTCGACGGCGTGCTGCGCTCGGCGGCCCTGGGCGGGCGCGAGGTCGCCCCGACGGCGGACGCTGCCGGGGTCGCCGACGCCACCGAGATCCTGGCGGCCGCCGGGCTGCCCGGCTCCGCCCACGTCCACTGACCCCGATCTGCCCACTGACCCCGCTCACGCCCACTGACCCCGCTCTGCCCACGCCCAGCGACACGCTCCGTCCAGGCCCACCGACCGGCCCGCGGCCCGCCCGCCGGCGCTTGGCTGCCCGCGGGTATGACCGGGAGGACCTGGGGCGTGTCCTCGGACGGCGACGTCCGTTTTCGACAAGACCGCCTGGCCCGGGCCGTCCTACGGTGCGCTCATGCCATCCACGTTCAACCTCACCGGCCTGATCGTCGCCGACATGGCCCGCAGCCTGGCCTTCTACCGCCTGCTCGGGCTCGACCTGCCGGCCGGCGCCGAGACCGAACCGCACGTCGAGGTGACCCTGCCCGGCGGCCTGCGCCTGGCCTTCGACACCGAGGAGGTCATCCGTTCCTTCGACCCGGCCTGGACGCCGGCGACCAGCGGTGCCGGGCGGGTGAGCCTGGCCTTCGCCTGCGACAGCCCCGCCGAGGTCGACGCGATCCACGCCGACCTGCTCGCCGCCGGTCACACCGGCCACCTACCGCCCTGGGACGCCTTCTGGGGTCAGCGCTACGCGACCGTCCTCGACCCGGACGGCAACCACGTCGATCTGTTCGCCCCACTGCCCGCCGTTCCGACGCCCTGACCGAGATGGCCGGCAGGCCCAGGCCCGTCGAGTATCCCCGGCGGCCCCGGCAGCCCCGGCAGCCCTGGAGGTTCCGGCAGGCGCGTAGGTTCCGGCAGGCCCGGAGGGTCCGCGAGGCCCGCCGGTGCCGGGCTGCTCGGCCGGGTGGTGCCGAGCAGGCTGGTCAGCGCGACGCCGGTCAGGGCGCGCACCTCCCGGGCAAGATGGGCCTGATCGGCGTAGCCGGCGTCGGCGGCCACCGCGGCCAGGCGTCGGCCGGTCCGCGCCGAGCGCAACGCCTCCTGCAGCCGCAGGATGCGGGCGAGCGTCTTCGGGCCGTACCCGAACGTCTGCCGGCAGCGGCGCAGGAGCTGGCGTTCGCTGAGCGCGGCCCCGCGCGCCACGTCCGCCACCGGCGATCCGGCCCGGATCCCAGCGATGATCGCCGGCACCAGCGGATCGCCCAGTCCCGGATGGTGGGGGCGGGCGGCGACGGACGCCTCGAGCACCAGCGCCGGGTCGCCCGCGTCGGCGAGCCGTTCGGCGAGTCGCCGGGCCGGCCCCGCGCCCCACAGGTCGGCGAGCTCCGGGCGGCGGTCGCGCAGCTCCGCGGCGGGCACCCCGAGCCGGGCCGGCCCGCGCCCGGGGGCGAAGCGCAGGCCGAGGTGGCGCACTCCCGGCGCCCAACACGCGAGCTTAGCGACCGTGTCCGGGCCGGCGACGATCAACCGGCCGTCGGAGCTCCAGATGATGTCGATGCAGCCGTCCGGCAGGATCCGGTGGACCTGCGCGGCCTGCCCGTCGTGGGCCGGGCCACCCGCCGGAGGGCGTCGCCGCGGTCGGCCGGCACCAGCTCGATCGAGGCCGGTGGCGGGCCCGGACGGGCCTTGCGCGGACCAGAGCGTCGCCGGCAGACGGGTCGTCGGCCGTTCCCGGTACACGGGCGTCGACGGTACGCGGCCGGCGTCCCATTCGGGTGCCCGTCCCGTCCAGGTGCCCGTCCCGTCCGGTGCGAAGGTCACGGCGTGCCAGCCGGCAAACCGTTCGCGATCGTCATGGCGGCGTGGGACCCTGGTCGGAGACGGGGTGAATCCGCAAGGGTAGCGGCCGGGCGCCGGGCGCCCACCCTCCCCGCGGACCTCATCAGGTCGCCGGAACGTGCGCGTGACCTGGCCGGACGAAGCGGCGCGGAATCTCGCGGCAGCGAGCCGCGTTGAGAACGGATGGTATGACTCTTCCTGCCGACGCCCTGACGGCGTCCACTTTCGACAGATCCCTCATCGAACTCACCGATTCCGATTCGGCGTACCTTTCGGGTTTCTATGACGATTCGGGGGATGGCTTCGACCTGGAGGAGCGCGCGGCACTGCGCCGCGTGCCGGGTCTGGCCACCGAACTCGACGACGTCACCGAGGTCGAGTACCGCCAGCTTCGGCTGGAGCGGGTCGTCCTCATCGGCGTGTGGACGTCGGGTTCGTTGCGGTCGGCCGAGGCCTCCATGGCGGAGCTCGCCGCCCTCGCCACCACGGCGGGTTCCGTGGTGCTCGATGCGCTCGTCCAACGCCGCGACCGGCCGGACGCCTCGACCTACGTCGGGTCCGGCAAGGCGCGTGAACTCGCCGAGGTCGTCACCGCGACCGGTGCGGACACGGTGATCTGCGACGGCGAGCTCACCCCGGGCCAGCTACGCCAGCTGGAGGAGGTCGTCAAGGTCAAGGTCATCGACCGGACCGCGCTCATCCTGGACATCTTCGCCCAGCACGCGACGTCTCGGGAGGGCAAGGCGCAGGTCGAGCTCGCCCAGCTTCAGTACATGCTGCCCCGTCTGCGCGGCTGGGGTGAGTCGATGTCCCGCGCTGCGGCCAGCGGCGGCGGGCGTGCGCCCATCGGTACCCGCGGACCCGGCGAGACGAAGATCGAGACGGACCGTCGGCGGCTGCGGGCCCGGATGGCGCGCCTGCGTCGGGAACTCGCCGGGATGGCGACCGTGCGGGAGACGAAGCGGTCGGCCCGCCGGCGCGGCGAGGTGCCCGCGGTGGCGATCGCCGGCTACACCAACGCCGGCAAGTCCTCGCTGCTCAACCGCCTCACCGGCGCCGGCGTCCTCGTCGAGGACGCGCTGTTCGCCACGCTGGATCCCACCGTGCGGCGCGCGACGCTGCCGGACGGCCGGGCGTTCACCCTCACCGACACGGTCGGTTTCGTCCGGCACCTCCCGCACCAGATCGTCGAGGCGTTCCGCTCGACCCTGGAGGAGGTCGCCGACGCGGACCTCATCCTGCACGTCGTCGACGGCTCCGCCCCCGACCCGGCCGCCCAGATCTCGGCCGTGCGCGAGGTGCTCAACGACATCGACGCGGGCGACGTGACCGAGCTGATCGTCGTGAACAAGGTCGACGCGACCGAGCCGACCGTCCTCGCCGGCCTGCGCCAGCTCGCGCCCGACGCGGTCTTCGTCTCGGCGCGCACGGGGGAGGGGCTGGCCGCGCTCGTCGACGCCCTGTCCGCCCGGGTCCCCCACCCCGACGTGGAGATGAAGGTCCTCGTCCCCTATACGCGGGGCGATCTCGTCTCCCGGGTGCATGCCCATGGCGAGGTGCTCGAGCTGGAGCACACCGCGGACGGCACCCGACTGCTCGCGAGGGTGTCCCCGTCGCTCGCCGCGGAGCTGCACGCTTTCCAGCCCTGACCCGCCAAGGCCGGACCTGACCCGTCGCTGGCGATCACGGCCCGATCGGCGGCATGCCGCCCGGTCCGCGGCAGCCGAACCGGCCGGCCGCCTCGCGCGGCCGGCCGTCCACGGTCAGACCCGGCGCAGCACAGCGACGATCCGCCCGAGGATCGTCGCCTCCTCGCCGGGGATGTCGCTGAACGTCGGGTTCTCCGGATGCAGCCAGACCTTGCCGTCGCGGACCCGCAGCCGCTTGACCGTCGCCTCGCCGTCGATCATCGCGGCGACGATCTCGCCGTTGTCCGCGACCGGCTGCTGGCGGACCACCACCCAGTCCCCGTCACAGATCGCCGCGTTGATCATCGATTCGCCGACGACCCGGAGCAGGAACAGGGTGCCCTCGCCGACGATCTCCTTCGGCAGCGGAAAGACGTCCTCGATCGCCTGCTCGGCCAGGATCGGGCCGCCGGCGGCGATCCGCCCGAGTACCGGTACGTAGGCCGCGGACGCCTCGCCGCTCGCCCCGACGGCCGGGGCGGCTGCGGCGCCCGGGAACGTCGACACCACCGCCGCGGCGCCGGAGTCGGCCTTGCGCCGCGGCCGATCGGGGCTGAGCACCTCCATCGCCCGCGGACGGTTCGGGTCCCGGCGCAGGTAGCCCTTCTCCTCCAGCACCTTGAGCTGGTGCGCCACGCTGCTCGTGCTGGTCAGCCCCACCGCCTCCCCGATCTCCCGCACACTGGGCGGGTACCCGCGCCGTTCCACCTCGGCCCGGATGACCTCGAGCACCTTGCGCTGCCGGGGGGTCAGGCCGGCTGCGTCCGCGGGGTTTTCGGGAAAGGCCCGCACGTTGCCGCGGGCCCCGCCCCGGCGTGTACCCCTGCCTTGGCTGGTCATCGCCTACCGCTCTCCTCGTCGCGTACTCCGTCGCCGGCCGGTCGCCGCTCGGTCGCCACGCCGGGCGGCCGCACGGCTGTCGGCCTCGCCCGGCGAGACCGGCACCCCCCACGGCATCCGGCTGTCCGCGACCGGGAAACCGCCCGGTGCAAACCTGATCGTCTCGACGGTAACCGCCCCGTCGCGGAATCTCAAACGTCTGTTCGAGCATGTCTCTTTCCCCGGCGGGACGCCAGTGCAACAATCGATCAGGAGTTCGATCGAACGGGAGTTCGTGGCGTCGGCGACACGGTCCGAGCGCCTTGGGAGGATGCCGTGCACAGCGCGCACACGACGCAGGTGGTCGATCTGGCGGCTGCCCGGGAGCGGGCGGCGCGTCGGGCCCAGGGCTGGTCGGCGGGAGGTCCGGCGGGGACGCGGGGCCTCCGGTCGGCCGTCGGCGTCGTGGCCGGGAGGCCTGTGCGCCCCCTGGGTCCGTACGCCTCGCGCCCCCGTCCGCCAGGTCTCCAGTCGCCGGGTCTCCAGTCGCCGGGTCTCCAGTCGCCGGGTCTCCAGTCGCGGGATTCCCGGCAGCCGAGTTCCCGGTGGCTGTCCCGTGGAGCGGGTTCCCGGCCGCGGGCGCGGCGCGCCGCTGCCGGCGCGCCGCTGCCGCCGCTGCGGCTGACCCGCCGCGGCCGGGTGGTCGTGGTCGCCGTCGTCGCGCTGGCCATTGCCGCGGTGCTGGTACTGGTCCTGCCGCGCGCCTCGATCGCGTGGTCGGGCGAGCCGCCGCGGGGTCACCTGGTGCTCGCCGGCGAGACGCTGTGGGAGATCGCCGTCGCGCTCGATCCCGACGCCGACACCCGCGCCGTCGTGGATCGGCTGAGGCGGATCAACCATCTCCCCTCAGTCGAGCTCACCCCCGGCCAGTTCCTGCTGCTGGACTGATCCACCGGTCGGCCCGTCCGGTCCGCCACCGTCCGGTCCCGATCGGCGCTCGGCGGCTCGCCGCCGTGACGGGCCGGTGCCCGGCGGCAGCGGGCGGGTGAGGCACCCTTGCTCAGGGTTGTCGTGCCCCCGCGGGCTGATGCCCCCGTGTGACACGCGGGGGGTCGGTGTCCCCATCACTGGGGTTGTGCGCTAGGTTGGACACAACATCTGGTGCTTACGAGGGTGTAAGTCATCCGCAGCTTGATGCACAGGCTTTTCCACAGAGGCACGGGCCGCCCGTCCACAGGGCGGCCCGGTGGGTGTGGGGGCGGGCCGGTTCGCGGCTCGTCCTCCCGTCGCGCCGGGCGGTCCGCGCCGGACCGGACGAAGGAGGCGTATCGCGTGCGATGCCCGTTCTGCCGGCATCCGGACAGCCGTGTCGTCGACAGCCGGGAGGCCGAGGAGGGCTCGGCGATTCGGCGGCGGCGTTCCTGCCTGTCGTGCGGTCGCCGGTTCACCACCATGGAGGAGGCGTCGCTGCGGGTGCTCAAGCGCAGCGGCGTGGCGGAGTCGTTCAGCCGCGCGAAGGTGATCGCCGGAGTACGCAAGGCCTGCCAGGGCCGGCCGGTGCGCGACGACGATCTCGCCCTGCTCGCGCAGCGGGTGGAGGACGCCGTGCGCTCCTCGGGCTCGGCGGAGGTCCCCGCGGAGGCGATCGGTCGGGCGATCCTCGGCCCGCTCCGCGAGCTCGACGAGGTGGCCTACCTCCGCTTCGCCTCGGTGTACCTGGCCTTCGAGTCGCTCGGCGACTTCGAGAGCGCGATCGCGGCGCTGCGGGCGGAGACGTCCGGCGCCCGCCGCGGCGCCGAGCCGGACGACCTGGACGACCTGGACGAGCTGGATGATCGGGCCGTCCGCCCCGCCGGCGGGGCGTTCACCGATCCGGCGGACCCGTCGCAGCGGGCCGGCCCAGCGGGCCCGTCACCCGGCGGCCGGCGGACCGACTCGGATACGCGACGCCCCGGCCGCTCAGGCCGGGACACGCTCGCCACCGTCCGCGAGGACCCGGAGACCCCGGGCCGCCGCGGTGGTGGGAACCAGTTGAACATCGTCGAGGGCGGGCTCGGCCGGGCCGAGCCGGCCGCGGGGGAGTACGAGGTCGGCCGGGCGCGCGCCGCGCGCGGCGCCTCGCCGGCCACCCGGACCTGACGGGCCGCCGCGGGGCCGCCGAGGCCGCGTCCCGCCCGATCACATAGCAGCTTCGCCGCCCCACCGGCCCGTTCCCGTGTGCACGGGACGACCTGACCCGGCCGGCGTGGGCGTCCGATCCCGCGCGGCCCGGTTTCGCGCGCCCTGCCCGTCACCCCTGCCCGGCTGCGCCCGGGGTGGGACGGCGCCGGGACGCGGCCCGGACCGCCGGATTCGGTGTGTTCGTCATGCGTGCCGATCCCTCCGGACCCGGTCGACCGCCTGGGTCCGGCGTCGGCCGGCACGCCGATTCGCCCGCGGTCCACCGTCCACGCGTGCAGTGGACCGGGCCCGGGCGGGGATGCCACCACCAGTGCGCCAGCGCGCGCCGATGAGAAGACAGGACGAGGAGCGTCATGACCGAAAGTCGCGGCACGAAGGCGGGCAGGTCTGCGGCCAGGGCGGGCGGATTGAAGATCCGGCGCTCGCGCACCACCGCCGGCGTCCACCCGTACGACGAGGTCACCTGGGAGACCCGGGACGTCGTCATGACCAACTGGCGGGACGGCTCGGTCAACTTCGAGCAGCGTGGGGTGGAGTTCCCCGAGTTCTGGTCGGTCAACGCGTCGAACATCGTGACGAGCAAGTACTTCCGCGGGGCGCTGGGCACGCCGACCCGCGAGTCCTCCCTGCGCCAGCTCATCGACCGGGTCGTGCACGCCTACACCGCCGCCGGCCGCGAGCACGGCTACTTCGCCGCCGACGCCGACGCCGAGATCTTCGAGCACGAGCTGACCTGGATGCTGCTCCACCAGGTGTTCAGCTTCAACTCCCCGGTGTGGTTCAACGTCGGAACCTCGGCGCCCCAGCAGGTCTCAGCGTGTTTCATTCTGTCAGTTGATGACACTATGGAGTCGATTCTCAACTGGTACCGCGAGGAAGGGCTGATCTTCAAGGGCGGCTCGGGGGCCGGGCTCAACCTGTCCCGCATCCGCTCGTCGAAGGAGCTGCTGTCCTCCGGTGGCACGGCGTCCGGCCCGGTGAGCTTCATGCGCGGCGCGGACGCGTCGGCGGGCACGATCAAGTCGGGCGGGGCGACCCGGCGGGCCGCGAAGATGGTCGTGCTCGACGTCGACCACCCGGACATCGTCGAGTTCGTCGAGACGAAGGCCCGGGAGGAGAACAAGATCCGGGCGCTGCGGGACGCCGGGTTCGACATGGATCTCGGCGGGCGCGACATCGCCTCCGTGCAGTACCAGAACGCCAACAACTCGGTCCGGGTCACCGACGAGTTCATGCGCGCGGTCGTCGACGGGAGCAGCTTCGACCTGCGGGCCCGCCTCGACGGCCGGACCATCGAGACGATCGACGCCAAGGGGCTGTTCCGCACCATCGCCGAGGCGGCCTGGGCCTGCGCCGACCCCGGCATCCAGTACGACGGCACGATCAACGACTGGCACACCTGTCCCGAGAGCGGCCGGATCAGCGCCTCCAACCCGTGCAGTGAGTACGTGCACCTGGACAACTCAAGCTGCAACCTGGCATCGCTGAACCTGCTGAAGTTCCTGCGCCCGGACCGGACGTTCGACGCCGAGGCGTTCGTCGCCGCCGTCGAGCTGATCATCACGGCGATGGACATCTCGATCTGCTTCGCCGACTTCCCGACGCCGGAGATCACCGCGGTCACCCGGGCCTACCGCCAGCTCGGCATCGGCTACGCCAACCTCGGGGCGCTGCTGATGGCCAGCGCCCGCGCCTACGACTCCGACGGCGGCCGCGCGCTCGCCGCGTCGATCACCTCGCTGATGACCGCCACGGCCTACCGGCGTTCGGCGGAGCTCGCCGGGATCGTCGGCGCCTACGACGGCTTCGCCCGCAACGCCGACGCGCACCGCCGGGTGGTGCGCAAGCACTCCGCCGCGAACGACGCGGTGCGCTCCGTGCACACCGAGGACACCCGGGTCCTCGCCGCGGCGTCCAAGGAGTGGGCGCGGGCGCAGACCGTCGGCGACAAGCACGGCTGGCGCAACGCCCAGGTCAGCCTGCTCGCCCCGACCGGCACGATCGGCCTGGCGATGGACTGCGACACCACCGGCATCGAGCCGGACCTCGCCCTGGTGAAGATGAAGAAGCTGGTCGGCGGCGCCAGCATGCGGATCGTCAACCAGACGGTCCCGGTGGCGCTGCGCGCGCTCGGCTACCCGGAGGAGACCCTCGAGGCGATCGTCGAGTACATCGCCGAGCACGGCCACGTCGTCGACGCCCCCGGCCTGCGCCCGGAGCACTACGACGTGTTCGACTGCGCGATCGGCGAGCGGGCCATCTCCCCGATGGGCCACGTGCGGATGATGGCCGCGGTGCAGCCGTTCCTGTCCGGCGCGATCTCCAAGACGGTGAACATGCCCTCGACGGCGACCGTGGAGGAGGTCGAGGAGATCTACCTGGAGGGCTGGCGGCTGGGTCTGAAGGCGCTGGCGATCTACCGGGACAACTGCAAGGTCGGCCAGCCGCTGTCCGACGTGCGGGGGGCGAAGCGGGACGCCGCGGCGAGCGCCGCCACCGCCGCGGCCCTGGCGGCCCCGGCAACCCTCGCGCCCGCCGAGGCGGAGTACCGGCCGGTGCGCCGGCGACTGCCGAAGACCCGCCCGTCGCAGACGGTCTCGTTCGCCGTCGGCGGTGCGGAGGGCTACCTGACCGCGGGCTCCTACCCGGACGACGGCCTCGGCGAGGTCTTCATCAAGATGTCGAAGCAGGGCTCGACGCTGGCCGGCGTGATGGACGCCTTCGCGATCGCCATCTCGATCGGCCTGCAGTACGGCGTGCCGCTGGAGGCGTACGTCAGCAAGTTCATCAACATGCGCTTCGAGCCGGCCGGGATGACCGACGACCCGGACGTCCGGATCGCTCAGTCGATCATGGACTATCTGTTCCGCCGGCTGGCGCTGGACTACCTCGACGCCGACCACCGTGCCGAACTCGGCATCTCCACCGCGGCCGAGCGGACCCGCGAGGTCAACGGCCGGTACGGCCCGCAGGCCGACGCGGTCGCCGACGCCGTCGAGGCGTCCGCCGGGCCGCTCGCGGACGCGCTGCCCGGCGCGCAGACCCCGGGTCTGGACGCGCGTCCGGCTGTGGGTCCGGCCGGCGCCGGGCCGGTGCCGGCCGCGAGCCGGCCGGGGTCGGGGAGCAACGGCGTGGCCGTCGGGCACGGGCCCGCGCACGTGGCCCGCGAGCTGCGGCTGGCGTCTCCCGGCGAGTCGCTGGTCGCGCAGACGGTCGTCGACGCCCCGCTGTGCTTCACCTGCGGGGTGACGATGCGCCCGGCGGGGAGCTGCTACGTCTGCGAGCAGTGCGGCTCCACCAGCGGCTGTAGCTGAGCCAGCCGGCGGGGCCGCGGCCCGGCCGGGAGGGTTCACCCGGCCGGGCCGCCAGCCGTCGACGACGGTTCGCCCCGTTCCTACCGGTGGTAGCACCGCCACGTGTCGACGGAGATCGAGCACGGCCCCGTCCCGGAGGCGGCACTTGCCGAGGCGGGCGCTTCGTGGCCGGACGCCGAGTAGCCGCCGGCGGGTCGCTGGTCCTCGACAGCGACGGGCTGGTCAAGCTCGCCTCGGGTGACGCGAGGGCGCGCGCGTTCCTGTGGACCGCGCATGGCCGGGGCGGGGGTCGTCGTCAGCTCGATCACGCTGACCGAGGTGCTGCGGGGCGGCCCGCGGGATGCGGCGGTGCACCGCGTGCTGGCCAGGATCCGGGTGCTCCCGGTGACGCCGGACCTGGCGCGGTCGGCCGACGAGCTGCTCGGCGCGACCGGGCCGTCCGGCCACCGGTGCGCCATCGATGCGGTGGTGGCCGCGACGGCGCTGCGGGCGGACCGGCCGGCCATCCTGCTGACCAGCGACGTCGATGACCTGCACCGGCTCGTCGACGAACCCGACCGTCCCCAGGACAGCCGGGTCGTCGTCGTGCACGTCCGCCCCGTCCGCCCCGTACGCCCGTCCGCCGGCTCCGGGCGGGCAGCGGACGTCAGCGCTCGGTGGCGAGCAGGTCGATGAGCAGCGCCGCCGTCCAGGAGAAGCGGTTGCTGCCGGCGCCCGAACCGTCGAGCGGCGAGTAGTACTCGAACATCGCCCCGGAGGAGGCGATCACGTCGACCGTGTTGCGGCGCAGGTCCTCGGCGGCGTCGAGCCGGCCGTAGCGCTCCAGCCCGTCGGCGATCAGCCAGTTCATGTTGATCCAGAGCGGGCCCTGCCAGTAGCAGCGGGGCAGGAAGTTCGGGTCGTCCAGGGGAACGCTCGCGACGCCGAAGCGCGACCAGTAGCGCGGCGAGGTGAGCGTCTTGACCATCTCGTCGACGCGGTCCTCGGGCACGACGCCGGCGTAGAGCGGCAGCAGACCGGCGATCGTCTCGTGGCGCAGCAGGGTTCGGGTCCGGAAGTCGCGGCTGTAGTACACGCCGTCGACGACGAGCTCTCCCATCGCCTCCCGGGACCGGCGCGCCGAGCGGCGCAGCCTGGCCGGGATGGACTCGCCGATCTCCGCGGCGATGGTGCTCAGGTGCTCGTTGGCGCGGACCAGGATCGCGTTGAACGCCACGTCCTGCACGAGGGGGACGATGGTCCGCCGAATCTCGCGGAAGTTGTAGTGCGCCCGGCGCAGCTCGCGCACGATCCGGTACAGCGTGAACAGGTCGCCCGAGGTGAGCCGCTCGTCGGAGGGGACCTCCTTGGAATCGCGGCGCAGCGCGTCCAGGGCGTCGTCGCCGTTGATGCGCCGCAGCGCCCGCACGCCCAGCGGCGCCACCGGCCTGGTGATCTCCATCCAGGTCGGGGTGTTGTCCATCCCGGACTCCCAGGAGTGCACCAGGGACACCAGGCCGTCGTCGTCCGGGTCGCGTTCGTCGTAGAGCCACTGGTGAAAGCGCAGCAGCCCGGGGAACAGCCGGCGGTAGAACTCCCCGCGCGCGGAGTCGGACATCATGGCGCCGACCCGCACCGCGGCCTCGGCAATCATCGGCGGCTGGGTGACGCCGGTGCTCTGCGCACCGCCGGCGGTGGTCGTCACCCGGTCGCAGCGCCAGCGTTGCGGACCCGCATGGTAGAAGTCGGTGGTCTCCGCGAAGATCACGTGCGGGATCATGCCGTTCGGCCACTGCCCGCGCAGCAGGGAGAGGATCTCGGCGGCGGCGCGCTGTGGGTCGAGATGGCGCAGCCCGATCGCGATGAAGCAGGAGTCCCACAGCCACTGGTGTGGATACAGCGTCGGCGACGGCCGGGTGATGTCGCCGAGGTCGTTGCCGCGCAGCACGGAGACCGCGGTCTCGCGCAACGCCGCCAGCTCTGTCGGGAGGCTGGGGACGGACATCGTGTGAGAGTAGCCGTCACACGCTGTGCACACGTGGAGGGCACCCCTGGTGTGGTCTGCCTAACGAAATCCTCGTTGTCGCCCCGCGGCCGACCCGATGCGGGGGGCGACCGGCGGTCGGGGATACGCCCGGACGCGCCGTGGCGGCGTCCGGGCGGGCCGGGTGGGTCAGTCCGGCGGGTGCCGCCCGAGTGGGCGGCGAGAGTATGCCGATCCGGCCCGAGGTGGCTCCGGTCGGAGCGTCGAGCCGGGTCCGCGCGGGGGCGTCGGGCGGCGCGACGACACTGTCGGGGTGTCGGATGACCGACGTCGCCCGATGGCGGTACTGGACGGAAAATGTGGTGCGGACGGCAGCCACCCAAAAATTCTCACGTCCAGCGAGCAGTCGGGTACTCATCGTTCAGGATCTGGGGCCTCGGCGGGGGTGTCGCCACGCGAGAAGGTCAAGATAGTTCGCGGAACGCGCCACACCACGGGATCTGCCAGGTAGTCTTCGCGACAGCGAGTACAGCGTCTCGAGGGCCAGGGTCTACACTGCCGGTAGGCCCGGCGATCGCTGATGTCCGGGTGCGCCTGCACGGGGAATGGTTCCGCGACTTCGTTCGTTACCTCCCACGTGCACGGAAACAGACGTCCCACCCGCACCGACCATCGGATTTGCCACTGATGACGCTGCCTGCCCTGGAACTTGCCGAGCGCACCGACGAGAACCGCCCGCGTAGCCCGCGGCGCACTCGCCGGTCCGCTGCCTCTGCCCGTACCGCCCCCGGCCGTTCGCTGGCCGCCGTTCCCGACGACGGCGACGAACTCGATGTGAGTGCCGTCGCCGAGGTCATCGCGCGCGGCCGCGAGGCCGGCGAGATCAGCCGGTCCGAGCTGCGCGACGCGCTCGAGTCCGCGGACATCGGACTCGAGCTGCTGCCCGCGCTCATCGCCCGGTTGAACGCCGCCGGCGTCGAACTCCTCGAAGAGGAGGAGACGACCGACGAGGTCACCGCCGCCACCCGCTCCACCGCCGAGCACGCCGGCACCGCCGACCTCGTGCGCATGTATCTGCGCGAGATCGGGAAGGTGCCGCTGCTCAACGCCGCGCAGGAGGTCGAGCTCTCCAAGCGCGTCGAGGCCGGGCTCTTCGCCGAGCACAAGCTGGAGACCGACCCCGACCTGCCCGTGGACCTATGCCGTGACCTGGGTCTGCTCGTCAAGGACGGCCATGCTGCCAAGCAGCAGCTCGTCTCGGCGAACCTGCGCCTGGTCGTCTCCGTCGCGAAGAAGTACAGCGGCCGCGGGATGACCCTGCTGGACCTGGTCCAGGAGGGCAACCTCGGTCTCATCCGCGCGGTGGAGAAGTTCGACTACGCCAAGGGTTACAAGTTCTCGACCTACGCGACCTGGTGGATCCGCCAGGCCATCGGCCGCGCGCTGGCCGACCAGGCCCGGACCATCCGGATCCCGGTTCACGTGGTCGAGCAGATCAACAAGATCACGCGGCTGCAGCGTCAGCTCGTCTCCACCCTCGGTCGCGAGCCGACCGACGAGGAGCTCGCCCTCGAGCTGGACATGCCGATCGAGCAGGTCGTCGAGCTGCGCCGCTACGCGCAGGACACGGTGAGCCTGGAGACCTCCGTCGGAGACGACGGCGACTCCGTGCTCGGCGACTTCATCGAGGACTCGGACGCGACCTCCCCTGCCGACGCCGCCTCGTACGGCGCGATGCAGGACGAGATCGAGAACGTGCTCGGTGGCCTCAACCCGCGGGAGCGGGAGGTGATGCGGCTGCGCTTCGGCCTCGCCGACGGCAAGCAGCACACCCTCGCCGAGGTGGGTAACCGGCTCGGGCTCACTCGCGAGCGGATTCGGCAGATCGAGCGGGACACGCTGCGTGAGCTGCGTAAGCCCGCCGTCGCCGGTCGGCTGCGGGAGTTTCTCGACTGACCGCTCGCGGCCGGACACCGCCGGCACGGCGGGCACGTACCGGGTCACGGGTGGCATCCCCCACGGGGGGCACGGCACGCCGGTGACGACGTGACCGTGTGTTCGATGGAAGCCGGATCTTCGCTGGGACCAGCGAAGATCCGGCTTTGCTGTCTTGGGGCGCCTACCCGACCCGCGGCGGTCGGTCAGGCGTCCGGCGTGGCGGTGGCCGATCAGGCCTGCTCGGCGGTGGCCGCGAGGGCCATCAGGGCCTCCGGGTTGGCGACCGCGTCGAGGCTCACCACGTCGGCCAGCGCCGCGCCGGTGAGCAGCCGCTTGACCGGAACCTCCAGCTTCTTGCCGGTGTGGGTCCGCGGCACGGCCGCGATCTCGAGGATCCGGTCCGGTACGTGCCGAGGGCTGAGCTCGGTGCGCACCGTCTGCCGGATCCGCTGCGCGAGCTCCGCGGTGAGGCCCGGCTCGGCGAGGGCCACGAACAGCAGCAGCTCCCCGCCGCCGGGGGCGTCCGAGGTGTCGACGGCGAGGCTGTCGGTGACCTCGGCAAGCTGCTCGACGACGCTGTAGAGCTCGCCGGTGCCGATCCTGATCCCGCCGCGGTTGAGGGTGGCATCCGAGCGTCCCTCGACGACGACGGCACCGTCAGGCGCGATCCGCACCCAGTCGCCGTGCCGCCAGACCCCGGGGTAGGTCGCGTAGTAGCTGTCGTGCAGCCGGCTACCGTCCGGATCGCCCCACAGACGCAGCGGCATCGAGGGCATCGGTGCGGTCACGACGAGCTCGCCGACCTCGTCGACGACCTCCTTGCCGTCGGCGTCGAAGACGGCCACGGCGCAGCCCAGAGCCCGGGAGCCGATCTCCCCGGCGCGCACCGGCATGGTCGGCAGCCCGGCCACCAGCGCCGTGCAGACGTCGGTGCCGCCGCTGATCGACGACAGCATCACCTGCGGGCTGACCGCGTCGTACACCCAGGCGTAGGCGGCGGCGGACAGCGGCGACCCGGTCGACCCGATGGTGCGCAACAGGGACAGATCGGCATGTTCGCGGGGCACCAGGCCCGCGTCCCGGCAGGACTGCAGGTAGGCCGCGGACGTGCCGAGGCAGGTCAGCTCCAGCGCCTCCGCGAGGCCGAACAGGGTGCCGAGCGCCGGATAGCCGGCGGCGCCGTCGTAGAGCACGATCGTCGCGCCGACCAGCAGGCCGGAGACGAGGTAGTTCCACATCATCCAGCCGGTCGTGGTGAACCAGCAGAACCGGTCGTCGGGGCCCAGATCGAGGTGCAGCGCCAGCGCCTTGAGATGTTCCAGCAGGATTCCGCCGTGCCCGTGCACGATCGCCTTGGGCGGCCCCGTGGTGCCGGAGGAGTAGAGGATCCACAGCGGCGCGTCGAAGGGGACCCGGGTGAACTCGAGCTCGGCGGTCTCCGCGGCCATCAGCTCGTCCCAGGTGAGCAGGCCCGGCAGCCCGGCGCCGCGGGCCCGGGCGAACGCGTCCGGCGCCAGGTAGGGCACGATCACGGTCGCGGCCAGCCCGGGCAGGTCGGTGGCGAGCGCGGCCAGCGCGGCGACGGTGTCGTAACCCCTGCCGCCGTAGGTGTAGCCGTCGACGCCGATGAGTACCTTCGGGGCGATCTGGGCGAAACGGGCGGCGAGGGCCGTGGTGCCGAGCTCGGGCGAGCACGACGACCACACCGCGCCGATGCTGGCCGTCGCGAGCATCGCCACGGTGGCGTAGACGGTGTTCGGCAGCACGGCGCAGACCCGGTCGCCCTCGGTGACACCGAGGGCGCGCAGGCCGGCCGCGGCCCGGGCGACCTGGCGGCGCAGCTCGTCCCAGGAGACCACGGCGGTCGCCCCGTCCTCGCGCACGCCGATCACCGCCGGCGCGGCGCCCCGGCGGGTGAGCGCGTTCTCGGCGTAGTTGACCCGGGCGCCGGGGAACCACACGGCGCCCGGCATGCTGGCGTCGGCGAGGGCGGGGCCGTCGCCGCGCTCGCCCTCGACGGCGCAGAAGTCCCAGATCGACTCCCAGAAGGGGCTCAGCTCGGTGACCGACCACTCCCACAGGGCCGCCTCGTCGCCGAGATCCACCCCGCGTTCGGCGGCGAGCCAGCCGCGGTAGTTCGTCACCGCGGCCTGCTCGATGCGCCGCGCGGAGGGCTCCCACAACGGCGTGCCGGGACGCACCCGGGTCATGCCGGCCGCCGCGGGGTGCTCCGCGCCCGCCGGCGCCGGACGCTGCGGTGCCGTTCGTCTGCTGCCACGGGCACTGACCCTAGGCCATTTCGGGTGGACGTACGGCGAACCTCGACCCTGCGATGGCCTGTCGAGACTGTCACCACCGCTACCGGCGGCGGACCCGTTCGGGCTACCGTCGAGGGGTGACGGTGTCGGGCGGAACGCAGCGGCCCGGCGGCACCCTGCCGCCGGGCGAGACCGGGCCGGGCGCCTCCGCGGGCCCGGCCGCCGGATCGGGCGACCTCGCCGGGACGCCCGCCACCGACCGGCCCGCCACCGACCGGCCCGCCGGCGCCGATCCGGGTTCGGCCGCGGCACCGGCGATCGAACCCACCGTCCTGGCCTGGGATCCGGCGATGGCCGGCTACGACTTCGGGCCGCAGCACCCGCTGCACCCGGTCCGGCTGGGCCTGACGATGGACCTCGCCGCGAGCCTGGGCGTCCTCGACGCCCCCGGGATCCGGATCGTCACCCCGACCCTGGCTCCCGACGAGCTGATCGAGCTCGTCCACGACCCGCTCTACCTGAACGCAGTCCGCGCCGCGCCGGACCCGACGCGGGCCCGGATGGCGGCCCTGTTCGGCCTCGGCACCGCCGACAACCCCATCTTCCAACGGATGCACGAGGCCGCGGCCCTGATCACCGGTGGCACGATCGAGGCCGCCCGGGCGGTGTGGGAGGGGCCGGCGCGCCATGCCGTGTCGATCGCCGGCGGCCTGCACCACGCGATGCCGGGGATGGCCAGCGGCTTCTGCATCTACAACGACCCCGCGATCGCGATCGCCTGGCTGCTGGCCGCCGGGGCGACCCGGATCGCCTACGTCGACGTGGACGTGCACCACGGCGACGGGGTGCAGACGGCGTTCTACGACGACCCGCGGGTTCTCACGATCTCGCTGCACCAGACCGGCCGGACGCTGTTCCCCGGCACCGGCTTCCCGGACGAGGTCGGCGCGCCCGGTGCCGCCGGCAGCGCGGTGAACGTGGCGCTGCCCGCCTTCACCGGCGACGGCGGCTGGCTGCGGGCCTTCTCCGGCGTCGTCCCGGTGCTGCTGCGCTCGTTCCGGCCGCAGGTGCTGGTGACCCAACACGGCTGCGACACCCACGCCCTCGATCCGCTGGCCGATCTGCAGCTGTCGGTCGACGGGCAGCGGGCCTCCTACGAGGCGTTGCACGCGCTGTCCCACGAGCTGTGTGACGGCCGCTGGCTGGCCTGTGGCGGCGGCGGGTACGCGCTGGACGCGGTGGTGCCGCGGGCGTGGACGCAGCTGCTGGCGGTCGCCGCCCACCTCTCCCTCGAACCCGGCACCGCGCTACCGGCGCAGTGGCGCGCCGAGGCCCCGCAGCGGGTGCGGGCCGTAACCGGCCAGAAGTCCGTGGGGGCCACGGCGGGGATGCCGCGGACCCTCGGTGACGGGGTGAGCGTGCGCTACCGGCCATGGGACGCCGGCGTGGGCGACCCCGACGACCCGCTGGACCGTGCGGTGGCCGAGACCCGCCGCGAGGTGCTGCCCCTGCACGGACTCGACCCGACCGTGGACCGGTGAGCGCCGCGCCGACATCCGGCGCGCCCGCCGGATCACCCGGATCCCCCGGCCCAACCGGATCATCCCCGGCCGCGTCCGGATCATCCCCGGCCGCGCCGCCCGAGGGACCGGTTGCGCCCGAGAATCAGGTGCCGCTGGCGTACCCGGCGGAGTGGGAGGCCGACGTCATCCTCACCGACGGCGGCACGGCCCACATCCGGCCGATCCTGCCGACCGACGGCCCGCTGCTGCGGGTGTTCTGGACCCGACTGTCCGCCCAGTCGATCTACTTTCGCTTCTTCACCGCCCGCCGGGCGCTGAGCGACGCCGACATCCACCGGATGACCGTGGTGGATCAGCGGCTGCGCGGCGCCATCGTCGCGATGATCGGTGACGATCTCGTCGCCGTGGCGCACTGGGAGAGCACCGCCGCCCGGCCGACCCAGGCCGAGGTGGCCTTCCTGGTGGAGGACGCCCAGCAGGGCCGTGGTCTCGGCTCGGTGCTGCTGGAGCATCTTGCCGCCGCGGCCTGGGACCGCGGGATCCGTCGCTTCGACGCCGACGTGCTCGGCGAGAACCGGCAGATGATCCGCGTCTTCCTCGACGCCGGCTACACCGTCGCGCGGGCCTGGGAGTCCGGCGCCGTCCGGCTGTCGTTCGAGATCACCCCCACCGAGAAGTCGGTCACGGTGATGCGCGCCCGCGAGCACCGTGCGGAGGCGGCCTCCATCGGCCGGCTGCTGCATCCCCGGGCGATCGCCGTCATCGGCGCCGGGCGGGCCGTGGGCTCCATGGGCAACTCGGTGCTGCGCCACCTGCTCACCGGCGGTTTCGACGGGCCGGTCTACCCGGTGAACCCGGCCGCCGCGGCGGCCGGCACCGCGGTCGCCTCGATCCGTGCCTACGGCGGCATCGAGGAGGTGCCCCGCCCGGTCGACCTGGCCGTGGTGTGCGTGCCGCCGGCCGAGGTGCCCGGGGTCGTGGCCGCGTGCGGGCGGGCCGGGGTGTGGGGCCTGGTCGTGCTCACCGACCAGCGTGACGACGCCGCCGACGCCGCCCTGGCCGCCGAGGCGCGGGCCAGCGGCATGCGGGTCGTCGGCCCGGCCAGCATGGGCATCCAGAACCCGGCGGGGGGCCTGAACGCGTCGATGGTGCCGCTGATGCCACCGGCCGGGCGGATCGGCTGCTACTCGCAGTCCGGCCCGTTCGGCGGGGCGATCCTGCAGGCGGCCGCCGCGCGGGGGGTCGGGCTGTCCGTGTTCGTCTCGGCGGGGGACCGGGCCGACGTCAGCGGCAACGACCTGCTCCAGTACTGGGAGGAGGACCCGGAGACCGACGCGGTGATCATGCATCTGGAGACGTTCGGCAACCCGCGCAAGTTCGCCCGGCTGGCCCGCCGCCTCGGCCGGCGCAAGCCGATCGTGACCGTGTACTCCGGCCGCTCGGCCCTCGACGACGCCCTGCTGCGGCAGGCCGGCGTGATCGGCGTCGACCGCATCTCGCAGGCGTTCGACGTCGCGCTGCTGCTCACCTCGCAGCCGCTGCCCGAGGGCAGCCGGGTCGCGGTGATCGGCGACTCCCGGGCGCTGGTCCGGCTCACCGCGCGCGCCGCCGACGCCGCCGGCCTGATCGCCGAGGAGGTCCTGCTGCCCGGCGGCAGCGGGTCGGCGGCGATCGCCGCCGCGCTGCTCGCCGCGGCGCAGCGGGCCGACGCTCTCATCGTGACGCTGGCCCGCCTGCCGCCCTCGCTGCCCGGCCCGGCGGCGGCCGGCGCCGTCGAGGCGGCCGAGCGCATCACCGTGCCGATCCTCGCCTCCGTGCAGGGCGTCGAGATGCCGCGTGAGCTCGCCGGCATCCCGGCCTACCCGTCCCCGGAGGCCGCGGTGACCGCGCTGCGTCGGGTCGTCGGCTACGCGCAGTGGCGGTCCCGCCCGACCGGCACCGAGCCGACCACGGCCGTGCGGACCGACGAGGCCCGCGCGCTCATCGCCGGGCTGACCGGTCGGCTACCCGAGGAGCGGGCCGCCGCGCTGCTGGACTGCTACGGCATCACCGTGCAGCCGGCGGAGCTCGTGACCTCGCCGCGGCGCGCCGCCGAGGCGGCGCAGCGGCTGGGTTACCCGGTGGCCGTCAAGGCCCGGTCGCGCCCGTACCGGCACCGGCCGGACCTGCGCGGCCAGCGCCTCGACCTGCCCGACGCGGCGGCGGTGCGCGCGGCCTGGGCGTCGCTGCGCTCCCAGCTCGGGCCGGAGGTGCCGATCGTCGTGCAGCGGATGGCGCCGGTCGGGGTGTCGGTGGTCGTCGGGTCCGAGGAGCACCCGCAGTACGGCCCGCTGGTCTCCTTCGGCCTGTCGGGGCCGGCGACGGAGCTGCTCGGTGACCGCGCGCACCACATCCTGCCGCTGACCGACGTCGACGCGGCCCGGCTGGTCCGCTCGGTGCGGGCGGCGCCGCTGCTGCTCGGCTACCTCGGCTCGACCCCGGTCGACATCGCGGCGCTGGAGGATCTGGTGCTGCGCGTCGGCCGGCTCGCCGACGACATCCCCGAGGTGGTACATCTCACTGTTGACCCCGTCATCGTGTCCACCGGGCGGGTCACCGTGCTGTCGGCGGAGGTCGTGACCGGCCCGTCCGTGCCCAGGGCAGACGCCGGACCGCGGCGTTTCTGGACCCCGACGCTGCCTGTAGTCGACCGACCCCCCGTCCGGGGCGGTTCGGCACAACATGGTCACACCGTCCACAATCGTTTCCCATGACGTCGCCGTACTCCGCGCAGCCGCCCGTCTGGCCCGCATCCGGCGCCTTCGGGGTGCCGCAGTCCGATTCCGTGGGGCCCATCGAGGCCATGGGTACCCCCGAGGCGGGGACACCCGGCCAGGCGGAGCTGGTGCCGATGTACGGCCCGGGGCGGGGCGCGCAGCAGCAGCCACCGGAGCCGGTGGCGACGGGCCCCGCCGGAGGCGGTCCGATCTCCGCGGGGCCGATCTCCGCTCGGTCGGCCTCGGGGCCGATCATGGCGAGTCAGGTTCCCGAACCGGGTCGGCCGGACGCAGGCGCCGCGGGCCGATCGGTCGACGGCACGCCGACCACCCCGCCGTCCCGCATACCCGGCACGGCTCCCGCGGCGGGCTCTGGTCCCGCGGCGGGCGGTGGTCCCGCGGCGGGCGGTGGTCCGGTGCCGGGCGGTGGTGCCGCCGCCGGCCCCGGTGCCGGGTCCGCGCCTGGCTCCGGTTCAGTGCCGGGGACGGGCCAGAGCCTGGTGCCCGGCCCGGCCCTTGAGCGCGACGGCGGCCGGGACCTGCCCGTGCTGCCCGAGGGGTGGCCACTGGTTGCGCGGACCGATCCGCTGGTGGCCGGCGAGGCTATGGCGCGCGACGTCATCGACGGGACCGGCCCGCGGAGAGGCCCCGGGGACCTCGCCCCGGAGCGCGGGCCGCTGAGCGTGGCCCGCGGCGGCCCGCAGGCATCGGGTGGCGGCGGTGGCGGGGCGGACCCCGCGGCGGTGGCGGCGTTCGCGATGTTGGATGCGCTGTTCGTCCGGGCACCCGTCGGACTCGCCCTGCTCGACCGGGCCGGCCGGTTCGTACGGGTCAACGAGGCGCTTACCCGGTTGGATCGCCGCTCCGCTCGGGACCATCTGGGCCGCACCGTGTCCGAGGTGCTCGGCGACAGCGATTCCGAGCTCGACGCCCTGCTGGCCCGGGTGCTGCGCACCGGCGAGCCGGTGGTGGACCTGGAGGTGGGGGTCGCGGGCCCGGCCGGTTCGCCGCTGACCTGGCTGGCGAGCTGGTTCCCGGTGAGCGATCCGCAGCTCGGTCCGGTGGGGGTGTCCTTCGTCGCGTTGGACGTCACCGGCCTGCAGATCGCCGATCGGGAGCGGCTGCGTGCGCAGGCGCGTTACCGCGGGCTCGCCGACGCCGCCGGCCTGGACGTGTTCCACGCGGCGGCCGACGGCGCCCTCGACGTCGACCTGCCCGGCTGGCGTTCCGCCACCGGCCAGCATCCGGGGGCGCTGGCCGGCAGCGGCTGGCTGTCCGGGGTGCATCCGGACGACCGGGACCGGGTCGCGCGGCTGTGGCGCGGGGCGGTCGAGCGTGGCGAGGTCTTCGAGGCCGAATTCCGGATCTCCGCGCCGAGCGGCGTGGGCGGTGCCGAGCGCGTCGTCGCCGCTCGGGTGCTGCCCGTGCCCGGACCCGCGGCGGATGCCGCCGGTGGGCAGGCGGGGGCCGGGACCGGTCCGGCACGTGATGGACGGCCGGTCGAGTGGCTCGGCGTGGTCCGTGATCTCACCGGGGAGCGGGTCGCCGAGGCGGCGCGGGCCGAGGCTGATCAGCGGGCCGAGGCGGCCGTAGAACAGGCCGAGGCGGCCCTGCAGCGGGCCGAGTCCGGCGGATTGTTCTCCGTCGCGCTGGCCCGCGCCAGCACGGTCGACGAGGTCGTCGCGGCGATCCTCGACGTCGGCGGCCAGGCGGCGCGGGCGGCTGGGCGCAGGGTCGCGCTGGTTGACGACAGCCGGGAGCAGCTGCGTTTCACCCATCCGGGCGGGGGCACGGCAGAGCGGCCCGGTCCCTGGCCGGACGTGGCGCTGGGAGCGGTGCATCCGGTGGCCGAGGTGGTGCGGGGAGGCCGGCCCCTGTTTCTGGCCGACCGGGAGGAGCTGCTCGCCCGCTGGCCGGTGTCCGGGCTCGCCGACGCCACCGCGGCGGCCGGTGAGCAGGCGTGGGCCATGCTGCCGCTGGTCTTCCCCGACGGGGCGGCCTTCGGCGTGGTGACCTTCGCCTTCCCGGCCCCGCGGACCTTCACCGCCGCCGATCGGGCCTACCTGGGCGGCATCGCCGCGGCGGCCGCCCGCGCGCTGGAGCGGGCCAGGGCCCATGAGCGGCTAGTGACCGACGCCGCGGGCGCACAGGCCGCGCTCACCGCGGCGAGCGAGGAACGCGAGGCGCGGGAGCTCGCCGACCGGCGGCTGCGCCTGCTGACCCGGGCCACCGGGATCGTGACCTCGGCCGACGACCCCGAGCGGTCCCTGCACGCCTTCGCGGAGCTGATCGCGGCGGAGATCGCGGACCTGTGCGCCGTCCATCTGGTCACGGCCGATCCGGCGCTCGCGCCCTCGCTGGACCCGGCCCCCGAGGACGGCGAGCAGGTCGCCGGGACCGCGCCGGCCGGCCACACCGCGCTGCCCGGCGAGGACGGCTCACCCGCCGAGGACGGCTCACCCGCCGAGGGCGCGCAGGCCGGCGAGGGCGGGCAGGCTGTCGCGGACGGTCAGGCCGGCGAGGTCGGGCAGGCTGTCGCGGACGGGCAGCCGGGCGGCGACGGGCGAACGGGCGAGGCGGCGAATGTCCCGCGGCTTCACCCCTTTGTCGTCGCGGGTTCCGCCGTGATCGGCACCGCGCCCTCGACGGCCGCCTGGACCGCGGCTCTTGCTGTCCCGTCGAACCCGATCACCCAGGTCGCGGCCCGCGGGGTCGGGCAGGTCGTCACCCACGCGGCGGGCGGCTGGGAGCCGCCGTCCGACGTCGCACGCTGGATCCGTCAGGTCGGCGCGCACACAACGGCCGTGCTGCCCGTGATACGGGTCGGCCGGATCGCGGCCGTGCTCAGCCTGACCGCCGTCGGGGACCGGGCCCCGTTCACCGAGGCCGACCTGGCCTTCCTGACCGAGCTCACCGCGCGCGCCGGGGTCGCCCTGGAACGCATCGACCGGGAGCGCAGCGCGCGCAGCGGCGCCGTGGAGCTGCACGAGACCCTGCGCGGCGCGGCGCCGACGGTGCCCGCGGGGTTGCAGGCGGCGACCCGCTACCTGCCCGCCGGGGCCGAGGGGGACGCTGGCGGGCAGTGGTCCGACGTGATCGATCTCGGGGCGGGCCGGGTCGCCCTGGTGATCGGCGGGGTCCGGGGCCGGGGGCTGCGCACGAGCGCGGTGATGGGCCAGCTGCGCGCCGCCGCCCGCGCCTGCGCCCGCCTCGATCTGCCACCCGGCGAGGTGCTGGCGCTGCTCGACGGCGTCGTCGCGGACATGCCGGCACGTGAGGTCGCGACCTGCATCTACGCGATCGCCGAGCTCGATACGGGCGTGCTGACGCTGGCCAGCGCCGGCCATCCGCCGCCCCTCGTGGTCGCCCCGGACGGGCTCGTCTCGCGGCTGTACATGGCGGTCGGTTCCCCGCTCGGCGACGTCCACCGGGATCCGGCCGGGCACATCGACGCCACCGAGTACACCGTCCGCCTGGGCCGTGGATACCTCATCACTCTGTTCACCGAGGGCCTGGTCCGCGGGGGTGGCCGGGACGTCGATGCCGGCGTCTCGGACCTCGCGGCCGTGCTGGCCCGCACCAGCGAGGGACCCGACGCGAACCTCGACGCGCTGGCGACCGCGGCCTGCGCGGGTCTCGGCCGAGACGGCCAGCCGGCGCCCGCCGACGACGCCGTGGCGCTGCTGCTCGCCCGCCTGCCTGACGAACCGACCGCCGGGCCGACGCTGCTCGACGTCACCGTCGACGGGCCGTCCGGGCTGCGCGCGGTGCGGGCACAGTGCCGGCTGGCGCTGGAGAACGCCGAGCTGCCCGTCGAGATCATCGACACCGTCGTCCTGGTCCTGTCCGAGTTGACCAGCAACGCCGTGCGCCATGGTCGGCCGCCGTTGTCCGTGCGGCTGCGGCGCCTCGGTGATCGGGCCGTCGTCGAGGTCGCAGACGGCGGCGGACGGCTGCCCCGGCGCAGGCCGGCCTCACCGGACGACGAGGCCGGGCGCGGGCTCGACCTGGTCTCCCGGCTCGCCGTGCGGCACGGTTTCCGCCCGATCCCCGATGGCAAGGTCGTCTGGGCGGAGGTTGACCTGGTGGGGTCGCCGCCCGCCGACCCGGGCGCGCCGTGATCGGGCCGCCCGGTGGTGGGCGGAGCGTGACGAGTGTGGTGGGGTCGGGCTATCCTGGCGCCGCCGGGCGGGCGCGTGTCGCGTAACGTGAGCGGCATGCCGGACGCGCTGCTGCGGCTCGACAATGTCAATGTCGTGCGGGATGGGTCGTACCTTCTGCGAAATGTGAGCTGGGAGGTGCTTCCCGGTCAGCGATGGGTCGTCCTCGGCCCCAACGGCGCGGGTAAGACGACGCTCCTGCAGGTGGCCTCGGGCCGGCTGTTCCCGACCTCGGGCGCGGTCGACCTGTTCGGCCATCGCCTGGGCACGGTGAATCTCCTCGAGCTGCGCTACCGGGTCGGCGTCGTCAGCCCGGTGCTGGTCGAGACGCCGCCCCCGGACGAGCGGGTGCTCGACGCGGTGGTCACCGCCGGCTGGTCGGTGCTCGGGCGCGGCGACGAGCCGTACGACGACGTCGACCTCGCCCGCGCCGCCGGCCTGCTGGCCCAGTTCGGCTGCCGGGAGCTGCGGGACCGGCGGTTCGGGACGCTGTCCGAGGGTGAGCGCAAGCGGGTGCTGATCGCGCGGTCGCTCATGAGCGACCCGGAGCTGCTCCTGCTCGACGAGCCCGCCTCCGGACTTGATCTGGGGGCCCGGGAGGCGCTGCTGCGCCGGCTCACCCGCTTCGCCGCCGACCCCTCGGCGCCCGTCAGCGTCCTCGTCAGCCACCACGTCGAGGAGATCCCGGTGGGTGTCACGCACGCCCTGCTCGTGCGCGGCGGCCAGGTGCGGGCCGCGGGCCCCGCGGCAGAGGTGCTCACCGCGCCAAGGCTGTCCGACTGCTTCGGGATTCCCCTCGATGTCAGCGTCGCAGCCGGGCGCTACACCGCCCGGCTGGCCGCCGGTCCGCCGCCGCGGCGACCGGTGTCCGTCGGCGTCTGAGCCCGCGCTCCCGACCAGCGTCCGCGCCCGCCCACCCCGAGTCGCCCGCCCACGCGGGCGCGCCTGCAGGAGCGCCGCGCGTCGGCGCGTGCAGGCGCCGACCGGAGCGCGGTCCATTGCGGACCGACCTCGCCACGTGGCCTTGGCGTGGCCTTTCCTTGCAGTTGTGTCATCGCAGTTGTGTCATCGCGTTCGCCGCAGCGGCGGATACCGCGGGCCGCACCACGCATGGCGGCATCCGTTCCTGCGATCCCCGCGGATTTCCGGGCGGGTTCCCGCCGGTTCCGTCGGTGGCGCGGTCGCCGGCAGCTGCGCGATCAGTGGGCGGGATGGGCCGCGCCGGAACCGGAACGGACGGTGGGGACGCGTCGACGCGGGAGCGGACGGAGGGACCGGACGCCGGGGCCTGAAGCGGGGGAGCTCGACCGGGCGAGGCGCCACCTGGGCGACAGGGGCGACGCAAGGGCCTCAGAAGGCGTCAGACCCGCGTTGGCGCCGCGGTCCGGGTCTTTTTCTCCCATAGCACCTTTCCGGCCCTCCAGAGGCGTTCGGAGCCCCGCAAGGGGTATGCCGAATGGGCCGGTCCGGCTGCGCCGCCGGGCGCCGTGACCGTGGTGGGCGGAGCCGGGCGCAACGAGCGTGGCGGCGCAGCGATCGACACCCACCCAAGGCCGGTGTCCCGCCCGGGTCTGGGGTCCGTCGGGGTTCGGGGTCCCGTCGGGGTTCGGGGCCCCGCCGGGAGCCGGGCGAGCGGTGCCGGGCAGCCGCCTTCACCGCCGAAGCCGGTGCCACAGCCAGCCGGCGCCGCGCACCTCGGCGCCGAGGGCCCGGACGCGGGCGGTGAGCCCGCGATCCGAGGTGATCACTATGACCCCGGGTCCGGCCTCGCGGGCCGCGGCGACGATCGTGTCATCGCCGTGCCCCGGGGCGTGGACGACGGCGAGCGTGGGGGAGGCGCCGTTGCCGGGCGTCGAGTCCGATCGGTCGGCGCCGTTCCCGGAATTGCGGTCGTCGTCCTCGGGTGAGCGGTCGCCCTTCCCCTGTGAGCGGTCGCCCTCCCCGAGAGAGCGGTCGCCCTCCCCGGGAGAGTGGTCGTCCTTCCCGGTAGACCGGCTGCCCTTCCCACGCGGCCGGTCGGTGTTCCCGACCGGCTGGTCAGTGTTCCCGCGAGACTGCTCGTGGTCGTGGTCGTGCTCGGGGGCCCGAGGCTCGGCCGGAGGCGGCTCGCTGACCACCGCTGTGGCGGGAACTCCGGCCCGGGCCGCCCCTTCCAGAACGACCACGATCCGCGCCGGCCATTCCGCTGACCCCGGCGATCCGACGTGCGCGTCGGACCCTGCGATCCAGGCCGAAATATCGGCGAGCAGGCGCCGGGCCGCGCCCGGACGGTCGCGCCACCAGCCATCGGCCCTGGAGCCAATGACGTTGGCACCGTCCACCACCCACGTCCGTGGGTACTCGTCCGTGCGCCGAGCCATAGGGTCGGCGCCGGAATCAGGCGTACTCATCCGCCGCCACGATCCCCTTTGGCATTCGTACCGGTCGGTTCCGCTCGCGGCGCCAGCACCCCAAAGCACCCACCGGCTGATGCCTGCCGATTGCCCGGCAATCGTCCGGGGAGTCGGTAGACGAACACGATCGGTGTCCCAAGGTCGGCGGACATGGTCGCCGCCCGGCCGACGGCGGCCCAACTGTCCGCTTGCGGCCGGCGTTTCGGCTCGGAAGGTGTGATTCGCAGAACATGATCGCCCTCTATCATGCCGAGGTTGGCCGCCGCCTTTGGGTTCCGCACTCCGACAGCCTCACCAGCGTGCCTAGACCGGTGTCTTCGTGTTCGGTGGCCCAAGTCTGCGAGTCCGTCGAACCAGGCGTGACAGTTCCCGGTGTTCTCGTGGTAATACTAGACGCGTGAGTTCTGCGGTCCGCTGACCTGAAGGAGTGTGGCATGGCCCAGAAGACCATCGTCTCGTTGATTGACGATCTCAGTGGAGAAGAGGCCGACGAGACTGTCCGCTTCGGACTCGACGGTGCGCAGTATGAGATCGACCTGTCGGAGAAGAACGCGACGAAGTTGCGTGAGTCGCTGGCCCCGTTCGTGACCGCGGCCCGCCGTTCCGGTGGCCGCGCGGCGGGTGGCCGCCGTGGCGTGCGTACCGCTTCGCGGCGTACCGGCGGAACCGACCGCACCGCCGACATTCGCGAGTGGGCGCGCAGCAACGGTTACACGGTGAGTGACCGTGGCCGTATCGCCTCCAACATCGTCGAGGCGTACGACAAGGCCCACTGATCCTGGTCTTGACGACTTTTCCGGGTCGAGACTCGAAGCGGTGGACCCCGTAGTACCCGTCGTGCCCGCGGTATTCGGCCGCGGGCCGCAGGCCCCGGTGCCCAAAGACCTGCTGATCAGGTTTTGCCAGGGCAGGTTCCTGCCACACCGGCCTGGCCGGTGTGGCAGGAACGATTGACCCTCGTGCCGACGCACGCTGTTGCCGGCTCTGTTCGTTCCGTCAGTTCGGCAGATGCCGGCCCATCCAGTTTTCGACGTCTTCCGAGGTTCGCGGAAGCCCGGCGGACATGTTCCGCCTTCCGTCGCCGGTGACCAGGATGTCGTCTTCTATCCGGACCCCGATGCCGCGCAGCTCGGGGGGAACGGTGAGGTCGTCGGGCTGGAAGTACAGGCCCGGTTCCACCGTCAGCACCATCCCCGGCTCCAGCGCCGCCTCCCGGTAGGTCTCGTCCCGCGCCTGGGCGCAGTCGTGCACGTCGAGTCCGAGCATGTGCGACGTGGCGTGCAGCGTGTATCGGCGGTGGATGCCCGCGCCCGGTGCGCGGGGATCCTCCGACAGCGATGCCTGCGCACCGTCCGGCAGCAGCCCCCAGTCCGCCAGCGCGGTGGCGATGACCTGCATCGCCGCGCGGTGCGGGTCCAGGAACGAAGCTCCCGGGCGGACCGCGTCGATGCCGGCCTGCTGCGCGCGGAGAACCACGTCGTATACCTGGCGCTGCAGGTCCGTGAAACGGCCGGTGATCGGCAGCGTGCGGGTGACGTCGGCGGTGTAGAGCGACCTCCCCTCCACCCCCATGTCCAGCAGCGCCAGCTCGCCGGCGCGCACCGGCCCGTCATCGCGAACCCAGTGCAAGGTGGTCGCATGGTGCCCGCAGGCGACGATGGAGCCGTAGCCGACGTCGTTGCCGTCCACGCGGGCGCGCCGCCAGAAGGTGCCCTCCAACCAGCGTTCGCCGTTGGGCAGCTCCATCGCGCGGCCGATTTCCCCCACGCACTCGGTGAAGCCGCGCGCCGTCGCCGCGACCGCCTCGTCCAACCGGGCGATCTCGAAGTCGTCCTTGACCAGCCGCAGCTCGGAAAGGGCCTGGGCGAGGACCGCGTCGCGGTCGTCGCCCGATCTGTCGTCGGACCACCGCAGCACCGAGCGGTCGACCAGCGGATCGATTCCCCGCAGCATCCGGGTGTTTCCCGGCGCCAGCCGGGCCAGCGCACCCGGGAGATCGGTCAGCGGCCGGCACTCGATCTCCAGAGCCGCGGCTGTCTCGCGAACCCCCGGCCGGGGACCGACCCAGAGTTCCCCGTATCGGCGGTCGGTGTAGAACGCCGAGCTGGACCGGTCCGATCGTCCCGCGACATACAGCGTCGCATCGTGCTCGCCGGCCGCGTTGGGTAGCAGAACCAGCACCGCATCGGGTTCATGACAGCCTGTCAACCAGAAGAAGTCACTTCCCGGACGGAACGGGAAATCCGTGTCGTTTGCCCGTACCCGCAGGCCGCCGCTCGGCACCACGAGGGCATCGGCCGGGAAGCGTGAGCCCAACAAGGCGCGGCGTTTCGCGGTGTAGGGTGCGCAGTCATCGCGGGATGGCACAGCGTCGTCAATCGGCGCCCAGCCGGTTGCCATAAACCGCCGGAACGCCGCGTGCGGTTCCTCATCGTGGTTGGCCTGGCCGGGTTCGCGGCCGGAAGACGCCGCCGCTTCGGCCGTCGTCTCGCCGCTCCCCGCGGGGACCGGCGCCGGCCTCGAATCCGACCCCGCGACGGCGGAATCCGTCGCCGTCCCGGGTACATCGATGCGGGCGCGGACAACGTCCGCTTCGCCGGCTGTGATGACGTTCTGGTCACGCTCCGCCGGGGCTCCCTCGGGTACCCCCGTGCCGGCCGGTGGAGGTGTGCTTTGGTGGGACTGGGCACTCATACCGTTAACGGTAGGCCGGGTCGAGCTCCGGTGGGTAGTGCTCTGCCGGTCCGCTGTCCATCGAGACCGCACCGGACATCTCGCCGTGGTCGGAGTCGGATTTTCGGTACGCCGATCGTCCGGATGATGTGAGCCGATCCCGGCGCCGCCTCGCCACCCGCCGCCCGGCGATCCGGTACTTGCGCGCGCCGTCATCCGATCCCTGGGGAGCGAGGGCGCGCGCCGGCCGCGGCCGATGACTTGCGGAAGGTTACGCGATGGCCGATCTTCTCGCTTCGAACGGGTTAACACGGGCAAGCAATCGGTTGTGCGAGATCCGCGGTATCCGCCGTTACGTGACTTTCTGTCGCTGTCTGTTGACGGGGGTGTTGGACCCCGGGCAAGGACCTGTGACGGTGTGCCCTAGGCGGTTCGGTCCGGGGGCGGACGTCCTCGGTCCCCGCAATCCCGACCGATATCCGCGACTTCATGGGCCTCGCGTGCGTGGTAGGGCGGCGGCCCGATGAGCCGGAACATCCGGGTTGCGGCGCGCGCCTCCTCGACGGCGCTGTAGCCGACATCACACCTGGGTCATGTCGGCATTTTCGGCCCGGTCGGAGATGCGGATCCGCGATTGCGGCCGACAGTTGCGATCCACGGATTGCGGTTGCGGGCCGCCCGCCGTGCGCTCGCCGGGCCCGCGATCGCGGCCGAGCCGGGTCGCCCATCCGACAGCTGTCGAGGGCGCCGACGGTACCCCGCAGCGCGGGATTGGTGAGAGGCTGTCCCGGAGTGTTCCGTTCGTAGGCTCGTGGCGCACGACCGGGACCGGCGACGTCGTGGCGATCGCGGGGCCGGCTGGCGCGGACGGCCCGGCGGCGCAGGGCCCGCCCGATGGGCGTGACCGCCCGCTCGGCGTACTGCCCTCGCCGGGTGAATGACCGGCTGATATGCGCAGGGACAGGCGGTCGCACCGGCGGGCGCGAGTCGCGCGACACTGGCGGAACGGCTCGCCTGGAACGGATGCCCGGAACAGGACGGCGTCACCGGCGCGGGATGATCTCCTCCCGGTGGATGAGGGAGGGGGAGGCGGCCATGACCTGGCCTCCGGATCGGCCGGAAGGGTACGGGCCGCCTGCGGGTCGGCCCGCAGGGGAGGGCGGCGACCGGCGGCGCGACGCTCCCCGGCGCGGTACCCCCCGGCCCGCGTCCGAGGAGAACTGGCCCGCGGGGCAGTGGCCGCGCCGCGAGGCCGGATCCCGTCCGCCCGCCGTGGACCGCCCGGCGCGTCCGCGGGCCGAACCAGGCGCCCGAGGCGGCTCCCAGGAGCCCTACCATGATCCGTACGCCGACCCCTATTCAGGCCGCGATCCCTACTCCGGGCGCGATCCCTACTCCGGGCGCGATCCCCAGGGTGGCCGCGGCGCGCCGCCCGGTGGTCGCCGGGCGGCCGATCCGCCCGGCCCGACCCGGCCGGACCTGCCGGAGACCGGCGACCCCACGCCGCCGCGCCGCGGCTCGATCCGCCGCGGCGTCACGGCGGTCGCGGCGGTGCTCGCCGCGGTCGTGCTCGTGCTGGCCACGAGCGGCTGGGCCGTGTTGCGGCACTATGACGGCCGGGTCCGCCATACTCCGCTGACCTTCTCCGCCGGCGTGGACCGGCCGGCGTCGGCCTCCGGCGGCACGCAGAACATCCTGCTGGTCGGGTCCGACACCCGGGCGGGGACCAACGGCGAGTTCGGCGCGACCGAGGGACAGCGGTCGGACACCACGATCCTCGCCCATCTCGACGGCGACGGTTCGACGACCCTGATCTCCTTCCCCCGCGACCTGTGGGTGCGGATCCCGGCCTACACCGATTCCCGGGGCACCCAGCACACGGCCCAGCGCTCCAAGCTGAACGCGGCCTTCTCCTACGGCGGCCCGTCGCTGCTGGTCGCGACCATCGAAGGCCTCACCGGGATCCGCGTCGACCACTACGTGCAGATCGACTTCGTCGGCTTCCAGGGGATGACCGACGCCCTGGGCGGGGTCACCGTCTGCATCAAGGAGCTGCCGCCCGAGCTGAAGGCGCGCGGTTTCGACAACCTGCACGACCACTACTCGGGGTTCTCCGGCCAGGTCGGGGAGAACCGGCTGACCGGGGCGCAGGCCCTCGCCTTCGTCCGCCAGCGCTACGGCCTGCCGGAGAGCGATATCGACCGGATCCGCCGCCAGCAGCAGTTCCTGGGGGTCGTCTTCCAGCGCATCGCCTCCACCGACACGCTGCTCAACCCGGCGAAGCTGATCAACGTGGTCGACGCCGCGACCTCCGCGATCACCCTCGACGACCACACCTCCCTGGCCGACCTGCGCCTGCTCGCGGTCCGCATGCAGTCGATCGGCTCCGGCGGGGTCGTGTTCGCCACCGTGCCGGCGGCGGCCGGTCAACGCGGCGGGCAGAGCGTGCTGGTGCCCGATCCCGAGCAGCTCGGTGCCTTCCTGAAGCCCTTCGGCGGCCGCGCCGCCGAGGCGAGCTCCACGGGCGCACTGCCGGCCGGTCCGGGCACCACCGCGGCCGTCCCGGTGTCCTGGTCCCGGCCGGCCGTGGCCGCGGGCGGCGGTGCCCGGGTCACCGCGCAATCGGCCCCGGCCGCCGCCCCGGCGGGAGTCTCCTGCACCTACTGAGCGGGCTGAGCGGGCCCCTGCCGCAGGGGGGCGATCGGCGCGGTGGGGGCGTCGTCGGCGGCGCAGCGGTCGTACGGGGGGGCGCCGCCGGGCCTGGGGGGATCGGCCTCGCCGTCGGCGGGGGGTGGGTCGCCGGTGGCGGGTGGACCGCCGATGGGCGGTGCGCTGCCCGTGGGCGGTGCGCTGCCCGTGAGAGGTGCGCTGCCTGTGGGAGGTGGGCCGCCGGCGGTGGTGGGCCCGTCGGCGTGCTTCCCCGGCCGGTGCGAGTACTGCTCGTCCAGCGCGGCGTTGAGTTCGGCGCCGAGCAGCACCGCAAGGGCGGTGATGTAGAAGAACAGCAGGGCTGCCACGGGTGCGCCCAGCGAGCCGTAGACCAACTCGTGGCGGAACACGATCTCCAGGTACAGCCGCAGCATGTAGCTGCCGACCAGCCAGCACACCAGCGCCAGGGTCGCCCCGGGCAGCGCCCGCCACCATGGCCTGCGCACCGGCAGGGAGAGGTGGTACAGCGAGGTCAGCATCGTGAGCGCGACCAGCCCGACGACCGGCCAGAACAGCAGGGTCAGGAGTCGGTCGACCGACGGGTGCCGGTCGGCGTCGAGAATCCGTGAGATCAGCCCGGGTCCCAGGATCAGCGCCGGCAGGATGATCACGCCGCTGGCGATCTGGGCGAGGAACAGCCACAGCGCCACCAGTCGGCTACGCACCGCCGAACGCAGGTCGCGCTGGCCGTAGGCGATGGTGATGGTGTTGACGAAGGTCGCCATCGCCGTCGAGCCGGTCCACAGGGACAGCACGAAGCCGATGGAGATCACGTCCGGCCGGCCGCGGGAGAGGATCTCGTCCACGGTGGGCCGCACCGCGTCGTCGACCACCGACTCGGTCAGCAGGTCGCCGGCGCCGCGCAGGATGCTGTCCCGGATGCTGCTGAGCGCGTCCCCGCCGATGGCGTCGGCGACGTAGCCGAGCGCGCCGAGCAGGGACAGCAGCAGCGGCGGCAGGGACAGCAGCTGCCAGAACCCCGCCTCCGCCGCCAGGCCGAGCACCCGGTGGCGCCAGGCGTTGGCGAGCGTCGTGCGGGCCAGGCGCAGCGGACCCCGGGGGACCCGGCGCTGCTGCCGGTCAAGGCGGCGGAACATCGCGCTGCGCCGGACCCTCGCCCGCGCCACCGTGCGGCGCTGCCGGGCATGCGCCAACAGTTCCGGGTTGGCCTCGATGACGACCCGGCGTAGCAGCACCGAACAGCGGCTGCGCGCCGGGCTGCGAGCCACGGGGGTGGATGCCTCCTTCCCCATGGCGGACACGGCCCCACCGTATGGCCTGGTGGAGCGCCTGGAGGTCAACGGCACCCGAGCGATGTCGGGGCAGATCCCCTGAATGGGGGACCCATGGGGGAGACGCGCGGCCCGTCGTCACGGCGCCCGCCCCCTGCAAGGGCGGAGAGCAGCGAAAGGGGCACGCCACGTGACCGTGGCATGCCCCTTGATACCTGAGAGTGAGACTCAGGACACGCTGAGCTTGTCGGTCTCGTCGTGGTACTCGACGGCCATTTCACGCAGCTTGGAGTCGTGCGACTTGGCGTGGTGCCGGCAGAACAGTAGATCCCCGCCGCCAGGCAGCACCACCCGCACGTATGCCTGGGCACCGCACCGGTCGCAACGATCGAGGTTGGTCAGCGTCGGCTTCGTGGTAGTCCCTGTCACATCTACTCCAACTGTGTTAGGCGGTCAGACGTTCCGGCTGACCATGTGACGGTTTACTCACAGCCGGCTCTCGTGGCGTCATTGCATCCAGAGCGGCGTGGTGTCCGCGGAGCTTCGGGACCGCGGACGGTTACCCGCCCCCGGGGCGCTGCGGCCGGATCAGGGCCGTCGGGCACCGAAGACGATGTCGTCCCATGCTGGCACTGACTTGCGTCCGCGTCGACCGCCTGCGGGACGTTCCCCCCCACGGGTGCCGTTGTTCTGCCGGCCTCGTGACGCAGCGGGTGCGCCCGGCTTCTCTGCGGTCGCCTCTTCGGTACGCTCCGTCGTTGACTCCTCCGAATCGGTAGAAGTTGGCTCACCCTTGGCCGCCGGCGCCGACGCGCTTCGGCGTCGTTTGTCGGTGGCGGTGGGGGTCCCCTCGGCCGCGCTCGGGTCCGCCGGTGAAGTCACCGCGGGTGTCCGGGCCGACTCCTCGGCGGGAGTGGCGGAGGTGCCGCCGCCTACGGATGGCACTGCTGTGTCGGCATCTCCGGCCTGCCCCGGGCGCTCGCCCCGGGGGGTGGCGACCGGCGTGGCCGGGCTCGGGGAGGCCGCGGCGGAGGTACCCGCGCGACCCGCCGCCGCGGACCCGGCCGGCGACGTGGCGGAAGTCACGGTCGGCGAGCCGGCCTGGGTGACCGCGGCCCGGGGGGTTCCTCCCGTTCGCCCGG
>NZ_CM001489.1:6860354-6886936 GCF_000262465.1 Frankia sp. QA3
GGGGCGCCGCGGCACAGCCACTTCGGTGGGCGCGGCGAGATCCGGGGCCTCGCCGGCCGCCTCGTGGCCCGCGGCGGCGACCCAGGGCTCGGCGGCGCCTGCGCCCGGCTCGGTCTCGAACGCCGGCCAGCCGGCCGCCGCGACGGCGGGTTCCGGCTCCGGCTCCGTCACCGGGCGGGTCGGGGCGGAGTAGGCGGCGGGCGCGGCAAGCGGCTCGTCACGGCCGGGGGCGGCGGGCCGCGTCCGCGGCTCGGCGGCGGGTTCCGGCTCCGGCACGGCGCGGAAGGTTTCGTTCCGCGCCGGCTCGTCCCAGTGCTCACGCGGTGCCGGCTGCCAGCGGCCGTCGGTGCGGGCCGCCTGGTGCCGCAGCGCGGCCGCGGCGGCCGGCGGCACGGCCGCGGGGCGCTGCGACGGCGTCACGCCACCGCCCACCGGCTGGTCCTCGGCGGGGTAGGCGGTGGCCGCCGGGGCGGCGGGAAAGGCGGCGGGCTGGGAATAGGGGCGGACGGTGGGCTCCTGCGGTGCCGCCGGGGGCGGGGCGGCGGCAACCGTCGGCTGGGCCGGCGTGGCCGGCAGCCCCTGGTCGGACACGAGCGTCAGCGCCGGACCCGCGGCCCGCAGCACGGGTGGCGCCGGCGGGGGCGGGGGGGCCTGCTCGGCGCTCTCCGGGGCGACCAGCGCCCGGGCGGCGTCGTCGTGGGGACGCACCCGGCGTACCACCGGATCCCACGTCCAGCGGGCGCAGCGGCTGTCCGAGGTGAGCTGGACAAGCCAGATCCCGTCGACGCGGCGCCAGGCGTCCCACTGGGCCGCGGCGGGGTTGTCCTGGGCGACGATCAGCCGCGCGTCGACGACCTCGCCGAGCGGTCGCCCGGGTACCCCGCCGGGGTCCTTGGGTAGCAGCGCCGCCCGGGCCTCCTGCACGACGCGGGCGCGCTCGGCGAGAACGGGACCCTCGTAACGCTCCACGCGCTCGACGGGGATGCCGGCGGCCCTGGCGACCTCCGCGGCGGTCTCCCCGGCACGCAGCCGAGCCTGAATCTCCCGCGGGGTCAGCGCGCTCTCGGTGCGCACCTCGCTGCGGCGCATCCCGCGCAGGGCGGCCCGGAGCCGGTCGTCCACCGGCACTCGGAACTGCTCGCCGTCGGTCCTGCCGCCTGCGTCCGCGAGCACGAGGTAGCCGCCGTCCTCGCTGAGTGCGACCGCCCTCAGCTCACGCATGGCGCCTCCTGTTCACTCGAAGCCGTACCGTGCCCGGTCGGCCTGCCGCGGCGCACATCGCGCACGTCGGCCGGCGAGCCTGCGGGCAGATCGGCATGACGCACCCGAACCCGCCTTCGACATGTGCGTCCCGGTAGATGACAGCCTGCCACCGATGCGGCCGGCTGGCGGGCTGGCGGCGGACGACACGCACACTCTGACCGAGTCGGGCCTGTCCGTCCGGGCCGGAAGCCGGCCGGATGATCCTACGGCCGCCTGCCGCCGGGCGGCCGGGTCGCCGGACCCCGCCGCCGCGCCGGGCGGGCCGACGGGCGCGGGCGGCTCTGGTCGGCCAGGCCGGACAGGGCGGCGCCGATGATGCCCGCCTCGTTCTGCAGCTGCGCCGGGACCACTCGAGTGCGCAGGTCGAGCTGGTCGAGGAACTTGTCGGCCTTCTTGCTGACCCCGCCGCCGATGATGATCAGATCGGGCCAGAGTAGCGCCTCGAGCGTGTTGAGGTACCGGGTCACCCGCTTGGCCCATTTCTCCCACGACAGGTCCTCACGCTCTCGCGCGGCGTCGGAGGCCCTCGTCTCCGCGTCGTGTCCGTGGATCTCCAGGTGCCCGAGCTCGGTGTTCGGGACCAGCTGTCCATGCAGGAACAACGCGGTCCCGATGCCGGTGCCGAACGTCGTCATGATGACCAGGCCGGCGATGTCACGGCCCGCCCCGAAGGCCATCTCCGCGATGCCCGCCGCGTCCGCGTCGTTCACCGTGGTGATCTCCGCCGCAGTGGCGGATCCGGCCGACTGCGCCGACACCGAGGTGGCATCCGCGTCGGCTCGGCCGAGGGCGCCGGCGAGCACGCCGACGATGTCGGTGCCGATCCAGGACGGCGCGATGTTCGCCGCCGTCAGCGCCACGCCGTTCTTGACCACCGAGGGCAGGGCGACACCCACCGGGCCGGACCACCCGAAGTGGCCGACGACGTCGGCGATGGTGGCCGCGACAGCGGCGGGCTCGGCCGGCTGCGGGGTCGGGATCCTGAACCGGGGCGCGGCCAGCGTGCCGTCCTCGACGTTGACCGGAGCGCCCTTGATCCCGCTTCCTCCGACGTCAACTCCGAAGACCTGCATTGCCGAGCCCCTCCCCGCGCCGATGTTCCCGCCTGTGGCGCCGGCGTCGCCGGCCCCGCGATCGCGTGCGCGGACGGCTCCGCCCGCCGCGCACGCGCGGCTGGTTGGGCCGGTCCATCGACCGCCGAGAGGTAAGTCTCGCAGGCCCGGTGCCCACGGGCGCCGGCCACCCGCCCACCAGCGCCCCCGGCTGCGATGGCAGCCCGGGCGCGACACCCCCGCCGGGATGCCCGGCGCCGCCCGCGAACCGCCCGGACGCGGGTCGGCCGGCGCCACCACGCCTGCCTCGCCGGCATCATCGGTCGGTCCGCTCGGCCGTCCGCCCCGGCCGAAGGGCCTGGTGGGTTCGGGCGCATGGGCTCTATACGCTGGACGGGTGAGCCTTATCGACACCCATGGTCGCGTCGCGACGGATCTGCGGGTGTCGCTGACCGATCGGTGCAATCTGCGGTGCGCCTACTGCATGCCCGCCGAGGGCCTGCCCTGGCTGCCGTCGGCGCGCCTGCTGACCGACGACGAGGTCGTCCGCCTGGTCGGCATCGCGGTGCGGCTGCTCGGCGTGACCGAGGTCCGGCTCACCGGCGGTGAGCCCACCCTGCGGCCCGGCCTCGCGGCCCTGGTGGCCCGGCTCGCGTCCCTGCGGCCGAGGCCGGAGCTCTCGCTCACCACCAACGGGCTCTCGCTCGTCCGGTTGGCCGGGCCGTTGCGCGCCGCCGGCCTGGACCGGGTCAACGTCTCCCTGGACACCCTGGAGCCGGACCGCTTCGTCCGAATCACCCGCCGTGACCGGCTCGGCGACGTGCTTGTGGGGCTGCGGGCCGCCGCGGCGAGCAACCTCGCTCCGGTTAAGATCAACAGTGTCCTCGTTCGTGGCGTCAACGACGACGAGGCCCCCCGACTGCTGCGCTGGTCGCTGGCCGAGGGGTACGAACTGCGGTTCATCGAGCAGATGCCGCTGGATGCCCAGCACGGCTGGCAGCGCTCGGCGATGGTCACCGCGGCGGAGATTCTCGCCGCCCTGCGCGCCGAGTTCACCCTGCGGCCCCTGCCGGGGCGGGGCAGTGCGCCCGCCGAGCTGTTCGAGGTCGACGGCGGGCCCGGCCGGGTCGGAGTGATCGGCTCCGTGTCCGCCCCCTTCTGCGCGGCCTGTGACCGGGTCCGGCTGACCGCCGACGGCCAGGTACGCGACTGCCTGTTCGCCCGGGCGGAGAGCGATCTGCGTTCCGCCCTGCGCGCCGGCGCGGATGACGACCGGCTCGCCGCGCTGTGGCGGGCGGCGATGCGCGGCAAGAAAGCCGGCCACGGGATCGACGAGCTCGGTTTCCGGCAGCCGGACCGGCCCATGTCCGCGATCGGCGGATGACCGCCCCGCGGGCCGGCTGCAGCGCGCTCGTGCTCGCCGGCGGCGCCGCTCGCCGCCTCGGCGGCCGGGACAAGCCGGCCGTCGTCGTCGGCGGCACCACCCTGCTCGATCGGGTGCTCGCCGCCGTTGCCGGGGCCGAGCGCATCGTCGTCGTGGGCCCCAGCCGCCAGCTCGCCGCGCTCCCCGAGGGCGGGGTGCGGTGGTGCCGGGAGGACCCGCCGGGCGGCGGCCCGGTCGCGGCGATCGCCGCGGGGCTGGCCGCGGTCGCCACCCCGTTCGTCGCCGTGCTCGCGGCCGATCTGCCGTTCCTCACAGGTCGGGAGATCGAGCTGCTGCGCCGCGGCGCCGAGGAGCCCGCGGCGCACGCCGCCGTCCTGGTCGACCCGGGCGGGCGGCGCCAGTACCTCGCCGCGGTCTGGCGCACCGCGCAGCTGCGCGCGGCGCTGCCTGCCGACCCGGTCGGGCGGCCGGTGCGCGGCCTGTTCACCGACCGGGTGGTGACCGCGGTGCGCGCGGACGCCCTCGCCTGCCTGGACTGCGACGCGCCCGCCGATGTGGCCCGCGCGCGGCGATGGGCCGGCCGCCTGCGGCCGGGCACGATGTAGCGGTGACCTCCGCCCACACCCCGCAGCCCGGCGACATCCCGCAGCCCGGCGACATCCCGCAACCCGGCGACACCCCGCAGTCCGGTGGTGGCGGCGACGTCCTGGACCGCTGGGTCGCGCAGGTCTGCGCTGAGCTCGGCCTGGAGGTGGCCGGCGTCGACGTGGCCGCGCTGCTCGATCTCACCCGGGACGTCGCCCACGGGGTCGCGCGCCCGGCGGCGCCGCTCACCGCGTTCCTGGTGGGCCTCGCGGCGGGTCGCGACGCCGTCGCCGCCGGCACCGGCGAGGCGGCGGCGGTACGGGCGGCGACGGCAGCCGTGCTCGGTCTGCTCGACCGGCGGGCGGGCGGGGCCGATCAGCCCATCCGACCGGGGCCCGCCTCGTCGAGGTAGCCGCGCATGTCGATCGCCATGGTGCGCACCGCGTCCTGGTCGGGTTCCTCGTACTGCTCGCCGCTGCTCGTCGCCCGGGCGTAACCGAAGGTCAGCCGGGGCAGCACCTGCGTCGGAGTGTCGAGGTCGTCGGCCCATTCGGGCTCGTCACCCGCGAAGGCCGCCGGGCCGGAGGGCAGGTCGTCGGCGCCGGGTACGGCCGTCACGACGGCCCAGTCGATCACCCCGAGCACGATGATCGCGGCCAGCGCGGGCACGGCCGCGATCGGGTTCCACGCCGTCAGCCCCACCAGGGCGAACACCGCGACCACCGTCAGCCCGCCGACGAGATGGCGTCGAGTGGGACGAAGCGCGGGAACCTTTCGGCCACGCCGATAGTGCGCCATACCGACAGTGTGCCCCACGGCCGGCGTGTCCCCGTGTGGTCGGTCGGTGCCCGCGGGGTGTGGGGCCGGCGACGGCGGGGAAAGCCGCCGGCACGCTCGTCCGGTGGGTGAGGCCCAGGGTGGGTGAGGCCCAGTGTGGGTGAGAGGGGGGTGCCGGCCCGTCCCACGGATTCGGCCGAGGTCCGCCGGGTATGCCGCACTGACCTGACCGGCCCACGCGGCCGCGACGGCGACTGCGGCGCGATGCCCAGCGTGCCTGGCGCCGACGACCGGGCCGGCACGGGACGGTGATTCTGGCCGCCGGAAAATTCGGGTGCGAGGCGGGGGATCGGGCGTCGCCGGCCCTCGACGGGCAGGTGGCGCGGTTGCTCGTAACGATGGCGTCGCCGGTCGACGCCCGACAGCGGAGGGTATGGAGCCTCACCCTTTTTGGTGAAGGTTGTGCACGTCGGGCGGCTTCTGGGCCACACTTTTCGGAGGAAGGCGACAAGGACCATGGCCCGGCGCCGCACCATGCGTTCGACCTTGCGAGGCGGGAGGTTTGCCGTGGCGGCTGGACGTCGGACGACCCGTCCGCGCCGAAAGTCCCTTCCAGGCACCCTGCTACTGCTCACCGTAGCGGTGGCGGTGCTATTGGTCGGCGGCTGCGGTTCGCCGAGTTACGAATATGTGACGAACAAGAAGGACGGCGCGTTTCTGCGTGTTCCGAACGAGTGGAATCACCAGGAGATGCCCGGTCCGGCCCTGTTCGGTATCGACGCCCGTAACGTCAGCCCGGAGATGCTGCGGGGGCTGATGTCCCGGGAATGGGTCGTCGGCATCGACGCGGCCCAGCGATTCGACGACTCGCGCCTGCTCGTTCCGGACGCCACCCTGCCGAAGGGGTTCGCGCAGGTCCGCCACCTGCTACCGGAGGAGGCGAACGCGGTGTCGACCAACGACCTGCGCAACTTCGTCCTGTCGGTGGACGACGCGGTGGCGGCCCAGGAGAAGGCCGTGCGCCAGGACCCCTACGGGGCCCGGCTGACGCCTGACTTCCTGCTGCTGGCGGACGAGGTCGTGCACAAGAAGGACGGCGTGCACGGGGTGCACCTCGTCTACCAGGTGCAGACCGACGCCGGCCTGGTCACCATCGACCAGACGAGCCTGCTCGACAACGGGCAGACGGTTCTCTACCAGCTCATCCTCGCGTGTTCATCGCTGTGCTACGCGCAACACGCAGACCAGATCGGCGATGTGGCCAAGTCCTTCACGATCGAGCCGACGGACCGAGGGCAGTAGGTATGGGCGTGATGGACCACGCAGACGGGACCCTGGACGGCCTCGACCCAAGGATGCACGGTGCCGACGCGGCTGGGCCGGACGGGCCTGTGCCGCCGTCCGGCGGGTCGACGGCGTCGACCGCGACCGCGCCGCAGCCGGCGAAGACCGCCGGGGGCGACGGGAAGCCGCGCCGCCGACCGCTTCCGCTGTGGGACCGGGTGAAGTTCCTGATCCTGCTCGGCGCCGTGTTCCTGTTCGTGGTGGCCGCGGACGTCTCCGGCGATCCGCTGATGACCTGGGCCGACGCGTTTCGGATCCAGGCCAGGAAGAGCGCCTGGGTGCTCGTCCTGCTCGGCCTCGAGGTGCTGCACCAGTTGCACATGCTCATCGCCGAGCGGTGGTCGGCGTACCACGTGTTCTGGACCGACCGGGTCTTCGGTCGGGCGGAACGCCGGATGCTGCGGCTCAACGACTGGAACCGGTATCGGCTCAGCCGAGCGGCGAAGTGGGTCGTGGGTCTCGCGCTCGCCCTGTTCATCTACGCCCGGCTGTCCCACACCTCCGTCTTCGACGCCCTCGTGCAGGTGCCCGGCGCCCTGTGGGACGCCATCCCGTTCGTGCTCCAGATCGTGCTGCTGATGGTCCTCGTCGTCGGCCAGTTCGTCGTGATGTTCTGGTTCCTGTCCAAGGGCGGCGTCGACACCTACTTCCCGGAGGACATCACCACCCGCTTCGCCGACGTGTGGGGCCAGGACCACGTCGTCAGCCGGGTGCAGGAGAACGTCTTCTATCTGGAACGCCCCGAGGAGATCGAGAGCCGGGGCGGGCACGTGCCCGGCGGCATCCTGCTGTGGGGGCCGCCCGGCACCGGCAAGACGCTCATCGCGGAGGCGGTGGCCGGCGAGACCGGCAAGCCCTTCGTGTTCGTCGACCCGGGTGCCTTCTCGGCGATGTTCATCGGCGTCGGCATCCTCAAGGTGAAGTCGCTGTTCCGCAAACTGCGCAAGCTCTCCCTGCGCTACGGCGGCGTGATCGTCTTCTTCGACGAGGCCGACACGCTGGGCAGCCGCGGTGCACTCAACGGCGGCTTCGGTCGCGGGGGGATGGGCGCAGGGGCGCGGTCGTGGTTCGCCCGACAGGGCGCCCCCGCGTCGGCGGCGCCCGGCCTGGGCGGACCCGGGGCGGCGGGCCGCCGCGCCGACCCGTTCGGGGCGCGCGACGGTGGGTCGGGGGACCTGTGCAACGGGCTGTCCTACCTCAGCGCCGCCGCCCGCTCGGAGATCACCCGCGAGGCCGCCCGCGAGCAGTTCGTCGTCGGTGGGGGCGGCGGCGGGTTCGACGGCACCCTGCAGGCGCTGCTCACCGAGATGTCCGGGCTGAAGAAGCCGCGCGGATTCCTCAACCGGGTGGTGCGCCGCACGCTCGGCATGCGCCCGAAGCCGCCGCCGAAGTACCGCATCCTGGTGATGATGGCGACGAACATGCCGCAGTCGCTGGACGAGGCGCTGCTGCGCCCCGGCCGCATCGACCGGCAGTACAAGGTCGGCTACCCGAGCAAGGAAGGTCGCATCCGCACCTTCGAGGGCTACCTCGCGAAGGTGCGCCACGAGCTCACCCCGGAGCAGATCGACCGGCTGGCCATCATGAGCCCGGAGTCCACCGGCGCGACCATCAAGGACACCGTCAACGAGGCGCTGGTGCAGGCCGTGAAGGACGGCCGCGAGGTCATCACCTGGCAGGACATGCTCCGCGCCCGGGTGATCAAGGAGTACGGCCTCGCCGACGACCACGAGCACATCGACCGGGAACGGCACAGCATCGCCCTGCACGAGGCGTGCCACGCCGTCGTCGCCTACCGGATGCAGCGCGGCCGCGTGATCGACCTGGCCACCATCGAACGGCGCGGCGGGGTCGGCGGGTTCGTGGCCCACGTCGCGGTCGAGGACCGGATGTTCATGTGGAAGTCCGAGATCGAGATCCAGGTGATGGTCTCGCTGGCCTCGCTCGCCGGGGAGCGGATGTTCTTCGAGGGTGACAACACCGTCGGGGTCGGCGGCGACCTGCGCAGCGCGACCCTGCTCGTCGCGAACTTCATCTCCTCGGCGGCGATGGGGGAGACCCTGGCCTCCCGGCTGTCCATGCTCGAACAGCAGATGGGCAACGCCTCCATCGACGCCGACCGGCCCTTCGGCGAGCAGGTCGAGGTCAAGCTGCGCGAGCTCTACGAGCGCACCGAGGCGGTGCTGGGCGCGAACCGCCGGGAGATCCTTGCCCTGACCCACGCGCTGGAGACCTACAAGACGATCACCGGCGAGGATGTGGAGGCCATCATGGAGGGCCGCACGGGGCCCACCGTCGACGGCCGCCGGTACCACGAGCCGGACTTCCTCAGCGTCGCCGAGCGGTACCACTCCGATGCCGTGCGGGCGCACCGCGGCCAGACCTACGAGCTGCGCAAGCTGCCCGAGCTCGGCCGCGCGGCGGCGAGCAGCCCCGCCGAGGCGCCCACATCGTCGTCCGCGTTGCCGGCGGTCGCCCCGCCGGCCCCACCCGCCGTCCGGTCGCCGTCGGGGGGTCGGCCGCCGGTCGCCGGCCAGGGCCAGGAGGGCCTCGGCAGCTAGGGCGTGTGTCGAGTTGTGATCTGTCTGTGGGGTTCGCCGTCGTGGCGGGATCTGATCCGGTAGATCGTTCTGGCGGGTGCGGGTGCGGGTGCGGGCCGGGGCTGCGGGTCAGGAGGCTGAGTGCCCGCCGAGGGGCAACCGGTCACGTCCGCCCGCGCTGCGGTGGGGCCCGGCCGCTGGGGAGGGGCGTAGCGAGGCGAGGGCGAACCCGGCCGCGACGAGGGCCGCGGCGGCGGCGAGTACCAGGCCGGAGCGCGCGCCGAAGGTCTGCGCGACCCAGCCGGCGATCGGCCCGCCGAGCGGGGTCGTGCCGAGGAACGCCACCGACCACAGCGCCATCACCCGCCCGCGCATGGCCGGGTCGGCGGAGAGCTGCACGGTCGCGTTCCCCGTCGAGATGAAGGCGACGCTCGTCCCGCCCACCAGCACCATCGCGGCCAGCTCCAGCTCGAGGGTGGGCGCGGCGGCGGCGAGCAGGAGCACGATCCCGAAGGCTGCGGCGATCAACCCGAGCGGCCGGACGCCGATGCGGCGGCGACGGGCCACCAGCAGCCCGCCGATGACCGCGCCGGCCCCCATGGCGGAGGTCATCAAGCTGTAGGTCGCGGCGTTGCCGCCGAAGGTCTCCCGTGCCACCAGCGGCAGCACGACCTGGAACTCGTAGGAGAGCGCGCCGATGACCAGCATCATGATCAGCGGGATCCGCAGCGCCGGGGTGCGTCGCACGTAGGCGAAACCGGCTCGCAGCTGCCCCGGCGCCCGGTGCACCGGCGGCCGCTCGTGCAGCGCCGAGGTGTCCATCCGGTGCAGGGCGACCAGCACCGCGCCGAACGACGCCGCGTTGAACAGGAAGCACCCGGCCGTGCCGACGGCCAGGATGACCACGCCCGCGATGGCCGGTCCGACGATGCGGGCCGCGTTCATCGTCACCGAGTTCAGGGTGATCGCGTTCGGGAGGTGGTCGGAGCCGACCATCTCCTGCACGAAGCTCTGCCGGGCGGGGTTGTCGACCGCGTTGCACAGGCCGATGAGCGCCGCGGCCACCGCGACCATCCACAGCCGGGCGGTGCCGGTCAGGTCCAGCACGCCCAGCGCCAGCGCGGCGAGCCCGGAGCCGATCTGGGTGACCGTCAGCAGATGCCGTCGGTTCGTCCGGTCGGCGATCAGGCCGCCGTAGGGCCCGAAAAGGAGCACCGGCAGGAACTGGGCGGCCGTCACCAGGCCGAGGGCGGTGCCCGAGGCGCCCAGCGAGAGCACCAGCCAGCCAAGGGCGATGGTCTGCATCCAGGTCCCGCACAGCGAGACGACCTGCCCGGCGAGGAACAGGCGGAAGTTCGGTATCCGCAGGGCAGCGAACGTGCCGCCGTTCGGCGGGGCTGCCGTGGTGGGCTCGGCCGTGGTGGGCTCGGCCGTGATGGGCTCGGCCGTGATGGCGAGCGGGGCGGTCGTGGCGCTGGTACCGGTGTCCGGCCGGTCCGGCTCCGTCGCCGGGGGCCGGCCGGGACTGTCGACCTGCAGGGACATGCACACACCTCCAGACGGATCAACGCCTGGGGGCAGATCGTTATTTCGCATCAGGTAAATATCTTGCCCGATGGTGACGGAGCTGGGTCGCTGGTTGGCTTTCGCCGCGCCCCGATCTACTATGCGAACATACGTTCGATTGATGTGCCGTGGAGCGGGCGGAGTCCCGCCGGAGTCCGGGTGCGGCGCATCGGTGTGGGAGGGGTTGGTGGTCGTGATCGATGTCGAGGCGTTGCTGGGCGGGGTCGTCGCCGTCGACGCGCGCGAGCTGCCCGATGCGGAGGTCGCGCTGCTGGTCGTCGACGTCCGCCGGCTGGTCGACGCCACCGACGCGCTGTGGATCCGGCTGCTGGCCGAGTTCGACCGGCGCGGGCTGTGGCGCGTCGACGGTGCCCGGTCGGCCACCGCCTGGCTGCGTCGGGAGTGCCGGCTGGTGCATCCCACGACGGCCACGGCGCTGGCGGTCGCGCGTGCCGCCGAGGCGCTGCCGGCCTCCGGCGCGGCCTTCCGCGCGGGCACCATCAGCTTCGAGCACATGCGGGCGATCGCCCCCGCAGCCGCGCCGGAGCGGCGCGAGGTCGCGTTGCGGGCCGATCCGATCTTTGCGCGAGCCGCGCTCTGGATGAACCCGCGGCAGATGAGCAACGTCGTGCGCACCTGGATGCAGCTGGCGGACGGATGAGCGCCGCAAGCGGCCGTTGGAGACGCCCTCGGTGGCGGCCGAGTGCGGGATGGTTTCCGGCTCGGACCCCGGGTCAGTGGGGTCCGAGGGTACCGGGAGGCGGGGCGCGGTGGCCCCGGTCGGCGCTACAGCGGGATGTTGCCGTGGACGTTCTTGTCCGCGCGGGCGTCGGCGAGCGCACCGGCCAGAGCGGAGGCGACCGCACCTCGGGTCGCGGCCGGGGTGACTACGGCGTCGACCACGCCCAGCTCGACGGCCCGGTCGATGCCGCCGACGGTGCGGATGTGCTCCTCGGTGAGCTCCGCGAGCACGCTCGGTCGGCGCTGGACCGGGACCTCGGCGAGCTTGCGCCGGTGCAGGATGCCGACGGCGGCCTCCGCGCCCATGACGGCGAGCTGCGCCGTCGGCCAGGCGAACACGGCCGTCGCCCCGAGCGAGCTGGCGTTCATGGCGATGTATGCGCCGCCATACGCCTTACGCGTCACGACGGTGACCCGGGGCACGGTGCACTCGGCGAAGGCGTAAAGCAGCTTCGCCCCGCGGCGGACGACGCCCTCCCATTCCTGCCCGACGCCCGGCAGGTAGCCGGGGACGTCGACCAGGACGACCAGCGGCACGCCGAACGAGTCGCACATGCGCACGAAGCGGGACGCCTTCTCGGCCGAGGTGGCATCGAGGCAGCCGCCGCGGCGCAGCGGGTTGTTCGCGACCACCCCGACGGTGCGCCCGCCGAGCCGGCCGAGCGAGGTCACGATGTTCGGGGCCCACTTCGGGTGCAGCTCGATGCCCTCGTCGTCCAGCACGGCGTTCACCAGCGGCCGCACGTCGTAGGCGCGCCGCGGGTTCTCCGGCAGCAGTTCGGCGAGCTCGCGCCCGGCCACCTGGCCGATGTCGCGCTGGTCGGCGAGCAGGACCGCGAGCGCGCGGGTGCGCTCCATCGCCTCGTCCTCGGTGTCGCACGTCACGTGCACGACCCCGCTGCGCTTGGAGTGGACCTCGGGGCCGCCGAGGCTGGTGGCGGTGCACTCCTCGCCGGTCACCGACCGCACCACGTCCGGGCCGGTGACGAAGACCTTCGCCTCGGGCCCCATGATGACGATGTCGGTCAGCGCGGGGCCGTAGGCGGCGCCGCCCGCCGCCGCTCCGAGCACCAGCGAGAGCTGGGGGACGCGCCCGGAGGCCCGGACGGTCGCGGCGAAGATCCGCCCGACGCCGTCCAGCGAGGCGACGCCCTCCTGCAACCGGGCCCCACCGGAGTGCCAGATGCCGACGACCGGGCATCCCAGCCGGACGGCGGACTCGATGGCGTGGACGATGCGGGCGCAGCCGTCGCGCCCCATCGCACCACCCTGTACGGTCGGGTCGGTGGCGAATGCGACGACTTCGTTCCCGTCGACCAGGCCCTGGCCGGCGACTACCCCGGATGCGTCGCCGGCTGCGAACAGGGACACCGTGTCGGCGTCGAAAAACCGGGCGAGCCGAGCCTCGGGCGTGCGTGGGTCGACTCGGTCGATCGTGGACAGACTCACCGTGCGTCTCCTTGCCTGAACGGCGTCGGACCGGTTCGTCGGCCGACGCGCGACCACCTGGGGTACGCGCCGGTACCCGCGAGACACTCGGTCCGGCGACCATGGGCGCCCGCCGCACCGGCGGGCGGTGCCGTGGCGGCGGTGGGGCGGCCGGCGTCACGGCGACGTGTGGTGACTGCGATGTGCAGATCTGGTGCGGTACTCAGCGGTGGGCAGGGGCGGTGCTGAGCCGTGCGGGCGGATGGCCGGCGGTTGCCCACCGCCGTCGCGATGGCCGGCGGATCCGGATCCGCGCCCGGCGGGGCGCGGCATGCGGCTCCGCCGGCGTCCCGACGGTGACGGCCGGGCCGGGGGTGCCCGGCCCGATGCGGGGCGGTGTGGGCCGCCCGTGCGTTGGGGCCGTCAGACAGTGAAGGCCAGACAGACGTCGTGGCCACCGAATCCGAACGAGTTCGACAGGGCCGCGCCCGCTCCGATCTTGCGGTTGTCGATGCTCACCACGTCGAGAGCGATCTCGTCGTCGAGTGCGTCGAGGTTGCGGGTCGCCGGGACGATCCGCTCGCGCAGGGCCAGGACGCTGACCACAGCCTCCAGCGCGCCGGCCGCCCCGAGCAGGTGACCGGTCATCGACTTGGTCGATGTCACTGCGACCTCGTCGATGTGGTTGCCCAGCGCGGTGCGCAGCGCCACCGCCTCGGCCAGGTCACCCGTGGGGGTCGACGTGGCGTGGGCGTTGACGTGGACGATGTCCGTCGGCTCCAGCGACGCCGAGCGCAGCGCGGCCCGCACGGCCCGCGCGGCGCCGGCCCCGGTGGGGTCCGGGGCGGCCACATGGTAGGCGTCCGAGCTGATCCCGGCGCCGGCGAGGGCGCCGTAGACCCGCGCGCCGCGGGCGGCGGCGTGCTCGGCGGCCTCCAGGACCAGGATCGCCGCGCCCTCACCGAGCACGAACCCGTCCCGCGCCTTGTCGAACGGGCGGGACGCCGTCTGCGGCGTGTCGTTGCGGCGGGACAGGGCCTGCATCTGCGCGAAACCGGCGATGGGCAGGGCCGCGATCGCGGCCTCGGTCCCACCGGCGATGACGACGTCCGCCCGGCCGGCCCGGATGATGTCCAGCCCGAGGGCGATGGCCTCCGAGCCGGACGCGCAGGCGCTTACCGGGGCGTGCACGCCCGCCTTCGCCTTGAACTCCAGGGCGACCGTGCTCGCCGGGCCGTTGGGCATGAGCATGGGCACCACGTGCGGCGAGACCCGCCGCGCACCCTTCTCCCGCAGCACGTCGTGCTGGGTGAGCAGGGTGATCACCCCGCCGATCCCGGAGGCCACGCAGGCCGCGAGGCGCTCCTGGTCGACCTCGGGCGAGCCCGCGTCGGCCCACGCCTCGCGCGCGGCGACCAGCGCCATCTGCTGGCTGCGGTCGAGGGTGCGCGCTTCGACCCGGGCCAGCGGAGGCTCCGCCGCGAGCGGCGCGCCGATCTGGACTGGGAGTTGCTCGATCCATTCCTCGGTGAGCCGCCGGGCGCCGGAGCGGCCCGCGAGCAGACCCTCCCACGTCGAGGCGACATCGCCACCGAGGGGAGTGGTTGCCCCGAGGCCGGTGACGACGACCTGCCTTGGGGTTGTGGTCACGCCGCCACACCAGCCCGCTGGATGTACGAGACCGCGTCGCCGACGGTCTTGAGGGACTTCACGTCGTCGTCCGGGATCTTCACCGAGAACTTCTCCTCGGCCGCGACGACCACTTCGACCATGGACAGCGAGTCGACGTCCAGATCGTCGATGAAGGTCTTCTCGGGGGTGACGTCGGCGGGGTCGACACCGGCGACCTCTTCGAGGATGACGGCGAGACCGGCGAGAATGTCCTGGGACACTGTGGTTCCTCCTGTGGGATCTGGGCTGGTGGCGGCGGTGGCTGCGCGCGATCAGGCGATCGTCGCGGGCGTGCGCCAGGGTGCTGGTACCTGGGGCAGGGGTGTGGCGGGCCCGGTCATCGGACCGCCACGGGCGCGGCGCGGCACGCAGGCAACCGTGCCGCGAGGTCGAACAGGGGTCACGGGCATCGCACGACCTGCCCGCAGTAGGTCAGGCCGGCGCCGAAACCGAACAGCAGCACCGGGTCGCCCCGGCGGATCTCGCCGGCGTCGAGCAGGCGGGCGAGCCCCAGCGGAATGCTCGCGGCTGAGGTGTTGCCCGAGTCGACGACGTCGCGGGCGACGGCGGCGTTCGTGGCGCCGATGCCCGTCGCGAGTGCCTCGACGATCCGCAGGTTGGCCTGATGCGGAACGATACCCGCGAGCTCGTCGGGCGCCACGCCGGCCCGTTCGCAGATCTGCCGCACGGTCGGCACCAGGGAGATCGCCCAGCGGAAGACCGCCTGGCCCTCCATGCGGAACATGTTGTCCCCGTAGCCGGGAACGCGGATGGCCTCCGGGCGGGAGCCGTCGTGGCCCCAGACGGCGGGGCCGATCTCGTCGGTCTCGGCCGCGCCGATCACGGTCGCGCCGGCGCCGTCGGCGAGCAGGATGCAGGTGCTGCGGTCGTCCCAGTCGGTGTAGTCCGACAGCCGCTCGGTGGCGACGACGAGGACGTGGCGCACACTGCCGGCGCGGACCATGTCGGCGGCCGTCGACACCGCGTAGCTGAACCCGGCGCAGGCGCCGTTGATGTCGAACGCGCCGGCCTGGTCGGCCCCGATGCGGTGGGCGATCTGCGGCCCGGCGCCGGGGATCTGCGACGGCGAGGTACAGGTCGCGCCGATGACGAGGTCGATGGTGTCCGCCGTCAGGCCGGCGGCCGCGAGCGCCTTCTCCGCGGCGGCGGCGCCCATGGCGACGGTCGTCTCCTCCTCGTCGGCGATCCGCCGGGTGGCGATGCCGGTGCGGGACTGGATCCACGCGTCCGAGGTTTCCACCCGCTGGGCGATCTCGTCGTTGGTGACGACCCGCGCCGGGCGGTAGACGCCGAGCCCGAGCATCCGGGCTCCGCCGACGGCGCTCACGCCTGCACCCCGACCGGGGCCTCGTCGCCCGCCGGCACGTCCGGCGGCGTCCGTGGCGCTGGGCTCGCCGGTGCCTGGCTGAGGTGGTCGGTGCCGACGTGCTCGGCGATCAGCTCGCGCGCGGCGGGCAGGTCGTCCGGGCTCTTCACGGCGAGGATCTTCACGCCGGGCAGCTCGCGGCGGGCGATTCCGGCCAGCGTGCCGGCCGGCGGCAGCTCGATGACCGCGGTGACGCCGAGCTCGCGCAGTGCCGCCAGGCACAGGTCCCACCGCACCGGCGCGGCGACCTGCGCGACGAGTCGGGAGACGAGTTCGGCCGGGTCCGTGACGATCGCGCCGTCGGCGTTGGACAGGGTCGCCACCCGGGCCGCGGCCGGTCGGATGCCGCCGGCGACGGCGGCGAGCGCGTCGCGCGCCGAGGACATGTGGTGGGTGTGGAAGGCGCCGGCGACGGACAGCGCCCGCAGCCGGACGCCCGCGGGCGGTTCCGCCGCGAGCCGGGCGAGGTCCTCCGTCGTGCCGGCGGCGACGATCTGGCCGGCGCCGTTGCGGTTCGCGGCGGTCAGTCCGAGCTCGGCCAGCCGGGCGGTCACCGTCTCCGGCTCCCCGCCGAGCAGCGCCGTCATCCCGGTCGCGGTCCGGGCGGATGCCTCGGCCATCGCGCGGCCGCGCAGGGCCACCAGTACGAGGGCCTCCTCCGCCGAGAGGATGCCGGTGAGGGCCGCCGCGGTGATCTCACCGACGCTGTGGCCCGCCAGGACGAGCGAAGTGGTGCCGACCGGGGCGGCGACCGGCAGTCCGAGCTGTTCGGCGGCGACGAGGCCGCTGGCGACGATCAGCGGCTGGGCGATCGCCGTGTCCCGGATCGTCTCGGCGGGCGCCTCGCACCCGACCTCCAGCAGATCGATGCCGGCAGCGGCCGACCACCAGCGCAGCCTTTCCTCCGCCCCGGGGAGACCGCGCCAGGCGCGGAGCTGTCCGGGGGTCTGTGCACCCTGGCCGGGTGCGAGGATCGCGAGCACGTGACTACCTAACCCTTCGCGAGGACTACTTGTCGCTGGCGGCTACTCACCGATGTCCCGACCGGGCGTTGTAGATGGCCTACAAACCGATCTGCCTTCACCGTGGATTCGTTCGTGCTGTGGGCATCGGGCTGGATTCGCGTGACAGGCCAGCGGAGTGGCCTGATGTGACCGTTCTCGCACCGGGGTTCGACGACTCCGGAGCGATACGCCCGATCATGTTTTCCCTGTAGATAACGCACCGTCGAGGCGTCCCAGGACGAGCGCAACATGCAGGATGAAACGTTCCCGGTGATCCGCCGGATCGAGACCGCAGACCTCCGCGGCCTTCCGCAGTCGGTAACGGACCGTGTTGGTGTGGAGGTAAAGAGCCCGAGCCGTGGCCTCCAGGGACGAACCGAAGTCGAGGTACGCCCCGGCGGTCTCCAACAATGGCGTGCCCGCGTCGCGCAGCGGAAGGTAGACCTCCTCGATGAGCGCCCGCCGGGCGTCGGCGTCTCCGGCCAGCGCCAGCTCCGGCAGCAGCGCCCGGGCCTGGACCGGCCGGGGCGCGGCCGGCCAGGCGGCGACGACATCGGTCGCGGCGAGCGCCACCCGAGCCGCGCGCGGCGCGCCAGTCAGGTCGGCGACGACCGGGCCGACGACGACCGGGCCGGGCCCGCAGGCGGGCAGCAGTGCTCCGGGCCGCGTGGAGCGCGGTGTGCACCCGGCCGGCGGGCACCGGACCCGGAGCGGGGCTGCCCGGCGCGCCGGCGTCGCTTGGGCCGCCGGCGGTCGCGGCGTCCCCGGCGGCGGTGACCACGCCGTCGGGACGGCCGATGTCGTCGGCGGTGGCGAACCGGCCGCCGACCACCATCACCAGCCGGTTGTGGTGGACCCCGGCGAGCACCTCCAGCTGGGCCGCCCGGGCCAGCCGGTGCACCTCGTCGACCACCGCCTCCGGCGCGTTGCCCTCGGCACCGCCGACGATGACCGTCACGGCCGGGGGGTTGCGCCAGCCCACCGCCGCCGCCCGCGACGGCAGCGCCCGGTCCACCTCGCCGCGCACCACGTGATCGACGACCAGCGCCTCCAACCGGGCGTCCCAGGCGCCGCGCTCCTCGGCGGCGCGAGCGTAGACGACCGCCCCGGCGAAGGCGATGTCGCGGGAGTAGCGCAGGACGTCGGCGAGCAGCCGCAACTCGTCCTGGGGACCGGCCAGGTTCGGCACCTCGGCCTCGATCGCCTCCACCGCGACCCGGACGAGATCGACCAGGCGGCGGAAGGTCACCGCCCGCACGAGCTCGCGCGGGGCGACCCGGAAGACGTCCTCCGACAGCTCCCGGGCATGCTCGGGCCGCCGGCACCACTCGACGAACGAGGAGATGCCGGCCTGCACCACGAGCTGGATCCCGGCCCGATGGCTCGCCGACATCGCCGGAAACCAGGGCAGGACCTCGCTCATCCGCGCCGCGGCCCGGGAGGCGAGCATCCCGCTGGAGCGTTCGACCCGGCGGACGACGTCCTCGCTCGTGCCGCCGACCGTCGCGGCCGGCCCCGGCCCGTCGCCGTCGCCGGGCGGGCCGCCCGTCCGCAGGTTGTCCAGCGGGGGGATGCGCTGGTCTGGGTAGTCGTCGAGGGCGGGCAGCTCGCCGGGGGCCGCGGTGCCGAGGGCGGGGGTGCGCACGCCCCCCCTCGCTCGCCCGCGCGCGGCGATGCGCCGCCGCGCCGCCGCCCGGTCGGCCTCGGCCGGTGTGGGGTCGGCGTCGCTGTCGGCCGGCGAGACGAGTGGGCCGTCCGGCGCGTCAGGTGGGGGCGTGGCGCGCGGCGCCGGCGGGTCGCTGCCAGCCGTTTTCGCTGGTCGCGGGGATCCGCTGCCGCGTCTGCCCGTCCCGTCCGACGGGTCCGAGGGGATACCTGCCACGTCCGCCAGCATGCCTCAGCCCTCCGCCGGGGATGTGGATTGTCGTTCCCGAACGGTGGTCCGGACGGGCCGGTGACGCGGGTGGGCAGGTGTGTCCGCCGTCGCGCCGGCCAGGCCCGATGGTGCCCGTGGGGGGCGCCGGCCGCGAGCAGCCCGCTATGCGGCGTGTCCGGTTCAAGGCCGACGGACCGGGCGGGCCCCACGGACGGGTGTCCCAGAGGACGCGCCGCGCGCCCGGATGCGGGGACCGGAGATGCTTGAGGGCATGCGCGAGGTGAGCATTCAGGGTGACGCGATCCGGCTGGGCCAGTTCCTCAAGCTCGCCGACGTCGTCGGTGCCGGGTCGGACGTGAAGGGGCTGCTGGCGGGCGGCGTGGTGCAGGTCAACGGAGAGGTGGAGAGCCGCCGCGGCCGTCAGCTCGTCCCGGGCGACGAGGTCGTGGTGCCGGGGGAGCGACTGCGGGTGGGCTGAGCGCGCCGGCCCGGCGGTTACCCGCCGGCCCGTCGGCTGCGGGGGCCGTCCGGCCAGGGCTGGGCTGTCCGGCTAGAGCTGGTCGGAGAAGGCCTCCGCCCAGTCCCGGACCTGCGTCACGTACGCCCGGGTCTCGGCGATGTCGGGGATGCCGCCCGCGAGGCGCACGGTGTCCGGCCCCGCGTTGTAGGCGGCGAGGATCAGCGAGACGCGGTCCCCCGGCAGGTGCGCGACCTGCTCGGCGAGCCGCGATTCGTAGTACGCGGCCGACAGGATGGCGTCGCGGGGGTTCATCGGGTCCGCCACGCCGTCGTCGTCGCCGTCGAGCCCGAACGCCTCCCAGGTGGAGGGCAGGAACTGCATGATGCCGCGGGCACCGGCGTGCGACACCGCCTGAGCGTTGAACCGGCTTTCGACGCGTGCCTGCGCGGCGAGCTGGGCGGGGGTCAGGATGCCGTAGGCGGTGGCGGCCGCCTGGAACACCGGGATCAGGTCGTCCGGCACACGGTGGGCGCGTCGCAGGATGCCGCAGCCCGCCACCAGCGTGACGGCGAGCAGGGCGGCCAGGACCGTCCGCGGGGGCAACCAGTGGACCATATGCGCATCTTCTGTCTCCGGCGGCGGCGCCGTCGGCGTGGTCCGGTCAGTCATGGCATGTCCGGACGATCCGTTCCCGGCGCGGCCTAGCCGACCAGGATCCGGCGCAGCGCGCCCAGATCCGACTCGGCGAGACCGGCCTGGCGGGCCCAGGCGGCGGGGCCGCCCCAGCCGGCGTCGATCCCGGCGAGGAAACCCCGCATGACCTCCGGGCGGCAGGAGAGCTGGTCGGGGGTGAGCGGGGCGGTCGGCCGGTTGTAGGAGGGACGCTTCGCCAGCCGGGCGTTGACCAGGTGGATCCGCTCGTTGGTCTGGGCGTAGTCGGCGACGATGGCGTCCCGGTCGACCCCGGCGATGCTCAGCAGCAGGGCCGCGAGGACGCCGGTGCGGTCCTTGCCGGCCGCGCAGTGGAACAGCGCGGGGCCCGCGGCCGGCTGAGCCAGCACCCGCAGCGCCTGGGCGACGGCGGGGCCGGCCAGCCGCAGGTAGTCCAGGTAGTGCTCGATGCGGTCGACGGAGTCGAGGTCCCGGACGATCGCGGGGTACCTCGGGTCGTCCGGCATCACCCACTCACCGGGCAGGAACGACAGGTTGTGGTAGTCGACGGGCTCGTCGGCGAGGGGCCCTCGGCCCTCCCGCGCCGCCTCCTCCTTGGCCCGCAGATCGATGATCGTCCGAAGGCCGAAGGTCTCCCGCAGCAGGATGACATCGGCCTCGGTCAGCGTCTGCACCGAATCGGCCCGCAGGAACACTCCGTGCCGGGTGGCCGATCCGTCGAGGGTGGGTAGTCCACCGAGGTCGCGTACGTTGTCGCAGCCCGCGAGGTTGAACCAGCGCTCCACAAGGCGATCCTAGGGCCATGGGTGGTACCGGCCGGGCCAATATGGGCGAATCGGTGCGGCCACCCGCGGGTGGGGAGCCGTCCGAGGGCGGGCGTCGTCGGGTCGCGGTCCGTCCTCAGCCCGGCGTCGGGACGTCGCGCTGGCCCGGCGGGAGGCCGGCGCGGTCGCCGGGCGCTCGCGGCCGGTCGGGGGCGGCGTCGATCGGCCGGGCCGGCACGCCCGCGACGACCTGGGCGGCGCGGATGTCGTCGGTGACGACGGCGCCGGCACCGACGACCGCGCGGTCGCCGACGCTGCGGCGGGCGACGATGTTCGCCTGGGCGCCGATCCACGCCTGGGCGCCGACCGCCACCCCGCCGGAGATCCGCGCGCCCGGCGCGACCGTCACGTAGTCGCCGAGGCGGCAGTCGTGGGCCACGCTGGCGCCGACGTTGACCACCACGTGCCGGCCGGTGCGGACGTTCGTGGTGATGCTGGCCAGCGCGCAGACCACGGTGCCGGGCCCGAGGCGGACGTCGCCGCCGAGGTTGGCGCGGGGGTGGACGAGGGTCGCCGGGCGCCGGCCGTGGACGCTGGCGTACCGGTCGACGTGCAGGCGGGTCGCGGCGTCGCCGAAGCCGATCAGGTAGTCGGCGTCGAGGCGGCCGAGCATGTCCAGCCCGCCGAGCAGAGGCGCGCCGCGGCGCGCGACGGGGTCCGGGTCCGCCGATCCGTCGTCGAGGAAGCCGAGGAAGCCGTAGCGGGCCCGGCCGTCGGCCGTGTTGACCGCCTCGACCACGTCGAGCAGCTCCCGGCCGTGGCCACCGGCGCCCACGATGACCAGTGAGCGTGGGTGGTCGGGCACGCGGTGACCGTAGACCCGCGTCTGTATGAGTTCAACCTGACACTCAGGGTAACCGTGTGGGGTGCGGTGTTCCCGGCGGTCTTCCGCGCGGGGTGGTCGGCGGATCGGGTCGACTCAACTACTATTGGTATCCTTCTGAACTCGAAGGGTGATGAATCGGTGAAGGTAGTCGTGACGGGCGGTGCCGGCTTCATCGGTGCCCACCTGACCAGAGTGCTGCTCGCCGCCGGGGTCGAGGTGGTGGTGATCGACGATCTCAGCACCGGAGCGGTGTCGAACCTCGCGGGGCTGCCGGTGAGGCTGGTGGTCGGCAGCGTCACCGATCGTTCCCTGGTCGAGGAGGCGTGCATGGGGGCGGACAGCATCGTGCACCTGGCCGCCCGGCCGTCGGTGGAGCGCTCGCTGCTCGACCCCATGGCCACCCACGCGGTCAACGCGACGGGCACCCTGACGGTGCTCGACGTCGCCCAGCGCGCCGAGACCCACGTCGTCGTCGCGTCCTCCTCGTCGGTCTACGGCGGGGCGGGCCCGCTGCCCCGCGTGGAGGACGCCCCCACCCTGCCGCGCAGCCCGTACGCGGCCTCGAAGCTCGCCGCGGAGGGGTACGCGTTGGCCTACCGGGCGGGATTCGGCCTGCCCGTGCTCGCCGTCCGGCTGTTCAACGTGTTCGGCCCGTACCAGTCGGTGGGACACGCCTACGCCGCCGTCGTGCCCACCTTCATCGACGCCGCGCTCGCGGGCCGGCCGCTGACGGTGCACGGCGACGGCCGTCAGACCCGGGACTTCACCTACGTGGCGGGCGTCGCCGGCATGCTGTGCGACGCGGCGATGCGCCGGGTGAGCCACCCGCGGCCGGTCAACATCGCCTTCGGAACCCGTACCGACCTGCTCACCGTCATCGGCGAGCTGGAGCGGATCGTCGGGCGCCGGCTGAGCGTGCACCACACGGCACCCCGCACCGGCGACGTCCGCGACTCCCAGGCGGACGCGGCGACGATGCGGGCGCTGTTCCCCGACGCGACCGGCCTGGCCCTCGCCGCGGCGCTGGAGGCGACGGTTGCCTGGTACGCCGACCGGACCGGCACTCCACCGGGCACCAGCCCCGGCACGGTGCCCACCGCGCCGGCATCCGAGCGGATCTGACTTACCGGCGCCCGCACCGGCCGCCCCGGTGTCACGGCATGGCCGGCCGGGCCGGCGTCACGGCATGGCCGGCCGGGCCGGTGTCACGGCATGGCCGGCCGCCCCGGCGTCACGGCATGGCCGGCCGGGCCGCGTCGGAGCGTTCCCCCGTCGGCTGGCGGGGGATCAGCCCGGCCACCGACGGCTGGCCCGCCCCGGGCGCGGCACCGGCGGTGGGGGTGGTAGTGGCGGTGGTGGGGACGAGGACGTCCTCGCGGGCCACGGCGGCGAGCTCGGCCAGCACCTCCTCCGGCGGGGCCCAGGGATCGAGGGCGAGCGCCCGGGTCGGGTCCAGCGCGGGCACGTCGACGTGCGAGATCAGGGGGTGGTGCGGCCGCTGGTCGGTCTCGCCGTCGCCGAACAGCTCCTCGTGCAGCTTCTCCCCGCGGCCCAGGCCGGTGTAGACGATCTCGATCGGCTGCTTCTCGCGGGCCGCGAGCCGCTCGGCGACGTCCGCGATCCGCACCGGGTCGCCCATGTCGAGGACGAGGGCCTCGCCGGGGGAGCCGAGCGCGCCGGCCTGCAGCACCAGCTGTACGGCCTCGGGGATGGTCATGAAGTAACGGGTGACCTCGGGATGGGTGACCGTGATCGGCCCGCCCGCGGCGAGCTGACCGGCGAAGACGGTGAGCACGGAGCCGTTGCTGCCCAGCACGTTGCCGAACCGCACGCTGACCAGCGTCCCGCTGGCATCCCGCGCCAGGTGGGCGGTGAGCCGTTCGGTGATCCGCTTGGAGTAGCCCAGCGCGCTGACCGGGTTCGCGGCCTTGTCCGTCGAGATGTTCACCAGCCGCTCGACGCCGCAGGCCACGGCCGTCTTCAGGATTGCCAGGGTGCCCCAGACATTGGTCTTCACCGACTCGCCGGGGAAGCGTTCGAGCAGCGGGAGGTGCTTGAGGGCCGCGGCGTGGAAGACGACCTGCGGCCGACGCTCCATGAACAGCGTGGTGACGAGGTCGAGGTCGCGGATGTCGCCGAGCACGATCGCGTCGTCGTCGAGCATCGCGCGGCCCGAGATCGACAGCTGTACCGCCCGCAGCGCGGATTCGTCCCGGTCCAGCATGATCAGCTCGCCTGGGCCGTAGCGGGCGATCTGGCGGCACAGCTCCGAGCCGATCGACCCGCCCGCGCCGGTCACCAGTACCCGGCGTCCCACCAGGTAGCTCGCGGCGGCGGCCATGTCGGTGCGGACCTGGCGGCGGCCGAGCAGGTCGGCGAGGTCCAGGTCGCGGATGTCGCCGACGCCGACCCGACCGTCGATGAGATCGCCGACCTTGGGTAGGACCTTCACGGTGAGACCGGCGCTCTCGGCGATTCTGCTGATCTCCCGGAGCAGTCCGGCGTCCGCGCTCGGAATGGCCACCAGCAGGGTCCTCGCGCCGGTGGCCGCCGCGACCGTGCCGATCGACTCCCGCCCACCGAGCACCCGCACCCCGAACAGGCGCAGGTTGTGCAGGTTCGGGTCGTCGTCGAGCAGCGCGACGGGGTAGTAGGCGCTGTCCTGGGTGCGCAGCATCGCGGCGAGGACCCCTTCGGCTCCGTCGCCGGCACCGAAGACCAGCAGCGGTTCGGCGCTGTCCCGGTTGGGCCGGCGCAGCCGCTCCTCCATCAGCCGCCACAGGTAGCGCACGCCGAACATCACGACCAGGGTCACCGCACCGCCGAGCGGCGGCACGCTCAGCGGCATCGGTCGCGGCGAGCCGACCGCGGCGATGACGACGAGCACCCCGACGATCGTCAGCAGCACCGCCACGAGCAGCCCGAGGACCTCCTCGAAGCCGCCGAACCGGTAGCGCCCCAGATAGAGGTGCAGCGCCGTGCCCAGGAAATGGAGCAGGCAGACCGCGAGGGCGCAGATCACCCAGTAGCCGAGGTCGGCCAGGGCATCGAAGGTGAAGTCGAACCGGCCGAGCTGGGCCGAGGTGAGGCCGAGGACCATCGCCACGCTGTCCAGGGCGATCTGCAGCCCGACCCGTTGACGGAGGTTGAGCCGCGAGACGCGCCGCGCGAGGTGCGCTGTCCACCGGCCGTCGACTGTGCCGTCTACTCTACGTCTCCACATGGGGCCATAGGGTAAGCGTGACGGAGAGTAAAGTAATCGCTACTCAACAAGTATGTTGAGGTGGTCCTCGATAACGGTGAGTGGTCGGTACATACATCCCGGGAGGGTGGTCGACGAGTGGAACTGCGTGACTATGTCCGCGTCCTTCGCCGCAGCTGGATGATCATGGTGGCCTGCGTGGTGCTCGGCGGACTGCTCGCCGCCAGCGCGACCTGGCGGGCGACCAAGGAATACGCCGCGTCCGTGACCATGGTCGTCTCCTCGCCCGACAACGCCGAGGGCGCCGCCTCGGCCTACCAGGGGGGCCTGCTCTCACAGCAGCGGGTGAAGTCCTACGCCAACCTCGTGGCCAGCGAGCGGGTGGCGGCCGCCGTCATCGACCGGCTCCACCTGCACACGACCCCGCAGGCGCTGCGGGGGCAGATCTCCGCGCAGGCGGTCCCGGACACCGTGCTGCTGCGCGCCGTCGTCCGTGACCGGGTGCCGCGAAGGGCCCAGTCGCTCGCCGACGCGGTAGGCGAGGCGTTCTCCGTCGCCGTCGCTCGGATCGAGGCGCCCGCGGACGACGAACCGCCGTCCGTGCGGGTGAGTGTCTGGGAACGCGCCAAACTGCCGGTTTCGCCGGTCTCGCCGCAACCGACCCGCAACATGGCGCTCGGCGTGCTGCTCGGGCTGATGGCGGGCATCGCGGCGGCGCTCATCCGCTTCCGCCTGGACACCAGCGTCTCCGGGGAGGAGGACGCCCGGGAGGCGACGGAGCTGCCCAACCTGGCCATGATCGCGTACGACGCCGAGGCGGTCCGTCGGCCGATCATCACCAGCGCCCGGCCACACTCCTCCCGGGCGGAGGCGTTCCGGCAGCTACGCACCAACCTGCAGTTCGTCGACGTGGACGCTGGTCCCCGATCGATCCTCGTCACCAGCTCCGTGTCGGGCGAGGGCAAGACCACCACGATCTGCAACCTGGCGATCAGTCTGGCCCAGGGCGGTGCCCGGGTCTGCGTGATCGAGGGCGACCTGCGCCGGCCATCGTTCGGTGACTACCTCGGCGTCGAGTCCGCGGCCGGCCTCACCTCCGTCCTCATCGGCGCCGCCGAGCTCGACGACGTGCTGCAGCCGTGGGGCGAGGGCCGGATGGGAGAGGGTCGGATCGAGGTGCTCGCCTCCGGGCCGGTCCCACCGAACCCCAGCGAGTTGCTGGGCTCCAAGGGCATGGCCGATCTCGTCGACCTGCTGCAGGCCCGGTTCGACATCGTGCTGATCGATGCCCCGCCCCTGCTGCCGGTGACCGACGCCGCGGTGCTCGCGACCCGGGCCGAGGGGGTGCTGCTGGTGGCACGGGTCGGCCGGACCCGCCGCGAGCAGCTTCGCCGCGCCGCCGAGGCGTTGCGCGCGGTCGACGCCCACATGGTCGGCACGGTGCTGAACATGGTCCCGACGAAGGGTCCGGACGCCTACTACTACGGCCAGTACGGCAACTACGCGCCGCGGGGCCGACACGCCCGCTCGTCGACGGCTCCGGTGGTCGGCATCCCCGCGCCGGACGCCGGCGTCGGGCCCGCCCGGCCGTTCGGGGCCTCCGTAGCGGCCGGCGCATCGTCCGTGGGAACGCCGCCGGCCGTGTCCGGCGGTTCCGACGGCACCCGACCCGCGGAGGCGGGGAGCGGGCGCGAGGCCGTCTCCGTGCCGGCCGCGCGGGAGCCGATCGACGCGGACGCGCCCGTCGCGGCGGATTCCCGCGGGCTGGCGGATCTGGCCGGCGCCGGGCTGCGCGGCGGCTCCGCCACCCCGGGGCGCGCCCGCCAGGCAGCGGCCCAGCCGGGCGACGCCGGCCGGCCCGCGACAAAGCCGCCGGCGGATCGACCGACGACCGACGGTCACCCCGACGGCATGGGCAGTACCGGTGGTCACCCCGGCGGTAGAGGCGGCACAGGCGGCAAGGGTGGTGACGGCGGCGGC
>NZ_CM001489.1:6887036-6905120 GCF_000262465.1 Frankia sp. QA3
GACCGGGGTTCGGCTGTCCTTCAGCCCGGGAGCGCGGCTGGTGCGGCTGGTGCGATCGGTGCGGCTGGTGCGATCGGTGCGGCTGGGGAGCTGGCAGCGGCCGGCGCGGGCGGCGGGCAGCCCGCGGCCGCGGACGGGTCGTCCCGGCGACGCGGCGGATGGGCCCGCTGGCTGGTCGGCGGGCTCGCGATCGCGTTCGCCGTGATCGCGGGCCTCGCCAGCTGGGTGGCCGTCCGTGGCCTGATGGCCCACTCGCAGCTCGATGAGGCCCGCGCGCGCATCGCGACGTTGCAGCGGCAGGTGCTGGCCGGAAACGTCCCGGCCGAGGGGGAGCTGCGGGCGCAGGTGGCGGGGATCGCCGAGCGGGCCCGGGCTGCCCGGTCGCTCACGGGCGACCCGGTGTGGTCGGCGTTCGGGCGGCTGCCGTGGGCCGGCTGCCCGCTGCGCTCGGCGGCGGCGCTCGTGCGGGCGGTCGACACGATGGCCGCTGCCGGGCTGCCGGCCGTCGCGGACCTCGGCGGCGATCTCAACCCGGACCGGCTGCGCCACCAGATGACGATCAACGTCTCCGCGTTGGCGGCGGCCCGCGTCCCGGCTGAGCGGGCCGCGGCGGCGCTGTCGGCGTTGCAGGCGGCCGCCGAGGGCGCCGAGACCTGCGGCTGGCCGGGCCGGGTCAGCGGCGTCACCGACGCCCGCGCCGAGATGATCGACCGCGGCCGGACCCTGTCCGGGGCGTTGGACAGCGTCGCCCTCGCCGCCCGGATCGGGCCGGACATGCTCGGCGCCTCCGAGCGGCGGCGCTACCTGCTGGTCGTCCAGAACCCCGCCGAGTCCCGGGCGAACGGCGGGATCATCGGCGGCTACGGCCTGCTGACCGCGGATCGGGGCCAGCTGTCCCTCGACGGCATCTCCGGCAACGGCGCGCTGCCCGGCGGCGCCACCCAGCAGACCCCGCCCATCGCCCTGCCGGGCCCGTTGGCGGCGCGCTACGGCTCGTTCTGGCCGGACCGGGTGTGGGCCAACGCCAACCTGACGCCCGACTACCCCACGGCCGGCAAGTTCTACTCCCATCTCTACCGGGCCGGGACCGGCGTCGAGGTGGACGGCACCATCAGCGTCGACCCGACCACGCTGTCCTATCTGCTGGCGGCCAGCCGGCCCGCGGTGCTGCCCGACGGCCAGGTCGTCAGCGCGGCCAACCTGGTCGACCTCGTCGAGTCCAAGGTGTACGCCCGCATCCCGACGACGGCTGCCCGGGACCGTTTCTTCGCCGAGGTGGGTCAGGCCGTCTACGCGGCGGTGGAATCGGGCAGCGGGGACACGGCGAAGCTGCTCACCGCCATGTCCAGGGCCGCGCGTGAGGGTCGGCTCAATGTGTCAAGCAACCACGCTGATGAGCAGGACGTTCTTTCGACGACCGCGCTGGGAGGCGCGCTGCCGGCGGGACCCGGTCCGTTTCTCGCCGTCGTCACGCAGAACGCCACGGCGAGCAAGCTCGACTACTGGCTTCGCCGCCGGACCAGCTACCGCGTGCAGCGGCTGCCGAACGGAGCCGGTGCGGTGACGATCGCCATCCAACTCACCAACGTGGCTCCCGACGGCCTGTCGGAGTATGTCCGCAAGCGCGAGGACGTCCGCAGGCGCGAGGACGTCCGAGGTTCCGGTGGCAACCCGCAGGCCCAGAACAACCTGTGGCTGTCGGTGTACACGGGTCGGGACAGCCTGTTCGCCGGGGCGCGTCTTGACGGTCAGCCGGTCGGGCTGACCAGCGGTTCCGAGGGCGGCCTGCCCGTCGTCTCCACCTACCTGACCGTCGATCGCGGCCAGACCAGAACCCTGGAGCTCAAGGTGCTGGAGCCGCAGGCGGGCCCCGCGCTCGCGATCCGTCCCCAGCCGTTGCCGGTTCCCGAGCGCCTCGACGTCCAGGGGGTGCCGGTCACCTCTCCGTGGTCGCGCAGAGTCAATAATTGACTACGTAGGGTTGTGGACACGGAGGGTAATCATCGATACTCTCCGTGTAGAAAATCATCCAACTGCTTGACCTGACGATCCGCGGGGAGAGTGCCTGCATGAAGTTCCGATCCCTCGGAATCGTGCTGATGGCGGGCGGCGGCATGGCGCTCGCCGCCCGGCCGGCTCTCCAGTCGCAGCGTTCGACACGCTCACTTCGGCCCCGGCGGCCCGGCGCCGCCGGCTCGCCCACGCCACCACCCGTATCGAGGCATGATCGAGCCCGGTAACGGAGGCGGTGCGGCCGGGGCGGGCGAGACTGCCCCCCCGGCCGCACCCACCCGCGCGATGGGGCCGCAGGTCAGCGCAGCGGGTCGAAGTCAGCGCAGCGGGTCGGAAGTCAGCGCAGCGGGTCGGAAGTCAGCGCAGCGGGTCGAAGGGGGCCAGGTCGGCCGCGGGCGTCCCGGAGACGACGGCGTCGGCGAGCAGGCGGCCGGTGACCGGGCCCAGGGTGATGCCCCACATGCCGTGGCCGCCCGCGACGAACACCCGCGGCGACGCGGTCGGGCCGATCAGCGGTAGCCCGTCCGGCGTGCAGGGGCGCGGCCCGACCCACTCGTGGGTGCGGGTGTCGAGGTCGACCCCGCGCAGCAGGCCGCGGGTCGCCTCGATCACAGCGCGGGTGCGCCGCGGATCCGGCGGCGCGTCCGGATGGCGGAACTCCATCATCCCGGCGACCCGCAGGCCGTCGCCGATGGGCGTGCAGGCCACCCGGGAGGCCGGGAAGTAGATCGGCCCGCTCGGCGGCCGCTCGGTCGTGACGTGGAAGCTGTAGCCGCGGCCGGCCTGCACGGGCAGGCGGACCCCGAAGGGCCGGGCCAGTCGCGGTAGCCAGGCGCCGGTGGCGAGTACCGCGGCGTCGAACGCGCCCGTCGCCGGGAGCGGACCGAGCACCTCGACCCGGTCTCCGGTCTCCCGTACGCTCGCGACGGCCGCCGTCTCGTGTACCACGCCGCCCCGGGCCCGCACGCTGTCGGCGAGGGCCGCGACGAAGCGCCCCGGGTCGCAGAAGCGCTGCCCGTGTACGGAGGCGACGTAGCGGACCTGCTCGGACAGCAGCGGTTCGAGGTCGCGGGCGGCGAGCGGGTCGAGCACCTCGGCGTCGACCGGCTGGCCGGCGGCGCGCACCTCGGCGAGCTCGACGAGCAGCGCGTCGAGGTCGGCGCGGTCGCGGTAGCCGGCGAGGAAGGGCGCGGCGGCCCGGGTCGGCGCGCTCACGCCGCCCGCCGCGAGCTCGTCGAACGCGCCGAGAGCCGCCCGGGTCAGCGGCGCGAGCGCCCGCATGGCGCGCCGCCAGCGACCGGTCGTGCTGTGCCGGACGAACCCGGCGACGAAGCGGGCGAGCCCGGCGTCGGCGACCGGCGGCACGTATACCGGCGAGTCGGGCCGCAGCAGCACCCGCAGCCCGTAGCGCAACACCGCCGGCTCCGGCAGCGGGGTGGCAAGACCGGGGGTGAGCCAGCCCGCGTTGCCCCACGACGAGCCGGCGCCGGCCCAGGTCGGGCCGCTGGTGAGCCGGTCGCGGTCGAAGACCGTCACCCGCACGCCGCGCTCCTGCAGGAACCAGGCCACGCACAGCCCGACCATCCCGCCGCCGATCACCGCCACCTGATCGGGAACGTCCCGCGTCTGTCTGCCCACCCTCACCATGGTCCGCCGGCGGGTGCGGGAGTGCTGCGGTTCCGTCCCGTTCGCGAGTTATGCCACGATTACCACGATCGCCAGGCGTCGCCAGGCGTCGCCAGGTGGCGGCCACGTGGCGGCGCCCCGCCGACGGGGGTGCTGTCGACGGGGCGCGTGCCGGTTTCTCCTTGGTCCTTCCACAGGGTTTTCTGGCTGATTTACCCCTGTGGAAGGACCAGGAAGTCGGGCGGGGCGGCGTGGTGCGGGCTACTTGCGGCCGAGGGAGGCGCGGAGGTACTCGCGGTTGAGGGTCGCGATGCTGTCCAGCGGGATGCCCTTCGGGCAGGCGTTGGTGCACTCGCCGGTGTTGGTGCAGCCGCCGAAGCCCTCGGCGTCCATCGCCTCGACCAGGTTGAGCACGCGGCTCGCCCGCTCCGGCGCACCCTGCGGCAGGCTGTTGAGGTGCGTCACCTTCGCCGAGGTGAACAGCATCGCCGAGCCGTTGGGGCAGGCGGCGACGCAGGCCCCGCAGCCGATGCAGGTGGCGTTGTCGAACGCCGTGTCCGCGATCGGCTTCGGCACCGGCGTGGAGTGCGCCTCGGGGGCGCTGCCCGTCGGGGCGCTGATGTACCCGCCGGCCTGGATGATCCGGTCGAGGCCCGACCGGTCCACCATCAGGTCCTTGAGCACGCCGAACGCGACCGAGCGCCAGGGCTCGATGTCGATCACGTCGCCGTCGGCGAACGAGCGCACGTGCAGCTGGCAGGTGGTGGTCAGGGCACGCGGCCCGTGCGCCTGGCCGTTGATGACCACGCCGCAGGAGCCGCAGATGCCCTCGCGACAGTCGTGGTCGAAGGTGACCGGGTCCTCGCCCTCCAGGGTGAGCCGCTCGTTGAGCACGTCGAGCAGCTCGAGGAAGGACATGTCCGGGTTGGCGTCGGGCACCTCGTAGGCCACCATGCGGCCGGGTTCGGCCGGGCCGGCCTGGCGCCAGATCCGCAGGGTGAGCTTCACGGTCGGCTCCTTGCACTGTCGTGGTTCTCCGGGAGCGCGCGGGTCATGGGTTGCGCGTTGATCGTTCGTGTTCCGTGGTTCATGGTGTCCGACCCCGCCTCACGCGTAGTTGCGCTGGGCGAGGTGGACGTAGTCGAACTCCAGCGGCTCGCGGTGCAGGATCGGGGTACCGCCGGTGCCGCCGAACTCCCAGGCGGCGGCGTAGGCGAACCGGTCGTCGTCGCGGCGGGCCTCCCCGTCCGGGGTCTGGCTCTCGACCCGGAAGTGACCACCGCAGGACTCCTCGCGGTGCAGCGCGTCGACGCACAGCAGCTCGCCGAGCTCGAGGAAGTCCGACACCCGGTTGGCCCGCTCCAGGCTCTGGTTCAGGCTGGCGCCGGTGCCCGGCACCTTCACCGATCGCCAGAACTCCTCGCGCAGCTCGGGCAGGCGGCCCAGCGCCTTGCGCAGGCCGTCCTCGCTGCGCGCCATCCCGCACTCGTCCCAGAGGATCTCGCCGAGCTCGCGGTGGAACGAGTCGACCGTGCGCACGCCGTCGATCGACAGCAGCCGGTCCAGCCGGCCCGTCGCCTCGGCGACCGTCGCGGCCACCTCCGGGTGGCTGGCGTCGACCTTGTCGAACTTGTTCGAGGCGATGTAGTTGCCGAGCATCGGCGGCAGCACGAAGTAGCCGTCGGCCAGGCCCTGCATCAGCGCGCTCGCGCCGAGCCGGTTGGCGCCGTGGTCGGAGAAGTTCGCCTCGCCGATGACGAAGCAGCCCGGGATGGTGCTCTGCAGGTCGTAGTCCACCCACAGGCCACCCATCGTGTAGTGGATGGCGGGGTAGATCCGCATCGGGACCTTGTACGGGTCCTCGCCGGTGATCCGGTCGTACATCTCGAACAGGTTGCCGTACTTCTCGCGGACGGCGGCCTCGCCCATCCGCTTGATCGCGTCGGCGAAGTCGAGGAAGACGCCCAGGCCACCGGGGCCGACGCCGCGGCCCAGGTCGCACTGGTTCTTCGCCGCCCGTGAGGCGATGTCGCGGGGAACCAGGTTGCCGAAGCCGGGGTAGATCCGTTCGAGGTAGTAGTCGCGCTCGTCCTCGGGGATCTGGTCCGGCGAACGGGTGTCGCCCGGGTTCTTGGGCACCCAGATCCGGCCGTCGTTGCGCAGCGACTCGCTCATCAGGGTGAGCTTCGACTGGTGGTCGCCGGAACGTGGGATGCAGGTCGGGTGGATCTGCGTGTAGCACGGGTTGGCGAAGTACGCCCCGCGCCGGTGCGCCCGCCAGATCGCGCTCGCGTTGGAGTTCTTCGCGTTCGTCGACAGGTAGAACACGTTGCCGTACCCGCCGGTGGCCAGCACGACCGCGTCGGCGATGTACGTCGAGATCTCGCCGGTGATCAGGTCACGGGCGACGATGCCGCGGGCCCGACCGTCGATGACGATCAGGTCGAGCATCTCGGTGCGCGCGTGCATCTCCACGTTGCCGGCGTCGATCTGCCGCGACAGCGCCTGGTAGGCGCCGATCAGCAGCTGCTGGCCCGTCTGGCCGCGGGCGTAGAAGGTGCGCGCGACCTGCACCCCACCGAACGACCGGGTGTCGAGCAGGCCGCCGTACTCGCGGGCGAACGGCACGCCCTGCGCCACGCACTGGTCGATGATCTGGGTCGACGTCTGCGCGAGCCGGTAGACGTTGGACTCCCGGGCCCGGAAGTCGCCGCCCTTCACCGTGTCGTAGAACAGCCGGTAGACCGAGTCGCCGTCATTGCGGTAGTTCTTCGCGGCGTTGATGCCACCCTGCGCGGCGATGGAGTGCGCCCGGCGCGGCGAGTCCTGGTAGCAGAACTGGATGACGTGGTAGCCCTGCTCGGCGAGGGTCGCCCCGGCGGCCCCGCCGGCGAGGCCCGTCCCGACGACGATCACGCTGTGTCGGCGCCGGTTCGCCGGGTTGACCAGCTTGGCGTCGAAGCGGCGCTTGTCCCAGCGCTGCTCGATCGGCACGTCCGGCGCGGTGGTGTCGGCGATGTCGTCGCCGAGTTTGTAGAACGACATGTCAGCCTCTTTCGTTCTAGTCCACGAGGCCGGCGAGGACCGACACCGGAACGATCAGGAATCCCACCGTCAGAAGCACGGCGAGACTCGTCGCCGCGACCTTGAAGGTGCGGTCGCGGCTCGGCCGGTTGTACCCGAGGGTCTGGGCCGCGCTCCAGAATCCGTGCTGGATGTGGAGGCCCAGGAAGATCATGGCGGCGATGTAGATGACCGTGACCCACCACACGCTGAAGCTCGACACGACGTTGTCGTAGGCGTCGCCGTCGACTCCGTGGCGGTTCAGCGTGAGCGTGGTGAAGTCGAGGATGTGGTAAATGATGAACAGCGCCAGAGTGATGCCGCCGTAACGCATGATGTGCGTGGCGTAGCCGGCCTTGGCCCGTTGGTGGTGGGAGTATTTCGTCGGCCGGGCCTTCAGATCACGTCGGCTGAGCTGGTAGGCCGATACGGCGTGTAGCACCACGACCACTACCAGGACGAACCGCTGGATCCACAGATACCAGCTTTCGTGCAGGACCGGATCCCCGATCGTGCGCAGCCAGTGGGCATAGTGGTCGAAGTCGGTTGGGCCGAAGAAGATCTTCAGGTTCCCGAGCATATGGACGATCAGGAACAGCAGCATCAGCAGACCGGTGACCGCCATCACGGTCTTCTTGCCGATCGTCGAACGCCAGAAGTTCAACGGGGCGAAGGAGGATCGCGCGGGTCGCGGGGGGCGTCCAGCGGGCGACGGTCGCGTCGGGGTTGTTACAGCCACGCCCGCACCCTAGAACCGGGGTGTCGAGTGGTCCAAGACATGATAAACCTGGACTCCATAGTCGCCATCTATCGAGGTCTACGCTGGCGGGCGTGCAGCTCCACCAGCTCGCCTATTTCGTCGCCGTCGCGGAGACCCGGCATTTCACCCGGGCCGCGCAGCGGATGCATGTGGCGCAACCCTCACTGTCCCAACAGGTCCGGTCGCTCGAACAGGAGCTCGGCACACCACTGTTCAACCGCGCCCGGGGCAACATCAGCCTGACCGCGGCGGGGGAGACGCTGCTGCCGCTGGCGCGGCGCATCCTCGCGGACACGGAGACGGCCCGTCAGCGGGTCACCGAGCTGCTCGACCTACGCCACGGCACGGTTCGCCTCGGCGCCACGCCGAGCCTGTGCACCGGCTTCCTGCCCGACGTACTGCGCCTGTTCCACCAGCGCTATCCGGGCATCCGCCTGCTGGTCGAGGAGGGCGGGTCGCGTGACCTGGTCCGCGACCTGGCGGGCGGCGAGCTCGACCTCGCTCTGATCATCCTGCCACTGCAGAGCTCCGACCCCGCCCTGGCCACCTCGCCGCTCATCCGGGAGAGCCTGGTGCTGGTCTCCTCCCTCGACGAGCCGCCGGTCGTCACCGGCCGCTCGCTGACCGTCGCCGATCTGCGCAACCATCCACTGGTGATGTTCCGGCGCGGGTACGACCTGCGTGTGGCCACCGTGACGGCCTGCCGGGAGGTCGGCTTCGAGCCGACCTTCGCGATCGAGGGCGGGGAGATGGACGCGGTGCTCGGCTTCGTCGCCGCGGGGCTCGGCAGCGCCGTGATCCCGAGCATGGTCGCCCGCCGCCTCGGCATGCGGGTGACCCCCTTCGTGGCCCCCGGACTGCAACGCACGATCGGGCTGGCGCGGCGCCGCGACGTCGAGCCGACCCGCGCCGCCGTCGAGCTCCAACGCACCCTGTGGGAGTACCTGCGCCACGCCGCCGCCACCGGCAACCTCCCCGACGGCACCCGCCTGCTCGGCGAGCGCCCCGCCCCCGCCGCCGCCGGGATCGCGGCCGTGGGGCGGGAGCCGTCGGCCTTGGATCCCTCGGCCGTGGGCCCCTCGGCCGTGGGCCCCTCGGCCGTGGATCCCTCGGCCGTGGCCGGGAACGACGGAGTGAGTTAACAGGAATGGCGGCAAGTACCCATACGCGCTGCGCCTGCCAGTAGTCGGATCAGGTCGCCATGTTGCTAACGAACTTTTTTCGTGATGTCGATACGGATCATGCTGGTTGCAGGGTCGGGCCGGTGGTGGTGAGGTAGCCGTCGAGCAGGTGACGATGGATGGTGGAGGCGACCCGGGCCCCGTCGGACCAGGCCGGTGAGAGGGCCGACGTCGGTGACCAGACGGTTGGCGGGATCACCGCGTTCGGGTAGCGACCCCATGCTCTGGGCGGGGTTGGGATCGGAGGCGTGGGCCGGCAGGCGGATCATGGCCAGCCGGCGTTCGTGCGCGGCGGCGAACGCGCCCGTCTCTGCGCAGGTGTACCGGGACTGCCGCGAACACAGCCGTCGGAGTTGCCGCAAAGTCAACCGTCATGATCACCGGGCCGGGGCTGTCGTGGATCATCGAACACGGCATGCTCCCACCCACCACCGACACTTTCCCGACCCCCACCCCAACCCGCCCCCAGGCCCGGCGATCATGGTGTTCCGCGGAACCGGGCCTCGGTGATCGTGGCGTTCCGCGGAACCGGGCCTCGCGTCCGGGCCGAGCCCCGGCCCGCGTCGACCCCTGCTCAGGCCCGACCCACGCCGTCACCGCAACACGGTCATCGCCCTCCCACCACCGCCCCGTCACCACCGCCCCGTCACCACCGCCCCGTCACCACCGCGTCGTCGTAGTCCACCACCCCAGACACCGCGCCACCAGACACCGCGCCACCAGACACCGCGCCACCAGACACCGCGCCACCAGACACCGCCCACTCCTCGCCGACGCGGCGACAGCCACCCCCGGGACCGCACACCCACCCCACCCCGCACAGCCGGCACGACCAGATGCCAGATCCCAGATCCCAGCGACCACCAATCCACCCGACCCGGTGAATTGAAGATCGGTAGCCGCGGAACGTCAATGATCCGGGAAACCTGCCGACCGGAAATCGACGTCCGCTGGCTTTTCGCCGATTACCGGCACCGGCGGCGGCAGTGGTTCCGGAAATTCGGCGCGACAGGGTTTTCAGGGAGTCTGCGTACGGATGACGTACCTCCGGCTTGATGCTTACCAAGCGCTATTCTGGTGGCGTCGGCCGCCGGCAGCCATCCGTCCATGACGGCAAGCGTGGTGTCACTCTATGCGATGTTCGGCCGCCGTTGGCTGCCCTCGGGTGGCGAGCCGCCCGGCTGGCAACGACATTCCTTCCGTCGCGACGGGTAATCGGGCACGCAGGGTAGGTGGGTGAGAGCGGAATCGCGGGATCGGACGGGATGTGCTGGTTTCGCTCCGGTGTGGTGGGCGGGGCGTGGACGGTCACCCGTTCCGTGGTGCTCGGGGGGCGCACCGTAAGCCGCGGTAATAACCGACCTGAAAGAACTACGGAGAGATCGCCCTGTTTCCTCGCCCGCTGTCACATCTCCCACCGGCGGAGAGGGCATTCCGCTAGCCGAATGCTTGCTAAGCTACGAATAGCCGCACCTCGGGGTTGCGGACGGGAGATCAAGGGGGCGAGCGCGACCCTGCCCGAGTCGCTGGACGTCATCGCCGCCGCGCTGAACGGTCCGCGCGACACGACCTACACCCGGTCGTCGGCACTGCTCGACCGGGCCGAACGCCGCAGTGAGGAGCTGGCCGGCACCGTCCACGACGGGCAGCTCGCCATCCGCGACCTCAAGCTCATCGACGGCACCATGGCCCGCCTCGCCGAGACGATGTCCCTGCGCATCGCCGACTACGACACCGTCGGCGTCTAACGGACCCCCGTCCCGGCCCGGCGGCACCGACCCGCCGGGCCGGGACCGGCCGGGCCGGGCCGGACCTTCGCCGCCTGGACCAGGGGCCCCGCTGGTCGCGGGACTGGGTTGACCAGCCGCCGCGGTGACGGTCGGCGAGCGTACCGGTCGGTTGTACGTGCACTGATGTTTCCGTTTGTGTCGATCTCCGGCCATCTTCGGCTGACAGCGTTCCCAACGGCGCCGAAGGGACCGGCGTCGGAGGAGGACAGGCATGGCTGTGAACCGTCGACAGTTGATGGCGGGCGCGGGGACCGCCGGCCTCGGCTTCGCGCTGGCCGGGGCGGTGGACGCCGTCTTCGCGGGGACCGCGACCGCTGCGACGCCGAAGGCCTTCCGCGGTTACGGGGAGCTCGTCGCGGACCCGAACAAGATCATCGACCTGCCGGCCGGCTTCCGCTACACGGTGTTCTCCCGCGCGGGCAAGGACACCCTGGACGGCGGGGGCGCGGTGCCGGGGTCGCACGACGGCATGTACGCCTTCCCTGCCGGCCCGGGACGCAGCGTGCTGGTCCGCAACCATGAGCTGTCGCCGGGGACCGACATCCCGGCGGTGCCGCACCGCGACGGCCTCGTCTACGACCCGGCCTGCGCCGGCGGGACGACGACCCTCACGGTCGCGGGCGACAAGCTGCTCGGCCACGTGCCGAGCCTCGCCGGCACCTACCGCAACTGCGCGGGTGGCGGCACGCCGTGGCGGACCTGGCTGTCCTGCGAGGAGACCGAGGCCACCCCGGCCACCGAGGCGGTGCTGACCAAGAAGCACGGCTACGTCTTCGAGGTCGACCCCTTCGGCCGACTGCGCGACACCGCCCCGGTGCCGCTGACGGCGCTGGGCCGCTTCCCGCACGAGGCGGTGGCGATCGACCCGCGTTCCGGCATCGTCTACCTCACCGAGGACGCCTCCAAGCCGTACGGCCTGCTCTACCGGCTCCTGCCTCGCCGCCCGCTCGGCGGTCCCGGCAGCCTGCGGGCCGGTGGGAAGCTGCAGGCCCTGTCGGTGCCGGACGTGCGTGACCTGTCCGCCGTGCACGACCTGCACACCAAGCTGCGCGTCACCTGGGTGGACGTGCCCGACCCGGACGCGACCGCGGTGTCGGTCCGTTCGCAGTTCGAGGACGCGAAGATCACCCGGGTGCCGAAGGCCGAGGGCATCTTCTGGTCCGAGGGCACGGCGTACATCGTCTCCAGCTACGCGGAGAAGTCCGCCGGCGCCGCCGCCGACCACGCCGGGCAGGTCTGGCGGTTCGACCCGAAGCGTTCCACCCTCGAACTCGTCCTGCGCCTGGAGCCGGGCGGCCGGTTCGACGGGCCCGACAACATCACCGTCTCGCCGTTCGGCGGGATCGTGCTGTGCGAGGACGGCGACGGCGAGCAGTACCTCGTCGCCCCCTCGGCGGACGGCACGCCCTACCCGCTCGCCCGCAACGCCGGCAGCGACAGCGAGTGGGCCGGCGCCACCTTCTCCCAGGACGGCCGCTGGCTGTACGCCAACGTGCAGGTCGACGGCCTCACCGTGGCCATCACCGGCCCGTGGTGGCGCGGCTGAGCAGCCCGCTCAACGATAGGTGCAGCCGCCCACCGATAGGTGCAGCCGCTCACTGATAGGTGATGAGGTCCGGCGGCGGCGTGAGGGTCAGCGTCTCCGCCGGACTGAACATGTTCGTGTCCTCGTCGAGGAAGAGCTTGAACCCGGTGAAGAACGGCGCCCGGGCGGACAGCAGCGCGTATTTGTCGAGCTTGTCCTGACGGACGCCGAACCCGTCGATATGGAAGACGGTGGCGAGTTCGGGCCGGGCCACGATGGCCGTCCGGTCGGGCAGCATCGATTCGGTGAACTGATGTATCACGAACAGTTTCTGCGGCAGATTGTGCGCGCGGGTGATGCCGGCGAGCCAGGCGGAGACCTCGTTCAGCCCGGCCGCGTCGCTGCTGCCGATCTGGCGGCCGGGGACCTGGTTCGGCCCCATCTTCCATTCCGGGTCGAGGGCGAGCCCGACGTCCGGTTCCCGCAGGAAACGTTCGTACCGGCGCGCCTGGTCCAGGAAACGCCCGCGCCCGGGCTGCAGATCGAGGATGAGCAGCATCCGGTGGGCTCGGGCGGCGGCGAGGTACGGCTCGACCGCGGCCGGGAGCAGCGCGGAGCTGTATAGCCCATCCGCGCCGGGTGATGCCGACGCGACGGTCGTGATGAGCTCCATCGCCGGCTGCACCGGACGGTCGCCCGCGGCGAAGGGCGCCGCGGCCGCGAGCACGCGCTGCGCCGCCTGCTCCGGTGTCCCCTCACCGAGCACGCCGAGCGCGCCGCCGCCCACCGAGCCGTAGTGCGCCACGATCCGCAACCGCGGCAGCAGCGTGCGACCGCCCATCGGGAGCTGCGGCGCGTCGGCGCCCTCGGCCGCGGGCCGCCCGGGCTCGTCGCCGTGGCCGGCGGCACCGGGCCGGGGCGTCGATCCCGGCCGACCGGCGGGGCCGCCCTGGACCGTCGGGCCGGTCGGGCTGGCAGCGCCGGCCGTTGGGCCGGTCGGGCTGGCAGCGCCGGCCGTTGGACCGGTCGGGCTGGCAGCCCCGGCCGGGGCGCGCTGTGCCGCCGCGGTCTGCTCCGCCCCGTCCCCGGGCTGCGAGCCGCATCCCGCCCAGAGGACCGAGGCGAGCAGGAACAGGCCGAGCATCGCCGCCGACAGCGCGCCTCGTGCCCCGGGCCGATCGCCGGCCCCCCAAGCCCGGTACCGCCGCGCGTCGGGCCGCCGACGGCTGCCCCGGTGCCATGTCGCTCGGTGATCGGCCATGCCGCCGCTCCTACCCCGCGCAACACCGGATCATGGCGCCCGAGCAGGGGGATGTGCGCTGCTGCCCAGGTGGATCGGCGGCGACGACCGTGCCGCCGGCGGCTCCCGCGCGGCGCGCGCCATCCTGACCGGTATCCCCGTCCGACCGGTATCCCCGTCATCGGCGCGCTATCTTCATAATCATTTTGTAGTGTTTACGCAGAAATAATTGCGGGTTCAGTTCGAATGATATTCGCGTGCCGGTACCGGCTGGTGAATGTGGTCTCCCTGTCCGTGGACGTACCTTTTTTGTTCAGCCTCGTGCGTTCCGGTCGCGGCCGATTAAAGTTGGACGAGCAGTCGTAGATCGGGCGGTTTCAAGTCTGCGAGGGACTGTGATGCGGGGACGATTGTCGACGCGCGGTTCGCGTGAGCTGACGTCGATGCCCACGGGAGGCGGCGTCGGTGCTGCCCTCCACCTCGACAACGCGGGAGGCGATATGAACAGTGTCGATATTGCGCTGAAGGAGTCGCTGGAGATCGGGGGCGCGCTCGGGGCGGCTCTCGTCGATTTCACCAGCGGCATGACCCTCGGCACGGCCGGTAACGCGCACACCCTCGACCTGGAGGTGGCCGCGGCCGGGAACACCGAGGTCATCCGGGCGAAGCTGCGGACCATGGAGAGCCTCGGCCTCCAGGACACCATCGAGGACATCCTGATCACGCTCGGTCGTCAGTACCACCTGATCCGCCTGCTGCAGAGCCATTCCGGCCGCGGTCTGTTCCTCTACCTGGTGCTGGACAAGGGGCGGGCGAACCTCGCGCTGGCCCGCCACCGCCTGCGCGCCATCGAGGCCCAGCTCGACGTCTGACGCCGCCACCGCGGCCCCGGGGTGCGGCGGGGCGCGCTGCCGGCGTCGGGAAACGGGCAGACTGGGCCCGACGCCAGCAGCGGAGGCAAACATGACGACAGCGGTCGGAACCAGGATGGCCGTCCCCGGGACGGAAGCTGGCCGAACGGGGGCGGCCCGATGGTGACGGGTCATCCGACCCTGCGGATCCAGGGCGCGGTGCTGGTCGGGCCGGAGGAGGTCCGCGACGAGCTGTGGATCGTCGACGGTCGGGTCAGCTTCACCGCGCCCGCCGGCACCGCGGCCCGGGACGTGCGCACGGTGTCCGGTTGGGCACTGCCCGGCCTGGTCGACGCGCACTGCCACGTCGGCCTCGACGCGGGCGGCGCCGTGGACCGGCCCACCGCGCAGGAGCAGATCACCACCGACCGTGCGGCCGGCGCGCTGCTGCTGCGCGACGCCGGCTCCCCGGCGGACACCCGGTGGGTCGACGACCGCGAGGACCTGCCCCGGCTGGTGCGCGCCGGCCGGCACATCGCCCGCCCCCGGCGCTACATCCGCAACTACGCGGCCGAGGTCGAGCCGGACGACCTCGTCGCCGAGGTCGTCACCCAGGCCGGCCGCGGCGACGGCTGGGTCAAGCTCGTCGGGGACTGGATCGACCGCGGCGTCGGGGACCTCGCTGCCTGCTGGCCCGCGGACGCCGCGAAGGCGGCGATCGACGCGGCCCACGCGGCCGGCGCCCGGGTGACCGCCCACTGCTTCGCCGAGGATTCGCTCGCCGACCTCGTCGAGGCGGGCATCGACTGCATCGAGCACGCCACCGGGCTCACCGAGGACACGATCCCGCTGTTCGCCGAGCGGGGGGTCGCGATCGTCCCGACGCTGGTGAACATCGCCACCTTCGAGGGCATCGCGCGTGGCGCCGAGGAGAAGTTCCCCGCCTACGCCCGGCACATGCTTGCCCTGCACGCCCGCCGGTACGACACGGTGCGGGCCGCCTACGACGCCGGAATCCCCATCTACGTCGGCACCGACGCCGGGGGCAGCCTGCCGCACGGCCTGGTCGCCGCCGAGGTCGCCGAGCTGCGCCGCGCCGGCCTGCCGGCCGAGGCCGCCCTGTCCGCCGCCACCTGGTCGGCGCGGGCCTGGCTCGGCCATCCGGCGCTCACCGAGGGCGCCCCCGCCGACCTGGTCGTCTACCCCGCCGACCCGCGCGCCGACGTCGCGGTGCTCGCCGCACCCGACCTCATCGTCCTGCGCGGCCGCCCCGTCGCCCCCTGAACCCGCCCGCCCAGCCCACGCGGCCCAGAGGCCCTCTGCCCGGCCGCGACCACTGCCGCCAGCCCGGTTTCCGGTCAGCCTAATTTCCGGTCAGAGTGCGGCCAGATCGTGCCGAGGGCTAAACACGGTTTTGCAGCCGAAAAGCGCAACTACCCCTCGGCACGATTCCGCAGCCTGGGCCAACGTCAGCCCCGGCCGAGCGACACCTGGTGCGTGGGGCACCGGACGACCGGAGTGCTGACATCGGGGCGGTACCAGGTGTAGTCGCCGTGCGGGCAGGTGTAGCGGTCGGCGAGAACCGGGCTGGGGTCGCCGGCCGGCCCGGCGGCGTTCCGGCCGCGCAGATAGCGAGGCTGGTGCTCGGGAGGCCGGTAGTACGGAGCGTCAGCGAGGACGTCACCGAGGAAGCGGCGGGTGAGGCGATGGGTCTCCAAGAGCCCACGCAGCCGGCTGGCCATTCCGGCGAGGTCGGCGGGATCGCTCAACCCGCCGGGCGGGTTGAGGACGTCGGCAAGGTGCTGGTCCAAGGCGGCGGCGTCCTGCGGGCTGAACCAGTCGGTCAGGTAGGGACGGATCGCTCGCGCCGCCTCGATCGTGCCGCGGTCGTCACTGCTCATGGACGAAACTCCCGATCGGGGCGCCGGCCGGGACCGGTGGGTCAGGCGCCGGCATGGATGTGGGAGGCCCACAGCGCGGGCCGTCGGGGCAGGTAGTCGCGCAGGTCTCGGGTGGCCTGATGTACCGCGCTGGCCGGGTCGCCACCGGCGGCCAGGGTTGCGTAGATCTGGTCGGCGAGGTCGACGGCGACGCTGTCGCTGATCAGCCACAGGGTGGCGATGACGTGTCGGAACCCGGCGAGCTGGAACGCCGACGCGAGATGGATCGCCTCGTCGGCGAGCCGGCCGCCGGGGCGGGCCGTCTCGCAGGCGGACAGGAACGCCAGCTCCGCCCGCTCCAACCGTAGCGGGGTCAGATCCGCCACGCTCAGCGGCCGGTCATACAACACGAGCCGACTGGCCGACGGGTCGGCGATCTCGGCGATGCCGTGACAGGCGAAGTGCGCCCACTCGCTGGCCCGCAGCGCGGTCATGACCGCGTCCCGGGTCGCCCGGGGCGCGGTCAGCACCACGGCCCGGTCTTCGAAACGCCGTGCCAACGCCTCCGTCTCGGCCTGGGCGCCGGGCAGCTCGTGCATGGCGGGAGTGCGAGGCATCCCCACCGCCAGCACCCGCCCGGCCCGACCGTCCTTCGGCCGACCGTCCTTCGGCCGACCGTCCTTCGGCCGACCGTCCTCCGGCCGACCGTCCTCCGGCCCGGCCACGGCGGTGCGACGGGCGTGCAGCAGCGCACGGATGCTCGGAGTGAAGGAGGAGACGACCCGGTCGACCACCGTGTCCGGGCGGGCGCCGCGCCGGGTGTCGTGATGCCCGGCAGCGTGCACCGGTAGGAACGACAGCAGCCCGGACACACACCACCACACCCGTGGCCATCCCCGGTCCCTCGCGGGTGGGCCGATGATCCCCAGGCGGTCCAGGACCGGCCCCGCCAGCGCATCCCACAGCCAGCCCAGGATGCCGTCCAGCCGCTTCTCGCCGGTGCCGCCGGCCCGGGCGGTGTCGCCGAAGGCGTCGAGGAACTCCACCACCTGCTCGTACACCGCGTTCGGTGTCAGCAGGGGAAGCGGGACATCGTCGACGCCCTCGGTCGTCAGCAACAGCGCACATGATCCGAACCGGGAAACCGCGACCATTACCAGGGGTCCCTGGCCCGCGGCTTTCCGAAGCTGCTCCACCGGCGGCGGGCGCAGGAAACCGGCGAATCCGGGTCGCTCCCGGATCTGCACCATCACCGCGTCGAACTCCTCGGCCACGATCGCCCGCGGCCGCCCATCCGCCGGGGCCGCGGCCGGCGCCGACAGCCCCCCGACGACCGGGGGCGAACCGGCGGAGCCGCCCGCGCGGTCGAGGTCCTCGCACAGTCGCAGGAAACGGTGGGCCAGGTCCGGGTGGGCGTCCGCGAGCTCGGTGACGTCGGTGCGGATGTCCAACGCCTGCCCCAGCAGCACCCCCCGACCCTGCTCGAACAGCTCCACCGCCCGTTCCACCCGACCTGCCCGAACGCAGGCCGCGGCCGCGTCCGCGGCCAACCCGTTCAGCTCGCCGAGAAGATGCTCCTGATCGGGGCGGGCGAGACTGCGCGGCGTCACCAGCCCCACCAGCGCGACTGCCGCCTCGAACCCCTTCGCCGCCTCCGCCCAGCGTTCTCCCGCCCCGGCGGCAGCCCCCCACCCCCGGGCCGCGATCGCCCGCAGCCGTGGCGCGGCTGCCGGCGCCTCGGCGCCCGTCCGTCCGGCGTCGATGGCGGCGGTGAGATCGGCCGGCGAACCTGTCCGTTCGAACCGGGCACGCAGGGCGATAGCGAGGTTGGACAGATACATGGTGCGGTCGGCGTGGTCGGGCGCGGTGGCCGCGACCGCCTGCCGCCCGACCTCGACGGCGGCGTCGAGATCATCTGGTGATCCCGTCTGGGTGAACCGGATGTGCAGGGCGGCGCCGAGGTTGGACAGCCGTCCGGCCCGGTTGGGATGGCCGGGTGCGGTGGCCGCGACCGCCTGCCGGCCGACGTCGACCGCCGCGGTGAGATCCGTCGGCGCTCCGGTCGCGTCGAACCTGGCTTGCAGGGCGGCGCCGAGGTTGGACAGCCGTCCGGCCCGCTCGGGATGGTCGGGTGTGGTGGCCGCGACGGCCTGCC
>NZ_CM001489.1:6905220-6906012 GCF_000262465.1 Frankia sp. QA3
TGCAGGGCGATGCCGAGGTTGGACAGGTACATGGCGCGGTCGGGGTGGTCGGGTGCGGTGGCCGCGACCGCCTGCTGCCCGATGTCGATGGCGCTGTCGAGATCCGCCGGTGCTCCGGTCCGTTCGAACCGGGCCTGCAGGGCGATGCCGAGGTTGGACAGGTACATGGCGCGGTCGGGGTGGTCGGGTGCGGTGGCCGCGACCCCCTGCTGCCCGATGTCGATGGCGCTGTCGAGATCCGCCGGTGCTCCGGTCCGTTCGAACCGGGCCTGCAGGGCGGTGCCGAGGTTGGACAGCATCGCGGCGCGGTCGGGGTGGTCGGCGGCCGTGGCCGCGACCGCCTGCTGCGCGGCGTCGACGGCGGCGGCGAGGTCCGCCGGGGCTCCGGTCCGTTCGTACCGGGCCTGGCGGATGATGCCGAGGTTGGACAGAAACATGGCGCGGTCGGGGTGATCGGGTGCCGCGGCCGCGACCGCCTGCTGGGCGGCGTCGACGGCGCCGGCGAGGTCTGCCGGCGATCCTGTCTGGCCGAACCGGGCTCGCAGGGCGATGCCGAGGTTGGACAGCCGTCCCGCGCGGTCGGGGTGGTCGGGTGCGGTGGCCGCGACCGCCTGCCGCCCGGCGTCGACGGCGGCGGTGAGATCGGCCGCCGAGCCCCTCTGCTCGAACCGGGTCCGCAGGGCGGCGCCGAGGTTGGACAGCACCGCGGCGTGGTCGGGATGGCCGGCGGGCATCTCGGCGAGCACCTGGTGAAAGTGCTCGATCGCGGTGTCCAGCGCGGCGTGGTCGCCG
>NZ_CM001489.1:6906112-6933250 GCF_000262465.1 Frankia sp. QA3
GGCCGCGACCGCCTGCTGGGCGGCGTCGACGGCGCCGGCGAGGTCTGCCGGCGATCCTGTCTGGCCGAACCGGGCACGCAGGGCGATGCCGAGGTTGGACAGCATCGCGCCGCGGTCGGGGTGGTCGGGTGCGGTGGCCGCGACCGCCTGCCGCCCGGCGTCGACGGCGGCGGTGAGATCGGCCGCCGAGCCCCTCTGCTCGAACCGGGTCCGCAGGGCGGCGCCGAGGTTGGACAGCACCGCGGCGTGGTCGGGATGGCCGGCGGGCATCTCGGCGAGCACCTGGTGAAAGTGCTCGATCGCGGTGTCCAGCGCGGCGTGGTCGCCGGTTTGCAGAGCCGTCTGCAGCAGCGCGGCGGCCTGGTAACCCTGCGCCGCGGACGCTGCGGCCGGATTTTCCTCGAGCAGGGCGCGGACCTGGTCCGGCAGCGCGTCTGGATGATGCGGGTAGACCGCCGCGAAGTAGCCCAACGCCGCCGCCAGATCGTCCTGATCCTCCCCGGCGTCGAGGGCGAGGTACCGCACCCAGTGCAGCCAGCCCGCCGCGTGGGACACCTCGACGTCGTCGGTCGGGTCGCCCGCCGTGCCGACCAGGGCCCGCACCTCCGCGAGCGCCTCCCCGGCGAGCACGACAGCGGGATCCTGGGTCTCGGTGAACCGTCGCAGCCTGTCCTGCACCCGACGGAGCGGATCCCCGCGCATCCCGCACCCCCTGCACCACTTGCACCACTTGCACCACTTGCACCACGTGAGCATGGCGGCACCACGTGAGCATGGCGGCCGCGGCGCGGCCCACGAGGATGTGCGGAGCAGCACCAACAGCGACGTAGAGACTACGTCAGGACATCGTGGGATTTGGCTGGTTCGGCCTCGGCGCGCGACCGGCGGAGGGGCAGCGGCAGCGCCGGTCAGGCGGGCCAGGCGGCGGTGTCGACGGCGCGGCGTAGGAGGTCGGCGCTCGGGCCTGGGTCGATGCCGGCGGCGGCGAGCCAGGCGGGGGAGTAGTAGGTGTCGGCGTAGCGGTCGCCGCCGTCGCAGATCAGGGTGACGATGCTGCCCTGGCGGTCGGCGGCGACGAGCTCGCAGGCGAGCTGGACGGCGCCCCACAGGTTCGTCCCCGTCGAGGCGCCGGCCCGCCGGCCGGTGAGCCTCTGCAGGAACTGCATGGCGGCGATGGACGCGGCGTCCGGGACGCTGATCATCCGGTCGACGACGTCGGGCAGGAAGCTCGGTTCGACCCGGGGGCGGCCGATCCCCTCGATGCGGGAGTTCGCACCTGTCGCCTGCGGGTCGCCGGTGGACCAGCCGCGGTGGAACGCCGACCCCTCCGGATCGACCACGCACAGGGCGGAGTCGTGCTGGCGGTAGCGCAGGTAGCGGCCGATCGTCGCGCTGGTCCCGCCGGTGCCCGCGCCGACGACGACCCAGGCCGGGACGGGATGGCGCTCCAGCGCCATCTGACTGAAGATCGATTCGGCGATGTTGTTGTTGCCGCGCCAGTCCGTGGCGCGCTCCGCGTAGGTGAACTGGTCCATGTAGTGGCCGCCGGTCGCTGCGGCCAGCCGGTGCGCCTCCGGATAGACCATCCCCGCATCCTTCACCAGGTGGCAGCGGCCCTGCTCCCGTTCGATCAGGGCGATCTTCTGGGCGCTGGTCGACGCGGGCATGACGGCGATGAACGGCAGGCCCAGCATGCGCGCGAAGTACGCCTCCGAGACCGCCGTGGAGCCCGAGGACGCCTCCACGATCGTCGTGCCCTCCCGGATCCAGCCGTTGCTCAGCCCGTAGAGGAACAGCGATCGGGCGAGGCGGTGCTTCAACGAACCGGTGGGATGCGTCGACTCGTCCTTGAGGTAGACGTCCACGCCCCGCTGGGCCGGCCACAGCGGCAGCGGGATCAGATGGGTGTCCGCGGAGCGGTTCGTGTCGGCCTCCACCAGCGCGACGGCCTCGCGGATCCAGCGCCGATCCCGTCGGCTGGGTGCTGCGTCCATGCGCGACATCCAACCCGTTTCGCCGGTGACCTGCCGGTTCTCGGTTTCGGCGCAGGCCACCGCCCGGCCGCGGGTCGGACCGGCGGCGCGGATGAGTCGGCGGCGCCGGTCACAGGAGTGTGCCGAACACCTGCGTCCAGTAGGTGCCGTACTCGCCGCCGACGGCGTAGCCGACGCCGATCTGGCGTAGCTGCGGGATGAGGATGTTGGCCCGGTGGCCCGGGCTCTGCATCCAGCCGGCGACGACCTCCTCGGCCGTGCTCTGGCCGGCGGCGATGTTCTCGGCGACGCGGGCGTAGCGGTAGCCCAGGTCCGTGACCCGGTCGGACACGGTCCGGCCGTCCGGGCTGGTGTGGGCGAAGAAGCCGCGCGCCACCATGTCCCGGCTGTGCTCGGCGGCGGCGGCGGCCAGCGTCGGGTCGACGGCGAGCGGCGCGAGACCCTCCCGCCCGCGTTCGATGTTCGTCAGCGTGACGACCTGGGCCAGCATCGCCGGGATGCCGCCCTCCCCGGCCCACCCGGCGCCGTCCGGTGCCGGCCGGTCGTCGCGTGGCCCGAGGCCGGCCGCGGAATGGTCGCCCCAGCTTGGCGGCGGGCCGCCGGCGGGGACGGGGGCGGCGCTGGCGGCAGCGTCCTGGCGGGGGACGGCCGGGGTGAGGCCGGGCGGGGGCGCCGCGGCCTCGGGCGCGCCCGGGCTGTCGTCGTCGACATCCACGCCGAAGTCGCGGGCGAGCCCGGCGAGGCCGTCGGCGTACCCCTGCCCGACGGCGCGGACCTTCCACTCCGCTCCCCGGCGGTAGATCTCGATGAGGGTGACCACGGTCTCGTTGGACAGCGGCGGCGGGGTGAAGTGGGCGCTGAGGTTGCCGCGCCGGTCGTGCAGGGTGACGACGGGCCCCGGCAGCCGGCCGAAGGGCGTCGTGCCGTCCTCGGGGCTCGCGACGATCACGACCCGTTCGGCGCCGGGCCGCAGCCGCTCCGGGTCGACCGTCACCTCGTCGCCGTTGAGGATGACGCCGGCCGTCGCCGGCTGGTTGTAGAACACGAAGTCGTCGTCCCCGTCGACCTTGCCGTGCGCCGCCGTCACCAGCGCGCACAGGTCGAACGGCCCGATGAGGCGGACCGAGACGGGACCGCGGGGCAGCGGCGCGTTCGCACCGGGCACGAGCTCTGTCATCCGTCCCACTCCCGTGGCTGTTCTCGTCGGCTCTCGTCGGCGCGGATGCGCCGCCGTCGGCCGATCGCCGGGTTCGGGCGGGCACCGGGCGACGGCGACGTGTCCGCCTGTTCTAGATGTACCGGGAGATGGGCGTGGCCACCATGCCTGACGCCGCGCCGACGCCTGGTCCGTGCCACGTCCGGGCGGAATCGGCGCCCGCCCGGGTGACATCCGTGAGCATCCGGTGTCCGCTCGTAAGACAACGATCACCCGACTTTGTCTGCCGCCGGCCGTCCCGTGGGCCGCGGTGGCCGCCGCCGCCGACCGCTGATCACGACGTGGGCTGTCGTGGCTGTTGTGGATGGTTTGCTTGTCATGCCGGGCGCGCCCACCGTACCGTCTGCGTCGGTCGCCGTGATCAACGGTTCCGACGCGCGGGGTCCGTGGCGCGGTGGGCGGGCAGCCGCTCGGCGCGACCGGGGCGGGCCGGTGGCCGCCATGGGGGACCGCTGGGGGGATGACGCAGGGCGCCGGTGCATGGCGCCCGGAGCAGGGTGGGCCGCCGTGAACGACATCATGGGCTTCGCGCTGCTCAGCCTCGGGACGGGCGCGTTGTACGCGCTGGTCGCCGCGGGTGTGGTGGTGATCGCCCGCGGGGCCGGGGTGCTCAACCTGGCCCAGGGCGCGCTGGTGGCGTGGGCCGCCTACACCTTCCACGGCCTGCACGGCCCGTGGGGGCTGCCGCTGGGCCTGGCGGCGGTGCTCGCGGTCGCGTCGACGGCCGGCATCGGCGTCGGGTTCCAGCTGCTGGTCATGCGCCCGCTGCGGGAGGCGACGGCGCTGCTGCGGCTGATGGCGACCCTCGGCCTGCTGATCATTGTCCAGTCGTCGCTGACGCTGATGTTCGCCGGCGCGGTGCGCACCTCCCCGACGGTGCTGCCCACCGGCACGGTCGAGCTGTTCGGCGAGTCCGTCGGCGCGGACGTGTTCGTCCGGCTCGCCGCGGTCGCCGTCCTCGTCGCGGCTGCCTGGGCGGTCTTCCGGTTCACCACGGTGGGGCTCGCCGCGACGGCGGCGACCGAGAACCCGCGCGCCGCCGCCACCTTCGGCTGGTCCGTCGACGCCATCGCCGCCGGCGCGTGGGGCGCCGGCGCCGCGCTGGCCGGGCTCGGCGGCGTCCTGCTCGCCCCGTTGCAGAACCCGCTGTCCTCGACGAACCTGCTGCTTCTCATCGTCCCGGCGCTGGCGGTGGCGCTGGTGGCGCGGTTCAGCTCGTTCCCCGGGGTGCTGCTCGGCGGGCTCGTCCTCGGTGTCATCGAGGTGGAGGCGCAGTACGAGTTCGTCGCCCACCATCCCTGGTGGCGCGGGGTCGACCGGGCGGTGCCGCTGGCCGTCATCGTCTTCTACCTGGCCGTGCGCGGCCGGGGCCTGCCCGAGCGGGGCCACCTCGCCGAGCGCCACCCGGTGCTCGGCAGCGGCCGGGTCCATCCCCGTGCCCTCGCCGTCACCGTCGCGGCGGCGCTGGTGGCGATCTGGTCGCTGCCCCGCGACTGGGTCGACGCCCTCGACGCCAACGCGCTGTGGGCGCTGATCATCCTGTCCGTCGTGGTGCTCGTCGGGTTCACCGGGCAGCTCTCCCTGGCCCAGCTCGCCTTCTCCGGGATCGCGGCGCTGATCGCCGGGCGGCTCGTCGCCACCCGCGGCTGGCCGCTGGAGGCGGCGATGGCCGTCGGGGTGGCCGGCACCGCCGTCGTCGGGCTGCTGTTCGCGCTGCCCGCGCTACGCACCCGGGGGCTGCAGCTCGCGGTGGTGACCCTCGGCCTCGGCGCGGCCGTCGACGCCCTGCTGTTCCAACGCGGCTACCACTCCCCGCCACCCCCGGGGGCGGGCGCGCTCGGCTCGCTGTTCGGCGACCTCGCCTCGCCCGAGGGGACGGTCGTGGGGCGTCAGCGCTTCCTCGGCGTCCCGCTGGACAAGGTGACCGACCCGCGGGGCTTCGCGACGGTGTCCGTGCTCGCCTTCGTCCTGGTCGCCCTCGCGGTCGCGAACCTGCGCCGCGGCCGGGCCGGGCGGCGGCTGATCGCGGTGCGGACCAACGAGCGGGCCGCCGCGGCGCTGGGCATCAGCGTGGTGGCCGCCAAGCTGTACGCGTTCGCGCTGTCCGCGGCCATCGCCGGGTTCGGTGGGGTGCTCTACGCCTTCTACGTCTACGGCGAGCGCGGCAACATCGACTACGGCGGCGGGACGTTCGCGCCGTTCTCCTCGATCCTGCTCATCGCCTACGCGGTGGTCGGCGGCGTCGGCTGGGTCAGCGGCTCGTTCGCGGGCGCGACGATGGCCGCCGGCGCGCTGGCCACCCGCATCGGCGGCTGGGCCGGGGATTGGCTCGTCCGGCTCGGCGCGCTGCTGCGGGTTGTAGTCGCGACGATAGCCGGCGCGGGCGGCCTCGCCGTCGGCGCCGCGGTGGCCGGCGACCGGCGCACCGGCGGCCGGCTCGGCGTGGCGGCGCGGCGCTGGCTGCCCTGGCTCGCCGCGGCGGTCGCGGCCGTGCTCGCCGCCGCCTTCGGTGGCGCGGTGCGCGGCTGGCTGGCCGAACTCGACCGGTACGTGCCGCTGATCGGCGGCATCGTCCTCGTCGTCGTGCTCTCCCGTTCCGGCGGCGGGATGGCGCCCGAGAACGCCCGCACCGCCCGCCTGCTCTACGACCGCTACGTGCCCGGTGGGGCCGACCGCCGCCGCCGGGCCGACGCCGCCCGGTTGGACCAGGCGCTGCGCGCGGCGGAGGGCGGGTCCGCCCGCGCGGTCGTGCCGGCGGCGCTGTCGGTGTGGGGGCTGACGGTCAGCTTCGGGGCGGTGCGCGCGGTGCGCGCCGTCGACCTGCGGGTCCTTCCCGGCCAGGTCGTCGGGATGATCGGCCCGAACGGCGCGGGCAAGACGACGGTCATCGACGCGATCACCGGCTACACCCCGGCGTTGGTCGCCTCGATGACGCTCGGCGAGGTCCGCCTCGACCGCCTGCCCGCGCACCGGCGGGCCCGCGCGGGCATCAGCCGGTCGTTCCAGAACCTGGAGCTGTTCGACGACCTGACCGTGCTGGAGAACATCCAGGCGGCCAGCGACCGCCGCGACGCCCGTGCGTATCTCACCGACCTGGTGTTCCCGCGGTCGCGGCCGCTGTCCGGCGCGGCGATCGCCGCCGTCGAGGCCTTCGGGCTGCGCGAGGACCTGCTGCGCACCGTCTCCGACCTGCCCTACGGCCGCCGCCGGCTGCTGGCCATCGCCCGCGCCGTCGCGGCCGGGCCCGCCGTGCTGCTGCTCGACGAACCGTGCGCCGGCCTGGACGAGTCCGCCAGCGCCGAGGTCGCGGCCCTGCTGCGCCGCCTCGCCGACGAGTGGGGGCTGGGCATCCTGCTCAACGAGCACGACATGGATGTGATCATGGGGGTCTGCGACCGGGTGGTCGTCCTCGACGCCGGCGAACTCATCGCCGAGGGCACCCCGGCGCAGGTGGCCGCCGACCCCCGCGTGCGGGCGGCCTACCTCGGCGACGCCGACGAGTCGGCCCACCGGCCGGTCTACCTCCCCCTGTCCTAGCCAGGAGGCGGCCGCCGGGACCGGGGGTGGTCAGGAGGCGGCGCGCTCAGGAGGCGGCGTGGTCAGGAGGCGGCGCGGCGCAGGATGTCCAGGCCGTTGTAGGTCTCCGGGCCCAGGGGGACGAACGACTTCGAGGCGCTGTCCCAGCGGGCGCCCCGCAGGGTGGTGTTGAAGATCCGCTCCGCGCCGGGGATCGGGGTGGTCGCGGTGAGGTCCAGCGGCGGGACGATGCCGCCCAGGTCCAGCTTCTTGGTCCGGTTGAGCTGGGCGAGCAGGTTCTTCGACGTCAGCGGGCCGGACACCTGGTTGCCGACCTTCTCGGCGATCTGCACGGACAGCCACGCCCCGGTGGTGGTCGTCGTGGTGCGCTGGGCGGGTGCGGCGTCGGCGTCCCCGGCGGCCTGCTCGGCGTCGAGCTCGGCGACCATCCGCGCGACCTCGGGGAACTGGGCGGCCTGGCTGAGTTCCGGGAAGGCGGTGGCGACGACGAGCTTGTCCGCGGCCGGACCGAGCGTGGCCAGGTACTTCGGCGACAGGGTGCCCGCCGCGTGGCAGGTGCGGATCTGCTGGCCGGCCTTGGAGATCACCGCGTAGGCGGCCTGGTCGAAGACGACGAGCACGGCGCCGTCGGCGCCGGAGCGGGACAGCTGGGAGATCGCCGGGGTGAAGTCGCTCGTCGTGATCGGGATGCGGATCTTCGGGTTGATCGGATGGTTGACGGCCTTCGCGCCGCCCTCGGCCATGACGATCAGCCGGTCGCTCGCGCTGAGGTCGTAGCCGACCAGGCCGAGGTGGCTCGCCCCCGCCTTGGCCAGCAGCGCCGGGCAGACCGCCGGGTAGAGCGTCAGCGGGCTGATGACGTAGCTGACCGGCGAGCTGAGCTCGGAGCCGTCGGCGGAGATGCCGGCCGACCCGATCGACGGGATGCCCGCGTTCTGCAGGATCGGCATGATCCCGCCGGTGCCGCTGACCTCGCTGACGACGGCGAGGACGCCGGAGTCGACGGCCTGTTGGGCGCACTTCTTCGCGCTGGCGGCGTCGTTGCGCTCGTTGCAGTGGACGAGCTCGACCGGGTGCCCGCCGATCCCGCCGCGGGCGTTGACCCCGCGTACGGCGGCGCGGGTGGCGGCCACCATCTCGGGGTAGTTCGTCCCCGCGGTGCCCGTCGGTGCAATGATCATCAGCTTGACGGGAGATCCCTTCGCGGCGGGATCGGACGCCGCGGCGCTGCCCGACCCGCCGTCCGAACCGCCGCCGCAGCCGGCGAGCGTCGCCGCGAGCGCGGCGGCCAGACCTGCCCGGGCCAGACCTGTCCGGGCGAGCCCACGCAGCCCGTACCGTCGTCGCACCCTGTCGTCTCCTCGTCGTCCGTCCACACGCCCCTGCCGGGCGCCCGCGCTCCGTCGCCGGGCATCCGCCGCCCCGCCGCCGGGCCAGCCACGGTAGACCCGTCCCGTCTGGGCGGATACGTCAGGGTGAGTCGTGGCGGGACCGTGACGGCGCGGGACAGCGCCAGGATGGCGAAGGGCGCCGCCGCGAGGGGCGGCGGCGCGGTTCAGATCACCTGGGACCAGGCGTAGGTGAATCCCATGATCTGATCGGCGAGGGTTTCCAGCCCCGCCGCCGCGACCGGGTCGATCAGCCGGCCGTGAGCGTCGAAGAGGGGCCCCTCGGTGTTGAACGTCACACCCAAGGGGGTCGGCCAGCCGCGCAGGGCGTGCACGGACGAGCGCAGCGCGCTCAGCGTCGTGCCGGCCGCCTGGGCGCCCTGGGCGCAGACGATGAGACCGACCGCCCGCCCGTCGAGGTACGGCCGCGGCGCGCCGCGCAGGTCCTCCAGGTAGTCCAGCGCGTTCTTCACCAGGCCGGACATCCCGCCGTGGTAGCCGGGGGTGGCGATCACGACGGCGTCGGACTGCTCCACGGCGGCGAGCAGGCGCAGCGCGGCGGCGCAGCGCTCGGGGCGTTCGGGGGCGTACATCGGCAGGTCCAGCTCGGCGGACCCGAACAGCACCGTCTCGGCGCCCGCCTGGGCCATCGTCGCGAGCACCGTGGCCAGGGCCCGGTGGGTGATGGAGTCGGCCCTGGTGGTGCCGCCGATCCCGACGATCATCGGCCGGCGGCGACGGGAGCGCACCGGGCCGGGCCCGGTGGGCGACACCTCGACGGGCCGGTGCCCGGCCCGGCTGGGCAGCGGGGAGATCGGTTCGCCACCAGTCCGTTGGCCGTTGACCTGATCAGTGGAGCCGGCGCTCGACCGGAACGCACCGTGTGTGTCCCCCACAACCCCTCCTAGACCCTGCTTCGGCGCGCCTTGGCACGGTCGCGGACCGCCGCGCCACCCGCCGTCACGTCTGTCCTATCCGACGGACCCCGCCTCCCCGGCGGCGGGTCCGGTCGGGCACGAGCCGGCGCCGTCGTGGTCGGGCTGCGGGCGGTGGCCGCCGTGATGCATCCGCCCGGCGCCGCGCAGCGCCGCGGGCAGTGCCCGGGCCCCCGGGCCGAGGGCGCCGATCCGGTCGGCCGGGTTGGAGATCCGGCAGCGGCGCAGCGACAGGCAGCCGCAGCCGATGCAGGAGTCGAGCCCGTCGCGCAGGGCCTCCATGGCCGCGATCTCCTCGTCGAGCCGGGTGCGCCAGCGCCGCGAGATCGCCGTCCAGTCCGCCTTCGTCGGGGTGCGCGAGTCCGGCAGCGACGCCAGCGCCTGCGCCACCTCGTCGAGGCTGAGGCCCACCGCGGTCGCCGCGCGGATGAACGCCAGCCGGCGCAGCACGTGCCGTTCGTAACGGCGCTGGCCACCGGCGGTGCGGGTGGCGCCGATCAGCCCCTGCCGCTCGTAGAAGCGCAGCGCTGACGGGGCGAATCCGCTGCGTTGGGACAGCTCGCCTACGGTCAACAGGTCGGTGGGGAGCACGCCCGCGATCCTACGTCCCTGTAGCTGAAGTCGGGTTTAGCTTTATCGCGGCGGGCGGGCGGGTCGGCTGGCTCAGCGTCGGCTGGCTCAGCGGCGGCCGGCTCAGCGGCGGAAGGGGCCGGTCACCTCGAACGTGATGCCGCCGCGGTCGCGCCCGGTGGCACCGCGCTGGGAGGAGAAGTACAGCCGGCTGCCGTCCGGGCTGAACGCCGGGCCGGTGATCTCGGATCTGTCGTGTCCGGGCAGCCGCAGAAAGGGCGCGACCACGCCGTCCGGGGTGATGAGCACCAGCGCGGGACGAGTGTGGTCCTCGGCGACGTACAGGTCGCCCGAGCGCGCGCCGACGAGGTTGTCCACCCCGGTGAGCGGCGGCGGGTCGGGCATGCTCGCCCGGTCGTAGAGGAGGTCGATCCGCCCGGCGTCCGCCCGGTACGCCCACACCCGGTCGTCGCCCTTGGTGGTCAGGTAGCAGACGCCGTGGGCATACCAGCAGCCCTCGCCACCGTTGAACCGCCGGGCTTCGCGGACCTGTCGCCGGGTTGCCCGGGGGAAGCCGTCCGGATCGCGCACCCGCTCCCAGCGCACCGGCCCGGACTCGGCCTGCGAGTCCCCGACCAGCACCTCCAGCCGGCCGGCGGACAGGTCACCCCAGCGGTCCGGGCGGAACCGGTAGAAGCAGCCGTCCTTGCGGTCCTCGGTCAGGTAGATCACCCGGTGGTCGGGGTCGCAGGCCGCCGCCTCGTGGGTGAAGCGGCCCAGGGCCGGGCGCGCCACGGCCTTGCGCGACCCGTCCGGCCACGTCTCGTACACCCGTCCGGAGAAGAACTCCTCGCACGACAGCCACGTCCCCCACGGGGTGGCCCCGCCGGCGCAGTTGGCGGTGGTGCCGGCGAGGATGCGCCCCGCCGAGGCGATCGAACCGTCCGCCCGGAACCGCAGCGCCGAGGTGCCGCCGTGCAGCATGACCTCCGAGTTCGACACGTAGGTCCAGCCGCCGTCGGGCCCGGGGAAGCAGGCCCCGCCGTCGGGCGCGTCGTGCCAGACGTACTCGGTCGCGCCGACGAGCATGTGCGAGCGGGCGACGATCCGGCTGGTGAAGCCCGCGGGCAGCGCCACCCCGGAGCGGTCCGGCGGGCGCAGCGGCCCGTACGGCCCCACCCCGGGCCGGGCGGTGGCGGCCAGGGCCGCATGCCACGTCGCCCCGGAGAACGCGGCGGTGCCCAGGGCCGCCACCGCCGAGCGCAGCAGCATCCGTCTATCCATGCCGGGCCACCCCTCCTGGGCCGGTCGGCCGTCGACCGCCGCCCGCCCGTGTCCTCCGCCGTGTGATCCGCGTTGCATGCATCGGCCCGCCGCGCCGCGCCGGCGGCCCCGGCCGTCGTCTGTCCGGATCGCCGTACATGCGGGTTGTCGCGGGTGCGCCGCGCCGGTGCCACCTGTCTGACCCTAGGGTCATCGACGCGCTGCGTCAGGTAACCGGGCGGTGAGGGTTTCCCGCTGTTGCCGCCGCCGGTAGATCTTCCGGGGTGGTCCGGATGGGACTGGTCCGGCCGCGACCATGGCAGGCTGTCGACTCGATGGACGACACCACGCATCGGCGGTTCAATCCACTGACCGGCCGCTGGGTTCTGGTCTCGCCGGGGCGGGTTCGGCGCCCCTGGCACGGCGGTCGGGAGACGGCGGCGATGCCCCCCGCCGTCGAGTACGACCCCGTTTGCGATCTGTGCCCCGGCAACGAGCGCGCGGGTGGCGCCCGCAACCCCGACTACCGGGGCACGTACGTCTTCACCAACGACTTCCCGGCGCTGCGACCCGCCGGGAGCGATCCCGCGCAGCACGGCGTCGATCCCGGCGGGCCGCCCGGCGCACCCGGCGCACCCGGCGCCCTGGCCGTGGACCTCGCCCGCGGCGGCGCCGGCCTGCTGCGCAGTGCCCCCGCGCACGGGACGTGCCGGGTGGTCTGCTTCGGCCCGCACCACGGCCGGGGGCTGGTCGACATGTCACCCTTCGAGGTCCGCGGGGTCGTCGACACGTGGGCGGCGCAGGAGGCCGAGCTGTCCGAGCGGTGGCGCTGGGTGCAGGTCTTCGAGAACCGCGGCACCGCGATGGGCGCCTCCAATCCGCATCCGCACGGGCAGATCTGGGCCTGCGACGCCCTGCCCGACGAGGCCGCCGCGGAGGACACCCACCAGCGGGAGCACTTCGCCCGGTCGGGCAGTTCCCTGCTGCTCGACTACATCCGCACCGAGACGCGCGCCGCGGAGCGGATCGTCCTCGACGACTCCGACTGGCTCGTCGTCGTGCCGTTCTGGGCGGTGTGGCCCTTCGAGACGCTGCTGCTGCCCCGCCGGCCCGTGCAGCGGCTCGCCGAGCTCGACGACGCCCAGCGGGACAGCCTGGCCGACGTGCTGGGACGCCTGCTCGCCGGCTACGACGCCCTGTTCGACCACCCGTTCCCGTTCTCGATGGGCTGGCACGGCGCCCCGGGGCCGCATCCGGCGGGCCGGGCGGGCGCCGCGGGCCGGGCGGCCGGTTCACGGCGCCCCCCCGAGGCGGTCTGGCAGCTACACGCCCACTTCTACCCGCCGCTGCTGCGCTCGCCGACGATCCGCAAGCATCTCGTCGGCTACGAGATGCTGGCGGAGCCCGCGCGCGACCTCACCCCCGAGGACGCCGCGGGCCGGCTGCGCGCGGTCATGGCGGATGCCTGGGATGGGGAGGCGACCCTGCCGAGCGGCCTCACGACGATCCCGGCCGCGCCGCTGCAGATCCGGCCGGCTTGATGGCGCCGCCCGGCCGTCCGGACCCGGCGGGTGGCTCGGGCGAACGGGCGGTGCCGGCCGCGCTGCGGGCGGTGCGGGCGTTCAAGGCGGCCTACGGCGGCGAGCCGACGCATCTGGTGCGCTCGCCGGCCCGGGTCAACCTCATCGGCGAGCACACCGACTACAACGACGGCCTGTGCCTGCCGGTGGCGATCGACCGCGAGCTCTGCATCGCCCTGCGCCGCACCGACGACGCCCCGGCCGGCGCCGACCGCCGTCAGCCCGGCGGGTCCGCCGCCGCCGCCGCCGACGACGACGGTGTCGGTGTCGGTGCGCAACTGCGGCTGGTGTCCGAACAGGACCCCACACCCGCCGTCGTCCCGTTGCCACCGCCCGCGCCGGACACGCCGCCGCCGGCCCGCGCGACCGGCTGGGCCCGGTACGTGCAGGGCGTGGCGGTCCAGCTCGCCGCGACCGGCCAGCTCGCCGGGGCCGGCCTCGTGCCGTGGCAGGGTGCGCTCGCCAGCGACATCCCGCTCGGCGCCGGTCTGTCCTCCTCGGCCGCCCTGGAGCTCGCCGTCGCCCTGGCCTGCACGCACCTCGCCGGCTCGGTGCCGGCGCCGACGGAGCTCGCCCGCCTCGCCCAGCGGGCGGAGAACGCCTGGGTAGGCGCCGCCACCGGCCTGCTCGACCAGCTTGCCTGCGTCGGGGGGATCGCCGGGCACGCCCTGCGCATCGACTGCCGGGCGCTGACCGTCACGCCCGTGCCGCTGCCGGCCGGGCTCGCCATCGTCGTCATCGACACCGGCTCCCGGCGCGAGCTCGTGACGAGCGCCTACGCCGACCGGCGAGCCGACTGTGAGCGCGCCGCGCGGGCGCTGGGCGTGCCGGCGCTGCGTGACCTCGACGCCCTGCCGGCGGACGCCGCCGGCCGGCTCGACCCGGCGGCGCTGCGCCGCGCCCGCTTCGTCATCGCCGAGAACGCACGGGTCGACGCGGTCGCCGGGGCGCTGGCCGGGGGGGACGCCGAGGCGGCCGGCCGGCTGCTGCTGTCCGGCCATCGGGGCATCCGGGACGACTTCGAGGTGTCCGGGCCCGAGCTCGACGCGGCCGTGGCTGCGGCCAGCGCCGCCCCGGGCTGCTTCGGCGCCCGGATGACCGGCGGCGGGTTTGCGGGCTGCGCGGTGGCCCTCGTGGACCGCGATCGGCTGGACGCGTTCACGGCGGCGTTCGAACCCGCCTATTCCGCCCGCGCGGGTCGGGAAGCCGTGCTACATGTGTGCTCGGCGGTCGCCGGCACCTCGGTCACGGCGCTCCGCTAGGCCCGTCTGCTGGACCGTCCACCGCGCCTCCCGTCCCGGCACCGGCCCGACCCGACCCGCCCGCGCCCGACGAGCGACCGGGTGCGGGCGGGTGCCCGCGTCCGGGCGGTCGCGGCACGGTCGGGCGCACCCGGGTGGGTGCGCAAGTCGTCCGAGCGAGGACGAACCGCCCTCGGCTGTGCTGTTCTAGCCCGGTATAGGAGTTCTTGACAGGAAGCGGGCTAGCATGACCGCTCTGATCGGGCGGAGACGAGGAGTTGAGAGGACGGTGTCCGTGCTGCGCTGGGCGCGGGTCGGGCTGTCCCGGCGGGGACGGCTGCTGCGCGGGGTCGGAATCGTCACCGTGGTCGCCATCGGCCTGGCCACCCTTGTCCTGGCGGCGATGTCGCCGTCGTCATCCGCGTCGGCCACCGCCGCGTCGGTCACCTCGGCCCCGGCGGCCACCGCAGGGTCCTCGGCCGACGCTGCCCACTCCACCGGCCCGTCCCCGCTAGCCACCGTGCCCGCCGCCGCGCCGCCGACCGCCACCCCCGCCGCCGCGCCACCGACCGCCACCCCCGCCAGCCCCCGGCTGCCTGCCCCCAGCGCGCCCGCTGCCGCCGGGTCGCCCGCAGTTGCCGGGCTGGTCACGCCCCCAGGGGCGGCAACCTCCGCCGCGTCCGTGCCCGTGCCCGCCGCCGGCGCCGCGCCGTCCTCCGACGTCGACGGAGCGGGCGGTGCCCGTACCCCGGCACCGACGGCAGCCGCCGTGCCTTCCACGGCCGCGTCCGACCCGCCGGCGCAGTCCGCGGACACGGTGCACCGCCTGGCCTCCGGGCGGACCTACCAGTTGCACACCGAGGTCCGGCTCTCGCCCACGTTCCGCGGGACGGCCCGCCCGCTGGTGATCCTCCTGCACGGCCTGCTCAACAGCCCCGAGAACGTGCGGGAGATGTCGGGGGCGGACCCGTTCGCCGACACCCACGGTTTCGCGGTGGCCTACGGGGTCGGCGTCCATCAGTCGTGGAACGCCGGCGGCTGCTGCGGCCAGGCCACCACCGACGACGTCGCGTACCTGCGCCAGGTCGTCGACGACGCCGCCCGCCACACTCCGGTGGACCGCAGCCGGGTGTACGTGTGGGGCTTCTCCAACGGCGGGATGCTCGCCGCCCGGGCCGCCTGCGAGGCCCCGGACCTCGTCGCCGCGGTCGGCATGGTCGGCGGGCAGTCGCTGGTGTCCTGCCCGACCGTGCCCGTCCGGATGCTGCACATCCACGGCAGCGCGGACACGACGGTGCCGTGGCGCGGCGGCTGGTCGGACTATCTGAAGATGAACCTGCCCGACGGCGAGACGGAGGCCGCCCGTTTCGCGCCCGGCTCCGAGGTTCGCCACCTCGTCTGGGACGGCGGCCACACGTGGCCGTGGTGGGCCGTCGGCGCCCTGTGGGACTTCTCCGCCCCTGCCTCCCTCGACGCGCCGGTCAGTCCGGACGCCCCCGCCCTGAACGCCCCCGCCCCCGCCCCCGCCGCCGCCCTGGGCGCCCTGGGCGCCCTGGATGCTCCCGCGGCTTCTGCCGCCCCGGGCGACAGGCCGTAGCCCGGTCGGCCCGGTATCCCCGCGCCGACCACGTCCGGCTGGACCCAAGGGCGTTCGGTCAAGCCGTGTTCGCGGGTGTCGCCTCGTGGCTGGCGATGATCTCGGCGGTGGGGGTGGCCTGGGAGCTGGGGCGTGGAGGTGGCCTTGGGCGGTGCTGGCGACATGGGGGGAGAGCGCGCGTTCGACGCCGCGAGGGCTGGTTCGTAGCCGCCGGTCGGGCATCAGCGTGGGAGCGCGCAACCGCGCCATCCGTCCGGGCCCCGGCCTCGACGATCATGCTGTTCCGCGGAACCGCGCCACCCAGCCAGGCTCCGACCCACGCCTCGGTGATCCTGGTGTTCCGCGGAACCGCGTCCCGCCGCCGTCGCGTCATCCCGGTCCACCACCCGCGACACCGTGCCGCCGCCGCGGCCGTTCTCGCTGACTGGCGGTCGGGCGAACGGCGAACCGGTAGCCAGTGGGATCAATACGCGCAGTCCCACGCACGGAGGGTTCGACCCGGCCGGTGGCTCGGTAGACCGCGGCGAGCTCGTCGGCGGTGCGCAGGCTGCGCGAGTCACCAGCGCCGTGCTCCCGGTTGCGGTCGGCGTATGGCTGTTCGAGTAGCGGGCGAGCCTCGTGGAACCGTCCGGCCTGCTGGTATGCGGTGGCGAGGGAATCGCGGAGGAATCCTCCGGGCAGGTGGGGAACCGGTGGGCGGGGGAGGAGGCAGCGCCGGTCAGCCGAGGAGGGTGTCGATGGCGCGGTAGACGCGTTCCTCGGAGACGGGGTACGGGGTGCGCAGGTTCTGGGCGAACAGGCTCACCCGCAGCTCCTCGAGCATCCAGCGGATGCGGCGGATCTCCTCGCCCGGCTCCCGGCCGGCGGGCACCGTCGCAAGCAGCTCCCGGTAGGCCTCCCAGGCCCGCCCGACGGTCGCCGTGTTGATCCGGTCGCGGGCGGGGTCGCGGGGCAGCCGTTCCAGCCGGCGCTCCAGGGCGGTGAGGTAGCGGGCGAGGTCGGCGAGCCGGTCCGCGCCGGTGTCGGTGACGAAACCGCGGTAGATCAGCGCGTCGAGCTGCCCGCGGGCGTCGGCGACCGAGGCGGCCAGCGCCGGGGCGCGCAGGTCCCGCAGCGCCAGGTCGACGGTGTGCGCGAGGGCGAGGACCTGCTGAATGTCGCGGACGACCGCGAACGACGCCTCGGGCAGGCCGGCGCGCACCGCGGCGAGCAGCGCGGTGAACCCCGCCTCGTCCCAGGCCGGGCCGCCGGCGGCGGCGATGAGCCGGTCGGCGGCGGCCCGCACGCAGTCGTCGAGCAGGTCGGCGGCGTCCCGGTGCGGGTTGTGGCTCAGGGCGAGCTTCGCCGCGTTGGACAGCCGCCCGTTGAGGCCGCGGATCGGCGAGGCGACGCCGAGCAGCACCAGCCGGCGGGTGCCGGCCCACATCGCCTGGCGCTGCTCGGTCTCGGTGTCGGTGGCCCGGACCGCGACGGAGCTCCCCTCGTCGACCAGCGCCGGGAACGCCTTGACGACGTGGCCGCCACGGCGCAGCTCCACGACCTTCGGCAGGGTGCCGACGCCGTCCCAGGACCGCAGCCCGGCACGTTCGACGCCGTCGGCCGCGGCGGCGACGGCCTCCCGGGTCCGCGGCCGCAGCCGCTGCTTGATCGCGTCGAGGTCCTTGCCCTCGGCGAGCACCGCACCGCGGGCGTCGGAGACCCGGAAGGTGACCCGCAGATGGTCCGGGACGGCGGCCAGCGACCAGGAGTCCCGCGGGATCTCCGGCCCGCCCATCCGGCGCAGCTCGTGCTCGACCGCGACCAGCAGCGGCGCCTGGCCGGGGGAGATGTGCGCGAGCACCGCGCGGGCGTAGTTCGGCGCCGGGACGAAGCTGCGCCGCACCACCTTGGGCAGCCCGCGGATCAGTGCGGTCACCAGTTCCTCGCGCAGCCCCGGGACCTGCCACTCGAAGCCCTCGGCGCCAACCTGGTTGAGCACGGCCAGCGGGATGTGCACGGTGACACCGTCGGCCGCCGCGCCCGGTTCGAACTGGTAGCTCAACGGCAGGGCCAGTTCGCCGAGCCGCCAGACATCGGGGTAGTCGTCCTCACTGACGTCCGCCGCGCCCGCGGAGACGAGCAGCGACCGGGGGAAGTCGAGCAGGTCCGGGGTGCTGCGCCGGGCCTTGCGCCACCAGGCGTCGAAGTGCCGGGCGGAGACGACGTCGGTCGGGATCCGTTCGGCGTAGAAGCCGAACAGCGTCTCGTCGTCGACGACGATGTCGCGCCGGCGCGCCCGGTGTTCCAGCTCCTCGGCGTCGGCGAGCAACTGCCGGTTGTGCTGGAAGAACTCGTGCCGGGTCTGCCAGTCGCCCTCGACCAGGGCATGGCGGATGAACAGCTCCCGGCACAGCGCCGGGTCGATCCGGCTGTACTGCACCGGACGGCCGGTGACGATCGGCACCCCGTACAGCGTCACCCGCTCGTCGGCGAGCACCGCCCCCTGCCGGCGCGACCAGCGCGGCTCGCTGTAGCTGCGGTGCACCAGATGCCCGGCCAGCGGTTCGATCCAGTCCGGGTCGATCCGCGCCGCGGTGCGTCCCCACAGCCGGGACGTCTCGACGAGCTCGGCGGCCATCACCCAGGCCGGCGGCCCGGACGGGCGTTGCTTCGGCGCGTCCGGCCCGGTCCCGTCGGCGGCGGTGGTGTCCGCCGCGGCGGCGCGCTCGGCCCGGCCCCGGCCGCGGGCCAGCGCCGAGCCCGGCCACAGCGCGAACCGGCTGCCGCGGGCCCCGGCGTACTCGCGGCGCTCCGCGTCGTACCGGCCGATGTGCGACAGCAGGCCGGTCAGCAGCGCCCGATGCACCGCCCGCGGATCGGCCGCACCGCCACCGCCGTCCCTGCTGCCACCGCCGTCCCTGCTGCCACCGCCGTCCCTGCTGCCGCCGCCGTTACCGCCGTCCGCGCGGTCACCGCGGGCGGCGCGGTCGCCGGAGCGGGCGTCGGCGTTCAGGCCCAGGCCGCGGGCCACGGCGGCGAGCTGGCCGTGGACGTCCTGCCATTCGCGGATGCGCAGGTAGTTGAGGAACTCGGTCCGGCACATCCGCCGAAACTGGTTGGCGGACAGCTCGCCGCGGGCGTCGCGCAGGTAGTTCCACAGGTTCAGGTAGGCGAGGAAATCCGAGGTCGGGTCCGCGAACCGGGCGTGCCGCTCGTCGGCGGCCTGCTGGTGCTCGACCGGGCGATCCCGCGGATCCTGGATGGCCAGCGCCGCCGCGATGACCAGCACCTCCCGCAGGCAGCCCTGCTCGTCGCCGGCCAGAACCATGCGGGCCAGCCGGGGATCCACCGGGATCTGCGCGAGGCGCCGCCCGATCGGCGTGATCCGCCGGCCCGCGCCGGTACCGCCCGCGCCGGTCGCGTCCGCGGCGGGTCCGCCTGGGCCGGCACCGCCCGCGTCGAACGCCCCCAGCTCGGTGAGCAGCAGCTCGCCGTCGCTGATCTGGCGCGGGTCGGGCGGGTCGAGAAAGCCGAAGGTGGCCATGTCGCCCAGCCCCAGATCGGCCATCCGCAGGATGACCGAGGCCAGGTTCGTCCGCAGGATCTCCGGGTCGGTGAACTCGGGCCGGCCGGCGAAGTCCTCTTCGCTGTAGAGCCGGATGCAGATGCCGTCCGCGGTCCGCCCGCACCGGCCCTTGCGCTGGTTGGCGGACGCCTGCGAGACCGGCTCGATCGGCAGGCGCTGCACCTTCGTCCGATGGCTGTAGCGGGAGATGCGCGCGGTGCCGGGATCGATGACGTAGCGGATGCCGGGAACCGTCAGCGAGGTCTCCGCGACGTTGGTTGCCAGCACCACCCGCCGCCCGGTGTGCGGCTGGAAGACCCGGTGCTGCTCGCCGGCGGACAGCCGGGCGTAGAGCGGCACGATCTCCGTGTTCGGCCGCTGCTCGCGGGCGAGCGCCTCGGCGGTGTCCCGGATCTCCCGTTCCCCGCTGAGGAACACGAGGATGTCGCCGGGGCCCTCGGCGCACAGCTCGTCGACGGCGTCGCTGATCGCCTGGGTCTGATCCCGTTCGGCCTCGGCCGGCTGCCCACGGCGGCCGCCCGGGCCGCTGCTGCCGCCGCGTGCCCGGCCGGCCCCGCGGCCGCCGGCCGGCTCCTGCGCGGGCGGCCCGTCCGGGTCGTCCGGGTCGGCCGGGTCGGCGTCGCGGGCGCCCGGCACCAGCGGGCGGTAGCGCACCTCGACCGGGTAGGTGCGCCCGGAGACCTCGATGACGGGGGCGTCGCCGAAATGCGCGGAGAACCGGGCCGTCTCGATCGTCGCGGAGGTGATGACGACCTTGAGATCCGGACGGCGGGGGAGCAGCGAGCGCAGGTAGCCGAGGATAAAATCGATGTTGAGGCTGCGTTCGTGGGCCTCGTCGATGATCAGCGTGTCGTAGCGGCGCAGCGACCGGTCCGAGGAGATCTCGGCCAGCAGGATGCCGTCGGTCATCAGCTTGACGAGGGTGTCGTCGTGCACCTGGTCGGTGAACCGGGTCTGGTAGCCCACGACCCCGCCGGCCTGCGGCGACGGGGTGCCCAGCTCCTCGGCGATGCGGTCGGCGACCGTGCGCGCGGCGATCCGGCGCGGCTGGGTGTGACCGATCATCCCGCGGATCCCGCGGCCGAGCTCCAGACAGATCTTCGGTAGCTGGGTGGTCTTGCCGGAGCCGGTCTCCCCAGCGATGATCACGACCTGATGGTCGCGGATCGCGGCGAGGATCTCGTCCTTGCGCTGCGTCACCGGCAGGATCTCGGGATAGTTGAGCGCCGGCACCCCGGCCCGGCGCCGGGCCACCCGCGCGGCCGCTCGCTCGGTGTCGGCGGCGATGGCCCGCAGGGCGCGCTGGCGCGCGGCGGGATCGCGGGTGCGCCGGCTGTCGGCAAGACGCCGGCCGAGCCGGTGGGCGTCGCGAGGTCCCAGCTCCGCCAGCCGGGCGGACAGCTCGTCGACCCGTACAGTCCCCTCCAGGTCGGCCTGCTCCAGGTCGGTCCGGTCCAGGTCGGTCCGGTCTCGGCCGGTCCGGTCTCGGCCGGTCCGGTCTCGGCCGGTCCGTCGCTGGTCGGTCCGGTCCTGGTTGCCGCGTCCCCGACCGGTGCGTCCCCGGTCTGTCCGGTCCTGGTCTTCTCGTCGGCGGTCCACCGGTTCCCGGTCGACGCGGGCCGGGTCCGCGGCCGACGTGGGGCGCTCGGAGGCGGGCGCCTCCCGGGCGAAGGTCTCGTCCGTCACAAGCCGTTCCGTCGGTCGGGTCGGGTCCGCCGCGGGCGGGATGTCAGGGCCGCAGCGGCGGTGGGGGATCGAGGACCCCGGCGCGGCGGGAGATCGCGGCGGGGACGCGGACGGCGGAGGATTCACAGGCTGTCCTTCCACACGCCGTCAAGCCTAGGGCACCACGGGCACGGGGCCGCCGGCTCACGCGGCGAGCACCGGCGGCCGGTCGGGGATCTCGCCGCGTCGAGCTGCCCGGATGCCCGGTTCGCGGTGATGGGCGGCCGGACGCGTTCATTGTCGGCGAAAGGGAGCATGCGGCCTGTAGCCTGCGACCAGCTCGCCCGGGCGGAACGGGCCTCGGGTCGGAAGTGATGCCAACCGGGACGGAACCACAGTGGTGATGCGCAGCACCGGTCCCACCTTGGGGACGGCGGAGGGCATCGAAGCCGGGGGTACCAGCCGTGCCGGGGGGCGGGCAGCGGCGGGCGGGCAGACGGCCGGCGACGGGATAACCGACACCGCCTTCGGTGCCGCCACGCTGGAGCTGGGCCGCGCGTCTGTCGAGCTGGGCCGCGCCTACCGGGCGCTGGAGCGGGTCATGGCCGCGGTGCTCGTCGCGCTGCGCGCCGTCGCCGTCCTGCTGACCCTGCTCTACCTGGTCGTCTGGCACTGGTACGCCGGCCAGCCGCTGGCGACGGCCGTCGTGGTGCTCAGCGTCGGCTGGAGCGTGTTCTTCTGCGTGGTGGGCCTGCGCCGCGGGGTGGGTCGCCCGCTCGCCGCCGCAAGCGTCGCGGTCGCGCTGGCGCTGTCGCTGACGGCCGAGCGCTGGCTGCCGCCGGAGTCCGTGGGGGACAGCGGCAACTTCGTGTTCCTGACCGCCGTCAACGCGGCGATCGTCGCCGTGTGGGCCTTCCCGCCGGTGGTGGCCGCACCGGGTGTACTGCTGCTCGGCGCCGGCACCCTGACCGGCGGCTGGGGGCACAACCCGCAGGTCGTCGTCCAGTCGGCCATCCTGGTGCTCGCGCCGGGGCTGCTGGGCCTCGCGATCGGCCGGCTGCGCCAGATCGCCCGCGCCGCCGACCGGCGCTGGGCGAACGTCGTGGCCCGCCACCGCGGCGAAGCGGTGGTCCACGCGGTCGCCCGAGACCGTCGGGAGCGTGAGCGGATCATCCACGACACGGTCCTCAACACGCTGACCGGCATCGCCTGGGGCGGGGGGCGCGACGTTGCGCTGGCCCGCCGGCGCTGCGCGCAGAGCCTCGCCGCCGTGCAGGGCCTGCTCGACCCGGACGAGGCGAGCGGGCCGGCCCTCGACGAGCGCCTCGCCGAGATCGTCCGCAACGCCACCGGCCCGCGGCTGCGGGTCACCTTTGACAACCACCTGCGCGGCGCCGCCCGCGGGGCGGGCTTCACCGAGCCGCCCGCCATCGTCGTCGCCGCGTTCGCCGGCGCCGTCGGCGAGGCGCTGGCGAACGTGGAGCGCCACGCCGGCACCCGGCGGGCGCGGGTCCGCATGGACGGCGGTCCGGGTGTCATCACCGTGCGGGTGTCCGACGCCGGCCGCGGCTTCGACCCGCGACGGGTCGACCCGGCCCGGCTGGGCGTGCGCCGCTCGATCGTCGGCCGGCTCGAGGATGTCGCCGGGACGGTCGACATCGTCTCGGCGCCGGGGCGCGGCACGACCGTGCAGCTCCAGTGGCGCTTGCCGCGGGCGGCGATCCCCACCGGCGGTGGCGGGGCGGGCGGGGCGCGGGATGGTTTGCTCGCCGGTCGCCGGGGCGCGGCCGCGGTCGCCGCGGACCGCCGGGGGATCGCGGTCGTCGCCGACCGTCGGGGGGTCACCGCGATCGCCGCCGACCTCGGCGTCGCCTACGCCGCGGGGCTGCGCCGCGCCGTCGGGCAGATCACCGGCCTCTGGCTGGTCGTCATGCTGGTGCCGCTGGTCGCGACGCTCGGCTGGGTGCGGTCGCGCCCGGTCGCGGCGCTGCTCTGGATGGTCCTCGCGCTGGTGATCGTCGAGACCGCGCGGCGGGTTCGGGACCGGCCGCTCGGGCGAGCCGAATCGCTCGTGCTGCTGGCCGTGGCCCTGGCCGTCACCGTGATCGGCGCGGCGAACACCCGCGGGCCGGACATCGTGCGGATCGCCGACTGGCCGCTGCTCGTCCTGCCGCTGTTGCTGGCGTTCGTCACCGCCTCCCGGCCGCGGTGGGAGTGGATCGCCGCCCTGGTCGTGGCGATCCTGCTGCTGACCGGACTGGTCCTCGCCCGGGACGCGGACAATCCGCTGGTGCTCGCCCGGCTGAGCTCGAACATCTACGGGGTGTGCAGCGTCCAGATCGTCACCGCCATGCTCGGCCCGCTGCTGCGCGCCACCGCCGAGGCCACCGCGCGCACCCTGGCGGCCGAGGCGGAAGTCGCCGCGCGGATCGACGCGTCGCTGATGATCCGCCGCGAGCGCGTCCAGTGGCTGGGCACCGTCGAGGCGGACGTGCTGCCGCTGTTGGCCGGGATCGCAGACGGCCGGCTCGACCCGCGGGCGGCGGCCGTGCGCAGTCGCTGCGCGGTGCGGGCCGCCGCGATCCGCCGGATGCTGACCGGCGGCGGGCCGTCGTCCGCGCTCGCGGATCTGGATCCGGTGCTCGCCGACGCCGAGAGCGCGGGGATCAGCGTCGAGATCCAGCTCTCCGGCGATCTGCGTTCGGCGCCGGCGCCGGTGCGTGCGGCGTTGGCCGACCGGGTCGGTGCGGTGCTCGCCGCGGCCCCGGGCGGGCGGGCGATCGTCACGGTGCTGTGGGCGCCGGCCGGAGGCAGCGTCTTCGTCGCGCTGCCCTGGCCGGACGGGGTGGCGCCGCCCTGGCCGGAGGGTGGGGATACCGCCGGGTTCGGGGTGGGCGTCCCCGAGGTGGGGATCGGCGTCGAGCTGGACGATCAGCGGCTGAGCCTGGAGCTCACCTGGCCGCCGTCCACGCCCGCGAGTGCCGTCGTCCGCACCGGCGCGGTCGGGTCAGACACCCGCTGAGCGGTGCGCGCCGTCGGTCCGCGCCGGCGAGGCCCATGGGGCCGGGCCGGCGCGGGATCAGAGCTCGTTGACGATCCGCCGCAGCACGTCGGGGGTGGACGCCGGGGTCGTGCTGTCGACGCTGAGCCGGTTGTAGACCTCCATGTACCGGTCGACGTCCTCGCGCTTGTCCAGGTAGGTGGAGCCGGTCAGCTGCTCCAGGTAGACGACGTCGGGCAGGTCCATCTCCGGGAAGCGCAGGATGGTGAACGCGCCGCCCTCGGCCGCGTGGCCCCCGAAGGCGAAGGGCATCACCTGCAGGGTGAGGTTCTGCAACGGCGCGATGTTGATCAGGTGTTCGATCTGCGCGCGCATCACCTTGGGGCCGCCGATCGGCCGGCGCAGCGCCGCCTCGTCGATGACCACCCACAGTCGCGGGGGATTCTTGCGGTAAAGCAACTTCTGCCGGTTGATCCGGACGCTCACCCGCCGCTCGATCGTCTCGACCGGAGCCCCGCCGCTACCTTGAGTGATGATGGCGCGAGCGTAGTCCTCGGTCTGGAGTAGCCCCGGAATGAACTGCAACTCATAGGTGCGGATCAGCTGGGCGGACTCCTCGAGTCCCACGTACGGCTGGAACCAGGTGGGGAGAACGTCGTTGAAGTTCTGCCACCAGCCGGCGGTGTTCGCCTCGCGCACGAGCGCCAGCAAAGGAGCGCGCTCGGCTTCGTCCGTGACCTGATAGAAGGTCAGCAGGTCGGCGACATCCCGTTCTTTGAAGCTGACTCGTCCCAGCTCCATCCGGCTGATCTTCGACTCGGAGGCGCGGATGTGGTATCCAGCGGTCTCCCGACTGATGCCCTTCTCCTCGCGAAGTCGACGGAGCTGAGAGCCGAGCAGGATCCGACGCACGGTCGGTCCACTTCCCGGCTGAGCTGTCGTCACGGTCGGCCCCCTCGCCATCGGTCAACGCAAGAGTATGACATCTGATCTTCTAGATCCGGTTATGCGGCTGGTTCTCTTGTCTGGGCGACAGCTGCTTGTTTAGCGCAGCGAGGGTTATTTGTATACACGCTCACAGAGAGTGCCGGTGGTGGGTGTCCGCTGGCCTGGCGGTGCAGATGTCCCCGAAGGTGCGGCCATGGATCGGCCGTAGCGCCCAGTGATGCGGGCCCTCCGATCCGTTCCGACGGCGCCGCATTGAGCCCGTCGCGGCGAAGACGCCGGAGTCCGCTCGACCTTCTCGTGCAGCGCCATGCCGACGTGCCGTTCGGTTCTCCGTCACCTTCTCCCACCCTCTCGCTCCCACTCTCTCGCGCTCCCGCTCGCCCGTTCGTCCCGTGGTGCCCACATTTCCGCGCCAGCTCCGGCTCGACGGCTGCCGAGGTGACCTCCGGACCGTCGGTCGCTTCCCCGCCGGCCGTGGAGCGCCGATGCCTCAGCGGTTGCTCGTCGTCATTCCACCCGACCGCGGGGCCGGGTAGGACGGCCGACTCCCCACTCGGGTGAATCCGACCGGGTCGACGGCCCTGTCGTGGCCCCCACGCCGCCCACCGGTGGTGGTCGGTCCGGCCCCGGCCGCCGCGGCGGCCGGAGATGTTCCGGCGCCGAGACGGTGGATCCGGGATGCGGCCGGCGAGACACTGCGTGGTGCGACGGCCTCCATGGTGGTCTGGCGATGGGTTCCCATTGCGTTGTCTCCCGCGGGTTCGCGTGCGCCCGGGACGGGGCCGTCGCCGGCCGTGTCCCGATGCCCGACGTGTCGGGGCTATGAACTTTTACACCAGCAGGCTCCCCTCCGATCGGCGTCCCTTGGCACCGAAGTCCTAGCGCCCCGCCGCGCTCGCACGTCATTCCCGCAAGTCAGGGACCTCTTCCGCCAGCTACGTCCCTTGGTATGCCGTTACGGAGCCGACGATCGGTTGCGTGATTCGTCACTTTGCGGATTTATTAGGACGATTCGCTACCTCCTTCGGGTCATCTCTGTCATCTCCCGACCAGGAGTGCTAACGCCGCCGAGGGATGCGGCCACCCCGGCGGCCCGGCCCGCGCCCTCGCCGGCTGGTCCGCCAGGGTCTGGCCCGGCAGGGTCCGCTCCGGCCCCGAGGGTCGCGGGCTCGACCCCCGCGGCGGCGTCCAGCCGCCTCCACGGTGGACGCGGCCCGCGGCCCGCGACCGCGGCGGGCGCATGGGCGGTCGCACGTGAGGCCGTGTCGCGCACATGCGACCCGCTTGATGCACGTGCACCTGACCGTGCTGTATCGTCAGCCGAAGTTCGTGCAGGCGCACACGCGGGCACATCGGCGGGGTTTCGGGGGGAGTCCCGTCCGGCGTGATCGGTGAGGGGTCCATCGCAGTGCGGCGGTGCGACAGGCGGGCTGCGTGGGGTGAGGGCCGTCGTGGCACGGCTACTCGGGGCTTCAGGAGATCGCGTGACCAAGATCTACAGTGGCATGTCTGCGGCGGCGCTGGAGCGCGTGACCTGGCAGAAGAGTCGGCGGAGCAACTCGCAGGGCAACTGCGTCGAGATGGCGAAGCTGCCGGGCGACGAGGTGGCCGTCCGCAACTCCCGGCATCCGAACGGTCCCGCCCTCGTCTACACCCGAGCCGAGATAGAGGCCCTGATACTCGGCGCCAAGGACGGCGATTTCGACAACCTGCTCCAGTAAGCGTCCGCCACCATGGTCCTGCTGACTCCGGTCGTCCCTTCCCGGCAGGCGTGCGCCACGGCCGTGCGGGCTCCGCTCGCCCGCCGCCCGCAGCACGCATGGCTGGCCCAGACGTCGCAGCGCGACGTCCTCCCGGCCTCCTATCTGCTGGATCGGACGGACATGCGGTGCAACGAGGCCCGTTCTGTCCCTACCCGTACCGACCCGCCCCTGCGGCCGGCGATCGCCTTCGCGGCGCTGCCGGCCAACCGGACCGGAGACAGCATGCCCCCGCCCACCACGGAACGGATCTTCAGCTCGGGAGATCTTCCCTTGCTCTCACTGCCGGGTGCCGACGGGCTCATCACCTGCCAGTGGACCCACGAGACCCTCGGGGTGCCGGGCTCGATGGAGGACGGCGGTGATGCGATCGCCGAGCGCCGGCGGGCCCAGGTGGGCTTCGTCCTGGTCGAGCCGGCGTGGCTGGTCCGGGCCGCCGCCGAGCAGGTGCGCTCGCCCGGGGTCGACGCCATCGTGCTGCACGCCCATGCAAGCCCGCCCGGGCGCAGCGCACTGGCGCTCGCCTTCGCCTCTCACCTGCGCAACGTGCTGCGGCGCCCGGCGCCCGGTCTCGATCCCCGGCTCGGCAACAATGTGGTGACCGCCGGGCTGCGGCCGGACCTGGCGGGCTTCAGCGACCTGGTCCGGGTGCCCCACCTGGTGACGATCACCGACGGCACCGGCGCGGTCGCCGACACGATCGTGTGGGAGATCATGACTGGCGGGCAGTTCGACGCCTGGCTCGACGGTGCCCCCCGACCCGACCAGCCGGCCATCGAGGCGCACCTGCCGGGCCTGCTGCGGCTGCGGGGCCTGCACCGGTCGGGCCGGCTGGACCACCGCCGGGCCGGCGCGCTGCTCGACATGCTCGACGGTGG
>NZ_CM001489.1:6933350-6986439 GCF_000262465.1 Frankia sp. QA3
CGCGCCACCACCTCGCCCGCGGCCGGTGCTGCCGGCCGAGCCGGTCCCCGCAGCCGCCCGGCGCGGGCGGCCCGAGCGCGGCGGGGATGGTCCGGGTGGGCCACCCGCCTGGCCCGGGCGGGCGACCCCGGCGGCGGGGCCGGGGCGGTCGAGGAGTCCCGGGCCGCCGCGTCCCGCCGCGTCCCGCCGCGGGCCGGGCCGACGGTGGCGCCGCCCGGTCCACGCCTGCGACCTCCTGTTTCCCCGTCTCCCGTGCCCCGGTCGCCCCGGTCTCGGCGCCACCGCACCGGATGCGGGCAACATGTGTCCTTCTGTGTTCCGTCGCTAGCGTGGGGAACCGCCGTGAGCGACGGTTGTTCTGCGGCGCGCCTTCCACCACCCGACGGCCGATCTGGGCCTATGGTCAGGCGCACCGGAACGCCGCTTTATGGGGAGAGTCGCGGATGACCGTATCGCTCGAGGATGCCCGTCGGATCATCGCCGCCGGGGAAAGGTATGCGATTCACCTCGGTCAACCGGTTAACATCGCCGTCGTCGACTACGCGGGCATTCTGGTGGCCCATGTCCGGATGGACAACGCCCGCCTGCAGACCGCCGACATCTCGGTCGACCGGGCGTGCGCGGCGCGAGCCTCGGCCGCGCCGGCCCGCCTGGTGAACCACACCGGGGGCGAAGGTGGTTCCGCCGGGGCCGGGGCCGATGGGTACGGCGGCTGGGAACGCCCGCCGGCCGAGCCCGGAGCGGGCCTGACCGGCGCGTTGCCGTTGCGGCGGGACGGGATGATCGTCGGCGCCGTCGGGGTCAGCGGCGGCCCCGCGCCGCTGGACGAGGCCATCGCCCGAGCCGCCGCCGCCGCGTTCTGACCCTTGCGCAGGGCGCGTGCCGGCGCCCCGCCTCGGACGCCCCCACGCCTAAGGACGCCCCACGCCTAAGGACGCTCTCTGCGCTAAGGACGCCCCTGCCATCAAGGACGCCCCGTACCCTTAGGGCGCCCCACGCCCCTGGGCGGCCACTCCCCACCGATCCGGTCCTGGCCTGGCCCGCATCCCGGGTGGCGTCCGCGGTGCCTCAGGCATCCGGGTCGGGCGCCGACGCCTCCACATGACCGAGGGGCCGTCCGGGCGCCACCTCATCCCGCACGAGTCGCTTGACGGCGGACGGCTCGGGAAAGCCCTGCTCCCGCCGGTCCCAGAGCACCCGGTCGCCGAGCCGGACGACGAACACCCCGCCCGTCCCGGGCACCAGGCAGACCTCGGCCAGATCACCCTCGAACGTGGTGAGCAGTTCCTGGGCGAGCCAGGCCGCCCGCGGCAGCCAGCGGCAGCGGGTGCAGTACTCGATCTTCAGGGTCGGTTTCGCCGCGGCCATCGCTCCATCCTGCCCGTCCGCCCTGCCCATCCGTCGTCTCGACCGGCCGTCGTCTCGACCGGCCGTCGCAGCGGTCCGGTCCGACCCGCGGCCCGCGTGGTCCTCGGTATCCGACGTGGGTCGGTGGGCTGGCCGCGTGCCGGCCATGTGGCCTGGGTGGGACGGCGGGCGGATGGCGGGCAAGCGACGCGGCCTTCCGCCTAAACCCGCACAATCCAGCTCTGGCGAATCTCACAAAATCAACGGAATGGCATCGGAGCATGTGGTCCTGCGCCAAGGTTGGTGGAGTGAGCAGCGTCACGGTCCCGGCCGCTGGCCGGCGCCGACCGCGGGGCGGGCCGCGGCGTCGACCGCGGGCCCGCCGCGTCCTCGTCGGCCTGCTGGGTCTGGTGGTCGCGCTGGGCGCGGTCGGCTGCCGGGTGTCCCACGACGAGAAGCCGGCGGCGCCGGGCTGCGCTGAACCGGGCGTCACCCCGGACTCCGTGCGCGTCGGGCTGCTCTATCCGGACACCGGCAACGCGGCGTCGCTGTTCGCGCCGTTCCGGGCCGGTGTCGACGCGCGGTTCGGGGTCGCCGGCGAGGCCGGCGGCGTGGGCGGTCGCCAGATCCGTTACACCTGGCGCGACGACGCCTCGAACCCGGCGGGCAACGAGGCCGGTGCCCGCGCGCTGATCCAGACCGACCGGGTCTTCGGCATCATCGAGTCGACCTCGGTGGCCAGCGGTTCCGCGGCCTACCTGCACGGCGCGCGGGTGCCGGTGACGGGCACGTCGCTGGAGGCTGCCTGGACGCAGAACGACAACATGTTCAGCTACTCCAACATGATCTCGGACGGGCCGTCCGTCACCACCTGGGGCGCGTTCGTGGCCGAGCGCGGCGGGCGCAAAGCGATCATCGCGCAGTCGGCGTTCTCGGCGACATCGGTGACGATGGCTGACAAGCTGGCGCTGAGCCTGCAGGCGGCAGGGGTCCGGGTGGTCGATCGGGTCGATGCGACCGGCCCGATCGACATCCCCGGCGTCGGGGAGAAGGTGCGGGCCAGCGGCGCGGACGTCCTGGTCGGCGCGGTGACCGGCGCAGCCTTCGGCCAGGTGGTCGTCGGCGCCCGCGCCGTGCGCGCGAACCTGCGCGTGATCCTGTCGCCCGTCAGCTACGACCAGCGCCTGCTGAGGATCTTCGGCCCGGTGCTCGCCGGCGTCTACACGTTCGTCGACTACCAGCCGTTCGAGGTGGGCACGCCCGCGCACCGGCGCTTCCTCGCTGCCATGCTCAAGTACGCCCCGCAGGTGTCGCCGCCGGCCCAGCAGGCCGCCCTGTCCGGCTGGATCTCGGCCGACATGTTCCTGCGGGGCCTCGCCGTGGCCGGGCCGTGCCCGAGCCGGGAGGCGTTCATCCGGGGGCTGCGCGGGCTGAAGGGCTACGACGCCGACGGTCTGCTGCCCGCGCCGGTCGATTTCTCCTCACATTTCGGGCAGATCAACCGCTGCTATACCTTTCTTCAGGTCGCCGCGGACGCGCAGCATTTCGAGCTCGTGACGCCGGCGCCCCGCTGCGGCGACGAGATCGGCCAGTAGGGGCCGGCACCGCCGGGGAGTCGTCGCCGCCCGCCGGCCGCGGCGCCCCCGCTCTTCGCGGGCCGTCCGCGCACGTCCGCGGCCTGGCGTCGGCGGGCCCGGCGGTCGGACCGACGCCTCGCGCAGGGGTGTGAGCGGCTCCGCCCCGCCGAGCTGCCCGTGTTGCAGACGGTCGGACTAGCATCGCTGGGGCGACGGAAAAACATTGCAGTTTCGTGGGCCGGTCCACGATCGTCGCCGGTCGTCCCGGTCCGCCGCCCGAGCTTCCGGATGACCTGTACCAGGAGATGCCAGTGAGTTCAACGCCCGTCAACGTCACCGTCACCGGCGCCGCCGGTCAGATCGGCTACGCGCTGCTGTTCCGCATCGCGTCGGGCCAGTTGCTGGGCGCGGACACGCCGGTGAAGCTGCGGCTGCTGGAGATCCCGCAGGCCGTCCGGGCGGCGGAGGGCACCGCCCTCGAACTCGAGGACAGCGCGTTCCCGCTGCTGGCCGGGGTGGACGTGTTCGACGACGCCAAGCGGGCGTTCGAGGGCACCAACGTCGCCCTGCTCGTCGGCGCCCGCCCGCGGACCAAGGGGATGGAGCGCGGCGACCTGCTGTCCGCCAACGGCGGCATCTTCAAGCCGCAGGGCGAGGCGATCAACAGCGGCGCGGCGGAGGACATCAGGGTCCTGGTCGTCGGCAACCCGGCGAACACGAACGCGCTCATCGCCCAGACGCACGCGCCGGACGTGCCCGCCGAGCGGTTCACCGCCATGACCCGCCTCGACCACAATCGGGCGATCGCGCAGCTGGCGAAGAAGCTCGGCGTTCCCAGCGCCGAGATCCGCAAGATCACCATCTGGGGCAACCACTCTGCCACCCAGTACCCGGACATCTTCCACGCCCAGGTGGGCGGGCGCAGCGGCGCCGAGGCCGTCGGCGACCAGAAGTGGATCGCCGAGGAGTTCATCCCGCGGGTGGCCAAGCGTGGCGCCGAGATCATCGAGGTCCGCGGCGCCTCGTCGGCCGCCTCGGCCGCCTCGGCCGCCATCGACCACGTCTACACCTGGGTCAACGGCACCCCCGAGGGCGACTGGACCTCCGCGGCGATCCCGTCCGACGGCTCCTACGGCGTGCCCGAGGGGCTCATCTCCTCGTTCCCGGTCACCGCCTCCGGCGGGAAGTTCGAGATCGTGCAGGGCCTGGAGCTCGACGCCTTCTCCCGGGAGAAGATCGACGCCTCAGTGCGTGAGCTCGCCGAGGAGCGCGAGGCCGTCCGCGCGCTCGGCCTTATCTGAGCTCTCCAGAGCTGAGCTCTCCAGAGCGCAGCGCCCCATCCGCGGTGCGCGCGGACGGCAACCGACCGTCCGCGCGCGCCGCCGGTGAAGATCCGCCCCGGACCTGTCGCGGACGTGACGCATCCGATCGATGCCGCCGCCCCCCGGATTAGAATGATCGCGGGAAACGCACCGGCCGGCGGAGGCCTGTCGGCGCCTGCCGCATCTTGGAACCGGTTCGGGGGGACTCGTGACGCAGCGGCTGAGCGAGGTTGAGATCAAGGCGCTCGCCCGCGCGTTCTACACGCGGGCGAAGGCGACGCGGCTGTTGGAACGCGCCGGCCTCGCGCGCGATCTGATGCCGGCGTTCATCGGCTCGCCGTACGAGGCCTGGTCCGAGATCGCGGCGCAGCTCGAGGACGGTCTGCTCGTCAACGGCAGGGCGCGCGTCCTCGCCGCCGCGGCGGTTGCGTTCCCGGGCAGTGAAGTCTTCGGGGGCGACCATGGGCTCTCTTCTCCCCTCGGCCTCGACTCGCCCCTCGACTTCGTCCCGGCCGAGCGGGGGCGCAAGCGGCCGCCCGCCGGCATGCCGGAGCACGTCAGCCTGTTCTTCATCGACGCCCGCCGCTACAGCGGGCGCAGCCTGCTTGGCCAGGTCGGCTGGCGGGCGGCGCTGCGGGAGATCGTGGCGGCGGCCGTCGAGGGGCTGCGGCTGCCGGCGGAGTCGATCCGACTGCTCCAGGACCACGGCGACGGTTTCCTCGGCGCCGTGGCCGGTTCGGTCGCCAAGGTGTACCTCGCCAGCGATTTCGTCCGCGAGCTGCAGATCGCCCAGCGCGCCTACAACGACGGGCGCGACCCCGACAGCCGGCTGCGGCTGCGGATGTCGCTGCACCACGGCGACGTGATCGTCGATGGAACCGGTGCCCCGGGCGACGCTGTGGTGGTCGCCGCCCGGCTGATCGAGGCCCCCCAGGTGCGCGGCCTGCTGGAGCGCTATCCGGACGCCGACCTCGTCCTCGCGCTGTCCCCGGAGTATTTCCGGAACACCGCCGCCGAGCGGCTGCGTGATCTCGACCCGGCGAAGTTCCGCGAGATCGACGTGTCGGTCGGCGACAAGTACGCCGGCACCGCCTGGGTGACGCTGCCCGGTCACGAGGCGAATCCCCCCCTCGACGAGGACCCCGCCGATCCACAGCCCGTGGACGCGCCGGCCGGCGCCCGGCCGGCCGACGGCATGCCGTTCGGCACCGCCGCGGCGCCGGCGTCGAAGGGCACCAGGGCCATGGGGCGGCTGGCCGCGGACGAGGTGCGCAGGCGGATCGAGGATTTCCAGCGCGGCCGGAAACACTCGGCCTCGCCGCCGCCGTTTCCCGGCCGCCGCGCCTGACCCGCTGACCGTCTGACCCGCTGACCGTCTGGCATCGCGCCTGGTCAGCGGCGCGGTGTGCGTGCGCTGTCCACCTGGCCCTCGGTCGGTGCCCGCTGTCACGGGGTGCCCGCGTTCACCGCGCCGCCGGACGCCGCCGCGAGCAGCTGGCCCAGGCCGCGGCCGTAGCTCGTGCTTCCGTCGAAGCGGCTCCACTCCGCCAGCGCCGTCATCATGGTTCGCAGTTCCGTCGTGGACGCCTCGCCGGTCCGGGCCCGCTCGATCAGGCTGTGCACCCGGGCGGTCCAGGTGAGGGCGTCGTCGCCCGCGGCCCGCGCCCGGCGCGCCGCCTCGTCTATGCGGGCTCGGCGCAGGATCGGACGGCCGGTGGCGGTCGGCGCCTCGGCGAGCCGGAGCAGCCCGGCGGCGCGCCCGGCGTCGGAGTTGATGCGGCCGTAGGCGGCCAGCGAGCGTCGCCACAGCTCCTCGGCGCGGTCCAGGTAGGCCGGGCGGGCCGAGGGGATTGGCGAGCCGTCCGGCCCGCGACCGAGGGTCTGCGCCCCGCCGTCGGGAAAGCCGGCCCAGTCGCCCCGCACCAGGGCCGCGTGCGCCAGCGTCGCGTCGTCCGCGCCGCCCGCCGTCTCCACCTCGTCCAGCGCGACTCCGGCCTCGGCCGCCCGATCCAGCCGGAACAGCAGGTCCGCGCGCAGGATCCGGGCGTACGCGCTGGCCTGCCTGACGGGCAGCTCGGCCAGCCGGGCGACGAACGCGTCGGCCATCGTGAGCGCGTCCACCGCAGCCAGAGCCGCGCCCTCGACGCCCGAAACGGCGCTCGCCCCGGTTTCCACCGGGCGCACGGCGGCGACCAGGCCCGAGGGCCCAGGGGACGTTGCCGCGGCGGTCCCCCGCGGCGGCGCCGTCCCGTCCGGCGCGGCGCCCCTGACCGGCGCGGCGCCCCTGACCGGCGCGGCGCCCCTGACCGGCAGGGCGGCCGGGTCCGCCGGCATGAGCGGCTCGCGGGAGATGGTCGGCCCGCTCCGGGCGGTCCTCTCGCTTGGGGCGGGTGTCTGGGGCGGGGTGGGCGGGTCCGCCGGCATGGAGGGATCGGTCGTGGCGGAGACGTCGGCAGGGCTGGGCGTGTCAGGTGGGGTGGTCGTGCCGGAGGGGACGGTCGGATCGGTTGGCGCGATCCGCTCCGGGGCTCTGTCTGCGCTCGTGAGTGCCTCGGCGTTCGACGTGAGCGGGGCATCCGGTCGGACCGCGGTGGCCATGGGAATCGTGACGTCCTGGGGGATCGTGGCGTCCTGGGGGATCGCGTCGGTCGGGGAGTTCGGGGGCGCGGCGGCCCCCGGCGTGGGGGCCGGGCGCGCCGTGGATGACCTGCCGCTGGTCGAGCCCCAGCCCAGCGCGGCGGGGAGGAAGCCGCCGGCGCGGGAACGCGCCCGCGGTCCCGTCCGGTGCAGTCCGTGGGAGGCGGCCGCGTGCCGGACGAGCCCCGCCGCACCCGTCCAGCCGAGGACCATGGGCAGGGTGTTGAGCCAGGGCGCGGCGTCCGCGGCGGTGCCGCCGGCGGAGGGGGGACCGGCGGCACCGCGTCTGGTGGCGGCTGCGGGGGCGCTGACACGGCCGTCCCCGGCAGCCGCGGACCGGTGCCTGATGGCGGTCGTGGGCGAATGGCCGGTGCCGGGCTCTCGCCCGGTGCCGGGCTTTCGGGGGGCGCCTGGGTCTCGGGGGGTGCCTGGCTCTTGGACGGTGGCGGGTGGGCGGGCGGTACCGCGTGTCTCGGCGGCGTCGGGGTTCCCCGCGTCGGAGCCGGGCGGGAGCGGCGCACCGGCGAGCAGTCGGGCGCGGGCCATCCGGATAGCGGGGATCACCTCGGCTGCGAGCACGCAGATGACCGCCGTGGTCGGCGCGAGCAGGTCGTGCCGCTGTCGGACGATCGCCTGTGCCGTCCAGGCGGTCAGCGGGCTGCTGGCAGGGGGGCCAGACGGCGCCGGGTCGCCGGTGCGGGACGGGGGCGCGGGCCGGACGGCGGTGGCCGGCGCTGGCCGGACGAGGCCCGCGTCGTCCGGGGACCAGTTCCGGTCGAGGGCGAGCGCCGCGAGATAGAGCGCCTCGTGCACTGCCACGTGGTCGGGGTCGGCGGGGTCGTGCTCGCTCTGGCGCAGCTCGCGCAGGGCGCCCTTGGGCCGGCCGGCGGCGACGGCTGTCGCGGCGCGGACGAGGTGGCGCTCGGCCGGGGGCGGGAAGGGGTACCGCACGGGCACCCCGGCGGGCTCGACGCGATGTTGCTCGTGCAGCAGGAGCGCGATGAGGAGCCTTGCTGAGGAAAGCGGCATCGGTGCGGTGTTCCTTCACGGACGACACGGAACCGGATCCGGTTCGGACTGTTCGGACCCGCCGGAAAATGCCGGCGGAGCCATGACAGTACCTAGCATTCCGGCGCCGGGAAACGGCGCTTGACGATTCCGTGACGGCTCAGTTGTGGCATCGAATGTATCTCGCGGAAATGGTCGTTGGTGTCGCAATAATGCATACGGAATCAAGTAGAGAAATAATTTCGCTTCGCCCTTTCAGTGGCCCCGGGTAATGCGGGCCCCGCGTGCGACCGGCGAGCCATGCTTCCCGGCTCCGCCTGCCGGTCGCCGACCGTCAGACGAGGTCGCCGGGAACGGCCTCGTACCGGCGGGCGAGCTCGGCGATGAGCGGCGTCGACCCGGCGAAGCGGTGGTCGTCGACGGCGGCCACGGCGGCGATCCCGCGGGAGTTCGTCACGAACGCCGCCTCGAAGCGGGCGAGGTCCGCCAGCCGCACCGGCGCCCGCGAGCTAGCCGGCGACCGCTCCAGCAGGGCCATCGTCACGCCGTGCAGGGCCGGCGCGTCCGGCCAGACGACCGCGTCCCCGGCGAGGAAGCCGATGTTGGTCGTCGCGCCCTCCGCGATGACGCCGCCCGGCCCGGTGAGCAGGGCGTCGTCGAAGCCGCGCCGGCGGGCGAGCCGGCCGTACTGGAGCTGACCGAAGGTTCCCAGGTGCTTGAGGTGCGGGAACGGCCGCGAGTACGGCACGGACATGAGCCGCTGCGGGGCCGCCGGCGGCTCGGCGGGCGCCCCGACCGCGACGATGAGCCGCGTCGGCCCGCCCTCCGGGGGGCCGGTGACGACGACCCGCACGGTGGCGTCGCGGGTCGAGGCGGCCAGCGCCGCCCGGACGCGGGCGCGCACCAGCTCGCCGTCGAGCGGCTCGCCGTAGAGCTCGCGGTTCGCCGCGTCGAGACGCTGCAGATGCAGGCCGAGGCCGCGGGTCCGGCCGTCACGGACCTGCATGACCGTGAAATGGCCGTGGGGAAGCAGGGCCAGCGGATGCGGGTCGTCGAGGGGCACGGGACGCCCGTCGATCTCGACGCGCAGGAACGCCGGGCTGGCCACCCCGGTCACGATAGCCACCCGGCGTAGGGTGCCCGATCGGGCGCCCCGGGCGACGGATGCCCCCGGGGGGTTCGCTAGCGTGCTCGTGCGGCGCCCGTCGCCTGGCGGGCCGCCCGTCAACGAATGGAGTGGCCATGTCCGACCTCGCCGTCGACCCCACGGCCGACCCGGCCAAGATCGTCAGCGGCCTGTCCGCCCTGTCGGAGCGGGAGATCTCCGATCTGCTGGGGGGCCCGGCCGGACAGGGCGTCCTCGACGAGATCTTCCGCCAGATGCGCGACACGTTCCGCCCCGAGCAGGCGCAGGGCGAGAACGCGCTGGTCCGCTTCGCGCTCACCGGCGGCCCGGGCGGCAGCACCCGCACCTACGAGCTGCGCATCGTCGACGGCACCTGCGCGCTCGCGACCGAGCCGACCGCCGGCTCCGGCGCGGCGCCCGCCGACCGTGCGCTGACCATCACCACCGACCGGGTCCGCTTCGTCCGGGTGCTCACCGGCCAGGCCAGCGGCGCCAAGCTGTTCCTCACCCGGAAAATCAAGATTGACGGCGACCTGAAGTTCGGCGGCAAGGTGATGTCCTGGTTCGGGATCAAGCAGGACGACTGAGCCGTCCCGCGGCAGCGCCGCCCGACTCACGACGACGCGCTGGCGTGTACTGCACGTATCACTGTCGGTCGACGACGGTGGCGGATGGTGAGGCGCCGCGGCGGGCCTGTGGTTCTGGTCGGGTGGTTCCGGTCGGGTGGTTCTGGTCGGGTGGTTCCGGGAGGGTGAATGGTGCGGCTGGTGCTCGACGGCCGGGCGTACGACCTGCCCGCCGGGACCGACGCGGCCGCGCTTCGCCGCCGTGCCGAGGAGGTGATGAGCGGCCGGGCCGGCAACGTCGGGCTCGACCGGATCACCCTCGCGGACGGCGACGTCCTGGCGGTGAACTGGCGCGCGGTGGGCACGGTCCGCGTCGTCGAGGCGGGCTCGCAGGACGACGCCTGACCGGCGGCTGATCGCACGGACCCGGTGGGGTGCCGGGTCAGAGGGCGAACTCGGCCGGCTCCAGCCCGAGGGCGAGCGCCGCCTCCCGCACGACGGCCCGCTCGCTGGCCACGAACTCACCGTCGACCAGGCCGATGACCTGCCCGATCCGCACGACGGCGGCGGCCTGCGCCACCCGGCCGCGCACCTTGGTGATCTCGGCCAGCGCCGCGCGGCGGCCGGCCGCGAAGTCCGTGGTCAGCCGGTCGAGGTGTGCCTCGAACAGCCGCACGGTGTCCTGCTCGGGGAACTGGGACAGCACCGGGTCGGTGGCGGCGAAGCCGCGCAGCCCTTCCCGCTCGGTCGGGTCGATGTGCCCGTCGGCGGCCGTGACCAGCGCGCACATCGCCACCGCCGCGTCCCGGAAGGCCAGCGTCCGCAGCTCCTCGCGGCGGGCGAACAGCTGGGCCCGCAGCGAGGCCAGCGACGGCAGCCGCCGGTTGCCCCCGGCCGGGTCCAGCCCGCGCCACAGCGGCCAGCCCTCGGCCAGCCAGCGGCGCACGACCTCGGCCATCGACAGCGGGCGCAGCCGCGTCGCGAGCAGGACGTCGATGTTCACCGGGACGAGCGTGTGCTCCCCCCAGCGGGACGGGGTCGGGATGCCGGCCGGCCAGACCCCGGCGAACAGCACACTGAGCACATGGTCCGTCGAGGACTCGGGGGAACGGCCGGTGATGGAGCCGTCATGCTCGACCGCGCCGACGAACTGCCGGGAGACGACCCGCGGCCCGGCGAGCCGCCCCACCTGCCGTTCGAGCGCGTCGTCGGTGCTCTCGCCGCTGGCCACCGGGCCGCCGGGCAGCACGTGCCAGACGTCGTCCGGCGGTCGCGCCAGCAGCACCCGGTCGTCGATCCGCAGCAGCAGCCGGACATCGAGCCGAACAGCGGCCTGCACTGGCATACCGACTCCACTCCCGAAGACGCACGGCACAAGGTGGGTCACCTGCTGACGCATCATCCCCCAGACGGCCCGAAGACCAGACCCGGCGGCTCGGCTGCGTCACCTCGGTAGGCGAGGTGCCCGGCTAGGGTGGCCCATCGGTGCCGGCCCGTCCGCGACGAGGACGGCCGATCGGGCCCCGGCCGTCTCGATCGTCTCGGCGCCCGGGGTCGCAGTTCCGCCGCCGAAGGCCCGCCGGTAGGCCCGCGGGCTCGTCCCGACCAGCCGGCGGAACTGCTCCCGGAACGCGGCCGGCGAGCCGAATCCGACCTGCGCGGCGATGACCTCCACCGGGTGGCAGGTGGTCTCCAGTAGGATCTGCGCCCGGCGCAGCCGGGAGCGCTGCAACCAGGCCACCGGCGTCAACCCCGTCTGCTCCCGGAAGCGGCGGTTGAGCGTGCGGGTGCTGACCATGGCGTGCGCCGCGATGTCGGCGAGGGTGAGCTCGCGGTGGGCGTTCGCCGTCAGCCAGTGCAGCAGCGGTTCCAGCTCCGTGCCGTCGGGCGGCGGCTGCTCGCGAGCGATGAACTGCGCCTGCCCGCCGTCGCGTTGGAGCGGCATGACGGACATCCGGGCGGTCTCGGCGGCGACGGCCGTGCCGTGGTCGCGGCGCACCATGTGCAGGCACAGGTCCATTCCGGCGGCGGCGCCGGCCGAGGTCAGGACCTGGCCGTTGTCGATGAACAGGACGTTCGGGTCGACGTCGACGGCGGGATGGCGCCGCGCGAGCTCCGCCGCGGCGACCCAGTGGGTGGTGGCGCGCAGCCCGTCGAGCAGACCCGTCGCTGCGAGCACGAAGGCGCCGGCGCAGATGGAGGCGAGTCGCGCCCCGCCCGCCGCGGCGGCCCGCAGCGCGGCGAGCACCGCGGCGTCCGGCTCCGTCGCGGGGTTGTCGCAGCCCGGCACGATGACGGTGTCCGCCGCGGCCAGCGCGTCGAGCCGCCAGGGGACGCGCAGAGCGAACGCGCCGGCCGTCACCTCCGCGCGCACGGCGCAGATCCGCACCTCGTAGGCCGGGCGGCCGTCCGCCAGGCGGGTGCGGCCGAAGATGTCCAGCGGCGTCGCGAGGTCGGAGGGGACGACGTCGTCCATCGCGAGGACGGCCACCACGTGCATACCGGCCAACCTAACCTCGCCCGCGGCGCCCGTTCGCCCGCTTTCGGCCTGCCGGCGGGAGCCCGCGGTGGCTCGAAGGGGGTCGTCCCGGCCCGGTCGTCGCGTGTCCCGGTCCGGCTCGTCGCGGGGCCAGGCGCGATGGCGGGGGTCCGGGCGGGAGCCCGATGGTGGGGCGCGCTTCTTTTCCGTCGCCATACGGGCGTTTTGCAGGCATTTGCGCTATTTGTGCTGGTCCGACGCTCGGGGGGCGCGGGCGGGCGGGTCCGCGGCCGCCGGCACCGGCGGGGGTTGGCGAGAAGACGGCGATACCTGGCAATCCTGTCAGCGTGCCGGCGTCCCGCGGGTCGTAGCGTCGACGTCGTACCGTCCGTTCCTTCCCCTGGCTCCGCGATGTCCGCGGCTCGGCGATCCCCGCGGCTTGGTGATCTCCGTGGCTTCGCGGCCGGGCGGTGCCCGTTCCGGCGAGGTGTGTTGCGTGAACCGCTTGCTGTGCTCCCGGCCGCCGCGGCCGGCGCCCGAGGCGTCCCGCGAGGCGAAACCGTGACCAAGTTCCTGCTCAGCGTGCACGTCCTGGCCGCGATCATCGCGATCGGGCCGGTCACCGTGGCGGCGAGCATGTTCCCGTCGGCCGCCCGCGCGGCGTTGGCCCGGCCGGGTGACGAGCACTCCGCCGGGATCGCGCGGGTGCTGTACCGGATCTGCGGGATCTACTCCGCGCTCGGCCTGCTCGTGGTCGTGTTCGGGTTCTTCACCGCGCAGAGCCTCGACGTGCTCGGTCAGACCTGGCTCATCGCCGCGATCGCGCTGACCGGCCTCGCCGCGCTCGTGCTCGCCTTCGCGATCCTGCCCGCGCAGCGCAACCTCATCGATGAGATCACCGCCGCCGCGGCCGCCCACGTCGCCGGCAGCGACGCCGCCGAGGCGCCGCCCGGGGCGCCCGCCGCCGGGGCCGTCTCGGCCATGGACCTGCCGACCGCCGACATGCCGACCACGAGCCTGCCGGCCGCGCGCGTGGCGGCGGCCCTCGAGAGCGGATCCGCGGCGAACGGCAACGGCTTCGCGCTTGCCCGCACCAAGCGCCTCGCGATGACCGCCGGCATCTTCAACCTGCTCTGGGCCACCGTCACCGTCCTGATGATCCTTCGCCCCGGCTCGACCACCAGCGTCTGACCGGCGCTCGCCGATCCCGCCCGGTAACCGCGGATCCGGTGATCAGTCGCCGCGCGGCCGCGCCCGATGGGATGATTCGATCCTCGGTGAGGTGGCGGCGACGGAGCGGGAGGACCCCGGATGGGGGAGGCGCTGGACACGGTCAAGCGGGCACTGGACGCCTTCGACGCCGGTGACGAGGCCGCGGTCCGCTCGCTGCTCGACGACAACCTCGTCGTCGAGGCCCCGGGCGGGGTGCGCCTCGAGGGGCGCGACGCCGCCGCCGGGTACAGCGCCGAGTTCCTCGCCGCCTTCGGCGACGCGGACGTCGACACGCACATCCTCGCCGAGCAGGGCGAGCTCGTCGTCGAGGAGTACACCCTCACCGCCACGCACACCGGCGTCCTGCGCGACGCCGACGGCACCGAGCACCCCCCGACCGGGCGGCGCGTCACCCTGCGGGTCGTCGAGGTCTACCGCGTCCAGCACGGCCTGATCACCGAGAACCGCCTCTACTTCGACCAGACCCTGCTGACCCGCCAGCTCGACGCCGCCGGCTGAGCCCGGCGTCCGCCGCCCCACCCGCGCGCCCGCGCCGCGCGGCGAGCGGGTGGGCCGGATCATCCGCCGGATCGGCGGGTCGATGTTCGGAGGCTGATCCGCCCGGACATACTGCCTGCGGAACTCGGGCAGATCGGACGGGCCCGGGACGCGGCGGAGGGCGGAACATGCGGTTCGACGACGAGTCGGTGGATGCCTCCGAGCTGGAGGATCAGCGCGGGGGCGGGGGGCTCGGCCGGGGGCTCGCGGTCGGCGGCGGCGGGGCCGGCATCCTCGGGGTGGTCATCTACCTGCTCGTCGCGGTCCTCGGCGGCGGCGGGTCGGACTCGGCCGGGGCGCCGCTGTCGCAGCCCGGCGGCAGCGAGTCCGGCGACGTCGCCCAGCGCTGCAACACCGCCGGGGCGATCGACCAGTACGACGACTGCTTCGTCCTCAAGGCGTTCAACGAGATCAACGAGGTGTGGGGCGCCCAGTTCGCCCGCAGCGGCCAGACCTACACCAAGCCGCGGCTGGTCTACTTCTCCCAGGCGGTGCGCACCGGCTGCGGCACGGCGTCGTCGCAGGTCGGGCCGTTCTACTGCCCGCCGGACCGCAAGGTGTACATCGACCTGGGCTTCCTCGACCAGCTCCAGCGCAACTTCGGCGCCCAGGGCCGCTACGCGCAGGCGTACATCGTCGCCCACGAGGTCGGCCACCACCTCCAGACGCTCACCGGCACCGAGGCGCGGGTCCGCCGGGCCCAGCAGGCCGACCCCTCCCAGGAGAACCCGCTCAGCGTCCAGCTCGAACTGCAGGCCGACTGCTACGCCGGGGTGTGGAGCACGCTGGCGAACAACGCCGGCAACGTCACCATCGGCGAGGCCGACCTCGACGAGGCCCTCGGTGCCGCCCAGGCCGTCGGCGACGACCGCATCCAGGCCCAGGCCGGCCAGGTCAACCCGGAGACGTGGACCCACGGCTCCGCCCAGCAGCGCAAGGACTCCTTCCTCACCGGCTACCGTGGCGCCACCCTGGCCTCCTGCGGCACCGTCCCCCACGCCTGACCTTGCAACCGGCCGGCCCTCGGCGCCCCGATCCCGATTCCGACCTGGACCTCGACCTGGACCTGGACCTCGACCTGCGGCGGCTCAGCTTGTTCTCAGCCGCGGATGGGAGGGTGAACGGCGGGTGCGGGCCGGCGGACCGCCGCCGGCCCGTGGCGAGGAGGGATCGGCGGCCATGCGGGTGCTGGTGGTCGAGGACGACGCCCGGCTGGCGGAGGTGCTGCACGCCGGGCTGACCGCGGAGGGGTTCGACGTCGACGTCGCCCGCGACGGCGAGGACGGGCTCTGGCAGGCCCGGGAGGGCGCGCACGATGCCGTCGTCCTCGACATCCTGCTGCCGAGGCTCAGCGGCTACCGGGTGGTGGCCGCGCTGCGCGCGGCCGAGATCTGGACGCCGGTGCTCATGCTCACGGCCAAGGACGGCGAGTTCGACGAGGTCGACGGCCTGGACGCCGGGGCCGACGACTACCTGCGCAAACCGTTCTCGTTCGCGGTACTGGTCGCGCGGCTGCGGGCGCTCGGCCGGCGCGGCGCGACCCCGCGGCCGCGGATGCTCGGCCACGGCGCGCTCACCCTCGACCCCGAATCGGGCGAGTGCACGCTGCACGGCGAGCCCGTCGTGCTGCAACCGCGGGAACGGGCGCTGCTGGAGGTGCTGCTGCGCCACCGCGACCGCGTCGTCGCCAAGGACCGGCTGCTGCACGCCGTGTGGGGCCTCGACGCCACCGGGGACGCCAACGTCGTCGAGGTGTACGTCTCGGCGCTGCGCCGCAAGATCGGCGTCACCCGCATCGCCACCGTGCGGGGCCTCGGCTACCGGCTGGTGAATCCGGATGGCTGACCCTGCCCCCGGCCCCCGCCACCGATGGCCACGTCGTCTCCGGCTCCGGCCGGGTCTCCCGCTCCGGCCGGGTCGACGCCTCCGCCTCGGCCTCCGGCATCGGCCGCGGGTGCGGGTGCGGGCGTTGCGGGTGCGGTTGACGGCGGCAGTGACGGTGCTGGTCGGCGCGGCGCTGGTGCTGGCATCCGTCCTGCTCGTGCACAGCATGTCCCGGACGCTGCTCGGCCGGGCCGAGACGGCCGCGCGGGCCGAGGTCGACCGGGCCGCCGACGCGCTCGCCCACGGCCGCCCCCTCGACGACCGGCGCACCGTTCCCGCCGAATACATCACCGTGATCCAGGTGCTCGACCCGGCTGGCCGGCTGGTTGCCCAGCTCCCGCCGCCGGTCGCGGACCCCGTTGCCCCGGCGGAGCGGGCTCGCGCCGGTGCCACCCGGCCAGGCGCCGTGCCCGGCCCGGGGGCCACAGGCCCGGGTGGCCCGGGTGGCGAGGCCGGCCTGCCTTCGCGGGAGCACCCGGCGAAGAACCTGGTGGTGGCGTCGCGGACGGTGCGCACCCCGGACGGGCCCCGCACTGTTCGCGCGGTCTCCCGGCTTGGCCAGGTCACCGCGAGCGTCCACGTGGTGCAACGCGCCCTGCTCGTCGCCACCCCGCTGCTGACGGTCCTGGTCGGTGCGCTGACCTGGTTCGCCGTCGACCGGGCGCTGCGGCCGATCGAGTCGGTCCGCCGCCGCGCCGAGGCGATCAGCCATTCCACCCTCGGCGAGCGGCTGCCCCACGCCCGCACCGGCGACGAGGTCGAGCGCCTCACCGCCACCCTCAACGCGATGCTCGACCGGCTCGATGCCGGCGCCCGCCGCCAGCGCCAGTTCGTCTCCGACGCCTCCCACGAGCTGCGTACCCCGCTGGCCGCGATGCGCGCCGAGCTGGAGATCTCCCTCGCGCACCGGGGGGACGCCGAGTGGCGGCCCGCCGCCACCCGGCTGCTAGACGACCATCGCCGCCTCGACCGGCTCACCGGCGACCTGCTCCTGCTCGCCCGCGTCGACGACGCCCCGGCGCCGACGGCCCGTGGCGCGCCCGTGGACCTGGCCGTGGTGGTCGCCGGCGAGCTGCCGGCGGTGACCCGCGCCCGGCCCACCGTCGACCTTGCGCCGGTGTTCACGACCGGTGTCGAGGCCGACCTCGTCCGCCTGGTCCGTAACCTCCTCGACAACGCCGACCGGCATGCCGCGACCACGGTCGCCGTCCGACTCCGGCACGTCGGCGGTGGCAGCGGGCCGCCACCCCGGATCGGGCCACCGCAGGGATGGGCCGTGCTCACCGTCGACGACGACGGGCCGGGCATCCCGGCCGCCGACCGGGAGCGGGTGTTCGACCGGTTCGTCCGCCTCGACGACGGCCGGAACCGCGACAGCGGCGGCTCCGGCCTGGGCCTCGCGATCGTCCGCGGCGTCGCTCACCGTCACGGCGGCACCGTCACGGCCACCGCCTCCCCCCTCGGCGGCGCCCGCTTCGAGGTTCGCCTCCCCCTGGCATAGGGCGCGTGCCGGTAGTGATCTGTTGGCCGGTATTGCTCACGTGGCGGGCGCCGATCCGGTGGGTGGGGGTTCAAGTGGATAGGACGTCGCGACCAGCGAGATCCGTCTGTTCCGCCTGTGGCCGGAGCGTCAACAGCGATTCCGGGAAGTATGAACCGGTCCGCAACGTCGGAATCACGAGATCGGAGACCGGCGAGTCGCTGGATGATCGCACTTCATGCACCACGTTCGTGGGCTCCACGGGGGGTCGTCTCGGTGTTCGGTACACCCACCGGCAGCCGTATCCCTCCTAGCTCTATGTGATCGGATGTGCGCGAAATCGAGCCGAGGTTTAAGCGCGATTTCTCGGCGGCCAAGGCCTAAAAACCGTAACTAAACCTCGGCGCGATCTGGCCGCGATCTGGCCGGGACCCGGATTGGCGGGGGCAGGCGGCTGTGGCTGTGGCTGTGCGGCGCCGGCAGGGCTGATCAGCGACTACCTAGTGTCACAGCGGCGATTAGGAATCACTCGTCGAGAGGGCTGGCGGGATACGCACTGGACAGCGGACTCAGCGCCTGCTCAGCTCGGCTCAGGTGGACTGCAGGCTCATCCCGGATCGTCGGCCCGGTCGCCGACGCACGGCGGAGGACTCCCTCCGGTGCGTCGAGTCCCGCCGCACCGGAGGTGAACCGTCATGGCCACCGCTGACCGCAAACCCGCCTGGCTCACTCGGGCCACGACCCGACCTCCCTGGGCCGTCTCGCCCGAGCGGGCCGTCTCACCCGAGCGGGCCGTCTCACCCGAGCGGGCCGTCGCGCCCCTCCCGCAGGTGTCACCGGCCGCGGCGCCGGAGCGGACCCCGCCCATGCGGGTGGTGGTGAGGCTGTTCGTCGTGCCGTTTGTGCTAATCCTGTTCGTGCTCACCGGGTGCGGCGGGGGTGACTCGACGGACTCGGCGGGGGCGGGGCCCGTGGGTGTGGCTGGGTCGCCGTCGGGGGATCCGATGCTCGCCTATGCCGGCTGCATGCGGGAGCACGGCGTGGCGATGCCCGACCCCCAGGCGGGCGACCCGGCGTCGCTCTACCAGGGCGTGGACACGTCGTCGGCGGCGTTCACCGGCGCCGACAAGGCGTGCGCCGGGCTGCTCGCCGGCGTGGTGGCGGAACGCAAGCCCACCGATCCCGGCGCCCAGCGGGAACTGAACGACAAGCTGCAGGCCATCGCCGCCTGCCTGCGCGAGCACGGGATCGCCGTCGCGGACCCGGTGCCGGGGCAGTCCGGCGGGCTGTTCGGCGGGAAGCTCGACCGCAACGATCCGGCCGTCAGCGCCGCCCTGCAGGCCTGCCAGCAGCCGGGCGGTGGCGCGTCCGGGGCGCCCGCCGCGAATCCGGGCGGCCAGGGGTGAGCGCGATACGCAGGCCGCGGGTGGCGGGGCGCCGCGCGTTCGCCGTCGGCTGGGCGGCCGCCGTCGTGGCCGCGGTGATCGCCCTGGTGGCGGCGCTGGTCGCCGGTTCAGGGCCGGGCGGCTCGACGGCGGCCGGCGCCGGATCGGCCTCCGCGGTCACCACCGTGCCGGCCCAGGTGCGCGACCTGGCCCGGACCATGACCCTGGACGGCGTCATCGCCCATCCGGACCTGCGGGACCTGGCCACCCCGAAGGTGGGGACCATCACCGGCCTGCCCCAGGTGGGCGACGAGCTCGGCTCCGGCAAGGTGCTCATGCGGGTCGACGATCGGCCGGTGATCCTGCTGGCCGGGAAGATTCCCGCCTGGCGGGACCTCGGCCCCGGGGCCGCAGACGGTGACGACGTCGCCGAACTGGAACAGGCGCTGCTCGCCCTCGGCCACGGCACGCCCTCGGCCACCTTCCCGGACCGGCGCTGGGGCGCCGCGACCACGCGCGCCGTCGAGGAGCTGCAGGCCGCCACCGGCGCCGTGGTCGACGGCGTGCTCTCCCTGGGCGAGGTGGTCTTCGTCGTCGGGGACATCCACATCGCCAAGGTGGCCGGCCATCTCGGTGGCCCGTCCGGACCGGACCAGGCGGTCATGACCGTGTCGAGCACCGCCCGAACGGTCCTGGTCGATCTCGACCCGCTCGACCGCGACCTCGTCGTCCGGGGCGCTCCCGCGCAGGTCGAGCTGCCCGGCGGCGAGCGCGTCCCCGGCACGATCCAGTCCGTCACCACCACCCTGGAGCTGAACGCCGACAACAAGCAGGTCTTCAAGGCCAGGATCGCCCTGACGACGCCGGACGCCGGCCAGGGCCTCGACCTGGCGCCCGTCACCGTCCACTACACCAGCGTCGTGGTGAAACACGTGCTGGCCGTCCCGGCCGCCGCGATCATCGGCATCCCCGGCGGCCGGTACGCCGTGCAGATCGTCGACGCCGACGGCACCCGCCGCCGCGCCATTGTGACCCCCGGCGCCTGGGGCGACGGCTACGTGCAGGTCACCGGGGCCGTCAGGGCCGGCGACCAGGTGGAGGTCCCGCGATGACCCCCCTGGCGGCATCCCGGCCCGTGCTCGAACTCATCGACGTCGTCCGCGAGTACGGCGAGAGTTCGCCGGTGCGGGCGCTCGACGGCGTCACCCTGACAGTGCGGCGCGGCGAATGGGTCGCGATCGTCGGCCCGTCCGGCTCCGGCAAGTCGACCCTGCTCAACCTGATGGGCGCGCTGGACACGCCGACCTCCGGCGTCGTCCGGATCGACGGGCACGACGTCGCCGGCCGCGACGACGACGCGCTCAGCGCCCTGCGCGGGCACACGCTCGGCTTCGTCTTCCAATCCTTCCACCTCCTGCCCCGGCTCAGCGCCGTGGACAACGTCGCCGCCGCGCTGCTCTACCGGGGGATCGGCGCGGCGCGGCGCCGGGAGCGAGCGGTCGAGGCGCTGCGCCGGGTCGGGCTCGGCGCCCGGCTGCGGCACCGGCCCGCGCAGCTCTCCGGCGGCGAGTGCCAGCGGGTGGCGATCGCTCGGGCGATCGTGGGCGAGCCGGCGCTCGTGCTCGCCGACGAACCGACCGGCAACCTGGACTCCCGCACCGGGGCCGAGATCATGGACCTGTTCGCCGCCCTGCACGCCGACGGCGTGACGCTCGTACTCATCACCCACGACGACGCCGTCGCCCGCGCCGCCGCGCGCCGCATCGTCCTGCGCGACGGCCGCGCGACCTCCCCGCCGAACGTCGTGCCTCCGGACGTCGTGCCCTTGGACGTCGTGCCCTTGGACGTCGCGCCCCCGGACGTCGCGCCGCCGGACGGCGGTCGGGCGCGGGGGCAGGCGGGCACGTGAACAGCGTGGACACCCGGACCGGGCCGGCCGGGGGTCGGGACACGGCCGGCCGGCGGGGGTGGGAACGGTCGGTGCTGGACCCGCGCGACGCCGTCCGGCTCGGCGTGCTCGGGCTGCTCGGCCGGCGCGGCCGCACGCTGCTCACGGCCGTCGGCATCGCGATCGGGATCGCGGCTGTGGTCGCCATCGTCGGCATCTCCGCGTCCTCCCGGGCGAACGTGCTGGCGGTGCTCGACCGGCTCGGCACGAACTACCTGACCGTGACGCCGGGGCAGGCCCTCGCCGGCGGCCCCGCCGAGCTGCCCGCGGACGCCCGCCGCCGGCTCGCGCACCTCGACGCGGTCCAGGCCGCCGCGACCACCGCCCAGCTCGATGTCACCCTGCGGCGCAGCGACCAGCTCCCGCGGACGATCACCCGGGGCACCGTCGTACTCGCCGCCGACCCGGGCCTGCTGGGCACCCTGCACGGCACCGTCGCCGCCGGGCACTGGCTCGACGCCACCCCCGGGCGTTACCCGACGGTCGTCCTCGGCGCCACGGCCGCCCGGCGCCAAGGCGTCGACCTCGCCCTCGGGCCGCAGATGGTGTGGCTCGGCGACCAGTGGTTCGCCGCCGTCGGCATCCTGGCACCGATGCCGCTGGCGCCGGAACTCGACAACGCGGCGATGATCGGCGTCGGCGTCGCCACGGACCGGTTCGGCTACCAGGGCTCGCCGAGCACCATCTACCTACGCGCCGACCCGTCGGACATCAACGCCGTGCGCGACGTCGCCGCCGCGACCGCCGACCCGCGCCATCCCGCGCAGGTCCAGGTCACCCGGCCCGCCGACGCCCTGGCGGCCCGGGCCGCGACGAACACCGCCTTCACCACTCTGCTGCTCGGGCTCGGTGGGGTGGCGCTGCTGGTCGGCGGGGTCGGCATCGCGAACGTCATGGTCATCTCGGTGATGGAACGCCGCGGCGAGATCGGCGTGCGCCGCGCGCTCGGCGCCACCCGCCGGCACATCCGCGCCCAGTTCCTGGTCGAGGCGCTGGTGCAGGCCGGTGTTGGCGGGGTCGCCGGGGTGGCGGTCGGCGGCTGTCTCACCCTCGGCTACGCGCTGGCCATGGACTGGCCGGTCCGGGTGCCGCTGCTCGGCCTCGGTGGCGGCATCCTCGCCGCCCTGGTCGTCGGTGGCCTGGCCGGCCTCTACCCGGCGGCCCGCGCCGCCCGCCTCGCCCCCGCCGAGGCCGTCCGTGCCGTCTGACCCGGCTTCGAGGGAAGTCGCGGGATCAGCGGCGGATGGCGAGGCCGAGGCGGGTCGGCCGCCGGCTGCTATTGCGGGGTGCTGTCTGCGGCCATGGCCTGGGTGCCGATGACGTCGAGGAGCCGGAGTCGGTCGGCGGCGTCGCTCCCGGGGGCGGCGGTGTAGGCGACGATGCGCAGGTCTGCGCCGGGAGCGGTGAGCACGTCGCAGTCGAGGGTGAGCACGCCGACGGTGGGGTGGTGGACGGTCTTGGTGACCGCCTCGTGGACACCGACGGCTCCGGCGTCCCACAGGTCCGCGAAGGCGGTGCTGGCGGCCCTCAGGTCCTTGATCAGGGCGCGCAGGCCGGCGTCGGCGGGGTAGCGGGCGGCCGCCGCTCGCAGATCGCCGACCATGGCCGCCCTGAAGCGGACCTCCTGCTCGGGGGTGTTACTGATCCGGCACGGCGGGTCGATGAAATGCAGCCAGACGATGTTGCGCTCCCGTCCGGGCCGCGCGGACGGGTCCCCGATCAGGGCGGCCCACAACGGGTTCCACAGGATCAGGTTCCAGGCCGCGTCCCACACGCTCAGCGGCGCGCCGTCGAGCTGGTCGAGCAGCCGCCGGACCCCCGGCGGGATGTGCGCCGACACCTGCCCGGGACCCGGCGCCCACTGGCCCGCGAGCAGGTACAGATGCTCTCGTTCCGCCGGGGACAGGCGCAGGGCGCGGGCGAGCGCGGACAGCACCTGCGCGGACGGGGAGGTCGCCCGGCCCTGCTCCAGCCGGACGAGGTAATCCACCGAGAGGCCGGCGAGCTGCGCCACTTCCTCGCGGCGCAGCCCGGCAGCCCGACGTACTCCGCCGACGGGCAGCCCCACGGTGGCCGGGGCCGTGCGGTCGCGCCAGCCACGCAGCGCCCGGCCCAGTTCCCTGGATCCGCTCACGGTCCCCAGTATCCGGCTGCGGCATCGGGACAGCCTGGTACTGGCAGTCCACTGGCAACGGCGGGCACTGGCTGCCCGTCCGGGGTACGGCGACGGTGGAGGGACACCAGCCCGCGATCGTCGGAGATGACCACGACATGACCACCACCCTGATCACCGGAGCGAACAAGGGTCTCGGGTTCGAGACCGCCCGCCGCCTGACCGAGGCCGGGCACACCGTCTACGTCGGGGCACGCGATGCACGCCGCGGCCGGGAGGCGGCCGAGCGGCTCGGCGCCCGCTTCGTTCAGCTCGACGTCACCGACGAGGATTCCGTCGAGGCCGCCGCCGAGGCCGTCCGCGCGGAGGCCGGCCGCCTCGACGTCCTGGTCAACAACGCCGGGATCGTGGGCGCGCGCAAGCTCGGCCGGCTCGGCGAGGTCACCGCGGCCGACATGCTGGCCACGTACGACACGAATGTCTTCGGCGTCGTGCGGGTCACGCGCGCCTTTCTGCCGCTGTTGGCGCAAAGCGACGCCCCGGTCGTCGTCAACGTCGGCAGCGGTCTGGGCTCGCTGGCGGCGACCAACGACCCCAGCCGGATCGAGTTCCAGGTGACGGGGCTGGACTACCACTCCTCCAAGACCGCGCTGGTCATGATCACCTCGCAGTACGCCAAGGCGTTCCCCGCCATCCGGTTCAACACCGTCGACCCCGGCTACACCGCCACCGACTTCAACGGCCACCAGGGCACCCAGACCGTCGAGGAGGGCGCGGAGGTCATCGTCCGCCTGGCCTCGATCGGCGCCGACGGCCCGACCGGCGGCTACTTCGACAAGACCGGCCCGGCCGCCTGGTGACGATCGGGTCAGTGGCGCAGGGCGAGGTCGAGGCCGTCGTCGAGGGGGATCTCGACAGGGGTGTAGCCGTTGCCCGGGGTGCGGACGTAGTCGAGGTAGTCGCGGGTCTCGTCGGGGAACAGGGTGATGTCGTCGGCGACGACGAGGGCGCCCGGGGAGAGCCGGGGTTCGAGCAGGCGCAGCAGCGGCAGGTAGAGCTGGTTCCAGCCGTCGAGAAGCAGCAGGTCCACGGGGCCGGGCAGCTCGCGCAGGGTCTCGAAGGCGTCCCCGATCCGGATCTCGACGAGCGCGGCCAGGCCGGCCTCGGCGAGGTTCCCGGCCGCCGCCTTCGCCTTGGCCTCCGACAGTTCGGTGGTGATGACGCGGCCGGTGCCGTTGTCCCGCGCGGCTGCCGCGAGATGGATCGCCGAGATGCCGTAGGACGTGCCGAACTCGACGGTCAGCGCGGGCCGGTTGGCACGGGCGAGCAGATAGAGCAGCGTGCCGACCTCCCGTGACACCGGCATGTAGACGTCGACGGCGAGGTCGGCCAGCTCCGCCGGGGTGAGGTCCCCGATGGTCCGGTCCGGCCCCACCGCCGACCGGAACGCGTCCAGGGCGATGGCGTCCTTCTCGGCGGCGGCGAACGAGCGGTCGAGGACAGCGCTGACGGCGGCATCCTGCAGGGCTGACGGCATGCGGAATCGATCCCTTTCCGAGATGCGGTGGGAGATGGGCCGTGTGGTGGTTCGCCGGCGCCTGGTCAGTCCATTCCGCGCTTGCCCGGGGTCCAGAACGGCTGGGTGAGGACGTCCCGGCGGGGCCAGCCGCGGTCGTTGACGAGGTGGTCGCGCACGGCCTGGACGGTGCGGGCCTCGCCGGCGACGTACGCGACGCCCGGTTCGGCGGGCAGGTCGAGCCCGGCGACGGCGGCCGGCAGCAGCGCCGAACTCGCCGCCGGCGCGCCGTGGCGGTGCACCCAGGTCGGTGCCGACGCCCGGGGCAGCGGAATTTCGTCGTCTGGTTCGTCGCATTCGAAGACGGCGAAGGTCTGCGCGGATTCGGGGAGGCTGCGCAGGATCGCGCCGAGCGGGACCGCGCCCGTGTCGTCCCCGGCGAACAGGTGGAGGGGTGCGCCGGCGCGGGCGACGAGACGCCCGTCCGGCTTCGTGACGATGACGCCGTCGCCGGGCCGGACCGTCCGCGACCAGCTCGCTCCCGGCGACTCGCCGCCGTGGTCGTAGACGGCGAGCTCCAGCCGCCCGGCCGGGTCGTAGTCCCAGACGGAGTAGCTGCGCTTGAGGTCGCGGGGCCCGTGGCGCCACGAGGCGAAGGAGGTCGGGTCGGCGAGGAAGACGGTGACGTTCTGCCCCGGCGTCCAGCCGAGCCCGGCCAGCGGCTCGCCCGCGAGGACGATGCGCCGGGTGCGCCGGGCGAGCGGTTCGACCGCGGCCACCCGCACCCGCAGCAACACCCGGTCCAGCAGGCGGCGGCGCCCCGGCTTCGGCCGGACCGCGGCGACGGACGGCCTCGCTGGATCGGATGGCCTGGCTGGACTGGATGGCCTGGCTGGACTGGATGGCCTTGCTGGATCGGACGGCTCGGCGGGCACGGCTGCGGGGGAGTCGGCGGTCACGACAGCTCCTCGACGGTTTGCGTAACATCGCGATAGGTCGTTAGGGCTGAGCGTAGGGCGGCGACGATCTGCCTTCAAATGCAACTACGGCAATGCGAGGATGCATGCCATGCATTCCGCCGCCGACCTTCCCGCCGCCTCCGGAGGTGACGGGGAGCCGGTTCGTCCCGTCGTGCTCCCGGCCGCCGCGTCCGGCGAATCCGCCGAGGCTCGACCGCTCGCCGGCATCGATCTGAACCTGCTGGTCACCCTGGACGCGCTGCTGGCCGAGCGGAGCGTCAGCGGCGCGGCGCGCCGGCTGCACCTCACCGAGCCGGCGGTGAGCCGGGCGTTGGGACGAATCCGCAAGGCCACCGGCGACCCGATCCTCGTGCGCGCCGGCAACACCATGGTCCCGACCCCGCGCGCCCTGGAGATCCACGCCGAGGTGCACGATCTCGTCCAGCGCGCCCACGGCGTGTTCGCGCCGGTGGGGGCGCCGGACCTCGCCACCCTGGACCGGACCTTCACCATCCTCGGCAGCGACATGCTCGTCGCCTCGATCGGCGTGGACCTGCTCGACCGGCTCGCCCGCCGGGCCCCCCGCGTCCGCCTGCGCTTTCTGCCGGAGCCGACGCCGTCGGCCGACCCCCTGCGCGACGGCACCGCCGACCTGGAGATCGGCCAGATCGACTCCACCGCGCCGGAGATCCACGTCGAGACCCTCGGAGAGGATTCCGCGATCGCCGTGGTCCGCGCCGGGCACCCGCTCACCGAGGGTGCGCTGACCCCACAGCGCCTCGCGGCCGCCCGCCACATCGTCGCCTCACGCCGCGGCCGGCTGCACGGCCCGGTCGACGAGGCGCTGGGGGCGCTCGGCCTGCGCCGCACCGTCGCCGCCTCCGTCCCGTCACACACCGTGGCGCTGTCGCTCGTCGCGCGGAGCGATCTCGTCGGCGTGGCGCCGCGGCGACTCGGCCGTGACAGCCTCGCCGCGCTCGGCCTCGTGCCCCTCGATCTCGGCCTGGACCTGCCGAGCCTGCCCCTGGGCCTGGCCTGGCATCCCCGCTTCGACGCCGACGCCTCGCACCGCTGGCTGCGCGCCCAGGTCCGCGACGTCATCCGCGGATCAATCACCCAGGGTGAATCCTAGGCCCAGCCACCCCATGGGTATCGTGTCCTCCCCGAGTCCTGGAATCGTTGCGGGATAAGGTTTTCTGGCTCGGTCCTTCGAGTCGGATGCGCCGGTGGGGGTGGCTGCGGTGAGTGACACTGGACTGCGGGATGCGGGGTCCGAGGGATCAGCCGCCGACGCCGGGCACCGGAGCGGCCCGGTGGATCTGCGTGTCGACCAGCCTCACGTGGCCCGGATGTACGACTACTACCTCGGCGGGAAGGACAACTTCCCGGCCGACCGCGAGGCCGCCGAGCAGGCCATCGCCGCCTTCCCGAACGCGCCGCTCGCCGCCCGGCAGAACCGCGCCTTCCTGGTCAGGGCCGCCCGCTACCTCGCCGCCGAGGTGGGCATCCGCCAGTTCCTCGACGTCGGTACCGGCATCCCGACCTCGCCGAACCTGCACGAGGTCGTGCAGGACATCGCCCCGGACGCGCGGGTCGTCTACGCCGACAACGATCCCATCGTGCTCACCCACGCCCGCGCGCTGCTGACCAGCACGCCCCAGGGCCGAACCGCCTACCTCCACGCCGACCTGCACGACCCGGAGAGCATCCTCGACTCCGCGGAGCTGCGGTCGACCTTCGACCTGACCCAGCCGGTCGCGCTCTCCCTGGTTGCGATCTTCCACTTCTTCCCCGACGACCACGACCCGCACGGCATCGTGCGCCGCTTCGTGGACGGCCTGCCGTCCGGCAGCCATGTCGTCATCACCCACTCGACGGCCGACTACGACCAGGGAGTGGCGCGGCTCGTGCAGACCTACCTGGACCGCGGCATCCCCGCCGCGGCCCGCAGCCGCGCCGAGGTGGAGTCCCTGTTCGTCGGTCTGGAGCCGGTCGAGCCCGGCGTCCAGCCTCTGCACCGCTGGCGCCCCGACGCCGATGTCCCACCCGACCTCACCGACGCCCAGGTCAGCGGCTACGGCGGCATCGCCCGCAAGCCGTAGTCCCGCCGCCTTCCCCGGGGTCTGCCGCCACCCTCGCCGTCACCAGTGGTCGCGGTGCAGCACCTGGTCGAGGGGAACTCGGGGACCCGGTCGGAAGTCGGTGCCGACGGTGTAGGCGAGGGGGATGAACGCGGCCAGCATCACCCGGTCGTACGGGACGCCCAGCAGCGCGGCCATCTCCCGTTCGAGGGGCGCCTGCGCGGTCGTCCACACCGTGCCCAACCCCCGTGCACGGGCGGCGAGCATGAAGCTCCACACGGCCGGCAGGATCGAACCCCAGGTCATCGCCTGGGCGAGGACGGACGCGCCGTCGGTCCGTCCCTCCACACCGGGGACGACGATCGCGGGTACCCGGTGGATGTTGTCGTAGAGGTGCTGGAAGCCGCTGCCAATCCTGGCCAGTGACTCTGGATGGGCGTGCATCCGCTCGACGTCGCGCCGCGTCAGCGGGCTGGCGTGCGGGTCGGCCGCGGCGACCGCCCGCCGGAAGACGTCCGCGAGTGCCCGGCGCTGCTCGGAGTCGGTGACGACGACGAAGTGCCAACGCTGCCGGTTGCGGCCGGTCGGTGCCTGCACGGCGAGTTCGACGCACTCCTGGATGAGCTCCCACGGCACCGGCCGGGACAGGTCCAGCCGGTGGCGCACCGCCCGGGTGGTGGACAACAGCTCGTCGGACGACAGATCCAGCAGCATGCGGGTTCCTCCCGTGGGCCCGGGGCGGATCGGGGCCTCCACAGGTTGCCCGGCAGCGCCGCCGGGGCGGTAGCGTCCGGTTTCATCAGGTGAAAGCCGCGCAGTGATGAGCGCTCGGAGTGCCTCGCCGTGACGCGGTCGCGCGAAGCCTGGGGACGGGGCGGCGTCCGGAAGGCGGTGGCGGTGGCATGTCGGCGGTAGGAAGAGCGCTGTCTGTCCTGGACGTGTTCGACGGGGCGACCTGCCTGCGGCTGACGACGATCGCGGCGCGGACCGGTCTGCCGTTGCCGACGGCGCTGCGGCTCGTGCGGGAACTTGTGGCGTGGGGAGGACTGGAACGCCAGGCGGACGGGTCGTACCGGCTCGGGACCCGGCTGTGGGTGCTGGGCGGCCAGGTCCCCTGCCAGCGTCGGCTCACCGAAGCCGGTCAGCCCTACCTGCGCGGACTGAGGACGGCGACGGGCCGGGCCGTCGCTCTCACCTGCCTCGACGGTGACCGGCTGCTCGTCGTCGACGAGCTGGGCGGCGCGATGGTGAAGGGGTCACGCCTGCCCCTGCACACGACGGCGGCGGGCAAACTCTTTCTGGCCCACGGTCCTGACGCCCTGCTGCGGCAGATCATGGGCAACCTGGTCCGGATCACCCCCTACACCGTCACCGCGCCGGGGCTGCTCCTGCGCCAGCTCGCCGCCATCCGCAGGGGCTCGCCGGCGATGGCCAAGGAGGAGAGGCGTCTGGGGGAGTGCGAGATCGCCGCCCCGGTGGGTCCGATGGGCGAGGCCGGCCCGGCCGCGGCGCTTTCCGTGACTGCACCGTCCGTGCCGGCCGCGCGCCGCGCCGCCCCCCTGCTCGCCGCAACAGCCGCCGCCCTCACCGCCCACCTCACCCCACCCGATCTGATCACCGAGCCGCGCTTCAGCGGGTCCCGACGATCGCCCTGACCCTGTCGTTCGACTCGATCCATGAGTGCTCGTCGACGGCCGGGTCACCGTCGAAACGGGCCGCGGTTCCGCGGAACCGCGGAACCGCGGGATCGCTGGACCATGGGCGAAGGTACTTGGCTTTGGAGGCAGTCCGTGGCGTGCAGCTCCGCCGAACACCATGATCGCCGGGGCGGGGCCGCACTGCGGTACGCGATACACAGTCTGCGAGCCCAGACCGCACAGAATGCACCGCAATCGGCCGCGGTCGGCGCTTGACGCTACCGAACCCATGATCGTCGAGATGGTGGTCGGAGCTTGGCCTCCGATGGCCGTCCGGCAGGCCGCGTTGAGATCCCTCCAGGGACGATCAGCGACGCGAACCCCACCCCGACCACCGCAGTGGCAGCCGGTTGCGATCCCTCCAGGGATGATCAGCGACCCGTGCCCCGGCGGCATAGGCGGCGGTAGCCCCGTTGCGATCCCTCCAGGGATGATCAGCGACGCGGACGAACACGGTTTCCGCCGGCTCGCCCTGGGGGCGTTGCGATCCCTCCAGGGATGATCAGCGACAAAACTCGGATCTGTGACCGTTGTGCCCTCGTCGTTGCGATCCCTCCAGGGATGATCAGCGACCGGTACGGTCTCCACCGCGATCGGCACGGACCGCCTCGCGTTGCGATCCCTCCAGGGATGATCAGCGACAGCGACGTGATGGCAACGGTCCCGCCGCTCTATCTGGTGATGTTGCGATCCCTCCAGGGATGATCAGCGACGTTGGCCAACGTGGTTGGCGACATCGACGCGACGTACATGTTGCGATCCCTCCAGGGATGATCAGCGACCTGAGGGGCTCCGATACGGCCCCTGCGCGCCACGCACGCGTTGCGATCCCTCCAGGGATGATCAGCGACCGCACCACACGACCGTCGCCAGGCCGAGCAGGAGCATCGGTTGCGATCCCTCCAGGGATGATCAGCGACCGCCACGCAGCGGCCCGAAAACGCAGCAAAATAAAAGCAGGTTGCGATCCCTCCAGGGATGATCAGCGACCACTGCCGCGGCGTCTTCGACAGGGTGTGGACCGCGTTGCGATCCCTCCAGGGATGATCAGCGACCCCATAGTAAAGATGCAGGTCAGGGACGCCGTGGGATGGGGGTGAGGGGGCGATCTTGCGGCGGTTCGGCGGTAATGCAACCGTGCAGGTCAGGGTTTTGATCGTTTGGTTAGAGGACGGAGTCCTGGTTGCCCAGGGGGACGCCGAGCCATTCGGTTTCGACAAGGGCGGGGGAGCGGGTGCGGTAGACGCGGATGCTGTCGTAGGTGAGGTCGAGCTGGTCGCGCAGAGTGGTCATCAGGGCGCGGTACTGGGCGGCGGACAGCTCACCCTCGAAGACGCTGCGTTGGACCCAGTGCAGGTACTTGCGGCAGGTGCGCAGGGCGTTCGGGTTGCGCTCGGCGGCTGTGTCGTAGACGAGAACGACGAACATCTCGCTACCACCACGGCCGGAACGGCGTGTACGGGGTGCCCTCCAGACAGAGTCGCACCAGCTTGAGCGCCTCCAGATGGATCAGTTCCTCGTAGGAGACCTTTCGCTTCAGCGTGCGGTGGAAAACGGTGGAGGCGAGTTCCTCACGCATCATCACCGAGACCTTCTTTCGGCCCTCTCGGCTCAGGGACGCCGCGCCCACATCGGCTTCGAAGTCTGACGGACGGAGGGATTTCTGGGCTGCGGCACGACGGAGCAGGCGTTCGGCGAACAGCGGCTTGAACGGTTCGGCGAGGTCGAGCGCGAGGGTGTTGCGGCGCCGGTCGGTGTCCGCATGCAGGAAACCGATCGCGGGATGCAGGGGAGTGGCCCGCAGGGCGGTCAGGACCCGGCCGTAGACGACACTGTTCGCGTAGCTGATGAAGGCGTTGCCCGCGTTCGACGGCGGCCGGCGGGTTCGGCCGTCGAGGCGGAGCCAGGCGGGCAGGATCGTGTCGAACACGCCCCATGCCGACCGGCGGAAAGTGCCTTCGGCGCCCATCAGCTCCTCGCTGCTCTCCGCGGCGGCGAGGCGCCCGTCGAGTGCGGCCAGAGGCCCGTCGAGCAGGTCGGTTTCCAGCGCCCAGCGGACGTTCGCCGCGGTGGCCGCGATCAGGGAGCGGGCGATGGCGGCCCGTCGCGCGGGGTCTGCGGTCAGTTCGACCTGCGCCCGCACCACCTGCGCGGACGACATGTCCTCCGCCGGCATGAGAGCACCCGCGTAATTGCCGTAGTGGTCGAGGATGTGGACGACGACGCCGTGCCGGCCGAGTAACGACACGGCCGCCGTGTTGATGTCGACGTGGTCGAAGGTAACCAGGTCACGGATATCGGTGATAGGTAGGCGGACGGGCGTGCTGTCGGCCCGTTCGATCCGCAGGCTGTTGTCTTCGCGCCGAATCCGGCACGGTTCCGTCAACCAGTAGGTTCTCCCGGCGGCGGCCATATCATCCCCAGCAGTAGTCGGTGTACGAACAACCCCGGCAGCGGCGGCGTTCCAGCCGGAGCGGAATGACCGGCGCGGAGATCACCGCGCGGGCCTGCATCTCGGTGTCGAGGGCACGTCGGCGCGCGTCGTCGTCCCAGTCGACGGTGACGGTGCGGCGGATCAGCGGATAGTGGATGATCCCGCTGCGAACGTTGACGCCGCGCCGTTCCAGCAGCAGGCAGTAGTGCCGCACCTGGGCCTCGTGCGTGGGGCTCGGGGCCCGCGACGACTTCGTCTCGTGGACGACCGCACCCGTCGTCACCCAGTCGATCTTCGCCTCGCCCAGGTCGACGTCGCGGCGGCGGGTGAACGTCGTCTCGTCGACGATCTCGCCGAACGAGACGAGGTCGCTGGAACCCTCCGGGCGGTAGCCCCGCATGTACAGCCAGAGCTGCCGTGGGCAGTGCAGCAGATATTTGACGTGGACGCCGCCGAGCGGCTCCGGCTCCGCATCCGGCTCCGGCGTCGGCCCCTGGGCAGCGCGCGGCGTGCCGCCGTCGGCAGCCGAGTCCGCCTCCACCGGGTCGCCCGCCCCGTTCACAGCACCGTGTCCAGAAAGTCCGGCCGAATTCCCGAACGATCATCCGCACGGGCGTTCTCGTCGTCGAGAACGGTCAGATCGAGGCCGGTTTCCGCGGAATACGGCGCGTCGACCGTGGCCAGCCGAAGACTCCGATGGACCTCGGCGCGGCCCGCCTTCGCCAACCGCAGGTACTGGTGGAAGCCAATCGGGATGAGCAGCCCCTCGGCGAGCAGCGGATCACCATGGTCGCGGTCGGCGAGCTCACGGTACTCGGCGAGGTCGTCGCGATGCAGGACGTGGACGGTGTCGAACTGTTCGGCGAGGCCCTGGGCGAATTCCGAACGGTCGTCGAACGGGCGCCGGAAGGTAAAAAAGCTCGTCGAGAACGCGTCGCGGTGCTGGCGGGCGGTCGCCGCCCAGCGCCGCCCCCAGTCGGTCGCGTAGACGTGGTCCAGCCAGGCCGCGACCGTCTGCTCGGAGATTGTCGGACCGGTGTCGGCGGTGGAGCGCAGCGCCGACCAGGCCGCGACCAGCGCCTCCTCCTCATAGGGCAGGTGCTTCTCGACCGGGTGGACGCGGAACTCGACCGGGCCGTCGGGATGCCGGCCGCGCCGGTTCACCCGGCCGGCCCGCTGCGCGACAGCCTCGATCGGTGCCAGCTCGCTGGCCCCCCGGTCGAAGTCGAGGCACAGCGACACCTCCAGCGCCTGGGTGGAGACGACGAGCCCACCGGCCCGTCGCGCCGGATCGCCCGGCTGTCGTTCGGGATGACGGGCGAGGATGCGTCGCTCGATCGCCGCCCGGTCCCGCGCTTTGAACCGCGAGTGCAGCAGGACCGCCGCGTCCGGATCAGCTTTCCCGTCGATGTCGCGCGAGGCGGCCCGCGCGGCGGGCACGAGGTCGGCGTAGAGCTGCTGCGCGGTGCGGACGGTGTTGGCGACGACGAGGACGGAGCGGCCCTCGGCCAGCCAGCGGCGGACGGCATCGAGGCTGGTCGGGGCGGTGATCGGTTCGTTGGCGAGGACGAGCCGATGCCGGTCTGGAGCCGTGCCCGGCGCGGCGCGCACCACCTCGACCGACCCGTCCAAGCTGTCCTGCACGAGTTCGATCATGGGCTTGGCGAGGGTCGCGGACAGCACCGCCACCTGGCTGCCGAGTTGCGACCACAGCCGCATCGCCGCGCAGATCCGGCCGAACGTCACCGGGTCGTAGGCATGCAGCTCGTCAAGCACGATCAGGCAGTTCGTCTGTTCGAGCAGCACCGACGAGTAGCGCGGCCCGGCGATGGCGGCCCGCAGGAGCTGGTGCGGCGTCGCGACCCGCACCCGCTGGGCGAACAGGCGCATCGCGCCGGCCCGCGCCCGCGCTTTGAGCGCGGCCTCCGCCGGGGGTGCGCAGTCCTCGGCGACCGCCCGTTCCAGCAGCGTCCGCGCGGCCGTCGCATGCAGGATGCCGATGTCCGGCCTGACCGGGTTGGACCGCTCACCCGGGCCAGGCCGTGGCTCGCCGTGCCCGGACGACGGGTCGTGCCCGGGTGGCGCTTCGTGGCTGGGTGGCGCTTCGTGGCTGGGTGGCGGGTCGTGGCTGGGTGGCGGGTCGAGGTCGTCGCGGAAGCGGTCGGCGGCGGCGTCGATCGATGCTCTGTAGGGCAGCACCCACACCAGCCGCGGCTGGCCGGGCATCCCGTCGAGCCGGACGGACGCCCACGCCAGGCCGGCCTCGGTCTTGCCGCTGCCGGTCGGGGCGAGCACGATCAGGTGCCCTTCGGCGGCCGCCGCGGCCCGCTGGTGATCGTAGGGCGCGGGGATCCGGTCGAGGAACCGGCGGGGCAGCGGCATGTGGGTCTGGAGCGGGACGTGCGCCGAGCCGGCATGGTCGGCGAGCGTCACCGCGCCCTGAAGCAGCACGGCAAGCAGGCCGTCCCGTTCGGGAACAGGGTCGATCCAGTGGTCGCGGGTCGCGAGGAACAGCGCCCGAGCACGCTCCCACAGTTTGCCGCGGGCGCTCGGGTCCGGGGTCAGGGCGAGTTGGTCGGCGAGCCAGGCCAGCAGCTCGGCGTGCCGCTGCCGTGGAATCTGGATGCGAGGCTTGCCCTGCCGAACATCGTCATCCGTGCTCTGCCCGAACCGGCGGCGCCAGTCGGTGTCGTCGAGATAGCGGTAGGTCAGCGGCTCTTCGGATGTGCGGCGTGGTGCCTGGTTGGACGTCAGCGCCCGGTGATGGAACAGGACGCCGGTGGCGGCCATGAGCCGGTCGGTCGCGGCCCGGGAACCTGCGGCCTGGGAGGCTGCGGTCTCGGGATCGAACAGGTCGACATAGGCGAGGGACAGCACCTCGTGCCGCTCGCCCCACGCCTCGCCGCCGGGGCGGACCTGCCTTTGGAAGCCTTCGGCGACCTTGCCGGTGTCGTGCAGCAGCGCGGCCCGCTCGGCCCACTCCCAGAAGCGGGGTTCGGCGGCGATCGGGCCGGCCGGCCCGATGCGGGCTGCCACCGCGCGGGCGGCGTCGCGCACCGCCTCGGAGTGCGCGGTGAGCCGTTCGGGCTGGCCGCCGGGCGAACGGTCGGCCGATTTCGCCAGCACCGTACCGAGTTCACTCGCGGCAGGTTCCTCGTGGTCGGTCGTCGTGTCGCCGTCGAGCAGCCAGACGGCCTGGCCGTCGAGGTCATCCCGATAGGCGCCGTGGACGGCGTGCGTTCCGGCGGCATCGGCGCACCACAGAAACGAGCGGTAGTCGGTGCTCAGCCGGTCGGCGCTGACGGCGACGGCCATTCGCAGCGACACCGCCTGCGGCGCCGCATGCCCGTCGGCGGGCGCGACGGCATGGCCGACGACCGCTCGCTCCGCCGGATGCAGCACCGTCCAGCGCGGCGGTCCGACCAGGTGCACGAGATCCTGGGAGCGGCCGAGGCGCAGCCCCCACACCGGCCGGCGCAACGCCGCCTCGATCCGGCGCCCTTGCGCGCCGGGGATCCACAGCGTGACCTGGACGCCGGTGAGAAACGGCCGTTCGCGGATGGTCATCCCACCCTTGCCGGGGGCGACCCGGCCGCCGATGGCCGGGTTGGAGCCGTCGGCCGCGATCGGATGGTAGGTCTCCAGGTCGACGCCGTTCGCCGTGGCGCTCGCCGCCAGACCGAGCGGGACGGTTTCGCTGGCCCGTCCGGTCGCCGCGGCCAGCATGCCGCGAACCGTGGACGGCGGTGGCACCGGCAGGCAGCGGGACACCCCGGGGAACATCGGGTCGCGGAACGACGCGACCGGGACGGCGAGCTCCACCCGCAGCGCGTCCACGGCTGTCGCCGGCCGCCGCCAACCGGTCGCGCCGCTCACCGGCATACCACCCACCGGTGCCCCACCCACCGGTACCTCACCCGCCTGCTGGGCCCGTGCACTCCGGGCCTGCGTCCGCGGGGGCTCATCGGGTCCGGTCGTCGAACCAGGTGTCGTGCTCGCCGCCGCGTATCCGCCCGGCCAGCTCGAGCAGCACCGTGCGGGGATGGCCGACGACGACCTTCCCGGTATCGATCTCCTCGGCCAGGTCGTCCTCGAACTGCTTGCGCAGCGGGTCGCGGAAGCCCGGCCGCCAGCCGACGAGCACCGGCGCCTCCCACTCGCCTTCCCATGCCTGCAGCTCCCGGCGCAGCACGTCACCACGGACCCGCAGCCCGGTGCCATCATCGGCACCGTCGATCACGAAGCCGAGGGGATTGACCCCGCCCGCCATCGGAACCAGGGCGAACAGCGCCGGCAGCCGGTCGCCGTAATGCAGCGCCTTCTTCGCCCCGCCAGCGAGTTCAGCGAGCGCCTCGAGCAGCAGCGCGACGCGTTGCCGCCGCTCCGCGAGCGGGAGTCGTACCGCGCCGTGGCCGCGGAATCTGACGCTCGCTGCCCCGGCCTGCGCGGCGGCGGCGAGGCTCATCGCCTCTTTCTCGGTCAGGTAATTTGGCCGCCCGGCGCCGTTACGGTCCGGTAGCGTGAACGTGCCGATTCTCGGGAGGTCGAGCAGGAAGGGGGCGGCCAGGTCGGCGGTGTAGAATTCGTGCGCGTGCAGCACCGGTTCCGGAATGTTCCGCGACATCACGCCGAAGTCCTCGGTGAGGCGGACCGGCTCCACCGACAGAAACGTGCCTACCATGAATGCGGTATCGCGAACGGTGGTGGACGCGTCATCCGACTTCGCCGTCGCCTTCAGGTAGCCGAACAGATCGTCGTCGGCGTACTCGATGGGATTGGCGGCGGTCGTCGCCTTCTGCGCCTTCTGCTGAGCCTTGCCGACGCGTTCGGTGGGCGACGGCACCGAGCCGGCGGCCGTCATCGTGTCCCGCAGCCAGCGGCGGAATGCTTGGGCGGAGACGTAGGGATAGTCCCTGCCGTGGATTCTTGCCTTCTTCACTCGGGCGGTCGTGCCGTCGCTGCGGCCGTTGTTCGGAGCGCCGGCCTCGATCGCGAGCACGAGCTTTCCTGCCAGGTAGGTCATCGTTCCTACGCCCCTTCGTCGTCCGGGTCCGCCGGGTCCGTCCCGAACAGGGGACCGTCGGTCTCGATCGCGTCCGTCTCGTCGTCGTCGCTCTTTTTGCCGATGGCGGCGCCGCGGCGGACGAGCTCCGCCGACACCTCGAAGAAAAGCTGCCCGCGCCACTGGTATCCCTGTGGGCCGTGCAACAGGGGTTGGGCGACTTTCGTGATGTCCGCGGGATTCCGGCCATCGAGCTGAAGACGGGCACTCGCCTCCATCAGCAGGCGTTGTAGCGCATGGCTCCGACTAGCCGCGCGGCAGTATTCGTTGAAACGACCCCGCGGATTCTTCTCCCGCATGATCCAGTCGGTCAGCAAGGTGGTGACCGGGCTGAGGTCGGCTGCGTCCACGCCGTGCATCTCCTTCAGGTAGAGCGCGTGCAGGGTCCGCCAGGCGCGGATTGTCGAGACGGGGATCTTCGTGAGGTCGCCGGCCTGCTCGGACAGGTGGCTCAGGATGCGGTCGGAGCGGCTGTTCGTCGAGGCGAACAATGCGCGGGCGAGAACGTCGCGGCCGTTCTGGATGATCTTTCTGTCTGGTCCGCGGCGAGTGAGGTGGCGTCGCAACGCCCACCAGCCGCGATCCGCCTCGCCATCGCCGCGCAGCGCGCGCAGGAATGTAACAACCGCAATGCGGGTCTCGCTGACCCGCAGCCAGGGCTCCTGATTGTCGTTCTTGAAGCTCCACAGGGTGGCTGCCACGGGCCTGGCGACCGCATGCTGTTCCAGAGCGAGCAGAGCGACGCTTTCGGGGGATGCATTCGCCGCCAGCGAACTGAAGCCGGTCTGGCGGATGCGGGCGGACCGCTCCAGGTTCACCTCCGTGAACCGTCGCTCGACCTCGGCGTTCTCACAGGTCAGGACGGTCGCGGAGCCGAGGGTGACCGAGGCGCCGTAGGGCATCGCCCACATCGCCAGCCGGCACGGACGGCAGACCGGCCAGCCGGCGAGGCGCGGCGGCAGCGTGTTCAGCGCCTTCGTCGTGTCGAACATCGGCAGCGTCGACTTGGCCCACAGCACGCTCGTCGCTCCGCCGCAGAAGGCACACGGCCGGATCGCCTGGCTGGTCTTCTCTGGTCCGGCGACATCCGGGGCGAAATATCGGGTCATCTCCGCGGTGAGATCATCCCGATCGCGGCTGCGTTTGGCATGGGTGGGTTTCGCGTTCGGGTACATCGCGAACAGGATCTTCCACCAGTCGTACGCCGCGTCCGTCTTGTCGGCGACGGCCGCGTCGACGACATCCGAGACGATCTGCCCGGCAACGCGATCCAGATCCGCCGAGCTGACCTGGTCGACATCGTCGCGCTCGGCGAGAAGGCTGATCGAACGAGCCCCGGATCGTTGCAGTGGATGTTCCGTCAGGAACAGCCGGTCGTTGAGCTGGCTTGTGGAGATGCCGGCGCCGGCCACGCTATCGGATCCATCCGAAGCCCTGGTTGGTCCCGAGCCCGAGGCCCCAGTCGTAGAGTGCGTCGAGGAGAGTGGAATCCGCGTGGACGCGGATCTCGGCCGTGCTTCCGTGCCGCGGCGCCCGCTGCACGAGGAACTTGCGAGGCGGGCCGGAGGAGATGATCTCGATGTCGTTGTCGGCTGGCAGACCGAGCAGGTCGGCCTTGTGTCTCAGATTGTGGCTCAGTCGCTCGACGAAACGCGGATGGTCCGGGTGAATGTAGCGGTCCTCCCACTTGATGAGGATCGGTGTCCGCGTCGCGAACACCGCTTCGCCCGCCTGGTGGTCAGGTGCCGGTTCGAGCTGAACGCCGCGGAGAGTGAGCTGCAACGACGCCCAGCGGAGCGTCTGCCGGCCGGCTATTCCGGCCAGCAGCGCGGAGGCGATGCGGGGCACCGGTGAACCGAACCAGAGGGAGCCGTCCGGTGAGGTGGCGTAGACGCTGTGACTCTTACGCGTTCCGCGGAACTGTGGTGAGGAGATACCGAGCGGACGCAGTGGCGAGCCCGCGTAACCGCGCTTGTGCAGCTCCTCGGCCAGCTCCGGATCCTGGCCACGGATCAGGTCGTAAGCCAACGCCCGCGCCGGCGTGAAAACGTTATCCCATTGCAAGGAAGACCCATCCGCTGCAAGATCGACCCGAAATCTCATGCATCCCCCGTTCATGCACGGACCGTACGGCCCAGTGGCGGCGACGATGCCGCCACCCGCACGGCGAGGAAGTCTCGCATAGCCGCAACCGCCCTCTGCTGGCGGGGGTCGGAGGACCACCACAACGCCAAGGAAGACCCTGTCCCGATCGGCCGGCGAGGAGACGACCGCCGATTCTCCCATGGGGCAGATATGCTGCCTGACCTGCACTTATTTCTGGGTATCTTGCTTCAGAGCCAGCTTGAATCCCGCTCAAGCCCATGTCGCAACCGGGGTCCGTGCATCGTATGGCGCCGCGGCGCCAGGTTTGCCCTCCACTCGTGGACCACCCAGTGCCCGTTCCGCCTGGTGATCAGTCCCTTGGTCGGACGCCCGGAGTCCCCGGATGCTCTACTCCTCGGCAGGTTCACGTCTGCCGCGCGGCGTCGCGAGGCAGGCCGCAGGTCCAGAAGCCCCAGCCCTGAGACCATCCGCCCTTTGCGATCACCCACCCCGAATCATGCCTTTGACCTGCGCAGTTGCACTACCGCCGAACCGCTGCAAGATCGCCGTTCCGCCCCCACTCCACAGTGCTTCTGACCTGCACCTTTACTATGGGGTCGCTGATCATCCCTGGAGGGATCGCAACGCCGAGCCCGTCGTGGTGTCTTCGCCGCCGCCGGGTCGCTGATCATCCCTGGAGGGATCGCAACGTGGCCGGGTGGGCGTGCATCAGCTCGTCATACCGGGTCGCTGATCATCCCTGGAGGGATCGCAACGCGGGCCAGCCGGGGGGCGGGGGGAGAGTGGGCAGTCGCTGATCATCCCTGGAGGGATCGCAACGTGTCGTCCAACGACCGTTCCCCCTTGGCGCTAGTCGCTGATCATCCCTGGAGGGATCGCAACACCGTCTCAGGACGGCGCCGTCGCTGACGATGAGGCGGGAGTCGCTGATCATCCCTGGAGGGATCGCAACAGCTGACCGTTGCGGGTCTGCGTGCCCTGCTGGACGCGGGTCGCTGATCATCCCTGGAGGGATCGCAACACGCGGTCGTCGAGGGTCCGCGCATGGTCGAACGGTCGCTGATCATCCCTGGAGGGATCGCAACCGATGGAAATCAGCTTGAGCCGAGCGGCGAGCAGGGGTCGCTGATCATCCCTGGAGGGATCGCAACCTCGAGCAGCGCGCGCGGCCTGGCTCATCGGGAGCGTCGCTGATCATCCCTGGAGGGATCGCAACAGCACCTGACCACGCTGCACATACTTCCTGGCGACCTTGTCGCTGATCATCCCTGGAGGGATCGCAACTGTGGCGGGGCCTCGGGTGTGTCCGCATCGTCACGGTCGCTGATCATCCCTGGAGGGATCGCAACTCGCGCAGTGGCGCAGCCATGTTCTCGCCACCTCACTGGCACCTGCCACCCGAGCGTGTTCTCCGAAGACGTGTCGAAGCGGTGCCAAGACGGCATCGGACCGCGCCGGACCGGCCTCGGACATGGTCGTCAGGCGGGAGCGACCGGTGGGGTGTCCGGATGCGGGCGCCCCCCTCGACGTCGAGTCCGGTTCCACTCCTCGATCGTCGAGCGCCGCCAGCGCGGCCTGCGGCGATTCTCCGGTTGATCGGTGTCGGGGTCGTCGGCGGCGGGGGCGTCGCCGCTCGCCACGTTGGCTCGCCAGGATGACGGAGTGATCCTGAGGTGATCGGCCACCTCAAGGACGGTCATGAGGGGGTCGGAGTTCATCGCCCCATCTTCTTTGCCAGAGTGCCGTGCCGCGTCGTGGCGCAGCCCACCCGACCCTGCCCAGACAGATGGCGCAGTGCCCCGCTCTTGGCCCGTGACCCCCCGAGATGGAGCTTCGCAGCAGGTGAGCGGCCCGCGAAGGCGCCGATCGGCCAGATCGCCGGAGAGGGGCGGGGGCTTCAGATGAGGACGGCCGGCTTGAGGACTTCCTCGCACCACTGGCGGAAGGTGGTGGGGGTGGTGGCTTCGGGGGTGCGGGGCTCGGCGTTGTCGAGGCCGTTGTCCTTGGCGGTGAACATGTCGAGCATGGCCTGCGCTATCGCGTCGGACATGCCGTGTTCGACCAGCGTGGCCCGGAGGGCCTCGCCGGGGATCTGCTGGTAGTGAATCGGGCGTTCGAGCACCTCGGACATGATGTCCGCCAGGTCGTTCTGGGAGAGGTCCTCGGGGCCGAGTACCGGGACGTCGTCGCGTCCCGTCCAGGAGCCGTCGAGCAGCAGGCGGGCGGCGACGGCGGAGATGTCGCGGGTGGCACACGTGGGGTGCTTGCGGTCGCCGGACAGCGTCGAGAAGAACGTGCCCTGATTCCTGATCGCCTCGACCTGGTTGAGCATGTTGTCCATGAAGCCAGGCATCGCCAGCGACCGGTAGTGCACGCCGGTGCTCGCGATCAGGTCGTCCATCGCCAGGGCCGCCGTCACGAGTCCGGCGTTGCGGCCGAGGGCCAGCCCGCGGCCGAGGGCGGAGACGCCGACGACCCGGCCGACCCCGTGCTTCTCGATGGCGTCGCAGGCCGGCCGGGTGAAGTCGAGGTAGGCGGCGTCGGCGCTCACGGCCCGATCGTTCGGGGGAGCCAGCCAGAACACCGCGTCGGCGCCGGCGAACGCCTGGGTGACGACGTCGGCGTCGCCGTGCGAACCCGCCACGACCTCGACGCGCTCGCGGATGTGCGCGGGCAGGCGGGAAGGATCGCGTGCAATGACGCGGACGGGCTCATCGCCGGTCAGGAGGATGTCGAGGAGCTGGCGGCCGATCTGGCCGGTGGGAGTGGTGACGACGATCAAGGCAAACTCCAGTGGTTGCTGGCGGACGCCGCCCGCTTGTCGGTCGGCGTCGGCATCACGCAGTCAATCCGGCCCGGCGTCGGAGCTGAAGGACCGATCGGCGCCGCATTGATACCGTGCGGATATGAGTGAGCTGGAGGTTCGGCAACTCCGGTACTTCGTGGCGGTTGCCGAGGAGCTGCACTTCGGGCGTGCGGCCGAGCGGCTGGGCATGGCGCAGCCGCCGCTGTCCCGGGCGATCCGTGAGCTGGAGCGGCACCTGGGCGTGCGGTTGCTGGAGCGGACGACCCGTCAGGTGGCGCTCACCCCGGCGGGGGAGGTCTTCCTGCACGACGCCCGGACCGCACTCGACGCCGTCACCGCGGCCGCCCGGCGGGCCCGACATGCCGGGCAGCCGGCGCCGAGTCTGCGCGTCGCACTCAAGGCCGATTTCGACGCCGGCCTCCTCCCGGGGATCCTCGCCACCTTCCAGCGCGAGGACGCGGCCCTCCCGGTGGAGCTGCTGCTCGGCGGCCGTGGCGAGCAGGCGCCCGCCCTGCGCGACGGCCGGGCGGACGTCGCGCTGCTGCCCACCCCGTTCGACGACCACGGCCTCGACGTCGAGCCGCTGGTAACCGAGCCCCGACTGCTCGCGCTGGCGGCCGACGATCCGCTGGCCGCCCGTTCCTCCCTGTGCCTGGCCGACCTGGTCGGCCGATCGCTGCCCGACGGCACACCCGCCGACCGAGACGGCCGTCCGTCCACGACCGCCCGCGCCCAGAACGGCCGCGAACGGTCACCGTCCGCGCCTCGGGGACGGGTCATCGAGGCTCAGTCGACCCCCCTCGATCTGGCGAAGATCTTCAATCTGATCGAGCTGGGCAGCATCGTCATGTTCGTACCCGTCTCGGTCGCCGCCCGCCACCGCCGGCTCGGCATCGCCTACCGGACCGTCAGCGATCTCCCCCCGTCCACGCTCTCCCTGGCCTGGCTCCAGGACTCCCGCTCGCCGGCCGTCGCCGCCTTCCTCCGCGCGGCCACCGCCGTCGCGAAGGCCGCCCAGGCGGACGCGGAGCCGCCGCAGCGGGCGATGATGTGAAGCCTTGCGTCACCTGACGGGAAAGGCTCTTCGAGCCTGGCGATGGCGAAGGCACGGGCTGTCGTTGCACAGGTGGCACCATGCGTCGATTGAGTGGCCATACGCGGCGCTGGTGGTGCGCAGCGGCTGTAGGGGCCGTGCTTGCGGCGTCATCGGCCAGGCGCTGGGCACCTACCGGGGCACGCGGCAGGGAGAGCCGGTCCATCTTGAATGCTCACCACGGCCTTTTTCGATCATGGCTCTGACCTGCACAGTTGCATTACCGCCGGACCGCTGCAAGATCGCCGATATCTACCCGGTGCGCACCACCCTTGACCTGCACCTTTACCATGGGGTCGCTGATCATCCCTGGAGGGATCGCAACGACCACTGGCCGTTCGCGGCGATGGACTGCTCCCATGAGTCGCTGATCATCCCTGGAGGGATCGCAACGGGTGGTCCCGACGATGGTGCAAACCCCCGCCTATGGTCGCTGATCATCCCTGGAGGGATCGCAACGCGACCGTCTCCGCGGTCGCGGGCAGCGGCGTGCGGGTCGCTGATCATCCCTGGAGGGATCGCAACGCGGGTAGCGCCCGCTCGATCAGCTCGACGACGTGTCGCTGATCATCCCTGGAGGGATCGCAACCAGGTCTACCCGGCCAGGGCAAGACCCTGACGGCTGTTGTCGCTGATCATCCCTGGAGGGATCGCAACTTGGCTTCATCCTTGGGTCATTTGTCTACGGCTGGTCGCTGATCATCCCTGGAGGGATCGCAACGCCCTGGTGGCGTATGCCATGGCGTTTCTCCTTCGGGGTCGCTGATCATCCCTGGAGGGATCGCAACAGGTACTGCCCGACGACGGCCGGTGCAACCTCCCGGGTCGCTGATCATCCCTGGAGGGATCGCAACCGAGCAGCGCAAGCGCGGCGTTGCCGGGGCGTAGGTCGCTGATCATCCCTGGAGGGATCGCAACAACGCTGCGGCCTTGACCTGATTGTCGACACCATCAGGTCGCTGATCATCCCTGGAGGGATCGCAACCCGAGGACGACGTTGGCCAGGCGCGCCGAGGCGGGCAGGCGTCGCTGATCATCCCTGGAGGGATCGCAACGGGGACATCCCGTCTCCTCTGTTGAGTTGGTAAGGGTCGCTGATCATCCCTGGAGGGATCGCAACCACGCCAGCGTGTCAGGTCAGATCTGACAGAGTGGCGTCGCTGATCATCCCTGGAGGGATCGCAACGCGACGCCTCCTTGATCTCCCGGACGCGCTGGCGGAGTCGCTGATCATCCCTGGAGGGATCGCAACAGCAGCTCGCCGGCGGCGATGGCGTCGGCCGGGGTGGTCGCTGATCATCCCTGGAGGGATCGCAACTTGCTCCTGTCCTCCGCCCCGTGGGCGGGAGATGGGTGGGGTCGCTGATCATCCCCGGAGGGATCGCAACGGGTCGTACCAGCCGATGATGACGCCGTAGATCAGGGGTCGCTGATCATCCCTGGAGGGATCGCAACGGCTCCAGGTGATGCTGATCGGGAATGTCTGGCCGGGCGCGTCGCTGATCATCCCTGGAGGGATCGCAACATCTCGCCCGCCGGCACGCAGAGCTGGCCGCGGCCGGGTCGCTGATCATCCCTGGAGGGATCGCAACCCGCCTACGAGTGTGCGGCGGAGAACCGGTGATCGAGTCGCTGATCATCCCTGGAGGGATCGCAACTCATAACGCCTCCAACGGGGCGGTAGGGAAGGATGTCGCTGATCATCCTTGGAGGGATCGCAACGGCCGCCCCGAAGCGCACTGATGGGCACCTCAGCCACGTCGCTGATCATCCCTGGAGGGATCGCAACGCTGTGCCGGCGCCAACTAGGAAGCGGGCAGGGCTTGCCCTCGCTGATCATCCCTGGAGGGATCGCAACACCCGGGCACCCCGGCCGCATGGGGCTGCTGGGAGGCCGGGTCGCTGATCATCCCTGGAGGGATCGCAACAGCGGTACCTGCGCGCGGTCGACTTCGACATCGGACGGTCGCTGATCATCCCTGGAGGGATCGCAACCGCAACGTCTCCTCACGGGCCGCCGCCGCAGCAGGGTCGCTGATCATCCCTGGAGGGATCGCAACCGCAACGTCTCCTCACGGGCCGCCGCCGCAGCAGGGTCGCTGATCATCCCTGGAGGGATCGCAACACGAAACTCGCGGTGGTCTTCGTGCTGCTGGTCGTGGGGGTCGCTGATCATCCCTGGAGGGATCGCAACCCGTGCCCTTGGCCAGCCCGTATACCTCCATGAGGTCGCTGATCATCCCTGGAGAGGGCGCGACGGAGTGGCGTGCCAGCATCCGATGGTCTGGCGCGCTGCGGCTGTCCTCCATGGAGGGACTGCGGACCCGAACGGGGACGGGTCAGCCGGCGGGGGAGATGGACTGGATGTTGGCGATGGCGAATTCGCGGTCGTCGTTGCGCAGGTGGCACCAGGTGTCGAGCCAGCGGCCGAACATGGCGTTGATGGTGATGCGGCGGATGGTGCGCTTGCCGTTCTTGTCCCGATAGGTGATCACCACGTCGCCGCGGGATTCGACGGCCTCGGCGAGCAGGGCGAGTTCGCCGTCGTTCAGGCGGTCGTTGAGGCCGGCGAGTTCGCGGACCAGGGGGCTCGGCGGGGGCACGCCCTCGTCAACATCAATAAACAGCCGCGTGATGAGTTCCTCCGGGGTCACCCTCCGGGGTGCGCCGTCGGCGGCTCGGGGCCGGCCGCTGCCGGTGGGAGCCGGCGAGGCGCCCGGGGGACCGGACCGGCGACTCCGGGGGCTGCTCGGGGAGGTCTCGGACGGTGTGCGACCGGGCGGGACGATGACGGTGCCGGTGGCGTCCTCGGCGACGGGGTAGAAGCCGGCGCGGCGCAGTTCGGCGAGGACGGTGTTGGGTTCCTCGGGGCTGGACAGGACGGTGGGGGCGAGTCGGGCCAGGTACAGCTTGGCGAGGACGCGGGTGTGCAGCAGCTCGGTGGTCGTCGGCTCGTCGCCGAGGATGGCGCTGCGCAGGCCGCGGACCCGGACGTGGCCGTGGCGGCGGGCGACGTCGGTGACGAGGTAGCCCAGGGCCTGGGGCAGCTCGTGGTCGGCCATCGCGCGCAGCTCGCCGAGCAGCTCGTCGGCGGTCCAGCCGGCGTCCAGGGCCGCGCGGACGGACGCGGGGGTGAACCGCCAGGTCCCGGCGGCGCCGCGGGATTCGGGTTCGGCGGTGGCGCGCAGCACCTGGGCCATCGCCGCGGTCGGTGGGCCGGAGACGACGGCGGTGAGGTCGGACTGGAGGATCAGGCTGGGCCTGGACTCGGGCAGCAGCTCGGTGCAGCGCTCGCCGAGGGCCGCCGCGGCGGCGGTGATCTCCGCGGCGAGGGTGCGGCGCGACGGGAAGGTGGCGGTGGGGCCGGCGAGGTCGGCGAGGCCGGCGGCGCTGGTCCGCAGCGCCTCGCCCAGCTCGGTCAGGACGTCGACCGCCGCGACGCCGAGCAGCTCGGCCTCGCGGATCGTCGCCGCCATCACGGCTGCCCGCAAGGGGTCCGGGTAGGCGTCCAGGGGGAAGAACCAGTCGATGTTCTCGGCGGTCAGCCGCACCGAACGGCCGCCGGCGGCGGCACGCAGCAGGGCCCCGCGCAGCAGGCCGGCATCGGACTCCACGGGCAGCGGCGGGGCGATGTCCCGCTCGTCGTCGAGCTCCCGGCCCGACGGCGCGTGCTCCACGATGTACCAGGCCAGCGCGAGCGAGGCCCACTGCCGGCTCGGCGGGGCCTGGCGCCAGGCGGTGAACTCCGGTCCCGGCACGTAGCCGGCCGCGCCGTGGACCAGCAGGCCCGCGGTCGCCGTCAGATCGATCCACACCGGTAGGTCCGCCGGCGGCAGCGACAACCGCTTGGCCAGCCGCAGCCGTTCCCGCCCGCCGATCCCGCCGCGCTTGAGCGCCGCGATCGGCACGGCCGCGGCCTCGTCGAGCAGCGCCGTGACGGTGCGGACGGCGTCCTGCGCCGCCGCCTGCGCGCTCGAGCGCACACCGGCCGGATCGACCGCCGGTCGGGGGACGTCCGGTGGGCCGGTCAGCGCGCGGCGGTTCTCGATGATCCAGGCGCCGACGGCAACCTCGCGGGGCAGGTGCGCCTGGCCGCCTATCGGCAGCATCAGACCGGACCGGATCAGGGCCCGCACCGCGGACGCCCCGGCGCGGTACCCGCGTTCGGCCAGCACGTCCTCGAGGGGGAGGTCGTCGTCGGCGGCCGCCCACAGGTCCGTCAGCACCTTTCGCGCCGGCGGCGGTAGCTCGGCGATGACGGCCGCCACCCGCGCGGTGTCGGACATCAGCCGGGCATACAGCTCGACGAGCTCGGGCTTGCGCAGCCCGGTCGGGTCCTGACCGAACGCGCGCACCGCCGTCCGCACGTCCTCGACGAGCGACAGACGGGCGAGCTCCGCCGCCGTCCCGATCTCGGTGAACGGCTCCGACCAGTGGCTGTGCAGCGGCGCCAGGAGGCGGATGACCGGCTCGCCCGGGGCGCTCTCGCCGCCCTCGCCGCCGGCCGGGGCGGGCCAGGCCAGGCCGCGGGCGAACAGACCGTCCACCACCGCGCGCACGGCGTCCCGCGGCATGCTGAGCAGCCCCGCGAGGCGGTCGACGGTCACCGGGCCCGACAGCAGGGAGACCGCCACGCCCACGCGCAGACTGTCCCGGTCGAGCTCGGTGAGCGCCCGGCTCAGCGAGCGGGCGTCGGTCAGCCGCTGGGCCAGCTGGCCGAACCCGCGGGGCAGCGGTTCGACCAGGACGTCGGGGCGGGCGCGCAGCACGGCACCCAGCTCCGACGGGTCGAGACCGGCCAGATGCGCGGCGAAGGATGGCGAGGAGGACATCGAGACCATTGTTATCGCTGCGCTCGACGACCCTACCGGCCGGTGGGTAAGCGCTCACACAGGGACAACAGCGCCCATGGAAAGGGCAGGACGAGCCCGGGACGACCCGGTTGCCACCTCGCCGAGGCCGTGACGCGGGCGCCCCGCCGGACGACGCCTCGCCGCCACCGCGCGGGACGCCGACTACCGAAGGTGATCGGCGTCCCGAGCTGAGTGAGGGGGCTATTCCGCGTCGGGGAGGTCGGCGAGCGGCAGCTCCAGATAGGAGGTGGCTCCCTCCGGGGAGGAGAACTCGACCTGGCTGCCGTCGACGGTGGCGTCGGCGAAGAGCCGGTCCCTGGTGTCGATCACGAGGGCGAGCTGGTGGCCGGCGGCGATGCGGTAGTCCGCGGGCTGGAGCTGGACGTCGATCGCGCGCGCCTGGCCCTCCCGCTCGTTGAGCAGCGTGAACGGCGCACTGGTGATGATCTTCGCCTTGGCGTTGCCCGGATCGACGTCGAACAGGTGGGTCACGACCGTCGCCGTCGCCGCGGACGGGCGGACCGTCAGGTGCAGCCGCACGTTGCCGGTGAGCTGGCTCTGCTGGGCCAGCGGCTCGGTCACCCAGACGGCCGCGTCCCGCCGCGAGATCGACGCCGTGTCGTAGATGGCGGGGGCGCCGAGCCGCTCCAGGACGCCGGTCTGGACGAGCTTCTCGGCGACGTGCGCGGGGGTGTCCGCGCCCGCCTGGATGGTCGTCGTCCACCCGGTGGCGGGACGGGACGCCAGCGCGCCGTCGGTGGAGCCGGGGCGCGGCTGGTCGAGGTAGAACCGCCGGGTCGGCAGGACGTACGACTGCCAGTCGTTGGACTTACGCAGGTCGAACAGGTTGTGCATGTACTCGGTGTGGACGTTGCCGTCCTCGCCGACGCCGCTGTCCCTGCCCAGCAGGTGGCGGTCCAGCCAGCGGAAGGTCGTCGCGGTCGGCCGGCTCCAGCCGCCGAGGAAGCCCAGGATCTCGTCGCCGCCGTGGTCGCCGATCTGCACCAGCAGCCGGCGCGGGCCGGTGAGCTGGTTGAACAGCTCGACGACGGCCGGCACCGAGAAGATCGTCTCGTGCCAGTAGGTGCCGAGGAAGACCGGCACCCGCCGGGCGTTGAGCCGCTCGACGTAGCTGATCGGCGACCGGATGGCGCCGAAGTCCAGCAGGTTCTTGATGTTCTTGTTGGCGCGGAAGTCCTCGAAGATCTGCCGCGTCTCGTCGGACAGCCGGTCCTCGCCGAACAGGTTCGCGAGGGCCTCGAAGGCCGCGATGTGCCGGGTCTCGTTCTCGTACAGCGAGCGGGCGAGGTCCGCCCAGGCGCTCTGCGCGGCGACCGCCTTCACCCGGTCGTCGTGCGCGGCGATGATCAGGCTCTGGCCGGCGCCGTAGGAGGAACCGGCGAACCCGATCTGCTCCGGGTTCACCCGGTCGGCGTGGTTCTCCAGGATCCAGTCGATGACGGCGGAGCCGTCCGCCCGGTCCCGCGGCCCGGCGACGTCGATCTTCCCGGTCGAGTCGGCCAGGCCCCGCTCGCTGTACGCGACGGCGAGATAGCCCCTGATCGCGAAGTTCAGCAGCAGGCCGGGGTAGGAGCGCCACCCGGTGGGGGCCAGCGGCGCCGGCAGGACGACCACCGGATGCGGCCCGGTGCCGAGGGGGACGAACACGCCCGCGTCGAGCTGGACGTCGGGGTCCGCGCCGGGAATCCGCACCGACGCGAACGTGCCCGCGCCCTGCAGCTGCTGGAACTTGCCGGCGGTCGCGGGCGGAAGCTCCCGGAAGTCACCGCGGTCCAGGTTCTCCAGTGCCCGGATCTCGGCGTCGAGCAGGGCTCGGTTCTGGGGCGCGAAATCGAAGACCGTCGTTCTCTGGGGGCTCGTGGCCACTCGTCTTGTCTCCTTGCCGGAAGTCGGAGCACAGCAGGGCAGATCGCCAGGCGTCGTCAGGCCGTGCATTGAAGTGACGGGATTCCACCGGTTCCCCCGGGCGGTCCGTGGACCACCGGCCGGTTCGACGCCGATCCGCGAGGCCGCGATGATGAAGGTTCCCGGAACACAGGACCGAAGCGTAGGGCCGCCGTCGGCCGGCACCGTTGAGGCGGACACTTGATGCGTGGCGTTCGGCGACGTCGCTTTGGTCCGGCTTCGGGCGGACCGTCTCCGGATTCTCCCGGATGGTGGCTGCCGCGACGGCGGATACCCCGAAGTGACCCGTTGGGATGACGAATGCCGGGATGCCGGCTGTGGGTCGGGCCTGTGCTGATAGCGTTTCCGGCATGCTCATCTGGCTCAACGGGCCCAACGGGATCGGTAAGACGCAGGTGGCCTACGAGCTGCACCGCGGGCTGGCCGGCGCTTTTGTCTGCGATCCGGAGCATCTCGGTTTCGCGCTGCGCCGGATGCTGCCCGCGCGACTGCGCGGCGACTTTCGCGACCTGCCCCTGTGGCGGGATGGCGTCGTTCACATGCTCCGTACTGTGCTCGATGCTGGTGGCGGGCCGGTCGTCGTGCCGATGACGGTGCTGGATCCCGGGCTGCTGGCCGCGCTGACCGATCCGTTGCGCGCCGCCGGGCACGAGGTACGGCACGTGACGCTGCTTGCCGACCGGGCCGTCCTGCTGCGGCGCATCCGCTCGCGCGGGGAGACCGCCCGTAGTTTCGCCGCGAGCCAGGCCGACCGCTCCCTGAGCGTGCTGCGGGCGCCGGAGTTCGCCCGCCACCTGGCTACCGACGGCATGCCGATCGGCGCCGTCGCCGCCGACATCGCCGCCGGCGCCGGGCTGGCGTTCACCCCCGACGCCGCGGGTCCGCTCCGCCGCCGGGTTCGCCGGCTCGGCGTGCAGCTACGCCACCTCCGCTTCGACGAACTCGTCGGCCTACCCCGCTGACGGTTCCGCGGAACCGCTCACCCCTCGGCGTCGGGCCGGCGACGGGAGTCGAGGAACGCCGCGTAGTCGTCGAGCAGCTCCTCGAACTCCGCGATCGTGAAGTACACCGACTCCCACTGCTCGTACAACGACTCCAACAGCACCCGATCCCCCTCGATCTCCTGCACGGTGCCGTTCCCCAACGCAGCGTCCAACTCGCCCGCACGAACTCTCTGCCATCGCCGCACATATCTCGCGATGTCTGGCGAGTATGGGCCGACATCGCTTTCCAAGAAGTCGAGGACGGCAGCCTCGGTATTCCGGTCGAGCGGGGGTGAAGTCACCTCCAGGTTCTGATCTTCGTCTCGCCGGAACGTCCATCTACTCATCGAGGCTCCCCTGATTTGGATTTCTGGATCGGAAATGCGGTCCTGAGTTCTCCGTCTGGGCTGACGTAGAGCTGTATCAGAACGCCGTCGTAGCTGTCTCGCAGGGATTTCTTGGGAAGTGACTCATTATTTCCGAGTCTCGGCTCGATGACGTTGTCGTAGATCTTCTCGTAGGTTTTCTGCACGGCGTCGCGCACCTTCTGTTCCGGCCAGTGGTTCGGGAACATGGTGTGCTCCGGAACATCCTTCCTCTTCCATTCTCCCGTGGTTGGATGGCGAAACTCGACGTCGGCATGGTATGTGCCGTCAGATTTCCTGTCCTCTATCGAGGTGATGCGGCGGTCGGGTGGGGGCTGGCCGTCGGGGGCGCTGTGGAAGCCGACCGGGCGGCCCTTCTTGTTCCACTCGCCGTGCAGGATGTGCTGGAACACCTTCTCGCTGATCTCCGGCCGCGCGGGTGCGTCGGTGGCGCGGGCGTGTGGTCCGTCCGGGGGCCGAGGTGGGGTGTCCTGCGGGGAGGTCGTTCGCGGGGTGTCGGCGGGTGGCCGTCCTTCGGTCACCGGGGCGAGCTCGGCCGGCGAGGACCGTTGCGCCGCGTGCGCGTCGAGCAGGGCGGCCTTGCGTTCGGCGCTGGTGGCGGGTCCGGGGGTGGTGGGGGACGGCTCGCGCGACTCGCGGGGCACGCCGCGGTCCGCGTCGGCGGCGCGGGTTTCGAGCAGCGCCGCCTTGCGCTCGGCCGCGGTGGCGGCCGGTGCGGGCTGGTCACGGGCGGCGGGGGTCTGCGGAGGTCGATCGGCGGAGCGAGCGTCAGCGGGGGCGCCCGCGGCGTCGATGGTCCGGTCGGCCGGGCGGCTGTCGGCGGGGGAAGGCGCGGTTTCGCGCGATTCGCCGGCGCGGCGCTCCAGCAGCTCGGCCTTGCGTTCCACCCCCTCGCGCGAGGTGCCGATGATCCCGCCGGACGAGGGCGGGGGAGCATCGGTGGCGGGTTCCCGGGCGTCGGGACGGGAGGGGCGCGCCCCCGCGCCCGGGTAGCCGTCCGGCCGGGCGGAGTCGAACTCGGACACCGGTCATCCCCGCCGCCGGCGACGCCGCGCCCGGCGGCCCCGCAGGGGGACCGCCGCGGTCGTCCCGGCTCCGGTCGGCCACCGACGGCGCGAGAATCTGATCGGTTCCTCCCGGCCGTCGCTCTGGCGAATCCGCTCGCCGCGGACGATATCGCACTCAGAGCAACCAGGTTGTGACGATCCGGCGGAACGGGGCGGGTGGGACGGTCAGACCGGCGCGGCCGCCGGGGGCGCGGACCCTCGCGCCGCGAGATGGTCGGCGACCGCCCGTAGCGCCGCCGCCAGGGCGACCCGGACCTCGTCGTCGGTCACGGCGCCGTCGGGGCCCAGCGCATCGCGCGCCACGGGTACCGTCACGCACGCGGCTTCGATGACATCGGCGGTGACGTAGCGCAGCACGGTGGCGAGCTCGGCCAGCGCGCCCGTGCCGCGGCCGGGGGCCGCGACGTTGATCCAGGCGGCGGGTTTGCCGTAGAGGTCGCCGGTGCCGACCGTCCAGTCGAGCAGGTTCTTCAGGCTGCCGGGCAGCGCGCCCGCGTACTCCGGGGTGCAGAACAGCACCGCGTCGGCCGCGGCGAGCTGCGCCCGCAGGGCGGCGACCGCGGGCGGCGGCGCGGCGTCGTCGGCGTCCGGGGCGAACGCCGGCAGCCCCGCCAGCCCGTCGTACAGGACGGCCGTCACCCCGGCGGGGGCCAGCGCGGCGGCGGTCCGCAGCGCGGCCGTGTTCGTCGACGATCCGCGGGTGCTGCCCGAGATCAGCAGAAGCCGTCTTTCCGCCATGGGCCCATCCTCGCCTCCCATCGCCTTCGTTGCGGCGGAGAGTCAGGGCATCGGAGCGGTTGGCTGGGGCAGCGGTGGGAGCGGGCCCCAGGTCTCGGCCGGCAGGCGGACCAGCCGGCCGCCGCGCGGCACCAGCCAGCCCAACCACCGCCACGCCTCGTCCGAAGCGCCGAGCAGCTCGTCCCCGCCTGCCGACCAGAGGGCCAGCTCGCCATCCGGGAGCTGCTCGAGCCGCCAGCCCCTCGGCCGGCCGGTGGTGGCGTCCCAGATCCGGGCGGTGCCGTCGTTGCTGGTGGTGAGGATGCGGGTGCCGTCGGGGCTCCACGCGCCGCTGGTGAGCCAGCTGGTGTGGCCGGTGAGGGTGAGGGTGAGGTGGTGGTGGCCGGTGGTGGCGTCCCAGATCCGGGCGGTGCCGTCGTTGCTGGTGGTGAGGATGCGGGTGCCGTCGGGGCTCCACGCGCCGCTGGTCAGCGGGCTGGTGTGGCTGGTGAGGGTGAGGTGGTGGTGGCCGGTGGTGGCGTTCCAGATCCGGGCGGTGCCGTCGTAGCTGGTGGTGAGGATGCGGGTGCCATCGGGGCTCCAGGCGCCGCTGGTGAGCCGGTCGGTGTGGCTGGTGAGGGTGAGGTGGTGGTGGCCGGTGGTGGCGTCCCAGATCCGGGCGGTGCCGTCGTAGCTGGTGGTGAGGATGCGGGTGTTGTCGGGGCTCCACGCGCCGCCGGACAGGGCGCTGGTGTGGCTGG
>NZ_CM001489.1:6986539-7293435 GCF_000262465.1 Frankia sp. QA3
CTCCCGCGCGCGTCACCGGATCAGACCGGTTCGGGTTCGGTCCACGCGCCGCTGGTCAGGCTGCTGGTGTGGCCGGTGAGGGTGAGGTGGTGGTGGCCGGTGGTGGCGTTCCAGATCCGGGCGGTGCCGTCGTAGCTGGTGGTGAGGATGCGGGTGTTGTCGGGGCTCCACGCGCCGCCGGACAGGGCGCTGGTGTGGCCGGTGAGGGTGAGGTGGTGGTGGCCGGTGGTGGCGTCCCAGATCCGGGCGGTGCGGTCGTCGCTGGTGGTGAGGATGCGGGTGTTGTCGGGGCTCCACGCGCCGCTGGTCAGCGGGCTGGTGTGGCCGGTGAGGGTGAGGTGGTGGTGGCCGGTGGTGGGCGTCCCAGATCCGGGCGGTGCGGTCGTCGCTGGTGGTGAGGATGCGGGTGTTGTCGGGGCTCCACGCGCCGCTGGTCAGCGGGCTGGTGTGGCCGGTGAGGGTGAGGTGGTGGTGGCCGGTGGTGGCGTCCCAGATCCGGGCGGTGCGGTCGTCGCTGGTGGTGAGGATGCGGGTGTTGTCGGGGCTCCACGCGCCGCTGGTCAGCGGGCTGGTGTGGCCGGTGAGGGTGAGGTGGTGGTGGCCGGTGGTGGCGTCCCAGATCCGGGCGGTGCCGTCGTTGCTGGTGGTGAGGATGCGGGTGTTGTCGGGGCTCCACGCGCCGCTGGTCAGGCTGCTGGTGTGGCCGGTGAGGGTGAGGTGGTGGTGGCCGGTGGTGGCGTCCCAGATCCGGGCGGTGCCGTCCCAACTGGTGGTGAGGATGCGGGTGTTGTCGGGGCTCCACGCGCCGCTGGTCAGGCTGCTGGTGTGGCCGGTGAGGGTGAGGTGGTGGTGGCCGGTGGTGGCGTCCCAGATCCGGGCGGTGCGGTCGTCGCTGGTGGTGAGGATGCGGGTGTTGTCGGGGCTCCACGCGCCGCTGGTCAGGCTGCTGGTGTGGCCGGTGAGGGTGAGGTGGTGGTGGCCGGTGGTGGCGTTCCAGATCCGGGCGGTGCCGTCCCAGCTGGTGGTGAGGATGCGGGTGCCATCGGGGCTCCACGCCCCGCCGGTCGGCGGATCGGTGTGGCCCGTGAAGGACGACAGCCGGAGGCCGGCTCGGCGTTTGGTCGTGATCGGCGCCGTCAGCCAGCCTCGGCGGCGGGTGTCGTCGGACGGGCGGCACAGCAGGGCCTGGGTGGCGTAGGCGCGGGAGGCGGTCCAGCGGGCGTTGGTCAGGTCGCAGCCGCGGAACACCGTTCCCGCGAGGTCCGCGCGGCGGAAGTCGGCCCCGTTCAGGGCGCTGTCATGGACCTCGGCCCGGGTCAGGTCCGCGCCGGACAGGTCGGCTCGGGAGAGGTCCGCGTCGCGCACCACGGCGTCCGTCAGCGTGGCCCCGGCGAGCGACACCCCGCGCAGGTCGAGCCGGCGGCTCCCACCGTCGATCCGCCAGCCGGCCAGGTCGGCGCCGGCCAGGACGGAGCCGGCCGGGGGGTGGCTCGGGTGGCCGCCGCGGGTGGCCGCCAGGCAGTACGCGAACGCCAGCACCGCCGCCGCGTCCGCCTGGCCGTCGGGGGCGTGCGCCGCGATCGTGGCCAGCGCCGCGGTGCACCGCGCGCGCGTCGCCTCGTCGCGGCCGGCCAGCCACTGGCCGAGGAAGTCGAGCGTCTCCGGGCTCGGCACCGGGAGCCGCCAGGCGGCCCGCGCCTGGTCGGCGGGCAGCTCCAGGGCCCGGCCGAGGTGGCGGGCGAGGAAGTACTCGCGCAGCGACGTGTGCGCGAAACCGAACGTCTCGTCGTCCCGGCGGACCAGGAACGTCGCCGTGCGCAGGTCCTCCTTCCACAGGTCCGGGGCCCGGGACGGGTAGTGCAGCTCCAGGTCCGGGCGGCCGGCGAGGAACTCCAGCAGCCACTGCTCGACCTCGTCCACCTGCCAGGTCGCCCGGCCGGAGCGCCACAGCCGGGCCGCGAGGTCCTCCATCAGCAGCTGCTTGTGCGCCGGCAGCAGCGAGTGCTTGCCGTCGTCGCGTTCCAGCCACTGGGCGACGAACGACGCGTACAGGTCCACCGCGCGCACGGTGCGGCCGGCGAGCTTCGCCCGCTCCACCGTCTCCAGCTGCTCGGCGACCATCCGCAGGGTCAGCGGCCGCTGCGCGATCTCCCGCAGGTTGTGCACGCTGTCGAGCAGCTCCAGCAGCCGGTCGGCGTCGGCACCGGGCACGTTCGCCGCGAGGTACGCGCGCACCTGCTCCTCGCCGAACGGCAGCATCAGCAGCGCCAGGTAGTCGGCGCCGGCCGGGCCGTCGCGGTGCTGCCCGGTGAAGTGGGTGGTCTCGTGCCGGATGGAACGGAAGTAATGGGTCCGGCAGGACAGCAGCAGCCGGCTCGGCCGGGACCCCCGCCGCTCGGCCGTCCGGGACTGCCAGGTGTCCTCGGTGGCCCGCCACAGCGTCCGGGTGAACACCTGGCCGGCGTGCGGCTCCAGGTGCACCAGCACCTCGTCCAGGCCGTCGAAGACCAGCACGCAGCCGCCCGCGGCCACCAGGTCCAGCACCTGCGCGGCCGAGGGGCCCGCGCCGATGCTCCCGGCGTCCAGCAACGCCTGCACGATCTTCGTCAGGCCGCCGCCTTCCCGGGCCACCGCCGGCGGCAGGTCCCGCAGGTCGAACAGGATCGGCAGCGGCACCGTGGGGTCGTGCCGACGGCGGTCCAGCAGCGCCTCGGTGAACAGCTTGACGGTGGTGGTCTTGCCCATCCCGACGTCGCCGAGCAGCGTGCACAGGTTACGGGCGCCCGCCGACGGGTCGAGCGCCCAGGCCAGCAGGCGGTCCACCGCCGGCGTCGGCTCGCTCAGGCGGCGCGGCACCGGGTCGGCCGGGGTGCTGGCGGCGAGCGAGGTCTCCCCGAGCACGGGCGGCACCGGCGTCACGTCCAGGGGCCGCCGGCCCAGCAGCGTCCGGGCCCACGCCTCCCGGTCGGCGCGGTCCCATGCCTCCGGCTCGTAGCGCGCTCCCGTCCTCTGCGGTTCGGCGCCGGCCTGCGAGCCCGCTCGGTACGGGGGCCAGGCCCGCGGCCCGGTGCCGGCCGGGACCGGCTCCCGCAGGCGGTCGCCGACCACCGCCAGGATCGTCGCGACGAAATGCAGGCGGGCGGCGCGGTCCCGGCACTGGCTGAACGGTCGGTCGGCGCAGTGCACGACGTCCCCGGCGGTGGGGGCGCCGGGGGCCACTCCCTCCAGGGCGGCCCTGATCGGCCGGCGCACGGTCGTGCCGGGCGGCTCGTGGCGCCGGGCGGCGGCGCTGTCGAGCTCCACCACGACGTCGGCGGTCCGGCGCAGCCGCCGCCGCTCGGCCTCGACGTCCGCGCCGAGGGGGAGGTCGAACGCGCTGGTCACCCGGTAGCCGGGGATCGCGGCGACCTGCTCGGTCAGCAGCCCGACGAAGTCCCGCTCGCGGCGCCGGAGCGCGTCGGACGCCTGCGGCGCCGTCTCCACGTGCACGACCGGCTGCAGCACCTCGCTCACCGTCGCCGGCACCGGCTCGTCGCCGGTCCGGCGCTCCGCCTTCCGCTGGGAACGCTCGGCCACCTCCTCGCTGGTGACGTCGGCGCCCTCGAACCAGCAGAACCGGTCGGGCGGCGGGGCCTTGCGCCGATCGCCGACCAGCCGCAGGTCGACCCCGGCCGCGGTCGCCGCCTCGTCGAGCGCGGCCCGGAACTTGCGGAAGGTGTCCTGCGCCTTGCCGTCACCGCCGCCGGGGGTGGCGACGTCCAACGCCTGCGGCAGCGGGATCCGGCCGTCCTCGCCGATCAGGTCGGCCAGCGCCCGCAGCCGGGACAGCTGCCGGGGCGTGAGGTCGTCGGCGAGCCGGTCCAGGTGCCGCAGCACCGCCCGCCGGGGCAGCCGCCGCATCAGGCCGCGTCGCTCAGCACGCGGTGCCGGATCGCCGACGTGAGGTCCAGCGCGAACCGCTCCCGCCCGGCGCCGCGGGTCTCGGTGAAACAGCGCCCCCCGGAGCCGGTGAAGATCTGCCGCGTGTCCACGCCGTGCAGGTCCCGCGAGCCATCCAGCGGCACCCGCTTCAGCATCACCGGCAGCACCTTGTCGACGCCCGGGCCGAGCAGTCGGGGCAGCTCCTCGTCCAGGATGAAGCGGCTGGCGAAGAACCCGGGGCTCAGCAGCAACAGCCCGTAGTCGCAGCCGGCCAGCCGGGCCAGGATCTGCCGGCGCCAGTCCTCGCCGAGCATCAGGTGCGAGTCCTCCCACCAGGCGATCCGCACCCCGGCCAGGGCGTCCAGGTGCAGCTGGCCGAGCAGCGCCTCCTTGGCGGCGGCGTCGCCGTGGCACCAGCTCAGGAAGATCGACGCCTCGGTCAGCCGCTCCATCGGGCCGCCTCCGTTCACGTTTTTCCGGATGGCTTCACGATAGAAGACGATCGGAGGTCCTGATCGTCCGGGGTGTCGGGACGACAGCTCCGTGGTTAGAGCTCCCGATTTGCTTCGATTTGCGCCGTCGTCGGAGTGTCGGATGGTCGCCCCGAGGTCGTCGCACCAGGTGCTGGAGGTCGGCTAGGCGCCTTGACCGATATCGGCCGGTCCGCCCAGTTGTCGTGCACCGGTTGCTGGAGGTTGAATGCGCCTCCGCCGGCCTCAACCGCGATTGACCTCCAGCAGTTGTCCGGGGTGGCCGCTGGCCGTCGGGTACTTAGGACGGTGGGCCGGGGGAAGGGTCTGCGGCGCGGCCGGCTCCTTGATCGAGACGCCGCCGGCGCCCGCGGCCCGCCTCGCGAGGTGGGGGACCGGAGGTGCGCGCAGGCGTGTGTCGCGGGGAGGGGCCGGTGTTCCGCGCAACCGTCGCATCCGGAGGCCGTGGTGTTCCGCGCAACCGTCGCGCTTCGGGTCGGGGAGCGTTCGGGGTGGCCTGCTCGGCGGCGGGCTGGGTCGGCACCGCGATGGCTCCGCCCGCCGCGGCGGCTGGGGCGGCGCGTTCGTGGCTCGCGGCCATCACGATCCGGCCGATGCGGGCATACCGCGCCGGGTCGCGGACCCGGACGGCGAGCGCGACCGCGAGGCCGAGCAGGAACGTGGCGAGGACGATCCACGGCGTCGCCTCGAACACGATGCTGCCCGGCGCCGCCCCGGCCGCGAAGTCCAGATTGTCGAACACCAGGTAGACGACATAGGTCATGCCGGCGGCGCCGAGGATCGGGATCAGCAGTGTGCGCCACCACGACGCCGTCTCCGGATGCCGCTTCTGTACGTGGAAACGGTACGTACCTTTACCCGATTGGATGATCCGGGCGTACTACCGTGCTCGTCGTGACAGCAGGCGCGGGCGAGCAGACGGACACCGTCGGGCTGGACGACGCCGTCGACGAGGTGCTGGCCGCCTACGACCTCGGTCCCGAGCCGCGGGCCACCCTGCTGCACGTCTCGGAGAACACCACCTACCGGGTGGACGACCCGGTTGGCGGGCGTCGCTGGGCCCTGCGGCTGCACCGGCCCGGTTACCACAGCCTCGCCGAGATCCACGGCGAGCTCGCCTGGGTGGCCGCCCTGCGCGCCGACGAGGTCGTGCGGACCCCGCCCGTCGTCCCGACCCGCAGGGGCGCCCTCGTGGCGACCGCGACCGCCCGGCCGCAGGGTGCCCCGAGCGGCGCCCCGAGCGGTGGCGCGGGTGGTGGAGGCGACGGAGGCGGCGGCACCGAGCGGCATGCCGTGCTGTTCGAATGGGTTGACGGCCGCTCGCCCGAGGCGCTGGAACCCGCCGCGCTGCGAGCGGCGTTCACCCAGCTCGGCGACATCACCGCCCGGCTGCATCGGCATGCCCGGAGCTGGGCCCGCCCGCCGTCGTTCGCCCGCTTCGCCTGGACCTGGGAGAGCACCCTGGGCGCCGCCGGCCGGTGGGGGAGCTGGACGTCCGGCCTGCGCACCGCGCTGGACGAGGCGGTCGTCATCGGTGCGGACGCAGCCGTGGGCGTGGACGGCCCGGGATCGCGGGACGCCGCGGCGCGCGAGGCGGTGGAACTGCTGGGCCGGGCCGCCGCCGTCGCCGAGGGGCGGCTGTCGGCCTTCGGCAGGGGGCCGGACCGGTTCGGGCTCATCCACGCGGACATGCGCATGGCGAACCTCCTCGTCCCCGACGGCGCGGGGCCCATCGCCGCGCCAGGCGCGGGCGCGGCGGAGGCGGGTGAGGTCTGCGTCATCGACTTCGACGACTGCGGTTTCGGCTGGTACCTGTGGGACCTCGCGGCGTCGCTGTCGTTCATCGAGCACCTCGACGAGGCCGGCGATCTCGTCGCCGTGTGGCTCGCCGCCTACCAGCGGCGGCTTCCGCTGACCGCCGTCGACGTGGCGATGATCCCGACCTTCGTGCTGCTGCGCCGGCTGCTGCTCGTCGCCTGGCTCGGCACCCATCCGCACTCCGACGCGGTGCCCAGCATCCCGGCGTATGCCCGGGAGAGCTGCGACCTCGCCGAGACGTACTTGGCCGGGCGCCTGCTCGCCGGCTGACCACGGCCGGGCCGACGAGAAGCCGGGCCGGACGGTGAGCGTGGCCGGACGGTGAGCCGGACCGCTTGAACGTCCCGCCCGCCGGGGACAACGCGGACATCACCCCGCATCGACGAAAGGGCGTGCCTCATGTTCACCTCGGTCGCGGGTCGGACCGTCGTGGTCACCGGCGGGAGCAAGGGGATCGGCAAGGGCATCGCCCGGGTCTTCGCGACGGCGGGGGCGAACGTCGTGATCAGCGGCCGGGACGTGGTCGCCGCGGCCAGCACGGCCCAGGAGCTCGGCGACCTCGGCGGCGGCGCCGTCAGCTTCGTGCTCGCCGACGTGGCCAGCGCCGAGGACAACGCGCGGCTGGCCCGCACCGTCGCCGAGCGACACGGCGGAGTGGACGTCGTCTGCGCCAACGCCGGGATCTTCCCGTCCGCGCCGCTGGCGACGATGACGGAGGCGGACCTGGACGAGGTACTGGACACGAACGTCAAGGGCACCATCCTCACCGTGCAGGCGTTCCTGCCGGCGCTGGTCGCCTCCGGCCGCGGCCGGGTGATCCTCACCTCGTCGATCACCGGGCCGGTCACCGGCTATCCCGGCTGGTCGCACTACGGGGCGTCCAAGGCGGCGATGCTCGGGTTCATGCGCACCGCCGCGGTCGAGCTCGCCCAGGATCGGGTGACGGTGAACGCCGTGCTCCCGGGCAACGTCCGCACCGAGGGGCTCGCCGAGCTCGGCGAGGACTACCTGCATTCGATGGAGGCCGCGATCCCGATGCGCCGGCTCGGCGAAGTCGACGAGATCGGCCACGCGGCACTGTTCCTCGCCTCGGACGAGGCCTCCTACATCACCGGGCAGGCGCTGGTGGTCGACGGCGGGCAGATCCTCCCCGAGGCGCCGGCCGCCCTGCAGGGTCGGTGACCCTGCGCGCGATCGCCTGCCCCGTCGCCTCCCGCACCTGCGTGGCGCTGGCCCGGGCGAGCGTGGCGACCCGAGCCGGGCCGCGAGGGCGCCGGTGTCGACGCGGTGGCTGCCGCTGGTCATCACCAGCACCGGCTGCGCGGCGTCCGTGACGAACACCAGGCTGTTGGCCATCGCGCCCACCTCGCAGCCGACCGCCGGCTCGGCGGCTACCGGGGCCGCGCGGTGTCCTGAGCCGCCCTCGACGTGCTCGGCGGCGGCCGGCTGCACCTGGGGATCGGCGTGGGCCACCTCGAACCGGAGACGACGGCGGTCGGCGTGCCGATGGCCGGGCGCGGCGCGGCTCCACCCGGCCGGCGCGGACCGGCCTGCCCGGGGGCTGGCCCAACGGGTACGTCCGGTCCGGCCCGGTCTGGGTCACCCCGGTCGGTCGAGGGCACCCGGAAAGGCGTCTGTCGGATTCGGATATCCGGATCCGGGCGAAAGGAACGGTCGGGAGTCGGGTTTCCAATCCGGGGTTCAGGTATTGGTGTGGCTTGGTGTACCGGGGATTGTGCGGAGCGTGGTTGGGGTATCTAGAGGGTGCGCCGGGGAAGGCTTCCCGACGGAAATCTGATGGTCGGGATGTCGTGGCGGCGCATCTCCGAAGGGATGGCCATGAAAATCCTCAAGGGTTTCAGATATCTGGTCCTGGCTGTCGTCCTCGCCTGCGCCGCATTCCTGACGGCCGTGCCTGCCGGCGCGGCTCCACCGCCGCCGGCAGGCGCCGGCCCGGCTACCGCCGCGCCCACGTCGCCACCCCCGAAGGAGGTGGAAAAGCCGCACGACGGCCCCAAGGATAAGAAGGGGCAGCACTGGATCTGCCGTCCGGGATACTGGGAGCCCGGCTACTGGATTCCCGGTTTCTGGTGGCACCACCACTGGTTCCCGAAGAAGTGGCAGCCCAAGGAGTGGCACCCCGGCTACTGCTACTGGGGCCGGTGGTGAGCCGTATTACCGGTGGTTGTCCGACTGGCTGACCGTGGTGTGATGCCGCGGCGCGCCGGGTTCTCGCCGCCGGCCCGACCTGGGGCGGCGGCGGGAACCCGGCCGTTCGTGCGGGCGCGGTCACCTGGCCCGCAGGATCCGCCCGCACCGCGGCTTGCCGGGTACCGGGGCGAACTTCTTGCCGTCCTGCGTGACCTGTACGTAGTCGTAGCAGGGCGCGATGTCGGATACGCCCTTGCTCAGATTGATCGGCGCCGGTAGCAGCCCGTCGGCATCGAAGCGGGTCTGGCGGTGCAGGCCGGCCAGCACGCCCGCGCGGGTCGGACAGACGCCGGCCGCGGCGATCCCCCGCACCATCAGGTCCGCGCTGATCCAGCCGATCAGCGCGGTGCCGTCCGGCAGCGCGGCGGCCTGCGGCGCGTAGGCGGCCATCGCCGCGAGGAACCGCCGGTGCGTCGGGGTGTTGAGCTCGAACGGCGTGTAGTCGAGGAACGCATACGCGCCCGCGGCCTTGTCCCCCACCCGGGCGAGCTGGCTGCGGTCGTAGCTGGTCGGGTTGCCCAGGATCGCCTTGAGGTCGAGGTCGGCGTCCTGCACCGCGGCGACGATCTGGTAGAAGTTCGGCGCCGGGACGAAGGCGATGAGGCTGTCGGCGCCGGAGTCCCGGACCTGGTCGGCGAACCGGTCGGCGTCGAAGGGCCCGCTCGGCACCTGGAGGTTGCCCGCGACCTCCAGGCCGGCGGCGAGCACGCTCTTCCCGGCGGCGTGGGCCATCGACTGGGTGGCCGAGGACAGCTCGATGGAGACCGTGACCGCGCGCTGCGCGTCCCGGCCGGCGAGGAACTCGCCCCAGCCGCTGGAGGCGGGTTCCTCCACCGTCGGCCGGGAGTAGCTGAACACGTTCGAGCGTGGCGTCACCGACGGATCGGTGATCTGCCCGTCGACGACGGGCACCCCGCTGTTCTCCAGCAGCTTCGCGGACCCGGAGGCCGCCACGCTGAACTGGAGGATGCCGAGCGCCTCGTCGCGCTGCACCAGGGCGCGCCCGGCGACGGCGTTCAGCTCGGGGGTCGCCTCGTCGTCCTCGATGCTGTAGGAGAGCTGGCGACCGTAGATCCCGCCCTTCGCGTTCTGCTCGCCGAGGCGGGCATCCACCCCCGCCCGGAACAGCGCGCTGGGGTCGCCGTCGTACCGCGAGCCGGAGTACAGCATGCCGAGGCTGATCTTGTTGCGGTCGACGCCGGGCGTCGGCACGCACGGGTCCGCCCCACCGTGGCGGGCCTGGCTCAGGACGTCGCCGCCGTCCCCGCCGCACGCGGTCATGCCGAAGACCATGCCGGCGACCGCGGCACCCGCCGCGGCGAACGAACGCAGGCTTCTTCTCATTCCTCACCGTCTCTGTGCCTGTCCGGGCCTGCGCGTGGCCGTCCACCAATGCGGGGACGGGCCCCTTCGAGCCCATATGCCGGCCCATGGGTGGTGGTCGGGCCGGTGCCCGGTCAGACCAGGGCAGCCGGGCGAGGGGCAGCACAAGGTATAGGGCGGCACAAAGACGGAATTCGGCGTGTCCTGGTCCGAGCGTCAGCGCTGCGCATTTCGGGGGCCGCCCGGCGGCGCGGCGTCCGTCGGGATGATCCGTCCGCGGCGGTGGGCGCTCCTACCGGGGTGAAGGAGTGAGGCGGCTCATTAAGCGCCGATTACGGCCGCCCCCGATCGGTGCCATCGGCCCGGCCGGATCACCGGTATGGGGGACGCGGTGATGCCGATCCGGCCTGAGGACGCACGGTATTCCAGGGACCTTGGGGACGCGCGGATGCGGGCTGAAAGCCGCCGCTACGGCCGCATTCTGGGTTCCGATTCATCAAAATCGCATTCGGGTAAACTTTCATGCATATCGGCTGTCGGCCGGCGCGGCAAACCCGCCCCCACCCTCGGTGGGCACCGCGCGGCGCGCGGTGCCCACCGGCCGGCCGACGGGCACCGGGCACCGGTCCCCCGCGCCGCCCCCGGCCCACTCCGCGTCGGCGGAGGTGACCTGGGTCATGCCCGGTGGGGAGCTCCGTCGGTCTGCTCAGGGCGCGCGGGAGCCCGGCGGCCGAGGACGACCGAGGCAATGACGATCATCGCCGTCCCGACGCCGACCGGGGTCAGTGACTCACCGAGCAGCAGCGCCGCCCATGCCAGGGTCAGCACCGGTTGGGCGAGCTGGAGCCGCCCGACCCGCGCCACCCCGCCGAGGGCGAGCCCCCGATACCAGACGACGAAGCCGAGGAACATGCTCACGACGCTGACGTAGGCCAGACCGACGGCGGCCCCGGCCGTCACCTGGCGCGGCGGGTGCATGACGAGGCCGGCCGCGGCCAGCGGCACCGTGACCGGCAGCGCCGCCAGCAGCGCCCAGCAGATCACCGCCGCCCCGTCGAAGCGCCGCGCGAGAACCCCGCCCTCGGCGTAACCGAGACCGACGAGCACGACCGCGGCGAGCACCAGCAGGTCGGCCGTCCGCGGCCGGCCCGCGCCCTGGACCGCGGCGAAGGCCAGCATCGCGGCGAGCCCGAGACCCAGGGCCGCCCAGTACGGCGGGGTGGGCCGCTCCCCGGCCAGGACCACCGCGAACCCGGCCGTCGCCGCCGGCGCCAGGCCCACCACGACGGCGGCGTGCGCCACCGGGACGTCCGCGAGCGCCCACGAGGTCAGCAGCGGGAACCCGACGACCACGGTCGCGGCGATGACGATCGTCGCCGCGCGCCCGTCCGGGGGGCGCAGGGGCAGGCCGCGGCGGCGCAGCAGGGCCGCGGCGAGGCCCGCGGCCAGTACGGCGCGGCCGGCGCCGACGGTGAGCGCGCCGAAGGCGGGCTCCGCGGCCCCCGTCGCGACCAGCGTGAGGCTGAACGCGACCACCCCCGCGGCGCCCGACACCAGCCCTCGCGCTTCCCTGCTCCCAACGAATGCGCTTTCCTTGTCCCTCATGCACAACGATATCGGCGAAAGCGCTGACGGGTCGGAGGTCGCGCGGGGCCGTGGGGGAGGGCAGGCGGGGATCGTCGACGAGCTGACCGCACTGTGCGCCCGCCTGCCCGCGGGCTCGGCGCTGCCGAGCACCCGGGAGCTCCAGCGCCGGCATCGGGCGAGCGCGCTGACCGTGCAGCGGGCTCTCGCGGCGGTGGCCACCCGCGGGCTGCTCGTCACCATGCCCGGCCGCGGCAGCGTCGTCGCCAGGCCGCCGGCGTCCCGGTCGACCGATCTGAGCTGGCAGACCGCCGTGCTCGGCGCCCGCGACGACCTGCCCCACGACATGACCGAGCTCTACTCGCCCGTCCCCGACGGCGTGCTCGACCTCGCCTCGGCCTATCTGGACCCGGCGGCCCAGCCGGTCGGCCTGCTCGCGGCGGCCGCCGCCCGCGCCGCCCGCCGGCCCGGCGCCTGGGATCGCACCCCGGTGGCCGGCCTGCCCGACCTGCGCGGGCTGATCGCCGGCCTGGTCAGCCCGTCCCACACCGCGTCCGACGTGCTCGTCACCAGCGGCGGGCAGGCGGCGCTCGCGCTGGTCTTCCGCGCCCTCGGCCGGCCCGGCGAGGCACTCGCGGTCGAGCACACCACCTACCCGGGGGCCCTGGCCGCCGCGCGGGCGGCGGGGCTCGTCCCGGTCCCGGTGCCGGCGGACGCCGCCGGGGTGCGCCCCGACGATCTCGCCGACGTGCTCGGCCGCAGCGGGGCCCGGCTGGTCTACCTCCAGCCGCGGCACGCCAACCCCACCGGGGCGGTGCTCGCCCCGGACCGTCGGCCGGCGGTACTGGCCGCCCTGCGGGACCACCGGGCGTTCTGCGTCGAGGACGACTGGGTGGCGCCGCTGGACCTCACCGCGGTCAGCCCGCCGCCGCTGGCCGCCGCCGACCCGGACGGCCACGTCGTGCACGTGCTGTCGCTGTCGAAAAGCGTGTCCCCCGGCCTGCGGATCGCGGCGGTCAGCGCCCGCGGCCCGGTCGCGGCCCGGCTGGCCCGGGTGCGGATCACCGACGACCTCTTCGTCGCCCCGGTGCTCCAGCAGACCGCGGTGGAGCTGCTCAGTACCCCGGGCTGGCGCCGACACCTGGCGTCGCTGCGCCGGGTGCTGCTGGCCCGCCGGGCGGCGCTGCTCGCCGCGATCGCGCGGGCCCTGCCCACCCTCGCCCCGCCGCAGCCGCCCAGCGGGGGTGTGCACGTCTGGCTGCCGCTGCCGCCCGGCGCCGACGACCGGCTCGTCACCGCGGCCGCCCGGCGGGCGGGCGTCGCCGTCGGCCCCGGCAGCGCCTACACCGTGGGTGAGGCCGTCGCCCCCCATCTGCGCCTGACCTACAGCCGCACCCCTGGCGAGGGCCTCGTCGCCGCGGTCGACCGGCTCGCCGCGGTGCTCAGCGACGGGTGAACCCGGCTCGGGCGTCCCGGCCGTCCCCGACTCGGTTGCACGGTGGAGACCTCCGACCGGGGGTCACGCTGCGCAGCGGTCGGGCCGGTTCGGTCGGGTCTGGGCCGCCGGACGGGCATAGGTATCGGGTGCCGAGGGGCGCCACCGCCGCGGTATCGCCGCGCTCGGCCGGGTTGGACGGTGACGGTCGCATGTTGGACGGTGACGGTCGCATGTTGGACGGTGACGGTCGCATGGGGGAGGAAGCGCGCGCGCCCGCGCGGGCCCGCTCACCCGGGTTCGGGGGACCACCCGTCGCCCGTTGGTGGCGGTGGACGGCGCTCGGTGTCGCCGTGGTCGTCGTCGCGGTGGCGGTGGCCACGCTGACGCTGCCCGAGCGGGCCGCACTGATCGTGGTGCGGGCCGCCGGGCTGGCGTCGACGACGGCCGGCGCGCTGGCCTGCTTCGTGACCGCGGCCCGGCGCGAGGGCGCGGAACGCACCTGGCGCCTGCTCGTCGGCGTGATGGTGCTGGCGCTGGCGGGGACGGCGCTCGCCTCGCTGCACGACGTCCTCGGCGGCGGACAACCCGTGCCGCACATCAGCCTGCCCATGCTGGCGCTGCTGCTGCCGTGGCTGTGCGGCCTGGCCGGGGTGCTGCGCTACCCGACCGATCCGTTCGACACCCTTGCGCACGGGACCACCCGGGAACGGCGCTGGTACCTGATCACGGTGCTCGACAGCGTCATCGTGACCGGCGCGGTCGCGCTGCTCGCCTGGGTGACGGTGCTGGAGAACGGCATCACCGACGGTGACCATCCCGTCTACGACCTCCTGCCCGCCCTCGTCGTGACCGCCGCCGCGCTCGTCACCGCCGTGACGATCATCCTGATCGCCACGTTCCGCCGGCCGCGGTCCCTGCTCGGGCTCAGCCTGCTGGGCTCGGGGCTGATGGTCTTCGCGCTGGCCATCATGATCTATCTGTACGCGACGACCCGGGAGCGCGCCGACCTCCCGCGCATCCTGGACATGGGCTTCGTGGCCGGCCCGCTGCTGGTGGGCCTCGCCGCGCTGCTGTCGCCGGCCGAGCCGCCCACCGGAGTCGTCCTGGCGGCGCAGTGGACCGCCGCCCGGTACCGGCGGCGCTGGTGGCACGTCATGCTGCCCTACCTGCCGCTGCTCGTCGCCGGCGCCGTCGCGATCGTCCGGCTGGTGGGGACCGACCTGGCCGGGCAGGAGGAGATCTGGGCGTTGATGTTCCTGCTCGTGTTGGCTCTCATCCGGCAGATGACGACGATGGCCGACAACGTGCGGCTGCTGGAGCGCCTGGAGGACAACCAGGCGGAGCTTCGCCGGCTCGCCTTCCACGATCCGCTGACGGGCCTGGCCAACAGGGCGCTGTTCGCCGACCGGCTCGACCAGGCGCTGGCCCGCCACGCCCGGGTGCCGCATCCCGTCGCCGTGGTCTTCTGCGATCTCGACGACTTCAAGCAGGTCAACGACGCGCTCGGGCACGCGGCCGGCGACGAGCTGCTCCGCGTCACCGCCCGCCGGCTCACCGGATCGGTGCGGGCCACCGACACCGTGGCCCGCTTCGGCGGGGACGAGTTCGCCATCCTGCTCGAATCCGCCCCAGCCCCAGCCCCAGGTCCAGGTCCAGGTCCAGCCCCAGGCCCAGGCTCAGCCCCGGGCCCACCCGCAACCGCGGCCGCGGCCGGCAACAGCGCGCGGGCCGGCCCCGACCGGCCGGTGGGCGACGCCGACGACCCGGTGGCGATCGGGCACCGGCTCGCCGAGGCGGTCCGCGTCCCGGTCCGGCTCGCCGACACCACCTATGCCGTCGCGGCCAGTTTCGGGCTCGTCGTCGTCGGCCCCGCCGACACCGCGATCACGGCCGAGACCCTGCTGCACCAGGCGGACCTGGCGATGTACTCGGCCAAGTCCGGCAAGGGCGGACTCCTCACGGTCTACGACGCCGACCTCGCCGCGCCGGACACCGTCCCCGCCCTGCACGCCGCCCTCGCCGAGGCCGCCCGCGACGACCCGAGCGGCGGCCGGCTCGGCGTGTCCCTGCGGCCCGTCGTCGATCTGGCGACCGGGGAGGTGCCCGCCTACCAGGCCCGGTTGGAATGGCACCATCCCCGGCTGGGCGTGTTCCGCCCGCACCGGCTGGCCGCCCTCGGCGACTCCGCCGGCGTCGGCCCGGACCTGGACCGGTTCCTGCTGCGCCACGCGCTGGCGTGGATCGCCCGCCGGACGCCGCCCGGTGCGCGTCCGGCGGCGGTGCACGTGCCGCTGCTCGCCGAACGGGCGGCCCGCGAGGGCCTGCCGGCGGAGATCTCCTCGGCGCTGGCCGACGCCGGGCTGCCGGCTGGCGCGCTCGTCCTCGACATCCGCGGGACGAGCGGGGACCGCGACCTCGACGCGACCGCCCGCGTCCTGGCGCGGCTGCACCGCACCGGTGTGCGGATCGCCCTGGCCGAGGTCGGCTCGGCGAGCACCACCGTGGACAGCCTGCGGCTGCTGCCGGTCGACATGATCACGCTGCATCCGGCCTACACGGCGCTGTGGGTCGACCGGTCGACGCCGGACCGGCTGCGCATCCTCACCGACCGATTCCTCGCCACCGTGCTCGACCTCGGGATCGAGGTGATCGCCTGCGGTGTCGACAGCAGGTGGACGGCACGCCGCCTGCTCGAACGCGGCTGTCACCTCGCGACCGGCGACATAGTCGACAACCGTTCCCCGCCGCCCGCGACCGCCGCCCGCGCGTGAACCCGACCATCCGGCGCGGGCAGCGGGCAGGCCGGGTGAGACCGGCGTGCGGTTCAGGCCGGCGTGCGGTTCAGGCCGGCGCGGGGTTCAGGCCGGCGAACCGGTCGAGCGTCTCGAGTGCCTGCGCCGCCGGCACCGACGGGACCAGCAACAGCACCCGGTCCACCCCGGCGGCGGCTGACTGTTCGATCCGCTCCGTCTTCGGCGGCACGCCGAAGACGGTCACCGACGGGGTGGGCCGGCCGAGGTCGGCGGCCCGGGTCCGCAGCTCGGCGATCCGCTCGCCGGCGTCCGACCGGATCGCGCCGTAGATCGGGAACCAGCCGTCGCCGTAGTCGAGCACCCGGTTGAGGGCCCGGGGCCCCGCGCTGCCGACGAGCACCGGCGGTCCCCCGGCCTGGACCGGCTTCGGCCAGGACCACATCGGCGGGAAGTCGACGAACCTCCCGTGGAACTCCGCCACCTCCTGCGTCCAGATCGTCCGCATCGCCAGGACGCGCTCGCGGGTCACCGCCCAGCGCCGCGCCGGGTCCGTGCCGTGGTCGATCATCTCCTCGGTGTTCCACCCTGCGCCGACCCCGAACAGGAACCGGCCGTCCGAGAGGTGGTCCACCGACGCCACCTCCTTGGCGGTGACGATCGGATCCCGCTGGGTGACCAGGCAGATGCCGGGGCCGAAGCGCAGCCGGCGGGTGCGGGCGGCGATGGCGCCGAACGCCACGAACGGGTCGAGCGTGTGCGAGTACTCCCGGGGCAGCTCGCCGCCCTGCGGGTAGGGCGAGCGCCGCGAGACCGGGATGTGGGTGTGCTCGCACAGGAACAGCGATTCGAACCCGCGCTCCTCCGCCGCGGCCGCGAGATCGCCGACGGGCATCGAGTAGTCCGTGGGAAAGTACGCCAGGCCAAGGTCCACGCTGCGGCATGCTATCCCCGCCCGAGCTCGCAAGCCCCTGTCGAGCAACCCCCCGCGCGCCCCCACGGGACCAGCTCCGGTGTCGGCGGACACAGGGCCCGCGGACACGAGGACACGGCGTTCCTGGGTCGGACGGGAGTGACCGCCTCCTCGACCCGCTGAGATGGGTGGTGCGCCGGATATGATCAGGGAATTCGGGGGGACCTGCTCGCCAGGCCGATGAGCCGGGCTGTCCTCGGGCTAGGAGCGACCCGGCGGACGGCACCTCGGCCGGACCGGCGCGGGGCTCCGGTGGCGGACCCGAGGGGAGGCGGGATGGCGGTCACGATCTCGGTGACGGACTTCGGCCCACTGCGCTCGGCCTCGTTCGAACTGAAACCAATGACGATCTTCGTCGGTCCCAACAACGCCGGCACATCCGTCCTCGCCGCCCTTGTCTACGCCGCCCTCGAGAAATGTATGATCCAGGGGCGGTTCGGTCTATCTCGCCGTATCAGTCCCATAGTGCCTCGTCGAACACGACGACCTTTTTTCTTCGCTGCCGGTCGAGTGGCCGGAGGATGCCGCAGACTTCTCGGTTAATCCTGAAACCCTTGAAGTGCTTTCGTCGATGGTTGAAGGTCAGCTCGCGGTGTATGCGGAAGGGTTTCTAGCCGAGCTCGAACGTTGCTTCGGAACGAAGATCTCGGAACTGCGGAGGGTGCACCCTGGAAGGGTGTGAAGCCGTATCTCCATCAACAGCGCCTCTCCGGCCTGGGGCTTTACCGTTTCCATCGGGGCGCGGCGTACATCCATCAAATGGATCCCGCCGGATATGGGGGAGCTACTCTGCAACTTTATCCGGTCTACCCCGAAGCGGGAACGCAGACTGTCTCCACCGATTCGGGATCTGGCCGACCTCAATCGGCTGGCGTACGGCATGGTGCAACGATGTTTCCGCGATTTCCCGCTCCGGTCGCGATACCTTCCGGCTGTGCGGTCCGGACTCCTGTAAAGTCACCGAGTACTGTCGGCGTCGCTGATCCGACGGTCCTCCCTGGCCGGCATTGAGAATAGGCGGATCCCTGCGCTCTCCGGCGTCATCACGGATTTCCTGGGCGAGATGGTCGCGCTTGAGGAACAAGAAGACAGCGTCTTCGCCGAGGAGGCGACCGAACTGGAGGAGTGCGTTCTACGCGGGGCGATCGAGGTGGCGAGTACACCTCCGGCGCCGATTTCCCACTGCATCGGACGTCCTCGATGGTGTCCGAGGTTGCGCCGATCGTGTTGTATCTCCGTCACATCGTCGAGCCGGAGGATCTCCTGATCATCGAGGAGCCGGAGGCGCACCTGCATCCGGCCTCGCAGACCGCGCTCGCCGAGATCCTCTGCAAGCTCGTGAACGCCCGGCTCGGCGTCGCGATCACCACCCACAGCGAGTTCTTCATCCAGCAGATCAGCAACCTGATCGTCGCCTCTCAGGTCGGCGCGGAGGCGGTGGAACGGGTGGGCCTCCCGCCGGAGGCCGTGCTCGCGCCCGAGAAGGTGGGCGTGTACCTGTTCCGGATGGATCCGGGGACGCAGGGCAGGGTCGTCGAGGAGCTTCCGGTCAGCCGGCAGTCCGGCGTGTCCGAGGCGAGTTTCATCGACGTCGCGGAGGTGCTCTACAACCAGTCGATCAAACTGGACCGGGAGACGACCGAGTGACGCCCCGGCCCCGGCTGGCGGCCACGGCGCGTTCGCACTGCACCTGCTGCGCCACCCGGGTCCTGCGCGAGGGCAGGTGCAGCGTCCGATTACCGGCCGACGGCCAGGTCCACTGCCTCGGGGGGACTCCCTACCAGGCGAACCACGGGCACCCGCAGCGCCTCGCCGACGGCCTGGTCTTCTGGTCGCGGGAGCGACCGGCCGAGGACTACGTGTTCGCGGTGGAGATGAAGGGCGGGCGTGTCGAGGTCGACGTCGTGCTCGGGCAGCTCCAGAACGGCGTGCTCGTCGCCGAGCGCATCTGCGCCGGCCAATCCGGCGTCCACTTTGCCGCGGTACTGGCCAGCAACAGCGTGCGCAGCGTCGACCTGACGGTTCTCCGCAGCCGGCGCATCACCTTCCGCGGGCGGCGGACCGGTGTTCTGAAGATCGGCTGCGGGGACTCGTTGGAGACGCTGTTGTCCCGGGCCGGGGGAGCGAGCTGATCGTCCGGCCCGGGAGAGTGCGGACGCTCAGCGGCCGGTGAAGCGGGGGTCGCGGCGCTCGGCGGTGGCCCGCACGCCCTCGGCGAAGTCGGTGGTGGCCCGCAGGATGGCCTGCTCGGAGGCCTCCCGCTCGGTGGCGGCCTGGATCGCCGGCACGAGGTCCGCCCACATCGTCTGCCGGATGCTGCGCCGCCAGGGGCGCGGCGGCGGCGATCTCGGCGGCGAGCGCGAGCGCCGCGTCGCGCAGACCCTCCGCCGCGGCGAGCCGGTCGGCCAGGCCGATCTCGAACGCCTCCTGCCCGCCGACCCGGCGGCCGGTGTAGAGCAGGTCCAGCGCCTTCTGGCGGCCGACGACCGCCGGCAGCGTCACCGACAGGCCGAAGCCCTGGTGCAGGCCAAGCCGGGAGAAGTTCGCCACGAACCGGGTCTCGGGGCTCGCCACTCGGAAGTCCGCGGACAGGGCGAGCCCCACCCCGCCGCCGATCGCGCTGCCCTGCACCGCGGCCACCACCGGGATCGGGGCGGCGAACAGCCGCAGCGCCGCCCGGTAGAGGGCCGGCGCCCCCTCCTCGGCCGTGACCGCCGCCGCCGTGCTGGCGCCGGCGAAGTCGGCGCCCGCGCAGAAGTGCTTGCCCTGCGCGGCGAGGACGATCGCGCGGACCTCGGAGCCGGCCGCGAGCTTGTCGTAGGTGTCGGCGAGCTCCTCGACGAGGTGCACGTCGAAGTAGTTGTGCGGCGGCCGGCGGATCTCGACGACCGCGACGTGGTCGGGCCGGGTCTGGACGGCGACGTCGCCGGACTCGCTCATGGTGATCCTCCGTTGTGCTGATCGGTGCCCTTGCTGATCGTGCCCTTGTCGGTCGGTGCCCGGCACGCCTCGGGCCTGCGCTCGCACGCGTGTGGGGCCAGCGGTTGCCAGGGGCCAAACGCCCCGTGGGACATCCTGGCCGATCCGCCGTCCTGGGGCGCGCCGTACCGGCCAGCCGATACCGGGTCACCCCGGCCCGCCGTCCGGCCGAGGGCTTATACCGCATCCGCCGCATTGCCGGGCGGGGAGCACTGGAATTCGCCGGCTATCCGTATCGCTGGCGTGTCACCGGCCGATCACTAAGAATAGTTCCAGCCGGCTTCCGAGGATATTTCGCGGCCTCGGGGTCGGGCGTGGTGTGCCCTTCCCTGGGTGCTCCCCGCTGTTTGTCGGCGATCCACCTGGGGTTTTTCGTGATGGGGTGGATCGGCCCGGTGAAATCCGTGAACCCGTGCCGGGGAAAGGAAGATCATGACTGTTGACGATCTCGATGCGAAGGCGCTGGCCGGGCGGCTGGCAACCGCCGCAACCGCCGCAACCGCCGCGCCCGAGGCGACGGGTGAGCCCGCCCCGGACGGACGCACCTGGGCCCGCGGGGACTACTCCGTGATCGCCCGCCTGCTCGTCGGTCTCGGCGGCGACCTCGTCCGGGCCGCGGGGGTCACCCCCGTCCACCGGGTGCTCGACGTCGCCGCCGGCAGCGGCAACGCGGCCATCGCGGCCGCGGAGCTGGACGCGGACGTGACCGCCTCGGACCTCACTCCCAAGCTGATCGAGCGGGGCCGGCGGGAGGCGGCCGCCCGCGGCGTCAGCATGGAATGGCTGCAGGCGGACGCGGAGCTGCTGCCCTTCCCCGACGATGACTTCGACGTGGTGCTCTCCTGCATCGGCGCGATGTTCGCCCCCGACCAGGCGGCGGTGGCGCGGGAGTTGCTGCGGGTGTGCCGCCCGGGCGGCACGGTGGCGCTGGCGAACTGGACCGCAGGCGGGGCGATGGGACGGCTGTTCGCACTGCTGGAGCGGTACGCCCCCACCCGCCCGGAGGGTGCGCTCGCGCCGACGGACTGGGGCGACCCGGACCATGTGCGCGCCCTGTTCGGTGACCGGGTCGCCCGGCTGGAAACGCACCGGCGCACGGCCCGCCTGGACTTCACCGGGTCGCCGGCGGAATGGTGCGCGCTCTACCGGGCGTGTTTCGCCCCGGTCGTCGAGACATACGAGCGTCTCGGCACGGATCCGAAACTCCTCGCCGCGCTCGACGACGACCTGCTGCGATTCGCCGCCGGCGAGTATCTCGGCCCGCTCGGCGGTCCCGGCCGATACGAGTTCGAATATCTCCTCGTGCTGGCCGAGCCGGCCGCCTGACGGCATTTTCCCGGGCCGTCGCCGGGCCCCGGCGACGGCCGCCTCAGTGGTCGGCGGGCCAGAAGACCGCCTTCGGGACCGAGGCCGTGGTGGTGGCCGAGCCGAGGACGATGCCGGTGGGGGTGATGGCCCAGGCGCTGCTGAAGGCACCGCCGAGGGTGCCGAGATCGGTCAGCCGACCGGCCCGCCAGCGGAACGCGTGGGCGGTGCCGCTGATGCGCGGCACCGTCACGGTGCCGCAGACCACGCCCTGGTCGTTGAGGCCGACCGCGTCGAGGTCGCCGCCCGGCACCTGCAGCGGGATGCGTCGCCCGGCCTGCCAGAGGAAGGCGCCGTTGGCCGCGCCAGATGAGCTGACGAGCACCTGGCCGGCGCTGTTGATCGCGACCGCGCTGGACGCGCTGTCCCCGGGCAGGGTGCCCAGGTCGATCGTCCGGCCCCGCTCCCACAGCACGGCATGCCTGGCGCCGGTTGCGGTGTCGCTGGAGCCGACGACCTGCCCGCGCTCGTTGACGGCGACGGCGGTGCTCGACGGGCCGCCGAGCGTGCCGAGGTCGTGAAGGGTCCCCGCGGACCAGACGAAGGCGTGCGTCTGCCCCCCGGCGGTGATGCTGGAGCCGACGATGCGGCCCGCGGCGCTCACGGCGACGGCGTGGCTGCTCGGCCCGCCGAGCGTGCCGAGGTCCCGCGGCCGGGGCCCCCACCACAGCGCGGCGTGCTCCGCACCGCTGTCGGTACTGCTGAATCCCACGATGGCCCCGGCGCGGTTGATGGCGCTCGCGCTGCTGCGCCGCCCGCCGAGGCCGTCCGTGCCGCCGAGGAAGCCCAGGAGCTGGTAGGTCCCGTTGACCCAGCGGAACGCCTGGCGGTCGTAGTGGCTCACCGCGTCGCCGACCACGATGCCGGCGTCGTTCACCGCCGTCGGCTCGTTGCTGCCGTCGAGGTAGCGCGTGGTGCCGCCGCGCCAGATGCCGCCGGTGGCGCCGTACGGGGAGGTGTTCCAGTGGCCGACGAGCAGCCCGGCGGCGTTCCCGGCGGTGAGCCGGCCGGGGCTGTAGGCGTCCGGGCCGGGGACGAGCACCGCGCCGCGCCCGATCGGGGGCCGCGGCACGGGCACCGGGGCGGGACGGGCGCCGCCGCGGCGGGCGGGACCGCGCCGAGCGCGAACGGCGCGGTGGCACCGGCCAGCGCGGCGAGACGGATGAGTGTCCTGCGGTCGTTCGGCACGGGTGCCGCCTTCCCTCTCCGCCCGGCGGAGGACCTGGCGTTCTCCACCAAACGACTACCCTATGAAGTTGGATGGTGGCGCTATGTTGCGATGCCGTCAATGTGCGACACACCCCGGCTCAGGCGGGACGCGTGCCGGTCAGCCGGGGCAACAGGGCTCCCACCGCGAAGCAGACGGCGGCCGAGATGAGCGTGAGGGCGACGTCGACGGCGGTGGTGGGTGACAGCAGGCGGGTCGCGGAGAGGGCGAAGACGCCGAACAGGCCGACCGCGCAGCCGGCGGGCAGGAACCGCAGCCCCCGCTGCCACCAGGTGGCCGGTGCGGCGTGCCGGCCGAGTGGGAGCAGTGCCACCGCCCACAGCAGCCCCATCAGGACCAGCAGGCCGAGCCCGAACAGGCCGTAGATGGACAGCAGCGAGCCGTGCACGCTCGCGGTTCCGGTCACCCGCGCCACCGTGTGCAGATCCGTGTCCCGGATCGCCACCTCGACCGGCATCAGCCCGGTCGCCCGCCCGTCCAGGTCCCGGATGTCGAGATCGACCGTCCAGTTCGCCGAGCCGCGGGCCGGCACCGTCGTGCGCACGCGGGTGTCGTAGTCGAAGAACGTCAGGCCCAGCACGGAGCCGCTCAGCCGCACCGAGTCGACGTCGACGTTCGATCGGCTGAGGTTCTGCACGCCGACCACCACTCGGGCTACCGCGCCGGCGTCGAGGACGAGATCGCCCCGGCCGAGCGGCTGCCCGTCGACGGTCACGGTCAGCTCCACGCCGCCCCCCGGTGCCGCACGGGCAGCGGGGGGCGAGGACAACATGAGCCAACCGAGGCACGCCGCCAGGCAAACAGTGATAAGAATTCTTTCCCGAGCCGACCGTGCGGCCGGCAATGCGATTTTCACTACTTCCCCCCGCAGCCGGGATCTCCGGCCGGTCGGCTGTTACTCTATCGATCGTCGTATGGTGGGACTTCCGCCAAACGTGCATCACGTGTTTTCGCGGGTCGTGGGGACGGGCCGGTCTCAAACGTGTTGCCGGTCGCACCCGGGGGGGCGCACTGGTGTCTGGCCATCCAGCGGCTGACCGGTTCATGCAGCGGTCACGGCGCGGCGTCGTGTCGACGGTCTTTCTGAGCGTTCTGCTTCTTTGCACGGGAGCGGGTGTGGCCGCCGGCCTGGTCGGGCCACCCCGGCTGGTTGACGCCGCGGTGACGGACGCCGCCACCCCGCCTCATTCCGGTGGCGCGCAGGACTCGGTCGTTCCGGCGGACTCCGCTGCTCCGTCAGACTCCGGTGCGCCGGCGGACTCCGGTGCCGTGTCGGGTGCCGGTTCGTCGGGAGGCTCCGCGGCCGGCGCGGGTTCGGCCGACGGGTCGTCCCCGGGTGACTCCTCCGTAGGCGGTCCGGGTGCGGGCGGCGGTTCCACGGGCGGCGGTCCGTCTGAGGGCGAAGCCACCGGCGGCGGGTCCGGGGGCACCTCCTCCGGCGGTGGCTCGTCGGGCGGTGCCTCGTCGGGCGGTGGCTCGTCGGGCGATCAGTCCCCGCCGGGCGACACGCCGCCGGGTTCCGGCGGCCAGACCTCGGCCCCCCCTCCGCCCCCGTCGCCGGATCCCGCGCCGCCGCCGCCCGAGCCGACAACTGCGCCGCCCGTGTCGCCGACCCCCGACGGCGGGCCCATCCCGTCGCCGAGTGGCGGCCAGGGGTCCTCGGACTCGCCCAGCCCCTCCGACAGCCCGACGAACAGTCCGTCCGCCTGCCCCACCGAGACGACCGCCGGCGCCGGCGGGGCGTGCGAACCCAGCCCCTCGGCCTGCTCCCCGGCGCCCTCCGGCGCCCCCGCGGGGCAGTGCCCCACGCCGTCGCCGACCTGCGGCGCGGCGTCTGCGCCCGCGGGTTCGGCCGTCGTCGTGGCCAAGTCGCCCGGTGGTACGTGCACCACGGCGTGCCCCGCCGGATCGTCGCCCGCGCCGGGGTGCGACCCCCAGCAGCAGTCCTGCGAGAGCGCGGCCCCCGCACGCGCCCACGGCCGGGCGGTGACCGGCACGCCCTGCCCGGGGCCGACCGCCACGCGGACCGACCACGGCGCGCCCACGCCGGACGGCGGCTCGCAGTCGCCGCACGCCGCCTCGGTCACCTGCGCGGACGGGTCGGTGCGCGCCGCCGCCGACCAGTGCCCGCTGCCCCAGCGGTTCTGCCCCGGCTCGCCGGTCGGCGTGCCGGTGGGCGAGGCGTGCCCGGCGCCGCGGCCGTCACCGCCGGTCCCGGTCGTCTGTTGGGACGGCTCGGTGCGGGCGGCGACGCTGGACTGCCCGGACGGGCGGCGGCTGTGCCCGGGCGGCATCGCGGTGCCGCTCGACGAGCAGTGCGCCGCCCCGGCGCCTGTGCGCTGCGCCAAGGGCACGGTCCGCGTGCTCGGCGAGTGCACCCCGGTGCGCCCCGCCGAGGCCCCGCAACCGCCCGTCGGCACCCCGGTGGCCCGGGAGGCGCAACCCGGGGAGCTGCTGTTCGACCGGACGATCGTCACCGCCGGGGACACCCTGTTCGCCCGCGGCGCCGGCTGCCGACCCGGGGCGCAGGCCGTGCTCACGGCCGGCGGCGAGCTCGTCGGGCGGGCCGTCGCCGACCAGGCCGGGACGTTCGAGACCGTCGTCCAGTTCGCCAGCTTCCGGCCAGGTTACCGTCCGGTCAAGGCGGAGTGCGGCGAGGACCTCAACGCCGGCATCGACATGGTGCTCGTCTCCGCGGACACCAGCGCGACCGCACCCTCGGTGCTGCTCCCGCTGTTCCTCGCGCTGTCCTTCCTGGCCGTGCACTACCAGCTGGCGGCTCGGGGGCGGCGCCGGGCCAGGGCGCAGCGCCGCTAGCCACCAGCCGCCGGACAGAGCGATGTCCGGCTTCCTCGACGACCAGGGCGGGAGTGACGCACCGATGTCCCACCCATCCGGTCAGGACGCCACCACCGACGGCGGGGCCGACCGTCGTCCCGGACCTGGGTCCGCGGAGCCGACCCAGGTCGGCCCCTACCGGCTGCTGCGCCGGCTCGGGGCGGGCGGGATGGGCACGGTCTACCTGGGGGAGAATCCCGCCGGCGGGCGGGTGGCCGTCAAGCTGATCCGGCCGGACCTCGCCCGCCTCGCCGAGTTCCGGTCGCGGCTGAAGCAGGAGGCCGACAACGCCCGCCGGGTGGCCCGGTTCTGCACCGCCGCGGTTCTCGACGTCGACATCACCGCCGAGCAGCCGTACCTGATCACCGAGTACGTCGACGGTCCGACGCTGGCCGAGGCGGTGGTGGGGCGTGGCCCGCTGAGCCCGGCGGAGCTGCACCAGCTCGCGGTGAGCATGACGACCGCGCTGATGGCCATCCACCGGGCCGGCATCGTGCACCGCGACCTCAAGCCGTCCAACATCCTGCTGTCCCGGCTCGGCCCCAAGGTCATCGACTTCGGCATCGCCCGCGCCCTGGACACCGCTCCCAGGCTCGATCACGATCGCCTCCGCCCGGACCGTCAGCTCGGGACGCCGGCCTTCATGGCACCCGAGCAGGCCCGGGGCGATCAGGTCACCTCCGCGGCGGACGTCTTCGCCTGGGGCGGGGTCCTCATCTACGCCGGGACCGGCCGCTACCCGTTCGGCGCAGGGCCGACGGCGGGGCTGCTGTTCCGGACCGTGAACGAACCGCCCGCGCTCGACGGGTTCGAGGACAGCCTGCGCCCGCTCGTCGAGGAGGCGATGCGCAAGGTCGCCGCGGACCGGCCCCGCGCCGAGGAGCTCTACGCCCGCCTGCTCGACCTGCGCGCCGATGCCCCGGTCGCGGTCCCGCAGCTGCCGCTGTCACTGTCCGAGGTGACCGCGCTCATCCGGCCGCTGAACACCACCCCGCCCGGGGCCCGGCCGCCCGCCACCCCGGCCGGGGAGGCGCCCGCGGACGCCAGGGGCCCCATCACCCCCGTCACGGGTCATCAGCCTGTCGGGCTGCCGCCCGCGTTCCCGGTGACGCCCGCACGCGACGGCGTTTCGGGCCCGCTGCCGCCCGCGGACCCCGCGGACGGCTCCGGCCCGCCGGCCGCGGACGCCGGGCGCGGGCCGTCCGGACTGGTCGGCGAGGCGTCCCCGTCGGGTCAGCATCCCGTCTGGCAGCCGGCCGACCGGTGGCGGACCAGCCCGCCGGACTCCGCCGACGGGCTGGTCACGGTCTGGACCGAGATCGGGTCCCGCGGCCGCGGCAGCGTCGGCGAGCAGTCGCCGGGCGATGGTGCCGGCGGGGTGTCGGGGGGCGTCGCTCCCGGTTCGCACCCCGCGGCCGGAGCCGCAGCGGGAGCGGGAGCCGCAGCGGGAGCGGGAGCCGCGGCCGAAGCGAGAGCCGGGGCGGGTACCGGCGGTGGGGATGTCGCGGGGTGGCCCGCCGACGGTGCCTCCGGGGCGGGCGCCGGGGCCGGACCGCGGGCGGCGGACCGCGGGCGGCGTCGCTCGGGCCGGCCGTGGCTGATCGCCGCGGCCGTCGCCGTCATCGCCGTCGCCGCGGGCCTGATCGTGGTGCTCGCCGGCCGCGGCGGGAACGGGCCGGCCGCGACGAGCGTGCCCGACGCGGTCGCCGCCCGCGCGATCACGCTGCAGGACGAGGACAGCGGGCTCGCCCGCCGCCTCGCCCTGGCCGCCTACACCGCCGCGCCGGGCTCGCCCGCCACCCGCACCGCGATGATCGCCCTGTTCGGCGCCGAGGTCGTCCCCAGCACCGTCGACGCCGGACCCGGCGCCGTGCTGTCGGCGGCGGTCAGCCGGGACGGGCGCCGGGTCGCCACCGGCGGGACGGACGGCGTCATCACCGTGTGGGAGGTCAGCGGGCGGACCAAACTCGTCCGGCTCGGCTCCGTGACGAGTACCGGCTGGATCGGGACGCTCGCCTTCAACGGCGGCGGCGACCTGCTCGCCTCCGGCGGCACCGACGGCGCGGTGCGGCTGTGGAACGTACACGACCCGGCCCACATCCGCCGCTGGTCCGTCGCCAGGCTGCACACCGACGCCGTGCGCACCGTCGCCTTCAGCCCGGACAGCAACACCCTCGCCTCCGCCGGGGCCGACGGCGTCCTCGCGCTGTGGAACGTCACCGACCCCGCCGACCCGACGCAGCGCTCCCGTGCCGACACGGCGACCGGCGGGGTGTACGCCGTCGCGTTCGCCCCCGACGGCCGCACTCTGGCCCTCGCCGGGGAGGACGGCACGGTGCGGCTGTGGAACATCCGCGACGCGGCCCGCCCCACGCCGGGCGCGGTCCTGCGGGGGCACACCCGCGCGGTACGCGCCGTGACCTTCACCGGCAACGGCGCCCTGCTCGTCAGCGGCGGCGTCGACGCCACCATCCGGCTGTGGGACGTGCGTGACCCCGGGCATCCCGTCCCGCAAGCGGTCATCCCCGGGCAGCTCGGCGCGGTCGCGAGTGTGGCCCACGGCGCCGACCCCGCGGTCGTGGCGTCCGGCGGCGACGACGAGACCGTGCGCCTGTTCGACGTCACCGACCCCGCCGCGCCCGTCACGCTGACGCAGTGGCACGGGCACACCCGCCCGATCAGCAGGGTCACGTTCGTCGCCGGCACCGGGATCGTGCTGTCCGCCGGGCACGACGGCACGCTGCGGCTGTGGGAGGCCGAGCCGGGCCGGCTCGCCCGCGCCGCCTGCGCGGACCCGGCGAATCGGATCACGTCGGCGGAGTGGACCAACGCGTTCGCGTCGATGCCCTACCGACCCCCCTGCTCCTGACACGACCGCTCCCGGAGTGATCTTCGGCCCCCGCGCGACCCCGTAGCCGGTCACCGGCGGTGGCCACACTAGCCTCGGCGGTAGGGATCCCGTCCGGCGAGGAGGTTGGATGCTCGCGCCGCTCACCGACGGCCCGCCGCCCGCGGGCTACAGCCGGGAGGGCGCGCTCGGCTCGGTGTACCGGACCAACGGCGTGCCGGGTACCCGTCCGCTGTATTCCTGCCTGATCGGTGCCGACTCCTTCCCCTCGCTGCTCGCGGACTGCGAAGGCCGGCAGGTGGTCGGGGTACTCGGGTGGGTCTACGGCGCGCGGCCGGCGACGCCCGCCACGGCGGTGCTCTACCGGTGCCACACCGGCCAGAATGATCACTTCGCCTCGCGCGACCCCGCCTGCGAGGGCCGCATCGTGGAGGGCACCCAGGGTCATCTGATCATTGGCTGACGGTCACCGCCGCGGCGTGGGCCGCCGGTACGGGCGCGGTAGGACCGCCCAGCCGGTGTCAGACGCGTCGGGGTGAGAAAGACTGCAGGTGTGAACGGTGAGGTAGGGCCCTCGGTGCTGAGGGTCGAGGACTTCGGGCCGGCCTGGGAGCCGGGGCGGTTCGAACTCGGTACGGATGGCCCGCGGGCGATCCTCGCCGGCGTCGACGGCTCCCGCACGGCGATGCGCGCGGCGGCGTTCGCCGCGGGTCTCGCCCGCCGACAGTCGTCCCGGCTCGTCGTCGTGTACGTGGCGTCGCCGTCGGTCTGGGCGGCGCTGTCCCCGGCTCCGGCCGGGGAGGCGGTCCAGCAGGTCATCGACTCGATCGCCGCCGAGGTGCGCTCGTCGATCCAGGAGCGCTCCGAGGAGCTCGGCGTACCGATCCGGTTCCTCGTCCGCGCCGGTGACCCGCTCGACGGGATCAAGCGCAGCGCCGCCGAGGTGCAGGCCGACATGGTCGTCGTCGGCGCGTCCGAGAGCGCCGGGCACCGGCTCATCGGCTCCCTGGCGAGCCGGCTGGTCCGCAGCGGCCTGTGGCCGGTGACCGTCGTCCCGTAGCCTCCGTCGGCCGTCTCCAGACGAGGGTGGTTCGTGCCGGCGATCGGGCAGTTCTGTCTTCCCCGGCGGCTCTGTTTCTCCCCAGGGCGGGCGTGCGAGTCTGATATCCGGACGTCACGCATGCGCAGCCGCCGACGGGGGCGTAATGGGAACGCTTCGAATCAATATTGCGCGCGGCGACGATCTCGCGCATCCCACCATCATGTCCGAATGGAGCAATGACGCCATCGCGCTCGCCTGGAGCGCCGGGCCGAGCGGGAGGTACCTCTCCCTGGCCTGGACGGGGAACGACCCCGCGCACCGGCTCAACTTTGCCATCTCGTGGGACGGCGTGAGTTTCGGCAAGTACGAGACGTGGGTGGAACGATACCGCCCTCGGTGGCCCCGCGCTCGCGCATAACAAGTGGGGGCGACGTGATCGCGTGGACCGGAGGCGGGGGGTTGGGCGGGGGTCCGCCGGACGGGCGCCTGAACGTCATCGTTCCCGGGCGCAAGCGGGCGCTGCTGCCGTGGAAGAGCATCACCGCGCCCGCGCTGGGGGCCGATCCCGGCATGTTCTCCCCGAATCGGCTCTACCTCGCCTGGGTGGACCAGGCCGGATACCTCTGGGCCTCCTATTGTCTGTATGACAACATCGAGGAGCTGGCCGACCCGGCGCGGCGGCAGCGGATTGAGACGAACGGCGTCGCCGAGCGTTCCTTCACCAGTCCGTCGCTCGGTTTCAGCGGAAATCAGCTCTTCCTGTCGTGGGCTGGCGTGGACAAGAGGCACACCGTCAACTTCAAGGTACTGGAGGGGGTCGGGGTCGGCGGCGTCTACCTGACGGACGGCATGCCGCTGTGACCGTCCGAGCCGCGGAGTGAATCCGCTGCGCGGTGCCGCAACAGCGCCGGCGCGATAACGGGCGGCCCGGTGGAACTCCGGCTCCGGTTCCCGACCGCGCGGCGGTTTCCCCGGCGGCTCAGTGCCGGGCGGTCCGCGGACGCGGGCGCGGCCAGGCGCGGGTGTCGCGCGGTTCCACGTACGGTTCGACGCCCTCGTCGAGGCCCGCGGCCATGGCCCGCGCCCGGGCGATCTCGGCGTCGAACTCCAGGCCGAGCAGGATCGCCAGGTTCGACAGCCACAGCCACACCAGGAACACGATGACGCCGGCGAGCGTCCCGTAGGTCTTGTTGTAGGACCCGAACGTGGCCACGTAGACGGCGAACGCCCCCGACGCGACCAGCCAGATCGCGACGGCCAGCACGCTGCCCGGCGTCAGCCAGCGAAAGCCGTGCGGGCGCACGTTGGGCGTGCTCCAGTACAACAACGCGATCATCGTCGTGATGATGAGCACGAGCACCGGCCACTTCGCGATCGACCAGGCGGTGATCGCCTCGTGGCCCAGGCCGATCGCGGTGCCCGCCTGCTCGGCGAGCCCGCCGCTGAACACGACGATCACCGAGCTGACCGCGAGCATCACCACCAGGACGATCGTGATGAGCAGCCGCAGGGGGGCGATCTTCCAGACGGGCCGGCCCTCCGGCATGTCGTAGACCGCGTTCGCGGCGCGGATGAACGCGGCGATGTACCCCGAGGCGGACCACAGCGCGCCGGCCACGCCGAGGAGCGCGACGACCCCGCCGGACCCGGCGCTGTCGCGCAGCCCGTTCACGGCGTCGTGCAGGATGTCGCGCGCGGCGCCCGGCGTGAGCTGCTCGATGTTGCCGAGGATGCGGTCCGTCGCCGACCTGCCGAGGACCCCGACCAGCGACACCAGCACGAGCAGCGCGGGGAAGACGGCCAGCACCCCGTAGTAGGTCAGCGCGGCCGCCCGGTCGGGGAGGTCGTCGTCCATGAACTCGCGGACCGTGCGGCGCAGCACCCCGAACCAGGAGCGCCGCGGCAGCTCGGTGGCGTGCCCCGGCCCGTCGGCCGCCCGCACGGCCGCCACCGCCTGATCCCGCAGCGTCGCCTGGTCCGGCACCACCACCGCTCCCGGTGCCCGCGCGGTTCCGGCATCCGGGCCGGCACCGGCCCCGTCACCGGCATCAGTGCCCGGTGCGGCAGCGGCTCGCTGGCCGGTGGGCCGGCCGTCCCGGCGACGCCGTCTCATCGCGGGCCTGTCACCGGGCCGGGCGGTGCAGCGTCTTGGCGGGCTTGCCGGCCGGCGGATCCGCGGAGACCGGCCGATCGGCCGGGGTGGCCGCGGTGCCGCGCCGGGCCACCTTGCGGAGCTGGATCATGCGGCCGACACCGGGGATCGCGACGAGGAGCGCGCCGGCGACCGCCGAGAACAGCATCGCGACGGCGAGCGGGAGCGACCCGTGCGCACCGAGGAAGGACAGCTTCACGTCGTCCTGGTTCTGCAGGATGAAGATCAGCAGAAGGATGAGGACGAGCGCGAACAGCAGCAGCGTCGTCCAGACGCGGCTGGTGCGCGTCACCGGGATAGGCGTCCGCTCGCCGCGGCCGCCCCGCCCCCGACCCGGCCGCCGTGGCTCGCCCGGCGCGGCGGTCGGCGGGGTCGTCGACCTCGGCGCAGTGGTCGGCGTCGGGTACTGCCCCGGCGCCGCGGCGGCCGGGTCGCCGGGTGGAGGCACCTGGCCGTACGGGGGAGCGCCGGACGCCGGCGGCGCCGGGAACGCGGCGGCCGGGGGCGGCGTACCGGTCGCTAGCTGCGGGGCGGGGATGGGCTCGGTGGTCGACACCGGCGAGCCCGCAGGGCCGCTCCCGGCTCGCGGGGCACCGCTCTCGGGCGGTGCGGGGGTGGGCGGTGTGGTCATGGCCGCTCTCTACCCAACCGCCCGGACCATATCCCACCTTTAGGGTGGCCGTACGTAGTCTGTCTGTGGTCTGACGGCAGGCCGCTGCGGGCGGTCACGTCACGGCTGAGTGGTGGTGCCCGACGAGTCGAGGCCGGTGGTGGGGGCGGGCGCCGGCACGGTCGCGCCCGGCGTTGCCGCGGTGCCGTCCGAACGCAGGCCCGAGCCGGTGTCGGCGGTCGCGGTCGGGGAGAGCGGCGCCGACGGCGGCGCGGTGGGGGTCGCCGTGGCCGACGGATCTCCGGTGCCGGTCGGCGTCGGGGCCGGCGTGGGTGTCGCGGTGCCGGTCGGCGTCGCGGTGGCGTGCCGTGGCGTGGGCTTGGTCGCCACGGAGTTCGCGTCCGACTTGTCGTCCGCGGTCGACTGCGTGGTCTGCGCCGAGCGGCGGTTCTGCGCGACGCGCTCGGGTAGCGGCCGGACCAGCAGGTACAGCGTCACCGTCAGCAGGAAGAACACCACCAGGGCGATGGTGGAGCGGCGCATGTGGATCGACTGCAGGAACTGGACCGTCCGCAGCGAGGACAGCGACGTCATGCGCGAGACCGCCTGGTCGGGTCGGGGCCGGTCATGATGAGGTGGGGGCTGCGGTGTCGAGATCCGTGGGCACGATGATGCCCTCCCGCAGCAGGGCGGTGCCGATGCGCGCCCGCAGGGTTCGGCCGACCTCGAACTGCCGGCCCGGCTGGGTGCGGGCCACCACCCTGATCTTGAATTCGTCGAGGTCCATGCTCTCCACCCCCATCACCGTCGGGGCGTCGAGGAGCAGGTCGTGCAAGGTCTCGTCCGCGTACGCCTCGGCGCCGACCCGGTTGAGCAGGTCGCTGACGGTGGTGAGGTCCGCGGTCGCCGGGATGGGCACGTCGACGATGGCGCGGGCCCAGTCCCGGGACAGGTTGATCACCTGGACGATCTGCCCGTTGGGCGTGGTGACGACCTCGCCGCTGGACGTCCGGATCCGGGTGATGCGCAGCGTGACCTCCTCCACCGTGCCGGTCGACCCGGTCGACGGCCCGCCGGCGACCATCAGGCGGACCAGATCGCCGAACCCGTACTGGCGCTCGGCGATGATGAAGAACCCGGCGAGGATGTCCTGCACGATCCGCTGCGCGCCGAAGCCGAGGGCGACACCGACGATCGTCGCCGGCGCGACGAAGCCGGTCAGGGGAACGCCGAAGCGCTGCAGGACCAGCACCGCCGCCAGGCAGTAGACGATGACCAGCACGGTCCAGGTGAGGACCTGGGCCACGGCGTGCCGGTGCTTGGCCGCCTCCGTGCGCGCTACCCGGTCGGTCCCCGTGGCCGGCACGTCGATCCGGCTGGTGACCCGGTCGCCGAGCCAGGTCGCCAGCCGGGTGAGCAGCGCCGCCCCCGTCACCAGCAGCACGATCTCCAGGCCGCTGCCGCGGGCCCAGTGACCGATGTCGCTCAGCGGGGCGGACGCCGTTATCACGGGCGTGGACGCGCCGGAAGCGCTGATCATGCGGTCCGACGGGACGGGCGCGGGCCGCGCGGGCGGGTCTCGCGCGCGGGCGACGGTCCGTCCGGGCGACACCCCCGGGCGGGCGGCCGCGGACGGGTCGTCGCCGGCGGCGCCGGCCGGGGCTGTCGAAGTCCGCTCACCCCCGCAAACCTACCCTCGGTCTACCCAACGGGTTCACATCGGACCGGGGCCACCTGGGCGCTCCCCGCCCCCGGCACGGTTGCGGTCCGCGTCGACATCGGCCGGGAGATCGGGGATCCTGAACGAGTTGCCTGGTGGAGGGGGTCAGGATGTTCGGGAGGTTCGGCCGAGGCCGATTCGGGGCCGCCGATGACCGGCCGGACTACCCCGCGGGCCCTCCCGCGAGCCGCCGCGAGCCGGCACCGGGGCCCTACGACCTCGCCGACGCGCCGAACGATCGGGTCCGCCGGCTGGACCTGGGCTCGCTCGTCGTCCCGGTGCCGGACGGCGTCGCCGTCGACCTCCGGGCGGATCCGGACACCGGCCGCGGCCTCGCCGTCGAGGCGAGCGCCGGTCGGGCGGCGATGACGCTTGCCGCCTACGCCGCGCCGAAAAGCCACGGCCTGTGGGACGAGACCCGCGCCGAGCTGCGCGGATCGCCCGCCGAGCTGCTCGCGGGCCTCACCTCCTGGACCGGGCCGAGGACGTGTGGCCCGGTCGAGGAGACGGTCGGCGAGTGCGGGGTGGAGCTTCGGTTCACGGCCGAGACGCCGCCCCGCGGGGAGGCCTGGCTGGTGCGCGTGCTCGGCTTCGACGGGCCGCGCTGGTTCCTCCGGGCGACGGTCGCGGTGCCGGTCGCGGCGTCGGCCGACGCCGACGTCCTCGTCGACGACGTGCTGCGCGGGGTGATCGTGCTGCGCGGCGGGCGGGCGGCCCCGCGCGGGGCCGCCCTGCCGCTGCGCCAGCCCACCGACCGGGCCGGCGAGCCGCCCGGCGTTCCCGCCGTCGCCCGCCACGGCGCCCCCGACGACGGCCGTGACGACGGCCGTGACGACGGCCGCGACGACAACCCGGACGGCGACCTCGACGGCGAGTTCGGTCGGATCCGCCCGTCCGGCGCCATCGTCCTGGACACCCGGGGGATCAACCGCGAGGTGATCGGCGCCCCGGTCGGCGGTCTCAGCCGCAACCTCACCACCTGGGGCTGAGGTCCGAGCGTCGCGGGTGGCCGTCGCCGTCCGCGGCCGCTCCTGCTGATCGGCCCGTGGGCGTCGGGTTGTTCCGCCTGTACACAGGGGCCCCTCGGGCGGCTGATCCGGAGCGTGGCGGCAGCGATGCTGACAGGGTCGGATCCGGCCGTGTTGGGAGGCAGCGATGCTCCGTCACAGTTCGACGCCCGCGCATGTCGTGGTGCGCGATCTCTCCGCCGACTTCGTCACGGAGGACGGTGCGCGCGCCTCCGTCGCGGGCACGTTGCGCTACGACCCGGCGGATCCGTTCGCGGTGGAGCTCATCCTGCGTCCCGGCCGGGAGTCCATCACCTGGATCTTCGCGCGCACGCTGCTGGCGGAGGGGACGCAGGGCCCCACCGGCACCGGGGACGTGCGGATCCGGCCGACCCGGTCGGAGGGGCGCGCGGTCGTCACCGTCTCCCTGTCCAGCCCGTCCGGGCACGCCGACCTCGAACTGCCCCGCTCGATCGTCACCCGGTTCCTCGCCGAGATCGAGGAGAAGGTGCCGGCGGGCCGGGAGAGCGAGGGCATCGACTGGAACGCGGAGCTGCGCACCCTCCTGCGCACCCGCAACCCCTGACGGCCCGAGCACCCGCAACCCCTGACGGCCCGCCCGCTCAGGCAGGCGCCCCGGCCGGCTTCGCGAGGAACATCATCTCGATGCCGCCGTCGACGGCCCGCCTGGTCTCCCGGTACCCGCAGCGGGTGTAGAGGCGGATGTTGTCGGCACTGCGGGCGCCCGTGAACAGCTCGAAGCGCGCCGCGGTGGGGCAGCGGAGCTCGATCTCAGCCAGCAGCCGGCTGGCGAGCCCCCGGCGGCGCAGCCGCGGATGGGTGACGAGCCGACCGACCCGGCAGGTGTCGCCGTCGAGCCGCCCGCGCACCGCCGCCACCACCTCCCAGCCGCGCCGTGCGACGAGGACAAGCGTCGCGCCGTCCCGCCACCCGTCACCGCCTTCGGTGAGGATGCCGCGCAGCTCGGCGACGCTCTCGGTCAGCGGCGCGATGGAATGGTCGCCGTACAACTCGGCCTCGGACTGGTAACAGAGATACTGCAGCTTGACGATCTGATCCGCGTCCTCGCCGCGGGCTGCCGCCAGGACGATCCCGTCGTCCGGTGGCGGAGCCGGGATCGCCGCCGCGGCGGCGGGGCGCGGATCTGGAACGGAGCGTGATCCGGCGTCGGGCACGACGGTAATCCTCGCAGCCGCGCGGACCAGGCGCGCCCGGCGTGGCTGGTGGGCGTGGGATGTCGGTGGGTGGGTCAGGGGGTGTCGGGGGCGCCCTCGGTCGGCTGCCAGACGGGGATCTCGGGCGGATCGGCGACGCCGGCGTCCCGCATGAGGGTGCCGATCGCGGGCGGGTCGATGAAGAGCTGATGGAAGGCCTCGGTGGGCCGCCAGACGTCGAGCACGATGAGCTGACCGTCGCCGGCAACGAAACGATGGGGCACGACGCCTACCTTTTGCCGAAAATGCAATGGGTTCCCGGCCGTGGTGACGAAACGTCCGGGCGGCCGGTGGCCCGTCCCGGCATCGTCACGACTGCTGTCGCTCGATGATGCCCCGCAGGAACGCCGCCTGGCCGACATGCTGGAGGTCATCCGAAACGACGCTGATCAGGCGGACCCCAAGGGTGACAGGGGGCTCCCACCTTTCGTCCACCACGCGGTCGAAGTCGCCGTCGGTGAGCGTGTCGAGGTAGCGGACGGTCTGGTCGTGGACGGCCTCGTGGTAGTCGACGAGTGGCGCCGGGTCGGCCACGCGGACCGCGTCGACCTCCTCGGCCGTGTGCCCGTAGCCGACCGACGCGGCGGGCAGCGGCAGCGCGAACCGATCCGCGAAGCCCCCCGCGGTCCAGACCTGCTCGAGCCCGGCGACGTCGGCGACGTGGTCGTCCTGAATCCGGGTCAGGTGCCAGACCAGCCAGCCGATGGAGTTGGACGTCCCGTCGATCCGGAGGGCGAGCTGCTCCGCGTCGAGGCCGGTGACGGCATCGCGCACCTCGTCCCGAATCCGCCCGAAGGCGTCGGCGAGAAGATCGGAACCGTTCATCGCGCGGGCTCCCCTCACGTGGTCGGTCGGTGCAACGCCGGCGGCGTCGGGCCCGATCTTAGGGTGACCACGCCGGCCCGGTTCCGGCATGTGCGGCTCGGCCTGGCCGTCGGGGCCCGCGGTAACGACGTCGACAACGACGTCGACAACGACGTCGACCGCCGGGATCACGGCCGGGCAGAATCGGGGCGTGCAGATCTGCGTGCTGGGCCCGCTGGAGGTCCGGACCGGATCCGGGGTCTCCGCGGCGACGGTCGACGTCGGCGGCGCTCGCCTGCGCACGCTGCTCATCCTGCTCGCCCTCGATCCCGGCCGGACCGTGACAACCCAGCGGCTGGTGTCCGGGCTGTGGGCCGACGAGCCGCCGGCCGCCGCGGGCAACGCCCTGCAGGCCCTGGTCTCCCGGCTGCGGCGGACCGTGCCGGGCCTGCCGGTGGAGTTCCGAGCCACCGGCTACCGCCTGGCCCTGCCCGCCGACGCCGTCGACGCGGTGCGCTTCGAGCGTCTCGTCGCCGACGGCCGCCAGACGCTGCGGGCCGGGGACGCGGCGCGGGCGGCCACGCTGCTGCGGGCGGCGCTCGAGCTGTGGCGTGGCCCGCCGCTCGCCGACGTCGCCGACGCCCCCTTCGCCCGCGCCGCCGCCGCGCGGCTCGACGAACGCCGCCTTGCCGCGATCGAGGGCCGGGTCGAAGCCGATCTGCGCCTGGGCGCCGGGGCCGAGCTGGTGCCGGAGCTGGCCGAGCTCGTGTCCGCCCATCCCACGCGGGAGTCGCTGACGGCGGCGCTGATGCGGGCCCTCTGCGCGGCCGGCCGGCCCGGTGCCGCCCTCGACGCCTACGAACGGCTGCGCGCCCGGCTGGCCGACGATGTCGGCGCGGACCCCTCGGGCGAGCTGCGCGACCTGCACGCGACCGTCCTGCGCGGTTCCGATCCCGTGGGCGGCGCCGCTTCGTCGGGCATGGGCACCCCGCCGGGTGGGTCGCGCACCAACCTGCGCGCCGCGCTGACCAGTTTCGTCGGACGCTCGCATGAGGCGGACCGGGTCCGAGAGCTGGTTCGCGGCGCCCGGCTCGTCACGCTCGTCGGACCGGGCGGGGCGGGCAAGACGCGGCTGGCCGTCGAGACCGCCCGCCTGCTGCTCGACGGCGCCGGTGAGCCGGCCCGGTTCCTGCCGGACGGTGCCTGGCTGGTCGAGCTCGCCCCGGTGACGGCCGCGGCCGACCTGCTACCGGCGGTGTTCGCCGCGCTCGGGCTGCGCGAGCAGGTGGTGATGAACGCGCTGCGGATGCGCGGCATGGCCGACAGCGACCCGGTGCAGCGGCTCACCGCCGCGCTCGCCGGCCGCCGGCTGCTGCTCGTCCTGGACAACTGCGAGCACCTGCTCGACCCGGCCGCCACCCTGGTCGAGGAGCTGCTCGGGGCCTGCCCGCAGGTGCGGATCCTGGCGACCAGCCGGGAGCCGCTGGCGATCACCGGGGAGACCCTCTGGCCGGTCGGGCCGCTCGCGCTGCCGCCGGCGGAGCTCGATCCCGCGGCCGACCCGGCTGCGATCGCCCGCTACCCGGCGGTGCGGCTGTTCACCGATCGGGCCGTCTCCGTCCGGCCCGGGTTCCGGCTCGGCGTCTCCTCGGCGGATGTTTCCTCGGTGGGCGTCATCCCGGCGGGCGTCATCCCGGCGGACGGTGCGTCGGTGGGTGTCGACTCGGGGCTGGGCACTGCCTCGGGGCTGGACGGGGTGTCGGTGGACGGCCAGACGGCGGCGGTGGTGCGGATCTGCCGGGCGCTGGACGGGATGCCCCTGGCCATCGAGCTGGCCGCCGCCCGGTTGCGGGCGATGACCCCCGAGCAGGTCGCCGCCCGCCTGGACGACCGGTTCCGGCTGCTGACGTCGGGCAGCCGGACCGCCCTGCCACGGCACCGGACGCTCGCGGCCGTGGTCGACTGGAGCTGGGACCTGCTCGACGAGCCCGAGCGGGTGCTGTGGCGCCGGCTGGCGATCTTCCCCGGCGGGGTGACTCCGGCCAGCGCCCGGGCGGTCTGCGCGGATGCGCTCGCCGCGGCGGGCGTCACCGCGGCCGGCCTGCTCGACCCGGACGACATCCCCGACCTGCTCACCGCCCTGGTCGAGAAGTCGCTGCTGGTCAGCGACGCGAGCGATCGCGGCGACGGCACCACCGCGCCGCGCTACCGGCAACTGGAGACGATCCGGGAGTACGGCCTGCAACGGCTCGCCGCGGCGGGGGAGCGCGAACCCCTGCGCGCGGCCCACGCGGCGCACTTCCTGCACCTGGCCGAGACCGCCGAACCCGAGCTGCGGGGCCTGGACCAGCTGCGGTGGCTGCGCCGGCTGACCGTCGAGCAGGACAACCTGCACGCCGCGCTGCGCGGTGCGATCGCCGTCGGCGACGCGATGACCGCGGTGCGGATGTCCTCGGCGCTGGGCTGGTACTGGTGGCTGCGCGGGCACAAGCTGGAGGGCTTCCAGCTCGCCGCCGCGGCGCTCGACCTGCCGGGGGAGTCGTCGCCGCAGGCGCGGGCGATGGCCGGCACGCTGGCCGCCCTCAACGCCTTCGACGGGTTCCAGGACATGGACAGCGCGCTGCTACTGCTGCGGGCGGCGGTGCGCGACGGCGGCGACCTCGTCGGCGACCATCCCATGCTGCCGTTGCTCAAGGGCTTCCGGCTGATGCTGGAGGGCGGCCTCGGGGAGGCGCCGATCGACGCCTTCCGGGAGTGCTTCGACCTGCCGGACACCTGGGCCCGGGCGACGGCCCGCATCCTGTTCGCCTACCTGACGATGAACCTGGGTGACCATCTCGACGAGGCGGACGAGGGGGCCAGGGCGGCGCTGGCGGACTTCGAGGGCCTCGACGAGCGCTGGGGCATGGCGTTCGCCAACGGCGCCCTGGGAGAGCTCGCCGGTCTGCGCGGCGAGCACGCCGCGGCGGTGGCGTTCTTCCGCCGCGCCACCCGGCTCACCGCGGAGCTCGACTCCACCGAGGACGTCGGCCAGTTCCAGCTGAACCTGGTGGGAGCCGCGGTGGCGCTGGGGGACATCCCGCAGGCCCGCGCCGCGCTCGCCGCCGCCCGCCGCAGCGCGCAGCTCGTCGGCACGCCGGAGCTGCTCGCCGGCGTCGACCTCACCGAGGCGGAGCTCGCCCGGCTGGAGGGCGACCTACCCCGGGCCCGGGAGCTGGCCATCAGCGGGGCCGCCGGCATCTGGCACCGCTCGGTGGTCCCCCAGTTCCGGTCGATGGCCGCCACCTCGGTGGCCTTCATCGAGCTCGCCGGCGGTCGCCTCGACGTCGCCCGGGAGATCCTCGCCGCGGCGCTGGACGAGGCCGTCCGCTCCACCGACGCCCCGGTGACGGCCCGGGTGCTCATCGCCGTGGCCGACCTGGCCCTGCACGACGACGAACCGGAGCGTGCCGCGGAGCTGCTCGGCGCCGCCACCCTGATCAGCCGGTCCGGCGACCGTGACTACATCCGGGTCGAGCGTGCGGCGCGGGCGGCGCTGGGCGAGGCGGAGTTCGCCGTGGCGGCTGGGCGCGGCCGGGCCGTCCCGCTGTCCGCCTCGCTGGACCTCGCGCGCCTCCCGCCGGTGGCCTGGCCACCCCGGTTGCCCGAGCTCACCGAGACGGGCTAGGCCAGCCGCCACCGTGGTCGCGAGCGCCGCCGGGCGGCGGTGCGGCGTCAGACCCGCCGCTTGAACGCGACCACCGCCAGCGGCGCGAACACCGCGGCCAGGCCCGCGGCCCACAGCAGCGCGTGCCACGTCGGGGTCCAGACCGGGCCGGAGACGAGCAGGCCGCGGGTGGCGTCGGCGAGTGCCGTCACCGGGTTGACCTTGACGAACGCCTGCAGCCAGCCGGGCATGGTCGACGTCTGGACGAAGGCGTTGCTGACGAACGTCAACGGGAAGATCAGCGTGAAGCCAAAGATCATCACCTTTTCCGGTTCGGACACCAGCATGCCGACGAGCACGGAGATCCACGACGCCGCCAGCGCGAACAGCACCACCAGGCCGCAGGCGGCCAGCGCCTGCAGCGGGCCGGTCTGGACCCGGAAGCCGAGGATGTAGCCGAGGCCGAGCAGCATGGCGATGGCCCACAGCTGCTTGGTCATGTCGGCGAGGATCCGCCCGGCCAGCGGCGCGCAGCGGGCGATCGGCAGCGAGCGCAGCCGGTCGAACACCCCCTTGGTGAGGTCGGTGTTCAGCCCGGTGCCGGTGTTGAGCGTCGTGAACAGGGTGTTCTGGACGATGATGCCGGGCAGCGCGAACGTCAGGTAGTCGCCGGTCGAGCCGGAGATCGCCCCGCCGAACACGTAGGTGAACAGCAGCAGGAACATCAGCGGCTGGACGCTGAAGTCGAGCAGCTCCATCGGGTTGTGCCGGACCTGCACGAGGGTGCGCCAGGCCAGCGTGGCGGTGTGGCGAAGCGCGTCGAGCGGGGTGACCCGCGCGGAGCCGACCGGCTCCGCGCCCCCGGTCGTCCCGGGGGTCTGGCTCGGCAGGGTTGTGGTGAGGGCGGTCACGGCGGGTCAGCTCCTCGTCGCCGCGGGAATTCGCGCGGCCGGGTCGTCGACGGCCGGCTCGCCGCCGTTCACGTCGGTGGGGGAGGTCGGCTCGGTGGGGTTCGAGCCGGCCGTGGCCGGGTGGCCGGTCAGCGCGAGGAACACCTCGTCCAGGCTGGAGCTGCGCAGGGTGATCTCCCCGACGGTCACGCCGGCGTCGTCGAGGCGGCGAACGAGCGCCGGTAGCACGGCCGGGTCGGTGACACGGGCGCTGACGAGGCTGCCCGCGACGTCCGGCGCCACCCCGACCAGCTCGGCCACCGTCGCCGCCACCAGCGGCGTGTTGGCGGCGTCCCCCGGGCGGACCGCCAGGGTCTGCGCGCCGGTCTGCTTCTTCAACGCCTCCGGCGAGCCGTGGGCGATGATCCGCCCGTGGTCGACGACCGCGATGTCGTCGGCGAGCTGGTCGGCCTCCTCGAGGTACTGCGTCGTGAGCAGCACGGTGACGCCGTGGCCGCCGACCAGGTCGCGCACGACGTCCCACATCTCGTTGCGGCTGCGGGGGTCCAGGCCGGTGGTCGGCTCGTCGAGGAACAGCAGCCGCGGGCGGCCGACCAGGCTCGCGGCGAGGTCGAGGCGCCGGCGCATGCCGCCGGAGTAGGTCCTCGCCGCCCGGTCCGCGGACTCGGTGAGCCGGAAGTCGGCGAGCAGCTCGCGGGCCCGGGCCTTCGCGGCGGACCGGGACAGCCCGAGCAACCGGCCGATCATCAGCAGGTTCTCGCGGCCGGTGAGCATCTCGTCCACCGACGCGTACTGCCCGGTGAGCCCGACGAGCTGGCGGACCCGGTGGCTGTCGTGGCGCACGTCGTACCCGCCGACCAGCGCCCGCCCGGCGTCCGGCCGGATCAGGGTCGCCAGCACGCGGACCGCGGTGGTCTTGCCGGCACCGTTGGGGCCGAGCAGGCCGAAGACCGTGCCGGCCGGCACGGTCAGGTCGACGCCCGCGAGCGCCGTCGTCGCGCCGTAGCGCTTGACCAGCCCCTCGGCGACGATCGCGGGAGTGGAGTGTTCGTGTCTGACCGTCATGCCGATCAGCTTGCAGGCTGCCACTGACAGTTTGGCGAGACGCCGTTGAGCCGGCGGGGGTGTCACGGCCGTCGCGCTGACAGCTCGCTGACACCGACCCGCCGGCCCCGGCACCGACCCGCCGGCCCCGGCACCGACCCGCCGGCCCGGCGCCGGCCCCGGCACCGACCCGCCGGCCCGGCGCCGGGCCCGGTTCCTGCCGGGGTCCCGCCTTCCTTGCCCTTCCACAGGGTTTCGCGTCCGTTGTGTCCCCGTGGAAAGGCAAGGGTCGCGGCGCGGGGTCAGCCGGTGCGGCGGCGGGCCTTGGGGCGCAGGGACGGGTTCCCGCTGTAGTGCTCGACGCCGGCGATGTCGGTGCCCGGGGGGACGACCTTGTCGATCGCGTCGAGCGTGGTCGCGTCGAGGGTGACGTCGGCGCCGGCGAGCACGTCGTCGAGCTGCGCCAGCGTCTTCGGCCCGATGATCGTCGACGTCACCGCCGGGTGGCTGTCCACGAACGCCAGCGCCAGGTGGGTCAGCGAGATCCCGGCCTGCTCGGCGATGGTGGCGAGCCCCTCCACCGCGTCGTACCGGGCGGGCGTGCTCGGGTCCTCGGCCAGCCCGGCACCGCCGCGGCGGCGGGCGAACACACCCTCCGACCCGTAGCGCGAGCCCGTCGGGATCTCGGTGTCCCGCCGGTACTTGCCGGTCAGCCAGCCACCGGCCAGCGGGCTCCACGGGATGACGCCCACGTCGTGGCGCAGCGTCGCGGGCAGCACGGCCTCCTCGATCGACCGGGCGAAGATCGAGTACTGCGGCTGCTCGCAGACGAACCGCTCGCTGTTGCGGCGGCGCGCGGCCCACTGCGCCTCGACGATCCAGTCGGCGGGGAACGACGACGAGCCCAGGTAGCGGACCTTGCCCTGGTGGACGAGGTCGGTCAGGGCGCCGAGGGTCTCCTCCAGGTCGACGTCCCAGTCGTGGCGGTGCACCTGGTACAGGTCGATGTAGTCGGTGTCGAGACGGCGCAGGCTGTCCTCGACGGCCCGGATGATCCACCGCCGGGAGCCGCCGCGGTGGTTGCGCTCGTCGCCCATCGGGTTGAAGCACTTGGTGGCCAGGACGATGTCGTCCCGGCGGCCCTTGATGGCCTTGCCGACGACCTGCTCGCTCTCGCCCTGCGAGTAGACGTCGGCGGTGTCGATGAAGTTGATGCCCGCGTCGAGCGCGCGGCCGATGATGCGTTCGCACTCGTCATGGTCGGTGTTGCCGAAGGCACCGAACATCATGGCGCCCAGGCACTGCGTGCTGACCTCGACGCCGGTCCGGGCGAGCTTGCGATACCGCATGGATGGAGCCTCCTGCACTGTCGTCGCTGACCCTGCATGTGTCGTCGCCGATCCCGCGCGGCCGCGCCCGTCCCCCCGCACTGCCTATTCCCCGCACTGCCTATCCCCGTTATCCCAGTTATCCCAGCTATCCAGCTGTCTCGCGGGATTAATCGGACACCGAGGGCTCCGGACAAGCAGGGATCGTCGCCCCGCACCCGACCGTAACGATGAGAGTGCGCTCGAAGTCAACCCCGGGTGGCGAGGTCCGGCCCAGGGGGCTGCGCCCGGCGTCTATGCGTTGAAGTGTGTTGACATAGCGTGATGGAGACCCTGGTGTGACGGTTGCCACCTTGGCAGGGGGGCCGCTCGAACAGCCACGCCGTATCGGCATCAGGGAGAGCGCATGTACCCGGGGGCATTCGCCGACCAGTTCCCCGACAAGCCGGCCGTGATCGTCGCCGGCACGGGTGCCGTGCTCACCTACGGCAGGCTGGAGGAGGCCTCGAGCCGACTCGCCCGCCGCCTGCACGAGGCCGGTCTGCGCCGCGGGGACCATCTCGCTCTGCTCACCGACAACGACCCACGGGCGTTCGAGGTCTTCTGGGCGGCGCTGCGCTCGGGCCTGTACATCACGGCCGTCAACCGGCACCTCGTCGCGGGCGAGATCGCCTACATCATCGACGACTGCGGCGCGCGGCCTCGTCGTCTCGGCCGCCATGCTCGACGTGGCCGAGCAGATCGTCGAGGCGACCCCCCGCGTCGGGCTCCGGCTGGTCTACGGCGCGGACGCGGGTGCGTCGAGTACGTACGGCTCGTACGACGAGGCACTGGCCTCGGTGCCTGCCGGCCCGCTGCCCCACCAGCCGTGCGGCGCGGACATGCTGTACTCGTCCGGCACCACCGGCCGGCCCAAGGGGATTCGGGACGACCTGCCCGACCGCGAGGTCCACGAACCCGGCGATCCGCTGGTCACCCTGTTCGGGTCGAGGTACGCCTTCGGCCCCGACACCGTCTACCTCTCGCCTGCGCCGATCTACCACGCCGCGCCGCTGCGGTTCGGCGGCTGGGTGCACCGCCACGGCGGGACGGTCGTGCTGATGGACCGCTTCGACGCCGAGGGCGCGCTCGCCGCGATCGAGCGCCACCGCATCACCCACAGCCAGTGGGTGCCGACGATGTTCGTCCGCATGCTCAAACTCGCCCCGGCCGTTCGGGCGAGGTACGACCTGTCCAGTCACCGGGTCGCCGTCCACGCGGCGGCGCCCTGCCCGCCCGAGGTGAAACGGGCGATGATCGACTGGTGAGGGCCGATCATCTACCAGTACTACTCGTCGACGGAGAAGGCCGGCGCCACGTTCATCACGACCGAGGAATGGCTGCGCAAGCCCGGCTTGGTCCGCCGCCCCGGGATGGGGATCGCCCGGATCTGCGGTGACGACGGCGCCGAGCTGCCCACCGGCCAGGTCGGCACGATCTTCTTCCCAAGGTGCTCGACGTCGCGGTCATCGGCCTGCCCGACGAGGAGATGGGGGAGCGGGTCGTCGCCGTCGTCCAGCCCGCCCCGGCCGCCACCCCGGGCCCCGAGCTCGCCGCCGAGCTGCTGGACTTCCTGCGCCCCCGCCTCGCCGGCTTCAAGATCCCCCGTACGGTCGACTTCGTCGACGACCTGCCGCGCACTCCCACCGGCAAGCTGGTCAAGCGCCAGCTCCGCGACCAGTACCTCAACGCCGTCTGATCCGTGAGCGGGCGGGTTCACCAGACGCCCCATCGGCCGCGGAACTCCGGCGATACCGGGAAAAGGCGGGGAATCGGCCGGATCGGGCCGGGACGATCGTGACCGGACGCGGGAGCGGTGGCCGCGCACCAGTGGCCGGGCGCATCCGCGTCAGGGGCACCAGGCACGGCGGCGGGTGCCCCCGGGCTCGGGGCGACGCGCCCGCGCCGGCCCGGAGATTCGGCGCGGCGTTCGGGGGCATGGTGGGCGGGGTGGCGGGCGGCACCGTTGCCGTCGTGCTGGACGGTGCGGCGGCGCCGCGGTCGGTCGCCGTCCTGACCGGGCTGCTCGCGCTGCTGGCGGTGCTGGTCAGCAGGTGGCCGGAGCATCTCGACACCGCGGTCCACGAGGGCGGTCATGCCCTCGCGGCCTTTCTCGCTGGCCGGCGGGTGGGTGGCGTCTGGGTGGAGTCCGACGGCAGTGGTCTGACGTATTCGTTCGGCCGGCGTCGCGGCGTCGGGTTGTTCGCGACGCGGGCGGCGGGTTACGTCTTCCCCTCCCTGATCGGAGTCTGCTCGGCGCGGCTGCTGGCGGCGGGCAAGGTCACGGCCGTGCTCATCCTGGCGGTGGTGGCGCTCGCCGCGTTGCTGCTCGTGATGCGCAACGGCTTCGGGGAACTGGTCGTCGTCGCGGTCGGCGCCTCGCTGATCCTCGCCGGCCGGTACGCCCCGGGCTGGGTCCAGACCTGGTACGCCTACCTGCTCACCTGGCTGCTGCTGTTCTCCGGCCCGCGGTCGGTGCTGGACCTGCACCGGGCCCGCCGGCGCGGCGCGGTCGGCTCGGACGCCGACAAACTGGCGGCGAGCACCCACCTCCCCGCCCTGCTCTGGGTCCTCGCCTTCGCCGCGGTCAGCCTGTGGTGCGCCCTGAAGGGCGCGACCCTCCTGCTCGCCTGACCTCCCCGTCCCGGCCTTCCTGCCTCACCAGCCCGCATATCCAGCTATCCAGAGGGACGAAACGGGCACGAAAGCCTCCGGATCAGCAGAGGGACAGGGCCCCATCAGCCGGCCGCGGCCGCCTCGACGCGGGCGAAGTGGTCGTCGACGGCGGCCAGCCACGCGAGCGGACGGCTGACCTGGGGGCTGTGGTCGGCGCCGGCGATCACGGCGAGATGGGCGGCCGGGATGCCGTGCGCCAGGGTCCGCGCGCCCGCGCGCAACGTGGAGTCGTGCTCGCCGACGATGACGGTCGTCGGCACGGTGATCTCGCCGAGCCGGGGGACGAGCGAGGGATAGTCGCCGAGTTCCCGGCCCAGCGCGGCGAGCGCATCCGGGTCCGCCTGACCGAGCCCCTCCACCTGGCGCTGTGCGGGACTGCGATGGTCGTGGACCGCGCCCACGCTGCCACTGACCTCCGCCGCGCCCACCGGCCCGTCCGCGGTGCCACCACTGCGGCCGTCGGCATGGGCGGGGCCGGTGCCCGACGCGATCGCCGCCACCCCCTCCAGCACCGCGGCCACGATCCGCTTCGCGACCGGCCCGGTGGCCGGGGCGGCCGCGGTGTCGACGAGCACGAGGGAGCGCACGCGGCCCGGATGATCCAGCGCGTACCGCAACGCGATCACCCCGCCCAGCGAATGGCCGACGAGATGGACCCCGGCCGGCCCGAGCGTCGCGATCAGGGCGGTGAGGTCGGCGAGGAGCAGGCCGAAGGAGTAGCCCGCCCGCCCGCCGGGCGCCCGGCCGCTTGCGCCGTGCCCCCGATGGTCATAGGCGATCACGCGGCGCGACGTCGCCAGGTCGGCTGCCACCGCCGCCCAGTCCGCGGTGCTGCCGGCGATGCCGTGGACCAGCACGACCGGGCTGCCGTCGGCGCCGACCCCGGCGCGCGGGGCGCCGACCGGACGCGTCTCGCGGGGCGGTTGTGGTCCGCTGGGCGGCAGCTTCTCGCCGGACGGCGGCTTCTCGCCGGGCGGCAGCGTCTCGCCGGGCCGCGGGTCTTCGGGTGGCCACGCACCGGGCGGGCCGTCGTCCGGCCGCACGTCCTCGACGTGCAGATCCAGTCCCGCCGCCACCGGCAGCCGCCACCCGCTCGCACTGACCACCCGCACATCTTCACTGGGCGGGGTCGGCCTCACTGGGCAGGGTCGGCCTCACTGGGCAGGGTCGGTCTCACTGGGCGGGGTCGGCCTCACCCCGTCGAGGTCGGCCTCCCGGCGGGCCGGGCGCTCCCGCGGCCGGGCGGCGGCTCGACGTCGTAAGGCTCGGTCTCGCCGGCAATGATCACCGTGTTGAGGACCCGGCGGGACGCGGCGAGATCGTCGATTCTCGCGTCGATCCGGGCCCGCTCCCGGGTGAGGTCCGCGACCAGGCCGGCGCACGGTACCAGGCGGCCCCCGTCCTCCCGCACGCACGGCAGCACCTGGGCGATCAGCGTGGTGGGCAGGCCGGCGGACAGCAGCGTGCGGATCCGGCGGACCTGGTCCACATCCGACTCGGCGTACACCCGGTAGCCGCTGGCCAGGCGCGCCGGGTGCAGCAGCCCCTGCTCCTCGTAGTAGCGCAGCAGCCGCTCGCTCACGGCCGTCCGCCGGGCCAGCTCACCGATGCGCATCCTGATCCTCTTCCCTCGACCCGGGCGGCCTTGACTTTCACATTGATGTCAGACTTTACCGTCGCGACCATGAGCAGCTCATTGAGCGAATCCGCCGACTCGGCGTCCATGCCGCCCACCGAACAGCCGCCGCTGACGCCGGCGGACCGCGGCCCGTGTGCATACCCGCTGGTCGGGAAGGTCGCCGTGGTCACGGCCGCCTCGCGCGGCATCGGGCGGGCCGTGGCGCGCCGGCTCGCGGCCGACGGTGCCGCCGTCGTCGTCAACTGGCACACCAGCGCCACCGCGGCCCGTGAAGTGGTCGCGGGCATTGCCGACGCCGGTGGCCGGGCCGTGGCCGTCCGCGCCGACCTGGGCGACCGCGGCGGCCCCGAGGCGTTGTTCACCGCAGCCGAGGAGACGTTCGGCGGGGTGGACATCCTCGTCAACAACGCGGGCATCACGGCGGTCGCCCCGACAGCCGACCTCGACGAGGACACCTTCGACCGGCTGTTCGCCGTCAACGTCCGGGGCACGTTCCTCGCCCTGCGCCTGGCCGCCCGCCGCCTGCGTGACGGCGGCCGCATCGTCAACATCTCCACCGGCTACACCCTGGCCACCTACCCGAACGTCGGCGTCTACGCCGGGACGAAGGCGGCCGTCGAGCAGATGGCGCGGTCGCTGTCCCGGGAACTCGGCCCGCGCCGGATCACCGTCAACACGGTGCTGCCCGGGCTCGTCGACACCGACGGTCTGTCCGCCGACGTCCGGGCGAACCTCGACGCGTTCGTCGCCGCGACGCCGCTCGGCCGGATCGGCGAGGCCCGGGACATCGCCGACGTCGTGGCCTTCCTGGCAGGGGACGACGCCCGGTGGGTGACGGGACAGGCCATCGTCGCCGCGGGCGGCCTCGTCTGAGCGTGGGTCCGGAGCGCGGCGAGGCCCGACAACGCGGCGAGGCCCGACAACGCGGCGAGGCCCGACAACGCGGCGAGGCCCGACAACGCGGCGAGGCCCGACAACGCGGCGAGGCCCGACAGCGCGGCGAGGCCCGACAACGCGGCGAGGCCCGATGAGGAGTGGCCCGGTCCGGGGTCGTGGCCCGCCGTCCCGGCTCCCGGGCCAGTAGGGTGAGGCCGCCGTGTCCTCGACCGGAATCCACCGGTGTGGCCGAGTCGGGGACCGGGTTCGCCGGTCGTCGGAGCGTCGACCGGGTTCGCCGGTCGTCGGAGCGTCGACCGGGTTCGGACGGGACCGGGCGCGGGACGGGAGGGACGCGGTGACAGCCGAGGGGACCACAGCGCCGGCGGACTACCGGCCGCGCCGGTCGGTGCTGTACATGCCGGGGGCGAACGAGCGGGCGCTGGAGAAGGCGAAGGGCCTGCCGGCCGACGCGCTCATCCTCGACCTGGAGGACGCCGTCGCTCCAAGCGCCAAGCAGGACGCGCGCGAGCGGGTCTGTGCCGCCGTGGCCGCCGGCGCCTACGGCCGCCGCGAGGTGGCGATCCGGATCAACGGCCGTGACACCCCCTGGCACGCCGACGACCTGCGCGCCGCCGCCCAGGCGGGGCCGGACGCCGTCGTCGTGCCGAAGATCGGCTCGCCCGAGGACGTGCACGCCGTCGAGCGGGACCTGGTCGCCGCCGGGGCGCCGGACCACACCCTGATCTGGGCGATGGTCGAGACGCCGATCGCGATGCTGCGCGCCCTGGAGATCGCCCGGTCCTCGCCGCGGCTGGCCGTGCTCGTCATGGGCACCAACGACCTGGCCAACGAGCTGCGCGCCGAGCATGTGCCCGGCCGGGCGCCGCTGCTGACCGGCCTGGGGCTGTGCCTGCTGGCGGCGCGGGCCAGCGGTAAGGCGATCCTCGACGGCGTCTACAACGACGTTCGCGACGCCGAGGGGTTCGCCGCCGAGTGCCGGCAGGGCCGTGAGTTGGGCTTCGACGGCAAGACCCTGATCCATCCCGGCCAGGTGGAGCCCTGCAACCAGGCGTTCTCGCCGTCCGACGAGCAGCTCGCCGAGGCCGCGCAGATCGTGCGGGCCTGGGAGGACGCGGCGGCCGCGGGCCGGGGCGTCGTCACCGTCAACGGTCGAATGATCGAGAACCTGCACGTGGACAACGCCCGCCGGCTGCTCGCCGTCGACGCCGCCATCGCCGAGCTCACCGCCGCCCGCTAGCGGCGAGGCTCGCCGTCGAGGCGCGCTGCTCGGCCGCCCGCCGCGGACCTTCGTGCGGTGGCTCGTACCTGCCCGCCCCCGAGTTTCCCGTGCGCCGGCTGGCCTCGGCGCTCTGAGCGGGGCGGGGGTGGGTCGGGATAACCCGAAGCCGAGTGGTGGGCGTACCGGCTGGGAACGCCGCGGGCACGGCGGCAGGCTGGGAGGCGTCCCCACGGGGACCGGGTGTTCCGCGGAACCGTGTTCGTGGGCGACCGAGCCGTGACACACTGCTTCCGAAGGCGCCGATGACCATGACCACCCCACCGCCTCCCGTCCCCTCGCGGGAGCCTGGACCGCCGCACTGGCCGGGGGCCGCCGGTGGCCTGCCGCCGGACGATGGGCACGGGGGCGGTCTGCCGCCGGGCGGACGTCCGCGGCGCTGGCGGGGGCACCGGGAGTTCGCCTACACCCTGGTCGGCCTGCCGCTGGGCGTCCTCGGCTTCGTCTACGCGGTCGTCGCGATCTCCGCCGGCGCCAGCCTCGCCGCCACCGTCGTCGGCCTGCCGCTGCTGGCGGCCCTGCTCGTCGGCGCCCGCCGGCTCGGCGAGGTGAACCGGCGGCTGGCCACCGGGCTGCTCGGCGCGGGCGTTGCCGCCCCGCGCCCGTTCCGGCCGCGACGCCCCGGCGCGCTCGGCTGGATCCGGGCCGGGCTGGGCGACACGGTCGGCTGGCGGGCCCTGCCCTACCTGCTGCTGAAGTTCCCGCTGTCGCTGATCAGCGGGATCGTCTCGACCGCGCTGTGGAGCTATGCGCTGGGCGCGGTCAGCTATCCGGTGTGGCGGCCGTTCCTGCCGTTGCAGCACGACGGCGATGGTCACGGGCACCGCGGCGCCTCGTTCGGCACCGACTTCTTCCTCGACACCGCCCCCCTCGTCACCGCGGTGACCGTGACCGGGCTGCTCCTGCTGGCCGTCGCCCGCTGGTCGGTGCGCGGGCTGGTGCACCTGGACCTGCTGCTGATCCGGGGCCTGCTCGGCCCGACCCGGCGATCCCTCACGGCGCAGCGGGTGCGCGACCTGGAACGCACCCGCGCCGCTGCCGTCGACGACTCGGCCGCGGCGCTGCGCCGCATCGAACGTGACCTGCACGACGGGGCGCAGGCCCGGCTGGTGGCGATGGCGATGAACCTCGGCGTCGCCCGCGAGCACCTCGCCGCCGACGGGGACGCCGTCGATCTGGACACCACCCGCACGCTGGTCGACGCGGCCCACCGCGATGTCAAGGAAGCCCTCGTCGAACTGCGCAACCTCGCCCGCGGGATCCACCCGCCGATCCTCGACCGGGGCCTTGACGCCGCGCTCGCGAGCCTCACCGCGAGCAGTGCCCTGCCGGTGCGGGTGAGCGTCGACCTGCCGGACCGCCCGTCGGCGGCGATCGAGACGATCGCCTACTTCTGCGTCGCCGAGCTGCTGGCCAACGCCGCCAAGCACAGCCACGCCAGCCAGGCGTACGTCAGCATCATCGGGCGGGCCAAGCGGGTGCGCGTCGCCGTCGGCGACGACGGTGCCGGCGGCGCGCGCATCGCTCCCGGGGGCACCGGGGGGCTCGCGGGTCTGGTGGAACGCGTCCACACCGTGGACGGCTGGCTCAGCCTCACCAGCCCGGCCGGCGGCCCGACCACCGTGACCCTCGACCTGCCGCTGCACGCGTGAGCGGTTCACTGCCGTTGGCATCCGCCCCCGGGGAACCGGCGCCTTGACGCCGTAGTTCGCGGAGATCCGACTTCTTCGGGGTCTTCAAAGATTCCCGATGAATCGACGGGTGTCGATGACGAGCCGGTTTTCGTCGCGCCCAGCAGCGCCGGAGATCGCCTTGACGCACGGCTCTCGGATGGTCTCCGGTGCGCTGCGCGGCGGAATGGACCGGCCCGGTGCTCGCCCGCGCCCGCCGCGGGCGGCGGGATTAGGGTCGTAGCTGTTCCGAGCCGGTGACCGGCACCGGTGATCGTACCGATTGTGATTTTCGACAAATGGACGGGATGGGATTGCATGGCTGACGGACAGCGCGAGGTCCTCGAGGGAACGCCGGCGCCGGCGCAGCGTCATGCCGCCGCCGAGACCATTGCCGGCGGCCCGCTGCAGGAGGAGGGTCCGGGCTCCCTCGAGCCGCTGCGTAACGGCCTCATCGCCTCCCTCGCCCTGATCGCCGTCGTCATGATTTTGATGTGCAGCTACGCAAGTGCCTTCGGGAAGGTCTCCCCGCACGACATCAGCTTCGCGGTGGCGGCACCGCAGGCGGTCGCCGATCAGCTCGACGCCTCACCCGCACTCGATGTCCGTCAGGTCGACGACCTGGCCGCGGCCCGACGGGCGGTCGAGCATCGCGATGTGTACGGAGCGCTGGCGTTCACCAATGCGGACTCGGCCACACTGCTGGTCGCGAGCGGTGGCTCGCGTTCCGTCCAGACGGCGCTGGTCCAGGTGGGCCAGCGGTTCGCCGCCGCGAGCGGGACGACGTTGACCGTCACGGACCTGGCCCCGACCTCGTCGGGCAATCCCAGCGGAACGATCGAGTTCTACGCCATCGTCTTCCTGGCGATCGGGAGCGCGCTCGGCGCCACGGTGCTGGGGCGCGTCCTGGGGACCGTGCGCAATCTCCGGCACATGGGGTGGCGGGTCGGATTCCTGATGTTCTTCACCGGCCTGCTCAGCCTGGCGGCCACGGTGTTCGTCGACGGCGTGTACGGCGCGCTGGCCGGCCATCCCGTACCGCTGTTCGGAGTGCTCTGGGGATACACGACGGCGATCTGCCTGGCCTGCACGGGCGTTGCGTCGCGTTTCGGAACGCTGGCTTCCATCGTGCTCACGTTGACGCTGACGATTCTCGGCAACCCCAGCGCGGGCGGGCCGGTGGGTCGGCCGTTGCTCAACGACTTCTACGCCGCGCTGACCCCGTACTTCCCCCATGGCGGCGGCCTGTCGGTGCTGCGCGGCGTCCAGTACTTCGACGGCCGCGGCATCGCCTCGGGCGTCGTCTGCCTCGTGGTCTGGGCCGGCGTCGGACTGCTGCTCCTGGCCGGTGCGGCCTTCCGCACCGGCCTGCGGACCGGGGCCGCCGCGACGGCGCCGACGACCGGCCAGCCACCGACATCCGGGTGACCGTACGGAAGATCTCTCGCACGGTCACCCGATCACGTGGCCGCCGCCCGTTCGTCAGGAGCTCTTCGCGGCCTCGAGGGCGTCGAGGAGCTTCTGCCAGGGGAACAGGGCCTTCCACCCCTCGATGTCGGGGATGTTCTCCAGCACGATGCCCTCGTATTCGAAGATCACCTGCACGCCCCAGGACCGCAGGGTCGCGATGTTCGCGAGGAACGCGGGATGCTTCGCGTGGGTCGGGTTCGGCGGCAGCCCGATGATGATGGGGATTCCCGAGCAGATGGTCTCGTTGAGCAGGCTCAGCGCGAGGGTGTCCGAGATCCCGCCCGCGAACTTGTTCACCGTGTTGAAGGTGGCCGGTGCCACCACGATGGCATCGGGTACCGGACGTTCCTCGTTGTCGTCCTCCACCAGCGCGTACTCGCTGCGTACCCCGTGGCCGGTGAGACCGGCGAGCAGCCCGGTGTCGATGAACTTCAGCGACGACGGGGTGGCGACGACCCGGATGTCCCAGCCGGTGGCCTGCGCCTGTTTGACGAAGACGGGGAGGTCGTCGGCGGGATACCCGCCACCGCAGACGACGATGTAGAGCGCGCGATTTCCGACAGTCATGGCGAAGAAACCCATCTCGAGGCCACGGAGAAACTGGAAGTATTCGTTCCAGCCGCCATTCTCCCGCCGGTTCGGCCGCTTTCCGGGCGGGGCTGCCGAACGTCGGGTGCGGATGGTCCGAAGGTCCCGCCGCACCCGGCTACCGGCAGGGGTGCGGTCAGATCCGGGTGAACGCCTCCGCGTCGCGGCGGAAGCGGTCGAGCTCGGTCAGGCTGATCGTCGGGCGGGCCTGCCGGGCGGCGTCGAGCAGGTCCGTGGTGCCCAGCGGGGTGGCGGCGGGGCTCTGGCCACCTTCCGGGCCGGCCGCGTCCGAGCCGGACTTGCCGTGCAGCCAGCTGCTGTCCGCGGCCCGGTGGAAGGCCGCCGCGGCCGAGCGCTGCACGACCGCGGAGAGGTCTGCCGGGGTGAACAGGTCGGTCGCGGCCACCACCGCGTCCAGGTCGATCTCCGCCTTGTTGGCGACCCGTTCCAGCAGCCCCTTCAGCAGCACGCGGCGCCCGGTGGCGTCGGGCGGCCCGACCGGGAGCACCAGGTCGAACCGGCCGGGCCGGACGAACGCCGGGTCCAGCGCCGACACCGCGTTCGTCGCGCAGATCAGCAGCCGGCCCTGCACCCCGCGGAACAGCGGGATCGCCTTGAGCAGCTCGTTGACGACCGACTGGTTCTCCGGCCGCGTCTCGCGGGACTGGGCGATCTCGTCGACCTCGTCGATGAACACGACGACGCGTTCGACGCCCATCAGGTCGTTGATCGCCGAGCGCAGCTCCGCGGCGAGCCCGGCCGCCCCCGAGGCCAGCCGCGACGGCAGCAGCTCGACGAACGGCCACTCCAGCCGCGCGGCGACCGCGCGGGCGAACGACGTCTTGCCGGTCCCGGGCGGCCCGAACAGCAGCATCGCCGTGGGGATGACCACGCCGTAGGCCTCGGCCAGCTCCCGCTCCCGCACCGGCAGCAGCAGCCGCTGCTCGATGAGCTGGCGCTCATCCTCCATGCCCGCGAGGTTGGACCACTCGGATGTGCTCAGCAGCGCCCCACCCCAGCGCTCGACGGTCGACACGTCCGCCGGGCGCAGCGGGATCTGCTTGTCGTAGAGCACCTGCCCGGTGGCGACGAAGCCACGGTTGAGGAACGCCTCCTCCCCGGACTGGCCGGGGGTGATCAGCGTGGTGATCCGCCGGCAGCCGGTGTGCAGGAGCAGGTTCTCCACGCTCTGCAGCAGGCCGGAGCCGATGCCGTGGTGGCGCCAGGCCGGCGCGATGGCGACCGTGAGGACCCGACCCGCGCCGCCCTCCTTGCGCCCGACCGCGGCCCCCACGATGTGCTCGCCCGCGACGGCGACCACCGCCGGGGACTCGGTGTCGGGCGGCTCGTGCCGCAGCGCCAGCACGGTGTCGGTCAGGTTGATCGGCGGTCCGCCCGGCGTGCTGCGCACCTCCTCGAGCAGCCGCACGGTCGCCGCGTAGTCGACGGTCTCGTAGGGACGGATGTGCCAGATGGGCACGCTGGCTCCTTCAGGTCGGTCACCGACGGATCGTCGAGACGACTCTGCCTTGGCGTTTGCGGCGAACCCGCCAGGACTGATGGAGCTTTGTGGGGGGACCTTGGGACCGGCACCCGTTGACGAAGGCAGTCTGTGTGCCCGAGGGTGCTCCCCCGGGCAGGGTCGCCGCGGCGCTGGTCGGCGGCCGGAGAAACCGCCCGGCCGGCTGCGCAGACGCTGGTGGACGCGCGGCGCCGCGTGGTGGTGACGCTGCTCGCCAGGCACCTTCGACGGGCGGGCCGGCGACGCTCCTTCGGGCGCCCGCATCGTGGACCCCGCCACGCCCGTCCGGGGGAGACCATTCCTTCCTGGCGCCCCCGGATGGGTGGGATCGACGGGTGATCGACGGATGTCCGGCGGGGGATCGCCGGGGGATCGGCGTCGGCGTGGGGTGGGGAGTTCGCCGCGGTGCGCGCCGAGCGTCGCGTCCGCGTCTGCGAGGTCCGCGTCTGCGAGGTCGGCGTCTGCGAGGTCGGCGGGGGCAGTCAGGGCAGCGGCGCGGCGAGGGTGAGCACCCGGGTGATCTGGGCGGGGGCGAGGTTGTCGTCGCTGATCAGGGTGAGCGTGGCCGGTCCGCGGCCGGCGGGCGGCGCGGCGACGGCGAGGCCCTCGTAGTTGTCGAGCAGCGGGTTGAGCTGCGGTTCCCGGCTGGTCGCGCCGAGGGCCGGGCAGCGGACGAGGTCGGCGACCGGTCGCTTGCCCACGATGTCGGCGGCCGGCGCGGTGGCGAGGTCGGCGACGCCGCTGACGTCCGGGGCCCGGTCGGCGCCGGTGACGGCGTAGAGGGTGGCGGTGTTGCCGACGTTCGGCGTGAACGACGCCTCCAGCACGACCAGCCGCCCGTCGCCGTAGGCCGTCGCCTCGGCGATCCGGTTGCCCGGGTCGACCTGATAGCCGAGCTGGCGGACCAGCCGGAACCCGCCGGGCGCGCCGGAGTCGGCGGCGTAGACGAGGATTCGGCGGAATCGGGCCTGCCCGCCCCCGGTCGGGGCGTCCCCGGCGAGCGTGCCCTCCATCGCCGCGTAGACGAACCGGCCCGACGGCGCGACCGACAGGCCCTCCAGGGTGGCGTTCGCCTTCGCCTCGCCGGCCGGTGCGACCGCGAACCGGGCCGGCACGGGCAGCTCCCCGGCCTGCCGGCCGTCCCGCCCGAACACCCGCACCGACGGCTCCGTCTCCGAGCTGACCAGGAACCGCCCGTCCGGCAGGACGGCGACGCCCTCGCCGTCGAAGCTCGTCGCGTCGTAGGGGGTGCCGTCCGGGCGGCGCAGGGTGAGCGTGCCGGTCAGCTCGGGGTGGCGCGGGTCGCGGACGAAGAACAGCCGCGCCGGCTCCGTCCCGCTGTGGTCCTGGACCGCCACGTACCCGCCGCCGCGCCGATCCGCGGCGAGCCCCGACAGCCCCCCGACCGCCACGCCGTCGATCGACGCCTTGTCCAGCGCGTCGCTGAACCCCACCGCGACCGCCCCCGGCGGGCAGGCCCTCTCCCGCGGGCCGCCCGGCACCGACGCCGACGCCGTGGCGGCACCGGCCACTGCGGGAGTGGAGGTGGTCGTCGATGCGGCTGCCGTCGAGACGGCGGAACACGCCAGTGCCGCCGCCGCGGCGGTGGCCAGGACGATGCGACGGGTCGGCGCCATAGCGTCACACTTCCCGGGCGGGGGTGACCGGCGGAAGGCCTGCCGGGTGAACGGCGTCCGAACAGACGCTCACGGGCTCTCCTGCTCTCGGGTGGGGCCCCTGCTCTCGGGTGGGGCCGGTGGCAAATGTGCGTCGGTAGTCGCGTGGCGGGACACCACGGCGGAGGATGAACTGCTCCCGGAGCAGGGCCGCGCCGCCGTAGCCGACCCTGCGGGCGATCTCCTCGACGGGCAGGTCTGTCGCCTCCAGCAGTTCCTCGGCCCGGTTGAGTCGGTGCGCGATCAGCCAGGCGTGCGGGGTGGTTCCCGTGGCGGCGGTGAAGCGGCGCGCGAAGGAGCGGCGGCTCATCAGGGCCCGCTCGGCGAGATCAGCCACTGTCAGCCGGCGGTCGAGGTTCGCCTGAGCCCAGGTCAGCACCTCGCGGAGCCTCTGGTCGTCCGGATGGGACGGAACCGCAGCGCTGATGTACTGGACCTGGCCCCCGTCTCGATGAAGGGGGGTGACCAGGGCACGGGCGATTTCCCCGGCGACGGTGGCGCCGTGCTCCCGGCGGATCAGGTGCAGGCCCAGGTCGATGCCGGAGACCGCGCCGGCGCCGGTGAGGATGTTCCCCTGGTCGCAGTAGAGCGCGTCGGCGCGCACGGTCACCGCGGGGTAGCGGGCGGCGAACTCGGCCGCGTACTGCCAGTGCGTGGTCGCAGTGCGGCCGTCGAGCAGTCCCGCCTCCGCCAGGAGGAAAACCCCGACGCAGTGCGCGGCCACGATCGCGCCGCGCTCGTACGCCGCCCACAGCGCGTCGCGCAGCGTCGTGGAGAAGTCGGTGCGGAACTGCGTCCCCGGCAGCAGGAACACCAGATCGGCGGTGGCCAGGGGTTCCAGTCCGTGCGCCACCTCCAGCGGGAGACCGAGGTCTGTGTGTACCGGGCCAGGGCGGTGCGCGCAGACCACGGGCTCGAAACCCGGCAGGTCGGAACGCGGGCTGAACAGCGCTCCCACGACGCCGAGGCTGAACGCGGTGACGCCCTGCGGCGCGTACGCGGCGACCGTGCGGAAGGCCATGCGCCACATCCTGGCACGAAAACTGCGATGCGTGGCTGCACGGCCACTGTTGTGATCGGCGGCGGCCGGCGAGGCTCGTACCCGAGACGACAGGAAGGATCTCCATGACCGAGAAGATCATTCTGGTCACCGGCGCGACCGGGAACCAGGGCGGTGCGGCAGCGCTGCGACTGCTCGCCGACGGCTGGCGGGTCCGGGCCCTCACCCGGGCTCCGGCCGGGCCCGCCGCGACCGCGCTGGCGATCGCGGGCGCCGAGATCATCGCCGGGGGTCCGGCCGACCGAGCGTTCCTGGACGGCGCCGTCGCCGGCGTCCATGGCGTGTTCAGCGTGCAACCGAGCCCGCTGGCCCCGGACCCGGTGACCCCGCAGGAGGAGGCCCGGTGGGGACGCAACGTCGCCGACGCCGCACGCGCCGCCGGCGTCGAGCATCTGGTGTACGCATCGGTGGCCGGGATCGAACGCAGTCGCCACCTGCGTGCCTTCCAGGCGAAGTGGCAGATCGAGGAGCACATCAGGGAGATCGGTGTCCCGTTCACCATCCTGCGACCGGCGTCGTTCATGGAGAACTACGTGAACCCCGCGTTCGGCGTCCAGAGCGGGACGCTGGCGACCGCGCTGCACCCCGACACACCCGAACAGCTCATCGCGCTGGAGGACATCGGGACCTTCACCGCGCTCGCGTTCGGGGAACCGGATGAACACCTGGGCCGGACGATCGCGCTGGCGGGCGACGAGCTGACACCGCCGCAACTGGCGGCCGCGCTTGGACAGGCCGTCGGGCGTGAAATCCCGTACACGCAGATTCCGGTCGAAGCTGTCCGAAGCCAGTCCTCGGACTCTGCGGACGCGCTGGAATTCCTCAACGCCGGGGGCGGGTACGGTGTCAGCATCCCCGAGGCCCGCAAGCTGCACCCCGGTCTGATGGACTTCGACACCTGGCTCGATCGCCACGGCCGAGCCAGGCTCGCCGGGTTCTTCGCCAGCGGTCGCCTACCAGCCCACGGCGGCGAAGTTCTCGCCGCGTCGGAACAGCTCGATGCCGGTGCGGGATGAGGCGTACGTCCGCGCCGGCAGCGCGCCGAGGGGGAACCAGGCGATCCCGGCGCACTTGTGCGGTTCGGCGTTGACCGGTTCGCCCGGCCAGCTCGCGGGCCGGAAGAACAGGCCCAGGCGCGCGATGCCGCGGTGATTGCGGGAGTGGACCGTGGCGGTAAGGGTGAGCCGGGCCCGGTCGAGGACGAGGCCGGTCTCCTCTCGGGCCTCGCGCACGAGCGCGGAGGCGGCGTCCTCGTCCTGTTCGAGCTTCCCGCTCGGCAGGTTCCACCAGCCGTCGGCGAATCCGGTTCCCGCGCGCAGGGCGAGCAGCACCTGGTCGTCGCGGACCAGGAGCAGGAAAACGTCCACAGGAATCGTGTAGGTCATTGCACGCCCGGGGCCGCCCGGATTCAGTCCTCATCGGCCGGGGAGCTGAGCAGGGCGGCCACGGAGGCGGGGATCCGGAAGCCGATGGCCTGGCCGGACTGGTCGTCGTAGACGGCGTCCAGCAGCGGCTCGGCGTCGAGCGGGATGCGCCCCCGGCCCTGGAAGTAGGCGACAATGCGGCGCACAGGACGGGTGAACCCGCGTAGGCTGCGGTCGGCGCCGTAACCGGCGATCCGGTACACCTCGTCGCGGCTGATGAAACCGTCGGACTCGGCGGCCCGTTCGATCGCCCGCGCCTGCACCGCCGCCTCCTGGCGCAGCCGATTGAGGACCGCGTCGACCGCCGCGGCGGTCCAGCCGGGCTCCTGCTCCTCAGACTCGTCGTCCCGATCGTCCTGCTCCTGCTGGAGCTGCTGGACGCGACCGACGTCGGCCAGGGCGGCGGCGGGAACCTCGACGCTGAGCACCTCGCCGGCCAGCCGCAGCAGCTCGTCGGGCCGGACCATGAACAGCGCGCACCCGGCCGTGTCGAGCAGCTCACGGACGAGTTCGGGCCGCGGGCCGATGGGGAGCCCCTGGTCGAGGCGCCACCAGTCCTCCTTGACGTCCCCGGTGACGAACAGGACGGCGCAGCGCCGCGCCGCGGCCTCCACCTGTATCTGCTTCCACAGCACGTAGTCGCCGGCGGGAGCGGTGCCCTTCTTCGCGCCGTCCTTGTAACCGGGCGGGATCTGCTGCTCGACTCGGCGCAGTCCCTCCTTGAGCGCCGCCTGATGCTCGTCGGGCGGCAGCGCGGGGCCGACCCGCCCGTCAAGGATGGCCCCCAGCCGCTGCACCACCGGGTCCAGATTGGAATCGATGGAATACCGCGCCATTCCCCGGTCGTGGGCGGCCGCGATCTGCTCCGACACGTGGTTGAATCCGGCAGCGAGGGCCTTGTGCAGGTCGGTTGCCTCCGCACTGTCGAGGGAGAGTCGGTTGGTCCAGGTGCGGATCACCTTCTCGGCCTGGTCGTGCAGCTTGTGCAGCTCGTTCTGGGTCGCCGTCGTGCCCCGCGGGTCGCGCAGCACGTTGTTGCGCTGGGTCCAGAACTCCGCAATGACCTGATGTGGCGCCCAGACCCGCTCCCCGAGCCCGGTGAGCACGTCCAACTGGTTGTCGCGCGCCTCCGGGTGATAACGGTACAGGTTGAGCAGGACGTTCGTGTCCGGCACGACCATGCCGGTGGTGAGCACCCGCCGATAGTCCTCGGCTGAGGGCGTACGGTATGCCTCGAACCCATCAAACAGCCCGCGCTTTTGTGGCGTCCTCGGTGCCGAGCCTTCCGAAGCCGTTATTGATTCCCCCATGCCGACAGTCTAGAATGTTGCTAGGAAGACAACAGCGGGGAGTCCCCCTGCATTGCTCGGTCACTCAGCCGGGCGCCCACGGTCGCGTCGATTATCTTGCGGATGAGCCGCTCCCGGTTCTCCTTGGCAAGATGCGGGATACGTAGGGCGTCGGCCAGGGAGGTCAGCCTGGGTATGGTGCCGAACCGGTCAAGATGGTCGTGCGCCTCGGCGCGGCTCGCCATGGCCAGCAGCACGCCCCGGACCTCGGTTGCCTCCGCTGCCGAGACGGGGGCGGTGGGCCGACGACCAGTGGCCGAGCGGCTCGTGGGCCCCGGTCGTCTCGCTTGATGCGGTGACTGCGCCGGGGCGGCACGGGCTGGTGGGGCGGGGCCGAGGAACACGTGCCCGCTGCCCGAGCCAGCCGGCCGGGCCTGCGGCGGTGTCGGCGGCGCGTCGAGGATCAGGGCGCGTCGTCCGGAGACGAGGTCGTGCAGGCCGTCCTCGTCGAGACCCTCGACGAGGACGGCTAGCCGATGCAGGATCGCCGCGAACGCCGCTGGCCGATCGTCAGGCATGGCCCAGGGCCTCCAGTCGTTTGGTGAACTCCGTGCCCAGTCCCTGCCACTGTGCGAGGAGATCGCCGGCTGGCGGCGGGTCGGCGAGGACGAGCGGCACATTGTCCGCGGCCGCCTTCGCGTACGGGACCGGGTTGTCGAAGATGACAGACTCGAAAGTGGGGTACTCCTCACGCACCATATGGATGAAGGTCCGCAGCGATGCGGACACCTCGTTCCCCCGTTGGCGGCGGGCCATCGTGAAGACCACGCCGAGGATTCGCGGCAGCAGCCGCGTGGGCATTCCACGGCGGGCGGCCGCGCCGCCACCCATCGCGTTATACCGAGCCTGGAAGAATCCGAGGCGCTCCCGGAGATGGCCGATTGCGAGCCTCGACAACTCGTCTGGCCGGGCCGGCACCACCAGGCCGTCGCTGGCGACAACCGCCGCGCGAGTCAGAACGCCGAAGTTCGGCGCGCAGTCGAGGAGCACGAGGTCGTAGCCTTCCGCCCGCACTGATGCCACAGCGGCGACAAGACGTCCGTAGACCCGTAGGAATGGCGTGCGCGGGGGCGTCGGGCTGCCCAGTTCATAGACGAGCCGCTCCTCGGCGTCGCTGAGCTGGAGATCGGCGGCGACGAGATCGAGCCGTCCGCCGTCAAGGTAGAAGTTGGCCTGCTCCGGCGTCACTACGACGTCGGCCAGGCTGGGCGGGTCGCCTCGGGATCGCCACGCCCCCAGCCAGTGCGCGATGGTCCGGTTCGGCCGTAGGCGGTCGCCCCAGTGCTCGGGCGGATAGAAGGACAGCGTGAGGCTGGACTGCGGGTCGAGGTCGATGAGCAGGACCCTGCGGCCCTCGCGGGCGAGCTGGGCGCCGAGGTTCGCGGTCACGGTGGTCTTGCCGACGCCGCCCTTGTAGTTGACGACGGTGACAACGCGCATGTCCGCCTCCGGCTGTGCCGCCCCCACAGCGGGCCACGGGCCGAACGCTAATCGGCGGGGCCGACTCCGCCTGCCGTTCGGAACATCCCGGACATCGGCGTCATCGGGTGCCCGCTCAGCCCCGATATGTGTGCTTTGAAGGCTTGGTGGATGTATGCAGCGGTTCCGTCGCTGGTAGCGGGTCCTGCCGGCTCAGTCGCTCTTCGCGTGGTCGATGACCTCCTCGTCGGTCAGGGGGGAGGCGGGGTGATGGGTCAGGCACAGCGGGGTGCGGATCTTCTCGAACGTCAGCGCCTCGCTCGTGGCGTAGAACTCGCCGACGCCGAGCCGGCCGATGTCCGCCGCGTCGCCCCCGCTGGCGCGCGCCATCAGCCGGGCCGCGTCGATCTGGGTCGGGCTGTTGAGCCGGCCGAAAAGCTGCGTGGTCGCGTTCCCGGGGATGCCGTTGTGCAGGTTCTTCGGCGCCTGGGTGGCGAACACCAGCCCGAGGCCGTACTTGCGCGCCTGGGCGGCGAGCGCCAGCGTGCTGGCGGTGCAGGCGGTGGTCGGCCCGGACGGGGCGAACGTCTGCGCCTCGTCCATGACGAACAGCCCGCCGAGGGGACGCTCGCCCGCGGGGTTGCGCTTCACCCAGGCGAACAGGGCGAGCTGGAGCTGGTTGACGAAGCTCTGGCGCTGCTCGTCCTGGGGCAGCCCGATCAGGCTGATCACCGAGACGCGGGCGCGGCGTCCCGGCGCCGGGCGCAGCAGCACCCCCGGGTCGACCGGCTCGCCCTGGCCGCCGAACAGCGGGTCGTTCACCATCGCCGCGCGCAGCGTCTGCGCCAGGCCCTTCGCGAGCTTGTCGGCGGGGTCGAGGTCGGTCACCCCGTCCGGCAGCTCCGCGAGCAGCTCCACGAACGCGGTCAGGCCCGACCGGTTCCCCCGGGCGAAGTGGCGCAGGGCGGCGGTCAGGATCGCCCGGCCGATGCTCGCCCGGGACGTCGCGCCGGTCACGCCCGCGCGGGCCGCGAGCGTGGCCACGGCCGCGTCGACCGCCGCGGCGAACTCGTCCGGGTCGTCGCGCAGGCCGGCGAAGTCGGGCAGCGGCTGGAAGCTCACCGGCCGGCCGCCGTCGCGCCGCGGCGTCCAGATCACCACGTCGGTGCCGGCGAGGTAGTCGTCGGCGAGGCTCTTGTCCCCATCCCGCCAGCCGGCCGGCGGGCTCGGCCACGCCTCGCCCAGGCGGGCCAGGTCGTTGTTCGGGTCCAGCACGATCGAGGACACGCCGCGCAGCGCCGCCTCCTCGACCAGCCGCCGGATCAGCACGGTCTTGCCCGACCCGGACCCGGCGAAGATCGCAATGTGCCGGCGCAGGACGGCCAGGTCGAGCCGGGCCGGCGCCGCCGATGCCAGCGAGCTGCCGAGGACGAAGCTTGACGGCTCCGCCGGCACAACCGGTTCTGTGCCGCAGGCGGGGAGGGCTGCTTCGGTGCCGTCGGGCGGTCCGGTGGCGGCGTCGCCGAGGGCGGTGCGCAGCAGGGACGTCCCGCTGGCGGGGCGCCGCGCGGTCAGCCATTCGCGCAGGTGGGGATGCTGGCGTTCGAACAGCGCCCGCAGCGCCGCGAAGGTGGCCAGGTCGTCGCGGTCGAGACGGTGCAGGACGCCGCCCGCGGCGGTGAAGGCGGCGAGCGCCTCGTGCGTCTTCGCGCCGTGGCCCCAGTCGGTGTTACGCAGCAGGAACAACCGCCGACGCGGGTTGCCGACGGCGATCCCGGCCATCACGCAGGCGCTGGTGATGCGGGGCAGGATCGCGCGGCCGTGGCCGGAAGTGATCGCCCGGAACGACCACTGCGCCTGCTCACCGGTCTCGGAGTTGAGGGTGTGGGACAGCCGGGCGTGCAGCGGCGGGCGGGTGCTCGGGCTCGGTTCGAGGCTGAAGCCGCGGCTCGTCCCGCCGTTCTCGGTGATCCACGCGGTGAGTCCCGCGTTCAGCAGCTCCGGCATCAGGATGTCCTCGTTGGCCGGCGTCACGCTGGGCACGGTCGCCACCAGCTCGGCGAACAGCGCGTCAAGCTCCGCCAGGAACGGCCCGGCCACCTGCGGCGTCACCACGCTCGGGGCTGGATCGGTCGAGCTCTCGTCCGGCTCCGGTGCCAAGCCGGCCCGTTCCTCGCCCGGCGTGGGACCGGCCCCCGCTTCGGTGTCGGCCTGGGTGGGCCCTCCCGGAATGGGTCCGGCGGGTTCGGCGGATCCGGCGGGTCGGGTGTGACGAGTGGGGGCGTGGCCGGCCGGTCGGGCGGAGGAGGAGGGCTCCGCGGCGAAGTCGTCCAGCTCGCGGACGGCCCCGGCGGACAGGCAGGTCTCCAGGTGCCGGTCGATGCGTTGCAGCAGCTCACGCGGGGTGTACTGCGGGGCGCGGTCGAACGCCGCGCGGGTCACCGGCCACGTCGGGTACGGCGGGGTGAAGCCGATCCGGTCGAAGTCCTCCCGGAACCGTTGCTCGATGATCCGGACGGTGATCGCCGGATCCTCCAGCCGGTTCAGCGGCATGATCTCGTGAAAACGGTCGCGGACGGAGGTGACCGCGTTCTCCCGGAACAGGATCCAGCTCGTTGGCAGGCAGGCCAGCAGGCACAGCGTCCGCTCGGTCCGCTCGTGCAGCATGAGCAGCCCGTCGGCGAGCACGTTGAACGCCACCGACCCGCCGCGCCGCCCATCCGGATCGTCGTCACGGACCGCCGCCTCGGCCACGACCGTGTCGACCTGGTCGACCGCGATCACGCTCGGTCCGGTCAGGGCCAGCAGCCGGGACAGCTCGTGCACGATGTCGGCCGGGCGGCGGGTCGCGGGCCGGATGCCACGCCGGGCCCGCTCACCGGGCTCCTGCTCGTCCATCGAGCGCAGGTAGGTCTCGCCGATGGTCTGCTCGTCGTAGTCCTCGGAGTTGTACAGCGCCAGGGCCCGCAGGGTGTGCTGGCATTCCCGCGCCAGAGCCCGGTCGTGGTCGCCCAGTGCGACGATGAGGTCCTTCAGGTGCCCCGGTTCCAACGCCGTCTCACCCACGACGGAGGCGGTGAGGTCCGCGGGCGAGCCCAGCAGCTCGCACAGCGACCGCAGGAACCGCTGAAGCTGGCTCTCCCCGTCGACCAGCCGGAACAGGTCCGTCAGCATCGACCCGACGACGCTGTCGTGGAACGCGTTGCTGCTGACGTGCCCGACCAGGAAGAAGTACCCGCCGAGGTCCTGGACCTGCTGGCGGACCCAGCCGAGCAGGTGCGTCTTGCCCGTGCCGGCATGGCCCTGCACGACGACGCCGAGCGGCTTGCGGGTGTCGGCCTCCATCAGGGCGGCGAGGATGCGCCGCCGTGGCCCCGTGTGCAGGCCGTCGACGTGGACGGGGGAGGTGCGCCAGACGTCCTCCAGCGCGTGCACCCAGTCGAGCCTGATGGCGGCCAGGGCGTCCAGATCGGTGATCACGCCGGTCCGATCAGCAGCAGGTGGTTGTCGTGCTCGCCGATCCGGACGGCCGCCGCGCGGTCGGCGGCGGTCAGCGACTTCTGGTCCTCGTCCGGCACGACCCGCACGTCCGGCTGGCGCGCCATCCGCCGCAACGCCCGGTCGACCTGCGCTTTCGCGGTGCCGCCGAGCAGCGGGCGGACCTTCGCCAGCCGCACCCAGTCGTACGGCCCGGCGGCGAGGCTGACATACGCCGCCCGGATCGCCGCCTCGACGTCCACGCCGCCGTCCTCGTCGACCGCGCCATCGGCGGGCCCGGTGGCGTCCGCGGGTCCGACAGCCTGGGCTGGCGTTGTCCGAGTCGCCTTCGCCGCCGCCCCGGTCGCGGCCTTCTCCGCCTCAGCGTTCTCCGCGGTTGCCGTCGCCGTCTCGGTCGCTGTCGGTGGGGCCGTCGCAGTGCCCGCGGCCGGCTCCGTGCCCGGGTCGGGCGGTGCCGGTGTCGCGGCACGCGCCGGCGGGGAATCGGCCGGGTCGGACGGGTCGGCGCGGAACATCTCCCCGATGGTGATCCGCTCCCGCTCCAGGAACCGGTGCAGGCCCTCGGCGACGGCGAAGAAGACCCCGGCGGGCAGGGTGCCCGTCTCGATCGGACGCGGCGCCAGCTCCTGACGGCCCCGAGCCCAGCCGGTGTCGGTGACCTGATGGAACAGGAAGTTGCCGTGGCCGGGCACCTTCGCACTCTCGACGAGCCGGAGCTCGTTGAGCCGGCGGCGCTCGGCGCCGACGAGGGTGAACCGGAACCGCTCGCGCAGCTCCTCGTTGGAGATCGGCCGGTCCTGGGCGAGCAGGGCCAGCAGGATCGCCGCCTCCCGGGCGGTCAGGGCCGAGCGGTCGCGGGGCGCCGAGCCTTTGCGGGTCGTGGGGCTGGGGCGGGTCGCAGAGTTGTCGGGGGTCATGTCCTATGCCCCTTTCGGAGTCTTCCGTCGCGCCTCGACGCATCGTTCGATCTGGCTCGCGACGGCGTCCACGTCGTCGAGCACCTGGTCGTTGGTGAACCGCAAAACGGCGAAGCCGTCGAGAACGAGTTCGGCGTCGCGGCGGCGGTCGGATTCGTAGTGCGCCACCCCGCGGTGTTCCGGGCCGTCCACCTCGATGACCACCCGCTCGGCCGCCCACATGAGGTCGAGGTAGTGCAGCCCGGTCAGCGGGCCCGAGCGGTAGGGCTGGTTCCACGCCCGGCCGTGCGCCCATTCCCGGGCGCGCAACGCGCCTTCGAGCCGCTTCTCCGCCCGACTCGCCGGATGCGGCCGGCCGACGACCCCGGGCAGCACCACCCGGTCCGGCCGGTCACCGCCACCCGTCGGCGGTGTCCCGGCGGTCCGCGTCGGCCTCGGCTCCTCGTGGGCCGGCGTCGCAGGTTCCTGCGGCAGTGGGGTCGACGGCGGTGGGGATGACGTTGACTCGGATGCCTGGCCAGCGGGGTCCGGGTGGCCGCTCGCGGGGCAGGGCAAGGTCCTGATGCGATCGGCGTCCGGGCCGTCGGGGAGTCGGGTCAACCACACCCCGGCGCGTGCCGTGTAGGCGAACCATGCGAGCGCGTCGAGCGCGGTCCGCTGGTCGCGGGGCCGCCCGCCGGGCGCCGCCGGATCGACGAGCAGCGCCAGCCGGTCGCGGCCGAGCCCGGCGGCGATGACCCTCGCGACGCCCGCGGCCCGCACCTCGGGGGTGAACCGCGTGCCCGTCGGCGCCCCGCGCAGCGCCCGTTCGGCCAGGTCCGCCAGGTACGGCCCGAAGACCTCGATCGTGGCGGCGGCTCGGCTAGCGAGGGCCCGGACCGCGGCCACGCCGGCCCCGCCCGCCGACTCGATCACCTCGGCGCCGGGCAGCCAGTCGGGGAACAGCGTCACCGCGACCGACTCCAAATCGGTGAGCAGTGCGAGCTGGCAGGCGGCGAGCGTAGGCCGCCCGGCCGGGCGGTAGCCGATGACGGCGGGCGCATCCGCGGGCAGCGGGTCGAGCGCGGCCCGCACCGCCGGCTCGACGGTCCTCGCCAGCCGGATCAGCCGGTCCGTGGGCAGCGCAGCCCAGGATTCGCCCGGCCTATCCGGCCTATCCGGCGCTGCTGGCCCGTTCGGTGCTGTCGGCGCCGGCCGGCCTTGGCGGTGGGGCGGGTCCGCCAGTGCCGGGCCCGTGGCGGACGGCGGCGACTCATGCCCGCCGGCCGTGGGGCGGGCCGCCAGCATCGTCGCGAGCCGCGGCTTCGCAGCCCCGCCCGCACCGGCCGACGAGGGTGGCGCCGGGCGGTGCGGGCCGTCCGCTCGGCGTGCCTTTCCCCGCCGGCACGCGGTTGCCGCCGCGCTGGTCGCCGCCGTATCGGTTGCCGCCGCGGCTGGTCGGTCGCCCGTTCTGGCCGGCGCCGGTGCTCGTTCGGCCGGTGGGGCGGCGGGGAAGGCGGGTTCGGCCTGCCGGGTTCCCGCCCGCGCCGGGAAGGCCGGTTCGACGGTGGGTTTCGCGCGTCCGTCGATCGCCTGCCGGACGAGGGCGATCAGCGTGTCGCGGGCGGCATCGACGGGCTGATCGAACAGGTCGATGGAGGTGAGCTGCTTGAGCAGGCCGGGCAGCTCGCAGTCCTCGACGCGGACGGGTAGCAGCCGGCGGCCGGCCCCGGACGGGTCGGCGGCGAACGCCGCCTGCCACTCCGGGGCATCGTCGACAGACCGCAGATATGCCGAGGACAGCACGACGATCGTGCGTTCCGCGCCGACGACGCCCTGCTGGATATGCCGGCTCCAGTTCGATCCGGGGACGAAGTCCCAGGCTCGGATGAGCACCCGGTAATGCGCGGACTCCAGCTGCCAGGCGAGCCACTCGGCCCACTGAAGATCTTCGGCCGCATACGAAAGGAAGAAGTCCCATCGTCCCATGGCCGACACGCCGTCCTCACCCCCGTTTCGGACTCGGCGTCGATTGTGCCACCGGTCCGCGAGGCCCCTGACGGCCGGTGGTTCCGGTTCCCGCGGGCCCGCCCGCAGCCCGCAGCCAGCCACCCGCCGCCGGCCGTCGAACGGCCCGCGCTTACGCAGCGCCTTTTCCCGCGACCCGACCGATGCGGTGTTCCCGGAAATCCGCCGACCTCCGGTGTGAAAAACCCGGGGTGTTTGCTGGGAGAACAACCGCGGGAGAGTCTTCCCGCACCGCGCGGCCGTTCCGCCGAACGCACACCGCCCGCGTCGAGGACCGTGCGGATAGGACGCCGGCGGTCTTACGCCCGGCGCCTACACCCTGCACGTCGGCCGGCCGTTGCCGGGCGGACGGCTCGTCGACACCGTCACCGTCCCGATCGTCGTCCTCGCCCCGGCACCCTGACCGCGCTTCGGCGCCCTGAGCGGCTCGGTGGCGGATCGGCCGCAGGCGCTCGGTTATAGTCGGCTCACGGATGATCCCGGCCTGGTGGCGGGCCGGGGTGGCGGGGGAACGCGGCGGACGCGGAGTAGCGCGTGATCGTGCAGGGGCACGTCCAAGCGGTGCTGCCGGACTATCAGATCGGGGCCGAGCTCGGCCGCGGCGGGTTCGGCCGCGTGTTCGCCGCTCGGCATCGCCGCCTCGACCGGGACGTGGCGGTCAAGGCGCTGGCGGTGCCCGCGCCGGACCTGCCCGCCGACGGCGTCGACGGCGTCGACGCCGAGGCGCGGATCGTCGCCAGCCTCGACCATCCGCACATCGTCCGGGTCTTCGACTACGTGCGCGACGCGGACATGGCGCTCATCGTCATGGAGCTGCTGCCCGGCGGGACGCTGGCGCGCCGCGCGCGGGCGGGGCTCGCGCCGCCGGCCGCCTGCGCCACCGTCGCGGCGGTCGCCGTCGCCCTCGACCGGGTGCACCGCGAGGGCCTGCTGCACCGCGACATCAAGCCGTCGAACATCCTGTTCGCCGCGGACGGGGCGCCCAAGCTCACCGACTTCGGCATCGCGCGGCTGCTGGAGGTGACGGGTACCGCCACGCCGACGAGCGTGGTCGGCTCGACGCCGTACCTGGCGCCCGAGCAGTTCGACCTCGCCGCCGCCGGGGTGGCCGCCGACGTCTACGCCCTCGGCGCGGTGCTGTACGAGCTGCTGGCGGGCTCGCCCCCGTTCGGGGCCGACCCGCGGCCGCACGTCATGGCCGAACGGCACCGCCGCGCCGTGCCCCTCCCGCTGCCGCGGATCCCCGCGGAGCTCGCGGCCGTCACCCTGCGCGCGCTGGCGAAGGATCCGGCCGACCGCCAGCCGAGCGCGCTCGGCTTCGCCGAGGACCTGATCGCCGCCGCCGGGCAGGCGTTCGGAGCGGACTGGCTGGCGGGCACCGGGATCAGCTTCCGCGGCGAGCAGGACCTGCGCCGCCGCGGCCGCCGATCGCTGCCGCCGACGCGGCGCTATCGACTGGCGGGCACGGACGTCCCGACCGGCAGCAGGCAGGACGGTGCTGGACCGCTCGGCGGTGGGCTGGCCGGGGGCGGGTTGGGCGGAGATGGACTGCCCGACGGTGGACTGCCCGACGGTGGGCTGGCCGACGGCAGGCAGGCCGACGACGGGCCGACGGGCGATGGCCTGACCGGCGATGGGTTGGCCGGCGGGAACGGGGCGGGCCGGGGCTCCGCTGCCGGCGGCGACGCGTCCGGCTCCCGGTACGCCGGGTTCCTGCGGTCCGCGCGGGACCGGGCCGGGTCCCGCGGCTGGCCCGCGGCGGCCCTGACCGCGGTCGTCCTCGCCGTCGCCGTGCTGCTCGCCACGGGAGTCCTGCGCGTCGGGCCGGCGAACACCGCCGGTCCCGGGCCGGAGCCCGCCCACTCGAGCGCCCCGCCGGCGTACCCGGTGAGCGCGCCGCTGCCGCTGCGCGGCCTGGTCAGCCTGGCGGCGGACGGCAGCGGCGGCATCCTGCTCGCCGACTCCAGCCAGCACGCGCTGACGATGTTCGCGCGGGGGACGGCCAGCACCGTCGTCGGGCGGGCCGGCGCCGACCGCAGCGGCCAGCCGGGGCCGGCCCGGGACGAACCCGCCGCGGTCGCCGCGCTGCGCCGCCCGGCCGGCATCGCCGCCGGCGGCGGGTCCGTCTTCGTCGCGGACGAGTGGAACTGCGTCGTCCGCCGGGTCCACCGCCCCGCGGGGCAGCCGTGGCGGGTCGAGACCGTCGCGGGGCGTCCGTCGACGGAGGCGGTGGACCGGGTGCTGGCCGGGGCGGCGGACCGCGGTGCGACCGTGGCGCCGGCGACGATCTGCCCGGCGGGCGGCCCGGACGGGCCGAAGAACGTCGGCGCGCAGATCGGCACGCCGACCGGCGTCGCGGTGAGCCCGACCGGGGCCCTGTACTTCACCACCGGCTACGCCGGCCAGGTCTGGAAGATCGATCCCGCCGCCGGGTCGGGTGACTACCGCACGACCGCGGCCCAGCTCGTCGCCGGGAACGGCGCCGCCGCCGCGCGCGGCCACCGGGCGGCCCGCGAACGCCGGTACGACGACGGCACCGACCGGGCGACCGAGGTCCCGTTGGACAACGCCTACAGCGTCGCGGTCGACGCCGCCGGCCGGGTGTTCGTCCTGTCCTACGCGGACGGGCACGCCCGCATCCACGCCGTCGAGGACGGCAGGATCAGGACCGTCGTCGACCGCGAGCTCGACGACGCCGGCATCACCAGCCTCACGCCGGCCCCGGGTGGCGGGGGCGTGCTGTTCACGGACGCCCGGCACGGGACGGTCTGGCAGGTGGGAGACCGGCCGGCCGGCACCGGCACCGGCGCCGCGCGTCCCGTCCTGCGGGAGGCCTGCGTGGGGGACACCGAGCGGCTGTTCGGCATCCTCGCCGACCGCAGCGGCGACCTGTACTACACCTGCAACGACGCCAGCCAGGCGTCGCTCTACCGGATGTCCGCGCGTGCGCTCGCCGCCGGCGGGTCCGGTCCGGGCCAGCGCCTGCTGTACTGACCGCTTGACCGCGTCCCGGAGAGGGTGTTCGTGATGGTCGATGGCCGGGTGCTCTACGTCGTCGCCTGCGGCGGGTATCCCGCGGCAGACCTGCCGGCGTTCGTCGAGCACGCCCGGTCCGCCGGCTGGGACGTGTGCGTGATCGCCACCCCGGCGGGGACGAGGTTCCTCGACGCCGCGCGGCTCGCCGAGCTCACCGAGCTCACCGGCCATCCGGTCCGTTCGGAGTACAAGCGTCCGGGGGAGCCCGACGTGCTGCCGCCGGCCGATGCCTTCGTCGTGGCCCCGGCCACGTTCAACACCGTCAACAAGATCGTCGTGGGCATCTCGGACACCCTGGCGCTGGGCCTGCTCAACGAGGGTCTCGGCGCCGGGCTGCCGATCATCATGGCGCCCTACCCGAACAGCGCGCTGGCCGGCCACCCCGCGTTCGCCGCGAGCATCGAGACGCTGCGCTCCTGGGGGGTGCGCCTCGTCCTCGGCCGGCCCGGCGATCCGCGCGCCGGCGCCGACCAGCCCGGCCGGGAGAACACCGCCTTCCCCTGGAACGACCTGCGCGCCGCGCTCGCCGCGCTCCCGCCGCGGCGCGAGCAAGGGATCCGCTAGCTACCCACCCCCGGCCAACGGACCGCCGCGCCCGCCGCGCCCGCCGCGTTCAGTGGGGTGGCGGCGTGGTGACGGGGGTGATGCCTGCCGGCAGGCCGTCGACGGTGACGCCGTCGGCGTCGACGGCGATGGTCAGCCGTGCGTCGGCGAGGGGCAGGTGCTCCACCCGCAGCGGGAGGAGACGCTCGGGCACGACCGGGGCGACGGTGAGCCGCCCGGCGGGGAGGTCGGGCTCGAAGCGCAGCAGCGTGCGGGCGAGCTGCACGGGGGCGGCCGCCGCCCATGCCTGCGGCGAGCAGGACGTGGGGTAGGGGATGGGGCGTGGGAAGTCGGCCCGGTCGAAGCCGCAGAACAGCTCGGGCAGACGGCCGAGGAACCGGTCGGCCGCGTCGAACAGGCCGAGGGCGATCCGCTGCGCCTCGGCGACGAACCCGTAGCGCATCAGGCCCGTCGCGGCGATGGCGGTGTCGTGCGGCCACACCGAGCCGTTGTGGTAGCTGACCGGGTTGTAGGCGCCCATCGAAGCGGCGAGGGTGCGCACGCCGAACCCGGTCCACAGGGGGGCGTCGACGAGGTGGCGGGCCACGGCCGCCGCCTTGTCCCGGTCGACGATGCCGCACCACAGGCAGTGCCCCATGTTCGAGGTGAGGGAGTCGATCGGGCGCTTGTACCGGTCCAGGCCGATGGCGTACCAACCCTTCTCGGGCAGCCAGAACCGGTCGTTGAACGCCTCCTTGAGCGCCGCCGCCCGGGTGCGGTGGCGCGCGGCGAGGCCGTCGTCGCCGTCCGCCGCGGCGATGTCCGCCCGGGCCAGGAACGCGGCGTAGACATACGCCTGTACCTCGGCCAGGGCGATCGGGGGCTCGGCGAGCCGGCCGGCGCTGTCGTTGACGCCGTCGAAGGAGTCCTTCCAGCCCTGGTTGAACAGGCCGCGGTCGGTGGCGCGGTGGTACTCGACGAAGCCGTCGCCGTCGCGGTCGCCGTACTCGTCGATCCAGCGCAGCGCCCGGTCGGCGGCGGGCAGCAGGCTGTGGATCTCAGCCCGGGACAGGCCCCACCGGTGCAGCTCGCCGAGCAGGGCGACGAACAGGGGCGTGGCGTCGGCGGTGCCGTAGTACACCTGGCCGTGGCCGAGCGCGAGGGTGGCCTCCTGGCCGAGCCTGATCTCGTGCAGGATGCGGCCGGGCTCCTCCTCGGTGAGCGGGTCGATCTTGTCGCCCTGGTAGCGGGCGAGGGTCTGCAGGGTGCCGGCCGCGAGCTGCTGGTCGAGCGGGAGCGCCATCCAGCCGGCGAGCAGCGAGTCCCGTCCGAACAGCGTCATGAACCAGGGGGCGCCGGCCGCGACGACGCGGCGGTCGGGATTCATCGGGTCGTGGACCTGCAGGGCTCCGAGGTCCTGGCTGCTGCGGCGCAGCGTGCGAATGAACTGGGTGCTTCCCGTGCGCACGACGGGGTTGGCCAGCCGCCAGGCCTGCCGGCGGCGCGCGGGGACCAGCTCCTCGCCGCTGCGGTAGCGCGGCAGTGCCGCCCGGCCGGGCATCGCCGCCTGCACCGACAGGCGGGTGGACCATTCCGAACGGCCGGGGATGATCTCCCGGAAGGTGATGGTGCGCGGGTCCAGCTCGGCCTCGCCGGTCACGGTGAGCTGCGCCGTGCGGGTGTCGGCGGGGGTGGAGTGGGTGAACGTCATCGTGTCCGTGCCGGTGTCGGCGTCCACGGCGGGCATGGGCGGCACCCGGTTTTCCTTGACCTGGAACAGGTCGGCGAAGTCGACGTCCACGGTGAGGGTGACGACGACGGCCGCGGCCTCCCGCCCGAGGTTGCGCACGGCGATGTCCTCCCGCATGCCGTCGCTGATCACGCGGGTGCGCACGACCAGCAGGGCGCTGTCGGCGGATCCCGGCCGCGGCGGGGAGCGTCCGACGAACGTCGCGGTGTACGGCTCCGAGGTGAGCGTGGCCAGCGGTTCGACGTCGACACCGTCGAGCTGCAGATGCCACTGGGACAGCACGCGGGTGTCCGCGACGAACAGCCCGTGCGGGCGGCCGGCGTGGACGTCGCCGACGGTCGACGACAGGCAGAACACGGAGCCCTCCAGCACCGTGACCGTGCCGCCTTCGGACGGCAGGACGGGCGGCGCCGAGCCGGACGCCCACGCGCCCGCGTGCCCGGGGTTGCCCTGGTTGCCCGGGTTGCCGCCTGCGGGATGGGTCATGCTGCCAGCATCTCCTCGTACAGCCGAAGGTGGTCGTCCACCATCCGGTCGGTCGTGAAGTTGTCCCGGACGGCGGCCCGGCACCTGGTGCGGTCCAGCTCCCCGACGTGCCTCACGGCGTCGACGAGCGCGTCGTCGTCGGCGCACAGGAAACCGGTGACCCCGTCCTGCACGATCTCCGGGGCCGCTCCGGCCGACCGGGTGATGACGGGCGTGCCGCAGGCCAGCGCCTCGATCATGACCAGGCCGAACGGTTCGGCCCAGCGGATGGGGTTGAGCAGGGCGAGCGCCTCGCCGAGCAGCCGCAGCCGGGCCGGGTCGTCCACCTCGCCGAGGTACTCGATGTCGTCGCCGAGCAGGGGTTCGACCTGCTCGGCGAAGTAGGCGAGCTCGCGGGGTTCGCGCATCTTCGCGGCCACCTTCAGCGGACACCGGGCCCGGCGGGCCACCTCGACGGCCTCCCGGACGCCCTTCTCCGGGGTCATCCGACCCAGGAAGAGCAGGTAGTGGCCGTCCCCCCGCCCGGCGGTGAAGTGGACGGGGTCGAGCCCATGGTGAATCACCCGGGCGATCCGCACGTCCGGGGCCCGGGCGGTCTGGTCGTGGGAGATCGCGATCAGCGGCAGCCGCCTCCCGTAGGCCCGGTAGATGTCGTGCAGGGCGCCTGCGATCGGCCCGTGGCAGGTCACGACGACCGGGTGGCGCCGGCAGGCGAGGGCCCAGGCCGGCCCGGTGATGGTGTGATCGTGGATCAGGTCGCAGTCGGCCAGTGCGTCGTACCCGTCGATCACGTGGCGCAGCTCCACCGGCCCGTTGCCCATCTGCGGCATCCCGCCGATCGCCGGCGGGCAGATCGTGGGGACCGGCGTCGAGCTGCCTTCCAGGGCGTAGAGCCGTACCTGCTGCCCCGTCGCGGCGAGGCCGCGGGCGAGCTGGTCGACGACCCCCTCCGTACCGCCGTAGGACCCGGGTGGTACCGGCATCCACGGCGGGGCGAGCAGCCCGATCCGCATCAGTCACCCCCGTCCCGGGAGAAAGAGCGACCCGCCGAACGCGGCGGCGAGGGCGACTGCCTCAAGGCCCTTCCGCCTGGGCGGCACAGGGACGCCGGGCACCTGACGCTGCTGGTGATCACCCTGCGTCATCGTCGCCTCGCGAGCGTCTCACACCTGTCCGGGGCGCGCACCCGGCGGCGCCGGCCGGCGCCCGGCAGGCAAACGCGGGCACCGACCGCCGACGTCCGGCCAGCCGGCGGCGGGGCCGGTGGCCGGAGGTTTGGCGGCCGCGCCGCCGCGGAACGCCGAGGATGTTCCCTGCAACCTCCCGGGACCCCGGGAAGGAGGCATCCCATGGCGACTGGTGAGACCGGGTTCAGCGACATCGTCTACGACCTGATCTCGGTGCAGTACCACGCGCTGAAGGCCGGCCACGACTACGGCCAGTACGTCCGCGACGCGGAGAACGCCGACCAGCGGGAGATCGCCGATTTCTTCCGCACCGTGATGAAGGAGGACTCCGAGCGGGCGAGGGCCTGCCACCGGTACCTCGCCCACCTTTCGGGCACACCGGCCGCCGGTCCCGCCGTCACGTGACCCGGCTGCCGGACGGGATCTTCCCGGACGAGGACGCGGTCATCATCGCCATCGTCGAGGCCGAGTAGCGCGGCGGGCGCTCGCGGCCGCGTCCCCGCCGGGCTCACCTGGGATCGTCCGGCGTGGAACGATCTGGCGGCCTGCCACGTCTGTTCCCGCCGCCCTCTCGGCGCCGGTCAGGGCCGCAGTCTGGGGTAGTAGTTCTCCGGGCCGACGGCGCGTAGATCGTGTTCCATCGAGCCGTCGTAGCGGTCCGGCTGGCCGTCGGGGCCGTACTCGAAGCGCCACGCCTGGCGCTTGTAGGTCCAGTTCAGCGGTTGCAGCTCGTGCGCCCGCCGCCAGTGCCCGACCGCGGCGAGGTGGTGGCCGTGGCGTTCGAGGTGCTGGCCGAGCTCGAAGTGGGCCGCCGCCGTCGCGACGTCGGGCGGGCGGGGAGCCGAGCGTTCGACGACCTGGTCCGGCGCCAGGACGTACTCGCTGGCCGAACCCTTCTCCGCCCAGTCGAGCAGCATCCGCAGGTACAGCTCCGGTTCGGCGTTGTCGGCGATGATCCGGGTCATCTCGACCAGCGAGACGGTCGAGTCGGACAGCCCCTCGTCGCTGCGCAGCACCTCGCGCATCCGGTCCAGCGTGCCGGCGCTCGCGGCGGCCTCGCGTTCCAGGTCGGCCCTGCGCAGCTCGTCGAAGATGACGACCCGGCCGGGGAAGGCCGGCTCGGCGGGGCGCACGATCATTCCCGCCTCGTCGATCCACACCCCGCTCGGCACGTTGACGACGCCGAACAGCCGGCCGAGGCTGTGCTCGGCGTCGATCGCCGCGGGGTGCCGCGGCGCCGCCCGCTCCACGAACTGCCGGCCGGCCTCGGGCCCCGCGACGTCCATCGCCACCGTGACGATCTCCAGGTTGCTCCCGCGCAGCCGTTCCCGCAGCTCGGCCCACAGCGGCAGGTCATGGGCGCAGCCGCACCACGATGCCCAGGCGACGAGCAGCACCTTCGTGCCGCGCAGCCGCGCGAGCTGGAACGTCGCGCCGTCGAACGTCGGCAGCGTCAGCTCCGGCGCCTCGGCGGTGGACAGCATCCGCCCGGTGACGGCGGCCTCGGGCCCGACCGCCGTCAGCCCGTGCTCGGCGTCGACGACGAGCGGCATCCCGAGCCGGCCGGCGACCACCTCGACGACGACGTCACCGGCCGCGTCCCGGGCCTCGGCCGGCAGGGGCACGCAGTGCTCGCCCTTGCAGGCGCCCTGCGGCTTGATCGACCATCCGGTTCCCGCGGCGAAGACCGCCGGGTCCACGGTGTCCGTGCTCACCAGCATTCGTTCCTCCTCGGGTCAGGGGATGCTCCCTGGGGTCAGGGGATGCTTGCCTCAGAGGACGACCTTCGGGAGCGCGTACTGCTCGAGCCGCGTCCGCATCGGTACGGCCTCGGCGACCCGCGCCTCGGTCTGGGCGGCGAAGTACTCCAGCAGGGCGAGGTCGTGCTCGGGACCGGCGGCCAGCACGAACCGTTCCAGCTCGGCGTCGGCCGCGGCCTGGTCTGCGGGGCGGTGGCCGAGCAGGACGGCGGCCCGGTCGAGGTCGCGCTCGACGTTCGCCATCCCCACGGCGACCATCGCCCCCGCCCACTGGGCCAGGGCAAGCGCCGCACTCTGGTTGGCCTCGTCGACTCCGGTCGCCGGCACCATCCGCCGCACGGTGCCCTCGAGCACCGTGGTGACGCGGGCGGGATAGCCCGTCGGGAGGGTCACCGGCGGCGCGGGCTCGATCTTGACGCCCTCGACCTCGGCGATCGCCCACAGCATCGCCCGGCGCACCATCAGATCCCAGGTCAGGTACTCGGCCTGCTGATCAGCGGGGCGCAGCTCGGTCAGCGGCCCGCTGAGCGCCATCACCGCGGTGAGCATGTAGGTGGCCGTGTAGAACGACAGCGCCGAGGGGTCGATGGTCGTGCCGGCCACCCGCTGGTAGTGGCGGATCATGTGCTCGATGTCGGCGCCGAGCGGCTCGGTGCCGGCCCGGGTGCGCAGCCCGGCGAGGTCGGACAGCGGGTCGCCGATGTGCGACGCCTCGAAGTCGTAGACGCAGGTGATCCGGCCGTCGACGAACAGGAACTGGCCGGTGTCGCCGTGGATGAACCGGGCCCGGTTGCCGGCGGTGGGCAGCCGGCGACGCGCCCAGCGCAGCGCCCACTCGACGAGCGGCTCGGGAGCCTTCTTCGTCCGCCGGTACAGCCGCTCGTTGGCGTCGACGAACGCGAGCTGCGCGCCCTCGGGTGTGGTCGGAACCTCGATGCCGGCGGCGGCGAACTCGGCCACGTCGATGCTGTGCATCCGGGCGAGGATCTCCATGTACTGCTCGGCGATGCCCCGGCGCTGGGCGTCGTCCGCCGCCTCGGCGACGTCGCGGGTCCCGGGCACCCGGTCCATGATGATGCCGATCGGATCGCTGCTCATGCCGTGGACGTGGGGGACCGGGACGCCGTTGCGCTCCAGGATCCGCAGGATCGCGGCCTCGCGGTCCAGCCCCGGGTAGGGCTCGGCGTCGATCTGCTTGTCCCCGCGGACGTACAGCGCCAGCTCGGCGCCGTCCCGGTCGACGGTGAGGTACCAGGCCTTGCGCCAGCGCGGCTGGCGCTCGATCGCGGTGACCCTGCCCCCGACCAGCTCCTCCACCCGGGCGACGAGGCGGTCCTCCTCCGCGGTGCGGGCGGCGGGCACCGGACCGTCGGTGCCCCCGGTGGCGTCGGTGCCCCTGGTGGCGTCGGTGCCCCTGGTGGCGTCGGTGGCAGCGTCCTCGGTGGCGTCGGCTGCCCCGGCCCCGGTCACGGCTTGATCTCGGGGTAGTAGTTCTCGGCGCCGAGGGCGCGGACGTCGTCGAGCCAGCCGGTGCCGTACGCGTCGATCGTGCGCACGGATTCGGGGTCGGCGAGGTTCCAGGCCTGGCGCTTGTACGTCCAGTTGTCGGGTTGCAGGCGGTGCGCCTCGCGCCAGTGGGCGACGGCGGCGGCGTGGTCGCCGGCGCGGTGCAGGTGTTCGCCGAGCTCGAAGCGGGCGGCCGCCTGGCTGGCGGCGCCGTCGCGCGGCCGGGCGCGTTCGAGCACCTCGTGCGGTTCGAGCGCGTACCGGCTGGCGCGGCCGTTCGTCACCCAGTCCCGGATCATCGCCGGGTACACCGCCGGGTCGATGGCCATTTTCGCGATCTCGGCGCGGACGTCGCGGTGGTCGGCGGGCAGCTCGTCGAGCGACTGCGCGGCAACCTCGGAGCTGGCGTGCGGATCCTCGATCCACGCCGGTTCCGCCGGCCGGACGATGACGCCGTCCTCGTCGATCCACAGCCCGTTGGGCACGTTGACGACGCCGAACTTCGCCCCGAGTTCGTGCCGGGCGTCGATCAGCGCGGGATGTTTCGGCCCGGCCTTCTCGATCCACGGCCGGGCGGCGTCGGGACCGCCGGTGTCCAGCGCGACCGTGACGACCTCGAGGCCGAGCGGGTGCAGCTGTTCGCGCAGCGCGCTCCACAGCCGCAGGTCCTCCCGGCAGCCGCACCAGGAGGCCCAGGCGACGAGGACGACCTTCTGCCCGCGCAGGCTGTCCAGCCGAAACGGCGTCCCGTCCAGCCGGGGCAGTTCGAGCGGCGGCGCCTGCGCGGTGGTCAGCGCCCGGCCGGTGACGGCGGACTCCGGGCCCAGCGCCCACACGCCGTGCGCCTCGTCCGCAACCAGGCCCATGCCGAGGCGCTCGGCGAGCCCGGTCACGTCGAGCCGGCCGTCGGGGCGGCGCACGGAGCCCGGTAACGGCACGCACACGTCGCCCTTGCAGGCGCCCTGCGGCTTGATCGCCCAACCGGTGCCGGCCTGGAAGCCGGCCGGGTCCACGGTGAGATCGTCGAGGATCACGCCGTCTCCAGCCCCATCAGGCCGAGCATGGTCCCCGGATCGACGCCCATGCGGTGCGACAGCGACAGGGCATCCCAGTACTCGCGCCACGCGACGATGCGGCCGTCGTCGTTGACCTCGAAGATGGCGAGCAGGGGGTTCGACACCCGCGTGCCGTCGTGCAGCATCGTCACGTGGTCGATCCGCTCGGTGACGACGTGGCGGTCGTCGCTGACCACGGTGAGGATCTCGCAGACGCAGTCGGAGTAGTCGCCCGCCTGCCGGGCGAGCTCTTTGGCGATGAGTTCCCGCCCGCGCAGCGCCTCCCGGCCGGGCACGCTCATCTGGTAGGTCGCGTCCTCGGTGAACTGGGCCAGCAGCCGGTCCATGTTGCCGACGAAGTCGCCCTCGTCGAACAGGCGCAGGAGTTCTCGGACGGGTGCTTCCTGCCGTATGCCCATGGCGGGGAGCCCTCCTCGGTGTCGGGTCGGCCCGCTGGGTCGGCTCCTGCAGGGCCGCACGCCAGGTATCCGGCGAGGTGTCCGGGGGCAGCGGGATCCTCCGGGCAGGCCCGGGTGAACCGTAACCGCCGCCCCTGACGATCCGCAAGGATCAGGTTGATAAATGAACTCTTCGGCCTATCTCATGACGCGGACGCCTCCGGCCCGGCGGACGCCCCCGACCTGGCGGAAGCCTCGGACCCGGCGGACCCGGCGGACCCGGCGGACGCGGGGAAGACCAGCGGCAGAACGTCCAGCCCGAGCGTGCCGCGCGGCCATTTCACCTGCGGCGACGCGCCCGGGGCGAGGTCGTAGTCGGGAATCAGCCGGTGCCATTCCTCGAACACCAGCCGCATCTCCAACCGCGCCAGGTGCGATCCCAGGCAGCGGTGCACCCCGGCGCCGAAGCTCAGGTGCGGGCTCTCGCCGCGGTGGAAGTTCACCGTGTAGGGGTCGGGATGGCGGGTCTCGTCCCGGTTCGCGGCGGCGAGGTTGGTGGTGACCCGGGTGCCCGCGGGCAGCGTCCGCCCGTCCAGCACCGTCTCTTCGGTGGTCACCCGGGGCACGAACGGCGCCGGCGGGTCGAGCCGCAGGAGTTCCTCGATCGCGGCCGGGATGAGCGCGGGATCGTCGACGATCTCGCGGCGTCGGTCCGGGTTGCGGATCAACCGGTCCATGCCGAACGAGAGCGCGTCCACCACGGTGTCCAGGCCCGCCAGGACGAACAGGAAGCACAGGCCGACGGCCTCCTCGTCCGTCAGCGCCTCCTCGCCCGCCAAGCAGAGAAGCTGGCTCAGGACGTCGTCGCCCGCGACGCCGCGACGCGTCGGGACCAGGTCGGACAGGTAGCCGAACAGCCCCAGCGCCGTGGCCATGGCGGCCTCGGTCGCGGCCTCGTCGAGGGCGGTGTTGCCGGAGGGGTCGCTGAGCCCGAGGATGGCGTCCTTCCACTCGATGAACTGGTCGCGCATCTCCAGCGGCAAACCGAACAGCGTGAGGAACACCTGGACCGGGAAGATTCCCGCCACCTCGGAGACGTATTCGCAGGACCCGCGTTGTACCAACGGCTCGATGATCTCGATGATCTGCCGGCGCAGCTCCTCCTCGAGCGGTCGGATGGCCCGCGGGCTGAAGAACGGTTGAAGAATACGCCGGTAACGGGTCTGGTCGGGCGGGTCGAACGCGATGGGCACAAGCGGCAGCGGGCTGCCGAGGACGTCGAACGCCTTCTTCGACGAGAAGATTGTCGGCTGCCGTAACACGGCCTCGACGGTGTCGACGTCGGTCGCCGCGAGGCCGCCGTCGAGGAGCACCGTGCGGCCGTGCTCGCGCAGCTGGCGCCAGGCCGCGTCCCGATCCCTCGAGATCGGAAGATCGTCGAGCGTGATTTTCCCGCTGTTGAGGTCGTCACTCATCGCTGTCCCCTCGACTCGTCCACCGGCGCCGTGTGACCCACGACTCATCCCGGGTATGTGGGGCAGAGTGTCTCATATCTCTAATGTGAGTCAAGGTGTCTCATAGAATTTCGAGCCGTGGAGACGGCGGTCGAGGACGCCCGAATCGCCCGCACGCGCGCCGCGGTGCGCGAGGCCGTGCGATCCCTGTTCGAGGAGGAGGGGCCCGCGGCGCTGACGCACCAGCGCGTGGCGCAGCGGGCCGAGGTGGGCCGCGCGACGATCTACCGGCACTGGCCACGCCAGGTCGACCTGATCACCGAAGCTATGAAGATCACCGAACAGCCGCTGCTGCGCGCCGGCGAAGGCCCCCTGCGGGAATGGCTCAGCCGCGAGCTGATCCGGTCCGGGGCCGATCTCGCTCAGCCGGTCGCGCGGCAGTTCCTCACCACCGTCATCGCCACCGCCGACCAGAACCCCGCCGTGGCCAAACTCCGGGACGATCTCCTGCGGCGCATCTCGTCGCTGCTGCGCGGCGCGATCGACCGGGCGGTCGCCGCCGGCGAGACGGTGGCGGAGCGCGACAACGACGAGCTGCTCGCCCAGATCCTCGGCCCGCTGATCTTCCGGGTGACGATTCAACGTGCCCCCGTCGACCGCGCCTTCGCCGACCGCATCGTCGACGCCGCCCTCGGCCCCCCGTCCCAGCCAGGCGAGTAGGGCCGAACCTGGGGCCGAGCGCGGCACGTTCTGCCCGGTCTGAGCCTGCGGACCGGGCACATCGCACCGCACCTGGCTTCCCGCGCAGCACACCCGGCCGGTGTCGGTGCAGGCGTACGTCGACGGGCGGAGTCCTGTGCTGGCCGCGGCCGCTTCAGGAACCCGCCCGTCGGGGGTTCGGACCGATCAGCCCTTGCCGTTGCTGGAACGGGCCGCGAACGCGCGGGCCCGCTCGGCGACCTCCGGCGAGGAGAACGACTCGCTTTCGGTCGACAGGGCGTAGGGCAGCACCTTCAGGGCGGCGTGCTGCAGGTGCAGGTTGAGGGAGCGCTTGGTCTCCTGCAGCGCCTGGGCCGGCTGCCCGGCCAGCTTCTCCGCCAGGGCCATCGCCTCGTCCAGCAGCTTGTCGTGCGGGACGACCCGGTTGGCCAGGCCCAGCTCGACGGCGGTCGCGGCCGGGATCCGCTCGCCGGTGAACAGGTACTCCTTGGCCTTGAGCAGGCTCATCATGAACGGCCACGTCACCACGCCGCCGTCACCGGCGACGAGGCCGACGTTGACGTGGGTGTCGGCCAGGTAGGCCTTCTCCGACATCAGCACGATGTCGCAGGACACCGCGATGCTGCAGCCGAGGCCGACCGCCGGGCCGTTCACCGCGGCGATCACCGGCACGTGGCAGCCGAGGATGTGGTCGACCAGTAGCCGGGCGGTGCGCATGTTGGACCGGCGGTGGTCGAGGTCCTCGACACAGGCCAGGAAGCCCGGCACGTCGCCGCCGGCGGAGAAGGCACGCCCGGCGCCGGTGAGTACGACAGCGCGCACCTCGCGGTCGCGCATGACCTTCACCCACACGTCGGTGAGCGCCTCGTGCAGCGCGTCGGTCATCGGGTTGAGCTTGTCGGGGTCGTTGAGCGTGATGACCCGGATCGGGCCGACCGACTCGTAACGCAGCAGGTCGTGGGCGTCGTCTACCACTGGGGTTGGTCCACTTCGTGAGGACGGAAGGGTGAGGATCGGAGCTGGCCGTGGCCGCCCGCAGGGTCGGTGCAGCTCCAGGATCAGAGCAGCTCCAGGATCAGAGCAGCTCCAGGATCAGAGCAGCTCCAGGATCAGAGCAGCTCCAGGATGGTGGCGTTGGCCTGGCCGCCGCCCTCGCACATGGTCTGCAGGCCGTAGCGGATGCCGTTGTCCCGCATGTGGTGGACGAGCGTGGTCATGATCCGCGCCCCCGAGCCGCCGAGGGGGTGGCCGAGCGCGATCGCGCCGCCGTTGGGGTTGACCGTCGCGGGGTCGGCGCCGAACTCGGCCAGCCAGGCCAGCGGGACCGGCGCGAACGCCTCGTTGACCTCGAACGCGCCGATGTCGCCGAGGGACAGGCCGCTGCGGGCCAGCGCCTTGTGGGTGGCCGGGATGGGGCCGGTCAGCATCATGACGGGGTCGGAGCCGACGACGACCGCGGTGTGCACGCGGGCGATCGGGGTGAGCCCGAGCTCGGCCGCCTTCTCGCCGGTCGTCAGCAGCAGGGCGGCGGAACCGTCGGAGATCTGCGAGGCGTTGCCGGCCGTGACGACCCCGCCGTCCGGGCGGAAGACGGTCTTCAGCTTGCCGAGGGTCTCGACCGTGCCGCCGCGGCGGATGCCCTCGTCGGCGGTGAACACGCCGCCGCCGGGCAGGTCGAGCGGGGCGATCTGCGCCTCGAACCGGCCGCCGTCCTGGGCCGCCGCCGCCCGCTCGTGGCTGGCGAGGGAGAACTCGTCGCAGTCGGTCCGCGAGAAGCCCCACTTCTCGGCGATCAGCTCGGCGCCGACGCCCTGGTTCGGGCGCACTCCGCCGCAGTACTCGATGAACCGGGCGGGATGCGGCTTGGCGTCGCCGACCGCGGAACCCATCGGCACCCGGGTCATCGACTCGACGCCGCCCGCGACGACCACGTCGTAGTGCCCGGCGATGAGCCCGGCGGCGGCGAAGTGGACCGCCTGCTGCGACGAGCCGCACTGCCGGTCGACGGTCGTCCCGGGCACGTGCTCCGGCCAGCCAGCGGTGATCACCGCGGTGCGGGCGACGTCGAGGGCCTGCTCGCCGACCTGCGAGACGACCCCCCACACGACGTCGTCGACGAGGCCGGGGTCGATCCCGCTGCGGGCGGCCAGCTCCGTCAGCACGTGCGCCGACAGGTCGCCGGGATGGACCCCGGCGAGCGCCCCGTTCCGCTTGCCCACCGGCGTCCGTACCGCTTCGACGATCACTGCGTCCCGCATGACCCCACCACCTTGCCCATAGTCGTCCGTTTCTCCTTACCGGCCAGCGTCACATGTCGGGGCGTCACAGGCTCGCGGCCAGCGCCTTCGCCTCCCGGCGATGGGCGTGCAGGATCGGCTCGGTGTAGCCGTTGGGCTGCCGGGCGCCGTCGAAGACGAGGCTGGTGGCGCAGCGGAAGGCGACGCCGTCGAAGTCCGGGGCCATCGGCCGGTAGGCCGGGTCGTCGGCGTTCTGCTTGTCGACGATGGCGGCCATCCGCTGCAGACTGGCGTGCACCTGCTCCGGGGTGACGACGCCGTGGCGCAGCCAGTTGGCCATGAGCTGGCTGGAGATCCGCAGGGTGGCCCGGTCCTCCATCAGCGCGACGTCGTGGATGTCCGGGACCTTCGAGCAGCCGATGCCCTGGTCGATCCAGCGCACGACGTAGCCCAGGATCGACTGCGCGTTGTTGTCGATCTCCTGCTGACGGTCCTCGGCGCTCCACGCGCTCGGGTCGCCGAGCGGGATGCGCAGGATGGCGCGCAGGTCCGCGCGGGGCCGGTCGGCCAGCTCGCGCTGGCGGGCGAACACGTCGACCCGGTGGTAGTGCAGCGCGTGCAGAGTCGCCGCGGTGGGCGAGGGCACCCAGGCCGTCGTCGCGCCGGCCCGCAGCTGGCCGATCTTCTGGGTCAGCATGTCGGCCATCAGGTCGGGCATCGCCCACATGCCCTTGCCGATCTGGGCGCGGCCCGACAGCCCGGCCGCCAGCCCCTGGTCGACGTTGTTGTCCTCGTAGGTGGTGATCCAGGTCTGCGTCTTCATGTCGGCCTTGCGCACCATCGGCCCGGCCTCGAAGGAGGTGTGGATCTCGTCGCCCGACCGGTCCAGGAAGCCGGTGTTGATGAACACCACCCGCCGGCGCGCCGCCTCGATCGACGCGGCGAGGTTCACCGTGGTGCGGCGCTCCTCGTCCATGATTCCGATCTTGAGGGTGTCGGCCGGCAGGCCGAGCAGCGTCTCGACCCGGGCGAACAGCTCGACGGTGAGGGCCGCCTCGGCCGGGCCGTGCATCTTCGGCTTGACGATGTAGATCGAGCCGGTGCGGCTGTTGCGCCGGGCCGCGTCCGCGCGCAGGCTCGGCAGCGCCGCCAGGGAGGTGATGATCGCGTCGAGGATGCCCTCGAACACCTCCTCGCCGTCGGCGTCGAGGATCGCGTCGGTGGTCATCAGGTGCCCGACGTTGCGGACCAGCAGCAGCGCCCGCCCCGGCAGCACGACCTGCCCGCCGCCCGGCGCGGTGAACGTCCGGTCGGCGGCCAGCGCCCGGTCGAACGACGACCCGCCCTTGGTCACCTTCGCGGTCAGGGTGCCCTGGTTCAACGCCAGCCAGTTGGCGTAGGCCGCGACCTTGTCCTCGGCGTCGACGGCGGCGATGGAGTCCTCGAAGTCGACGATCGTGGTGATCGCGGACTCGAGGACGACGTCCTGCACCCCGGCGGGGTCGCCGGCGCCGATCGCCCCCGCGCGGTCGATGCGGATCTCCACGTGCAGGCCGTGGTGGACCAGCAGGATCCCGCTGGGCGACGCCGCGTCGCCCGTGTACCCGCGCAGTGCCGAGGGGTCGGCGAGGCCGGTCTTGGTGCCGGCGGTCAGCGTGACGACCAGCTCGCCGCCGACCACGGCGTAGTGCGCCGCGTCGGCGTGGCCGCCCTCGCGCAGCGGCGCGATCTCGTCGAGCAGCGCCCGCGCGTAGGCGATGACCTTCGCGCCGCGGACCGGGTTGTAGGGCCCGTCGCGGTGCGCGCCGTCGTCCTCGGCGATGGCGTCGGTGCCGTAGAGCGCGTCGTACAGCGAGCCCCAGCGCGCGTTCGCGGCGTTGAGCGCGTACCGGGCGTTGAGGACCGGCACGACGAGCTGCGGGCCGGCGGTCAGCGCGATCTCGTCGTCGACGTTCTCGGTCGAGATCGCGAACGGCTCGGGCTCGGGCCGCAGGTAGCCGATCTCGACGAGGAAGTCGTGGTAGGCCTGCGCGTCGTGCGCTTCGCCGGCGCGGGCGCGGTGCCAGTCGTCGATCTGCCGCTGCAGCTCGTCGCGCTCGGCGAGCAGGGCCCGGTTGACGGGCGTGAGCGCGGTGACGATCTCCTCGACGCCACGCCAGAAGGCCGCGGGCTCGATTCCCGTGCCGGGCAGGGCGGCGGTCTGCACGAACTCGTGCAGGCTCGCCGCCACCTGCAGGGTGCCGATCTGGATCCGTTCGGTCATCGTCTGTCCTTGTCGTGTGGTTGCGGTGCCGAGCGGGGCGGTCGGGATGTGCGGGGCGGGGGATGTGCGGGGCGGTCGGTCCGCCGGTGGCCTTCGGCCGTCAGGGGAAGATCGCCCCGGGGTTGAGGATGCCCAGGGGGTCGAGCGCCTGCTTGATGCGCGCCGACAGCTCCATCACCTCCGGGCCGAGCTGGTCGGGCAGCCAGGCCTTCTTGAGCCGGCCGACGCCGTGCTCGCCGGTGATCGTGCCGTCGAGCCTGATGGCGAGGTCCATCACCTCGCCGAAGGCGAGTTCGGCCCGCCGGGCCATGGCCGCGTCCGCCGGGTCGAAGACGACGAGCGGATGGGTGTTGCCGTCCCCGGCGTGCGCGATCAGCGCGATCGTCAGGGCGCGGTCGGCCGCGATCGTCTCGATGCCCCGGACGAGTTCCGGCAGCCGCGGTAACGGGACGCCGACATCCTCGAGCAGCAGGGCGCCGCGCCGTTCCACCGCGGGGATGGCCGCGCGGCGCGCGGCGACGAACGCCTCGCCCTCGTCCGGGTCGTCGGTGGCCAGCGTCTCGGTGGCGCCGCTGGCCACGCAGGCGCCGCGCATGATCTTCATCTCGCACTCGGCGGCGAGGTGCTGGCTGTCGGAGCGGGCCACGAGCAGCGCGGCCGCGTCGCGGTCGAGCCCCATGTGCAGGACGTCCTCGACGGCGTTGATCGACGTCTGGTCCATGAACTCCAGCATCGCGGGCCGGATGGCGGACGTGATCGCCAGGATGGCCGCGGTGGCCGCCTCGGTGGTGGGGAAGGTGGCCACCAGCGTGCTCGACGGCGGCTGGGCCGGGATGAGCCGCAGGGTGGCCTCGGTGATGATGCCGAGCGTTCCCTCGCTGCCGACGAACAGCTTGGTCAGCGACAGCCCGGCGACGTCCTTGAGCCGCGGGCCGCCGAGGCGCACCGCCCGCCCGTCGCCGAGCACGACCTCGAGCCCGAGCACGTAGTCGGTCGTGACGCCGTACTTCACGCAGCACAGGCCGCCGGCGTTCGTCGCGACGTTGCCCCCGATGGAACAGATCTCGAACGACGACGGGTCCGGCGGATACCACAGCCCGTGGGCCGCGGCCGCGGCCTTGACCTCCGCGTTGAGCAGACCCGGCTGCACGACGGCCATCCGGGTGAGCGGGTCGACGCGGATCGCGCGCATCCGCTCCGTCGACAGCACGATGCCCCCGGTGACGGCGGTGGAGCCGCCGGACAGCCCGGTACCCGCCCCCCGCGGCACCACCGCGACGTGATGCCGCGCCGCCCACCGCACGGCGATCTGGACGTGTTCGGTCGACTCGGCGCGCACCGCCGCGAGCGGCTGCCCGGCCAGCGGGTCTGCCGCGCGGTCGCGGCGGTACTTCTCGAGCAGGTCCGGATCGGTGACGACCACTCCGGCGGGCAGCGCGTCGACCAGCTCGGCGATGGGGGCGATGGTGACGTCCTCCACGGTCAAAGGGGCCAGCCTTTCCGGGGGGAGGGTCCGCACGACGTCGCTGGCGACCCTGCCGGCTTCCACCATACGGAAAAAGAAATCTGTATCGTGAGACGAACGTAGGGCGGGACCGCCGCCTCGGTCAAGGCGAACGCCGATGTGCAGTCGATGTGCAGGCGGAGTGCGGGCCGCGGGTGGGTCGCGGGTGGCGGAGTGCGGGCCGGGCGCGGGTGCCCTGGGCCGATGCCCGCCCCGAGATGAGAGGAAGGCGTGCGGGATGCCGGTCGAACAGCGCGCGGCGGGAGTGCAGTCGGTCCAGCGTGCCCTGGACCTCCTCGAGGTGGTCGAGGCGGCGGGCGGCGGCTGTTCGATCAGCGCGATGGCCGCGGCGACCGGCCTGCCGCTGCCGACGATCCACCGGCTGGTCCAGACCCTCACCACCCGCGGCTACCTACGCCGCCTGCCCGACCGTCGGTACTGCCTGGGTTCCCGGCTGGTCCCGCTGGGCGCCGGCGCGAACGCGCTGCTCGGCGAGCGAGCCGCCCCGATCCTGCGCGAGCTCGCCGACGGGCTCGGCGAGTCGGCCAATCTCGCGGTCCTGGCCGGCGAGCGCGCCGAGTACGTCGCCCAGGCGCCGGGCCTGCACTCGATGCGCACCTTCACCGAGGTGGGCCGGCGGGTCCCCCTGCACTGCACCGGCGTCGGCAAGGCGCTGCTGTCGACGCTCGGGGACGACGAGGCCCGCTCGATCCTCAAACGCTCGACGCTGTCCACCCACACCGCCACGACCATCGTCGAGGTCGACGCGCTGCTCGACGAACTCGCCGGCATCCGCGCCCGCGGCTACGCCCTCGACGAGGGCGAGATGGAGGTCGGGGTGCGCTGCGTCGCGATGCCGGTGTCCGTGCCCGGCATGTCGCCGATGGCGCTGTCCGTGTCAGGACCCGCGGTGCGCATGAGCGACGATCTCACCGGCCGCGCGGCGCCGGCACTGTCACGCGCCTGCGCCGCCCTCGCCACCATCCTCACCTGAACCGCCGTCCGCGCCCAGCCCGGGGGTTGAGGGCAGCCGCGGCGCTCGGCGTCCCCGCAACCGGGTCTAGCGCGGCGTGCTGACGATGAACTCGGCGAGGTCCTCGATGAGGAGATCGGGCACCTCGAGGGCGGGGAAATGGCCGCCACGCGGTGGTTCGCAGCAGCGGACGAGGTTGCGGGAACGCGCGACGAAGTCGGCGGGTGGCGGGACGATCCGCGGGTCGGGGTAGGTCGAAGGCCATCCACTCGGCGATCGGCACACCGCCGGAGCTGTACGTGTTGGGCTCGTTCGTCAACTCCGTCGATGAGCGGGCGTTCGGCTCGCATCGGACGAGTGACGAGCTGACCGGCCCCGCGGCGCTGGCGAGCTGGCTTGTGGCGCACGGCCTGGTCGGCGAAGGGACGACGGCGAGCGATACTGAGCTCACACTTGCCCTGCGACTACGGGAAGCGCTGCGGTGGGCCGCCGCGGCGAACCGTGGCGACGGCGACTGCGCACCGGACCTCGCCGACCTGGCGGCGCACCTTCCGCTACGCGCCAGCATGAATCCGGACGGACAGCTCGGCCTCGAGCCGGCGACCGGCACCGCGACGACAGAAGCGCTCGCCAGGATCGTCGCCGTGGCGATCACCGCGTCCGTCGAGGGAACCTGGCGGCGGGTCAAGATGTGCGCCGCCCCCGATTGCCGGGTGATCTTCTACGACGGCTCCAAACCGCGTACCGGGCGCTGGTGCTCGATGCAGGCGTGTGGCAATCGGCACAAGACCCGGACGTATCGGCAGCGGATCGGCCCCCGCTGAAGGGACTCTGCGCGATCTTGGCATGGCGTCCGTGCCTTTCGGCCCAGCGACCCGCATCATCCACTGCGGCTTCCTGACGGTGCGGCAGGTCGTGCGTGGCGGATGAACGGGAGGATTTCGGCGAGCTGTTCGAGCTGGTTGCGGGCGGACCTGAGATCGACGGTGCCGATTCGGCAGACGAGGTGGCGCGCGCCGGCGGCGACGTAGCGCGCCAGATGCGCGGCCACCTGTGCCGACGGCCCGGTGATCACGGCCTGGATGGCTTCGAGGTCCCGCAGCGCGAGTCCGTAGTTGGCCCGGCTGTAGTCCTCCAGGGCGCGGCGCCCGCTCTCCACGGTGTCGGCGATCAGCACCGACACGAACAGGGCAGGCGTGATCGTGTCCGGGACGCGGCCCGCGTCGGCGGCTGCCTGCCGTACCTGAGCCAGACCGCTGCGGTAGTCCGCCGGGTCGGGCGGGTAGGGCAGCCACCCGTCGTAGCGGCGACCGGTGCGGGTGAGCGCCGCGGGGGCGGCGCCGCCGAGCCAGATCGGTGGGCCACCTGCCCGGCTGGGCGCCGTGGCCGGCGGGATCTCGTCGAAGTGCAGGAGGTCGCCGTGGAAGGAGGTCGGACCGTCGTCGGTCCACAGGTGGCGCCACAGGGCGACGGTCTCGTCGAGCCGGGTGAACCGGTCGGCCCAGGCAACCTCGGACAGGTCGTGCAGGGGCCGGCCGAAACGGCCGGGAAAGGCCGCGCCCACGGCTACGGTCAGGCGTCCGCCGGACAGCAGGTCGAGGGAGGCGAGGGTCTGCGCCGCCTGCACGGGCCGGCGAAGTACCGGCAGAAGCGTCGCCGTGCCGAGAGCGACATGATCGGTGACCGGTGCCATGGCGGCGAGCATGGTCAGCGCCTCGATGCGCGGGCCGAGCAGCGAGTCGTTGACCCACAACGAGTCGTAGCCGAGGTTCTCGGCCCGGACCGCGAAGTCGACGAGCTCGCGGGGGTCGGTTCCCGCGCCCCACTGGGCTTTTCCGATCGGTACGAGCACGCCGAGGCGGATGTCATCGTTCATGCGCCGCATCGTGGCGGCGGCCGGGGAAGGGCGGCAATTCCCCGGGAGGAATGGCCGGCGGTCGATCCCGGGCGGTACAACGGGGCGCGTGGACTTCCCACAGGCTCTGCGCGAGCGTCGGCTCCGCCGGCGGCTCAGCCAGCTCGAACTGGCCGAGCGCGCGGGGACCACCCAGCGGCACGTCAGTTTTCTGGAGAACGGCCGGTCGGAGCCGGGCCGGGCCATGGTCGTCCGGCTGGCGGAATCCCTCGACCTGCCGCTGCGGGAGCGCAACGGTCTGCTGCTCGCCGCGGGCTACGCCCCCGCCTACCCGCGGACCTCCCTGGACGACCCGCCACTGGCCCCGGTGCGCGCCGCGCTGACGCACATCCTGACCGGGCACCAGCCCTACCCGGCGATCGTCGTCGACCGCCACGGCGACCTGGTCGCCGCCAACGACGCGTTCGCTCTCCTCACCGACGGCGCGGCGCCAGAACTGCTCGGGCCCGGCGCCAACGTCTACCGCCTCGCGCTGCATCCCGCGGGCCTGGCGCCGCGCATCGTGAACCTCGCCGAATGGTCCCGGCACATCCTCGACGGCATTCACGCCGAGATCCTGCGCAATCCCGACGACCGCCTCTCCGATCTCCACGCCGAACTCCGCCGGTACGTGCCGGACGGCCCGCTCAGGCCGGATCACCTTGGTTTCGCGGTTCCCCTGCACCTGCGCTCGGCCGACGGGGAACTACGGCTCATCAGCACGATCACCACGTTCGCCACCGCCGTCGACGTCACCGTCGCCGAACTGAAGCTCGAAGCCTTCCTCCCCGCCGACCAGCCCACCGCCGCCCTCCTGCGCCGCTCGGCACCCCGGTAGCGGTGGGCAAACTCCTGGTTGCCGTGGCCCACTTCTCCAGGGAGACGCCCCCCTCGATGAGGAACAGGCCGGGATCCGTGTCCTGTCTGACGCGCCGGATCTATCCGGGTGGCGAGTCCGATGGACGGTGGGGGGCCGATGGGTGTTTCTCGAGCTGCGGAGCGGCTGTACACGGAGATTGGCACTGGCTGGTCCAACCGCGGTCCACTGCAATCACGCGTCGGTATGCGGGAGGAGCGATTCGCCGAGGCCGTGGAGGAGCTTGTCGCGGCCGGGCTGGTGCTTCTGGAGGGGCGGCTTCTTCGCCGCGTGACGGCCGGCAGCGCCCAGGATCGGCTGAAGATATCCGCCGACGCCAGGCAGATCTTCGACTGGCTTCCGCCCGATGGCAGCACCATCGGTGGTCTGCGGCTGCGCAGTCTGGTCAGGCTCGGCAATGACCGGTATCGGTCAGCCGTGGACGAGCTCAAGGCCGCCGGTCTCGTTCGACTCGGGCGGGGGCGAGGCGGCACGGTCGCCCGTGTGGACGAGACGGTCCAAGGGCCGGACGCCGAGGTTTCTGAACCGTCGGTGAATGACGTGAGCCTCACCCCGGCGGGCCCTGGACAGCTGGTCCGCCGAGAGTCCGAGCTCTACCAGCCGTTCGTCGACTGGTAGTCGACTGGTACCGGAGCGATCTCGATACGAGAATGCTCGCGTTCGGTCATGTGCGCGAGACCGCGACCGCGCGGGGCCGGGCCCGTTCCAGTGGCCAGTGGTCGCGACCGGACGTGGTCGCGAGAAGCTGATGAAGGAATATCAGCGGGCGATCGGGCGCCGCTAAACAGCAGGGCGGCGCGGGTGCTACCCCGGCCAGGTCCGCCGCCGGCCTGGCGGACCTGGCCGGGCCTGGACCGGCCTGGGTGTGCGCGCTATTCTCCGCCGGCGGAGAACTCCGCCTGGGGGGCGAGTTTGTTTCCAATCCCCGACTTCGGCTGTACCTTGGCGAGGACCTCGTTCCACCACCCGATGAACGTGAGGTCGTGGAAACCCTCGCCGGGCAGGTCGTCGTGCGGGTCGAACGATTTCACGGCCGGTGTCGTGGTCTGCAGGCCATACCACTGGTCGACCACGAAGCAGCCGCGACCCCAGGTCCGAAAATCGGTGGGGGAGCTGTCGGCCGGCCGGTTCACGACGGTGAACAGGTGCTTGTCCTCGTGTAGCCCCACGATGCCGTAGAGCTCGACCCTGGTGCCCGCGGGCAGCAGCGGCGCGTACACCTTCAGCTCCGGCCGCTTGAAGGTGGTCGCGACGAGCGCTCCGTTCACTGCCCACGCGAAGTCGTTGCACACGCCGTAGAAGAACTGGTCTTTCGGGTTCTTCTCGAACTTGGCCAGGCCCTCGGCGAGGTACCTGGCTCGGGCGTTGCCACCGGGGGCGATCGACGCCGGCAGGTACTGGCAGGTGTCCATCGCCGGCGGCTTGAGGCTTTTCCAGCCGGGCGCCTTCAACTGCTCCCGGGTCCGCCGATGGCCCTCCGGTGCCTTCTCCAACACCGCCGGGAAGGCGTTCTGGATATAACTGTTGGCCCCCAGCACCGAAATTTTTATCGCCTCGTTCACCCGCCGTATGGTCTCCGGCCAGCTGAACTGCTCCAGATTCGTCTCCGCCATGTCAGCCCCCAAGGTCCCCGCCGTCGTCCGGGAGCCGAAACTAGCAGCCGCTGCCATCGCGGCGGCCGGTTTCGGCGAACCGGTCCAAAGAGGCGCCAGATTCTCGGCCGCGCCCCAGGGCGGCGAGGCGTGGCTGGGGCGTCGCCCTGAGGGAGGGCCCGGCGGTACCCGTGTTGACAGGGGCTGGTTTCCCCGACCGGTGGACGCCCGGAGCCGGTGAGCTCGGCCGGTCCGCAGACGGCGTGGGGCGCGTACGTCACCGACGCCGAGGGTCACGTCCGGTGGCGTGGTGCCTGGTTCCGCTTTCCGACCGGCGGGAAGGCTGCTCCAGGGCCGGGATGCCCTCGTGGGCCCACCGAGGGGAGGCCGGGTGGAGGCTGGTAGGCGCAGAGCCACCTTCCGGTCGGCGCCGGCGGCCAGGCCCCGACGAGGGTCGCGTACGCGGACGGGCCGGCGTACCGTGATCGCTCTCCTGCGGCCCGGTGGCGTTGGATCACTGTCGGCGGAGTGGCTGCCGAGATCACTGCCGCCCCTGGGCCGTACCGTCCGCGCTTGGAAAGGTCTGATGCGGTTATGCGTGTCCGTTCGCCGGAATTCGACTTCACCGACGTCTCGCCGCGCTGGGGATCGAACCTGGAGGCCGTCCATCTCGTCAACGCGCAGGGCATGATCCCGGCCTACATCGAACCGTTCCTCATCAAGGTCATGCGCCGCGCGGCCGAGGAGCTGGATCCGCTGGCCGACGCCGAGCTGCTGCGCGACATCGACCTGTTCAACCGCCAGGAAGGCCAGCACTACCGGCTGCACCGGGCGTTCAACGCGATGGTCCGCGACGGCGGCTACCCGGACATGGCCGACCACGAGGCCGTCTTCGAACAGGACTACGAGCACTTCCTGCGGACCAGGTCGCTGCGCTGGCTGCTCGCCTACTGCGAGGGCTTCGAGAGCATCGGCTCCACCGGCGCCGAGCTGTGGGTCGACGGCCAGATGGAGACCGAACTCGGCGCCGCGCCGTCGCCCGCGGTCGAGCTGTGGAAATGGCATCTGGCCGAGGAGTACGAACACCGGACCGTCGTGAACCGCGTCTACCACCGTCTCTACGGCCGACCCCGGCTGTTCGCGTGGCTGTACCGGGCCCACGGCATCATCACCGCTTCCCGGCACCTGAACCGGCGCACCGCCGCGTTACGGAGGTACCTGCTGGACGTGGACCGGCGCGGGATGACGGACGAGCAGCGCCGACTGTCCGAGGAGCGGGAGTCGGCCACGGCCAGGAAACTCGGCGCCGCGAACCTCCGCCGGCTCGTCCGCACCTTCTCGCCGTTCTACGACCCGGCGAGAACGCCCCCGCCCGCGGGCCTGCAGGCCACCCTAAACCGCTATCCCGTGCCCGCCGGACGGTCGAAAAGCGCGTGATCGGCGAAGCCGCCGCGTCAGTGGGCGCAGCGTCGATCCTGGACTGGCAGCGGTGGTTCCGGCAGGTGGCGGCTGATCGCCACGGCGCTACGACGAACGGTGTCCGGCAGCCCGCGAGGAAGGGAACCGGCCGACACCCGGGCGGCGAGAGCCGCCACCACCCGACCGTCGGACGCCCGCACCGGCACGGCGACGCAGCACATCCCGTTGATCACTTCGTGTCGGTCGAAGGCGATGCCATGCTGGCGGATCGCGGCCCGGCGCCGGCGCCATTCGTGATCCGAAAATCCCGCCGGCGGGCCCAGGTCCGGAAGCTCGGCGAGGAGGATCTGCCCGGCCGCCGTGGCCAACGGCAACGCGGTCGGCTCGGGGAACACCAGGCCGCGGGTCACACTCTCGGTCAGCACGGTCAACGCCTCCCCGTCGCGGAGTACCGACAGGGACACGTCCGCTCCGGAGGCGACGGCCAGCGCATGACAGGGCTTCCTCCCCGCAATGAGCAACCACCGGAAAGGCCGTACCGGACTCGCCAGCCGTCGCAGACCGCTACCGATGCGATACGTGACACCCTTCTGTTCGACGATCCCGAGAGCGGCGAGCTGCGTGAGCAGGCGGTGCGCCGTAGCCTTGGGGAGGTCGGCCAGGCGGGCCAGTTGAGAAAGCCCGGCGTTTTCCACCCCGGACAGCGCCTCCAGAAGTTTGAAGGCACCTTCCAGAACAGTCCGGCCCGAGCTGTCGGGCCGCGGCCCGGCGAGACCATTTCTCGTGGCCATCTGTCGGGGCGAGCCGACCGGATCCGGAGAACGTGAGGATGGTGAAGAGTGGAACACCGGGGGGTCTCCTCGGGCTAATACTTTCTTTCGGACTCAGGAAATGGCTGGGTGAATGCGCCGCTCGGTGGCGTGCCGCGGGTGTCGATCCGCGTGCCGTTTCCTGGCAACCTCCCACAGGCGGGTAGTGCGGAACGTTGCCACAATGTTGTCGCCCTGGTCAGGGGCTGTGCGGGGCGTCGGGATCCTCGCGCTGGCGGTCTCGTCCCACGGGCGGAGGTGGCTGCCGATCTGCTCGGTTCGAATCAGCGCTGGTTATGCTGATCGGAGCGGGATCGCGGCAGGTTGTGATCTGATTCGGGGCAGAACACTGTGGACATCCGACTGCTTGGTCCGGTACAGCTCCTGAGATCGGGGCTGGTCGTCGACGTGGGACGGCCGCAGCGCTGTCTGGTGCTCGCGGCGTTGGCGGCCGATGCGGGCAGGCCCGTATCCACCGAGACGTTGATCCAGCGGGTGTGGGGCGACGACGGGCCCGATCACGCCCGCCGCAGCCTGCACGCTCATGTCAGTCGGCTTCGCCGGCTGCTCGAACGGCACTCGGACGAGCAGCGCACGGTGCGGATCGTGCGCCGGGTCGAGGGCTACGTCCTTGATCTCGATAGCCAGCAGGTTGATCTCATCCGCATGCGCGGGCTGCTGGAACAGGCCAGGGCCGCGGCTGGTGACGACGCACGGCTGCCCCTGCTCCGCGAGGCCGTGCGGCTCTGGCGTGGCGAACCGCTGGCAGGGCTGGCGTCGTCGTGGGTCGACCGGATCCGGCAAAGCTGCTGGGAGGAACGCAGGGACGTGGTCGTGGCCTGGGCGTCCGCCGAACTGAGCGCGGGGAACGCGCCGGCCGTGATCGAGCCGCTCCGGGAGCTCGCCTATGACGATCTCCACCACCAGCGTCTGGTCACCGTACTGATGCGAGGCCTGTACGCGACCGGCAGGTCACGCGAGGCTCAGGCTCTGTACCAGTCGGCGTACGACCAGATCGTCAAGAACGAGGGCCTGGAGCTCGACCCCGAGATGATGCGGGTACAGGTCGGGATCCTCCGTGGCGATCTCGACGTGCAGGCTCCGCAGCACCGCGCGCCCACCACGTCGCGAGGACAGGCGCCGAGCACGCCGCTGATGGTGGGCAACCTTCCTCCGCGAGCGGACAGCTTTCAGGATCGCGCCGAATTCAGGAAACTGCACGGCGCCACCGGGCCAGGGCAGACCACAGTGCTCACCCAGGTGGTCGCCGGCCTGGGCGGGGTCGGCAAGACACAGCTGGCGGCCGAGTTCGCCCGCCAGCTGTGGGACGCCGGAGAACTGGACCTGATGCTCTGGGTGTCGGCGCTCAGCCGCGACTCGGTGGTATCCGACTATGTGCAGGCGGGAACAGAGCTCGTGCGGGCGGGAACAGATCTCGCGCTCGGGCCGGAGAACGAGGCGCCGGAACGCACCGCAGCCCGGTTGCTCACGTGGCTGGCAAGAACTCGGCGGCGTTGGCTGATCGTCCTGGACGACCTGGCGGGACCAGCCGACATCCGCGACCTGTGGCCCCCGGATCGACCCAACGGGCGCACCGTCGTCACCACCCGGCGACGCGACGCCGATCTCCTCGCCGGCCGGAATCTCGTCGAACTCGACGTGTTCACCGTGGCTGAGGCAGTCGAGTACCTTTACCGGAAGTTTCGGGACCACCCGCATCTGGCCGACACCGAGGAGGCGGTCCGTGGTGTCGTGACCGATCTGGGTGGGCTGCCGCTGGCGCTCGGCCATGCCGCCGCCTACATGATCGACCTGGATCTGCCCTGCAGCCTCTACCGAGGGCGGTTCGCCGACCGCCGACGGCGGCTGACGGAGCTGTTTCCGACGCTGGACACCGTCTATGACGGGTATTCCCACACCGTCGCCACGACCTGGGCCCTGTCCATCGAGGCCGCGAACCGGCTACCTCCCGTCGGGCTCGCCCGGCCACTGCTGGAGATCGTCAGCTCGCTGAACCCCAACGGTATCCCGGACGGGGTGCTGACGAAGGCACCGACCGCGCAGAGGTACCTCGCCGGGCGAGTGCCCAGGCAACCTACCGCGGACGACATCCACGACGGGCTGCGTGGCCTGCACCGCTTCCACCTGGTGACGCATCAGTCGGGCATGATCCGGGTCCATGCGCTCGTGCAACGAGCCGTGCGGGAGGATCTCGGTGAGGTCCGGTCAACCGAGGTCGCCCGGACGTCCGCCGACGCTCTGCTGGAGATCTGGCCGCCCGACGACAACAACGAGGACAGGGGTCAGCTCCTACGGGCCAATGCGATGGCCCTCCAGGACAACTGGGCGGCCGCGATCTGGAATCCGGACCACGGCATACACAAAATCATGATGCGGACCATCGAAAGCCTCGGAACGGCAGTGCAACTCGAGGAGGCGATACGGCTGTGTCGACAGCTCAGCCAGCAGGCCGTCGAGTACTTCGGGCCGCGCCACCCCGACACCCTGATCCTGCGCGACCAGCTCGCCATGTGGCTGGGTGACGCGGGGCAGACGCAGGAGGCGATCACCAGCCTCGGATCGCTGATTCCGGATATGGTCGCCGTCTTCGGCCGCGATCATCCGACGACCACCGCCGCTCGGCGCAATCTCGGTTATCAGTGGGGTCAGGCAGGCTATCCGGCGCAGGCCGTGGCCGAGCTGACGACGGTGCTGGCCGACCAGGTGCGCGTGCTCGGTCCCGAGCACCCGGCGGTGCTCACCATCGGCAGCCAACTTGTGTACTGGCGATCGAAGACCGGAGACACCGCCGGCGCGGTGGCCGAGCTCGAATCCCTGGTACAGCTCGCGACGAGGATTCACGGCCCCGAACATCGGGACACCTTCGACCTGCGCGGCCTGCTGGCCACCATCCGCGCGCAGACCGTCGGCTACGCCCAGTCGGTCCTGGAGATGCAGCAGGTCCTCGATGACATGCTGCGGGTGCTCGGTCCGCAACACCGCGACGTGTCGGTTCTGCGCAACAACCTGGCGATGCATCAGTGGAAGGCCGGCGACGGGGTCGCGGCCGCCGCCGTCCTCCAGGACCTGGTCACCGAGCGCATGAAGTCCCACGGCCTTTACCACCGCGACACCGTCGCCACCCGCCACGGTCTCAGCCAGGTGCTCGTCGACCTCGAGGACTTCGCCGGAGCCGCCGCGGAACTCGACGAGGTGATCAAGGGAATGTCCCAGCTGGCCGGGCCGAGGCATCCCGACACGCTCCACCGGCGCTACGAGCTCGCCTGCGTGTACGAACGGATGGGTCGCCAGCACCAGGCGGCCGAGGACCTCCAGGCCGTCCTCACCGACCAACTGGCGGTTCTGGGGGATTCCGACGAGGCGGTGACCGCCACGAAGGAAGCCCTGGCCCGGCTCACCGGTGGCCCGGCCGAGCCGACCGCCGGGGTGGCAGCGGTTCTTCCGGCGGCCGGCTCAGGGACGGGGCTGGCGGTCAGGCCCAGCGGATGACGTCGGTGGGGTCGAGCCGGGGGAGTCGCGCGAACCACGGGTTCTCCCCGGGATGGCCGATGTTGATGACGAGCAGGGACTTCCAGCGGCCGTCCGGGAAGAACTCGGCGTCGATCCCCGCGGCGTCGAAGCCGGCCATCGGCCCGGCGACGAGGCCCTGGGCGCGGATGGCGAGGATGAAGTAGCCCGCCTGCAGTGGCCCGTTGAGCTGGCCGATGGCGCTGCGCCCGGCCTCGTCCGCCTCGAGGGCGTCCTTCATCTGCGGCCGGATCGGCAGTACCGTCGGCGCGTACTCGTGGAAGCGCGAGTCGACGGCGAGGATGGCGGTGACGGGCGCGGAGGCGGTCTTGGCCCGGTTGCCCTCGTTCATCAGCGGCAGCAGCCGCTCCCGGCCCTCGGGCGTGCGCACGAAGGTCACCCGCAGTGGCTGCAGGTTGCCGCCGGTCGGCGCCCATCGGGTGAGTTCCCAGATGGCGGCGAGCTGCTCGTCGCTGACCGGGGTGTCGGCGAAGGCGTTCGCCGTCCGCGCCTCGGTGAACAGCAGGGCGCGGCCCGCCTCGTCGAGGCCGGGAACCGCCGGCGCCTCGGTGCTCTCCACGGCAGAGGTCATGCATGAGCTCCCTGAGTATGTGTGGGCCCCCCGTACTACGCCCGTAACTCTAGTCAGCCCATCCCGCGCGTCCCGCCCGCTGTCCGCTGCGCCACATCGCCACCGCGGACGCACGTCAAGCCCCGTTGACCTGCACTGGCACGAGGCTGTCGGTGGGGGTGTTGTTGGTACCCAACTGGCCGTAGAGGTTGTCGCCCCAGGCCCACGCGGTGCCATCCGAGCGCAGTGCATACCCGCTGCGCCCACCGCCGGCGATGGCGCTGACCCCGCTGAGGCCGGTGGCGGTGGAGACCGGTACCGGCACGGTGCTGTTGATGATGGAGTTGTTACCCAGCTCGCCGTCGCGGTTGTAACCCCAGGCCCAGGCGGTGCCGTCGGAGCGCAGCGCGTATCCGCTGGCGCCGTCCGCGCGGGCGGCGAGGGCGCTGACCCCGGCCAGACCGGAGACCGTCACCGGTAGCGGGCTGTTGGTGGTGGTGCCGTTGCCCAGCTGGCCGGCGCGGTTGTAGCCCCAGGCCCGTGCGGCGCCGTCGGAGCGCAGCGCATACCCGGTGAGTCCGCTGGCGGTGATGGCGCTGACCTGGTTCGAGCCGCTCAGGGCGGAGATCTGCACCGGTGTCGGGCGGTTGGTGGTGGTGCCGTCGCCCAGCTGGCCGGCGTAGTTGTTGCCCCAGGCCCACACGGTGCCGTCGGAGCGCAGCGCGTACCCGGCGTAGGCACCGGCGTTGGCGGTGATCGCGGCGATCCCGGTCAGGCCGGAGACCTGTACGGGCACGGCGCTGTCGAGGAGGGTGCCGGTGCCGAGCTGGCCGTAGTTGTTGCGGCCCCAGGCCCGCAGGGTGCCGTCCGAGCGCAACCCGTATCCGGTGTACGTGCCGGCGGCGATGGCGGTGACCCCGGTGAGGGCGGGGAGCTGCACCTGCACCGACACCGCGCTGTCGGTGGTGGTTGCGTTGCCCAGCGCACCGGAGTTGCCGCGCCCCCAGGCCCGCACGGTGCCGTTGCCGAGCAGCGCATACCCGGTGTCCAGGCCGGCGGCGATCGCGGCGACGCCGCTCAGCCCGGTCACCGTCACCGGCACGGAGCTGTTGGCGGTGCCGCCGTTGCCCAGCTGCCCGACGCCGCCCTGTCCCCAGGCCCGCACGGTGCCGACACCGAGCAGCGCATACCCGGTGTTGTTGCCGGCGGCGATCGCGGCGACCCCGGTCAGCCCGGTCACCGTCACCGGCACGGAGCTGTCGGCCGTGCCGCCGTTGCCCAGTGCACCGAAGTTGCCCTGTCCCCAGGCCCGTACGGTGCCATTACCGAGCAGCGCATACGCGGCGAGGTTGTCGCCGGCGGCGATCGCGGTGACCCCGCTCAGCCCGGTCACCGTCACCGGGACCGAACTGTTGGCGGTGCCGCCGTTGCCCAGCGCACCGGCGAGCCCGCGTCCCCAGGCCCGCACGGTGCCGTCACCAAGCAGCGCGTACCCGGTGAACCCGCCGGCGGCGATCGCGGTGACCCCGGTCAGGTTGGAGACCTGCACCGGCACCGAGCTGTTGGCATTGACGCCGTTGCCCAGCGCGCCATCCAGCCCGCGCCCCCAGGCCCACACAGTGCCGTCGGACCGCAGCACATACGCCATGTCCTGGCCGGCGGCGACCGCGGTGATCCTGGTCAGGCCGGAGACCTGCACCGGCACGGAGCTGTCGGCGGTGGCGCCGTTACCCAGCTGCCCGAAGGAGCCGAGCCCCCAGGCCCAGACGGTGCCATTGGACCGCAGCGAATACCCGGTGCGATCACCGCCGGCGAGGGCGGGTAGCCGCGCGGCGGCGGCGGCCGGCGCCTGCGTCCTGGACACGACCGGGGACCCGAACGCCGCCGGCGGCAGAAGCACTACGCCGATGGCGGTCAACACCGTCGCCCAGACCGCTGCTCGGCATCGTCGATCAGACATTCCCGCTCCCCGTGCCGGTGGACGCGCCACCACTCACACCCGAACATTGCACAGAGTAGTTTTGATGTTTCTTAGTGTGTGGGTGATGCGGGGTGCGTGTTGCGGGGTGCGGATCCCACAAATTCGGACAAGGCGGTTACGGCCTCGGGAAGGGCCTCGGGGATATGCGGGTAGTGCAGTGCCGCACATGTCACCGTGCGGTGCCAACTGGTGAGGAACGCGAACTCGGCCGCCGCTTCCGGAACGCTCATCAGGGCCAGGCGCATGAGGTGTCCGCGAAGCGCGGCGATGCCGTCGGCCGCGCGTAGCCGGCTGAGGGAGACCCCGGTATGCGGGCTGGACCAGACGGCGGGGGAACGATCCGTGAGCGTGACGGGTGGGGTGGCGACCGGGTCGACGAGCTGGACGACGGCCACCACCTGGGCCGGCTCGGTCGCGGGTTCCGCCACCGGGTGGCGGCTTTTCGCGCTGTAGCGCGGCAGGGGAATCCCCGCGCCCATCCCGAGCAGGTCGGCGGCGTCCGCCCACAGCCGGACCTCGCGGCTGCAGGACAGGACGACCGGCCGGCGGTCGTCGATGCGGATCACGGCGGCGTCGTCCCCGAACAGGCGCCATCCACGGTGGTGGTGCAGTGCCGTGGACAGCGTGGACTTCCCCGCGCCGGACGGTCCGCAGAGCAGCACGGCGCCGCGTGGACCGACGAGGCTGGCAGCGTGCAGGACGGCCGTCCCCGGTGCCGTCGTCAATGTCCAGGGCACGATCGTGGACACCAGGAAGTCGGTGTCGTCGGCGGTCGGTTCGCCGGTGAGGTGCCAGGTCACCGTGGTGTTGGGGCCGAGCGTGCACGGGGCGAGTCCCTCGGCCGCGATCGTCCGCCCGCCGTCGGGGCTGGCGCGGATCTCCAGCGGGCCGCGGCGGCCGTGGCCGCGACCCAGGAGCCGGCCCGTGCTCGGGGGGTGGGCGCCGCGGCGCACGGTGACGGAAAGCAGCGGTCTGTTCACGGTAGCCCGGTACCGCTCGTATCCGGTGAGCCCGACGTCCGAGCAGACCTCGACGGCGCCGAACCGGTACCGGTCCGGCGCCGTCGAGGCCGGTCGGATCACAGGTGTGTCGCCCTCTTTCTCCTCACCTGCCAGCTCGGTGTCCGAAGCGTTCATCGGTCGGCTACGAGGCGGTCGGTCGGCTACGAGACGTTGGAGAAGAAGTTGGCGTCGGTCGTAGGAGGTCCCGAATTGTCCGCGGTCTGCACGGCCACGCTGCCGTGGTGGGTGAGGCTCGGCGTCTCGTACGGCCTGCGTGCGGGCGAAACAGCCGTCTCGGTGCCGGTATCTCCTGCGGCGGTCATGTGTACCTCCGAGTTCATACCAATGTTCACACCAATTAGTAACTTATATTGATTAGTAATTGCGGAAATTAGCAGTTTTGTACGGTCTGCTCCTACCCGCCGGCGTGCGTCAGCCAGGTGTCGAGCTCGATGAGCTGCCAGAGATAGGGCAGGCTGTGCTGGGGCACCGTGGGGGTGCGGCCACGGCGGGCCAGGGCGGCCGCATCGGCCCAGGCGTTCTCGGCCGCGGTGAGGTCGATCCAGCCGCCGGTGACCAGCGGCCCGGCGGCGAGCATCCGCAGACCTCCGGCGGCGTCCACTGCGTGGACGATCTCCAGGTCGAACCGTGCCTTGTCGCGGCGGGTGTGCACCGCCGGCGGCAGCGCGTCGCCGGCCGCGGCGCGCAGCACGCGTTTGGTGAGCCCCGGGGAGTACAGGGTTCCACCGGCGGTGGTCAGGGCGCAGCGCACCGCTCGCGGGTCGTGCAGGGGGTGGCGCCAGTCGATACCGGCGGCGGTGGCGGCGAGCTGGATCGAGTCCAGGAGCGAGGCGCCCATCCGTCTCGCCGCCAGCGCCCACCGCTGCCGGTGGTCGTGGGAGGCGAAACCGGCTGCGTCGGCCGCCCGGACCAGGATCTGGCGTTCGTCGAGGTCGAGACCGCGCAGCCGTTGCGGGCGGATCCAGCAGGGGAGGACCGGTCGGACTCCCGGCGTCCGCAGGGGGCCCCAGGCGCTACGGCGGATCAGGCGCAGCCGGCGGGCCAGGGCCCGCGGGTGGTGCCCCGACCCGCTTTCCCGCCACAGCGGCGCCAGGTGACCGGCGCGCAGCAGGTCGGGCCAGTGGTGGCGCCACCCCGCGTACCAGTCGTCCCCGCCCTCTCCACTGAGCGCCACCGTGAGTCCCTCGGCCCGCACGGCCTCCAGCACGTGGCTGAGCAGGGCTGCGTTCGGCCGGGGCGGCACCTCGCCGGTGGCCGCGGTCCAGGCCCGCCAGCGGTCCCAGTCGTACGGTCCCGGTGTCACCCGTAGCGAGGTGATACCGAGGTGGGCCTCCACCGCCTCGATCCAGGGTGACTCGTCGTGTGGCTGGCCGGGGAAGATCATGCTGACCGGGAGCAGTCGCCCCGTCCGGCGGCGGGCGACGAGCTGGTGTGCCAGGCCGGTCACCATGCTGGAGTCCACGCCACCGGAGAGCTGCACGGCCGCACCGGTGTGGGGGACGGCGCCGTCCACAGCCGTTTCCAGGGCGGCGCGTAGGAGGCGGGCTGACGTTTCGACGCTCGTCTGGCGCCTCGGCGGCACGATCGAGGTGAGCGAGGTGAACGCGCGCCGCGCCGGCGCCCGGCCCCCCTGGACGTCGAGCAGGCTCCCGTCGCCGATCCGTTCCACCCCCCGCATCAATGTCTGGTGAACGGTTGTCTGGGTGAGTGTCAGGGCCTCGGCCACGGCGGCGTCGTCCACCCGCAGCGGGATGCCGGCGGCGCGCAGCTGGCCGAGTTCGGTGCCGAACATCAGCCGGGTGTCGTCGCGGTAGACCGCCACCCGGCGCCAGCCGAGCACCGCACGGGCCAGTACCAGCCGTGCCACGTGCGGGTCCCACAGCAGCGCCACCCAGTCGCCGGGCAGCTCATCCAGGCAGGCCGTGCCCCGCGCGGCGAAGGCGGCAGCGAGCCGGGCCGCCGCGCCCACCCGGCCACGGTCCGCCCCGGCTGTCCCGTGCTGTGGGGTCCACCCGTCGATGACGGCGAGCGGCCCCGCGGTGGAGGCGGCGAGGGTGGGGTCCGGGCCGTGCGCGGGCTCGGGGGCGGCCGCGAGCGCCAACGGCCCGTGGGCATACCTGCGCACCGATGCCTGGTTCACCGGCACGACCGAAGCGGCGAGCATCGCGTCCGCCACCTTCGGCGCCGCCGGCTGGCCGTCGAGCCGGAACACTCCGCAGAACGTCATGGGCGCGCTCCGGCCGGCTGCGCTCCTGCCAGCCGCTGTCCTGCCGGTGGTGTCAGCGGGAAGCGGGCGATGCGGTGGAACCCGTGGTGCGGGTCCACGGGCTCGCCGTGGATCTCGCCGTCGACCTCGACCCAGGCATGAGCGGTGAACGGGGTGGCTACCGTGCGTCGGACACCGAGGACGACGGCTGTGTGGTGGCCGGCGCTCGCGGCGAGCCAGCAGCGCAGCAACGCCAGGGGAAGACACGCCTGCTCGCCGCGCCACCGCCGGCTCGCCGCCACGGCGAGGCGGTCGAGCCGGGCGTCGCCGAGGTGCGCCCTGCCGGCCGGGAACCACCGCAGCGCAGGCGACCTCGCCGCCCACGCCCACGCGGCGAGCAGGGCCGGTAGCGGCCGGACCCGCAGCCCGGCTTCGACCGCGGCGGCGGCAAGCCACAGCTGCACGCCGACCGCGGCTTGCGCCGCGGCGCGGGCCAGCCGCCGGGACCGGGCCAGCCGCCGGGACCGGGCCAGCAACCCGACCGTAGAGGTCACGGCTCGGCGCCGGTCACAAGGCCGCACTCGGCGAGCTCCGCGAGAAGTGCCCGCGCGTCGCTCTCGGCGGTGCGGCGCTCGACCATCCAGCCGGCGGCCAGCTGGTCCGCGACCGCGCCGATCAGCGTGTTCTCGGCGACCGGGCCGGCGCACAGCAGCCGCCACAGCTGCGTACCGGTCTCGTTCAGCGAGAAGTAGGCGCCGTCGTCCGGGTGGAGCAGGACGATTTCCTCACCGAGGTCCGCGGCGAGGACACCCGCCCGCACCTGGATCACCTCTCCACCCCCTCCTTGGCTCCACGGGATGAGCAGATTACTCTAGGTGCTAGTCTCCTCACTGCGTGGCAGGGTGGGTGTGTCGCGGACGTGGCCCCCGGATGCTTGGGATGCGATGTGGTGTACCAACCCACTGACGTCGGCCCCGCTGACGTCGGCCCCGCTGGCGTCGGCCCCGCTGACGTCGGCGTACCGGCACCGGCGGCGGCGACGCCGGCCGGCGCTCGTACCCACCCCGACCCGGTGACGGACCCGGTGACGGACCCGGTGACGGACCCGGTGACGGACCCGGTGACGGACCCGGAGCACGCCCGGCGCACCGCGACCGTCGCGCTGGCGCTGCTGCTGAACCGCAGGGCAGCCGCGGTCATCGGCACCCTCACCGAGGCGGGCATCCGACCTGTCCTGCTCAAGGGGCCGGTGACCGCACGCCGCCTCTACCCCGACCTCCCACGGGTGTGGCGCGACACCGACCTGCTCATCGACCCGGCGCGCTTCGCCGACGCCGCGCAGCTCCTCATCGGCCAGGGCTTTCGCCGACTCGATCCCGCGCCCCACGCCCACACCTTCGTCCGCGATGGCGCCGAAACAGTCGACCTGCACTGGACGCTGCCACTCACAGCCGCCTCGCCCGCAGCGATATGGGCACGCCTACAACCGCACATCGTCGGCTTCGACCTCCACGGACACGCCGTGGAGACGGTCGACGTGCCCGCCCACGCCTGTCACCTTGCCATCCACGCCGTCCAGAACCCCCGGAAGGGACACACGGCGCGGCAGGACCTCGAACGCGCCGTCACCTTTTTCCCCCTTCCCGTCTGGGCCGCGGCGCTGGAGGTGGCTCGACTGATCGGGGCCGAGACCCCCCTGACGACCGCGCTACGGTCCACCTCGCCGAAGGCCGACACGCTCGCCGACGTTCTCGGCCTGCCACGCCGCATCCGGTTCACCGAACAGCTCCGGATCAGAGAAGACTCCACCGGTGCCCTGTACGGCGCCGCCAGGCTCCTGCGCCTGGTCCCCGGGTCACACCGCCGGGTGCTGCTGCGTCGCTGGCTCACCCCGACCCGGGCGGAGATCGCCGCGTATGTGCTCCGCCCCGAGATCGCCGGAACCACCCCGGCCGGCTGGCCCCCCAGCCTGCGGCTGATGCTCTTCCGCGCAGGGCAGATCACCCGACTCGCCCCCCACGCGGTCCGCGCCCTCGACATCAGCGCATCCAGGTCACGGCTATTCAGCGCCCCTGTCCACCCGTCGCACACCTGCTACGCCGATCCGCCGGACCAGCAGCCTGATTGAGGCATCGTCGCGAGGGTTGCAGACGGTTGGCGGGGCCGGTCTGGTTGGCCGGCGGTGGCCAGCCCGACCGGTGGGTCAGCGGCCGGCGGAGGTTTCCGCCAACTCCGAGATGTACGGGCGCCCTTCCCGCCGGGCGGCCACCTGATCGGGGCGGCCGAAGACCTTCAGGTAGTCCTCCACCGCGTTTTCGGTCAGCTCGCCCAGCACGACCGGTTCGAAGTCGGTGCCGTTCTCGCCGACGAAGGCCGGCAGCGGTTCCAGCACGGTGTCGAGGCTCGGGTGGTAGAAGATTCCGGTCGACTGCCTGGTCACGCTGCCGCCGGCCACGACTCGGTGGCGGGCGGGACGCAGCAGCCCGTTGGTCCACCGCGTGAGGATCGTGCCCGAGAACACCTGCAACGCTCCGGGCACGACGGGTACCGGAATCCACGTCCCGTCGGGCCGTTGCGCCTGCAGGCCGGGGTAGTCGCCGCGCTGGTGCAGGACTGTCACGGCCGAGCCGTCCGCGTGTTCCAGCAGCAGGAGCTTGTCCTCGTCGGCCGCGCTGTCCGGGTAGGTCCAGGTCGGATAGTCGTTGACGACGAAGGAGGTGTGGTACGGCTCGCCGTGCGGGAAGCTGCCGGCGGGCAGCCCGAGGATTCGCTCGTACAGCCCGAGGACCCGCTGGGCCAGGGCGGCGGCCGCGTCGGCGTAGGCGAAGACGACCGCGCGCAGGCCGGGGTCCTGCGGCGGCCAGACGTTGGCGTCCTCGTAGAGGCCGAGCCATCGGGGGGACACACCCGCGGCCGCGGCGTCGGCCGGGTTGTCGAACTGGGAAATGCTGTAACGCTCGAGTTCGAGGCGCCCGAAGTCGTCGGGCCACTGCCGCCAGCCCCGGTAGGGGTGGCCGGTGGGGCTGGCCAGCTTCGCCTTCTCCGCGCGCGGCAGGCGCAGGATCCGCTCGATGCGGCGCTCGAAGTCGTCGATCAGCTCCAGTGGGACGCCGTGGTTGACCACCTGGATCAGGCCGATGCGCTCGGCCGCCTCGCGCACCCGCGACAGCAGGTCCTGGGGATCGTCCTCGGCGAGGGCCGCTTCCAGGTCGATGACGGGGATCTCGTCGGTCATGGCCATGTCCTTTCGGTGCGACGGATACGGGGTGTTGGCGGCATGGGGCGTTGGCGGCATGGGGCGTTGGAGGTCAGGACCAGGGCGTGACGGGACGTTCCCGTGGCACCCCGTCGACGACGATGTCCACCCGCTCGTTGTAGAACGCGACCAGGCCGGCGATCTTCGGAATTTCCGGAATGGCTTCGGGGTAGCTCCACGCGAGGTCGTCGATGCGGGTACCGTCCGGCCCGACGTAGGACCAGTAGCGGGCCTCGCCCTTGTACGGGCACCGGGTACGGGTCGCCGAGGGGATCAGCCGGTCCCACCGGATATCCAGCTTCGGCAGGTAGTAACGGGTTGGCAGGCCGGTCTCGAAGAGCAGGGTGGGGCGGTGGGTGTCGGCGAGCAGCGTGTCGCCGAGCCGTATTTCGACGTGCCGGGACGAGGGCAACGCGTCGACCCGCTTGTAGGGATCGCGAGGGTGGACGAAGACCTCCTCGTCCTCCTCGTACCAGGCGTCGACCCTGTCCCAGTAGAAGGCGACGTGGTCGGCCAGTTCCGCTACTTCGGGGAGCGGCCGGGGGTAGGCCCAGACCGCGTTCTGCGCCTGCCGCTCTCCGACCGCGACGGTGTAGTAGGAGGCGTCGCCTTTGCGGGGGCAGTGGGTGTGGTGGTCGGTGGGCGTCAGCAGCTCGAACCGGACGTCCGCGCGCGGGAAGTAGTACACGGGCAGGTGCCCGGTTTCGAAGACGTACAACGTCCTGGCGCTGTCCGCGATCACCTCGCCGTCGAAGAACACCCGCACCCGCCGGTCGTTGGGCTCTGTCCGCACCGGGCGGGTGTCGCGAGGCAGTGGCGAGAAGGGGTCCCGCTCGGTCGGACCCGCGGTGCCGGCATCGAGTGATGGTGAGCTGGTCAAGACTGGCTCTCCTTAGTGTTCGTCTCCGCGCCGAGCGCGAGCGGCGTCGAGAACGTGGTCGAGAATCCGAGCGAGCGCCATGGGCCGTGCGGTCTCCACGTCGGAGTCGGTTCCGTCGGTGGCCACCACCCGAACTCCCGGCGCCCGCCGGGCCAGCAGGCCGAGGTCGTCGGCGGACAGCGACCGCCCACCGTGCACGACGGACACGGCGGCGGGGACGGCCGCCAGCTGGTCCCACAGGGGCGCCTGGTCGGCCGCGAGGGCGGGCGCCGGGCCGGCGGAGGCCGCGCAGAGGGCGGGGTCGTGCCGCCACGCCCATGACCCGTCGGGCTCGCGCGCCGTGCCGTAGAGCACCTCGCGCAGCAGCGCCCCCCTGGGAAGCCCGGCCGGGGGGAGCGTTCCCGCCAGCAGGCGGACCGCGTCGGCGCGGGACGCCGGGACGCCGCCGACCACCGGTCGCCCGGCGCGCCCTGCCCCGGGCAGCGTGTCGAGGAGCACGAGCTGACCGGCGAGGTCGGGCCGGCGGGCGGCGACGGCCAGCGCGGTGAGGGCGCCCAGGCCGCTACCCACCACGAGGCGGGCCCGCGGCGCGAAGGACGCGATCGCCTCGGCCACGGCGGGCGCGAGGCGGGCCGGCTCGTACCGGCCGTCCCGCCGCCAGTTCGAGCGGCCGTGACCGGGCAGGTCCAGCGCGGCTGCCGAGCGGCCCAGGGCGATGATCGCGGCATCCCACTGACGCGCCCCGCGGCCGGCGTCGTGGAGGAAGACCACCTCGGGCGAGCCCTGTCCCCACACCACGGCGCTCAGATGCCCGCCGACGGTCGGGTTGACCCAGCGGCGCCCGACCGGCGGCAGCGCGTGCCGGTCGAGCCCCGCGTCCGTGGCCGCGTCCGCCAGCAGCGCGAACTCGTTTTCCAGCGTGACGTCGTCCAGCGTGACGTCGTCCAGCGTGACGTCGTCCAGCGGGACGGCGTCGGGGCGGTCGTGGTCGACGACCGGGGGTTTGTTCGACATCAGACGGTCTCCTTCTCCGCCGGCGCGCCGGCGCCCGGCAGCGGGGGCGGCGCGACCACGGGAAGCTGCGCCGGATCGAGGTGGCAGCGCACGCTGTGCGGAGCCGTTCCCGCGGGCCCTGCCAGCAGACGGACGGGGGGGTCGAGGGTGTCGCAGCGGTCTTCCAGGCGGTGGGGGCAGCTGGCGGCGAACCCGCAGCCCCGGACGCCCGCGGACGGATGCCGCGGTGGTGGCGGGGCCGCCGCCGTGGTCAGCGTGTGGGTATACGGGTGATGAGGGCCGGCCAGCACGGCTGTGGCGGGGCCGACCTCCACGATCCGGCCCCGGTGCAGGACAGCGACCCGGTCGGCGAGGTAACCGACGACCGCCAGGTCGTGAGAGACGAACAGGTAGGACGCCTTGTCGGTGTCCCGTGCGGTGGCGAGCAGCTCGAGCACCGCGGCCTGCACGCTGACGTCCAGCGCCGATACGGGCTCGTCGCAGACGACCAGCTCCGGCTCGCCGGCGAACGCCCTGCCGATCGCGACGCGCTGCTTCTGGCCGCCGGACAGCCGTGGGGTGCGCGTCGGCAGCAGCCGCGGGTCGACCTGGACGCGGCGGGCGAGATCGGCGACCGTCCCCTTGCCGCGAAGGGTCACCAGCGCCCGGCCCAGCACGCCGGCGACCGTGTGCCGCGGGTTGAGGGTGGTGTCGGGATCCTGGAAGACCATCTGCACCCGCCGGCGGTCGTCCGCGCAGCGGCGCGACAGCTTCGCCGGCAGGGGGCGCCCGGCGAGCCGGATCTCGCCGGGACCGTCCGGCCCGAGACCGACCACGGCTCGGGCGAGAGTCGTCTTGCCGCTGCCGGATTCGCCGACGAGACCGAGCACCTCCCCGTACGCGATGTCGAGGTCGACGTCGGCGAGCACCGGCGTGCGGCCGTAGGCGCGGTAAAGCCCCCGCACGGTCAGCAGCCCCGGACGGGCGTCCGCCTGGACCGCGCCCGCGCCGACGGGCTGCCCGGGACGCTGCGGCAGGTGACGGTGCGGCGGTTCGAGACGGTCATGGTGATGGCAGCGCACCGTGTGCCCGTCCGGGGCGCCGGTTGCCGGGGCGAGTGGTGGCTCCGACGCACGACAGGCCTCGTCGGCAAGCGGGCACCGGTCGGCGAATGTGCAGCCGGCCGGTCGGTCGGTGGGCGGCGGTGGTTGCCCGGGTACCGCCAGCAGCCTGCGCTCACGCCTGCTGACCCCGATCGACGGGGCGGCCGCGACGAGGGCGGCGGTGTAGGGATGCCGGGGCGTGGTGAGCAGGTCGGCCGCCGCCCCCTGCTCGACCAGGCGGCCCGCGTACAGCACGCCGACCCGGTCGCAGTGGCGCGCCACCAGCGCGAGGTCGTGACTGACGAGCAGGATGGCGGCGTCGATCTCCCGCCGCAGCGCCTCGATCAGGTCGAGGACCTCCCGTTCGACGCTGGCGTCCAGCCCGGTGGTCGGTTCGTCGAGGACGAGCAGGCGGGGTCTGCCGGCGAGCGCCGCGGCGATGCCGACCCGTTGCTGCTGGCCGCCGGACAGCTGGTGCGGCCAGCGCCGGGCGATCAGCGCGGGCTCCGGCAGCCGCACGGCTTCGAGCAGTTCGACGGCCCGGGAACGAGCCTCGGCGCGGGACAGGCCGGCCAGGCGGCATGCCTCCGCGACCTGTGCGCCGACGCGGACCGTGGGATCCAGGCTGCTGCTCGTGCCCTGGTGGACCATGGCGAAGGCGCTGGCCCGCCACCGCCGGCGGTCGCGCGCGGGCAGACCACGAACGTCGACCCCGTCGAGCAGGATGCGTCCGCCGTCGATCGTCCCGCCGCCGGGCAGCACGCCCGCGAGCGCCGCGGCGAGCGTGCTCTTGCCGCAGCCCGACTCCCCGACCAGGCCGTAGATCTGCCCCGGCGGTACCCGCAGGCTCACGCCGTCGACGGCGACGGCCCGTGTCGCGGACGCGGGGTAGCTGACGGTCAGCCCTTCGAGGACGAGCCCGCCGCCGCCCCCCGCCGGTACTGCTGTCTCCCCGCCACCTGTCTCCCCGCCACCTGTCTCCCCGCTCTCCCCGCCACCTGTCTTCCCGCCGCCGGTCATCGCGCCGCCACCCTTTCGCGCAGATTGTCGGCGACCAGCGCGACGCCGACGACGAGGCTGCCGACGGCCAGCGCCGGGAAGAGCACCGTCCACCAGCCCTGCTGAAGGAAGACCCGGTTGTCGGCCACGGACGCACCCCACTCCGGGGAACCCGGCGGTTGGCCGAGCCCGAGGAAGGACAGGGTCGAGGCGGCGAAGACCGCGTCACCCAGCCGCGACGTCGCCTCCACCAGCACGGTTCCGGCGATGTTGGGCAGCACCTCCCGCCACAGCAACGACCAGAACGGTTCGCCGCGCAGCCGGGCGGCCTCGACGTAGGGCTTCTCGCGTTCCGTCAGCGCGGCGGCCCGTACGCTGCGCGCCACGATCGGGACGAAGAACGTCCCGATCACGAGGACGAGGGTGGTCGTCGAGCGGCCCGCGAGTGCCACCACCACGACGGCCCCGATCAGGCTCGGGAACACGGCGAGTACGTCGAGGACACGCATCGCGATCTCGTCGAACAGGCCGCGCCGCACGCCGCACACGAGCCCGAGCAGGCTCCCGACGCCGACCCCGAGCGCGGTCGCGAGCGGAGCGACCTCCAGGACCGGGCGGGCGCCGGCCAGCACCCGCGACAGGACGTCCCGGCCGAACTGGTCGGTGCCGAGCAGGTGCCCCGCACCCGGCGCGCGCATCCGCAGGTCCGGATGCTGTGCCATCGGGTCCGCGGGCGCCAGGTGGGGCCAGAACAACGCGACGACGATCCAGCCGACCAGCAGGAACCCGCCCACCGCGAACGAGAGGTGGCGGGCCAGCCGCCGCGGGTCGAGCGGCCCGCGGGCCCGGCGAACCGGGTCGGCCAGCGTGCCCGCCGCGGGCTCGCCGCCCCGCTCGGGCGGGGCGGCGGTCACCGCGCCCTTGAGGTCGGTGACCTTCACCGGCGCGCCCTGCCCACCCGGACCCGCGGGTCGAGCAGCGCGTACACCACGTCCGCGACGAGGTAGACGAGCATCCCGACCGCCCCGAGGACGACGGCGGTCGCCTGCAGGGTCGGCACGTCCTTGCTGGTCGCCGAGGACAGCAGCAGGTCACCGATGCCCTGGTAGCCGAACAGCAGCTCGACGGTCACCAGCCCGGCGAGCAGGAACTGCAGCTGCACCGCGAGCGCGCTCGTCGCCGGCACCAGGGAGTTGCGCAACACGTGCCGGCGCACCAGCTGCGCCTCGGACATGCCGCGTATCCGCATCGCCCGGATGAAGGGGCTCGTCAGGGTGGCGACCGTGCTCGCCCGCACGTGCCTCGCGACGTACCCGGTGCAGAGCAGGACCAGGGTCACCGCGGGCAGCAGCAGATGCTGCACCCGGGTCACCAACCCCGCCCCGGACGGGGCCTGCGCCGAGGACGGCAGCCAGTGCAGCTGCACGGTGAAGACCACCAGGAGCACGACGCCCGTGACGAACTCCGGAATGGCGCCGAGGACCAGGCCGGTCACGCTGAGTACCCGATCGGCTGGTTTCCCCTCCCGTAGTCCCGACGCGAGACCGAGGGCCAGCGCGAACGGCACGAGCAGGACGAAGGCGAGCAGCGCCAGCAGCGCGCTTTCCAGCAGCCGGCTCATCACCAGCGGCCGGACGGCGACCCCGAGCGTGTAGGAGTGCCCCCAGTCGCCGGTGACGAACCCGCCCAGCCAGTGCAGATAGCGGCTCGGCAGCGGCTCGTCGAGGCGAAGCTGGTGGCGCAGCGCGTCGACGGACGCCTGGCTTGCCTCCCGGCCCAGCACCACCCGCGCCACGTCGCCAGGGATCAGCTCGGTGGCGATGAAGACCAGGAAGCTGACCGCCAGCAGGGTGGCGGGGATGGTCAGCAGCCGCCGGGTCAGGAAGCTCGCCACGCCGGCTCAGGCCCTGGTCACGGTCGTCAGGTCGAGGAACCCCGACGGGTGGGAGCGCAGCCCCTTGATCCGGTCGGACCGGTAGGCCCGGGCCGCCCCGTTCCACACGTTGACGATGATCGGCACGTCCTCGTTGAGGGCTCGCGCGATGATCCCGGCCTGTTTCTTCCGCTCGGCCGGGTCGGTCGCCGCGTCGTAGGCGTTCGCGGCCGCGTCGAGCGCGGGGTTGGCGTACTTCGATCCATTCCACACGCCGTGGCTTTTCACCATCGGGATGATGAACTGGCTCGGCGTCGGGCGGCCCGCCCAGCCGACGAGGTTCGCGGTGGTGAACAGCCAGGGTGTGTCGGTGTCCTGGTTGCCGCCGTAGAACTTGTCGGATGGCTGCTGGTCGAGGTCCACTGTGATGCCCACCCGCTTGAGCTGATCCTGGATCACCAGCGCGTAGGACTTGTTCGGCACGTCGAAGCTGAGGGTGAAACGCAGGTGGTCGATGCCCGCGGCCGACAGCAGACTGGTGACCTTCGCCGCGTCCTTGGCGCGTTGCGGGAGGTCCGTGGGGGCGGCCGGGAACGCCGGCGCGATGAGGTGGTCGTTGCCCAGGACGCCGATCCCGTTGTAGACCGAGGTGAGAACGCCCGGCCGGTCCAGCGCGTACGCGACCGCCTGCCGGACCTCCTTCCTGGTGAACGGCGGCTTGTCGACACGCAGGGTGAGCACGGTCACACCGGTGCCGCCGACCTTGTCGACGGCGATCGAGTTGCTGCCGGCGAGCGGTATGACGAGGTCGGCCTGGGACAGGATCTGCCCGTCGATGGCGCCGCTCTGCAACGCGAGCAGGTCGGCCTGAGCGTCCTTGCGGAACGTCACCTTCACGCCCTCGAGGTAGGGCTTGCCGGCATCCCAGTACTTCGGGTTGCGGGTGAACGACGCGCCGGTACCGACGTTGTAGGAGGTCAGCAGGAACGGGCCGGTGCCGATCGGCTTCTGCGGGAACGTGCCGACCTTGTAGTCCGCCTTGAGGACGGCCGAGTTGTAGTTGCCCGCGGACACGAGGTAGGGGAAGTCGGAGAACGGCCGCTCGAGCCGGAAGACCACCGTGTTCGCGCCCGACGCCGAGACCCCGCCGGCCTTGAGGACGGTGTCGAAGGCGGACAGGGCCGAGGACTTGTTCGCCGGGTCGAGCAACCGGTCGAACGAGGCCTTCACCGTCGCCGCGTCCAGCGGGGTGCCATCGGAGAAGACCACCCCCTTGCGCAGGGTGAACGACCAGGTTCGCCCCCCGTCGGACGACGCCCACGCGGTCGCCAGCCGGGGCTGAAGCCGGAAGTCCGGGTCGAGCCAGATCAGGTAGTCCGCGACGAGCTGGACCAATGCGATCGCGGTGCCGTCGTACATCGTCACCGGGTCCAGCGCGGTCGGCGGGGGCGGAGCACCCAGGGTGATGACGCCGCCTCGCTTGCCCCCGCCCGTGCCGGAGGTGGCAGCCGTGCCCGGGTCACCGTCGCTCGTCGAGCTGCCGCAGGCCGCGAGAAACGCGGCGAGGCCGCCCGCGCCGGCCCCGGCGAACAGGCCCCGTCGGGTCAGCAGGGCCCGCACCGGGTGCTCGGTGGTGGGAGCACGAGTGGTGGGATTGACCGATATGTCTATCGGATTTGTCGAGAATTCTGCCATGGAAGCTCCTTCGCGCGGTGGATGATCGGTACGAGGCGAGGAGGGCCGGTGCGCCGTCGCGGACCAGGCGACGTAGGCGGCGACGTACCGCCGCCGATCCCGCCCTGGGCCGATCCGCTCCGGCGGCGGGTCGAACCGGGTGCCGCCCGGTCGCCGCACCACAGCCGCGGGGCGGTGGAGGCGGACTTCGAGGCGGTGGGCCGCGGAGGCGGATCGTGGCGCCGTGAGGCGAGGCCGGCTCGTGTCGGCCGCGGCATCGGCGACGCGTCCCGACGACCCGCTTAGCTGATCAGCGGAAGGCGAGGGTGCTGCCCCTGCCGGAGAGCGTCAGCAATACTGTCCGCGGCGGGATGCGCACAGCCCGCGGCCGACTCCTCGAAGGTCAGCGGCAACAGAGAGAGCTTGCGACGCGACGGAGATCGAGATACCTCCGGGCGACAAATACCCTCTTCAGCGCCACCCGCCGACCGTAACCGATCAGTGGTCACAGCGCAATGATGCGGCTTCGCTCCTGGCCGATGGCGTTGCGCCCGGCCTCGTCCGCCTCGGCAGGGTGGGGGTGGACGTCACGGCACGTTCGTGAGGTGGACGACGTCGGCATAGCGCTCGAGAGCGTCGATGCACGCTGTGACGCTGTGCCCGGGGGGCTGCACGACGAACCAGGTCGCGCCGGCGTCCCTGGCCTGGCCCAGGAAGTCCAGGTGTTCGTCCGGGGAACCGTTCGGGTCCTGGAGCCACGTGCTCTGCAGGGACTGGAGCTGGACGTCGACGGTGACGTCTCGTCCCCGCTCCCGCGCGGCAAGGTCGTTGATTTCCGCCACCGCCGACTTGAGCTGGGCGAACGTCGTCATGGCGGGAGTGCGCGTCGTGCCGGCGATCGAGTCGGGGATCATCAGGGGACTCCAGCCCTGCACCCGGGCCGCCCGGCGCCGGGCCACGGCGCTGTTTCCGCCGACCCAGAGCGGCGGGCCGCCCGGCGTGACGGGCATCGGCAGAGCGGCGATCGAGGAAGCGGTGAAGTGCCTGCCCTCGTAGTCGAAGGGGGATCGGCTCCAGACGCCCTGCAGCACCTCGAGCGCCTCGTCGAACAGCAGGTTCCGCTCGTCGAAGTCCGCGCCCAGGGCCCGGAACTCCGAGCGCAGATAGCCGGTTCCGACGACGACGGTCAACCTGCCCTCGGACAGGATGTCCACCGTCGCCGCCGCCCGGGCCGTGAGCAGGGGATTGCGGTACGGCAACACCAGCAGGTACGTCATGAGGCGAAGCCGCGTCGTGGCGGCGGCGCAGAACGCGAGGGCCGGGACGACGTCGAGCGCCTCGTGGCCGCCCGACCTGAGCCACTTCAGCGACGGCGCCGGGTGTTCGGTGAAGGCGACGGCCCCGTAGCCCAGTCGCTCGGCGGCCTGGACCACCCGGGTGACCCCCGCCGCGGTCAACAGCTCGGGGCTGTAGCGCGGGTCCGACACGGGGAATTCGACGGTGACGTGCATGAGGGCGCTCCTGACTGCGATGCCGGGCGGCGGACGGCCGCGGCGACGGGACGGCGGACTGCTGGCTCAGGGCTGGTCAGGCACCGCCGCTGGCCGTCAGGCACTGGCCGGTGATCCAGCGGGCGTCGTCGCCGGCGAGGAAGGCCACCACGTCGGCGATGTCCTCGGGCTGCCCGAGTCGGCCGAGCGGCACCAGGCTCCCGTAGTGCTCGGCGAGCTGCGGGGTCATCCCGTTGCGGATCAGGTCGGTGTCCACGATGCCGGGGACCACCGCGTTCACCGTCACCCTGCGGGGGGCCAGCTCGGTGGCCCAGACGCGGGTGAAGGCCTCGACCGCCGCCTTGCTGCCCGCATACGCCGACAGTCCGGGCTGGCGGGTCGACGAGCTGCCGCTGCTGATGCTGATGACGCGCCCGCCGTCGGGCATGAGCTCGACCGCCCGCTGCGTGACGAAGAACAGGCCGCGGGCGTTGAGGCCGAACGTGGAATCGTAGATCACCGGCGTCGTCGCGGTCAGCGTCGGCAGGCCGCCGGCTCCGCGGCCGGCGTTGTTGACGAGCACGTCGACCCGATCGGTCCGGGCCCGGATCCGCTCGAACAGGGTGTCGATCTGGGTCAGGTCGGCGACGTCGGCCTGCTCCGCCCAGGCGTCGCCACCGTCCGCCTCGATCTCCTTGACCAGGCTGGCGGCGTGCTCGGCGCTGGCCGAGTAGTTCACGATGACGGCAGCGCCGTCGCGGGCGAGCCGCCGGGCGATGGCGCGGCCGATGCCACGGCCGGCGCCGGTGACGAGCGCGGTCTTACCGGAGAGGGTCATGTCAGCCTTTCGGGTGCTCGCGGGGTCACGCCCGACCGGCACGTCCGAGTCCGGTGCGTTCGGCCGGCGGCCGGCGGTCGGCGGTGCCGTTCTCGCCGGACGGTCAGGGGATGATCACGGTGCGGACGGCCTCGGTGTCGGCGAAGGCGGCGGTGATGTCGGCGGCCGACAGGCCGATGCGCCTGGAGACGAGCCGTTCGAGGTTGAGGCGACCGGCCTCGGCCAGGCGCACCAGCAGTGGGAAATCGACGTCGACGTCGGCTGAGCCGTACACCGCGCTGGTGAAGTTCCGGCCGCTGCTGACGGCCAGCGTCGTGTCGACGCGCCCCGCCGCCTCGAACGCCGCGTCGACTCCGCGACCGGCGGTGAGGTCTTTGACCGTCCGGACGAGGTCGTCGGTGACCGTCGGGTCGAGCACGTCCGTCGCGCCGAGTTCCGCCGCCAGCCGACGCTTGGCGGGGACGGGTTCGATCGCGACGATGCGGCTCGCCCCGGCGACGGCGGCGGCCTGGATCACGGCGAGGCCGACACCACCAGCACCGCCCGCAGGCGGGAATCGACGCCCCGACGACGCGGTCGCCGACACGGACGCGGCTGACGTCCGCTCCGACCTCGACCACCCGTCCGGCCAACTCGTGCCCGAGCGCCAACGGCAGCCCGAAGGGCAGCCGGCCGGCGAGCACGCTGTGGTCGCTGGCGCAGATCCCGCTCGCGCCGACCGCGACGACGACGTCGTGCGGCCCAGGGGGAATGGTCCCCAACTCCGCTGTCGCGAAGGTGTCCACGGCACTGGCGATGCCGACGCTCATCGGATGGCCTCCTCCCAGGCGAGGCGGGACTGGTGCGGGTGGTGCGGCGAGGGGAGCCGCACTCGGGAGGTGCGGTAGGTCATACGACCTCGCCTCGCCTGGAGGCTAACGTTCGTTCGCCGATGAGGTCAACTGGCGAGCCATAAGCCTGAAAAATCGCTGTCAGAGCGATGAATATCAGGAGTACTGGCTAACGAACGTTGACTTGACCGGGGCAGGAGCTCTACCTTCCTGGATCACTGCTGTGACGTCCGGCACAGGCCGGGTGCCCGGCGGAGGAACCCGACTCCGAGGCAAAGGACCGACGATGTCGATCATCCCGTTACGGCGCGCGGGCATCGCCCCGCGTGTGCTGGCCGGCACGGTGCTCTGCGCACTCGTTCTGACGACGGCCGCCTGTGGATCGGACGGTTCCGCCCCCGGCGGGGCGGCCGCGTCCGCGGATCCGTCCCTGTTCCCCGGCACGAAGCCGTCGGCGTCGGCGCCGGTGCGCGTCGCGATCATCACGAACGAGGGCGGGGCGGCGATCAGCCAGCCCGAGACGACCGCGGCGGCCAAGGCTGCGGTCAGCTACGCGAACGACAACCTCGGCGGCATCGGGGGGCACCGGATCGAGATCGCGCTGACCTGCCCGACGAGGGAGGACGTCGCGACCGCCCGGACCTGCGCCAACAAGGTGGTCGAGGCGAAGGCGGACGCGCTGGTCGTGACCTCGACGGGCCTGGGCGCGACGATCGCGCCGATCGTGACCGGGGCCGGCATCCCGTACATCACCGCCAACGGCGCGACGACCCCCGAGCTGACCTCCCCCGCCTCGTTCGTCTGGACGGGCGGCTTCCCCTCGATCCTGCAGGCGTGGGCGAAGTACGCCAAGGACAAGGGCTACCGGTCGTTCACCGCGTTCGTCATCGACTCCCCGTCCGCCATCGGCGCCGCCCAGCAGCTGGGGGCACCGGCGTTCAAGGCCGCCGGGGTGAACTTCACGATCGCCACGGTCCCGGCCGGCACCCCGGACGCCACCCCCATCGTCAGCTCGGCGCTGCGGCGCAAGCCCGACGCGGTCGCCGTCATCGGCGAGTCGACGGTGTGCATCAGCGTCATCAAGGCCCTGGAGACCGCCGGCAACACCGCCGACACGCTGATCACTCAGCCCTGCGTGGAGCGCAGCGTCCTGGACGCCGTCGGGTCCGCCATCGACGGCACCCAGGTCGCCACCCCGTACGACGTGATCAGCAAGGATGATCCCGAGGTCCGGCGCTACGACGCGATCATGGATCGGTACGCACCGGACACCCCGACGGGCGGCTACGCCGGCATCGGGTACCAGGGGATGATGTCGTTCATCCGGGCGGCCCAGGGCGTCCAGGGCGAGATCAGCCCCGCCACCATCACCGCGGCGCTGAAGAGCGCGAAGAACGTGCCGCTGCCGATCGGGCACGGGATCACCTTCACCTGCGACGGCACGGCGCTCCCCCCGCTGATCTCGGTGTGCTCGAGCAGCAACATCTTCGAGAGGTTCGACGCCGGCAAGGCCACCGACGCCCAGGTGGTGAGGCTCCGATGATCCGGGTCGTGCAGTGCTTCACCGGCGGGGTCGGCGCGGAGAACGTCCGCCGCCTCGCCCACCACCCCCGGATGGAGCTCGTCGGAGTCCTGGTCCACAGCGCGCGGAAGGCCGGTCGCGACGCGGGTGACGTGGTGGGCCTCCCCCCGCTCGGCATCACCACCACCCGCAGCCTCGACGACGTGATCGCGCTGGCCCCCGACGCGGCGATCTGGAGCGCGCAGGGCTACGACCCGGAGTCGATCGCCCGGCTGCTCGCCGCCGGCATCAACGTCTACACCGGCCTCGGCGGTTACTTCCTCGACGGCGAGCCGGAACAGGCCCTGCTGGCCGAGGCCTGCCGCACGGGCGGTTCCACGTTCGCCGCCGGCGGCAACATCCCCGGTCTGATCAGCGACGTCCTGCCGATCTTCCTGACCGGCTACACCGGCTCCGTCCGGCACATCGACGCCGTCCAGCGCAACCACGTGGCGCACTACCCGTCCGCCGCGCAACTGCGTGACGGCCTGGGCCTCGGGCTGCCGCCCGGCGAGACCGACAGCGCCGCGGCGCTGGACGCCGGCTGGCTGTGGCTGATGACCTCCTCGGCCAGGATGGTGGCCGCCGCGCTGCGCATCCCCTTCACCCGCATCGAGCAGACGGACAAGCGGACCGCGCTGGCCGCCGAGACCGTGACGCTCCCCGGCAGCGGCCTGACCGTCGAGGCCGGCACCGTCGGCGGGGTCCGCTGGACCTGGACCGCCTACAGCGGCCGGACCGCCTACCTGACGATCACCAACGAGCAGACCGCCGTGCTCGGGCTCGGCGCGGGCTGGCGCGAGACGGAGCGGGAGCCGGCGTGGACCGTGGAGCTCGACGCGTCCCCGCCACTACTCGCCACCCTGACCTGGCCGGAGGGGACCGCGGCGGCGGCGGCCAACGCCCAGCTCAACTCGGCCCGGGCGATCAACGTGCTCGCCGCCCTGGTCACCGCGCCGCCCGGCTGCGTCTCCGTGCTGGACCTGCCCATGATCACCTCCAGTGACACCGTGCTAACCGAGGCCACGCCGTGAGCGGGAACGTGAGCGGGAACGGCGGCGGGAAGAGGAACGGGAGCATCGCAGGTTCCGCCCGCACGGTCACGACGATCGCCCAGCTGCGGGCGGCGGCGGACGCGGTGCGTGCGGCCGGGGGACGGGTGGGTTTCTTCGGGACGAGCGGTGCCCTGCACGAGGGCCACCTGACGGTGATCCGCCGGATGGTGGCCGAGTGCGACCTGTCGATCATGCCGCTGTTCCTGGCCCCGGTCCCCGGGGTCACCTCCGACGCGGTCCCCGTCTACGACCGGGACTTCGACGCGGACGCGGCGTTGGCGTTCGGCGCCGGGGTGAACCTGGTGTTCCGCCCGGCCGTGGCGGAGATGTACCCCGATCTCCCGGTGCGCACGGCCGTCGTGCCGGCCGACGAGCTGGCCGCGCCGTGGGAGAACGCCGAGGACCCGTCGTTCATGCGGATGGCGGCCACGGCGTTGGCGAAGTACTACAACATCGTCGGCCCGTGCCGGGCGTACACGGGGGAGAAGGACTGGGTGCCGCTGACGGTGCTGCGCCGGATGGTCGTGGACCTGTCGATCCGGGCCGAGATCGTCGCGTGCCCCATCGTCCGGCTCGCCGACGGTCTGTGCGCCTCGAGCCGTAACAGGAAGCTGTCCGCAGCGGACCGAGCCGCCGCGCCCACGCTCTACGCGGCGCTGACGGCGGCCGTCGCCGCCATCGAGGCGGGCGAACGGGATGCGGAGGCGATCCGATCCCTGCTCCGGCGGCGGATAGCGGCGGTGGCGCCGGTCGACTACGCCGAAGTGGTCGACGCCGGCACGCTCGTCCGGGTCGACCCGCTGGCCGGCGAGCTCCGGCTACTGGTGTCCGCCGACTTCACCGGCACGCACCTGTTCGACAACGTCGGGGTCACCATCCCCGGCCCGGCCACCCGTCGTCGAACCCCGGGCTAGGCGCGGTCAACCGGAAACCATCATGCAGACAGCGAGAGTGCGCGTTCGGCCATCCCGATCAGCCTGGTGCGCGCCGCGGTGCCGATGTCGCTGTACTTCGTCGAGTTCAGCAGTCCGAAGATCGCATGCACCTCGATCTGGGCCTGACGTTCGGTGAGACCGGGCCGCAGGGCGCGCAGGGGCGTCACCCACAGCCTGGTGTACGCGAGCTGGCGGGACCTGACCTGGTGGGCCGCCTCGGCCGACAGGTTCGCCATGTCCCGGTCGTGCACCCTGATCAGGTCGGGCTCGCTGGTCGCGAAGCCGGCATGACATGCGATGAGCTGTCGCAGCGCGTCCGCGTCGTCGCTCGTGGCCGCGACGACGGCCCGCCCGCTGTCGAGCATCCGCTGGCCGATGTCGATCAACAGCTCGGCGAGCACCTCGTCCTTGCTGCCGAAGTGCTTGTACACGGACGGCCCGCTGATGCCGGAAGCGGCGCCCAGGTCGTCGATGGACGTCCCGTGGAATCCACGGGTGGCAAACATGCGGGCGGCCTCGAGCAGCAACCTCTCGCGCGTCCGCTGGGCGCTCGGTCGCACCGCGCCGCCTCTACCCACGTGGATCCTCCCGTGTTCCATGCCTGGTGCAACACCTGACGACGCAGCCTCGTGTCAGGCTAACGTCCCCTAACCGGAAGGAGCTGTCGGACCGGGGATCGGTACCAGGGGATCGGTACCAGGCGCAACGCGTCGGTGCCGGTGTAGGCGGCGACGAACGCGTCCCGGACCAGTCCGGGAACCTGATGGAAGTAGCCGCTGCTGGCCCGGTGACGGCCACCGTCTCCTGCCGACACACCGGGCGGTACCAGGGGCTCGTCGGCCTGGTGGGAAGCCGGCGCATCCGGCGCAGCGAGAGTCGACCGTTGGGAGTTCATGTCCCTGTAGTTGATCCGCTGCTGTTCGCGATGATTTAGCCTTGAATCGGTAGCCGAGGCCGCCGTGCGTGCCGATCTGGTCCGCAGTCCGCGTTCCGGCTGAATCTTCCGGCTTAATCTTCCGGCTTCGTCGGGTTCGCCCGGCCGAGCTAGCGTGAGGAGAAACGTGGCTGAGCAGCACCATGGCACCGGGAACCCGGCGGACCATCCGAAGATCGACGTGACGACGCCGCATTCGGCTCGGATCTGGAACTACTGGATGGGCGGCAAGGACAACTACCCGGTGGACCGTGAGGCCGGCGACGCCTACATCAAGGCGTTCCCGGGGATCGTCACCCTGGCCAAGGAATCCCGGCGGTTCCTCATCCGGGCTGTCGCCCACCTCGCCGGCGAGGTGGGCATCCACCAGTTCCTCGACATCGGCACCGGCCTGCCGACCATGCAGAACACCCACGAGGTCGCCCAGCGCCTCGTACCAGAGTCCCGCATCGTGTATGTCGACAATGACCCGCTCGTGCTGGCGCACGCCCGCGCCCTGCTGGTCAACACCACGCCGGAGGGCGTGACGACCTACGTCGACGGTGATCTCCACGAGCCGGACCAGATCATCGCTGACGCCAGGAACGTCCTGAACTTCTCCCAGCCGATCGTCGTCATGTTCATGGGGATCCTGGGGCACATCGCCGACTTTGACGAGGCACGTGCGGTCGTGGCGCGGGTGGTGGCCGCGGTCCCCTCCGGCAGCTATCTACTGCTGTGGGACAGCACCAACACCAGCGAGGGGTTCGACGAGGCCCAGCAGGGCTATGACGACACGGGCGCGGTCCCCTACATCCTGCGTAGCCCGGATCAGGTCGCTCGTTTCTTCGAAGGCCTGGAACTTCTGGAGCCGGGGGTGGTGTCGATCTCGCAGTGGCGACCGGACGACACCGAGGGCGCTGCGGCGGTGGATGGCTACGGCGCCGTGGCCCGCAAACCATAGAATCGTATTATCCGTCGTACTCCGGCGTGTAGTAGTAGCTCCACGCCGGAGCGCCGTCACCGTCGCGAATCCCGGGGATCGGTGCCAGGGGAATTGGTACCAGGGGATCGGTACCGGGCGCCGACCACCTGGACGTCGAGTCCGTCGAGCGGGAGAGCGGCGAAGTGGCGGGAACCTTGGCTGGGAGGACTCATGGGGCGAGGTGAGACGACCTCCCGTGTCGAGACCGACGAGAAGGCGATTGCTGCGCGACGGACCGACGGCGAAGGCGCGGACGTCCCGCTCCCGTCGTCGGTGACGGTGCCGGCCACGTCCGGGGCGCGAGGGCTCGGCGACGGGCCCCGTACCCGGGAGCGCATCCTCGCCGTCGCGCTCGACCTGTTCACCCAACAGGGTTACGCCGGCACGTCGATCGCGGACATCGCGGCCCGGCTGGGCACCAGCAAGGCGGCCCTTTACTACCACTTCGACTCAAAGGTGGAGATCCTCGACGCCCTGGTCGTCGAGCCGCTGTCCGCCTACGCCCAGCTCGCCGAGCGGGCGGCGACCGAGCGCATGGCCGCGCCGGAACTGCTGGCCACGCTGATCGACATGATGGCCGACTCGCGTGTCCTGTCCGGCGTGATCGGTAACGACCCTTCGGTGCTCTCGGTGCTGCAGCAACGGCCGCAGTGTCCCTGTCCGAAGGAGGGCATGAACACGATCATCGGAGTGCTGGCCGGAGGGGCGGCCGGCACCACGGCGCTGATCCGCGCCACCGCCGCGTTCGCCGTCGCGAAGGAGACGACGCTGGCGATCATGGGCCAGGGCAAAGGCTCACTGGACCGGCGGACCCGGGCGGAGATCCTGGCCGCGGCGATGCGCGCGCTCGAGCCGTAGAGCGGGAGCCTGGGCGTCCCCGCTCGTGAACCCGACCGTCCGGGCGAGTGCGCCTCGGGCCGGGGGCGGGACGGCTCCGAATGCCTCAGCCGTCCTGGGTGGTGGTCGCCACAGCTTCGCGAAGCAGGCTCGTGTCGGGGCACTGATCGAGCACGAACCGGGCGACGTCGGCGCCGGCGATTTCCCGCCCACGAGACGATGGGTGCGTAGTAGGTTACATGGTGATAATCCGCCGTGCGGCTACCGAACGGAACCTACCCGCCGAACTGGTCTCGGGTTCGTAACGGGAACTGTCGGTTCCGACCGGTGACTTCAGCGGTCCGGTCGCAGTGTTGGGGTCCCGGGGGGTTCCGCATATGTCGATACCACCTTTGCCGATACGGACGCTTCGCCATCCCTTTGAACCGTCGCGGCTCGCTCTAGCGATGGGATTGTCGGGTGTGGGCCTCGGCGTCGGGATCATGGTTCTCGTTCGGATCGGTCTGCGTGTCAGCTGGGTCGTTCCACTCGTGCTCGTGCTTACCGTTCTGTTCTTCCTCGCGCTGGTCTGGTTCGCCCTGCAAATCAATCGGGCGCGTTTGCTCGGCCGTGGCGTCCGGGTCACGGAACAGACATTGCCGGCGCTTCAGCGAGTGCTCGCAGACGTCTGTGCGCGGCTGGACTACCGCAAGCCGGTGGATGTGTACGTGGTCGACAAAGCTTTGCGGTCGACGAGCCTGACCAGCTACCTGGGCACCAGGATCATCATCCTGGAGGGTGACATCGTCGCCGATCTCCAGACCGATGAGAATCGCGGCCAGCTGACTTTTCTCATCGCCCGCTATATTGGCGCGCTCAAGGCACGGCACCAGCAGCTGACGCCTGTCCTGCTTGTCCTCGGATTCTTCCGGTATCTCACGCCACTCGGTTTATTCCTGCTCCCCTATATGCGCGCGACGGCCTACTCCGGTGACCAGATCGGGCAGGCATGCTCCGACCTCCCGTCCTCTCTCGCCGCGACGAACAGGCTTCTCGTCGGCAGGGACCTCACCCCGAGCCTCGCTGTTCGGGGTGTGTTCGAGCAGGCCGTCACGGTTCGCCGTAAAATCCTGCCCCGACTGGCGCAGCTGGGTGCCGTGGAACCCCACCTGACGAACCGTTACCTCAACCTTCTCCGTTACGCGTCCGCCGCAGACCCCGCCGCCCTGGCGGGGTACCGGGAATCGCTGGACCAGGACACGACCGAACGGCTGGACGCAGCCCTGCAGGCGGCGCCCGGCCGCCGTGGCGCCGGGCCCCGGCTTCGCGCCCCTCTCATCGCGTCCGCCGCCGCCGGCGCCATCCTGGTGCTGGCTGGGCTCCTGCTGTTCGGTAGCGGTTCCGGCGCGACGCCGCAACCCGAGGGGAGCGCGAACGCGACGGACACGGCCAGCGGTTCGACCACGAGCGCGACCACGGACGACCTTCTCGGCCATATACCGAGCGATATCCGGCCAACGTGTCAGAAGTACACCGAGACGGAGACGACCTTCACGTCCGGACTACTCGAGTCGCAAAGCTGTTCCCCGGGCGGAACAGGCACCCCGGACAGCGCCAATTACTACCAGTACGACAGCCTCACGTCGATGAACCATGTCTTCGACACCTACACGTCGGATCTGACCGCCGGAAGCTGCCCCCGCGAGGGCGTCGACACGTACAAAAGCGGCCGGCGTGCCTGCTACACCGGCACGAACCTACAGAACATCATTATCTGGACCAACACGGACCTCAACATTCTCTCCTTCGGCCTCTCCAAGCAGATGGACCTTGCCGGCCTGACCACCTGGTGGTCGTACGCCGGCCCCGAATAGCGGTCAGACAGGCCCCTCGGGGCGCGTCTCGGCGAGTGCCACGTACCAACCGTCGTGGGCGGTGACATTCTCCCGCAGCGCCCACACCCTGGTGGCGAACGGCTCGTAGGCGGACAACTCGACCCTCAGGCTCAGCAGGTCCGCGTAGGCCGGGCTGCGGTGTCCGCTGAAATCTCGCCGGCCAGGGCAGCGCGCCGCAGCACATTGGCGACCTCCACCGGCCTGAGGTGGGGCGCGCCCTCAAGGGGCACCTGTTCATCCACATGGGAGACGGTTCGGGTTTCCGAGCGGAGCCCTTTGCCCGTGCCGATCGGCGGGATGGGCAATGAGCGAATACCAGTACTACGAGTTCCTCCTGGTCGACGCCGTCCGCGGGAGTCGCATTCCTTGCACCATGCCGCTGGACGTGACCACGTGACCACGCGACTGGGTCCGGCACGCACCTCCAGCGGCCGGCCACAGTCGCACGTCCGCAGTCGCCGTTCGTCCCGGACCGATCCGTGATGAGCACCTGCCGGCGCCGGGGACGAGGACAGCCGACGCCTCGGCATGCCTCCTGCCTACGGGCCGCGGCCTCGACCGCGACGCACCATCACCTGTCGTAGTCGACTGCTCCAGGACAAGTAAGGCTCGGACCGTTGCCCGACTGCCCCCGACCTGCTCCTTCCCAAGCCACAAACATCCCCGACCCGTAGGGAAGAACCGAATATGCAGGTCGGATGGTTCGTGACGTTAAGTAGTTAATCCGGTCGCCCTGGCAAGAATATTTCGATCTTGCTCCAAAGTCATGAATCATCATCCGCCCGGTCGCCACAGGGCGCTTGACCAGGGACGACGCCGAGTGGGCCCGCAGGCGGCACCGTCGCGGGCAGCCTAAAACGCGTGTTCGGCCGGTCGCGTGGGACCCGCCGCCGACCCACTTCTCCTGATCGGCCGGAGTGAGGTCGGCCCCGACCTAGTCCGTGCTGTGCGCGGAGATGCTTGCCGGACCAGCGATACGACCCTACACTTGCATATTGTGTCTGGACACAAAGTTCTCGTCGCGCGCCGTCATGTCGACCTGCGTCGGTCCGCCAGTGCGCTGTGTCGATAGACATTCCTACAGGGCAGAGGCGTCGGTAGGCGTCGGCGAGGAGTTCATCCCGCCTCCAAGCGCCTGCACGAGCCGGGTTCGCGAACTGTCCGAAGTTCGCTTCTAAGGCATGAGGCGAGGTCCGTCTGCCGCCCTGCGGGCAGCACACCTTAACGCCGACAACGGTCCCTCGGCCAATGCCCCGAGGGCGGCATAACCATCCTCCGGCGCAAGACCCGCGCCATGATCCGCATTTTTTCCGGTCAGCCGACAGCCGTCAACGTCCCCGCCAGCCTCGAGAGCCTCAAGTAACGAAAAAAACTTTCGCATGCCCGCATGCGGAAAGGAACCACACTACGCGATGAGCACGGAACCACACGACACCAGGCACTACGAAACCACGATCGCCGGCGTGGACAACGCCGAGATCAACCGCATCGTCTCATCGCCGTACGCCAACGTGGGGGTAGAGGAGCTGCTCACCGCGGCCGGCCGCGGGGAGTTCTTCGGCCCGGCCGGAACGGAGCCCGGCGGGGCGAGCCTCATCCGCTGAAAGACCCGGCTGTACGCGGAGGACGGACGCAGGCAGGGCGCTACTGCGCGCGGTCGCACGCGAGCTCGACGACCGGACCACGCAGCCCGATGCCGCCGAGGACGGGGCCGTCGCCGAGCTGGTCCAGCGGGCCCTGGCCGTGCGCGCACAACCAGCACCTCCGCGCTGCACGCCATGCGGCTCGGCTACGACAGCTCCAAGACCGCTGCGCGCGCCGATCAGCTCGGGTTCGACCGCCACTGGCGCGACGCCCGGACGTCGGCGCGGCGCACACCGCTCGCCCAGCCCAGCGGGGGCTCGGCAACCACTCCGTCGACCCCACGAAGGACTCCACGACCACCGAAAGGTGATCTCAGGATGATGCACACGCTCCGGGCACGGGCCGCCACGAAGGGACTCGCCGCGCTCATCGCCGTGGCGGCGACGGTCGTCGCCACGGGATGCGGCAGCGACGGCTCCTCGAGCGGCGGCGGCTCGAGGAGCGGCGCCGCTCAGACGACGCGAGAGCAGACCGAGAGCAGCGCCTCCCAGCAGGCGCTGGCAGCAGCGCAGCGATTCGTCGCGCCGTACACCAAGGCGCCCGTGTGGCGTGGCCCGCAGACCTCGCCGCCGGTCGCAGGGGACAAGCACATCGTGTTCGTCAACACGGTGCCCGGCCAGCCGACGCTGCGGGCCGTCGGAGCGGCGGCGCAGGAGGCCGGGCGTGCGCTCGGATGGCACGTGACCGAGATCGCCGCCTCGAAGGTCACCGACGCCCCCGATGTGTTCGACCGTGCGATCGCGCAGAAGCCGGACGGCATCCTCTTCGGCTTCCTCGACACGACGGTGTACCCGTCGATCGCCGCCGCCCTGGTGAAGTCGAAGATCCCGACCGTCGTGGTCGGCGTGGTCCCGAACAAGGCCAACGCCAGCGCGTGGACGCACATCGTCGACATCGACCACTCGCTGCAGGGGCAGCTGACCGCGGCGGCCGCGGTGCTGGACCGCAAGGCCGATGCGAAGCTCGGAGTGCTGGCCGTCGCGCCGGGCGCCAACCTGTCGGGGGACACGTTCATCGCAGGTGTCAAGAGCTTCCTGGACAGCAACGGGGGAGGCTCGATCGTCGGGACCAAGCCCATCGACATCAACACGCTCACCGATCCCTCGGCGGTTGGGCAGGCGGCGGTCGCGTTCGCGCAGGCCACCCCGGCGCTCAATACGTTCTACGTCGGCTACGACGGCACCGCCAGCTCGGTTGTCCCGGCACTGCGACAGGCGGGGCTGATCGACAAGGTGCACGTGCTCGCGCACGACGGCGATCCCCAGAACCTCACCTGGGTCCGCGAAGGCGGCGGTCAGGTGGCCGACGTCGTCTGGGCGCAGGCGTGGGCGACGTGGGCGGCGTTCGACGACTTCAACCGGATCTTCAACCGCGTACCGCCGAGCAAGGACGATGGCATCCCGCTGCGCCTGTTCACGAAAGACCACCCGAAGGACGGGAACAACCAGTGGTCCGGGGACCTCGACTTCCGCGCCAGGTACAAGTCGCTGTGGAAGGTCCGCTGACATGACGGCCGAGAGCATGCTGTCGATCAGCGAGGTCTCCAAGAGCTTCGGCGCGACCCGGGCGCTCGACGACGTCTCACTCACGTTCCCCAGGAGCTCCGTGACGGCGCTTCTGGGGGAGAACGGGTCGGGCAAGTCGACGCTCATCAAGATTCTCGCCGGCGTGCACGCGCCCGATCCTGGCCGGGCCGCGTTGCGGGTCCGGCAGACGGAGGTGGCGCTGCCCCTCTCACCCGCTCGGGCCCACGCTCTCGGCCTGCGCTTCCTGCACCAGGACCTCGGGCTGATGGGCGAGGCGACCGTCGCGGACAACATCGGCCTGTACTCCGGGTACCTGTCGAGGGCGCTCACGCCATTGCGCCCAGGTCGGGAGCGCCGCCGGGCAGCGCTCCTGCTGGAGCGCTTCGAGGTCCACGCGTCCCCGGACGACTACGTCTCCGACCTGTCGCTTTCGGACCAGACCATGGTCGCGATCGCGCGAGCCTTCGAAGACGAGAACGATGACGCCTCGCGCGTCCTCGTGCTGGACGAGCCGACCGCCGCGCTGCCCGGTGACGAGGTCGACCGCGTCTTCGGCGCCGTCCGGCGCGCCCGCGACGCGGGGGCGGCCGTGATCCTCGTCTCCCACCGTCTCGAGGAGGTCCTGCAGATCGCCGACCGCGTCGCCGTCCTGCGCGACGGGCGCCTCGTCAGGGAACGGCCCGTCGCCGGCCTCGGCGTCGGCGATCTGGTCGAGATGATGATCGGCAAGGACCTGGCCGAGCACGAGAGCACACCGAAGGCCGTAGGCGAGTCGAACGAGCCCATCGTCGTCGGGCGCGGGCTCTACGGGCGGCGCCTGGCGGGGGTCGACGTCGAGATTCGCCCCGGCGAGGTGTTGGGCATCGGCGGGCTCGTGGGCTCGGGGCGCAGCGAGCTGACCCGGATACTGGGCGGCGCCCAGCGGCCGCGGCGCGGGACGCTCAAGGTCGGCGGTCGCCCGCGGTCGTACGTGGCGCCGCACGCCGCCGTCGCCGACGGCATCGTGACCGTGCCGCAGAACCGCCGTCGCGACGGCGTCCTGCTCGACCTGACGGTGCGGGAGAACCTGACGCTCGGCGATCTGCGCTCGCTCACGCGCTGGTCGATGATCGACCGCGCGCGCGAGCGTGCCGAGGCGCGGACGCTCATCGAGCAGTTCGACATCCGTCCGCGCGCCCTGGAGTTTCCCGTGCGCCTCCTCAGCGGAGGCAACCAGCAGAAGGTGGCGATCGCGCGGGCGGTGCGGCTGCGGCCGCGCGTCCTGGTCCTCGACGAGCCCACCCAGGGCGTCGACGTCGGCGCGCGCAGGGAGGTGGCGGGCATCATCCGTCGTCTGAAGGCGGACGGGATGGCGATCGTGCTCGGCACGTCGGACGGCGACGAACTGCTCGATCTCGCCGATCGCGCCCTGATCCTCGACCGTGGCCGAACACGGCGCGTGTTCGGGCCCGGGGAGCTGACGCCCAGCCGGCTGGCGCACGCGACCGCCGGCGTCGAGGGCTACTCGGCATGAGCGACGTGGTCGAAGTCGACGCGGCGAGCACGGTGCACGTGTCACGCCGAGAGGGGCGCACGCTGGCGGTGCCGTTCGCCGCGAGCGCGTTCGGCCTGCTCACCCGGCTGTCGCCGTTGGTCCTGCTGCTCTCCTTCGTGCTCGTCTTCTCGCTACTCAAGCCGGCGCAGTTCGCGACCTGGGACAACTTCAGCGCGATCCTGTACGCGTCGTCGGTCTCGGCGATCGTCGGGCTTGCCATGACCGTGTCGTTCACGGCGGGCGAGATCGACATCTCCGTGGGAGCCGTGATGGGCGTCGCCGCCATGTTCACGGCGTGGGCGTTCGGCCACGGCTGGCCCACGGTCGCCGCCGTCGCCGCAGCGCTCGCCGTCGGCGCCGCAATCGGTCTGGTCAACGCCGTCCTGATCGTGGCGGCCCGCCTCAACTCATTCATCACCACGCTTGGGATGATCACCGCCCTCGGGGGCCTGGCGTACCTCATCGGCGACGGCAAGACGCTCTACGAAGGGATACCGACGAGCTTCAACCACCTGGTGAGCAAACGGGTCCTCGACGTCCCGCTCGTGGTCGTCTACACGCTCGTCCTGGCGCTCCTGCTCGGCTACCTCATCTCGCGAACACCGTTCGGCCGGCGCCTGCGCGCCACCGGCTCGGGACGCGAGGCGGCGGCGTTGATCGGCGTGCGCACCTCGCGGTACATCACGATCTCCCTGGTCCTCGGGGCGACCCTGGCCGCGCTGGCCGGCGTGGTCCAGACTGCCGAGCTCCAGTCGGCCAACCCGTCGATCGGCACGGACTTCCTGCTCAACGGAGTCGCGGCCGTATTCCTTGGCGCTCTCGTCTCGCGACGCGGCCATCTGAACGTGTGGGGGACCCTGCTGGCCGTCGTGATGCTCCGCGTCGGCCTCACGGGACTGACGATGGTGGGCGCGCCGGCCTGGGTGCCGAACGTGTTCAACGGCTGCGCGCTGCTCGCGGCGCTGCTCATCTCGCGCGCGGGTAGCGGCGGCGCCCCCGCCAGCCTCGGAAACCTCAGGTAGCCGAAAAGACATCCATCTACAATGCACGGGCGGTTGGGCAGTACCTGGTGCACGGCATGCTGCCGAACGCCGTATTCCCCGAGAAGAAGGACGAGGAGTAGCGCCGGGTACCGTGTTCCGCGGCGCACTGCGCAACGCGGGCGTGTGGTTCGCCGACCACACCGTGCGGATTTCCTAAGAAGACCAACCAGACGAAAGGTCACCGATGGCGACCAGCACAGAGACCAAGCCCAGCGAGGCGTCCAAGCAGCTCGACCTCGCCGAGGCCGACGAAGCGATCCGAGCCGAGCTCATCGTGGCCGTGCAGAAGCTGCACCGCGCGCAGGTGCTGCCCTTCAGCGTGAATTCGAACGGCAGCGTCCGGCTTCCCAGCGGGGACGGTATCCTGGTTTCGTCCTATGGGCTCAAGGCCGACATCGGCGTCGACGACTTCGGAGTCGTCGATTTCGAGGGGCGGCTCGTACGTGGCGCCCTCGGCCCGGATGTGGTCCATGCCTTGGCGTTCCACCTCGAGGTCTACCGCGCCCGTCCCGAGGTCGACACGGTTCTGCACACGCATTCGCCGGCGGCCACGAGCTTCGCGGTGGCGGGCAAGCCGCTGCCGCTGCACTACGAGCCGCTGGTCTTCCTGGGCCAGCGCGGGGACATTCCGGTCACCAAGTATGGAGACCGCACCAAGGGCAGCAAAGTCTCCGACGAGGTCGCCGCGAGGCTCGCCGAGCACCCGGACACGAAGGCGATCCTGCTCGCCAATCACGGCCTGCTGGTGTGGGGCTCGCGTCCGGTCACGACCGCCGAGTTCCTGATCACCGTCGAGGAGGCCGCCACCATCATCATCGGCGCGGCCGCCCTCGGCGGCTCGAGGCCGTTCCCGATCTCATATGGCGCTGAGTGAAGGGATCGTCGATCTCCAGGCGTGCTGGCTGCCGGAGCGCTCCGCCGAGCTTCTCGCGGCGCGCTCGCAGCCGCCACGGATCGTCGCCGACGGGCCAGGCCCGGCGCTGGAGCTCGGGCTGATCGGCGCCGTCCCGCCGGTCGGCGCGGTCGCCTCCACCACGTGGCCGCCTGTGACGGTAGGGCGGCCTCCCACCGGCCGGCTCGGCCAACACCGGCACCTGGCAGGTCGAGATCGACTGCGGGGTGGACATCAACGATCCTGACGCCGCCGGCCCGGCCGAGCTCGACGTCTGGACGCGCTGGCCCGGCGCGCCCGACGACCCGGGCGTCGGCCGGGCCTGCTGGCGTTCGCGACGGGCGGTCTCCTCATCGCCACGGCGCTGCGCCCCCACGCGGGAGTCGGGCAGGAACAAAGGCACCTGACGGTCTCGACCGGGGTGCTCAGCCACACGATCACGTTCCACCCGCCGATGCGGGCCGGAGACCGGCTGCTGCTGGCCCACCGCGATCCGTACGCGCGCCCGCGAGACCATGCGGCCGGCCGGATCACCGCGGCCGGGGTACGATTTCTGGCGCCGGGAAAATGCGACCGTAGCCCCTGACGGGGGCAATGTCCCAGGACATTGTTAAAGATCATGATCCCAACGGTCTTTCTTGATTCTCGAATTATGTCGCACCTGGGTAGTTATGTCCCTGGCGTCCGCGGTCACCCGTTTGTGTGACCGGTCCGTCTCCTCGTGCGATGGCCTCTACAGAAGTTGGAGGCAGCAGTCGAGGAACTGTCGGAAAGGCGTCAGCTTGTTTCCTTCGGTGGTCATCGACGTAATCTATTCCTCACTGGCCGTGCAGGTATCGCGCGGTGGTCTCCCGGGTGTACGCGGCGTCGAGCGTGACAACGGTCTGGCCGGGATCGGGCGGGCGTTCGCCAGCAGCACGGCGACCTGGTTGATCTCGTTGGCGCCGGCGGGTACCCGCGGGGAAACGTGAGGGTACGGCCTGGTGGCTGGTTTCCGAATCGGCTGCGAAGAATCGGGCCATTTTCCGCGGAAGTCCATGACGGTCGCGGGAGTGTGCCACCCGGATGGAGACGCGATACCTCTACCAGAGGTAGTTGCGACCACACCCACACGCTCTCACCTACGGCGGTTGTGACCATGCACTAAGCGACGGTCCCTACGCTGCAACCAACCGTCACGAAGAGTCATCGGATGAGAGCGCTGTCGCGCTCGAGCGCGAAGATCTATCATAATTGGGAGCCACTTCGTCGGGGCCCGGGCGTTGCGCGGGTCCCTTCGATAGAGTGATCTGTCTCACAGGTGCGGAATGGGTCTATCCAGTGGCCTGTGGTAATGCTTTTATCCTTATTGAACGGATTCCGCAAAGCACGGTTCAGGTTGCGAACCATGTGTCTATCGGCGGTTGATCGCTGCGCGGATATCAGCAGATCCTCGACGAAACTGGCATGGCCGCGCCGGTTCCGGTCCGGAAGTTGTCTCTGCCCGACGATGCCGGCCACGAACAGTGACGGTCCACGGTTCGACCGACCTGTGGTGAGCGACTCCAGGTTCGGCCGGCAGCTGCCCAGTACAAACCGATACTGACAGCGCGAAGCAGATATCGATTAGGGAACTCTTGCCTGGCCAGGCGCCTGGCAGAGCGCCGGCCGTATGTCACCCAACCCGGCACCGATCTCGTCCAATGCCTCTCCGTGCGGACGGCAGGCGGACGGTGCGGACTTGCGGGTAGGCAGGGGTGAGCTTTCGGTCGGCGCCGTCTTCTCCCGGCCTGTTGGCCCGGGCGATCAGGTCGAACTCTCTACTCCAAAGGATCTCTCACAATGACGGATTTGTCTGAGATGCGGCCGCGCACGGCGGGTCTGCGTAGCATCCCGGTGAAGCCCAGTGGCTGGCGTGTGCTGGTGGTGGAGAACCATGCTGATGACGCCGAGCAATTGGCGCGCGGCCTGGAACGGCATGGGCACAAGGTCATCAAGGTCGGCAGCGGGGGCGAGGCCCTGCAGGCCTATGACGACGCCGACCTGGTCCTGATCGACCTCGATCTGCCGGATCTGGACGGGCTGGAGGTCTGCCGGAGCATCCGGGTCGCCGACGACACGCCGATGATCGCCGTCACCGGACGGGGCAGTGAGCTGGATACCGTGCTGGCCCTGCAGGCCGGCGTGGACGACTACCTCGTCAAGCCGTACGGTTTTCGTGAGCTCATGGCTCGGATGGAAGCCGTCATGCGGCGGACGCGCCCACAGCCGATGGCCGCCGGCGCCATCGTCCACGGCGTGCTCCGGATCGATGCGGCATCGAGGCAGGTCACGGTGGGCGGCCGCACTGTCGAGCTGACCCGTAAAGAGTTCCAGCTGCTGCATCTGCTCGCCTCGCAGGCGGGGAGTGTGATCATGCGCAAGCAGATCATGGTACAGGTGTGGGGGGACACCTGGTCCCGGCGAACCCTGGACACCCACGTCAGCAGCCTGCGCAACAAGCTCGGCAGCACCGAATGGATCATCACGGTGCGCGGTGTCGGATTCCGACTCGGGGAAGCGTGAGGGCCGGTGCCGAACTCCTCATCCGCGGGGGCGGCACGAGGGCAGCCGACCCCGCGGAGATCGTCTGATCGTCGGCGGGACACGGGTGCGACGACGGGATCCCGCGCGAGGGACCGGCCGTGCGCCGCCCGCCCGACGGGCGTTCGACCGCGATCCGTGGACTATGGGCTCACGCCGAGCGGGGCGTCACGGAGCTGGAACAACCGCCGGACGTTGCCGATCCGGATCAGCTCCCGTGCCGGTGCGTCGAACCCGGCCGCGGCCAGCGTGTCGTCGATGTGCGGCTGCGCCGCGTCGCGGTGGATCGGCCAGTCGCTTCCGATGATGATCCGCTCGGCGCCGATGACCTCACCGAAGTAGCGCAGCAGCGGGGCGCTGAACCGCATCGTGTCGAAGTAGATGTTCGCCCCGGCGCTGCCGTCGCCGAGCCGGCTGCGATGCTCGGCGAGTTCGTCGACGGCGTACAGCAACGCGCCGTGCCCGAGCGCGGTGAAGACCAGATGCAGGTTCGGTAGCCGGGTGGGCAGATCCGCGTGCAGCGCCGAGAGGAAGGCCACCGCGTTCTGCAGACCGCGTCCGGCCGAGCTGCCGGGGCGCCCCGCGACCTCCAACAGCACCTCGGCCTGCGGGGGCTGCACGGGGTGCACGAACACCGGCACGCCGAGCCGCGCGGCCAGCTCCAGGGTCGGGAACGCCTCGGGCGAGCCGAGGAACTTCGCGTGGCGGGAGGAGTCCAGCACCAGGCCGTGCAGGCCCAGCTCCTCGAGCGCGTACCGTGCCTGTTCGGCCCCGTCCTCGCCGGCGTAGGCGTCGACGGTGGCGAGCCCGAGGAACCGATCGTGCGACCTGAGCTGCTCGGCGAGGTCCTCGTTCACCGCGTTCACGCGCGCCGACTCGATGTTCCCGCTGGGACCGAACAGCGACTCCACTGGCGCGCTGAGCGCGCGCAGGTCGACGCCGGCGCCCCTGCTCTCGGCCGCGAGGCCGGCGAGATCCTCGCGGGGGTCGGGCTCGCCGAGACCCAACGCGCTCGCGCTGGCCCCGCCCTGCCAGCCGACCGGTTGCCAGTGCGTGTGGATATCGAGGACCTTGGCCTCGTCCAGGGACGTCATTGCGGCGCGCCCGACGCGGCGCGGCCGGAGCCCGCGAAGCACGGTTTCTTCCACAACTTCTCGACAATGATGACGACGTGCTCCGCGGCTACGAGGGCGGTGGTCAACGGGTTCCTCCTTCACTGGCTCGGGTGAATTCTCACTGGATCGATCGGCCGATGTCAAGCAATCTGCGTTAATCGAGTACGGCTGAAACGACTGCGTAGCAAATTACTGAATAGAGTGATCATCCACATCACTTCGGATCACGAAGTACCTGGTCGGTTGCTGGTAGGCCGTCGGATCGGACCTGCGTCCGACCTCGGGCGGCGGCCTCGACGGGTAAATGGCCCCGGTGCTTGCTGGGAAGTCGTACAGCGACGCGCCAGGTGTCGGCGCCGGCGCCGTCGGCGGGCGTGAGGCCGTCGGTGGGCGTGAGGCCGTCGGTGGGCGTGACGGCGGGCGGCGGCCGGCGAGCTCGTCCGCACGACCCGGACTCGGACTCGGACGCAGAACCGGACTCGGACGCAGAACCGGACTCGGACTCAGAACCGGACTCGGACGCAGAACCGGACTCGGACTCAGAACCGGACTCGGACTCAGAACCGGACTCGGACCCGGACTCGGACCCGGACTCGGACCCGGACTCAGAACCGGACCCGTCCCACCCGACGGGGGCCCGCGTCGAGTGCGTCCGGATTATCGGTAATGTCTGACCACGCTCGCGAGGCGGACGACGGACAGTCGCGCTTCGACTCCCATGAGCCAGCCGTGACGGCCCGCCCGTCCCGCGACCGGCCGGTCGGCCCCCGACCGCCAGCACCGTCACCAGCTCTTTTGTAGATGCCCTGACAGTGCGTGGACACGACCGTGGAGAAGCCACGAAGACCTGTCATTTCTTTGCGGACCTATTAAACGGCTGCTATTGGCCGGGGGGTACATTCCGTTGAAGATTAGGTGGTAGGCCGGGGCACCGACGACACCAGGAGTGAGAGACGATGCCCGTAGTATCTGACGCCCGACCAACCTTCGGTCGCCTCGACGTTGACGCGGTCGTGGTCACCACCGCCTCGCTGCCGAACCAGAACGCGGAGAATGTCGCCGAGACCGTTGTCGCGCGCTGGAACACCAGCGATTGGCCGCGGGAGTTGCTCTCGCTGAGCTGTTTCGTCAGCGGCGACGGAACTTCCGTGCTGACGTACGCGCAGTGGGCGGCCGAGAATGCGCTGGTGGAGTCGCTCCGGGACGCCGCCGGCGTTTCCTGGGCCGGCGTTTCCTGGGCCGGCGTCTCCCGGGCGAGCGTTTCGCGGGCCCTGCCCGGTCGCGTCGACGGCGACGCCTCCGGGGTCGACGCCTCCGGGGTCGAGGCCAGCGGGGTCGAGGCCAGCGGGGTCGAGATCACCGGGCCCACGCCGTTCCGCATCTACCGAACCGTCCGGGGCAGCGCGGTCACGGACGAGGACCCGCTGCCGGAGAGCTTTCCCGTCGCGTTCTTCACCATGCCCGACCACGAGACGGCGACGCGGTGGGTCGACGGACTGCTGTCGGCCGAGGAGGAATCCGAGGGCGACGAACGCGCCTACCCGGGCGCCATAGCTGCCAACTTTCACGTCAGTATCGACGGCACCCGCGTGCTCGTCCTCTCGGAATGGTTGTCCGACGAGGCGGCGTCGGCGCATATCGCGGCGGTGTGGGAACCCATTCTGGAACGTTTCGGCGGCGACGCCGGAGCGCTCTACCGGCACTACGCCACGCTCACCGGCCCAGGTCAGTCCGGCCGCTGAACGGAACGGCCCGCGCCAGACGGGAAGAGTGGGAAGGTCCGCTTCGCCTCACCAGGCAGCGCCGCGATTTCGCGTGCCCGCGTCCAAGGAGTCCACCCAGCGGTCATGGATACTCATCATCAGAACAGCCAACCCACCGCCGACGCTCAGGCCCTTGACGCCCAGGTCATCATCGTGGGCGCGGGTCCGACCGGTCTCACCCTCGCCGGCGAGCTGCGCCTGGCCGGCACGGACGTCATCGTCCTGGAACGCCTGGCCCGCCCCAGCGGCGAGTCGCGTGGCATCGGTCTCAATATCCGCACGATGGAGGTTTTCGACCAGCGCGGCCTGTTGCCACGGTTCGGCCAGATCACGACCAGTACCCAGGGCCATTTCGGCGGCATACCCCTCGATCTGGGGGTGCTGGAGAGCGCGCACGGCGCGGCCAAGACCGTGCCGCAGTCGGTCACCGAGGCGGTGCTCGAACGCTGGGCCCGGGAGCTGGGTGCGGACATCCGGCGCGGCCAGGAGCTGCTGTCGCTGACCGACCACGGCGACGTCGTCGAGGCCCGGGTGCGCCCGGGCGGCGATTCCGGCCGGGCCGAGCGGGTGCTGCGGGCCCGCTACCTGGTCGGCTGCGACGGCGGCCGGAGCACGGTCCGCGCCCAGGGCGGGTTCGACTTCCCCGGCACCGACGCGACCACCGAGCTGTTGCTGGCCGACCTGCGCGGGGTGGAGCTCAAGCCGAGGATGACCGGCGAGGTGCTGGCCGGCGGGATGGTCATGGTCGCGCCGCTGGGTGACGGCGTCTACCGGATCATCGTCGGCGAACGGGACACCCCGCCCGGGCGGCGCAGCGGTCCTCCGTCGTTCGACGAGATCGCCGACGCCTGGAAGCGGCTGACCGGCACGGACGTCTCCACCGCCGAGCCGGTGTGGGTCAGCGCGTTCACCGACGCCACCCGCCAGGCCAGCGAGTACCGCCGGGGCCGCGTGCTGCTGGCCGGGGACTCCGCCCACATCCATCTGCCGGCTGGCGGCCAGGGCATGAACACCGGCATCCAGGACGCGGTGAACCTCGGCTGGAAGCTCGCCGCCGTCCTGCGCGGCACCGCCCGCGAGGAGCTGCTCGACACCTACCACACCGAGCGGCACGAGGTCGGCCGCCGGATGCTGGCCAACACCAGGGCCCAGAGCCTGCTCATCCTCGGCGGGGCCGACGTGGCGCCCGTACGCGACGTGCTGGCCGAGCTGATCGCCAAGGCCGACGTCAGCCGCGAGCTTGCCGCCAGGGTCAACGGCCTGGACATCCGCTACGACGTCGGTTCGGGCCACCCGCTGCTGGGCACCCGGGTGCCGCACCTGGAGCTGGCCGGAGCCCGTCGCCACGATCGCCCGACCACCGTCACCGAGCTGCTGCGCACCGGCCGGGGCGTGCTGCTCGACCTCGAGGACAACGCGGTACTACGCGGCCGCGCGGTCGGCTGGATCGACCGGGTCGACGTCGTCACGGCGCGGCCGCTGGGGACGCCGCCCGGCGGTCCCGGCGCCGTGCCGGCCGGGCCACTGGCCGGCACGGCGGCGGCGCTGATCCGGCCGGACGGACACATCGCCTGGCTCGCGCCCGGCAGTCACCACGATCTGCCCACCAGCCTGGACCGCTGGTTCGGGCCCGCGCGGTGACACACGGTGACACCGAAAAGAGAGGGACTAGGACCGATGTACAGCACCTTGATCGTCGCCCGGATGGATCCTGGCGCCGCAGCCGACGTCGGTCGGATCTTCCAGGCGTTCGACGAGACGGAGATGCCGGACCTGATGGGCACGCGGCGCCGCGAGCTCTTCTCCTATCAGGGCCTGTACTTCCACCTGCAGGACTTCGACGCCGGCGACGGCCATGAGCGAATCGGCCAGAGCCGGGAGGATCCTCGCTTCATCAAGATCAGCGATGACCTGAAGCCGTTCATCGAGGCCTACGACCCGACGACCTGGCGCTCGCCGGCCGACGCGATGGCCACCCGCTTCTACCACTGGAGCGCGCGGTGAGCGCCGACGAGCGCCGCGTCGTCATCACCGGCATAGGGGTGACGGCGCCCGGCGGGGTGGGGGCCAAGAACTTCTGGACGCTGCTGACCGACGGCCGCACATCGACCCGCCGCATCTCCTTCTTCGACCCGTCACCGTTTCGCTCGCAGGTCGCGGCCGAGGTGGCCTTCGATGCCGAGGCGCACGGACTGAGCCCCCAGGAGATCCGCCGGATGGACCGGGCGGCCCAGTTCGCGGTCGTCACCGCACGCGAGGCGGTCGCCGACAGCGGCCTGGAGTTCGGCACCCGCGACCCTTACCGGACCGGGGTGACGATCGGCAGCGCCGTCGGCGCGACCATGAGCCTCGACCAGGAGTACCGCATCGTCAGCGACAGCGGCCGGCTCGAGCTGGTCGATCACACCTACGCGGTCGCGCACCTCTACGACTATCTCGTCCCCAGCTCGTTCGCGGCCGAGGTCGCCTGGGTGGTGGGCGCCGAGGGGCCGACCACGGTCGTGTCGACCGGGTGCACGTCCGGCCTGGACGCCGTCGGCTACGCGACCGAGGTGATCCGGGAGGGCCGGGCCGACGTGATGATCGCCGGTGCCACCGACGCCCCCATCTCGCCGATCACGGTGGCCTGCTTCGACGCGATCAAGGCGACGACGCCCCGCAACGACGACGCCGAACGAGCCTCGCGCCCGTTCGACGCCACGCGCAACGGTTTCGTCCTCGGCGAGGGGGCGGCCGTGTTCGTCCTGGAGGAGTACGAGGCGGCCCGCCGGCGGGGCGCGAAGCTGTACGCCGAGGTCGCGGGCTACGCCACCCGTTCCAACGCCTTCCACATGACCGGGCTGCGCCCCGACGGCCGGGAGATGGCCGAGGCGATCCAGGTGGCCCTGACGGCAGCCCGGCTCAACGGGACCGATGTCGACTACATCAACGCACACGGCTCGGGCACGAAGCAGAACGACCGCCACGAGACGGCGGCGTTCAAGCGCAGCCTCGGCGAGCACGCCTACCGTGTCCCGGTCAGCTCCATCAAGTCCATGATCGGGCACTCCCTGGGTGCGATCGGCGCGATCGAGATCGCCGCATCCGCCCTGGCCATCGCGCACAACGTCGTGCCGCCCACGGCCAACCTGCACACCCCGGACCCCGAGTGCGATCTCGACTATGTCCCGTTGACCGCCCGTGACTGGCGCACGGACACGGTGCTGTCGGTCGGCAGCGGGTTCGGCGGCTTCCAGAGCGCCGCCGTGCTGACCCGCCCGGACCGGAGCGACCGGTGACCGGCGTGACGGCAGCCCGGCCGGCGGCGTCGGCCGGGCCACGCGCGGTCATCACCGGTCTCGGGGTGGCCGCTCCGACCGGGCTCGGTCATCCCGCGTACTGGCGGGCGACCCTGGAGGGCCGCCGGGCGATCGGCCGGATCACCCGCTTCGATCCGGCGGGCTACCCGGCTCAGCTGGCCGGTGAGATCACCGACTTCGTCGCCGGGGACCACCTGTCCAGCCGGTTGCTGCCGCAGACGGACCGGATGACCCAGCTCGCTCTGGTGAGCGCCGACTGGGCGCTGGCCGACGCCGGCGTGCAGCCGGGCGATCTCCCCGAGTTCGACATGGGGGTGATCACCGCCAGTTCCTCCGGCGGGTTCGAGTTCGGTCAGAACGAACTGCGAGCGCTGTGGAGCAAGGGCGGCCGCTACGTCAGCGCCTACCAGTCCTTCGCCTGGTTCTACGCGGTCAACAGCGGCCAGATCTCCATCCGCCACGGCATGCGCGGCCCCAGCGGGGTGGTGGTCAGCGACCAGGCCGGCGGGCTGGAGGCGGTCGCCGCGGCCCGGCGCCAGATCGCCAAGGGCATCCCGCTGATCGTCTCCGGCGCCGTCGACGCGTCGATCTGTCCGTGGGGCTGGGTCGCCCAGATGGCCAGCGAGCGCCTGAGCGTCCGGGACGATCCGGATCGGGCCTACCTGCCGTTCGACCCCGACGCCAACGGCCACGTTCCCGGCGAGGGCGGGGCGATCCTGATCGTGGAGGACGCCGAGCACGCCGCCCGCCGCGGCGCCACCCGGGTCTACGGGGAGGTCGCCGGCTACGGCTCCACCTTCGACCCCCGTCCCGGCAGCGACCGGGCCCCCGGTCTGCGCAAGGCGATCGAGCTGGCGCTCGAGGACGCCGCGGTGGGGGCCGAGGAGGTCGACGTCGTGTTCGCGGACGCGGCCGGCGTGGCGGAGCTGGACCGGCTGGAGGCCGAGGCGATCACCCAGGTCTTCGGGCCGCGGGGGGTGGCGGTGACCGCCCCGAAGACGGCGACCGGGCGGCTCTATTCCGGCGGGGCTCCGCTTGATCTCGCTGCCGCCCTGCTGAGCATCCGGGACGGCATCATCCCGCCGACGGTAGGCCCGCAGGCGGCGAACGGCTACGACATCGACCTCGTCGCCACGGCGCGTCCGGCCCGGGTCGACGTGGCGCTGGTGATCGCCCGCGGCTACGGCGGCTTCAACTCGGCGATGGTCCTCCGGTCCGTCCCGACCGACCGTTCGCGTTCTTGACACCGACGGATACCGACAGAAAGGGGCCCCATGAGCGACTCGTTCACGGTTTCGGATCTCACCCGGCTGATGCGGGAGGTGGCCGGCGAGGACGAGAACGTCGACCTCGACGGCGACATCCTCGACCTGGACTTCGCCGACCTCGGCTACGACTCGCTCGCGATCCTGGAGACGAGCGGCCGCATCGCGCGGGACTACGGAATCGTCCTCGAGGACGACGCGCTCAACGACGCTCACACGCCCCGCGCGCTCGTCGGCCTGGTCAACGAGCAGTTCCACGCTGTCGGCGGGGCCGGCGTCGACCGGGCCTCGTGACGCGTTCGGTTCCCGGGCTTTCCCTCGGCGGCTTTCCCTCGGCGCGGCGGACCCGGACGCATTTTCCGGCTGTGATCAACGTTGACAACCGACCATCCACTAGCGAAAGCGAAGCGGAGCATGGCTGAACAGACGACAAGGGTAGCCCTCGTCACTGGCGCGACCAGCGGGATAGGGCTCGCGACGACCCGGCTGCTGGCCGGGAACGGGCATCAGGTCTTCATCTGCGCCCGCACCGAGGACAGCGTCGCTCGGGTGGTGAAGGAGCTGCGCAACGAGGGGCTGGATGTCGACGGCATCGCCGCGGACGTGACGGTCGCCGCCGACGTCCAGGCCGTCGTGCGGGCGGCCGTCGCCCGATACGGGCCCATCGGCGTCCTCGTCAACAACGCGGGCCGCAGCGGCGGCGGGGTCACCGCCCAGATTTCGGACGAGCTGTGGCTGGACGTCCTCAACACGAACCTGACCAGCGTGTTCCGCGTGACCCGTGAGGTCCTGACCACCGGCGGCATGAGCGGCTCCGATCGCGGCCGCATCATCAACATCGCCTCCACCGCCGGCAAGCAGGGAGTCGTGCTCGGCGCCCCGTACTCGGCCTCGAAACACGGCGTCGTGGGCTTCACCAAGGCGCTCGGAAACGAACTGGCCCCGGCCGGCATCACCGTGAACGCCGTCTGCCCGGGCTACGTCGAGACGCCGATGGCGCAGCGGGTCCGGGAGGGATACGCGAACGCTTACAGCGTCACCGAGGACGAGATTCTGCAACGTTTCACGACCAAGATACCGCTCGGTCGTTACTCGACTCCCGAGGAGGTCGCCGGGCTGGTCGGTTACCTGGTCTCCGACACGGCGGCCTCCATCACCGCTCAGGCGCTGAACGTCTGCGGCGGTCTCGGCAACTTCTGACCGCGCGGGGAGAACGGCCCAGGCGAACCCGACGGGCCCCGCACGAACCGTCCGAATCCGACAAGGAGAGCTGAGCGTGACTGGGAATACCCGCTCCGAGGTTAATATCCGTCCAGAGGTCGAGCACGAGATAACGGTGCTGGCCGGGGCGTCCGACGTCTACCGCCTGCTGGCCGACGTGGAGAACTGGCCCCGGATATTCCCGCCGTCGGTCTACGTCGAACGCGTCGAGCACAACGGTGCCGAGGAGCGGATCCAGATCTGGGCGACGGCGGCCGGCGAGCCCAAGACCTGGACCTCACGCCGGGAGCTCGACCCTGACGGGCTGCAGATCCGCTTCTGGCAGGAGGTCTCCAGCCCGCCGGTCGCGGAGATGAGCGGCACCTGGATCATCGAGCCGCGCGGCGAGCGGGAGACGCGGCTGCGGCTGCTGCACACCTACCGCGCCATCGACGACGACCCGGAGGGGCTGGCCTGGATCGAGCGCGCCGTCGACGAGAACAGCCGGGCCGAGCTGCCGTCGCTGAAGGCCAACGTCGAGCTGACCACCCAGGCCGGGCCGCTCACGCTCTCCTTCCAGGACGCGGTCACCATCAACGGGTCGGGCAAGGACGCGTACGACTTCGTCAACGACGCCCACCTGTGGGTCGAACGGCTGCCCCACGTCGCGACCGTCCAGCTCACCGAGGACACCCCGGGCCTGCAGGTGCTGCGGATGGACACCCGCACGGCCGACGGCTCCGTCCACACGACCGAGTCGGTCCGGGTCTGCCAGCCGCACCACAAGATCGCCTACAAGCAGACCACGCTGCCGGCGCTGATGACGCTGCACACCGGCTACTGGGAGTTCGACGAGAACGCCGACGGCGTGACCACCGCGACCTCCCAGCACACGGTCGTCATCAACACCGACGCCATCCCGACCGTCCTCGGGCCCGAGGCGGGCGTGGAGGACGCTCGCTCGTTCATCCGCACGGCGCTGAGCGGCAACAGCCGGGCCACGCTCGGCCACGCCAAGGCCTACGCGGAAGCGCGGCGCTGACGCGATGACCGGCCCGGCGAACGCGGACCCGTTCGAGGAGGACACGGCCGGCCCACTGGCGACGGACGTGTTCGTCGTCGGAGCCGGGCCGGTCGGGCTGCTGCTGGCCGGCGAGCTCCGCGCGGCCGGCGCACGGGTGACCGTGCTGGAACGGCTGACCGAGCCGACCACCGAGTCCCGCGCGTCGACCCTGCACGCCCGGACGATGGAGCTCCTGGCCGCGCGGGGCCTGCTGGAGCGGCTGGGGCCCCCGCCACCCGGCGGCCCGGGCCACTTCGGTGGCATTCCGCTCGACCTGACCGCCGCCGATCCCGACCACCCTTACGCCGGGCAGTGGAAGTGCCCGCAGTCCACGCTCGAGCGGGTGCTCGGGGAGTGGTCGCGCGAGCTGGGGGCGCGGCTGCTGCGCGGACACCGGGTCGTCGGGCTGGCCCAGAGGGCCGGTCACGTCGAGGTAGAGGTGGTCCGGTCCGACGGCACCCGGGTGCGGGGACGGGCGGCCTACCTGGTCGGATGCGACGGCGAGCGGAGCGCGGTTCGCGGGCTCGCCGGCTTCGCCCTGGCCGGTCAGGACGCCGGGCGGGAGATGCTGCGGGCCGACGTCGCCGGCATCGACATCCCCAACCGCCGCTTCGAGCGCCACCCAGGGGGAATGGCCACGGCCGCCCGGTGGCCGGACGGGACGACGCGGGTCATGGTCCATCTCCACGGCCAGCGGCCAGACCCGCGCTCGCGGCCTCCCGGTTTCGACGAGGTCGTCGCCGCCTGGGCCACGGTGACCGGTGAGGACATCAGCCACGGCACCCCGGTGTGGCTCAACGCCTTCGACGACACCAGCCGGCAGGTCACCCGGTACCGGCGGGGCCGGGTGCTCCTCGCCGGGGACGCCGCGCACCTGCAGATGCCGGTCGGCGGCCAGGCGCTGAACCTCGGTCTCCAGGATGCGGCCGACCTGGGAGTCAAGCTGGCCGGGCGCGTGCTGGGGCGGGCCGGCGAGGACGTCCTCGACAGCTACCACGACAGCCGCCATCCGGTAGGCGCGCGCACGCTGACCAACATCCGCGCCCAGTCGTTCCTGCTGCTCGGCGGTCCCGAGGTGGAACCGCTGCGATCGACGTTCGGCGGGCTGATCGGCAACGGGTCCGTCCGCCGCCACCTGGCCCGCATGATCAGCGGACTCGACGTTCCCGCGCCGACCGTCGCGACCGCCACGGCCGGCCCGGCCGCCGCGCCGGCGCCGGACCAGCCACACCTGACACCCGAAAGGAACATCGTGGGCAGACTGGACAACAAGACTGCGTTGGTGACCGGTTCCAGCCGGGGCATCGGGCGCGCCATCGCCGTCGGTCTCGCCGCCGAGGGAGCCCTGGTCGCGGTCCACTACGCGACCAACACCGAGGCCGCGGAGGAAACCGTCGCCCTTATCGAGAAGGACGGCGGCCGGGCTTTCCCGGTGCGGGCCGAACTCGGCGTCCCCGGGGACGTGCACCAGCTTTTCCACGGTCTGGAGCAGGGCCTGAAGGAGCGGACCGGCGAGGCCAGCCTCGACATTCTCGTGAACAACGCGGGCGCGACCACCCCCGCCGGCCTCGTTCCCGAGGACGTGACGCTGGAGGAGTTCGAGCGGCTGTTCGCCATCAACGCCCGGGCGCCGTTCTTCATCACCCAGCGTGCGCTGGGCATCATCCCGACCGGCGGTCGGATCATCAACATCTCCTCCGGCCTGACCCGGCTCGCGAACCCGGAGCAAGCCCCCTACGCCATGACGAAGGGGGCCATCGAACAGCTCTCCCTGCATCTTGCCCGGCACCTGGCACCCCGTGGGATCACCGTGAACAGCGTCGCCCCCGGAATCACCGACAACGGGGGACCGGTGTTCGACATCCCGGAGGCGGTGGAGCAGATGGCCCAGCTCTCCGCGTTCAAACGAGTCGGCAAGGCCGAGGACGTCGCCGACGTGGTCACCTTCCTCGCGACCGACGAGGCGCGCTGGATCACCGGGGCGTTCATCGACGCCACCGGCGGAACGCTGCTGGGCTAGGCCGGCGGCTGGACGCGGCCGGCTGGGACGGCCGGCACGGTGGGAAACAAAGGCGGAAAGGTATACATTTTATGTCTTCCACGGCACTCGTTGCGGATGTCGACACAGATATCGGACACGCCGTCGCCCGGCGGGTCGGACGGCTGGCGACCCTGACCGACGGCCCGACCGAAGCGTCCGTGGCCGCGAGCGGGACCGACGTCCGGGAGCTGGCGTGGTGAGCGCGCCGGCCAACGGCAGTGCCGAGGCGGCCCGCCGCGGCCTGCCGGTCGTGGACGTCCCGGTCGGTGACGCTCTCGGCCCCGACCGGGACGTGCCGAGCCTGCCGGCCCAGCCGTCCAGGCGGCCGGCCCGGGCCCACCCGACGGAGCCGGCGCGGGAGCGGGCGGCCACCCTGGCCGACCGGGCGGCCGACCTGCGGGAGCTGCACGAACGAATCCACCAGGGGCCGAGCGCACAGGCCACCGAACGTCAGCACGCCAAGGGCAAGCTGACCGCCCGCGAACGGATCGCGCTCCTGGTCGACGAAGGGAGCTTCACCGAGATCGAGGCGCTGCGGCGCCATCGCGCGACCGGGTTCGGCCTGGAGACGAGCCGTCCCCACACCGACGGCGTGATCGCCGGCTGGGGGACGGTCGAGGGCCGCCCCGTCTTCGTCTACGCGCACGACTTCCGCATCTTCGGTGGCGCGCTCGGCGAGGCGCATGCGCAGAAGATCCACAAAGTGATGGACCTCGCGCTCGGAGCCGGGGCCCCGCTGGTCTCACTCAACGACGGCGCGGGCGCGCGCATCCAGGAGGGTGTGTCCGCGCTGGCCGGCTACGGCGGGATCTTCCGCCGCAACACCCGGGCGTCCGGGGTGATACCGCAGATCAGCGTCATGCTCGGACCGTGTGCCGGGGGCGCGGCCTACTCCCCGGCGATCACGGACTTCGTGTTCGCCGTGCGGGGCGTCTCCCAGATGTTCATCACGGGGCCGGACGTGATCCGGTCGGTGACCGGCGAGCAGGTCACGCTGGACGGGCTCGGTGGCGCGGACGTCCACGGCGGGACCTCCGGCGTGGCCCATTTCGTCCACGACGACGAGGCCGGCTGCCTGGCCGAGGTCCGACTGCTGCTGTCGATGCTGCCGTCGAACAACCGCGAGATACCGCCGCGCGAGCGCGGCGCCGACCCGCCCGACCGGTCGAGCGAGCGCCTGCTGGAGCTGGTCCCGCTCGACCCGCAGCGGTCCTACGACGTCCGCGACGTCATCGAGGAGATCGTCGATGACGGCGACTACCTGGAGGTGCACGCGGACTGGGCCCCCAACATCGTCTGCGCCCTGGCCCGGCTCGACGGCCACGTCGTGGGCATCGTCGCCAACCAGCCGGCCGCCCTGGCCGGGGTGCTCGACATCCGGGCCAGCGAGAAGGGGGCGCGCTTCGTCCAGTTCTGCGACGCCTTCAGCATCCCGTTGCTGAGCCTGGTCGACGTGCCCGGGTTCCTGCCCGGGGTCCGCCAGGAGCACGACGGCATCATCCGGCACGGCGCCAAGCTGCTCTACGCCTACTGCAACGCCACCGTCCCCCGGGTCTCGCTGGTGCTGCGCAAGGCCTACGGCGGCGCCTACATCGTCATGGACTCCCGCTCGATCGGTGCCGACATCGCGCTGGCCTGGCCGTCCAACGAGATCGCGGTGATGGGCGCCGAGGCGGCGGCCAACGTGGTGTTCCGGCGCGAGATCGCCGCGGCGGCGGTGCCGGCGCAGATGCGCGAGGAGAAAATCGCGGAATACCGCCGCGAGCTGGTCCATCCCTACTACGCGGCCGAACGTGGGCTGATCGACGACGTCATCGACCCGGCTCAGACGCGGTCGGTGCTGATCCGCTCGTTCGCGATGCTGCATCGCAAGGACGCGGATCTTCCGCGCCGCAAGCACGGCAACCCGCCGCAATGACGGCGGGCCGCGCGGACGGCGGGCCGCCGGTCATCCAGGTGGTGCGTGGCCGTCCCGACGCGCTGGAGGTGGCGGCGCTGGTCACGGTGCTCGCCGCCGTGGCGCAGCGTCGTCGGCCGCCCGGCCTGGCCCCCGCAACGACCGGATGGCACAGGCCTGAGCGGTCACCGGGTTTCCACGGCCCGCGGACCTGGCGGAACCCCACCGACTGACCGGCCCGGTCCCCGGTTTCCGGTTCCGGTTTCCGGATCTCCGGTTGTTCCGCCGATCGCGCGGCCGCGACGCGTCACCGCGACAGGAATGAGAATTGGGGTAGAAGATGAAGGTTGGACTGTTGTTCGACGCGCGCAACCCCGACGGGTGGCGCCGCCCGTGGGCGCGGCACTACGCGCGGATCCTGGAGCTGTGCGAGGAGTCCGACCTGCGCGGCGCCGACGGGGTGTGGTTCACCGAACATCACCTGTTCGCCGACGGCTATCTTCCGCAGCCCCTGACACTCGCGGCGGCCGCGGCGGCCCGGACCCGTCGGGTCCGGGTCGGCACCGCCATCCTGCAGCCCGCCCTCCGCCTGCCGGCCCAGTTGGCCGAGGAGGCGGCGCTGGTCGATCTGATCAGCGGTGGCCGGCTCGAGCTCGGCCTGGGCGCCGGCTACCGGCTACCGGAGTATGCCCTGTTCGGCGCGGACCTCAACCGCCGGTTTCGACAGACCGAGGCAAACATTCGGGAGGTCCGCCGGCTCTGGTCGGACGGCGGCATCACGCCGGGGCCGATCCAGGACCCGGTGCCGCTCTGGGGTGGCTTCTACGGGCCGCGCGGGGCGCGTCTGGCCGGCCAGCTTGGCATCGGGCTCCTGCACATCTCCCGGCCCATGTTCGAGCATTACCGCCAGGGGCTGGCCGAGGGGGGACACGCACCGCAGACCGCCCGGGTCGGCGACCTGTTGCCCATCATTCTCGCCGACGACCCGGAGGCAGCCTGGCCGCGGGTGGCGCCCTATCTCGCCCATCAGATGAACAGCTACCGGCAGGCGGCGGTGGAAGGCACCGACGTCCCGCCTCCGCCGCTCATCCGGTCCGACGAACTGCGCAACCGGGATCCGGACGGGCCCTGGGGAATGCTCGACATCCTGACGCCCGAGGACGCGGCCAAACGCATCATCGAGATAACCCAGGGGCTGCCGGTCACCCAGCTCATCTTCTGGGCGAGCGTGGCCGGTATGCCCGACGACCTCGTCGTGCGGAACATCGAGCTCGTCAGCGAGGCCCTGCCGCCGCTGCTGCAGGCCGCCCACCCCGCCCACCCCGCCCACGGCCGGGAGCGGGAGGCCGGCCCGCCGCTGGCGGCCGAGGGCGGTGGCCGGGGATGACGGCGCTGGCCGCGACCTCGGGGCCGGTCCTGTCCCCGGCGCGGCGCCAGGACCGGCCGGGGTGGGCGCTCCTGCTCACCCTGTCCGGAAACATGATCCTCGACGCGATCGAGGTCTCGGTCGTCCTGATCGCGCTGCCGACGATCGGCCACGGCCTCGGACTGTCGCTGATGGGTGTGCAGTGGCTCATGGCCGGGTTCGCGCTCGGGTTCGCGGCCCTCCTGCCGGTGGGGCCGATGATCGCCGCCCGCTGGGGACGGCGCCGTATCTATCTCGTCGCGATGGCGGTCTTCGCCGCGGCGTCCGTCGTCGGCGGGCTCACCGACAGCGTGGCGCTCCTGATCGCCAGCCGGGTGGTCAAGGGCGCCTGCGCGGCGGTCACGGCACCCGCCGGCCTGGCCATCATCACGACCACCTTCACCGACCCGGGCCAGCAGCGCCGGGCGATCTCAGTCTATTCCCTGTGCGGAGCGGCCGGGTTCACCGCCGGCCTGCTGCTGTCCGGAGCGCTGCTGACGGCGGACTGGCACTGGACGTTCCTCTTCCCAGCCCCGCTGAGCGTGGCCCTGCTGGTGTTCGGCCTGGCGGTGCTCCCGGCCGACTCGCCCGGCTCCGGCGGCCCGATCGCTTCGGCCGGCCAGGCCCGGCCGAGCGGCGCGGCCGGGTCACGCCGCGCCCTGTCGTTGCTCCGCGACGGGTCGTTGCGACGGGCCACGCTCGGCGCCGCGAGCCTGAACGGGACGTACATCAGCCTGCTGCTGCTGATCGTCTTTCAGCTCGACCGGTGGTCGCCGTGGCGGACGGCGCTCGCCCTGCTGCCGGCCTGCCTGCCGCTGGCCGTCACCGCTCCCTTCGCCGGACGGATGATCGCCCGGTTCCCGACGACGCGGCTGATTGCGGCGGGCGCGCTGACGTCACTGCTCGGCTACCTGCTGTATCTCTCCCGTCCGGACCACTCCGCGTACCTCACCGCGATACTGCCGACGCTGGTGCTGGTCGAGATTGGCTTCGTCCTGTCGTTCACGGCCTTGAACGCGCAGGCCACGGCGGCAATCCCGGTCCCCGACCGCGGGCGCGCCGTACCGCTGTACCAGACCGGCGTGCAACTCGGCGCGGCCACGATGCTCCCGCTGGTGGCGCTGCTGCTCGGCCTGGGCCACGGCCAGCGGCCGGCACTGGCGCTGATCTGCACGATCGGGGGCCTCGGTCTGTTGGCCGCCCTGACCGGCCTGCGCGAGCCCGGGGCCCGGCGGCCCGCCGGGGACCCGGGGGACCCGGGGGACCCGGGGGACCCGGGGGACGTCGAGGGCGCCGTCGACACGCCGAGCCGGACCACCTCCTCGACGCACCCGACATCACCCCGTCGATGACGTTCCGCCCGGGGCCGTCGTCCCGGGGCCGTCGTCCCGGGGCCGTCGTCATCGCCATGTTCGACGTCGACGGCCCGGAGCACCAGGCGATAATCGTCGACTCCATCCTCGACGCGGTCGCGCGGACCCCGGGGAACAAGCACGCGGGAATGTCGACACAACCCGGAGGGCGGGAAGCAGCTCCGCGTCGACCACGAGGCCCGCTGCGGCCTCCCGGTTTCAGCTTGGCCTGACACTCGCTTGTAAGGACCTTAAGATATCCGTGAGAGGTCTGCCGATCTGGATCTGGTTCTAGGACTTCGTCCCCTTGATACCGGGACGCCCACCGAAGAAAATGGATTTCAGGTTCCGGTACTTTGTCACCGCATCTCCTCGGCCCCGCAGCCGCTTCTTCTCTGGTCAGGAAGGCCAGGTGGCGGACATCGCCCTTCAACCGGGCCGGCGTCGTCACCTTCCTGTCCACCGACGAGGCCCGGTTGATCACCGGCGCCTTCATCGAGGCCACCGGCGGCACTCTGCCCGGCCGGCCCACCCGATCCGTCCAGTCCACCCGATCCGTCCAGTCCAGCGTGAGAGGGAACCAATGTCCTCCGCCGCCACGCGCGTCGCCGTCGTCACCGGAGCCAACAAGGGGATAGGTTTCGAAATCGCCCGCCAACTCGGCCGGCGGGGCCTGCTGGTCTACCTCGGAGCCCGCAACGAGGAGCGAGGCCGAGCCGCCGAGAACGCGTTGCGGGCCGACGGCCTCGACGTGCGTTTCCTGCACCTGGACGTCACCGACGAGACGTCGGTGACGCTCGCGGCCAAGCGGTTGGCCGACGACGTGGGCCGGCTGCACGTGCTCGTCAACAACGCCGGCATCGGCGGACCGATGCTGCCTCCCAGCCAGACCTCGGCCGAACACGTGCGGCGGGTCTACGAGACCAATGTGTTCGGGGTCATCACGGTGACGAACGCGCTGCTGCCGCTGCTGCGCCGGGCCGGGTCGGCCCGGATCGTGAACATCAGCAGCGCGGTCGGCTCGCTGTCGGCGGCGGCGGCGAACGTCGACCCGACCGGGGTCCACCCGCCCGGCGAGTTCCCGGTCATGCTCTCGTACAGCACGTCCAAGGCCGCGCTCAACGCGGTCACCCTGACCTACGCCAACGATCTTCGTGGTACCGGCATCCTGGTCAATGCGGCCTCGCCGGGCTTCGTGGCCACCGACATCAACGGGCACCACGGTCTGCTCACCACCGAGCAGGGCGCGCACATCCCGGTGCTGCTGGCCACTCTCGACGACGACGGGCCGACCGGAATTTTTCTAGGCGAGGACGGCACGCCCGCAGGGCAGCTGCTGGCGTGGTGAACGGCGCTCCGGCCGGCCACCGAGCCGCTGTCCATGCGCCGGGGCGCCCGCGACTGATCCCTGTTGTTCGTCACGACAAGGAGGCATTTCGACATGTCAGTTCAGGCACCCGAGTCGGCCGTGCACCCCGGCTCCATCATGGGGGTCATGGCCGGATACTGGCAGACCAGGATTCTGCTGGCCGCAGTGGAGCACGACGTCTTCACCCGCCTGTCCGGCCGGACGGCGACGTCGGCCGAACTCGCCGACGACCTCGGTCTGGTTCCGGTCGGCACCCGTGATCTGCTCGTCGGGCTCAGCCACCTCGGTTTCCTGGACACGGCCGACGGCGGTTTCCGGAACTCCGCGGTCGCGGAGCGCTTCCTGGTCCAGGGGCGGCCCGAATACCTCGGCGGCTACCTGCGCTTCTGCCAGCTGGAGCTGAACCCCGCCTGGGACGGGCTGGCGACCGCGCTGCGCACCGGGAAGCCGCAGAACCCGGCCGCCGTGGGCGGTAATCCATACGACACCCTCTACCAGGACAGCGTCGCGACCGACGGCTTCCTCGACAGCATGGACCTGCTCGCCACGCCGGTCGGGCTGGCGCTCAGCCGGATCGACTGGAGCCGCTACTCGTCGTTCGTCGACGTCGGCGGCGCGCGCGGCCATTTCGCCTACCAGGTGGTCTCCCAGAACCCGCATCTGCGTGGCGCGGTCTTCGACCTGCCGCCGCTGGAGCCGACCTTCCGCCGGTACGTGGACACGCTCGGTGGCCCGGCATCGTCGATCGACTTTCACGGTGGCGACTTCTTCACCGACGAACTGCCCGAGGCCGACGTCCTTGTGCTCGGGCACGTCCTGCACAACTGGGGGGTCGAGGACCGCCTGCGCCTGCTGAAGAAGGTCTACGACGCGGTCCGGCCGGGCGGCGCGGTGTTCGTCTACGACCCGATGGCCGGCAGCGACAAGCCGCCGCTGAACGCGGTGCTGGCCGGCCTGGCCATGCTCGTCTGGTCCCGGGGCGGTCACGAGTACTCCGTCACCGAACTGCACGGGTGGCTGAAGGAGGCCGGTTTCCGGCCGGAGACCGCCGAGGTCGCCGACCTCCAGGACGACGTCCTGGTCATCGGCTACAAGGATCGCTGAAGACCGCGCAGGACCCCCGAGGAGCCGAGGCTCTCGGACCAAGGGCATCAGACCGCACTCGGGCGGGCCGGACTCCGATCGGCCGTGGCCGACGTCGGTTTCTTTCCGCATCCCACATTTCTGAGAGGCATCCATGGGCAGGCTGCAGGACAAGACGGCGCTGGTCACCGGGGCCAGCCGGGGTATCGGGCGTGGTATCGCGCTGCGCCTGGCCAACGACGGCGCCGTGGTCGCCGTCAACTACTCCACCAACGAGGGCGCGGCCAAGGAGACGGTGGCGCTGATCGAGGAGGCCGGTGGCCGCGCCTTCGCGGTGCGGGCGCAGTTGGGAACGCCGGGCACGGTGGAGCAGCTGCTGGCCGAGGTCGAGGCAGCCCTGGTCGAGCACACGGGCTCCGCTGTCCTGGACATTCTGGTGAACAACGCGGCCGCCACGGGCTTCTCCGGCGTGGAGCCGGACGCGGTGACTGAGGAGATCCTCGACTACTGCTACACCCTCAACGCCAAGGTCCCGTTCCTTCTCATCCAGAAGGCTCTGCGGCTGATCCCGGACGGCGGACGGGTCATCAACATCTCGTCGGGCGTCACGCATGCCGCCTTCCCGCCACAGATCGCCTACGCGATGGGCAAGGGTGCGTTGGAGCAGATCACGCTGCACCTGGCCCCGGTGCTGGCGCCCCGGCAGATCACCATCAACACCGTCGCTCCGGGTGTCACGGACAACGGCGACCCGGTGTTCGCCGACCCCGAGGCGGTCAAGCAGATGGCCGCGCAGTCCGCGTTCAACCGGGTCGGCGACGTCTCCGAGGTGGCCGACATCGTCGCCTTCGTCGCGTCCGGTGACGCGCGCTGGATGACCGGCGCGTTCGTCGACGCGACCGGCGGCACCCTACTCGGCTGAGGAGACAGACATGGGCAACACGACAGTGTCGGCGGTGGGCTTCGCCCGCGCCAAGCCGGAGAAGGCCGACGAACTCGGCGCCCTGCTCGTCAGCTTCGCCGAGTGGTCGCGCGGCGAGGCGGGCTGCGTGCTCAGCTTGATCCACCGCGACCTGGCCGAGGAGAACCTCTTCGTTTTCTACGAGACGTGGGCGTCGGAGGAAGACCTGGCCCGGCACCTGGCCCTGCCGTACATGAAGGAGTTTCTCGCCAGCCGGATGGACTACCTGCGGGAAGACCTCCAGGTACACCAGCTGAGCCTGGCCGGCCCGCCGCCCGGTCCGGTGCCGAGCCCGGTGCCCGAGCCCGCGGCCGACCCGGCGGAGATGAACCAGAGGTACCTCGACGCCTACAACGCCCGCGACATCGACGCGCTCATGGCGGTCTACGCGCCGGGCGCCCTCGCCGTCTGGCAACCCGGTCAGGCGGTCAGCGCGACCGAGCACCGGGACACGGTCGTCGAGTTCCTCAAGAGGCAACCGAAGCTTTCTGCAGAAGTGCGCGAGAGCTACGTCGTGGGCGACACGGCCGCGCTCATCGTCGACTGGAGCCTCGAGGTGCCCGATGCCCCGGAGATGACCGGCACCGGGCGAGGACTGGACGTCCTGAAGAAGAACGCCGAGGGGCAGTGGCGCTACATCATCAGCAACCCGTTCGGGAGTCTGTGACATGAAGATCGAAGGCAGTGTCGCGGTCGTCACCGGGGCGGCCAGCGGTATCGGCAGGGCGCTGGCCGAGCGGCTTCGCGAGGCGGGAGCCCGTGGGGTCGTGGTCTCGGACCTGGACGGAGACGGGGCGGAGGAGGTCGCGGCCTCGCTCGGCGACGGCGCCATAGCGGTGCGCACCGACGTGGCGGATGAGGCTTCCATCCAGGAACTGGTCGCTCGTACCCGGGACCGGTTCGGCGCGATCGATCTGTTCGCCTCCAACGCGGGCCTCACCATGGCCGGCGGATTCGAAGTCTCGGACGCGGACTGGCGGCGCGCGATCGACGTCAACCTGATGGCGCACGTGTACGCCGCGCGTGCCGTTCTCCCGGCGATGCTCGAAGCGGGCCGCGGGCACCTGCTGCAGACGATCGCGGCCTGCGGTGTGCTCACCGCGTTCGGCGCGGCGCCCTACACCGTCGCCAAGCAGGGCGCCGTCGCGTTCGCCGAGTACCTGGCGATCGAGTACGGCGGCCGGGGCATCGGCGTCTCCTGCCTGCTCCCGCAGGCGGTCAACACGCCGATGCTGGCCGCCGGCGTCAGTGACCACCAGGCGCTCGCCGTCCTGAAGGCCAACTCGCAGGTCCTGGAACCGGAGGAGGTCGCGGCGGCGGCGCTGGCGGGTGTCGAGGCGAACCAGCTCCACATCTTCACCCACGCCGGCTCGGCGGACTCGTTCCGCCTGCGGGCCTCCGACGCCGACGCATGGGCGGCCGAGATGCGCGCGATGCTGGCCGGCCGCGGCTGACAGCCCGGCCAGCCAGTTGCTTGAGGAGCTCACCTGGTGGGTCACCGCCCTCAAGGACGCCCGCGCGCGGCGTTCTCCGTACTCCCCCTGACGCGCGCGACCCCGGCCCCCACGGCGGCCGAGCCGACGTTCTTCCCGACAACTTACGGAGACCGCATGAGTTCGATCAGGGTGGAGGACGGCTACCTCGCGCTGTTCAACATCTTCCACACCGATGGGGCGCAGGGGCAGGATCGGTTGATCGACACGTGGCGAAGCCTGCCGCCGGCGCACACCCAGCCGGGCCTCGTCGCGGGCAACTTCCACCGCGGCGTCGACGGCCGGTCCGTGGTCAACTACGCCCAGTGGGAGAGCCAGGAGGCCTACGACGCCTTCATCGTTGAGAGGGGGACCCAGGGCCGGCTGAATGAGGCCCTCACCTTCTCCCGGCTGGACAGCATCGCGTCCGAGGTGGTCCACACCTGGGATCCGGCTCCCCAGCTGTCGCTTGCGCAGCCCTGGTTCACGGTGGTGCTGGTCATCAAGGTGGCCCCCGAGAACCAGGCCGAGGTGCTCAAGAATTTGACGGACAACGACTCGCGTTTGGGTGACACGCCCGGGCACGTCTCCCACGCCGTGCACCGGGGACTGTCCGGTGAGCACGTGATCGAGTACGGTCAGTGGACGGACGAGGCGAACTTCCGCGCCTTCCTGAGCAAGCAGTCGCAGCCGTCGCCGCTGGACGACCTGGTCACTTTCGAGATCTATCTCAGCCGGCTCGAGTACATCCGGGGCCGGTCGTGAGCAGCGGCGGGAGCTGGCCGGACTCCGCGGCGATCCGGGCCGCGGCCGAGGTGGCCGGCCGGACCGCCGCTGAAGCGGACGCTTCGGGGCGGGTCAGTGTCGAGACCGTCGAGGCGTTGGCGGCGGCGGGGTTTCCCGGCTGCTTCGTGCCGGAGCGTTGGGGCGGTGCCGGCGCCACCTGCGAGACGGTGTTGAGGGCGGTGGCGGAGGTCGGCACCGGGTGCGCGTCCGCCGCCTGGATCGCCTCGCTACTGGCCTACAACGGGCGGTTCGGGGCCTACCTGCCGGGCGACGGGCAGGAGGAGGTGTGGGCCAAGGGCCCGCACACGCGGCTGGTGAGTTCGATGGTGGCGTCCGGGGTCGAGGCGAGGCCGGTCCCCGGCGGGTGGGCTGTGTCCGGTTCCTGGCTTTACGTCAGCGGCGTCGAGTTCGCCGACTGGGCGCTCATCAGCTCGGCCCTGCCCCGGGAGGGTGATCGGGCGGTGCGGGTGTTCGCCCTCCCGCGTGAGGTGTTCAGCTACAAGAGCACCTGGGCCACGGTCGGCATGCACGCCACCGGCAGCCACACTCTCACCGCGAACGAGGCGTTCGTGCCGGAATACCGGTCGTTCGTCTGGGACGACATGAGACAGGGCATCCTGGCCGGTCCCGCGACCAGATCGCAGGCCGCGCCGTTGTTCTCGGTGAACGGCCTGACCTTCGCGGCGCCGATCCTGGGCGCGGCCCGCGGCGCCCTGGAACTGGCCGGGCAGCATCTCGCCGTCCCGGCCGGCGGCCCCCGCGCCGCGGCCAGGGAGTCGAACCTGTTCTCCTTCGCCCGGGCGGCGGCCGAGATCGACGCGGCGGAGCTGCTGCTGTCGCGGGTCGCCGACACCGCCGATCAGGGCCGGCGCGACAACGGCCTGGCCGAACGTAGCCACCGCGACGCCACCGTCGCGGTGGAGATCCTCGTCGGGGCGGTGGACCGGTTGTTTCGCGTGACCGGGACCCGGGGCCAGGCCAGCTCCCACCGGATGCAGCGGATCTGGCGCGACGTCCACGCGGCCGCCTCGCATGCCGCGCTGCAGTTCGAGCCGGCGGCCCTCGGCTACACCCGGCGGCTGCTGTCCGCCTGATCCTCCGGAGTGGGACCCGGGCCGGGCGCGTCCGCGGATGGTGCCGGCCCGGGGATCTGTCGACGATCTCGTAGTCACGTAGCGTCGTCGGCGAGATCCTGAGCAGTGGTAAAGCCGGCCTTCGCGTCCCCCACCTGGACTGCTGGTGGATCAACCCAGCCGTGCGGGTCGACTTCGGGCGCCGCGTCCTTGATCCCACCGCGCGGCGTGGCCTTCCGCCGGATCAGCGCCGTCATCTGGTGGCCGCGCTGATCAGCGACCTGACCCCGGCCCGGCCCGGCTGGGCCGGGCCGGGTGGGTTGGTCAGGAGGGGCTGAACTGGGCGGCGAAGCGGCCGGTGAAGATGTCGGCGCCCTTGTATTCGGCGACTGTTGCCGCTGGGGCGAGGACCGGGCCGTCGGGTGAGGGTAGCTGGCCGACGCCGCCGCGGGGGCCGAGGGGGAGCAGGATCATCGGGAACGGCAGCGGCTGGTAGGTGGCGGTGGGCTGCTCGCCACGCAGTTGGGCGAGGATGTTCTGGGCCACGATCTCGGCGTGCTGCAGGGCGTAGCCGGCCATCTTGGCTTCGGCGATGTCCGTGATGTCGCCGACCGCGTAGACGTTCTGGTGTCCGCGGACGTTGAGGGTCTCGGTGACGGGGACCTGTCCGCGTGGGGTGAGGGGTGTGAGCCGGCCGTCGGTGAGATAGTCGTTGGCGATCTTGACTCCGTAGGCCTGGAACCAGATGTCGGCGGTGATCTCGTCGCCGGTGGTGGTGGTGACGGTGAAGGGCTTCGCCGTGCCGGGTTCGGTCGAAGGGGGTGCGGTCAGGCTTGTGTCGAGGCGCAGCGTGATGCCGAGCTCGTTGAGCTGCCGGTAGAGGTCCTCGCGGACTTCGGGCTGAAAGCCGGTCAGAAGCTCGGTGATCGGGTCGATGATGGTGACCTGCTTCTCGGGCCAGACGTCCTTGATTTCGCCGGCCAGTTCCAGGCCGACCGGGCCGGCGCCGAGGATCAGGACCCGGGTGGAGTCGGCTACCTCCTTGTGTGTCCGGCGGAGGTCGTCCAGGGCTTCGTTGGTGGCGTGGGCGTCGGGCTTCGACGGGTACGGGTAGTCGGAGCCGGTGGCCAGCACCAGGTAGTCCGCCTCGACGCGCTGGCCTGAGGCGAGGGTGACACCGCCGGGGTCGACCGAGACCGCGCGGTCGCGGATCGCGGTGCCCCGGGTGAGCCACGTCGCGAACGGGAAGAAGATGTTGGGTGCCCAGTCGGGCTTCACCAGGCCCCGCAGCGACGCCGCCGAGTTGACGAACGCGTCACGAGGATCGATGAGGACGACGTCGGCTTCGGCGTCCAGCGCCTTCGCAGTCGCCGCACCCCCGTATCCTCCACCGATGACCGCGACCGTACGACTCATGGTCTCACACTCCCATAGACGAAAAGCTGAGTTCGTGCTACGAACTTGATCGACACCTGCAATGCGTGCCTGCAGATGCTCGTGGCCTGAACGATAGCAGTTCGTGTCACGAACTGCTATGCCGGGGCGCGGCCGAGCTTGGCATCGTGTCGTGGCCCGATAATTTCCACTCGGATCGCGGGGCCGTCCGATCGTTGGCCGGACCGGCCGAACCGGTACCCGCGGTACGGCGGGAAGTCGGGCCGGCAGCCGGTGCGCGGCCCGCGGTGGCCCCTACCGCCTGCGGGCGGTGGGGACGCTCTGGTCCGGCTCCATGAAGACCACGGGGACCTTGTTGTCCAGCACGACGCGGCCGAGCAGGGCGGCAAGCGTGTCGCGGTCGGCCGCGCTCAGCCCCGCCGGCAGCTTCTCGAGCCGCCGGCAGGTCTCGGTGTAGAAAGCCTCCGCGACCCGGCTGCCCCGCGGGGTGAGCGCGACCTGGACCGCCCGCGAGTCCGATCGATCCGGCACGCGCCGGACCAGGCCGTTGCGCTCGGTGCGGTCCACCAGGCCGGTGAGGCTCGATTTGGCCAGTCCGAGCATCGTGCTCAGTTCACCCATGCCGTACGGTTGCGCCATCAGTACGCAAAGCAGTTGCCCCTGCTGGGGGGTGAGCCCGTGCTCGCGGCCAGCCTCGGCATACACGGCGTTCACCAGGAACGAGGACCGCACCAGGGCGGCCACCACGCCGATCTGGCCGTCGCTCCGTTCGTCCACCCTCCGATAATAACACTCGAGCAATACAGTTCGTCGGCGGAAATGTCTGCGCTTGTGCTTGGAATGTCGCCTGGAGATCCCGATCGTCGCTCGAGTAGGGGTGACACCGGCAGAGTGCGGCGGCCACGGTCGTCGGGAGCGCGGGGCCTCGTTCAAGGTTGCATAGCGCATGGTCACGACCGCCGTAGGTGAGAGGGCGAGAGGGTGTGGGTGCGGTCGTAGCTACCGCTGGTGGCGGTATCGCGCCTCCATCACCCGGGTGGCGCACCGCTGCGGCCACCATGGACTTCCGCGGGAAATAACCCGGGTTTTTCGCCGGCCGATTCGGAAACCAGTCACCCGGCCGCACCTCGTCATCAACATCGACTCCGGCGGTCCGCCGAACGTCTGGAGGCACCCGGTCGGCGTCCTCCTTCCACTGTCGGTGATCATGGTGATGACCGGCGTGGCGGCCACCGTCGAGTTCCGCTACGGCACGATCCGAACGACCTTCGAGGTGGTGCCCGACCGTCTTTCCGCGCCGCCGGCGAAGATCGCCCTCGTCGCCTGTCCGCTCGCCGGCGAACTCGTCCTCTCGTTCGCGCGGACGGTGGTGGGGCCAACCCGGCGCGGGGTGGTGGGGCCAACCCGGCGCGGGGTGGTGGGGCCAACCCGGCGCGGGGTGGTGGGGCCAACCCGGCGCGGGGTGGTGGGGCCAACCCGGCGCGGGGTGGTGGGGCCAACCCGGCGCGGTCAGCCTGGTGATCTCGTCTCGGCGGCCGCCGACGCCGACGGGCCCAGCGTGACGCGTTCGGAACCGGACGACGGAACCCCTGTCGCCCGCAGGCACTGAGACTGTGCTGCCGCGTTCCGGTCGGACCGGGCTTGCGGTTCGTAGGGCGCGCAGTTATAGTTCGTGGTACGAACTTAAAGCTTCGTTGCGGGAGCGTGAGATCTTGGGTCGTACGGTCGCGGTCACCGGCGGTGGTTATGGGGGTGCGGCGGTCGCCTCGGTGCTGGAGGTCGAGGCCGACGGCGTCCTCGTCGGTCCCCGGACGCGTTCGTCACCAGCGACCACCGTGCCGACGACCGGCTTCCGACCCGCACACCGCAGGGCCGGGCCCCCCTCACCGAGACCCGCAACGTCCACGGGTACGACCATGCCCACGCGGTCGGAGACATCACCGATGTCACCCAGGCCACGATAGCCGGGTACGCGATGCACCCGGCAAGCTCACCGGCGGACCGCGTACACAGGGCCAAACGTGCCGTTCAGTCCATTGCTGATGCTGGATCCCACGGGCCACACGTCGGGCGTACCGCCGCGTCCTGGCCTGGCCTGGCTGTCGAGTACCGAGCTCGCGCGAACATGTCTCCCCAGCATGTGGTGGCTGCAGACGACCGCGTCCACCCATGAACACACGCACGAACAAAGGAATGAATTGATCATGGAGTACGTGCGTCTTGGCCCCTCGGAGTTGAAGGTCAGCCGCATCGCGCTCGGCTGCATGAGCTTCGGGGACAGCTCGCGGGGGTTCACCGGTTGGACCCTCGACGACGCCGGCGCGGAGCCGATCTTCCGGCGGGCGATCGAGCTCGGCATCACCTTCTGGGACACCGCCAACGCCTACGGCTACGGCACGTCCGAGGAGATCGTCGGACGAGCGATCAAGAAGTACACGCGGCGGGAAGACGTCGTCCTGGCAACGAAGGTGTACTTCCCGATGCACGACGGCCCCGGCGGGTCGGGGCTGTCGCGTAGGGCGATCCTGGAGCAGGTCGACGCGTCACTCACCCGCCTGGGTACCGACTACATCGATCTTTACCAGATCCACCGCTTCGACCCCGACACGCCGGTCGAGGAGACCATGGAGGCGTTGCACGACGTGGTCAAGGCTGGCAAGGCCCGCTACCTCGGTGCCTCGTCGATGTGGGCTTGGCAGTTCTCCAAGATGCAGTACATCGCGGAGTTGCACGGATGGACCCCCTTCATCTCGATGCAGAACCAGTACAGCCTCATGCAACGCGAGGAGGAGCGCGAGATGTTCGGCCTTCTCGCCGACCAGGGCGTGGCCAGCATCCCGTGGTGCCCACTCGCCAAGGGACGGCTCGCGCGGCCCTTCGGAGAACAGACCAAGCGCTTCGACACCGACCCCATCGGCCGTCGGGCCTTCGGTAAGGGCGATCAGCCGATCATCGAGGCCGTGCAGAAAGTCGCCGAGGGCCGTGCCATCCCCATGGCGCAGGTCGCGCTTGCGTGGGTGCTGGCAAACCCGGTGGTCGCCGCCCCGATAGTGGGCGTCACCAACTCCCGCCACCTCGCCGACACCGCCGCGGCGTTGGACGTACGCCTCACCGGCGACGAGATCCGCATGCTCACCGAGCCCTACACGCTGCGCCAGCCGACCGGATTCTGACCCCCGGAGGAAAGTGCCGAGGAAACGGTGTACGGCACGACGCCGGCCAGCAGCGGCCGGCGTCGGCCCAGTGCGTCCGCTCGCCGGTCCGGCTTTTAGTCGTTGTCCTTCGCGATCGCTTCGCGTACGGCCGGGACGATCTCGTTGGCCCAGCGGCCGACGCTGACGATGTCCGGCGTGCCGCCGCTGGGCGAGAAGAGGATGAAGCCGGACGCGCGGTGCTCCAGCACGGCCCCGGTCAGTTCCTCGACCCACTGGCCGACGGAACCGCCGATCCAGCGGCCGGTGTTATCACGCGTGGCGGCTAGCGACCGGTCGGTGATGCGTCCGGGAAGGTTGTAGACCGTGCGGATCTCGCGCGGATCGCGGCCCACGGCCGCCGCTGCCTCGTCGATGACCGGCCGCGACTGCCGGTATCTTTCGCTGCGCCAGTCCGCGGCGTGGCCGGGGATCCAGCCGTCGGCCACCCGGCCGGTGGCGGCCAGCGACTTCGGCCCGACCGATCCGGTCCACACGGGCGGCGCGGCCACCGGTGCCGGCTCGATCTGGTTCACCTGGTAGAAGCGGCCCCGGTAGGTGACCGGCGGACCGCCGCCGGACAGCTTCTTGACCAGGACGATCGCTTCTTCGAAGGCGTCCACGGCGTCGCCGGCGGACAGCCGCGGCACTCCCAGGTCGGAGATCCGATCCCACAGCCCGCCCGCTCCCAGGCCGAGCACGACGCGGCCGCCGGAAAGCGCCGACAGTGACGTCACCGCCCGGGCCAGGAGGGGAGCGGGCCGGCTCGGCAGGTTGCTGACGTTGGCGAAGCCGGCGATCTGCCGCGTGCCACCGAGAATGAAGCCGATGGCGGCGTAGGCGTCCAGGCGCCCGCCGATGTAGGGGTGGTCCGACAGCGAGAAGATGTCAAGCCCGTCACGGTCGGCCTGCTGGACTGTGCGCAGCAGCTCCGGCCCGTCGTCGATGCCGGTGTGCGCACCGAAACCGAAGACGACCTGTTGTACAGACAATGCCCTGTCTTTCCTTCGGGGGCCCGCCGGTGGGCGTGCCGAGTGGAGGGTGGAAAGATGGTGCCGAGGCTCGGCGAGTTCACCTGGTCTGCCGGTTACGGGATGGTGCCGGTGGCGGTGGAACCGAACTGATCGGTAAGACGGCCGGTGAACAGGCCGGCGCCCTCGTATTAGGAGAACGTTGTGGCGGGGGCCTGTCCCTGCGGTGTGCGGGTCGGAAGCCGGTCGTCGGCACGGTGGTTGCTGGTGACGAACGCGTCCGGGGGCCGACGAGGACGCCGTCGGCCTCGACCTCCAGCACCGAGGCGACCGCCGCACCCCCATAACCACCGCCGATGACCGTGACCGTATGACCCAAGATCTCACGCTCCCGCAACGAAGCTTTAAGTTCGTACCACGAACTATAACTGTGCGTCCTGCGAACTGCAAGTCCGGTCCCGCGGAACGCGGCGGCATGTCTCTGCCCGGATCATCATCGGAAGCCCTGGCGGCAGCCGCCGGCACGGCCCTCGGGCCGCTACGCTACGTCGCCGGTCCTGACCGTCCACGCTCGTCCGCCGTCGTCCGCCGGCTTGGCCGCCGCGCCGGCTGCCACCTACCGTCGTGGAGGACAGGCCGCGAGCGGGTCACCGCCTCTGCGTCAGGCGGCACGTCAGCTCTCAGCCGTGCGGTGTGGCAGTGGCCGTGTTCGAGGAGTCCGACTCGCCGGTGCTGTTGCTTCCGGTGATGCGGAATTCGTAGGCGTGCCCGTTGGTCAGTTGCTCGGCGGTGTAGCAGGTGCTGTTGATCGGGTAGGGCATCCGGTTCCAGCCCTGGCTGGCCGTTGTATCGCGGTAATAGAGGGTGTATGCGTCGGCGCCTGGCGACGCGGTCCAGCACAGCCGTGCGGTGCCGTTCCCCGGTGTCGCCGTCAGACCGGTTGGTTGGGAAGGCCGTGGGGATGGCCCCACCGGGGTGGCCCCGGCGACCGGGGACGGCGCGGACTCGCCGGTGCTGTTGCTTCCGGTGATGCGGAATTCGTAGGCGTGCCCGTTGGTCAGTTGCTCGGCGGTGTAGCAGGTGCTGTTGATCGGGTAGGGCATCCGGTTCCAGCCCTGGCCGGCCGTTGTATCGCGGTAATAGAGGGTGTATGCGTCGGCGCCTGGCGACGCGGTCCAGCACAGCAGTGCGGTGCCGTCTCCGCCTGCGGCGGTGAGGCCGGACGGCGCCCCGGGCACCGAGGCGGTGGGCGGAACCTGGGATGGGGAGGGCACGGCCGAGTGGGACGACGATGGTGTGGTGGACAGTGCGAGTTGTTGCGTAGCGTCCGTCCGTGCCCCGGCCAGGGCGTTGGGAGTTCCGCCCGCCCGGTCGGACCCGGCCGTGCCGCCACCAGCCGCCCACAGCCCCGCCACGACGGCGACGACCATCAACATCAGGCCGGTCAGCCACGGCCGAATGCCGGTGCCGAGCACACCCGCCAGGATCCGTGCGCCGCTTCGTATCCGAGATCTGAACTGGCGCGACGTCCGGCCAAGGAGGTTCGGCGTGACCGGCGATGTGCCGGTTCCCATAGGGTCCCTTTCCTCGAGCCGGTAGAACCGGGAACGCGCACTTCGCAGGACCTTAACATCGTGGCTCTTTTGCCTGCATCGTCCGCAGGTCAATCGGTGCTCCCCGCCCCTGCTTGCCTATAATGGAACGCTCTAGTGGGGCTATCGAACATCAGGGCGAGGGGAAAGCGCGTGACCGCAGGTACCGGCGATGCTGTCGGCCGCAGGGTCGCTGGGCGGTACCGGCTCGTCGAGCAACTCGGCGCCGGTGCCTACGGAACGGTCTGGCGTGCGTTCGACGAGACCCTCGATGTCACGGTGGCGGCCAAGGAAGTACGCCTGTCTCCGGCGGCTTCCCTCGACGATACGGCGCGTATGTTGGCCCGGGTCGAGCGGGAGGCGAGGATGGTTGCGAAACTTCGCGACCACCCGCACGTCGTCACCGTGCTCGATGTGGTTCGGGAGGGCGGCCTGCCCTGGATCATCATGGAGTTCATACCGTCGGTCTCGCTGGCCGAGGCGATCCACGTACGCGGCGCATTTCCACCCGGCGAGGTCGCCCGGATCGGGGTCGCGGTGCTGGACGCGCTCACCGCCGCCCATCAGGCCGGGATCACCCATCGGGACGTCAAACCCGCGAACATTCTGATCGGCGAGGACGGTCGCGTGGTACTCGTCGATTTCGGGGTGGCGGTCCATGCATCCGAACCGACCATCACGGAAGGTCCGATCGGGACGCTGGCCTACATGGCGCCGGAGCAGTTCGGGGGCACCCGCATGCTGTCGGCGAGCGACCTCTTCTCGCTCGGGGCGACGCTGTACTGCACGGTCGAAGGGGTTTCGGCGTTCTCCCGCCCGACCGAAGCCGCGACGATCCAGGCTGTTCTCACCGAACACCCCCGCCTCGTCCGGGCTCCCGAGCCCCTGGCCGGCGCGATCCTGGGGTTTCTGGTCAAGGATCCGGAGCGCCGTCTGACCGGCGATGCGGGGCTGGCAGCCCTCCGGGTCGCGGCAACCGAGCTTCGGGAGCTGCCGCAGGAGTCCGACGCCGCGTCGGCCTCCGACGCGTTCATGACCTTGGGCGACGGCGTCCGTGCGCACGTCGGACGGGTGGAGGCCGACGCGACCCGCATCGTGGTGCATGGTCAGCCCGCGCCGGAACTGGCGGCGGAGGCGGACCCGGTCGAGATGACGGGGCCGATCCGGTACCGCGAGGCTGCGCTGCGCCGGGCCGTCGGCGGCGTGCTCTCGGTCTGTGCGCTGGCGGCTGCCGCCGTCCCCTGGATCCTCGAACCGGTTATCGATCTTCCAGCCTGGACCTATGCGCTGGCTGTCCTCTGGTCCGGTTTCTTCGGATGTTGGGCCGGCGTCTTCGTCTATCTGCTCGGTCGACCCGACGTGCTCGTGCTCGACGAGACGTCGCTGCGGTACCGCCGTGGGGCCGAGGACCACGTCCTACCCCGCGAGCAGGTCAGCGGCGTCCGCGTCCGCGCCGGCCGCATCGAGATCGACCTGTCGGATCCGACCGGCGCAGGTCCCTATCAGGGCCGCTCCGAGCCTCCGCATCTCGACGACGCGGGCGTTCTGGTCTTCTGCGTCCTTGAGGATCTGTCCGGCGCATCCGATGACAAGGTCGTCGCCGCGTTGCGGAGATTCGGCGGCGCCGCGTTCACCGAGGTGCCTCGGCCACGTCATCCACCGGCCGGACCGACCTAGATGGCAGGCGGGATGCCGGAATCCGGGGGGATGTCGGGCTCGAAGGCGAAACGGTTGTCTGGGTCGTCGGCGTGCGTGAACCGCCGGAGGCGCTCGAGGCTGTTGACGGACGCGGCCGACCGGAAGAGAGCTCGCCGGGAACTAGACCGGCGTCGGAAGACAGCAGGGATCGCCGAGGAGGATGCGGGTCGACGATCCCTGCACTCACCGGTGTACGCCGATGGGGAAGCGCGTGACGTCGCCGTCGCCGACGGCCCCGACGCTGACGACGGGAGACTCCGTCACGCGGCTGGTCTCGCGCGCCGGGCTCCAGCCGAATGCCGGCGCGATCTCGGTCGCGACCACTTCGAGCCGGCGGATGTCGGCGTCGACGTCGGACAGTTCGTGACTGACGATGGGCACGAACCAGTCGGCGTAGCCGAACAGCGCCGGGTCGGCCCGCAGCGAGGCGATGACCTCGTCGACCGTGCCGCAGTGGACGTGGAGGTGATCGAGCAACTGCTCGGCGGTCAGCTCCAGCAGCTCGGTGGCCCCGAGCTCGGTATAGGTCTCGCGGTGCATCTCGCGCTGGACCACGAGCGCCGGCCCCAGGTCGTCGCGCGCCGCCGCTCGGTCATCGGCAGGAAAGACCCAGCGCACGATGCCGGCCCGCGGGTGCTCAGGCCCGTCAGGGTCGTGGGTCTGCCGCCAGCCAGCCAGATACGCCTCGATGATCGGTTTCTGTGCCGTCTCCGGGTCGAGGAGGTGCGTGCCGATCAGCAGCCCGTCGCCGAGCCGACCGGCATCGGCGGCCCGCTCGCCGTTGCCGACGGCCTGCCACAACCGGCCGGCCAGCCCGGGCGAATGCGGCTGCAGCGTGGGTGCGCCCGGCGCGTCGGTCAGCGGCTGGCCGGTGAGTGCCGCACGCAGTTTGGCCAGATGATCGTCGTAGACTTCGCGGCGGTCACTGACCACGCGCCCGAAAGCGCGGAACGAGTCGTAGCTGCCCCCGGCGCTGCCGACCCCGAGCTCGGCCCGGCCATCGGAGATCGCATCCAGGACCGACACATCCTCGGCCAGTCGCAGCGGGTCTTCGAGCGTCAGGGTCGTGACCGCGGTGCCCAGATGGAGGTGCGGTGCGCGCTGCGCGGCGGCGGCCAGGAAGACCCACGGTGACGGCAGCCGGCCGTAGTCGCGGCGCAGGTGGTGCTGCGCCACCCAGCCCCCGTCGTAGCCCAGCTCGTCGGCCGCCTGGAAGAGGTCGAGCAGCTCACGATAGACGGTCCGGGCGTCCTTGCCGGGTCCGTTGACGTGAGTCAGGAAGCCGAGCTTGAAGGGGTGTTGCGCGGTCGGAGTAGGCGCGCTGACAGCGGTTGCGGTCATGGTGGGGCGTGCTCCTGGTGTGCGGGTGAGCGGCCTTGTTATGGGTGCCGGGCGTTACCCCTCCTCGCTGCCGAACGCCACCTTTCCCGGGAACGAGCCGTGCACCAGGTAGTGCCCGACCGTTCGCGCCTTGTAGATGGCGGGATTGTGCGAGGAGACGGTGCGGGCGTTGCGCCAGTGGCGGTCCAAGGCCAGCGCGCTCTGCGTCGTGCTGGCGCTCGCCGCGTCGAAGAAATGCCAGCTGAGGTCGCCGAGCAGTCGGGTGTTGACGACCTGGGTCGCCGACGAGGCGACGATCGCCGCCTCGAGCGCGTCGGGTGTCCGTGCCCGTCGCACGGGGTCGGCGAAGTTGTCCAGGGCGTCCGCGTTGGCGAGCACGTTCGCCTTGGCGCTGTACGCGCCGCTCGCGATCTCGCCGACCACCTGCAGCACTTGTGGGTCGTCCTGCGGTCGGGCGTCATTCGGGGCGAGCGGATAGGTCCGCGACCGCGCACCGACAACGTCGGCGACGTCCTCGGCCAGGCGTTGTGCGATGCCGGCCTGGGTCGACGAGTGCACGAACTGCGTGAACGCCGGAATGTACTCCGCCAACGCGCGGTCGGAGAACGGAAAGATGAGCTCGGGCCGGACTTCGACGTGCTCGAACGTCGCCGTCCCACTGGCGGTGAGGCGCTGGCCGAAGCCGGCCCAGTCATCGATGATTTTGATTCCCGGGGCGTCGCGGGTCACGTAGACGCCCGCGAACCCGCCGTCATACGGCACCAGCACCCACACCCAGTCGGCAAACAGGCTGCCCGTCGTGTAGTACTTCTCACCCTCGAGGAAGAACCGCCCGTCTTCCTCCTGTAGCCGGGTGCTCAGCGTGAACAGGCTCGCCCCGCCGAGTTCCGACCCCGCCGGGCCGAAGAATTCCCCCCGACCGGCCGCGGTGAGCAGCTCCTCAACCGCCGCACTGCGGGGCCGAAGGCGGAGATCTTCGATAAAGCCGAGATGACCACGCAGAATCATGGTGAGGTTCGAATCGGCGGCGGCAAGCTCGATGAGCACTGCGGCGAGCTCCCGGATGGACGCCCCCGCACCACCGAATTCCTCGGGCACCCGGATCGCGCCGATCCCGGCCGCGACCAGGGCGCGGACCTCGTCGGCGGGCAGGATGCGTCCCTGCTCACGCTCCACCGCGCTGGCGCGCAGCGATGCGATGACACGGTCGATCTCGGCGCGGTCCAGGCCGGCGATCGTGGTCTTGCTCATCGGTTTTCCCATCCGTCAGTTGAGCTGGTCATGTCACGGTCCCCTTCGGGAACGCGAGCGCGACATCGCCAAGAGCTCCGGGTCGGGCCGAAGCTCATGGCGACGGCACCGATCGACAGGGCGTGTTCGCTCACCATCTCAGCTCATCTTCCACAACGCCTTGTACTTGGCCCTGAAGGCGAAGTCTCCCGACCAGGTCGTGCTTCCGGCGGGGGGCGGATAATTCTTCGTGAACAGGCGCACCGGAACGCCGTCGTCCGCTGGGGGGGTCACATTGTTGAAGATCCTGTTGAAATCGTCAAAAGCCGCCCACGTCGCCCAGGCCTGCGACCACGCGACGTCGGCGACCTGACCGCCGCCGTCGCGGACCCAGCCAAGCTGCTGGGCATCGCCCTGGTAGGCCAGCACGTCCACCCGGTTGAGCAGCCCCGCCTGTCGCAGCGCCGGCACGACCGTGCTGGACGTGCCGTCGTAACCGACGTAGAACGCGTTGAGCTCCGGGTTGGCCTGCACGAACGCGACCGACGACTGCCCCACCGCCGAGGGATCGGTGACGGTGGCGACGTCGATGGTCTTGGTCGCGACGACCGACCCTCCGCCGCTGCTGGCCAGGAAGCTCTTGATGCCCGCGATAAGCGCCTCTCCCGACGGGTCGAAGCCGGGGGCAAAGCCCAGCACCCCGAGCTTCGCGTCAGCCTTGCGGTCCAGCACGGCGGCCGCGCCGATCAGCTGACCCTGCAGCGAGTAGTGCAGGTCGACGACGTGGGTGTAACTGCTGTTGACCTGGTTGGGGAGCACGCCGATGACGACGGTCGGGATCTTCGACTTGGCGAGGGCAGCGGTGATCGTCGGGTACTCGTTGGCGCTGAGGTTGGAGAAGACGATGCCGTCCGGCTTCTGCGCGATCGCTCGGTTGAACACCTCGGGGAGGTCGTTCAGAGTCGCGGCATCGAGCTCGGTGACGTTCCAGCCGAGCGCCCGCCCGGCTTCCTTCGCCGCCGTTCCGATGGCTCTGAACAGCGGCTGGGTGGGCAACTGGTTGACGTAGACGATGTGCTTGGCCTGCGCGACCGGCGGCGAAGTGGCTGGACCACGCCACACGGGCGCCCTGACATACGGGGCGACGAACTGCTCCGTCTTGGCGAGGGCGGCGCCTGACGGCGCGCTGCTTCTCGCCGCGTTCGGCGAGCCGCCGCCGCTACTGGCCTCGGCGCAACCGGTGAGTGCCACCGCCACGGTCACAAGCGCGGCCAACGTCATGGAGATGTGTCGGGCTCTCGGCATGTACCTCAAGGCGCGATTACCACTGAGCGACGCAGCCGAGTTGCGCTGGCAGGGGACGGCACACCGGAGCGGCGCGGGTCTGGCCAGCTCGAATTCGACGGCTTCATGCGCGCTACTCAACGGCACGAACCCGCCATCGTCTCTACATTTCTGTCTACTATAGCCAGGTGGCTACCGAGGTTGTGACCTCCCCGTCCGCGTCCGCGGCGGCTGCCGCGCTCCCGGCCGACGTTTCCGCAGCGGGTTCGGACGCACCGGAGCAGGTCAGGCTGCTCATCTTCTGCGAGGAGACCGCTCCGCGCCTCGGCCTGGCGCTCGTGTTTTCGCGGGAGCCGTGGGTCGAGCGGTGCCTCACCGCTCGCGACCTCCAGCAGGCCGTGGCACATGTGCGGGCGAGCCGGCCGGCCGTCGTCGTGCTCGAGCTGTCGACGTTCGTCGCGCCGCACGTCGACGCTCTACGCCAGGCCGACCCGGGCATCCGGGTCGTGCTCAGCTCGCACTGCGGACTGTCCACGGAGATCGCCGTCCGCCGACTCGGCGCCGTCGGTGCCCTGAGCCCGGACATGGGCGCCGCCGAGGTGGCAAAGATTGTCCGGGCCGCGGCGTTCGACGAGCGGATGACCGTCAACGGTCACCGCCACGGCAGGGAGCTCGGGCTCACCGACCGCGAGCTTCAGGTCATGGCCTTCCTCACCATGGGAGCAACGAACCTGGAGATCGCCGCGCAGATGCATCTCAGCCGCGCGAGCATCAAGAAGCACGCCGCGAGCATTTACCGCAAGCTAGGCGTACGGAACCGAACCGAGCTCGCCCGCGTCATGGCCGAGCGCGCCCCCGCGCGTGCCCTGCTCGTCGATCAGGGCACGCGCTTCGACAAGGCCGCGTCGAGTTCCTAGGGCGCTCCGTCCGGACACCCCGCCTCCCCGTCACCGACGACGCCCGCACCGGCCAGCCGGACCGGGCCAGCGCCACCTGAGCCCGCTCGGCGATCCCAGGGTTGATCTCCACCGAGGTCACCGCGCCGGACGGGGTCCGCTCAGCGAGCGACGCCGCGTTGTAGCCGGTCCCGGTGCCCACCTTCAGCACGGCCATCCCGTCGCGCAGGTCGAGCAGCTCCAACATCCGCGCCATCACCCACGGCGCGCTACCCGAACTGGTCGGGACGATCCCCTGTCGATGTCGACCAGCAATCTGGACACTCCCTGAGACCCGCCGGGCCGGGCCCGCGTACGGGGCATGCACTCCTTCCCGTCCCGGGGCCCCTGAGCTGACGGCCCCAGCGGCGCGTGCGACGACCGGGCGGCCAGCGAAGGACGTTCCCGTCGCCGGGCATGCGGGCCTCCCGACTGCTGGACGCGGCCCGAAACCCGGTCTCCGCCACGACTGACAGGGTCTAGGTTGTTAATGCACCAACAATCGCGGAACCCGCGAACCCCACCGATTCGGCGCTATCCCGGTGCGGGTCTGGAAGCGATCCAGTCAGAGGAGGCACCCATGAGCGACCAGCAAGTACGGATGATCGTCCTGTCGACGGACGATCTCGAGGAATCGATCAGGTTCTACACCGAGACCCTCGGCTTCCCACTGAAGTTCCGCGACGGCGCCCACTTCGCGGCTCTCGACGGCGGCTCTGTGACCCTTGCCCTGGCCACAGCGATCGATCACCCCATACCCGGCCAAGTCGTCGTGGGCATCAAGACCGACGACGTCGACGGCGCGGCCAAGGCGATCGAGGAGAACGGCGGCGGCATCGTGAAAGGCCCCTACGACGACGCTCACGAGCGCCGCGCCGTGGTGTATGACAACAAGGGCAACGGCCTGGTCTTCTACAAGTCGCTTCCGCGCTGACCGACGCGCATTCGATCCGTTCCCACGCTGGCCAGTCACCGGCCAGCGTGGGGCGGATCAATCAGCCGACGACGCGGCCGTGGTCTCGTACGGCGTTCTGCCACCTTGCCCCACAGCCTTCGGCTCTCCCATGACGAGCGACCCCCATGAGACGAGATGGTCGATCCGGCCGCGACCAGGTACTCCGAGGCCGACCACCTCACCGGCGACGTCGCCTCCGCCGAATACCTGCTCGCGATGAAGCTGCCCGCGTCCCGGGTCGAAGCCGACGCCGAGGACATCGCGTTCTTCGACCACATGCTCGGCTGTACCACCGTCGACGAAGGCCTCGACCTCGTCCAGTCCGTCTCCAGCGACCGCCCGATCGACGCGAAGGTCCAGTTCCTCCTCGCAGAGATCGTCGACTCTCTCCGTCCCGTCCTTTCCACCCGGATGATCGTCTTCATGCGCGCCGCTCCAACTGGCGGGAGTGGGGTTGGGGCGTGCGAGGGTTGGCCGGCGGTGGGGCCGGGTGCGTGTGTGGGGGCAGGCAGCCGGGCCTGCCGTTGTGTGCTGCCCGCGGGCCCGTAGAGGTCTCCGGGGTCAAGGCCCGTGGGCCCCGAAGAGGACCCCGGTCGCGACAGCGACGCGGTAGCGGCCTTGACGGTGGAGGGGCGGGTCCGCACACTCCGCTGCCGGCCCCACCGCCGGCCAACGGGTGACCCGCCCGGTGTCATGGTCCATCGACACATCGGGTTGCGGGCGCACCGCGGCCCCGACGCATCACGAGAGGTGCCTGCATGGCAACGCTCACCTCGAGATGCTCAGCACTCCCGGTGGCCGGATCGCCGTGCCGCCAACGAGCACGTCCGACGAACTGACCTTCCGACGAGTCCTTGAGTACTACGGCACCTCCTACGCCGGCCTCGCCGCGAGGGGCGTTGGCGTGCTCCACGCCAACTACACCGACATCGCGGCTGCGTTCGCCCGCGGTGAGGTGAGCTACCTGTTCGGTGCGACGGCGGCGCCTGCGGCTGTCATCGCCGAGATCGGGGGCATCGTGGCCGCGGGCGACCGAGCCGACGGCGGCGCGGGCTCCGCCGCCCCTGGCGAGAGCCGGAGCGGCGACGAGACCGGGGGCCGCGACGGGGCGCGGGACGGCGCTGCGCGCGCGATCCTGCTGCCGCTGCCGGACGACCTCATCGCCCACCTTGGCCGGCGCTGGTCCTACCTGGAGGGCGTGATCCCTGCCGACTACTACCCGGGAATGCAGCGCCACCACCTGGCTCACCTCATGCTGACGGATAGGGCACGCCACCGCCACCGGCCACCCCGGACCCAGCGCCGGCCGATACCGCCCCCAGCATGCGACCGTCACGTGATGACCGTGTGACACGGCTGCGATCCCGCCCGGCGGGGCGCGTAGCGGTCAGCCTCGGCGGGGTCGCCCTGGGCACGTGAGCCGCAGCCCTGGCCGCCACGGCGGCCGGGGCTGGCAGGCCCGCACCATCGGCGGCGGCGGTGCTGTCCAGGTCTGGCGGACCGGTCGGATGCACGACACCCACCCCACTCGCCAGGCCGCGGTAGCCGCGCTGCTCCACCAGTTGGCCTACCTGGCCGACCACGCTCGACGCGCAACCCTGCGCGCCTGAACGGCGTCTCGCGGACGAGGAACGCTGCTGCCAAGTAGCGAAAGCGCCCCCGTCAATCCTCTCGTACAAGCGTTCATCCGGTCATCTCGGCTTGGACGCGAGCAGAATAAAGAAGAGGGGATCGCTCGGTCATGGGCGTCCCGTGCCGCATCCGCGGGCAGAATCGGCCACCCGCATCGCCGGGAGAAAGGGTCGGGGTTGTGAGCTCCCAGTCCCAGGAGGGGTTCGGTCCGGTGCAGCTCGCCCGCTGGCTTGGGATGAAGGAGTGGCAGCTGCGCCGAGCTCAGAACCTGGGTCTGATACCGCCGCCCGATCTTCACGCCCAGCGCTGGTCAAACACACTGGCCCGGACGCTGCCCGACCGGGTGGAGCAGATCCTCGCCGAAGTCGGCGAACGCCCCGAGCCGACGGCCGACGGTAAGACGTCCAGGCCACGCAGCCGGGAGGGGTTCGGCCCGGTGCAGCTCGCCCGCGCGCTCGGGATCCAGGAATGGCAGCTGCGTCACGCGCAGTTCCGAGGACTGGTACCACCTCCCGACATCGAGGGCCGCCGCTGGTCGGACGCCCTTGCTGAGACGCTGCCCGACCGGGTCGAGCAGATCCTCGCCGAAGTCGGCGACCATCCGGGTATCGGCTCGGAGAAGGCCGCCCAGTACCTGGCCGAGCGCACGGCCCTGGACGTCCAACGCGCGGACGTCCAGGCATTGCACGAACGCGGGATCCTTCGCCCGACGGGCGAGTTCCGCGGCTGGCCCCTCTACGCGGTCAAAGACCTGGACGCGCTCGCTCCCGATCAGCTCCTTGCAGTCGTCGCCGACCGCCGACGCTGGCTCGCGGCAAGCGTGACCAACGCCGAGGCCGCCGAGCTGCTCGGCTGGTCCGTCGGTCGTTTCGAGGTGACCGCCGAACGCGACGGACTGGCCCCCGGCCGGTTCGGCCGCTACGCCCGCGCCGAGGTCGAAGGTCTGCGTCACGACCGCTGAGATCTGGTGAGCACCGCGGGCCCGTGACCGGCCCGCGGGCGGGTCTCAGCCAGGTCCGATCCAGACGCGCCGGCGGGCCCGGTGCAGGGCTTGGCGCACGGCCTCCCCGTCCAGCGCGACCCCCTTCCTTCAGCCCTCCGAAAGGGGCTCCACAAGGCCCTCCGTCTCTATCCGGAGGGGGCTGACAGTGCGGTCGGCGCCGGCCCAGGGGGCCGTAGCCCCCTCCGGGCCTCACCCAGACCCACCGGCAGGAACCGCATGTTCGCGCCGGCGGCCGCCCGTCGACGGACATGGGAGGGGTCTGCAGGCCGACCGGGCGCAGCATGTTGAGCAGGATGTCGACGTTGCCGACCGCGTCGGTCAACGCCTGCCGGGCGGCGTGAAGCTGCGCAGAACGACGAGTACCTGCCCATGACCGCCGGGGCACATGTCGCTCCCTGTAGCCGCCCACCGAGGCTTCAAGATTAGTTGCTGTCGCAACGGCATCACATTGGCATCACATCGACCACTTGTCGATCTTCGCGACGACCGGGCCGCCACAAAAGGCCTGGTCAGAGAGTGTGGGGCGGGTGGGGCTCGAACCCACGACCGACGGATTATGAGTCCGCTGCTCTAACCGGCTGAGCTACCGCCCCCTGGTCTGGTCCCGGGCGTCCGGCAGTGCTGGCGCGCCGAGTGCCTACAGCCTAGCGGGTGGGTTCGGGCGGCTGGGGCGCTCATGCGGTGCCACCTGAACCGCAGGCCGGTGCCTTGGGGTGGTCTCGGTTGGATGCGGGCATCACCGAGGGCGCTCGCCGGCTGCGCCGCTCGTCCGGACGACGGATGATCGTAACGGCGGGGGTGCGGAAGCATCGACGGCAGGGGCGAGGAGGTGCCCGTTCCGCCGGAGGGTGGGCCAATACGGCGGATCGCGGGCGCGAAACGGTGGTTACGCCGGCCGCCCTTCTGGCGGCGCCGCCGAGAGGATGCCGGCGCGGCGAAACCGGCGGCGGGATCACACCGAGCCGGGCGGGGAGGCGGCCACCGCCGTCCATCCGTGCTCGAGCAGCGCGAAGATCCGCTCCAGGGTGGCGCCGGCGCCGGCGCCGGCGTTCGCATCGGTCTCGGCGTCGGTCTCGGCATCGACCCCGGTGCCGACGTCGATGCGTGCGGGGGCGAGGCCGGCGGCCTCCAGGGCGAAGTGGGCGAGGGCCAGGCAGGCCGGGTCGTCCGCGGGCAGCCCGCTGGCCTCGGCGATCGCTGCCGCCAGCGCGGTCTCGTGGCGCAGCCACATCCGGCGGGAGTGCTCGCGCAGCTCGGGGGTGCTGTCGACCAGGGCGTGAAAGTCGCGCAGGGCGTGAAAGTCACGCAGGCGCGGGTCGGCACGCCGCGCGGCGGCACGGGCGCCGCCCAGATGGTCGCGCAGCGCCTGGGGAATCGTCCGGCCGGGCGGGCGGTCGCGGACGGCGGCGACCAGGCCGGCCTCGCGGTCGGCGTCCTCGTCGAAGAGCAGGGCCACTTTGCCCTCGGGGAAGTGCTTGAACAGCGTCGTCACCGACACGTCCGCCGCGTCGGCGATTTCGCGGACCCCGACCGCGTCGAACCCGCGCTCCAGGAACAGCGCCAGCGCCGCGTCGGCCAGCGCCATGACAGGAGCACGATCATGACCGCATCCGCCGACCCCACCCCGATCGCCGTCGTCGGCGCCGGCCCCGGCGGCCTGACCTGCGCCCGGGTCCTGCAGAACCACGGCATCGGCGTCACCGTCTACGACCTGGACGCCTCGGCCGACGCTCGTGGCCAGGGCGCTGCTCGGCGGCGTCCCGGACTACAGCGGCGTCACGTTCGTCGAGGCCCACCTCGACGATGCCGACCAGCGCCACCCGCAGGCCGCGGCCCTCACCGGGCAGGGGATGATGACGGCGCTGCACGACAACCGCGGCCTCAGCGCCCAGCGCAACGGCGGCGGCCACCTCCGCGTCTACATCGCCCTGCGCACCGAGCTCGACTGGCACGAGGCGGCCGGCGTCGACCTCGCCGACACCGGGTGGGTCCGCGAGACGCTGCTGGCGGAGTTCGCCTCGGCCATCGCGCCCGGCGCCCCGGCCGGGATCCTCGCCCACCTGGCGGCCCACCACTGACGTCCCGGTCGCCGACCGGGCGGCGGGCGGGGGCTTTCCCTAGGCGTTCAGCCAGCTACGGCGGTCTCGCGCCGCGGCGTAGATCCGTTCGACATCGCCCGGCTGCCACACCACCGGGAGATTACCGAAGGCGGCGATCTGGTCGTGCCGAATCGCCCGGACATCGTGCAGCGATTGCTCCACGGTCAGCTTTGCCGGCTCGACGAATGCCAGTACCGCGTCGACCGTCACGGTGAACCCGCAGGCCTGCGTCAGCACCCTCGTCGCCCGCCCGGCCTCCGCCCGGGCCTTTCGCACGTACGGATACGGCTGACGGCCCATCTTCACGGCTTGGTCGCCCACCCAGATCCGGGCGCCGACGTGGTATTTGGTGTTGAAGGTGAAAACGCCGCCCGGGCCGATCAGCAGATGATCGATGTCAACGTCCCGGGGTAGCGGTACCGAATGCAGTACCCGCCAACCCCGGCCGGTGAGTCGCTCCAGTTCCGCTCCCACCGTCTCCTCTCCGACCAGCCCCTTGCGCCACCCCTCCGTCTCCGACGGTCGGCGGAGCAGACGGTTCAGCAGGGCGCGCCAGAAACCCGGCGTCAGCTCCTTGATCTTCGCGCGGATCGCCGCGCCGGGCGCGTTGCCGGCAAGGTCGTCCGCGGGATGGGGCACCGCGGCCATCGGCCCGGCGGCCGGCGGCACGGGCGGCGACACGGGCCAGGATGCGGATGGCGCCGGCACTGCTGGCGTCCATCCGGCCGGCGGTGCGGCCGGCGGTGCGGGCGTCGATACGGGCGGCGGTGCGGTCGGCGGCAGTGGGCGGGACGGGGGCGCCGGCCGTTCGGCCAGGTAGGGCGCGAGGGCGTCGAGCACCGCCTCCTGATATACGTCGAGCAGAACGTTGAGCTGACGGGTCTTCAGGTCGAACCAGGCGGCGCTCTGCCCGTCGGGGAGGTTCACATAGAGCCGGTCATGCCCGTACCGGCGCCACGGCGTCACCTGTAGCTCGCTCATGCCTCTGCCCATTCCTGCCGACGAAGATGACGGATCAAGGCCGATCGATCGGCTTTGCCGCACTACGGATCAGCTGTCAATTGGATAGACAACTTCCGCGCGGTGCGGCCGAGTCACACTATCCCGGCAGGACGTGCTCATCCACCGGTTCTACGACGCCCAGCAAGCCCAGACGGCGGTAAAACGCTCAGTATTGGGCTTCTGACCAGCGCAAATACCGGTCGGAGGTCGATTTCCGGGATCTTCGGCGTCGCTACGCTTCGTAGAGGGGCATTCGTTCGTCGTCACGCCGCGTGTAATCCGCGGTGTGCGGAACAACAGCCTGGGTGGCCGCGCGCTCGCCGACCGGCGGGGCCAACCGTCGGCCGTAACGCGGTGGGCCGTAACGCGGTGGGCCGTTACGCGGTGGGCCGTTACGCGGTGGGTCTTGAGGGGTGGGTCTTGCGGCGGCGGCCGCACTGCGCCGGTTGCCGGTTGCCGGTTGCCGGTTGTCGGTTGTCGGTTGTCGGGCGGCACGGGGCCGGGCCGAGGGCGGGCGGCGCGCGCGGGTGGGGCGTTCTGGGAGAAGCTGGGACCAGCGCGTCTCGATCGGCAGGCGCCGCGACTGGAGGAGGCGGTGACCGTGATCCGGCTCAGCGTGCTGTACCCGAGGACCGAGGGCGCGACGTTCGACCACGACTACTACCGGGACAAGCACATCCCGATGGTCGCCGGGCAGTGGGGCGTGTCGGACGTCGAGATCGACCGTGGGCTGGACGGCCTGTACGTCGCCGCCGCGCACTTCCGGTTCGAGTCGATCGAGGCGATGAAGACGGCGATGTCCCGCGGCGACGGCAAGGCGATCGGCGCCGACGTCGTGAACTACACGACCATCAAGCCGGTGATGCAGACCAGCGAGGTGTCGGGCTGAGCATGAGCACGCCCAGCCCAGCCCCGCCCAGCGCGGCCACATCCAGCACCGGCGCCGATCGCGCCCAGGTCATCTCCGACGTCTTCGCCGCCGCCTTCGGCGAGCTGATGGCGGCGGAGACCGCGGCGTTCCGGCGCAAGTTCCGCAAGATGGCGGCCTCGCCGTTCGCCTTCTACCGGGGCTCGGCGGCGCTGTTCTACGCCGACATCCACGCCCTCGACGACCCCTTCCTGGACGAGCGGACCAGCCGCATCTGGATCCACGGCGATCTGCACGCGGAGAACTTCGGCACGTACATGAGCAGCAACGGCGTGCTCGTGTTCAACGTCAACGACTTCGACGAGGCCTACGTCGGACCGTTCACCTGGGACCTGCGGCGCCTCGTCGCGAGCCTCGCCCTGCTCGGGCGCGCCAAGGCGCTCAGCGACGCGGTGATCACCCGTCTCGTCGAGGCCTGCGTGGGCGCCTACTCCGACCGGATCCGCGAGCTTGCCGAGGGCAGCGACGCGTCGTCGTCCGACCTGCTGACGCTCGCGACCACCTCGGGGGTGGTCCACGCGTTCCTCCAGCAGGCGCGGCGCTCAACCAGGGTCGGGCTGCTCGACGAGCTCACCGTGGTCGAGGGTCATGACCGTCGGTTCGCCCGCGGCGACGGCATCAGCCCGGTGGACGAGACCACTCGGGCGGGCGTCCTCGCCGCGTTCGAGCGCTACCTGGACACGGTGCCGCCGAACCGGCGCACCCGCCCGGTATCGCTGACCGTCAAGGACGTCGTGCTCCGTCGCGGGGTGGGCATCGGCAGCGCCGGCCTGCCGTCGTACAGCCTGCTTGTCGAGGGGCAGACGGAGGCGCTGGACAACGACGTCGTCCTGTACATGAAGCAGGGACAGGTCCCGGCGCTGAGCCGGTTCGTCTCCGACAGGCGGATCGCCGACTACTTCCGGCACCAGGGGCATCGCACGGCGCTGTCGCAGCGCGCGTTGCAGGCGCACAGCGACACCTGGCTCGGCCACACGGAGCTCGACGGCGTCGGCCAGCTCGTCGCCGAGGTGTCGCCGTACGCCCAGGACCTGGACTGGTCGGAGGTGAACGAGCCCGAGCAGATGCTCGCCCTCGTCGCCGACCTCGGTCGCTCCACCGCCCGGATGCACGCCGTCGCGGACGACGAGAGCGAGCACCACCTGGTGAACTTCTCCACCGAGGACGCGATCCACGCCGCGATCTCGCGCGACGCCAAGGAGTTCGTCGCCTCGCTGGTCGACTTCGCCCACGACTACGGCGCCCAGGTCCACCGGGACCATCAGCTCTTCGTCGACATGTTCCGCAACGGCCAGCTCATCGACGTGGACTGAGCGGACCATGGCGGAGCATCGGGAGTCCCTCCCGGACGAGTCGGACGATCGGGAGTCCCTCCCGGACGAGTTGTTCGAGGCGCTCAGCCAGGCGGACGCCTGGGCCGGCTGGGAGGAGCAGCCGGCGGACGTGCAGGCGCTGTACGTCACGTGGGTGTCCCGGCCGCGGCGTGCCCGCGAACGGCGCGAGCGGGCCGAGACGACCGCCTACTACGCCGCCCACGGGGCGTTGGACAAGGCGATCCGACGGGGAAGCCCGTGGGAGGCGATCACGTCGATCCTGCCCTGGTGAGCGGCCGGCGGCCGGGCGGTGCCATGCGCCCCGCGGTCCGGTCGGGCCGAGGTTCCCTCGCCCGCACGGCTGATCCGGGCCGGTCAGAGCGGCCGTGTTATACAGACACGTCGGGCGGTTTCGGGGGAATGGCGCCGTAGGGGGACGAGGGGGCTCGTGACGATGGGGGCCGGACGCCGCGGGGGTGCGGCACCGGGCCTGGCATGATCGTCGATCGGGCGCAGGTCGCCGCCGCACTGCCCGGCTACGAGCTGGGCGACGTGCTGGGCCGGGGCGGATTCGGGCTGGTGCTGGCCGCGCGGCACCGGGAGCTCGGCCGCCGGGCCGCGGTCAAGGTCGTGCCGGCGGCGTCCACGGCCGAGGCGCAGCTGCTGGCCAGCATGGACCACCCCCATATCGTCCGGGTCCACGACTGCGTCCGCGCGGACGACCTGTGCCTGATCGTCATGGAGCTGCTGGGCGGCGGCACCCTGGCCCGGCGGGGGCCGATGGCTCCCGAGACCGCCTGCGCGGCGGGCCTGGCCGTGGCCGCGGCTCTGTCGTCCGCGCATGCCCAGGGGGTGCTGCACCGCGACGTCAAGCCGGGCAACGTCCTGTTCGACTCCGCCGGCCTGCTCAAGGTCACCGACTTCGGCATCGCGAAGATCGTCGAGGGGGCGGCGGGCACCGCCAGCGTCGCTGGCCTCGGCACCCCCGCGTACATGGCCCCCGAGCAGATCCAGGGCGGCCGGCTGGGCCCGGCCACCGACGTCTACGCCCTGGGTGTGCTGCTCCATCGGCTGCTGACCGGCGCACCGCCGTTCGATCCCACTCTGCCGGTGCAGGCGCTGTGGCAGCACCACCTCACCACCGTCCCGGCCCCGCCGGCCGGGGTGCCCGCGCCCGTGACCGCGGTGATCCTCGCCGCGCTGGCCAAGAACCCCGCCGCCCGCCCGCCCTCCGCGCTCGCCTTCGCCGTCGAGCTCGCCGCCGCCGCGGCGGCCTCCTACGGCCCGCGCTGGACCGCCCGCTGCGGCCTGGTGCTGTTCCTGGACGACGACGTCCGCGCCGCCGCCGACGGCGACCGGTCCGCCCGCACACCCGCAGCGGTCGAGTGGGGCGAGTGGGCGACCCGGGAGGCGCCCGGCCCCGACCCGGTCCTGCTCATCCCTGCGGACCCCTACCCGACGGTCCCGCCGGATCCTGTCCCCGTGATCCCGCCGGATCCTGTCCCCGTGATCCCGCCGGATCCTGTCCCCGTGATCCCGCCGGATCCTGTCCCCGTGATCCCGCCGGATCCCGAACCGGTCGCCCCGTCGGATCGTGGACCGGACGTCCTGCCGGGCACGCGCCGGACGCCACCACCGCACCCGATCGGTGGGGACGTCCCGCGCCGGGGGAACGGCCGCGCGGGACGGCGCCGGTTGGCGCTCGGTGGCGGCCTGGTCGCCCTGGTGCTGGCCGCCGCCGTCGCCGCGGCCGTCGCCCTGACACCCGGCCGGGACCCCGCCGGCATGGCAGCCCCACCGAGCCCCGCCGGCTCGACCGGCCCGACCCCGTCGCCCGCCATCCCGGCCCCCCGGACCCCGACGCCGACGGCCACGCGGGGCACGCCGGTCGCCGCCACGGCCGCGGCGCTGCGTCCACTCGACGCCCTGACCGAGCACACCGGAGCGGTGTTCGCGGTCGCCTTCGCCCCGGACGGGCACACCCTGGCCACGGGCGCCAGCGACGGCACCATCCGGTTGTGGGACACCGCCGGTCCGGGCAGCCCCCGGCGGCTGGGCGCGCCGTTGGTCGTCACCGACGCCGTATGGTCGGTCGCGTTCTCCCCGGACGGCCGCAGGCTGGCCGCCGGCAGCGGTTCGTCCACCGGGAGCGTGCAGGTCTGGGACGTGGTGGACCGCACCGCCCCGAAGTCGCTCGGCGGGCCCGCGGCCGACAGCACCGGCCCGGTGAACACGGTGGCCTTCTCGCCCGACAGCCGCACGCTCGCCAGCGGGAGCGGTACGAACGCGGGCCTGATCCTGCTGTGGGACGTCACCGGGGGATCGGTGCGCCGCCTGGGCCGGATCGACCACGATGTGCGCCGCGACCAGGCGGACGGGATCTTCTCGGTGCTGTTCCTCCCGGGCAGCCACACCCTGGCCGCCAGCAGCCTCGACACCACGGTCGGCCTGTGGGACGTGTCCGATCCGAAGGCCCCGCATGCCCTCGGCGAACCACTGCGGGCGTTCGCCGACAACGACGTGACGCTGGCGTTCTCCGCGGCCGGCGGGATCGGCGCGGCGGGCGGGATCCTCGCGACCGGCAGCTCCGACGACGCGGTGCACCTGTGGCAGGTCTCTGCCGACCGGACCTCCCTGCGCCCGTTCGGCCGGTCGCTGGCCGGCGACGGCCCGGTGTGCTTCTCACCCGACGGCTCGCTCGCCGCGGTCGGCGACTCCGACGCGCTGCATCTGTGGGACCTCGCCGCCCCGGACGCGCCGCGCCCGCAGGGGACCGCGGTGCGGGGCCACGACTCGCTCATCGAGTCGGTGGCCTGCTCCCCGGACGGCCGCACCCTGGCCAGCGGCAGCCAGGACAGCACCGTGCGGATCTGGTCCCTCGGCTGAGCGCACCAGGTCGGTCCACGCATCTCGAGGCCAGGGCCGACGGTCAGGTGGATGACGCGCCGCTGGGGAAGCCAGGCGCTGCCGCGCCGGTCGCCGGGGGCAGGACGGTCAGCCAGACGCCGTAGCCGACGCACGAGTTCGTGTCGTCGCAGTCGTCGAACAGGCTGCCGGACACCCGGAGGTACAGCGTGCCCGGCCCGGTTCCCGACGGGATCCGGACGGTCACCTGGAACCGCCCGTCCCGCGCCACCCTCATGGCGGCCCTCCCCGGGGTCGGGGGGTCGGCACCGGCGCCGGCGGGCGGTGGGTCATCCGTCGGCGGCGTCCGCGGCCCGGCGTTCCAGGACGCCCCGGCTGGCATGGAACAGCTCCGCGAAGCTTGCGAAGCGGTCCAGATCACCGTACTTCGGGGCGAACTCCCAGGCCGCCCATTCGCCGATAACCGCGCCCTTCCTCGGGGTTGTCAGCGCGGGTGCGTCTGACGGCGCCGCTTACGCGGGGACGGCGCGTACGTCCACATTGTCGGAATAGGAGCGGGCACGGACGTCGAACGGCCCGCCGTAGGTGATCATGACCAGCTGTCGCGGGCCCCGCGATCCGGCGAATGCCGCCGGATCTACGCCACCGGCCTTGGCGCGGGCGAAGACCCGCTGGACCCGCCACGCGGTCTGCTCCCCGCGTGCGTCGCTGGTGTAGACGAGGTCTCCGGCGTGCAGGTGGGCCAGCCGCCCAAACGCGAAGGGCGGCATTCTCCGCCAGTTCACGTGCCCGACGAGGGTCACCTCCCCGGAGCCGGCGTCCAGCGCGGCCGAACCGGACCACAGCCCGACCTCGGTCGGCGCCCGCGGCGCAGTGAGGACGCCCTTGTCCTCGGTCGCCCGGCCGATCCTGGCGGTGACGCCGAGCGCCGGTACCCGGAGGCTGGATGCCGGCAGATCCGGCTGGTGCCGCGGGAGCTGGACCGTGCTCGCCCCGTCGGATCCGGGCGACGCCCGGGCAGGTGCGGCCCGCCGGCCTCGGGCAGCGGGGCGGCCTCGGGGGCGGGTCTGGCCGGCCATCCCAGGACGACCAGCGCGATCCCGGCCAGCATGATCCCGGCGAGGGTCGGGGCGCCGAGGACGGGCAGCGAGACGGCCGGGCGTCTCGTGGTCAGGGGTGACCCGCCGCGGTTGGCCGCCTTGCGGCGCATTCCACCGGCGGTCGGGTCAACGCCGGCGTCTGGTCCGCCGGGCGCCGAGCGCCCCGAGCGCGGCGAGCGCACCGCCGGCGGTGACCGTGCCGAGTACGACCAGCTCAAGACCGCTGCGGCCGGGCTCGTCGGGCTGCCCCCCCCGCCACGGCGCCGCCCGCCATGGGGCTGTCGAAGCCGGGGTGGTCGAAGCCGGGGTGATCGGGAAGAGCGTTGGGGAATCCGGGTAGCCCCGGCGGGGGTGGGAAGATGACGAACGGCCTGACGGTCGGGATCGGCACGCTGGCGAAGGCGGGCGGCGCGACCACCTGCCCGCCCTGAGCGGCTGCGGACGCGTTCGCCACGTTGGTGACGACGGCTCGGCCGATGGCGGCCGATCATGATGCCGCGGCCTCTGTCGCGGGTCCGGTGCAACGGACCCCAGGCAGAGAAGGGGCGCCGGCACCGACGGCGCCACCCGCGAGGAAAGGTCGATCGTCCGCCGAGTCCAGCAACGGTCCCGTCATCACAGGATCCCGCACGGCCCCGTCGAGCAGGTGCTCGAACGGCCGCGGCGTCGGGTAACCCGCTTGCCTCGGCCAGTCCCCACGAGTTCTTCCTCGGCACGTCCGCCGGCAACACCCGCACGAAGTCGGCGAACACCCGCTTCGGCTCAGGCCGGTGGAACAACCAGCTCAACCCCTCCGCCGCTCCCCGACGGCTTTGCTGTAACTGCGGGTATGGATTCTCCCTCTTTTTGGCGAAGGTTGTACACCTCCGCGTGATTCCGGTGCAGAATGATGCTCTGAGTAAAAGATCTGTGGCGTCGCGGGCGTAGGACTGTTACCGGATGCACCTCCATGACGGGGGCGAGGGCGGCCTGCGGACCGATCAGGTTGAGCAGGGTGAGCCCGGGATACAGCAGCATCGCCACCCGCGGTGGGGTGGGCGCGCCGGCGGGGCCGGAGTGACAATGTTCGACGGATAATTGCCAGGCTGGAACCGGCGGTCGGGGCTCGGTGAGCCTTTCCCGGTAATGGTCCGCGACTTTGCGTGATGGTGGCGCGGGGTGGCTGGCAGGGCCTGGCGCGGTGGGGCAGTGCAAAAGGAAACGCGGAGCCCCGGTCTGAAGACTGATCCTTCCAAACCGACGCCCAGAAGAAGGACAGCCGGGTCATCCACGCGCTGCGCGCCGTCGGTGAACGCGGAAACTCCCTGCTCAAGACCGCCTTCCGTGCCCTACGACACGTCAGCCTCGACCCCTGGAAGACCGGGCAGATCGCCGCCGCCCTCGTGATCCTCCACACCGAACACCGCAGCCCCACCTGACCGCCACGCGACCACCACGCGAGTGTGAATCACAAAGCGCAACAGATGGTTACTGGGAAAGGCTCAGTGAGCCGCCCAGGGGCCGACGCCGCCGACGCGGTCGATCGAGTAGCGCAGGATGAAGCCGTCGCCCTTCGGGCCCGGGAATTCGGCGTCCGGGCTCGTGTAGACCTTCGTCAGGTTGTTCAGCAGGTCCCAGGCGCCGCCGGGGGTGACGGTGGCCGTCGCGCGCAGGACGGCGTACTCGGCCAGGAAGGCTCCCGGCACCCGCGGCGCGTCGAAGGAGAGCACCACGCGGGGGTCGCGCTCCACATTGCGCACCTTCACATTGCGGGCCATATGACCGCTGACGACGTCGTCGCCGTCCAGGCCGATCCAGATGACGCTCACCTGGGGGCTGCCATCGGCGTTGATCGTCGTCAGGTGCGCCAGCGGACCACTGGAAATCAGGTCACGGAGTTCAGGCGTCAGCAGCGTCATCGTCCGATGCTCCAATCCACGCCGATGAGCCTAGCATTTACCGGGTAGTTCCTCGCTAAATGACGGGACGAGGCGCGGCCGAATTCGAGAATCTGCTGGTCATGTGGGCTGTTCGGCGGCGGACACTTCGCCGCCCTGTAGCCTGCGGCACGCTGCTGCCGGCCGCCGTTCTCGCTCAGCCGGCCTCGGCGCCGGTGGCGACGGGACGGCCAGGCAGGTTGGACCACTGGGACCAGGAGCCGGGGTAGAGCGCCGCGGGGTGACCGGCGACGGCCAGCGCCGCGACCTCGTGGGCGGCGGTCACGCCCGAGCCGCAGTACACCCCGACGGGCTGGCCGCCGGTGACGCCGAGCGCCGCGAACCGGCGGGCGAGCTCGGCGGGGGAGCGGAACGTCCCGTCGGCGCTCAGGTTGTCCCCGGTCGGGGCGCTGTGCGCGCCGGGGATGTGCCCGGCGACCGGGTCGATCGGCTCGACCTCGCCGCGGTAGCGCTCGCCGGCCCGGGCGTCCAGCACGATCCCGTCGCGGGCCAGCGCCGCGACCCCGTCGGCGTCGAGCGTCGGCAGCGCGCCGGGGACGAGGGTGATGTCCCCGGGCGGCGGCTGGACCGGCTCCGTCTGGAGCGTCCCGCCCGCGGCCGTCCAGGCGGCGAGCCCGCCGTCGAGGATCAGCACCGGCTCGACCGACGCCCAGCGCAGCAGCCACCAGGCCCGCGCCGCCGACATCGCGCCCGAGTCGTCGTAGACGACGACGGTGTCCCCCGCGGACAGCCCCCAGCCGCGGGCGGCCCGCTGCAGCGCGGCCACGTCCGGCAGCGGATGGCGTCCCCGCTGCGGCGTGGGCGGCGCGGCGAGCTCGGTTTCGAGGTCGACGAAGACGGCGCCGGGGATGTGCCCGGCCAGGTAGCCGTCCCGCCCGGGCGGACCACCCAGCTGCCAGCGGACGTCGAGCACCCGCGGGGGCCGCGCGGAGTCGAGGAGCCGGGCCAGGCCCGTGGCGGAGATCAGCACATCATCGCTCATGCCCCGGACGCTACCGTCCGGGGGCGCGGCACCCGCAGCACCCGCAGCACCCGCGGGATCGACGGCCCGCCCCGTCACGGCCGCATTCCCGATTTGTCGCCCGGGACGGATCCGTGCAAGGCTCGGCGCGATGGCGATCGGGGTTGACGGGGTGCGGGTCGGGCACTGGACCGACCCGGTGGGCGTCACCGGGTGCACGGTGGTGGAGCTGCCGGTGGGCACGGTCGCCTCGGCGGAGGTGCGCGGCGGGGCGCCGGCCTCGCGCGAGCTCGACGCCCTGGCGCCGCAGATGGCGCTCGCCAGCATCGATGCCGTGCTGCTGACCGGCGGTTCGGCGTTCGGCCTGGCCGCCGCGGACGGGGTGATGCGCTACTACGCCGAGCGCGGCCGGGGCGTGCCCACGAGCGGGGGCCCGGTGCCGGTCGTCCCGGCGCTGGCCCTGTTCGACCTCGCCGTCGGCGCGCCGACCGCCCGGCCCACCGCCGACGCCGGCTACCTCGCCGCGCGGGCGACCCGCGGCGAGCAGGTGTTGCGCGGCCGGGTCGGTGCCGGCACGGGGGCGTACGCGAGCCAGTGGCGCGGACCCGAGCACCGCCGCCCCGGGGGGCTCGGCCACGCGCAACGGTGCCGCGGCGAGGTCACCGTTGCCGCGTTGTGCGTGGTCAACGCGTTCGGGGACGTCGACCACGGCGGCGACCCCGTCCCCCTCGACGCCGCCGAGTCGCAGTGGCGACCGTTCGACCTCGCCGCCGAGCGGACCCACACCACGATCGGGGTCGTCGTCACCAACGCCCGACTGGACAAGACGAGCTGCCTGCTGGTCGCGCAGGGCGCCCACGACGGGCTGGCGCGGGCCATCACACCCCCGCACACCCGCCTCGACGGCGACGCCTTCATCGCCGCGGCGACCGGCCGGGTCGAGGCCGACGTCGACCTCGTCCGCCTGCTCGCACTGGCCGCGGTCACCGCCGCCATCCGCTCCGTCGACGACCACACGCCCTGACGCGGCTCCGCCGCCGACGGGGGACGAACTGGTGCAGGTGCTGGCGACGCTGGCGAACCCGCACCGGTTGCGGGTCCTCGCGGCGCTGGTGGGCGAGCGGAACTACGTGAGCCGGCTCGCCCGCGGCCTCGGCATCAGCCGGGCGCTGCTGCAGGTCCGTCTGCGCAAGCTCGAGGCGGCCGGGTTGGTCTCGGCCAGCCTGGAGGTGTCCGAGGACGGCAAAGCGATGAAGTTCTACGAGGTCGCACCGTTCACCGTCCACCTGACGCCGCAGACCGTCGCGAAGGCGGCACGCACCTCAGGCCCCAGTGGCCCGGCGCCGCTGTCGGTGCAGGGTGCGGGTAGCCCTACTGGGCCGGGCGGTCCCGCCGGCTGCCCGGTCGCGCCGGGTGTCGACCCCGGCGGACGGTCAGCGCGCGGGTCGACGCTGCCGGCGGGTGTGCCGCGCGGGGGCCGCGACGGGCCGGCGTCGGCTCGGGGTGGCCGGTTCGGCCGGTTCGGCGTCCTGCGTGGTCGCCGCCGGCGCCGGGGTCGACGGCGGAGCCTGGAAGACGACGCTGGCGACCTGTGCGACCGAGACCGGCTGCGGGCCGGCCTCCGCGGCGGGCCGGCCGAAGTCGGGCATCCGGAAGGGGCGGGTCGTCGGCGGCGGAAGCTCTCGCCTCGGCTGCGACCGGGCTGCCCGCGGCGCGGAGAAACGAGGGATCGATGAGGCGGCGATGAGGGTTGTCTCGCTTTCGGGAATGGATCGTCGCAAAGACGATCGGGCAGGCGACCGCAGTGGCGGCCGCGCCACGCCGGAGCTGCTGTCCACGGCGCGATGCCCGTGGATTGATGCGGACCGTAACCGGGTCGTCAGAGACGGTACATCCGGCTGAACGGGCTCGGTATGCGCTCCTGCCGGGAACCGAAATCAACATCCACGGAGGTTTCTCCGGTGACCCCGATGACCCGGCCGAGTCCATACACGTCGTGAGTGACCCGGTCTCCGACCGCAAACCGCTCTTGTGCCGGGAGCGCCGGAACCTTGAAGGGGCTGTTGGGAAGGCGACGTCGGGGTACCGCTGACTCGGTCATCACCTCCAGTATGCACCTCCGCCCGGGGATGGCCAGTCGTCTGCCACGCCGGGGGCGACACGGACCCACGCGCACCGATCCCGGGAGACGGGTGGTCTGCGCCGTGGAGATCCCCGCAGTGGCCCCGGGCCGGTGCCGATGCCCCGTCATCCCGGCGTCCCGTACCGGGGTCCCGCGCCGAGCGGGGGCCGGAAAGTGCCTACCCGTGGCTAGTCTGGGTGCTGTGGAACGCGGGCCGGTGGGGGAACGGGCCCACCCTCTGCAGGGCTACGGCACACGGGTGGCCGACCCCATCCGCCTGGCCGCCGTCCATGCCTGCGGGCTGCTCGACACCGACCCGGAGGAGCCGTTCGACCGGCTCACCCGACTGGCCTCGATGATGCTGGACGCGCCGCTGGCGTTCCTCACCGTGGTCGACGACCGCCGCGCCTTCGTCAAGTCCCAGGCCGGCGTCGAGTCCCAGGCCGGCGTCGAGTCCCAGGCTGGCGTCGAGTCCCAGGCTGGCGTCGAGTCCCAGGCCGGCCTGGACCCGGTGGCCCGGACCGACCGGCGCCGCCCGCTCGCCGAGACGTTCTGCCCGCTGGTCATCGACGCCGCCGGGCCGCTCGTCGTGTCCGACACGGCGTCGGACACCCGTACCCGCGGCAACCCGATGAGCGCCACGCTCGGCGTGGCGGCGTGGGCCGGCTATCCGATCTTCAGTCCGGACCGTCAGATCGTCGGGGTTTTCAGCGTCGCGGACACCCACCCACGCCCCTGGACCGCACGCGACCTCACCGTTCTGGAGACGCTGTCCGAGGCGGCGTCCGGTGAGATCGCGTTGCGGGCGACGCTCGCGCGCGCCACCGAGCTGGCCCGCACCCTGCAGGCAAGCCTGCTACCGCCCCGGCTGCCCGAGGTGCCCGGCCTGGACCTGTCGGCCCGGTACCGGCCGGCCGGTACCGGGTCCCAGGTGCTCGGCGACTTCTTCGACGTCTTCCATACCGGGCCCGCCGGTCTGGGCGTCGTGCTCGGCGATGTCGCGGGCAAGGGCGTCGAGGCGGCGCGGGTGACCGCCCTGGCCCACTACACGATCCGGGCGGCGGCCAGCCGCAGCACCAGTCCCGCCGCCATCCTGGGCCAGCTGAACACGGCGCTGCTGACACAGCGCCCGGACAGCGAACGGTTCCTCACCGCCGCCTACCTGGACGTCCGCAAGGAGCGCTCGGGCCGTCGGGTCACCCTCTGCTCGGCCGGCCACACCCCCGTCCTGCTCCGCCGCGCCCAGGGCGACGTGCGACCGGTCGGCGTCCACGGCCTCGTGCTCGGGGTCTTCGACGACGCCGATCTGGTGGACACCCCGATCCGGCTGCGCCGCGGCGACATGCTCCTGCTTTACACCGATGGTGTCACCGAGGCCCGCCGCGGCCGCGAACAGTACGGAGACGAACGCCTCCGCTCCCTGGTCGGCGCCCTGGGCCCGGTCAGCGCCGACCGGCTCACGGCGGCCGTCGAGGCGGAGGTCCTCGACTTCGCCGAGGGCTCACCGCACGACGACATCGCCATTCTCGCGCTCGGTCTGCCGAGCGGGCCCGGCCACCGGTGACCGGGCCGGCAATCTCGCGGGCCAGCGCGGCCGGTGCGGAGGCGGCCGGTGCGGTGGCGGCCGGTGCGGTGGCGGCCGGTGCGGACACGGCCGGCGCGGACGCGGTCAGGAGGGTGGCGGTGGGGGCAGCGCGCCCTCCTCGTGATCGAGCTCGTTCTCGAGCAGGCGCAGGGAGGCATCGGACAGATGCCCGGTGTCCCGCCAGAGCTGGAGCTCGTCCCGTTCCGCCTCGATCATCGTGCGGCGGACCCGGCCGAACGCCTCTGTGAGGCTCGCGGTGGGGGGTCGCCCCGAGTCGGCGCGGCTCAGCGCGCGCAGGCTGTCCTCGCTGCGCCGCTTGCGCTCCTCGGCGACCGTGCGCAGGCGCAGGACGAGATCGTCGGGAAGCCGGCCGCGATCATGAACAGAGGCCAGCGTCCGCAGGCCGGCGTCGGCCGCCGCGACCCGGGCGCGGGCGCGCTGCCGCCGGCCCTCGTCGAGGTCGGGTCGCACTCCCAACCAGTGCAGGACCGGTCCGAACGTGAGCCCCTGTCCGACGAGCGTCACCAGCACCGCGACGTAGGCGCAGAACACCAGCAGGTCCCGATGCGGGAATCCAGCCCCGTCGGCGGACAGCGGCAGCGCGAAGACGGCGGCGAGGGAGATCACTCCGCGCATCCCGGACCAGGACAGTGCCGCGAGTTCGCGGGTCGAAAGGTACGGATGGGGGGACAGGAAACGCAGGCGGGTCGGCAGCATCGCGGGCAGCAGCAGCCACAGCGGCCGGACCAGCACGACCGCGCCGGTGGTCACCGCCGTCGCGGCCGCCACGGTCGACAGCGGATAGTTCCCGATCGCCGGGATGACCGCCGCGAGCTGCTGGCCGATGAGAAGGAAGACGAAGCCCTCCAGCAGGAGATCCACGAGGCGCCACACCGCGAGCGCATGCAGCCGCGCGGGCCCGGACAGCAGGCTGCGGGACCGGGTGCCCAGGATCAGCCCCGCGGTCACCACCGCGAGGACCCCGGAGGCGTGCAGCGCCTCGGCCGGCACATAGGCGGCGAAGGGAGTCGCCAGGGAAACGGTCGTCTCGGTCACCGGATCCTCGATGCGGCGCCGCAGCTGGCCGATCAACCAGGAGACGGCGAGTCCGATGGCGAGCCCGCCGATGACCGCGAGCAGGAAACGCCCGGCAACCCACGGGACGTCGAACCGTCCGTCGACCACCGCGGCCACCGCCACCGAGTACAGGGTCAGCGCCGTCGCGTCGTTGAACAGGCTCTCGCCCTCGATGACGGTGCGCAGCCGGTCCGGCAGGCCCACCCGCCGTCCGATCGACAGGGCCGACACGGCGTCGGGCGGCGCCAGCGCGGCCCCGAGAGCGCAGGCGGCGGCGAACGACAGGCCCGGCACCACGGCGACGAGCGCCGCGCCGGTAACCAGCGCGGTGATGACGACGAGCAGGACGGACAGTGAGACCACTGCGCGCAGGTTCGCGCGGATTTCCACCAGGCTCGAGCTCAGGGCGGCGGAGAAGAGCAGGGGCGGAATGATCAGCGCAAGGACGAGGTCCGGCTCGAGCCGCACGGTGGGTCCGGGCAGCAGCGCGTAGACCGCGCTCGCCCCGACCAGTAGCACGGGTGCCGGTAGGCCGAACCGGCGCGCCGCCAGCGCGGCCGTCACCACGAGCGCCACTCCGAGCAGTCCGAAAGCTATCTCTCCCAGCACGTGCTGCTCCCAGTGGGACGCGGCTCGCGCCGACGGGTACCGGCGGCGTGGCCGGGACCGTCAGAGATCAGGACGGCCTTCGGTCAGCCAGGCCTCGATGTCGCGCGCCCGCCACAGGACGAAATGGCCCACGGTGTGGATGGGCGGGGGGAAATCGTCGCGAGCGCACAGCCGCCGGGCGCGGTGCGCCGAGATGGACAGCCGATGCGCGATATCGGCGGTCGTCCACAGATCGTCTACCGCCATACTGGTCATGCTATGCGACAACGGCACCCCTCGCGCCGCCACCGGGTGCCCTGCCCCGCCCGCGGCGGGGACCACGGACGGGCGTCACTCGTCGACCCGGACGGTCGGTCCCGCCCGGCGCTCGCGCCGCGTACCGGGTACGCTTTTTGATGTTGCTCTTCTTCGTGGCGCCGCCGGTCACCTTCAGGATGGCATGAGGCGGCGATCGGAGCGATCCGGTCGTCGGAGGTACCCGGTGCATTGTATGGGTGCGCCGCGGCAGGGACAGCGAGGAGCGACCGTGTCAGCAGGAACTGTCAAGTGGTTCAACGCCGAGAAGGGCTTCGGTTTCATCTCGGTGGACGGTGGGGGCGGCGACGTCTTCGTCCCTTTCTCCTCGATTGTGAGTGAGGGCTTCAAGTCCCTCGACGAGGGCCAGCGCGTCAGCTTCGACATCGAGCAGGGCCAGAAGGGTCTGCAGGCCGCGAAGGTCCAGGCGATCGGGTAGCCAGGCGGCTCTCACGGGCCGGCTGTCCCACGGTTCCCGGCCAGAACGGGAGCGCCTGGACGGCCCGCCCCGGGCAGGCCGCGTGCCCACCGGCTCACGCGGCCCGCCGCCCGTCCCGTCCTCGCAGTGCCGAGGGCGCACGGATGGCCGTCCGATCCCGCCCGCCGCCAGCTCGCCGAAGGCCCTCGGTCGACGATGGCGCAATGCCAGAATTGACCGGTGCGCGGGGAACCGGCCGATGGATCGCCGACGGTGTTCGTCAGCTACGCTGCGGCCGACCGGCCGTGGGCGGAATGGGTCGCCTGGCATCTCGTCGAATGCGGCTACGACCCCGCGCTGGAGGCCTGGCACGCGGTTCCCGGCTCGAACGGCGCCGCCTGGCTTGACCGTGCGCTCGGCGCCGAGCGGATGGTGCTGATCCTCAGCGAGGACTATCTGGCCGAGGCCGCCGCTGTGGCCCAGTGGCAGGCCGGCTACGGGCCTGCGCCCGGACGGCTGGTGCCGGTGCGGGTCGGCCCCTGCACCCCTCGGGGCCTGCTGGCGAGCCTGATCGCGATCGACCTCGTCGGCCTGGACGAGCAGGCCGCCGCGGCGGAACTGCGCGACGGGCTGCAGGCGGCGGTCGCCGGTTCGGCGGCGCCGGGGCAGGCTCCGCTGTTTCCCGGCCCGGCCAGCTCCGCTCGGTCCCAGGCCACCCGCTCCCGCGCCACCCGCGCCCGCGCCACCCGCGCCCGCGCCACTCGGTCCAGCGCCGGCGCCGGCGGCCCCCGGGAGCTGCCGCTGGCCACCCGATTCTTCACCGGCCGCCGCGACGAGTTCGCCCGGATCCTCACGCTGGGCCGGGCGGTCGCGGGCGGCGGTCATCACGATCGGCTCCGGACGGCCGCCGACGGCCCTGCGCCGGCGGGCGCAATGGCGGACGGCGTGGTGACGGTCCTGGCCGTCGATGGGATGGCAGGCATCGGCAAGACGACTCTTGCCGTGCAGGCCGCGCACCAACTCGCCGACGACTTTCCCGACGGCTGCCTGTTTCTCGACCTGCACGGGTCGACGCCGACGGTGACGCCGATGGATCCTGCCGCCGCGCTGGAGCATCTGCTGCGCCAACTCGGCGTGCCGGGGGATGCGCTGCCGCCGTCGCAGCAGGCCCGCGCCGCGCTGTACCGCGACCGCCTCGCCGGCACCGCAACCCTGATCGTCCTGGACAACGCCGGTTCCGCCGAGCAGGTCCGACCGCTGCTGCCGGCCGCGTCGCGGTGCCTCGTACTCGTGACCAGTCGTCGCCGGCTCGCCGCGCTGGACGAGGCCCGCCCGTTGCGTCTGGACGTCCTGCCCCGATCGGATGCGCTCGCGATGTTCGCGGCCGTCGCCGGGAAGGACCGTGTCACCGTGGAGGACCGAGCCCTCGGGGAGGATCGCTCCGGCTCCGGCTCCGGCGCCGGCGCCGGGGGCGGGGGCGGGGGCGGGGTGGCGGGGCAGGTGATCGACCTGTGCGGTCGGCTTCCGCTGGCCCTGCGGATCGCGGCCGCCCGCTTGCGGGTACGCCCCGCGTGGACGCTCGCCGACCTCGCGGATCTGCTGGCCGACCAGCACCAGCACGTCTCGCTCGCCGAGCTGGACGACGGCGAGCGCAGCGTGGCCGCCGCCTTCGCCGTGTCCTACCGGGACCTGACGCCGGACGAACAGCGGATGCTGCGAAGGCTCGGCCTGCACCCGGGCGTGGAGTTCGACGCCGCCGCCGCGGCGGCACTCACCGGCGAGCTGCCGGTGCCGGCGGCCCGACTGTGCGAGCAGCTTCTCGACGTCCACCTGCTCGCCGAGACCGCGCGGGATCGTTACCGCTTCCATGACCTCGTGCGTGTCTTCGCCCGCGAACTCGCCGTCGAGCAGGACTCGGCGGATGCCCGCCGCCAGGCGCTCACCGCCCTGTTCGACCATTACGTCACCACCGCGGCGCTCGCCGTCCGACTGTTGTTTCCCGCCGAGGTCGCCCACCTGCCGCCGCCGCGTACGCCCTACCCCGTACCGCGCTGGACCGACGACCCACAGGGTGCCCGGGCCTGGCTCGACCGGGAGCGCGCCAACCTCGTCCTGGTCGCGGGCCACGCCGCCGAGAACGGCTGGCCGGACGTCGCCACCGACCTGGCCGCCATCCTCTTCCGCCACCTTGACCTCGGCGCACATCTCGGCGACGCCACCGTCCTGTACGGACACGCTGGCCGGGCGGCCCGGGCCCGCGGCGACCGGGCGGGCGAGGCGCACGTGCTGGCCAGCCTCGCCGGAATTCACCGCCATCAGGGCCGCTACCAGGACGCCGCCGACGCGGCCGGCCGGGCGTTGGAACTGTTCCGCGAGGTCGCCGACGAGCCGGGCCAGGGCCGGGCGTTGACGAGCCTGGGAATCATCCGGTGGCGGCAGGGCCGCTACGACGAGGCGCTCGACCACGACCGCCGAGCCCTGGCGCTGTACGAACGTGCCGACGACCCGCGCGGCCAGGCCCGCGCGCTGGGCAACATGGCCCACGTGCACTGGCGGCAGGGCCGGTATGAGCAGGCCGTCGAGCACAACCTGCGGTCTCTGGAGCTGTACCGCCGCGGCGACGATCTGCGCGGGCAGGCGCACGCGCTGGGCAATCTCGGCAACGTCCGCTGGTCCCGCGGTGAGACGTGCCAGGCGGCCGCCGATCACCTGGCGGCACTCGGGATCTACACCCGTCTCGACGACCGCAACGGTCAGGCCGACGCCATGACCAACCTCGGCCTGGTCCGCCAGGCGCAGGGCCACCACGATCTGGCGGGCGGACTGCACCGCCGCGCGCTCGACCTGTACGAGCGGATCGGCGACCGCAACGGCCAGGCGCGGGCCCACAACGGGCTGGGCGAACACTTCACCGCCACCGCCCGCCCCGAGCTGGCCCGCGACCATCACGCCCGCGCCCTGACTCTTACCCTCGACACCGAGGACCGCTACGAGCAGGCTCGCTCGCATGCCGGGCTCGGCCACGCCCACCACCGTCTCGGCGAGCGCAGCGCCGCCCGTCGAGAGTGGGAACACGCCCGGACTATCTACGCCCGTCTCGGCGCGCCGGAGATGGGCGAGGCCGACCAGGCCCTGCGCGACCTGACCAGGCCATCGGTGTAGCTCGCCGGTCGCTTCTTCGCCGGGGCAGGATTACCACGAGTCCGTTCATGGCCTTCCGGGGGCTGCCGGGCCGGTTCAGGCGGCTCGGTGCAGGGCGGCGCCGACGAAGGCGAGCTGGGCCGGGGCGGCCGCGCGCCAGTAGGCCGGGGTGTGCCCGCCCGGGCCGAGGCTGTGTTCCTGTGGGCGCAGGTCCGCGACGGCCTGCCGGGAGACGGCGGCGAACGGGTCGGCGTCGCCGCAGTCGATCCGGTACGCCACCCCCGGCGCCGGCGCGGTACCCAGGATGCGGTGCGCGGCGAAGTCGGTGGCGGAGTCGAACGCGCCGGGGGCGCTGGCGCCGTAACTGCGCCACATCGCCGGGCTGCTCGCCGCCGCCGCGACCACGAGGTCGGGATGGCGCCGGGCCAGCAGCAGCGCGCCATAACCGCCCATCGACCAGCCCAGCACCGCCATCCGGGCCGTGCGCAGGCCCGCCGCGGCCAGCCGGGGCCGAACCTCGTCGAGGATCATCGCCTCCGGGTCGTCGCCGGAGGCCCGCCGATGCCAGTAGGCCGTGCCGCCGTCCACGGTCACTACGGCGAACGGCGCCACGCCCGCCCCGATCGCGGCCGGCAGCAGGCTGTCGAGGCCCAGCAGCCCGACGGCGCGGCGCGCGTCGTCACCCCGCCCGTGCAGCACGAGGCACACGGGCAGACCACGCCCGCCGCCCGCCGGGGCGACGGTGACCATCGTGACCGACCGCCGCCGAGCCGCACTGGTGAACGTCGTAGTGGTCACCACGGCCGGACCGATGGGCGGGTCCGGCGACGCCGCGACCGGTGACGCCGCGACCGGTGACGCCGCGCCGGGTGCCACGCTCTCGCCGCCGGCACGCGGGGCGATGGCGGACGTCGTCCGGTCTGCCGCGGTGAACCCGTCGGTGGGCGAGGAGTGGCCGACTCCACCGGCCACCCGTCCGCCGGCGACAAACCCGCCGGCGAGGGCGCCGGCCACCGCGACCGGTGCCGCAATCACCAGGGCTCGCCGGCTCGGTCGCATGGCGCCGATCGTCCCATCTAGCCCGTGCGGGCCAGGCCGCGAGGCCGGCGTGACCTACCGGCCGGCCCGCGCGGCGTGCACGCCGTGCACGCCGAATTCAGTGCATTCGTCGCACCCTATGGGGCTCCTCACTCGTCGTCCCAGAGCCGTGTCGGTGAGGGACCGTGGTCGAGTGACCGATGATGACGACGACTGGGCCCCGCCGCCCGTGCCCTACGGCGGTGGCGATCCGGCGGTGGCCGCCGCCGAGGCGCTGGCCGAGGCCGAGGCCGCGCTGCGGGCCGGCGCCTGGCGGCCGGACCCCGATGAGATCGACGCGGCCGTGACCATCCTGCATCGGATGGATCTCGCCCGCCGCACCCCCGACATCCCCCTGCGGCGCACCGTCCATCGTGCGCTGGACGAGACGTATCCGCAGCTCACCGTCTGGCGGGCCCGCCCGATGTACCTGTACGCGGCGGTGAAGACCGTCCAGTTGCTGGCCGCGGGCCCCCCGACCGGCGCGAACGCCGCGGCCGCCCAGGCCGCCTGGGACCGTCTCGGCGAGCTGCTGGGCGACGTGACCGCGAACGCCGAGGCCGGCCCCTGAGCAGGTCGCCGGTGGACCGTGGCGGTCGCGGGCGTTGGCAGCTACAGGACGCCATCGACGGCAAACGTCGCTAAAAAGGCGATATAGGAATACCATTCCTGGTGACTCTGGGTGGGGAGGAGATGACATGTCGCCAGGTCGGTCGGGTGTGCCGGTTGCCGCCCAGCCCGAGCCGTCGGCATTCGGCCAGGCCGTCCTGATCGGCATGGAGATCGACGGGGTTCAACGGCAGATCCAGCACCTGACCGACCTGCTCCGCGAGCTGCGCCGCAGCCGACGGGCCTGGGAGGCGGGGGCGCGAGGAGAACGCGACGTCGTCCGGGTGCTCGTCGGGATGGACGATGCCGGGTGGCGGGTGCTGCCCGACCGCCGTTGGCCCGGCACCCGCCGGGCCAACATCGACGTGCTGGTGGTCGGCCCGGGCGGCGTCTTCGTAGTGGACGTGAAGAACTGGCGCGAGGTCCGGGTCGACGGCGGCCGGCTGTGGCGGGGCGACGAGGACGCCGAGGACGAACTACGCAAGCTGACCGATCAGACGGCGGCGGTCGAGCAGGTGCTGGCGGACGCCGGCCTGCCGCCGACCGAGGTGGTGCCGCTGCTGGTCCTCGTGGGACGGCGGGGCACCGAGCAGCTCGACCGGGTGCAGGTCACCGGCGAACTCGATCTGACCCGTGACCTGGTGCGGCGCGGCCTGCGCCTGGAACCCGCCGTCGTGGAGCGCGTGCTGGCCTGCCTGGACGAGGCGTGCCCGCCGATGCAGGACGCCGCCGTGGCCGCCTCCCCGACCGACCCGCCCCGCCGAGTGCGCCCGTCGCGAGCCCCCCGCACACCACCGCTCGCCGCGCCGGCACAGTCCGGCGCGCCGGCACCGCCGGCCGGGCGGGCACCGGAGGTGGACGGGCTGTTCAGCCGGGACGAGCTGTGGCGGGAGCTCGTCGACGCCGCAGCGCGCGAGCCGATCGAGACGTGGATGACCTGGCTGCATCCGATGCAGGCCCGGCTGGTCTGCCGCCGCTCGTCCGGCCCGGCGCGCATCCGCGGCGCGGCGGGCACCGGCAAGACCGTCGTCGCACTGCACCGGGCCAAGTACCTGGCCGCCCGCGGTGACCGGGTGCTGGTCACCTCGCTGGTCCGCACCCTCGGTCCGGTGAACCGGGCGTTGCTGGCCCGGATGGCCCCGGAGCACGTCAACCGGATCGAGTTCACCTCGGTCGACGCGCTTGCCGTTCGCCATCTCGAACGGCGGGGCGAGCGCGCCCGCTACCAGCGGGGGATCGCCGAGAACTGCTTCTGGCTGGCGTGGGGGCGCGTCGGGCTCCCGTCGGTCCTGAGCCGTTGCGGGGTGGAACCGGGATACTGGCGCGACGAGATCGCCACCGTCATCAAGGGCCGGGGCCTGACCGGTTTCGAGCAGTACGCCGAGCTTGCCCGGGTCGGGCGCAGCATGCCGCTGCAGCCGACGCACCGGCGCGCCGTCTGGGAGCTGTACGAGCACTACGAGCGGCTGCGGACGGCCCGCGGGGTCCTCGACCGCGGCGACGTGCTGCTGCTGGCCCGCGACCTGGCGAGAGAGCACGCCGGGGACGAGTTCGACGCCGTCATCGTCGACGAGGTGCAGGACCTGACCTGCGTCGGCCTGCAGTTCCTGCACGCCCTCGTCGGCGACCGGCAGGACGGCCTGCTGGTCGTCGGGGACGGGCAGCAGTCGGTCTACCCCGGCGGGTTCACGCTGGCGGAGGCCGGCGTGTCCGTCGTCGGACGGTCCACCGTGCTCGCCCGCAACTACCGCAACCGCGAGGCGATTCTGCGCTACGCCCAGCAGGTGGTCGCCGAGGACAGCTTCGACGACCTCGACGTCGCCGGTGAACGCGGCCGGCGCGAGGTCGAGATCGACCGTCCCGGCGGCGAGGTCGACGAGGTCGCCGTCGCCGGCCCGGCCGAGCAGGTGTCGGCGCTGCGCGCGGATCTGGTCGACGCCCACGACGGCCGCGGGGTCCGCTACGGCGACATGGCCCTGCTCACCTCGACCAACGAGGCGGTCGGCAGCTGGCAGCGCCTCCTGGCCCGGGCCGGCATCCCGGCGGTGTCGCTGCTCGAGTACGACGGGACGACCTCCAACGCGGTCAAGGTGGGCACCTACCATCGGGCCAAGGGCCTGGACTTCGCCCGCGTGTACATCCCGGACCGCAACCGCTTCCCGCGCCCGCGGCGCGCGACCGAGTCGGACGACGCCTACCGCGAGCGCGCCGCGCTGGAACGCCGTCAGCTCTACGTCGCCCTCACGCGGGCCCGCGACAGTCTCTGGGTCGGCCTGCGGGAACCGGTCGGTGTTGGCACGGGCGCTGGCACGGGTGTGGGCGCTGGCGGGGGCAGCCCGCCACGTTGACGACAAATTGTCGCACTCATAGCGTGTGAGCGGCGTCACCTGTCGGAGCGAGCGGGAGGTCGGTCGGATGCGGGACCGCGTGGCGATCGTGACGGGTGGCGGGGGCGGCATCGGCGCGGAGGTGTCGGTGGAGCTCGCCCGGCGCGGCGCTACCGTCGTCGTGCTGGACAGCGGCGACGGCCTGCGCGGCGAGCCGCTGGGGGAGCGCAGCGCCGAGCGGACCGTCCGGCGTATCGAGGCGGCGGGCGGGCGCGCCGTAGCCGCGCCGATCTCCGTCACGGACGCCGACGCCGTGCGCGGGCTCGTGGAGGAGACCGTCGCCCGGTTCGGCTCGTTGGACGTCGTGGTCAACGCGGCTGGGATCGTGCGCTTCCCCCGCATCGGCGACGCCGCCGCCGACGTCGCCGCGGACGACTGGGCGGCGCTGCTCGGCGTGCACCTCGGCGGGTATCTCACCCTGCTGGCCGCCGCGCTGCCGCGGATGACGGCCGCCGGGTACGGCCGGATCGTCGGCGTCACCTCCGGCGTCGGGCTGGCGCGGACCTCGGTCGACGGGCCGGCCTACGGCAGCGCCAAGCGGGCCGTCGCCGCCCTGACCTGGCAGCTTGGCCCGGTCCTGCCCCCCGGGGTGGCGGTGAACGCGCTGTCGCCCATCGCCGCGACCCGGATGGTGACCGAGGGCCTCGTCGCCGCCGGCGCCGATCCGCGCGGCCTCGACCTGTCCGCGATGCCGCAGCCGGAGCACATGGCCCCCGCCGCCGCCCGGCTGGCGAGTGAGGAGTTCGGCTGGTGCCGCGGGCGGGTGCTGTTCTCCGCCGGTTCGGAAGTGTCCCTGATCGCGCCGCCGCGCCTGGTCGAGGCGGTGGCGACGGGCGGCGCGGGCGCGGCCGCCGCCCTGGGCGCGCTCGTGCGCCCGGTGCTGGCGCCGGCCCACGCGCAGCAGCGCTCGACCGGCGGCTCGAACCCGCGATCCGCCCCACTCGCCGCCGCCCCCCCCGATCCCGCGGGACCGAGCGGTTCCGCGGAACCGGGCGTGGGGGCGTGCCTCGTCGCTGGCGATGATCGTGCGCTCATCGACCAGCTCGCCGCCGCACTCGCCCCGTGGGGCTACCCGACCGCCGCGGTGCCGGTCGGCGTCACCGGGACCGCCGACGCGGCCGCCGGCTTCGCCGCCGCCGAGCGGGGCCTGCGTCGGGCCGCGGCGAGCACCGCCGGACTCGACGCCGTGGTCGTCATCCACGGCACCCAGGCGATCGGCGTCGGCGGGCAACCGGTCGTGGACTGGCCCGCCATCCTGGCCAGCCACGCGGGGACGGCGGCGACGATCCTCGGGCATGCCGCGTGGTCCCGTGCCGCCGCGCGGCACGTGGCGGCGACCGGACGGGCGCTGCGCGTCGTGCACGTCGTGCCCGCGCTGACCCCCGGCGGTCGCAGCGCCGCCCAGGCCGTCACCCAGCTCGCCCGCTCCGTCAACGACACCCCGATCACCTCGACTGGGCCCGAGCCCGGGCTGCTGGAGTTCGCGGTCAGCGTGGAGAGCCCCCATCCGGCCGACCGCGTCGGGCTCGTCGAACTGGTGGCGAGCCTCGTCGCCGCGCCGGACACGGCGTCGCTGGCCGGCGCCGAACTCGTCGTCCGGCCCGGCTGGCTGGGCCTGCGCGCGCACCCGGCGCCGGCCGTCACCGCGTCGCTGGCCGGGGCCGAACTCGGCCCCTGGACCGACGACGTGCTACGCGACGCCCTCGCACCGTTCGGCTGATCGCCCCGTGCACCGGTCGGCTGATCGCTTTCGCCCCCGGGAGGTTGCTGTGGAACATCCGCAACGGGTCGTCGATGCGCACGTCCACCACTGGGATCCGGCGCGCACCGACTGGTACCCGTTCCTCGCCGCCGCCGACACCTCGCTCGCCGCCGCCGGCATGCCCGCCGCCGACCGGATGCGCCGCCCGTTCGACCAGCCGACGTACCTCACCGAGGCGGGGCGCTGGAACGTCGAGGCCTACGTGCACGTCACCGCCGCGCCCGAGCACTTCGTGGCCGAGACCGCCAAGATCGCCGGCCTCGCCAAGGCCACCGGCCAGCCGCAGGCGATCATCGGCGGGGTCGACGACCGGGACGGCGCCGCCGGGATCGTGGCGCAGCTCGACGCCCAGGCGGGCGCCCCGGGTTTTCGGGGCGTGCGGGCCAGCGCCGGTCTCGACCTCGACACCGACACCGGGCACACCCTGCTCGGCGCGCTCCAGGACCGCGGCCTGGTCTACGACCTCGTCGTCCATCCGGACGGGATCCGGGCGGCCGCCGCGGCGCTCGCCGCATTCCCGGACCTCACCGTCGTCGTCGAGCACACCGGCTGGCCGCTGGCGCAGGACCCGGAGCACGCCGCGGTGTGGCGCGACGGCCTGGCCCGCCTGGCCGCGCTCGGCCCGCGGGTGCACCTGAAGCTGTCCGGGTTGGCGATGACGCTGCACCGCATCGACGTCGCGTCGTTCCGGCCGTGGGTGGCGCACAGCCTGGAGGTGTTCGGCACGGCCCGCTGCTTCTTCGCGTCGAACTTCCCCGTCGACGGCATGTTCGGCAGCTACGACGACCTGTACGGGACGTACGCGCAGCTCGTCGACGAGCTCGCCGCCCCGGCCCGCGACGGCCTGTTCGCCGCCAACGCCGCCCGGGTCTACCGCTGCTGAGCGGAAGAGGCGGCGGGACGGTCGGCGAGCAGGTAGGTCGTGGCCGTGGCGGCGGCGGTGACGGTGAGGACGGAGGGCCAGGCTCCGAGCTTCTTCGCGAGCGGGTGGGCCGCCCCGAACGCCGCCGTGTACGTGCCGAGCAGCACGCCCGTCAGCACGGGACCGCGGGAGCGCAGCCAGCTGCGTCCGCAGACCGTGCCGGCGACGGCGAGGACGACGCCGGCGAGTTCCCGGCGCCCGCTGAGACGGGCGGCCGAATAGCCTCCGACGAGACCGGTCGCGACGACGGGTGCAGTGGGTACCGATGCCATACCCGGAACGCTACGCCGCCGCCGGGCACCCGCCGGGGGCCCAAGGTCATGCCCGTTCGGGACCGGCGGCCCTGCCGCAGCGGCGTCCGGGCGAAAACCGCTGGCCGCGGCGTCCCCGCCAGCCAGTCGCCGACGAGGTTCCCGCCGCGCCCGACGATCCGCGTTGACGTTCATCACGCCAGGGTGAGCGCCGGCCTTCCCCGCGCGGGGGCTGCGCTCAGGTGGCCGCGCCGGTCAGGTGGCCGCGCCGGTCAGGTGGCGAGGCGATCGGTGGCCTGCATGACGTTCGGCGCCCGCCCGGTGCGCCCGGCGAAGTAGTCCTCGGGCAGGTCCAGAGCCTGGGCGAACGCGGACATCAGCGTCCCGGCGAGCCGGGCGAGCGCGTCGAAGTACGCCACGTACACCGCCCGCATCCGCTCCGGGCGCGCGCCTCGCTGCCGTACGGGCGCGTAGCCCCGGTTGACCGCCGGCCCCGGCGGCAGCAGCCGCACCTTCTCGTCGACAGGCAGCTCGAAGAACTCCAAGGTGACGGCCAACATGTCGGCGATCAGCCCCGCCGGCACCCCATGCCCGACGACCTGCGCGAACCCCACCGTCCGACACACCTCATCCAGCCGCCGCGCCACCCCCCGCCGCTCGGCTGCCCGCCCGTCCCCGGCCGGCGGCTGATCCTCGACACCAACATCCTCATCGCCTACGAAGGCGGCGTCATCGGCACCGCGGCGCTCGACGACGACGAGCTCGCTGTCGCGTCCGTGACGGTCGCCGAATACCGGGTCGGCATCGAGCTGGCCGACTCTGCCGCTCGGGCAGCGGACCGGGCACGTTCGCTGGCCGCCATGACGACCGTGCTGGAAGTACTCGATTACACCGCGACCACGGCAGTCCACCACGCGCGCCTTATAGCCGCGACCCGGCAAAGCGGGCGGCGGCGGGGAGCTCGCGATCTGATCATCGCAGCTCATGCGGCCGAGACCGGGCGGATCATCGTCAGCTCGGATGCCAAGGCGCGCTTCGCGGACCTTCCCGGGGTTCTCGCCACCCAACCGTGAGGTCGCATCCCGCGGCTCAGCCGCGGGCGGGGACGGGGTCCCGGCCCGTCCGTGGTGGTGCCGCGGACGGGCCGGGGGTGGGATGCGGGCGGGGGCGGGGCGCCCGCGTGGGGGTCAGCGGCCGAGCGGCTCGGCGATCGACTGGCCGGCGGCGGCACCGAGAGCCGCGTCGAGGGCGGCGTGCCGGTGGTGCAGGCCGGGCTCGTTGCGGCCGAACACCAGCTCGGGGCGAACGCCGGTCGCCATGGTCCGCTGGATGTCGCTGGCCAGCACGTAGTCCTCGTCGCGGACGGTGGCGTGGGCGTACTCGAAGATCTCGTCCGCCGCCTTCCGGGTCCCCTCGTCGCTGAGGTCCATCGGGGTGGCGTTCTGGTGGAAGGTCACCGAGTGGCCCGGCCCGGTTCCGGGGTAGACCCGGAACACCTCGCCGTTGGCCACGGTGCACGACAGGACGATGTTCGGGAACAGTGCGTAGATCACCACGAAGTTGTGCAGCGGCTCCCAGCTCTCCTCCGGCTGGTCGGCGATATCGCCGATGTGGCGCATCGGGAACACCAGCCGGTGGTGCGGGCCGTAGGAGTCGAACAGCGCGCAGTTGCTTCGGGTGAACAGGGCGAACGTGTCCTTGTGCACGGTCGCGAAATGGTAGTTCTCCGCGAACGTGTCCAGCGCGAGCTTCCAGTTGATCGGGAAGTCGAGGGTCTTCTCGCCGATCGGAGCCCAGTTGCCGATGTTCCAGGACTCGAGCTCCGGGCCCAGATCGCCGAGGTGGGTGCCGATGTCGAGCGGCCCGGCGTCCGGCCGCAGGCCCACCCACAGGAAGCCGGAATGCTCGGCGGCGGGCAGCTCGGTGAGGCGGACGCCGCCCGCCATCGTGGCAGGGAAGCCCTCCCGGCCGGGGCCGCCGGTGAAGCAGCCGCGGTTGTCGTACGTCCACGCGTGGTACGGGCAGACGAACCGCTCGGCCTCGCCGCAGCCCTGCGCCACTGGCGCCTGACGATGGGCGCACACATTCTGAAAGGCCCGGACAATGCCGTCCGACCCACGGGTCAACAGCACGGGAACGTCCATGACGGTCTTCGTGCAGAAGCTTCCCGGGTTCGGCAGCTCGGACCGGTACCCGACGAGCTGCGGCGAGTTCAGGACGAGTTCCCGCTCCTGGTCGAAGCGTTCCCGGTCCGTGTACACGGCCGCCGGTTGACGCCGCTCCTCGGGCGTCATGTCCGTTGTCTTGTCGGTGACGATTTTGAGCGCCCGTCGAGTCAGGTCGATGAGCTCGTTGCGGTCTATCGGATGCCTCCCTGATGCGGCGGACATGTCTTAGGGAAGCCGCCACACCGGCGACCCAAGATCATATGTCCCGGTCGGAGGAAATCGTATGTGGCCGTCTTCAATGGCCGATGCTCCGGGATGAGTCGTCATTCCGACAGGAGTGGATGTGTTGCATTCGGTGATGAATCAAGGGCGGTCGCCGGATCTTCCGCCGAAAAGCGTCATCGTGATGTTGCAAGGAGTCGTCGTCGGATCGGTGCGTGGCGGACCTGCGTAACCGGGCCGAGGTCGGGCAGGGCTCCAAGAGCAGACCGCCGACGGAGAGCCGACGGAGAACGGACGAGAGGAACACGCTGATGACGAAGGATCTTGCGGGCACCCGCATCGCGTTCCTGGCGGCGCCCGATGGCGTCGAGCAGGTGGAACTGACAGAGCCCTGGGAGGCCGTCCGGGATGCCGGCGGCGAGCCGGTCCTCGTGTCGACCGCACCCGGGAAGATCCAGGCGTTCCACCACCTCGACCGGGCCGACCGCTTCGACGTCGACGAGACGGTCGACCAGGCCGACCCCGCCGCCTTCGATGCCCTGGTCCTGCCCGGCGGCGTCGCGAACCCGGACTTTCTGCGCACGCATCGCGACGCCGTCCGGTTCACCCGGGCCTTCTTCGACGCCGGCCGGCCGGTCGCGGTGATCTGTCATGGCCCGTGGACGCTCATCGACGCCGAGGTCGTGCGCGACCGGCGGATCACGAGCTGGCCGAGCGTGCGCACCGACCTCGTCAACGCCGGCGCCCACTGGGTCGACGAGGAGGTCGTCATCGACACGGCGGGAGGGAACACACTGATCAGCAGCCGGCGCCCGGATGATCTGAAGGCCTTCTGCGCGGCGATCGTGGACCACTTCCGCCCCGCGGACCAGCAGCAGTCCCGCCCGGCGGACCAGCAGCGGTCCCGCCCGGCCGGCGCCGGCCTGTCCGACGCCGAGGCGGCGCGCGAGGTCGCCGGGCAGACGTCCGCCGACCGCCGGGCCGCCGACGTGTTCGCCCGCGAGTCGGGCGGCACCGACACCGACACCGAGGCCGCCCGCGCGAGCGCCGACGACCTGCGCTGACCCCACCAGCCCCAGCCGGGCCGGCGCTGGCTGCCTGACCCCGCTCCGGCGGGGCCAGGCCGGTCGGACCAGCCCCCCGTGAACGGACGGTGGGACGTGGCCCGCGGTGGACAGTGACCAGGATCGGATGGTGAACGACGGGTCGCGGGTCTTCGGGATCACCACGCCGGTGACATCACCGCCGTATGCTGTCCATAGGCGAGAGGGCCGCCGTATCGCGGTACTCCGAATGCGGCGAGTCATGAAAGGCGCATCATCGCTATGCACGGTGGCGGTTCCGCTCCGGCGTTTCTCGACGTGATGGCGGTGCTGCGGCAGCGCACGGCGGCAGCGCATACCCGGCTCGAAAACGCACTTGAGCTACTGTCACCTGACCTTTCGGTCAGCCGTTATCGTGATGTCCTGATGCGGATGCATGGTTTCTACGCTGCGCTGGAGCCGCGGCTCGACGAAATGCTGACCGGCCCCGGATCGCCGCTGCCCGACTGGCCGTCGCGGCGGAAGGTGCCGCTGTTGCGGCGCGATCTGCGGCTGCTCGGCGTCGAGGAGGTCGTGCTCGCCATGCTGCCGCGCCCCCGGGTGCCGGCGGTCGGCGACGTGGCGGCGGCCCTGGGCGTGCTGTACGTGTTCGAGGGGGCCACGCTGGGTGGCCGGTTCATCGTCCGGCACGTCCTGACGACGGCGGTGCCGCCGGCGGCGACGGCGTTCTTCGGCTCCTACGGAGACGAGGTCGGCCGACGCTGGAGCCAGGTCCGCCACGCGATCCGAGCCTGGACGGCCGGCGAGGCGGCACGGGTGGAGTCCTGCGCGGGCGCCGCGGCGGCCCTCTTCGGCGCTCTTGAGGCGGAATTCGCCCGGTGAGCGGCGCCGGCGAGTTCATCGCGGTGCCGCCGTCGGAGCCCGTGGACCTGACGAACTGCGACCGCGAGCCCATCCACATCCCGGGCAGCATCCAGCCGCACGGCGCGTTGCTGGCGGTCCGCGCGGACGACGACCTCACGGTGGTGCAGGTCTCCGCCAACGCCGGCGAGGCCCTCGGCTACGAGCCCGCGGCCGCGATCGGCCGGCCCCTGCGCGAGGTCTTCGGCGAGGCGGCGGCGAAGATGGTCCGTGACGTCGTGCGGACCGCGTTCGACCTGCGCGAGGCGAGCCCGGTCGATCTCACCCTCGGCGACGGCGACGACCTGCGCCGTTATGACGCGCTGCTGCACCGGGTGGGCGGGCAGATCGTCGTCGAGCTGCAACCCGCCCGCAGCGCCCGGCCGCTGTCCTATTCCGGGACCTATGCACGGACCCGACAGTCCGTGCTGCGCCTGAACGGCTCCCGTTCGCTCGCCGACCTCTACGACGTGGTGGTCGAGGAGGTCCGGCGGCTGACCGGATTCGACCGGGTGATGGTCTACCGGTTCGACGCGGAGTGGAACGGCGAGGTCGTCGCCGAGGCGAAAACCGGCCGCCTGAACAGCTTTCGCGGACTGCGCTATCCGGCCACGGACATTCCCGCGCAGGCCCGCGCTCTCTACGAGCGGTCGTGGCTGCGGCTGATCCCGGACGTGGATTACCGGCCGGTCCCGCTCGTCCCGGCGGTGAACGCGGTCACCGGCGGGCCCCTCGACCTCGGCGACGCCTGGCTGCGCAGCGTCTCGCCCATCCACCTCGAATACCTGAAGAACATGGGCGTCACCGCGTCCATGTCCATCTCGCTGCTGCGCGACGGCCGGTTGTGGGGCCTCATCGCCTGCCATCACTACTCCGGCCCGCACGAACCCGGCTACGAGATCTGCGCCGCCGCCGAGTTCCTCGGCCACCTGTTCTCGCTGCGGCTGGTGTCCCGGGAGAACGAGCAGATCCTGGAATCGACGCTGGCGACCCGCCAGGCGTTCGACCGGCTCCTCGCCGAGGCGCAGGGGGACGGCGCGTCGCTGGTCGACGTCCTGACCGCGGGCGGGCCGAACCTCGCCGACCTGATCTCCTGCGGCGGGGTCGCGGTCGCGATCGACGGCGAGTACCGCACGTTCGGCGCCGTCCCGCCGCGGCAGGCGCAGCGGGCGGCCTTCGACGCCCTCGCCACCGAGGGCGCCATCCTCGCCTGCGACGCGCTGCCCCGCGACGCCCCGCACCTGGCCGAACACCGCGACGTGGCCTGCGGGATGCTGGCTTTCCGGCTGTCCGGCGACGAGGGGGTCGCCTGGTTTCGTCCGGAGACCGTCCGCACCGTCGACTGGGGCGGCGACCCGCACAACAAGGAGCTGATCGCCCGGGAGGGCGCCGGGGTCCGGCTCAGCCCGCGCCGGTCGTTCGACCGCTGGCGCGAGGTCGTCCGCGGCCGCGCCCGCCCCTGGTCGGCCCACGACCTCGCGATCGCCGGCGAGCTGCGCCAGCATCTGCTGCGGCTGGTGTACCCGCGGGCCCGCCACGGCGCCGACCTCGCCCGGCTGATGCAGGAGAGCCTGCTGCCCGAGCGCCTCCCGTCGATCCCCGGCTTCGAGATCGAGGCGTGGTACGACCCGGCGGCGGCCGGGCGGGTCGGCGGGGACTGGTACGACGCGGTCCCGCTGCCCGACGGCCGGGTGGCCGTCATCGTCGGCGACGTCGCCGGGCACGGTGTCGCCGCCGCCGGCACGATGGCGCAGCTGCGCAACGCCCTGCGCGCCTACGTCGTCGACCTCGACCCCGCCGAGCCGCGGCCCGCCCGCGCCGTCCTCGACCGCCTCGACCGGCTCGCCGCCGCCCTGCTGCCGCAGGCCCTCGCCACGGTCGCCGTCGCCGTCACCGACCCGGCGACCGGGCTCGCCCAGGTCGCCTCGTCCGGCCACCCGCCGCCGCTGGTCCTGCCGGCCGTGGGGGAGCCGGTCGTCGTCGAGGTGGAGACCGCCCCGCCGGTGGGCGCCGCGATCCCCGGTCCGGCGCCCGCCAGGTTCTCGGCGCCGGGCGACGTGCCCGCCGGCGCAGCCCTCGGCGAGATGTCCGCCGGCCGGGGGGAGGGCGGGTGGACGGCGCAGGTGCGCCTCGCGCCCGGGGACGTACTGGCCCTGTACAGCGACGGACTCACCGAGCGGCGCACCGAGGCACCCGACGTCGGCATCGAACGCCTGCGCACCCAGGCCGCGTCCGCGCTGGCCGCCCGCCCGGACCTGCGCGGCCTGGGTGACTCGCTGTTCCGGACCTGCCGGGACCCGGACAACGACGACGACGCCACCCTGCTCCTGCTGCGCCGCCGGCCCGCCGGGCCGCGCTGACGCCGCCGACCCGCCCTGAGCGCGGACAGGCGGCAGCCGACCGTCGATGCGCCGGCCTTCAGCACAGGCCGCTGGGCCGAGCACCGCGAGACCCGTCATCGCGTCCATCCGGGCGCCGTCGTCCCCACCGCCTGGAAGGATGAGCGGCGGCAGGATCGTGCCGGCGACCCGGTGCCGCGAGGGTGACGACACCGTGTGTCCCGCCCGCGGTGCCGGGTCCGGCATCCGACGGAGGGGAGCTATCGATGGTCGACTTCAAGGGCGCGCTCGGCAAGCTCGGCGACCTGGCGGAAGAGCACGACGACAAGATCGACGCCGCCGTCGCCAAGCTCGGCGACGTGGTCGACGACCGCACCGACCACAAGCACTCCGACCACATCGACCGCGCCGTCCGCGAGATCCAGGACCGCACCTGAGCTCCCCCCGCCGCCCCCACCCGGGGGCGGCGGGCACCCCGGCGCGCCCCTCGACGGTCGCCCAGCCCGCACCGACCGGCCGTCGTCATGCCGGCGGGTCGTCCGGGGGGTCGTCCGGGGGGTCGGGGACGGTGGCCCGCAGCACGTCCACCGAGATGCGGTACAGCAGGGTGGTCATCGCCAGCAGCAGGCCCGCGACCACCACCCCGCGCACCACGGCGCTGTCCGTGATCACCCCGGCGAGCACCAGCACGTCGACGACCAGCGTCGCCATCGTCGCGGCCGTCACCGCCAGGATGAACACCCGCACCCGCGGCTTCGTCCAGAAGAAGCCGCCGGTCCCGGCGCGGCGAGCCGGCCGGCGCTCGGCGCGCAGCCGGTCCAGATACGCCGAGTCCCACATCAGCGCCAGCAGGAACACCGGGATGACCTGCGCGACCGTCGAGTACAGCTCCGCGTGCACCGCACCGCCCCCTCCCGCGCGGCCGCCAGCCGGGCACCCGCTCCGGCCGCTAGCTGGCAACCGGCCCGGCCGTCGCCGACCCGTACGCTCCCACCGCACAGCCATGATCTGTCGTCCGGTGGGACACGGATGACGCAGGTTCCAGACCGGTGACGGACGGTGCCGGCGCCCCCGAGCGCCGGCACCGTCCGTGGGCTCCCCGGTCCGCCGCAGGAACGGACTCCGCGGCCGACCGGGGCGTGCTGGGCCCGGTCCGCGCCGGGACAGCCGGGCGCGGCACGGCGCTGTATGCCGTTCACGGGGCGTGGCGTCCGTCGCGGTCCGCCGATCGGGCCCGGGAACGACGGCCGGGGCGCGGGCCGAGGGCGCTGTCGAGCGCCGCGAGGACCGAGGCGACGGTGCCGAGCGCCGCGCCCAGCGCGGGGTCGACGATGACGACCGCCCCGCTGCCGATGCCGGCGGCGAGGATCAGCGCCCCGGCGAGGCGGCGGCCGTGCCGCGGTTCGGCGTCCGAGGTCTCGTTCTGCTCGGGGTCGGGGCTGTCTCGACCGTGATCAACCATGGCGGGCTCCTTCCACGTCCCTGGCGCGGGAACGGGCCGGCGCGGCGGCGCGCGACGGCCGTCAGCCGACGAGCGGGCGCAGGGTGCCGTAGGCGACCCGCAGCCCGCGCTCGACCCGCTCCACGGACCCGCTCCAGACGGGGTCCTCGTGCTCGACGACGACCGCGCCGTCGTAACCGCCCTCGTCCAGGACGTCGATGATCCGCCGCCAGTCGAGGTCGCCGCGGCCGGGCACCCGGTAGCGCCACCAGCCGGGCTTGGCCGGCTCGTCCGCGCGGCGCACCAGGCCGTGGATTCCCTGCCGGGCTCGGGCCAGCGCGTCGATCTCGGTGTCCTTCGCCTGGACGTGGGCGACGAGGCCCAGGTTCTCGCGCAGCGCGAGGACCGGGTCGATCCCGAGGACCAGCAGGTGCGACGGGTCGTAGTTCAGCCGGAAACCCAGCTTCTCCGCCGCCCACCGCCACAGCTGTGGCGAGTGGGCCAGGTTGCCCAGGTAGCCGTCCGGATGCCAGCTGCCCATCGGGCAGTTCTCCGTGGTGAGCGTGACGCCGTGCCGGTCGGCGTAGTCCGCCAGCGGCGGGAGCACCCTCTCGGCGAGCTTCAGGTTGTCCTCCTCGGAAAGGGTCACGTCCCGACCGATGAAGGTGTTCACGTAGGGGACTTCCAGGCTCTTCGCGGCGTCCACGCACCACCGGACCTGCGCATGGCTGCGTTCCCGCTCCCACTCGGACGCGTGCAGGTTGTTGCCGTAGAAACCGATCCCGGACGCCGTCAGCCCGTACCGCTCGAGGATGCGCGCGGTTTCCCTGATGCTCTCGCCGCCGCGGTCGGTGACGTCGAGATGGCAGGCATGTGGATGGTCGCCGCGGTGGTCCGGCGGCCAGGCGGCGATCTCCAGAGAGTCGTATCCGGTCTCGCGCGCCCAGCTCGCGATCCGCGCGAGGGACAGGTCGGGCAGGCAGTCGGTGAGAAAGCCGAGCTTCATGGTTGCTCCCAGACAGAAAAAGGGCGGCGGTCGGGTGCGGAGGCGCGAACTGGGTGGCCTGACCGGCGGATAACCGTTTCCGCGGGTCGTCTGCTCCGGTGCCGTCGAGATAGCCGGCAAAGTTACGGTGGCGAGTGGGGCTAGCTGTCGCGGAAAGAAGCGTAAGATGCCCCTAGTTCGGCCGTCAACGGCCTTATTTTATTTTTTTACGAACTAAAAAGAGAGCAATTAGCGTAGGCTGAGCGCAGGCGAGCCGCGTATGACGCGGAGAAAGGGGCACCGCTCATGTCGGAGTCCCGGGTCCTGGCGACGACCGGCGAACTCCTGTCACGGATCGCGAGCGGCACCGCCGTCACCCGGGCGGCCCTGGCGAAGGAGACCGGGCTGGCGCCGTCCACCGTGACCCAGCGGGTGGGGGCGCTCGTGGACCAGGGGATTCTCCTCGAGGATGTCGTCGAGAGGACCCGTGGCCGGCCGGCGAAGCACCTCGCGTTCGCCCCGAAGGTGGGGGTCCTGCTCACCGCCGATCTGGGCGTCACGCGCGCCCGGCTGGCGGTCACCGATCTCGGTGGCGCCAGCCTCGATCACCATGAGGGCGACATCACGATCGGTGATGGCCCGGGGCCCATCCTCACCTGGGTCGACGCGCAGTTCCGGGCCATGCTGGGCGACCTCGGCCTCAGCCCGGTCGACGTCCTCGCCGTCGCCTGCGGAGTGCCCGGCCCCGTCGACTACGCGGCAGGACGGGTGGTGCGGCCGCCGGTGATGCCCGGCTGGGAGGGCTACGGGATCGCCTCCTTCCTGCGCAGCCGCTACGAGGTACCGGTCGAGGTCGACAACGATGTCAACCTCATGGCTATCGGCGCGCACCTCACGCGCCGAAACGTCGAGCACATGCTGTTCGTCAAGATCGGTACCGGGATCGGCTGCGGCGTGATCAGCGGGGGCCAGTTGCACCGCGGCGCCAACGGCGCCGCCGGCGACATCGGGCACGTCCTCGTGCCGGGCAGCGAGGCACCCTGCAACTGCGGGTATCTCGGCTGCCTGGAGGCGGTGGCCAGCGGCGGCGCGCTCGCCGCGGCGCTGCGCAGCGAAGGCATGGACGTCCCCACGGCTCGCCGGGTGGCCGCGCTTGCTGCGGAGGGCAACGGGAAGGCGCGGCGGGCCATCCAGGCCGCGGCCGAGCAGATCGGCGGCGTTCTGGCCGCCGTCGTCAACTTCCACAACCCGTCGCTGATCGTCCTCGGCGGCGCCCTCACCGCGTTCCAGGAGACGCTTGTCGCAGGCATCCGCGGCCAGATCTTCGGCCGAGCCCTCGCGCTCGGGACGAGCTCGCTGAGCATCGAGATCAGCAAGGAAGAGGACAATGCCGGGACGGCCGGCGCCGCCCACCTCGCGCGGAAGGCCGCCCTGTCCCCGCCGGGACTGGCCCGACTGCTCGCCCGCCGATCGGGGTAGGGACACAGCCCGAGGAGGAGTCGCCATGTCCGCCGCCGACGTCGCCCGCGCGGCCTTCGCCGCCTACCGGGGCCAGGACCGCGAGCGTGCCGCCCGGCTGCTCGCCCCCGAGTTCACCTTCACCAGTCCCCAGGACGACCATCTCGACCGGGATGTGCCGGGCGGAGCGCCGGGCAGCGTGGCGGACGGGTCCTGCCCGTTCACCGTCGAGCGGCCCACGATGACGCAGCGCTGGGGGGAGCTCACGTTCGTGCACTGGGCGTTCGACCCGGCGGTCGTGTCGCGGCTGGTGCCCGCGCACCTGCGGGTCGAGGTCCTCGACGGCGCAGCCTGGGTGGGACTGGTGCCGTTTCGGATGCGGGTGGCGACCGCGGGCGGCCGGGGGCTCGGGCGGGTGACGACGTTCTGCGAGACGAACGTGCGCACCTACGTCGTCGACGCCGCGGGCCGGCGCGGGGTGTGGTTCCTGTCGCTGGACGCCGCGCGGCTCGGCGCCGTCGTCGTCGCCCGCACGCGATTCCGGTTGCCGTACTTCTGGTCGTCGATGGCGCTGACCCGGGTCGGGGACGAGATCGCCTACCGGTGCCGGCGGCGGGCCCCGCGGCCGGCGGCGGCGGAGAGCCGGGTGCGGGTGCGCATCGGGGCGCCGTTCGCCGCCGCCGAGCTCGGCCCGCGCGAGCACTTCCTGACCGCCCGCTGGCGGCTGTTCAGCGCCGCCGGCGGGCGGCACCGGCACGCCCCGGCCTGGCACGAGCCGTGGCCGCTGCGCCGCGCCGACCTGCTCGACGTCGACGATCACCTGCTCGCCGCGGCCGGGCTGCCGCACCCCACCGGCGACCCGCTCGTGCACTACTCGCCGGGCGTCGACGTCCGGATCGGACCGCAGCGACCATAGTGCTGGTCCCGTTCTCGCCGGCTTCCGGCTGCTACCGATCTTCAATTCGCCGGGTCGGGCTGGCGGGGAACCCGTCCGGTTCCGGTTCCGCGGAACACTTTGATCACCGACTGAGGGCGGGAGGCGGCCGGGTCGGGGGCTGGGGCCGGTTCCGCATTGATCGAGTGTCCCCGCGGGGCCATCCACGCCGCCCGGCAACGCGCGCAGCGCACCGCATCCAGCGAACGCTCGCGGCCGACGAACGAGGCATGGTGGTACTCGCGCAGTGTGGGGGTCGGCAGCAGGCTGACTGTGGAAATGTCCCATTCGAAACAGACGTTTCGTTCCACGTCGCCGTCCTTGGGTCCTACCCGAGGTGAGGGTCAACCGCCACGCCGGCTGGCATGGCATGAGGGGGTGCGCGCCGTGGCCGTCCCGTTCCAGGACGATCCCGACCGGCTGCGGGTTCGACTCGCGGCCTGGCTCGCCGCGCATGACGCGGGGGGCGACGAGGCCGCTGGTGACGAGGCCGCTGGTGACGAGGCCGCTGGTGACGAGGCCGCTGGCGGCGGCGCGGCGGCGGGGACGGCGGGGATGGCTGGAGTGCGGTGGGAGCTTGGCGAGCCGACCGTGCCGTCGGGACAGGGACTGTCGGCGGAGCTGGTGCTGCTGCCAGCGCATCGCATCGGCGGCGACGGCCGGGCCGAGCAGCGGCCGCTGGTGGTGCGCCTGGCGCCGCGGCGGTTCCGGCTCTACCCGTGGGACCGGTTCGCCGAGCAGTGCCGCGTCGCCGAGATCCTGGCCCGCGACACCGACGTCCCGGTGCCGCCGGTGTACGGCCACGAGCTCGACCCGGCGGTGCTCGGCGCGCCGTTCGTCGTGCTCGGTCGGGTCGACGGCGACGTGCCCGCCGACATCCCGCCCTACCACATGCAGGGCTTCATGATCGAGATGACGCTCGCCGCGCGGGCCCGGGTCTGGGACGCAGGCCTGGTCGCGATGGCCGGGATCCACCGGCTCGACCCGCGGCGGCTCGGGCTCGGCTTCGCGGGGCAACCGGAGTACGGCCCGGTCGGGGCGGTCCAGCAGCTTGCCGCCTACGAGCGGCACCTGGAGTTCTTCGCCGTCGACGACGCCGTCCGGGGCGTGGTGGGCGACGCGCTGGCCTGGCTGCACGACCATCCGCCGGCCGAACGCCATCCCGTCCGGCTGGTATGGGGGGATGCCCGGCTCGGCAACATGATTTTCCAGGGGGAGCGGGTCGCGGCCGTGCTCGACTGGGAGATGGTGTCGCTCGGCCAGCCCGAGACCGACCTCGGCTGGTTCCTGCACCTCGACCGCCACCTCAGCGAGGGCGTCGGGTTGGCGCGCATGCCCGGCCTGCCGGACCGCGCGGCGACGGTGGCCCGCTACGCCGAGCTCCTCGGCCGGCCGATGGAGGACATGGACTACTACCTCCTGCTCGCCTCGCTGCGTCATACCCTGCTCGCCGCCCGGGTGACCCGCCTGCTCGGGCAGTACGGCCCGCTGCCGATCGGCGGGGTGCCGCCGATCGACCGGTTTGCCGCCCGGCTGCTCGCCCGTGTCCTCGACGAGGCCCGCAGCGGGGTGAGCCTGGGCGCCGGCTGACGCCCGCCGCCAGACGTTTGTCAGGCCAGACTTATCAACCTAGCCTGATGAAATGTCCTCGGATCCTGATGTCCGTCAGCTTGCCGTCGCCCTGCGGCTGAGCCTCGGGATGCTGGTGCGCCGGCTGCGCCAGGCCCAGCCCGCGGGGGAGCTGACGATGCCCGAGTCGGCGGCGCTGGCCCGCCTGGACCGGGGCGGCCCGGCCACGGCGGCGGCGCTCGCCCGGCTCGAACAGATCAGCCCGCAGGCCATGGGCGCCACCCTCGGCGCGCTGGAGGCCCGCGGCCTGGTCGAACGCCGCCGCGACCCGGCCGACGGCCGGCAGGTGATCCTCTCGCCGACCGAGTCGGGACTCGCGGCGCTGCGCAGCCGCCGCGACGCGCGCACCGAGCTGCTCGCCGGGGCGCTGTCGGCCGGGTTCACCCGGGCCGAACTGGACCAGCTCGCCGCGGCCGCGCCGCTGCTCGAACGCCTCGCGGAGCGCGTCTGATGCCGGCGTCCGGCGCGGGGACATTCGGCACGGGGACATTCGGCACGGGGACCTCCGTCGGGGCGGCGGGTGCGGACGGCAACTACCGCTGGGTGGTGCTGGCGAACACGACCGCGGCGGTGTTCATGTCCGCGCTCGACGGGTCGATCGTCCTCATCGCGCTGCCGCCGATCTTCCGCGGCATCCACCTGGACCCGCTGGCCCCGGGCAACGTCGGCTACCTGCTCTGGATGATCATGGGCTACCGGCTCGTCCAGGCGGTGCTCGTCGTCGCCCTCGGCCGGCTCGGCGACATGTTCGGCCGGGTCCGGATCTACAACGCCGGGTTCGCGGTGTTCACGCTCGCCTCCGTCCTGCTGTCGTTCGACCCGTTCGACGCCGGCCGCGGGGCGCTGTGGCTGATCGGCTGGCGGGTGCTGCAGGCGGTCGGCGGGTCGATGCTCACCGCGAACTCCGCCGCGATCCTCACCGACGCCTTCCCCGCCGACCAGCGTGGCCTGGCGCTCGGCATCAACCAGGTCGCCTCGCTCGCCGGCCAGTTCGTCGGCCTCGTCGCCGGCGGCGTGCTCGCGGTGCTGGACTGGCGGGCCGTGTTCTGGGTGAACGTGCCCGTCGGGGTGTTCGGGACGGTGTGGGCATACCGGCGGCTGCGCGAGACCGCGACGCCGCGCGGCGGTCCACGGCGCATCGACTGGTGGGGCAACATCACCTTCGCGGTCGGCCTCGCCGCCGTGCTCATCGCCGTCACCGAGGGCCTGCAGCCCTACCGCGGCCACGCCATGGGCTGGACCAATCCCGTGGTCGTCGGCCTGCTCGTCGGGGGAGTGGCGCTGCTCGTCGCCTTCGTCGCCGTCGAGCGCCGGCACCCCGAGCCGATGTTCGCGCTCGGCCTGTTCCGGATCAGGGCGTTCACCGCCGGCAACGTCGCCGGGCTCGCCGTCTCCGTCGCCCGCGGCGGCCTGCAGTTCATGCTCATCATCTGGTTGCAGGGGATCTGGCTACCGCTGCACGGCTACGACTACGAGGACACCCCCCTGTGGGCCGGGATCTACCTGCTGCCGCTGACGGTCGGCATCCTGGTCGCCGGGCCGGTGGCCGGCATCCTGTCCGACCGGTTCGGCGCCCGCGGTCTCGCCTCCGCCGGGATGGCCGTGTTCGTCGCGAGCTTCCTCGGCCTCATGCTGCTGCCCGTCGACTTCCCCTACTGGGCGTTCGCCCTGATCATCGGGCTGAACGGGATCGGCGGCGGGATGTTCGCCGCGCCCAACTCATCGGCGATCATGGGTAGCGTGCCGGCGGAGCAACGCGGCGCCGCCTCCGGGATGCGCGCGACGTTCCAGAACTCGGGCACGGCGCTGTCCATCGGCGTGTTCTTCTCCCTGATGATCGCGGGTCTCGCGGCCAGCCTGCCGGACGCGCTGGACGGCGGCCTGCGCGGGCAGGGCGTGCCGGCGGCGGCCGCCCACGACGTCGCCGCGCTGCCGCCGGTGTCGTCGCTGTTCGCCACCGTCCTCGGCGTGAACCCGGTCGAGCACCTGCTGTCGGCCGGCGGCGGCCTGGCCGCCGTGCCGCCCGCGAACCGGGCGACGCTGACCGGCCGCGAGTTCTTCCCCGAGCTGCTCGCCGGGCCCTTCCACCACGGGCTCGTCATCGTGTTCGCGGTGGCCGCCGGCCTCGGCGTCCTCGCCGGCCTCGCGTCGGTGCTGCGCGGCGCCACCCCCGCCCGCCCGGCCGCCGCTCCCGCTCCGCTCCCGCGACCGGCGGCTGCGCCGCGCCGTGACGGCGGCGTCGACGGTGAAACCGGATCCGACCGCGCCGTGGGAAAGGCCGACCGGTAGGTCCGCGGCCGTGATGACGACCCGCTGCCGGACCGCCCTACCCGCGGCTCCCAGCGGGCATGGTCGGCTGAGGGTCAGTAGATGTCGCGCAGGTAGCGGCGGTCGGCGGTGAGCTGGCGGACGTAGGCGGCAGCGCCGTCGGCGTCGAGGCCGCCGTGCAGGGCGACGATCTCACGCAGGGTCCGGTCGACGTCCGCCGCCATCCGGCTGGCGTCGCCGCAGACGTAGAGGTGGGCGCCGTCCTGCAACCATGACCACAGCCGGGCGCTGTGCTCGCGCATCCGGTCCTGGACGTAGACCTTGGTCCGCTGATCGCGGGAGAAGGCGACGTCCAGGCGGTTGAGCGTGCCGTCCGCCTGCAACGCGGCGAGCTCGTCGGCGTGGTAGAAGTCGGTGGCCCGGCGCTGCTCGCCGAAGAACAGCCAGGTCCGGCCGCGGGCGCCGCGGGCGCGGCGGTCCTGCAGGAACGCAAGGAACGGGGCCACGCCCGTCCCCGGCCCGATCATCACCAGTGGCGTGTCCGGGTCGGCCGGCGGGCGGAAGTGGGCTGAGCGCTGCACGAACACCGGCACCGGCACCTCCCCCGGCCCGTCGGCGAGGAACGTGGAGCACACGCCCCCGCGGGCCCGGCCGCCCTGGCCGTCGAACCGGACCACCGACACCGTCAGATGCACCTCGCCGGGATGGGCCAGCGGGCTGGACGAGATCGAGTACAGCCGGGGCTGCAACCGGCGCAGCACCCCCGCCCACTCGGCCGCCCCGGCCCGCACGGGCAGCTCGGCGAGCACGTCCGCCGCCTGGCGCCCCCACGTCCATCGCGCGAGCGCGTCGGAGTTGTCCGGGCGCAGCAGGGTGCGCAGGTCGCGGTCACCGCTGCGCTCAGCGACGAACCGCAGCAACGCCGGGGTGATCTTCGTGATGTCCAGGTGGCTGCGCAGCGCCGTGGCGAACGGCACCTCGCCCACCCCGCTGACGGGCACCGGCTGCGCCGGGTCGGCACCGGTGCGCTCCAGCCACTCCGCGACGAGGTCGGCGCCGTTCACCGGCCAGACGCCGAGGGCGTCGCCGACCTCGTAGGTCAGCGCGGTGCCGGCGGTGCGGAAGGCGAACCGCCGTACCTCCTTCGCCGAACCGGGCCGGCTGAGCAGCTCGTTGCCGATCAGCGGCACCACGGCCGGTGCCGCGCGGGAGGGGCGGCCGGCGAGAGCAGCCGGCGCCGTGCCCGCGGAGGCGGCGCCGGTGGGTTGCGGCCCGCCCGTGGCTGGTGAGGGCGTCGGCGCCGAATGGGTGGGGCTCGGGTCCGCGGCGTTCCCGGGGTCCGCGGCGTTCTCGGGGGCGGCGGGGTACGCGGGGGTCAGCGCGGCGAGTACGGCGTCGAGCCAGCTCGCGGCGTCCTGCTCGTAGTCCGGTTCGCAGTCGGTCCGGGGCACCAGCCGCACCGCACCGAGCTCGCCGAGCCGCTCGTCGACGCGCCGGCCGTGGCCGCAGAAGTCCGCGTAGCTGGAGTCGCCGAACGCCAGCACCGCGTAGCGCAGGTGCGGCAGGCGGGGCGCCTGCGGCGCCGACAGCGACTCCAGGAAGCCACCGCCGTTGTCGGGCGCCTCGCCGTCGCCGAAGGTGCTCGTGATGACGAGCAGGTCGCCGCCGCCGCGCAGCTCCTCGGGCGGGCACTCGCCCATGGACCGTACCCGCGCCGTCCAACCGGCGGTGGTGAGCCGCTCGGCGGCGGTCGTGACGGCGAAGTCCTCGGCGGTGCCCGTCTGGGACGCCCACAGCACGGTGATCTCCCGCGTCGCCGGTTGCGTACCGGCCTCCGCGTCCGTGGCGGTCGGACCGGCGGGACCGTCGGGACCGTCGGGACTGGCGGGACCGTCGGGGGCGGCGGGGCGGAGCCGCCGCGGCGCTGGGTGGGGACGTCGGCCGCGGGGGGCGGGCGGGGGCACGGGGCGCCCGGGAGAACACCCCGGCGAGCGCGCCGTTGACCCACGCTGCCTTGCCAGGGGCCAGGGGAGAGCCGGGCGGCAGGACCGGGACCCCGCCCGCTGCCCCCGGGACCGCTGCCCCCGGGAGCGCGGCGCCCAACGCGGCGACGAAGCCCGCGAGGTAGCGCCGCTCGTCGTCACCGAGGGCGGGTGCGACGATCCCCTGCAGGCCGAACAGCTCCCCGAGCGCCTCCGCCGCGGTCGGCCCGGCATCCGCCGCCGACGGTGCCGCGCCGCCGAGCCCGGATTCCGCTGGCGGTGCCGCCCCGTACGGCGTGGATTCCGCCGGCGCCGGCGCGGCCGCGGAGCTTGGTTCGCCCGGGTGCGCGTCCGCCGCGATCGGCGCGGTTCGCGCGTCCGCGGGGAGGGTGTTCGTCGTGGGGACAGTGGTCGGCGCGTCGGTGGGCGCGGCGGCGACCCGGGTGAGGGCGACCGCGCAGACCTTCAGCTCCGGCTGGAACGAGATCGGGTCGACGGCGTCGGAGGTCACCGCGTTGACGCTGAGGTACTCGCCGAACAGGTCGTTCCAGTGGATCGGCGCGAAGCAGCTCCCGGGGAGCACCCGGTCGGTGACGACCGCCGGCAGCACCGCCCGGCCGCGCCGGGAGGCGACCTCGACCGCGTCGGAGTCGCCGATCCCGAGGGCCTCGGCGTCGCGCGGATGGATCTCCACGAACGGGCGCGGGTTGAGCCGGTTGAGCTTCGCGACCTTGCCGGTCTTGGTCAGGGTGTGCCACTGGTGCTGGACCCGGCCGGTGTTCAGCACGAACGGGAAGTCGTCGTCGGGCAGCTCGGCGGCGGGCAGGTGCGGGCGCGGATGGAACACCGCCCGCCCCGACGGGGTCGGGAACGCCAGGCGCGGCCGCGTCCCGTCGGGCCGTTCGACGAGCCGCTGGCTGACCCCGTCGTTGCGGTAGCGGACGGGGTTGCGGGCGGGGCCGTCCGCCGCCGCGGCCGGCCACTGCACCGGCGTCTCGCGCAGCCGGTCGTAGCTGACGCCGCGCAGGTCATAGCCGGTCGCCGGGTTGTGGAAGGCCTTGATCTCCTCGAAGATCTCCTCGGCGTCGCGGTAGGCGAAGGCGTCGGCGTAGCCCATCTCGGCGGCGACGCGGGCGATGAGCCGCCAGTCCGGCAGCGCCTGGCCGGGCGGGTCGGCGGCCTGCTGGACCAGGGTGAGGTTCCGCTCGGAGTTGATCATCACGCCGGTGCCCTCGGCCCACATCGCGGCGGGCAGCAGCACGTCGGCGTAGGCGTTCGTCTCCGTCTCGGCGAAGGCGTCCTGGGCGACGACGAACTCGGCGGCCTCCAGCCCCTCGATCACCGTGCGCCGGTTGGCGACCGAGGCCACCGGGTTCGTGCAGATGATCCAGCAGGCCTTGATCTCGCCGGCGGCCATCCGGGCGAACATGTCGACGGTGCCCCGGCCGGCGTCGGTGCGCAGCGTGCCCGCCGGCAGCTCCCAGCGCTGCTCGACGAAGACGCGGTCGTCGGCGGCCAGCACCGAGCGCTGCCCCGGCAGGCCCGGACCCATGTAGCCCATCTCCCGCCCGCCCATCGCGTTCGGCTGGCCGGTCAGCGAGAACGGGCCCGCGCCCGGCCGGCAGATCGCCCCGGTCGCCAGGTGCAGGTTGCACAGCGCGTTGGTGTTCCAGGTGCCGTGGGTCGACTGGTTCAGGCCCATCGTCCACAGGCTCATCCACGCCCCGGCCGCGCCGATCCACTGCGCCGCCCGGCGGATGTCCGGCTCCGGGATGCCGGTGATCTCCGCGACCCGGTCCGGTGGGTAGTCCGCGAGGAACGCCGGCATCGCCTCCCAGCCCTCGGTGTGCTCGGCGATGAACGCCTCGTCGATGTGCCCGTCGGCGACCAGCAGGTGCAGCAGGCCGTTGAGCAGCGCGAGGTCCGTGCCCGGGTTGATCTGCAGGAACAGGTCGGCCTTGGCGGCCGTCGCGGAGCGCCGGGGGTCGACGACGATGAGCCGGGCGCCGGCCTTGACCCGGTCGAGCAGCCGCAGGAACAGGATCGGATGGCAGTCGGCCATGTTCGAGCCGATGACGAAGAACACCTCCGCGTGGTCGAAGTCCTCGTACGAGCCCGGCGGCCCGTCGGCACCCAGCGACAGCTTGTAGCCGCTGCCGGCGCTGGCCATGCACAGCCGCGAGTTCGACTCGATCTGGTTGGTGCCGACGAACCCCTTCGCGAGCTTGTTCGCCAGGTACTGCGCCTCCAGTGACATCTGGCCCGACACGTAGAAGGCGACCGCGTCGGGGCCGTCGGTGTCGATGATCCGGCGCAGCTCCCGGGCGACCCGGCTGACGGCGGCGTCCACGTCGACCGCCGTCGGCTCACCCTGCCGGTCGCCGCGCACGAGCGCACTGGTCAGCCGGCCCGGCGCGGCCAGCATCTCCGCGCTGGTGGCGCCCTTGGTGCACAGCCGGCCGCGGTTGGCCGGATGGTCGCGGTCACCCGCGGCCTTGACGACGCGGCGCCGGCCGTCGTCGCCCACCTCGACGTCGAGCACCATCCCGCAGCCGACGCCGCAGTAGGAGCAGACCGACCGCACCTGACCCGTCGAGTCCTGGCGGGTCGGAGCCGGATGGGCAGGTGCGGTCACGGGTGCTCCCCTCCCTGACCGGCGGCAGTCGGTCAATGTCCCCGTCGACTGTAGGAACGGCCCGTTTCGGGGGCATCGCACGCGCCGGCGGCGGCGGTAACGTCTCGCGCAACCCGGCCGTCGGCCCGATGTGAGACGCCCCCCGCCGGCCGGAGGGGGGCCGTACGATGAGCCATCGTGGATCTCGAAGCTGACCGGGTGGCCCGCCTGCTCGACGCGCAGCGTCGCGCGGCGGAGCTGTTCGCTGAGGTGACCGCGCGTGGCCTGATCGCCCCCGGCCGCGGGGAACGCGAGGTCAGCGACCAGATCCGCGACCTCGCCCACGAGATGTTCGGCGTCGAGCGGCACTGGCACAAGCGGATCGTCCGCGCCGGGCCGAACACCCTGCACCCCTACGCCGACAACCCGCCCGACCGGCCGATCGGCGCCGACGACATCGTCTTCTGCGACTTCGGGCCGGTCTTCGACGGCTGGGAGGCCGACTTCGGCCGCACCTTCGTCCTCGGCGACGACCCGGTCAAGCACCGGCTGCTCGCCGACCTGCCGCGGCTGTTCGACGCCGGCCGCCGGTACTTCGAGGCCCGCCCGGACATCACCGGCGCCGAGCTCTTCGCCGCCGTCGAGCGGCTCGCCGCGGACGCCGGCTGGGCCTACGGCGGCCCGATCGCCGGCCACCTCGTCGGCGAGTTCCCGCACACCCGCATCCCCGGCAACAAGATCGAGTACTACGTCACCCCCGGCAGCGACCAGCCGATGCGGCGGGTCGACGGCGACGGCCGGCCCTGCCACTGGATCCTGGAGATCCACCTCGTCGACCGCGACCGCGGCTTCGGCGGCTTCCACGAGGAACTACTCGACCTCGGCCACGGCACCGCCGGCCCGGGGCAGAGGTCACCAGCCGCGACTGATCTGCCTCGAGCGCGGCGTCGAGATCATGTCCTGGCGCCGTGAAGCCGCGCTCTCAGGTCGTCGCCCAGGTCGAGGCGGCGCGGCACACTCCCGAGCAGGGCCGGTGGGGGTACTACCCCGAACTCGTGCAGACGTTCGGCGAGTAGTTCCCAGTCCTGCGCTCCGCCGGTGTTCTCAACCTCGGCGAGGTCGGGCGGCAGCGGGTTGTCCACGTCGACCCAGTCCGGCAGCAGCACCATAGAAGCGGTGCGTTCGATGTCTTGAACCGTGAGCTGTGACCATTGCTCATCGAGGGTCATGCCGCGGCACGATGTCGTCCATCCTCGATCGTCGAGGAGCGTGAATTCCCGCCCGTCCGACAGCGCGGCAAACTCGAACACGCGGAAAGATATTCCGCCCGGACTGGCGGTGTAATGAGCCGACGGATCAAGGTCGCACCACTGCGCAGGCCCACGACGGTTGGACTCACCGGCTTCATGGCAAAATTTTACCGCCGGTGGGCGGCGCCCGACAGATCCACCCGGCGTGCTGGCCGCGCGCTGAATTAGTTGTCGCCGTCTATGACGCTGGGACGGCGCGGTGTGAGAGCCGAGCCCGGATCGGTGAGGGCGGGGTGGGCGTTGTCGCCGCGCCAGAGCAGTGAGTGCGGGTGGACCGGCGTCGGGTTGTGCAGGGCGATGCGCCGTAGGCCGTAGTCGGGGGCCAGACGATCCGGGTCTGCTCGCCGACGAGGAGCGCCGGTACCGCGGAGTCGGCGACCACATCGAGGAGGGCCTCGCTGTCGTGTTGCGTTGACGGCGTGGGCGGGTCTGGAGACGCTGGCCCGGTCAGCCGGCCTGGCGTTCGGCGCGGTACTGGGCGGCCTGGGTGAGCAGGATGTTCTGCAACCGGCGCACCGCGGCGGGCAGGTGGCGGGTCCGGCGGCGTTGGATGACGAGGATGACCGTGGCGTCGTCGGTCTCCAGCGGACGGTAGGTGATCAGGCCGGCGCGTTCCAGCGGGTCGCCCGCGATGCTGTAGTCGGGCAGCACCGTCACGCCCAGGCCCTGGGCGACCATGAGCTTGCCCATCTCCGCGCCGTCGGTCGAGTAGGACAGCGCCGGGTTGGCGTCGCGGAACAGCCGGTGCACGTAGCGGTGCATCAGGTAACCCGAGCGCATCGCGATGAACGGCTCGGACAGCAGCTGCGCCGGGCGGATGCTGGCGTGGCGGGCCAGCGGGCTGTCGGTCCGGCAGCACAGCACGGCGCGGCCGCGGAACAGCTCCGCGGTCTCCAGGTCGGGGGCGACGTCGTCGCCGTCCATGAGGTTGACCAGCCCGAGATCGAGCCCGCCGTCGAGTAGCAGCCGGTGGATGTCGGCCTGCTGGGTGTTGACGACCTCGACCTGGGTGTTCGGCTGGGCGGCGCGGAACTCGATCAGGGCGGGGGCGAGCAGCGGCACCGTGGCGGCGTTCACCGTCCCGATCCGGATCATGCGACTGGAGCGGTGCTGGTCGTCGGCGGCGGCGCGCAGCCGGTCGACCGACTCCAGCACGTCGGTGACGAAGGGCAGCAGCTCCCCGCCGGTCGCGCTGATGGTCGCGCCGGTGCGGCGGCGGTCGAGCAAGGTCAGCCCGAGCTCGCGTTCCAGGTTGCGGATGGTCTCGCTCAGCGCCGGCTGGGACATGTGCAGCGCGTCGCTCGCGGCCCGCATCGAGCCGAGCCGGACGACCGCGGCGAGGCACTCGAGCTGTTCGATCCGCACCGCAGCCTTCCCGCCCGGACGGTTCAAGGGCCGCCCTATCGCACCCTCGCCGAGCCCTGATTGACCGGTCCGGACGGCGCGGGCAGACTGGTCACCATGTCGATGGGCATTATAGGGATCGCCGGGCAGCGCCGGCCGTCCGTCGATGCGGGCGCTGGTCGTGCCACCGTGGCCCGGCGCGCCTGTCGCCGGGCCGAGCCCTGTCGCCGGTCCGGACGATGTGGGGTCCGCCCCGCCGCCTGACCGACGCTCCGGGCAGCCGCGGTCGGGTCAGTACACCGGCCTGGCCTCGACGGCCCCAACTCCCCGGGCCTACTGTTTTCGGTGTAGTTCCAGCATTCCTGCACCTGCTATTCCCGCATCGTCGCCGTTCCGGCGTGGCCTGCTGCCGATAATGCCGGCGTGGGCGGGATCGCCGCGTTCCGGCGTCACCCTTATTCATACCGCGGTCTGTTCGTGCTGTCTTCTCGGTGTCGCCGCGTGCCGCCGGTCGCCGCGTTCTCGCGTTGCGCCGCCGAGCCGGTTCCATTACCCGCCCGCACCACTGCCATGGAGGTACTACCCGATGTCAGATGAGGTCGACGTCGGTCGCGAGCCGATCAAGTTCGCCTACTGGGTGCCGAACGTCAGCGGCGGCCTGGTGGTCAGCAGGATCGAGCAGCGCACCGACTGGAGCTACGACTACAACCGGCGCCTCGCCGTGCTCGCGGAGAACAACGGCTTCGACTACGCGCTCAGCCAGGTCCGCTACACCGCCTCCTACGGCGCCGCCTACCAGCACGAGTCGACCGGCTTCAGCCTGGCACTGCTGCTGGCCACCGAGCGGCTGAAGGTGATCGCCGCGATTCACCCGGGGCTGTGGCATCCGGGCGTGCTGGCCAAGTTCATCGCCACCGCCGATCAGATCACCGGCGGCCGGGCCGCCGTCAACGTCGTCAGCGGCTGGTTCAAGGACGAGTTCACCAAGCTCGGCGAGCCCTGGCTGGAACACGACGAGCGGTACCGGCGCAGCGAGGAGTTCATCCGCTACCTGCGCGAGATCTGGACCGACGACCACGCCGAGTTCCGCGGCGACTTCTACCGGCTGCACGACTTCGACCTCAAGCCCAAGCCGGTGACGGCCCTCGACCGGCCGCATCCGGAGATCTTCCAGGGCGGCAACTCGACGGCCGCGCGGGCGATGGCGGGCCGGGTGTCGGACTGGTATTTCAGCAACGGCCGCGACCTCGACGGCGTCAGCGAGCAGATCGCCGAGGTCAACGCCGAGGCGGCCCGCCAGGGCCGCCGCGTCCGATTCGGCCTCAACGGTTTCCTCATCGCCCGCGACACCGAGGCCGAGGCCCGCGAGGTGCTCCGCGAGATCATCGCCAAGGCGGACCGGGAGGCCGTCGAGGGCTTCGGCTCCGCGGTCAGGCAGGCGGGCCGGTCGACCTCGGACGGCAAGGGCATGTGGCAGGACTCGGAGTTCGCCGACCTGGTCCAGTACAACGACGGCTTCCGTACCGGCCTCGTCGGCACGCCCGAGCAGATCGCCGAGCGCATCGTCGCCTACCGCCGCCGCGGCGTCGACCTGATCCTGCTCGGCTTCCTGCACTACCTGGAGGACGTCGAGTACTTCGGCCGCCGGATCCTGCCGCTCGTGCGGGAACTGGAGGCCGACGCCGCCGAGCGCGGCGAGCTGGTCCGGGGAGTCTCCTGATCATGGCTTTCGACAGCCCGCGCGCGGGCCACCGGCGGCTGGTCCGGCGGCGCCACGTCGACTTCCGCCGCACGGGCAGCGCCCAGTGTCCGTGACCAGCCTCCGCCTCCACGGTGCACGCGCCCCACCGCGTGCATGTCCATCTCCCTCATCGAGGAGCCTCGCATGTCTCTCGACGCCGACCGGCGGCCGTCCCCGTCCGCCGCCGCGACCGCCCAGGAACCCACCGCGACCGTCCCGTCCGCGCCCGACGCGCCCGCGCCCGACGCGCCCGCCGCCGAGGACAACGCGGCACGCTTCGCCGCGGCGCTGGCCCGTGCCGACCTCGTCGCCGCCGAGCTGCGCACGACCGCCGCGGAACGCGACCACGCGAACGCCACCCCGCGCGCCGAGGTCGAGCTGCTGCGCCGCCACGACCTGCTCGCAGTCCAGGAGCCCATCGCCTACGGTGGCGACGGTCTCGACTACGCCCAGGCCGCCCAGCTCACCCGCCGCCTCGCCCGCGGCGACACCTCCATCGCCCACCTGCTCGGCTACCACTACGCCCAGACCCGCATCGCCCCGCTGTTCGGCACGCCCGAGCAGGCCGACGCCCAGTCGCGGCGCAACGGCGCCGAGAAGCTGTTCTGGGGCGGCGTGCAGAACCCGCGCGGCGGCTCCGACCTCGTGCTGACCCGTGACGGCGACGCCTTCCGCCTCAACGGCCGGCGTTCCTTCGCCTCGGGGGCGAGCCTCGGCGACCAGCTGTCCGTCACCGCCGCGCTCGACGGCGAGCTGGTGTTCGTCTCGCTGCCCGCCGGGCGCGAGGGCTTCCAGGCCCTGGCGGACTGGGACAACATCGGCCAGCGGCTCACCGACTCCGGCGGGGTCGTGTTCGACAACGCCCGCATCGAACGCGCCGAACTGCTCGGCGACGACCCGCTCACCGGCCGCATCCCGTCGCCGTACCAGACGCTGGTCACGCCGCACTGGCAGCTCGCGTTCGTCAACTTCTACATCGGCACCGCCGAGGGCGCGCTGGAGGAGGCGCTGGACTGGACCCGCCTGCACGCCGCGCCGTGGGAGACCTCCGGCGTCGAGCGGGCCACCGACGACGCCTACATCCTGCAGACGGTGGGGGAGCTGCGCAGCGAGATCCGCGCCGCCGCGCTGCTGGCCGACCGGGCGGGTGCGGCGTTGCAGGAAGCCCTGAACGTCGGCCCGGAGCTGACCGCCGACGAGCGGGCCGAGGCGGCGATCGCCGTCTACGAGGCGAAGTACCTGACGACGAAGGTGTCGCTGGCGGCGGCGAGCCGGCTGTTCGAGATCCAGGGCTCGCGGGCGACGACCAGCGCCTACGGCTTCGACCGCCACTGGCGCAACCTGCGCACCCACACCGTCCACGACCCGGTGGCCTACAAGGCGCGCGAGGTCGGCGACTGGACGCTCAACCGCCGCGCCCCGGAGTTCTCGCTCTACCGCTGACCCCACGGCCGGCGGCCCGCCGACAGGGGGCCTGACGGCCGGACGTCGGAAAGCCGGCGTCGACGAACCCCGCAGGGGACGGCGATGATGGCGGGCGCCGCGACGTGGTGCCCGCCATCATCTGCCCCTCGACCACAGGAGTGCCGCCGTGTCCGATCGCCCGTTCGCCGCCGCAGTCGTCCCGACCGTCGTCGACCGTCCGGTCGCGGTGCTGCGTTCGGACGCCGAGGCGATCGAGGCCGCGGGCTCGCTCGCGGTGCGGTTCGCGGCGGGCGCCGGCGGCCGGGACGCCGAACGGCGGCTGCCCACCGTCGAGGTCGAGGAACTGTCCGCCTCGGGGCTGCTCGGCAGCACCGTGCCGGCGCGCTTCGGCGGGGCGGACGTGTCGGTGGCGACGCTGACCGAGGTGTTCCGGCTGCTCGCCACCGCCGACGCGAGCCTCGCCCAGATCCCGCACAGCCACTTCGTCTTCCTCGACGCCCTGCGCCGCCAGGGCGACGCCGACCAGCAGGGCTTCTACTTCGCCCAGGCGCTCGCCGGGCGGCGCTTCGCCAACGCGCAGAGCGAACGCGGCGGGCGGACCATCGCCGACGACGCCACCACGCTGCGCCGCCGCCCCGACGGCGGCTACCTGCTCACCGGGGAGAAGTTCTACTGCACCGGCGCGCTGTTCGCCCACTGGCTGGTCGTGCGCGCCGTCCTCGCCGACACCCCGGCGCGCCCCGACGGCTCGCCGGTCAAGGCGCTGGCCTACATCGCCCGGGACACCCCCGGCGTGCGGGTCGCCGACGACTGGGACGGCATGGGCCAGCGCACCACGGCCAGCGGCACCGTCCGCCTCGACGAGGTGGCGGTCGAGGCGAACCAGGTCGTGCCCTTCTCGCCGATCTTCGACGGCCCGACGACGTACGGCGCCCGCGCGCAGGTCCTGCACGCCGCGCTGGACACCGGCATCGCCCGCGGCGCCCTCGACGACGCCGCCGCCCAGGTCGCGAAGGCCCGGCCGTGGTTCGAAAGCGGCGCTGCGCGGGCCGCCGACGATCCGCTGCTCGTCCAGCAGGCCGGCGAGCTGGAGATCGAGGTCCGGGCGGCGGAGGCGCTGCTGCGCGAGGCGGCGGCGGCTGTCGACGCCGCCGAGCTCGACCCGACCGACGACGCCACCGCGCGGGCGTCCGTCGCCACCGCCGTGGCCAAGGTCGCCGGCGCGCGGGCCGCGGTGCGTGCCGCGTCCGAGCTGTTCGAGCTCGGCGGCACCCGCTCGGCCGCCGGCACGCTGAACCTCGCCCGCCACTGGCGCGACGGCCGCACCCACACACTGCACGACCCGAGCCGCTGGAAGGTCCAGCACATCGGCCGCTGGCTGCTGTCCGGCACCCCGCCGCCCCGCCACGGCCAGCTCTGAACTCCCCGCCCGGCCCGGACCCGCCGGCTCCCCCGACTCCCCCCGACCCGACGGCCCCATCGGATCACCGGTCCGATCCGACCATCGGCCCGCGAGACCACCGGCCCCGGGGGACCAGCGGTCGCGATCCCTGGAGGTATCCCGCATGACGCTGCGGCTGCACTGGTTCCTGCCCACCTACGGCGACTCGCGCTTCATCGTCGGCGGCGGCCACGGCCTGCCCGCGGGGGTCGCGGCCGGCGACCGGCGGTCCACCATCGGCTACCTGTCGTCGATCGCCCGCGCCGCCGAGGAGTTCGGCTTCGCCGGCGCGCTCACCCCGACCGGGGCGTGGTGTCAGGACGCCTGGCTGACGACGGCGATGCTGGCCCGCGAGTCCGAGCGGCTGGCGTTCCTCGTCGCGTTCCGGCCAGGCCTGATCAGCCCGACGCTCGCCGCGCAGATGGCCGCCACGTTCAGCGCGCACGCCCCCGGCCGACTGCTGCTCAACGTCGTCACCGGCGGGGAGGCGCACGAGCAGCGTGCCTACGGCGACCATCTGGACAAGGACGCCCGCTACGCCCGCTGCGACGAGTTCCTCTCCGTCGTGCGCCGGCTGTGGGCGGGGGAGAGCGTGACCCACCGCGGCACCCACCTCGACGTCGAGGCCGCCCGGCTGCCCACCCTGCCCGACCCCGTCCCGTCGCTGTACTTCGGCGGTTCCTCGTCCGCGGCCGGCCCCGTCGCCGCGACCCACGCGGATGTGTATCTGACCTGGGGCGAGCCGCTGGCCGCCGTCGCCGAGAAGATCGCCTGGATCCGCGGCCTCGCCGCCGAGCGGGGCCGGACGATCCGGTTCGGCATCCGGCTGCACGTCATCACCCGCGACAGCGCCGAGGACGCCTGGCGGGAGGCCGGCCGCCTGCTCGACGCCCTCGGTGAGGACGTCGTCACCGCCGCCCAGGCCGGCCTCGCCCGCAGCGAGTCCACCGGCCAGTCCCGGATGCTCGCCCTGCACGCCCGCCACCGCGCCGACGGCAGCTGGCGCGACCCGCGCGCCCTGGAGATCGCCCCGAACCTGTGGGCCGGGGTCGGGCTGGTGCGCGGCGGCGCCGGCACCGCGCTGGTCGGCAGCCACGGCGAGGTGGCCGAGCGGATCGCCGAGTACGCCGCACTCGGCATCGACGAGTTCGTCTTCTCCGGCTATCCCCACCTGGAGGAGCTGTACTGGTTCGGCGAGGGCGTGCTGCCCCAGCTCGCCCGCGCCGGCCTGCTCCCCGCCGCTCCCGCGACCGCCGCCGACACCGGCAACCGCCCCTTCCTTCCCGCCGCCCACTGACCGTCCCGCCGCCGATCAGGGCCCGCCCTGCTTATCCGGAGGCTTTTCGTGTCCGATCTATCCCTCCGGATAACCGGATAAGCAGGGGATAAGCAGGAAGGGGGCCGATCGCGGGCTGTGGTCAGAGCGGGCGGCAGGCGTGGGTGAGGGTCCAGCCGGCGGCGGGATCGTCGGCGGGGGCGTGGCCATCGGCGGGGGCCTGGCCAGCGCCGGGGGCGGGCGGGACGCGGCGGTGCAGCAGGGTGGCGGTCAGGGGGGCGACATCGATCCGCCAGAACACCTCCGGCGGGCACCGCAGCACGAGGAGCAGCACCGCGCGGACGACCGCCGGATGCGTCACCGCCACGACGGGCCCCGGTCGGCCGCCCACTCGGGCGAGCCAGCCACCGACGCGGTCGAGCAGGTCCGCGCGCGACTCCCCGCCCGGCGGGGCCATCATCGGGTCCTCATGCCAACGGCGCAGCTCGCCCAGCGGGATCTCGTCGAGTCCCCGGCCGCGCCAGGCCCCGACATCCAGGTCCCGCAGCGCGGCTTCGACGCCCTCGTCCGCCCCGCCACCGTCCGCCCCGCCACCGTCCGCGTCGGCGCGCGTGTGCGTGTCGGCGTTGGTGTGCGTGTCCGCGTCGGCGTTGGTGTCGGCGTTGGTGTCGGCGTTGGTGTTGGTGTCGGCGTTGGTGTTGGCACCGGCGTGGCGGAGGCCCAACGCCCGCGCGGTCTGCCGGGCGCGGGCGGAGCCGTCGGTGAGCACCCGCGCCCGGGCGGGCAGCGCTCCGGCCGCGGCCGCGGCCCGGCGCAGCCCGTCGGCGTCGACGTCCTCGTCGACGGGGAATCGGGCCTCCCGCAATGCCTGGGTCGGCGCCGCGCTGACCAGCGCCAGCCGAACGACTCCTGCGGCCGGGGCTGACGACATCACCGGCCGAGGTAACCAGCGCCGCGCCATCGCGTCAACGCCGGCCTCCCGCAGCGCGTGCGCGAGGCGCCTAGCGGCGTCGGTCAGGTCGGGGACGGCACCGTCCGGCTGCCAGCCGGTGGACCTTCCTGGCAGGTCCGTCTGTCAGCGGTCGTGAACAGAATCGTGCCGAGGCTTAGTTGCGGTTCTGGGCCGGAAAACCGTGATTAAGCCTCGGCGTGATCTGACCGCTGTCTGACAGTGAAACGAGTTTCGAGCCGGTGGGGTGGATGAGGGTGGCGGGCGGGTCCGATGGACCGGGCGGGTTGGACCGCGGCGGTCAGGTGTTGAACGGGGAACGGTCCGGGGCCTCGGCGTGGCGCGTGCGGGTGGGTCGGGCTGCCCTGTGCGGGGAGCGGCGGGCGCTGTCGCGGGAATGGCTGCCCTCGTCGGCCTGTCCGGTCTCCCGGCCGCGTCGGCCCTCACGGGAATGGCCGCCGTCCGCTGGATGAAGTCCCTCCCGGCGGCGGCCGATGGACCGTGGCGGGGAGGCAGCCCGCCCGGACGTCACGGGCGGCGCGTGCCCGCCCGTGACGTCGCCCGCCGCCCGGGCGCCCGGGGTGTCGTGCGCCGTGGGCTCCGAGCTTCCGACGGCGGGTGTCGAGGGCAGGCGCGGCAGGCGGGTGGAACGGGGGAGCAGGGCCTCGGCGCGCAGGGCGGCGAGTAGGACGCGGGGCAGGTCGCGGGTGGTCGGATAGCAGCCGTAGCGGGGCTGCCAGTCCGGGTCGAACTTGGCGTTGAAGCGGTAGATCGACTCGATCTGGAACCAGCGGGACGCCGCGAGCAGCAGCCCGCGCCACAGCCGCAGCGCGGGGGTGGCGCCCAGCCGCTCGCCGCGGGCCAGGGTCGCGCGGAAGGCGGCGAAGTTCAGCGACACCCGGGCGACGCCCAGCCGGTCGGCCTCGCGCAGCAGGGCCACGACCATGAACTCGGTCAGGCCGTTCGCGGCGGTCCGATCGCGGCGCATCGCGTCCAGGGACAGGCCGTCGCAGCCCCAGGGCAGGAAGGTCAGCAGGCCGCGCAACCGTCCGTCCTCGAACGCCCGCACGACCACGCAGTCGCCGTCCTCCGGTGCGCCAACGCGGCCCAGCGCCATGGAGAAGCCGCGTTCGGTGCCGCAGGAGCGCCAGGCCGCCGCCCGGTCCGCCAGCGCCGCCCGGTCAGTGGAGTCGAGATCGGCGATGCGGTCGATCCGCGCGGTGTAACCGGCGCGCTCGACCCGTGCCACCGCCTGCCGCACGCCGCGCATCGCCCGCCCGTCCAGACTGAACGCCGCGGGCCGCACGATCGCCTCGTCGCCGAGCTCCAGCACCCGCAGGCCGGCCCGCTGGTAGGCCCGCCCGCCGGCCGGGCCGCAGCCCAGCACCGCCGGCACCCAGGCGTGGGCGGCGGCGAGGTCGAGGAACGGGCGGATCACCCCGGGCCACGCCTCCGGGTCGCCGATCGGGTCACCGGCGGCCAGCGCCACCCCGCCGACGACGCGGTAGCTGATCGCGGCCTTCTCCGACGGCGACCACAGCACGCTGCGGTCGCGGCGCAGCGCCACGTAGCCCAGCGAGTCCCGACCGCCGTGGCGGGCCAGCAGCGCCCGCAGCCGGGCCGTGTCGGCCGCCGTCAGCGTGGCGACCGGGGTGGCCGGGCGCAACGCCAGGTAGCCGGGGACGGCGACGCTCAGCGCGCCGAGGGCCAGCAGGACCGCCCCGACGAGATCGCCGTCGCCGGGGGCGAACCGGACCGGCCCGCTCACCCCGGCCAGGCCCATCAGCACGTGCTCGACCTGCGCTCCGAGGCCGCCGCTGCCGTGCCGGAACCGGATCAGGGCGAGCCCCACGATCAGGTCCGCGGCGCCCAGGGCGGCGAGCGCGCCGAGGGCCCGCCACCTGGTCCGCGGGTCGCCGGCGGCCGGGAAGTGGCGCCGGGTGGCGACCAGGACGGCGAACGGCACGAGGTCGATCGCGGCCGGGATCACGGCGAGGCCGCGGGCGAGGTCCAGCAGAACGGCCGCGCCGGACAGGGCCACCGCCGCCCGCCAGGCCCGCCGCTTGCGTCGGCGCAGGCCGTGAGCCAGGCCCATGAGCAGCAGGCCCGCGGCGACGCTGGTACCTGTGGCGGCCTGCGTCACCAAGCCGGGGATCAGCCGGCCGAGCCAGGTCCACCGGGTCGGTCGGTGACTGATCGCACCGACGACGTCGACCAGCCCGACGAAGGCGGTCAGCGTCGCGATCAGGGCGGGCGCGGGCAGGCGCCCGCCGGTCGGGGCGGTCGGCGCCGCCCTATCCTTGCGACGCATCATGTGACAGGCACTCCAAGGGCGCGGGCCGGGGGCAGGGGCCCGGCGGAGCGGCCTGGGACGCCACCGCCGGCACGCCGCCCGGGTCACGACGGCGGCGGTTCGGGCCCGCGCCGTCGCGGCCTGGGGAGACCTCGCTGGGCTCCCCGTCCCGGGGGCGGTCCCGGGACCTCGATCGGCCGCCGGGACCGGCGTACGGTACATCCCCCGCGCACCCGACGGTCCGGCGGTTCGCCAGATCTTTTGGCGGCGGCGACGGACCGTCGTCCCGGCGGCGGGCGGCGCCTGTCGGTGCGGTGTTGCCCGTCGGTGCAGTGTCGCCTCAGCCGAGGGAGGCCTCGGCGCCTGCGGTCATGTGGACGCCGGCGGCGAAGTCGGCCACCGTGGCGGCATCCCGGTGCAGCCGGCCGTGAGGCACTCATGCCCGGGTCACGTGGCAGTTGCGCGGCGTCCGATCTTTGTCGGGAACGGGCGCGACGGAAGGAGAACGGGCGTGACGGTCCCCGGCTGGTCCACGGGTGGGGCGGCGGGCCCGTCGTCCTCGTCGGGACTGGTGAGCAGCAGTTCGGCGGTGATGTATCCGAGGCGTCGGCCATCCCGGTCGCGGACGACGACGATCCCGCCAGGATCGCGAGCCAGGGTGCGTCGGACCGCCTCGAGCGGGGCGTCCGGAGGCACGAAGTCCGCCGGATGAATCAGTCCGGTGATCCGCTCGATCGACGGGGAGCCCTGGGCGGCGGCGAGCCGCTGCGCCAGGTCGGACAGTCGGATGACGCCGACGAGTTCGGAACCCGCCTCCACCGCGGCCACCTGGGCCTCGGCGGCGAACATCCGTTCCAGCGTCTCGTGCACGGTCGTTCTGGCGGAGATCACGGGGACGGGGACGTCGTTGCGCATCACGTCGGCGACCGTCCTGGCGGCGGGCCGACTGATTCTTCCGACGGGCCGGATCTGCTGATCGATCGGCTGGAGATCGTGGGCCGGCGGTACCAGCACAAAACGAGGGTTGAATGTACAGACCTCCCCGAGGACTCTCATCTCCTCGGTCCGAAGAGCACGTGGATGTCTGACCACCCGGGGTCGGAAATCGCAGGCCTCCAAGGTGTGTTTCCGGAACAGGGAAAATCCTCGGAGGTCCACCGCGAGAATCGTCACGGTGGAATAACGAAAACGCAGGCCGAGATCGTTACGAACATCGGAATGGTGCTCCACCGCGGTGGGGTCTACCAGCCGCCCGGCCAGCTCCGCCTCGATCCAGGACGTCCACCGGGAGGCCGGCAGGAGTTCTGGCGCGCCTTCCCCTTCCGGCCGCAGGTGGTTGGCCGGGAGGAGTAGATCGTCGGAGCTGCCCGCCGTCGAGATCTGCGCGGACCGCTCCGGATCGGGGGACTGTCCGCTGGTGCCGGCAGCCTGGGGGGTGCCGGTACCGGTGCCGGTCGCGGGGGCGACGGCGTCCGCGGCGCGGTCCGCCAGGATGCGGGCGAGGTGGTCCTCGGCCTCGCCGACGCCGGCGTCGGCGGCGATGCGCAGCAGCGGTTCGGCCGCGTGGTCGTCGCCGGCCGCCAGATGCTCGAGTGCCTGGGCGTAGATGGCGTCCTCGACGTCGAGGAGATCGGCGAGGTGCTGGATTCGGCGGCGCTCCCGCGGGTCCTCGTCGGCACCCTGCATGATCTCGAAGAAAGTCCGCCCGGAATCCCCGTCGGTCGGCTCTTCGGGGTCGGTAAGGGTCCTCAGCAGAGATTCGACGTCCATCAGTTGGTGCCCTCCTCCCGAGTTTCCCCGGAGCCCTCCACGAACTTCCTCATGTTCTTCTTGGCGTCGCTGAACTGCGACTTCACCGTGCCGACGGAGATCTGGAGCACGTCCGCCGTCTCGGCCTCGCTGAATCCCACCACGACCCGCAGCCAGAGCACCTGCCGTTGTCGCAGCGGAAGGCGGTGCACGAGCGCGAGCGCGGCCTGCCGGCCGTCCGGATCGACCGCCCCTTCCACCGGGTCTGGGAGTGCCTGAAGATAGTCGGCCGGATCACCGGGAAGTGATCGGTCGCGCCGCTCCTTCAAGATCTTCCACACCAGGCGGCTGGCGATCCGGTACCAATACGTCCGGACCATCTCCGGATGGTCGAGACTCGCGTACCTACGGGCAACGATCAGGATGCTGTCCTGGATGACGTCGTCGACGTCGGGTTCCGGGCAGCCGACGGAGAGCAGATACCCGCGGAGCCGGGCGGCGTTGTCGTCGAAGAGTTTCTCCACCTCACTCGGCCAGACGCTCGGAAAGGACACGGCCCGAGATCGCTCGGGCAGGCCGTTCACCGCGGCGCTCCGGCTGCCTGTGGCGAAGCGCCGCCGTCGGGTTCGTGCGTCGTCGTCATCCTGCTGGGCCCTCCATTCCCGCTGCTTCGCGGTTGTGCCACTGACTGCACAGAGCACCGCCGGGCAGGAAAGGTTGGGCCACGCCGAAAAAATTGTTCGAGGACATCTCGGATAGATCATCTAGCTATGTCGGGCCGGGGCGCCGCAGTGGCGCCCGAGCCAGGCATGCGCGCTGGTCAGATGGGCAGTCCGGGCAGATTCGCGACCCACTCCCAGAAGTGCCCGGCCGGATAGGCGGCGAAGGCACCCGCTACTCCGGCGAGGACCGCGCTGCCGGCGAAGCGGGTAGCCCGGCGGGTCAGCCGGATGCCGCGGCGATCAGGATCGGGCCGGCTTGAGACGACTTCCGTGGACGGGGCCTGCTGGTCCTTCGGGTGCGAGGTGGTGACGGGGTGGGCAGTTGCCATGGGCAGACCTCTTCATGCGGGGATGGATGCCGGGCCCCGGCGTGCCGGCATGCGGCGGTCCGGACGCGAGAACCCGGGAGCCGAACAGACGCCTTGGCCCTGAGACAGGGACCGGGCGTCAGCGGACTCCACCCCTACAGAGGGTCCGGGTTCCCGAAAGGTTGGCCGTCGCGCTGAACCTGTGCCCTCAGCGCCCGCGCCAGGTCGTCGAGGACCTGCTCGGCCTCCTCCGCGGGCATGGCGGCGAGCGTTCGGCCGCCGGGGTTGATGTGCTGGAAGCGGGCCAGCTCCGGGGTCTCGGTGAAAGCGCTGGCGCGCACGAGGACGGGCAGGACACGGCAGCCACCCTCGGCGGCGGCGTCGAGCAGGCGGGGGAGCTCGACCTCGCGGATGAAGCTCGACGCGAGGAAGTCGGCGCTGACGAGGAGGATCGCGTGCCGGGCGCTGGCCAGCGCGGCGTCGATCTCGGAGCGCCAGTCGTCGCCCGGGCGGATGTCCTCATCGGACCAGACGCTGACGAGCTTGTCGCGTTCGAGGGGACTGAGGTGAACCCGTAGGCGCTTCAGCCAGTCGACGTCCTGGTGGCTGTAGCAGACGAAGGCCTGATGGCGCACAGGAGGCGGGCGTTTGCCCGCGTCCCGGACCAGCCGTTGCCGGTCGAGCTGGCGGATGTAGAACATGAACTGTGGGTCGTCCGCGATCAACCGCCGGCGGGCGGCGTCGTAGTAGAGGATTCGGGCGATGGTCTCGTCCGCAGTCATCGCAGCCCCGACCCGGTTCGCGAAGACTTTGTCGATCTTCCTGGTCGCGCCGGTCTGCGCACGGGCGTGCTCGTACAGGTCGAGTATGCCGTCCGGGTTCTTCGCCAGGCCGAGGAGAAGGTCGATGCACACCGTCTCGTCCAGCCCGTCCAGCGAGACGAACGACTCCACCGCATCCTGGTACTTCAGCTCGAGTTCCTCGGCGACCTGGATGCGTGCCTGCCGGACGTCGGTGCGGATCGTGATGTGATCCGGGACGGTCTCCTCGATCCGCGACAGGCCCAGCAGATGCCAGCACAGCGCCTGGGCGGTGATGAGGCTGCCCGCGGCCGCCCGCACGATCGCGGGTCGGTCGTCGAAGCTGATGTTCAGCGCTCGCTCGCCTTTGTCGATCAGCTCGATGATCTGGTCGTCGGTTGCCCGTCCCGGCCGGAAGACGCGGATCCTGTTCGCTACGTCGAAGCTCACCTTTACCAGGGAACGGGCCGTGTCCGGGATGCCCACGACCACGAGCTTGCGGGTCCGGTCGCCGGTGTCGGCAAGGTGCTTGAGGTAGTCGACCACCCTGCCCTGCTGATCCGCCGACAGGCGATGGTAGTCGTCGATAGCCACGATGCCGGTGTGGCCGGCGCCGTCGATCATCGCGTCTATCTCGGCCCGATGTTCCTCGACCCGCGCACTGAAGATGCGTGGTTCCTGCAGGCGTGCGGCGTCCTGCTCGATTGCGTGCCGGAGGAACGTGGTCTTGCCGACTCCCGACGGCCCTTCCAGCACGATGCTCAGGCCGGGTTGACGCAGAGCCATCCCGAACGCCACGAAACGTTTCGGCTGGACGAACGTGATCTCCGGTATACCCGTCGGCTGAAAGACCTCACCGACATCCCACACCCGCCCCCTGCGCGCCGCGGAAGGCAGCGGAGGAGGTTCCGAGTCCGGTTCGGAAGCCGGGAAGTCGGGCTCCGCCGTCGCGGTTCTGGTTCCGATCGGAAAGGCCGGTGCAGAGGCTGGCTTGGCCCTGCCGCCGATCGCCGAGCGGACACCGCTGAGGAGCACTTGCCGGGCCGTCGCAGCCTCGAGGCCGAACAGATCAAAAGACACGATCTGGCCGAGTAGGCCTGGCCGTGGGCAGTCCTCGACGCGCACCGGAACGAGCTTGCGCGTCAACCCGGTCGGATCAGCGCGGACGGCCGCCTGCCACTCCGCTTGGCCGTAGACCGACCGGAGATAGGAATGGGACAGCACGGCGATCGTCCGGGCCGCATGCTCGATGCCATCGGCCATCGAGGCCGTCCAGTTCGAGCCGGGTACGAAATCCCAGGCCTGGATCAGGACGCGGTAGCCGGTGTCTTCAAGCTGCCACGCTAGCCACTCGGCCCAGGCCCGGTCCGCCGTTGTATAGGAGACAAAGAAATCCCAGCCATCCCCAGATCGCCCCCGGTCAACCACTCCGTCATTATGCATCGGCCGGTACTGCGGGTATAGCTCGGGCTACGGCTCGCGCGAGACCTCGGACAGGCTCGTATCCGGCCTCGGTTGTTTGCCGTCAAAACCACTGCCCTACCCGTAACGCTCGGCTATCCCGTGCAGGAACGCCGCCATCCCGGCCGCCGCCCCTTGCCCGCACGTGACGGGCTGGGGTGCGGGGGCCAGTCACGGCCTCTGGCCGGTCAGGTCGCGGCTGAGGAGGACGGGGCCGTCGGCACCGGCCCGGGTGCGGTCGTGAGCTCGCCGGTGCCCACGCCCATGTCGGTCGCGGTGGCCGACGGCGCGCGAGAGGTGCGCAACAGGACGGCCACGGCACAGGCGGCCACGGCGGTGGCGACCGCGCCGCCGAGGAAGGCGATCTGCATGCCGTCGACGAACGCCGTCCGGGCGTGGCCGAGATCGGTTCGCCGAGGTGGGCGGCCACGCCCAGAGAGGAGCGGGCCTTGTCGGCGAGGGCCGGCGGGAGGCTGGCGGGCAGGGCCAGGTGGCTACGGTAGGTGGAGCTGAGCAGGCTGCCGAGCACGGCGATGCCAAGCGCGCCGCCGAGCTCGCGGGACAGGTCGTTGACGGCGGAGCCGACGCCCTGCAGCGCCGGGGGCAGGCTGTCGGTGACGGCGGTGGTCGCGGGCGTCATCGCCAGGCCCATGCCGACGCCGAGCGGGAACAGCCCGGCCAGCAGCAGCCAGTACGTGCTGTCCTGGTCGAGCCGGGACAGCACGACCATCCCGGCGGTCACCAGGACCAGCCCGGCCACGCAGCAGGCGCGGGTGCCCACGGCGGCGGCGACCTTCGGGGCGAGGCGGGCGGCCGGCATCATCCCGGCCGCCATCGGCAGCACGCTGAGCGCGGCCACGAGCGCGCTGTCGCCGCGGACGAGCTGCAGGTACTGCATCGTGACGAAGATCAGGCCGAAGAAGCCGAAGAACTGCAGCAGGATCGACACCGTGCCGGCGGCGAACGCCGGCCGGGTGAACAGCCGCGGGTCCAGCGGCGGGCCGTCCGGGGCGGCCGAGTCGGGCACGAACAGCCAGGTCCCCACCGCGGCGAGGGCGGCGAGCACGACGCCGAGCAGGAACACCGAGCGCCACGACCACGCCTGCAGCAGCAGGCCGGAGACGAGCAGGCCGACGACGGCGCTGGCCCCGGCGACGGCCGCCCACACACCGACCGCCGCCGCCCGCCGCCCCCGCGGGAACGTCCCGGTGATCGTCGACAGGGTCGCCGGCATCACCAGCGCCGCGCCGACGCCGAGGACGCAGCGCAGCCCGATCAACGCCGCCGCGCTGCTCGTGAACGGCGCCGTCGCCGACCCGGCACCGAAGATCACCAGGCCGGCCAGCAGGGCGCGGCGCCGCCCGAACCGGTCGCCCAGGGCGCCGGCCGGCAGCAGCAGCGCGGCGAAGACCAGGCTGTAGGCGTCGATGATCCATGACAGCCGGGTCTGGGAGGCGTGCGTGTCGGCGGCGATCGACGGCAGGGCGACGTTCAGCGACGACATCGCCGAGATCACCGTGGCCAGCGCCCCGCAGGTGACCAGCAGCACCCGGGTGTGATGGCTGGCGGGCCCCGCCGTCGGCATCGGGTGCGGCGAGGTGTCGGGGAGGTCCGTCGTCGTCGCCGTCGCTGCCGCGGCCGTGCCCGTGGGCAGGTCGGCTCCGGTTCCGGGGGTGGCGGCCGGCTGGGTTTCCGTTGCCGATCCCGATGCGGTCATCTTGGTACCTCCAGCTCGGTGCGCTGGACCGACCTTGGCGGGCTTGGCTACGGTTGTTCAACCGTGATGAATTCTTCGCCGCGGCGCGGGCGGCGGGCCGGCAGCCCCGACGTGCGGGCCCAGATCCTCGCCGTCGCCCGGGAGCGGTTCCGCCGCGAGGGCTACGAGGCGGTCACGATGCGCTCCCTCGCGGCGGACGCCGGTGTCGACGCGGCCCTGATCAGCTACTACTTCGGCTCCAAGCGCGGCCTGTTCGCCGCCGTCCTGGAGCTCGCCCTCAACCCGGCAGACGTCCTCGCCAGCCTGCTCGAAGGCGAGCTGGAATCCCTGCCCCAGCGGGCGATCCGCGTCCTGGTGGCCGGCTGGGACCGGCCCGAGATCGGCCTGCCGCTGCTCACCGCGGTCCGCGCGGCGGCGGCCGACCCCGAGCTCGCGACGCTGATCCGTGGCGGCCTGCAGCGGGAGATGGTCGACCGGCTGGCCGATCGCCTCAGCGGCGCCGACGCCCGCCACCGCGCGGGCGCGTTCGTCGGTCAGCTCGGCGGCCTGGTGTTCACCCGCTACCTGCTCGCCGTCGAACCGCTCGCCTCCATGACCGTTGATGAAATAGTCCGCGCCCTCGGCCCGGCCCTGCGCACCACCCTGTTCGGCCCCGTCGGCGGCCATGCCCGCCGTCCGGACGCCGATGGTGGCTGCCCGGCTGTCCGTCGATAGTCGGCCGGGCGCGGGGTTCGTGTCCTTGCCTTGTGCAGGAGCGGCTCCGGAGCGTTCCGCTCAGGAATCGACCAGGGCCATCGCGGTATCCACATCTGCCATACCGTCACGGATCTCGAAGACTCCGGGCTCGACCTCCTCGGAACGCTGTTCAATCAGCTCCCGCCACGCCGGTGGCCAGCGGGTGGTAAGGGACCAGCGGACACCGATCAGCGGAACACCAACCAAATTGGCATCCCGTAGGTCAGCCTCGGTGAAGTCGTTACGGGCCCGGACGAGATCGTCCAGCAGAGCGCCGTTCACAGCGGTGTCGAGCTCGGGTTGGACCGTGAAGGCTTCGGCGAGTGCCCGGGCACGGTCGCAGGCTCGGGCGAGGTCACGGCCATGAGACAGATCGGTGACGAAGACGTCGGCCAATCCGCGACCGGGTGAGGGCATGCGGTCGAGCGCCCGGTCGAGAACACGGGCGAGGACGCGGGCTCGGGTGAGGACGAGGTCGACGGCCATGTCCCGGGTGAGGGTGTCGGCCTCCGCATGGACTGCCGCGTGGTCGTGGGCCAGGTATCGGGCAAGGCCGCGGATGCGGTCGTAGGAGGCGTCGAGATCGAAGGCGAGGTCCCATCCGAGGTCGAGGTCGAACTCGCGGGCGAGGTCCCGCGCAAGTGTGAGATTTCGTCCGAGTGCAAGAGCGAGATCCCGGCCTGGAGTGCGCATAAGGCCGCCAGCAAGGTTGACGACGATGTCGAGCCGTAGCACCAGGACGAGACCGACAATGGCAGGGTGACCGCGCAGGGCCAGTCGCTCGGGAGGTGACAGGGCTCGGAGATGGCGGGCCGTCGCGGTTTCCGGCCCCCCGGGTCTGTCCGTACTCGGTGTCGTGGCAGCCCGTGTCCGCAGCGGGGAGGCTGGCTCGGTGGCCGGCACGATCGCCGCCAGGCCGGCGCCGACATCAAGCGCTGAATGCAGATCGTCGATGACGGCGGCGTGCCGGCCCGGCAGGAGCGCGTCGCGTAGGCCGGCATCAAGGTCCAGGACCTGACTCAGTTCCCTGATCAAGGCGGTCTGGGACGCCGCGATCCAGGCCTGCGGGTCGTCCGTGATCCAGGCCTGCGGGTCGTCCTCGGGCCGGGTCATGGCGCATCCACCTCCCTCGCCGGGAGAATCTGGGATGCGAGCGTCCGGCGCGCCTTGTAAAGATTGGCCCGTACTGCTCCCGAGTTCATCCCGAGTTCCTCGGCGATTTCGGCGGGGGTGTAGCCGTCGCAGTGCCAGGCCATGATCTGTCGCTGACGCGGGGGGAGCAGCGCCAGTAGGCGTAAGACCTCGTGCCGCTCGACCACCGCATCAAGACTGTTACTGTCCCGGACCAGTACCGAGGTCGGCTCCGGGACGTCGACGACGAGATCCTCGGGGAGGCTGGCGATCCGCCGGACGTATGCACGGGATGCCACCCGCCGTGTCCAGGCTTCTGGGTGTCTGATCCGGTCCCAGTCGCGGAAGGCCATTGTCATGGTGTCCTGTGCGATCTCGGCGGCGTCGGCGGGACGGACTCCTTGCCAGACCAGGAAATTCACCAGCTTGGGGACAAACGCTCGGTAGAATATACTGAATTCGGCCACTTTCGTTGCGGAGGGGCCGGCAAGCTCGCCGGCGACCGGGCCGGTGGGCGTTGTTCCATGTAGCGCGGCAGGGTCAGGGGGGTCGATTCGGCTGTCCATCGCGTCGCGCTCCGTCAGTTGGCCACGTTGGACTTCACGATCATGGCGAGTCGCGTCCCGTCGGGGCGACGCTCGAGCAACGCGCTGCCGGGCGGCAGGGTCTGTGCGAGGTCGACCAGCAGGCGGCGATGGGCATCCTCCTGTCGCCGCGAGGAGCGGAGGCGAAGGCTTAGCTCCACCAGGGCAAGCACATTGCCGGCGACGACTGTCGAAGCCGCGACGAGAACCGGATCCATCTATCTGCTCCTTGTACAAAACGCGCGTCAGCGTTGACGTCCACAGGTAGAGCAGCCCGAGGGCCCCGGCCGTTAACCGAGTTGGCAAGATTGTTCATATTCGTCCGGCGCCGCGCTGGCTCCCAGCGCGGCCTGTATGCTGCCGGGCTTCGAGCTGTCTCTCGGCCCGGCGGATCTCGGGTTCCGGAAGGCGCTGCGGGGGCGCGGGTCGTCAAGCGTCCGGGGGATGCCTGCCCACCGGCCCCTGTCGGACTGCCGGAGCAGGTGCTCCTCGACGAATGGCAGATGGTGCCGACGGTACTCGGCGCGATCAAGCGTGCGGTGGACGCCGACCCCCGGCCCGGTCGGTTCCTCGTGACGGGCTCCGTGCGGGCGGACGGCGAGGCCGACAACTGGCCTGGGACCGGCCGCCTCGTCCGGGTGGCCATGACCAGCCTCGCCGTCCGCGAGATCGCGGGTCGGACCGAGGGAGCGACCTTCCTCGACCGCCTGTCCGCCGACGGCACGGACTCGCTGGCACTCCCGCCGGATGTTCCCGACCTGCGCGGCTACGTCGAGATGGCGCTGCACAGTGGGTGCCCCGAGCCCGCCCTGCACCTGTCGGAGCGGGGGCGGGGCTACTGGCTGGAAAGCTACGTGGATCAGTCGCTCACCCGGGACGTCGAGACGCTGCGGGAGAACCGGGATCCCCATCGACTCCGGCGTTGCTTCGAGGCGCTGGCGCTCAACTCCGCCGGCCTGGTGAACGCCAAGACGTTGCACGAGTTCGCCGGCATCAACGCAAAGACCGCCGAAGCCTACGAGCATCTGCTCGCAAACCTGCTGGTCGTGGAGTCGGTTCCCGCCTGGACGACGAACCGGTTCAAGCGGCTCCTCCGGGGGCCAAGAAGTACATCGTGGATGCGGGGCTGATCGGCATCGGGGTGAAGGTGGACGCGGCGCCGGGCGCAGTCGAGACCGAGATCGCTCAGGCGGCGCAGGGTGGGACCGAACCGTTGTCCTCTTCTGTGAGGATATCTGTGATTCCACAGCGGTTCGGAGGAGGAAACGGGTGCCTTTCACGTTGAGCCATCCTGCGGCGGTGCTGCCGCTGCGGTGGCTTGGCCTGCCGATGAGCGCGATGGTGGCCGGGTCGATGGTTCCCGACGTGCCGGTGTTCTTCGGGTGGCCGGAGATGTACCGGCTCACGCACAGCCTGCTCGGTGTCGTGACCGTCGTTCCGGTGCTGTCGCTGGCCGCGTTGGGGATGTGGTCCTACCTGATTCGCGATGCCGTGGTCGATCTGGCGCCGGATCCGGTCCGGTTGCGGCTGCCTGCCCGAGCGCGGCTCACGGGACGCCAGTGGCTGCTGGCACCGGTGGCCGCGGGCGTGGGAGCCGTGACGCACGTCGGCTGGGACGACTTCACCCACGAAGATCGATGGGGCGTCCGCCAAGTGGCCTGGCTGAGCGCCCAGCACGGCGCCCTGCCCGGCTACAAGTGGCTTCAGTACGGCATGAGCGCCGCCGGGCTGGTCGTCGTCGCGGCGGCGATCGTCGCCCACCTGCGGGCGTTGCCCCGAGGGCCGCGGCGGCCACGTCGGCATCCGTCGGAGTCGATGGTCCTGCCGGCGGTGGTGATCGTCGCCGCGGGAGTCGGCGGTGTCGTCGGCCTGGCGAACGTGCCGCACGGACTGCATGCCGTCACCTTCCACGGGGTCGTCACCGGCGTGATGGCGCTGGTAGCCGGGTTGCTTCTCGTCGCCGTCGGCTGGCAGGCGGCAACGCGCGGGCCGACCGTCGAGTAGTCGGCGCGGGTGGCGGCGGTCCGGTCGCTCAGGCGGCGCCGGAGTGCATGCTGACGACGTTGCCCTTGATGTGGTTGACGACGAGGTCCTCCAGGCAGCCGCGCAGCCGGCGGCGGGTGTCGTCGGGCAGGGAGGGGCGCAGCACGGCCCGGTAGGTCCGCTCGCCCGCCGCGACCGGCTCGTCCTCGCCGGTCCAGCCGATCGTGGCGATGCACGTCTGCCACAGGGCCGTCGCGGCGAAGTCGTCGCCGTGGCCGAACCCGTTGTCCTTGATCGAGAACAGCACGGTCGTCTGCGCCTCGACGCCGGCGCCGCCGTGGTATTCGGTCGCCTCCCGCAGCAGGTGCACCCCGCCGAGGACGACCGCGACGGCGACCACGAGCACGACCAGCGGGCGCAGCGCCCTCATCGCGGGCTGGTCGGCTGGCGCAGCAGGCGCAACGGGTCCGCCGAGTCGTCGAGCAGGCCGCCCGGCGGCGGGCCGAGCTTCGCCATCGTCGCCGCGACCCCGGGGTCGGCGGCGCTGCCGGCGGTCGCGCGGGCCAGCCGCTCCACCGCCCAGGCCAGGCCCGACAGCAGCAGCCCGGCGCCCATGAGGATCGGGATGAACACCGGCGCGGACGAGCCGTCGGGGCGCAGCCAGTCGAACACCGCCGTGCGCTGCGGCGGGGCCTCCCGCAACCGGGCCTCGATCCGCCGGCGCCGCTCGGGGGTCGCCTCGGCGGCGGCGGCGAGCCGCCCGATGCGCCGCCACAGCGTCACCCCGACCAGCATGACCTCGACGGCGAGGAAGATGACCCCGCTGGTCAGCGCCCGGTTCCACTCCCACCGGTACAGGTAGACGAAGAAGTAGGCCCCCGAGGCGATCAGCGTGATCGCGCCGATCCCGGGAACGACGAATCTTCTCACCGCGCTCAACCCCCGATCTCGGCGTCGACAGCCTTGCCGGCGCCGTTTCCGGCACCGCCGTCGCCGATGTCACCGTCGCCGGTGTCACCGTCTTCGACGCGTTCCACCTCGCCGGCGCTGCCGTCCACGATCACCTCGTCGCCGTCGGCGAACGTCGTCGCGGCGTCGGCGACGCCGATCACCGCGGGGATGCCGTACTCGCGGGCGAGGATCGCGAGGTGGCTCAGCGGGCTGCCGGTCACCGACACCAGCCCGGCCAGTCCCGGCAGTGCGCCGGCCAGCGCCGGGTCGAGGGTGTCGACGACCAGCACCCGGCCGGCGGCGTCGGACGGGTCGTGGGTGACCAGGCCCCGGGCCCGCCCGGGGCTGACCCCCTGGGTGGCGCCGGCGCTGCGCTGCGCCGCGACGATGCGCCCGTCGGCCGACAGCCGGAACGCGGCGGGCAGGGCCGTGGCGCGGGCTGCGGGCGCCTGCGCCGCGACGGTCGCGGCGAGGTCGTGCGAGATCGTCAGCTCCCGCAGCCGGTCGAGGGTCAGGTGGCGGACGTCGGCGGGATGGTGCAACTGGCCGTGGCGGGCCAGGCGCCGGCCGAGCTCCATCGCCGCCTGCGCGGTCAGTTCGTGCAGCCAGCGGGCCCGCAGCCGGACCGCCTCGCGGGCCACCGCGACCGGGTCGTCGCCCTCACCGGTGGGCAGCCGCACGTAGGCGGGGGTCGGCGGCAGGGCACCCGGGCTGCCGATGGCGGGCGGGACCAGCGCCAGGCTCTCAGGGTGGCGCGAGACGATCTCCGCGTCGGTCATCCCGTCCTCCCGGGCGCGGGAGACGGCGGCGAGCGCGACGGCGGCGCCGGTCGTCGCGGTCGCCCGGGCGTCGAGGAAGAACCCGGCGAGCACCTCGTGGGCGTGCACGCCGCGCAGCGTGGTTCGCGCGTTCGCGAGCAGCAGGTGGAGCTGGTGGTCGGTGAGCGTGGCGGGGTCCGGCACGGCGCGCAGGTCGGCGTCGACCTCTTCGACGAGGTCGCCGACGATCGCGGGGAAGGCGCCGCGCAGCCGGCCGAGCCGCCAGGCGGCCCGCAGCCGGCGCAGCCCCGGCCGCGGGTCCAGCGGCATCCACCACCGCCGCCGCGGCCGGATCACGCCCAGGGCCTCCAGGTCGACGGCGACCCGACCCTCGACGTCGATGACGAACCGGCGGCGCAGGTGACCCCGGCCCGTCGCCCCGGACAGCCGCAGCGCCTCGCGCAGCCCGTCTTCCAACGGCGGCACCCACAGGTCCAGTTCGAGGTGGGACAGCGGCTCGGGGAACGTCTCGGCCACCGGACCGGGGCCGAAGACCCGGCCGTGGGCGACCGGCACGGCCGCCGTGATGGGCCGGCTCTGCAGCAGCCGCAGCGTGCCGTCCGGCTCGATGAGCCACTCCATGTCCTGCGGGGCCCCGAAGACCCGCGCGGTGCGCCGGGCCAGCCGGGCGAGCTGGCCGCGCTGGCGGGCGTGCACCGCCGCGGGGACCGTCCCGTCGACGCTCTTCAGCCGCCCGCGCCGGGTCAGCAGCAGGGAGGTGCCGGTGACCTGGCCGCTGACGATCGCCTCGGGCAGCCCGTCGGTCATCGAGACCAGCATGCGGGAGCGGCTGCCGGTCAGCGGGTCGAGGCCGAACATCACCCCGCCGACGCGGGCCTGCGCCATCGGCTGGACCAGCACGGCGATCGGCGCCTCCACCGGCCCGACGCCGGCCGCCGACGCGACGACCTTGCCGACCGCCTCGACGAAGGCGTCCCAGCCGGTGACGTGCAGCACGGACAGGTACTGGCCGGCCATCGACGACTCCGCCGAGTCCTCCGCCACGGACGACGAGCGCACCGCCAGCGGCCGGCGCCCGTCGTCGCTGAGCTCGTGCCACCGTTCGTAGATCGCGTCGCCGCGGGTCGGCTCGGGCCCGCCGGGCCGCCCGGTCGCGGCGGTGGTGATGACGAAGCCGGGGATCACCGGCAGGCCGGCGCGGGCGGCGACGGCGAGGTTGGCGGCCTTCGCGCCGACGAGGGCGGTGTTGCTCGCCACCGGCTCGTCGAGCCGGACGACCAGCGGCTCGCGGGACCCCTCGGCGCCGGGCGCATCAGGACGGTTGCGATCAGGGCCGGGTGAATCGGTCAAGGGGGTGATGGCGTCATTCTGTGGCATCGAGCCCCCCACAAGTGACATGTCCCTTGGGGGGCGACGATACCCACGTCCGTGGGATTCAGGCCGGTGGGATCGAGGCCGGTGACGCGAGATTCGCCTCACCGCGCCGGCAGGCGAGCCGGTCGTGGGCGCGGTGGAAGGCGCGGTCGACCAGGGCGAGCAGCAGCACGGCGAAGATCGTGCCGGCCACGACGTCGCTCGGCCAGTGCACCCCGAGGTACACCCGGGTCGAGCCGATGGCCGTGACGACCACGCACGAGACGGCGACGCTCGCCCGCCAGGCCCGCACCGACGACGTGTACAGCGAGATCACGATCGGGACCATGCCCCACAGCGCCGCGGCGGCCATCACGTGACCGCACGGGAAGGACGGGCCGACCCCGGCGACCATCCGGTCGATGTCCGGCCGCGGCCGGTCGATCAGGGCCTTCGCGGTGAACTCGACCAGCGGCCGCAGGGCGGTGACGGCGAGCACGGTGGCGCCGACCGTCCGGCACCGCGCCCAGGCGACCAGCCCGAGCAGCGGGCCGAGGGTGTAGACGGCCCGGGAGCTGCCGAGGAACGACAGACGCCGGACGATCCAGTCCAGCGTGCCGGTGCGATGGGCGATGACCCAGGACTCGATCGGGGAGTCGAGATGGCGGACGACGAACCCGTTCGCCCAGTGCACGGTCACGGCCATCACGGCCAGGATCGCGGCGAGCAGGGCCAGGCGGCGCCAGCCCGGGACGAGCACCGGGGCGGCCGAGGTCGGGACGTGGCGGCGGCCCTCGAGGAAGGCCGGGGCCGACTGACGGGGGGACGCGAGGACTTCAGGCGTGACAGTCATTAGCACAACAGCGTATAAGTCCGTCTTCTGGGGTAGTCGGCTGCGGGTTGCCCGCCGGACTCGCCGCCCGCGCCAGTGCACCGTCGGTGACGGACATACCGGCGCATTCTTGGAATTCCCATGGTTCAGTCCCAGGACCGCGGCCGGTGCAGGTCCACCGGCAGGCGCGTCCGATCGTTGCCCAGCGAGCTGTTGATCTGTTCCTGGGTCAGTCCCTCGACTCCGGTGAGATCCGCGCCCTGCAGTGTGGCACCGATGAGGATGGCGTCGTCCAACCGCACGCGGATGAAGGTGTACCGGTCCGGCCAGGCGGTCAGTTTCGCCCCGCCCAGCCGGGCGCCGCGCAGATCGGCGCCGGACAGCCTGGCCCCGGCCAGGTTCGCCACGAGCAGCGCGGCCCGGCTGAGGTCGGCGCGGGCGAGCATCGCCCCGGCGAGGTTCGCGCCCTCCAGCCGAGCGCCGGTGAGATCGGCGTCGGCCAGCCACACCCCGGCCAGGTTCGCGTAGTCGAGGCGGAGCCCGGCCAGGCTCGCGGGGCCGGTCAGGTCGGCTCCGTTGAGGTCGGCGCGGTCGACCCCGCGGCGCTCGGGCAGGCGGGCGAGGACCTGGACCGCGGCCCGCAGATCGGCGGCGAACCGCACCGGGGCGACGCCGTCGTCCTGCGTTCCCCGGCCGGCGCCGGCGTCGGCCGGCGGGGTGGGGGCACGCAGGGCCGGGTCTGCGCTGCGCCGGCGGATGAACGCGGACAGGACCGCGACGACGGTCCGCTGGTCCGCCGGGGAGTCGGTGGCGATGCGTTCGAGCGCGAAGATGCCGCCGAGGCGGATCGTCTCGTCGTCCGCGCCGAGCTGCGTGACGGCCAGGCTGTAGAGCTCGCGGACGTGGGTGTTCTCGTTCGACCGGCGAGTCTCGGCGAGGGCGACCAGGCCGCCGACGACCGCGACCATCGCCGCGGCGGCGGTGAGCAGCCCCGACTGCAGCGAGGCCCGGGCGTCGGCCTGATCGGCCGGCCGATAGACCGCGGGCGGCACCAGCCACACCGCGATCAGGGCGCCGGCCGCCCCGGCCGTGGCGACCGCCACCCCGACCCACAACCAGCGCCGCCCGGACTGCCCCCCGCCGACCGCCATGGCAGAAGTTGTATGCCATCACCCGTCCGTCGGGCTCCGCGGGCCGGTGCGGTCAGTCGCGCACCGGTCGCCCGCGGCGGCCGCCCGGGGCGGCGGTCAGTCCCACATGAGACCGCCGTCGATGAGCAGGGAGTGGCCGGTGATGAACCCGGCCTCGTCGGAGAGCAGGTAGGCGACCGAGCCGGCGACCTCCTCCGGGGTGCCGACGCGCCCCACCGGGGTGAGCGAGGCCCACTCCGCCTGCTGCTCGGGGCCGTAGCCGGCCAGCCCCTCGGTGAGGATCGTGCCCGGGCACACCGCGTTGACGCGGATGTTGCGCCGCGCGTACTGCAGCGCCGCGTTCTTCGTCAGGCCGACCACGCCGTGCTTGGCGGCGGTGTACCCGGCCATCGACGGCGCGTTCTTCACCCCGGCGTTGGAGGCCATGTTCACGATCCGGCCGTGCCCGGCGGCGACCATGTGGCCGAGCTCGGCGCGCATGCAGAGGAACACGCCCCGCAGGTCCACCCCGAGAACCCGGTCCCAGTCCTCGATCGGAAGCAGGTGAAGGTCCGTCGGGGCGTGCGCGACGCCGGCGTTGTTCACCGCCATGTCCAGGCCGCCGAGCACCGAGACTGCGGTGTCGAACAGCTCGGTGACGCTGGCGGGGTCGGCGACGTTGGCCGCGACGAAGCTCGCCTTGCCGCCCTGGTCGGAGATCCGCTGGACGGTCTCCTGGCCGCCCTTCTCGTCGATGTCGGAGACCACGACCTGGGCGCCGTCGGCCGCCAGCCGCAGCGAGACCGCGCGGCCCAGACCCGAACCCGCACCCGTGACGACGACACCCGCTCCATCGAATGACATGGCAACCCCCTCGTGAACGTTGTTGTCCTGCAGATTCATCCTGCTCGCAAAGGGCGCACCTACCCGTTCGGGCCATGGTCTGTCTGCTCACACCAACGACCCGGGCGCGGCCGGTTCGTCGCCGTCCGGCGCGGGCGGGCGGCCGGTGGGCAGCAGGCGGGGGATCGCCCGCACGTAGACGATCATGCCGAGGACCTCGACGAGGGTCTGGGTGACGACGGCGGCGGCGGCGATCGCGAACCGGTCGGGCAGCGACAGGGCCAGCGGCAGCACGACGAGGGAGTTGCGGGTGGCGCCGGTGAACACCACCGCCCGGGCGGCGGGGACGTCGAGGCGGAACAGCCGGGCCACGCCGAGCCCGGCAACGGCCATCACGACCAGGAAGGTCACGTACGCGGGCACGACGGCGACCACGTCGGCGAGGTCGTCGTCGATCTTCGGGACCTGCGAGGCGACGACCGTGACCAGGACGACGACCATGAGCGGCACCATCGCCGTCCCGGCCGCCCCGGCGAACGCCGCGCCCGCGGGCCGGCGGGCGGCCCACGCCTGCGCGGCCCAGGCCAGCGCGAGCGGGACGACGATGAGCCCGACGAACGCCGCGAGGAACGGGTCGACCTCCACGACGTCGGCGAGCCCCGGGCCGAGAAAGGCCAGCAGGAACACCGGCAGCAGCAGCATCTGCGCGGCCAGCAGCACCGGCGTCACGGCCAGCAGCGCGCCGGCGCGGGCGCCCGCGAGCCCGCTGAACACGATGACGTAGTCGACGCACGGGCACAGCAGGACGAGCAGCACGCCGAGCCGCACGGCCCGCTCGTCGGGCAGCAACGGCAGCAGCGCGGCGACGACGCCCGGCACGACGACGAAGTTGACGGTGAGCACCGCCGCGAGGAACCGCCCCGCCCGCAGCGAGTGCACCAGCTCGGCCGCCGGTACCTGCAGGAACGTCACGAACAGCAACGCCCCGAGCGCCGGGTTGATCGCATGCTCCAACCCCGGCCCGCCCCCGGGCGCGGCAAGGCCCGCGACCGCCCCGCCCGAGATGGCGACCAGATAGATCGGCACCTGCCACCGCTCCAGCGCCCCGGCGACCCGCTCTCTCCAAGCCATCCTCGTCCCGTCATCTCCGCTCTCCCCCTGGCCCGGGCCGAGGTCGGTCGGCGCCAGTCCTGGCCACATGGCGGCCGGCAGGTGCCGGAGACCAATCCCGGTTCGTCGCCTGCCGGAACCGTCACCAGCTTTCCGGCCAGATTGCGGCCAGATCGTGCCGAGGCTTAGCCACGGTTTCAGGGCCGGAAACCGCGACTAGCCCTCGGCACGGCTCCGTGCGCGAATGATCACATAAGGACATGAAGGATGCGGTAGCCGGTAGGGCGCACCGAACCCCGAGGCGCTCCCCGCCGCCCGATCAGATCCCCTCGGCCACTGACCCCACGTAGGACTCACCCGTCTCAGGCCAGGTCGTCGACGGGCGTCGGCGGGTGGAGGGGTGGCCGCGGCTCCGCCTCGTCGAGGGCGGCCAGCGACGGCGGCGGCTCGGCGGCGGGCAGGCTGACGACCATCGTCAGGCCGCCGCCGGGGGTGTCCTCCGGGGTGAGCGTGCCGTTCATCGCCTCGGTCAGACCGCGCGACAGGGCGAGCCCGAGGCCGACGCCAATGGTGTTGTCCCGGTCGCCGAGCCGTTGGAACGGCTGGAAGACCTGGTCGCGATGGGCGGCGGGGATGCCGGGGCCGTGGTCGACCACGCGCAGCTCCACCCGGTCGGCGAGGCTGCTCGCGGTGATCACCGGGGGGTGCCCGGCCGGGGCGTGGCGCAGGGCGTTGCCGACGAGGTTCACCAGCACCCGTTCCAGCAGCGCCGGGTCGGCGTCGATCGTCGGCAGGTCGTCGGGGATGCGGATGGGGATGCGCCGCGCGGGCGGGCCGAGCTCGTCGAGCGCGTGCGGGACGACGTCGTCGAGCCCGATCGGGCGGGGGAACACGCTCAGCGCCCCGGCCTGCAACCGGGACATGTCCAGCAGGTTCTCCACCAGGCGGGTGAGCCGGTCGAGGGACTCCTCCGCGGTGGCCAGCAGCTCGCCCTGCTCGTCCTGGCTGAGCACGGCGTCGGCGGAACGCAGGCCGGTGACGGCGGCCTTGGCGGCGGCGAGCGGAGTGCGCAGGTCGTGGCTGACGGCGGCGAGCAGCGCGGCGCGGACCCGGTCGGCCTGGGCGATCGGCGCGGCCCGCGCGGCGGCCTCGGCCAGGCGGCGCTGTTCGAGGGCGACGGCGGCCTGGGCGGCGAAGGCGGCGAGGATGCGGCGGTCCGCGGCCGGCAGCGGCCGTCCGGTCAGCGCGAGGGCGAGGGTGTCGCCGACCGGGACGTCCACCGCGCCGTCCTCGGGCCGCGCGCACGGGTCCGGGCCGACGCTGAGCACGGCCCGCCAGCCGTCGCCGTCGCGTTCGAACAGGGTCGCCGACGTCATGGCGAACGTCTCCCGGGCCCGGTCGAGCAGCGCGGGCAGCGCGTCCTCGCCGCGCAGCACGCTGCCGGCGAGCACTGACAGCGTCGCCGCCTCCGCGGAGGCACGCACGGCCTGGCCGTAGCGGCGGGCGGAGAGGTCGACGACCCGGCTGACCATCGTCCCGACCAGGACGAAGCCGGCCAGGGCGAAAGCGTTGTCGCCCGCGGCGACCGACCAGTGGTGCAGCGGCGGGGTGAAGTAGTAGTTGAGTAGCAGGCCGCTGCCCAGCGCGCACAGCAGCGCCGGCCAGAAACCGCCGATCAGCGCCACCGTCACCACGATGATCAGGTAGCCGAGGATCTCGATGGACAGGTTGGCGGGGCCTCGGGCCTGCACGAGCACCGCCGTCAGGGCGGGGACGAGGGCGAGGGTCAGGAGTGTGGCGATGATCCGGCGGCGCGGCGCCAGCCCGCTGCGGACCCGCGGCAGCCGCCAGCCGGTGCCCGCCTCGGCGTGGGTGACCATGTGCACGTCGATCGGGCCGGACAGGTTCGTCGTGGTAACGCCGATGCCGGGGCTGAGGACCCGGGCGAGCCGGCCGCGGCGGCTGGCGCCCAGGACGAGCTGGGTGGCGTTCTCGGCGCGGGCGAAGTCGAGCAGCGCCGTCGGCACGTCGTCGCCGATCACCTGGTGGAAGCTGCCGCCGAGGCTGTCGACGAGCCCCCGCTGCCCGGCCAGGGCCGCGGGGTCCGCGCCGGTGAGCCCGTCGGAGCGGGCGACGTGCACGGCGAGCAGCTCCGCGCCCTTGGTGCGCGAGGCGATCCGGGCCGCCCGCCGGATCAGGGTCTCGCCCTCCGGGCCGCCGGTGAGCGCGACGACGACCCGCTCACGGGTCTCCCAGGTCCCCCCGATGCGATGCTCGGCCCGGTACCGGTCGAGCTGGTCGTCGACCTTGCCGGCCAGCCACAGCAGGGCCAGTTCGCGCAGGGCGGTGAGGTTGCCGGGGCGGAAGTAGTTGGCCAGCGCGGCGTCGACCTTGTCCGGGGCGTAGACGTTGCCGTGGGCCATCCGCCGCCGCAGCGCCTCGGGGGCCATGTCGACGAGCTCGACCTGGCTGGCCTCGCGGACCACCGCGTCGGGCACGGTCTCCCGCTGCGCCACCCCGGTGATCGTCTCGACGACGTCGTTGAGCGACTCCAGGTGTTGGACGTTGACGGTGGAGATGACGTCGATGCCGGCGGCGAGCAGCTCCTGGACGTCCTGCCAGCGCTTGTCGTGGCGGCTGCCGGGGACGTTGGTGTGGGCGAGCTCGTCGACGACCGCCACCGCGGGGCGCCGGGCCAGCACCGCGTCGAGGTCCATCTCGGTGAAGGTGACGCCGCGATGTTCGGCGAAGCGGCGGGGGACCACCTCCAGCCCGTCGAGCATCGCCGCGGTGCGCCGGCGCCCGTGGGTCTCGACGAGACCGACGACGACGTCGGTGCCCCGGTCGCGGCGGCGCCGGGCCTCGTCGAGCGCGGCGTAGGTCTTGCCCACCCCGGGCGCCGCCCCCAGGTAGATGCGCAGTGTTCCGCGTGGCACGCCACCCATGGTGCGCCTGTCCGGGCTGTGCGGGAACCATCCGAAGGTCGGGACAGACCGTTTTTCCTTGATCGGTGTTAGTGGGCCGTGAGAAATGGCTGCCGGGCCGTGAGAAACGTGTGAGCGATCGCCCTTTTCGGTTTTCGTCGCGCTTTACTGGGCCCCTACCGGGATGAAGGAGGGGCGCGTGCTCGACGTGGTGTACGTCCTGCTGACGCTGGGATGTTTCGCGCTGTTGGCGCTGGTGCTGCGAGGGGTCGAAAGACTGTGAACGCGGAGAATATCGCCGGACTGGTGCTGTCGATCGCACTCGGGATATTCATCGTCGCGGCGCTGCTGTTCCCGGAGCGGTTCTGATGTCGACGTCCGTTGCCGGCGTCCTCGCCGTGGCGCTGCTGGTCGCCGCGCTCTGGGTCACCTACCGCCCGTTCGGCGACCACCTGTACCGGGTTTTCACCACCGAGCGGCACCTGCGGGTCGAGCGGGCGATCTACCGGCTGACCGGGGTGAACCCCGACGCGGGCCAGCGCTGGGGGGTCTACGCCCGCAGCGTGCTGGCGTTCTCGCTGGTCAGCGTGCTGCTGCTGTACCTGCTCCAGCGCATCCAGGGGCATCTGCCGCTGAACCTCGGATTCGACGCGGTGGGGCCGGCGCTGGCCTGGAACACCGCGGTGAGCTTCACGACGAACACCGACTGGCAGGCGTATTCCGGCGAGGCGACCATGGGCCACCTCGTGCAGATGACGGGCCTGGCCGTGCAGAACTTCGCCTCGGCGGCCGTTGGCATCGCGGTCGCGGTGGCGGTGGTCCGCGGCTTCGCGCGGCGCCGGTCGCCGGTCGCCTCGGGCAGGCCAGGCAGGCCAGGCAGGCCAGGCGGGCCAGGCAGGCCAGGCGGGGCGGAGGGGCAGGGCGCCGGCAGTCGGGACGACCTGGTCGGCACCGGTGACGAGATCGGCAACTTCTGGGTCGACCTCACCCGGACGGTGGTCCGGATCCTGCTGCCGGTCTGCGTGCTCGCGGCCATCGTCCTCATCGCCGGCGGGGCGATCCAGAACCTGCACGGCAACCGGGTGGTGTCCACGCTGGCCGGCGGCCATCAGGCGATCACCGGCGGGCCGGTCGCCAGCCAGGAGGCCATCAAGGACTTCGGCACCAACGGCGGCGGCTTCTACAACGTCAACTCGGCGCATCCGTTCGAGAACCCGACGTCGTGGACGAACCTGGTCGAGATCTACCTGCTGCTCGCGATCGGCTTCTCGCTGCCGCGCACCTTCGGCCGGATGGTCGGCGACCGCCGCCAGGGCCTGGCGATCGTCGCGGTCATGGCGGTGCTCGCCCTCGGCAGCTTCGCGGTGAACGCCGCCTTCCAGACCGCGCACCACGGGACGGTGCCGGTCGCGGTCGGCGCGGCGACGGAGGGCACGGAAACCCGGTTCGGCGTGCCCGACTCGGCATTGTTCGCCAGCGGGACGACGCTCACCTCCACCGGCTCCGTCAATTCCTTCCACGATTCCTACACGAGCCTCGGCGGCGCCACCCTGCTGTTCAACATGATGCTCGGCGAGGTCGCACCCGGCGGCACCGGATCCGGCCTCTACGGAATGCTCGTGCTGGCCGTCGTCACCGTGTTCGTCGCCGGGTTGATGATCGGGCGAACACCCGAGTACCTCGGGAAGAAGATAGGTTCCCGGGAGATCAAGTTCGCCTCGCTGTACTTCCTGACCAGCCCGGCGATCGCCCTGCTCGGCACGGGGATCGCGATGGGCCTGCCCGGCGAGCGCGCCGGCATGCTCAACTCCGGTCCGCACGGGCTGTCCGAGGTGCTTTACGCGTTCACCTCGGCGGCGAACAACAACGGTTCGGCGTTCGCCGGCATCACGGTGAACACGACCTGGTACAACACCGCGCTGGGCCTGGCGATGCTCTTCGGCCGGCTGCTGCCGATGCTGTTCGTGCTCGGGATGGCCGGCTCCCTCGCCCGCCAGCACCCGGTCCCGGTGACCGCGGGCACGCTGCCGACGCACCGGCCCCAGTTCGCCGGGATGCTCGGCGCCATCGCCGTGATCATCGTCGCGCTGACGTTCTTCCCGGCGCTCGCCCTCGGCCCGCTCGCGGAAGGGATCCACCGTTGAGCACCACCACCCGCGGCGGCCTGCTCGACCCGCGCCAGCTCGGCCGCTCGCTGCCCGCGGCCCTGCGCAAGCTCGACCCCCGCACGCTGTGGCGCAACCCGGTCATGCTCATCGTCGAGGTCGGCGCGGCGTTCACGACCGTGCTGGCGATCGCCGACCCGTCCGTGTTCGGCTGGCTGATCACCGTCTGGCTGTGGCTCACGGTCGTGTTCGCGAACCTGGCCGAGGCCGTCGCCGAGGGCCGCGGCAAGGCCCAGGCCGCGGCGCTGCGCCGCACCCGCACCGACACGATCGCCCGCCGCCTGACCGGCTGGTCACCCGGCCAGCCCGCCCCCGCCGCCGAGGAGATCGCCGAGGGCGACGCGGTCACGGAGGCCGAAGGTACGGGGGAGCGCGTCTCGGTGGAGGAGGTGCCCGCGCCCCGGCTGGCCCGCGGCGACCTGGTCGTCGTCGCGGCCGGGGAGCTCATCCCCGGCGACGGAGACGTCGTCGAGGGCATCGCCAGCGTCGACGAGTCGGCGATCACGGGGGAGTCCGCGCCGGTGATCCGCGAGTCCGGCGGCGACCGGTCGTCGGTCACCGGGGGGACGAAGGTGCTCTCCGACCGGATCGTCGTGCGGATCACCCAGCAGCCCGGCGAGAGCTTCATCGACCGGATGATCGGCCTGGTCGAGGGCGCCGACCGGCGCCGCACCCCGAACGAGATCGCGCTGAACATCCTGCTCGCCGCGCTGACCGTCATCTTCCTGCTGGCCGTCGCCACCCTCCAGCCGCTGGCGATCTTCACCAAGGCGCAGCAGCCCGCCATCCCCGACTCGGCGGCGCTGACCAGCCACGGGATCACCGGCATCGTGCTGGCGTCCCTGCTGGTCTGCCTCATCCCGACCACGATCGGCGCGCTGCTCTCGGCGATCGGCATCGCCGGGATGGATCGGCTGGTCCAGCGCAATGTGCTCGCGATGAGCGGCCGGGCGGTCGAGGCGGCCGGCGACGTCAACACGCTGCTGCTCGACAAGACCGGAACGATCACCTTCGGCAACCGGCAGGCCCGGGAGTTCCTCCCGGTCGGCGGCGTCGGCGAGGCCGCCCTCGCCGACGCCGCCCAGCTGTCCTCGCTCGCCGACGAGACGCCGGAGGGCCGCTCGGTCGTCGTGTTCGCCAAGGAGCGCCACGGCCTGCGCGAACGGTCCCCCGGTGAGCTGCGCGCGGCGATGTTCGTCCCCTTCACCGCGCAGACCCGGATGTCCGGCGTCGATCTCGCCGACCCCGGCGGGGTGGCGCGGCGGCGGATTCGCAAGGGCGCGGCCGGGGCCGTGGTGGCCTGGGTGCGTGCGGCCGGCGGGACGGTGCCCGCCGAGCTCGGCGAGGTCGTCGACGGCATCTCCGCCGCCGGCGGGACGCCGCTGGTCGTCGGGGAGATCACCGGCTCCGGCCCGGCGGCGCACGCGCGGGTGCTCGGCGTCATCCAGCTCGCCGACGTCGTCAAGACCGGCATGCGGGAACGCTTCGACGAGATGCGCCGGATGGGCATCCGCACCGTGATGATCACCGGGGACAACCCGCTCACCGCGAAGGCGATCGCGCAGGAGGCCGGCGTCGACGACTTCCTCGCCGAGGCCACCCCCGAGGACAAGCTCGCGCTCATCCGCGCCGAGCAGGCGGGCGGCAAGCTCGTCGCGATGACCGGCGACGGCACGAACGACGCCCCGGCGCTCGCCCAGGCCGACGTCGGCGTGGCCATGAACACCGGCACGTCCGCGGCCAAGGAGGCCGGCAACATGGTCGACCTCGACAGCGACCCGACGAAGCTGATCGAGATCGTCGAGATCGGCAAGCAGCTGCTCATCACCCGCGGGGCGCTGACGACGTTCTCCATCGCCAACGACGTCGCGAAGTACTTCGCGATCATCCCGGCGATGTTCGCCGGCGTCTACGGCGGGCTGGACAGCCTGAACATCATGCGGTTGGCCACCCCCGAGTCGGCGATCCTGTCCGCCGTCATCTTCAACGCGCTCGTCATCGTCGCCCTGATCCCGCTGGCCCTGCGCGGCGTGCGCTACACGCCGAGCAGCGCCTCCGCCCTGCTGACGCGCAACCTGTCCCGCTACGGCCTCGGCGGGATCATCGCCCCGTTCGTCGGCATCAAGCTCATCGACCTGCTCGTCCAGTTCATCCCGGGGGTGGGCTAGCCCATGTTCGCGCGACTGCCCGGCTGGGTCCGCCAGCACCTGGCCGCCCTGCGGATCCTGCTCGTGTTCACCGTCGTCGTCGGCGTCGCCTACCCACTGGCGATCCTCGCCGTCGCCCAGCTCCCCGGCCTGAACGACCGCGCCGACGGCTCGTTCGTCACCGGCGCCGACGGCCGGCGGGTCGGCTCGTCGCTCATCGGCCAGTCGTTCACCGACGACGCCGGCAGGCCGATCGCCCGCTACTTCCAGAGCCGGCCGTCCGCGGCCGGGGACGGCTACGACCCGACGTCCACCTCGGCGTCGAACCTCGGCCCGGAGGATGTCGTCGACGCCTTCGACGACCCGGCCACGCAGGGCACGGACGAGTCCCGGCAGAGCCTGCTCACCCAGGTCTGCGCCCGCAGCCAGGCCGTCGGCACGCTGGACGGCGTCGACGGCCGCCGACCGTACTGCACCTCCTCCGGGGTCGGCGCCGTGCTCGCCGTCCACCACGCGGGGCCCGGCTACGACGGCCGGGTGACGCGGGTCGTCAGCGTGAACGAGCTCTGCCCGGCCCGGCCGTTCCTCGCCACCTACGCCGGGGTGCCGGTGAGCTGCCGGTCGCTGACCGACGACATCGCCGCCGGCCAGCGCGTCCTCATCCGCGGTGACGCTCCCGCGCACCCCGCCGTTCCCGCCGACGCGGTCACCGCCAGCGCCAGCGGCCTCGACCCGCAGATCAGCACCGCCTACGCTGACCTCCAGGTCAACCGGGTGGCCCGCGCCCGCGGCCTGTCCGCCGACCGGGTCGCCGCGCTCGTGCGAGACCACACGACCGGCCGCAGCCTCGGCATCCTCGGCGAACCGGTGGTCAACGTGCTGGGGCTCAACCGGGCGCTGGACGCGCTCACCCCGGCGCGGCGGTGAGCCCGGCGGCCAAATCGGCCGGGTCGGCCGGGTCGGCCGGGTCGGGTGGGTCGAGTGGTGAGGGGAGCGGGGAACGGGTGGGACGCATCCTGATCGTCGAGGACGAGCCGCAGTTGCTGCGCGCGATGCGGATCAACCTGCGTAGCCGCGGCCACGAGGTCCGCACGGCCGTCGACGGCGGCCACGCCCTCACCGAGGCCGCCAGCCACCCGCCCGACCTGGTCGTGCTCGACCTTGGCCTGCCCGACCTCGACGGGATCGACGTCATCCGCGGCCTGCGCGGCTGGACCCGCGTCCCGATCATCGTCCTGTCCGGCCGCACCTCCGGCCCCGACAAGATCGCCGCCCTGGACGCCGGCGCCGACGACTACGTCACCAAGCCCTTCTCCGTCGAGGAGCTGCTCGCCCGCATCCGCGCCGTCACCCGCCGCGCCGGCGGCGCCGAGACCGGCCCGGTCATCATGATCGGTCGGCACCGCATCGACTTCGCCGCCAAGTCCGTCACCGTCCTGGCCGACCCGCCGCAGGCCTGCGCGGGCCAGACCCCGGCGGGCGCAGCTGAGACCGCGGGGGCGGCCGGCGCCTGCGCGTCATCCGGGACGGCCGACGGCGCAGGAGTACCTGCGGTCGCCAACGGCGACGGACCGGCCGGCGCGGTGGCGGCCGACGGGCCAGTGCAGGCGCTCGAGTCGGTGCGGCTGACGCCGACCGAGTGGCGGCTGCTGGCGGCGCTGGTCCGCGAGCCCGGCAAGCTGATCGCCTCGCGGGCCCTGCTCGACCAGGTCTGGGGCCCCGGCCACGCCGACGACACCTCGTCCCTGCGGCTCTACGTCAACCGCCTGCGCCGCAAACTCGAACCCGACCCGTCCCGCCCCCGCCACCTCACCACCGAACCCGGCATGGGCTACCGCTACCAGCCGTAAGGCCATCACAAGACGCTCGAATACGCCGTCTGAGTGCTGCCATTCTGCCGGTCCACCGGCCCGGCCGTCGGTGACCGGCGGCGTGCGGACCGATCCCGGTGCTCTGCCCGATCCGGCGCGTTTTTGCAGGTCGGCGGGTCCGACCGCCTTCTCGGTAAATGGTTTGCCCCGAAAGAACCGGCGACCGGCCCGTTGGCTATGTTGTTGCCTCGTCACCACGGCAACGCAGGCGGACGAAGCGGCGGGCACACGGCAGGGCGATGGGGCTGGGCAGTTCATATACCCTGGAATCCCTGGTAGGGCGGGGTGGGATGGGGGAGGTGTGGCGTGGTCACGACCAGTCCGGACGAGTCCTTGCCTTCAAGCTCCTGCTGCCGGAACTCACCACCGACGAAAGAATAGTCGCCCGGTTCATGCGGGAGCGATCGGTACTCACCCGCATTCAGTCGCCGTTCGTGGTCAAGGTCTGGGATCTGGTCGCCGAACACGGTCTGCTGGCCATTGTGATGGATTTTATCGAGGGTTCCGACCTGCGCCAGTATCTGCGTTCCCGGGGAACCCTGCCCCGGCGGAGGCGGCCGCCCTGACCGTCGACATTCTGACCGGTCTCGGCGTCGCCCACGACCTCGGCATCGTCCATCGCGACCTCAAACCCGCGAACGTCCTGCTCGGCGGCTACGGCCCGGCGCTGCACCCCAAGGTGACCGATTTCGGCATCGCCAGCGTGATGGACGGCTCCACCGAGCTGACCACCAGTCAGGGAATTCTCGGCACACCGACCTACATGGCTCCGGAGATGATCGACGGCGGCCAGACCGGTCCGCCCGCGGACGTCTACGCCGCCGGCCGCGACCTCAGGCAATCCCGCGCCGGCACCGGCGGCTGCATGGTCAGCACCGCCGGCGGATACACCCCGGACGGCGCCAAAATGCCGGACGCCCTGTACGCGACCGCCTGCGACGGCTCAGCCGGCCAGCAGTGGGTAGTCGCGTCGAGCACCCGTTTCGGACAGGCCTTCCGCAATGTGGGCACGGGAAAATGCCTGGACAGCGATCAGGAAAGTCCGAATGGAACCGGATATCAAGCGTATACGCTGCCCTGTAGCGGCAACAACTATCAGAACTGGACATGAGCGGCCGGAGCGGAGCGCTTCGGGACTCCTGCACATGCAGCTCCGAGTTGAAGGCGTCTTCGTGGCGAAGCCGCCTGCCATGTCAGCCTGCCATGTCAGCCCGCCATGTCAGCGCACGGCGAGCGGGCCGGCGGCACGGTCACGGCTCGCCGTCATCGCGTCATCGCGCCTCGAACGCCCGCGGCACCGAGCCGCGCCGCTGCTGGGCTGGCCACGCCGACCTCCCGCTTATTCCCGGTGTGGCAGTGCGACCACTTGGAGATCACGACTGCCTCCGTCGGGTACGGGCATCGCCGGTCCACCCTGATCACGGCAGGGTGCCCCCTCAGGGTGAATTCCCGGCTACCGACCACGCACCTTTCCGCGGCCGGCTTGCCGCGGTCTCTGCGTCGTCCTCGCCCATGTCGGCGCGCGGGTCGGTGACCTCGTTCAGTGTGACCTCCACGCGAAAAGGACGTATATGTCCCAAAAGAGAACGACCCTCCTCGGTGCCGCCGTCGCCATGACCGCGGCCGTGACAATGCTGACCGTGAGCCCGGCGCAGGGGGCGACGGGTAAACCCACCCCGGCGGCGACGACCGCCGTTGACGCCAACAGCGCCCCGGACAACGCCGCCTCCGCCAGGGTCTCCCCATCGGACGCCACGACATCGGCGTTGACGACGATCCAGGAGCGAATCGCCCAGTACGTCGCCAAGAATGGCACCAAGTACTCGTTCGGCAGCTACACCGACCCGGCCACCGGCCAGATTGTGCTCGAGACCGACGCGCCGGCGGGAGTCGTATCCTCGCTGACCGACCTGTCCAGCGCACAGGCCAGCCAGCGGCAGGCAGCCGCTCGGCTGCAGGTGCGGCACACGGGCACGAGCGACGCCTGGCATCGCCGCGACGACATCAGCCCGTTCTACGGCGGTGGCGGGATCCAGTCCGGCGGCGGCCTATGTTCCTCCGGATACACCGTGCAGAACTCCGCCGGAACCCGGTTCATCACCACCGCGGGCCACTGCTTCGCCACCGGCGCCGCCGTCCGGACCGAGTCCAACGCGAACGCGTACGGCACCGTCTCCAACCGGCACCTGCCCACCGTCAACGGCGCTGCCAAGGACGTGGAGCTCATCGGCGGGCAGTCCTACTCGGGCCGGATCTTCACCGGCGGAGTCACCAGCAGCACCAGCATCCCGGTGGTCGCCGCCGGCACCGCCTACGTCGGATACACCGACTACTGCTTCAGCGGCCGGACCAGCGGTGAACAGTGCGGTCACACCGCGACCAGCATCAACGCGCAGGTGTGTACAAGCTCCGGCTGCAAATCCCCGGTCATCGCCTACACCGGCGGCAACGTGGGAACGAACGGCGACTCGGGTGCGCCCTTCTACGCCAAGGACGCCTCCGGCGCGTGGATCCGGGGCCACTTCATCGCGTTCAGCAGCACCACCGGCTGGGCCGAGCCGTGGACCGTGGTGGCGCCCACACTGGGCGTCAGCATCGTGACGGGCTGACCCGCCGGTAGTCGCGCCGATGGCTGGGAAACCCGGACGCGGGTTCCCAGCCATCGGCGTCATCGCACGTCCAGCGGCCACGGCCCGCCGAAGGACTCCACCCCCGCCCCGTCGTCCGGCGTGAACAGCACCCGCGCGTACAGGTCGTAGCCTCCGGGACGCACGAGCCCGCCGGCTGGGTCGCAGGCCACGAGCGTGGCCTCCCCCGACAGGCGGGTGATCTTCCCTGGCGCGAGATCCCACCGGACTCCGAGCGCGTCCTGCGGCACCGGCAGGGTCGCGACCCGGCCGTCGCGAACCAGGAACACGTCGGCGCGGGGAGCACCGACACCATGCAGAGCAACCCCACTGGTGACCTCGACCGTGCCGGCAACCGCCCGGTCGGCGGCCTCAGCCTCGGCGGGAAACCGCCCTCTCAGAATCAGCCGGCCACCGGCCGGCGGCCGAAACGGCCGTCCGCATTCGATGACGGTGACGCCGGTGCTCGATGCCGCTTCACCCGATGCCGCTTCACTTGATGTCGCTTCACTTGATGTCGCCTCCACCGTCACATGGTCCCCGGGCGACGCCGCCGGCTCCGGGAGGCCGCCGTCCGCGCAGCCGGTGGCGGCGAGCGCGACGGCGAATATCACCGCCCAGATGGCATATTTCCAGCGATCTGGAATCATCAACCTCGCTCTCCCCTGTACGCACGATCCTGGAGACCCACGCCGACCCGCGTACGTCTCGCCGGGCGAGCCGCGTGCGGAAGCATGCCCACATGCCCACATGCCCACATGGCCACATGGCCACATGGCCACATGGCCGGCCAGGTCACCACCAGCCGCGGCGGCGGGCCCAGCGCAGGAGGGTCGCGGACATGGCGGCCATCACGGCCAGGACGATGAGCAGCTCGGGGTACTGGGAGCGGTCGTTGACGATGATGTTCATGCCGAGGACGGAGGACAGCGCGGTGATCGGGAGTGTGACGGCGGCGATGACGGCGAAACGCTCCGCGGCAATGGTCATCTTCGTCTCGGTCAGGGTGCGGTAGAACTCGATCACTCCCTGCAGGTAATCGCGCTGCGCGTCGGCGAGGGCGCGGATGCGGTCGAACTGGTCGGCGAGGTCGTCGACGAGCGGGCGCGCGGCCAGCAGGGCCCGGATCGCGACGCTGTCGGGCGCCACCGGGGTCGGGTGCCCGCCGGGTGGGGCGGTGCGGGCGAGGACGGACAGCCGGTCGAGGGCCTCCCGGCCCAGGGCGCCCATGGTGCGCACGGCCAGCAGCCCGTGCCGGGCGCGGAACAGCTCGTCGAGGAGCTGCTCGGGATCGCCCAGATGGCCGCCGGTGACGCGCTGTTCGAGGCGCCACACCTCGCCGGTCGTCGCCTCGATGAACGCCTCCTGCCGGTGGGCGAGCGCCGAGCCGATCGCGTAGGCGAGGTCGAACGGGGAGGTCGGGCGCAGCCGGCCCGCGTCGAGGCGGGCCGCGACCTCACCGGTCTCCCGCAGCATCGCCTCCCGGCTGACGGCCGGGTTCGCCGGTCCGTGCACGGTGACCAGGTAGCGGGGGCCGATGAACTGATCCAGCTCCACGTAGTGCACGTGCCCGCCGGCGCCGCGTTCGGGCGCGTGCAGCACGACGAACACGTGATCGGCGTACGCCCGGACCTTGGGCACGCGGTTGCGTTCCACGCAGTCGCGTACGGCGAGAGGATGGAACCCGAACACCTCGGACAGCACCCGCGCGCCGGCCGCGTCGCAGCTCGGCATGTCCACCCAGACCAGCCCCTCGCCGGCGGCGACCAGCGTGGGCAGCGCCTCCGGGAGGTGCTGCTCGACGCCCGCCCCGGTCAGGAGGCGAACCTCCACGCCCACCAGCCCTCCCCTCGGACGCCCTGCGCCCCCGCCCGCCTCGCCGGATCCGGAGCCAGGGCGGGGGCCGGCCGCGCGGCCGCGCCACGCGATCGGCCCTTTCGGCGGAAACATCGGGCCTTGCGAGGATTCAGCATGAATGATTGTCGCGCCTGGCTCGGCGTGCCGCGAAAATGATAGCCGCGGTTCCCCCGGTCGTGGCCCGTTACCCAGGCATGATCGGCGGCGATGTTAGTAACCGGTGATAATCCCCCCTGGCGTCCGAACGGTGTTTTCCGGGGCGAAGTAATCAGCAGGCCGGCGCGAACCGTACGCGGTGCCGTCAGCGTGGCGTGAGAAAACGCGGGGTCGGCGTTAGCATCCTGGGCGAGATTGCCGCACCGCGCCCGCGGCGGGGGCGCGGCGGGGGCGGAGCGACGCGATGGCCGGTGACGTGGCGCGGCGGCTGCTCGTGGGCCGCCCGATGCGCAGTGAGCGGCTGGCCGAGACCGAGCTGCCCAAGTGGCTCGCCCTGCCGGTGTTCTGCAGCGACCCGCTGTCGTCGGTGGCGTACGCGACCGAGTCGATCCTCGTCGCGCTGGCCGCGGGCGGGCTGACGCTCTACCACACCACCCCGTACATCGCGGCCGCGGTGGCGCTGACCCTGCTGGTGGTCGTCACCTCCTACCGGCAGACGGTGCACGCCTATCCGAACGGCGGCGGTGCCTACGTCGTCGCCTCCGAGAACCTGGGGCGCACCGCGGGGCTCGCGGCGGCCAGCGCCCTGCTCGTCGACTACGTGCTCACCGTGGCGGTGTCCGTCGCCGCCGGCGTCGGCAACATCATCTCGGCGGCGCCGGGCCTCGCGGGCGACGCGCTGCCGATCGCGCTCGGGTTCGTCGCCCTGCTGATGCTGATGAACCTGCGCGGGGTGCAGGAGTCCGGACGGGTCTTCGCGATCCCGACGTACGGGTTCATCCTCGGCGTCTACGTGATGTTCGCCTGGGCCGCCTACAAGGGCCTCGCCGGCCAGCCGATGCGCGCCGAGACCGCCGACTACCGGCTCCGGGCGACCAGCTCCACGACCGGCGTCCTCGCGGTGCTGCTGATCCTGCGCGCCTTCGCCAACGGCTGCACGGCGCTGACCGGCGTGGAGGCGATCAGCAACGGCGTGCCGGCGTTCCGGCGGCCAAAGAGCCGTAACGCGGCGCTGACCCTGTCCGCGATGGCGGCGCTGGCGGTCACGATGTTCGTCGGCATCACGATCCTCGCCCTGGTCAGCGACGTCCACATGGCGGGCAGCCCGACCGACTACGTCGGGCTGCCCCCGGGGACGGCGGTGCCGACCGCCATCTCGCAGATCGGCGCGGCGGTGTTCGGCAAGACGTTCTTCTTCTACTGGAACACCGTCTTCACCGCCGGCATCCTCATCCTGGCCGCGAACACGGCGTTCAACGGCTTCCCGGCGCTCGCCTCGATCCTCGCCCGCGACCGGTTCCTGCCCCGCCAGCTCTATAACCGCGGCGACCGGCTCGTGTTCAGCAACGGCATCGTGCTGCTCGCCGTCGCCGCGGGGCTGCTGCTGCTCGCCTTCGACGCCGACACCCAGTCACTGATCCACCTGTACATCATCGGTGTGTTCGTCTCGTTCACCCTCAGCCAGGCCGGCATGGTCCGGCACTGGCAGCGCAAACTGGCCGCCCCCGAGGGGGCCGCCGTCGGGGGGGCCGCCGTCGGGGGGGCCGCCGTCGGGGGGCCGCCGTTGGCGGGGCTGCCGTCGGGGGAGCGGTCGCGGACGTCGCGGCTCGGCGGCACGTCCGCCGCTCCCAGAGCATCAACGCGGTCGGGGCGACCGTCACCGCGCTCGTCCTGGTGATCGTTCTGGCCAGCAAGTTCCTCGAGGGCGCCTGGATCGTCGTGGTGGCGATGCCACTGCTGTTCGCGCTGATGCGGGGCATCCGCCGGCACTACGACCGGGTCGCCGAGACGCTGCACGTGCCCGATCAGGTCCGGCTGATCCGCCCGAGCCGCAACCATGTGATCGTCCTGGTCTCCCGCCTGCACATGCCGACCGTGCGGGCGCTGTCCTACGCCCGGGCCCTGGCCCCGAGCGACCTGGAGGCCGTGACGGTCGCCGTCTCCCGCGAGGAGGCGCAGGCCCTGCTCGAGGACTGGGAACGCCACGGCATCGACGTCCCGCTGCGGATCCTCGACTCGCCCTTCCGGGAGATCACCCGCCCGGTGCTCGGACACGTGCGCTCGCTGCGCCGCGCCAGCCCGCGCGACGTCGTCACCGTGGTCATCCCGGAGTACGTGGTCAGCCACTGGTGGCAGCACATCCTGCACAACCAGAGCGCCCTGCGGATCAAGACCCGGCTGCTGTTCCAGCCCGGCGTGGTCGTGATCAGCGTGCCGTGGCGGATCGACCGGCCGCCCCCGGACACCGCCGTGCCCAGCGGCCAGTCCGCCACACCGGGGCGATGACCTGGGGGCCGGCCGCCGACGGCGCCCCTCAATAGTTAGATCATAGGATGTGACCTGTGTCGCGGGTGACTCTCTGTGTGTAGATGAAGCCTGGAGGAGCAGATGACAGCAGCACCGGATGACGCCGCGAGGTTATCGGGCATCTCCAGCGCATCGCCGCCCGCCGAGCCCGCCGTCGACCCGGCCGGCGCGCCGGCGCGGCAGCGGGATGCGGCGGTCGGGGGGCGCTTCGCCGGGACGGTCGTCCTGGTCACCGGCGCCGGGCGGGGGCTCGGCCGCACGATCGCCGAGGAGTTCGCCGTCGAGGGCGCCACGGTCGTCGTCGCCGCCCGGACCGCCCGCTACGGCGAGCGCACCGTGCGGGAGTTCCGCGAGCGGGGACTGTCGGCCTCCCTGGTCCTCGGTGACCTGGCCGAGCGGGCCGACGTCGCGAGGATGTTCGACGAGGCGGTCGCCCGGCACGGGGCGTTGGACGTGGTCGTCCACAGCGCCGCCGACAACGCCCAGGGCCTGCTCGCCGAGATCGACGACGACGCGCTCGACTACCTGCTGCGCAGCAACGTCTACGCGTTGCACTGGATCACCCGGGCGGCGGTGCCGCACCTGAGCCGGTCGAAGCTCCCCGGGCGGATGATCTTCATCTCGTCCGGTGCGGCGAACCGGGTCTTCTCGCCCGGCCTGAACGCCTACGGCTCCACGAAGGCGTATCTGGAGTCGTTCGCCCGCGGCCTGGCCGGCGAGCTCGGCCCGCTCGGCGTGCGGGTCAACGTCGTCGGACCCGGCCTGACCGTGACCGAACGGATGCTCGGCCACCTCACTCACGCCCAGGCCGACGCGCTGGCCAGCACCTACCCGCTCGGCCGCGCCGGCCTGCCCGAGGAGATCGCCGCGGCGGTCCTGTTCCTTGCCTCGCGGGAGGCGTCCTACATCACCGGCGCATCCCTGCTCGTCGACGGCGGGGCGAGCATGGTCCCCTTCCCGGCCCGCGGTGCCATGAACGACTCCGCCGGCCACTGACTCTGCCGGCCACTGACTCCGCCGGCCACTGACCCGGCCGGATGGTTACAGATTCCTTTCCCTCCGGTCAGCCATGGGAAGACGGACCTCGGTCAGGAAGAAATCGTCGATCCTGCGCACCACCTCGGTGAACTGATCGAGATTGGCGGGTTTGGTGACGAAGGCGTTGGCCTGCAGGTCGTAGCAGGCGGCGACATCCGCCGCCGCGGCCGATGCGGTGAGCACGACGGTGGGGATCGACCGTGGACTGAACCTCCTCGCGCCCGAATCCTGCCTTCATTCGTGCACGTAACACCATTTCTTTGGAAGCCGCCGCCGGCTCCGGGGTGCCGAGGGGCTCGGGTGGCCTGCTTGGGGGGCGGTGCCCGTCCGGGTTCGCCCCGGACCGGGAGTGTCCCGCGTGAACCGGAGGCGAGAACGCCGCCGGAGATTCTCGTCGGCGGTGGGAAAGCGGTCGGCTCCGGGTATAACCAGAGCCGCCGGCGACCAGCGGATCGGAAAGGCAGCCGATTTCCGGGTGGCGCCGCGTCGCGGTCGGCTGCGCTGGCTTCTCTCGCGCCGCGGACCGCGGCCGGCGAGAAAAAGCGGGGTGTGGCAGTGGGATGCGGCGAACCGGTCCTCTGGGGAATCTCCTTCGACGCGACCCCCATCTCGGGCGTGGTGGTCGAGTTCGTGAAGACCGCCCGGATTCTCCACCAGCGCGGCTACCGCGTCCACCTTGATCTCGGGTATGACGTGAAGGCCGACAAGAACGCCTTCTTCCAGCCCTATCGCGACGAGGCCGCGTTGTTGCCGGACTGGGTCCGACTGGCCCGGATCGACGGTCTCGACTCCGTGCCGGGATATGACGCGGATTTCGTGACGGCCGTGTTGCGGGAGGTGGTCCAGACCGGTGACGAGCGGCTGGCGTCGCGGATCGAAAAGGTCGCCGAGCAGATCAGCCGCCGTATCGTCGCTACCTGGCGGCGGCTCGGAGTCTCGTTCGTGCTGGTGGAGAACGGCACACTGCCGGAGAACATCACCTACACCCGGGCGCTCTACCTGGCCATCGAACGGTACGGGCGCGCCGAGGGGCTCGGCCGGTTCGTGTTCTGGCGTGACCACGATCTGATGTGGCAGAGCGAGCCGGGCGCGGACAAGTACGGCTCCTTCCCCTACCCGCACGCGGTCGCCCCCGTGGACTCGCCGCACATCCAGTATCTGGTGCAGCACGCCGAGGCCCGGCGCCGGATGCTGCACTGGCGGCCCGGCCTGCGCAACCTCGCGGTGCTGCCGAACACGTTCAGCGCGCCGCCGGCCGTCGTCGACGAGCACAACGCCGGTTTCCGTCGGGCCTACGGCATTCCGGCGCAGGCGCTCCTCATCGCCCGGCCCACCCGGCTCATCCCGCAGAAACGGATCGACCGCGACATCCATCTCCTCGCGGCGCTGCTCGCCCGTCCGCGGCTGCCCGCCGACGTCCACCTGTTCGTCACCGGCGACCGGGCGGAATCCCCGGCCGAGTACGCGCGTCTGGCCGGGCTCGCCCGGCGGCTGGGGGTGGCCGACCGGGTCGTGTTCGGTGGCTGGCTCGCCCCGCATTCCGGTGAGGTGGGCCGGCCGGCCGGGGGCGGCTACTCCGTGGGGGATCTGTTCGCCCACGCCGACCTGGTGTCGTTTCTGACCTCCGGCGACTACGAGAGCTACGGCAATCCGATCGGGGAGGCCATCGCCGCCGGCGTCCCGTACATCACCACCGGCTACGACCTGTACGACACGGTGTACGGCAGCGCGGGATTCCGGGCACCGGTGATGGATCTCGCGGCCGGCGACCTGCCGACCCCGGATTTCGTCGACGCCGTCGCGGACCTGCTGGTCGACGCCGAGACCCGCCGGCGGACCGTCGCCGTCAACCACCGGCTCGGCGCCCGGCGTCTCGCCCGCAACCGCCGTCAGGCCGAGGCCCTGCTCGACGGGATGGCCGGGCTCGACGGGATGGCCGGGCCGGCGCTGGCGCCGCGGCCCGGGCCGATGGACGCCGGCGTCCGGATGAGCGTCGTGCTGCCGGTCTACAACGAGGCCGCGAACCTGCCGGCGGTGCTGGCGTCCCTGTACGACCAGTGCCGCGACGACGGGGCGCCGCTGCGGGACAGGGCGCCGTACGAGGTGGTGATCGTCGACAACAACTCCACCGACGCCACCGTCGACGTCGCCCGCCGGTTCGCCGCCGCGCACCCCGATCTCCCCCTCCAGGTGATCCACGAGGACGAGCAGGGGGTCGCCTGCGCCCGCCGGGCGGGCATGCAGTTCGCGGTCGCGCGCAGCCGGGCCCGGCCCGACGCCGAACCGGCCCGGCGTTTCTACCTGGTCTCCGCGGACGCGGACTGCCGCGTCGACCCGACCTGGCTGTGGGAGCTGTTCGTCGCCATGGAGGCGGGCAAGGCGGCGATCGGGGTCTGCGACTACTACTACCGCGCCGACCATTTCGCCGGCCGGCCGCGGTTGTGGGACGCGATCGAACGCACCCTGCGCTGCCGCTCGGTGACCTTCCGCCTGTTCGGGGGATTCCCCGACGGAAAGGGCTTCGCGGTCGAGCGCGGCGCCTACGAGAAGGTCGGCGGGATCGAGATCTTCTACCAGGTGCAGGACGGCCGGTTCGTCCCGCACCTGTCCGACGACTGGGATTTCGGCATCTTGGTGCGGGGATCCGGGGAGGAGATCGTGTACGCCCCGAGATCGCGGGTCCAGATCAATCCCCGGCGGGTCGACCACGCCCTGGCCGAGGTCATCGCCGGGCGGGCGTACGGCCACGGCGGGACGATCGTGATGCGCGACATCCGGGACCCCGACCTGACCGCCGACCGGGCTCGGGACCTCACCGCGGCGCAGGCGCGCCAGGCGTGGGAGTTCTCCGTCAAGGACTTCACGCCGAAGAACACGATCCTGCCCGTGCTGCTCACCCCGTCACTGCTCGACGACGACGCCGTGGCGGCGTTCTTCACGCCGTCGTTGGCCCGGCGGCTTGGCCGGCGCATCGCCGAGATGACCGACGAGATGCGTGTCGTCGACCTCACCCCGATCCACGCCTACAAGACACCGAGCTACCGGTTGTACTTCGAGTTCGCCGAGGAGATCTTCGCCCGGCTGCGGGCGACGGCCGGGGCGGACATCGGCCGTCCGCCGCCGCTGCCGGCCTGCCTGCGCGAGGTTCCCGCCCACCGTTTCCGGGAGTTCGTCCGCTACTACTGCGAGGACCGGGAATCGGGCGCGGCGCACGACTACTTCGGCAACGGCGGGGTGTTCTGATGACCATCGTCGGCGAGAACGCGGAACTGGCGTCCCTGCGGGAGCTCGACCCGTCGTATCCGGTTCCGACGGTGCTGTCCGTGCTCGGCGCGGCGGAGAACCGGGAACTGCTGGACTACGTCGCCCGCGACCCGTTCGGCGCGCACGTCTTCCCGGGCGATCTGGCCGACCATCCGCCGGAGCGGTTCCTCGCCGATCTCACGGAGCAGCTCGCCGACACCGCGCCGATCCACCTGTGGTCCTACATTCCGACCTGCTCCTATCGCTGCCGGTTCTGCCAGTACCCGACGGTGCTGGTCACGGGCGAGCCCGCGGTGGCGGCGGACCGGGCCGCCCGGTGGGTGGACCTGAACATCGCCGAGGCCCGGCTCTGGCTCGACCGGGTGCCCACCCTGGCGGACGCGCCGGTCGGCGAGTTCAACGTCTTCGGCGGCACACCGTCCCTGCTGCCCGCATCCGCCATCCGGCGGCTCATCGGGTTCTACCGGGAGAACTTCGGCTTCACCCCCGACACCGCGATCCGTTTCGAGGGCGATCCGAGCAGCCTCACGACCGAGAAGCTGGAGACGCTCGCCGAGCTCGGCGTCACCAAGCTGTCCTGCGGCGTGCAGTCCTTCGACGACCGGGTCCTGGCGCAGTCCGGCCGGCCGCACACCGGCGCGCGGTGCGTGGAGTTCATCCGGGACGCCCAGCGGCTCGGCTTCGGCTGGATCAGCGTCGACCTCATGTACGGCCTGCTGGACCAGACCGTCGACAGCGTCCGCCACGACCTCGACGTCATCGTCGACACCGGGCTGACCGCGGTCGTCTGCACGAAACTCCACCTGCGGCCGTACGCCGAGACGCGGACCGGGGTCGCCGGGGAGCGGCCGGCGGCCTGGCAGATCCCCGCCTACCGGGACCGGCTCGCCGCGGCCGGCCACCGCTGGCCGACCCTCGGCGAGCAGTACCAGATGCGCGAGGTGCTCACCGACGGGCTGGCCAGCGCCGGCTACGTGGAGCATCCGACCATGTACTTCGCCCGCGCCGGCCGCGGCCCCGAGACCTGGAAGTCAATCATGGTGGATCAGGATCGGCAGGAGGCCGAGGTGGCGATCGGACTCGGCGGCAGTTCCAGCTGCCGCGCCTCGGAGGCGATCACCGAGGTCGCCTGGGGGCGCTACACCGCGGCGGTCGAGGCCGGCCGGCTGCCCCTGGCGTCCGCGACCTCCTTCTCGCCGGCCGCCCGCGAGTCCCGGGCGGTCCGGATGGCCCTGTCCACCCTGCAACCACTGCGCGACGGCCTGCACCGGGACCGTTTCCCCGGCAGCTCCCTGCTCGCCGAGCCGTGGAGCGGCCACTTCCGCGCGTTGGCGGACCGCGGGCTGGTCTGCGTCGACGAGGCCGCCGGGACGGTGTCGCTCACCCGGGACGGCCGCACCCTGGTCGAGGCGATCATCAACACCGTCTGGTGAGTTCGGCCTCCGCCGGACGCATGATCGCCGCGAGCGCGGTGAGCTCCAGCATGGTCAGGTGGTTCGCGGTCGGAGGGTGGTTCGTGGTCGGAGGGTGGTGCAGGTCGTCGGTGTGGGCGAGCTGGTTCATGAGCCGGGCGCGCATGGACGTGTCGTAGGCCGTGCGCTGCCCCGGCCCGGCACGTTTCGCGGCGTACATGGCGATGTCGGCGGCGTCCAGCAACTGTTCGCCGTCCTGCAGGTCCGGGCCGGACAGGGCCAGGCCGATGCTGCCGCTCAGCACGAACGAGTGGTCGCGCAGCCGGTTCGGCGACTCCAGGGCGGTGAGGACCCGGTCGGCGATGGCCTCGAGGTCCGCGATGCCGTCCACGTTCTCGCACAGGACGGCGAACTCGTCGCCGGCGAGCCGACCCACCACGTCACCGGGCCGCACCGCCCGCCCCAGCCGGGTGGCGGTGGCCCGGAGCACCTCGTCGCCGGCCTGGTGGCTCAGGGTGTCGTTGACCGCTTTGAACCCGTCCAGGTCGATGAAGAGCACCCCGACCCGTCTGTCGTCGTGGTGGGCGCGGCGCAGCGCCCGTTCCAGGCGATCGAGCAGCGCGGTGCGGTTCGGCAGCCCGGTGAGCCCGTCGTGGAGGGAGCGATAGCGGATCTCGCTCTCCATCTGGAAGCGGATGGCCGCCGAGCCGAGCACCGCGGCGACGGAATGGAGAAACCGGGCGTCCTGATCGGTGAGCGGGCCCGCGCCCGACGGCCGCCGGACCTCGATCATCGCGAGGATTCTGTCGGCTCGCCCGACGGGGACCGTCAGACTGTCGACGCTCACAGTGGTATCGACGCCCGCAGTGGTACCGACGCCCGCAGTGGTATCGACGCCCGCAGTGGTATCGACCTGCGTCGGGTCGGTGGGGGGCAGCTCGGGCGGTTCGCGTCGATCCTCGCGGGCGAGCAGGCCGAGCCGCTCTCCGTTCTCATCCAGCTCGTAGGCCTGCACGAGGTCGGCGCCGAGATGGTCGGCCAGCGCCGTCACCGCGTGCTCCCACAACGCGGCCGGGGTCTCGGCCTCCAGCGCCCGCTGGCCGAGGTCGGCGATGAGCGCCTGCTCGGCGGACCGGACCCGCAGGCTCGCCAGCGCCTGCTGTCGTTCGGTGATGTCGGTGGCCACCGCGGCGACCGACCCCACCTCGCCGCCGCCGCCCGGGATGGGCACCAGATGCACGTCGAGGCAGCGCCCGAACGCCTCAATGATCTCGTGGACCCGCTCCCCGCCCAGCGCCCTGCGCATCATCGAGATCGCCTCGGGGAGATCGGCGAACGTCGTGAAGACGGAGGACGCGCGAGCCTCCGACAACCCCGCCGCGGCCTCCGGGTTCGCTATCCCCTCGCTGACCAGGACCCGTCCGTTCCGGTCCGCCAGGAACATCGACACCGGGGTGTTCTCCACCACGAGCCGGAGCCGGTCGTGCGCCGCGATCTCCTCGGACACGTCCTGGAGAGTGGAGAGGAAGTACTCGCCGCCGTCGGGATCGGTCAGCAGCGCGATGGTGGACAGGACATGCACGATGGTGCCGTCCGGCCGCAGCACGCGGAGCATCATCCGGGTCCTGGGCTGCCCCGTCGCGAGCCGTAGGCGGGCCTGCGCGGTCCAGCGTTCCCGGTCCTCCGGGACGGCGACGTCCTCCCAGGTCAGACCGATGACCTCGGACTCGGGGCGGCCGAGGACGGCGCAGGCCGCCGCGTTGGCGCGCCGGATGCGATGGTCCCGCGCGCCGGTCTCGGTGACCGCTATGTCCAGCACCTCGAAAAGGTCCGGACGCTCCCCCTGCGTCACGACCACTCACCCACTCAGCCCACGACCGATCCAACGGGCCTTGTACCCCGAACGTGCCCATGGTAATCAACCAGGCACAATCCGCATCACTGGCGAAGATGTCGGCGGTAAGCCGTTGGTCAACAGGGGTTGACCAGTTTCACGTTCGCCGGCTGCCGGCGGGGAGGTCGGAGACGCTCGCTACAGTGATCACGGGCGGAGATCGGGGTCGAGGCGTCTCGTATTCCCGGCGGAGGCCGAGCTCCGGCCGGGTCACTCTGTCGCACGGGAAGACTGGTCGCACGGGAAGACTGGTCGCACGGGGAGACTGACGGGATGGATGTGGCGAAGGCGGTCCGCCAGGTGATTCCGGGCGATCCGGAGACGGCGCGCGACCGGGTGATGGTGCCGGCGCGCTCGCTGTGGCGCAGGGCCTGGACCCGGCGCGGCATCGACATCACCTCGTCCATGGCGACGAAATCCTGTCTCGTCGTCGCCCCGCATCCCGACGACGAGACGTTGGGATGCGCGGTGGCCATCCTGCGCAAGCGGGCCGCCGGCACCCCGGTCACGGTGGTGATCGTCAGTGACGGTTCCCGCGGGGAGCCGGCGACGCTGCCGCCGGCGGAGTTGATCGAGGTGCGCAAGGCGGAGACCCGCCGGGCCTGTGCCCTGCTCGACGTCGACGAGTCCGATGTGCTCTTCCTCGGCTTCCCCGACGCCGAGCTCACCGACCGGGTGGAGGCCGTCGCCGCGCGGCTCGGCGAGCTCATCGGGACCCTCGCGCCCCAGCAGATCCTGGCGCCGACCTCGTGCGAGGGGCACCCGGACCACGACGCGACCAACGAGGCGGTGCGCCGGGCGGTGGCGACGACCGGGTACCGCGGCCAGGTGCTCGAGTACACCGTCTGGTTCTGGACGCACTGGCCCTGGACCCTGGGGTACGGGACGGCGGGCTGGTCGGCGCAGCGGCTGTTCGTCCAGCCGGTCCACCGGTTGCGGGAACACCGTCCGCTGCTCGTGGACGCGCGCGGCTTGCGGGCGCGCCAGCGCAGGGCCCTCGCGGAGCACGCCACCCAGGTGGGGGAGGGCGATGCTGGGCCCGACGTCGCTGGGTCTGACGTCGCTGGGCCCGAGGCCGCCGCTCCGGTGACCGGCTCCCTGCTCGCGACCCTGGAGAGCCCGTACGAGGTCTACGTCGACGCGGGGGCGCTGCGCCACCTCGACTTCGAACGGCCGTGGCGGTCCGGCCCCGACCGGCGCGGTGAGCCCTCGGGCTGACCGGTGCCGCCACCACGACATCCGGTCAGCCCGCGGGTGTCACCTCAGTGCCGGGGGGCGGTCCAGTGCCGGCGCCGCTCCCCGGACAGGTCGGGGTAGAGGTCGCCGGCGGCCGGGGGGCTCGACCGGCGGCGCTGCTGCGGCAGGTTCCGCGCCCCGAAGTGCGCGATGGCGCGCCGGTAGACCTCGACCTTGCGGCGGGCGATGGCCTCGGGTTCGAGCTCGACCACGCCGAGACGACCCCGGGCCCCGAACGCGCTCGCCCGCGCGGGGTCGAGCAGGAACGGCGCCAGCGCGTCGGCCAGCGGCGCCGGATCGCCGGCCGGAACCGAGCACCCGGCCTCCCACCGCTCGACGAAGGGCGCGACCCCGGCCTGGTTCGTGGTCACCACCGGCCGCCCGGCCGCCATCGCCTCGGCGGCGACGATCGAGAAGCTCTCGAAGCGGCTCGGCACGGCGACGACCCGGGCCCGCCGATAGACCTCGTGGAGCTGGGAACCGGACAGGTGGCCGGTGAACTCCACGTCCAGCCCGAGCTGAAACGCCCGGCGGGCCAGCCACTCGCCCGAGGCAATCCCGTCGATCTCACCCGCCGAGCGCCCCGCGAGCACCAGCCGGTGCGACACCCCAGCCGCGCGCAGGCGCACCGAGGCGTCGAGCAGGACGTCCACCCCCTTGAATGCCTCGAGCCGGCCCACGACGGCGATGGTGGGCGTGGTGTCGGCGACGTCGGGGATGCCGAGCCACGGCTCCGCGTCGAAGGGGTTGGGAATCACCTCGACCTCACGGTCACCCAGCCAGCCGCGCTCCCGCAGCGTGTCGACGAGCAACTGCGACGGGGAGGTGACCACGTCGGCCCGGCCTGCCGAGATCCGGTCCAACCGGTCGGCGAACAGACCCTTCGCCCCGATCTGCTGGCCCGAGAGCCGGACCGTGAGCATGGTCGGGCAGTGCAGGTGAATGGCCAGCGGCACCGAGCGGCGTGCGGCCTGGATCAGGGCACGGGTCTCCCCGTCCTGCGTCTCGATCACGTCCGGTCGCAGCCCGAGCTGGCGGGCCCACAGGCTGTAGGACAGCGGGAGGCTGGCCCGCAGCGTCAGCGAGTCACGCGGGTACAGCGGTCCCCGGAGCTGGGTGCCGAGCCTTCCCAGCGCGCGGCTGACCGGCACCCGCAGCAGCGGCCGGCGGTGGACGTGCACCCCGTCCTCCACCGAGTCGACGACCCGGTACCCCTGCGCGCACAGCACGTGGACGTCATGGCCGAGCCGCGCGAGCGCCGTGGCCAGTGCCGCCGTATAGGTACCCGCACCGTCCCAGACGACGGGCGGGTACTGCTCACAGAAGAAGAGAATGCACAGCCGCTGTAAAGAGAGCAAAGACTCCGCCACGTGGTGTCCCCGATTCCGCCGTGCCGTAACGAGAGAGTGTGAAGAATGTCGCCAATACGTTACTTCGCGGATGGGCCGCACGTCTGTACGGTCCCGTGATTCCGGGGAGTTTGAGGGAAACTTAAGGTAACGAGTCGGCGCTGGTGCCCCGGTGGTGCCGGTGGCGGCGGTCGTGGGGTGGGCCCCTGCGCGGCCGCGGTTGTTGACCAGGCAAAACTTGACTATCGCGTAAGGGTCGAGTGCCCGCGCTGTCCGGCGGGACGTCAGGCCGGAGGTCGAGACTTAATTACGTCGAAAACGGGAGCAATGCTTCTTGCGTGTCCTCATCGCCGAGACGGTCCTGCCTGCGGCGGAGTCCCCGCTGGTCCACCTGCGCCGGATGATCGTCTCGGTGTGCCCCGGGCTCCTCGGGGCGCCCCTGAACATGGGAGTTCAGACGGGTATCGGCTCCTGCCGGGTGTTGCCGCTGCGGATCTGGTAGACCCCGAGTCCGATCTCCTCGGAGTCCCGCGTGATTCGCTCGACCCATTCCACCGGCCAGCGGGTCGAGGCGGTCCACTGCACGCCTTCCAGCCAGACATCTGTCAGGTCCAGGTGGCGAAGGTCAGCGGTAAGGAACTCGTCCCGAGCACGGCAGACCGCGTTGACGGCACGCCCCCGGGCGCCATCGTCTTCGACGATGGCAGGGAGAAGGTCGCGGACGCGGCTGAGGACGGCGCGGAGGTGGTGTCCGTGAGTTCCCGTGCCGTCGAGCAGTGCCTGGGTCCGATCAAGAACGGCGAGGACTGTCGCTTCACCTTCCGGTTCCGGCGGTCCCAGTGCGCGGGCGAGGGTGCGGGTGCGGACGCGGGCGCGGGTGAGATCGAGGGCGATGGCGCGGGCGAGGACGATGGCGAGGTCAAGGTCGCCGGCTTGGTCGCGGTAGAGGGCAAGATCGCGGGCGCGCTGGAGGTCGCGGGCGTGGTCGTAGGCGTGGTCGAGGTCGAGGTCGAAAGCTCGGGCTCTGATGCTGTCTACGCCTACATCGCGCGACGGGCTGCTGAGCTTGCGGGCGAGGTCCTCCAGGGCGTCGCGGGCGTGGAGACGGGTGAGGGGGTGAGCTCGCAGAGGACCGTGGCCAGGTCGTCGACGGCGTCGTCCGACCAGATATCCCATCGGGTCGGTGGCAGTCCGCGGATGCCTCTGCTCGCGCACAGTGCGAGGACGTCGCCGCGGCGGATCCACGCTCGCAGGACCTGGAAGCCGTAGCCGGCGAGCCGGTCGGCGACCCGCTCATACAGCGGCCCGGTGAACCCGTCCTCGACCAGACGGCCGAAGAGGGCCGCGTCCGGGCCATGACCGGCCCCGCAGGGCGGCGATGAAACCGGCTCGGCCCCCGAGAGCTGGGTCATCGCGTTCCGGCCACCAGTCGTACGTAGAGCACGGCACTCACCTCCGGGTCACAGGGCGTCGTCGTCCTGGGTCCTTCTATGCCGGCCCGCCGCCGTCACCCCACACGGCCGACGGACGCCCGGAGGCGGACAGAATCATGCCGAGGGCTAGTCACGGTTTCTCGGCCCAAAACCGTGCTGAGGCCTCGGCACGATGTGGCCGTTATCTGGCCGGGAAGACGAATGCCTGCCTGCCGGGCGGCAGCAGCGCGATCCGGTGCCGGTGCTCTACTCGCCGACCGCCTACGACCAGGAAACACATAGGACTCACTCGTCCGGGGATGATCAGGGGTGCGGGCGTCCGGCTGTGGTCGGCCGGAGCGTCGGAGCTGCGATCCCTCTAGGGATGATCAAGGGCATCATGGTACTGGTACTGGTACTGGTACTGGTGCAGGTCACGGGGGCGCGGAGCGGGGTGAGTCCGGGCGATCTTACGGCGGGCCGGCGGTGATGCAAGTGCGCAGGTCATGGTGCTGTGGGGGTCGACCATCCCGCGCGCATAGAAGTCGAACATGAACACCCCGCCTCGGCACCCGAAGCCCGAGCCTCCGTACCGGATCGTCGAGCAACCGCTGCTCCCTCTGCGCACGGCGGTGGTCCTGCTCCTCGCCGTTGTGGCCGCGACAGCCGCCGGAGGATTGTCCTGGCTGGCTCGGTCCGGCGTGCCCACCACGGCGATGACCGTGATCGGCGTGTTCGGTGCGGCGATCACCTTCTTCGACCGCCACCTCGAACACACCGCGGTCGTCAGGACCACCCCGGAGGACCGGTGACGCCTTCTCGTGTGCGGCGAGCGCGACGCCCGCGGCACCGGTCAGGGGCGGTCGAGGTCCAGGTCGAGCATGCGGATGGCGTTGCCTCGCATGATCTTGTAGATCTCGTCGTCGGGGACGCCCGCCATGAGCCGCTCGGCCACCTCTCGGGTGTTCGGCCAGGTCGAGTCGGTGTGCGGGTAGTCGGTCTCGAAGGTGATGTTGTCGATGCCGACGTCGTGCCGGGACCGGACGCCGAAACGGTCGTCGAAGAAACAGCCGAAGATGCGGTTGTGGTAGTAGTGCGACGGCGGCTCGGGCAGGCCCCCGTCGCCGAGCCAGGAACGGGCGTCGCGCCACTTGGCGTCGATCCGCTCCAGCAGGAACGGAATCCAGCCGATCTGCGACTCGGAATAGGCGAGCTTCAGGTTCGGGTAGCGCACCATGAGGCCCGACCAGAGATAGTCGGACATCGACGCCATCGCATTGTTGAAGGCGACGGAGGCGTTCACCGCGTGCGGTGCGTCCGGCGACGTCGACGGCATGCGCGAGGACGACCCGATGTGCATGCACACCACGGTGCCGGTCTCGTCACAGGCCTCGAAGAACGGGTTCCAGTAGCCGGAGTGGATGCTGGGCAGGCCGAGGAACGGTGGGATCTCGCTGAACGCCACGGCCCGGGTGCCGCGGGCGGCGTTGCGCCGGACCTCCGCCGCCGCGAGGTCGGCGTCCCACAGCGGGACCAGGCACAGCGGGACGAGCCGCCCGCCGGAGTCGCCGCACCATTCCTCGACCATCCAGTTGTTGTAGGCCTCGACGCAGGCCAGGCCGAGCTCGCGGTCGCTGGTCGCCTCGTGGAACGTCTGGCCGCAGAACCGGGGGAACGTCGGGAAGCACAGCGACGCCTCGACCCAGTTCACGTCCATGTCCTCCAGCCGGGCCTTCGGGTCGTAGCAGCCCGGCCGCATCTCGTCGTACGTGATCGAGGTCAGCGACATCTCCTCGCGGGCGAAACCGACCGCCGCCGTGGTGCGCTTCTGGACGAAGACCAGATCCTCGAAGACCCAGCAGTCCGCCGGTCGCCCGCTCGGGTCGAAATCGTGCGCGTACTTGGGGCCGGGCCCGACCACCCGGATACCGGCGACCCCGCGACGCTCGACGCGGGGGCCGCGTTCCCGGAACTTCGCGGGCAGCCAGCTCTGCCACAGATGGGCCGGCTCGACGACGTGGTCATCGGTGCTGACGATCATCGGGAGTTCCATGCGCGCCTCGCAGCTGTCCGGACCGGCGGATGAGCGTGAACGTAACGACGGCAAGATGTCGCTTACCTGTCTAGCGCACAATCCGCTATCCGGATAAAACACGCCTTGTCGGCATTAAAAGCATGACCGTTCCCGGCCCGTCCTCTCCTCGCGGAACGCTGACAATCGAACGGGGAGTCGGATATCGTCCAGCATCCACAGAGTGACACGCGACACATGACCCATCGCAATTCGTGCACTTCGCGACCCATGGCACCGCGACCCATGGCACGCGGCGCGGGACGGGTGGTGGGTGCCCGACCGCCGCCGCGAGAGGAGCTGGACATGCGGGCAGACACGCAGCAGCAGCGAGCAGGGGACGCAGGTGCCGAACTGCGCCGGGAGGTGCGCCTGGACGGCCCCGTCGTCGTGGTGGCCGACGGCGCCCGGCCCGACGCCGAGTCGCTGGCGCTCCTGGCGGGCCGCGAGCGGTGGCGGCTGGTCGAGGCAGGGGGAGCGGACGCCGCCCGCCGCGCCACCTCGCTGCGCAAGGCGTCGCTGGTCGCCATCGTCACCGACGACCCGCGGTTCGCGGTCGAGGTGACCCGCGCGATGCGTCGCTCCTGCGACGCCCCGATCATCGTCGTGGGCGACCTCGACCCGATGATCCGGGTGCGCGTGCTCACCGACGGGGCGGACCTGGCCCTGCCGACCGGGCTGGACCAGTCCGCCCTGGGGGCGCAGATCATCGCCCTGCTCCGCAGGGTCAGCGACACCTGGGAGCCGACCGTGCGTTACCTGAGCGCCGCCGAGCTGCACGTCGACCTGTGGGCCCGGACCTGTCTGCTCGACGGGGCCGAGCTCAACCTTTCGCCCACCGAGTTCCGCCTGCTCGCCTACCTGATGCGCCACCCGCACCGGGCCCTGCCGCGGTTCCGGATCGTCCGCACGCTGTGGGGCAGCGCCGGCGGGCCGGGCGACACCAACGCCCTGCGTATCCAGATCTCCCGGCTCCGTCACAAGATCACCGTTGCGGGTCGGCCGACGCCGCTGATCCGCGCGGTGCGCGGCGTCGGGTACGAGTTCACCGAGAACGTCCTGGAGATGGGCGACGACGTCAGCGGCGCCGCCGCCCGGCTCAGCTCGCTGACGATGCCGCGCACGGTCCTCGACATCGCCCGCCGGCTGCCCCGCGGCTCGCAGGCCGCGGCGGCGGAGTTCCTCACCACCACGCTGGTGACCAGTGCCGCCTGCGACGCCGCGGCGATCTTCCGCCGCGGCGGCGGGCTCATGCATCTGGTCGCCGAGCGGGGCAACACCGCGCGGTGGCGCGAGCTGATCGCGGGCGGCGTGCCCTTACGCTCCAGCTTCGCCCAGGTCCACGCGTTCGAGACCAACCAGCCGACCCAGATCGCCGACATCGTCGGCGGCTCGCACGGCTACCGCGAGACCACCCGGGCGCTGGCGGCCGACGGCTTCCACAGCTGCCTGTTCGTCCCGATCTTCAGCGGCTCCACCGCCTGGGGCGGGCTGGGCCTGGCCAGCCGGTCGCGCCGCCCGCTCGACCCAGCCGTCACGACCTTCGGGGTGGCGATCGCCGCGATGTTCTCCCTCGTGATCCGGCCGGTGTCCGAACTTGCGGGATGACGGCACTCGCGGGATGACGGCACTCGCGGGATGACGGCGGGCCGGCGGTTCACCGGGCGGGCGATCGAGCGTCAACCGACATCTTCCCGGCGGTAGCGTCCCGCCCGAGGAGGACGATCGATGACTTTCACGAATTCCCGGAGCAGGGTCGTTCCCGCACCGGTCCGGGCCGCCGACGCGCACGCGCCGACCCGCCTGAGTCACCTGGCCCTGGTGACGCGCGACGCCGCCGCCACCACCGATTTCTACAGCACCGTGATGCGGATGGAACTCGTGGCCGCGGTGATGCACGAGCGGGTGCCGTCGACCGGAGACACCATGCCCTACCTGCACATCTTCTTCCGGATGCAGGACGGGTCGACGGTGGCCTTCTTCGAGGTTCCCGACCTGCCCGCCGCGGGGCCGGCGCCCCATCCGGCCCATGACGTCTTCCGCCACATCGCCCTCGAGGTGCCCACCACCGACATGGTGGACGAATGGAAGGAATGGGTGCGGGGCCACGGCGTCGACGTTCTCGGCCCGGTCGACCACACCATCATTTACAGCATCTATTTCTACGACCCCGACGGTAACCGGCTCGAAATCACCACGCCGTTGGTCGCCGACTGGAACGACCGGTCGACCCAGGCCCGCCGGGCGCTCGAGGCGTGGACGGCGACGAAGGAGCGGGCCCGGCGTGACGGCACCGAGGTGTCGGCCGCGCTGCACGACCTCGTCGTCGCCTCCGAGCCGACCACGTTCGACTGAGCCGCCGATGCTGTACGAACTGCGCCGCTACGAGCTGTTCGGCCACAACCGCAACGCCCTCTACGACCGGTTCGCCGACCACACCGTGCCGCTGTTCGACCGGCACGGGTTCCGCCAGGTCGGCTACTTCGAGACGGTCATCGGCGCCGGCCCCGACCTCACCTACCTGCTCGCCTGGGACAGCCTGGACGAACGCCAGCGGGCCTGGGCGGACTTCCACGAGGACCCGGAATGGGGCGAGGTGCGCCGGCGCAGCACCGCCGAACACGGGCTGCTCGTGGCGAGGACCCACAGCAGCATCCTGCGCCCCCTGCCGTTCTCCGACCTGCGATGACGGCGTCCGGTGGGAACGAGCCGGCTCAGCCCGGCAGGTAGGCGGTCCCCGCCAGCAGCCGGCGGGCGGTGCGCAGCACGCCGACCGACACGATCTCCCCGCCGTCCTCGGGGTTCGTCCCGTCCTCGCGGTTCGTCCCGTCTGAAGTGCGGACGGTCACGGTCAACGCGCCCTTGGGGTGCGTGATGCGGACCGAACCGGGGTCGCCGCGCCGGGCGTAGGCGAACGGCAGGGTGCCGGCGGTGCGGGCGGCGGCGGCCGCGCACAGCGCGGTGGTGATCGGACAGGCGTGGTGGGCGCGTCCCAGGGACGTCGCCCGGACCACGAGATCGGCCGCCCCCGGCCCCTCCTGGGCCGCGACTCCCGCGCCGGGCGCGGTCCGGCTCGCCTCCGGCGGCGGGGAGACGATGGTGAGCCGGGGCAGGACGGGGGAGCGGACCGCGGCCTCGGCCTCGTCGGCCGCGAGCCCGATGCGGGCGGCGCCGGCGGCGCGGATCGACTCCAGCCGCGCGAGCAGGCCCGGCGCGGCGTTGAGCGTCGCCGGTGCCTCGTCGCCGCGCAGCCCGAGGTCGGCCGCCCGGACGAACACGATCGGCGCCGCCAGGTCCACGATCGACACCTCGATGGGGTCGCCGACGCTCGGCGCGAGCACGTCGCGCGGCTCTCCGGTCGGCAGCAGCGCACCGGTGACCGGTCCCGACGGGTCGAGGTACTCGGTCAGCACCGCCAGCCCCGTGGTCGGCATCCCCGCGCCCCGCGCCTCCTCCCGCCAGTCGCCGAGAGGGTGCGGGGCCGGCACGACGGCGTCGATGCGCTGCCCCACGTTGCGGTTGAACATCCGCACCAGGCCGGGTCGGGCGTCACCAGCCAGCAGGCCCTCCTGGAGGGCATACACCGCCGCGGCGGCAGTGAGGTTCCCGCAGTTGCCGGCGTAGTCGACGATCGGACGCTCGATGCCGACCTGGACGAACAGGTAGTCGATGTCGCAGCCCGGATGCTCGCTCGGCCGGACCAGCACCACCTTGCTGGTGCTCGAATGCGTCCCGCCGAGCCCGTCGAGCTGCATCGGGTCGGGCGAGCCCAGCAGGGCCAGGAGCGCCCGGTCCCGCTCGGGCCCGGGGCCGGGCAGCGCGTCGTCGGTGACGAACACGCCCTTGCTCGTCCCGCCACGCATGAGGACCAGCGGTATCGCGGTGCCCGTGGTGCCCGTGGTGCCCGTCATCCGTCCCTCCGTTCGGCGCGATGCCGATGCTAGGGCGCCGCCGGCCCGGCGGCGCCGGTCTCGGCGGCGCTGGCATCGAACCGAAAGGGTTCCGCACGTACCTTGCCGGTGCGGGAAGCAGGGCTGAAGCAGGGCTGGGGCTGAAGCAGGGCTGGGGCTAAGGAGGAGGACGTGGCGGGGTCGCAGACCGGGGCGGGTTCGCTGGCCAGGTTGTTGAACCCGGCGTCGGTGGCCGTCGTCGGTGTGAGCGAGCGGCGCCCGATGTCCAACGTCGCCGTCGGCCACCTGCTCGCCGCGCCCGTCGAGCTGCACCTGGTCAGCCCGCGCCACGCCACCGCCTACGGGCGGCCCACGGTAGCCAGCCTGCGGGCGGTCGGCGGGCCGGTCGACGCCGTGCTCAGCCTGGTCGGCGCGGCGGGGTCGGTGGGCGTCGTCGAGCAGGCCGCGCAGCTCGGGTGCGGCGGGGTGGTCGTCGTGGCCAGCGGGTTCGGCGAGGCCGGCGACGAGGGCCGCGAGCGCCAGGAGCGGCTGGCCCGGGCCGCGGCCGGCGCGGCCCTGCCGGTGTGCGGCCCGAACTGCACCGGCCTGGTCAACGTCACCAGCGGGGTGTCGCTGTTCACCGGGACGGCGGTGGCGGTGCCGGCCGGCGGGGTCTCCCTGGTGTCCTCCAGCGGGTACCTGATGCGCGCGGCGATGGCGGCGGCCCGCGAGCGTAACCTCGGCCTGCGCCTGGCGATCTCGGCCGGCAACGAGGCGGTGACCGCGTTGGCCGACTACCTGGACTTCCTCGTCGTCGATCCGCTCACCCGCGTCATCACCGTCGTCATCGAGAAGCTGCGCGACCCGGCGTCGTTCTTCGCCGCGGTCGAGCGCGCCCGGGCGGCCGGCAAGCCCGTCGTCGTGCTCAAACTCGGCCGCAGTGAGCGGGCGCGGGCCATCGTGCGCTCGCACACCGGGGCGCTGACCGGCGAGAGCTGGGTGTACGACCTCGCGTTCCGCGCGGCCGGGGTCGTCGACGCCCGCGACGTCGACGACCTGATGGACCGGGCGGCGATCCTGGCCCAGCTCCCCGCGGACCGGCTGCGTCCGGTCGAGCGGATCGCCGTGATCGCCTCGTCGGGCGGCGTCGCCGCCCTGGCCTCGGACGTGCTGGCCTCGGATGTGCTGGCCGGCGGGGACGTCGAGACGCCGGAGCTGACCGAGATCGCCGACGAGGTGCGCGCGATCATCCCCGGCGCCGACGTCGTGAACCCGCTCGACCTCACCGGCTTCACCATGGCCCGGCGCGAGTCGCTCGACGCCGTGCTGCGGACCTACCTCGACGCCGAGGCGCTCGACGCCGTCGTCATCACCTGGTGGCTCGACGAGGAGGACCGCGAGCGGGCGGAGGTCCTGCTGGGCCCGGCCCGCGAGGCGGCGAGCCGGGCCGGCAAGCCGGTCGTCCTGACCACCGCGCAGCAGTCGCGGCTGGGCTCGTGGACCGCGACGGCCGGCGGTCCCGGCCTGGCCTTCGCCCGCGGGCTGGGCGGAGCGGTGCGCGGCCTCGACGCGATCACCCGGCACCTGTCGGCCCAGCCCCGGGCGCGCCGCACGGGCCCGTCGCGCCCGATCCCCCCGCCGCGGCCGGGCGACGTGGTGCGAGGCGACGCCGGGCCGATGCTGTCGTTCGCGGCGACGATGACCCTGCTGGCCGAGCGTGGCCTTCCCGTCGCGCCGTGGGTGGTCCTCGACGATCCCGCCGACTGGCCTCCGGACGGTGCCCTCGGCGGCTGCTCGCCGCTGGTCGTCAAGCTGGCCGACGTCGCGCACCGCACCGAGCTGGGCGCGGTCCGCCTCGGCGTCACACCCGGGGAGGTGGCCGCGGTCGCCGCCGAGCTGCAGGCGATCGCCGCGGCACACAGGGTGCCGCGCACCGTCGCCGTGCAGGGCCAGGTCGCCGTGCAGGGCCAGGTCGGCGGCGGCGAGGCCTTCGTCGGCTACCAGGCCCGCACCGACCTCGGCCCGGTCGTCGTGGCCGGCCTCGGCGGCATCCTCGTCGAGCTGACCCGTGCGGTCGTCGGCCGGCTGCTGCCGGTGGACGGCCTCGACGTCGAGTCGATGGTGGACGAGCTCGGCGGGGCGACCGTCCTGCGGGGGCTGCGAGGATCGGCCGGCTGGGACCGGGCGGCGCTGGCGACGGCGGTGCTGGCCGTCGCCAAACTGGGGGCGGCCGGTGCGGGCTGGGTCGGCTCGATCGACGTCAACCCGCTGATCTGTTCGCCGTCGGGCTGCGTGGTGGCCGACGCGCTCGTGCTCGTCGAGGACTGAAGTCGCGCAGGGAGGTCGCCGTGCCGTTGCCAAGCGGGGTCGAGCGGGAGCTGGTGGAGATACCGATTCCGCCGTCCGGGCGGGTGGACGTGTTCTCGGGCGTCGCCCGCCTGTCCGGGGCGATCTGGGCGTCCGAGGTGCGCCCGGCGGGCCCCAGGCCCCGCACGGCCGTGCTGATCGTGCACCCGACGGCCAACTTCCTGGGTCACTACGCGCTGGGAACGCTCGCCGAGCTCGGCGTCGCCGCGATCGGGCTCGCCACCCGGTACGTGGGCAACGACGCGAACCTCAACGTCGAGAACTGCCTGCTCGACATCGGCGCCGCGATCGGGACGCTGCGCGGGCGCGGCTACTCCCGGGTCGTCCTCGTCGGCAACTCCGGTGGCGGCTCGATCGTCCCCTATTACCAGGCGCAGGCCGAGCGGCCGACGGTCGTGGCGCCGCCGGGCGGTGTCGGCCCGGACCTCACCCGCGCCGCGCTGCCGCCGGCTGACTCGATCGTGCTGTTCATGGCCCATCCCTCCCGCGCCCGGGTGTCGATGGAGTGGCTCGATCCGGCGATCATCGACGAGTCCGCGCCGTTCGGCCGGGACCCGGAGCTCGACGCGTTCGACCCGCGCAACGGGCCGCCGTTCCCGGCCGAGTTCATCGCCCGCTACCGCGCCGCCCAGCTCGCCCGCAACCGGCGGATCACCGCGTGGGCGCGGGCGCAGCTACGCCTGGTCACCGCCGAGGGGCACTGGCCGGCGGGGCTGGACGACCTGGCGTTCGTCGTCCACGGCACCAGTGCCGACCTGCGTTTCCTCGACCCGACCATCGACGCCAGCGACCGGACGATCGGCAGCACCCTGTGGGGCCGTCCCGAGATCGCCGACTACCTGCCGGCCGGGCTCAACCGCTACACGACGCTGCGGTCGTGGATCAACCAGTGGTCGATCGACGACACCTTCGGCGACGCCCTGAGGTGGCTGCCGAACCTGACCACCCCGACGCTGGTCGTCGGCGGCTCGGCGGACACCGGCTCGCCGCCGGTGGTCCTCGAACAGCTCCACGACGCGATCGGGCCGGCGAAGAAGGACTACCTGCTCATCGAGGGGGCGACGCACTACTTCGAGGGCCGGCCGGACCTGCTGCGCGCGGCGTGCGATGCCATCGCCACCTGGTGAGCCCGCCGCCACGTTCAGCGCGGCCTGGCGGCGCGCGGTGGCCGGGCGGGGCGAGCATCCGTTCCTGATCTGGGAGTCCTCGGACGGGGCGGTGACGACGTGGTCCTACGCCGAGTTCGACCGGCTGACCCGACGGGTCGCGGCCCGGCTGCGCGCCGCGGGCCTGCGCGGCGGCGGCGCCGTCCATCTCGCGCTGGCCAACTCGCCGGCCTTCGTCGCGGTGTGGCTGGCCGCCGTCGGCCTCGGCGCGCACATCGTGCCGGCCGACCCGGCGGCCACCGCCCCGGAGATCGCCGGGCAGCTCGCCCGGACGAGGGCCGTGGTCGGGATCTGCTCGCCGCGGCGTCAGGCGGTCTACGCCGAGGCGGCCGGCGCAGGTTCGGGCCTCGCCGTGTTCGCGGTCGACGAGGACGACGTCGAGCTGGCAACCCTGACCGGCGCCGGAGCCGGGGAGGCGCCGCGGGCCGGCGACCCCGGTGTGCCGGACCCCGGTGTGCCGGAACCCGGTGTGCCGGACCCCGGTGTGCCGGGCCCCGGCGCGACTGCCGCGGTCCTGTTCACCTCCGGCACGACCAGCGCCCCGAAGGGCGTGGTGATCACTCAGGCCAACTACGCCTTCGCGGGCGCCACGATGGCGGCGGCGGCCGGGCTGGGGCCGGCGGACCGCCAGCTCGTCGCGCTGCCGCTGTTCCACGCGAACGCCCAGTACTACTCGTTCGCCGCCGCCATCGCCGTCGGGGCGAGCGTCGCGCTACTCAGCTCCTTCTCGGCGTCGCGGTTCCTCGCGCAGGCCGCCCGGCACCGGGCGACGCACGCGAGCCTGTTCGCGGCACCCATGCGGATGATCCTGGCCCGGGGAGCCGAACGGCGCGACGACCTGGCGCTGCGCCACGTCTGGTTCGCCCAGAACGTGACCGCCGACCAGTACGAACGGCTTTCGGCCCTGCTCGGCTGCCGTCCCCGCCAGCTCTACGGGATGACCGAGACGACCGCGGCGGTCCTGACCAGCCGGCCCGGCGAGGCCCGCCCGGACACGATGGGCCGCCCGACACCGGGCTGCGCCGTACGGCTGAGCCGGCGGCCCGACGGCGGCGAGCGGGAGCCGGGGGAGGTCGGCGAGCTGCTGGTCGGCGGCGAGCGGGGTGTCCGGCTGTTCGGCGGGTACCTCGACGACCCCGAGACCACCCGGCGCGCCTTCGTCGACGGCTGGCTGCGCACCGGCGACCGGGCCTACCGGGACGCCGCCGGCGTGTACCACTTCGCCGGGCGCGACAACGAGACGCTGAAGGTGGCTGGCGAGAACGTGTCGGTGGTCGAGGTCGAGGCGGTCGTCGCCGAGCATCCCGGCGTGCTCGAGGCGGCGGTCGTCGGCCGGCCCGACCCGGTGCGCGACGAGGTCCCGGTCGCCTACGTCGTCGCCGACCCCCGCGGCGCGGCCCCCGGCGCCGGGGAGCTGGCCGAGTGGTGCCGGCGCCGGCTGAGCCCGGTCAAGCGTCCCCGGGAGTTCGTCCTCGTCGACGAGCTGCCGCGGACCTCCGTCGGCAAGATCCGCAAGTTCCTGCTGCCCCCGGACGCCGCGTCCGGCTCGTAACTTCGGCTCCCAGGAGGAGAATCCCGATGGCGCAGTTCTCGATGCCCGCTCTGCCTCCGCTCGGCGTGGTGCCGGACACGATGGTCGCGCAGGTCGTGCGCGCGCAGCGCTTCGGCGATCCGGCGGCGGCGTTCGCCGTGGAGGAGGTGCCGGTGCCGCCGCTCGGCGACGACGACGTGCTGGTCGCGGTGATGGCGGCCGGGGTGAACTACAACAACGTCTGGGCCGCCCGGGGCATCCCGGTCGACGTCATCGCCCAGCGGCGGCGCGCCGGTGAACCCTACGACTTCCACATCGGCGGCAGCGACGCGTCGGGCATCGTCCACGCCGTCGGCGCCGACGTGACGACGGTGCGGGTGGGCGACGAGGTGATCGTCCATCCCGGCTACTGGGACCCCGCCGATCCATGGATCATCCGCGGCGGCGACCCGATGATCGCCCCGTCCGCGCGGATCTGGGGTTACGACACGAACTTCGGGTCGTTCGCGCAGTTCGCGCGGGTGCAGTCCCACCAGGTCCTGCCCAAGGCGCCCCGGCTGAGCTGGGCGCAGGCCGCCGCGCCGACCCTCGTCGGGACGACGGCCTACCGGATGCTGTTCGGCTGGCCGGGCAACGAGACGCGCCGGGATGACGTGGTCCTCGTCTGGGGCGGCTCGGGCGGCCTCGGGGGCCAGGCGATCCAGCTCGCCCGCCACGTCGGCGCGATCCCGGTCGCGGTCGTCTCCGACGAGGCACGGGGCAAGTACTGCGTGGACCTCGGTGCCGCGGGCTGGATCGACCGCACCGCCTTCTCCCACTGGGGTGTCCCGCCGCACTGGGAGGACGCCGCCGGGCAGAAGGCATGGACGGCGCAGGCGCGGGCGTTCGGCAAGGCGATCTGGGACGCGCTCGGGGAGAAGCGCAACCCCGCCGTCGTCTTCGAGCACCCCGGCGAGGCGACCGTGCCGACCAGCATCTTCGTCTGCGAGGCCGGCGGGATGGTCGTCATCTGCGCCGGGACGTCGGGCTACTCGGCCACGGTCGACCTGCGCTACCACTGGACCCGGCAGAAGCGCCTGCAGGGCTCGCACGGGACGAACGACGCCCAGGCCGTCGCCTACAACGACCTCGTCCGCGACGGGGCGATCGATCCCTGCCTCGGTCAGGTCGTCGACTTCCCCGACGTCGGTCGGGTGCACGCCGAGATGGCGGCGGGGACGCTGCCGCCCGGCAACACCGTCGTCCGCGTGAACGCCCCAGCCGACGCCTGAGGCCGCGGACCGTCCCGGCGATCCCGGCCGAAGACCGACGGAGTCGACGAGCTGGGAGTGCGCCTGTCCGTGGCCTGATCAGACCCGGTCAACACCCGGGCTGTGTCTGCCTTTTCGCGCGGGCGAGGATGTGGTCATCCTGGTATGTGGTCATGCTGGTAATGCGCCCGGCACGGGCTGCCGACCGGGCCGCGGTCGCGGAAATGATCAGCGTGCGGTGTGACTGGATGGAGGAGCGCGGGTTGCCGAGCTGGCGCCCGAGCATCGACGATCTCGCCGGCCAGTGTGACAACCCGTGTGGCGACGTCTGGCTGCTGGAAAGTGACGGGTCGAGGATCGTCGGCCGGACGACCATCCAGGAGCAGGCGCCACCGTGGTGGACGGACACCGAACGTGCCGAGCCGGCCCGGTACCTGAACACCACGGTGACCGATCCGGCCTGCCGGCAGAGGAAGCCGGGAACGCTGATCGCCTGGTGGGCGGTCGACCGTGCCGCCCGGGCGGGCGTCCGCCAGGTTCGTCGGGACTGTCCGTGGCCGCAGCTCGCGGCCTACTACGCGACGCAGGGTTTCGGCCTGGTGCGTGAGGTGGACCAGGTGAAATACCGATTCCACCTGCTGGCCCGCCAGGCCGAACGGCTCGACCTGGTGGAGTCACTGGCGCCGGATGCTGGACGACTACCCCGCCGTACAGTCTGGGCGCTGCGACGACCGATTCAACACCATGATGAGCGCGCTACGCCGCTACCAGCGCAACCGCAATGCCCAAGAACTATACGAGCGCGGGCGCGTCCTGGCCCGACAGCACAACGGCCGGCTGGTTTAGCGGATCTGCCTTCAGACGGTTCGATCGCCACGCCGCTGCGGGCCTGCCCGACGTCCCTTCGTGAATCCGGCCGACCGGTCGGCGGCGGCGCCGTCTCACTCGGGTCGGCCGGCGTCGTCGGCTCGGGTTCGGGGCAGCCAGGGGGTCGAGAACTGGGCCTCGCGGGCCGCCTTCAGGCCGCGCACGCCCTCCTCGCGCCGGATCTCGGCGAAGGGGCGGCCGTCGGGGGCCCGCGCCCGGCCGCTCATCGCGAGCGTGATGACGTCGTAGCCCGAGGCTGCGACGCGGGCGGCCTCGTCGCCGGCGGCGTCGGCGGCGGCGTCCACGGCCCGCTTGTTCAGGGTGGTGGCCTCCCGGGGCATCCGGGCCAGCCGGGCGGCCAGGTCATGGGCGCGCGGGCCGAGCTCGGCGGCCGGCACGACCGCGGTGACCAGTCCGATCCGCTGGGCCACCTCGGCGTCGATCAGCTCGCCGGTGAGGATCAGGAACTTCGCCCACTGCCGTCCGATCAGCGGCACCAGGCCAGCGGCGCCGGGCAGGCCGAGACGTCCCTCGGGCATGCCGAACCGGGCGTCGTCGCCAGCGACGACCAGGTCGCAGCTCGCCGCGAGAACGACGGCGGCGCCCAGGCAGTAGCCCTGTACGGCCGCGACCACCGGCAGCGGGCAGCGGCGCACCCGGCGGTGGAAGTCGTCGGCGGTCTCGCGGAAGCGCGCCTCGTCGGCCGCGTGCTCGCGGACGGGGTTGCCGGCGAGGTCCCCGCCGGCCGAGAACGCCGAGCCCGCGCCGGTGACGAGCACGGCGCCGACGGACGGGTCCGCCTCGGCGTCGGCGAGGGCGGCGAGGACCTGATCGCGGGTGCCGCCGGGCCGAGCCGAGATGGGATTGCGTGCGTGCGGGCGGTCGAGGCGGATCTCGGCAACCCCGTCCCGCTTGCCGTAGGCGATCTCGTCGAAGTCCGCGCTCTTGTCGAGGTGCATGGCCGTCCCGTCGGGGTCGGGGTCGAGGTCAGGGTCGGGGGGCGGTGGGGGTGAACCGGGCGGGCAGGTGCTTCACGCCGTGCAGGAAGTTCGAACGCAGCAGGTCCGGTTCGGCCGCCGCCTCGATGTCGGGCAGCAGGGTCGGGCAGCAGCGTCGGGCAGCAGCTCGAACAGGGTTCGGAACGCGATCGCCAGCTCGACCCGGGCGAGGTCGGCGCCCAGGCAGTGATGCGGGCCGGGCGCGCCGAACGTCACGTGTGGATTGGGGTCGCGTCCACCAGCTCAGGTCGTCCAGGACGTCGCCGGGCAGCTCCCGGGCCCCGCGTGCCTCGTCGGTGGTCGTCATGCCGGCTGCCCCTGAAGATGTCCGTCCAGACGGGCCTCGCGCGCCGTCCGCGCGTCGAGCGCGTCCGCGGCCGGGTAGCGCAGCACCGTGCGCAGGAACCGGCCGGAGCGCATGTCCTCGTAGCCGTCGTTGACGCCCTCGAGCGGGTAGCTGTGGCTCACCACCGCGTCGAGGTCGACCTGGCCGCTCTGCCACAGCTCCAGCAGCTTCGGGATGTCGGCGCGCGCGTTGCCCGAGCCGTAGATCGTGCCGACGATGTGCTTCTCGGACAGCGTCAGATCCATCATGTTCAGCGACACCGTCCGCTGCGCCGCCGGATGGACGTTGGTCACCACGACCCGGCCACGGCTGGCCGTCATCGCCAGTGCCTGCCCGAGCAGCTCGCCGTCGCCGCGGCTCATCGTGCAGATGAACCGGTCGACCCCGCGGTTCCAGGTCGCCTCCCGGATGACGGCGGCGGCCTGCTCCCACGAGGTGGCGACGTGGGTCGCGCCGAGGGAGAGGATGAGATCCTGCTTCTCGGCCACCGTCTCGACGGCGACGATGACGCGGGCGCCGGCCAGCCGGGCGCCCTGGATCGCCGCCGCGCCGATGCCGCCCACCCCGGCCACCGCGACCGTGTCGCCCGGCCGCACGTCGGCGGCGTACACCGCCGACCCCCAGCCGGTGACGAACCCGCAGCCCAGCAGGCACGCCCGGTCGAGCGGGACGTGCGCCGGGATCCGGATGCAGCTCGACTCGTGGGCCACGGTGTGGTGGGCGAACGTGCCGATCATGCAGGCGATCGCCAGGTCCTGGCCGCGGGCGTGGTGGCGCGCGGTGCCGTCGGCGATCTGGCGGCCGGTGTACATCTTCGCGCCGAGCTCGCAGAGGTTCTGGTGGCCGGTCGCGCACTGCCGGCACCGTCCGCAGGACGGCACGAAGCCGAACACGACGTGGTCGCCGGGAACGAGCGAGCTCACCCGGGCGCCAACCTCGACGACGACGCCGGCGCCCTCGTGCCCGCCGACGCACGGCAGCCGGAAGGGCATGTCGCCGGTGACGATGTGCTCCTCGGAATGGCACAGGCCGGAGGCGTGCAGCTCGACGAGCACCTCGTCCGGGCCGGGTGGATCGAGCTCGATCGGCTCCACCGACCAGGGGGAACTGCGGTCCCACAGCACAGCGGCGAGGGTCTCCACGGCACCTTCTCTCGGTTTCGTGCGGTCTCATGCGGGTGCGGGTCGGAGGAGGCTCAGCCGCCGGCGGGCCGGACGATGGACTGGAGTTCCACGAAGGCGCTGATGCCCTCGGGTCCGCCCTCGCGCCCCAGGCCGGAGGCGCCCCTTCCGCCGAACGGGCTGCCCACGTCCAGCGGCGCCGGCGAGTTCACGGCGACCGAGCCGGTGCGCAGCCGCGCGGCGATGCGCCCCGCCCGCTGCGGGTCGTCGCTCCACACCGACCCGGCCAGGCCGTAGTCGGAGTCGTTGGCGATGGCGACGGCCTCGTCGACCCCGTCGTAGCCGATCACCACCGCCACCGGGCCGAAGATCTCTTCCCGGGCGACCGGGGCGTCGTTGCCGACCCCGGCCAGCAGCGTCGGCTCGACGAACCAGCCCCGGTCCAGGCCGGCCGGGCGGCCCCCACCGGCGGCGACCCGGGCGCCGTCGGCCCGCGCGCGGGCGATGTGCCCCTCGATCCGGGCCCGCGCCGGCGCCGAGATGACCGGGCCGATCTGGGTCTTCGGTTCGGCCGGGTCGCCGACGCGCAGCGCGGCCACCCGTTCGGCCAGGGCGTCGACCACCTCGCGGTAGCGCGAGCGGGGGGCCAGGATGCGGGTCTGGGCCATGCAGACCTGGCCGGAGTTCGCCATCGCGCCGAAGGTGAGTGTGGTGATCGTCTGGCGGGTCAGCGTCAGGTCGTCCAGCAGGATCGCGGCCGACTTCCCGCCCAGTTCCAGGGTGCACCGGCGCAGGTCGCGGCCGCAGACCTCGCCGATGCGCCGGCCCACCGCCGTCGAGCCGGTAAAGGTGATCTTGTCGATGCCGGGGTGGCCGACCAGGTACTCGCTCGCCGCGGCCGCGGCCGGCACGATGTTGACCACCCCGGGCGGCAGGCCCGCCTCGACGATCGCGTCGGCGAACAGGTAGGACCACAGGGTCGCCGCCGGAGCCGGCTTCAGCACGACCGTGCACCCCGCGACCAGGGCCGGCGCGAGCTTGAGCGCGGCGATGAAAAGCGGCGCGTTCCACGGGACGATGGCCCCGACGACGCCGACGGGCAGCCGCCGGACCAGCACCGAGCCGTGCGCCGCCGGGCGCTGGTCCGCCCACGGGTAGTCCCCCGCCAGCGCGGCGAAGGCGTCGAACGCCGCCAGGGCCGTGCCCACCTGGTAGGGATCCGACCAGGCCCGGGGCGAGCCGACCTCCGCCGTGAGCACCGCGGCGAGCTCGTCGGCCCGGGCGCGCAGCGCGTCGGTCAGCCGCACCAGCGCCGCCGCCCGCTGCGCCGGGGTCGCGCTCGCCCACGGGCCGTCGTCCAGCGCGCGCCGGGCGGCGGCCACGGCCCTGTCGACATCGCCGACGCCGGCCGCCGCAACCACGCCGATGGTCTCCTCGGTGGCCGGCGAGACCATTTCCAACGTCTCGTCCGTCTCCGCGCCGACCAGCCGGCCACCGATGAACAGCTCCCGATGCTCGCGCACACCGACTCCTCGGTCGTCCCCGATTCTGCCGCCGAATTCTAGGGGTCGCTCGCGCGGATATTCAATGATTTCTCTTTGCTTTCAATAAGGCGCCCGGCCGCGCACCCGAACCTTTTCCGTGCGAAGGTTCCGAAGTGGCGTCCGGGTCCATTCCGGGTCGGGACGGTGACGCGCGCGACCGCGCCCATTTCCGACACCCATTCTCGACGCCTGTGTACGACGCCCGTGCCCGCCGCCCATGTACGACGCCCGATCCGTAGCCCGCAATCCTGGAGTGATCGAGTGGCTCTCCTGACCGCCGACAGCATGTGGGAGCTGGTCGAGGCCCGCGCCGCGGCCTCGCCGGACGGCCTCGCCATCGTCGACGAGCACCGGCGGCGCCTGACGTTCCGCGAGTTGCGCGACCGGGCCGAGGCCACCGCCGCGGGGTTGCGCGAGCTGGGCGTCCGGCCCGGCTCCGTGGTGTCGTGGCAGCTGCCCAACACGATCGACACGGTCGTGGTCTGCCTCGCGCTGTCCCGGCTCGGCGCCGTCCAGAACCCGCTGATCATGATGCTGCGCGAGCGCGAGATCACCTTCATCTGCCGGCAGACCGGCAGCGAGCTGCTGCTTGTCCCGAGCACCTTCCGCGGCGTCGACCACGCGGCGATGGCGCGGACGGTCGCCGCGGCCGTGCCAGGTCTCGCCGTGCACGTCGTCGACTCCGAACCGCCGAGCGAGATCGGCTCGCTGCCGACGGCCGCGGTCCCCGCCCGCGGGCACGGTGAGGGCCGGCCCGGCGGCCCGCCCGTCCGGTGGATCTTCTACACGTCGGGCACGACCTCGGACCCGAAGGGCGCCCAGCACACCGACCGGGGGTTGCTGGCCGCATCGTCGACGTTCTGCGAGCATCTCGCCGTCGTCCCCGCCGACCGCCTGCCGATCCTGCTCCCGATCTCCCACATCGGCGGGGTCGCGCACCTGCTCACCGGCCTGCAGACCGGCTGCGGGGTCATCGTGAGCCGCGCGTTCGACCCCGAGACCACGCCGGGCGCCCTCGCCGAGGCGGGCATGACGCTCGTCGGGTCGGGCACGCAGATGCTGCAGACCTACCTCGCGCGCCAGCGTCGCCAGCCGGGCGTGCCCTTGTTCCCGCGGGCCCGGGCGGCGCTGTGCGGCGGCGCGGGCCGGCCGGCCTCGCTGCATCACGAGGTCAGGGAGCTCCTCGGCGGGGTCGGGGTCGTCTCCGGGTACGGCCTGACCGAGAGCCCCTTCGTCACCTGGGGTCGCCACGACGACACCGACGAACAGCATGCGAGCACCGAGGGATGCGCGGGGCTCGACGTCGAGATCGTCGTCATGCTCGACGACTCCACGCCCGCGGTCGCCGGGGAGGTCGGCGAGATCCGGGTGCGCGGCCCGCAGCTCATGGTCGGCTACGTCGACGCCACCGCAGACCGGGACGCCTTCGACGCGAAGGGTTTCTTCCGCACCGGCGACCTCGGCACCCTCGACGAGGACGGCTACCTGCGCATCACCGGCCGGATCAAGGACGTCATCATCCGCAAGGGCGAGAACATCTCCGCCCGGGAGCTGGAGGAGCTGCTGATCGGCCACCCGGCGGTGGGCGAGGTGGCCGTCGTCGGACTGCCCGATGTCTCCTCGGGCGAGCGGGTGTGCGCCGCGGTGGTGCCGGCAGACCCGGGCAACCCACCGGATCTGGCCACGCTCTGCGCCCACCTGCGCGCGCTGGGGCTGAACATCCGCAAGCTCCCCGAGCAGCTCGAGATCGTGCCCGAGCTGCCCCGCAACGCCATGGGAAAGGTCGTGAAACGCGACCTGACCGCCCGTTTCGCGCACTGGACGAGTGAGCCCTGAGTGGCCGGTCGGTGGCTGTGGGGATCTGATCGGGTGACTGGGGTCGCCTCAGGGTTCGGCGCGCCCACCGGCCGCCACATCCTTTGCGGCGGCGGCCACGGGGCCGGGCCGTCATGAGCGTCACCGCCACGAGCGACGACGCCCCGCTGGCGGAGACCCTGGCCAGCTGGCTGCGTCGTGCGCTGGAGCGGCCGTCGCTGGCCGTCGTCGGGCTGTCGAGGCCGAAGGCCGGCACGTCCAACGAGACCGTGATCATCGCCGTGCGGTGGGACGACGACGGCGCCCTTCGCGACGAGCGGCTGGTGGTCCGCATCCAGCCGACCGGGCGCCAGTTGTTCCTGCGCCCGGACACGATCGGCGAGGGCCGCGTCCTACGGGCCGTCGGGGTGGCCGCGCCGGTGCCGGTGCCGGTGCCGCGGGTCCTCGCGTTCGAGCCGGATGCCGGGGTGGTCGGGTCGCCGTTCTTCGTGATGAGCCACGTCCCGGGCAGGGTGCTGTCGGACATCCCGAGCTGCCACGCCGCCGGCTGGCTGCTGGAGCAGACGCCAGCGCAGCGCGCCGCGCTGTGGGACAACGGCCTGCGAACCCTCGTTGACATCGCGCGCATCCCCGTCAGCGGCGACCTCGCGTTCCTGTGGGCGCCCGCGCTTGGCCCGACCGGCCTGGAACAGCTCGTCAGCGCGACCCGCCACTGGTTCGACTGGGTCCGCGGCGAACGCGAGCTCGACGTGCTCAGCCGGGCGATGGACCACGTCGAACGGGAGCGACCCGACCACGACGACCGGACGCTGAGTTGGGGCGACGCCCGGGTCGGCAACATGATGTTCGCGCCGGACGGGACGGTCGCCGCCGTCCTGGACTGGGAGACGCCGGCGGTCGGCCCGGCCGAGGTGGACTTCGGCTGGTGGCTGATGATGGACGAGTTCTACAGCCACGGACTGGGCTCGCCGCCGCTGCCCGGCGTGCCGGACGAGGCCACCCAGGTCGCCCGCTGGGAGGAGCTGATCGGCCGGCCCGCGCGGGATCTGACCTACTACAAGCTGCTGGCGGCGCTGCGTTTCGCCATCGTCTGCGCCCGCTCGACCGACATCTCGATCGCCCGCGGCGTGGCCCGGCCGGACACCACCATGCACACCCGCAATCCGGCGGGCCAGCTTCTCTACCGCTGGCTGGGCGAGCCGGTTCCGGACCTCGCGCCCGAGTTCACCGCGATGATGTCCCGCTTCGCCCGCAAACGGGCCGGCCGGACGGACTGAGCGAGCAGAGGGGAGAGACGTCGATGAGCGACGCCATGCGCGCCCAGACGGTGTCGATGCGGGGAGATCACCCGCAGGTTCGCCGCCCACGGCTACCTCGCCCTCTGCCCGACGGACGGTGGCGGTGTTGTCGTCGGCGCTGCGCCCGAGGCCGTACGACGATGCGGTCACGCAGATCGCCTGGACCCCGGATTCGTCGGGATACGCCACAGGCTGCTGCCGGTGTGGGTGGAGGACTGTCCACGGCCAGGGCTGCTCGGGCAGCTGGTCGGGGTGAAGCTGTTCGGCGTGGACGAGCCGACCGCGAGCGCACGGCTACTCGCTGCCGCCGGTCGGCCTGCCCGTCGTGGCCTCGCCCCTGTCCGCCGACGGCCTCGAACAGAGGTCACCGCTGTACTTCCAGATGGGGCCGTCGAACGGCCGGGAGGCCCAACTCGTCGCCGCCTACGCCGAACATGAGCGGAAGACCCGGGTCCGCGTCTACTACCCGAAGGACGCCGCCGACGGCGACGATCTCTACGCCGGACCCTCGTCGCGGCTCTGCGCGCGGAACTCGCCGGGAAGGGTGTTCGAGAACGTCCATCCACCCCCGCCGGTGTCCCCGACACCAGCGGGGGTGGCGATGGCCAGCGGAAGTGCCTGCGGCGCAGCGGGTTCAGCTCCCGCGATAGGACTCGAACCTATAACCTGCCGGTTAACAGCCGGCTGCTCTGCCAATTGAGCTACGCGGGACCGGGTGCTCTGCGCACCTGACGTGGTCAGCCTACCTGAGGTTCAAGCGGTCTTGGACGTGGGGTAGTAATCAACTCGGCGGCACAACGCCGACCGGCTGGCGGCCATCCGCCAGCACGTCCATCGGTCTCCCGGGAGGCAACATGCGCATCAGGCCCAGCGTCGTCATCGCACTCGGCCTCGGGTACGTCCTGGGGTCCCGGGGCGGACGCGAACACTACGACGTGATCATGCGGCAGCTTAGGGAGGTTCGGGAGCGTCCGGAGGTGCAGAGCGCCGCCGGTGTCGTATCCGCGCAGGCCGGGACGGTCTTCCACCGGGTCCGCAGCCTGTTCGCCGGCGAGGTCGAGCCGTCCGGGGCCCGGCCGTTCCGCCCGGTGGCGGCACACAGCTCGAACGGGGTCAGCTCGGTCGGCGCCCACTGAAGGCCGGCCGCGTCGCCGTCCGGTCGCCCCGGGAACAGGCCGGGAAACGGTGTCGCGCCGCACAGCATCGGATGGGTCGCCGTTGGGTGGTCCGGCCGCCGTCGCCGTCCCGCCGCGAGTGCCGGCAGCGGCCGTGGCTGCCCCCGCCGGCCGTGATTCTGCTCACCGCCGGCATCCCGCTCCTACCGGCTGCCACCGGCCAGCTGCGCTGCCCGCGCCGCCGCCCCGGGCCGGCGCGGAAGCCAGGGCGGGGTGGGGGTGCCGGCCGCGGCGGCGCCGAGGCGACGGATCGGAGCGGGCATGTCGATGAAGCAGGCCAGATCGGCAAGGGGACGGGCGGGCCAGGGTCGCCCGGGGGGCCCGGGGGGCCCGGCCCCGGCCGAGGTTCCCGGTGGGGCGCCGCCCGCCCTCACCGCCCTGGTGGACCTGCTTGGCCGGCGGTTCGCCCTCGGCCTCTACTGGCACCTGCGGGGCGGCTCGTTGCCGTTCCGCACCCTGGCGACCCGGTTGGACGCCCCCGAGGCGCAGCTCGTCCAGCGCCTGCGGGAGCTGCGTGAGGCCGGCCTCGTCGAGGTGGACGAGGTCGGCGAGTACCGGCTGACCACCCACGGTCGGCGCCTGCAGGGCGTGATCGAGCCCCTGGCCGCCTGGGCGCGGGAATGGGAGGCGCTCAGCCCCCGCCAGCGCACCCCGCGCGGTGCCGCCACCCGCGGCCACGACGAGCCCTGAGGGGGCGGGTGGTCCTTGTTCGGACATCACGGGATGTAAATCAACCATCGACAGAGAGTGATGTCGAGATCACAGCTTGTCTTTCGCTGATCTTAAGAATCCTTTAGGCCCCGGGAGATGTGCTGGTCACCGTCGAACCTGGTGCTCGCAAGCGCCGGAGGCGACCTGGTGGATCCGAGCTTCACCCGGCGGAGGTAACCCCGACCTCCGGTGGGTCTCCCTAGCCCGGGTCGCGGCCCGTCCCAGCCGCGGCCCGGGCTCATCGGTCTCGGCCCACGGCGGTGGTGACGCTGCCCGAACCGCGGGCCGGATCCGGCCCAGGCGACTTCTCAGCCGGCGGCGAGCCGCTCCCGGGCCGCAGCCAGCCGCCGGCGGGTGGCCTCCCGGCCGAACACCTCCAGCGACTCGAACAGCGGCAGCCCCACGGTGCGCCCGGTGACCGCGACCCGTACCGGCGCCTGCGCCTTCGCCAGCTTCAGGCCGTGGCGCTCGCCGAGCTCGGTCAGCGTCGTCTTCAGCGACTCGGCGTCCCACTCGACCTTGCCGAACAGGTCGTGGACGTCCGCGAGCAGCTCCGCCGCCGGCGGCTTCATCGCCTTCGCCCACGCCGCGTCGTCCACCGGCGCCTCGGGCAGGAACAGGAAGTCGACCATAGGCACGATCTCCGACAGCACCGACACCCGGGACTGCGCGAGCCCGGCGACGGCGGCGAACACGTCGGCGTCGAACGCGTCGGCCGCCCACGGCGCCGCCGGCGGCGCCAGCCACGGCTGCACCGCCGCGATGAACTCCTCGACGCCGAGCGCCCGGATGTACTCGCCGTTGAACGCCCGCAGCTTCTTCTCGTCGAAGAACGCCGGGGACGGCTTCACGTCGGCCAGGTCGAACGTCGACTCGATCGTCTCCCAGGGCACGATCTCGTCCTCGCCGGGCGGCGCCCAGCCGAGCAGCATCAGGTAGTTCTTCATCGCGCCGGGCAGGTAACCCTCGTCCCGGTAGGACTCCAGCGCCACCTTGTCCCGCCGTTTGGACAGCTTCTGCCGCTTCTCGTTGACGATGACCGGCACGTGCGCCCACACCGGCGGCTCCTCGGCGCCGAGCGCGGCCCACAGCAGCTGCTGCTTGGGCGTGTTCGACAGGTGCTCCTCGCCCCGGATGACGTGGGTGATTCCCATCTCCAGGTCGTCGACGACGTTGGCGAGCAGGAACACCGCCGAGCCGTCGGCCCGCGCGATCACGAAGTCCTCGATGGTGTCGTTCGGGAACTCCGGGGTCCCGCGGATCAGGTCACGCACCGTCGTCGCCCCCTCGTCGGGGGTGCGGAAGCGCAGCGCGCGGCCGGGGCCCGGCTCCAGCCCACGGTCGCGGCAGAAGCCGTCGTAGCCGTGCTGCGCGTTGCCCGTGCGCTCCGCCAGCGCCTCGCGGGTGCAGTCGCAGTAGTACGCCAGCCCCGCCTCGCGCAGGCGGACCGCGGCCGCCCGATGCCGGTCCGCGCGCGAGGACTGCAGCACCGGGCCCTCGTACCGGCCGGGGCTGATCCCGAGCCAGTCCAGCGCGCTGATGATGCCGTCCGTCCACTCGGGCCGGTTGCGCGAGGCGTCGGTGTCCTCGATGCGCAGCACGAAGTCGCCGCCCGCGCGCAGCGCCGCCAGCCAGTTGAACAGCGCCGAGCGCGCCCCACCCACATGGAAGATGCCGGTGGGAGACGGCGCGAATCGAACCCGTACCCGCCCAGATCCCATGCGGGGCAGCGTACAGGGATCTCGTGGGGCCGACGGAGCGCCGCGGCGGCGCCGACGTCGTCCGCCTCCACGGGCAGGTCCGCCCGTTCGGGGCACCGCGGCGGGCGGTACCCCGAACAGGT
>NZ_CM001489.1:7293535-7315821 GCF_000262465.1 Frankia sp. QA3
CTGATGAGGGCTTCGGATTCGAGGACGCGGAAGGCTTCGCGCAGGGTGGGGCGGGAGACGCCGAACTGTTCCATGAGGACGGCTTCGGGGGGGAGGGCGTCGCCTTCGTGGAGTTCGCCGCGGACGATCTGGCGGCGTAGGTGGGCGGCGACGAGTTCGGCGGTCTTGGGAACGCGGACGTGCCGCCCGATGCGGGTGACAGCGGTGCCTCCCGGGTCGGCGGTGCCTCCCGGCCCGCGGGCCTCTCCCAGCGCCGCGGTGTCTGCGGAGGCGGCGGATCCCCGCCGCCCGCCGCGGCCTGCTGCTGCGACTCGACGCTGCGGCCCGGCTCGGCCCGGCGTCGCCGACCGGGTGGAAGGCGCGGCCCGTCCCGGCGCCGGGGCTCCCCCCGGCGCCGGGGACCTGTCCGATGCCGCGGAGCCGCCCGGCGAGGCGGACCGGTCCGACGTCTCGGTCCAGGGTGGGGGCGCGGCCGGCGCCCCCAGGGGGACAGGACTGTCGGTCCGGGCGCGGGGCGGTGGGATCACGGTCATGGTGGCACCTTTCCGGGGCGGGGTTTCGGTCACCGGGGGTGGGCTCGGTCGGCGCCGTCGTCGACCGAAGGGCGCAGAGACGGCGGCCAGGTGGATGGGACGGGGGCCAGGCGGGCAGCCGGCTGGGTGGCTAGTGGCGCAGTGGCTGGTGGCGCGGTGGCTGGTGGCGCGGTCGGCTCGACGTCTGGTACGCCGCCGTCCGATAACCGTGACCACGGCCGTCGGGGGGTGGAAATGGCCGCGGGCCGGTGCGCCAGGGGCGCCCTCGGGCCGCATTCCCGCCGGTCGTCGCGCGGTGGTGAGGTGTGGTGCACCGCAGCCAAAGTGCATTGCCGACGCCGTGAACGGCGGCAGTTATGCGCCGGCATCGCTCGCCGCCCCCACCGCCGCGCACCCCACGGAGGTGGTGGGAGCCGCACGAGAAGATAAACCGACTACCTGAACCATACACGCGCACCATTGGGGAGACGTTGTCTCGCGAAAACGAAGTGTGGTCTCCTGGTAGAGGGTTCCGGGTGGTGTCCGGCGACCCAGTGCTATCGGGCCCTTGTCAAGGTGCGGGCGCGGTTCTTTGTGATCCGAGTGTGGGTGAGGGAAAGAGGGTCGGCTCGGCGTAAGGCACCGTTTCCCGTCGCTGGGGATCGCGAGGACTGCCGGTTCGGGGGAATGCGCATCACTCGCGGCCGCCGGTGGAACTCGGGCTCGGGGCCGGGCGTGAGAGGTCCTTGCGTGGTGGCGGAACCCTGATGTCGGCTGCGGTGTCCGGCCGGTGTCCGGTCGGCGCGGGGTGACCGGGCTGGATCTCACCGCCGAGAAGGACCTTCGGCCCGAGTGGACGGGCGGGCGGCGGACTGTCTGCGCAGCTCAGAGACCTCGGATGGCTCGATCGTGCTAGCCGGGTGCCGCCGGAGAAGTCGCCAGGCGACGGCCTCCAACGCCTTGATGGGTTAGATTGTTCTGACCGATAAATCCGCATAGTCCGGTTTGCGATTGAAGCCGTCCTCTGTGACGTGTCGGTTTGCTTTAGGGAGAATTTTGGCTTTCGATGCGACACGTGCTAAATGTGAGTGGATCCGGCCGCTTCAAGGGGGGACACGTGATCGTCGCGCACGCCGTTCATCAGCATGCAAGCCAGGATCTTCTGTTCGTGGTCGTATCCGTTGGACTTGCCGCGGTGGGATCATTCGCCGCGCTGGTGAGCGCGATCCGGATCCCCATATCGCAGGGCGCTGCCCAGGTTCGCTGGACCCTCGCCGCCGCGCTCTCCCTCGGCGGCGGCGCGATCTGGTCCATGCATTTCATCGGGATGATCGGTTATCGAGTCGACGGGCTCGACCTGCGGTACGGCCTGCCAATCACCGGAGTCTCGCTGCTGATCGCCGTGGCGGTCTCGGCGCTGGGGCTCACCCTCGTGGCGCGCCGTCCACGGAGCACCGGATGGCTCGCGCTCAGCGGGGTGATCTCCGGCCTGGGGATCGCCGCGATGCACTACACCGGCATGGCCGCGATGCACGTCGGCGGGACCGTGACGTACCGGCGCGGCATCGTCGTGCTGTCCGTCCTCATCGCCGTGGCCGTGGCACTCGTGGCCCTGTGGATCGCGTTCCGGGTGCGCACCGGCCGCCACGTGGTCGCCGCCTCGCTGGTCATGGCGACGGCGATCTGCGGCATGCACTACACGGCGATGGCTGCCACCCAGGTTCAGGCCGGTCCGGGGTACGAGGAGGTGCGCGGCGCGGACCCGATCTCCCTCGCCCCGATCGTCTGCGTGATCGCCTTCTCGGTGCTGGCGGTGGTCATCTTCGCGGCCATGGGCGGTGTCACCGAGTCCGGCGCGTTCTCGATGGCCCGCGAGGGCAGCCGCCACCGCCGCCCCGCCTCGGCCAGGGTGACTGTGGGTAGGGCTGCGGGTGAAGTCCGGGGTGGGGTTTCCGAACCGCCGCCCGCGCCGGCCGCCTTCGCGAGCCCGCGCGGTGACCAGTACCGGCCCGCGCCGCCGGTCCCCGTCTGGAGCCGCCCTGCCGCCCCGGAGCCGCCTACCCGCTCCGGCTGAGCGTCGCATCCGGTGAACGGCAGGTAGGTCGTCGGTCTGGTCGTGTCTGGTCTGGTCGTGTCTGGTCTGGCCGCGTGCTGACGCCGGTCATGGTCGTACGGTGAACCGGTGAGCCTGTTCGACACCGCGGACCTGTTCGGCGGGGACGCCGCGTCGCTGCCGGGGGACGCGCGTACCGCCGGCGGCGCGGTCGGACCTGCGCCAAGCGGTCCAAGCGGTCCAAGTGGATCGGGCGGATCGGGCGGATCGGGTGCCGGGGGTGTGGCCGGGGGGTCAGGCCCGGTCCCGCTCGCGGCGCGGTTGCGGCCGCGGAACCTGGACGAGCTCGTCGGCCAGCGCCACCTGCTCGGCGCGGGCAGCCCGCTGCGCCGGCTGGTCGAGGGCGGCGGGACGACCTCGGTGATCCTCTGGGGGCCGCCCGGTACGGGGAAGACCACCCTGGCCCACATCGTCTCCCGGGCCACCGGCCGGCGGTTCCGGGAGTTGTCCGCTGTGACGGCGGGCGTGAAGGACGTCCGCGCCGTCATCGACGAGGCCCGCGCCGCGCGGGCGGCCTCCGGCGCGCGCACCGTGCTGTTCATCGACGAGGTCCACCGCTTCACCCGCACCCAGCAGGACGCCCTGCTCCCCTCGGTGGAGCTCGGCTGGGTCACCCTGGTCGCGGCCACCACCGAGAACCCGTTCTTCTCCGTGGTCAGCCCGCTGCTGTCCCGGTCGCTGCTGCTCACCCTCGAACCGCTCACCGACGACGACATCCGCGGCGTGCTCGACCGGGCCCTGCACGACCCACGCGGGTATGCCGGCCGGGTAGCGCTGACCGACGAGGCCCGTGAGCATGTGGTCCGCCTCGCCGGCGGGGACGCCCGCCGCGCGCTGACCGTGCTGGAGGCGGGCGCCGAGGCCCTCCTCGCCGACCTCGCCGCGACCGCTCCCATCGACCCCGCGGCGCCCCCCCACCCCGCCGAAGCCACCGACCCTCCCGAAGCCACCGACCCTCCCGAAGGGGGCGACCCTCCCGAAGCCACCGACCCTCCCGAAGGGGGCGACTCTCCCGAAGGGGATGACGGGGTCGGGAGTGCTCCGCCGGTGGCGCGGCTCGACGTGGACGTGCTCGAACAGGCCGTCAACCGGGCGGCCGTGCGCTACGACCGGTCCGGCGACCAGCACTACGACGTGGTCAGCGCGTTCATCAAGTCGATGCGCGGCGGTGACGCCGACGCCGCGCTGCACTACCTCGCCCGGATGCTGGAGGCCGGCGAGGACCCCCGGTTCATCGCCCGCCGTATGATCATCCTGGCCAGTGAGGACGTCGGCATGGCCGATCCCGGGGCACTCGGCGTCGCGGTCGCCGCCGGGCAGGCGCTCGATCTGGTCGGGCTGCCCGAGGCGCGGCTGGCGCTCGCCCAGGCGGTCATCCACCTCGCGCTGGCGCCGAAGTCGAACGCGGTGATCCGGGCGATCGACGCCGCCACCGCCGACGTGCGCGCCGGGCGGGCCGGCCCGGTGCCGGCGCATCTGCGCGACGCCCACTATCGGGGGGCCGCCAGGGCCGGCAGCGGGGCCGGGTACCGCTATCCGCACGACGCCCCCGGCGGCGTCGTGCGCCAGCAGTACCCGCCCGACGGGCTGACCGGCACGGACTACTACCTCCCCGGCGGCAACGGCTTCGAGCGCCGGGCCACCGAACGCCTGCGCGAGCTGCGGTCCACCGTGCGGGGCACCCCCGACGCCGCGCCCGGAACCGCGCCACCGGGACCGGCCGGCTGAGCGCCGGTCTCGCAACCACCGTTGTGCCGCCCGAGAGACGCCCTGGCCATGGGCCTGCGCCCCAGGCCAGGCGACGGGGGTTACCCGTGACCCCGGCGGATGCCTCGGTAAGGTCACACGAGGGCGTCACCGGGGTGGCGCCCACGGCGTCCACGGTCACCGCGGTTGCGGTCCGCGGGTTTCGCGGCCACCGACGGCCGCGTCCCGCGCCGGTCGCGAGCCCTCGCGACCGGCGGCCCTCGTGGCGAACTGCGGCGTGGCATGGCGTGCCGGATCGGGTGGGGTGGGACCGGCCCAATCGACGATGGAGGCAGGAGCACATATGTCCGGTGGAGCGGTCGCGGGCCTGATCGCGTCGGGCGCGTTCGCAGTGCTCGCCCTGTTCGGCTGTTTCGTCCTGCTCAAACTCGGCAAGATCTTCGACGAGGCGGCGGCGCGGGTGCGCCAGACCGGTGTCGCCATCGACGAGGGAACCGCCCGGGTCCGGCAGGCCGGCGCGACGGTCGACGAGGTCAACGTGGCACTCGCCCATGTGAACAAGGAGCTTGACCGGGTCGACGCGATCACGGCGAACGTGCAGTCGATCACGACGAACGTCTCCTCGCTGACGTCGCTGTTCGCGGCGACGCTGGGCGGCCCGATGGTTCGGGTGGCCGCGTTCAGCTACGGCGTGCGCAAGGCCGCGGCCAAGCGCACCCGGTCCGAGGTCGAATCGCGGGTGAAGTCGCAGATGAAGGCGGACAGGTCGGCCCGGCGCACGGTCGCCGACGACGCCGGCCTGACCCCGGTCGCCGGGGCGGCCGACGGGCGCCGGGAGGGCCGCTAGATGTCCAGGATCTTCTATCTGGCCTTCGGCGCCGCGGCCGGCGTCGTGGTGGTGCGCCAGGCGGCGAAGGCCGCCGCGGCGCTCACTCCGACGAGCCTGGCCGGATCTCTCGTACAGTCGATACAGGAGTTCCTCGCGGATGTGCGTGAGGCGGCGGCGGAGCGGGAGGAAGAGATCCGTGGTGCCCTCGGCCTCGACCGTGACCCGGACGACGATCCGCCCGGCATCTCCGGGCGGCCCGCGGACGCCGGTGCCGGTGCCGCCGGGCCGGCCGTCACCGGGGCGGCCGTCACCGGGGCGGGCACGGCCGGCTACCCGGACGATCTTGACGATGCCGAGCGCACCATGCGGCTGGTCCCGGGTGCTCGCCGGCCCTGACGGCGCGGTGGCCGCACGGGCGGCGGCCGCAGCAGCGCCGCCCACCCTCGGATGACGAACCTCCTCCCACCAGTCTGGACGATGTGAACCCGATGGACACGGCCGAGATCCGCAGCCGCTTTCTCAACCACTTCGCCCGGCGCGGGCACGCGATCGTCCCGAGCGCCTCGCTGGTCGCTCAGGACCCGACGCTGCTGCTGGTCAACGCCGGGATGGTGCCGTTCAAGCCCTACTTCCTCGGGGACCTGGCGCCGCCGTGGCCGCGGGCCACCAGCGTGCAGAAGTGCGTGCGCACCGTCGACATCGAAAACGTCGGGCGCACCGCCCGGCACGCGTCGTTCTTCCAGATGTGCGGCAACTTCTCGTTCGGCGACTACTTCAAGGCCGAGGCGATCCCGTTCGCCTTCGAGCTGCTCGTCGACGGGTTCGGGTTCAAGCCGGACGACCTGTGGGCCACGGTCTACCTCGACGACGACGAGGCCGAGCGGATCTGGCGGGACCTGCTGCCCGCCGAGCGCATCCAGCGCCGCGACAAGGAGGACAACTTCTGGTCGATGGGCGTGCCCGGTCCGTGCGGGCCGTGCAGCGAGATCTACTTCGACCGGGGCGCGGCGTACGGCCGCGAGGGCGGGCCGATCGCCGACGAGGAGCGCTACCTCGAGGTCTGGAACCTGGTGTTCATGCAGTACGAGCGGGGCGAGGGCGCCGGGTACGACTACCCGATCCTGCGCGAGCTGCCGGCCCGCAACATCGACACGGGCATGGGCCTGGAGCGGATGGCGACGATCCTGCAGGGCGTCGACAACCTCTACGAGATCGACATCTCCCGCCCGGTGCTCGACGCCGCCGGCCAGCTCACCGGCCGCCGCTACGGTGCCGATCCGGCCGATGACGTGCGGCTGCGCGTCGTCGCCGACCACTCCCGCACCGCGGCGATGCTCATCGCCGACGGCGTCGTCCCCTCCAACGAGGGCCGCGGCTACGTGCTGCGCCGCCTGCTGCGCCGCGCGGTGCGCGACGCCCGGCTGCTCGGCGCGCGCGAGCCGGTCATGGGCGAGCTGTTCGGCGTCATCGGCACCGCGATGGGCCCGATCTACCCGGAGCTCGTCGACAACGCCGAGACGATCACCGGGGTCGCCGTCGCGGAGGAGGCGTCGTTCGCCGAGACGCTGCGTACCGGTACGACGATCTTCGACACGGCGGTGCGCCAGGTCCGGTCGGCCGGCTCGACCACCCTCGGTGGCGACGAGGCGTTCAAGCTGCACGACACCTACGGCTTCCCGATCGACCTGACGCTGGAGATGGCCGCCGAGGCGGGGTTGTCCGTCGACGAGGCCGGGTTCCGCCGGCTGATGGAGCGTCAGCGCCAGACCGCGAAGGCCGACCGGGCCGCGCGGCGCATCGGCAACGTCGACCTGTCGGCGTTCCGGCCGATCCTGGCCCGCTCCGGCGCGACGACCTTCACCGGCTACGAGGAGCTGTCCCGCGAGTCCGGCGTCGTCGGTCTCGTCGGCATCGCCGACGGCGCGGGCCTCGAGGTGGTCGGCGAGGGTGACGAGGTCGGGGTGGTCCTCGACGCCACCCCCTTCTACGCCGAGAGCGGCGGCCAGGAGCCGGACTTCGGGCTGCTGCGCTTCGACGGCGGCGAGGTCGAGGTCCTCGACGTCCAGCGGCCGGTGCCGGAGCTGGTCCTGCACCGGGTGAAGGTGCGCTCCGGTGAGCTGCGTCTCGGCGACCGGGTGCTCGCCGAGGTCGACGAGAACCGCCGCCGCGCGGTGTCCCGCTCGCACACCGCCACCCATCTCGTGCACGCCGCGTTCCGCCGGGCGCTGGGGGAGGGGGCGACCCAGGCCGGCTCGCTGAACTCCCCGGGCCGGCTGCGCTTCGACTTCCACGCCCTCGGCGCGGTCGGGCCGTCGGTCCTCACCGACGTCGAGGACGAGATCAACGAGGTTGCGCTGCGTGACCTGCCGGTCCGCGCGTTCGTCACGACCCAGGAGGAGGCCCGCCGGCTCGGCGCGATGGCGCTGTTCGGCGAGAAGTACGGCGATGCCGTGCGCGTCGTCGACGTGGGCGACTACGCCCGCGAGCTGTGCGGCGGTACCCACGTGGCCAGCTCCGCCCAGCTCGGCGCGGTCAAGCTGCTGTCGGAGTCGTCGATCTCCGCGGGGACCCGCCGGGTGGAGGGGCTGGTCGGCATCGACGCGTTCCGCTATCTGGCCCGCGAGCACCTGCTCGTCTCCCAGCTCTCCACGGCGCTCAAGGCCCGTCCCGACGAGCTGGCCGACCGCGTCACCGACATCGTCGGCCGGCTGCGCGACGCCGAGCGGGAGCTGGACAGGCTGCGGGCCGCCGCGGTGCTCGCCGGCGCCGGGGCGCTGGCCGAGGGGGCCGAGGACGTCGGCGGCGTCGCCGTCGTCACCGCGGAGGTGCCGGCCGGTACCGCGCCCGACGACGTGCGCCTGCTGGCGATGGACGTGCGCGGGCGGCTGGCCGGGCGACCCGCGGTGGTCGCCGTGGTCAACAGCGACGGCTCCTCGATCGTCGTGGTCACCGATGAGGGCGCTCGCGCGGCGGGGCTGCGCGCCGGTGACCTGGTCCGCAACTCCTGGGCGAGCCTGGGCGGCAAGGGCGGCGGCAAGCCCGACATCGCCCAGGGCGGCGGCGGGAAGCCCGAGCTGGTCCCGGCCGTCTTCGCGAAGCTGCGCGGGCTGGTGGCCGAGCTCGCGGCCCGGTGAGCGGCCGGCGGACCCGGTGAGCGGCCCGGCGGGCGGCCCAGACAGCCGGCCCGGGGTGCGCATCGGCGTCGACGTCGGCTCCGTGCGGGTCGGGATCGCCGCCAGCGACCCCGGCGGCGTCCTCGCGGTGCCGGTCACCACCCTGACCCGGGATAAGCGCCATAATGCGGACATCGAGCAGCTTGTCCAGATCGTGCGAGACAGGCAGGCTGTAGAGGTCGTGGTGGGCCTGCCCAGGCAGATGTCGGGGCAGGAGGGACGGGCGGTCCTGTTGGTCCGGCAGTACGTCGAGGTACTCGCCGAGCGGATCGCCCCCGTCCCTGTGCGGTTCGTGGACGAGCGGCTCACCACGGTTGCGGCTCATCGCAGAATGGCCGAGCGTGGCGTTCGTTCCCGCGCCCGCCGCAGTCTCGTGGATCAGGAGGCAGCCGTGCAGATCCTGCAGCACGACCTGGACAGCCGCCGGGGGGGCGGCGCGCCCGGCGTGGGCGGATCCACGGAGGCCTTCCCCCAGGATGCGAGGTGACGGGGGGCGGCGACCTCGACGAGATGCTCGACGAGGATCCCTATCGCCGTGGCCGCCGTTCCTCCGGACACGCCGACCGCCGCCCCGCTGACCGCCGTCCGGCCGACCCCCGCCCGGCCGACCCCCGCCCGGCCGATCGCGGTCCCGCCGGTCGGCATCCCGGCGGGTACCCCGATGACGGGTATGCCGACGAGCGTTACGCCGACGACGGGTATGCCGACGACCGACACGCCGACGATGGCTATGCCGACGAGAGCTATGCCGACGACTACGGGGACGGCCCCCACTCGCGCAACGCCCCCGCCACCGACTCCCGTGGTGACCGCCGCGGCGGTGACCGCCGGCGTGACCGCCACTCCGCCGGCGGCTACCCGTCGCGGGACGACTCCGAGGACTGGGGCGGCGGCTGGGACGACGACGCCGAGGAGCGCCGCGGCCGGGCGCTGCCGAAGCTGATCGCCGTCCTCCTCGTCGTCGCCGCCCTGCTCGGCCTCGGCATCTTCGGGATCGGCAAGGTCATCGGCCGGGTCTCCGGCGGCGGCTCCACCAGCGCCGACTACTCCGGCTCGGGCGAGGGCATCGCGGTGGTCCAGGTCCCCGACGGCGCCACCGCCCGTCAGATCGCCGTGGAGCTGCGCGACGCGGACGTGACCGCGTCCGTCTCGGCGTTCGTCAAGGCCGCGTCCGCCAACCCCAAGTCGCTGGGCATCCAGCCGGGCACCTACCGGCTGCGCAGCCGGATGAGCGCCGAGGCGGCGCTCGCCGCGTTGCTCGATCCGGCGTCCTCCGCGCCGTTCAAGTTCGTCATCAAGGAGGGCATGACCGTCCGCCAGGTGCTCAACGGCCTGCACGAGCGGCTCGGCACGCCGATGAGCGACCTGGAGGCGATCGCCCGCAACCCCGCCCAGCTCGGCCTGCCGTCCTACGCCCGCACACGGGAGGGCTCCCCGAACCTGGAGGGCTACCTCTTCCCGTCCACCTACGACCTGGTGCCCGGGTCCACCCCCGTCCAGCTGCTGACCTCCTTCGTCACCCGCTTCAAGAAGGAGGCGGCGTCGATCGCCCTGGAGACCAAGGCCGCCGCGCGCGGGGTCAAGCCGGCCGACATCGTGACCATCGCCTCGATCATCGAGAAGGAGGTCGCGAACGCCAACGAGGGGCCCCAGGTCGCCCGGGTGATCTACAACCGGCTCGCCGACACCACCGGGCGCTTCCGTCGCCTCGACATGGACTCGACGACCCGCTACGCGGAGAACGAGTACGAGGGCCCGCTGACGAAGGAGCAGCTCAACAAGGCCGATCCGTACAACACCCGGGCGGTGGCCGGCCTGCCCCCGGGCGCGATCTCCAACCCGGGGATCTGGGCGTTGAAATCCGCCCTGGAACCGGCCGCCGGGTCATGGTTGTATTTCGTGTCCATGCCGCAGAGCAAGGTGACGCGCTTCGCCGCGACCGACCAGGAGTGGGCCGAGGCGCGGGCGCAGTACCTTGCCGAGGGCGGCAAGGAGTAACGGCCCCGCACCGGGCGACCGGCGGGTGTGGACACGGGGCGACGCCGCCTGACCGGGCGACGGTGCCCGACATGGCGACAGGTGTGGACGACGAGCGGCGGCGTCGGACCGGCACGACGGCCGGCAGGCGATCCGGCGCGTACGGCTGTGCCCGGGCGGCCCTGAACCAGGCGGAGGGCCACGTGGTGCGGGAGATCCAACTGGGCGGTATGGGCGGGGGTGGCGGCCCTGGCGGGGGTGGCGGCATCGGCGGCGTGGACGGCATCGGCGGCGTGGGCGCGCGGCCGGCGGCGCAGCGGCCGGAGACCATCGCCGCCGCGGCGACGCCCGCGCATCCGGCCCGCGCCGCCGTGCTCGGCGCCCCGGTGGATCATTCGCTCTCCCCGGTGCTGCACACGGCCGCCTACGCGGAGCTCGGGCTCGCCGTCACCTATACCGCCATCCACTGCACCGCGTCCGACCTGCCGGAGATGGTGGACCGGGTCCGGTCCGACCCGGACTGGGTCGGCCTGTCCCTGACGATGCCGCTCAAGACCGTCGCCCTGGACCTGCTCGACGAGGTCGACCCGACGGCGGCGGCGATCGGCGCGGTCAACACCGTCGTCGTCGGCGAGGCCGGCCGGCTGCGCGGCTACAACACCGACGTGGTGGGCATCGGCGTCGCCCTGCGCCGGGTCATGCGCGGGGCGGTGCCCGGCCAGCCGCTGGTCCTCGGCGCCGGCGGCACCGCCCGTGCCGCCGTCGCCGCCGTCGCCGCCGCCGGCTGCCCGCACGTCGCCGTGGTGGCCCGCCGCCCCGAGGCGATCGCGGAGGTGGCCCAGATCGGCGCCCGCCTCGGCATCGAGGTGACGGCGCTGCCCTGGGAGCTGCTCGCCACCGGCCTGCCCACCGGCCCGGACCTCGTCATCGCCACCACCCCGGCCGGCGCGACCGACTCCCTCGCGACCCGTCGCTGGCCGATGTCCAGCCAGCTCGTCGAGCTGCTTTACCATCCGTGGCCGACCGCGCTCGCCGCCGCCGCCTATCGGGCCGGCGCCCGCGTCGCCAGCGGCCTGGAGATCCTCGCCGCCCAGGCCGTCGGGCAGGTCGAGCACTTCACCGGCCGCCGCGTCCCCGCCGGCGTCCTGCTGACCGCCGGCCAGGCCGCCCTCGACGAACGCACGAGCTCGGCTCCCAGCGCCGGCTCCGAGGCCCACCGCGCCGGTCCGACCTCGCGCAGCGCCGGGCCGACCGGTACCGTCCCCGCCGCGCCCTCCCCCGGCCCGACCGGCGTCTGATGTCCGGCCAGGCCGCCCCCGTCCCGTCGGCCCAGCCCGGATCGTCGGTTCCCGCGACGTGCCGGGCGCGGCTCACCGGCCGCGCCATTGTGGTCCTTCCAGGGCGGTATATGGGGTATGCGCGGTATGCCGTCCGCCGGGATGGGCGGCGGCGCCCGCGTACCCACCGACTCCGCGTCCCGCGACTGCGCGCAGCACCCCCTCGGGTGTCCTGCCCGGGGGCGACGGCGGGTGCCGACCGCGGATGGCCCGTGGTTGCGGCGTGGTGTGCACGGTCCGCGGCGACGAAAGCGTGCGCAGCACGCCGCGATCCACCCCGGCGGCGGGCGGTTGCGACGCCCCGCGCGGGCCGGGTGGCGGTTGGGACGTGGTGTGCGCGTCCCGCGGTTCGGCAACCGTGCGCAGCACCCCCCGAAGGGACCCGGCCGGTGCCGGCGCCGGGGGTCCGCGGCAGGGGGCCGGTGGATGCGGGGTGCTGGGTATGGTCCGCGGCCGGGAAGACGGGCGCAGCACGCCGCGACGCCGCGGGCCCGCCCCGGGCGGTGGGCTAGCCGTGGCGGGGGTCGGGCTCAGCGCGCTGATCGCGCTGGTGGCGCTCGGCGTCGCGGTGCCGGTCGGGCGCCGGGTCGTGGCCGGTGTTCCCCCGCCGGCCGGCCACGAGCCGCGCCACGCCGCCCCCGGGACGGCGGCCCTGGGGATCGGGACGGCGGTGGTCGTGGCCGCGGTGACCGCCGCGCTGTATCGCCATCCGGGCTGGTTACCCGCCTATCTGTACCTGAGCGTGGTCGGGGTGTGGCTGGCCGCGGTCGATGTGCGCGTGCACCGGCTGCCCGACCATCTGGTGCTGCCGTCCTACCCGGTGCTGGCCGCGCTGTTCGGGATCGCCGCGCTGGTCGACGACGCGCCGGTTCGCCTGCTGCGGGCCGCGATCGCCGGCGCCGCCTGCTGGCTGGCCTTCCTGGCGCTGTACCGGCTGCCGGGCGCGGGCCTGGGCCGGGGTGACGTCAAGCTCGTGGGCCTGCTCGGCGGGGCGCTGGGCTGGCTGGGCTGGCCGAACGTCGTGTTCGGGATGTTCGCCGGGGTGGTCCTCGGCGGGGTGGCGGCGCTCGTGCTGCTCGCCGCCCGCCGGGCCGGCTGGCACGACCGGCTCGCCTACGGGCCGTTCCTGCTGGCCGGAACCCTGCTCGCCGTCCTGGTCGGGGGCGGTTGACCGCGGCCGGTCACCCTCCGTGCTCCGGGGAGTCCCGTGGGTCTCGCCGGTCCGGCGTCCGGGCCCGGCCGAGGGGAGGCGGAGCCGAGGGGAGGCGGAACTGTCACGACAGGTGAACCTCGGCGACGACGGACGTGACCCTGTTCCCGACGCGACGTGCAACATCGGGGGGTCGTGAAACACTGGATGGCATGGTGCGTTGGTTGACTGCCGGGGAGTCGCACGGTCCAGCCCTGGTGGCCACGGTCGAGGGGCTGCCCGCGGGTATCCGGGTGACCAGTGACGACATCGCCGCGGAGCTCGCCCGTCGGCGGCTCGGGCACGGCCGCGGGGCCCGGATGAGCTTCGAGCGGGACGTGGTCGAGCTGCTCGGCGGCCTGCGCCACGGCGTCTCGCTCGGCGGTCCGATCAGTGTCGTCGTCCGCAACAGCGAGTGGCCGAAGTGGGAGCGGGTGATGTCACCCGACCCGGTCGACCCGGCCGCGCTCGCGGGCCTGGGCCGCAACGCCCCGCTGACCCGGCCCCGGCCCGGCCATGCGGACCTCGCCGGCATGCAGAAGTACGGCTTCGACGACGCCCGGCCGGTGCTGGAGCGGGCCAGCGCCCGCGAGACGGCCGCGCGGGTCGCGCTCGGCACCGCGGCCAAGGCGCTGCTGCGCCAGGCGTACGGCATCGAGATCCTCTCCCACGTCGTCGCGATCGGCGCGGTCGAGGTCCCGCCGGGCCTGCCCGCGCCCACCTCGCTCGCGGCCATCGACGCCGACCCGGTCCGCTGCGCCGACCAGGCGACCAGCGTGCGGATGGTCGCCGAGATCGACGCCGCTCACGCCGACTCCGACACCCTCGGCGGCATCGTCGAGGTGCTGGCCTACGGCTGCCCGCCGGGGCTCGGTAGCTACGTGCACGGCGACCGACGCCTCGACGCGCGCCTCGCCGGGGAGCTCATGGGCATCCAGGCGATCAAGGGCGTCGAGTTCGGCGACGGGTTCACCACCGCCCGCCGCCGCGGCTCGGTCGCACACGACGAGATCGAGCCGGCCGGCGGCGCGGGCCGGCGCGTGCGGCGCGCCACCGACCGGGCCGGCGGCGTCGAGGGCGGCATGACCACCGGCGAGCCCCTGCGGGTCCGCGTGGCGATGAAGCCGATCTCCTCGCTCACCCGGCCGCTGTCCACGGTGGACGTGACCACCGGCGAGGCCGCGGTCGCGATCAACCAGCGGTCGGATGTCTGCGCGGTGCCCGCCGCGGGCGTCGTCGCCGAGGCGATGGTCGCGCTCGTGCTCGCCGACGCGGCCCTGGAGAAGTTCGGCGGCGACTCGGTGGAGGAGAGCCGGCGCAACTGTGAGGGCTACCTGAAGTCCCTGGTCATTCACTGATGTGGGGCATCCACTGATCGGGTCGTCCACACTGGTCGTCGAGCGGGACTGCAGACGGGGTAACAAGATCATGCTTGGGGAGGCGGCGCAGGCGGCGCCGGCCGGGCCGCGCGCGGTCCTGGTCGGGGCGCCCGGCGCGGGCAAGACGACGGTGGGCACCCGGCTCGCGCAGCGGTGGGGTGTCGGGTTCCGCGACACCGACGCGGACGTCGAGGCGGAGCTCGGCCGCAGCGTCGCCGACATCTTCATCGAGTTCGGCGAGGAGTACTTCCGGGCCGCGGAGTCGCGAGCGGTGGCCGCCGCGCTCGCCGAGCACCGCGGGATCGTCGCCCTGGGCGGCGGGGCGGTCCTCGACGCCGCCACCAGGGCGCTGCTCGCCGGTCACCGGGTCGTGTACCTGGAGGTCGGCGTGTCCGACGCGGTCCGCCGGGTCGGCCTCGCGCGCGACCGACCGCTGCTCGTCGAGGGGCCGCGCGCCCGGCTCGCCGCCCTGCTCAAGGCCCGCCAGCCGCTGTACGCCGAGGTGGCGGCGATCGTCGTCGACACCGCCGGCCGCGAGCCGGACGAGGTCGCCGATCTGGTCGCCGCGGCCCTGGCGGAGCTGCCCGCGCCGCCGGCTCCGGAGGCGTCGCCAGCCCGTTCCGACCCGGCCGTCCCGAACCCGGCCGTCCCGAACCCGGCCGGCACGAACCCGGCGCAGTGAGGATTCCACGGTGAGTGTGCAGGCGAAGGTGTCCGACGTCGTGCGGATCCCGGTCCGGCCGGGCGGCGAGCGGGCCTATGACGTCGTGCTCGGGGAGGGGCTGCTCGGCGATCTGGCGGAGACGGTCGCCGGGCGGACCCGAGCCGCGGTGATCCATCCGGCGGCGCTGCGGGCCACGGCGGACGCCGTCGTCGCGGACCTGCGGGCGACCGCGGGGGTCGAGGCGCACGCGGTCGAGGTGCCCGACGGCGAGGAGGCCAAGCAGCTGCGCATCGCCGGCTTCTGCTGGGACGTCCTCGGCCGGATCGGCTTCACCCGCGACGACGTGATCATTGGCCTGGGCGGGGGCACCGTGACCGACCTGGCCGGATTCGTCGCCGCGAGCTGGCTGCGCGGGGTGGACGTCGTCCAGGTGCCGACCACCGTGCTCGGCATGGTCGACGCGGCCGTCGGTGGCAAGACCGGCATCGACATCGACGCGGGCAAGAACCTCGTCGGCGCGTTCCACCAGCCGCTGACCGTGCTGTGCGACCTCGCCGCGCTGTCCTCGCTGCCGGCCGTCGAGGTGCGCGCCGGGCTCGCCGAGGTCGTCAAGACCGGGTTCATCGCCGACGCCGCCATCCTCGACCTGCTCGACGCCGACCCGACGGGCGCCGCGCACCTGCCCGAGCTGATCGAACGGTCCATCCGGGTGAAGGCCGACGTCGTCTCCGGTGACCCGCGCGAGGCGGGCCGTCGGGAGATCCTCAACTACGGCCACACCCTCGGCCACGCGATCGAGAAGGTCGAGCACTTCAGCTGGCGGCACGGCGCGGCGATCTCGGTGGGCATGGTGTTCGCGGCGGAGCTGTCCCGGCTCGTCGCCGGCCTCGACGACGCCACCGCCGACCGGCATCGCGAGCTGCTGACCCGCATCGGCCTGCCGGTGACCTACCGCGGCGACCGGTGGTCGGCGCTGCTCGACGCGATGCGCGTGGACAAGAAGTCCCGCGGCCGGCGGCTGCGCTTCATCGGCCTGGCCGCGCAGGGCGAGACCGTCATCCTCGATAATCCGGACACCGGCCTGCTGATCGCCGCGTTCACGGCGGTCGCCCCCGACGGTCTGTCGCTGCCCGACGCACTCTGACCGCACCGGTGCCCCGGGACGCGGCGCCGGGCTCGGTAGACTTGTCCGCGGCCTGGCTGATCGCCGCCGCGCAGGGACCGTCAGCGGCCCCGGGCGCGCGGTCGCGGCCGACGGGGTCGCCGCGGCGCGTGCGACCCGATGACTCTAGGCTTCAGCACGACGACGATCCGCCGTGCAGGCACGGCAACCGAACGGAGAACGCGCGCAGTGGCGACCAGCAACGACCTGAAGAACGGCATGACGCTCGACATCGACGGGGTGTTGTGGAACGTCGTCGGCTTCCAGCACGTCAAGCCGGGTAAGGGCGGGGCGTTCGTTCGCACGACCCTGAAGAACGTGCTCACCGGGAAGGTCGTCGACCGCACCTTCAACGCCGGCGTCAAGGTCGAGGTCGCGACCGTGGACCGGCGCGAGATGACCTACCTCTACCGGGACGGCGCCGAGTTCGTCTTCATGGACAGCGAGTCCTACGACCAGATCCCGATCCCGCCGGACGTCGTCGGCACGACCGCCGACTACATGCTGGAGAACACCGTCGCCACCGTCGCGCTGCACGACGGCGCCCCGCTCTACGTGGAGCTGCCCGCCAGCGTCGAGCTCACCATCGCCCAGACCGACCCGGGCGTGCAGGGCGACCGCTCGACCGGCGGCACCAAGCCCGCGACCCTGGAGACGGGCGCGACGATCAACGTGCCGCTGTTCATCACGACCGGCGAGAAGGTCAAGGTCGACACCCGCGACGGCCGTTATCTGGGCCGGGTGACGAGCTGAGCGCCAGGTCCAAGGCCCGCAAGCGCGCGCTGGACATCCTGTTCGAGGCGGACGTGCGCGGCGTCGGCGTACTGGAGATCCTCACCGCCCGGCGTGCCCAGGCCGACCCGCCCGTCTCGGAGTACGCCGAGGGGCTGGTCAGGGACGTCGTCGAGCACTGGCGGGAGATCAACGAGCGGATCGGCCGGCACGCCGAGGGCTGGACGCTGGAGCGCATGCCCCCGGTCGACCGCAACATCCTGCGGATCGCGGTGCTGGAGCTGCTGTGGCGGCCCGACGTGCCGCCCCGGGTCGTCATCGACGAGGCGGTGGAGCTGGCGAAGAACCTGTCCACCGACCGTTCGCCGACGTTCGTCAACGGCCTGCTCGGTAGCCTGGTCGACGCCGGGGTGGTGTCGGCGACGGCCGAACCGGCGGCAGGAGAGGTCTCAGCGCTGGGAGAGGTCTCGGCGGCGGGCCGGCCGGCCCCGCCGGAGCCGGCCGCGGGGTCGGCCCGGGAGTCCTGACCGACCAGGTCCTGATCGGCCGGATCCTGGTCGACCGGGCCTGCGGGTGGGGCGGTCCGGGGCGATCGGCGTCGGCCGGTGCCACGATCGGCGTGCCCGGTACGTCGCCCCAAGCGACGTACCGGGGTACCCCCGGCTGTCTGTGTGCCACTCGCGTACGGCCGGCCAGAGACCCCGAAGCCGACCCGCGATCACATCACGATGAAGCTGCTGGTGCCACGAACGAGACTGCTGGTGGTGCTGGGCTTGCTGGTGGTGCTGGGCTTGCTGGTGGTGCTGGGCTTGCTGGTGGTGCTGGGCTTGCTGGTGGTGGTGCTGGGCTTGCTGGTGGTGCTGACTTGGCGCTGGTGGTGCGCGCGCTACCGGTGGAGCACCGGCGCAGCCGTCAGACGTCGGAGGCGGTGGCGTCCGCGCCCTGCTCCGGGGACAGCACGCCCCAGGAGACGAGCTGCTCGGTGAGCTTGCTGGGGGAGGTGTCGTAGATCACCGCGAGCGAACGCAGGTCCTCGTAACGGATGGAGAGAACCCGGCCGTTGTAGTCGCCGCGCTGGCTCTGGATGGTCGCCGCGTACCGGGCGAGCGGTCCGCCCTGCTCCTTGGGAACCTGGGAAAGGCGCTCGAGGTCGAGGACGATCCGCGGGGACTGCTCCAGCGGGGCGACGGTGGAACCCTCGGGAAGAAGCTCCCCGACCGGAACGCCGTAGAACTCCGCGAGCTCCGAGAGACGCTGTACGGTGACGGCGCGGTCCCCACGTTCGTAGGAACCCACGACGACGGCTTTCCACCGACCGTGCGACTTCTCTTCGACGCCATGAAGCGAGAGCCCCTGCTGGGTGCGTATCGCGCGCAGCCGAGCACCGAGCGCCTTCGCATAGTCGGACATCGGAGTGCCCACTCCTGTCGTGGTCGATCAGTTGGAACCGGGGCTCATGCCGCCGGCGGTTACCGATAGTAGTGCCCGCCGGGTTGAGGCTCGACACCCGGGGGGTCGTGTCGCTTCTTTCTTTGTACCACTTTCTGTAGCCCTCCGGTTGCGCCCTACGCCTGCCCGGCGGGAACTTCCGCCGATCGGCGTACCTGCGCATGCGGAAGTGAACCCGGTGACGTGCAGTCACGGCCTGGCGATGATAGTTGGCGCGGCAACAATGCGCACGGGGGTCGCGAACCGGTGGGCGCGGAGGGGGTCCGGCGGCCGGGCGGGTGCCGGCGGGCCCCGTCGCGAGACCCTCACTCGTCCGGAGTGCCCTGGTAACGTCGCTGAGACCGCTCCTTTAAGGACCGTCCCGTGAGGCGGGGAAGGAGGGATGCCGCGTGGCCTCTGCTGCCGCGAGCGACCCCGCATCGCGCCGTCCCGGCATTGCCCGGACAGTACTGTCCGCCGACGACATCACTCGGATCGTCAGCCGGATGGCGCACCAGATCCTCGAAAAGACCTCCGGTGGTGCCGGTGTCGTGCTGCTCGGGGTACCCACCCGAGGGGTACCCCTCGCACATCGTCTGGCACAGCGAGTACAGGCCGTCGAGGGAGTGGATCTTCCTGTCGGCTCGCTCGACCCAACCATGTATCGCGACGATCTGCGACTGCGCGGGGTTCGGCCACTGGAGGTGACCGAAATTCCCGACGGCGGGGTCGACGGCCGGGTGGTGATCCTCGTCGACGACGTCCTCTACTCGGGGCGCACGGTGCGCGCCGCGCTCGACGCGCTGGCCGCCTACGGCCGCCCCCGCACGGTCCAGCTCGCCGTCCTCGTCGACCGGGGCCACCGCGAGCTGCCGATCCGCGCCGACTACGTCGGGAAGAACATGCCGACCTCGCGCCGCGAGTCGGTGGCCGTCCGGCTGCGGGAGATCGACGGCGCCGACGCCGTGCTCATCCTGTCGCCCGAAGCCAGCCCGGCCGGCGCGGCTGACCCGGGAGACCTGCCGTGACGCGGTGGTCGGGCTCCGGGCGGGGGCGCGCGGGGACGGCACGGGCGGCGAACGGAGGTCGGGTATGAACAGGCACCTGCTGTCGACCGAGGACCTCAGCCGGGACGACGCGCTGCTGGTGCTGGACACCGCGGAACGGATGGCGCGGGTCGCCGAGGCTTCGGTCCGCAAGCTGCCGACCCTGCGGGGCCGCACCGTGGTCAACCTTTTCTTCGAGGATTCCACCCGTACCCGCACGTCCTTCGAGGTAGCCGCCAAGAGACTGTCGGCCGATGTGATCAATTTTTCGGCGCGCGGGTCAAGCGTGTCGAAGGGCGAGAGCCTGAAGGACACCGCGCAGACCCTCGAGGCGATGGGTGCCGATGCGGTGGTCTGCCGGCATTCCGCCAGCGGCGCGCCGCACCGGCTGGCGACCTGGGTGCGCGGCAGCGTGGTGAACGCCGGCGACGGCACCCATGAGCATCCGACCCAGGCGCTGCTCGACGCGTTCACGATGCGTCGGCGGCTCGGCCGGGTCGACGGGCTCGCCGTCACCATCGTCGGCGACGTGCTGCACTCCCGGGTGGCGCGGTCCAACGTGTGGCTGCTCGCCACGCTCGGTGCCAGTGTGACGGTGGTGGCCCCGCCCACGCTGTTGCCTCTTGGTGTCTCCTCGTGGCCGGTCGAGGTGTCGTACGACCTCGACGCGGTGCTACCCAAGAGCGATGTGGTGATGATGCTGCGGGTCCAGCGGGAGCGGATGTCGGCGGCGTTCTTCCCCACCGAGCGGGAGTACAGCCGCCGCTACGGGCTGGACGTGGACCGGGCCGCGACCCTGCCCGAGCACGCCCTGGTCATGCATCCGGGGCCGATGGTGCGCGGGATGGAGATCTCTTCCCAGGTCGCAGACTCCGTCCGGTCGACGGTGGTGGAGCAGGTCGCGAACGGGGTGAGTGTGCGGATGGCCGTGTTGTATCTGCTGCTGGGCGGTTCCGGGGAGGTCTCATGACGGCGGGTGCGGGCGGTACGGGAGGTCCGGCCGGTGGGCCGGCGGCGGGTGGCTCGGGACAGTCCTGGGTGCTGCGCCAGGTCCGCCCGCTCGGCGGCGACCCCGTCGACGTGCTGCTCACCGATGGCGTCGTGGCGGCCTGGCGGCCCGCGGGCTCGACCGGTCCGGACTCCGACGGCCTGCCCCCCGGGACCACCATCCTGGACACCGCCGGCCTGATCATGCTGCCGGGCCTGGTCGACCTGCACACCCATCTGCGCGAACCCGGTCGGGAGGACGCCGAGACGGTCGAGTCGGGCACCCGGGCCGCCGCGCTCGGCGGCTACACCACCGTGTTCGCGATGGCGAACACCAACCCGGTCGCCGACACCGCGGGCGTCGTCGAGCAGGTCTGGCGGCTCGGGCTCGACGCCGGCCACTGCGACGTGCGGCCGGTCGGCGCGGTCACGGTGGGGCTGGCGGGGGAGCGGCTGGCCGAGCTCGGCGCGATGGCGACGTCCGCGGCCGAGGTGCGGGTGTTCTCCGACGACGGGCACTGCGTGTCCGACGCCCTGCTCATGCGCCGGGCGCTGGAGTACGTCAAGGCGTTCGACGGGGTGATCGCCCAGCACGCCGAGGAGCCGCGGCTGACCGCCGGCGCCCAGATGAACGAGGGGGCCATGGCCGCCCGGCTGGGGCTGCCCGGTTGGCCCGCGGTCGCCGAGGAGGCGATCATCGCCCGGGACGCGCTGCTGGCCGGGCACGTCGGGTCCCGGCTGCACGTCTGCCACGTCTCCACCGCGGGCTCGGTGGACCTCATCCGCTGGGCGAAGGCGAAGGGCTGGCAGGTCACCGCCGAGGTCACCCCGCACCACCTGCTGCTCACCGACGACCTGGTCAGCTCGTTCGACCCGGTCTACAAGGTCAACCCGCCGCTGCGTACCGCCGCCGACGTCGCCGCGCTGCGCGCCGGCCTCGCCGACGGGACGATCGACTGTGTGGCAACCGACCACGCCCCGCACGCGCTGGAGGACAAGGAGACGGAGTGGGCCGCGGCCCGGCCCGGCATGCTGGGCCTGCAGACCGCGCTGTCGGTGGTGATGGAGACGATGGTCATCCCCGGGCACCTCGACTGGGCCGGCGTCGCAGACCGGATGGCCCTGGCTCCGGCCCGCATCGGTGGCCTGCCGCGACCGGCGGCGCAGCGGTGGAGTTCCATAGCGGTGGGTGCGCCCGCAACCGTGACGCTGCTCGACCCGTCACCGTGGCGGGTCGTGGAGGCGGACGCGCTCGCCAGCCGCAGCCGCAACACCCCCTATGCGGGGCGGTCTCTGCCGGGAGCGATCCGCGCCACGTTCCTGCGGGGCCGGCCCACCGTGCTCGACGGGAAGGTCGTATGACTGTCTCGCTACCCGCCACCCCACCGGCCGTCATCGCCGCCGACAGGGGGCCGGACCGCCTGGGCCTGCACCTGCTGCTCGTGGTAGGCCTGCTGCTGCTGTTCGTCGCGGTGGTCGGGGCGATGCTGCGGGCCTGGCGCAACAAGGCCGACCGGCAGGAGGAGGACCTGCCCGAGCTGCCCGACCCGCCGGCCGAGCCCGGCACGGTGTTCGCCGCCCCGCTACGCGGGATGTACCTCGGCACCGTGGACGCCGGCCACTGGCTGGAGCGGATCGCCGCGCATGGCCTGGGCGGGCGCACCGGCGGGTACGTCAGCGTGTACGAGACCGGCGTGCGGGTGGACCGCGGTGGCGATGCGTTCTGGATCCCCCGGGAGGCCGTCCGCGGCGCCCGCCTGGAGCGGGCCCACGCCGGCAAGGTCTCCGCGCCGGGGCGCCTGATCGTGATCGCCTGGTCGTTCGGCGGGCACGAGCTGGAGACCGGCTTTCGCGGGGAGGACCGGGCCCGCCAGCCCAAGGTGGTCCGGGCCGTGCACGACCTCATCGGCCCGCCGCCGGCCCACCTGGCCTCCGGCGACGTCACCTCGCCGCACTCGGTGCCGCGGATGCGACCGCGGCTGCGCCCGCGGGCCGTGGTCCCGGGACCGGGCGGCGGCCCGCCGCCGCGGCCGGGATCCGGCCAGCCCACC
>NZ_CM001489.1:7315921-7329777 GCF_000262465.1 Frankia sp. QA3
GCCGACTCCCAGCACGCCGACCCCCGACTTTCCGGCCCCCACCCGGCGGACCCCCGCTACGGCGACCGGGGCCGCCCCGAGCAGTCCGACCCCGGCCGGTCACCGGTCGACCCGTTGACCTCACCACTCGGTGAGGTCCGCAGGCTGAAGGAGGATCGGTGAGCACCCTCACCACTACCCCCGGCCCCGCGGCCGGCGACCAGCCGGCAGCCCCCGCGGCGGCTGCGGCGAACCGGCCGGTCGACCGGGCGAACCCGACCCGCGCCGTGTTGATGCTGGAGGACGGGCGCAGCTTCGTCGGCGACGCGTACGGCGCGATCGGCGAAACCTTCGGCGAGGCCGTGTTCTGCACCGGGATGACCGGCTATCAGGAGACGCTGAGCGACCCGTCGTTCCACGGCCAGATCGTCATCATGACCGCCCCACACATCGGCAACACCGGCGTCAACGACGCCGACTACGAGTCCGACCGCATCCAGGTCGCCGGCTTCGTCGTGCGCGACCCGGCGCGGCGACCGTCGAACTGGCGTTCGCGCGGCAGCCTCGACGACGAGCTGGCCGCCGCCGGGGTGGTCGGCATCAGCGGCATCGACACCCGAGCGCTGACCCGCCACCTTCGCGAGCGCGGGGCGATGCGCTGCGGGATCAGCAGCGTGCTCGCCGACGGCTCGGCCGCTGACGGGCTGCCCGCGACCGACCTCGACGCCGGCGGGTCGGCCGAGTCTGCCGCCGGGTCGGCCGAGTCCGCTGCCGGGTCGGCCGAGTCCGCTACCGGGTCGGCAGCCGGTGCGGACGGCGGGGCCGACGGGTCGCGCCCCGACGACGGTGGGGAGCGGGCGGCGCTGGCCGCGCTGCTCGACCGGGTGCGCAGCTCGCCGGAGATGGTCGGCGCCGACCTCGCCCCGATCGTCTCCACGAAAGAGCCCTACGTGGTGCCGGCCGCGACCGGCACGGCGCAGTTCAAAGTGGCCGCGCTGGATCTCGGCATCAAGCGGGCCACCCCCGCGGCCATGGCGGCGCTGGGGTGCGAGGTGCACGTGCTGCCCGCCCGGACCACCGGCGAGGAACTGCTCGCCCTCGAACCCGACGGGGTGTTCCTGTCCAACGGCCCCGGCGACCCGGCGACCGCCGACTACGCCGTCGAGGCGCTGCGCACCGTGCTGCGCGCCGACGTGCCGGTGTTCGGGATCTGTTTCGGCCACCAGCTGCTCGCCCGGGCCCTGGGCTTCGAGACGTACAAGCTGACCTACGGCCACCGCGGGGTGAACCAGCCCGTCGGCGACGTGGCCACCGGCCGCATCGCGGTCACCAGCCAGAACCACGGGTTCGCCGTGAGCGCCCCGCTGACCGGGGTGACGGACACGCCGTTCGGCCGGGCCGTGGCCAGCCACATCGGCCTCAACGACGAGGTCGTCGAGGGATTGGAGTGCCTGGACGTGCCGGCCTTCAGCGTTCAGTTCCATCCGGAGGCCGCGCCGGGACCCCACGACGCGGCCCACCTGTTCGAGCGTTTCCGCGATCTGATGGCCGCCGCCCGCCAGGCCCGTGCCGCGGTCGCCGGAGGGGAGTCCTGATGCCTCGGCGCGAGGACCTGCGCAGCGTCCTGGTGATCGGCTCCGGGCCGATCGTCATCGGCCAGGCCTGCGAGTTCGACTACTCCGGCACCCAGGCGTGCCGGGTGCTGCGGGCGGAGGGCCTGCGGGTCATCCTGGTCAACAGCAACCCGGCCACGATCATGACCGATCCGGAGATCGCCGACGCGACCTACGTCGAGCCGATCACTCCGGACATCGTCACGAAGATCATCGAGCGGGAGCGGCCCGACGCCGTCCTCGCGACCATGGGCGGCCAGACGGCGCTGAACACCGCCGTCGCCCTGCACGACGCCGGCGTGCTGGACCGGTTCGGCGTCCGGCTGATCGGCGCGAACATCGACGCGATCCGCGCCGGGGAGGACCGGCAGGCGTTCAAGGACATCGTCGCCGGCGTCGGCGGCGAGACGGCGCGCAGCGCCATCTGCCACACCGTCGAGGAGTGCCTGGCCGCGGGCGAACAGTTCGCCTACCCCGTGGTCGTGCGGCCGAGCTTCACCCTCGGCGGCGCCGGCAGCGGCTTCGCCCACGACCCGGCCGAACTCGCCCGGATGGCCGCCGACGGTCTCGCGGCGAGCCCATCGACGGAGGTCCTGGTCGAGGAGTCGATCCTCGGCTGGAAGGAGTTCGAGCTGGAGCTCATGCGCGACCGCGCCGACAACGTGGTCGTCGTCTGCTCCATCGAGAACGTCGACCCGATGGGCGTGCACACCGGCGACTCGATCACCGTCGCCCCGGCGATGACCCTGACCGACCGCGAGTACCAGACGATGCGCGACATGTCGATCGCGGTCATGCGCGCCGTCGGGGTCGACGCCGGCGGGTGCAACATCCAGTTCGCCGTCGACCCGGCGACGGGCCGGCAGATCGTCATCGAGATGAACCCGCGGGTGTCGCGCTCGTCGGCGCTGGCATCCAAGGCCACCGGCTTCCCCATCGCCAAGATCTCGGCGAAGCTTGCCCTCGGCTACACCCTCGACGAGATCCCCAACGACATCACCCGCACCACGCCGGCCGCCTTCGAGCCGACGCTGGACTACGTCGTGGTGAAGGTGCCGCGGTTCGCGTTCGAGAAGTTCCCCGGTGCCGACCCGACGCTGACGACGACGATGAAATCGGTCGGCGAGGCGATGGGCGTGGGCCGCAGCTTCGCCGAGGCGCTGCAGAAGGCGCTGCGCTCGATGGAGTCGGCGGGCTCGACGTTCTCCTTCGTCCCGCCGACCGACGACGCGGCCACCTTGCTGGAGTCGACCCGGGTCCCGCACGACGGGCGCCTGCGGGCCGTCCAACAGTCGCTGCTCGCCGGCGCCGACCCGGCGGACGTCACCCGGGTGACCGGCATCGATCCCTGGTTCGTCGATCAGATCGTCTTCCTCAACGAGATCGCCGCCGCCATCACCCGCACTCCGGAGGGCATCCGCCGGGCCAAGCGGGCCGGTTTTGCCGACGCCCAGCTCGCCGAGCTCCTCGGTACCTCCGAGGACGTGGTCCGCGCCTTCCGCCACCGCGCCGGCATCCGGCCGGTGTTCAAGACCGTGGACACCTGCGCCGCCGAGTTCGCCTCCGAGACCCCGTACCACTACTCGGCCTACGACAGCGAGACCGAGGTGGCGCCGAGCGGCCGGCCCCGGGTGATCGTGCTCGGCAGCGGCCCCAACCGCATCGGCCAGGGCATCGAGTTCGACTACGCCTGTTGCCACGCGGTGATGGCGCTGTCCGACGTCGGGTTCGAGACCGTCATGGTCAACTGCAACCCGGAGACGGTGTCCACCGACTACGACACCGCCGACCGGCTCTACGTCGAGCCGCTGACGGTCGAGGACGTCCTCGAGGTCGTCCACGCCGAGCAGCAGGCCGGCCCGCTGGCCGGGGTGATCGTCCAGCTCGGCGGCCAGACCCCGCTGGGCATCGCCGCGGCGCTGGCCGAGGCGGGCGTGCCGATCGTCGGGACCGCGCCGAAGGCAATCCACCTGGCCGAGGACCGCGGCCAGTTCGGCCGGGTGCTCGCCGCCGCCGGCCTGCCCTCGCCGCCGCACGGGGTGGCGACCTCCTTCCCCGAGGCCCGCACCGTCGCCGAGCGGATCGGCTACCCGGTGCTGGTCCGCCCCTCCTATGTGCTCGGCGGGCGCGGGATGGAGATCGTCTACGACGACACCATGCTGCGCGACTACATCGAGCGGGCCACGGCGATCTCCCCGGAGCACCCCGTCCTCGTCGACCGGTTCCTCGACGACGCCGTCGAGATCGACGTCGACGCCCTGTTCGACGGCGAGACGCTCTACCTCGCTGGCGTGATGGAGCACATCGAGGAGGCCGGCGTGCACTCCGGCGACTCGGCCTGCGCCCTGCCGCCGATCACCCTCGGCCGCGCCGACCTGGAGCGCATCCGCACGTCCACCGAGGCGATCGCCCGCGGCGTCGGCGTGCGGGGGCTGCTCAACGTCCAGTACGCCCTGCAGTCCGACGTCCTCTACGTCCTGGAGGCCAACCCGCGGGCCTCGCGCACCGTCCCGTTCGTCTCCAAGGCGACGGCGGTGCCGCTGGCCAAGGCCGCCGCCCGGGTGATGCTGGGCGCCTCGGTCGACGAACTGCGCGCCGAGGGCCTGCTGCCGCGCACCGGCGACGGCGCCACCCTGCCGCTGGACTCGCACATCGCGGTCAAGGAGGCGGTGCTGCCCTTCGGTCGCTTCCGCGACGCCAGCGGACGCGGGGTGGACACCGTCCTCGGCCCGGAGATGAAGTCCACCGGCGAGGTGATGGGCATCGACGACGGCTTCGGCACCGCCTACGCCAAGTCACAGGCCGCCGCCTACAACGGGCTGCCCACCTACGGGCGGGTGTTCGTCTCGGTCGCCAACCGGGACAAGCGGGCGATGATCTTCCCGATCAAGCGGCTCGCGGACCTCGGCTTCGTCGTCTACGCCACCGAGGGGACCGCCGAGGTGCTGCGGCGCAACGGGGTCAAGGCGGTCGTGCTCGGCAAGCACCGGGCGCCGACCGAGGGCCTGCTCGACTGCGTCGAGATGATCAACTCGGGCCAGATCGATCTGGTCATCAACACCCCCTGGGGGGTCGGTCCGCGGCTGGACGGCTACGAGATCCGTACCGCCTGCGTCAGCGCCGGAGTCCCGTGCATCACCACCATCCAGGGCGCCGCCGCCTGCGTGCAGGGCGTCGAGGCCTTGGTCCGCGGGGAGCTGGGCGTCCGGCCGTTGCAGGAGTACCACGCCGCCCTGCGTGAGGCATGGGGCGGCCCGGACCCGGCCGCCGGTCCCGGTGCGTCCGCGGCGGACCCGGCCGCGCCCTCCACCGAGCAGTCACCCGTGCCGTCCGCCGGGGACGAGGTCGCGCCCGCCGACGCGGCCACGGCCACGGCCACGGAGCCGGTGGCGGGCGACGCCGAGCGGAACGGTTCGACCGAGCCGGGCGGGGCGGCCGACCTCGACGCCGACCTCGATCCCGACCTCGACTCCGCGCGGACCGGTCGGTGAGCGCGGCGTCCCGGTTCGCCCCGCGCGCCGGTCGGGCGCCGCTGGCGGTCGCGCTCGACGCCCCGGACGGCGCGACGGCGCTGCGGTGGGCCGAGGCGGTCGCGCCGCACGCCGCCGTGCTCAAGATCGGGCTGGAGCTGTTCTACCGGGAGGGGCCGGCGGTCGTGACGGCCCTGCGCGCGGCCGGCCTGCTCGCCGAGCCCGGCGCGGGCGGCGCGGCACCCGGGGAGCCGAGCGGCGTCGCACCCGAGCTGTTTGTTGATCTCAAGCTGCACGATATTCCGGCAACGGTTGCCGGTGGAATGCGGTCGGTCGCCACGTTGCAGCCTCGATTCGTCACCGTGCATGCGGCTGGGGGAGCGGCGATGATACGTGCGGCCGTAGCCGCGGCCCCCGCGGTCGAGGTAGCCGTTGTGACCGTCCTCACCTCGCTCGATGCGGCCGCGCTGGCCGCCGTCGGGCTCGCCGGGCCGCCGGATGACGCCGTCCGCCGCCTCGCCGTGCTCGCGGTCGAGGCCGGGGCCCGCACCCTTGTGTGCAGTCCAAGGGAGGTCCGAATGGTCCGTTCGGAGCTCGGTGACAACGTGACTCTCATCACTCCCGGTGTGCGTCCAGAGGGGTCCGAGGTGGCCGACCAGGCCCGGATCGCCACCCCGCGGGAGGCGTTGGAGGCGGGTGCGGACCTGGTCGTGGTGGGTCGTCCCATCACCCGAGCCACCGATCTGGGCGTGATGGCGAAAACGGTTGCAGACAGTATTTCCGCAGGTCAGAGGCCTGCGGGCCGCTGACGGCCGTGGTCAGGGCGGGGTGTGTTCGTCCTGGTGCGGTACGAAGCGGTACGGTGGGGCCGTCGTAGACCGAAAGGGTGCGGCACGAGCGGGCCACCCCTTTCGTCCCGTCAAAGCCTTCTCTTGTGCTGACAATATGTCCGCATCAGAGTGTTGTGGCCAAGGCTGGACCGAGGAGCCACTTCCTCGCTAGTTTGCGCGGCGCGATCACCGAATTGAGGAGGCGTACCCGTGCCCCTGCCGCCCCTAACGCCCGAGCAGAGGGCCGCCGCCCTCGAGAAAGCCGCGCTGGCTCGTAAGCAGCGCGCGGAACTCAAGGAGCGGTTGAAGAAGGCGGAGACCACTCTGGCCGCCGTCTTGGAACAGGCCGAGGCCGATGAGGTTGTCGGCAAGATGAAGGTTTCGGCTGTTCTGGAGTCACTTCCCGGAGTTGGGCGCGTGCGTGCCCAGAAGATCCGGGAACGGCTCGGGATCAGTCCGACCCGCCGGCTGAGAGGGCTAGGCGCGAAGCAGCGCGCCGCGCTCCTCGAGGAGTTCGGAACGGCCTGATCCGGTGGAGTGGGAAATCCACTCCGACAACCGGAGGAGGGCCTTGGCGGGACGCGGCGTCGCCGGGTGAGTGGTCTCACTCACGTTCTTCCGGCGAAGCCGCGGTACCTTCCGAGCGGATCGGGGGCCGGAATTCTTTACCGGCCCCCGATCCGAAAGTCCATGGGAAACAAGTCCCATCCTGGGCCATCCGCGGCCGGATGACCGCTGTGCGGCAGCCGTCCCGGAGGCCCTAGGGTTGGGGCCGTGGGTCTCACAGTGCTGTCCGGGCCGTCCGGCGTCGGGAAGGGAACGGTCGTCGCGGCCGTCCGTGAGCGTCATCCCGAGGTCTGGGTCTCGGTCAGCGCCACCACTCGGGCTCCCCGCCCCGGGGAGACCGACGGGGTCGAGTACCACTTCGTCGACGCCGAGGAGTTCGCCCGGATGGTCAAGGCCGGCGAGTTCGTCGAGCACGCGATGTTCGCCGGGCACGCCTACGGCACCCCGAGGGGTCCCCTGCAGGAGCGGCTCGCCGCGGGCGTCCCCTGCCTGCTGGAGATCGAGCTGCTCGGGGCCCGCCAGGTGCGCTCGGCGATGCCCGACGCCCGCTTCGTCTTCCTCGCCCCACCCACGTTCGAGGAGCTGGTCCGACGGCTGACCGGCCGGGGGACCGAGCCGCCCGAGGTCATCGCCCGCCGGCTGGACCGGGCCCGCATCGAGCTTGCGGCCGAGACGGAGTTCGACCACGTGGTCGTCAACGACGATGTGCGGGCCGCGGCCGCGCGGTTGGTAGCATTGATGATCGGCTCTTAGGTGCGGGTCTGCTCGTACCGCGCCGCGAAGCCGCATCTCACGTGCCTGAACCCGGGCGCAGGCGTCCCGACGCCTGAGCGCGGGCGCACAGTCCGGACGGCGGCTGCCGCCCCGGACACCCACCCCGGAAGGACATCGTGGCCGGAACCGTAGCCCACCCCGAAGGCATCACCAACCCGCCGATCGACGAGCTGCTCGAGGCCACCGACTCGAAGTACAGCCTGGTCATCTACGCGGCCAAGCGGGCTCGCCAGATCAACGCCTACTACTCGCAGCTCGGCGAGGGCCTGCTGGAGTACGTCGGCCCGCTGGTCGAGACGACCAACGCCCAGGAGAAGCCGCTGTCGATCGCGCTGCGCGAGATCAACGCCGGCCTGCTCACCCACGAGACCGTTTCCGACAGCCTCCCGCCGGTCGCCTGACCCTGCCGTGACCGACGAGCCCACCGGCGCCGCGAGCGCCCCGGCCCGGCGGCCCCGGGTCGTGCTCGGCGTGGCCGGGGGTATCGCCGCCTACAAGGCGGTCGAGGTGCTGCGCCGGTTCACCGAGTCCGGGCACGAGGTGCGGGTCGTGCCCACGCCGTCCGCGCTGCAGTTCGTCGGGAAGACGACCTGGGCGGCGCTGTCCGGCAACCCGGTCACGACCGACGTGTGGAGCGACGCCGACGAGGTCGCCCACGTCCGCATCGGGCGGGAGGCCGACCTCGTCCTCGTCGTTCCGGCGACCGCGGACCTGATGGCCCGCGCGGCTGCCGGGCGGGCGGACGACCTGCTCACCGGGACCCTGCTCACGGCCACGTGCCCGGTGGTCTTCGCGCCGGCGATGCATACCGAGATGTGGCAGCATCCGGCCACCCGGGCGAACGTGGCCACCCTGCGCGCCCGGGGCGCGGTGGTGCTCGACCCGGCCGTCGGCCGGCTGACCGGCGCCGATTCCGGGGCTGGCCGGCTGCCCGAGCCGGCGGAGATCGCCGCGCTCGGCATGGCCGTGCTCGCCCGCGGGGCGAACGGCGTCCGCCCCGACCTCGCCGGCCGCCACGTGTTGGTCACCGCCGGGGGCACCCGGGAGTACCTCGACCCGGTCCGTTTCCTCGGCAACGCCTCCAGCGGGCGCCAGGGCTACGCGGTGGCCCGGGCGGCGCTCGCCCGCGGCGCCTCGGTGACGGTGGTCGCGGCCAACGTCGCCCTGCCCGAGGTGGCCGGGGCACGCACGGTTGCGGTCACCTCCGCGGCCGAGCTGCGGGAGCGGGTGCACGAGGTGGCGCCGTCCGCGGATGTCGTCGTGATGGCCGCCGCGGTCGCCGATTTCCGGCCACAGGCCCCCCAGGCTTACAAGATTAAGAAAGAATCCGCGGCGCCCGACTCCATTGCCTTGGTGCGAAACCCTGACGTGTTGTCCGAGTTGCTGGCGAACCGCCGTCCCGGCCAGCTCCTGGTTGGTTTCGCCGCGGAGACGGGCGGTCCCGACGGGGGGGTTCTCGACCACGCGCGGGCGAAACTCGCCCGCAAGCCGGTCGATCTCCTCGTCGTCAACCAGGTCGGTGCCGGGCTCGGGTTCGAGGTGGCGGACAACGCCGCCGTGGTCCTGGCCGCCGACGGTCGCCAGACGACCATCGAACGGGCGAGCAAGGACCTGGTCGCGCACCGGATCCTCGATCTCGTGGTGGAGTTCCCGACCGGTCACGGTGCCGGAACGCCCGGCGAGGCAGTGCAGGTGCCCGTGCGGACTCCTCGGTAAGCTTTCGTCGGAATCAACCGGATCTCCCAGGGGGTTAGACCAGTGGCGACGCGCCTGTTCACGTCCGAGTCCGTCACCGAGGGGCATCCGGACAAGATCGCTGACCAGATCAGCGACTCGATCCTTGATGCCATGATCAAGGATGACCCGAAGAGTCGGGTCGCGGTGGAGACGCTCATCACGACGGGCCAGGTGCACGTCGCGGGTGAGGTCACCACCAAGACCTACGTCGACATCGCCTCGGTCGTCCGCGAGCGCATCCTGGAGATCGGCTACGACTCGTCGAAGAAGGGCTTCGACGGCGCCTCCTGCGGGGTCAGCGTCTCCATCGGCGCGCAGTCCGCGGACATCGCCCAGGGCGTCGACACCGCCCACGAGACCCGCGTCGAGGGTTCCAGCGAGGACGAGCTCGACCGTCAGGGCGCCGGGGACCAGGGCCTGATGTTCGGCTTCGCCTGCGACCAGACCCCCGAGCTCATGCCGCTGCCGATCGCGCTGGCGCACCGCCTCGCCCGGCGGCTGTCCGCGGTCCGCAAGGACGGCCAGGTCGGCTACCTGCGTCCAGACGGCAAGACCCAGGTCACCATCGAGTACGCCGACGGCAAGCCCGTGCGTCTCGACACGGTCGTCGTCTCCACCCAGCACGCCGCCGACATCGACCTCGACACGCTGCTCGCGCCCGACATCGCCGAGTACGTCGTCGAGCCGGAGCTGGCGCTGCTCGAGATCTCCACCGAGGGTCGCCGCCTGCTGGTCAACCCGACCGGCCGTTTCGAGATCGGCGGCCCGATGGGCGACGCCGGCCTGACCGGTCGCAAGATCATCGTCGACACCTACGGCGGCTACGCCCGCCACGGCGGCGGCGCCTTCTCCGGCAAGGACCCGTCCAAGGTCGACCGCTCGGCCGCCTACGCGCTGCGCTGGGTCGCCAAGAACGTCGTCGCCGCCGGCCTCGCCAGCGCCTGCGAGGTGCAGGTCGCCTACGCCATCGGCAAGGCGCACCCGGTCGGCCTGTTCGTCGAGACCTTCGGCACCGGCACGGTCCCCGAGGAGCAGATCCAGGACGCCGTGACCCAGGTCTTCGACCTGCGCCCGGCCGCCATCATCCGCGACCTGGACCTGCTGCGCCCGGTCTACGCCCAGACCGCCGCCTACGGGCACTTCGGCCGCCCCGAGCTCGACTTCACCTGGGAGTCCACCTCGCGCGCCGAGGCGCTCCAGCGCGCCGTCAAGGGCTGACGCCCCGGCCGGACGCCATCACCGACGTGGAAGCCGGGTCGGTCCGCATCGCCGGACCGACCCGGCTTCGCGTCTTCCCGGGGGATGCACCGCCTGCCGCCGGCGAGGATCGGCCCGCGCCGCGGCCGGCCGATCCTGTCGGGCGGACCTGGTACTAATGCCGTCATGCCCGAGCAGCCCGACACGATCCCCGGCGTCGGCCCGGGGCGGTCCCGCGGTCCCGGCGCGCCGGCCCCGCCGGCCGCGGAGCTGCCCGTGGCCCGGGTCGCGGTCGACACCCCGCTGACCCATCTCGACCGCCCCTTCGACTACCTCGTCCCGGCCGATCTCGCCGCGGCGGCCGTGCCCGGCTCCCGGGTCCGGGTCCGTTTCGCCGGCCGGCAGGTCGACGGTTTCGTCCTCGAGCGGCGGGCCGTCTCGGAGCACCCCGGCCGGCTGGCCCCGCTGGAGCGGTCGGTCTCCCCGGAGCCCGTGCTGTCCGAGTCGATCGCCCGGCTCGCCCGCGCCGTGGCGGACCGCTACGCCGGCACGCTGGCCGACGTCCTTCGCCTCGCCGTCCCACCCCGCCACGGCCGCACCGAAACCGCCTCCTCCCAGCCGGGGACCGCCACCGTAGCGCCCGAAACCGCCCCGTCATCGGCCGCAACCCCGGGCCAGGCGGCCGAGGGGGCCGTGTCGCCGGCCGTCGGCGCGGCCGTCGGCGGGCAGGCGGGGGAGTGGGCGCGCTATGGCGCCGGGCCGTCGATGCTCGCGGCGCTGGCCGCCGGTCGGTCGCCGCGCGCCGTGTGGTGGGCGCCGCCCGGCCCCGCGTGGCCGGCGATGATCGCCGCCGCGGCCGGTGCCACGGTGCGGTCGGGCCGTGGGGCGGTCGTCGTCGTCCCCGACCACCGCGACGTCGACCGGGTCGAGGCCGCGCTGGTCGAGGTGGTCGGGCGCGAGAGCACCGTCGCCCTGCGCGCCGACCTCGGCCCGTCCCGCCGGTACCGCGCATTCCTCGCGGCCAGCCGTGGGCAGGCCCGGGTCGTCGTGGGCACCCGGTCCGCGGTCTTCGCCCCCGTGACCGACCTCGGCCTGCTGGTCGTGTGGGACGACGGGGACGAGCTGCACGCCGAGCCGCTGGCCCCCTACCCGCACACCCGCGACGTCGCCGTGCTGCGCACCCGGCAGGACGGCTGCGCCCTGCTGATCGGCGGGTTCTGCCCGACGACGGAGGCCGAGGCGCTTGTCCGCACCGGCTGGGCCCATCCGCTGGTGCTGCCCCTGCCCGAGGTCCGGGCGCTTGCCCCCCGGGTCGAGGCGACCGGTTCGGACAACGAGTACGCCCGTGATCCCGCCGCCCGCGCCGCGCGGCTGCCCTCCCTCGCGGTCCGCACGGCCCGCCAGGCCCTGGCCGCCGGTGCCCCGGTGCTGGTCCAGGTGCCTCGGCGCGGCTACCAACCCTCGCTGGCGTGCGCGGACTGCCGGCGTCCCGCCCGCTGCCGGCACTGCCAGGGTCCGCTTGGCCGCTCCTCCGGCGCCGGCGTGCTGTCCTGCCAGTGGTGCGGCCGCCCGGTGCCCGCCGCCCCGGGCGCCCTGGGAACCGCAACCGCGCCCGAGGCCAAGGCCGGGGCCCCGGGCGGCGCGGCCGGGGCGGCGATCTGGCGGTGTCCGTCGTGTTCGAGCGTGCGGCTGCGGGCCTCGGTGACGGGAGACCGGCGCACCGCCGAAGAGCTGGGCCGCGCCTTCCCCGGCGTCCCGGTGCGGACCTCGGGCCGCGACGGCGTGCTCGCCTCCGTCCCCGCCGAGCCCGCCCTCGTCATCTCGACCCCCGGCGCCGAGCCGGTCGCGGCCGGCGGGTACGGCGCGGTGCTGCTCCTCGACGGCTGGGCCCTGCTCGGCCGCCCGGACCTGCGGGCCGCCGAGACCACCCTGCGGCGCTGGGCGGCGGCGGCGGCGCTGGCCCGTCCGGCGCCGGGCGGCGGGCGGGTCATCGTGGCCGCCGACGCCGGGCTCCCGGTCGTGCAGGCCCTGATCCGCTGGGATCCCGCGACCTTCGCCGCCCGGGAGGCCGACGAGCGTGCCGAACTCGGGTTCCCACCGGCGACCAGGATGGCCGCCGTGGAGGGCAGCGCCGCGGCCGTCGCCGAGCTGCTCGCCGTCACCCGCCTGCCCGAGGGCGCCGACCTGCTGGGCCCCGTGCCGCTGCCGCCCGCACCCCCCGCACGGGCGGCCGCGGCCTCGGGCGGCGTGGACGAGAACGAGCGGCTGCTCATCCGGGTGCCCCGCGAGCGCGGCGCGGCCCTCGCCGCCGCCCTGCACGCCGCCCGCGGCGTCCTCGGCGCCCGCCGGAGCACCGCCGGCCTGCGCGTCCAGCTCGACCCGCTCGTCATCGGCTGACAGCGCGCCCGGCACCGCTGGCGGCGGTCCGCCGCGGTGACAACCGATTCCGCTCACCCCTCCCCGCGGCGGCTTTCCGCGGTCGGCTGGAGCTTGGTGACCGTTTTGCCGACGAAGACCGTCGACAACCTCCGGCAATCGAGCAGGCCCGCCGGACTTCGACCGGACCAACCCGGCGACCGGCGGTGAAGGAACCGGGGCCGGCCGGCCGCCGTCAGGGCCGGCCGTCCACCACAGCGGCGCCCGCCCGCGGTACGGTCGGGCAGCGGCGGGCCCGTGACGCCGCCCGTGTCCCCGCCCCGGGTATCGGGCGGGACGGTCCCGGGCCCGGTCGGACAGCTCGGATCATGCCCCCCGTAGACGGCCGCGGCGTCCGCATGGCGCCGCGGCGGATCGGTGCTCGCGTATGCGTCTTGTTTTCGCCGGCACACCGGCGGTCGCCCTGCCCAGCCTGCAGGCGTTGATCGACAGCCCGCGCCACGACGTGGTCGCGGTCGTCACCCGTCCCGACCGGCCCGCCGGCCGGGGGCGGAAGATCAAACCGCCGCCCGTGCACCTGCTCGCCGACGAGGCCGGCATCCCGGTGCTCAGCCCGGAGCGGCCGCGCGACCCGGACTTCCTTGCCGCGCTCACCGAGCTGGCGCCGGACTGCTGTCCAGTGGTTGCCTACGGCGCCCTGCTGCCCCGGGAGGCGTTGGCGATCCCCCGCCACGGCTGGGTGAACCTGCACTTCTCGCTGCTGCCGGCCTACCGCGGCGCGGCCCCGGTGCAGCGCACGGTGCTCGCCGGTGACGACCTCACCGGCGCCAGCGTGTTCCAGATCGAACCGGCGATGGACTCCGGCCCGGTGTTCGGCGTCGTCACCGAGCGGGTCCGCCCCACCGACACCTCCGGTGACCTGCTCGACCGGCTTGCGCAGTCCGGTGCGCACCTGCTCGCCGCGGTCATGGACGGCATCGTCGACGGGACCCTGCAGGCCGTGCCCCAGCCCGCCGAGGGGGTGTCGTTCGCGCCGAAGCTGACCGCCCAGGACGCGCTGATCGACTGGACTCTGCCGGCGGTCTCGGTGGACCGGCTGACCCGGGCGGCGACGCCCGCGCCCGGAGCCTGGACGGTGTTCAGGGACCGGCGGCTCAAGATCGGTCCGGTGCGCGTCAGGGCGGAGAACGCGTCGGACGCGCTGGCGCCGGGCCGGCTGGCGGTGCTCGACGACGGCGCCGTCGCCGTGGGCACCGGGACGGCGCCGGTGCTGCTCGGCGAGGTGCGGCCCGAGGGCCGCGGGCCGATGACGG
>NZ_CM001489.1:7329877-7336404 GCF_000262465.1 Frankia sp. QA3
GGGCGCGCCCGCCCGCCGCCGTCGACCGCCCCCGCCTGCTGGCCTGGGAGGTGCTGCGGGCGGTCGACGAGCGCGGCTCGTACGCCAACCTGCTACTGCCCTCGCTGCTCGCCGGCAGCGGGCTACCGGCCCGCGACCGCGGCTTCGTCACCGAGCTCGCCTACGGCGCGCTGCGCGCCCAGGGAACCCTCGACGGGCTGCTCGACACGGCCACGAGCCGGCCCGTGCACGACATCGACCCGCCGCTGCGCGACGCGCTGCGGCTCGGTGCCTACCAGCTGCTGCGCACCCGGGTCCCCGCCCGCGCCGCGGTGGCCAGCACCGTGGACCTCGTCCGGGCGACCAGCGGCGAGCGGCCGGTCCGGTTCGCGAACGCGGTGCTGCGGCGGGGGGGCGCCCGGATCGCGGAGACGGGTGGGGACCTCGCCCAGCTACTCGGCGCTCCCCGCTTCGAGACCGATCCGATCGGCCACCTTGCGGTGGTGACCACTCATCCGCGCTGGATCGTCGAGGTCGTCGCGGAGGCTCTCGGGGACGACCTCGACGAGACCCGTGCGGCGCTCGCCGCCGACGACGCCCGGCCCGTGGTGCACCTGGTCGCCCGACCCGGCCGGACCGACCGGGAACGCCTGCTCGCCGAGGCCGACCGGGAGGGGCTCGCCGCGGCGCCCGGCCCCTACTCGTCGTACGCGGTGCGCCTCGACGGCGGTGATCCCGCGCGGCTGCCGGCGGTGGCGTCCGGGGCCGCGGCGGTGCAGGACGAGGGCAGCCAGCTCGTCGCGCTCGCCCTGGCCCGAACGGCGACGGTCGGCCGTGACCGCGGGCTGACCGTCGACCTGTGCGCGGGTCCTGGCGGCAAGGCGGCGCTGCTCGCCGGCCTGCTCACCGACCGCTCGGGCGCCGGGCCCGGGTTGTCCTCGGGTCCCGAGTCGACCTCCGGTCCCGAGGTGGCGTCCGGTCCCGAGGTGGCGTCCGGTCCCGGCGCCGTGCCCCCATCCGGGGCGGCGTCCCCATCCGGGGCGGCGTCCGGGGCTGGGGCGAGCCTGCTCGCGCTGGAACCGCGGGCGACCCGGGCGGGCCTGGTGGCCCGGTCGCTGGCGGGGGAGCCGCGGGCCTGGGTGGTGCGCGCGGACGGGCGGGCGGCCCCGTTGCCGCCGGGCAGCGCCGACCGGGTGCTCGTCGACGTGCCCTGCACCGGGCTCGGGGCGCTGCGCCGCCGCCCGGAGGCCCGCTGGCGGCGCATCCCCGGCGACCTGGCCGCCCTCGTGCCGTTGCAGAGCGCCCTGCTCGTCGCCGCGCTGGATCTGGTCCGACCCGGCGGGGTGGTCGCCTACGCGACCTGCTCCCCGCACCCGGCGGAGACCGTCGAGGTGGTTCGCCAGGTGGCCGGCCAGCGGGCGGACACCTCCGTCCTCGACGCCCGGCTTGCCCTGCCGGAGGTCGATGGGCTCGGATCCGGCCCGTTCGTCCAGCTCTGGCCGCACCGGCACGGCACGGACGCGATGTTCGTGGCGCTGCTGCGCCGCAACCAGAACTGAGCCCGCGCGGTGGGGCGGGCGCCGGCCGCGGGTCTGCCGGCTGGGGTGGTCCGCCGGCTGGGTCGGTCCGCCGGCTGGGGTGGTCCGCCGGCTGGGTCGAATAGTCTCGCGGGGTGGCAACCGCACAGATCTACCCCAGCTTGCTCGCCGCGGACTTCGGCCGGCTGGCCGACGCGGCCCTCGCGGTCGAGGGCCGGGCCGACTGGCTGCACGTCGACGTCATGGACTACCACTTCGTCCCGAACCTGGCGTTCTCCCCGGACGCGGTGACGGCGTTGCGGTCGGCGACGCAGACTCCGCTCGACTGCCACCTCATGATCGACGACCCGGACCGCTGGGCGGCCGACTACGCCGAGCGCGGCGCGGCGAACGTGACCATCCATGCCGAGGCCGTGTCCGATCTGCCGCGGACCACCGCGGCGATCCGGGCCGCCGGCGCCCGCACCGGCCTCGCCGTGAAGCCGAACACCCCGGTTGAGCACTACCTCGACGACCTGCACCGCTTCGACCTGCTGCTGCTGATGACGATCGAGCCCGGCTTCGGCGGCCAGAAGTTCATGACCGAGGTGCTGCCGAAGATCGAGGCGGCTCGCCGGCTGATCGACGACCGCGACCTGGACCTGTGGCTGCAGATCGACGGCGGGGTCAACGAGGACACCATCGAGCAGGCCGCGGTTGCCGGGGTCGACGTCTTCGTCGCCGGCACCGCGGTCTTCGGTGCCGGCGATCCCGGCGAGGCCGTCGAGAAGCTGCGCGCCCAGGCGCTGCGGGTCGCCCCCCGGCTGACCCCGCCGGCCGCACGCCCGGTCGCCGACCCGGCGTGACGACGCCCGGCTCACCGATCCCCGACGGCCCGCCCCCGGGTCCTGACGGGGACCGGTACTGGCTGGCCCGCGCGGTCGAGCTCGGGCGCCGCTGCCCGCCGTCGACCACGGCGTTCTCGGTCGGCGCGATGATCGTGGCGGCCGACGGGACCCTGCTGGCCGAGGGCTACTCGCGGGCGCAGGAGCCGCACGACCACGCCGAGGAGGTCGCGCTGCGCCGCCTCGCCGCCCGCACCGACCTGGCCGCTGGTACCGATCCGGCCGCGGCCACGGTCTACAGCTCGCTGGAACCGTGCAGCGCCCGGGCGTCGCGGCCGCGGACCTGTACCGAGCTCATCCTTGCCGCAGGCATCGGCCGCGTGGTGTTCGCCTGGCGCGAGCCGTCGCTGTTCGTCGACTGCGACGGCGCGGAACGGCTGGCCGCGGCCGGGGTCGAGGTGGTCGAGATCCCGGCGCTCGCGGTGGACGTCCGGGCGGTCAACAGCCACCTCCCGCTCGGCTGAGCGCCGCCGGAGGGCACCCGACCTGGCGTTTGGCCGGTGGGCATGACCTCGGTCACGCTGCCGGGTGCGGCGCGTGGCCGCTTCGTATGTCACACTTGGGGCAGTACAACCAGCAGCACGCGCGCTCCGGGGTCGGTGAAACTCCGAGCCGGCGGTGATAGTCCGCGACCCGTCCGCAGGTACTGGGACGGCTGACCCGGTGGAACTCCGGGACCGACGGTCAAAGTCCGGATGGGAGGACGCGCGCGGGTCGAGTGCCCGTGGGTGGTCGTAGCCGTCCGCGGGTGCGCGTCGGCGTGCGCACGCCGGCAGGTCCCGCGTGGGAACCCCCCGAAACCGGGGAGCGGTGCCCGGGACCGAAGGGCGCGAGTCGGATGTTCACCGGCATCGTTGAAGAGCTCGGCGTGGTGGCGAAGGTGGATGCGCGGCCGGAGTCGGCGGCGCTCACCATTGCCTGTCAGACCGTACTGGCGGACGCGGCCCACGGCGCCTCCATCGCCGTCAACGGCGTGTGTCTTACGGTGACCTCCTTCCAACGGGACGGCACCGGTCCGGACGGCACCGGTCCGGACGAGGGCGCGAGCCGCGTGGGCCCCGCCGGCACAATCGCGGTGTCCACGGCGTTCACCGCTGACGTGATGCGCGAAACCCTCGTACGGTCCTCCCTCGGCGAGCTCGCCGTCGGCGATCCGGTGAACCTCGAGCGGCCCGTCCGGCTGGCCGACCGCCTCGGCGGCCATCTGGTCCAGGGGCACGTCGACGGCGTCGGCGTCGTCGTCGACCGGCAGGCCGACGAGCACTGGGAGCTCGTCCGCATCGCCCTGCCCGCGGGCCTCGACCGCTACCTCGTGGAGAAGGGCTCGGTGACGGTCGACGGAGTCAGCCTGACCGTCGTCGAGGTCACCTCGGCCGGAGGCGACTCCCCGGCCACCTTCACGGTCAGCCTGATCCCCACCACCCTCGGCCTGACCACGCTCGGCCGCCGCGCACCGGGTTCCAGAGTCAACATCGAGGTCGACGTGCTGGCCAAGTACGTCGAGAAGCTGCATGCCGGCACCATCGACCCGAACGGACTGTCCCGATGACCACCTCCGCGGCCGGCACCTCCTCGACGGCCATCCCCTCCCCGCCCGTCCCCGTCCTGTCCGCAGCCGTCACCGGGGCGCCCGCTACCAGCACCGGCACGGCGAACGGCGACGCCGACGTGAGCTTCGCCTCCATCGAGGACGCCATCGCCGCGATCGCCGCCGGCCAGCCGCTCGTCGTGGTCGACGACGCCGACCGGGAGAACGAGGGCGATCTGATCTTCGCCGCCCAGGCGGCCACCCCCGAGCTGGTCGCGTTCATGACGCGCTACACCTCCGGGGTGATCTGCGTGCCGATGGACGCCGCCGACACCGACCGGCTCGAACTCGACCAGATGGTCCCGCACAACACCGAGCGGATGGGCACGGCGTTCACCATCACCGTCGACGCCCGCGAGGGCGTCTCCACCGGCATCTCCGCCGCCGACCGGGCCCACACGATCCGGCTGCTCGCCGACCCCGACACGGTCCCCGGCGACCTGAGCCGGCCCGGCCACATCTTCCCGCTGCGGGCCAAGGACGGCGGCGTGCTGCGCCGCCCGGGCCACACCGAGGCGGCCGTCGACCTGGCCCGGCTCGCCGGACTGCGCCCGGCCGGCACCATCTGCGAGATCGTCAACGACGACGGGACGATGGCGCGCCTGCCCGAGCTCGCCGCGTTCGCCCGCGAGCACGGCCTGCTGTTGATCTCCATCGCCGACCTCATCGCCTACCGCCGCCGCACCGAGAAGCAGGTGGTGCGGGTCGCCGAGGCGACGATCCCGACCCGGTACGGCACCTTCCGCGCCGTCGGCTTCCGCAACATCCTCGACGGGGTGGAGCACATCGCGCTGATCCGCGGCGAGCTCGGCGACGGCGAGGACGTCCTCGTCCGGGTGCACAGCGAGTGCCTCACCGGCGACGTGTTCGGCTCGCGCCGCTGCGACTGCGGCACCCAGCTCGACGCCGCCCTGCGGATGATCGCGGCCGAGGGCCGCGGGGTGGTCCTCTACGTGCGGGGTCACGAGGGGCGCGGCATCGGCCTGATGCACAAGCTGCGCGCCTACCAGCTCCAGGACGCCGGCCACGACACCGTCGACGCCAACCTCGCGCTCGGCCTGCCGGCGGACGCCCGCGACTACGGCACCGGCGCGCAGATCCTGGTCGATCTCGGGGTGCGCGGCCTGCGGCTGCTGTCGAACAACCCGACGAAGCGGGCCGGCCTGGAGGGCTATGGGCTGCGCATCGTCGAGCTCATCGGCATGCCGGTCACCCAGACCCCGGAGAACCTGCGCTACCTGACGACCAAGCGGGACCGGATGGGCCACGTCCTACCCGGGCTGCCCCGCGCCGTCGGCGAGGACACCCCGGCCGGCGGCCGCTGGGCGCCGAGCCCCGCGCGGGTGCCCGCCACCTCCGGCTGCGCCGCCGTCCCGGGCGGCGCCGGCAGCTCCCCGGCCGGCGTGGATCTCACCGACGGAGAGGGCCTGTGAGCGGCTTCGGCGCGCCGCAGGAGGTGCTCCCGCCGGTGGCCGGGCTGCGGCTGGCGATCGTCGCCACCCGCTGGCATGCCGAGATCACCGATGCGCTGCTGGCCGGGGCGCTGCGCGCGGTGAAGGACACCGGGCTCGCGACCGCACCGACCGTCGTGCGGGTCTCCGGCGCGGTCGAGCTGCCCGTCGTCGCCGCGGCGCTGGCCCAGCGGCACGACGCGGTCGTCGCGCTCGGCGTGGTCATCCGCGGCGGCACGCCGCACTTCGACTACGTCTGCCAGTTCGTCACCACTGGGCTGGCCCGGGTCACCCTCGACGCGCGGGTCCCCGTCGGCTTCGGCCTGCTCACCTGCGACACGGTCGACCAGGCCCGCGACCGGGCCGGGCTGCCCGACTCCAGCGAGGACAAGGGCCGGGAGGCGACGCTGGCCGCCCTCGACACCGCGGCGGTGCTGCGCGAGCTGGCACTCGCCAGCTGAGCGCACCGGCTGCCCCCGCCCGGCGTTGCCGGGTGCCACACGGCCACCGTCCCCGCGGGGGGCGGTGGCCGTCCGCATTCTCATGTCACACGGACGGTGCGAGCCCGATCCGTCCTGGTGACATGACCTCGGTATGGTGTTGCCATCGCATGGCGGTTCGGAGTGGATCGAGTGTGTCGGTGGTGTGTTCGCTGCTCGGGGGTCCGTTTCCGGCTATGTGGATCATCCTGGAGCTCTTGTCGGGGCACCGGGTGACGCGAGACCGTGATGCCACGCCGTAGCGGTTGCCTCGCGCTCCGGTGTCGTCCAGCGGAGTCGGACCGGAGATGGGGGCGGGGTGGCACGGATGGCGGGTCATGGTGGGAGCCGGGACGATGATGGCATCGCGGCGCCGGTCGATCCGTCCGGGGCCGACCAGGAGGGTCTAGACGTCTCGGCTCGGTCCGCGGGTCCGGACGGCCCCGGCGCGGGCGGCGGGGATGCCCGCCCGATCTCCCTGCTGGGTCTGCGCCTGACCGAGCCGCCGTCGCCGCGCAACGCCCTGGTCACCAGGCGTCCCACCCGGACACGCCCCGGCGTGCCGCGGGCCGAGCCCGGCACCGGGCTTCCCGGCGGGCACGCGCCCG
>NZ_CM001489.1:7336504-7357224 GCF_000262465.1 Frankia sp. QA3
GTCGCGGCCCACCCCGCACCGCCCGAAGCACCGCCCGAAGCACCGCCCGAACCGCCCGTGGAGCCGCAGGTCGGCGCGTACACCGGCAGGGCCGCGCCGTGGCCACCGGTATTGCCACCGACGGTGGGGACCGGCGGCTCCGGGGCGCCGGCCGCCCCCGGCGGCGTGCTCCTCCCGCCGGCCACGCAGGACGCCCTGCCGCCCGCCGCGGCGGCCGCCCGCGGCGGCGCCCCGTTCCTCCCGGTGCCCCCGCCGCCCAGCGCCACGGTCCTGCCGCCGAACGTCACCCCGCCGTCCCCCACCATGCCGCCGCCTCCCACCGTTCCGCCGCCCGGCGAGAGTTGGGGCAGCATGACGGTCCTCGTGCCCGCGGCCGGCTCGCTCACCCCGCCTGGCGCCGGGCCCGCCTTTCCAGGGCAGCACCCCGCAGGCGACGCTGACGGCCCCGCCGCCGAACCGCCCGGTCTTCCGTGGCCCGGCGAGCCCCGCTCCACGCTGGTTGATCCGGCCTCGGTCGGACCCGTGCCGACCGAGCCGCCCAGTGCGGCGCTGCCCCTGCCGTATCCGGACGTCGCGCCGTCACCGCACGACCGCCCGCCGGCCGCTGCCTATCCGTATCAGCCGCCTGACCAGCCGCTCGGGCCCTTCGGATCCGAGTACGGCCCGGCCGCCGCCCATCGGGCCACCCACCACCCGGCTGCTGCCCCAGCCGGGCCAGAGCTCCCGCCGTTGCCGTTCCCGGCGAGTCCCGGCGCGCAATGGCCGATGCCGGAGGAGAGGCCGCCGGCACCGGCCGGGGCCGATGCTCCCCGGCCGGCGGCAGGCGAGCCCGCCCCATCGCACCCGGGCGAGACGAGCCGGTTCGACGTCACCCGCCCAGGCGTGGGGCTCACCCCCGAAGAGATCGTCCAGGCTGGAGACCCGACCTGGATCGGCCTGGTCCCCCGGGCCGGCGCTGGCACGCGGGCCGGCGATGGCACCCGGGCCGGCGACGTGGCCGGGGCCGGCACTGCGGCCGGGACCGGCGGCGCGCAGTGGCTCGGGGGGCAGACCTCTGCCAGCGGCCATGCGCAGGCTGGCACCGGCGGCCCTGGCGCAGACCCGGCCGGCGCACCCGGCCGGGACGCGGACCCGGCCACCGGTGGCTCCTGGGCGGCCGCCGATCCGTCCGCCGCCCTCGGCTCGTGGGCGGAGCCGATCTCCGTGGCGTCCGCACTTCCCCCGCCCCCGCCGAACATGCCGGTCCGACGGGTTCCCGTGGCACCGGTCCGGACGGCTGGGGCGGCGCTCGCGCCCCGGCCCGCCGGAACTGTGGCGCATCCCGCTTCCGCACCGGCGGCGAGCCCGGCGCCGGTGGGCGCCGACGGGCTGGCCTACCAGCGCCCGCGGGCCGGAGGCCGGCGTGTGCTGGTAGGCGGGTTCGGCGGCGGCGGCGGGCGGACGACCGTCGCCGCCGGGCTCGGTCTGGCGATGGCCGCGCACCACGGCCACCGGGTCGTGGCCGTCGACGCCTCCCCGGACCAGTGCGGGCTGCTCGCGCACCGGGTCGGCCTCATGCCCCCGGGGGTCGGTCTGCGGGAGCTGGCCGGCGCCCGCCCGCCGGTCTCCTCGCTCGAGGACGTCCGCCGCTTCCTGGCCTCCGACGGGTCAGGTGGGCTGGAGGTACTGGCCGGGATGCGTGACCTCGCCGGCCCCGGCCTGCTGCCAGAGGAACTGGCCTGGGCGCTCGACCTGCTCGGCCACTGGTACCCGGTCGTCGTTGCGGACGCGCCGCCGGGCTGGAACCAGCCGGTCCCTGCCACCCTGCTCGCCCGCGCGGACCTGCTCGTGCTGACCGTCCGCGCTGGCGAGGCGGAGATCGCGGGTGCGGACGACGCGCTGACCGCGCTCACCGCGGCCGGCCGCGGCGACCTCGCTGCCACCGTCATCGTCGCCGTGGTGGAGACCTACCCGTCCCGGCTCAGCCGCGGCGCCCGGATGCGCCTGGACCACCTCGAGGACCGGGCGTACATGACGGTGCCGGTGCCGTTCGACGCGGCGCTCGCCGACAGTCGCCCGATCAACTGGTTCCGCCTGCGTCGGCGGACCCGCTTCGCGTTCCAGCGCCTCGCCGGCGCGGTCGCCACCGCCCCGCTGCCCGGTACCCAGCCGGCGGCGGCCCTCGCCCGCCCCGCTCTCGCCGCCGCGGACGCGGACGCCCGCGTCCCGGCCTGGCCTCCGGGGGCGTGACACACAGCCGGCGGTGCGAGGTGGCCTCATGCCGGTTCGGCACCGGCGGCTGCGGGGACGGTCGGCGGGGCGGCGTTTAGGCTGCGGGGAATGGCACGCCATCTGCTGACTCCGGCCGGGCAGGGAGACGACGGGGCGGCCGACGAGACCCTCGTCCGGGTGCTCGCCGCCGGCGGCCCGACCGGTCGCGTCGACCCCGCCGCCCTGACCGACGCCCTGCGCCACGCCCGGGTCTTCGTCGCGATCGAGGCCATGCTCACCTCGGCCGACGCCACCACCGGCGCCGACAAGACCAGCGAGATGGCGTTGGCCACCCTGCGCACCCCGTCCGGCGCCACCGCTCTGCCGATCTTCTCCAGCGTGGCGACCCTCGCCGCCTGGCGGGGGGCCGCCCGCCCCGTCCCGGTGACCGCCCCGGATGCCTGGGCGGAGGCGGTCCGGCTCGGCCTCGACTCGGTCGTGATCGACGTCGCCGGCCCGTACTCGACCAGCCTGGAGGTCGGTCCCGCCGGAGCCGGCGTCCCGGTCGGTCCGAATGCCGCCGGCGATGCCGATCGTGCCGGTGGTGCCGATCGTGCCGGTGGTGCCGATCGTGCCGGTGGTGCCGATGTCGCTGGTGGTGCGGATGCCCCGGTAGGGGTGGGGCGGGCTGATGATCCGTCTGCCGACTTCGCCCTGACGGCGCTGCGCCGGCCTGCCACCCCCGACGGACCGCTGGCCCGTCCCCGGGTGCGGGTGGCCCTGCGGGCGATCTCGGAACGGGTCGAGGTGTGGCCGGCCGAACTGGTGGAGCCCGGCGCGCAGGCCCCGCGACCCGTGCTCGCCGTCGCGGTCCACGGGCCGGCGGGGGCCTCGCCGGCGGCGGGGGAGTCGATCGCCCGCCGACTGTCCCAGCTTCTGTGTGCGGTCCCCGAAGCCGGCGGATCGGCCCCGACGGCCCCGACGGCCCCGACGGCCCCGACGGCCCCGACGGCCCCGGCGGCCCCGGCGGCCCCGGCGGGTGCGGCTGGCCGGCGCGGCGGGCCCGAGCCCGCGGGTGCGGTGGCGGTGCTGGTGGTCGGGGCGGGCCAGGCACGGGCGGTGCGTCGGCTCCTGGGCCGTGGCCTGCGCTCCGAGCGGCGCTGGGGTTTGCGGCTCCACCGCTGAGTCACCCCGCCGGCCGGCCGAGTCCAGGCCACGGCCGGGTCGCCGCCCTCGGGCCGGCCTGTTCGGTGGTGTTCCGTTCCTGGCGCTGGTGGGCGTGGTTGCCGCGGGAGGTGTAGGCCGGGTTCGCGGCGACCGTGCAGGTGTTGGGGGCGGGGTTTGGGAGCCCGTGTCTTCGCGGGCATGGGGATGAGATGAACTGCGTGCTGTCTCCAGGCCAGGGTGTCTCGGGACGTGGACCGCGATGGCGGCGGAGGCGCGAGGACTGTGGTGCGGTGACGGTCTGGGTGGGATCGACGCGGGCCGGGGATCCGTCGGGATGCGTGGCGCGGTTCCGCGGAACACCATGATCGTCGGGGTCGGGGTCGGGGTCGGGGCTGGGGTTGGGGCCCGGGCGGTGGCGCGGTTCCGGTTCCGGCTACGGGCCTTACCTGCCGAGCGGTGGACAGGGCCGGATGAATCCTTACTCCTCGCCCGTCATCCGCGTGATGCACGACGGCCTACCGGATCACGCCCCCCACGAGGACGAAACCCGTGAACGGATCATAACTCGACACGCGCACTAGATCATCCCTGCCGGCCGGCCCAGGGAACGTGGCCGCCAGGCCCGTTCGGGGCGGCCGGACGCCGTCGTGATCGTCCTGTCCGGCGGTCTGGTGCTACTCTTGGCCTCAGACCGATTGCCGGTTGGTTCCACCCATCCGATGGTGCCGTCGTTCGCGACGGTCCTGGCGAGGGCACGGAGCCTGTCCGGCAGGACCAAGCGGGGGTTCGCCCTCCACCCGATGTTGCCGAATGACGCCGCCGCCACGGGGTGTCAGAGCGCCGACCGGCCCGAGTTCGGGCCGCGGCCACGGCAGCCGGGTCGCCGGTCGGCCGAGCCGTTCCCGCGGTTGTCGGCCGGGAGCCTGGTGCGGCCAGGCTCGGTGCTCCGCTGCGGTGAGGTCACGCCCGCGCGTCGAGCAACGGAGGAACACATCAGCACAGAGTCCCGTATCAATGACCGGATCCGCGTCCCCGAGGTACGTCTCGTCGGCGCGGAAGGCGAGCAGATCGGCATCGTTGCGATCGGTGAGGCCATGCGCATGGCGCAGGAGGCCGATCTCGACCTCGTAGAGGTTGCGCCGACCGCTCGTCCTCCGGTCTGCAAGCTGATGGACTTTGGAAAGTTCAAGTACGAGTCCGACCAGAAGCGTCGGGAAGCTCGGAAGAACCAGGTCCAGACCGTCATCAAGGAAATGAAACTGCGGCCGAAGATCGATCCGCACGACTACGAGACCAAGAAGGGTCACGTCGTGCGGTTCCTGCGGGCCGGTGACAAGGTAAAGATCACCATCATGTTCCGTGGTCGGGAGCAGTCCCGGCCGGAGCTCGGCATCCGCCTGCTCCAGCGGCTGTCCGCCGACGTGGCCGATCTCGGCTACGTGGAGGCCCAGCCCAAGCAGGACGGCCGGAACATGACGATGGTGATGGCCCCGCACAAGGGCTCGAAGCCGCAGCGGCTGCCGGAATCGGCTGGCCACGTCTGACCCGACGCCGGTGGGTCCGCACGGTGGGTGCCCCCACCGTCCGGACCTCGCTGGGTCGATTGTTCGACCACCCCCCGTAAACCGTCAGGATGTCGACATGCCCAAACAGAAGTCCCACAGCGGCGCGAGCAAGCGGTTCCGGATCACCGGCTCCGGCAAGGTGGTGCGCCAGAAGGCCAACCGCCGCCACCTCCTGGAGCACAAGTCCAGCCGCCGTACCCGTCGGCTGGACGGCGTGGTGCCGCTGACGAAGGCGGACGCAGGCCGGATCAAGCGCCTTCTCGCCCGCTGAGCGCGCCCCGCTGACGACTCCGGCCCCGGTGACACCGGCGCGCCTCGCGCGGTGATCGATCCCGGTCCGGCCGGCCGGATGTACACGAACGAAGGAGACAGGTGCCCTCATGGCACGCGTGAAGCGGGCGGTCAACGCCCAGAAGAAGCGCCGTACGGTTCTCGAACAGGCCAGCGGCTACCGGGGCCAGCGCTCGCGGCTCTACCGCAAGGCCAAGGAGCAGATGCTCCACTCGATGACCTACTCCTACCGGGACCGTCGCGCGCGCAAGGGCGACTTCCGGCAGCTGTGGATCACTCGGATCAACGCCGCGGCGCGGGCCAACGGTATGACCTACAACCGCTTCGTGCAGGGTCTGAAGCTGTCCGGCGTGGAGGTGGACCGCAAGATCCTCGCCGATCTGGCTGTCAACGACGCCGCGGCCTTCACGGCGCTGGTCGAGGTGGCCCGGGCGGCCCTGGCGGCGGCGCCGGAGCCGACCGCCGCCTGAGCCCGTCGCGACGCCGACCCGTGCCCGCCGCCCGCGTGCTCCCGCCGCCCGACCATGGGCCGGTCGCCGGGCTGCGGTCGGCCCGGGTCGGTGCCGCCCGGCGCCTGCGGCGGCCGGCGGAGCGCCGCGAGCAGGGCAGGTTTCTCGTCGAGGGGGCCCAGGCCGTCGGCGCGGCCGTGGCTGCGGGCGGCCTGCTCGAGGTGTTCGTGGGCGTCTCGGCGGCGGCCCGTCACGGTGATCTGCTGCGCGCCGCTGCGGTGCCCGTCCGGATCGTGACGGACGAGGCCGCGGCGGCGCTGTCCGAGACGGTCACCCCCCAGGGGCTCGTCGCCGTCGCCGCCCTGCCCGACCACCGGCTCGCCGACCTGGCCGCCCCCCGCCTGGTGGCGGTGTGCGTGGGCGCGAACGACCCGGGCAACGCCGGCACCGTGATCCGCAGCGCCGACGCGGCCGGGGCGGACGCCGTGGTGTTCACCGGCGGCGGGGTCGACCCGTTCGGCGGCAAGTGCGTGCGGTCGTCGGCCGGCAGCCACTTCCACCTCCCGGTGATCGTCGAACCGGCGTTCACCGATGTGGTGGCGGGGCTGCGCGCACGGGGGTGCCGGATCGTCGCAACCTCGGGCGCCGCGCGGCGCGACATCGACACCGCGGTCGATGCCGGCGAGCTCGCCGGCCCCACTGCCTGGTTGTTTGGCAACGAGGCGCACGGCCTCGACCCCGCCGGTCTGGCCGCCGCGGACGCGGCCTTGCGGGTACCGGTGTACGGTCAGGCCGAGTCCCTGAATCTTGCGGTTGCGTCCGCCCTGTGCCTATACGCATCGGCGCGGGCGCAGAGAACGGGTAGGTCCGGTACTGACGGCACCGGAGGAGGTGGTCGGCGGTGGTGAACACCGTCGCATCGACACCCGAACAGGCGCTGACCGCGCAGCAGCCGCCGGCTCCCGCCGCGTCGACCGTCCCCCCGGCGGGTGGCTCGGCGGGTCTGCCCACCACCGCCGCCCCGGCATCAGGCGAGGCCATGACTGCTGACGAGGCCATGACTGCTGACGACGAGCCCGCGCAGGACCACGGCACGCCGGCGAACTCCGCCGGGGCCGACGGCGGCGACGGCGCCGCCTCGGCCGCGCTGGACGGGCCGCTGCCCGCGGCCGTGTTCGACCTGCTACCCGACGCGGTCGTCGTCACCGACGCCGCCGGCACGATCGAGGTGTTCAACCGGGCCGTGGTCCGGCTTGTCGGCGTGCCCGCACCGACCGCGGTCGGCCGGCACCTCACCGAGGTGCTCCCGCTGCTGGACGAGCGCGGAAACGACTGGTGGGAGTGCTCGGCGCTCAGCCGGGAGCTGCCGCGGGTCATCGGGCAGCCCGAGCGGCGGCTGACCTATGCCGGTCCCGTGCACGACCGCGACTTCCACGTCACCGTCCGCTTCACCCGGGTCGCCGGCCGGCTGGCCCGGGTCTCGCTGTCGCTGCGCGACACGCTGAGCCGGGAGCGGCTGGAGCGCAATCGGGCGGACCTGGTCGCCACCGTCGCCCACGAGCTGCGCTCGCCGCTGACCAGCGTGAAGGGCTTCACGGCGACGCTGCTGGCCAAGTGGGACCGGTTCACCGACGAGCAGAAGAAGCTCATGCTCAACACGGTCAACACCGACGCCGACCGGGTCACCCGCCTGCTCGCCGAGGTGCTCGACGTCTCCCGCATCGACTCGGGCCGCATCCAGGTCCGCAAGCAGATCGTCGACCTGCCCACCCGGGTGCGCTCGGTGGTCGACGGCAAGGTCGCGGCCGGGGCGGCGGAGGCCGGTCGGTTCCTCGTCCGTGAGGAGGGCGAGCTGCCCGAGATGTGGGTCGACCCGGACAAGATGGAGCAGGTGCTGCACAACCTCGTCGACAACGCGCTGCGCCACGGCGCGGGTACTGTGACGGTGCTGCTGCGAGGCAGCAACACCGGCACGGAGGTGAGCGTGGCCGACGAGGGCGAAGGCGTGTCCGAATCGAACGCTGCGCGCGTGTTCACGAAGTTCTGGCGCGGTGCCAGCCGCGGCAACGGCACCGGCCTCGGGCTTTACATCGCCAAGGCGCTGATCGAGGCGCACGGGGGCACGATCTCGGTCGGCCGGGCCGCGGGCGGCGGCGCCGAGTTCCGATTTTTCGTGCCCGCCGGCGGTCCGGTGTTCGGCTGAGGCCGAGCGTCACGATCGACCGGCGGGCGCCCCGGGCAGTCCGCGGGCGACAGCGGCGCGGTTCGCGCCGCCCCCGCGGTTGCCCCCTGGCCACCATCGCCCGCCGGGGCCCATCCCGGCCGGGCGACCTCTGCCCAGCGAAACGATACGAGGATGAGCACCGTGCCCGCCCCTGGAGAGACTGTCGACCCGTCCCGGGTCCACGCCCTCGACCCCGACCAGCTCGCCGCGGCCGTCGCCGCGGCCCGGGAGTCGATCCGCGCCGCCGCCGACCTCGACGCGCTGGCCACCGCCCGCACCGCCCATGTGCAGGGTGCCGCCGCCCCGTTGGTGCTGGCCCGCCGTGAGCTCGGTGCGCTGCCGCGCGAGGAGCGCGCCGACGCCGGCCGCCGGCACAACGCCGCCCGCGCCGAGGTGCAGGCCGCCTACGACGCGCGCCTGGCCGTGCTGACCGCCGAACGCGACGCCCGCGTGCTGAGCGAGGAACGCGTCGACGTCACCCTGCCCGTGGCGCGCCGCCGCCGCGGCGCCCGCCACCCGCTGTCCTCCCTGTCCGACCGGCTCGTCGACGTGTTCGTCGCCATGGGCTACGAGGTCGCCGAGGGGCCCGAGGTCGAACACGACTGGTTCAACTTCGAGGCCCTGAACATGGCGCCGGACCATCCGGCCCGCAGCGAGCACGACACGCTCTACGTCGAGCCCACCGCCTCCGGCCGGGTGCTGCGCACCCACACCTCCCCGGTGCAGATCCGGGCCCTGCTCGACCGGCCGCTGCCGGTGTACGTCGTCTGCCCGGGGCGGACCTACCGCAACGACACCATCGACGCCACCCACTCGCCGGTGTTCGGCCAGCTCGAGGGCCTCGCCGTCGACAAGGGCATCACCATGGCCGACCTGCGCGGCACGCTGGAGGTCTTCGCCCAGGCGCTGTTCGGCTCCGGGCTGTCGACGCGGCTGCGCCCGTCGTTCTTCCCGTTCACCGAGCCATCCGCCGAACTGGACGTGCAGTGCTTCGCCTGCCGCGGGGAGACGGCCCGCCAGCCCTGCCGGGTCTGCTCGGACGAGGGCTGGATCGAGATCGGCGGCTGCGGCATGGTCGACCCGAACGTGCTGCGGGCCACCGGGGTCGACCCGACCCGCTACAGCGGCTTCGCCTTCGGGATGGGCCTGGAACGGGCCGCGATGATCAGGCATGACGTCCGGGAGATCCGCGACTTCGTCGACGGCGACGTCCGGTTCAGCCTCCCGTTCGGAATCGAGGTCTGAGCAGATGCTGATCGTGATGTCCTGGCTGCGGGAGTACGTCGAGGGGCTGCCGCCCACCCGGGCGGTCGCCGACGCGCTGATCCGCGCCGGTTTCGAGGTCGAGGGGCTGCGCGGCGTCGGGGGCGATGTCTCCGGCGTCGTCGTCGGGGAGATCGTCGACTTCGAGATCGTGGAGACGAAGAAGAAGGCCGTCCGCTGGTGCCAGGTTCGAGTGGCCCCGCAGACCGCCGCCTCCGATCTCGGCGTGCGGGGGGTCATCTGCGGGGCGCACAACTTCGCCGTCGGCGACCGGGTGGCCGTCGCCCTGCCCGGCGCGGTGCTGCCCGGCGGGTTCGCCATCACGGCACGTAAGACCTACGGCCATGTCAGCGACGGGATGATCTGCTCGGCCCGGGAGCTGGGTCTCGGCGAGGAGCACGACGGCATCCTCGTGCTCCCGCCGTCGGCGCCGATCGGGGCCGACGTCACCGAGCTGCTCGACCTCGCCGACGAGATCCTCGACATCGCCGTCACCCCCGACCGGGGCTACGCGCTGTCGGTGCGGGGGATCGCCCGGGAGGCGGCGACCGCCTTCGCGCTGCCCTTCACCGACCCCGGCGCCCCGCCGTCCGCCGCATCCGGGGAGGCCGCATCCGGGGAAGCTGCATCCGGGGAAGCTGCGGGGGCGGCGTATCCCGTCGTCGTCGAGGACACCGCCGGCTGCGACCGGTACGTCGCCCGGGTGGTCACCGGCGTCGACCCGGCCGCCGTCACCCCGCTGGGCTGGTCCCGGCGGCTGTCGCTGTCCGGGATGCGGCCGATCTCCGTGCCCGTCGACGTCACCAACGCCGTCCTGCTCGGGCTCGGCCAGCCGTTGCACGCCTTCGACCGGGCGAAGCTCACCGGTGCCGTCGTCGTGCGCCGGGCCGCGGCCGGGGAGACACTGCGCACCCTCGACGGGGTCGAGCGCACCCTCGACCCGGAGGACCTGGTCATCGCGGACGACACCGGCCCGATCGCGCTGGCCGGGGTGATGGGCGGCGCGAGCACCGAGATCTCCGCGCAGACGACCGACATCGTGCTGGAGGCCGCCCACTTCGACCCGATCAGTGTCGCCCGCACCGCCCGTCGCCACCGGCTTTCCTCGGAGGCGTCGCGGCGCTTCGAGCGCGGCGTCGACCCGGCGCTCGCCCCGGCCGCGGCGGCGATGGCCGTCGACCTGCTCGTCGAGCTCGCCGGCGCCCGTCCCGCGCCGGGGGTGACCGACCTCGACCATCGGCCGGCCGCGGTGCCGGTGATCCTGCCCCTGCGCGAGCCCGAGCGGCTGGCCGGTCGGCCCTACTCCGCCGAGGTCGTCCGCCGCCGCCTCGCCGACGTCGGCTGCACGCTCACCGCCGTCGCCGAGGGGGACGCCGCCGAGGGGGACGCCGCCGAGGGGAATGCCGCCGAGGGGGATGCCGCCGGCGACGGCGGGGGTGCCCTGCTGGTCACGCCCCCGCCGTGGCGGCCGGATCTCACCCGGCCCGCGGATCTCGTCGAGGAGATCATGCGGCTGGAGGGGTACGACACGATCCCGGTGACCCTGCCGCTGCTGCCCGCCGGCCGCGGCCTGAGCCCGGCGCAGCGGATGCACCGTGCGGTGGGCCGGGCGCTGGCGTACGCCGGCCTGGCCGAGGTGCTGACCCTGCCGTTCGTGCCCGCGGACGCCGCCGACGCGCTCAGCCTGGTCGCGGACGACAAGCGGCGCCTGGCGGTCCGGGTCGCCAATCCGATCGCCGAGGATGCCGCCTACCTGCGCACGACCCTGCTGTCCGGGCTGATCGCCGCGGCGGTGCGCAACATCGGCCGGGGCCAGCAGGACCTGGCCCTGTTCGAAAGCGGCCGGGTCTTCCGGGAGCAGCCCGGCGCGCCGGGGCGGGTGCCGACGCCGCCGGTGGACCGCCGGCCGTCCGCCGAGGAGATCGCCGCGCTGGACTCGGTCCTGCCCAAGCAGGCCCGGCATGTCGCGGCGCTGCTCACCGGTCGCCGCGAGCCGGCCGGCTGGTCGACGCCGGGCCGGGAGGCGGACTGGGCGGACGCCGTCGACGTTGCGCACGTCGTCGCCGAGGCGGTAGGGCTCACGCTGACCGTCACGGCCGGTGACGCCATGCCGTGGCACCCCGGCCGCTGCGCGGAGCTGACCGTCGGCGGCCGGCTCGTCGGCTTCGCCGGGGAACTGCACCCGCGGGTGCTCGGCGACGTCGGCCTGCCGCCGCGGACCGTCGCGATGGAGCTCAGCCTCGACGTCCTCGTCGAGGCCGCGACGGCGGCGCCGCCGGTCGTCGCACCGGTGATCTCCACCTACCCGCCGGCCGACCGCGACGTGGCGCTCGTCGTCCCGACCCGGGTGCCGGTCGCCGAGGTGACCGAGGCGCTGCGCGAGGGCGCCGGCGACCTGCTGGAATCACTGACCCTCTTCGACGTGTTCGAGGGCGCCCAGGTCGGCGCCGGGCAGCGTTCACTCGCCTTCGGCCTGCGGCTGCGGGCGGGGGACCGGACGCTGACCGCCGCCGAGGCGAACGCGGTGCGCGACGCGGCCGTCGAGCTCGCCGCGCAGCGCACCGGCGCCGCCCTGCGCGCCTAGGCAAGCCGCCTTCCCGGTCACCCACGGTCGGCTACTGCTGGAGGTTGGTGACGGTCCTGCGTCAGCGCGACCGTCATCAACCCCCAGTACTTCTCCGGTACCTGCCCGCGAACGGACGGACGGTGCGCCGCGGTCTAGCCGCGCCGGCGTCGGCCGAGGATCAGCAGCCCCACCAGGGGCAGCCGGATCGCGACGAGCAGCCCACCGCGCTGCGACGCAAGGCCGCCGGGTCGGCTGTACGCCAGGGCGAACCGCCGGCCGGCCGTGGCCGCCAGGAGCAGCTCTGCGCGGGCGTCGACATCGAGCGCGCCGTAGTGGTCCCGGGCGTACGCGTGGGCGTCCGCCCAGGTCGTCGTCGGTGGGAGCCGCGCGGCAACGGCCGCGAACCCGTCGCGGAAGCCGGGTGTCTCCGCCAGCGCCGGCCAGTGTTCGGCGACCGCCGACCGTCGCTTGTCGATCAGTGTCGCGCGGGTCGCTTCGATCCGGTCCGTGGCGAAACCGGGCGGTGGGTCCTCTCCCGCAGTGAGCGCCCGGACCAGCGCGATCTGCCCGGCGAGCAGCTCCCCGTCGGCCTGCGTGTCGGCCTGCGTGTCGGCCGGTGCGTCGGCCGGCCCCCGGCCCGCGTCGACCCCCGTCCCGGAGCGCGTCCCGACCATCGTCGCGGGGGTGGGGGATCGTCTGCGGTCGCCCGGCTGCGGACGGGTCAGGCCCGCGGCGCGCGTGACCGCGTCGAGCTCGGCGTGGAACTCGTCCACCGGCGGCAGGTGGGCGTCCCGTTCCAGCAGGCAGGGCAGCGGGCCCGGCCAGTGGCCGGCGGCGGCGCGCAGCAGGTCGAGGACCTCGGGGCGCACCGGGTGGGCGTGCGAATCGTGGTAGAGGCCGTGCGTGGTGACGCCTCCGGCGACGTGCAGGTAGGCGACCCGTTCCCAGGGGATGGCGGCCAGGAACCGGTCGGGATCGGTGCCATGGTTGACCACGTCGCCGTACAGGTTGGCGATGTCGAGCAGCAGCATCGTGCCTGTCCGCTCGGCGAGCTCGGTGAGGAACGCCGCGCAGTCCAGCTCGTCGTCGGGCCAGCGCAGCAGCGCCGCCGGGTTCTCCACCGCGAGCGGGACGGACAGCTCCGCGGTCAGCGACCGGATGTTACGGGTCAGCACCCGCAGCGCCGCGCGGGTACGCGGCACCGGCAGCAGGTGACCGGCCTCGGCCCCGCCGGCCCGGACGAACGCGGCGTGCTCGCTGACCAGCGGCGCGTCCAGATGCCCCGCGACGCGGACGAACCGGTCGACGCGGGCGGGGTCCAGGGGCTCGGTGCCGCCCAGCGACAGCCGGATACCGTGCGGCACCATCGGCACACCCAGCTCGGTCAGGGCGACCGGCAGCGGCCGATCCGGATCGACGCTCTCCGCGATCAGCTCGACGAACGCCAGGTCGCCGCGTTCGGCGAGCGCGGCGGCGAGCGGCGGGCGCCAGCCCACCCCCAGCCCAGGTGGCAGGGGCGAGGGTGGCAGGGGCGAGGACGGCGGGGGCGAGGACGGCGGGGGCGAAGGCGGGCGGGACGGTCGGACCCGGGCCATCAGCCACCGCCCCCGCAACCCCCGCCGCCACAGCCACCGCCACCGCCACCGCAGCCCCCGCCGTGCCCGCCGCCGCACCCATGCCCGCCGTGCCCGCCATGTCCACCGTCGCCGGCGGACCCGCCCGAGCCGGCGCCGCTGGCGAAGTCCCCGGCCGAGGAGCAGCCGCCGCTCGAGGCGGAGCGCCCGGCTCTCGATCGGATGGCGGGCTCGAGCAGGCCGAGGCCGGAGGCCAGGGTCCGGTCGGCGCGGCCGAGCGCCACCGGCCCGAACAGCGCGACCGCGAGCGCACGCTGCCCGGACAGGCCGCCGTCGGCCAGGCCCGGCAGCCGCCGCCGGGCCTCGGTCAGTACCGTCGACCCGGCCGCGGTGGCCCGCGGCTGCCGGCGGGCGCCGAGGACGACGGTCCCGACGACGCCGAGCGACAGCACGACGATGGCGCTCCCGCCCAGCGCGACGACGCCCCCCGCCAGCAGGATGATTCCGCCGGCAAACAGGGCCAGCGCCCCGGACCGGCACCATCGCAGCAGCCGCTCCTGCCGGGCGGTGGGCAGGAGGCCCTCCTCGCGCAGCCGGGCGCGGGTCGCGACGAGCGCCTGGTTGCCGGAGAGCCACTGCCCGAGCTCGGCGACCCGCGGCCCGCCGTGCGCGTCGATCTCCTGGTGGATCGCGCAGCGCAGGTCGTGATCGTCCGAGGGGGCGGGGCGATGGGAGATCACGGTGCCCGGCATGGCGCCCGGCACCACGGCCCCGGACTCGTACAGCGCCACCACCCCGACCAGCGCCGCCAGTGCCGGCCCGCCGTCGAGCAGGGCCAGCTCCTCGGCCTGCGCCGGCCGTGGTCCCAGCCCGTCGGCGTCGAGCCCGAACCGGTCGAGGACCGACCTGCGCGGCCCGGACCGGCCCTTCCCGGCGCCACCTCCTCCTACGCCACCTCCTCCTGCGCTGCCTCCTCCTGCGCTGCCTCTTTCGGCGTCGACCCGGTCGGGTATGGGCGCGCCACGCAGGGCCGCCCGCCGCGCGGCCGACGCGCCGATCGCCAGGACGATCACCAGCGTGACATAGCCGATCGCGATTGCCATCTGCCACTCCTCACCACAGTGCATCGTTCGATGGACAGTGCGTGATCTGTGCGGCTCAGGATCTGCGGGCGCGGTACCTTCGGCGTCAACGCACGGTCAACTGCCAGGTCAGGCGGTCGCCGTGCCGTGCGGGTGGATCGAGGAGCGAGGCGTTCGGGTACGCCGACGTCGACGCAGGCGCATCGTTCACCACGACGGCTGCAGTCACCGAATTCCGTTGCATGTTCATAAGCTCGTGTGTATAACTTTGCGCATGGGAGTGACCGCAGCAGTGGCAGGGGCGAGCGGGTACGGCGGCGGGGAGCTTCTCCGCCTGCTGCTCGCCCACCCGGAGATCGAGATCGGCGCGCTGGCGGCGAACACGTCGGCCGGCCTGCCCGTGACGGACGTGCACCCGAACCTGCCCGACCTGTCCGGCCGCGTCTTCACCGACGCCGAGACGCTCGCCGCGGCCGAGGCGGACGTCGTCTTCCTCGCCCTGCCGCACGGGCAGTCGGCGGCGGTGGCGGCCACCCTGCCGAGCACCGTCCGCGTCGTCGATCTCGGCGCCGACCACCGCCTGGCCGACCCGGAGGCGTGGCGGCGCGCCTACGGCGGCGAGCACGCCGGCACCTGGACCTACGGCATGCCCGAGCTGCCCGGGGCGCGGGCGCGGATCGCCGCGAGCCGCCGCGTCGCGGCGCCGGGCTGCTACCCGACCGCCTCCTCGCTCGCCCTCGCGCCGCTGCTGGCCGCCGGCCTCGTCGAACCGCAGGACCTCAGCGTCGTCGCCGCCAGCGGCACCTCCGGCGCGGGCCGCTCGGCCAAGGTGAACCTGCTCGGCAGCGAGGTGATGGGCGACCTCACCGCCTACAAGGTCGGCACCCACCAGCACCGTCCGGAGATCGTGCAGGCCCTGTCCGGCGTGGCCGGCACCGCGGTGAGCCTGTCGTTCACCCCCGTGCTCGCCCCGCTGCCCCGCGGCATCCTCGCGACCTGCTCGGGGCGGGCCACCGCCGGCACCGACGCGGACGCCGTGTACGAGGCGCTGCGCTCGGCGTACGCGGGCGAGCCGTTCGTCCGGGTGCTGCCGCCCGGGCGCTGGCCGCGGGCCGCGGCGACCCTCGGCGGCAACGCCGTGCACGTGCAGGGCACCTACGACGCCGAGTCCGGGCGGGCGATCGTCGTGTCCGCCATCGACAACCTCGGCAAGGGCGCGGCCGGCCAGGCCCTGCAGTGCGCCAACCTCATGCTCGGCCTGCCCGAGACCGCGGGCCTGACCGCGCAGGGCATCGCCCCGTGACCGGTCCTTCCCTGCTTATCCAGAGGGACGAAACGGACACCAAAGCCTCGGGATACGCAGTAAGGGCGACCGGCCGCCGTCGATCGAGCGACGTGGACAGCACAGACGTGGACAGCACAGACGTGGACAGCAGACAGGAGTGGCCGAGGTGAGCGTGACCGCCCCCAAGGGCTTCCGGGCCGCCGGAGTCGCGGCCGGGTTGAAGCCGTCCGGGCGTCCGGACGTGGCGCTCGTCGTCAACGACGGGCCGTCCGACGCCGCCGCCGGTGTGTTCACCCGCAACCGGGTGCAGGCCGCGCCCGTGCTGTGGACCCGCCAGACCCTCGCCGACGGCCGGCTGCGTGCCGTCGTCCTCAACTCCGGCGGCGCCAACGCCTGCACCGGCCCGGCCGGCTTCGCCGACACCCACGCCACGGCCGAGCACGTCGCGGCCGGGCTCGGCATCGGCGCCGGGGACGTCGCGGTCTGCTCCACCGGGCTGATCGGCGTCCGGCTGCCCATGGACAATCTGCTCGCCGGGGTCACCAAGGCCGTCGCGGACCTCGCCGACACCGGCGGCGACGACGCGGCCGAGGCGATCCGCACCACCGACACCGTCGCGAAGACCGCCGTGCGGACCTCGACGGCGACCCCGGGCGTGACCGTCGGCGCGATGGGCAAGGGCGCGGCGATGCTCGCCCCGTCGCTGGCGACCATGCTCGTCGTGGTCACCACCGACGCCGTCGCCGACGCCGCCACCCTCGACCGGGCGGTGCGGGAGGCGTCCCGAGTCAGCTTCGAGCGGGTCGACTCCGACGGCTGCCTGTCCACCAACGACACCGTGCTGCTGCTCGCCTCGGGCGCCTCCGGGGTGACGCTGCCCGAGGCCGAGCTCACCGGGCTCGTCGCCGAGGTGTGCACCGACCTGGCCCAGCAGATGCTCGGCGACGCCGAGGGGTCCACGAAGACCATCGCGATCACCGTCTCCGGGGCCGCGAGCGAGGCCGACGCGCTGGAGGTCGGCCGGTCCGTCGCCCGCAACAACCTGCTCAAGTGCGCCCTCTACGGCAAGGACCCGAACTGGGGACGCGTCCTCGCCGCGATCGGCACCACCCGGGCCGCCTTCGAACCCGACGAGCTGGACGTGGCGATGAACGGCGTCCAGGTCTGCCGGGCCGGTGCGCCGGGGGAGGACCGCGATCTCGTGGACCTCTCGGGCCGGCAGATCGACATCCTCGTCGACCTGCACGCCGGCTCCGAGGAGCTCACGGTCTGGACGAACGACCTGACCGACGGCTACGTCTACGAGAACTCGGCGTACTCGACATGACCGACACCGCTCCCACCGCCGGCGGCCGGGGCCCGGCGGCGACCGCGCGCGGGCACGCGGCGCTGGCCAAGACCCAGGTCCTCATCGAGGCGCTGCCGTGGCTGTCCCGTTTCCAGGGCGCGACGATCGTCATCAAGTACGGCGGCAACGCGATGACCGAGCCCGCGCTGCGCGCCGCGTTCGCGGCCGACATCGTCTTCCTGCGCTACTCGGGGCTGCGGGTGGTGGTCGTCCACGGCGGCGGTCCGCAGATCACCGCGCACCTGACGCGTCTCGGGGTCGAGTCGACCTTCGTCGGCGGCCTGCGCGTCACCACCCCGGAGACCATGGACGTCGTGCGGATGGTGCTGCTCGGCCAGGTCAACCGGGACGTCGTCGGCCTGGTCAACGATCACGGCCCGTTCGCCGTGGGCCTGTCCGGTGAGGACGCCAACCTGTTCACCGCGCGCCGGCGCCCCGCGATCGTCGACGGGGAGGAGGTCGACGTCGGCCTCGTCGGCGACATCGTCGAGGTCCGCGCCGAGACGGTCAACGCCCTGCTCGACTCCGGGAAGGTGCCCGTCGTCGCGTCGGTCGCCCGCGGGATCGACGGCGGCGTCTACAACGTCAACGCCGACACGGCCGCCGCCGAGCTCGCCGTCGCTCTCGGCGCCACCAAGCTCGTCGTCCTGACCGACGTCGAGGGGCTGTACGCGGACTGGCCGGCCAGCGACGAGGTGCTCAGCGAGCTGAGCATCACAGAGCTCGAACAGCTCCTGCCCACGCTGGCGGCCGGCATGATTCCGAAGATGGAGGCGTGCCGGCGGGCGGTGCGCGGCGGCGTGCCGCAGGCGCACGTGCTCGACGGCCGGGTGCCGCACGCCGTGCTGCTGGAGATCTTCACCGACGACGGCATCGGCACCCTGATCACCTCGGACCGCGACCTCGCCGGACCCGCAGCCGTTCCCACCCCGACGCCCGCGTCCGTGCCCGCACCGGCCGCCGACCAGACCGCCCACCAGTCCGGAGGAAGGCCATGAACGCTGATCTGCTCGCCCGGCGCGACGCCGTCGTGATGGCGACCTACGGCCGTCCGACGATCTCCCTGGTCCGCGGTAAGGGCACCCGGGTGTGGGACGACGCCGGGCGCGAGTACCTCGACCTGCTCGGTGGGATCGCCGTCAGCGTGCTCGGCCACGGCCACCCGGCGATCCGGGCCGCCGTCGTCGACCAGCTCGACACCCTCGGCCACGTGTCGAACCTGTACGCCAACGAGCCGCAGGTGCGCCTGGCCGAACGGCTCGTCGAGCTGCTCGCCGCGGGCGCCCCGACCCCCGGACTGCCCGACGGCGGTGCGAAGATCTTCTTCGCCAACTCCGGAGCCGAGGCCAACGAGGCCGCCATCAAGATCGCCCGGCGTACCGGCCGGCCGGAGATCGTCGCCGCCGAGGGCTCGTTCCACGGGCGGACCCTCGGCGCGCTGTCCATCACCGGGCAGCCGGCGAAGCGCGCGCCGTTCGAGCCGCTGCTGCCCGGCGTGCGGTTCGTGCCCTACGGCGACGCCGCCGCGCTGCGGTCCGCGGTCGGCGAGCAGACCGCGGCGGTGTTCCTGGAGCCGACCCTCGGGGAGGCCGGCGTGGTGCCGCCGCCCGCGGGCTACCTCGCCGAGGCCCGGGCCGCCTGCGACGCCGCCGGGGCGCTGCTGGTGTTCGACGAGGTGCAGAGCGGCATCGGGCGGACCGGCTCCTGGTTCGCCCACCAGGCCGTCGGCGTCCAACCCGACGTCGTCACCCTGGCCAAGGGCCTCGGCGGCGGCCTGCCAATCGGCGCCTGCATCGGCATCGGCGCCGCGGCGGACCTGCTGCGCCCGGGCGATCACGGCAGCACCTTCGGTGGCGGCCCCATCGTCTGCGCGGCGGCGCTGGCCGTGCTCGACACGATCGCCGCCGAGGGGCTGCTCGACCACGCGACCCGGCTGGGCGACCGGCTCGCCGCGCAGATCGCCGCGGCGGGGATCCCGGGGATCGCCGGGGTGCGCGGCGTGGGCCTGTGGCGGGCGATCGAGCTCGACGGCCCGTTCGCCCCGGCGGTGGAGACGGCGGCCCGTGCGGCCGGCTATCTGGTCAACGCGGTCGCCCCGGACGCCGTCCGGCTCGCCCCGCCGCTGATCCTCACCGACGCCGAGGCCGACGCCTTCGTCGCGGCGCTGCCCGCGATCGTCGGTGCCGCCCGCGGTGGCGGAAGCCTCCCGGAACAAGCCTCTAAGGTCAGCGCATGACGGCCCGACACTTCCTTCTCGACACCGACCTGACCTCCGCGGAACAGGCCGCCGTTCTCGACACCGCCGACCAGCTCAAGGCCCGCCGCCGTGCCCCCGGGCCGGCGGACCGCCCCCTTGCGGGGCGGTCGGTGGCCCTGCTGTTCGAGAAGCCCTCCACCCGCACCCGGCTGTCGTTCGACGTCGGCGTCGCCGAGCTCGGCGGCCATCCGGTCGTCATCGACGCGGCGAGCACCCAGCTCGGCCGCGGCGAGACGATCGAGGACACCGCCGCGGTGCTCAGCCGGTACGTCGACGCGATCGTCGTGCGCACCTTCGCCCAGGACCGGCTGGAGCGGCTGGCGGCCGCGGCGAGCGTGCCGGTCGTCAACGCGCTGTCCGACCACGCCCATCCCTGCCAGGCGCTGGCCGACCTGCAGACGATCCGGGAGCGCCGCGGCCGGCTCGCCGGGCTGACCCTGACCTACCTCGGCGACGGCAACAACGTGGCGCATTCGCTGCTGCTCGCCGGGGCGCTCGCGGGGATGCGGGTGCACGTGGCCTCCCCGCCCGGCTACGAGCCGTTCGAGCAGGTCGTCCGGCACGCCAACGAGATCGGCGCGGCCACCGGCGGCGAGGCGCTCGTCATGCACGACGCGCTGGAGGCGGCCGCGGGTGCCGACGTGCTCTACACCGACGTGTGGGCGTCGATGGGCCAGGAGGGCGAGTCGGACAGCCGCTCGCTGGTGTTCCAGCCCTACCGGCTCGACGAGAAGGCAGTGGAGGCCGCCCAGCCGGACGTGCTGGTCATGCACTGCCTGCCGGCGCACCGGGAGCTGGAGATCGCCGCGTCGGTGATCGACGGGCCGCAGTCGGTCGTGTTCGACCAGGCCGAGAATCGGCTGCACGCGCAGAAGGCCCTGCTCTCGCTGCTGCTCGCGCCGCCGTTGACGGGGTCGGGCTCGGCCGCCGAGGCGGGCGCGACCCGATGACGACAGCGGGCGCGGGGGTGCGGCGGGCGGCCCCGCTGACCAAGCATGCCCGGCAGGCGCGGTTGGCGGCGCTGATCGCGAAGCGGCCGGTGCGTTCGCAGTCGGAGCTCGCCCGCCTGCTCGCCGCCGAGGGCGTCCAGGTCACCCAGGCCACCCTGTCCCGTGACCTGGAGGACATCGGGGCGACGAAGGTGCGTGGCGCGGACGGCGGCCTGGTCTATGCCGTCGACGTGAACCTCGCGCCGGCGGAGATCGTCCGGCTGCCGCTGACCCGGCTGTGCGAGGAGCTGCTGGTCTCGGCAGAGGCCAACGGCGACCTCGTCGTCCTGCGCACCCCGCCCGGCGCCGCCCAGCTGTTCGCCTCCGCGCTGGACCGGGAGGCGCTGCCGGCGGTCATGGGCACGATCGCCGGGGACGACACGGTCCTCGTCGTCTGCCGGGCGGAGGCGACCGCCCCCGGAGATGGGAGCATCTCCGGGGGCACCCCGGCCGGTGGGGAGAGCCCGGGG
>NZ_CM001489.1:7357324-7361484 GCF_000262465.1 Frankia sp. QA3
GTGGCCGCAGCCGCCCAGGCCCGCCCACGCACCCCGTCGGGGGGCGGGGCGGTCCTGGCGGGCACCGGCACCGGCACACCTGATGATGATCTTTCGCGCAATCCGACATAAGGAGTAAGTCCCGTGACCGAACGCGTCGTGCTTGCCTACTCGGGCGGCCTCGACACGTCCGTGGCCATCGGCTGGATCGGCGCCGAGACCGGCGCCGAGGTCGTCGCGCTGGCGGTCGATGTCGGCCAGGGCGGCGAGGACCTCGAGGCCATCCGCCAGCGCGCCCTCACCTGCGGCGCCGTCGAGTCGATCGTGGTCGACGCCCGCACCGAGTTCGCCGAGTCCTTCGTCGCCCCGGCGATCCGGAGCAACGCGCTGTACATGGACCGCTACCCGCTGATCTCGTCGCTGTCGCGGCCGATCATCGTCAAGCACCTGGTCGCGGCCGCCCGCGAGCACGGCGCGGACGCGATCGCGCACGGCTGCACCGGCAAGGGCAACGACCAGGTGCGGTTCGAGGTCGGCGTGTCGGCGCTGGCCCCCGGGCTGAAGGTGCTCGCCCCGGTGCGGGACTCGGGCATGACCCGGGACAAGGCGATCGCCTTCGCCGAGGAGCGCGGGCTGCCCATCGACGTGTCCAAGCGCTCGCCGTACTCCATCGACCAGAACCTGTGGGGGCGCACCGCCGAGTGCGGCATCCTCGAGGACCCGTGGGCGCAGCCGCCGGAGGACGTCTTCGTCTACTCGGCGGACCCGACCGTCGCCCGGACCCCCGACGAGGTGACGATCTCCTTCACCGACGGCGTCCCGACCGGCCTCGACGGGCGCTCCCTGGCGCTGGCCGAGCTCGTCGCCGAGCTCAACACCCGCGCGGGCGCGCACGGCGTCGGCCGGATCGACATGATCGAGGACCGCCTGGTCGGGATCAAGAGCCGGGAGATCTACGAGTGCCCGGCGGCGATCACGCTGCTGACGGCGCACCGCGACCTGGAGGACCTCACCCTCGAGCGCGACGTCGCCCGGTTCAAGCGGGGCGTCGACCAGCGCTGGGGCGAGATCGTCTACGACGGCCTGTGGTACTCCCCGCTCAAGGCCGCCCTCGACGCCTTCGTCGACTCGGCGAGCGCCGGGGTCACCGGGGACGTGCGGCTGCGGCTCGCGGGCGGGGTCGCCCAGGTCGTGGGCCGGCGCAGCCCGGGCAGCCTCTACGACCACGCCCTGGCCACCTACGACGCCGGCGACCAGTTCGACCAGAGCGACGCGCGCGGGTTCATCGAGCTCTGGGGCCTGCCGACGAAGGTCTGGGCGGCCCGTGAGCAGCGGCTGAACCCGTGACCTCGACGGATCACTCCGAGGACGCGGCGGTGCCGAAGCCGTCCGGTGAGGTGGCCGCCGGTGAGGTGCCCGCCGGCGGGATAGTCGCCGGCAGGGCGGCAGCGGGCGGCGCGCCGATGCGGCTGTGGGGCGGGCGGTTCGCCGGCGGTCCGGCGGAGGCGCTGGCCCGGCTGTCGGTGAGCGTCCAGTTCGACTGGCGGCTCGCGCCCTACGACCTGCTCGCCTCGAAGTCGCACGCCCGGGTCCTGTACCGGGCCGGGCTGCTCGACGACGCCGAGCTCGCCGCGATGCTCGCCGCCCTCGACGACCTGTCCGACGCGGTGGCCCAGGGCCGGTTCCGGCCGACGGTCGAGGACGAGGACGTCCACACCGCCCTCGAACGCGGACTGCTGGAGCGGCTCGGCGCGCTCGGCGGCAAGCTGCGCGCCGGCCGCAGCCGCAACGACCAGGTCGCCACGGACCTGCGGCTGTACCTGCGCGAGCATGCCCGACAGGTGGCGGCCCGGGTGACCGAGCTGTCCCAGGCGCTGGTCACCCTGGCCGCACAGCACGTGGACACCCCGGCGCCGGGGATGACCCACCTGCAGCACGCCCAGCCGATCTCGTTCGCCCATCAGCTGCTCGCCCACGTGCAGGCGTTCGTGCGGGACACCGACCGGCTGCGGGACTGGGACGACCGGGCGTCGGTGAGCGCGCTGGGCGCCGGGGCGCTGGCCGGCTCGTCGCTGCCGCTGGACCCGCAGGGCGTCGCCGCCGAGCTGGGGTTCGACCGGGCGTTCGAGAACTCCCTCGACGCCGTGTCGGACCGCGACTTCGCCGCCGAGTTCCTGTTCGTGGCCGCGCTGATCGGGGTGCACCTGTCCCGCCTCGGCGAGGAGATCGTGCTCTGGACGACCCGCGAGTTCGGCTGGGTCGAGCTGGACGACGCCTTCGCGACCGGCAGCTCGATCATGCCGCAGAAGAAGAACCCGGACGTCGCCGAACTCGCCCGGGGCAAGTCCGGCCGGCTCATCGGCGGCCTGACCGGCTTCCTCGCCACCCTCAAGGGCCTCCCGCTCGCCTACGACCGGGACCTTCAGGAGGACAAGGAGCCGGTTTTCGACGCGGTCGACACGCTGCTGCTGGTGTTGCCCGCGCTGACCGGCACGGTCGCGACGATGCGGGTCCGCCGCGAGCGGCTCGCCGCGGCGGCGCCGGACGGCTTCGCGCTGGCCACCGACGTCGCCGAGTACCTGGTGCGCCGCGGCGTGCCGTTCCGCCAGGCGCACGAGGCCGTCGGCCAGCTCGTCTCCTGGTGCGTCGCCCACGACGTCGACCTGGACGGCGTCTCCGACGACGACCTCGCGGTGATCAATCCGTTGCTGACCGCGGACGTGCGCGACGTGCTGTCGGTCCCGGGCGCGTTGCAGGCCCGTTCCGCCCCCGGCGGGACCGCTCCGGACCGGGTCCGCGAGCAGCTCGCGGCGCTGCGGCCGGTCCTCGACCGGGACCGTGAGTGGGCGGTGGACTGACGGGTTCTCCTGAGCTCCCCGGACCCCCCGGGCCGGCCGCTGCGGCGGCCGGCCCGGCGCCGTACCCGGCGGCCTTCTTCGACCGGCCCGCGTTGGCCGTCGCACCGGATCTGCTCGGTGCGACGGTTCGGCACGGGCCGGTCGCCGTTCGGATCACCGAGGTCGAGGCGTACGGCGGCCTCGACGATCCCGCCTCTCACGCCTTCCGCGGCCCGACCCCGCGGGCCGCGGTGATGTTCGGCCCGCCGGGGCGGGCGTACGTGTACCTCAGCTATGGCGTCCACTGGTGCCTCAACATCGTCTGCGGGCCGGCGGGGGAGGCGTCGGCGGTGCTGCTGCGAGCCGGTGAGGTCATGGCCGGCCGGGAGGCGGTGCAGGCCCACTGGCCGACCCTCGCCGCCCGGGACCTGGCCCGGGGACCGGGCCGGCTCGGGCGCGTGCTCGGGGTCGCGTCGTCGCTGACCGGAACGCCGATGACGGGCGGCGGACCGCTCGTCGTCCACCCGTCGCTGCCAGCGTCGGACCGGCCCGCTCCCGACCGGCCCGCTCCCGACCGGTTCGCCGCGGCCGGGGAGCTCCGCGACGGGCAGGGAGTGGATGGTGCGGTGCCGGGGGCGCTCGGCGAGCGGGTCCACCGAGGACCGCGGGTGGGGATCAGGGCCGGCACGGAGCGTCCGTGGCGCTTCTGGCTGGCGGGGGAGCCGTCCGTCAGCGCCGCGCGGACGGGCCGTCGCCGTAGGTGAGCCGTGCGGATAGCGGTGGACGGAGGGCGCGCCGGCCACGCGCTGGCGACTTGGCCCAGACCGCTAAGCCTCCCATATCAGAACATCACAACGAACCACTCCGCCAGAGGTGTGACATACGTCACACATCTGAGAGGGGGATTGATTTGACGGCCACCGTCATCCACCCGTAATGTTCTCTCTGTCAGCGCGACACGGCAGACACCGGACACGGTGGCTCCACCCGCTGACAGAGCTCCTCCTCGGAGGGCTCGGACAGAGTAGGCGCGAGGCGGCCCCTTCTTGGGCGTACTGACGAGCGCTGCTCCACATAACTTCGTAAGTAGCTAGGAATCCGCACGAGTTACGACATCTCGCGGTGTCATCTCGTCCGCGCCTGCTCCTTGAGAACTCAACAGCGTGCCGATTGTCAGTGCCAATTGTTTTACCCCGTTCATGGCCTGGCTGGTTGTTCTTCGCATGCCGGATGGTGTGTGGGGGGTGGCTGGTTTGGGGTTGTGAGGGATTCCTTTGGACACGGCATCATGTTTGTGGTGTCGATGTCGGGGTCTGCCGGTTTTCCGGCACTCTCGAAATCATT
>NZ_CM001489.1:7361584-7406646 GCF_000262465.1 Frankia sp. QA3
GCTGGTTGTATAGTTGAATAGTGTTTCGGTGGTTTTTGGCGAAGGGGAAACGCCCGGTCTCATTCCGAACCCGGAAGCTAAGCTCTTCAGCGCCGATGGTACTGCATGGGGGACTGTGTGGGAGAGTAGGACGCCGCCGGACTTACACAAAGTGTGGGGTTGCCTTTCAGGCAACCCCACACTTGTTTTATGCCCGGGGGGACATCTCCGGCGCGCATCCGATCGGGTCCCGGTCCTCCTGTGGCGCTCAGGGCTCGGCCGGTCGGGACGTCGGGACGCGGCGCAGCCGTGGTGGCGTCGCCCGGCTGAGGACGAGGTCATCGGGCATACCCCGTACTGTGGACACCGCTGCGCCATCCCGCGGATCCGCGTCCAGAGTCTCGTCGAGGTCTCCTCGGACGCCGCGGCGGACCGCGTCGGAGCAGACCGGTGGGTCCGTGGCCTCCCGGCGCAGCACACATCAGATCCGCGGCCGCCGACCGCGGTGCATGCGGGACGAAGGGGAACGGCCGGTCATGGCGAGGGAAGACAGAGCGAACGAGCGCGGCGCATCGGTGCCGTACGCCTCCGACCGGCCCCAGCGGCGTGACCGGGAGCCCGGGCGGGACGCCGCCCCCCGGCGTGGTGGCCGGTCGGGCCCGGACGGTGCGTTCGCGGGTGGCCCGAGCCGTGATCGTGCGGCGGGCGGCTCCGGGCGGGGTGCGGCACCGGCACGGTCGGGGGCGCCGCGCTCCGGTGCCTCCCGGGGGCAGAGCCCCGCCCGCGGTGGTTGGTCCGGCGATGCCGCCAGCGGCGCGGGGCGGGCCAGGTCTGGTCAGCTCCGGCGGCTGACCGACGCGCCAGGCCGGTCCGAGCGTCCGACCGGCGGCCGCTGGGCCGACCGCCCGGACGGCGAAGGCGGCGGGACCCGCGGTGGGTATGGGCGGACCGACTCGCCGGCCCGGCGTCCGGGGGCTGCCGGCGGATCCGGCCGTGGTCCGGACGGCAGCGCCCGTTTCCCGCGTGCCGACCGGCCGCGGGGCGAACGGGGGCCGGCCGGTGCGGACCGCTTCGACCGCGGGTCGGCCGGCCAGCGGGCCGGGGGATCGTTCGGCGCCGGTGGGCGCCGTGACGACCGTCCCGACGGTGGACGCCAGGCCACCGGCGCCCGCCGAGAGTCGGGTTCCAGTGGGGATGGGCGGGTCGGCGGGACGGCCCGCGGGGGTGGCGTGGGCCGGGCGGGCCAGGTTCCGGGACGGATGACCGCGGAGTCGGCATGGCGGGTCCGTCGCGGCCGCCCCGCCCCGGGCGAGCGCGCTGCCACCGGCGGCCACCGCACCGGTGCACCAGACGCGGAGCGCCGCCCACTGCGGGAGCAGTCGCGCGACCGCCAGGAGCGTCGTGATGGCAGCGCCCGCGGATACGGCACGGCCGGCGCCGGGCGCGGCCCGGACCGCGGCCCGACGGACCGTGGACTGACACGCGGACGGGTGCAGGCCGAGCGGCCAACGCGTCCCGAGGGCGCCGTCGGCCGCGGCGGGTGGTCGCGGACCGACGCCGGCCAGGGCCGCGGGGGACCCGCGACCCGGCCGTGGACCGCCGGGCAGCGGCCGTCGGCTGGGACCCGGGCGCCGTCCGAGCGGCCGCGGGTCGCCGGTGGCGAGCGCCCACCCCGCCACGGCCAGGACCAGCGCACCCAGCAGGAACAGCGAGGTCAGGAACAGCGGCCGTGGGACCGCGGCCGGGAGCGTGTGACCCGTGACCGCGATCCGTCGGCGCGCGACGGCCGTCCCGACAGGTGGTCGGGCAGCCGCCCGGCAGGCACGCAGCCCGCTGGCTCCGCTGCCGGCACCGATCGTCGCGACGCGCCCGCCGCCCCGCCCGGTGCGGCCGCGGCGGGCGGCTCCGAGCGGCGCGAGCAGCGGCCGTGGCGTGACGGGGCCGGCTCTGGTGCTCGCGACTCAGGTGCTCGGGGCTCGGGTGCTCGGGGCTCGGGTGCACGCGACTCGGGTGCACGCGGTGCGGGTGCACGCGGTGCGGGTGCTCCCCGCGTGGGTGCTCCCGGCGCGGGTGGCCGTGGGGAACGCGGCGGTGCTCCGGGCCCGCGGGGCAACGGTGCCACCCGTGGCGCCGCGGGGCGCGGGACCCTCGGGCGCGGCGGGAGGCCGGGTGGACCGGGCCGTACCGACGATCGGCGAACAGACCGCCCGGATCGGGCCGCCCGGCCGGAACGCACCGACGTCGGCAGCCGGCGGCCCCGGGTGCCGACCCCGGCGCTGCCGGACGAGGCCCGCGCGGACATGCTCGACCACGACGTTCGCCGCTCGCTGCGGGGCCTGCCGGCCAATCTGGCGGACACCATCGCCCGCCATCTCGTCGCGACCGCGCTGCTGCTCGACGACGATCCGGCGGCGGCCCTCGCCCATGCGCGGGCCGCCGCCGACCGGGTACCCCGGCTTCCCGCCGTGCGCGAGGCGGTCGGCATCGCCGCCTACCACGCCGGCGAGTACGCCACGGCGCTCGTCGAGCTGCGGGCCGCCCGGCGGATGGACGGTTCGGGGCACAACCTGCCGTTGATGGCGGACAGCGAGCGCGGCCTGGGCCGGCCCGAGCGGGCCGTCGCCTACCTGCGCGATCCGCAGGTCGACGAGCTTGACCCGGCGGCCCGCGCCGAGATGCTGATCGTGATCTCCGGGGCGCGCCGGGACCTGGGCCAGCCGGAGGCCGCCGTCGTGCTGCTGCGCGACCTCGCCACCGCCAAGGGCGCGCCCGCGGCGTGGAGCCCCCGGCTCTGGTACGCCTACGCCGAGGCGCTGCTGGCCGCCGGCCGTTCCGAGGAGGCGGCGCGCTGGTTCACCTCCGCCGCGGCCATCGACGACGGCGAGACGGACGCCGCCGCCCGCGCCTACGAGATCACCACCGGCCAGCCGATGCCCGAGGACGTCGACTCCGAGGCGGTGAACGCCGCCGTGGAGCTGCTGGGCGCCTCGCCGGCGGCCACGGATCACGAGGACTCCGCCGGCGTCACCAACGCGGACGATGCCCCGGCCTCGGGCGTCGCCGACCCCGGCGACATCAGGGATTCGGGCAGCACGGATCTGGACGTGCCTGATCTGGACGTCGCTGTTCCCGGCACCCAGGCGCCCGAGCACTCCGTCGAGGGCGGGGGAGTGGGCGTCGAAGAGGTGCGTGTCGAGGGTAGGGGCACCCGGGAGGGCATTGATCTCGACTCTGCGCCGCCGGACGCGCAGCCGACCGACTGAGGCCTGCCGCGGGCCGCCGGGTGAGCTGGACGAGTAGGTCCGACTTCCGCGCCGCAAGCCCGCCGCCCGCTCGTCGCCGTCCGGGTGCTGTGGGTCACCGCCGGCTGTCACCCGGTCCGTCATGAGGTGGGTACAGAGTCGTGCCGAGGGCTGGAGGCGGTTTTCGGGTCCGAAACCGTGTCCAGGACTCGGCACGAGGTGGCCGCGATGTGGCTAGGAAGCGCGATTAGGAAGCGCGATGTGGCTAGGAAGACGGCCTAGGAAGAGGGCAGTCGGACTGGTCAGGCGTCCAGCGGGCGCAGGACGAGGCCCGTGCGCGGCTTCGGGGTGAACAGCGTCGACTTGCGGGGCATGCGTTCCCCGGCCTCGGCGACCGCGGTCACATCCCCGACCGGGGTCGGGTTGAGCAGCAGCGCGGTCCCGCCGGCCGCGGCCGCGGCTGCGATCGCGGCCGGCGCATCGTGGTGGTAGTCCACGACGCCGACCGTGTCCGCGAGTCCCCAGACGTCCACGATCAGCGCCAGGTGGGCGACGGTGACGTCGAGGCGACGGAAGGCCGCCGAGCGGTCCGCCGGCAGGCTGCGGGCCAGCAGCGCCGCGGCGGGCTCGGTGAGCAGGTAGGCGGACGTGCCGTCGGTGACGACGAAGGCGTGCCCGCCCTGACCTGCCTCGGCCAGTTCGTCGAGCAGGTGGTCCGGGTCGACGCCGCCACCCGGCCACCCGGCGGCGGAGCCTTGCGCAGACCCGGGCTCGCCGGCCGGCTGCGCACCGGCGCCGGCCGGGTCGAGGCCGGCGACGTCCGGGCCGGCGAGCCTGCGGACGGTGAACTCGGCGGCGGCCCGGCGCACCGCGTCGGCGAGCCCCAGCCCGGTCACCGCCCGGTGGATGGCATGCACCTGCGGGCCGGAGACGGTCGCGTCGACCAGGAAGGCGAGCCCGAAGTCCCACGGGCCCGAGCCGTCCCCGGCGGCGTGCCGCTCCGCCTGGTAGTGCCGGTAGGTGGCGTAGCGGTGGTGCCCGTCGGCGATGACGGCCCGCCGGGGCAGCAGGTCGGCCGCCACGGCGGTGAGCACCGCGGGGTCGTCGATCGCCCAGAGCCGATGCGTCACCCCGTCATCGGTCGTCGTCTCGACCTGCGGGGGAGTCGCGACCAGGGCGCTGACCACCCGGCTGGTCTCGCCGCCGCCGGAGTAGAGCAGGAAGATCGGTTCCAGGTTGGCGCGGGTCGCACGGGTCAGCGCCAGCCGGTCCGAGACCGGTCCCGCCATGGTGTTCTCGTGCGGCAGGATGATCCCCGCCTCCGGGTCGGCCAGCGCGACGGCGCCGATCAGCCCCCGCTGGACGTGGCCGTCCTGCTCCTCTTCGCAGACGTAGACGGATGCCTTCTCATCCCGGCGCAGCACCCCGCCGTCGAGCCATTCCTGCAGCGTGCGGGCGGCGGCGTCGTAGTCGTCGCCGGGCAGGATGAGCCGCACCACGTTGTGGGCGTCGCGGGCCTGTAGCCGGGCGCGTTCGACGCCGTCGACGACGTCGTAGGGCGGCGAGGTCAGCGCGGCGAGGGCCGGCCCTGAGGCGGGGAAGCGCGCCGCCCGGAACGGGACGAGCACAAGTCCCGCGGGAACGGGTACGGGCTGATCGGCGTGCACCATGGGCCGCATCGTAGGACCCGGCCGCTGCCATCCGGCCCACCCGGGGGTTCGCCCGCCGGGTGGTGGCGCCGGCGGGGCCCGTTGGTGGGCGTCGCCGCCAACCGCCCGTCGCGGCCGCGGTGACCGCAGCGCGTGGTGTGTCCGGTCGTGACGGTGAGGTCGCGGGCCACTGGAAGTGATCATTATCCGATCCGGGGGCGTCCTGGCGGCCTTTGCGGCGACACTTGAACCGGGAGTGCCGCCATCCTCGCTGGTGAGAGGAGTGATTACGAAGCGTGATTCCCGTTGCCCGGAGATCCTGGACGGTGCGCCTGCCGGGCGCGGTGGGGTCGTCCGGAGTGATTCCGCCTGCGGTGGTGTTGGCTCGAAGGGGCGGGTTCGCGGTGCGGCGTTGCGCGGCGGGGGCAGTGCTCGCCGAGGGACGATCCTCGCGGAGATCCTCGCCGGGGGAGGGCGCACGCCGGCGGACCACCGGGCAGCGGCCTACCGCGGAGCGGTCCGTCGCGCAGGGACGCGCGGGGCGCCCCCTCCGGCACAGCGTCAGGTGTTCGTCCACGTCGTGGAGGTGAAGATGGTCGACGAGACCGGCCGCCCGGGAGAGACTCCGGACGAGGTGCCCGCCTGGGCTTCAGCTCGCGGCCCGGACCCGGTCGGCCCGGTGCCGACCGACGCCGTGCCGACCGACGCCGTGCCGACCGACGCCGCCCGCCAGGGGCCTGCCGGCGAGGTCTACGACTGGTACACCCGCGGGATGGCCCTGCTGGGCCAGGGGGATGCCAATGCCGCGGTGCAGCTGCTCGCGCACGCGGTCGCGGCCGAACCGGCCTCGCCGAGCGTGCGCGAGGCGCTGGGCCGGGCCCAGTTCACCGCCGGCCAGTACGTCGCCGCCCGGGAGACCTTCGCCTGGATCGTCGACCGTCACCCCACCGACGACTACGCGCAGTTCGGCCTCGGCCTGTCCGCGCGCAAGATCGGCGATCTTCGCGCGGCCGTCGAGCACCTCGCGCTGGCGGTGGCGATGCGCCCGGACATCCGCCACTACGGGGTCGCGCTGCGTGGCGCCCGTGCGGCCCTGGCCCGGGCATGACCCGATCGGCTGCCGGGGACGTCCCGGCGCCGCCGTCCCCCGCGGCCGGCAGGCCCGCGACCAGCACGACTCCGGGAGAGCCCGCCGTGCCTTCAGATCTCACCGCCGCCCTGGTGGCGGGGCCCCGCGACGCGGCCGGGTCCGGCCCGCTGCGCGGCACGGACCGGCCGCTCGCCGAGCTTTTCGACGTCGCCCTGATGGACCTCGACGGCGTGGTGAACCGCGGGGGATCGGCGGTGCCACACGCCCCGGAGGCGATCGCCGCCGCGGGCCGGCGCGGCCTGCGCACCGTCTACGTCACCAACAACGCCCTGCGCCCGCCGGCGGAGGTCGCCGCCCGGCTGACCGGGTTCGGCGTGCCGGCGCGGGCCGCGGACGTCGTCACCTCGGCGCAGGCCGCGGCGCACGTGCTCGCCGAACGGCTGCCCGCCGGCGCCCGGGTGCTCCTGCTCGGCGGGCGCGGGCTGCGCCAGGCGCTCACCGAGGAGGGGCTGACCCCGGTCGACTCCGCCGAGGACGCGCCGAGGGCCGTCGTCCAGGGGTTCGACCCCGACCTCACCTACGCCCGCCTGGCCGAGGCGACCTACGCGATCCGGGCCGGCGCCTGGTGGGTCGCGAGCAACGCCGACCGGACGGTGCCGACCGAGCGCGGCATCGCCCCCGGCAACGGCGCCGTGGCCGCGTTCCTGCGCGCCGCCACCGACCAGGAGCCCCTGGTGACCGGCAAGCCGGAGGCGGCGATGCACCGGGAGTCGATGCGCCGCAGCGGTGCCCGCACCCCGGTGATCGTCGGGGACCGGCTCGACACCGACATCGAAGCCGGATACCGGTCGTCGACGCCGACCCTGCTCGTCTTCACCGGGGTCACGACGCCGTCGGAGCTGCTCGCCGCGCCGCCTGCGCACCGCCCGACCTTCCTGGCCGCCGACCTGCGGGGCCTGCTGCGTCCGGCGCCGCCGGTGCGGGCGCTGCCGGACGCCGGGGAGCACGCCGCCGGCTGCGGCGGGTGGATCGCCCGCGTCGACGGCGGCGAGCTGAGCTGGTCGGCGGACGGCGAGGGCAACGACAGCGGCGACGGCAACAGCGGCGAGGGCGAGGAGGCGGGGGACGGACTCGACGCGCTGCGGGCCGCGTGCGCGGCGGTCTGGTCCGCCACCGACGCGGGCGTCGCCGTCCACACGATCGCGGCCCAGCGGCCCGAGGGCTGCGCGGACCTGGCCGCACCCGCCGCCGCGCCCTGACCTCGTCGCAGCGAGCGCATCCGGCTGCCCGGCCGACCCTGTCAGCGCGAGCGCACCGTGTCAGAGCAGGGAGCGGACCCTCAGCAGGTCGCGCACGCTCGCGTCCACCTTCAGCCGGCCGCTCGTCCAGGCGGACAGCACCGACAGCCGGCCCTCGGTCACCGCGACCAGATCGTCGCTGTTCACCGTCAGGGTGATCTGGGCGTCGTCGCGGTGGCCCTCGCCGACGTCGCGCAGGCAGCCGTCGCGCAGCTCGCCGGAGAAGGCGGTTCCGAGATCCGGGATCCGGCAGACGATCGTGCGGTCCGGGGTTCGGGGCGGGCGGCCCTCGGCGGCGAGCCGGTCCAGATGGGCGGCGATGGTACGGAACGCGGACTCACACTGTGACCTGTCGGCCATCGGCGGATCCCGCCTCCTTCACGTCGGTTCGGGGCCTCCCGTCGGCGGGGGCCCTCCCATGGTGCCTCCCCCGGGGCGGCAGGTGTCCCCAGGGACGGCTCCCTCGTGGCACGCGGCGCGTCCCCGCCCGGTGGGCGGCCCCGCAGCGGCTCATGAGATACGTCGCATGACCCACGTCGCGCGGGAGGCGTCACATCATCGACGGAAAGTGCGGGAGGCTGACAGAGTGAGCACCGAGAACCTGCCCGACGAGATCCGGGACGCGCTTGTGCGGCTGGACACCCTCGACGTCGTGGCGACGTCGGCACATGTGGAGGTCTTCGAGGAGATGAACCGCCGACTGGCCGACGCCCTGGCCGACCTGGACGGGTCGGGCGGCGGCGCGGCGGCCGAGGCCGATCGGGCGCAGCCACGGCCGGGTCCGGTCCGGCCGGTCCGGTGAGTCGGGCAGGGGGCGTGGTGTCCCGTCGCGTACGTCTGGACAGCGAGCTCGTCCGGCGCGGCCTCGCCCGCTCGCGCGAGCAGGCCGTGGCCGCGATCAGCGCCGGCCGGGTGCTGGTCGGCGGCATCCCGGCAACGAAGGCCGCCACGGTCGTCGACGGCTCGACGTCGATCGCCGTGTCCGAGAGCGACGATCCCGGCTGGGCCTCGCGCGGCGCGCACAAGCTGCTCGGCGCCTTCGCCGCGTTCGGCGTTCCCGCCTTCGACGCCGATCCCGCGGCCCCCGACGCCCAGCCGTCCGCGGGCGGCGACGCCGATCCCAGCGCGGATGCGGATGGCGTGGCCCGTACCCCACCGGCCGGGGCGGCCTCGGGCCGGCCGCTGGCGGTGGCCGGGCGGCGCTGCCTCGACGTGGGTGCGTCCACCGGGGGCTTCACCGACGTGCTGCTACGCCACGGCGCGGCGTCGGTCGTGGCGGTCGACGTCGGCTACGGCCAGCTGCTGTGGCGGCTGCGCTCGGATCCGCGGGTGCGGGTGCTCGACCGGGTCAACGCCCGCGCGCTGACCCCGGCCGAGGTCGGCGAGCCGGTCGAGCTGGTCGTCGGCGATCTGTCGTTCATCCCGCTGCGGTTGGTGCTGCCGGCACTGCGGGGGTGCGCGGCGCCGGACGCCGACTTCGTGCTCCTGGTCAAACCGCAGTTCGAGGTGGGTCGGGAGCGGCTCGGCGCCGGCGGCGTGGTCCGCGATCCGGCGCTGCACGCCGAGGCGGTGCGCGACGTCGCGGCCGCGGCGGGTGGCCTCGGCCTCGGCGTGCGGGGGGTGACCGCGAGCCCGCTGCCCGGCCCCGCCGGCAACGTGGAGTACCTGCTCTGGCTCGCCGCGGGCGCGCCGCCGCTCGACGACGCCGAGCTCGACCGCGCCGTCGAGGCCGGTCCCGCCGGGAGCCGACCGGAGCGTCCGGCATGACGCGGGAGATCCTCGTCGTCACTCATCCGCGCCGCTCCATCGTGCGGGAGAGCGCCCAGCGGGTGATCGAGGGGCTGGCCGCCGCCGGGGTGTCGCCGCGGGTGCTGCGCGACGAGGCCGAGCAGCTCGACCTCACCGGCGCGAGCATCGTCGCCCACGACGCGGACGCCGCGGTCGGGGTGGAGCTCGTGCTCGTCCTCGGCGGCGACGGCAGCCTGCTGCGCGGCGCGGAGTTCGCCCGCGGCGCCGACGTCCCGCTCATCGGCGTCAACCTCGGGCACGTCGGTTTCCTCGCCGAGGCCGAACCGGACGCGCTGGAGTCCACCATCGACCACATCGTCCGCAAGGACTACACGGTGGAGGACCGGATGACCGTCGATGTGACGGTCCGCCGCCGCGGCGAGGTCACCTACTCCGGCTGGGCGCTCAACGAGATGTCGCTGGAGAAGGCCGAACGGGCGCGGATGCTGGAATGCGTCCTGGAGATCGACGGTCGTCCGCTGTCCCGGTGGGGCTGCGACGGGGTGCTCTGCTCGACGCCCACCGGGTCGACGGCGTACGCGTTCTCGGTCGGCGGCCCGGTGATGTGGCCGGGGGTCGAGGCGCTGCTCGTCGCCCCGATCAGCGCGCACGCGCTGTTCGCCCGCCCGCTCGTGCTCGCGCCGAGCGCCACCGTCGCCGTGGAGATCCTGGAGCCGGTGCCCGGCATCCTCTACTGCGACGGGCGGCGTCTCGTCGAGGTGCCGCCCGAGTCGCGGGTCGAGGTCGTGCGCGGGCGGCGACCGGTGCGCCTCGCCGTGGTGCACCCGCTGCCGTTCACCGACCGGCTCGTCGCCAAGTTCGACCTGCCCGTGGCGGGCTGGCGGGGCCGCAACGAGCGTTGAGCGTGCCCCCGCGCCGCCGGCCGCGGGGCCCGTCCCGCCGACTACGCGGCCGGCGGGTGCGCCGATGTCAGCCTTCCGGCGCCGATCGTCGGCGTTGCGGTCATCGATGTGGGTCGAGGTGATGTCGGTCGAGGGAGGGGGGTCGAGGTGATGTCGGCCGAGGGATGTCGGCGGACGATATCGGCGGATCCGGTGAGGCGGCTAGAGTTCGGGGCGTGCTCGAGGAGATTCGCATCCGCGGCCTCGGGGTCATCGACGACGCTGCCCTCGATCTTGCCGCCGGCCTGACCGTGGTCAGCGGGGAGACCGGCGCCGGCAAGACGATGATTGTGCAGGGCCTGGGCCTGCTCACCGGCGGCCGGGCCGACTACGGCCTGGTCCGGCCGGGGGTGGAGCGGGCGTTCGTCGAGGGGCGCCTGGTCATCCCGGCGGACTCCGCGATCGCCGAGCGGGTCCGCGACGTCGGCGGCGACCTCGACGACGATCCCGGCGGCGCCGTCCTGGTCGTCGGGCGGACGCTGACGTCGGAGGGGCGGTCCCGGGCGCAGGTGGCGGGTCGCTCGGTGCCGGCGAGCCTGCTCGCGGAGATCGCCGAGGACCTCATCGCCGTGCACGGCCAGTCCGAGGCGCAGCGGCTGCTGCGCCCGTCCACGCAGCGCGTGGCGCTGGACCGCTTCGCCGGCGACGCCGTCGCGGGGCCGCTGGCCCGCTACGGCGTGGTCTACGCGGAGCTGCACCGGGCCACCCGGGCGCTCGCGGAGGTCACCGAACGGTCCCGGGAACGCGAGCAGGAGGCCGAGCTGCTGCGGATCGGCCTCGCCGAGGTGGAACGGGTCGAACCCGCGCCGGGGGAGGACGTGGCCCTCGACGCGGAGCTGACGAAGCTCGAACACGCCGAGACGCTCGTCCGCGCCGCCCGCACGGCGCATGCGGCGCTGATCAGCGACCCCGCGTCCGGCTCCGACGAACCCGGCGCCGTCGACCTCGTCTCCGCCGCCCGCCGCGTCATCGCCGTCGACTCCGACCTCGACGCCGATCTCGCCGCGCTCGGCGCCCGGCTGACCGAGGTGGGCATGCTGCTCACCGACGTCGCCGCCGACCTCGCCTCCTACGCGGAGAGCATCGACGCCGACCCGGAGCGCCTCGCCGACGCCCAGGATCGCAAGGCCGCGCTGACCGGCCTGACCCGCGCGCACGGTACCGACATCGACGGCGTGCTCGCCTGGGCCGACCAGGCGGGCCGCCGGCTGCTGGAGCTCGACGGCGCCGGCGAGAGCGTCGAGACTCTCACGGCCCGCCGCGACGAGCTGACCGCCGAGCTCGCCCGCCTCGCCGTCACGGTCAGCGAGGCCCGGTCGGCGGCGGCGGCTCGCTTCGGCGAGGCGGTCGCCGCCGAACTGGCGGGCCTCGCGATGCCCCGCGCCCGGGTCGAGGCCGCCGTGGCGCAGCGCGACGATCCCGCCGGCCTGCCCGTCGGCGACCGGCGCGTCGCCTTCGGCCCGGCCGGCGTCGACGACGTGGAGCTGCGCCTCATCCCGCATCCCGGTGCCCCGCCCCGGCCGGTGCAGAAAGGCGCCTCCGGCGGCGAGCTGTCCCGGGTGATGCTCGCCATCGAGGTCGTCCTCGCCGCCGACGACGCCGGCTCCACGATGGTCTTCGACGAGGTCGACGCCGGCGTCGGCGGGCGCGCCGCCGTCGAGATCGGCCGCCGCCTCGCCCGCCTCGCCCGCACTCACCAGGTCATCTGCATCACCCACCTGCCGCAGGTCGCCGCGTTCGCCGACCGCCACCTCGTCGTCCACAAGGCCGACGACGGCTCGGTCACCCGCAGCGGCGTCATCACCCTCGACGACGCCGGCCGCGTCCGCGAGCTGTCCCGGATGCTCGCCGGCCAGGAGGAGAGCACCCTGGCCCGCGGCCACGCCGAGGAACTCCTCGCCGCCGCCGCCGCCGACAAGGCCCGCCCGTAGGGCTTCAAGCCACGGTTCTGCGTCCATGGCGAGGTGATCAGGACAGCTACTACCTGCACCGGCAGCCGGCAGACCGCCGAGATCGAGGAGACGGTCGGGGCGATGGCCGGGCTGGTCGCGCAGGGCAAGGTGCGCCACCTCGGGCTGTCCGAGGTCGATGGCGCGTTGCTGTGGCGGGCGCACGCCGTGCACCCGATCGCGGCGGTCCAGAGCGAGTACTCACTGTGGACGCGTGATCCCGAGACGTCCGTCCTCGACGCCCTGCGCGAGCTGAACGTCGGACCGGTGCCCTACTCCCCGCCGACACTCCGACCCGGGCGGCGACCTGCCCGTTCGTGCCGCCCTCGGCGCAGGCCAGCACGATGCGGACCGCCGCGCCAGGCTGCGCGCCCTTCCCGACCGCCGCGCCCAGTCCTCCAGCACCTCCCGCTCGTCGGCGGTCAACACGATCGGCGCGGCGGTCGGTCCAGGCATACGCCCCATCCACGATTCGCCTCGGGCCCGCTAATGTGCGGAGCTAGTCCGCCCGCACGGTTCCCCGCTCGTGCTTCCCGTTCTGCCACACGCACACCCCGTGCGGCGGGAAGTCGATCCATCCGTCGGTGGTGTTCCTGCCCTGTACCCATTTGGTGTTGATGCCGGTGACGTCGGCCTTGTCGGCGTGGAGGATTCCCCATTTGTCGTCGCCGTTTTTGACGTTTACGCCGTCTTGGGTGAAGTCGATCCATCCGTCGGTGGTGTTCCTGCCCTGTACCCATCTGGTGTTGATGCCGGTGACGTCGGCCTTGTCGGCGTGGAGGATTCCCCATTTGTCGTCGCCATTTTTGACGTTTACGCCGTCCTGGGTGAAGTCGATCCATCCGTCGGTGGTGTTCGGGCCCTGTACCCATCTGGTGTTGATGCCGGTGACGGCGGCCTTCTCGGCGTGGAGTACACCCGACTGGCCGGCGTTGTTACTGATGTCCACCCCGTCGTCGGTGAACGTGACGGCGCTCTTTCTGCCGGCCGTGTTCCCCCGTACCCAGGGCGTCTCGGTTCCGCCGGTGGCGGTCAGCTGACCGGTCAGGGTGAGGGCGTCGAACGTGGGACTGCGCACGTCAACCGTGGTGGTGAGGTAGTACTTCTGCGTGCCGTCGGAGACGACGAGGGTGTAGGTGGCGCCTCGCTGCGGGGCGGTGCCCGCGGCGGGTGACCACTGGCCCTTGCTGGCGGTCTGTTCGGAGCCGTCCGGGAGGACGATCCGGTAGTCGAGGTCGTCGCGCCCGTCCCAGAGCAGGACGATGTCCGAGCCGGTCTGCACCAGGGACTTCTGCGGGCGGAAGTTGCGCGGGAGGTCCGGCACGGGAAGCTTCTTCGGTGCCTTCTTCAGCAGGCCCTGCATGGTGTTGCGGTTCACCGCCTGCGCGCCGCCGAGAGCGGCGTTCTCCCGTATCGTCAGGGCGACCACGCCTTCGGCGGTGTTGACCGGGATGTCCGCGAGTACCAGCACCATGGACTCGCCCCTGGCCAGCGGGCGAGGGCTGCCGTTGCTGTGCGCCGTGGCGCGGAAGACCTTCTGGGCGCCCTGCCAGGTGAACGTCGGCCCGGTCACGTTGTCGATCCTCGGCGTGATCGCGGTGGGGTTCGTCGTGAGGTCGGTGGCACCGGTCCCGACGGGTACGCCCACCTCGATGGTGCGCCAGTTCACGGGCTGCGGATGATCGACGTTGGAGACGAGCAGATACACCGCTCCCTGGGAGGGCGCGGCCTGCCCAGTCGTCGACGTCTCCAACGGCGCCGGATCGGTGACAAGCGTGTAGGCCAGCAGGGTGGACATGGTCAGGACCCCTTCTCGTGAGGATTCGAGACGGTGCAGCCATACGGCGCGCAAAAAGCGCGCGTCACAACAGTGGCAGCCTGTGCCAGTCCGTCACGGCGCCGTGTTCTGTCGCCGCGCCGCTCAAAGAGGGAACAGGCGATGCCGCCGGTGAACAAGCGGTCAGGAAGTCGGCTCGTCATGCCGTCCCGGGCCGTCAGTGAAACGACCGATGGTGAAGGTGCATAGATAGCGCGAGCCTTTGTCTGGATCGGCTCGGCTGTGCCGAGATCAAAACTCGGATCGAGAGGCGAGGGCGTGGAGTCGTAAGCCGTCGATGTTAGGGTGCGCTGCCCCGGACGAACTCGAAGGGCTTCATGGTGGACACGCTACCGATGCGGTGGCGCCGCGGGGGGCGGATTCGGAAATTTAGCGAAATTTTGTGCACCGATCGCGGTCGGTCAACATCGTTTTGTGGGGTCCCGGGCCCCCGCCGCCTCTTCTGCTCGGATGCTCGGATGGGCGGAAGCGGCGGACTCTGGTGTGGTAGAAGGCCCGGTGTCGTGAGTCATCAGTTCATGCACAGATCGAGGGGGCGGCGCTTTCCGGATCCGAAACCCGGATACCTTCTGGTATGACCCGTGAGCTGCCTGGTCGGGGGAGACCGTCAACACGACGTCGAGCCGAACGGGCTTCTGTCGCGCTTTCAGGTGGAGAACCTCTCGCGGTGGCAGCAGCCGATGATCGGGACGGTCTGGCGGATGTCCGCGGCCCGCGCACCGGCCTGCTCGCCGGACTCGGTGGGCGCCGACCCGTCGACCTGGCCGTCCTCGACGGCCCCGGTACCCAGGTGGTCGGCGTCCGCTGAGGATGAGCTCGTCCACGTCGTACCCGGTCTCCTCGCTCAGCTCCCGGCGGGCCGCCTGCTGCGGTGTCTCGCCGACGTCGATCATGCCGCCTGGTAGTTCCCGGCACCGGCGGACGCGGTTGAAGACCAGCAGGAGGTCGCCGTGCCACAGCGCGACCAGGGCGAGAGGCATCGGCGCGTCCCCCACGTCGCCCCATCCGCGGGGGCGAACGCCAGCAGCCGGTTCCCGTCGTCGTCGACCGCGCGCGCCGCACCGCGATCCCCGTCCGCATCCACGGAGGCGATCCGTTCTGTCACCCTCTCACCCGCTCACGAACTTCCTTGCCCTTCCGGAGGGACGAATCGGACACCGAGGCCCCTGGAAGGGCGAGGAAACCGGCTCCCGCCGAGTGAGCGTTACGTTGCGTAGCGCCCTAGGGGTCGGAGACCCCGGGCGGTGGGACCCAGGAGGATCGCCGAAGGCGATGTGACGAGACCTTGCTCGGACGTCTGGGACCCGGGGTCCCCGTGATGCGCCGGAGGTGCCGCCGAGTGGTGTGCCCAGGAGGATCGCCGAAGGCGATGTGACGAGACCTCGCTCGGACGTCTGGGACCCGGGGTCCCCGTGATGCGCCGGAGGTGCCGCCGAGTGGTGTGCCCAGGAGGATCGCCGAAGGCGATGTGACGAGACCTTGCTCGGACGTCTGGGACCCGGGGTCCCCGTGATGCGCCGGAGGTGCCGCCGAGTGGTGTGCCCAGGAGGATCGCCGAAGGCGATGTGACGAGACCTCGCTCGGACGTCTGGGACCCGGGGTCCCCGTGATGCGCCGGAGGCGCATCACGGGGGAGGTGTTACCGTGAAGTCCCGTGGAGGCGTCGGGTCCGGACCGGCGGCGTGACCACGGGAGTTTCACGTGGGCCAGGTGCATGTCACGAAGCACATCTTCGTCACCGGCGGGGTCGCGTCCAGTCTCGGCAAGGGACTGACCGCATCCAGCCTCGGGCGGCTTCTCAAGGCTCGCGGACTGCGGGTCACGATGCAGAAGCTCGACCCCTATCTCAACGTCGATCCCGGCACGATGAACCCGTTCCAGCATGGCGAGGTGTTCGTCACCGACGACGGAGCCGAGACCGACCTCGACATCGGTCACTACGAGCGGTTCCTCGACGTGAACCTCGACGGCAGCGCGAACGTGACGACCGGCCAGGTGTACTCGGCGGTCATCGCCCGCGAGCGCCGTGGCGACTACCTCGGCCAGACGGTGCAGGTCGTCCCGCACATCACCGACGAGATCAAGGACCGGATCCGGCGGCTCGCCGACGACAGCGTCGACGTGGTCATCACCGAGGTCGGCGGCACCGTCGGCGACATCGAGTCGCTGCCCTACCTGGAGGCGATCCGCCAGGTGCGCCATGAGGTCGGCCGGGACAACGCGCTGACGGTCCACGTCAGCCTGGTGCCGTACCTGGGTCCGTCGGGGGAGCTGAAGACCAAGCCGACGCAGCATTCGGTGGCGGCGCTGCGCAGCATCGGCCTGCAGCCGGACGCGGTGGTCTGCCGCTCCGACCGGCCGCTGCCCGACGCGCTGAAGAAGAAGATCGCGATGATGTGCGACGTCGACGACGAGGCGGTCGTCGGGGCGCCGGACGCGAGCTCGATCTACGACATCCCCCGGGTGCTGCACCGGGAGGGCCTCGACGCCTACGTGGTGCGCCGGCTGGGGCTGTCGTTCCGCGACGTCGACTGGACCGAGTGGGACACCCTGCTGCGCCGGGTGCATCATCCGGCGAACTCGGCGACGATCGCGATCGTCGGCAAGTACGTCGACCTGCCCGACGCCTACCTGTCGGTGACTGAGGCGTTGCGGGCCGGCGCGTTCGCCACCGACACCAGAGTCGACCTGCGGTGGATCACCTCGGACGAGTGCTCCTCGCCGGAGGAGACGGCCGCCCTGCTCGACGGGGTCGACGGGATCATCGTCCCCGGTGGCTTCGGGGTCCGCGGCATCGAGGGCAAGCTCACCGCGCTGCGCCACGCCCGCGAGAACGGCCTGCCGACCCTGGGGATCTGCCTGGGCCTGCAGTGCATGGTCATCGAGGCGGCCCGCGGGCTCGCGGGCCTCGACGAGGCGAACTCCACCGAGTTCGTGGCCGACACCCCGCACCCCGTGATCTCCACGATGGCCGACCAGCACGAGGTCGTCGCCGGCACCAGGGACATGGGCGGCACGATGCGCCTCGGCCTGTACTCGTGCACGCTCGCCCCCGGCACGGTCGCCCGCCGCGAGTACGGGGCGCCGGAGGTCGCCGAGCGTCACCGCCACCGGTACGAGGTCAACAACGACTACCGCGAGCGGCTCGCCGCCGCCGGGCTGGTCTTCTCCGGCACCTCGCCGGACGGCCGGCTGGTCGAGGTCGTGGAGCTGCCCGCCGACGTGCACCCCTACTACGTCGGCACGCAGGCGCATCCGGAGTTCCGGTCCCGGCCGACGCGGGCCCATCCGCTGTTCCGGGGGCTCGTCGCCGCGGCGATCGCGCACGCCGACCGTCGCCGCGGGGTTCTGCCCGTCGACCTGCCGGCTGCCGACGCCGCCATGCCCACCCCGCCGGACGCGGCCCGGACGGGCGCCGCCACGGTCGGCGTCGGCGTTCGAGTCGAGGCGGGGGCCGCCGTCGGCGAGGGGGCCGCCGTCGACGAAGGGGCCGAGGACGCCGCGGCGCCGGCTGCCGCCGGCACGGGGCATGCCGGGGGCGCAGGGGGCACGTCCGGCCGGGGTGGTGGCGGTCGGCGCGGTGCCGGCGGTGCCCGCCCGGGGGCCGCCGCGAACGGCACGGCCGCCCTGGTGTCGCCGTGACCGCCGCCGCGCACCGCTACGAGGTCACCGAGAGCACCCTCGCCTACGAGGGGGGGATCATCTCCGTCCGTCGCGACCAGGTGCGCATGCCCGAGGGCGACGTCTCCCAGCGTGACGTCGTCGTCCATCCCGGTGCGGTGGGCGTGGTCGCGCTCGACGACGGCGGCCGGGTCGTGATGGTGCACCAGTACCGCCATCCCGTCGGCGGCCCGCTGTGGGAGCTGCCCGCCGGCATCCTCGACGTGCCCGGGGAGCCGGCGTCCGTCGCCGCCGCCCGTGAGCTCGCCGAGGAGGCCGGGCTACGCGCCGACCGGTACGACCTGCTCGTCGACGTCTGGTCCTCGCCGGGGATGACCGACGAGGCCTACCGGGTCTTCCTGGCCCGGGACCTGCACGAGATCCCGGCGGCCGAGCGGTACGTGCCGGTGCACGAGGAGGCCGAGATGGGACTGGCGCGCATCGACCTCGACGAGGCCGTCGCGAGGGTCCTGCGCGGCGAGATCACCAACGCGATGGCGGTCGTCGGCCTGCTGGCGGCGGGGCGGGCCCGGGCGGAGGACTTCGCCGGCCTGCGCCCGATCGACGCGCCCTGGTCGGCCCGGCCGGGCCACAGCGGCTGACGAGGACTGCTTTCGGCCCGCCGGGTCAGTCGTTGTGGACCAGCACGCCGGCGGCCTCGTTGACGACGAGGCCCTGCGCGGCGGCGAGGATCACCGGGTCCAGTGGGAACGCCTCCGCGACGCCGGGCAGCGTGAACGTTCCGTCCCAGGTCACGGTGAGGGTCACCTGGTACTGCCCCGGCCGGGCGTAGTCGTGCGACACGTACGCCTCGGGATGGTCGCGCGGCGAGATCGCCGAGTCGTAGGGCCGCCCGGGCGCGTCGGGGCCGGTCTCGCCGTCGCCGAACTCCCAGCGGTAGTGGGGGATCGCGCTGATGGTGGCGACCACGGGCTGGTCGACGTTGAACGTGTACGACTCCGGCACGGGCGTGTACAGGATCGTCGCCAGGTTCGCGAAACTGCGCCCGGACGGGGCGATGACGATCGACGGTTTCGGCAGGAGCTTGTCGCGCAGGTAGTCGGCGAGTGCCGCCCGCACGGCCGCGAGCGGCACCGCGTTGTCGGGCAGCAGGTAGTTGTTGCACCCGGCCATCGTCTGGTCGAACTGGGCGCGCTCGGCGGGCGTCATCGCCGGGTCCGGGCCGACGAGCTCGTACAGTTCGCAGACCGCGGCGGGGTCGTCCGGGCAGTCCTGCCCGCAGGAGGCCCGCCTCGTGACGCCCCCGTCGGCGCCGGCGGGGATCCGTTCGAGCATCCCGTCGTGGTAGCGGTACTGGTAGCCGTTGGCGGTGGCCCGGGTGTCGCAGCTTCCCCACAGCACGCCGACGCAGGGCACCCGGGTCTGGTCGCCGGGAGCCGCGGCGGCGCGGCCGGCGCTGGGCAGCCCCGGCAGCCTCGGCAGCCCCGGGCTGGGCAGCAGGCCGCCGAGGCCCGCGAGCAGCAGAACCGCGACGGCGAGCACCGCCACCCGGGGGAGCGCCCGCCGGCCGGCGGGGGGGTCCGAGGGTGCCTGCGGGACCGTCATGCCGGCCCCGGGGTGTAGCGCAGGGTCTGGATCCGCCAGCCGTGCTGGGTGAGGGCGAGTTCGGCCGTCGCAGTCCGGGTGGGCACGCCGGGGGCGTCGGCGGCGCGGCGCCCGGCGAGGTCGAGCAGCCCGACGGTGCTGGTGTGCAGCGTGAAGGTCACGGCGGCGACGAGCCCGGTCCTGGGCTCGGCGGACAGGTCGCTCAGCCGGTAGGCGGCGGCGTCGGCGTGCAGGCCGCGCTGTTGGAGCGACCGGGTCACCCCGACGTCCAGAGCGCACGGCTGGCAGCCGGCCAGGGCGGTCGGCATGATCTTGGCGAGCCGTCCGGCCAGGGTGGCGTCGTTGATCTCGCGGAAGTACGCCTCGACCGTGCGGGCCGCCGCGGCGGGGGCGTCGTCGGGGCCCTCTGCCGGGGCCGAGGCGCCGATGGCGCCGCCGGTGCCGGCGGCGGAAGGGTCACCGGCCGCCGCGCCCGGGCGGGCGGGGACGGCGGCACCGGCGGGCTCGTGGCGGTCCCCGCCGCAGCCCGCGAGCAGGCCCAGGCCCGACAGGAGGATGAGCGCCGTGACGGCGGTGATGACGACCCCCAGCCGTGCGGCGTAGCGTGACGATCTGGTGTCCGTCCGCACAAGTCGCCAGAATAGCCGCCGGAACCCGGCATGTGGATAGGCACCAACGGAGAACGGTGGGCAGGTCCTACTATCAGTTCGATGATGGGAGTCACCGACGGCGACCGGGCATCCCGGATACGCCCACCCGCCGCGGCGGGTGGGCCGGTCGAGGCGGTGCGGCTGGGGCCGCCGCCCGGCGGCGGGCCCGCCCAGGCCCTCGATCATGGCGCGCCCACGCAGCGGGGCACGCCGGGGAACGTCATCGCGCGCTATCTCCATCATCTGGAGGGCGAACGGGGGCTCGCCCAGAACTCGGTCCTTGCCTACCGTCGCGATCTGCGCCGCTACCTGAACCACCTGTCGGCGCATGGCCTGTGCTCGTTGGACGCGGTCGGTGAGGCGGAGGTTGCCGGCTTCGCCGCCGCATTGCGCGCCGGGGACGACACGCATCCGCCGCTCGCCGCGGCCTCGGTGGCGCGGATGCTCGTCGCGGTGCGCTCGCTGCACCGTTTCGCCGCCGATGAGGGGGACGTGAGCGAGGACGTGTCCCGGCCGGTGCGCCCGCCGACGCCGCCCCGCAAGCTGCCCAAGGCGCTCACCGTCGACCAGGTGACCGCGGTGCTCGCCGCGGCCGCGGGCACCCCGCAGGCGGGGGTGGCGGGGGCAGCCGACAGGGCCGCGGATCCGGCGCCGGTGGAGCCCACCGAGGCGGTCCGCAGGCTGCGTGCCTCGGCTTTGCTGGAGCTGCTCTACGGGACCGGTGCGCGGATCTCCGAGGCGGTCGGGCTGGATGTCGACGAGCTCGACCTGGAGGCCGCGGCGGTGCGGCTGCACGGCAAGGGCGGCCGAGATCGGATCGTGCCCCTGGGCCGGTACGCCACCGCCGCGCTCACGGACTACCTGCGCGCGGGCCGGCCGAGCCTCGCGGGGCCGCGCTCGGGGGCGGCGGTCTTCCTCTCCCGGCGCGGCAACCGGCTGTCCCGGCAGAGCGCGTGGACGGTGCTGCGTACCGCGGCGGCCCAGGCCGGGGTCGACGGGGTCTCACCGCATGTGCTGCGGCATTCCTTCGCCACCCATCTGCTCGACGGGGGAGCCGACGTCCGGGTCGTCCAGGAACTGCTGGGGCACGCGTCGGTCAGCACGACCCAGATCTACACACTGGTGACGGTGGACCGACTACGGGAGGTGTACGCGACGTCACATCCCCGGGCGCTGGGCACGGATCGGCCCGGTGCCGGCGGCGGATGGATCCCGGGCGCCCGGCCGGCGGGTGAGGGACAGGCCGGCTTCGTCGGGCCCACCCCGCGGCACTGAGCGATCCCGCCTGCGGGCGGGCGTCCCGAGAGCCTGTCGGATCTCGGCCGGGCGTTCCCCCCGGTGCCCCGACGGCCGTTGCTGTCTGGCCGTTGCTGTCTGGCCGTTGCTGTCCCGTCCGGCGCAGCGGCCGCGCTGGCGCCGCCGGTGCGGGCCTCGCGCGCGGGCCGAGGCATCCGCACGTGTCCGCGTTCCTGTATGACCGGCGCCGCCGTGGCCGCGCCGGTCGTTGCCCGTTCGGGCGGTACGGCATCGTGGGCGTTCCCACCGCCGTCCGGGACCCGCGCGGGCTGGAGCCGGCCGCTCAGGACGGGGTGTAGGGCCCCAGGCTCGGCATGCCGTTCGACGGCGCCGACGTCGGCACCCCGCCGACCCCGCCGACCGCCTGCGTGCTGCGCTCGGCCAGGGTCTCGCCCACCTTGCGCGCGATCGCTTCCATCAGGCGCAGTGCCTGCGGCAGCGATAGGTTCAGCACCACTTCGCTGTCGTTCGTCATCGCGAAGCGAACCGATACGTCCGCCATTGCTCGACCTCTCTCGCCTGACTCGGAAGATCTGCTCGATGCGTGTGGAACGGAACGGTACGGCCCATCTGTGACCAATGCACGCCCGGGGTTGCCGGGGGCGCCACCGGTCTCGCTTGGCGTATGCGTTCGCTCACCTATGGTGGTGGTCCAGGAGTTGTAGCTGTCAGTCACGTGCGCTGCTCCTCTGCCGGTAGCGACGTGTGTGAGGCCCGTCGGGTCCGGCCACGGTCCTGACCGGCTGGGCGCGGGTGAATCAGACACGTAGCTGTCCCGTTGTTCATGCATAGTCCCCCATTGCCCTCGGCTGTCCGCGAGGGGGTGGGCTCGTGGCCGGACGTCGCGCCGGAGGGTGAACGTCCCGGTTCCCACCGTTCGGGAATGTCCCGGGAACTGATTCACGAGCCGTCATGCGATTCGCGCGGCGAACGGCCCAATCGGGCAGGATGACAGGGTGACTTCGACTGATCGCGTTCTCCCGGACGTCCCCGCACTGACGATCGGCATCCTCGGCGGCTCCGGCCCGCAGGGCGGCGGCCTCGGCCTGCGCTTTGCCGCGGCCGGCCACCTTGTTCTCATCGGCTCCCGGTCGGCCGAGCGCGGCCAGGAGGCGGCAGCCAAGCTCGCCGGCCCCGGGCGTCGCATCGAGGGCGCCGACAACGCAACGGTTGCGCAGCGTGCCGACGTCGTGATCGTCGCTGTCCCCTGGGACGGTCACCGGGAGACGCTCGAGGCGCTGCGGGAGCCGCTCGCAGGGAAGATCGTCATCGACTGCGTCAACCCGATGGGCTTCGACTCCGGCGGCGCCTTCGCACTGCCGGTGCCCGAGGGCAGCGCCGCCCAGCAGGCCGCCGCCGTCCTGCCGGACAGCACCGTCGTGGGCGCCTTCCACCATGTCTCCGCCGTGCTGCTGGCCGACGAGTCGGTCGCGAAGATCGACACCGATATCCTCGTGCTCGGGGACGACCGGGCCGCCACCGACCTGGTCGCCGCGCTCGCCGAGCGCATCCCCGGGATGCGCGGCATCTACGCTGGCAAGCTGCGCAACGCCGGCCAGGTCGAGGCGCTGACGGCAAACCTGATCTCGGTCAACCGCCGGTACAAGTCGCACGCCGGTCTGCGCATCACCGACGTCTGACAGCCGCGCGGGCGACGCCGGCCGGGGCGGGAACGCGCGCGACGCTAGGGATGCCATGGACGCCGGGATGAAACGCCCCGCGGGCGCCGGGGAGCCGCTGCCGCCCGAGCCGACGCAGCCCGGCCCGTTGCCGTCCGGGCCGCTGCCGGGCGTCGGCGCGCCCCACCTCGACGACCTCGGCCATCCGGTGCGGCTCCCCGCTCCGGTGGGCCGAGTGGTCTCGCTGGTGCCCAGCCTGACCGAGTCGATCGCGCTCACCGCCCCCGGCCTGCTGGTGGGGGCGACCGACTGGTGCAGCCATCCGCCGGGGCTCGCGGTGACCAGGGTGCGCGGAACGAAGAATCCGGACGTCGACGCGATCGTCGCGCTCGCCCCCGACCTGGTGTGTGCCAACGCCGAGGAGAACCGGGAGGCCGACCTCGCCGCCCTGCGCGCGGCGGGGCTCGCGGTGTGGGTGACGGCGCCGACCACCGTCGAGGCGGCTCTGGACAGCCTCGACCGGATGCTGCGGCTGGCCTGCGGCCTACCGCGCCCCGGCTGGCTCGACGCCGCCCGGGCGGCCTGGGCCGACGCCGACGCCGTGCCCCCCGGTCCGCGCCGCCGTGCCCTGGTGCCGATCTGGCGCCGTCCGTGGATGGCGGTCGGGCGGGACACCTTCACCGGCGACGTGCTGCGCCGCCTCGGGGTGGACAACGTGCTGGCGGACTCGCCGCAGCGCTACCCGCGGTTCGACCCGGCCCACGTACCGCCGCACGACCTGGTCGTGCTGCCCGACGAGCCGTACGCCTTCAGCCCGACCGACGGGCCCGAAGCATTCGCCGCGCCCGCGGTCTGCGTCCCCGGCCGCCTGCTGACCTGGTACGGACCGTCACTGGTGGCGGCGCGCTCGGAGCTCGCGGCGGCGCTGGCCCGCGCCTGAGAGCCCGTTCGTCGGGGCCTGCCTGGCGCGGCGCGCCGCGACGGTCCCGACGCCCGGATACGGCCCGCCGAACGGGTGGCCGGTGGCCGGACCGCACTCGCTCGCAGCCCGGCCACGGGCCGTCGACGTCAGCGGGCGGTCAGTAGCTGTGCTCGATCGTCGGGTACCGCCCGTCGCGTACCTCGTCGCGGTAGGTGCGCGCGGCGTCGCCGAGCACGGTGTGCAGGTCGGCGTACCGCTTCACGAAGCGGGGGACGTGCCCGCCGCTCAGCCCGGCCATGTCCTGCCAGACCAGCACCTGCGCGTCGCAGTCCGCGCCGGCGCCGATCCCGACCGTGGCGATGTGCAGCTCCTTGGTGACCCGCGCGGCGAGATCCGCGGGCACCACCTCCAGCACGACCGCGAACGCGCCCGCGGCCTCGATCGCCAGCGCGTCGGCGAGCAGGACCTCGCCGGCCTCGTCGCGGCCCTGCACCCGGTAGCCGCCCAGGGCGTGGATGCTCTGCGGGGTCAGGCCCAGATGGCCGATCACGGGGATGCCCGCGCCGACGAGCGCGGCGACCGCCGGGGCGACCCGCGCGCCGCCCTCGAGCTTCACCGCCTGGGCGCCGCCCTCCTTGAGGAACCTGACGGCGGTCGCGAGCGCCTGCTCCGGGCCGGCCTGGTACGACCCGAACGGCAGGTCGGCGACGACCATCGCGTGCGGCGCGCCGCGCACCACCGCGCGCACGAGCGGGATCAGCTCGTCGACGGTGACGGGCACGGTCGTGTCGTAGCCGTAGACGACGTTGGCGGCCGAGTCCCCGACAAGCAGGACGGGGATCTCCGCCGCGTCGAAGACGGTGGCGGTGGTGAAGTCGTAGGCGGTGAGCATCGACCATTTCTCGCCCCGGCTCTTCGCCGCCGCCACGTCGCGGACCGTGAACCGCGACCGGCGCGGCGGCCGGGTTGCGGCCGGCGCGCCGTAGAGCGTCGCCGCCGTGCCCGGGGAGTCCGCGGGTCGCGGGTGGTCGTCGGGTGTCTGGTTGCGGACAGTGCCTGACGAATCCATGAGCACTCCTGATGCGTCCGTCCGGGCGCTGGGCGTCCCGGCGTGCTCTCCATGCTGCCACGGTCGGGCCCCCGGGCCGAGCGGACGAAACCGGTACGAGAAAACCGGTACGACGAAACCGGTACGCGGTGCACACCCGGGCGGAATGGAACCGCCCGCCACGCCGCTGCCATGGCAAACGGATGCGTCTGGGCCGAGGGGCACGTATGCTGATCTTGAAATGCGGCAGGAACACACGGCGCGACCAGGTGGCGGGTGGCCTATCCATGCGGATGCATCGGCACGGTGGTGACGGGATGGATGGCGGAGCAGACGGAAGGCGCGCCGGATGACGACTGCGGATGCGCGCCCCCCGCGTCCCCGGCGTCCGGCCGACCGCGTGCCCTCCGGGGTGAAGGCCGCGCGTTCTCCCGGCCGCCCGCGGGATCCCCGCTGTGACGAGGCGATCCTCGACGCCGCCCTGCACGAGCTGGCCACCGTCGGATTCAACGGCCTGTCGATGGAGGCGGTGGCGACCGGTGCGGGCGTCGGCAAGGCCACCGTCTACCGGCGGTGGCCGACGAAGGACGCCCTGATCGTCGACGCCCTGGACACGCTGGCCGACAGCGTCGACGCCGTCGAGACCGGCTCGCTGCGCGATGACCTCGTGGCCTGGCTCAACGCCCTGCGCCGGCACAACATCCAGTCGCTGTCCGGGCGCATCCTGCCCAAGCTCGCCGCGGAGCGGTCCACCCACCCGGAGCTGTTCGCCACCTATTCGCAGAAGGTGATCGAGCCGTCCCGGCAGCGCGCGGCGGATCTGCTGCGCCGGGGCATCGACTCGGGGGAGCTCGCCGCCGACGTCGACGTGGACCTGATCGTCGACATGCTCGTCGGCCCGGTCGCCTATCGGCAGTACATGAGCGGCAACCGCGAGGTCAGCGGCACCCGGATCGGGAAGATCGTCGACACCGTCCTCGGTGGCATCCGGCGCCGCGACCTCGGGCTACCGGGAACCGGTGCCGACCCGGATGCCGCCCCGGGCGCCGACGGCCCGGACGGCGACCCGCAGGGTCCGACCCGTCCCGCCGGGCCGGCCTCGGCTGGCCCCGCGGGTTCGGCCGGCCCCGCGGGTTCGGCCCACCCGGACGCAGCCGGCGGATCGGATCCCGGCGTCTACACCGTCGGCGGCCCGTACACCGTCGGCGGCCCGTACAGCGTGGGCGGCCCGTACAGCGTGGGCGGCCCGTACAGCGTGGGCGGGCCCTACGGGGTCGGCGGTACACGCGGCCACGGCGGGGCGTACCCGACCCGGGCCGTGCGCGAAGTGGCCGGCCGGCATGGCTCGGGCGGGACGCACCGGCTGGCCGGACCGCCCGACCCGGTCGCCACGAACGGGCGCGGCGCGGCGGACCCGTTACCCTGAGTGTAATTGCGTTGGGGCCACTCCGCGGGCGCGAGTAGCATCGCGATCGGGCCAGGAAGGCCCGCCGTGGGGTCGCCCGCAGGGCCGGCGACACGTCGTCGGCGCGGCGATCCCCGCGCACGCGTCTTACCGCAACAGGAGACTTTCGGTGTCCGACGTCCGCGTTACCGTCCAGCACGCCCAGCGCAGCGATCCGCGGGTGGTGCCGACCGGGACGACGGCCGCCGAGCTGTTCGCCGACGACCGCGACGTCATCGCCGCCCTGGTCGACGGCCAGCAGCGTGACCTGGCGCATGTCCTCGACGACGGCGCCGTCGTCGAGCCCATCGCGATCGACTCGCCGGCCGGCCGGGCCATCGTGCGGCACTCCGCGGCGCACGTCGTCGCCCAGGCCGTCCAGGAACTCTTTCCGAAGGCCCGCCTCGGTATCGGCCCGCCCATCGACAACGGCTTCTACTACGACTTCGACGTCGAGACGCCGTTCACCCCGGACGACCTGAAGGCCATCGAAAAGAAGGCGCAGGCCATCATCAAGGCCGGCCAGCGGTTCTCCCGCCGGGTGGTCACCGAGGAGCAGGCCCGCGCCGAGCTCGCCGCCGAGCCGTACAAGATCGAGCTGATCGGGCTGAAGGCGAGCGCGGGCGACGACGCCGAGGCCAGCGTCGAGGTCGGCGCCGGCGAGCTGACGATCTACGACAACCTCGACGCGAAGACCGGCGAGCTGTGCTGGAAGGATCTCTGCCGGGGGCCGCACGTGCCGAGCACCCGGTCGATCCCGGCGTTCGCGATCCTGCGCTCCGCGGCGGCCTACTGGCGGGGCAGCGAGAAGAACCCGCAGCTGCAGCGCATCTACGGGACCGCCTGGGAGTCTCGCGACGCCCTCAAGGCCTACCAGACCAGGCTCGCCGAGGCGGAGAAGCGCGACCACCGCCGCCTCGGGGCCGAGCTGGACCTGTTCTCCTTCCCGACCGAGATCGGGCCGGGCCTGGCCGTGTTCCACCCCAAGGGCGGCGCGATCCGCACCGCCATGGAGGACTACGCGCGGCGCCGGCACATCGAGGACGGGTACTCGTTCGTCAACACCCCGCACATCACCAAGTCGGACCTGTACGAGATCTCCGGTCACCTGGACTGGTTCGCCGACGGCATGTACCCGCCCATGGAGCTCGACGGCGGCACCGACTACTACCTCAAGCCGATGAACTGCCCGATGCACATTCTGATCTACCGGTCGCGCGGCCGGTCGTACCGGGAGCTGCCGCTGCGGCTGTTCGAGTTCGGCACGGTCTACCGGTACGAGAAGTCCGGGGTGGTGCACGGCCTGACCCGGGTGCGCGGGCTCACCCAGGACGACGCCCACCTGTTCTGCGCCCGCGACCAGCTCCCCGCCGAGCTCGACAGCGTGCTGACGTTCGTCCTGGGGCTGCTGCGGGACTACGGGCTCAGCGACTTCTACCTGGAGCTGTCGACCAGGCCGGAGGGCAAGGCCGTCGGCACCGACGCCGAGTGGGAGGAGGCCACCGAGCTGCTGCGCCAGGCCGCGCAGAAGCAGGACCTGGAGCTCGTCATGGACCCGGGCGGCGGCGCGTTCTACGGCCCCAAGATCTCCGTGCAGGCCCGCGACGCCATCGGCCGGACCTGGCAGCTGTCCACCATCCAGGTCGACTTCCAGCTACCGCAGCGCTTCGACCTGGAGTACCAGGCCGCGGACGGCACCCGCCAGCGGCCCTTCATGATCCACCGGGCGCTGTTCGGGACCATCGAGCGGTTCCTCGCCATCCTGATCGAGCACTACGCCGGGGCGCTGCCGCCGTGGCTGGCTCCGGTCCAGGTGGTCGGCATCCCGATCACCGACGAGCACGTGCCCTACCTCGATGGCGTCGCGGCGAAGCTGGCCGCCCACGGCATCCGGGTGGAGGTCGACTCCTCCGACGACCGGATGCAGAAGAAGATTCGCACGGCGCAGAGGCAGAAGGTGCCCTTCATGCTGCTCGCCGGGGACGACGACGTCGCCAAGGGTGCGGTGTCGTTCCGCTTCCGCGACGGCTCCCAGCGCAACGGCGTGCCCGTCGACGACGCCGTCGCCGAGATCCTCGACGCCGTCAACCGCCGCATCCAGGTCTGACCGGACTCCCTCCACGTCATACCTGTCTGTGACGTGGAGGGACAGTCGTGTCCCGATGAGCTCGCCCTCCGGATTCGGTTCCGATGCATGAATCCGCCCCGATACCGACTGGTTACACTCGCATGAAGATGTTGCTGCGAGGGGGCGGGGGAGGCGGGGCGCTGGATCCGGCATGGCGTAGGCGGGCCGACCCTGGGCGGCCGTCGCCCGTGAGCGTGGCACCGACGCGGAGGTGCTGCACGCGCAGTCGCGTCAGCTCGCGGCGCTGTACTTCATGGGATACGTCGTCGAGGCTTATGCCAAGGCTCTCGCCTCGGCTCGATCACACCGACAAGGGTGGGAGGCGTGGACATGCCGAACAGCGGCCAGGAGGCGGCGGATCGGATCCGCGAGGCCGTCCTGAGCCGGCTGCGCGAGCGTGACCACCTGGCGCAGGTACAGGTGGCGCCGGATCCGTTTCGTGGCTATCGGATCCGGGTGGTCACCCGGCTTTTCTACGGTCAGATTCTGGCCGAGCGACGTTCGCTTGCGTTCGGCTCGATTCTGCCGGATTCCGAAATCGCAATCATCGTTCTTCTGACGCCCGATGAGGCGGCTGCATCCGCGGCCGATGGAATGGCTGACCTCCTGCGGCACGAGGCGTTGGAGCTTCCGCTGTGGCCGGATTCGCTCGCGCGCGGCCAGCAGGAGCCGATCGAGGTCCGCCTACCCTCCCGGTCGGACGACTTTCTCGCCGAGCCGCTGATAGCGACGTTCTATTCCTTGCGCGGGGGCGTCGGAAGGTCCACGTCGCTCGCCTACACTGCCCTGCTGCTCGCTCGGGAGCACCGGGTCCTCTGCCTCGACATGGATCTTGAGGCGCCAGGTCTCGCGGCGCTCTTCGACGTCGAGCGGGAAGTGGAGCCTGGACGGGGCATCGTGCCGCTGCTGCTGGAGGCCGAGATCGCCGGGCGTGCCCCGGACGTCACGCCTCATCTGCTGCGCGTGCACCCCGACCGCGAGCTGTACCTGCTTCCCGCGGGTCATCCGGATGCGAACTACGCTCGCCAGCTCGCCCAGCTTGACCCGGCGGCATGGTATCGGGAGGAGAACAACCCGCTGCGGGACCTCATCGCCGCCGTAGGCCGCCTGCGGATCGCCCCGCAGATTGTCCTCATCGACGCCCGGACCGGCATCAGCCCGCTGTCGGCGCCGCTGCTGTTCGACGTCGCCGACATCGCCGTCATCACCTTCTTTCCGCATCCACAGGCGCGGGTGGGCACGCGGGCGTTGACGCGGGCGCTGCTGGCCGCGAGGTCCGAACGTTCCTATACGCCCGAACCACGGTTTGTCGTCAGTCCGGTGCCAGGCGCGGGGGCGCCGGAGATCCGTCGCCGCTACGAGGACCGGGCCGCCGACTGGATCGGCGAGTGGCTCGCGCCCGCGGTCGTCGAGGGTGGCCAGGCTGCCTTCGGGGAGGTCGAGGAGCTCATCCACGTCATCGGCTACAGCGAGGACGTGGCCGGAACCGACAGCGTCGTCACCGAGACCGGGATCGGTGCGTACGCGCCGATCAGTGAATGGATCAAGGGTTTCGTCCCGGGATCGGCAGCCGAGGAACCGGGTGACCCGGGGGCGTCGGCCGCGCTTGCGCCGACCTCGAAATCCGCCGCCCTGGCCGAGCTGCGGTTCTCGGCCGGCACCGCAGAGGACCAGTCGGAGGCCGAATTTAAGGAGACGTTCCTCCAGACCGAGACGGTCGGGCGGGCCACCCGGGCCGACATCCCCCTCATCCTGGGGCGCAAGGGCACCGGCAAGACCGCGCTGTTCCGCCGACTCGCCACCGTGGGCGGGAACCTCGTGGTGACCAGCCCGCCCCGCCTGCCCATGCGACGGCCATGGATGCCGTCCAGCGAGACATACAAGTCGGTGGGTGCGGCGCTAGCGGCCGGTGGCGACGACTGGCGGGTGGCCTGGACGTTGCTGATCGGGGTGGCGATCGTGCTCCGCGGTGACGACGCTCTCCCCGTGCCCCCGGCCTTCGGCGAGCTGGCCTGCAACGCGAAGGACGAGCCCGAGTACACCGCGCTCGACCTGGTCGAGGACGTGCGCAGGATGCTCGCGATCCGGGACGCCGGACTCGTCGGCTGGCAGTGGATCCGCGAGCTGGACGCTACGATGCCGCATGACACCCTCCTGCTGTTCGATGGTCTCGACGTCGGTTTCGGTAGCACTCCGGGCGACCTTGAAAGGCGGCGCGACGGCGTCGGCGGCCTGCTGTCGCTGCTGTCCGAGCGAGCGGACGAACTCGTCAACCTCCGGATGAAGATCCTTCTGCGGGAGGACATCTGGCGCACCGTCCAACTGCCGAACAAATCTCATCTCTACGGCCGTTACGTGCGGCTGTCCTGGGCGGACCAGACCGACTACCTCAAGGTTGTGATCAAGCAGGCGCTGCGGGCCGGCGAGGTTGCCGAGCTCATGCGGCAGAGAATGCCCGACGTCGGGTCGGAGAGGCTCTCGCCGGCCGTGGTCGATTCATGGCCGCAATCCCGGGTGATCGATGCCTGGCGGGTGCTGGTCGGGGAGCGGATCTCCGGGGGCAAGACAGCCTTCACCTACAACTGGGTGTGGCGCCGACTCGCGGACAGCAACGGCGACCATTCGCCCCGATCGCTGGTGCGGCTGTTCGATTTCGCGGCTGGCCGGGAGCGTGGCTGGTATTCGGCGTCGCCCTACGAACGCAGCCTCATCCGGCCCCGAGCACTGGTGGAATCGCTGGATGACATCAGCGATCAGGAAATCGTCTCGCTGGAGGAGGAGTTCGCCGAGCTCGTCCCACTGTTCGACGCGCTGCGGGCGATCGGGCGCACGCCGTTTCCGGCCCGTGAGCTGCAGGTGGAGTCGGACGTGGTGGATCTCGGGCTCGAGGTCGGCCTGCTCGGGATCGACTCCGGCTCCCGGGACGAGGCCGAACGTTACCGCGTCCCGGAGCTCTACCGGAAGGCGCTGGGGATGGGGCGCAAAGGTCAGGCATGACAAGCTCCGCGCCGGCATGATCCGCGGTGCGGCCGTGGGTTGCGGGGTAGACCGTGTGATAGGTGCCGCGAGCAGGACGTGACGCAGCGTTGGCGGTCTGGTTGCCGGTACGCAACATCACGGCGGCGGAGCGGCGTCCTCGCTATGGTCGGGTCAGGCTGACCGGGCGGCCCGTATGGTCGAGTCCCCACCTCAGCGCGGAGGCACCATGGACAAACAGCAGGAGTTCGTTCTACGGACTCTGGAGGAGCGGGACATCCGCTTCGTTCGGCTCTGGTTCACCGACGTGCTCGGCTACCTGAAATCTGTGGAGATCGCGCCCGCCGAGCTCGAGGGCGCGCTCGCCGAGGGCATCGGTTTCGACGGTTCCGCGATCGAGGGCTTTGCGCGGGTGCACGAGGCCGACATGCTGGCCCGGCCGGACCCGTCCACGTTCCAGGTGCTTCCGTGGCGCGGTGAGCATCCGCTCACCGCGCGGATGTTCTGTGACCTGATCATGCCGGATGGGGCGCCGGCCGCCGCGGACTCGCGGTGGGTGCTGCGCCGCACCCTGGCCCGGGCGGCGGATGCGGGCTTCACCTTCTACACGCATCCCGAGATCGAGTTCTTCCTGCTCAAGGAGCCGCCGAAGCGCGGTGGGCCGATGCCGGCGCCGGTCGACGAGTCGGGCTACTTCGACCTCACGCCGAACGACATCAGCCATGACTTCCGCCAGCAGGCGATCAGCATGCTGGAGCGGCTGGGCATCTCGGTGGAGTTCAGCCATCACGAGGTCGCGCCCGGGCAGCAGGAGATCGACCTGCGTTACGCCGACGCCCTCACCATCGCTGACAACATCATGACTTTCCGTCAGGTGGTGAAGGAGGTGGCGCTGCGGCAGGGAATCTATGCCACCTTCATGCCGAAGCCGTTCGGTGATCAGGCCGGTTCGGGCATGCACACCCACCTGAGCCTTTTCGAGGGTGACCGCAACGCCTTTCACGACCCGACCGACGAATACCAGCTCTCGAAGGTCGCCAAGGCGTTCATCGCCGGTCTGCTCACGCACGCCGCGGAGATCACCGCGGTGACGAACCAGTGGGTGAACTCCTACAAGCGGCTCATCGGCGACCAGCGCCTCGGCGAGGTCCTGGAGGCGCCCGCCTACGTGTGCTGGGGCCACAACAACCGGTCGGCCCTGGTCCGGGTGCCGCTGTACAAGCTGCACAAGTCGCAGGCCACCCGGGTGGAGTTCCGGCTGCCGGACAGCGCGTGCAACCCGTACCTGACCTTCGCGCTGGTGCTGGCCGCCGGGCTGCGAGGTGTCCAGGGCGGTTACGATCTGCCCGCGCCGGCGGCCGACGACGTATGGACGCTCACCGACGTCCAGCGTCAGGAACGGGGGATCACCGCCCTGCCGGGCTCGCTGGCCGAGGCGATCACGGTGATGGAGCGCTCTTCGCTGGTGCGGGAGACCCTCGGCGACGAGCTGTTCGAGTTCTTCCTGCGGAACAAGCGGGCCGAGTGGCAGGACTACCGCCGGCAGGTGACACCGTTCGAGATCGACCGGTACCTGCCCGTGTTGTGAGCGTGCCGCCATGCGTGCCGAATGGCCGCGGGTCCCGGCCGTATCCGCCGCGCAGCCCGTGGCCGACCATCCGCGCGGCAGCTCGGTAGGCGCCCAGCTCGCCCGGCTCGGCTTCAGCGACGTCGACCGGGTGGCGGCGACCATGGAACGGCTCGGCCTGCTCGGCGGGTCGGCGGCGCCGGCTGATCTCGAGCATCGGCCTGATCGCGAGCATCGGCCGGATGGGGAGGCCCGACTCGCGGTGAACGTCGTGGTCGGGGCGCTGGCCGCGGCGGCCGACCCCGACCTGGCCCTCGCCGCGCTGGACCGGCTCGTGGACGCGCTCGGCCCGGCCGACGGGCGGGGACTCGTCGCGGCCCTGGCCAGGCACGCCGGGCTGCGCGAGCGGCTGTGCGCAGTGCTCGGCGCGAGCCGCGCGCTTGGTGATCATCTGGCCCGCCATCCTGCGGACTGGCGGGTGTTGCTGCCCGACGAACTGGTCGGCGCCCCACCGGATGCCGGCCGGGTGCGGGCGGCGCTGCTGCGCGCGGTCGGCGCGGACCCCGCCGACCGGGCGCCCCGCGCCGCCGACGACCGGCCGGCGACCCTCGACGCGCTGCGCGTCGCCTACCGTCGGGCGCTGCTCGTCGTCGCCGCCCGGGACCTGACCGGCGCGGTGGCGCTGGACGACGCCACCGCGGAGCTCGCCGACCTGGCCGGTTCGGCGCTCGACGCGGCGCTGGCGATCGCCCGCGCCGGCCTCGACCTGGACCTGCCCCCGGTCCGCCTAGCCGTCATCGGCATGGGCAAGTGCGGGGGCCGGGAGCTGAACTACGTCAGCGACGTCGACGTCCTGTTCGTCGCCGAGCCGGGGCGAGCCACCCCGCCGACCGCGGCTGAGTCGGGCGGGGCGCAGCGCGGCCGGGACGGGCCCGGCGGCGAGGTGGCTGGTGGCGACGCGGCCGACGCGGAGGCGGCCCTGCGGGCGGCGACGCGGATGGCCGAGGGGCTGGTCCGCGCTGCGGGGCTGGTGACCTCCGCGGGCGCGTTGTTCCAGGTCGACGTCGGCCTGCGCCCGGAGGGCCGCGACGGCGTCCTGGTGCGCACCCTCGACAGCCATCGCACCTACTACCGCCGCTGGGCCCGGACCTGGGAGTTCCAGGCGTTGCTCAAGGCCCGCCCGATCGCCGGCGACCTGGCACTCGGCGCCGAGTTCTGCGCCATGGTCGCGCCGCTGGTCTGGACCGCCGCCTCCCGGCCGGACTTCGTCGCCGACGTGCGGGCGATGCGGCGCCGGGTCGAGGCGACACTGTCGCGCGCGGAGTCGGAGCGCAACCTCAAGCTCGGCCCCGGCGGGCTGCGCGACGTCGAGTTCGCCGTCCAGCTCCTGCAGCTCGTCCACGGCCGGGTGGACGCGAAGCTGCGGGAGAGCTCGACGCTGGCCGCCCTCGACGGCCTCGCCCGCGGCGGGTACGTGGGCCGGCGTGACGCCGTCGACCTCGCCGAGGCGTACCGCTTCCTGCGCAACGCCGAGCACCGGCTCCAGCTTCAACGCCTGCGCCGGGTGCACAGCCTGCCCCGGGACCCGGGCGAGCTGCGCTGGCTCGCCCGGTCGATGGGGATGCGCACCGGCCAGGACTTCGCCGACGCCCACGCCCGGATCGTGCGCACCGTCCGGTCGCTGCACCAGAAGCTGTTCTACGCCCCGCTGCTGGAGGCGGTCGCCCGACTGTCGACCGAGGAGATCCGGCTGTCCCACGCCGAGGCGCAGCAGTGGCTCGCCGCGCTGGGATTCGCCGCCCCGGACCGCTCGCTGCGCCACATCGAGGCGCTGATCAGCGGGGTGAGCCGGACGGCCGCGATCCAGCGGCATCTGCTGCCGACGCTGCTGCCGACCCTCGCCGACGCGCCCGATCCCGACGCGGGCCTGCTGGCCTACCGCAGGGTCAGTGAGGCGCTCGGCCGCGCACCCTGGTACCTGCGGCTGCTACGCGACTCCGCCGGCGCCGCCGACCGGCTCGCCCGGGTGCTCGCCTCCAGCCGGTACGTCGCCGACCTGATGACGAGGGCCCCCGAATCGGTCCGGCTGCTGCGTACCGAGGCCGACCTCGTCCCGGTGCCGCGGGAGACGCTCAGCCGAACGATGCTCGCGATCGCGAACCGCAACCCCGACTGGGAGGACGCCGTCGGCCGGGCCCGGGCGGTGCGCCGGGAGGAGCTGGTCCGGGTGGCCTGCGCGGACCTGCTCGGCCTGCTCGACGTCGCCGCGGTCGGGCGGGCCCTGGCCGACGCCGCCGCCGCCACGGTCGCCGCCACGCTGCTCGTCGCGGAGCGCAGAATCGCCGGGGGTGATCCCGAATCCCTGCCGGCGCGGATCTCCGTCATCGCGATGGGCCGGCTCGGCGGGGCGGAGATGTCCTACGGCAGCGACGCCGACGTCCTGTTCGTGCACGAGGCCAGACCGGGCCATTCGGCGCAGGAGGCGCACCGGGCCGCCGCCGAGGTGGTCGGGGAGCTGCACCGGCTCCTCGCCGTGCCCGGCCCGGATCCGGCGCTGCGGCTGGACACGACGCTGCGTCCGGAGGGCCGCAGCGGCGCGCTGTCACGCACCCTCGACGCCTACGACGCCTACTACCGCCGCTGGTCGCAGGACTGGGAGTCGCAGGCGCTGCTGCGGGCGCGGCCACTGGCGGGCGATCCCGGTCTTGCCTACCGGTTCTGCCGGCTTGCGGACACGGTGCGCTACCCGACGACGCTGCCGGCGACGGCGATCGACGAGATCATCCGGCTTCGCGGGCGGATGCGGCGCGAGCGGATCCCCCGCGGGGTCGATCCCACCCGCCATCTGAAGTTCGGCCCCGGGGGGCTCACCGACGTGGAGTGGGCGGTGCAGCTCCTCCAGCTGCGCCACGGCCGGCAGGTCCCGTCGCTGCGCACCACCTCGACGCTCGACGGCCTGCGGGCCGCGGTGGTCGCCGGGTTGCTCGGCGAGACCGAGGCGAGTGACCTCCAGTCGGCTTGGCTGTCGGCGTCGCGGCTGCGCAACGCGAGCACGCTCGCCGGCTGGCCGCGGCCGGACGTGATCCCGGACCGCCCGGGGTCCCTGGAGGCGACGGCGCGGGCCGCGGGCTGGCCGGCCGACGGCGTCGGCGATCTGGTCGCCGAGCATCGGCGGCTGGCGACGCGGGCCCAGGCGGTGGTGGCGGACGTCTTCGCGCGCGAGCGAACCTCCGAGTTCGGCTGAGCCCTCCGAGTTCGGCTGAGCGCCGCCGCCCGGTCCCGCCCGCGTCTCGCTGGACGCTTGCGCCGGCGCGGACGAAATTGGCCCCCGGACGCCGACAGGCCGGCCGTCCGAGGGCGAGTCTCGGCCGGCCGGCCTTGTCACCTGCCACCTCACGTCGCGGTGCGCACCGTTGCGTCGAACCGGGGGATCGGGGCGCCGGCGCTCCCCCGCGCGAGCGCCCCGGCCATGACGCGATGTCTGCCCAGCCGCGTCGATCTGCCTCAGCCGCGTCGATCTGCCTCAGCGGCGTCGGCTTGTCTCAGCAGCGCCGGACTGTTCAACCGGCGGTCTGGGCGGACGTGTCGGTCTGCTCAGACGCTCGCCTCGGCGGTCGCCGGAGCGGTCTGCGACGGCACGAACAGGGTCGGCTTGTCGCCGGCCAGGGCGCTGCAGCAGGTGTCGATCATGAGCGCGGAGACCAGGTACGGGTCCATGTTCGCGTTCGGTCGACGGTCCTCCAGCCAGCCCTTCTTGGCCTTCTCGACGGCCCACGGGATGCGGATGGAGGCGCCGCGGTCGGACGCGCCCCAGGAGAACTTGTTCCAGGGGGCGGTCTCGTGCTTGCCGGTCAGCCGGTCCTGGATGCCGTTGCCGTAGTGGGTGACGTGCTCCAGGACGCGCGTGCCGAGCGCCTCGCAGCACGTGACGATGGCGTCCCAGCCCTCCATCGTCTGCTTGGTGGAGAAGTTGGTGTGCGCGCCGGCACCGTTCCAGTCACCGGGGATCGGCTTCGCGGCGAAGGACACCTCGACGCCGTAGTCCTCGGCGATCCGGTGGAGCAGCCAGCGGCCCAGCCAGATCTGGTCGCCGATGGCGGGCGCCGGCAGGACCCCGATCTGGAACTCCCACTGGCCCATCATGACCTCGGCGTTGGTGCCCTCGATGGCGAGGCCGGCGTCGAGGCACGCCTGGGTGTGCTTCTCGACGATCTCGCGACCGGGCATCTTCGAGCCGCCGACGCCGCAGTAGTACGGACCCTGCGGCGCGGGGTACCCGACTTCCGGCCAGCCGTACGGGCGGCCGTCCTTGAAGAAGGTGTACTCCTGCTCGATGCCGAACGCCGGCGACATGTCGGCGTACTTCTCGGCGACGGCGCGGGTGGCCGCCCGGGTGTTGGTCGGGTGGGGCGTGAAGTCGGTCAGCTCGACCTCGCACAGCACCAGGATGTTGTCGCCGCCCCGGATCGGGTCGGGCGTGACGAAGACGGGACGCAGCACGCAGTCCGAGTTCGATCCCGGCGCCTGGTTGGTGCTCGAGCCGTCGAAGCCCCAGATCTCCGGCTCCTTGCCGTCCTTGATGATGCGGGTCTTGCTGCGCATCAGCGGCTCGGGCTCGGTGCCGTCGATCCAGATGTACTCGGCCTGATAACTCACTCAATACTCCCCGTGGTTGGTCCTGCACGTAACGGAGCGACTTCGTGATCGGCCTGGGGGAGGCCGACCCAGGCCGCGGTGGACGGGAGGGTTCGGTCGGAGCTTCGTCGGGCCCCGTTACCGCATCGTTCCGTGATTGTTAATTCTTCGTCTCTGGTATGTCACAGATGGTATTGACGGCCGGACCTGGGCATTGCTTCGTCGATGCCGCCCGACCGGCCGTACCAAGGTGGTGGGAGCCGATTTTCCCCGCCTCGCCCAGATAGCACGGAGGATTTTGCTCGGATGCCGTCGGCGAACATGCCCGAGGCCCCGTTCCGGTGCTGCTGGAACGGGGCCTCGGAGAGCGGCCGGCAGGAATTTCCGCCGGTTCTGGAGATGGTGCGCGCGGCGTCCCGGGCGCGCCGGGCGGGTGTTCCGACCGGGCTGCGCCGGGCGGGGCGCTGCCGGTCAGATGTCGTAGTAGAGGGTGAACTCGTACGGGTGCGGCCGGAGCCGGATGGCGTCGACCTCGTTGAGCCGCTTGTACTCCAGCCAGGTCTCGATCAGATCGGTGGTGAAGACGTCGCCCTCGCGGAGGAAATCGTTGTCGGCCTCGAGCGCGTCGAGCACCTTCTCCAGCGAACCGGGAACCTGCGGCACCGCGGCCAGCTCGTCCGGTGGGAGCTCGTAGAGGTCCTTGTCGATCGGGTCCGGCGGGTCAATCTTGTTGCGGATACCGTCCAGGCCCGCCATGAGCATCGCGGCAAAGGCCAGGTACGGGTTGCAGCTCGGGTCCGGGACCCGGAACTCGACCCGCTTCGCCTTGGGCGAGTCGCCGCCGAGCGGGATGCGGCAGCACGCGGAGCGGTTGCGCGCCGAGTAGACGAGATTGACCGGCGCCTCGTAGCCGGGGACCAGCCGGCGGTAGGAGTTCGTGGTCGGGTTGGTGAACGCGAGCAGCGCCGGCGCGTGGTGCAGCAGGCCGCCGATGTAGTAACGCGCGGTGTCGGACAGGCCGCCGTAGCCGTTGGGGCTGTAGAACAGCGGCTCGCCCTCCTTCCACAGGCTGGAGTGCACGTGCATGCCCGAGCCGTTGTCCTCGAACAGCGGCTTCGGCATGAAGGTGACGGTCTTGCCCCGGCTGCGGGCGACGTTGCGGATGACGTACTTGTAGAGCATCAGGTTGTCCGCGGTCTTCAGCAACGTGTCGTAGCGGATGTCGATCTCCGCCTGCCCCGCGGTGCCCACCTCGTGGTGCTGCATCTCGACGGTGATTCCGGTCTCGTAGAGGACCCGGGTCATCTCCGAGCGGAGGTCCGTGAAATGGTCGGTCGGCGGGACCGGAAAATAGCCACCCTTGAACCGGGGCTTGTAACCGAGGTTGCCGCCCTCTTCCTTCCGGGCGGTGTTCCAGGCGGCCTCGACCGAGTCGACCTGGTGCATCGACCCGTAGGGGTTGTAGTCGTAGCGGACGTCGTCGAAGATGTAGAACTCCGCCTCGGGCCCGAAATAGGCCGTGTCGGCGATGCCGGTACCGCGCAGGTACGTCTCCGCCTTCTTGGCGATGTTGCGCGGGTCCCGGGAGTACTGCTCCTTCGTGATCGGGTCGTGGATGAAGAACGTCATCGCGAGGGTCTTGTGCTCACGGAACGGATCCACGAAGGCGGTCTGCGGGTCCGGCAGCAGCAGCATGTCGGACTCGTGAATGGCCTGAAACCCGCGAATCGAGGAGCCGTCGAACATCAGCCCGTCGGTGAAGACCGATTCAGCGAAGACCTGCGTCGGAATGGTGAAGTGCTGCATGATTCCGGGAAGATCACAGAATCGCACATCGATGAACTGCACGTCCTCGTCGCGGATGTAACGGAGCACGTCCTCGGCTTTTGTGAACATTCGTCCTCCAGCGTCCCGTCACGCTTCTCAAGCCTGTAGGTTACGTCATGTCGATGTGTCTTCGGCCATGCCCCGGTGGACCCGTGACATCACGAAGTCGTTTCGTTTATGTTACAGGAGCGCACTTTATCACCCTTGGTGATCTGTTGGGTGCAACTTGGTGTGGCGGATAAGCTTGCGTCGTGGGACGAGCACTTGGAGGCTGGCTCGAAGGGCCTGGTCTGCCCCGGGACACGCCGCCGGGCGTCCGCCTGGGGCTGCCGGCGGAGGGCCGAGGCTCGGTGGTGGGCTTCGGTCCGCGGCTGGGTGCCTACCTCATCGACGCGGTCGTGGCGAACCTGATCGTCGGCGTGCTGTACCTGGCCGGGCTCGACTACGCCGGCGACGTACGCGGCCTGGCGATCTACCTGGTGTTCCTGCTGGAGGAGTTCATCCTCGTCGGCACCGGGGGCCAGACGATCGGCATGCGGCTGCTGGGTATGCGGGTGATCCGGCTGCGCGACCGCGGCCGGCAGACCTGGCCGTGGATCGCGGTGCGCACGGCGCTGCTGGCGCTGCTCGTGCCCGTGTTCATCTGGGACCGTGACCAGCGCGGCCTGCATGACCGTGCGGCCGGGACCGTCGTGGTGCGCGACCCGGTCCGCGCGGACTCCGCCCGCTAGCGCACGCCGGCCCGCCGGAGCGGCCGACTGGAGGGCTGATCCGGCGGGCCTGATCCGGGGCGCGGGCCTGGTGGGTCGGGTTTGGTCGGGTTTGGTCTGCGGTGCCCGCGTCAGCGCAGGCGGCCGCCCCGGGGCACGTTGCGGGGGATCGGTCCCTTCGGGATCGGCAGGGCCGCGCCGCCTATGGCACGCAGCCGGCGGTCGAGGGCGTCCACCTCGCCACGGCGCAGCGTCTTGCGTAGCCGCATCAGCGTGACCTGGAGCTTCGGCAGCGGCGTCTCGCCCTCGCCGGTGCCGACGATGATGTCGGTCACCGGCGTGTCGCCGACGACCTTGCGGATGCGGCGCTTCTCCGCGACGAGCAGCTCCCTCGGCCCGCGGCCGCGGCCCTCCGCGATGATCACCACGCCGGCGCGGGAGACGACGCGGTGGACCACGTCCTGGTGGCGGTTCACGCCGACCGCGGGAGTGATCCGCCAGTCGCCGCGCATCCGCTCGACCACCCCGGCGGCGGCTCCGGGCTTGCCCTCCATCTCCGCGTAGGCGGTGCGCTGGACGCGCCGGCTGAACACGTTCAGGGCGACCACGACGCCGAGCAGGACGGCGATCGGGATCCACAGGTACAGCGGCCCGACGAAGATGCCGAGCACGATGCCGATCGCGAGCGGGACGACGAAGCCCGCCAGGGTGAACCAGAGCGCCTGCGGGTCGCGCTGCCGGGTGATCTTGAAGACGACCCGGAGCTGCGCGAGGCGGGCCGCGAAACCGGTGCCCTCCGCGGCGCCGCCCGCGCCCGCACCGCCACTGCGGCCCGAGGCGCCGCCCCGACCCGCGCCGTTCTTCCCGCCCGCTGCCGCCGCTGCGTTCTTGCTCGCCGCCGCGGGGGTCGACGATCCCGCGGTGTCCCTCGGCTGCTTCCTCAGTGCCATGACCGCGAGCCTACGGCCTGCGGGCCCGCCACAGTGTGGCTGTCACCGCCCGCGATGATCATCTATCGTGACCATCCGTGTGGCCTCGGAGATTCCCACGGCGCTGGCAGCCGTCGGGTCGGGGATCAGCTCGGGGCGGCGACGACCCGCGGGAGCCCGCGCACGGCGTTGCCGATCCGGGCGGTGGCCGCGCCGCCGCCCAGGCCGGCCAGACGAGAGATCCTGGCAGCGCCCTCGGTGCCCGGGACGCCCGCGAACGCGTCGGGTCCGGGTGCGGCCGGCGTCACCGACACCGGGTCGACCCATCGATAACCCGTCGTGACGTGCAGGTCGGCGGCCGCCCGCCAGGCGTTACGCCGCGCGGTCTTCTGACCCCCATGCGGCAGCACGAGCAGGGTCGCTTCTTCGAGAACGCTGAGCAGTGAACGGAGCACGATGGGAACGACCTCCCGGCACGGTCGTGGGCGCACACCTCGATGATGGGCAGAGGGAGAGACCCCCTCGTCACAAGGGGGTGACGCTACGATGAGTAGCCTAGCCCGTCCGGGGGATGCCCACCAGCGTGACCGTCACTGCGTGTGAGAGGTTTCCAGCACACTTTTGGGGACATCGGACACCGCGGTGTGGCCCTCGCCACGGGCCGTGATCGCCTGCTGGTAGAGCCGGCCCGCCCGGTAGGACGAGCGCACGAGCGGCCCGGACAGGACGCCGGAGAAGCCGAGCTCCGCGCCGACGCGCTCCCAGTCGAGGAACTCCTCCGGCCGCACCCACCGCTCGACCGGGTGGTGACGGGGCGTCGGCCGCAGATACTGGGTGACGGTGAGTAGTTCACATCCGGCGGCGTGCAGGTCCCGCATCGCCTCGTGGATCTCCTCGGTGGTCTCGCCGAGGCCCAGGATCAGATTCGACTTCGTGACGAGCCCGGCCGCGCGGGCCTGGCGCAGCACGTCGAGGGAGCGCTCGTAGCGGAACGCCGGCCGGATGCGCTTGAAGATCCGCGGCACCGTCTCGAGGTTGTGCGCGAGCACCTCGGGGGCCGCGCCGAAGACCTCGCCGAGCTGGTCGGCACGCCCGCCGAAGTCCGGGATGAGCACCTCGACCCCGGTACCCGCGGACATCGCGTGGATCCGGCGGACCGTCTCGGCGTACAGCCAGGAACCCCCGTCGGCCAGGTCGTCGCGGGCGACGCCGGTGACAGTGGCGTAGCGCAGCCCCATCGTGCGCACCGACTCCGCCACCCGTCGCGGCTCGTCCCGGTCCAGCGGGGTGGGACGGCCGGAGTCGATCTGGCAGAAGTCGCACCGGCGGGTGCAGACGTCCCCGCCGATCAGGAAGGTCGCCTCGCGGTCCTCCCAGCACTCGTAGATGTTCGGGCAGCCGGCCTCCTCGCACACCGTGTGCAGACCGGCGGAGCGCACCAGACCCTTGACGTCGGAGTACTCCGGGCCGGTGCGCATCCGGGTGCGAATCCACGGCGGCTTGCGCTCGATCGGCGTCTGCGCGTTGCGCGCCTCAAGGCGCAGCAGGGGGCGACCTTCGGGGGCGACCGCGCTCAACCCACCAGCTCCATCCGCTCGGTCCCGGGCTGCGGCTGCGCCGGGGACGCCGGGGGCGCGTCGGCCGGTTCGACCCGCGCGGTGATGCGATCGCCGAGGTTGCGCCCGCCGAGGTACCGGGCGAGCACCGCCAGGGTGTGCCGCTCGACGACCGGCCGGGCCTCGGCGACGGTCACCGCCCGGCCGAGCTCGGCGGACAGGCTGGTCACCCCGGCGTCGGTGATGCCGCAGGGCACGATCTGCCCGAAGGCACCCAGGTCCGACGAGCAGGTCAGCGCGAAGCCGTGGGTGGTCACCGCCTGGCGGACCCGCACGCCGATCGCGGCGACCTTGCGCAGACCGTCCGTCGTCCAGACGCCGCTGCGGCCGTCAACCTGGCGGGTCGCCAGCCCCAGCTCCGCACAGGAGTCGATGAGGGCCTCCTCCAGAGCGCGCACGTAGGCGACGACGTCGAGCGGGCGGGGTAGCTTGACGATCGGGTAGCCGACGAGCTGCCCCGGACCGTGCCAGGTGATCTTGCCGCCGCGGTCGACGTCGACGACCTCGGTGCCGTCCAGCGGCCGTTCAAAGGGCTGCGTGCGCCGGCCCGCGGTGTAGACGCTGGGATGCTCCACCAGGATGAGCGTGTCGTCCACCTCGTCGGCCACCCGGGCCTCGGCGAGGGAGCGCTGCATGTCCCACGCTTCGCGGTAGGGGACCACGGAAAGCCTTAGAACATCCACGCCATTCAGCCTACGCCCGCGCCGCGCCTGGCTGCTGTGAGCTCGGACGGAGCTCCGGGCCCCGCCAGGCGGCCGAGTCCGGGCCGGCGCCAACCGGCCCAGTCCGGGCCGGCGTCCCGTCAACCGGCCAGTCCGGGCCGGCGTCCCGTCAGCCGGCCCAGTCCGGGGTCGGCGTCAGTCGGCGGCGTCCGAGTCCGGCGCGGCGTCGCCGCCGGGCCCGCCGGATAGCAGCCGGGGCACGACCGCGGTCTCGAGCGCGACGCCATCCGCGCCGCGCTCGACCCGCCAGGCGTGCACGCCGGGCCGGTCGGCGACGGCCTCCACCAGCTCGGTGCCGCGGAAGTGCAGCCCGACGCCGTCGTCGGTCGCCCAGCCGGCCGGCAGTGTCCCGTCGGCGACGAGGCGCTGGAACAGCGGGCGGCGGCCCGGCTCGGAGTCGTAGTGCGGCGTGTTGCTGAACGGCAGCAGGCCCAGGCCGTTCGTCACCGGCCGCAGGTCAGGGCCGAACGAGTCGGTGGTGCCGCCGACGTGCCAGCACAGGGAGCCGGCCGAGACGCCGCCGAGGACGACGCCGGCCTCCCAGGCCTCCCGGAGGATCTCACCCAGCCCGTGCACCGCCCAGACCGCGAGCAGGTTCGCCACGCTGCCGCCACCGACCCAGATCACATCCTGGGCCAGCAGATGGGCCCGGATGTCGGGGATGTTCGGCATGGGGAACAGCGCCAGATGGGAGACTCGCACGTCGGGCCGGTCGCGGTTGAACGCGGCGTACCCGCGGGCGTAGGCGCCCTGGTCATCGCCCAGCGCCGTCTGCAGCAGGCAGACCCGCGGCCGCGGGCCGGCGTCGGCCAGGTCGATCGCGTGGGTCAGGATCGGGCCGACCTTCGCGCCGTACCGGCCGTCGGGAAGGAAACCGCCGCTGGTGGCGAGGATCTGCACGGGCGGTCTCTCCCTGGTTCGTCGGCCGGCGCCGCCGTCCGGACCCGGTCTCGGGCGATTGTCCGTCATCCGCACATCCGCGCCGCCGCGGGGGGCCGGAGGTCGTCGCAGGTTTCCGGCCCGGGTCCGCAGGGTCTGCCGCGCAATCCCGGCCGGCACCGGCCCGCACCCGCCGTGACCAGGCATGTCCCCATCCACATCGGCGCAGGCGGTTGCTCCGCCGGTGGAGTGATCGTAAAAAGTTATCCACAACCGGACGAAGAACAATGCAGACCCACCCCGTTTGAGCCTAGCGTCGCTACCTGTGACCTTCACCGACGATTCCGCGGACAGGCCGGCGCGGCGCGTCGGCGGGGCACCCGAGGTGCCGGGGGTGAGCGTGCGTTCCCGGCTGCGGGACGCGGGCTCCGGTGAGCTCTGGGCGGGTCAGTTCGATCAGTCCGGGATCGAGTGCGTCGTGCGCCGGGTGCGTCTCGCCCCCGATCCGGTGCTGCGCTCGGCGGCGGTCTCCGCCGCCCGCGCGCTGGCGGAGCTGGAACATCCGCACCTCGTCCCGGTGGTGGCGGTGCTGCCGACGGCGGAGGGGCTGGCGCTGATCACCGAGCCGGTCGTCGGCGCGCTCAGCCTCGCCCGCCTGCTGGCGCTGCGCGGCGACCTCGACCCGGGCGAGGTCGTCACCGTCGGCCTGCCGGTCGCGCAGGCGCTGGCCGCCGCGCACGCGGTCGGCATCGTGCACGGCCGGCTCGAACGGGAGGACATCCTGCTGGAGCCGAACGGGCGCCCGGTCCTGACCGGCCTCGGGGTCGCCGCGCTGGCCGACGCCGCCCGGCCCGATCCGGTTCCGCCCGAGGCGGCCTCGGCGGACGTGCACGACCTCGCTGATCTGCTGCTGGGGGCGATGCGGGAGGCCACCGGTCCGGATGCCGCCGCGGTCGCGGTGGCCGTCGCCACCGCCATGATCGACGAGCCGCACCGGCGGCCCAGCGCCGCCGAGCTCGCCACCGCACTCGCCCGCAGCGCCACCCCCCTGCCCCGTGCGGCTGCCCGGCGACGGTGAACCGAGGGCGGCCGTGCGGCCCGCGGGACCCTCACCCACGGACACGCTGCCGAGGA
>NZ_CM001489.1:7406746-7409226 GCF_000262465.1 Frankia sp. QA3
GCGGCGCTGGCTGCTGCCGGTCACCGCGGGGCTGGGCCTGTTCGCCGTCGTGGTGGCCGTCGTGTTGCTCATGACGAGCCCGTCGAGGGACGGCACCGCCGACTCCGCGGCGCCCGCGCCGCGGACCGCGCTGCCGTCCGCGGCCAGCGTGCCCGGGCGGGACCCGACCGCGTCACCGGTCGCGAACCAGTCGCCCGAGCAGATCTGGCGCGCCGTGCTCGGCGAGCTCAACACCGCCCGTAGCCGGGCGTTCGAGCAGGCCGACGAGTCCCTGTTGGGGCAGTCCGACGCCCCCGGCAGCCCCGCCTACAACGCCGACGTCACGCTCATGCGGCAGGTCGTCGCCCAGGGCGCGCACGCGTCGGCGCTGCGCAGCGACATCCTCGGTCTCGAGGTCCGCAGCGACCAGACGAACCGCACGGTGCTGCGGGTGACCGAACGCCTGGCCGCCTACGACTACCTCGACGCCCGCGGCCAGCTTCTCGCCCACCAGCCGGCGAAGGCCCCCCAGCGCCACGACCTCGTGCTGATCCGCACGGACTCCGGCTGGCGGGTCTCGGAGAGCATCCCGGTCACGGGGAACTGACCGCCGGCAACGCGGGCGCCGGTCATTCAGGGGCCGGTGGTCCAGGCGCCGGTGGTCCAGGCGTCGGTGGTCCAGGCGTCGGTGATCCAGGCGTCGGTGATCCAGGCGTCGGTGATTCAGACGTCGGTGATTCAGGCGCCGTCGGTGAGGATCGCCCGCAGCGCGGTGTCGATGTCGGGATGGGCGAAGCGGAAGCCCGTCCCGGCCAGGACGGCGGGGGCCAGCCGCTGGGAGGCGAGGACGCCCTCGTCGGCGAACTCGCCGAGGGCGGCGCGCAGGGCGAGGCGGGGTACCGCGGCGAACGCCGGGCGGTGCAGCGCCGACGCGAGCGCCGCGGTGAAGGCGGCGTTGGTGACGGGTTCGGGCGCGACCAGGTTGACCGGCCCGGCCACCGAGTCCTCGGCGAGCAGCAGGCGCAACGCCGCCACCTGATCGGTGCGGCTGATCCAGCTCAGCCACTGGCGGCCGGATCCCAGCCGGCCCCCGAGGCCCAGGCGGAACAGCGGAAGCTGGCGGCCGAGGCTTCCCCCGTGACGGGAGAGCACGACCCCGGTCCGCAGCGTGGCGACCCGGATGCCGGCCTCGCGGGCGGGCGTGGCCGCCGCCTCCCAGTCCTCGACGAGCCGGGCGAGGAACCCCGCGCCGGCGGGGGCGGTCTCGTCGAGCGGGCCGGCGTCGCCGCCCGCCGAGGTGCCGTACCAGCCGATGGCGCTGCCGGAGAGGAACACCTGCGGGAGTGGCGTGAGGGTGGCCAGCGTGCGGGCGAGCAGGTCGGTGCCGGCGATCCGGCTGTCGCGGAGCAGGCGTTTGTAGTCGTCGGTCCAGCGGCGGTCGCCGATGCCCGCGCCGGCGAGGTGGACGACGGCGTCGGTGCCGGCGAGCGCCGCCGGGTCGAGCCGACCGGCGGCGGGATCCCACTGGATCTCGCCGCCGGTGCGGGGCGTTCGCCGGACCAGGGTGGTCACGGTGTGGCCGTCCTCGCGTAGGGCGGGGACGAGCGCCGAACCGATCAGTCCCGAGGCCCCGGTCACCACGATGCGCATGGCGACCATCGTGGCCGGTCGCCGCCCCGGATGCGAGGCGCCCGACCGGCCCGTGGCCGCGGACGGCGCCTAGAGGCCCAGGTCGGCCTCGAAGGCGCCCTCCTCGAGCCGCCGCTTGATGAAGGTCAGGAAGCGGGCGGCGTCGGCCCCGTCGACGATGCGGTGGTCGTAGGTCAGCGACAGGTACACCGCCGACCGGACAGCGATGATCTCCCCGAGCTCGGGGTCGTCGATGACGGCGGGCTTCTTCGTCACGATCCCCGTGCCGAGGATGCCGACCTGCGGCTGGTTGATGATCGGCGTGTCGAACAGGGCGCCCCGGCTGCCCGTGTTCGTGAGGGTGAAGGTCCCTCCACCGAGCTCGTCCGGGGAGATCTTGTTGGCTCGGGTCCGGCTCGCCAGATCGTCGATCTTGCGGGCCAGCCCGGTCAGGTTGAGGTCACCGGCGCTGTGGATGACCGGCACGACCAGGCCGCGCTCGGAGTCCACGGCGATGCCGAGGTTCTCCTCGCCGTGGTAGGTGACCGTCCCCGCCTCGACGTCGATGCTGGCGTTGAGCTGCGGGAACTCGCGCAGCGCCTCGCAGGTCGCCAGCGCGAAGAACGGCAGGAACGACAGCTTGAGCCCCTCGCGGGCCTGGAAACCGGCCTTGGCCCGGTCCCGCAGTCGCGCGATGCGGGTGACGTCCACCTCGACGACGGTGGTGAGCTGGGCGCTGATCTGCAGCGACTCGACCAGGCGCCGGGCGACCAGGGCACGCAGCCGGGAGAGCTTCTCGGTGCGCCCGCGGACCGGGGCGGGGGTGGAGGTGCCCGTGCCGGTCGCCGCCGGGGCAGCGGGGGCAGCGGGGG
>NZ_CM001489.1:7409326-7467538 GCF_000262465.1 Frankia sp. QA3
CGCGGCGGTCTCGGCCGCGGCGGCGCCGCCGCCGGAGCCGTCGTCGATGACCGCGAGCTCGACGCCGACCTCGACGGTCTCGTCCTCCGCGACCTTGATGGAGCTGATGACACCGGAAGCGGGGGCAGGAATCTCGGTGTCGACCTTGTCCGTGCTGACCTCGAGAAGCGGCTCGTCGGCCTCGACGCGCTCACCCTCCTGCTTCAGCCAACGGGTGACGGTTCCCTCGGAGACACTTTCCCCGAGCCGGGGCATCGTGACAGATACAGACATGCTGGAACGACTCCTTCGTCGCGTCCGGCATGCACCGCGCAAGCGGCCGGCCGGAGGCGCTCATGCTATGGCGTGAACGTGAGTACCTGGGCGGGATCGGGCCGCGGGGCTGACCCGGTCGCGGACCGATCCCAGGGCGATCGCCTTAGCCGTGGACGTGAAGGGGCTTGCCGGCCAGCGCCAGGTGCGCCTCGCCGAGAGCCTCGGACAGTGTGGGATGCGGGTGGATCAGCTGGGCGACCTCGGCGGGGAACGCCTCCCAGTTCGTGATGAGCTGGGCCTCGGCGATGAGCTCGCCCACCCGGTCGCCGACCATGTGGACGCCGACCACCGGACCGTCGGGGACCGCGACCAGCGTGACGGCGCCGGCGGTCTTGAGGATCTGGGACTTGCCGTTGCCCGCCAGGTTGTAGGTGACGGTGCTGACGTCGCCGAAGCGCTCCTTGGCGGCCGCGGTGGTCAGCCCGACCGACGCCACCTCGGGGTGGGAGTAGGTGACCCGCGGGACGTTGTCGTAGTCGACCGGCACCGGGTTGAGTCCGGCGAGCTGTTCGGCGATGAAGATGCCCTCCGCGAAGCCCACGTGGGCGAGCTGCAGGCCCGGCCGCAGGTCGCCGAGCGCGGACACGGTGGGGACGTTCGTGCGCAGGAAGCGGTCGACCAGGACGTAGCCGCGGTCGGTCGCGATGCCGACCTCCTCGTAGCCGAGGCCGGCCGAGACCGGTCCGCGGCCCACCGCGACGAGCAGCAGCTCGGCGTCGATGGTCGTGCCGCTCTCCAGCGACACGGTGACCCCGTGGTCGGTCGTCTTCACGCCGGCGAAGCGGGCGCCGAGGTGCTGCTTGATACCACGCTTGCGGAAGGCGCGCTCGAGCAGCTTGGAGCTGGACTCGTCCTCCAGCGGCACCAGGTGCGGCAGGGCCTCGACGATCGTCACCTCGGCGCCGTAGGAGCGCCAGACCGAGGCGAACTCGCAGCCGATGGCGCCGGCGCCGAGGACCACGGCGGATGCCGGCACGTGGTCGAGGGTGAGGGCGTCGTCGCTGGTGATGACCTTGTCGTGGTCGATGTCCAGACCGGGCAGGGACTTCGAGTACGAGCCGGTGGCGAGCAGGACGTGCCGGCCTTCGATGATCCGGTCGCCGACCGCGACGGACGTCGGCGAGGCGAGCCGGCCGAATCCCTCGACGACCTCGATGCCGCGCGACTTGACCAGACCGGTCAGCCCCTTGAACAGGCCGGCGATGACCGAATCCTTGTAGGAGTTGACCTTCGCCATGTCGATGCCGTCGAAGGTGGAGCGGATCCCGAAGGACTCGCTTTCATTGATGTTGTCGACGATCTCCGCCGAATGCAGCAGCGCCTTGGTCGGGATGCAGCCTCGGTGCAGACAGGTGCCGCCGAGCTTGTCCTTCTCGATCAGAACGACGCTCAGGTCGAGTTCCGCGGCGCGCAGCGCGGCGGCGTATCCGCCGCTGCCGCCACCGAGGATGACCAGGTCGACGGGACCGGCCGCTGAATCCGCCACGCCAGGGGTCCCTTCTCGTTGACTTCTATGGTTGTGCCGGTGATGCCGGGAGCGTGACCCGTACCCCGCCGGTGTCGCATGATCGCGACGTTGGTGGCACGGCCCCGGCCGCGCCGGCGGCGTTCGTCACCGTGCACGGCCGGGAAACGCCGGCATCGACGTGCCCTTCGGGCCGGCGCTTCAGGCCACGACTCGCCACACCACGTCGGTCCGAGCCCAGTCTTTCACGCCGTGGGCCCCCTTCCGCTCGGATGGGTGAGTGTGCTGCATCGCGCGAGGTGTAGTCGCAATCGCCGCTCTGCCACACCTGCCCGGGCGGTCAGTCCGCGATGGCGGAGCCGTTGCCCGTAGGCGTGCCGGCGCGGTTCTCGGCGAGCTGGACGAGCGTGCGGACGATCACGCCGGTGCCGCCCTTGGGCGTGTGCCCGTAGGGCTGCCCGCCGTTCCACGACGGGCCGGCGATGTCGATGTGCGCCCAGCTCGCCTCGTCGGGCACGAAGTGGGCGAGGAAATGCGCCGCGACCAGCATCCCGCCGTCCCGGCTGCCGCCGGGCGGAACGTTCGCGATGTCGGCGACCGTGGAGTCCAGCCCCTTGCGCAGCTCCGGCGGCAGCGGCATCGGCCAGACGCTCTCCCCGGTCGCGGCGGCGGCCTTCGCGACCGCGTCGACGGCGCCGTCCCGGCCCATCACCCCGCTCGTGCGCTGGCCCAGCGAGACGATCTGGGCACCGGTCAGCGTGGCGATGTCCACGATCAGGTCCGGTGCCTCCTCGGCCGCCCGCACGAGGGCGTCGGCGAGGACGAGCCGGCCCTCGGCGTCGGTGTTGAGCACCTCGACCCGGGTGCCGCCGCGCAGCGTCAACACGTCCGAGGGCCGGATCGCGTCGCCCGAGGGCATGTTCTCCGCGCAGGGCATCCAGCCGGTCACCGTGACCGGCAGCCGCAGGCGGGCCGCGGCGATGACCGTGGCGAGGACCGCGGCCGCGCCCGCCATGTCCGTCTTCATCCATTCCATCGCCGTCGGGGGCTTCAGCGACAGGCCGCCGGAGTCGAAGGTGATGCCCTTGCCGACCAGCGCGAGCGCCGGGCTTTCGCCGCCGCCGCGCCATTCGAGGCGGATCAGCCGGGGCGGGTTGGCGGAGCCCTGGCCGACCCCGATGATCCCGCCGAAGCCGCCCTCGGCCAGCGCCACCTCGTCGAGAACCTCGACGGTGACGCCGGCGGCGGTCGCCTTCTCGACGGCGACGTCGGCGAGCAGGGCGGGGGAAAGGTGGCTCGGCGGGGTGTTCACCAGGTCCCGGACCAGGACGACCGACTCGGCGACGACCACGGCGCGGTCGATCTCCTCCTGCGCGAGCGTCAGGGACTTGTCGTCCACGAGGAGCGTCAGCGCGCCGACGGGGGCGGGGCGACCCTTCGCCGAGGTGGTGCGCAGCCGGTCGAAGGAGTAGGTGCCGAGCAGCCCGCCCTCGGCCACCGCCCGGACCGACTCCGCGGTGATCGCGCCCGGAGCGGCAGCCAGGGCCAGTGCCACGGAGCCGGTCCCGGCCAGCGCCCGCACCGCCGTGCCCGCCGCGCGGCGCAGGACCTCGGCATCCAGCGGGGTGGACGGGGACGCCAGCGGGCCGAGCCCCACCGCGAGGACGGTCGCCGCCGGAAGCGCCCCCAGGGTCGCGAAGCGAACGGTCTCGCCGGCCTTCCCGGTCGCGCCGAGCGAGGCGAGCACCGTGGCGAGCCGGCCGCCGAGCGCCGCGTCCACCTCGGCGGCGCCGCCGGTCACCAGAAGGCCGTTCTCGCCCACCGCGGTGCCGATCACCACCGCATCGGCCTCGAGATCGACTAGAGCTGCTGAGCTGGGCGCGATGCTGGTCATGCGGTGAGCGTATTGAACGACAAGCCCGGTCGACGCCCCCCCGGGCGCCGAGACCGGTCCGCCGCCGGTCTTTCCGATCCGGCTCGCGGTCACACTAGGCTGTTCGCCATGGCAGACCTGCGTCGCTCTCCGCTGTACGGCCGTCATGTCGATCTCGGCGCGAAGATGGCCGGCTTCGGGGGCTGGGAGATGCCGATCGAATACGCCGGGCGCGGAGTTCTCGCCGAGCATCAGGTGGTTCGTGGCGCGGTCGGAATCTTCGACGTCAGCCATCTCGGCAAGGCCGAGGTCGTCGGCGCGGGCGCCGCCGACTTCGTCAACGCCTGCCTGACCAACGACCTGGGCCGGATCTCCCCGGGGCAGGCTCAGTACACGTTGTGCTGCGACGACGACGGCGGGGTCGTCGACGACCTGATCGCCTACCTCTTCTCCGCAGAGCGGGTCTTTCTGGTCCCCAACGCCGCGAACAACGCCGAGGTCGTCGCCCGCCTGGCCGCGGCCGCTCCCGCGGGTGTGTCCGTCACCGACCGGCATACCGGGTTCGGGGTGCTCGCGGTGCAGGGCCCCGCGGCCCCGGCCCTGGTGGCGGCCCTCGGCCTGCCCACAGACGGGGCGTACATGAGTTTCGTCGAGGCGGAGTGGAAGGGGCGGCCGGTGATCGTCTGCCGGTCCGGTTACACCGGCGAGCGCGGCTACGAGCTGCTGCCCCGCTGGGACGACACGCCCGCGCTGTGGGACGCGCTGTTCGCCGCGGGGGAGGCCCTCGGCGCGGCGCCCGTCGGCCTCGGCGCCCGCGACACCCTGCGCACCGAGATGGGATACCCGCTGCACGGCCAGGACCTGTCGCGGGAGATCACCCCGGTGCAGGCCCGGTCCGGGTGGGCGGTCGGCTGGGACAAGGAGCGGTTCTGGGGCCGGGAGGCGCTGCTCGCCGAGCGGGCCGCCGGAGCCGCGCGCCTGCTGTGGGGGCTGACATCGACCGGGCGGGCCATCCCCCGGCCGCACATGGCCGTGACCGCGGCCTCCGGCGAGGCGGTCGGCGAGGTCACCAGCGGAACGTTCTCCCCGACGCTGCGCCAGGGCATCGGCCTGGCGCTGCTGGACCGAGGCGTCTCCGCGGGCGACACCGTGAACGTCGACGTCCGCGGCCGGCCGAGCCCGATGACGGTCGTGCGGCCCCCCTTCGTCGGGTCCTCGCCCAGGTAGGACGCGCCCCGTCACCTCGACGCGGCGCACCTCGGGCTGGGACAGCGGTTGTTTGGGCGGCGCGAAGACACGGTGTCTGCCAGTGTGCCTGCATGGTTCGCTGGCGGGAGCGCGGGTAGGACCGGCATCCGCGCCGGTACCGCGCGGCGAAGCGGGAACCCACCCGAAGCTCACAACCACAGCGGCGTAGCAGACGGGAATCTCCGCTCTCCAATACGGAGAGGATGTCAATGGCCCAGGAAGCGCACCGCCGGCGTCGGCAGGGTCATCGCCATGACGATCAGCGTCACCATGGTCGTGAGCTCGATGATTCCGCCGAGCATGTCACCGCTCAGGCCACCGAAGCGGCTGGTCAGATAGCGCCGCAGCGCCACCGAGAAGGCGGTCCCGACGCAGACCGCGACGACGGCGCGCACGGCCCGGCCGACGTCCCCGCCGTCGAAGTCGAGGCGGCCGGCCAGCGCCGCCAGGGCGCAGACCCCGACGAAGGCCAGCACCGCGTCCCGGGTGCGTACCGTGCCGGCCACGAGCGCGCCGAGACCGTCCGGATGAGCGGGCGGGGTGCGCGCGGCGCAGGCGAGGGTCGCGGCGAGCCGCCCGGTCATGACGGCGACGAGGATCGAGACCGTGCCGCGGTGCACGGTGACGGCGGCGCTGAGCGCCACGACCTGCAGCAACACGACGAACACGACGCTGATGACGCCGAAGGCGCCGATCGTCGACTCGCGCATGATCTCCAGGGCGCGGTCCCGCCCCCGCACGCGCCGGGCACCGAGGCCGTCCCCGAGATCGGCCAGGCCGTCGAGGTGCAGGCCCCCACTGGCCAGCGCGAGGACGGCGATGCCGATCGCGGCGGGCAGCAGGCTCTGGTTGCGATGGCCGGGCGTCCCGGTCGTGACCCGCATCGTGACCACGACCACGGCGACGACCAGCCCGAGGGCCAGGCCCACCAGGGGCGCCAGCGCCATCGCACGGCCGGCCCCCCGCCGGTCCAGCCGCTCCGGGCCGCGCAGGGGCAGCACCGTGAGCAGCGTGAATGCGGTTCTCGCCGCCAGCATCACGTGACGTCGACCGCCGCGCCGTCGGTGGCGTCCAGGCCGCCGACGGCCTCGGACTTGCCGCTGACACCCGCCTGGTCGAACGTCGCCATCTCCGCCAGCGTCGCCTGCGCGGCGCGCACCAGCGGCACCGCCAGCAGCGCCCCGGTGCCCTCGCCCAGGCGCAGCCCGGCGTCGATCAGGGGCGTGAGCCCGAGCGCGCCGAGGGCGATCGCCTGCGCCGGCTCGGGGGAGCGGGTGCCCGCCACCCACCACTGCCTGGCACCCGGCGCGATGCGCTCGGCCGCCAGCGCCGCGGCGCAGACGATCACACCGTCGAGGACGACCGGGGTCCGCCGCACGGCGGCCTGCACCAGCAGGCCGGTGAGCGCCAGCAGGTCCGCCCCGCCGACGACCCGCAGCATCGACTGCGCGTTGCCGGTGAACGGCCGCCCGCGCCGCATGGCATCGCGGATCGCGGCCGTCTTCACCATCCAGCGCCGGTCGTCGATGCCCGTTCCCCGCCCGACCACCTCGATGGGCTCGCGGTCGCACAGCAGCGCGACGATCGTCGCCGCGGGGGTCGTGTTCCCGATGCCCATCTCCCCGGGGACGAGAAGATCCGCACCGGCGTCGATCTCCTCGTCCGCGATGAGCCGACCGACGGCGAACGCCCGCTCGGCCTCGGCCACACTCAGCGCGTCCGTCCGGTCGATCCGCCCGCTCGAGCGCCGCACCCGGTAGCGGTCGGGCGGCGCGGTGCCGTCGACCCCGCCCACGGTGGTGGGCTGCGGGCTGTCCACCGCGACGTCGACGACGCGCACGGCGGCGCCGACCTGGCGGGCGAGGACGTTGACCGCCGCCCCGCCGGCGGCGAAGTTGGCCACCATCTGCGCGGTCACGTCGCTGGGAAACGCGGACACGCCGAGCTGGGCGATCCCGTGGTCGCCGGCGATCACGATCGCCCGGACCCGGTCGAACGGCCGCGGGGGGCAGGTCCCCTGCACGCCGGCGAGCCAGATGGACAGCTCCTCGAGCCGGCCGAGCGCGCCCGGCGGCTTGGTCAGCTCGGCCTGCCGGCGCCGTGCCGCCACCATCGCGTCGCTGTCCAACCCCGGGACGACGGGAACGACGCCGCTCGCATCATGGGAATCCACGAGGTCCTTACTACCTGATCCGTTGCGGGGAGCTCGCACCCCGTCTCCAACGCGGCAGGCCCGCGGCCGGGCCGCAGCGTGCCGCGCCGAGCCGGTTGCCACCCGAGGCCGCCCGCACCTGGTCGGACAGTCTCCGGGCGGCCACGCAGAAGCGGCGGAGGATGCGGGCAACGGAGTCGATCGGATACGTTGCGAGATGTGTCGCTCCCGGTTGATTCGTTTCCGGATCGGACCCGGGCACCCGGGTCGGCGCCGGCCGGCGGTGGGCTGCCCGTCGAACGCGAACGGCGGGTGTTTCTGAGCCATACCGCGGAGCTGCGCCGGTTTCCGCGGGAGCGTTCGTTCGTCGCCGCCGCCGAGCGTGCCGTCGCGCTGGCGGGCGACCGGGTGATCGACATGGAGTACTTCGGCGCCAGGGACGCCGATCCGGCGGACTTCTGCGTGCGGACGGTCCTTTCGTCGGACGTCTACCTGGGCCTCATCGGATTTCGTTACGGCTCCCTGGTGACCGGCCGACCCGAGACGTCCTACACCGAGCTGGAGTTCGACACGGCGACGCGGGCCGGGATACCCCGCCTGGTGTTCCTCCTGGACTATCTCGCCGAGGTTCCGTTCGGTGAGTTCGTCGACGAGAGCCACGCGGAACGCCAGAAGGCGTTCCGAAGCCGGCTGCGCGAGTCCGGCATCATCACGGCCGATTTCCGCGGTGCCGGCGATCTGGAGACGGCCGTCCTCGACGCCCTGGTGAAGCTGCGGGAGAGCCAACGGCGCATGGTCGGCGGGGGCGGCGCCGGTCCTGCCGCAACCGACGCCGCCGCGGGGGTCCCGCGCGCCGGCGGCCAGCGCCGACCGTGGATGCTCCCCGGCGACCGCGACGACCTCGTGCCTCGCCCGGCGCTCACCTCGGTCGTGCTCGCCGAGGTGCTCGCGAGCGCGGCGGACGCGGTGAACGCGGTGAACGCGGCCGGCGGGGCGAGCGGTGTGCGGCCCGGCGCCTTCCAGGGACCCGTCGTGCTGCACGGCACGGGCGGCATGGGGAAGACCACGCTGACCCGGGAGGTCTGCCGGCAACCGGAGATCGCCGAGACGTTCGGTGGCGGATTACTCTGGGTCACCATCGGGGAGACGTTGGACGGCGCCCGGCTTGCGGACCGGATCAACGATCTCAGCGAGGCGCTCTGCGGCGTCCGGCCGACCCTCTCCGATCCGGAACAGGCCGGCTTCCATCTCGGGACGCTGCTCGGTGACGAGTCCCGGCTGCTGGTCGTCGACGACGTGTGGAACCCGGCCCAGTTACAGCCGTTCCTGCAGGGCGGGGCGGGCACCGTCCGGCTCGTCACCACCCGGCTGCGTGACCTCGTTCCCCGGGCACGGATGATCGAGATCTCGGCGATGCTCCCCGGCGAGGCCATGACGCTGCTGTTGCGCGACCTCGGTGCGCAGGCGCCGGAGGCGGCCGAACGGCTGCTGGGCGTGACCGGACGCTGGCCGGTGCTGGTGCGTCTGGTCAACCGTGCGCTCGTGCGGCATGTCCGCGATGGCATGAGCGTGCCGCGGGCCGCCGAGCGGGTGCTGCGCCGGATGCGCCGGCGTGGCCCGACCGGGCTCGACGTCAGCCGGGCCGCGCAGCGCACCGAGGCGGTCGAGGCCACCCTGGCGGCCAGCCTCGGCCTGTTGACCGGGCACCGCCTGGAGCGCTACCTGGAACTCGCCGTCTTCCCCGAGGACGTCGAGATCCCGCGCCGGGTGCTCGACGCCTACTGGGGGGCCACGGGCGATCTCGATCCGGACGAGGTCGACGACCTCTGCCAGGAACTGGCGGACCTCTCCCTGGTCGTCACCTACCGTCGGTCACCGCCCGCGCTGCTGCTCCAGGACGTGCTGCGCACCTACCTGCGGATCCGGGTCGGCGAGGACCGGCTGCGCGAGTTCGAGGCCGTGCTCTGCGACGCGCTGCGCGACACCTTCCTGCCCGCCCCGACCGCGCCGCCCGCCTCGGCCGAGGTGCCGCCGCCCGGCGCGGCCGTGTCGCCGAGCGAGCCGTGGTGGCTGCTGCCGGAGTCCGCCGACTACGCGTGGACCCACCTGGTCGGCCACCTCGTCGGCGCGGGCCGGACGGCCGAGGTCGCCGCGCTGGTCCGGGATCTGCGCTGGACCCTGGCCAAGCTGCAACGTCCCCAGTTCGGCCCGGTCGCCGTCCAGGCCGACCTCGACCTGGCGGCGACCGTCCTGCCGGACGAGCCGGTGCTGGCCGCCCTGTGCCGCGCCGTCCTGCGCAACGCCCACCTGCTCGCCCCGACCGACCCGCCGGCCTCCCTCGGCGCGGTCCTGCTCAGCCGCCTCGACGGCAGCCCCGATCTCGACGGCGCCCGGTCCGCCCTCGCGGCCCACGTCACCACGCCTCGGCTGAACAACCGGTGGTCGCGCCCGGACCAGCCGCATCCGGCGCTGCGGCGAACCCTCGGCGGCCATCGCCGCTGGGTCGACGGGCTCGCCGTCGCTCCCGACGGGCGGATGTTGGCCTCCGTGGGCAGCGACGGCACCGTGCGGCTGTGGGAGGTGCCGGACGGGCGGGGCCAGGCGGTGCTGTCGGGGCACGACGGCGAGGTGCTCGACTGCGCGTTCGCGCCGGACGGCCGCACGGTCGCCTCCGCCGGGGCGGACGGCACGGTGCGGACCTGGGCGGTGCCGCGGGCGTGGGACGACGGATCCGTGTTGTGGGCGGGCGGGCGAGGGGAGCCCGCTCCGGCGGTCCCGCCGAGCCGACCGGCCGCGTCGCAGGTGCTGCGCGGCCATGTCGGGAGCGTCACCGCCTGCGCGTTCAGCCCGGACGGCGCCGTCGTCCTCTCGGCCGGGGAGGACGGGAGCCTGCGCTGCTGGGATGCGCGCAGCGCGGCCTGCCTGCTCGCGGTCACCGTCGCCGACGTGCCGCTGCGCTGCTGCGCCCCGGCCCCGGACGGCGGCTGGATCGCCGTCGCCGGGGATGACGGGGTGATCCGCATCTGCGATCCGTCGACCGGGCGGCGGACGATGACCCTCACCGGCCATCTCGGAGGCGTCCTGGCGCTGACCGTCGCGCCGGACGGCAGCTGGCTGGGATCGTCGGGACAGGACGGCACGTTCCGCCGGTGGTCGATGCCCGCGGGCCGCCCGATCGGAACGCTGCGGGAGGACTGGGGGGCGATCCGTGGCGCCGCGGTCGGGCCGGACGGCCGGCTGTTGGCGACGACGAGCCGGGAAGGCGTGGTCCGGCTGTGGGACGCACCGGCGGAGCGTCACCGGGCCGATCTGTCGGGGGCGGTCGGCAGCCGCACCTGCGTTCTCTCGCCGGACGGGACCTGGGTGGCCGCCGCCGACCGGTACGGAGCGATCCGGTTGTGGGCCACCGACGTCGACCTGCCGAAACCGTCCGCGGGCGGCCGGGACGAGCCGATGCGGGGATGCGCCGTCGTGGCCTCCGGCGAGCACGGCGTCGCGCCGCTCGTCGTCGCCTACTCCGACGACGGCACCGCGGCCGCCTGGGACCTGGCGACCGGCGAGCTCACCGGCACCGCCGTCGCCGGCGCCGTGGAGATGGCCCGCGGGGTCGAGGTGAGTCCCGACGGGACCTGGGTGCTCGTGCCCGAGAAGCTCACCGCGCTGCGCCGGTGGGACCCGGTGACGGGTGCCGTCGCGGGGATGCTGACGGCCGATGCCGAGATCAGCGGCTTCGCCCTCGACCCCACCGGAACCTGGGCCGTCGCCACCTGCATGGACGGGACGCTCCGGCGGTGGGACGTCGCGACCGGTCACCCGTCGCCGACGGTGGCGGCGGCGATCGCGGCCGGCGCGTCGGAGGCGCCGGCCGGAACCGCCCACCGGGGCGCCGCGCTGGCCTGCGCCGTCAGCCCCGACGGGCGCTGGGTGGCCTCGGGTGGGCGGGACCGGACCGTGCGGCTGTGGGAGGCGGCGACCTTCCGGCCGCGCCGCGAGTTCACCGGGCACACCGACGACATCCTCGGGATCGCCTTCTCGCCCGGCGGCGAGTTGCTGGTCACCGCCGCGGCCGACCACACCGTGCGCGTCTGGCGGGTCGACGACGGCGCGCCGGTCGTGACGTTGGCCGGCCACGTGCACACCGTGCGGGCTGCGCGGTTCTCGCCGGACGGCGCGTGGCTGGCCACGGCCGGTGGGGATGGCGCGCTGCGGATCTGGGACGCGACGACCTGGCGTTGCGTCGCCATGATGCGCTTCGACGGCGGCGCCCGAGACTGCACCTGGCTTCCTGCCGGCCTCGGCCGCGGTCTTGTCGTGGCCGGCTCGGCGGGGCTGTTCCGCTACGACTTCGACGGGTGAACGGACTTCGACGGGTGAACGAACTTCGACGGGTGAACGGCGGCGTCCGCGTCCCGCGGGCGCAGCCGGACCGCCGTGCCCGCCACGACCTGCCACACCTCGTCGGACGCGGCGGCGAGCTCGGCGTTCAGCAGACCTAGAGCGTCGCGGAAGCGGCGGCCGGCGGCCGTCTCCGGCACCACCCCGGAGCCCACCTCGTCGGTCACCGCGACCACGCGCCGCGCGGTGTGGCGCCATGCCTCGACCAGTTCGCTCGCCCGGCTCGCCAGCTCCGCGGGGTCGTCGAGCAGCGCGGCGACCCACAGCCCGATGCCGTCGACGAGCAGCGGCGGACCCGGCGAGCGCAGCAGCGGCACCAGGTCGAGGGTCTCCACGGTGGTCCACGCCGCCGGGCGGCGCTCGCGGTGCGCGGCGATCCGCGCCGACCATTCGGCGTCGGTGGGGTCCGGGGGCGCCGACGTGGCGACGTACACCACCGCCGGCTCGGCGAGCAGCCGACGCTCCGCCTCGGCGGACTTCCCGGACCGGGCACCCCCGGTGATCAGCACCCGGTACGGCGGGGGCGGCGCCGTGCTCGGCGGCGATGGCAGCGGTGCAGCGGGACTCGCGAGTCGTGCGGTGGGTGCGGGGGACCGGACGGGCGGCAGCGGCGCGCGGGGCGTGAGGTCGAGGACGGCGCCGTCGGGGGGAGCCTGCGCGCCGAGCAGGGCGAGCCGGCGGGCCAGCTCGTCCCCGGGCGGGTTGCGATGGCTGAGGTGGACGGCGAGCACCCGGGTGCCGTCGACGACGGCGTCGCGCCGGCGCAGCTCCGCGACGAGTTCGGCGAAGGAGTCGAGGCCGAGGTGCTCGCCGAAACCGGGCCGGTCCCCGTTGTTCTCCTCCAGCAGCACCACGTCGTACGCCCGGCCGGTGACCGCGGCGAGCGTCGACGCCGGCAGGGGCGCGGCGGTGTCGCAGCCGTAGAGCAGCCGGCCGCCGTCGGGGGCGGTCACGTCGTAGAGCACTGCCGGGCCGATGCTCGCGTCGCCGTGCCGGGCGGCCAGCGGGCGCACGAGGTACTCGGCGTCATCCGCGCCGAGGCACAGCGGATCACCGTCCGGCGACCCGTCGCCCGCCGTCGCCGGGACGAAGCGCAGGGCGGAGCCCTCCCGGGTCGGGTCGGCGCCCTCCCACCGGGTCAGGAACTCGCGGCACACCGCCAGCGCCGCGGGCGGCCCGACGACGTCGAGCGGCCGACCGGCGGCGGACGACCACGACCGCCACATCAGGCTCTCCGGGCCGAGGTGGTCGGGATGCGCGTGGCTGATCAGCAGATGGCGCAGGCCGGAGAGCCGGACACCGAGCCGGGCAGCGGTCCGCGGCACGTCGGGCCCGCAGTCGATCAGCAGGGCGTCGTCGACGAGGACGGCGGTCTGCCCGCGGACCTCATGGTCCCGCGCCCAGGCGCAGGACGCGCAGTCGCACCACGGGTTCGGCCAGCCGTCCGCCGAACCCGTGCCGAGCAGGGTCACCCGCACCGCCAGGCCCCCCTCACCGCCAGGCCCCCCTCACCGCCAGGCCCCCTCACCGCACGGCCCCCCTCACCGCACGGGCTGCCGGTGCCGTCGCCGCCGCGTCGGGTCACACGTGCGGGTGGCGCTTGCGCTCCCACCGGGTCATCAGCGCGAGCACCGCCGCCAGCAGGAAGATGGCCACGAAGGTGACGATCACGGCAGCCCACCAGGTCAGGGGCGGGTCGTGCTCCGCGGACTCGGCGGCGAAGGCTGCGGCGTTGTAGACGGTCGTTCCCACGCGGGTTCTTCCTCCTCGACCGGATATACCGGGTGTGGACGGGCATGGTGCAGGGACGACGGAGCCGGCGACGCGGGGCGCCGTCGGCGACGAAACGCGGTCGCGCCGGGCGGCGACCCGGGCCGCCGGCCTGCGCGCCGGTGCCGGCCACGTCGCGGCCCGAGGTCCCGTGTCGGGGTCGCACGTCGTGCTGTGTCCCGTGTCCCGTCGGGGCTGACGTTACCGGCGTCGAGGACATCCTGACGCGGGTGCCCGCGTGCGCGCCAGTGGCGTGCGGTACTGAACCGCCGGTCCGCTCGACCGATCCGCCGCGGAGCATCGGCCCTGGCGTGGGGGCGATGGGCGGCGCGCTGATCCGCGGGGCCGCGCCGACGCGGGACACACGGTTGGATGGGGCCACCGGTCGACCGATCGGGCGATCGCGGAAGACGGCTGGCCGACTCGGGCCGCCCGGGTGAAGGGACCCACGCATGACCTGGACCTGGCGTTACGAGGGCGACGACGGAGCGATCGCCACGATCGGCGGTGCGTCGAGCTCCGAATCCTTCACCAGTCAGGGCGACGCCGAGACCTGGCTCGGGGAGACGTGGCGTGATCTGCTCGCGGCGGGCGTCGTCCAGGTCACACTGCTCGACGCCGGACGGCGGATCTACGGCCCGATGAGCCTGCGCCCGGTCACCTGATCCGTGCCGGGGCCTGACCTCACCGATACCGGACTGCTCGCGGGCACGCCGATGGCCACGCAGACGGCGGCCGGGGTCTGGTGGCGGATGGTGCCGACTGCGATCGCTGGAGCTGGGCCGGCGGCGGGGCGTGGTTCCGCGGAACACCATGATCGTCGCGATCGGGGTCGGGGGCCCGGACGCGTGGCGCGGTGGTGCAATAAACCCGGAGAAAGTGCTGTACGCGCTTCAGATGGTTGGTCCGGGAGGGAGGGCACGTCGTCCCGACGAAACCTGTTCGCCCAGATCCCGAACGGATTCGAGCCGTGCCCAGTCGGTATTGCGGACCAGCGTGCGCCAAATGCCCGCGGCGCGGCCGGCGGTGGGACCGTCCGGAACCTCTCTGCCGCCGATCGTGGCCACGGCATCGATCGCAGCCCTGGCAGCTTGTTCGGGATCGGGGTGGCGGCGGTGAATGAAGGCGCGTGCAAGTGCGAGATGTGTACCGGCGGTCGTCCTGTACCGACCGCTTTCGGCAAGCATCGTCAGTGATCGTTTGACGTGTGGTTCGGCTTCCTCGCCCTCGCCAAGGTAGCCGAGGATGACAGCACCGAACGCCTCGTACGCTTCGTCATCGATGGGTGAGGGGCCCGGTACATGCTTGCCTGCCCAGATGTTCTCGCCCATGGTTCGCGGGGCGGAGCGTGCTTCTTCCTGCCGCCCGGTAAGTGCGAAGGCGCGGGCCTGTGCGCAGGCCAGTATCGGAACGATGTACGGGGGTGCGCGTGTCTGAGCTTGCGCGGCGATGTGTGCAGCAGTGTCGAACTTCGTGACCGAAGAAGGCTGTCGGTTCTCGCAAGGGGCTGGACCGGTGGCCTTGTGGGGGAGACAGGCACGGGCTGCGGTGTTGGACTGGCCTGGATGGTCGACGCGGCCGGTCCGGACACATCTTTTGTGAGTATTGAACTGGATGCGGAGCGGGCCGCTGCGTCGGCGGACTTTTTCAGTGGTCACCGCAACGTCCACATCGCTCATGGGGACTGGCACGGATCACGAGATTATGGCCCGTTCGATATGCTGGTCCTGGACGGTGGAGGCAAAGGCAAGGACCCAAGCGTGGACTCACCTCTTGATCCTGCCGATGGTTGGCTCAAGCTGGGAGGGACGGTCGTGCTCGACGACTTCGTCCCGGTCGGTCGGCCTGGTGCGTCGGAGCACGACTCTGCTCGTAACCATTGGCTGAATCATCCGCTCCTCAAGGGCGCGGAAATCCGACTTTCCCCATCTCTGGCCACGCTCGTGGCAACGCGCGTTCATTAGGATGCTTTCCTGGCGGCTCGTCGCCCACTCAGGGGCCAAACCCGAGCTCCAGTCAGCGGCCTGGCGCCCTGGCGCGAAACCCGCCAACCGGCAGTGGTGACACAGCAGCACCAGGACCACCTGGCGGCCGGTACCACCTCGACACCCGGACTTGCCAACCAGATCCGATCCCTACAACCCCGTGTAGGGCGCGCGGATAGCTGAGCATTCAGCCCGCGGGCGTGAGGGGTAGTTGAGCATTTTTTGGCGTGGCGTCCGGCGCGATAGTTGAGCAGCGGTGACGTGCCCGCGTCGGGCTTCGCTGGCTGGCCGTTACCGACTGTGGTCGGCACGGGCTGCTCGGCCTTGAACGAGCCTGCCGCAGCCCCATCCCCGAGCCCACGCGAGCGGCTTGCCGGTCGTGGAGGGCAGCATGTCAAGCCATGGCGAGGGAGCTTGACGGAGCGGTCAACGGCGCGGTCAACGGCGCGGTCGATAGTGGTCTGGTGGCGGCGGTGCGGGCAGCGCTCGCCAGCGCCGCCGACCCGGCGAAGGCGCCGGGCATGCAGGCGTACATGAAGTCGGACATGCCCTATCGCGGCGTGCCGAAGCCTACGCGGGAACGGGTGCTGCGTCCCGTCTTCGCCGCGCGGACGTTGCCGGACTTGGCCAGCTGGACGGTGACCGTCCTCGCGATGTGGCGGGACGCGGCATACCGGGAGGAGCGGTACGCCGCGATCGACCTGACCGGCCATCGCGCCTATCGTGCCTACCAGCGGGCGGAGACGCTGGACATGTACGAAGAGATGATCACCACCGGTGCCTGGTGGGACTACGTGGATGAGATCGCCGCCCGCCGGATCGGACCGCTGCTCGCCGTCGACCCCGCCGCGATCCGTCCCGTGATGCTGCGTTGGAGCCGCGACGGCGACCTGTGGCGGCGCCGCACGTCGATCATCTCCCAGCTGTCGTTCAAGACGGCGACCGACCTCGAACTGCTGTACGCCTGCATCGACGCCAACCTCGACGACCGGGACTTCTTCATCCGCAAGGCGATCGGCTGGGCGCTGCGCCAGTACGCCTGGACGGACCCGACGGAGGTCCGCCGCTTCGTCAGCGCTCGCGGCCATGCCCTGTCGCCCCTGTCCCGCCGCGAGGCGCTGAAGAACATCGGCTGATCCGTCTCGCCCATGGGGTCGGTGGACCTACAAAATCCGCCACTGCGCGTGACTGCTCAAATAGCTCGTAGCCCGCTGCTCATGTAGTGCTCAACTACGAGTCCGCCTGCTCGTCTATCCGCTGTTCGATCGGGAGAGAGGAGCAGGCGACGTGCAGTCTCGTGTGGATCAGCGCCCCTCGTCGGCCACCGAACGTCGTCGCCGGGTGAGATCGAAAGGCGGGGTTGGGGCCCCTCGTGCGGGACGGCTCGCGGGTTCGACGTGGGCAGCCGGCATCGTCAGATCGACTTGACGTCAGGCCGATCTGACGACAGGGTGGGCGAGTGATCACTCCTGATGCCGTCGAAATGCAGGTGACGTTGCGGACCGCGGTCGCCCGTTATGAGCAGTTGCGCACGCGTGACTCGCTGGCCGATCCGAACGCGCTGGACTCCGACGTGGGCGACGCGCAGCCGCTCAGTAGGGACGAGGCGTTGGAGTTGCTGGCTCTGGGCGAGGTCATCGCCCGCAAGGCTGGCTACGGCCGGCAGCTTGCCGTGCGCACCGCTCGTGCGGCTGGGGCTTCCTGGTCCCAGATCGGGCGGGCGCTGGGTACGAGCAAGCAGACTGCCTGGGAGGTGCACAACCGCTGGATCGAGGCGCAGGTGCGCGACCATGACGGCACCGGCGACAAGAACCTCACCCAGGGCGTCGCCGCCGAGGCCCGCACGCTCGCCGGGACGCCTGAGGATGACGACGCATGACGCGGGCCACGCCTACCACCGCCGCGGCCGCGGCGATTCATCCGTTTCGGCTGGAGGTGCCCCAGGCGCAGCTGAACGACCTGCGCGAGCGCCTCGCCCGTACCCGGTGGCCGGACGATGCCGCGGGAGGAACGTGGACCTACGGCATCCCGCTCGACCGCCTGCAAGCGCTGACCGATTACTGGCGCACCGGTTGTGACTGGCGTGCGTGTGAGGCCGAACTCAACAGGTTCGCCCAGTTCACGACCCTCTTCGGGGGAGCCAGCGTGCACTTCCTGCATGTCCGCTCGCCCGAACGGCATGCGCTGCCCCTGATCATGACTCACGGCTGGCCCGGATCAGTCGTGGAGTTCCTTGACGTCATCGGGCCCCTGACCGATCCACACGCCCACGGCGGAGACCCCGCCGATGCCTTTCACCTCGTGCTCCCGCACATTCCGGGTTTCGGCCTCTCCGGGAGGACGTGCGCACCTTTTTCCGCCCGCTGCGCTAATCATCCCGCGAAGCTGGAATCTGCATCGCGCAGCACATCGAATGTTTTTTCGACTGGCGAATCGCAGAAGAAAAATGATTTCTTTGGTAAATCTTCCGGCTCGGCGGGCCGACCTCGGCGGGCGACCGTGCGCGCGAGTTTATCGGCCAGATCCGTCGGAGTCCCGTGTGGATCGATGCCTCTCGTCGGCTACTGAACGTGGTCGGCGGGTGGGATTCATCGAGGAGGTTGAGAACGAGTCGGGCTTCGCGGGCGAAGTGTTCGCCGTGCGGGGTGAACGCATCGGGTCCTCCCTGCGGGGTCAGGGGGGTGGGTGTGGGCTGCGGTGCCGCGGCGGGTGGGGATGCCGAGGGCGCGGGCTCGGGCGCTGACGTCGGTGCCGTGGACGCCGAGCTCGGCGGCGATGTCGGCGAACCGCCGTCGTTTGACGTCGTACTGCTCGCCTGGCCAGGCGGGATCGACCGCGGCGAGGATCGCGCGTCCGGATGGTCGGCGGGGCTCCGCGATGGTCGGGGCTGGACGGTGCGGGCTGGACGGTGGGGGGTGGTTCGGTGGGGTGGGACGGGGTTGGTGGGCCCAGAGTTCCCGGCGGTGCACGCGAGTGGGGTCGACGCCCGGCCAGGCGACGCCGGTGATCCAGTCGAAGGGTGGTTCCCAGGTGACGGGTTCGTCGATGTTGCCGCGGCGGAGGATGCGTTCGGCGCGGTCGTGCAGGTAGGCGTCGAGTGGTGCGGGGAGATTACCGGCGAAGCGGGTGTGGCGGGGTGAGGCCAGTCGGCGGGCGCGGTGCTGGGCGCAGCGGTCGCGCCAGGCTGTTGCGCCGAAGTCGGGTTGAAGGAGGCGCGGTCGCCGTCACGGCAGCCGCCACCTGCTCCCCCTCCTCTGCCGCGGCCCCGCCGACCGGCGGGAACAGTCACTCGTGCTGTGCAGCGTGCTCATGCGAACCGCAGGCCTGGACTTCAATGAGCAGGGCGACGTGTGGGCGCGGGTCGCCGAGCAGCGCCCCGGCCAGACCGGCGCACCACCACTCGACCCGCAGGCATGGGCTTCCTTCACGGGCGACGTCCGCCACCTGCTCCTCGGCGATGCCCGAGCAGACCTCATCGGCCGGACCTCGCCCCTGGCCCAGACCCTCGGACGTGGACGTGGACGTGGTCGCCTCTGTTGACATCCTCAGGCTAACGTTGTTAGCTGACACGGTGGCTAACGGTGTTAGCCGACCCGTCGTCCCGGAGGTGCAGACACATGACAGAGCAGCGTGACCAGGCGTCGTCCCGTCCCACCGGCGCGCACTACCGCGCGCCCGGCTGGTTCACCCGCAACGTGGCCAACCGCCTTGTGGCGCTGGTGACCCGGGCCGGTGTGAGCGTGCTGGGCAGCCGGGTGCTGGAGGTGCGCGGTCGGGCCAGTGGCCAGCCGCGGCGGACCCCGGTGAACCTGCTCACCCACGAGGGGCGGCAGTACCTGGTCTCCGCCCGCGGCCACGGCCAGTGGGTCCGCAACGTCCGCGCCGCGGGCGGCGAGCTGTATCTGCTACGGGGGCGCTCGCGTACGCTCTACCACGCCGACGAGCTGGACCCGGCGGACAGCGTCGCCGTGCTGCGGGCCTACCTGAAGCGATGGAAGGCCGAGGTCGGCGCCTTCTTCGACGGGATCGGGCCCGACTCCGCCGACGAGGAGATCCGCCGGATCGCGCACCGCCATCCGGTCTTCACGCTGACCGCGAGGTGATCTGCCGCCTCGCCGCCCGGCGCCGTGCGAGAGGGGACGGATGGGGACACCGCAGGGCCCGGGTGGCCTGCCGCTGGCGCCCGTCGCGCCCCGGCCCGAGCTGGCCCCGCCCTCGCCGCGGGTCGGCGAGATCGTCGCGGTCGCGCGGGAGGTGCTGGAGAAGGAGGGGCCGGCGGCGCTGACGATGCGCCGGCTCGGCGAGCTGCTGGGCATCCGCGCGCCCTCGCTGTACAAGCACCTCGCCGGCAAGACCCAGCTCGAGGCCAGGCTGGTCGACGCCGCGCTGGTCGAGATCGGCGACCTGCTGCACGGCGTCGTCGACCGCGCCGACGCCGCGAGCGTGCTCGGCGACCTGCTGGCCGCCTACCGCGCGCACGCCCGCGCGCATCCGAATCTCTACCGGCTGGTCACCTCCGGCCCGCTGCGCCGCGACCAGCTCACCGCGGGGGTGGAGGACTGGGCGGGCGAGCCGTTCTACCGGGCCACGGGGGAGCCCTACCTCGCGCAGGCGCTGTGGGCGGCGGCGCACGGCACGGTCATCCTCGAACTCGACGGCCGGTACCTGCCGGGCTCCGACCTGGATCGGACCTGGGCCGCGCTGACCGCAGCGTTTCGCCGACCCGTCGACGGCGCCTGATCCCGCGTCCGCCTGGTCGGCCCTCGCGTCCGGGGGCGTTGCGGGCCGCCCGGTCGGCCGGCCGGCCGGTCAGGGCGTCGATCCCGGATGCCGGCTCAGCCGCGGGTGATGACGTCGGCGAGCACGTCGTCGATCCGCTTGAGCAGCGCCGGGTCGAGGGTCACCCCGGCCGCCCTGACGTTCTCCCGCACCTGCTCCGGCCGGGAGGCGCCGATGATCGCCGAGGCGACGTTGTCGTTCTGGAGCACCCAGGCGACGGCGAGCTGGGCCAGGCTCAGGCCGGCGTCCGCGGCGATCGGGCGCAGCTGTTGCACCGCGGTCAGGACGTCGTCGTTGAGCAGCCGGGCGATGAACGTCGCGCCGGGCCCGCCGGTGGCGCGGCTGCCGCTCGGCGGCGGCTGGCCGGGCAGGTACTTGCCGGTCAGCACGCCCTGTGCGATCGGCGACCAGACGATCTGGGAGATGCCGGCCTGCTCGCTGGCGGGCACGACCTCGGCCTCGATGGTGCGCCACAGCATCGAGTACTGCGGCTGGTTGGAGATGATCCGGTCCAGGCCCAGCTCGCCGGCGATCCGCACGGCGTCGGTGATCTGCTCGGCGGACCACTCGGAGACACCGACGTAGAGCACCTTGCCGGCGCGGACCAGGTCGTCGAAGGCCCGCAGCGTCTCCTCCAGGGGCACCGTCGGGTCGTAGCGGTGCGCCTGGTAGAGGTCGAGGTGGTCGGTGCGCAGCCGGCGCAGCGAGGCGTGGGCGGACTCGATGATGTGCTTGCGGCCGAGGCCCTTGTCGTTCTCGCCGGGGCCGGTCGGCCAGTAGACCTTGGTGAACAGCTCGTAGGACTCCCGGCGGACGCCGTGCAGGGCGTCGCCCAGCACGCTCTCGGCGCGGGTGCCCGCGTACACGTCCGCGGTGTCGAAGGTCGTGATGCCCTCGTCGAGGGCGGCGCGCACGCAGGCCGTCGCCGCGTCCGCCTCGATCTGGTCACCATGGGTGATCCAGTTTCCGTAGGAGATCTCGCTGACGGACAGGCCGCTGCGCCCCAGGCGTCGATGCTTCACGTCACAAACCTACGACGGGGCCCACCCACCTGGGAGGGGGTCCGGCGACCTACGGCGGGGCTAGGGCCGCGGGTCGCCCCGGGACACCCGCGGGCGGGGCAGGCGCCAGCGGCGCGGCAGCAGGGCCCGCTGCGCGGCGTAGGCGCGCACCCGCACCCGCGAGTCCGGGTAGCGTTCGGCGACCTTGCGGCTCACCTGCCAGGAGAGCACGATCGAGTCGACGACGACCGCGATGATGCCGACCAGCATCAGCAGGGTCGCGGCGAGCCGCACGACGCCGTTCGGGATCAGCCCGCCGACGAAGTAGACGACGGCGGCCAGCAGGAAGTACGGGCCGACGCTGATCCGGGTGTCGACGAGGTCGCGGGCCAGCACCCGCTCCGGGGCCCGCTCGCGCGGCGGCAGCCGGCTGACGTCCCCGGACATCATCGCCGCCCGGTACTCCTGGCTCTGCCGGCGCCGGGCGGTCTTGGCGTCCTGGCGGCTCGCTCCCTTGCCCGTCGGTGCGGCGGTCTTGCCACGGGCGGCCCGGGCGTCCGAGCGCTTCGGCGTGGGCCGCCCCTTCGCCGCGGTGCGCCGCGGGTCGGCCGACGAGTCCGGCTCGACCGGTTCGACCTGCTCGGCGAGCGGTTCGGAGTCGGCGGAGCCACGCCGCTTCAGCAGGGCCATCAGGGCAGTGCCAACATCTGATCGAGTGCCTTCCGGGCAAAGGTGGCCACGTCCGGGTCGACGGCGATCTGGTTGACCGTCTCGCCGCGGACGAGTGACTCCAGCGCCCAGACGAGGTGCGGCATGTCGATCCGGTTCATGGTGGAGCAGAAACACACCGTACGGTCCAGGAAGACGATGGTCTTGTCGGGGTGCCGCTTCGCCAGCCGCTGCACGAGGTTCAGCTCGGTGCCGACGGCGAACGCCGAGCCGGCCGGGGCGGCGTCGACGACGGAGATGATGTATTCGGTGGAGCCGACCAGGTCCGCCGCGGTGACGACCTCCCGGCGGCACTCCGGGTGCGCCAGGACGGTGACCCCGGGGATGCGGGCGCGCACCTCGTCGACGCTGTCGCGGGTGAAGCGCCCGTGCACCGAGCAGTGCCCGCGCCAGAGGATCATCTTCGCCTCGCGCAGCTGGCGGTGGGTCAGCCCGCCGCCGGGCCGGTGCGGGTCGTAGACGACGCAGTCCGCCTCGGTCATCCCCAGCTCGCCGACGGCGGTGTTGCGCCCGAGGTGCTGGTCGGGCAGGAACAGCACGCGGGCGCCGCCGCGCTCGCCGAACGCCCACTCCAGCGCCCGCCGGGCGTTCGAGGAGGTGCAGATCGTGCCGCCGTGCCGGCCGGTGAAGGCCTTGATGGCGGCCGAGGAGTTCATGTAGCTGACCGGGACGGTGTCCGCGGCGACGCCGGCGTCGAGCAGGTCGTCCCAGGCCTGCTCGACCTGCTCGGCGGTGGCCATGTCGGCCATCGAGCAGCCGGCGGCGAGGTCGGGCAGGATGACCCGCTGGTGCGCGCCGGTGAGGATGTCGGCGCTCTCGGCCATGAAGTGCACGCCGCAGAAGACGATCGCCTCGGCCTGCGGGCGGGCCGCGGCCTGCTGGGCGAGCTTGAACGAGTCGCCGGTTACGTCGGCGAAGGCGATGACCTCGTCGCGCTGGTAGTGATGCCCCAGGATGAAAACCCGGTCACCGAGCGCGTTCTTCGCGGCGGCGGCGCGGGCCGCGAGGGAGGGGTCCGCGGCCGGCGGCAGCTCCCCGGGGCAGTCGACGCCACGCTCGCTCGCCGGGTCCGACCCGCGGCCGAGCAGCAGCAGGGCCAGGGGGGACGGGGTGACGCCCACCTGCGCGAGGGCCGGATCCCGCCCGAGGGTCGGATTGATCGTCATGGCGCTCCTCTGGTCGACCGGCCCGCAGCCTGGCCGCCTGGTCGTCCGCGCCGACCGACCGGCGATCCCGCCGGGGCCGTCCGCGAATGGTCGATGAGACTCTAACTCCCCGCAGCCATCGTATGCGGAGCTCCGGTGGTCGAGCGCCGGCTTGTCCGGGTTGCCGCTCCGGTTCCGGTCACCAACGTGAACGCGGTCACGAACGTGAACGGAGGTGACCGGCGTCTCGTGGCCCGGCAGTCGGCGCCATGGCCCGGTCCCGATGCCGTCGCTACGATGGGAAGCGGATCCCGTCCCATGGTGTTGGGCATGAACGTCGGCGCAGACGCTGTGCCGTGCCCGGGGCGTCGCCGAGGCGACTCGGCCCGCCGCGGGCAGTACCCGACCGGATGCAACCGACCGGAAGCGCAGTACCCGACCGGAACCAGTGATGCCTGGCACCTCAGGCACGTCCAGCAAGGGCAGGAGTAGTCCTTATGACCGTTCAGGACACGACGGAGACCGCGACGCAGTCCTCGACCGTCATCCTCACCGACACGGCCGCCGGCAAGGTCAAGACCCTGCTGGAGCAGGAGGGCCGGGATGACCTCAAGCTGCGCATCGCGGTGCAGCCCGGGGGCTGCTCGGGCATGCGCTACCAGCTCTTCTTCGACGAGCGGTCCCTCGACGGCGACACCGTCCTGGACTTCTCCGGTGTCAAGGTCGTCCTCGACCGGATGAGCTCCCCGTACCTCGGCGGCGCGACGATCGACTTCGTCGACACCATCGAGAAGCAGGGCTTCACCATCGACAACCCGAACGCACAGGGTTCCTGCGCCTGCGGCGACTCGTTCCACTGATCGACCGAGGGGCCGACCCGGCCCGCGGCCGCTCGCCAGCCCTGGTGCATTCCTCTCACCAGCGGCCTGGAAACGGTGGCCGGCGTCGTGGTGACGCCGGCGGATAGATCCTCCGAAGAAGCCCGGTCCGACCTGCCACGGTCGGGCCGGGCTTCTTCGCCTTTCTGTCCGCGGCCGGCGGCTGCCCGCGGCTCGGTCACGGGAACGGCGGGGGCTGTTCCGGGCCGCCACAGGTGCCGGTAGGCTCCACGATCGTGCGTATCGCCGTGACGGGTTCCATTGCCACCGACCACCTCATGCGTTTCCCGGGGCGGTTCGCCGAGCAGCTGCTCGCCGATCAGCTCCAGAGCGTGTCGCTGTCCTTCCTCGTCGACGAGCTCGTGATCCGCCGCGGGGGGGTGGCGGCCAACATCGCGTTCGGCCTCGGCCGGCTCGGCCTGCGCCCGATCCTCGTCGGTGCCGTCGGGGAGGATTTCGCCGACTACCGCTCCTGGCTCGACCGGCACGGGGTGGACACCACCTCCGTGCGGGTCAGTGAGATCGCGCACACGGCCCGTTTCGTCTGCACCACCGACGAGGACCTCAACCAGATCGCCTCCTTCTACCCGGGGGCGATGAGCGAGGCCGCCGAGATCGAGCTCGGGCCGATCGCCGACCGCTTCGGCGGCCTGGACATCGTGATCATCAGCCCGAACGACCCCGGTGCGATGGTGCGGCACAGCCAGGAGTGCCGCGAGGCCGGCTACGCCTTCGCCGCCGACCCGTCCCAGCAGCTGGCGCTGCTGCAGGGCCCGCAGATCCGTGAGCTCGTCGACGGCGCGGCCTACCTGTTCTGCAACGAGTACGAGAAGGCGCTGCTGGCCAGCAAGTCCGGCTGGAGTGACGCGGAGATCCTGGCGAAGGTCGGCGTGCGGGTCACCACCCACGGCAAGGACGGCGTCGTGATCGAGGCGCCGGAGAGCGACCCGATCCGCGTCCCCGTGGTGCCCGCCCGGGCCACCCCGGACCCGACGGGCGTCGGCGACGCATTCCGTGCCGGCTTCTTCGCCGGGCTGTCCTGGGAGCTGCCGCTCGAACGCTCCGCCCAGGTCGGCTGCCTGCTCGCCACCCTGGTGCTGGAGACCCTCGGCCCGCAGGAGTACACGGCCGAGCCGTCCGACGCGCTCAAGCGGATCACCGAGGCCTATGGCGCCGACGCGGCCGCCCAGATCGCCGAGCACCTGCCCACCGCCTGAACGGCCTGAACCGGCGGCCGCGGCCGGGCGCCGGGACAGGGCTGCGCTCAGGCGAGGCGCCGGATGACGAACTCCTCGCCGCCGGCCGGCAGCGCGCGCACCGCCACCAGTTCCTGACCCCGCAGCCGGCACCAGGCCGCCACGTCCGGGCCGGCCGCCGGATCGTCCGCCCAGAGGGTGATGGTGTCGCCGGGCACCACCGAGCCGAACGCACGGGCGAGGTCGATGATCGGCAGCGGGCAGCGCCGGCCGCGTGAATCCAGCGTGCCCGCCGGCGCGACGATTCCCCGATCGGGCCCCGTTTCGGCGCCCGACGGCCCGTCGGTGGTCATCGTCGGCTCACCTCCCCGCCCCTCCGACATCGGGCGTGGCTGCCCATGATCATCGTCGGCCTGGTCATCGTCGGCCTGGTCATCGTCGGCCTGGTTCCACTGCTCGCGCCGCGCCTTGGCCGGCCGTGAGCCGGCAGGTCACGGGCCGTTCGGTGCCGGGCCGGGCGTCGGCGGATCCGGGTGCCGTTGGTCGCCCGGCCCCCGGGGCCGCCGTCCCGGGCCGGCCGGCCGCACGTCGCGCCGGGCTGGGCCGTCCGGTCACAGCTCGTCCGCCCCCAGCCGCGCCCGCACGGCCCGCACGGCGCCCGGCAGGACGTCGAGGAGGGCGTCGAGGTCGGCCTGGGTGGAGTCGCGGCCGAACGACACCCGCAGGTTCCCGTGGGTCAGCGCGCCCATCGCGACCAGAACGTGGCTCGGGGCGAGGGTGTCGGAGGTGCAGCTGGACCCGGAGCTGACCGCGATGCCGGCCCGGTCCAGCTCGGTCAGCAGCGCCTCACCCTCGACGTAGAGGCAGGAGAACGCGGTGATGTGCGGCACGGTCGGGGCCTGGTCCGGGTCGCCGAGCAGCTCCACCCCGTCGACGAGCTCGGGTAGCCGGCGCCGCAGGTCACCGACGTAGCCGGCCAGCCGCGGGCCCTCCGCCGCGATCTCCGCCGTGCGGGCGGCCAGCGCGGCGGCGGCGGCCACGATCGCCGGGACGTCCGGGTAGCCGGCGACCCGCCCGCCCTCGCGCTCGTCGGCCGGCCCGGGGCTGCGCCAGCGGGTCCCCGTGCGCACCACGAGGATGCCGACCCCGGCCGGGCCGCCGAACTTGTGGGCGCTCGCGGTCAGCAGGTCCGCGCCGAGCACGCCCAGGTCGACGGGCACCCGGCCGACCGTCACGGCCGCATCGGTGTGCAGCGGGACGCCCGCGGCGTGCAGCCGCTCGGCGACCTCGGCGACCGGCTGGACGGTGCCGACCTCGTGGTTGGCGTGCTGAAGGCTGGCCACGGCGGCGCCGGGAACCGGCGCGAACGCGGCCGGATCGACCCGCCCGAAGCGGTCGACCCCCACCTCCACGACCCGCCCGCCGGCCTGTTCGTGGTGCTGCGCCGCGTGCAGCACGCTGGAGTGCTCGACCGCGCTCACCATGATCACATTGCCGGCGCGGCGGCGGGCGGACGCCGTGCCCAGCAGGGCGAGCGTGGCCGCTGCGGTCCCGCTCGCCGCGAAGCTGACCTCGTCGGGCCGGGCGCCGAGAACGCCCGCGACGGTCTCGCGGGCCGCGTCCAGCAGCATCCGGGCGCGGCGGCCCTCGCGGTAGAGCCGCGCCGGGTCCGCCCAGCCGTCCTGAAGCGCCACCCCCAGCGCCTCCCGTGCCGCGGGGTGCAGGGGCGTGGTCGACGCGTGGTCGAGATAGGCCGACACGGGTGCGACGCTACGCCGTGACGAGCCTTGGGGGGCGTGCGTCACAGGCCCTTGATGGGGCCTGTGACGAGAAGCTGCCGGGCCGCTGAGATACGCTGCTGCCGCACCATCTACAGCGTGTCGAAGACAGCATGTCGTCCGGAGGGATCGACCGGGGTGACATGGCGTTTCTGGGGCTTCGCGGATGGCGGCGGACAGCCTCCGCCCCGTCGACGCGGGCCGCTAGTCGTGGGAGGCAGGACCTGGTGAGGAGATCCTTCGGTCGGACCCGGCCGTCGGTCGCGGATGTCGAGGAGACGCCGACGACGCCGGCTGACTCCGGCGTTGCGGGCGGGGTCGCGGACGACGCGGTCGAGGCGGTTGGCACGGTCGGCGCCCATGGGAGGCGACGGGCGCGGCCGGTTCGCCGACCCTTGCGCCTGGTCGGCGCTCTCGCCGTCGTGGGGATCGCGGCGACCGCCTGCGAAAAACCCAACTTCGGCTATCCGGATGGTGTGACCAACCACACTCCGCGGCTGCTCAACATCTGGCAGGGCTCGGCGATCGCGGCGCTGATTGTCGGCGTGATCGTCTGGGGCATGATCCTCTACGCGGTCGTCGCCTTCCGTAAGCGCAGCGACGTGCTCCCGCGGCAGGTCCGGTACAACCTGCCCGTCGAGATCCTGTACACCGTCGTACCCGTCGTGATCGTGGCCGGGATGTTCTACTACACCGCGCGCGACGAGTCGAAGGTCACGAAGCTCTCGGCCAACCCGGACGTCACGGTGGACGTCATCGGCTTCCGGTGGAACTGGCAGTTCAAGTACATCGACCCCGGCGCCGGTCACAAGGGGCCGAACCAGATCGAGGTCACCGGCCGGCCCGGTGAGCCCGCGGTGCTGGTCCTGCCGCAGAACCGCTCCATCCGGTTCGTGGAGACCTCGCCGGACGTCATCCACTCCTTCTGGGTGCCCGAGTTCCTGTTCAAGCGGGACGTCGTGCCCGGTCGGATCAACCAGTTCGAGCTCACCGTGACCAAGACCGGTACCTTCATCGGTCGCTGCGCCGAGCTCTGCGGGACCGACCACGACCGGATGAACTTCTACGTGAAGGTCGTGCCGCAGGACGAGTACGACAGGTTCATCACGGAGCGGCAGAACGCCCCCGTGCCGTCGACGTCGGCCGGCACGACGACCGCCGCCGCCGCAACCACCGCCACCACCGGGAGCGGACAGTGACCCTCGTGCAAGAGTCGGGCGTCGGCCACGCCGAGCCCGAGCAACCCCACCTACCCAAGCGGACGAACCTGCTCGGCTACCTGCGCACGACGTCCCACAAGGACATCGCGGTCATGTACTTCGTGACCTCGTTCGCGTTCTTCCTGTTCGCCGGCATCCTGGCGGTCATGATGCGAGCCGAGCTCGCCCGGCCGGGTCTGCAGGACTTCTCCAACGAGCAGTACAACCAGCTGTTCACGATGCACGGCACGCTGATGCTGCTGATGTTCGCGACGCCGATCGCGTTCGCCTACGCGAACTTCCTGGTGCCGCTGCAGATCGGCTCGCCGGACGTCGCGTTCCCGCGGCTCAACGCGCTGTCGTACTGGTTCTTCCTGTTCGGCAGCCTCACGGTGGTGGCCGGTTTCCTCACCCCGAACGGCGCGGCGTCGTTCGGCTGGTTCGCCTACTCGCCGCTGAACAACGAGGTCTACTCGCCCGGGGCGGGCTCCGACCTGTGGATCGTCGGCCTGACGGTGTCCGGTCTCGGCACCATCCTCGGCGCCGTCAACATGATCACCACGATCCTGACGCTGCGCGCGCCCGGCATGACGATGTTCCGGCTGCCGATCTTCTGCTGGAACTTCCTCGTCACCTCGATCCTCGTGCTGGTCGCCTTCCCGGTGCTCGCCGCGGCGCTGCTGGCGCTGGAGGCCGACCGCCGGTTCGGTGCGCACGTGTTCGACGCCGCGAACGGCGGCGCGCTGCTCTGGCAGCACCTGTTCTGGTTCTTCGGCCATCCCGAGGTCTACATCCTCGCCCTGCCGTTCTTCGGGATCATCAGCGAGATCCTGCCGGTGTTCTCCCGCAAACCGCTGTTCGGCTACAAGGGCCTCGTCTACGCCACCATCGGCATCGGCGCCCTGTCGATCGCGGTGTGGGCGCACCACATGTACGTCACCGGCGCCGTGCTGCTGCCGTTCTTCGCCTTCCTGTCGTTCCTGATCGCGGTGCCGACCGGCATCAAGTTCTTCAACTGGATCGGCACGATGTGGCGCGGGCAGCTCACCTTCGAGACGCCGATGCTGTTCAGCATCGGCTTCCTGGTGACCTTCCTGTTCGGCGGGTTGACCGGGGTGCTGCTGGCCAGCCCGCCGATCGACTTCCACGTCAGTGACAGCTACTTCGTCGTCGCCCACTTCCACTACGTGATCTTCGGAACCGTCGTGTTCGCCGCCTACGCCGGCACCTACTTCTGGTTCCCGAAGGTCACCGGCCGGATGATGAACGACCGCCTGGGTAAGATCCACTTCTGGACGGTGTTCCTCGGCTTCCACGCCACGTTCCTGGTGCAGCACTGGCTGGGCCTGCGGGGCATGCCCCGCCGGTATGCCGACTACAGCCCGACGGACGGCTTCACCACCCTGAACACCGTGTCGACCGCCGGTTCGTTCCTGCTGGCGCTGTCGACGCTGCCGTTCATCTACAACATGTGGCACTCGTACCGCAGGGGCCAGCTCGCCGTCGTCGACGACCCGTGGGGTTATGGCAACTCCCTGGAGTGGGCGACGTCCTGCCCGCCGCCACGGCACAACTTCCGGACGCTGCCGCGGATTCGCTCCGAGCGGCCCGCGTTCGACCTGCACTTCCCGGCCACGATCGGCCGGGTCGATTATCACGCGACACCCGAGATCGGTTAGGGGACGGTGATCGTATGAAGGTGGAAGGCATCATCTTCAGCTTCTTCGGCGTCTTCGCCGGGGCTGCGGCGCTGGTCTACTGGTTCTGGGCGAAGGACCCGACCGGCACCGCGGCGCTCACCCTCACCACCGGGTTGGGCCTGCTGGTCGGCGGCTACCTGATCTTCACCGGGCGCCGGATCGGCATGCGGCCGCAGGACCTGCCGGACGCCGAGGTGGCGGACGGCGCCGGCGAGCTCGGGCACTTCACGCCGGGCAGCTACTACCCGTTCTTCATCGGGGCGAGCTCGGTGACGGCCGCCATGGGCCTCGTCTTCGGGATCTGGCTGCTCGTCCTCGGCCTGGCGATGGTCGTGGTGTTCACGACCTGCCTCGTGTTCGAGAACTTCTGGCACCCCCCGGTGCCCGAGGACTGAGACGCGTGCCCGCGGCCCGGGGCAGAACCCGGCCGCGGCCTCTGACACGAGGGCGTGGATGGGGCCGGCAGATGCTTCGGCATCGGCCGGCCCCATTCGCGTGTGCGCCCCCGCCGTGGGTCTCGCTGCTTCTCCCGCCCTCGCGGGGGCGCCGGGCTCCACGGCGGCATGGGTGGGTCAGGTCTGGGTCGGGATCGACGCGGGCCGGGGATCCGCCCGGACGCGCACCCCGGTTCCGCGGAACACCATGATCGCTGGTGCTGGTGCTGGTGCTGGTGCTGGACGTGTGGTGCGGTTGCGCGCTCGCCACGCTGACCCCTGACCGGCGGCTACGAGTCAGCCTTCGCGTCGTCGAACACGCGATCTTCCCCCCCTGTCGCCAGCACCGCCCAAGGCCGCCTCCCACAGGGAAGGGGTCGGGTCGACCGGCCAGGCGCTCAGCGGGCGGTGGTATCGGCGGCTGCGGCGGCGGCCTGGCTGGCGCCTACCCAGCGGTCCAGGACTGCGGCGGCGGCGCCGGAGTCGATGGCGTGCGCGGCCCGGGGCAGCGCCCCGGCGATCTGCTCGGTGACGGGCGCCTCGGTCGGGCCCGCGGCCGCGACCAGCGAGGCGGCGGCGGCGAGCAGCACCGCGTCGCGGACCGGACCCGGCTCGCCGGCGAGCAGCGCGCGGGCGACGGCGGCGTTGTGGGGGGCATCGGCGCCGCGCAGGGCGGCGACGTCCGGCACGTGGATGCCGACATCGCGCGGGTCGAACCGATCACGGCGCGGCGGCGGAGCCGGGGCCCCGCTCCTCCCGGCGGCGGCCGCCCCGGCGGTGGCGGTGGCGGTCGCGGTCGCGAGGGTGAGCCGGGTGTCGGCGGCACCGGCCGGGTCGCCGGGGATCACCCAGACGGTGGAGGTGGTCGTCGGGGTGAGCTCGTCGAGACCGTCGTCGCCGCGAAAGACCAGCGCCCGGGTGCCGCGGTCGGCGAGGACCTGCGCGACGACCGGCGCGAGGCGGGCGTCGGCGACCCCGATGGCCTGCGCGCCCGGGGCGGCCGGGTTGGTCAGCGGGCCGAGGATGTTGAACGCCGTCGGGACGCCGATCTCGGCGCGCGGGCCGCCGACGTGCCGCATCGCCGGGTGGAAGATCCGGGCGAAGCAGAAGGCGATGCCGGCCGCCCGCAGGCACGCCTCGACCCCGGCCGGGGACAGGTCGACGACGACGCCGAGCTCGGCGAGCAGGTCGGCCGAGCCGCAGGCCGACGACGCGGCCCGGTTGCCGTGCTTGATCACAGGCACGCCCGCGCCGGCCACGACGAAGGCGGCCATCGTGGACAGGTTGACCGTGTTGGACCGGTCGCCGCCCGTCCCGCAGGTGTCCACCGCGCGTGCTCGGATCTCGTCGGGGATGCGCAGCGCAGCGGCGTGGGCGAGCATCGCCGCGATCAGCCCGCCGATCTCGGCCGCCGTCTCGCCCTTGGCACGCAGCGCCACCGCGAACCCCGCGATCTGGGCGGGGGAGGCGGCGCCGGCCATGATCTGGTCCATGGCCCAGGCCGTCCGCGCCGAGTCCAGGGACTCGCGGGCGAGCAGGGCGCCGATCAGCTCCGGCCAGCTCGTCGTCGCCGTGGCCACCTCGGTGGGCGCCACGGTCGCCTCGATGGTCACCCGCGTCAGCCGGCGAGCTGGGCGCCCGTCAGCGGCCGCCGGGCCGCCGCGCCGCCGGCCCGTGCGCGCAGCAGCGTCACGACGGCCTCGGTGAGCCGGCCGGGGTCGACCGGGTGGGAGACGACGGCGTCGGCCTGCGACCAGGTGGCCAGCCACCGGTCATCCGCCCGGGCGACGAGCAGAATCGTCGGCGGGCAGTCGGCCACCTCGTTCTTCAGCTGGCGGCACAGGCCCATGCCGCCGGTGGGGGCGGCCTCCCCGTCGAAGATGCACAGATCCGCTTCGTGGTGGTCGACCACGCCGATCGCCTCGGCGGCGTCGGCGGCCTCGACGAACTCCAGCGGGCCGAGGTCGGCGGCGGGCAGTCGACCGATCGCGGTGATGACTCGCGCGCGCACGTCGGCGCGGTCGGCGTAGACGAGGACGGTGCTCATGGCGTCCGCGGCCTTTCGCATCAGGTGGCCACCGCCGACCGGCGGCCCGGGGTGGACCGCCGCTCCGCCCGCGACCGGACCCGCCGCGGGGCGGGTGACCGGGAGCGATCAGGAGCGACCGGGTGACCGGCGCGATCCGCTCCGAAGATTACCCGCTTACGGGCCCGCGTCATCCCCTCTCCGCCCGCGCGGGAGCCGCCGGGCCGGGGTGGTTGCCAGCCGGCGGGAAGAACGGTGATACTGAGAGTCGTTCTCAACCAGCGGAGCCATCCGTCGGCGGTTCCTCCGGGCGTTCGCCCGGGACGAAGGGCGGCGAGGGGTGCTCCGCTGCGACCGACGGGCGTGATCCATGACCGACCTGGCTGATCTTCGACTGACCCCTCAACGGATGGCCGTGCTGGAGGTCCTGCGGGCCGCCGACGACCATCCCACCGCGGCCGAGGTGTACGAGCGGGTACGCCGCGCCTCCCCGCGGATCGGCAGCGCTACGGTGTACCGCACCCTGGCGCTGTTGGTGTCGACCGGTCGGGCGTTGGAACTCAACCTGGGCGACGGCGCGGCGGCCCGGTACGACGCCAACACCCGCCGCCACGACCATGCGGTCTGTGACGGCTGCGGCCGCGCGGTCGACATCGATCACCCCGTACCGGACGGAATGATGGCGGAGATCGCCCGTCGCTCGGGCTTCGCCATCACCGGATACGACCTGCAGTTCCGGGGGCTGTGTCCGGACTGTCAGGCGAACGGCTCCGATCCGGCCCGCACCGCGGGCGGGACCGGCCAACAGTGAACACCCACGCCAAAGGAGCGCTTCATGCCGAAGCTTGACGGCACCAAGACCCACGAGAACCTCAAGGAGGCGTTCGCCGGCGAGAGCCAGGCCAACCGTCGTTACCTGTACTTCGCCCGTCGGGCCGACATCGAGGGCCTGACCGACGCCTCCTCGCTGTTCCGCGACACCGCGGAGGGCGAGACCGGGCACGCCTTCGGGCACCTGGACTTCCTCGCCGAGGTCGGCGACCCGGCCACCGGCGAGCCGCTGGGCACCACCGCCAAGAACCTGGCCAGCGCCGTGGCCGGCGAGACCTACGAGTTCACCGCCATGTACCCCGGCTTCGCGAAGACCGCCCGTGAGGAGGGCTTCGAGGAGATCGCGGACTGGTTCTCGACCCTCGCCCGCGCCGAGAAGACCCACGCCGGCCGGTTCAAGAAGGCCCTCGACGCCCTCAACGCCGAGGAGACCGCCGACGCCTGATCGGCCCCCTGGCACCACACCGGTGGCCGGCTCCGAGCATCATCCCGTCGGAGCCGGCCACTGTCGGTGCTCGCCACCGGCCGCAGCGCCCGGCACCACCGCATCACCGCGCGCATCACCGCGCATCACCGCATCGCCGTCGAACACCACCCTCGCTTCCGGACAGGAGGCCGCGCCATGGCGCTGACCGTCGCCGACATCACCACCGACCACCAGGCGTACGCGGAGAGCCGCCCGCAACTGCGCCGCCAGATGATCCCGGTGCGTGCCGAGCGCCGCGTCCGGGTCGGCGACATCGTCCTCGCCGAGTTCGAGAACGAGCAGACCCTGCGCTACCAGGTGCAGGAGATGGTCTACACCGAGCGGCTGACGGCCTCCGCCGACGTCGCCCACGAGATCGAGGCATACTCCCGCCTGCTGCCCGGCAGTCACGTCCTGACCGCCACCGTGTTCATCGAGCTCAACGTGCTCGAGACGGTGCGCCAGGAGCTCAGCCGCCTCGCCGGCCTGCAGCACAGCCTGTCCCTGGAGATCGGCGGCACCCGCATCGCGGGGGAGGAGATCCCCGGCCTCGACGAGGACCCGGACGTCCCCTCCGAGACGGTCTCGGTGCACATGGTGCGCTTCGCGCTGACCGACGAGCTCCGCGACGCCTTCCGCGACCCGGACGTCCCCGCCGAACTCGTCGTCGACCACCCCGAGTACAACGACTCCACCCCGCTGACCGGCGCCACCCGCCGCGCCCTCATCGCCGACCTCGCCCTGCGCCCCTGACCCGCCCCGCCGGCCTCCTCTGCAGGACGGAGGGCCTTCATCGGGTCAGGGCTGCCTGCCGAGCCACCTGCTCCGGTGGCGACCGCGCTCTCGCTGTCGGTCGATGCGACTCAGCATCTGCCCGGTTGCCTGGGCAGCAGAGTGGTCGTTTCCGAGGGTTTGGCGTTGGCGGGTGAGGGTGTCCTGGGCGAGGTCGCGGGCCGCCTGATGGTCGCCCAGCTCGTTCAAGGCGACGGCGAGGTTGTGTGCAGTGGTCAGGGTCTGGGGGTGACCGCCCGGGTCCTGCTGGAAGGCGGTCTCCCACTCCTTGTGGCCGTACACCGAGCTCAGAGAGGCCTCGGACAGCACCGCCGGAACCCGTTGGCTGGTGCGGACCCCCTCGGCCATGCGGGTCATCCAGTGCGCGCCGGGGACGAAGTCCCACGCCTGGATCAGCACCCGGTAGCCGGCGTTCTCCAGTTGCCAGGCGATCCACTCCGCCCAGGCCTGATCAGCGGATGTGTAGGACACGAAGAAGTCCCAACCCAGCCGGCCCCCCGAAGCGGGCATATCAGGATTCTGCTCCCCCATGAGATCAGACTGCCCCGGCCCGTGCGCGTCTTGAAACAGGCGGCCGTCCCTCATACGGGCCACCGATCCGGGGAACGGATAGTCGGGGAAGCATGAGGTCGGTGGGCCACTCCGGGCGGCCGGCGAGATTTGTCGCGGGTCATCCGTTCGCCAGCGCCCGCGACCGGGTACGCGAAGGGCTTACGGCACACCACGGCTTACGGCACACCACGTCAGCACGTTCATCCACGTCAAGGGAGTCACCCGTGACCGATGACCAGCTACGTCCCGACCTCGCGTCCGCCGGTTCAGGCGCTCCCGACCCGTCCCGCGGGGCCCCCGGCCGCAACCCGGCGCATGCCGGCGCGACCGCCCGCGACGCCAGGCCCGCCAGGGACTCCAGCGCAGCGCCGGCGGCCGGCGGCCGGCCGTCCGAGCAGGGCGCGGCGGCGCTCGACGCGTTGCACCGCCTGGCCGAGGGGGAGGACGAGCGTTCCGCGCTCGGTGACCTCGCCCTCGCGGACGTCCTGCTGCCCGACCTCGGCAACGACGTCACCGACCTGTCCGAGGAGAGCGAGGTCCTGCAACTGCCCGTTGCGGAGCGTCAGGACGGGACCCAGTTCGTCCCGACGTTCACCTCCGAGCAGCGCCTGACGGAGGCTCTGCCCGACGTCGCCCGCTACCGCACGGTCCAGATCGCGACCCTGGGCCGGATCTGGCCGTCCGACGACCTGCTGCTGGCGGTGGATCCCGGTTCCGAGACCGGGATTGCCCTGCCGGCGGAGGGCCTGCGGGCACTCGCCGCCTTGTCCGCCTGACCTGGCCGTCCGTTCGATCTGACCGGCCTGCCGCACGCCTTCCGCCTGGGCGTGCGGCCGGGGCCGGGCCGCCCGGCCGGTCCCAGCGCGGCCGTGTGCCCGGCGGCGGCCGTAGCCGTCGGTGAGGGGTGGCGGTTCGGTCTACCGACCGTCATCTCTCGGCGGCGCGTCGCCGGCTCGGCCGGCGGGGGGCGGCGCCAGCGCCTGCCATCCCAGGTAGGTCACGGGGAACCGCATCTCCAGACCGGTCATCCGGGCCCGTTCCCGGGCCACGTCCAGCACGGTCGGCACCGTCTGGCGGGTCGCGACGAGCCGCTCCGGGCCGAGGCGGCGGACCTCGTAGCCGTCCCGCTCGACCAGGGCGCGCAGCGCCGCCTCGCTTGCCCTGCCACGGGCTTCCGTGTCCGTTTCGTCCCGGTGGGCAGGCGGGGAAGCGCCCGTGGGTACGTCGCGTGCCGGCGTGCCGGCCGCGTCGGGTGGCCCGGCAAGGGCGAACAGGTGCCGCAGCAGCACGGGTGTGCCGGGTGGATGGCCGGCGGCGGCCAGCGCGGCCAGCGCGGGGCCCTCGCCCGCGGCCGGGTCGGACGACGAGGCGAGCACGGCGAGGGAGCCGTCGTCGACCAGGACCGGCGCCGCGGCGCGACCGGACCGCCGAAGCCATCGCATCACGTATCTCGCTCCCGTCCGACCACGATCCTGGCGGGCACGCGATCGGCCCGCCGACCGTTCTCTCTTCGCTGCCCGTTCTCCGCCCGGCGGGCCGCCTCCGAACGCGGCCCCGCACCTCGATCCTCCCGACCTGCCCACCGGCGGTGCCCGCCCGGGTGCGCGCGCCGCTTGGCGGGCCCCGTGACCTGCCGTTTCGATCGGCGGGGGCGGTCGCCTGCCGTGCGGCCGTCCACTCGGGCCGTGCCGTCTGGCCCGAGTGGACCGTGCCGGGCGACCCGGCTCGTGAGGTGGACGCTCGACGGGTGAGGCACGCAACATCCGCCGGGATCGCGCCGGTCGCCATGGTTTTTTCGACTCCCGTCGCTGCACCCCGAGGACCTGCGGTTTCCGCTGCGACGCAGGGATTTGTGCGGTGGGTGGGGCGGTCCGCACGGCGTCTCGGGCCGGTCATCGACGAGTCGTAGTCCTACCGAACGTCGAACCTACGGTGGCGCCTGGAGCGTCGCGTGCCAGAATGACCGTCGTGGCCTCAGCCCCCGTCCTCGAGAAGGCTCCTCCACCACACCCGACGGCCAACCGTCCCTCGATGGTCTCGGTCGGCACGGTCGTGTGGTTGTCGTCGGAGCTGATGTTCTTCGCGTCCCTGTTCGCGATGTACTTCACGATCCGTTCGGTCAACAGCGGCAACTGGCCGCCGACGACCGGCGATCCCGTCGGTTCCGAACACGGGCCCGTGGAGTTGCACGTCGGGTACGCGCTGTTCTTCACCGTGATCCTGGTGCTGTCCAGCGTCACCTGCCAGCTCGGGGTGTTCGCCGCCGAGCGCGGTGACGTCTTCGGGCTGCGGCGTTGGTACCTGATCTCGCTGATCATGGGCCTTGTCTTCGTCGGCGGCCAGGCGAACGAGTACTTCGGCGAGAACGAGTTCACGATGGCGTCGCACGCCTACGGCTCGGTGTACTACCTGACCACCGGGTTCCACGGGCTGCACGTCATCGGTGGTCTCGTCGCCTTCGTCATGGTGCTGGGCCGGTCGACGTTTGGGCGCTTCACGCCGGAGAAGGCGACATCGGCGATCGTCGTGTCGTACTACTGGCACTTCGTCGACGTCGTCTGGATCGCCCTGTTCGCGACCATCTACCTCCTCCAGTGAGCGACATGACTGAAACCTCGGGCACACCGTCGGACACGCCGTCGGACACGCCGTCGGACCCCGCGCCGAGCGCGGTCGCGACGCCGGCCGCCGCCACGAAGCGGTCCGCGCGCAAGCGTGGTCCCGCCGCGCGCCGGCGCCGGAGATCCTCCGCCCTCGTCCTCGCGCTCGGCCTGCTGGCCACCGGGGTGCTGTGGACGGTGCTGGCGCCCGGTGGCAACGCCGCGCAGACGGCGGACGCCAACGAGGCGGTCCGGCAGGGCCGCGCCCTGTACCTGCAGGGCTGCTCCAGCTGCCACGGACTGGGCGCGCAGGGCGCGAAAGACGCCCCCAGCCTCATCGGCGTCGGCGCGGCCGCGGTGGACTTCCAGGTCTCGACCGGGCGCATGCCGCTGGCCGCCCCGGCCGCGCAGGCCGACCGCAAGCCGCCGATCTACTCGGCGACGCAGATCGACCAGCTCGCCGCGTACATCGCCAGCCTCGGCGGCGGCCCGGAGGTGCCCAAGGTCAGCGACGAGGCGATCAGCGACGCCGACCTGTCCCACGGCGGCGAGCTCTACCGTGCCAACTGCGCGCAGTGCCACCAGGCCGTCGCCCAGGGCGCTCCGCTGACCTACGGCAAGTTCGCGCCCTCGCTGAGCGAGTCCACCCCGGTGCAGATCATCGAGGCCATGCGTACGGGGCCGGAATCCATGCCGGTGTTCGGTGACCGTCAGCTCAACGAAGAGGACGCCGTCGCGGTGGCGGCCTACGTCAAGCACCTGAACGAGAGCGCGAGCCCCGGTGGCTTCAGCCTCGGCAAGTACGGTCCGGTGCCGGAAGGGTTGCTGGCCATGCTGGTAGGCATTGGTGGCCTGCTCGTCGTGTGCCTGTGGATCGGAGCGAGGCAGAAGGTATGAGTGACCAGACGGGCCCGGGGACGCCGGGACCGGCGGGCTCGGGCGGAGGGGACCAGCCGGGCGACTCCGCCCAGGAACGCGTGCACTACGCGGGCTACCAGGGTGAGCCGGCCGACAAGTCGGACCAGGATTCGATGAGCAGCATCTTCAAGCGGGCCAAGCACCCGGTCGACACCTCAGGCGCCCCCGCCGGGGGGTCGGGGATCTCGGCCGGGGGTCCCGACGTCCCGGCCGGTACCTCCGACGGCCCGGAGGCCCTGGGCACCCCGCCGCACCAGACGGACTCCACCCGCGATCCCGAGACCACGGTGATTCGGGCCGGCGACGCCGGGGTGGCGCAGCCGACCTACGGGGAGCGGGCCGGCGGCGGTGGCGGGGTCACCGTCCGCCCGCCGCGGGCCGAGGACGTCGACCGCCGCGCCGAGCGGCGGGCGGAGCGGCTGATCGCCTTCTGGTTCCTGATCTCGGTGGTCGGCACCGTCGGCTTCGTCATCACGAACTTCGTCGGTGACAAGCACAAGGCGTACTACACGCCGAGCCTCGGCTCGGCGCTCGGCCTGGCCGTCGGCGGCCTCGGCATCGGCATGATCCTCTGGGCCAAGCGGCTGATGCCGCACGAGCAGGCCGTCCAGGAGCGCCACGAGTTCACCTCCAGCAAGGAGGACATCGCGGTCACCGAGGCGGAGATCGCCGCCGGCTTCGCCGACACCGGTCTCGCCCGCTTCCCGCTGCTGCGCCGCACCCTGCTGGGCGCCGGCACCGTGCTCGGCGGGCTGATCGTGGTGCCGCTGCTCAACCTCACCAACTCCAAGCCGGGCAAGAAGCTCGACCACACCTCCTGGGTGAAGGGCGCGCGCCTGGTCACCGAGGACGGCCGCCTGGTCAAGCTCGGCGACATCTCCATCGGCGGCATCGAGACCGTCTTCCCGGCCATCCCGGTGACCGAGTCGGACGGCACGACCACCTACAAGCCGAAGATGGACCTGCACGCCAAGGCGGACAGCACCACGATCCTCATCCGGCTGCCACCGGGTGTCGACCGGCCGCGCAAGGGGCGGGAGAACTGGTCCATCGATGGCCACGTCGCCTACTCCAAGATCTGCTCGCACGCCGGTTGCCCGGTGAGCCTGTACGAGCAGCAGACCCACCACCTGCTCTGCCCCTGCCACCAGTCGGTCTTCGACGTGCTGGACGGCTGCCGGGCGATCTTCGGTCCGGCCAGCCGGTCGCTGCCGCAGCTGGCCATCACCGCGGACGACGACGGATTCCTCTACGCCCGCAACGGTGACTACGACGAGCCTGTCGGTGCCGCCTTCTGGGAGCGCTCATGACAACCGCATCCCCACCGGAGTTCGTCAAGCGGCCGACCCCGGTCCGCAAGGCCAACCGTGCCATCGACGAGCGGTTCGGCACCCAGGCCGGACTGCGGCGCAACCTGAACAAGGTGTTCCCCGACCACTGGTCGTTCATGATCGGGGAGATCGCGCTCTACAGCTTCATCGTCCTGCTGCTGACGGGCATCTACCTCACGCTGTTCTTCGACCCGTCGAACACGGAGGTCATCTACGACGGCTCCTACGTCCCCCTCAAGGGCGTGGAGATGAGCCGGGCGTACGCCTCGACGCTGGACATCAGCTTCGACACCCGGGCCGGACTGGTGTTCCGCCAGATCCACCACTGGGCCGCGCTGGTCTTCGTCGCGTCGATCGTCGTCCACCTGTTCCGGGTGTTCTTCACCGGCGCCTTCCGCAAGCCGCGCGAGACCAACTGGCTGATCGGTGTCGGCCTGCTGATCCTCGCCATCCTCGAGGGCTTCGCCGGCTACTCACTGCCGGACGACCTGCTCTCCGGCACCGGTCTGCGGATCGCCGCCTCGATCGCCCAGTCCATCCCGATCATTGGGACGTGGGCGTCGTTCCTGGTGTTCAACGGCGAGTTCCCGGGCGAGAACTTCCTGCCCCGGCTCTACGTGATCCACATCCTGCTGGTGCCCGGCGTGCTGCTCGCCCTCATCGGCGCGCACATGGGCATCCTGTGGCACCAGAAGCACACCGACTTCCCCGGCCCGGGCAAGACCGAGCACAACGTCGTCGGCCACCGGGTGTTCCCGGTGTTCGCGGTGAAGTCCGGCGGCTTCTTCATGATGGTCTTCGCCCTGCTCGCCCTGCTCGGCGGCCTCGCGCAGATCAACCCGATCTGGATGTTCGGTCCGTACGACCCGGCGAACGTCTCCTCGGCGTCCCAGCCCGACTGGTACATCGGCTTCCTCGACGGCTCGACCCGACTGATGCCACCGTGGGAGTTCCGCGGACTCGGCCATACCGTCCCGGCCGTGTTCTGGCCGACGGCGGTCCTGCCCGGCATCCTGTTCACGCTGCTGGCGCTCTACCCGTTCCTGGAAGCCAGGTTCACCGGCGACACCAAGTCGTACAACCTGCTCCAGCGGCCCCGGGAGGCGCCGACCAGGACCGCGCTCGGCGCGATGTCGATCAGCTTCTACCTGGTTCTGTTGATCTCGGGTGGTAACGACGTCATCGCGAAGACGTTCAGCATCTCGCTGAACGCGATGACGTGGGCCGGCCGCATCGGTCTGATCATCGTCCCGCCGATCGCCTACGCGATCACCAAGAAGATCTGCCTCAACCTGCAGGCGAAGGACGCCGAGGTCGAGCATCACGGCATCGAGACCGGCATCATCCGCCAGCTGCCCAGCGGGGAGTTCGTGGAGGACCACCGGCCGAAGCCGACCCCGGTGCCCGACCACCCGCAGGTCCCCACCGACCGGTTCGCGCTGCCGGCGGCGAACGGCCACGGGGACGGTCATGGCAAGGGTCTCGCCCGCCGCGCCGGTAAGGCGGTGAGCGGCTTCTTCGTCGAGGAGAAGGAGACCGGCCCCGGCGGCCCGAGCACACCGGTCGGCGGCGGTAAGCACTGACGGCCAGCACCAACGCCTCAGCGCTGAGCTGACACCGGCCGCGGGGCCGGTCCGCCGTCACGGCAGACCGGCCCCGCGGCCTTTGTCGCCCCCGGCGCCCATGATCCGCACAGATGCGTGACCGTCGGGCGAGCCGGGGCCCGCACCAGCCGGGAGCACGGTCGATCCGCCGGCCGCCCTCAGCGGCGGGGGCGCTCGCCCTCGGCGCGCCGGCCGGCCGCCTGCTCCGACAGGTCGGGGGAGCGGTGCACGTCGGCGTAGCGCAGCGCGTCGCGGGTGGCGCCCGCAGCGGGCCAGCTCCACTCGCCGTCGATGCGCACGAGGCGCACCCCGGACCCGGCCAGCCAGCGGGCGATCCGCTCGGTCTCCTCGACGGAGGCGCACGGCGCGGGACCCGGCTGCGGTTGCACCGTCTCGGCGCTGGCGACCGCGGCGTCGACCCAGGGCCGCGGGTCGACCCCCGGGGCCACACTCACCGCGGACACCAGCCGGCCGTGACGGACCACGGCCAGGTCCCAGCCGGCCTGCGCGGTCGGCGCCGCCGCGACGAGCTGCGGGACGCGGGTCAGCGCGGCCAGCCGCTGACCGCGGGCGGCGGCGCGGACGAAAGCCACCATCCGGTCGCGGTGGACGGCCGCGTCCTCGTAGCGCCGCTCGCCGGCGAGGCGGTCGATGTGCCGCGTCGACGCGGCGATGACCGGTCCCGGATCGCCGGTGATGGCCGCCCGGGCGGCGGCGACGTGGCGGGCGTAGGCGGCGACGTCCTCCCGGCCGTCGCAGGGCGCCCCGCACCTGCCCAGGTCCGCCAGGGCGCAGGCGGGACGGCGGGCTCGTGGCGAGAGCCGGCCGGCGCACTGGCGCAGCGGCACGGCGGCGAGCAGCGCGTCGGCGGCGTCGTCCGCGCCGCGGGTGCTGGCGAACGGACCGAGGTAGGTCGCCCCGTCGCGGGCGGCGCGCACCCGGGACAGCCGGGGGAACGGCTCGTCGGTGAGCTTGAGGTAGACGGTGCGCTCCGGGAAGCGGGAGCGGCGGTTGTACGGCGGCTTGTGCTCCGCGATCAGCCGCAGCTCGCGCACCTCGGCCTCCAGGGCGTGCGCGCAGCCGATGGCGTCCACCCGCTCGGCCAGCGCCACCATCTCGGCCATCCGCGTGCGGGGCTCGCTCGCCGTGAAGTACGTGCGCACCCGGGATCGGACCGAGCGCGAGGTGCCGACGTAGAGGGCCCGCCCGTCGGCGTCGCGGAAGATGTAGACGCCGGGCCCGGTCGGCAGCCCGTCGGCGAGGTACCGCTTGCGGCGCTGGGCCGGCGAGACCCGGGCGCTGTACTCGTGCAGCTCCTCCAGCGTGCGCACGCCGGCGTTGCCGAGCCGATCGAACAGCCCGTGCAGCACGTCCACGGTGGCCCGGGCGTCGGCCAGCGCGCGGTGGCAGGGCTCGGTCGAGCTGCGGAACAGCCGGGCCAGCGAGGCGAGCCGGCAGTCGGGGGCCTCGTCGCGGCTGACCACCCGCCGCGCGATGCGCAGGGTGTCGAGATGCTCCCAGACGGGCGGCGGGTAGCCGCAGCGCTGCGCCGCCGCACGCAGGAAGCCGAGGTCGAACGGCGCGTTGTGGGCGACCAGCACGGCGCCGCGGGCGAACTCCAGGAACGTCGGCACCACCTCGGCCTCCGCGGGGGCCGTCGCCACCATGGCATCGGTGATCCCGGTGATCACCGAGACCATCGGCGGGATGCCCACGCTCGGGCGGACCAGGGTGGACATCTCCGCGAGCACCTCGCCGCCGCGCACCCGCACCGCGCCGATCTCGGTGATCTCACCGGTGGCCACCGAGGTCCCCGTCGTCTCCAGGTCGACCACGACGAACGTCAGGTCGGACAGCGGCCGGCCGAGGTCGTCCAGGCTGGTCTGCCGGTGCCCGGGGAGGCCACCGGCCGCGCCCGCGCCGGCTGGGCCACCGCGGGGGCGAGCGGCCTCGCCCGCCGGGTTGGTCGCCCCCGCCAGGCCGGCGAGGATGCCGGCGTCGGCGGTGGAGCGGTCGGCTGGGGCGGGATCTGGGCGCACGGGGTCACGGTAAGCCCCACCGCCGACAGTTTCGCCACGGGTCGGCCGTCGGGCTCCGGGCGCGGGAGGCGTCGGAGGGGATGGTGGGTCCCGGTGCGGGTCTCATTGTGGTCCTGTCGGGGCTGTCCCGAACTCCTTGTGGCGCCACGCCGGAGACACGCGGCGGCCACTCGGCAGGCCAACCCGCCTGGAATGCGAAATCATGCGCGGGTGGCGTGGTTTGAAACGAATGGCATTCGGGTGGGGCGAGTCGCGCTGGACTGTGCGAACGTGGACGTGATGGTGCGCTTCTGGTCCGCCGCGCTGGGTTACGAGGTGGCCCGGCGCGACGACGAAGCGGCATTGCTGCGCCACCCCGCCGGTGCGGGGCCGAAGCTGCTGCTGCGGCCGGGAGCCCGCCGCGGCGGTGGTCCCAGCCGGCTGCATCTGGACCTCTACGCGGTCGACGCCGAGCGGGTCATCGGCTGGTTGTCCACCCTCGGCGCCCGCCGGGTCGGCCGTTACGACGACGACGGGGAGCGCGGGTACGTCCTGTCAGATCCCGAGGGCAACGAGTTCCGGGTGATGACGGCCGGGCCGGCCGGCTTCGCCCGGCCCTTCGTATGATGACCGGTCCGGGGGCTGATGACCGGGGCACAGGTCCGATTGCCGGCCGGGGATCTGGCTGCCGGTCAGCGGACTGAGGACCGCACGGGCGTCCCAACGGCGGGTCGGGCGTCGTCGCCGGCGGGTGCCCGCGCGTCCGCCGGGCCACGTCCGCCGGGCCACGCCCGCCGGTCGGCCCGCGCAGAGGCGTGGTCGATAAGGTCGTGAGCCATGCCGAGCGTCTTCACCCGGATCATCAACGGCGAGCTTCCCGGGCGCATCGTGTACTCCGATGAGTACACGGTGGCGTTCCTGACGATCGCGCCGATCCGGCCGGGCCACACGCTGGTGGTCCCGCGCGCCGAGATCGACCACTGGATCGACCTGCCCGACGACGTCCAGACGGCGCTGTGGACCGCCGCCGCGACGGTCGGCCGGGCCATCGACGCCGCGTTGCGGCCCCGGCGGGTGGCGGCGCTCGTCGCCGGGCTGGAGGTGCCGCACGTGCACGTGCACCTCCTGCCCATCGAGAACGAGACGCAGATCGACTTCGCGCTCGCCGACCACAACCCCGACTCGGCCGAGCTCGACGCCGTGGCGGAACGAATCCGCGCCGCCGTCGGCTGACGCCGAACGCCAGGCGCCGTCCGGACCGGGCTCAGAGCTGGAACGTGGCCGGGCTGACCGCGAACAGCGGCTCCCAGTTCAGCAGGCCGTGCCCGGGCGGCGCGTCGATGACGACGTTGCCGCGAACCTTCTGGCCGGCCTTCACCGTCGACGCGGACAGCCGCGGCTCCACGTTGTCGTAGCTTCCGTCGTACCGCGTCCCGTCCGGGGTCTGGATGTAGAAGTCCGACGGGGAGGCGGACGTGTCCCCGCGGCTCACTTCGACCGTCACGTTCAGCACGTAGTAGGCGCCCAGGGTCGGCGGGTCGCCGTATTCGGTCACCCGGCCGCCGGTCGAGCAGACGCTGTTCAGCGTCACCCGGGCCTCGAAGTCGCTGACCGAGGAGTTCGCCTCGCCGACGACGGTCCCCGAACCGCCGATGCCCGCCGCGCCGGCCCCCGGCGCACCCTGCGGGGTGACCGCGACGCAGTTCGAGACGCCGATCGGCCCCGTCGCGGTGGCGCTCGGCGCGGCCGCCGTCGGTCCCGTCCCCGGAAGTCCGGGCGCGGTCAACGACGGTGCCGGTACCGGTGCGGAGATGTCGTTCGAGTCGTCACCCCCTACCGCAAGGGCGATCACCACCCCGAGGACGATCGCGGCGACGACGGCCAGCGGCACGATCACGAACAGCGGGTTGCGGCGCCGCTGCGGCGGGGGCGGGGCGCCCTGCTGCCAGCCACCGGCCTGCTGCCAGCCGCCGGGCGGGCTCTGCTGGTAGGGGCCCTGCGCGCCGGGGTAGCCGCCCGGTCCCTGGTAGGCCGCGTCACCCTGGTAGGCGCCGGTGGCGCCGGGTGGGTAGCCGCCCTGGGGCCAGCCGCCCGGCTGCCCCCAGCCCTGCTGGTCCCCGCCCGGCTGTCCCCCACCGGGTTGCCCCCAGCCCTGGTGGTGGTCGGGCGCCTGCTGGCCGACCCCGGGCTGCCCCCAGCCCTGCTGTTCGGTTCCAGGCTGCCCGGCGACGGGTTGTCCCCAGCCGGCGGAGCCGCCGCCGGGCTGCTGCGGGGGCGGCCAGGACTGCTCCGCTGTTCCCCACCGCTGCCCGGGGGCAGCGGGCCCGGGGGCCTGCGGTCCGCTCGGGGAGGTCCCGCCCGGCGCGGGGGTGGTGCCGCCCGGCGCGGGGGTGGTGCCGGCGGACCAGGCGAGCCGGGTCTGCTCGTCGGACTGGTCCGGACCGGTGCCCCATGACGGAGCCGGCGGGGGAGTCGAGCCAGACGGGCCCGACGCCGCGCCGCCGCTCGATGTCTCTGCGGGCTGGTGCCAGGGATTGCTCGGCTGCTTCCACGTCTCCTGGCTCCCGTCACCGCCGGGGGGCTGGTGAGGGGGGTTCTGGTCGGTCACGATGGTCCTCTCCGGCGCAGCCAGGGCCGCGTTTGGAATAAATCGTGCGTTGGGGAACGCACCACGCGAGGCTACATAAGTCGGGTATCACATGAGACAATGCCCGCCCCGGCGCGGGCCACCGGTCCGTGATCCCACGCCGGTGGTCCGTGTGAGCCCTCTGAGCTCTCTCGATAGGCTGTACCGTCATCGTTCTTCCCGTCGGCTCCGGAGTCCCAGGTGCCTTGCTGTCCGGCCGGTCGGACGAGCCGTCACAGACGCGGCTCGTCCAATTTCCCGTGTCATCCGGACGCTGACGGACATTTCTGCGCGCGGCTTGTGCCCGCGTTGCCCAGGACTGGTCCGCAGGCCGCCCCGGTCGGCACTCTGACCGCGCCGGGCGACCTCTCCCACCGGGCCGCGGCCGAGGTGGTCGGTGCTGCGTCGGCCGGGTTCTCGACAATGTCCATCCGGGCCGTGTCCGCGGCGGCCGCCCCAGCTGGGAGCAGGCTGTGACGGGGCCGCTGCCCGCGCCCGTGCGGGAATACGTCATCGAGCTCGCCGCGCAGACGCTCGCCGATCTGTCCGAGTCCGACGTGCCAACGTCGCTCGTCGCCGTGCGCCGGTTCAAGGCGTCCCGGCGGGCGAAGGCGGGCGCTATCCCGCTGGCCGCCGCGGTCGACAACGAGGTGTTCCGCGGCCGGGTGGCCGAGTGGATCCGCCGGCACCAGCCGGAGCTGGCCGAGGCCGCCGAGGCCGCCGATGGGCCCCCGCCGGCCGCCCCGCCGGAGAAGGTCGCCGCGGTGGCCTACCTGCTGCGCGTCTCGCGCTGGCCCGAGCTGGTCGAGCTGGCCTCGGCCTCGGCCGCGGAGGCGGAGGTCCGCGGCCGGGCCGACGAGGCCGAGCGGACGATCCGCCGGCTCACCGAGCAGCTCGCGGCGAACCAGCGCAGTGCCGCCGGCGAGCTGGGGCAGCTGCGCGAACGCCTCGCCGCGGCCCGCGCCGAGGCGGAGGAGTCCCGGCGGCGACTGCGTGCGTCGACGGATCGGATCCGCCGCGCCGAGGAGGCCGCCCGGGAGTCGGTGACCGCGGCCGAGACGGCGCGCGACGCGGCGCTCGCCGCCGGCCGCGACGCCGAGGCCGAGGTCCGCCGGCTGCGCGGCCGGGTCGCCGAGCTGGAAAGCGCCCTGGCCGCCGCCCGCCGGGACACCCGCGACTCCCGCAGTGTGGACGACGCCCGCATGCGCGTCCTGCTCGACACGCTCATCGCCTCGGCCCACGGCGTGCGCCGCGAGCTCGACCTGCCGACGATGGTCGCCCGGCCGGCGGACCTGCTCGCCCGCGGCGGCGACGGGCCGAGCAGCGCGCCGCAGGCGTTCGTCGGGGCCCGCGGGCGGCCCGATGACGACCCCACCCTCATCGACGAGGTGCTCGGCGTGCCCGGCGTGCATCTGATCATCGACGGGTACAACGTGACCAAGCGCGGCTACGGCCGGCTCACCCTGCAGGCGCAGCGGGAACGGTTGCTGTCCGGGCTCGGTGCGCTCGCCGGGCGCAACCCGGACAGCGAGGTCACGGTGGTCTTCGACGCGACCGCGGTCGTCGCCCGCCCGGTCGGTGTCGCCATGCCCCGGGGGGTCCGGGTGCTGTTCAGCCGCCCCGGCCAGCTCGCCGACGAGGAGATCGTCCGGCTGGTGCGGATGGAGCCGCAGGGCCGGCCGGTGTTCGTCGTCACCTCCGACCGGGAGGTGGCGGAGAACAGTGCCGCGGCCGGGGCCCGGGCGGTGCCGTCCGCGGCGCTGCTGGCGCGGCTCGACCGCTGAGGTCCCCGGCATCCCGGCATCCCGGCATCCCGGCATCCCGGCGTCTCAGCAGCCCGGCAGTCACGTCGTCAGCCGTCCAGATGTCCCGTCGTTGAGCCGCCCCGCCGCCTGCTGTCCAGTCGACCGCCGAAAGTTGTCGGACCCGGGTCCTACCGTCGATGACGTCGGGATATCGGTGCGCGGATTGTGCCGCCGCCGCCGGCCGTCACCGGCCGGACCTCGGGAAGGTGAGTGCGATGCTGATCGACTGCGACTCCTGCGTCGGCCGCGGCGCCCGGTGCGCCGACTGCGCGGTCACCGTCATGTTTGCCGATGAGGGCGGGGGCGTGGTGTGGGACGCGCAGGAGTACCGCGCGCTCGCCGTGCTGGCCGCCGCCGGCCTGCTGCCGCCACCGGAGGAGCTGGCCGGCTCGGTGCTCGACCGCGTGCCCCGCGGTACCGCCGCGCACGGTGCGGCCCGGCCGCCGCGCCGCGCCGGCTGAGCGGCCCGCCGTGTCGAGGCGCTGGCCGCTGAGGCTGTTTGCGGTCGTCAGGGGCATGGCGGTGGGGCTGTTACCCCGGGGCGTACCACCCGGGGGCGCCGCCTCGCCAGTCCGGGCGCCACCTTCACCGAGGTCTGAGGGGCTGCCCGCATGGTGCAGGCGCGGGCGGGCGTGGGGCCGGAGCCGGGCGGTGGCCGCCGGTCGGCGTGGGAGAACATGGGCGGATGCGCGTACTGGCCGTCACCAACGACTTTCCGCCGCGTCCGGGAGGCATCCAGGCCTACGTGCACAACTTCGCGGCGCGGCTGCCGGCCGACGAGATCGTCGTGTACGCCCCGTCGTGGAAGGGCGCCGCGGCCTTCGACGCCGGGCAGGACTTCCCGGTCGTGCGCCACCGGTCCTCGCTGATGCTGCCGACCCCGGACGTCCTGCGCCGGGCCCGCCAGATCGCGCGAGCGGAGGGCTGCGACACGGTGTGGTTCGGCGCCGCCGCCCCGCTCGGGCTGCTGGGCTCGCGGCTGCGCCGGGACACGGCGGTGCGCCGCGTCGTGGCGAGCACCCACGGGCACGAGGTCGGCTGGGCGGCGCTGCCGGCCGCCCGCCAGCTGCTGCGCCGCATCGGCGCGACCGCGGAGGTCGTCACCTACCTGACCGACTACACCCGGACCAGGATCGGGCCCGCGCTCGGCGCCCATCCGACGCTCGCCCGCCTGCCCAGTGGCGTCGACGCGACGCTGTTCTGCCCGGGCGCCGGGCGGGAGGAGACCCGCCGTCGGTACGGGCTGACCGGCCGGCGGGTGGTGGTGTGCGTGAGCCGGCTCGTCGCCCGCAAGGGGCAGGACATGCTCGTGCGCGCACTGCCGGCGCTGCGGCGCCGGGTGCCGGAGGCGGCGCTGCTCATCGTCGGCGGCGGCTCGCATCGCGCGGGCCTCGAACGGCTCGCCCGGGACAACGGCGTGGCCGAGCACGTCACGTTCACCGGTTCGGTGCCGTGGGAGGAGCTGCCTGCGCACTACGCGGCCGGCGACGTGTTCGCAATGCCGTGCCGGTCCCGGCTCGGTGGGCTGGAGGTGGAGGGGCTCGGGATCGTCTACCTGGAGGCGTCGGCCACCGGCCTGCCGGTGGTGGCCGGGAGCAGCGGCGGCGCCCCCGACGCGGTGCTCGACCAGCGCACCGGCCTCGTCGTCGACGGCACCGACCTGGGCGAGGTGGTGCGGGCCGTCGGGGACCTGCTCGCCGATCCGGACCGGGCCGCGTCGATGGGCGCCGCCGGGCGGGCCTGGGTCGAGCTGCGCTGGCGCTGGGACGTGCTCGCCGCCGAGCTGCGCTCGCTGCTCGCCGGCCAACCCGCCTGACCCGCTGATCCGCCGGCCCAGCCCACGCCGGCCCAGCGCATCAGGAGCGGCGGGCGCCGGCGTAGAGGCCCTCGACGGCGCTGTCGAAGCGGTCCATCACCAGCGAGCGCCGGACCTTCAGGCTCGGGGTCAGTTCCCCGGTCTCGACGGTGAAGTCCTGCGGCAGGATCACGAACTTCTTGATGCCCTCGGCGCGCGACACCGTCGCGTTCGCCGCGTCGATCGCCTGCTGGATCTCGGCGCGCAGGTCGGCGTCCTCGGCGAGGTCCGCCACGGTCGCCCCGGCAGCCTTGCCGGCGCCGTCGCGCCAGTGCTCGAACGCCTCCGGGTCGATGGTGACCAGCGCGGCGATGAACGGGCGCTGGTCGCCGACGAGCATCGCCTGGCTGACCAGCGGGTGGGACTGGATGACGTGCTCCAGCGGGGCCGGCGCGATGTTCTTGCCGCCGGCGGTGACCAGCAGTTCCTTCTTCCGGCCGGTGATCTGCAGGTAGCCGTCGTCGTCGAGTGCGCCGAGGTCGCCGGTGTGCAGGAAGCCCTCGGCGTCGAGCGCCTCCTTCGTCGCGGTCTCGTTGTGGTGGTAGGCGCGGAACAGCAGGTCGCCTCGGATGAGGATCTCCCCGTCGTCGGCGATGCGGATCGTCACCCCCGGAAGGGGTTGCCCGACGGTGCCCATCCGCACCGAGTGTGGGCGGTTCGCCGCCGCCGGTGCCGAGGTCTCCGTCAGGCCGTAGCCCTCCACGACGGTGAAGCCGATCCCGCGGAAGAAGTGGCCGAGCCGCGGGCCCAGCGGTGCCCCGCCGCTGATCGCGAACCGGGCCCGCCCGCCCAGCGCCGCGTGCAGCTTGCCATACACCAGCGCGGCGAACAGCCGGTGCCGCAGCCGCAGCAGCAAACCGGGGCCACCGTGGTCGAGGGCTTCGCTGTAGGCCACGGCGGTGTTCTCGGCGGCGTCGAAGATGCGGCCCTTGCCCTCGCTGTGCGCCTTGAGCCGCGCGCCGGCGTGCACCTTCTCGAAGACTCGGGGAACGGCGAGCAGGAAGCTGGGCCGCACCTTGGCCAGGTCCGGCAACAGGGTGCGCGAGTCCGGTGTGTAGGCGAGCTCGAAGGCCCCCTGCACCAGGCCCACCTGCAGCATCCGGGCGAACACGTGGGCCAGCGGCAGGAACAGCAGCGAGGAGCAGCCCGGCGCGAACACCTCCGGCAGCATGGCGATGGACGACTCGGCGGTGAACAGCAGCGCCCGGTGGGTGATCTCGCAGCCCTTCGGCTGCGCCGTGGTGCCGGAGGTGTAGATGATCGTCGCAAGACTGTCGGCACCGAGGGACGCGCGCGCCGCGGCCAACCGGTCCTCGTCGACGCCGGTGCCGTCGGCGGCGAGGGTGGCCAGCGCGCCGTCGTCGAGGACGAGCACGTCGCGCAGGGCCGGCGCCTTGCCGCGGACCTGCTCGACCCGCGCGGCGAGCTCGGCGTTCTCGACGACGAGCAGTTCGATCCCCGCATCCCGGAGGATCCATTCGATCTGGCTCGGGCTGGACGTCTCGTAGATGGGCACGCAGACGGCGCCGACGGCCCAGGTGGCGTAGTCGACGACGGTCCACTCGAACCGCGTGTGGCTGAGGATCCCCACCCGGCCGCCGGTTTCCACCCCGCGTGCGACGAGTCCCCGGGCGGTGGCCACCACGTGATCGTGGAACTCGCGGGTGGTCATCCCGACAAACTCTTCGGCCACCTTGTGACGAATGAGAATTTTGTCCGGACGGGCGGCGGCATGTCGGAACACGGCGTCCGTCAGCGTCGCATTGTCCGCGATGGTGACCAGGGGCGCAGAGGTGTACTCCCGCACTGCTACTCCTACCAGGTGCTCTCGTGCGTCCTACCGGATGCCCTCGGGCGCCCGCCGGATGACGACGCCGCCGAACGGCGGATGACCGTTCAGGGCACCAGACGTTAGCGGGCGGACCGGAGGCTGGCGACCGTGCGGACGACGATCGGTGGGGCGCGACCTGTCCGCATACGGATGGTGGCTGGTCGCGACGGGATCAGGCTCGCCCGCCGCGCGGGTGTCGCACGGCACTGCGGCGCCGGCCGACCGACCCGTCCGGACCGTGCCGGATGTTCCTCGTCGCCGCCTAAGCTTCCTGGTATGCGGGTCCACGTGGTGAGCGACGTGCACGGCCGAGCGGACGCGCTGCCCGCCGCCGCCGAGGGCGCCGACGTCTTCATCTGCCTCGGTGACCTCATCCTTTTCATCGACTACCGCGACCACAGCCGGGGGATCATGGGTGATCTGTTCGGCGCCGAGGCCGTCGGCCGGATGGTGGAGCTGCGCACCGCGCAGCGCTTCGACGAGGCGCGGGAGTGGTCGCGCTCGCTGTGGGCGCGCCTCGACGGCGACCGCTCCGAGATCGTCGAGGCCGCCATCCGCCGGCAGTACGAGCGGCTGTTCGCCGCCTTCCCGACCCCGACCTACCTGACGTTCGGCAACGTCGACCTGCCCCATCTCTACCCCGACTACCTGCGCGACGGCATCACCCTGTTGGACGGGCAGACCACAACGATCGGCGGCTGGCGGTTCGGCTTCGTCGGCGGCGGGCTGCGGACCCCGATGCACACGCCGTACGAGATCGACGACGATGTCTTCGCCGCGAAGGTGGCCGCCGTCGGCGAGGTCGACGTTCTGTGCTGCCACATTCCCCCGCATCTGCCGGAGCTGGTCTATGACGTCCAGGCCCGGCGCTTCGAGCGGGGCAGCGTCGCGATCCTCGAGGCCATTCACGCCACCCGGCCCCGCTACGTGCTCTTCGGGCACGTTCACCAGCCCCTCACCGCCAGTCTGGAGATCGACGGAACGCGTTGCGTGAACGTCGGTCATTTCAACGCCCGTGGCACCCCGTTCGTCCTCGAGTGGTAGCCAGCCGCTCGGCGAGATGTGGCCCAGGTTCCGGTAGCCTCAGGCGATCGGTCGGGGAATGATCCGGGATCCCGGAGAGATCCGGGTTGCCGGTGAGCCGGCGACGCCGTGCTCCTTCAGACGTGCTTGACGAATGTGGAGGTGCTGCTCTCCCATGGCGGACCACGCCCGATCGACCATCGTCATCAATGCCAGGCCCGCCGCGGTGATGGGGGCGATTGCCGACATCCCGGCGTACCCGACCTGGGTCGGCCAGATCGAGGAGGCCGAGGTGCTCGACGTCGGCCCGGACGGCCGGCCCCGGCGCGCCCGCTTCCGGATCAACGCCGTCGTGGTCAAGGACGAGTTCGTCAACGAGTACGTCTGGTCCGACGACGTCCAGGTCACCTGGTCGATGGTCGAGGGGCAGGCGATGTCGTCGCAGGACGGCAGCTACACCCTGCGCGACCTCGGCGACGGCACCACCGAGGTCACCTACGACCTCACCGCCGAAACCAAGATCAAAATTCCGGGGTTGCTTCGGCGGAAGGTACAGAGCGGCATCGTGGATGCCGCTCTCAAGGACCTCAAGAAGCACGTGGAGAGCTGAGCGCACGTGCGGTGTGTGCTCTTCACCGGGAAGGGCGGCGCCGGCACCACGACGGTGGCGGCGGCGACCGCGATCCTTGCCGCGCAACGGGGTCATCGCACCCTGGTCCTGTCCGTCGACCCGGCGGCCGGCCTCGCCGGCGCGCTTGACCACCCCATCGGAGCCGACCCGACCGACCTCGAACCCGGGCTCACCGGCCAGCAGGTCGATCTGCGCCGCGCCGTCGGCACGCGCTGGCCGGCGGTGCGCGAGGTGTTGGCCGGCACCTGGCCGTCCTTCGACGTCGATCCGGTGGAGCTCGAGGAGCTGGCCTTCCTGCCCGGTGCCATCGAGACGCTGACCCTGCTCGAACTGCGCGACGGCCTGGCCAGCGCCGACCACGACGTCGTCATCGTCGACGGTGGCCCGGTCGCCGGCCTGCTGCGGCTGCTCGCCTTCCCGGAGACGCTGTCGTGGTACTGCCGGCGGCTGCTGCCGCCCGACGGGGCCTTCGCCCGCTGGCTGCGGCCCGGCTTCGGGTGGGCGGGAGCATTCGGCGGCCGGTGGGGGAGCCTCGCCGCACCCGCCTACGACACCGTCTCCCGCGTGCACCGCGCCGCCGTGGACCTGCGGGCGATCCTCACCGACCATGCGGCCACCAGCATCCGGCTGGTGCTCACCCCGGAGAGCGGGGCGCTGGCCGCGGCGCGCAGCAGCCTCACCGCGCTGTCGCTGCACGGCTTCACCCTCGACGGTGTGATCGTCAACCGGATCTTCTCGCCGGCCGGGGCGGACGCCTGGCGGGCCGGCTGGGCCGCCGCCCACCGCGAAGCGCTCGCCGAGATCACCGGGGCGTTCGAGCCGACCCCGATCCTTCCGGTGGGCTACCGTGCGGGCGAGCCGGTCGGCCTGGAGGAGCTCGCGGCCTTCGGCGCGGCGACCTACGGCGAGCTGGACCCGGCGGGCGTCCTCGGCGCCTCGCCAACCGGGGCCGGCGAGGCGCCGCGGGTCGAACGCACCGACGACGGTTACGCGCTGTCGTTCGGTCTTCCGTTCGTCGACGGATCCCAGATCGACCTGGCCCGACTGGGCGACGATCTGATCGTCACCGTCGGGGCGTTCCGCCGCGCGGTCCCGCTGCCCGCGGCGCTGCGCCGCTGCGACGTCAGCGCCGCCCGGCTGCGCGGCGACCGCCTGGTCGTCTCCTTCGTGCCCGATCCGGACCAGTGGGTGCGGGCATGACCTCCGTCCCGACCGGCGCGCCTCCCGACGGTCCCAACCCGTCCGGCGCTCCTGGCCCGAGCGGATCCGCCGGCAGGCGCCCGGGGGAGCGGCCACCGCCGCCCGGGCCGCTCGCGGTCGAGGCGGCCCTGCTCGTCGACGCCCTGCGGGGCCTGACCGGCGCCGACTCGGGTGGCCGCCGCCTCTGGGACGCCGTCGCCGACGTCGTCGGCGCCGGTAGTGCTGGGGCCGGCGGTGCTGGGGCCGGCGGTGCTGGGGCCGGCGGTGCTGGGGCCGGCGGTGCTGGGGCCGGCGCCGGTGCGCCAACCGGCGCCGATGTTCCCGCCGGCGCGGCGGAGGCAGCCGCGGGACCGGTCTGCCCGGGCCACGGGCGGCCGTGCACGTCGTGCCCGCTGTGCCGGCTGCTGGCGATGTTCACCGGGGACCGGCCCGAGGTGGTCCGCCACCTGCTGACCGCGGCGGAGTCGCTGGCGGCGGCCTTCCGCGCGGCCCTCGACGCCTACTCTGGTGACGCCCGCTCCGGTGACGCCCGCGACGAGTCCGGCGCCCCTCGTCCCGCGTCCCCGGGCGCGGGACGCACAGCCCACCAGGACCCGCGGCCGGGGGCCGCCGCGGGCACCCGTTCCGCCACAGCGCCCAGACCCCGCGTCCAGAGGATCGATGTCACGTGAGCACCATTGTTTCCGGCAGCTCGGATCGTCCCGGTAACCCGGATCGTCACGGCACCCCGGACACCTCCTCCGCCCGCCCCGCGGGCCCGGACGCCCGGCAGAGCCCCCTCCCGCTCGCCCCCACCGCGGACGCGTCGGCCGACGACGATCGCCGCAGTGAGGGCCTGACGATCGGCGTGGACGTCGGTGGGACGAAGGTCGCCGCCGGCGTCGTCGACGGCGCCGGCGCCGTCCTGGCGGCGGTCCGCCGGCCGACCCCGGGTCATTCCGCGTCCGAGGTCGCGGACACCATCGCCGCCGTGGTCGCGGAGCTCAGCGTCGACTACGAGGTGCGGGCTGTCGGCATCGGCGCGGCCGGCTGGATCGACGCGGACCGCTCGCGGGTCCTGTTCGCCCCGAACCTGGCCTGGCGGGACGAGCCGCTGCGCGACGAGGTGAGCGGCCGCGTCGGGCTGCCCGTCGTCGTCGAGAACGACGCCAACGCGATGGCCTGGGCCGAGTACCGTTTCGGTGCCGGCCGCGGCCGGCGGGACCTGGTCTGCCTCACCGTGGGCACCGGCATCGGCAGCGGCATCGTCCTCGGTGGCGAGCTCTACCGCGGCGCGTTCGGCATCGGGGCGGAGACCGGCCACATGCGGGTCGTGCCCGACGGCCACCTGTGCGGCTGCGGCAACCGGGGTTGCTGGGAGCAGTACGCCAGCGGCCGGGCGCTGGTCCGCGTCGCCCGCCAGATCGCCGCGACGGACCCGGCCGCGGCGGCGGCGATGCTGGAGGCATGCGGCGGCGACGCCGAGCGGCTGACCGGCCCGGACGTCACCGAGGCGGCCCGCAAGGGCGATCCGGCGGCGATCCGTTGCCTGACCGAGATCGGCCACTGGCTCGGCGAGGGCATGGCGAACCTGACCGCCGTGCTCGACCCGGACCGCTTCGTCATCGGCGGCGGGGTCTCCGACGCCGGTGAGCTACTGCTCGGCCCCGCCCGCGAGCGGTTCGCCGAGGTGGTGCCCGGCCGCGATCACCGGCCTCCGGCCGAGGTGGTCATCGCCGAGCTCGGCTCCCAGGCCGGCCTGGTCGGCGCCGCCGACCTCGCCCGGATCTGAGGGTCCGGATCTGAGGGTCCGGCGGAGCGCCGGCTCAGGCGCCCGGCCCCGGGCGGGCCGGGCGGAAGTCCGGCACCAGCTCGACGGCGAGCTCCTCCAGGAACAGGCCCGTGTCGGCGACGACCCCGACGGCGTGCGCGCTGGTGCGCTCGGTGAGGGCATGAACCGTGGTCGGGTCGACGTCGACGCAGGCGACCGGGATCGACGCCGGCAGGATGTTGCCGGTGGCCACGGAGTGCTGGGCGCTGGCGACCATCAGCGCGTAGCCGACTCCGCGCAGCGCCGCGCGCATCGCCCGCTGCCCCTCGACCACGTCGGTGTGGACGTCGGGCAGCGGGCCGTCGTCGCGCACCGAGCCGACGAGCACGAAGGTCTTGTTCGCCTTCACCATCGCGTGCATGATCCCCTGGGAGAGGACACCGGACTCCACCGCGGCCCGGATCGAGCCCTCGCGGCGGATCGCGTTGATCGCGCGGATGTGCTGCTCGCTGCCGCGCTGCACCCGGCCGCTGCGCAGCGGCCCGAGGCCGAGCGGGGAGCCGTAGAGCGCGGCCTCCACGTCCAGCGTCGCCAGCGCGTTCCCGGTGAACAGCACGTCGACGTAGCCGGCCTCGACCAGGGCGACGAGCGCGGGCGCGGCGCCGGTGCTGACGACGGTCTGCCCGGCCACCCACAGCACCTGGGAGCCCTCGGCCTTGACCTCGCGGACCTGGCGGGCGATCGCCTTCACCAGCACCGCCTGTGGCTGGGTGGAGCCCGGCAGCGGCGCGCCGAGCGCCTCGTACTCGGCGTAGAGCCGGCTGGAGTGGTCGGTGACCGGCAGGACGACCTTCACGCCGTCCACCCCGCAGACGATCATGTCGCCGGCCCGGACGTCCGTCACCGGCACGGTGCGTACCCGCCCGGCCGAGACGACCAGGCCGCAGTCCATCTCGGGGTGTTCCACCGGGACCCACTGGCCGTCGAGATGGACGACGGTCTCCAGGTTGGTGGTCGAGTAGAAGTCCGGCGGGAAGGCGCCGTCGCGGTCCGCGGGCTCGCAGCGCGCCGTGCCCGCCTCGACCTTGTTGACGCCATGCACCTGGATCCGCATGAGGATGCGCATGAGCCGGCGCGGCGTCTCGGCGCCGACGGTGACGACCGCGTGGGACTCGTCGTCGTGGCTGCGTCCCAGGTCGATGTGATCCACCCGGTAGTCGCCGCCGTAGTCGAGTACGTCGTCGAGCACCCGGGCCAGCACACCGGTGTCCATGAGGTGTCCGTGCACCTCGACCTTCTCGTGGTAACGCACGCCCAACGCCCTTCCCTCCGGTGCCAGTACGACGGCTGCCACGCCGACGTCGTCCTCAGGCCCGATGCCGCGCATCTGCCCTGCTTTCCCTGCGGTGTTCCCCGGGATGCGGCCGTTCCCCGGATGCGACCGTTCCCGGGATACGACCGGGTCGCGGGGACGCCGGGGCGGCGCGCGCCCCAGGCACACGGCCACGCACCGGCGCCGCACCACCGGTTCGCCGCCGCAGGTTCATCGCGGCAGCCCACGCCCCGGACCGGCGCGGTCAGATCACCGCGCCGTCGTCGGGACCGTCGAGATCGGTGGGAGGTCGGTCACCCATGCGGGCGACGAGGGTGCCGACCCCACCGAGGATCAGCAGCACGCCGGTGACGTCCTGCGCGCGTGACTGGTTGAAGCCGATCAGGGTCGGCACGACGAGGAACACCACCCCGAGGGCGATCGAGCCCAGCGCCCAGCGGGTCACCGGCCGGATCCGCGGCAGGGGTGGCGCCGGCGGCGGCACATAGTGGTCGTTGTCCGGGTCGTCCACCTCCGTGCCCGCCGATTCGCCGAGGTCGATCACGACGAAGTCGGCCGGGTCGGCGCCGCGCCCGCCGCCGATGCCGGGTGGATTCAGCCCCGGGGGCGGCGCCTCGTCCAGGCCGGGATCGGTCCGGTCGTCCGGCGTGGGCGGGACGCCGGGCTCGAACGGCGGACGTAGGATGATCACGGTAGGCCGGCGGGTGTCGCCGATGTCCTCCGCCGTCGGCCATCGCCGGGTCTCCGGCTCGTCGTCGAAGTGCGCGATGAGGTCGAGAAAAGCCGCGTCGTCGGCCTCCTGGGACCGCGGCGCGCGCCGCGCGGCGGTCCCGCCGGGCCCGGGTCGGGGCGGTTCCCCGCCGGACGGACCGGACGGACCGGACGGGCCACCCGCGGCGGGAACGCCGCTGTCCGCCTCATGCTTCCCCGGGCCCGCGGCCGCGGAGTCCGGTTGACCGGCCGAGGCCAGCGGGGCTG
>NZ_CM001489.1:7467638-7468800 GCF_000262465.1 Frankia sp. QA3
CGGCAGGGCAGCGCCGCACCCCGTGGGCGGCACGCCGCCTCCCGCCGGCGCCCCGCGGTCCGCCACCGGACGGTCGGGCTCGGCCGCGCCCGCCGCGGACGGACGCGGCTCGCCCTGGCCCGGCGCCGGCGGATGCTCAGCCATCGCTGAGGGGAGTGTCGGGCACGAGCGTGCGTGCCGCGTGCCGCTGGACGAAGTCGAGACTGCCTTCGAAGATCGTTTCTTTGTCGTTGTCGAGGGTCGCCACGTGCCAGCTGTCCGGCAGCAGCCGTTCCTCGATCGGGGCACGCACCCCGGCCAGCAGGATCGCCCCCGAGCTCGGCTCCACTACATGGTCGACGACGCTGCGGTAGGCGAGCACCGGACAGACGATCCGCCCGAGGTCGCCGCGGGTGACCCCCCAGAGTCTGCGCAGCGACGCGAACGGGAGCAGCGGCACCCGGTCGTAGCCGACTTCGGGCACTCCCTTGGCCTTCACGTCGCCGGCGACGCCGGGCACGGCCGGGATGAAGCGCCCGAGCAGCGGGGCGAGCGCGGCGTGCCACCGCTCGGTGGACAGGCTCGCGTTCACCGTGACCACGCCGGCGACGTCGGGGCCGTGCTCCTCGGCCAGCCGCAGCGTCAACGTCCCGCCCATCGACAGGCCCATGACGAACACCTGCTCGCAGTCCGCGCGCAGGCGCAGGAACGCGCCCTGCACGGTGGCGTACCAGTCGGGCCAGGTGGTCGGGACCATGTCCTGCCAGCGGGTGCCGTGGCCCGGCAGCAGCGGGCAGGAGACGGTCAGCCCGGCGGCGGCGAGGGCCTCGCCCCAGGGCCGCATGCTGCCCGGCGAGCCGGTGAACCCGTGGACCAGCAGGACGGCCACCGGCCCACCCGCGAACTCGAACGGTTCTGCACCAGGTAGGACGGTTGTGCCGGTGGAGCCCACCATCGTGATCCGCCCTTCGTGCCCTGCGTTCGCCCGCGTGCCACGTCGCGGGGCGGCGCGGAAGGAAAACGCCGGTAAACGTATGCTCGCACGGTCCGCGGGCCGAGGCCACGGTCGTACGTATCTCACGGTCATGCGCATGTCGTCGGAACGCCATCGGACCGCCATCGGACCGCCAGGACCGAGAACACCCCGGCTGGGATGATATCGGCGCGGGCCTGCCCGCGCGCG
>NZ_CM001489.1:7468900-7469847 GCF_000262465.1 Frankia sp. QA3
CGCCCGGCCCGCGTACCGTCGCAGTCCGCCGGCCGCGGAGCGCCGCCGTGCCCCACCTGGCGTGCGGTGGGATGCTCGGGTCTGGTGTGATCGGCGGCGGATGGAGACGGGCGGCCCGGCCTCGGCCGCCCCGGCGGGCGTCGTCTGACGGCGGTGACCAGGTGGGAGCTGTCTTGTTCTACTGGGTGCTCAAGGTGGTCCTGGCTCCTGTTCTGCGGGTGTTCTGGCGTCCGTGGGTGGAGGGCGCCGAGAACATCCCCGCGCAGGGCCCCGCGATCCTGGCCGGAAACCACCTCTCCTTTCTGGACCACTTCTTCCTGCCACTGGTGATCCCCCGGAGGGTGACCTTCCTGGCCAAGAGCGACTACTTCACCGAGGCCGGCGTCAAAGGGTGGTTCAAGCGCGTGTTCTTCAGCGGCGCCGGCCAGATCCCGATCGACCGCAGCGGCGGCAAGGCGAGCGAGGGCGCCCTACGCTCCGGCGTTCGCGTCCTGCGCCAGGGCCGGCTGATCGGCATCTACCCGGAGGGCACCCGCTCGCCCGACGGCCGCCTCTACCGCGGCAAGATCGGCGTCGCCCGGATGGCCCTGGAGGCCGGCGTGCCGGTGATCCCGGTCGCGATGATCGGCACCTTCGAGGTGCAGCCGCCCGGCAAGCTGGTGCCGAAGATCCGCCGGATCGGGATACGGGTCGGCCAGCCGCTCGACTTCTCCCGCTATGCCGACATGGCGGACGACCGGTTCGTGCTGCGGTCGATCACCGACCAGATCATGTACGAGCTGATGGCCCTGTCGGGCCAGGAGTACGTGGACATGTACGCCAAGAGGGCGAAGGAGGAGATGGCCACCGCCCGCGCCGCCGCAAGCGGTTCGGGCGGTTCGGGCGGTTCGGGTGGCTCGGGCGGTTCGGGTGGCTCGGGGGCGAGCGCGCCGGGCGGCGCCGGACGC
>NZ_CM001489.1:7469947-7490396 GCF_000262465.1 Frankia sp. QA3
CCTTTGCCGGCGGCGGTCGAACGGTCGGACGGCGCTCGCCGGTGGCGGGGTGTTCCCGGTCTCCGGCGGGGCCGTGGCCGTCGTGGCAGCCTCGGCACCGACCCCGGTCGACCCTCAGGCCGGCCCGGCCCGGGTGGCCTGAGGGCCGGCCCGCGTCGCGGCGCCCGTCGGCCCGGCACGCTGCTGCTCGCGCTTGGTGTGCTCGCCGGCTGCCTCGCCGCGGGCACCCCGCCCGCGCTCGCCGCGCCCGCACCCTCGCCCGCGGTGACCGCGGCCACCGCGCCGGCACCGGGTTCGGCGGGTTCCGCGGCCGATGCCGCCCCCGCCGGCACCATCGGCCGATCCGGGGCCTACCTGACCGACGGCGAGCGCCGGGCGGTCGTCATCCGCGGGATGACGGTGCCCGCCGGTGTCACCCCGACCGTCGGTGACCTCGACACCTGGATCGGCTACGGCTTCAGCGGCGTGCGCCTCGCGGTGCCGGTGGCCGCCGACGGCCACTTCCCGGTCACCGCCGGCTGGCCGGCACCCGACGCCACCGCGCCTGCCTCCACCGATCCCGGGCTCGGCCAGGTCGAGGGCCTCGCCCGCACGTTCACCGGCCGCGGGATGCGGGTCGTGCTGAGGCTCGTCCCCGCCGCGCGGGGCCAGGCGCTGTCGAGCGCCACGCTCGCCGCCGGCCTCGGCCGGCTGGCCACCCGGTTCCGCGGCGAGCCGGGCCTGATCGGCTACGAGGTCCCCGCCGGCGCGGGCGCCGGGGCGGCGCTGAGCGATGCGGTCGCCGCGCAGGACCCCCACCACCTGCTCTGGCGGGACCGCCCGGCGCCGTTCGACGCCGCCGCCACCGTCGCCGTCAACGACCCGACCGGCTACCTGGTCGGGTGGAAGGACGGCTCGCCCGCGGCGGTGCGCGGCCTGGTGGCGGCCGCCGACGCATTCGGGCTGAGCTGGTTCTACGACGCGCGTAGCGGGACGGGCGGGACGGTCGGCACCGACCCGCCGCCCGCCCCGGGCGGCGGGCCGCTCCCGGCCGCCCCGGCGGAGATCGTCCGGCCGTACCCGGTGGCCGTGGCGGGGACACCAGAGTCGCTGCGGTTCGACGCCGCGCGGGTCCTCACCGTCACCTACCGGCCCGGCTCACCGGCCGGGGGTTCCCTCGCGGCCGGCGCGGCGACGGCCATCAGCGTGCCGGCGTGGTCCTACCCGCAGGGCTATCAGGTCCAGGTCACCGGCGCCCGGGTGACCTCGGCGCCGGGCGCGGGCCTGCTGTGCGTCGTGGCCGAACCCGGGGCGGCCCGGGTCGAGGTCCGGGTCGCCCCGGCCGCGGCCGGCCCGCAGGTCAGCGCGCCCTCGAACGCGGGTGCGGGCGGCTGCGCTCCCTCGCCGGGCCCCGTCGTCGCGGGGTCGGCGGGATCGGGTGGCCCCGCCGCCGCGCCCGCCGACCGCGGGGACGGCGAGGAGTACTCCGGGCCGCTGCTGTGGGTGCTGCCACTGGTCGGGGCGGCCGTGGCGGCGGCGCTGCTCGCGTTCGTGCTGCGGCCGTGGCGGCGCCGATCGGGCTGGTCGGCGCCGGACCCGGCGCTGCCGGCCCCACGGCCCGCGCCGGCCGAGACGGCGGATCCGTGGCCGGTGGCGGCGCCGGGGCGGGCTCCGGTCTCCGCCGATCCGGCCGGCAGAGGAGACTGAGCCGGTGGGCACCCGCTTCTTCTACGACACCGAGTTCATCGAGCGCCGCGAGGCCGACCATCTCTGGCTGGACCTGGTCAGCATCGGCATCGTCAGCGAGGACGGCGCGCAGCGCTACTACGCCGTGTCCACCGAGTTCGACCCGGCCTTCGCGGTGCCATGGGTCCGCCGCAACGTCCTCGACCAGCTTCCGCCGCCCGCCGACCCGGCGTGGCGATCCCGGGCGCGGATCCGCGAGGAGATCACCGCGTTGCTGACCGCCGACGGCACGCCGGAGCTGTGGGCCTGGTACGGCGCCTACGACCACGTGGTGCTCTGCCAGCTTTTCGGGACGATGACCGAGCTGCCCGGGCAGCTGCCGCGGTTCACCCGGGACCTGCGCCAGCTCTGGGAGGATGTCGGCCGCCCGGCACTGCCGCCGCCGCCGGCCAATGCCCACGACGCCCTCGCCGACGCCGTGCACAACCTGGCCCGCTGGGAGGTCCTCGCGCCGCTGCGCGCCCGGCTCGCCGCCCCGCCCGCCCGCCGCTGACGTCCAGCTGACTTCCGCGCTGACCCCACCGCGGCTGACCCGCCCCGCCGACGCCCCGCTGCCTACGCCCCGCCGCCGACGCCGCGGGGTCTCGGTGGCGGCGATCATCCGGTCTCGGTGGTCTGGTCGCCACGCCCGGTGACCGTGAACTCCTTCCTGGGCGTTGAGCTGCCGCTACGCTGCCGCCGGCGGGGGCGGTGCGAGCTCGACAGGAGGATTGCGCGATGCGGATCGGCGTACTGACCGGCGGCGGCGACTGCCCCGGGCTCAACGCGGTGATCAGAGCCGTCGTCCGCAAGGGCGAAGGCGTCTACGGGCACAGCTTCGTGGGTTTCCGGGACGGTTGGCGCGGGCCGCTGACCGGTGACACGGTGCCGCTCGACACCGCCGCCGTGCGCGGCATCCTGCCGCGGGGCGGGACCATCCTCGGGTCGAGCCGCACGAACCCCTACGCCGCGGTCGACGGGCCGTCGCTGGTCCGGGAGAACCTGGCCGCGGCCGAGATCGACGCACTCATCGCGATCGGCGGGGAGGACACCCTAGGAGTGGCCGCCCAGTTGCACGCCGAGGGGGTGCCCGTGGTCGGGGTCCCCAAGACCATCGACAACGACCTGTCCGCCACCGACTACACCTTCGGCTTCGACACCGCGGTCAACATCGCCACCGAGGCGATCGACCGCCTCCACACCACCGCGGAGAGCCACCACCGGGTGCTCATCCTCGAGGTGATGGGCCGCCACGCCGGGTGGATCGCCCTGCACAGCGGCATGGCCGGCGGCGCGAACGTCATCCTCATCCCGGAGCGGCCGTTCGACTTCGACAAGGTCTGCGCCTTCGTCGAGACCCGCTTCGCCACCCACTACTCCCCGATCATCGTCGCCGCGGAGGGCGCCACCCCGATCGCCGGCACCCTGGTCACCAGGGAGGGCGAGCTCGACGCCTTCGGCCATGTCCGCCTGCAGGGCATCGCGCAGGTGCTTGAGACCGAGATCCGTGGCCGCACCGGCCGGGACGCCCGCGCCACCGTGCTCGGCCATCTCCAGCGCGGCGGCACGCCGACCGCGTTCGACCGCTGGCTCGCCACGCGCTTCGGCCTGCACGCCGTCGACGCGGTGCATGAGGGCGACTTCGGGGTGATGGTCGCCCTGCACGGGACCCGCATCGACCGCGTCCCGCTGGCGGAGGCGACCCGCGAGCTCAAGACGGTGCCCGAGGAGCTCTACAACGAGGCGGAGATCTTCTTCGGCTGATCGGTGCGTCCGGACCGTCGACGAGGACGAAACACGATCGGGACACGGAACACGGTCGGGACGTCGACCGAAACATGTCGGCCGGTTGACGGGCTCGCACGGCGGCCGGGACCGTACCCTGGTGTCTCGTGAGCGCATTGGATGTCTGGCGGACCCTCCCGGCCAAGCAGCAGCCGTCGTGGCCCGACCCCGCTGAACTGCAGTCCGCCTACAACCAGCTTGCGGCGCTTCCTCCGCTGGTCACGGCCCCGGAGGTGCGTTCACTCACCGAGCGCCTCGCGATGGTCGCGCGGGGTGAGGCGTTCCTGCTCCAGGGCGGCGACTGCGCCGAGACCTTCGCGGCGAACACCGCCAACAAGATCCGCGACAAGGTCAAGACGCTGCTGCAGATGGCGGTCGTGCTCACCTACGGCGCGAGCACGCCGGTGGTGAAGGTCGCCCGCATCGCCGGCCAGTACGCCAAGCCGCGCTCGGCCGACATCGAGGCGAGCACCGGCCTGCCGTCCTACCGCGGCGACGCCGTCAACGACATCGCGGCCACGGCCGCCGCCCGCCGGCCGGACCCGATGCGCATGGTCGCCTCCTACCATCAGAGCGCGATAACGCTGAACCTCGTCCGGGCGTTCGCCACCGGTGGGTTCGCGGACCTGTCGAAGGTCCACGAGTGGAACAAGGCGTTCGTGCGCGACTCGGCGGCCGGCCGGCGCTACGAGGTGATGGCGACGAACATCGAGCGGGCGCTGGCCTTCATGGCGGCCTGCGGCATCGACCTCGACCGCACCGCCGCGCTGACCGGGGTGGAGCTGTTCACCAGCCACGAGGGTCTCCTGTTGGAGTACGAGCGCGCCCTCACCCGCGTGGAGGACGCCACCGGCAACCCGTACGACCTGTCCGCGCACATGATCTGGATCGGGGAGCGGACCCGGGACCTCGATGGTGCCCACGTCGACCTGCTGTCCCGGGTGGGTAACCCGATCGGCTGCAAGATCGGGCCGAAGGCCAGCCCGGACGAGGTTCTCGAGCTCGCCGAGCGGCTCAACCCGCAGCACGTCCCCGGCCGGCTGACCCTGATCACCCGGATGGGCGCAGGCAAGATCCGTGATGCCCTCCCGCCGATCATCGAGAAGGTCAACGCCGCCGGTCCGCCGGTCGTCTGGTCCTGCGACCCGATGCACGGCAACACCCGCGACGTCGGCGGCGTCAAGACCCGCCACTTCGACGACGTGCTCGACGAGGTCTTCGGCTTCTTCGAGGTGCACAAGGCCCTGGGAACGCACCCGGGCGGGCTGCACATCGAGCTGACCGGCGAGAACGTCACCGAGTGCCTCGGCGGCGCCGAGCTGATCGGCGAGGAGGATCTCGGTGGCCGCTACGAGACCGCCTGCGACCCGCGCCTGAACACCGGGCAGGCCCTTGAGCTGGCCTTCCTCGTCGCAGAGATGCTCCAGCACGCGCAGGGCGAGCGCGCCGCCGCGATGCAGGAGCTCCGCACCGCCTAGCCGAGCTCCCACCGGCCTGCCGGTCGTAACCGACCGGCAGGCGGCATCGACTGGCAGGCGGCATCGACCGGCAGGCCATCTCGCCGATGCCGGCCGGCGGCCGCCGGTCCGGCGACTGTCTTCGTTAACCGGCCACATAGCGGTCAGATCGTGCCGAGGCCTAAGCACGGTTTTCCGGCCTGAAACCGTGGCTACCCCTCGGCACGATTCTGTGCGTAGCTGATGACGGAAGGGCGTCGCGGTCGGCGGCATCCAGAACCCCGGCCGCGCGCTCCGACTACGCGCCCCGACCTGCGCGACCGCCACCCGGACCTCGGACGCTCCCGTCTACAGACACGCGTTCAGCCGGCGGGTGCGAGTCCGTAGTCCGCGGCGGTGCCCGGCGCCTGCGTGCCGGTCGCAGGGTCGGTGCCGGTCGCAGGGCCGGTGCCGGTCGCAGGGTCGGTGCCGGTCGCGGCGCTCGTCGCGCCGCCGGTGTCGCCTGCCGGCTCTCCGCCCGCGCCGTTGGACGCCGCCGCGGCGTCCACCCGTGCCGCCGTGTCCACCCCAGGACCGGGAGTTGTTCCCGCGCCGCCCGCCGCCGTCGTGCCTGTCATACCGGCCGTGCCTGTCATACCGGCCGTGCCTGCCCGGTCGGCCGTGCCTGCCCGGTCGGCTGCGCCTGTCTGGCTGGTGCTGCCCCCCTGGCCGGTCGTGCCTGTCTGGCTGGCGGTGTCCGCCGGGGCAGTGGGGCTCGGTGGCGCTGTGTCCGGTGGGCTCGGGGCCCCGGCCGCTCGGGCCGTCGAGGATGTGCCTCCCGGCGGGGCCGCGGCGCTCGGCGGCGCCTGCCCGCCTGCCGAACCCGCGGCGGGCGGTCCGGCCGCCCGGCCGGCCGTACCGCGCGTCGCCGTATCACCGGCAGGGCCGCCGATCGGGCTGCCGGCCGGCATGGTGGTCGCGTCGGCGTCGTCCGGGGACGGCGGAGCGCTCGGCGTGGCGGACGGCGGGGGCCCTTCCGGGACGGTCGGCGCCGCCGCGGGTGCGGTGCCTACCTGCGTCGAGGCGGCGGCCGTCGCCCGCGGGAAACGGAGGCTGAGGGCGTGACGGAACTCGCCGATGAGGTCGAGGGCCGCCCGCGCGGATTCGGTCGTGCCGGGGGGCAGGGCGGCGAGGACGGGCGTCAGCCGGTCGGACTGCTCGGAGGTGAAGGCGTCCATCGTCGCCCAGGCATCGGCGTTTCCGGCGGTGGCCCGGGCGAGCAGCACCCGCGAGCCGGCCCGCGCCTGGGCGCACCAGGCCCGCAGCAGGCTGTTGACCGTGCCGGCATCCGCGTGGCGGCCGGGAGTGGCCGGGGCCGGTGCGACCGTCGGGGCCGAGTCGGCCGGTGGGGCCGGTGCGGCGGACCGGGCTGATGGGGCCGGTGCGGCTGGCCGGCTGGGGAGCGGCGCCGGGATCGGTCCGACCGGGGCAGCGGGCCCGACCGGCGGGTGGGGAAGGCCCGTTCCGACGATCCCCAGCGGGGCGAACGGATCTACCGGGTGGAGCAGGCCCGCGGGCCCTGATGGCTGGTCGGCGGCGCCGGTGGGCAGGCCGGTGGCCGCCGCGGACGTCCGCGATGCCGCGGGCGGGGTACCCACCCCCGCCCGCGGTGATACCCCGGGTACAACAGGCGGGCCGCCCGTCACCCCCCGGGCCGGTGCGATCACCGGTGAGATGCCGGCCGCGGCGGGCTGGTCGAGGGCGGTCGGCGCCGGCAGGGGAACGCCGGCACCTGCCCCGGAGCCGCTGCTGTCGGTGCTGCTGTCGGTGCTGCCGTCGGTGCTGCCGTCGGTGCTGCTGTCGCTGTCGGAGCCGCTGTTGCCGTGGTCCCTGTGGACGCCTTCGCCGAGAGTGATCGTCCGCAGCTCGTCCATGCGGGTGCCGGCCACGTCGAGGCGGGTCTTCGCCCTGGCGACCGGATCACGCACCAGCGATACCTGAATGTTCTCGACCCGCCGTTTGACGCTGTAGAGCGTCTCGCCGGGCAGGGCGTCCTCCGCGCTGACGGCCAGGGCGACCAGAGCCACCGCGGAGGCGAGGGAGACGGCCAGTAGCGGGCGGGCGGCGCGCAGGACCCGACCTCGCCGTGGCGAGACCCGACCCACCCGCCGCCCGCTCCCGCCGGATTCGCCCGCGACGGATGGCTCTGCGAGAGCAGGCCCGGCGACGGATGGCTTGGCGTGGGCGGGCCCGGCGACGGAGGGCACGGCGTCGGCCGGTCCGGCGCGGGCGGGCTCGGCGCTGGTGGGCGCGGCGAGGGAGGCGAGCAGGTGGGTGCGCACGGCGTCGCGGCGCGCCGGGTTCATCCGGGGCGTCGGGAGGTCACGCAGCGCCGCCGCCGCATTCACCAGGCGGATTTCGGTGGCGTCGGCCGGCGCGCGCCGGCCGTCCAGCAGCGCCGCGGCCTGCTCGGCGCGGGTCCACCGCGGACGCCGCCACCGGGAACCGAGCAGCCCGGCCCCGGGCTGCTCTGCTCCGGCGGGAGCCCGGTCGCGGCCGCGCGCTGCCCTCACGTCCTCCCCCTGGGAGCGGTCGTGCGGCGGCGGTCCGGGAGCCGGCTGCCCCCGCGCCGGCCCGACCGAGGTCGACCGTCGTTCAGTTACCCCACTGCCACTCAGTGTTCACATGTACTGTACTACCCTTTTCGATCTTGGAGTTGGGTTGGGGGGCCTGTTGCGCGACCCGGTCGTTCGGGCTGCCGAACAGGCCGACCCGATCGATCTTCAACCCCCGCTGGCGCAGGATTTTCTCGGCGTCGCGGTAGGTCTTCCCGACCAGTTTGGGGACGGTGACCTGCACGCCGCTGCCGTCACCGCCGTCGGCGGAGAGGCCACCGTCGTCGGGCGAGGCGGCGACCGTCAGCGTGACGGTGCTGTTCGGCGCGATCGGCTGGCCGACTCCGGGGGTGACGCCGACGACGTTGCCGGGGGTCGCGCCCTCGGTCACGGTCTCCGCGCGCTGGACCGTGACCCCCGCGACGCCGAGGGCATCGATCTCCGCCTTGGCCGCGTCGTAGGTCTTGCCGATGACGTCGGCCGGCATCTGCCTGGTCTCCGGACCGCTCGACATGACCAGGACGACGCCGGCCTTGGGCTTGAGCATCGTGTTGACGGCCGGGTTCGTGCCGATCACGTGGCCCGTCTGGACGGTGTCGCTGGCCTGGTTGGACAACCCGCCCACGGTGAGGTTCACCTCGTTGAGCCGAGCCGTGGCCTGCTCCTGCGTGAGGTTCCTGAGGTCCGGCACGCTGACGGTCGCCGGCCCGGAACTCAGCCGCAGGGTGATCACGGTGCCCTTGTCGACCTTCGACCCGTCCTTGGGGGCCTGCTGGGCGATGTGCCCGGCCAGCACGGTGGGGTTGGCGACCGGGTCGAGGTAGGTCGGCTTGAGCCCGGCGTCGCGCAGCATCGTCTCGGCGTCCGACTTGCTGAGGTTGGTCAGCAGCGGGACCTCGATCTTGTCGCTGGACAGTGAGCGCGTCGCGATGAAGCCGAGCAGCAGGACCAGGACCACCGCTGAGCCCACGGCGAACGGCGCGTAGCGGCGAGAGCCCGAGCCCGCGGCGCGCCGCCGCCCGTGTCCGGCGCCGAGGTAACTGGTGGACGTCTGGGCGGGTGTGGCGGAGGAGCGATAGAGCGCGCCGGTGCCGGGCTGGCTCGCCACGCCGCCCGCGTGCGGCGGCCGGGCGGCCGGGTCATGCTCCGCGGTGCCCGCGGCCGACGGTCGCCCCGGGCGGCCCGACTCCGCTCTGGCGAACGGCCCGGCGCCGTCGATGTCGTCGTAGTCGTAGTCGGTGGGCTGGAAGGGGCGAGTGTAGTCGGGCGTCGGGTCCTCGGGGGGCGGGCCGATCAGGCCGATCCGCTCGACCTCGCCGGTGAAGCCGGTCTGGTAGGCGTCCTGCGCGGGCAGGTACGGCCCGATGCGGTGCAGCTCGTCGAGCAGGGCCGCGCCGTCGGCCGGCCGGTGGGCCGGGTCGCGCGCCGTCGCCCGCAGCACGAGGCTGTCGAGCTCCGCGGGGACGCCGTCGACGACGGTGGACGGCGCCGGCACGTCGCCGTGGACGGACTGGTAGGCCATCGACATCGGGGTCGCGCCACTGTGCGGCAGCTGGCCGGTCAGCGACTCGAACAGCACCACCCCGGCGGCGTAGACGTCGCTGCGGGTGTCGGCGGTGCCCAGGGTGACCTGCTCGGGCGCGAGGTACCCGACGGTGCCCATCACCACCCCGTCGGTGAGCGCCTGGGTGGGCTGGCCGAGCGGACGGGCCAGGCCGAAGTCGGCGACCTTCACCTGGCCGTCGTCGCCGAGCAGGATGTTCTCGGGCTTGATGTCGCGATGGATGATGCCCGCGCCGTGCGCCGCGGCGAGCGCCTCCATCACCGGCTCGATGATCTCGATGGCTTCGGCGACCGGCAGCCGCCCGCGGGCGCCCAGGTGCTGGCGCAGCGACCGGCCGCGGACCAGCTCCATGACCAGGTAGTTGACCAGACCCGCCGCGGTGTGGTCGGAGCCCTGGTCGAGCACCGAGACGACCCGGGGGGTGTTCAGGCGCGCCACGGCCTTGGCCTCGCGGTGGAAACGGGCGACGAACTCCGGGTCGTGGTTGAGGTTGGGATGCATGACCTTGAGAGCGACGAGCCGGTCCAGCCGGTTGTCGTGCGCGACGTACACCGTCGCCATGCCGCCGACGGCGAGCCGTTCCTGCGCCGTGTAGCGGCCGTCGAGAAGCCGACCTATGACGGGGTCGGCCACGGTGGCATCCACGGGAGACAGTTTACGATCGTTGCCGAACCATGCCGCTACCGGAGCCTGTCGGTGTCAGGTCCGGATTTGAGCCCGGGCGCCGGCCAACGTGCCGACATGCCCTCCGACATGCCCTCCGACATAGCGTCGCCTATCGCCATACAAGCCGATGCTCTTCGGTCGAATCCGGGCCCTGCCGGTAAGCGGCGACCGCGTTGCGCGGATCTGCCGCGTCGCGCGGATACCGCGGAAATCCTGCCCTGTTCGGCGATTGCGTGCCCCGGCACCTCCGTGCGGGCGGCGGTCCGCGCTGCCGCCTGTCGGTGACGCCGCCGGCCGTCGGCGTCGCTGTCGGTGACGTTGCCGGCCGTCGGTGCCCCTGTCGGCCATCGGTGGTGCTGCCGGCCGTCGGTGACGCCGCCGGGCTCGCTTCGTCGCCGTCGGTGAGGATGCCGTTCACGGAATGCCGCCCGTCGGGGTGCCGCCCCCGATCCGCGGGCCCCCGATCCGGCCGCTCCGGGTGGATGGGGTGCATCGATCCGGCTTGGTGGCGGTGGCGGGCCGGCTAGACTGTGGGTCGCACCGGGGAGCCCATGGACGTGGGCTGAGAGGCCGGCCAGGAGTGCCGTCGGCGACCCGCATACCCGATCGCGGTCATGCGCGCGTGGGGAGGATGGTCATCATGTCGCAGGCTCCGTCAGGTCCCACCGTTCCCGCGTCCGAGTGGTCCCGGCCGTCCGGCGTCGCGTGGTCCGGCGCCGTCGAGCCGGTCGAGTCCGACGAGCTGGTGATCGCCGGGCGCTCCTACGGCAGCCGCTTGCTGGTCGGGACGGGCAAGTTCGCCGCCCACGAGGTGATGCGGGACAGCCTGCTCGCCTCCGGCGCCGAGATCGTCACGGTCGCGCTGCGCCGGGTCGACCTCGACCGCGCCGGCGAGGGCGACGTGCTCGACTTCGTCCCGCCGGGCATGACGCTGCTGCCGAACACCTCCGGCGCCGCGGACGCGGCCGAGGCGTTGCGGCTGGCCCGGCTGGGCCGCGCCGCCACCGGCACCGGCCTGGTCAAGCTGGAGGTCACCCCGGATCCGCGGACGCTGGCCCCGGACCCGATCGAGACCCTGCGTGCCGCCGAGCTCATGGTCGCCGACGGCTTCACCGTCCTGCCGTACTGCTCGGCGGACCCGGTGCTCGCCCGCCGGCTGGAGGAGGCCGGCTGCGCCACGGTCATGCCGCTGGGCAGCTGGATCGGCTCGAACCGGGGGCTGCGCACCCGGGACGCCATCGAGGCGATCGTGGCGGGTGCGGGCGTGCCGGTGATCGTCGATGCCGGTCTCGGGGTGCCCTCCGACGCGGCGGAGGCGATGGAGATCGGCGCGGCCGCGGTGCTGGTCAACACGGCGATCGCGGTGGCGGCAGACCCGGTGCGGATGGCCCGGGCCTTCGCGTTGGCGACCGTCGCCGGGCGGCTGGGCCACCTGGCCGGGCAGGCCGGGCCCGGCACGGCCACCGCGGCGTCCGCGTCCTCGCCGCTCACCGGCTTCCTCGGTGCTCTCGGCGCCCCGGGCCCCGCGACCGAGGTGGCCGGGTGAGCGCGCCGCCGGGTGAGTTCGCCCGCGAGCTCGCCGCACTCGACCTGTCCGGCCTGTCCGCCCGGTCCCGGCGCACGACGCCGGCGGAGGTCGACGCGGTGCTGCGCCGGGTCGCCCCGGATCCGGCCGGCCGGGGCGAGTCGGTGCCGCGGCGGCTCGGCCTCGACGATCTGGCCGTCCTGCTCTCACCCGCGGCGACGGGACGGCTGGAGGAGCTCGCGCTCGCCGCCCAGGCGACCACGCTGCGCCGCTTCGGCCGGGCCGTGCGCCTGTTCGCCCCGCTGTACGTCTCGAACGCCTGCCTGTCGTCGTGCACCTACTGCGGCTTCGCCAAGGGCCTGCCGGTCGCGCGGCGCACGCTGAGTGTCGACGAGGTGGCGGCCGAGGGCCGGCTGCTGGCCGGGCGGGGTTTCCGCCATGTGCTGCTGGTCGCCGGGGAACACCGCATCGAGGTGTCCGCCGACTACCTCGTCGCCGTGGTCGAGCGGCTGCGGCCGATGTTCCCGTCGCTGTCGATCGAGACGCAGACCTGGTCGGACGACACCTACGCGCGGCTGGTGCGGGCCGGGCTGGAGGGCGTCGTCCACTACCAGGAGACCTACGACCGGGCCCGGTACGCCGAGGTGCACGTCGCGGGCTGGAAACGCGACTACGACCGCCGGCTGTCATCGTTCGAGCGGGCCGCGGGTGCCGGGGCGCGCCGGCTCGGGATCGGCGCGCTGCTCGGCCTCGCCCCGGACTGGCGGGCCGACGTGTTCGCCCTGGCCGCCCACGCGTCGTTCCTGTCGCGACGGTACTGGCGGACCGAGGTGTCGGTCGCACTGCCGCGGATCAAGCCCAGTGCCAGCGACTTCCCGCCGGTCGTCGTCGTCTCCGACGCCGAGTTCGTGCAGGCGTACGCGGCCCTGCGGCTGTTCGAACCCGACCTCGCGCTGACGCTGTCCACCCGGGAACCGGCGGCGATGCGCGACGGCCTGGTCCGCATCGCCGTGACGACGATGAGCGCGGGTTCCTCCACCGAGCCCGGCGGCTACGGCTCGCCGGGCACCGCCCAGGAGCAGTTCTCGATCTCGGACGAGCGCCCCCCGGCCGAGGTCGCCGCGATGCTCGTCGCGGCCGGCTACGAGCCGGTGTGGAAGGACGCCTTCCCCCTCGTCGACCCGCCTGCCGACCCGCTCCCCGACCCCCATGTCGACCCGCCGGCCGACCCCCTCCCCGACCCCCATGTCGACCCGCCGGCCGAGCGGGCGGCGCTGGGCTGAGCCCGCCCGTGCCCCACCGGCGCGGCTGGCCTACCTGTCACCGGCGTGGGCATCCGCTCGGATCCGCTCGCACCCGCTCGCCGATATCGCCACGGCGATGAAGGAACCCGCCGCCGTCGACGCAGAGCGCGCAGCCTTGCGTCGTTCGGAACCCGACCCGTCACCGAGCGGCCCGGACGATCTCGACGCTAAGGCGCTGTTCTGCCTGCGGACGGTGCTGATGCAATTCCACTATGCCGCCTTTGAGGGTAGATGTTGCGCACTGTTCGTAATGTAGGGAGAGCCTGCTCCACCCTTCTCGACCCGAATGACCGCAGGCATCCGTAAGGCCACTAGAGTGCCGGGCGTGCCTCGCATTCACCTGGTGTCGAACCTGCCCGGGGTGAACGCGCTCGGCGACCATCTGCGCGCAGCGGGTCTCGGCCCGACCTCGGCACGGTCGGCGGACGCGCTTCTCGTCCTCATCGATCGTCCCCTCGACCACGTCGAGCAGGAACTGCTCGACCGGGCCCGGCAGTCCGTCCCGGTGCTGCTCGCCGGTCCGACCGTGCGCGCCCTGCCCGCCGACAGCCCGCTGGTGGAGGCGTCCGGCCTCATTCCCGGCCGGACGACGCCCCCCTACGAGCTGCGGTTGGAGGCCGGGCCGCAGGGCGGGGCGATCATGGCCCGATCGGGTGACTTCCGGCCCCGGGAGAGCTGGGTCATCCCGGAGAAGGTCGCCGACGACGTCGAGCGGCTGCTGCTGATCCGCCACGAGATGAGCGAATACCCCGTCTGCACCTGGCGGCCGGCGACGGGGCTCGGCATGTTCACCCTGGGCACGGGCGCCGGCGTGCTCGGCGACGCCACCTACCACCGGCTCGTCGGGCGATGGCTGCGGCACTGCCTCGGCGTGCACGACGCGCCGCCCGTGGGCGTTGGCCTGCTCGGCACCCCCGACACCACCGCGGCCCACCGCGCGGGCCTCGACGCGACCGAGGGGCTGGAGCTGACCGCCCTGTGCGACGGCGGCCCGGGCCGCGCGCCCGCGCACGCCGCGGGCCGCCTGCCCCATCGGGTCGAGGACCCCGACGACCTGGTGAACGACCCCGAGCTCGGCGTCGTCGTCGTCGCCACCCCGACGCACACCCATCTGGAGTGGGCCGGACGGGCGTTGGAGGCTGGCAAGCACGTGGTCGTGCAGGCGCCGCTGTGCCTGGCGACGCCCGACGCCGACCAGCTCGCCGAGCTTGCCTCGGACCGCTCCCTGCTGCTCGCGGTCTACCCGGAGGGGCGGGCCGACCCCGGTTACCGCGCGTTGCACGCAGCCGTCGGGCGCGGCGCGGTCGGCGAGCCGCTGCGGCTGGCGGTGCACCGCGGCGGCCTGCGCCGGCCCGCGGGTACCTGGCGCGACGACGAGCGGATCAGCGGTGGCCAGCTCTACGACCGCGGCGCCGCCGGCGTCGACCAGGTGCTCGCGCTCGTCGACGAGCCGGTCGAGTGGGTCAGCGCCTCGGAGCTCAAGCGGGTCTGGCACCACGTCAGCAATGCCGACCACAGCCACCTGCTGCTGCGCTTCGCGAACGGTGCGCAGGCGGAGATCACCGTCTCCGACCTGACGGTGGCGGCCCGCCCGCGCATCGAGGTGCTCGGCAGCGCGGGCACGCTGATCCTCGACGACGTGTCCACCGTCGCGAACCCCGAAGCGTTCGACGGCGGACCGGTGGTCTCGGGCCGGCACGCCGGCCGGCGTGCCGCGCAGGACGACGACGCGGACGGCCCGGCCTCGTTGCTGCTGGTCACCTACGATGGTGTCCGCACCCGTTACCCGCTGTCCGGGCCGGGGCAGGGTGGCGCGGGGGCGTTCTACCGCGACCTCGCCGACTGCCTGGTCTCCGGCTGGCCCCTGGCGGGCTATGGCATCGAGGCGGCCCGCCCGGTGGTTTCGGTGCTGGAGGCGGCGGTGCGATCGGCGGCCGCCGGCGGCGCGCAGGTCGTGCCGCTGTGATCACGCACCGGCCCTGATGGTCCCCGGGTCTGTCGAGGTCACGGGTGGTGCGGGACCCCGCCGGCACCAGACGACGTCATCCCGACTTAGGTGTTTACTGTTGACCATGGATTGGCTGACCCTGCCTGACGCCGCGGTGCAGTTGCAGGTTCCCGTGACCCGAGTCCGGCAGATGGTGCGCGACCGGACGTTGCTGGCCCGGCGGGAGGACGGCGTCCTACGGGTGCCGGCGGAGTTCATCAGCGACGGCGTGGTGGTCAAGGGCCTGCCCGGCCTGCTCACGCTCCTCGCCGACGCGGGGTTCGCCGACGACGAGGCCCTCGACTGGCTCTTCCGGGAGGATCCAAGCCTGCCCGGCACCCCGATACAGGCGCTCATCGACAACCGTGGCAAGGAGGTCAAGCGCAGGGCCCAGGCCCTGGCCTTCTGACCGACACCGATACCGACACCGATGACCGGACCGTGGCGCCCGGGCGGTCGTGGGGTTTCCGGGCGGTGGCAGGCTGTCGGCTCCCGTAGGGTCGAGGCATGGTCGATCGCCCGCCGCCCGCCTCGGCGCCGGCCCCCACCCCGCCGCGGGGACCCGCCCTGGCACAGGTCGTCGTCAACGGCGCCGTCCGCGCGGTCGCCGACGGCCAGTCGCTGCCCGACCTGCTCGCCGAGCTCGGCCTGCGGCCCGGTTCGGTGGTCGTCGAACGCAACGGGGTGGCGCTCACCCCGTCCGAGTTGTCCGGCGTCCGGCTCGCGGACGGTGACATCCTGGAGATCGTGCGTGCCGTCGCCGGAGGATAAGATGACCTTGAGTGGACCGACGCCGCCCGCCGACGCGTCGCGGGCCGCCGACCCGATCCCGGCGGCGGGCGAATCCGCGGCGGGCGAACCGGCGGTGGGCGGGTCGGTGCGGGCGGACCGGCTGCGGCGGCTCGCCGATGCCCGGCTCTACCTCTGCACCCCCCGCCGGGCCGAGTTCGGCCTGTTCCTCGACGCCGTGATCGGCCCTGCCGGCCGTGGCGGCGTCGACCTGGTGCAGCTTCGCGAGAAGAGCCTCGAATGGGCCGACGAGGTGCGTGGCCTGCGCGAGATCCAGGCGGTCGGCGCCGGCCGTGGCACGCTGGTCAGCGCCAACGACCGCGCCGACCTCGCCGCGTTCACCGGGGTGGACATCCTGCACGTCGGCCAGGACGACGTCCCGCCCGCCTTCGCCCGCCGGCTGGTCGGCCCGGACGTCCTGATCGGCCAGTCGACCCACAGCCCGGAGCAGTTCCTCGCGGCTCTGGCCGACCCGGCCGTCGACTACGTGTGCGTCGGCCCGGTGCACGCGACCCCGACCAAGCAGGGGCGCCCACCGGTCGGGCTGGGATTGCCCCGGCTCGCCGCCCGCCACGCCCCGCCGTTCGCCCCGGGCGCGAAGCCCTGGTTCGTCACCGGTGGCGTCGGCCCGGACACCCTCGACGACATCCTCGCCACGGGGGCCCGCCGGGTGGTGGTCGTGCGGGCCCTGACCGCCGCCGAGGACCCCGCCGCCAGCGCCGCCGGGCTCGCCCGGCGGCTGCGTACCGCCTGAGCGGCACCCGCGGGCGGGGGCGTCGATGCGGCACCTGAGCTACCTCGCCGTCCTGGCGGGCTGCCTGCTCGGCACGGCGCCGCTCGAACTGTTCCTGGGGACCAGGGTCTACGCTCGCCCACGCCGCCTGCTGCTGACCCTGCTCCCCGTCGTCTCGATCTTCGTTGCCTGGGACGTGTACGCCATCGCCGCCGGTCACTGGAGCTTCGACCCGCGCAGCATCACCGGCGTGCGGCTGCCCGGCCGCCTGCCCCTGGACGAGTTGCTGTTCTTTCTCGTGGTCCCGGTCTGCGCGGTGCTGACCCTGGAGGCCGTCCGGGCGGTGCGCGGCTGGCCGGCCGGAGACGAGTCCGACGACCTCGACGCCGGCGACCGCGGTGCCGCTGGTTACGTGGGTGCCGCTGGTGCCGCTGGTGCCGCTGGTGCCGCTGGTGCCGTGGGTGCCGCTGGTGCCGTGGGGGGTGGCGACCAGGCGGTCGAGGTCCGGGACGCGGCGGGCGGGCCGGGGGACGCGGGCGGATGAGCTATACAGCGCTGGCAGTCCTTGGAGCCGCCGCGGCGGTCGCCGCCGACCTGTGGCTCCTGCGCACCCGGCTGCTGACTCGGCGGATCTTCTGGGTCTCGTACGCGATCATCGTGGTCTTCCAATTGCTCTCCAACGGGATCCTCACCGGGTTCGGCATCGTCGTCTACGATCCGGGCGCCATCACGGGGCTCCGGATCGCATACGCCCCGGTCGAGGACCTGCTGTTCGGCTTCGCGCTCGTCACCCACACGCTTACCTGGTGGGTCTGGTGGGGTCGACGGCTGGGTCGGTCACCCCGACGTCACCCCGCCGCCACGGATCGCCGCAAATAGCCACGTTCCGTTACATTTGTGAAACTGAATGAAATCTCTCCGCAGTCCGTGACGGAAACGAGCGAATTGGCCCTCTAGAGGTCATCCATCGGCCTAATCTCGACCGTGATGACGCATGACGTTGCGGGGGGCCCGGGTTCGGTGGGGCGTCACCGTTCTCCCTGGGGTCGACCGGGCAGGATTCTGCCAATCCGGTGGGGGCGCATCATCGCCGTAGTGGTCGTCTTGGTGCTGGCGGTTGTGAGCCTGGTGTTGATCCGTGGTCGGTTGGCCGGTGATGGGCGGGCCGCCGGGCCCACGAACCGATCCGGCGTTCCGACTGCCCCGTTCGCGCCGACCGCGCAGGGCCCGTCGGATGTGCTGAGCGCGACCTCGGTGCCCCGTCGGCCGAGCGCGACCGCGGGTGCATCTCCGACCCCCTCGGCCGGCGTCGCCTCCTCGATCGCGCCGGCTCCCGCGCTCGCCTCGCCGTCCGCCGCGCCCACCGGGGCTCGTGCGCGCGCCGCCGGGCAGAGCGGCGCCGCAGCCGTCCCCGTGGCACCGCGGCCCACCGGCTCGGTCCTCGCAGTGAGCGCGACGACGGTCGACCTCGGCCCGGTTGACTCGGTCTGGCGGCTCGACCTGCGTGGCGAGGGCACGGCGCCGGTCGACGTCGTGGTCGGGACGAGTCCCTCCTGGCTCGCCGTCGTCCCGGACCGGCCCCGCATCGACCCTGGGGCGGACGTCCCCCTCGTGATCACTCTTGACCGGTCGATGGCGCCGCCGGGGTCGGTCGACGTCACCGTGCCGGTCAGTGCCCGCAACGGCGTCGGCGGTGCCGACGTGCGCATCACGGCCAGCGTCGACGGGCCACCGCAAATCCTCTCGGTGGCGGCCGCGCCGGATCGGATCGTGCGGGCGGGCTGCCTCCCGGCGGCGGGCGTGGCGCAGTCGACGGTGACGGTGACCGCGCTCGACGGGACCGGCATCTTCGCCGTGGAACTGGCCGTCGTCCTGCCCGGCGGGCGGACGGTGAACGAGTCGCTGAGCCTCGGCGAAACCACGGCAAACCGCTCGACGTGGACCGGCCGGCTGGCGTCGCCGCAGGAGCCCGGCACGATCAGCTACACGGCCACCGTCACCGACCTGGAGGGCCGCCGTTCGCGGTCGCCGGGCTCGCTCGTGGTGCTGCCCTGCCCGTCGTGAGCCGGCCCGGCACGGCGCCCCCGCGCAGGATGGCCTGTACTCGGTGGCCTGGTACTCGGTGGCCTTGAGGCGCCCGGTGGTCCTGCGCCGTTCAGAGGCCCGAAAGCTTGGTGCCGCCCGGCTCGGGGGGTGCCGGGCGGCGGATCTATCATCGCAGGTACGCTGCGGCTCGCCAAGACCTTGGCCGGTGTCCTCCTCTGGGCCCTCGATCACGTAGGCGAATAAGGCCAGGTCAGGAGGGGCGTCGGTCGGTTGTTTCCCGGCCACGTGGTGGCCACGGCAGGCGGGCCGGGGTGGGACCTATCGGCGGGAGCCGCCGGAGTCGACCGTCGCGCCGCCTGTGCCCGCGGCCGCCCGTTTCCCGCTGGCTGGGTGCTCGTCGTCGGTTGGATGCTCGCCGATCGGAGGCTCGCCGTTGATCGGGTGTTCGCCGTCGGTTGGACGTGCTCCTGCGGTCGGACCTTCGCCCGCAGCCGGAGGCGCGGCCGTGGCATCGGGCGCGCCTGCCGCGGGCGCGGGGGGGCGGGGGCGCGCGAACAACCGGGTCGCGGTGATGACGCCGGTGATCGCTGCCCCCGAGGAGGCCGGGTCGGGTGGGGTCAGCCCGGGCCGCAGATGTTCCTCCACCCGCAGGTACTTGCGGCCGGCCCGCAGGTCCGCATCGTTGCGGAGCCGGACGATCAGCGGAAAGGCCGACAGGGCAGCGGTGTCGAACAGCCCCGTCGTGTAGACGAGCTGGACGCCCAGCCGGTCGGCGACCGCGAGCTGGAGGTCGAGGAGGTAGCCGGCGCTCGCCCGGCCGATCGGGTTGTCCAGGAACAGCACGCCGGCGTGCGGCGCCCGGAGCTGGCCGCGGTCGTTGGCCCGCAGCGCCGCCATCGTGCAGTACAGGATGATGGCGGCGGTGAGCTGCTGACCGCCGGAGAAGACGTCACCGAGCTCGCTGACCCGCACCCGTTCGGTGCGCAGGACCGCGTCCGGTTTGAGGATCTCGACGCGCACGCCACGGGGGAGCGCGGCGCGGACCCCGCGCAGCAGCAGTCCCATCCCGTCGCGGCGCACGGCGGCCGCGGCCCGGGTGCCGCGCGCGTCGCCGGTCCCGGCACCGGATCCGGCGGGTGAGCCGCGTCCGGCGTCCGTGCCAAGGCCCGGACCGGCATCTCGGCCGGCGTCGCCGCGGGCGGCCGTGCCCGGTCGGGGTCGGGTGGCCACCGCGGCGGCCGCCGTCTCGTCGACCACCCGGCCGAGGGCCTCTGCCAGCGCCCGGTCATCCGGTTCGGCGAACGTGATGCGCAGGAAGTCCTGGCCCGACCAGTCGCCGAGCCGGTCGGGGAGGCGGGACAGGCGGCCGGCGGCACGCAGCGTGCCGAGCGCCGCGCGAACCATGCCCTCCAGGCGGGCGACGATCGCCTCGCGGTTGCGCCCGATGTGCGCGAGGTCGTCGTCGAGGCTGCGCAGCCGGGGAGCGAGGGCCTGCGCCCAGGCCGCCGCCCCGTCGGCCACCACCTCGCGCCCGGCGCGCAGCATCTGGCGGCGGGCCGGGGTGCGCACGGCGTCGAACCGGTCCTGCGCCGCCCAGGCGCTCACGGCGTCGGCCGCCGTCCGCACGGCGCCGGCGGCCTGCCCATATCCGGCGGCTGCCTCCCGCCATGCGAGGCGCAGCCGGCGGGCGCTCTCCCGGGCCTGCCGCGCGTCGCCCGCGAATGCGACGGCCGCCGCGACCCCATCGGCTCGGGCAGGATCATCCGTCGCAGGCCCGGCGAGCGCCGACGCGACCCGTCGGCCTGCTCCGGCACCGTCTGCTCCGGCACCGCCTGTTCCGGCACCGCCTGTTCCGGCACCGTCTGCTCCGGCACCGCCTGTTCCCGCACCGCCTGTTCCGGCGTTGGCCGGTCCCGCGGCGGCCGGGGCTGGAGCCGGCAGGTCCGCGAGGCTCTCGGCAATGGCCGTGAGGGCGTCCAGCTCCTCGGCATGCCGGGTGGAGCGCTCGACGAGGTCGTCGCGGGCGGCGCGGGCCCGGGCGTGACCGTCCTCGGCGCGTTCGACCGCCGCGGTGGCGGCGCGCAGCAGCTCCTCGGCATGGTCGAGATCGGCCGGCACCTGCTCCCCGGTCAGCGGCGCCACCCCGCGTCGCTGTGCCTCCGCCATGGCCGCACGCAGCTCCTCGCGCAGCGAACCGAGCCGTTCCCGGGCGTCGTCGAGCTCGGCGCCGACCGCCGAGGCCGCCCGGCGAGCCTGCGCCTCACCGGCTGCCCGGGTCGCGCTGTCGCCGCCGCT
>NZ_CM001489.1:7490496-7522175 GCF_000262465.1 Frankia sp. QA3
TGGCGCGGCGGTCGGCGCGGTCGGCCGCGGCGGCGTGCCGGTCGTGCTCGCTGGCCTCGGCCTCTGCCTGGCGGGCCGCCTCGGTGGAGGCCGCGGCCAGCCGGTGCAGGCCGAGCAGCAGGGCCCGCGCGGCCCCGTCGCGGTCGGCCAGCGCCGGCGCGGCGACGTCCTCGGCCTCGGCGACGAGGCTGGTCAGCCGCTCCGCCTCGGCGGACGCCGCCGCGAGGCGAAGCGCGTCCTCGGTCGCCCGCCAGGCGTCGATTTCGGCGGCTGCCGCGCGGGCGTCGGCGACGAGCCGGTCCCGCTCCCGCTCGGCGACGGCGAGGCGCAGCTCGGCGATCCGCCGGCGCAGCGCGAGAACGGCGCCGTGCCGGCGCGCCCGGGCCTCGTCGGCGTCGCGTTCGGCGTCGCGGGCGGCCTGCACCTGGGCGGCGAGCCCGTCCAGGGCCGCGGCGTCGCGGCGCACCCTCGCCCGCACGCCGTCGTGCAGGTCCGCGATCCGGGCCCGGGTGTCCGCGTAGCCCGCGCCGGCGGTGGCGCGCCGCTCGACCGCCTCCACCAGCGGGGCGAGCCGCGCCAGCGCCCCCGCGACGAACTCCCGCTCGGCGCCGAGCGCGGCCCGCTCGGCGAGCTTGGTCGCGTAGCCGTCGACGACGTCGGCGATGCCCGCCGGGTCCTCGGGCGGGGTGACGGCGCGCAGCAGAAAGTCGACGAACTGCTCGTCGGAGCCGAACGAGAACGCCTCGGCCGCCTCGCCCTCGCCGGCGTTCATCGCCCGCTGGTACCGGAACAGCTCCGGATCGAGGCCGAGGGCGTCCAGGTGCTCCCGCCAGGCGCCCTGATGCGTCTCCCAGGTCAGGTCGAGCGCCGGGTCGGCCGCGTGGGCGTCGTGGAGCCGGCCCCGCAACCCGGCGAGGGTGACCTGGCGGCCCTCGGCGGTCAGCGGCAGGGAGGTGATCTCCAGCCCGCCGCCCGGGCGGAAGGAGTACCAGGCCTCGGTGAGCCGGGTGGCGTCGGCGCCGCCGCGGCCGCGCCACTCGCTGACCTTGCCGGTCACCACCCGGTGCCCGGTCACCGCGTGCTGCCACTCGCAGGCGACGTGACCGCAGTCGCCGGGCAGGACGAAGTTGTCCAGCACCCGCCCGTTGGAGGTGCCGACGACCTGCCGCCGGCCCGGCAGCACCACCGAGAAGATCAGTTTGATCAGGACGCTCTTGCCGCCGCCGTTCTCCAGGAACAGCACGGAGGCGGGGGAGGGGCGTCGCGGCCGGGCCGGACTGCCGGGCACGGCCATCGCGCCCGCTGCGGCCCCCGCGCCCATTGCCACCCCCGCGCCCGCCGCGCGCATCGCCGCGCCTGCGCCCACCGCGGCCGCCGGGGACGGGTCGCCGGGGACGCCGGCATCGCCGCGCTGGCGGGGCGCGGTCGGGAACAGGGCGTGCTGGCGCGGGCCGGCGACCGGGGCGCCCACCCCGGAGAAGTCCAGCAGCACGTCGCCGAAACGGGCGCCCGGCGGCCCGATCGAGTGCAGCCGCACCCGCGACAGCTCATACATCCGCGGCCTCCCCGGCCGGCGCAGCCTCCAGCAGGGCCGGCTCGTCGACGAGGACCCGCACGCTGCCGGCGCCGTCGGTGACCGTGACCACGCCGAGGGCCAGCAGCTCCTCGAACGCCGCGTCCGCGGCCAGCTCGCGGACCTGGACCTGATAGCGGGGCGTGGTCCGATACGTGCCGCCGGCCTCGTCGCCGACCGGGACGAGGCAGCCCGACTCGACGAGGAAGTTCATCGCCCGGGCGATGATTCCCGTCGTCGACCCGGCGAGGCGGCGCGCGTCGCGGGTGGTGCCGGTCGAGGTGCGCCGGGCGTAGAGGCGCCAGGCGGCCTCCAGCTGCGGCGCGTCGACCGGCGGATCGACGTTCAGGTCGTCGGCGGCGGTGCGTTCGGCCAGCAGCCGGCAGGTCTCCCGGACGAAGGCGTCGACGCCGTGCACGCTGACCCGCCCGACGTAGGAGGCGTCGGCGAGGTCGGCCGGCCGCGGGTAGGCGAGCGCGGCGACGGCGAGCTGGGCGAGGGCGTGCAGCAGCCGGTCGGCCGCGCGGTGCTCGCCGCCGGCCCGGCGGGCGTAGTCACCGATCCGGACGGCGAAGGCCGAGTCCTCGGCGCCGGCCGGGACCAGGCCCGCCCGCTCGGAGACGTCGAGCACGACCAGCCCGAGGCCGGCGGCGATCGCCCGGGTCAGCGCGGCGAACTCGGCCTCCCGCAGGTAACGCCGGACCAGGTCGCGGTAGTCGAGGTCACGTGCCGGTACCAGCCGGGACCGCAGGCCGAACGACACCAGCCGGGCCGCGTCGTGGGCGCCGGCGCGCCGCCGCTCGGCCTCCCGCGTGCCGTCGATCAGGCTGCGGTCGAACGGGTCACCCACACCGGTCGGCGAGCCCCCGACGCCCGCGTCAGGTTCCTCGCTCATCGCGACCTCCCGCCCGCCGGCGCCGCCACGCCACCCGTCGCCTCCAGTTCCGTCAGGATTGATGTGATACCAGCCGGGTCCGACGATTCCGCCGCGCCGTGCGGATCCCCGAGCGCCGCGCCGTCCGCCGTGGCCGCCGTCGCGCTGGCCGCGGCGACGATCCGGGCCCGGCCGACGAGCAGGTCGGCGCCGCCGAACTCCGGATCGTCGAGCGCCGTGCCGTCGTCGACGGCGACCGTGAGGGTGGTCTCGCCCGCCTGCCGGGATGCGTCGACGCGCGGGTTCACCGCGTGCAGGGCCAGCAGCGCGACGAGTTCGGCGACGTCCCGGTCGCCCCGGCGGCGGGCGTCGGCGAGCAGGGCCGACAGCCGGCGCGGTGCGGCCGGGTCGAGGTCGAGCAGTCCGAGCGCGCGGGCCCAGGTCTCGTCGTCGAACCGCGCCGGCTCCGCCAGTGTCACCAGCTCGGCCTCGACCACCTCGGCGCCGAGCGTGTCACGTTCCACCGGCGGGCGCAGCAGCAGGTCGACCAGGTCGAGTACCCGGGGGGCGCGGGGCGTGCGCACGCCGACCGCACCGGGGAAGAACGCCGCCGCCGGGCGCTGTGCGTCCCCGGCGGCCAGCGCCAGCGTCGGCACCAGCAGCTGGGCATGCAGATCGACGCCACCGCGCGCCGGCGTGACGGCGAACTGCTGGCGGTCCTGCTCGGCACGGAACACGGCGCCCGCCTCCAGCAGCCGGGCCTGGAGCTGGGTGTGCCGGCGGATGCAGTCCCCGACGATCGCGACCAGGTCGGCGGCCTGGCGTTTGTGGTCGGCGTCGTCGGCGGAGTCGCGGTAGCGGCGGATGTGGGTGAGGATCGCGTTCTCGTACCGGTAGCGCTGCTCGACGTGGTGCAGGGCCTCGTCGACGAGGGCGGGCATCGCGTGCAGCCAGTCGACGGCCAGGACGTTGCGCCGCGTCGCGTCGAGGTGGCGGCGCAGCTGCTCGGCGTACTGCACGGTGCGGTAGCGGGCCGCCTCCGCGGCGCTGCGGGCGTCGGCGAGCCGGCCGCGGCGGATGAGCGTGTCGAGGGCGACCTCGGCGGCGACCTGCGCCGAGGTGATGTCGGTGTCCAACGCTCCGACCAGCACGGTCACCGCCTCGTCGGTGGCCCGCAGGTAGATCTCCCCGTGCGGGTCGGCGAACTCGACGAGCAGCTTGAAGTCGAAGCGGCGCCGTTCGTAGCGGCCGTCGGCGTGCAGGGTGCCGTAACCCGCCTCGAAGCCCCGGTTGACGTTGCCGACGTTGATGAGGTTGTGCAGCACCCAGGACGCCACCCGTTCGTGCTCGGCGGCCGGGCGGTCGGGCGCCTGGGCGGCGGCGAGCGGGACCAGGCGGCGGCAGACCTGGTCGTGGTCCGCGCCGCGGTCGAAGTCCATCGCCACGGTGACCTGGTCGATCGCATGCAGGCCGAGTTCGGCCATCGCGTAGACGGAGAAGTCCGCGCCGTCCAGACGGGCCTTGCGCACGTCGAGATCGTGCAGCGGCTGCGTCAGCGCGAGCGCCTTGAGCCGGCGGATCATCCCGACGTCGCCGACGAGGCCGACCGCGGTGGGCAGCCGGTCCGGACCGGTGGTCGACGCGGGCTGGATCATCGGTCCGACCATAGTGGTTGGCGGGGATCGGGCCGCCCACCACCCGGCCGCGGCCCCCGGATGGTGGCACGACGGGGGGAGCGGGGCGGCAAGCTGCGGTGGCCAACCGTCGACCGGATTCCGGTGTGGCGCCATTTCAGTGCACTCTGTTGACCGGTGTGACGTCGGGGGCGCACGATCGGCCGGGTACGGAAGATCCAGGGTGATCTCGCTCACGAAGCGCGCCCCCGTCGGGGCGCGGGCTTGGCCGGCCGGCGTCATGAGGGAGCAACGTGCCGGTAGTGCAGGACTTTCCTGGGTTCTCGGTGCCCTGGCGGTGGCGGTCGAGGGCCTGTGGACCCAGGCCGGAGCGGCGTACCCCACGTGATCCGGGTGGGCTGTCGAGCGACCGTCAACAGGCCGGTGGGGTATTCTCAACTCGGTTCCACCGCGTGGCTGAGGCGTCACCACGATGAACGTTCGGCGCGGACGGGATCGACCGGGGGTGCGCGTACACCCGACGAGGGGTGGCGCAGGCCCGCCGGGCACCAGGTGGTGCCCGTTCTCCCTTTCCTCCAACCGCGGCGCGGCGGGTGGGGTGGGCGGGGCATTGGCGGCGGCGCCGTACGGCCGTCCCGGGCGTGGGGTGACCGACGAGACGACGCGCCGCCAGGCGCCGAGGAAACGGGTGGACGACGCCGTGGACGCTGCTCTGGAGGAGCTTGGGTTGCCGCGCCAGGTCGCTGCGCAGGCGCGGCCGGCCCGGGAGGAGCCGGCACCGCCCGCGGACGGCCTGGCGGCCCAGCGAGACGCGGCCGCCCAGCTCGGCGCGGCCCTGCGCGCGTTGACCGACGCCTCCGTGCGGACGCTGGCGCCGACCGCGACCCTGCTCGACGTCGCCGCCCGGATCGCCGAGTGTCTGCCCGCGCTGACCGCCGAACAGCGCGACGTCGGTGCACCCGCGCCGCTGGACGACCCGGCCGCGAAGCTGTGGCTCTACAACCCGGTCATCGGGCGGGCCAACCCGATCGCGCCCTGGCTCGAGACCACATTGGTAGACGGGGTCCTCACCGGCCGTGCCACCCTCGGCCTGCCTTACCAGGGGCCGCGCGGCTACCTGCACGGCGGGGTGAGCGCCATGATGCTCGACCAGGTCCTGGGCGACGTCGTCAGCGCGAGTGGCCGGTCCGGCCTGACGGTCTCCCTGTCCACCCGCTACCGCGGGCCGATCCCGCTGCTGGCGCCGCTGCTCGTCGTCGGCCGGGTCGTCGAGGTCGCCGACCGGAAGATCACCGCGGCCGGCACGATCGCGCTGGAGTCCGAACCCGACCGGCCCCTGGTCGAGGGCGTCGGCATCTTCGTCGTGCCCCGTCCGGACCAGGCCGCCCGCCTGTTCGGCGCGTTCGGCGCCTCGGCCCCCGACACCCCAGGCGCGCCGGACATCCCAGGCGCGCCGGACATCCCAGGCGCGCCGGACATCCCAGGCGCGCCGGACACCCCAGGTACGCCCGGCACAGTCCCCGCACTCGCCGGCCCCCCGAACCCGCCGTCGACCACCTGACCCTTGGAGGAACGACGACCATGACCACGCCCGACGCATGACCACGCCCGACGCATGACCACGCCCGACGTCGGACGGCGTCCCTCCGCACCCGTGCAGCGCGACGCCGGCACCCGGCCCGTGCGCTGGCGCCGCCCGCTGCCGCCGGTGGAGCAGGTACGGCCGGGGCTGTGGAGCATCCCGCTCCCGCTGCCCTGGGCGAAGCCGGCCCACGTGTCCGTCTACGTGTTCGAGACCGCCGACGGCCCCTACCTGATCGACGCCGGCTGGGACTCCGACGACGCCTTCGCGGCCTTGGAGGCCGGGTTGGACACGGTCGGGACCTCGGTCGCTGAGGTTCAGGGGGTCGTCGTCACCCACGCCCATCTCGATCACTTCGGGATGGCGGGCCGGATCCGGGAGGCGTCCGGCGCCTGGGTGTCGCTGCACCCGCTGGACAACGCGATCCTGAGCCAGTTCGAGAACGGCTTCGCCACGCGGATCCCGGGGCTGATGGCCCGCGCCGGCGCCCCGGCCGAGATGACCGAGCATCTGGTCAAGGGCACCCAGGCGGCCGTACGCCGGATTCCGCGCCCGGATGTCCTGATCGAGGACGGTGGGCGACCGGACATCCCCGGGTGGGAGCTGCGCGCGCTGTGGACTCCCGGCCATTCGCCGGGACACCTGTGCTTCTGGGAGCCGGCCAACCGGCTGCTGCTGTCCGGCGACCACGTGCTGCCGTCGACGGTGGTCGGCACCCCCGAACCCGACGAGTCCCATCCCGACCCGCTCGGTGACCACCTGCGCGCGCTCGCCCGGCTGCGCGGGCTGGACGCCGCGGAGGTCCTGCCGGCGCACGAGCACCGGTTCACCGGCCTGGAACACCGCCTCGCCGAGATCGACGCGGTGCACCGGGGCCGGCTTGCCGAGGTGCTCGTGGGCCTGCGCGCTGGTGCGAGCACCGTCTGGGAAATCGCCGACCACGTGACCTGGCACCGCCCGTTTCGCAACCTGCGCGGCGTGGCGCTGCAGAACGCCGTCACCGACACCTTCGGGTGCCTCGCCGCCCTGGTGGCGACCGGCGCCGCCCGCGTCGACGACGGCGCACCCGCCCGCTGGCGGCTCGCCGACGCGTAGGCCGCCGCGGCCGTCCGCCGGCCGTCCTCGGCCGTGGCTGCCACCGCTCGACTCCGGCGGAGGCGGGGATGTCGGGCCGCACCCATTCGGGTCGTTCCCTGGTGGTAATAAGGTGTGGGACATGACGTCCGTGTCGCTGTCCAAGGGCGGGAATGTCTCGCTGAGCAAGGTCGCTCCCAACCTCACGGCTGTGACCATAGGGCTGGGCTGGAAGGTGCGGCAGACCAGCGGTGCCGACTACGACCTCGACGCCAGCGCGATCGTCGTCAGCGAGGCCGGCCGGGTGCTCTCCGACGGCTACTTCGTCTTCTTCAACAACCTGGTCAGCCCCGACGGCGGGGTCAAGCACCTCGGCGACAACCTCGTCGGCGGCGGTGGCGGCGACGACGAGCAGATCAACGTCGACCTGCGGACGCTGACCCCGCAGGCGGCAAAGGTCGTCTTCGCGGTGTCGATCTACGATGCGGACACCCGCCGGCAGACCTTCGGCCAGATCCGCGACGCCTTCATCCGGGTCACCGACGCCACGACCGGTGCCGAGGTGGCCCGCTACGACCTCACCGAGGATGCCTCCACCGAGACCGCGATGATCTTCGGTGAGCTGTACCGCTACGGCGGCGAGTGGAAGTTCCGCGCCGTCGGCCAGGGCTACGCCTCCGGGCTGCGCGGAATCGCCCTGGACTTCGGCGTCAACGTCTCCTGACCTCCTCTGGCGGCCTCGCTCTGCTGAGCGACCTCCTCCTTTCCGGATCCGTCCCCGGGTCGGCGATCCTGTGAGGATGCGTCTGATCGTCGCGGGACGGTTGGAGCGCGAGTTGGCCCGCTACCGGGAGGCGGAGCTGACCTACCCTGAGCGTGGGGCGACGGCCGGCAGCCTGCCTGCCGGCTATCGGCATCTGCGGTGTCGCAGGTTGCTGGGCCACGGACGGCCCGTGCTCGATGCCGCCGCTGCGTTGATCATGAGCTGGCGGATGCATCGGCACGCCGGCCTCAGGCTGGCGGCGACTGCTTCCGGGGCGGACGTCGGGGCGACCGTGGTGATGTGCGCGGGCTGGGGACGGGTCGGCGTACTGGCTGCCTGCCGGGTCGTGTGGGCGCTCGACGAGGACGACCGCCGCGGTTTCGCCTACGGGACTCTGCCTGATCATCCAGAGGTCGGCGAGGAGGCCTTCGTTGTCGAGCGCGACGCCGGCAATGCCGTCTGGCTGGGCATCACAGCCTTCAGCCGCCCCGACGGACTCCTGCCACTGCTGGCCGGCCCTGCGGGCCGAAGAGCGCAGGACATGATGACCAGTCGTTACGCCCGCGTGGTACGAGACGCGACGGGCCTTGCGGAGCGCTGAGCCGAGCAGCGCGATCGCTCACACCACCGCATCAACGATCTCGCTTCCCCCCGACCCGCCGGCCTTGCCCCCGTGCCGGCGGTGGCTGGCGGCAGTGACGCAGGTCAGATGCGGCGCCAGCCGGTGGCGGGGCTGGCGTTGCCGATGGTGGGCACGATCCGGGTGCGGGAACCGCGCGGCGCGACGACCATGACCCGCACCGTCCGGGTGTTCGCGTCGATCCGGTAGAGGATGCGCCAGGTCCGGCCGCTGGCCTCGTGCATGCCGACCTGCTCGCCGGGAATCGGGGTGCCGGCCTTGCGTGGATCGTCGCGTAGCTTGCCGTCGAGGAACCGGCGGACCTCGCCGCGGGTGAGCTCGGCGAGCTTGGCCAGGTCCCGTTCGGCCGAGGCGGAGAGGGTGACCTCGTGCTTGTCGCTCACCGCCGACCACCCGTCCTGCCGGCCGAGCGCGGCCGGGGCCGTCCCGCGCGGGAGGAGACGACTTCCGCGTTGTCCACATGGTGATCCTATGCGTCCGCCCGTCCCGCGGCCCCCGCTTCGCGCCACCCCTCCGCTTCGCGCCACCGCCCCCGGTCTCAGCCGGCGGTACGCGCTCGCCGCTCGTCAGCGGCGGCCTGGACGACGGCGGGGGTGAGCTCCGCGGTGGTGGCCACCCGGGCCGAGGCCAGGCGCAGGGCGTCCTCGTCGGGTGGGAAATGCGGGTTCGGCACGGCGATGACCGCCATCCCGGCGGCTGCGGCGGCGCGCAGCCCGTTCGTGGAGTCCTCCACCGCCACGCAGTCGCCGGCCGGCACGCCGAGCCGCCGGGCGGCCTCCAGGTACACGTCCGGCGCCGGCTTGCCGCGCGCGACCTCCTCCGAGGAGACGACGGCGCCGAACAGCCCGGCCAGGCCCGTGTGCGCGAGGACGAGCTCGATGAGCATCCGGGCGGAGGAGCTCGCCAGGCCCAGCGGGTGCAGCGCGGCGAGCGCGCGCACGGCGTCGACGGCGCCGGGCAGCAGCGGCGGAGCCGAGCCGTAGCGGTCGGCGACGCGCCGCAGGACCTCCCCGGCGATGTCCTCCGGCGACCCGGGCACCCCGAGCTCGGCCAGGTAGCCGGACCATTCGGCGGTGCTCATCCCCATCATCCGGCTGGTGCTGTCCGCCTCCCAGCGCCCGCCCCGCTCGGCCACGTAGGCGCGCCGGACGTCGTCCCACACCTGCTCGGAGTCGATCAGGACGCCGTCGAGGTCGAAGACGACCGCCGCGACCTCACTCATCGGACGCCCCCCGGTCTGGTCGACGGTGCCGGAGGCCGACGATACCCGGGGGCCATCCCCTCGCCTCCACCCGACTGGATGACACGAGCCGTCGCCACTGTTGTTCACAGGCATGCGCTACGGAGACGACGACACGATCCGTCATCTGCTCGCCGACACCGAGGTGTGGGCGGTCGTCGGGCTGTCCAACGACACCCGGCGGACCGCGTTCGGCATCGCGGACTACCTGCGCCGAAACGGCAAGAGGGTGGTGCCGGTCCACCCCTCGGCGCCGGTGGTCGCGGGGGAGCAGGGGTACGCGACGCTGAGCGAGATCCCGTTCGCCGTCGACGTCGTCGACCTGTTCGTCCGTTCGGAGCTTGCCGGGCCGGTGGTCGACGAGGCCGTGAAGATCGGCGCGAAGGGCGTCTGGCTCCAGCTCGGCGTCCGCGACGACGCGGCCGCAGTCCGCGCCGGTGAAGCCGGCCTGGACGTCGTGATGGACACCTGCCCGGCCATGGAGGCCCCCCGCCTCGGCCTCGACTGGACCCGCTGAACCGGTCAGCGCCGGTGCCGGCGCCGGACCGTGGTGCCCGTCGTCGCATCGCCGGGGCCGGTGGGTCGGGTTGCCGGTCCAGCCGGGGCAGAGCGGTCCTGGGCGGCGCGGCGTGATCCCGACGGCCCGGTCAGCGCAGACTTGGTCAGGGAAGGCCCGGTCAGCGCGGGTTCCGGCACGGCGGGAGCCCACAGCGAGGCGCGGGTGATCTCGTCCGGCGCCCGGCGGGAACGGCCCACCAGGACGAGCCGACGGGTCGCCAGCGCCGCGGCGGGCGGGAGCAGCACGAGCACGGGCAGCAGATAGCGGTAGTCGAAGCAGACCGTCGCCGCCGGCACCACGAGGATCATGGCGCCGGCCGCCGCGAGCAGGGCCGTGTCGGCGCGCAGCCGCCGGTGCTCGACCGTCTGGTCGTGCCAGCGTCGCCGGGCCCAGGCACCGCGCAGGCCCAGCCGCGGGGCGCGGCGCCGGGCCGGCATCGCGATCGCGACGACGGCGAGCAGCAGCAGCGCGGCCAGCACCGGACCGGGGGTGAAGCCGTACCGCTGGTACCCGCGCAGGAAGCCGGCGGCCGACTCGTGCACCTCGCGCTTCGGCGTGTCGCCATGCAGGCCCAGCAGCGGTTCGCCGTTGTGCAGGTAGCGGGGCTCGTCCCCGGTGGGGAAGCGCCAGGTGGCGTCGGGCCAGTCCCGGTGCCCGATCGGCCGGCCCGGGCGGAAGTAGTGGACGAGCTCCCCGCCGACCATGCGGACGTAGTCGCCGAACTGGTGGCGGATGACCTGGTGGGTGAAGTCGCGCAGCAGCGCGTCCCGTGCGTCCCGTGCGTCCCGTGCGTCGGCGGGCACAGGCAGCCGCCAGTGCGGGCTGTTGGCGTTCCACACGTAGTAGCTGGGGTCCGGCCGCTCGTCGACGGGATGCGGGGAGCACAGCACGAGCTGCGGCCGACTCAGGTGCAGCCGGTCGCAGTCGGCGATCGGCGCCACCCGGCCGTACATCCACACCGCGTCGCCGCCGGTGAGCGCGTACTTCCCGTGGGTTCCGTGGAACCAGTTCGCGTAGGCGGCGAGCGGCACGGCCAGGGTGACGGCGAAGGTCGCGAAGCGAAGCCACCCGACCCGGCGAAGCAGCAGGTAACCGACGACCAGCACGGCGATGGCCACGCCGATCGTGCGGACCAGGCCGGCGCCGGCGAGCAGCAGCCCGGCGAGCCCGCAGGCCCCTACCGACGGGCGGGGCGACCAGGTCAGGGCGATGATCGCGGCGACCAGTAGCACCGCGAACAGCGTCTCGGCCATCACGTAGTGCTCGATGACCAGCTCGTACGCGTCGAGCAGAACAGGCGCTGCGGCGAGCGCCGCGATCGGCGCCGCGACCCGCCGGTGCACCAACAGCACGTAGATGGCCACGCCCAGCGCCAGGCCCGCCACGTGCTGGACGACGGTGATCCACCAGAGGTCGTCGGTGAACGACAGCAGCCGCAGGAACGTCGGGTAGCCCGCCGGGCGCATCCGGTCGGGGGCCTTCAGCGTCGACAGGCGTAGATAGGCGTAGGAGTCGCCGTAGAACTCGAACGCCGGCCGGTAGGCGTAGGCGGTGACCGCCCGCAGCGCCACGCCCGCGGCGAGCAGGACCGCGAACGGCAGGTGCCGGACCGGCCGGCGGCCGCGGCGCGGCGGCGGCTGGTCCCCGGCACCGTCGCCGAGGATGACCGGAGCGTCGGGCGACGTCGGTTCACCCGCCGCGCGGCCCGCGTCGCCGGAACCGTGCGGATCGTCCCGGCCGTCCTCGTCGCCGCGATGGCCGGGCTCGTCGAGCCGGTCCGGCTCGACGGGGTAGACGGGGTCGTCCGGGCGATCCGGCTCGACGGGGTAGACGGGGTCGTCGGGGCCCGTAGCCGTAGCCGCGGGCGGGGAGCCGCCGTCTCGATCAGGGGGCGGCGGGAACACGTGCCTGCCCAGGACGACCATCGTCGATGTCCGCCGTTCTCAGAACCCGACGGCCTCGGCCGGGTGCTCCTGCGTCTCGTAGTGCATGCCGACCAGCGGAGCGCCGCCGGGCGGATCGCCGGGCGCCCGCATCGCCGAGCGGGCGGTGGCGCGCCGATGCCCGCCGCTGGGCCCCGCGGTCAGCAGCCGCAGGAAGAACGAGCCGAAGGCGGTCTGCGCGCCGAGCACCATCAGCGTCATCGCGAGCAGCGCCGGCCGCATCTCGTTCAGCGGCCCGAGATCGTTCGCGAGCCACCGCACGAGCACCACCACGTCGACCACGAATCCGACCGTGAACAGCCCGGTCCCGAGCGCCAGGCCGCGTTCGAGGGTGAACACCCGGTGGACCAACGGCAGCGGCCAGCGGCGGCGTTCCTGCCAGCCGACCGCGTGGTTGTGGACGTCCGCGCAGACGCCAAGCAGCACCAGCTGCCAGCCGAGCAGCGCCAGCAGCGCGAACAGGATCGAGAAGTGCAGGTCCAGCCGGTGGAAGCCGAGGTCCAGCGAGCCGGGCAGCAGGACCGCCTGGCCGACGAGCCCGAGCGCCAGCAGCACCAGGCCCGGCAGGACGAACAGGTACCGCGGCGCGAGCAGCAGCATGAACCGCAGATGGCGCCAGCCGTCGCGCAGCGAGTGCAGCTTGGAGTCACCCACCCGCGGGTGGTAGGTGATCGGTACCTCCTCGATGCGCAGCCCGGCGCGCCCGGCGGCGATGACCAGCTCGCTGGCCAGCTCCATCCCCTCGCAGCGCAGCCGCATCCGCAGGTAGGCCTCGCGACTGAACGCGCGCATCCCCGAGTGGGCGTCGGAGGAGCGCACGTCGAACAGGCGGTTGAGGATGCCGGTGAGCACCGGGTTGCCGACGTAGCGGTGCAGCCAGGGCATGGCACCGGGCAGGATCTTCCCGGCGAAGCGGGAGCCGAGCACGTAGTCCGCCCGCCCGGCGCGCAGCGGGGCGAGCAGCGCGGAGAGATCGGAGAAGTCGTAGGAGTCGTCGGCGTCGCCCATCACGATCAGCCGGCCCTTCGCGGCGGCGAAGCCGGCCAGGTAGGCGTTGCCGTAGCCGCGCCGCGTCTCGTGCACGACCCGGGCGCCCGCCTCCTGGGCGATCTCGGCCGACCGGTCCGTCGAGCCGTTGTCGACGACGACGACCTCGCCGACGGCGTCCGCGGCGGCGAGCCCGGCAAGGGCCTTGCGCACGCACACGCCGACCGAGTCCTGCTCGTTGAGGCACGGCATCACGACCGAGACCTCGAACGCCTGCCCCCGCGCACGGGGTGTCCCGCCGGTGGCGGGAGTTCCCCCGACGGTGCCGGCGCCGGTGCCCGTGGCACCCTCCATCGTCCGTACCCCCTTTATGGCCGGGCGTGCCCGCGACCGTCCACCGGTGGCTGTCCGTGACGGGAGTTGGATGACCGCTCGCCGGCTTGCCGGCGCCAATCAAGCAGGTGGACGCATCGGCGGGACCGACGTGAGCCATTCTGGCGGTCGGTGCCACGGATCGCTCGGCCGCAGTCCCGTAACTTACCGATCTGCTCGCAGGGTCCTGTTACCGGTATCCACCTGCGGACACCTCGTGGTCTGTCCGGCTGGTTCCAGATGTGCGCCGCGTGGCTCCTGTGCTGGTCAGGGCTGGTCAGGACGCGCCCCGCGGCCGGGCCCGCACCGCGGCGCGCCAGACACGTCGGGCCTTCACGCGCGCCTCGGTGTGACGCTTCTTACGGGGAGGCGTAACGTCTGGTGCCCGTGCAAGCTGTTCGCGTTTCAGACGAGGTGCCGACGCTCCCTGCGCCGACCGACGACCCAGACGCTTCCTACGCTTCCGCGGCCTCCCGCGCGCTTTCCCCGCCGCGGCGTGGCTGCCCCCATTCCCCGCCCTGCCCCGCGGCGGACGGTGCCGACCGAGACGCCGCGCGGGTGACCAACCAGCACTGGGACCAGGGTTGGAGCCTGCTGTGCAACGGGGTGATCCTGTTCGACGACACCGGTGAGATTCTGCCCACCGGCCGTACGATCGAGCCGCGGCGCGCCCTGCCGCGGGTGGCCTGCGCCCCGCGGCCCCCGGCGCCGCGGCGGGCGAGCCAGGCCCCCGTCCCGGTCTGACCGGCCTCGCCGGGCTCGCCGGCGCCGCGACGAGAGCGGCCCGCCGGGCGTGTGGTGGCCGCCCGCGGCCGGCGTGTCGCGGCCCGGGGCCTGTGAGGTTCGTCCAGATTGATCCGACGGCCCCGCGGGCGGGTACGGTGCCGGGCGTGACGGCGAGATCGGCGGGCGGGTCCGTGCGGGGGAATGTCGAGTCAGCGCGGGGAAGTGCCCCGCGGGGTGGCGTGGTGAGCGGGTCCAGGGGTGGGCGGCCTCGCCTGGTCGACCGGTGGCTGGCGGAGGTGCCCCGCGGGTCCGGGGCCGGCCTGCCGCCGGCGACGAGTCCGGTCGGGCGCCGGGCCCGCCTGCTCATGCGCCGCGACATCGCCCTCGGCCGTACCTTCATGCAGGCGTTCACCCGGGCGGACCGCTCGCTGTTCACCGCGCTTGCCGGCGGGCGCCCGCTGCTCGACCCGGTCCTGCCGCGGCTGTCGCACGCCGCCGACCACGGCCTGCTGTGGTGGGGCGTGGCGGGGGCGCTGGGGGCCACCAAGGGCCGGCGCCGCCCGGCCGCCGCCCGCGGCCTGCTCGGCCTCGGCGCCGCCAGCGTCCTGGCCAATGGCCCGGCCAAGCTGGTGTTCCGCCGTGACCGGCCGCCCACGCACGGCATCCCGCCGCTGCGCCGGCTCTCTCGCGACCTGACGACCTTCTCGTTCCCCTCCGGGCACGCCGCGTCCGCCGCCGCCTTCGCGACCGGGGTCGCTCTCGACGCGCCCGGGGCGGCGGTACCGGTGGCAGCCCTCGCCGCCACCGTGGCGTTCTCCCGGGTGTACGTCGGGGTGCACTATCCCGGGGACGTGGCCGCGGGGATCCTGCTGGGCATCGGCGCGGGCCTGCTCACGACGAAGGTGATGCCGCGCCGGCCGTGGGTACCGGCCCGGGCGAGCCCGGCGTCGGCCTGGGCGCCCGCCCTGCCCGAAGGGGAGGGCCTCACCGTCGTCGTCAACGCGCGCTCCGGCCCGGGCAACCACACCGATCTGCTCGCCGTGCTCCGCGCCGACCTGCCGCGGGCGGAGGTCGTCGAGGTCGGGCCGGCCGACGACATGGCCACCGCCCTGACCACCGCCGCGGCGAAGTCGAGGGTGCTGGGCATCGCCGGCGGCGACGGAAGCATCAACGCCGCCGCGCAGGTGGCGCTGGCCCGCGGCATGCCGCTGGCGGTCTTCCCGGCGGGCACGCTCAACCACTTCGCCGCCGACCTGGGCCTGGTCGGCGCCGGCGACTCGGTGCAGGCGATCCTCGAGGGTTCGGCGGTCGCCGTCGACCTCGGCCGGGCCGACGGCATCTCCGCGGTGTTCGACCGGTTCTCCCGGATCTTCGTGAACACCGCGAGTCTGGGCGGCTACCCCGACATGGTGGCCGTGCGCGAACGGTTCGAGCGGCGCATCGGCAAGTGGCCCGCGATGATCATTGCGCTGTGCTGGGTGCTGCGCCACGAGCCGCCGTTCGACGTGGAGATCGACTCGGAGCGCCGCCGGGTCTGGCTGATCTTCGTTGGCAACGGGGTGTACCGCCCCGACGGCTTCGCGCCGACCTACCGCAACCGGCTCGACGAGAGCCTGCTCGACCTGCGGGTCGTTGACGCGTCGGCGCCGCTGGCCCGGCTGCGGCTGGTCGGGGCCGTCCTCACCGGCCGTCTCGGCCGCAGCCGGGTGTACGAGCAGCGCACGGTGGAACGGGTCCTGATCTCCTCCCGCCAGCCCGGGCCCCTGCCCTTCGCCTGTGACGGCGAGGTCACCGAGGGGGTGGAGCGGATCGTGATCACCCCGAGCGGCGCCCGGCTGATCGTCTACCGCCCGCGCCGCCCCGGCGACGGCTGATGCCCGGCGCCCGACGCCCGGCGGCTGCTGCCGAGGAGCTCAGCCGCCGCGGTGCTGGAGCGGGATGAGCGTGTGCAGCGGGCGGGTGAGCTGCGTGAACTGGCCGGCGTCGAGGAGGTCCTCGACGAGCAGCGCGCAGGCCAGGTCGGCGCACAGCTCCATGACCCGGTGATCCTCGCTGGAGTCGGTGGCGGCGCGCTGGCCGCGGCAGTCCGGGCACAGCCGCCAGAACCCTTCGGCGGCGCTGCGGCGCACGAGCGTCCACACCCGGCGCCGGCCGGTCACCACGGCGCTGGCGAACGCGGCGTCCATGGCCTGCTGGTGGGCGGAGTCGTCCCGGGTCAGGGCGCTGACCAGCAGCCCGTCGAAGACCTCCAGGCTGTCCGGGTCGTGGCAGCGACCGGCGAGGACCGGTAGCGCGGCGAGGACCCGCTTGACGTCCGCGGCGGCCGGGCCGAGGTCCGGCTCGTGCGACCGCGCCCGCGGGTAGACCGTGCGCCAGGGCCGCATGAGCGCGGCGTACTCGGCGCGGCCGAGGATGGGCCGGGCGTAGGAGGCGGCGACGGCGTCGCGCATCGCGCGCAGCGCGGTGGCCGCCACCGACGGCTCGACGGTGACGTAGTCGGCGCCGGCGAGGTCGTCGGCGTAGATCGCGCTCAGCGCGTCGAAGGCGGCCAGCACCTCGACGATCAGCGGCGAGTCGGGGGCCAGCGACTTGTCCCGGGCGGCGGCCAGGTAGCCGGAGTTGCGCCAGGCGGCGGCGAGCGAGCCGAGCTCGGCGTCGGTGGTGTGCACGAGCTGGGCGAGGATGCCGAGGATGCCCCGCAGGTTGGGATGCTCTTCCAGCCGTTCGATGCGGCGGGCTCGAAGGATCATGCTACCCGCCCGTCTCTGGCGGGAGCCCCGGCGCGCACGGATCGCCGCGGGGTCACCGCGAGCCTGCCCGGCCACGGCGCGGATGGTGCCACCGTGGGTGTGGGGGTCGTCGTGACACCGTTCACCTCGTCCTCCTCGACCGTCGCGGCCTGCGCCGGGCAGCCGTCGTCCGAATCCGTGCGGGTGAACCGGCCGGACGTCCCGTCGCCGGCCGGATCGTGGGCGGCGCGACGGATGCGGCGACCGTACCTGATCACTTCATGGTCCCGCGTTCCAGGCAGGCCACATCTCGTCGCTCTCCGACACCGTAGCTGCGCGGGGCGGCGTGCGCGGGGAGTGCCGCCTGCGTGGGGTCCGCGGTGTTGTACGCCGCGTCGCCGATCTCCCGATGTCACCTCCGTGAGACTAGTGTTTGCGGCCCCGATGTGGAACTCGTTGTGCCATTAGGCAGGGCATGACGGTGCCGGCACGACGGTGCCAATACGGGCGCAGGACGGATCGGCATGGCTGCCGGGGGCGGTTTGGCACGTCGGTGTCGGCCGTCATGGTCACTTAGGGTAACGATGGTGCCGGTGGGTCGCGGCGCGTGCCGCCGGAGCCCGCCAAGGTGAGGCTCGTGACACCACGGTCGGGCGGGTGCCCGCCGGTCCCGCCCGGATCGGCCGGGGCCCGCTCGGGCGGCGTTTTCCCTGCGAGTGCCGGCACGGGCGGGTGGTGTCGGCTGCGCCGGCGGCTCCTGCGTGCCGATGCCCGCGGCGGTGATGGCGCCGGTGCGGGCCGCCCGGATCGGCCGGGGCGCCGGTGCGGGCCCGCACGGTCGGCCGGCGGCACGGGTGGGCGGGGCCGCGGCGACGGTACCTCCGTGCGGGGGTGGGACCGGGGGTACCGCGGCGCACCGCGTCCGTCCGATGGTGGCGCCCCCGCCGGGGTGGACCGGGGGTGCCCGGACGGACGGCAGCCGCCGCGCCGTCTCCCCCTGACGGGTGGGATCGGGAGATACCCCGACGCGGTCCCGCGGCCGAAGGCGCAGCTCGCGAGGGGTGTGATCGCCGGTCGCCGGGAGCCGAGGCCGCCCGGTGTGGCGTTCGGTGGCGGGCGGGCCCACACGCGCCGGTCCGGCGATGGTGGTGACCCGCTCCGGGAAGGCCGTCGGGCCCGGGTCGAACGACCTGGGGCAGGTCATTCGTCCCGGGCCCGTCGTGGGTCAGCCGGCGTCGTGGGTCAGCCGGCGTCGTGGGTCAGCCGGCGTCGTGGGTCAGCCGGCGTCGGTGCCCCGCACGGCATCGTCGTCGTCGCGCAGGCCGAAGCGGCGGATCGCGTCCTCGACCAGGCTGGCCTTGATCTCACCGGCCCGGACCAGGGACTCCAGGGTGGCGACGACGACCGACTCGGCGTCGACCTTGAAGTGCCGACGCAGGGCCAGCCGGGTGTCGGAACGCCCGTAGCCGTCGGTGCCGAGCGAGGTGAACGCCTGCGGCACCCAGCGGGAGATCTGGTCGGGCACCGCGCGCATCCAGTCGGAGACCGCCACCACGGGGCCGGGGGCGCCGTCGAGGATGCGACTCACGTACGGCACGGCGTCGTCGGCCTCGGGGTTGAGCAGGTTGGCCCGCTCGCAGTCGAGGGCCTCCCGCCGCAACTCGTTCCACGAGGTCACCGACCACACGTCGGCGGCGACGCCGAAGTCGGCGGCGAGGATCTCCTGCGCGGCGAGCGCCCAGTGGATGGACGTGCCGCTGGCCAGCAGCTGTGCCCGCGGACCCGAGCCGCCCTCGGCGCCCGCGCTCGGCAGGCCGCCGACGAGCTCCTCGGCCGGCCGGAACCGGTACATGCCGGCGATGATCTGCGCCGGGTCGAGGCCGGCCGGCTCGGCCGGCTGGGGTACGGGCTCGTTGTAGACGGTGAGGTAGTAGAAGACGTTGTCGTTGCGCTCGCCGTACATCCGGTCCAGGGCGTCGCGGACGATGTGCGAGACCTCGAACGCGAAGGCCGGGTCGTAGGCGACGCAGGCCGGGTTGGTCGAGGCGAGCAGCAGGGAGTGGCCGTCCTGGTGCTGCAGGCCCTCGCCGTTGAGCGTGGTCCGCCCGGCGGTGGCGCCGAGCAGGAAGCCGCGGCCAAGCTGGTCGCCGAGCGCCCACATCTGGTCACCGGTGCGCTGGAACCCGAACATCGAGTAGAAGACGTAGACCGGGATCATGTACTGCGCGTGGGTGGAGTAGGAGGTCGCGGCGGCGATCACCGAACCCATGGAACCGGCCTCGCTGATGCCCTCGTGCAGCATCTGGCCGGACTCGGACTCCTGGTAGGACAGCAGCAGCTCGCGGTCGACGGCCTCGTAGCGCTGCCCGTGCGGCGAGTAGATCTTCGCCGTCGGGAACATCGCGTCCATGCCGAAGGTGCGGGCCTCGTCGGGGATGACGGGCACGAACCGCGCGCCCATCTCCTTGGTCTTCATGAGGTCCTTGAGCAGCCGGACGAACGCCATCGTCGTGGCGACGGGCTGCTTGCCCGAACCCTTGCGCAGCTCGTCGAAGATCTTCGCGGGCGGCTGGGGGAGCGGCTTGGCCCGCACGACGCGGCGCGGCATCGACCCGCCGAGCGCGGCCCGGCGCTCCCGCATGTACTGGATCTCCTCGGAGTCCGGCCCCGGGTGGTAGTAGGGGGGCAGGTCCCCGGTCAGCGCCGAGTCCGGGATCTCCAGGTACAGCCGGTCACGGAACTCCTTGAGTTCCGCCTTGGTCAGCTTCTTCATCTGGTGGGTGGCGTTGCGGGCCTCGAAGTCCTTGCCCAGCGTCCAGCCCTTGATGGTGTGGGCGAGGATGACCGTGGGCTGACCGGTGTGCTCGGTGGCCGCCTTGTAGGCCGCGTAGAGCTTGCGGTAGTCGTGCCCGCCGCGGGAGAGCTTGCGCAGGTCGTCGTCGGCGAGGTCGGCGACCATCCGGCGCAGCCGGGCGTCCGCGCCGAAGAAGTGCTCGCGGATGTACTCGCCGGACGACGTCGTGTAGGTCTGGAACTGCCCGTCCGGGGTGGTGTTCATCCGGTGGACGAGGACGCCGTCGGTGTCCTTGGCCAGCAGCGGGTCCCAGTCGCGACCCCAGACGACCTTGACCACGTTCCAGCCGGCGCCGCGGAACAGCGACTCCAGCTCCTGCATGATCTTGCCATTGCCGCGGACCGGGCCGTCGAGGCGCTGCAGGTTGCAGTTCACCACGAAGATCAGGTTGTCGAGCTCCTCGCGGGCGGCGACGCCGAGCGCCCCGATCGACTCCGGCTCGTCCATCTCGCCGTCACCGAGGAACGCCCACACCCGGCTGTTCGAGGTGTCCTTGATCTGGCGGTTGAGCAGGTAACGGTTGAACCGCGCCTGATAAATGGCGTCGATCGGGCCGAGGCCCATCGACACGGTGGGGAACTCCCAGAAGTCGGGCATGAGCCGCGGGTGCGGGTAGGACGACAGCCCGCCCGACTCGCCCTCCCGGCGGAAGGCGTCGAGCTGGGACTCCGTCAGCCGGCCCTCCAGGAACGCGCGGGCGTAGATGCCCGGCGACGCGTGCCCCTGGATGAAGATCTGGTCACCCGAGTCGCTTCCCGGTGAGGAGCTCAGATGGTCCTTGCCGCGGAAGAAATGGTTGAATCCGACCTCGTACAGGCTCGCGCTCGACGCGTACGTGGCGATGTGGCCGCCGACGTTGAACTCGGGCCGGTTCGCGCGGCTGACCATAATGGCCGCGTTCCACCGGATATACGCCCGGATGCGGCGTTCGACGTGTTCGTCCCCGGGGAACCAGGGCTCGCGCTCCGGCGGAATCGTGTTGATGTAGTCCGTGCTGGTCAGGCCGGGAACCCCGACCGCCTTCTCACGGGCTCGTTCGAGGAGCTTCAGCATGAGGAAGCGGGCCCGGCCGCGGCCGGACTCCTCGATGACCGCGTCGAGTGACTCCAGCCACTCGTTGGTTTCCGAGGGGTCGATGTCCGGCAGCTGACTCGGCAGCCCGTCGGTGATGACCGAGAACTTCCGGGTTGTGTCCTGCGCCACGCCTTCTCCTGCTCCTCAAGCTTCCGGGGCCGTCGGTGCCGCCCGAGAAGATCCTCCTCGTGCGTCCGCCGGCCCATGTGTCACTTCACGTGCACGCCGGATGCGGGAACCCGCATGATCGATGCATCGCCGCGTCCTGGCCGCTCGTCACCTTCTCCTGGCGGCGTGCCGCTGCGGGTGGTCGGCCGACTCCCATCGGCCGAGGGCGGGACCCGGTGAGCGAACGCGCCTTGGTCCCATCGTGCTCCGTCCGGGCGACCTCGTCACGCATGCCTTGGTTACTTTCGAGTAGAGAATCGGGCGACACGCGTGGCGTTGTTGACATGTCGTCGGCGGTGTCGGCGGTGAAGGGCCCCCGCCTGGTAGACAATCAGCCTGATGGACACCCGGATGAAGACCACGACGCTGTCCGTGCACACCGGCCGCCAGGAGCGTGTGGTCGACCTCACCCCCGATGCGGTGCGATTCGTCACTGATTCCGGTGATGGCCTGCTGTCGGTGTTCGTGCCGCATGCCACCGCCGGGCTGGCCATCCTCGAGCTGGGCTCCGGCAGCGACCCCGACCTGCTCGCGGCGCTCACCGATCTGCTGCCCGCCGACGATCGATGGCGCCACGCGCACGGCTCGCCCGGCCACGGCCGTTCCCACGTCATGCCGGCGTTCATCCCGCCGACGCTCACCGTCCCGGTGCTCGACGGGCGGCTCGCGCTCGGCACCTGGCAGTCGATCGCCCTGGTCGATCTCAACGTGGACAATCCCGATCGAACGGTCCGGCTGTCGTTCCTGGCGGGCTGATCGGGCGTCCGGCGGCGGGATGATCGAGGCCGGTTGTGGGTACCGGCGGAGAGTCGCCGCACGTCGACCACGCCGTCATCGGTCCACAACCGACGGCGTGGCACTTGCGCAGCCACCGGGACGTCCGGTGGACTAGGTCGAGACGCACTGGGTGATGGACCCCATCGCGCCGGTGCGTCCAGCCGGAACGGGACGTCTCCGCGGCACTCGCGGAGCGTCAACACACGAGCAGGAGGTAGCGCAGGTGAGTCCGACCGCGGCGAACGCCGAGGGTCAACGCCGGGCGGAGCGGCTGGGAGTCTCCGCCGGGACCCAGGTGCAGTCGCTCAACGAGGACGATGACATTGCCCAGGATCTGCTGGACGCGGTGACCAGCGCCAGCGGTACCGAGCTAGTCCCCGAGGACTCCGACGACGTCGTCGACATCGTCCTGCTGTGGTGGCGGGAGGACGACGGGGATCTGGCCAACGCGCTCATCGACGCGCGCCGGCAGCTGTCCGACGAGGGTGTGATCTGGTTGCTCACGCCCAAGGCCGGACGGGATGGTCATGTCGCGCCGAGCGATGTGCTGGACGCGGTGCCCACCGCGGGTCTGGTCCAGACCAGCACGCTGAGCGTCGCGCAGGAGTGGTCCGGCCAGCGGTTGGCCGCGCCGAAGTCGCAGCGCGTGCGGCACCGCTGAGGCCGGCGCGAGGGCGTCCGGCGGCACGCGAGCCGGGGCGCTGTCGAGTCATGCCCGCGTCCGGGTCGGGTCGGGACCTCAACCGACCCGCGCGCGGCCCCCACCGGCCCGTGGCGGGAACCCGACCGGCCCGTGCGGGGCCGCCGTCGCCCCATGCGCGGGCTCATCGGTACAGCGGGCTCATCGGTACAGCGGGCTCATCGGTACAGCGGCACCTGCTGGCCCTCGACGGCGCCGGGGTAGCGGTCCCAGAGCCGGTTGAGCTCGATCTGGAGAAACAGTGGCCCGAAGCCGATCAGGAACAGTACGAACGCGAGCACCGGGTTCGTCTCCGGCACCCCGGCGGCGTGCTGGGCCGTGCGCGTGCGGGTGGCCAGCCGCCAGGCGGCGACGAAGGGCGGCACTAGGACCAGCCAGCCGATGAGGAACGCCAGCAGGGACAGGGCCGGGTTGACCTGAATACGCCGGTCGTACTCGCCCAGCTCCCGGTTCGTCTTGTAAACCCACACAAAGTAGTAGACCCCAAGGGTGATCAGGGGCAGGCCCAGCCAGACGGCGAAGGGGTTGCGGTGCTTGCCGAGCACCCCCGCCCCGCCGAAGGAGTCGGGCATGCCGGGCGGCCCGCCCGGGCCGGGCGAGCCGTAGTCGGGGGTCGCGGGGTAGCCTTGTTCGGGCTCGGGGCCCGGCAGCGATTCGCGGAAGGCGTAGATCGGGAAGCCGCCGGTCGAGGTGCCCGGCCCGTCGATCGGGTGGGGTTCCTGCGCGGGGTGGCCCTGCGATGCGGGGTAACCGTGCGATGCGGGGTAACCGTGCGGTTCGGGGTAACCGTGCGGGGTCGCACTCTGATTGGTCAAGGTGGTCCTGCCCTCATCGGTGTCCATGCCTGTGGCGCACGCGGAGCACGCACCGTGTTACGCGCATGTCTGGTCGATGGCTCCCGTGTCGATCGGCCAGACTAGGCCAGTCTGGCGTAGGAAACTCGAACACTCGCCGCATCAGTGCTCCGGGAGCGTAAAAGATACCTTCCGTCGGGATCGGATCTGGATGATCCTTCGTCTCGGCAGCAGTCGAGCGACGGGTCGGTACAGGTGACCACAGCGGCCGGGCCGGGGGGGATTCCCGGCCCGGCCGGGTCGACCATCGACCTTCCTTGCAGGTCGCGGCCCACGACCGGGCGGCCGGTGGGACGGGCGGGCGGCTTCCGGGCGACCGTGTGGGCCAATCCGCGGGTGGTCGGCCGGTTTCTTCGGGGCCGGAACTGGCATGCTGGCTCAGGGACGGCGGACCGATCGGCGGGGGCGCCCGGACCGGTGGGTGCCGTCGCCGGGTCCGCTCCGGTTCCCGCCCACTGTCGCGATCATTCGACGCCCGGCGATCCTCCGGATCGGCCCGTGCACCGTCCCGATCGGTGCTCCGTCATTGTGATCAGCGTCATTGTGATCAGCCCCATCGTCGTGGAGAGGAAGCGCCCGTGACCGTCGAGGTCGGCTCCGTCGCCCCGGACTTCTCGCTCAAGGACCAGAACAACGAGACCATCACCCTGTCGGAGTTCCGCGGCAAGCGGAACGTCGTCCTGCTGTTCTACCCGCTGACCTTCACCGGCGTCTGCCAGGGCGAGCTGTGCTCGGTCCGGGACGACCTCGGCTCGTTCCAGAACGACAACGTCCAGGTGCTCGCCGTCTCCGTCGACTCGCCGTTCGCCCACAAGGTCTGGGCCGAGCAGCAGGGCTACGAGTTCCCGCTGCTCGCCGACTTCTGGCCGCACGGCGAGGTCGCGAAGGCCTACGGCATCTTCAACGAGGAGCGGGGCATCTCCGTGCGCGGCACCTTCGTGATCGACAAGGAGGGCGTCGTGCGCTGGAAGGTCGTCAACAACATCCCCGACGCGCGGGACCAGGCCGAGTACCTCAAGGCCCTCGCCGCCCTCTAGGATCGACCTACGGGAGCCGGCCCGCGTACCTGGGTAGTCGTGGGGCCGGCTCCCGCTGTCGACGGCCCTCGGTCGGTCGCGGCGCCCTCTCCGACGGTCAACATCGACGATCGGGCGCCCGATCATTCCACGGGCCGTCGCCGTATGCGTAGTCTTAGTGAGCTTCGTTCTCACGTCTCCCGGGCGCGTAGCTCAGCGGGAGAGCGCTCGCCTTACAAGCGAGTGGTCGCAGGTTCGATCCCTGCCGCGCCCACGGGCTGCCCTCGCCTGCTCGCTGATCTTCGATCGGCTTCGCTGGTCACCGCGATGCCTGGTGGTGCAGCTCGGGCAGGTTGTCGGTGTCGACGGCGGTGATCCAGGTGTCGAGCCGATCGTTGAGGCAGGGCTCCCACCGTGTGAGCAGCGAACCGTGCCTGTCGCGGGCCTTGGCCAGGACGTCCTCGACGCTGGCGGCCCGGTGGTACGTGCGGACGGTCTCCTTCGCCAGTCCCAGCTCCCACATGATCGGCCAGGCAGGCGAGGTGCCGGGCAACGGTCGCTTCGACGTGCCCGGCGAGTTAGGCGATCTGGCGGAGATCGTTGCCGTAGCCGAAGACGATCCGCAGCCGGGCGTCCAACGCTCGGGCGTACCGGCTCAGCGTCGCTACCTCGTCGACCTCAAGGTCGCCGTTCTCGATCTGGCTCATCCGCCCCGGGGAGACGCCCATCAGCTCGGCCACCTGGCGCTGGGTCAACCCGAGCCGTTTGCGCTCCTCGGCGAGGTGGAAGGCGCTGACCCAGGCCTCGGTACGCGCCCACTCGAAAGCCAGCCATCCGTCGTATGCGGTTTGCGCAGCCGGGATCGCGAGCGTAGCCACTCCCGGACCGCGGACGTGGACGGCTTCCACCAGGAGAGATAGACGTCAGTCGGTGAGGTGGTTGATCGCGCCGGTGCGGACGGCGGCGCAGATCTGACGCCAGACGGGGGCCGGGATCTTGATGTGGTGACTGCCGAGGTAGCCGTAGCGAAGGTGGACGTGCCCGTCCCACTCGGCGGCGAGGCCGCCGGCGGCGGGGGTCCAGGGGGTCCAGGCGGCGGTCAGCCGGCGGAACGCCCCCCGGTCGCCGGCACAGATCTCCGCCCGCAGGGCGAACCAGACCGCCCCGGGGATCCGGAGGTCCGGGGCGGGGCCGGCGGTGTAGCTGATGGCGACGGTCTCGTCGTCGCGGGCGAACGCGACGTCGGGGGCGACGGCGGGCCGGTGCCAGGTGAGCTGGTCCGGGGGGCTGGCCATGGTCGCTCCTGCGGGGTGGGGGGGTCGGCGACCCGCCGGCGCGGGATGATCCGGGTTCCTTGCCGACAAGTGGCAGTCTGTGAACGTGACCGGGTGACTGCCAGACGTGCGCGCGATTCGTGCCGTGTCGTGCCGTGCTGTGCGCCGCTGTGCCGCGGGTCCGGCGTCAGGTGAACGGGGAGGAACGGCGACGGGTGGACGAGGACGAGACCGGCGCGGCGGCGCTGGGCCGGCGGATCCGGACGCGCCGCGGCCGGATGAGCCAGGACACCCTGAGCCGGCGGATCGGGTTCCACCGGACCCGGATTTCCAAGGCCGAGAACGGGGACCTACCGTCGGCCGACCTGTGCGCGGCACTTGACGACTACTGGCAGACCGGCGGGGAGCTCGTCGCGTGGCAGGCACGGCTCGAGGCGGCGCCAGACGGCGACGGGGAGGCCGGGACGGACCGCAGGCAGGTCTTCGAGTTCTCCGCGGCCGGGCTGATCGCGGCGGACACCTACCGGCGGCGAACGCGCCTCAACCCCGACGCGCTCACCCTGGCCGAACTCGGCGACGCGGTCGACGGCCATGCGGCGGTGTTCACGACCACGCCGCACGCGATCCTCGCCCCGCGGGTGTACCGCACGTGGCAGTCCGCCGAGCGGCTCCTCGACGCGGGCGCCAAGACCAGGGCGCAGGCGAAGCTCACCCAGATAGCCGGCTACTCGGCGTACATGTTGTCGCGGCTGGCGTTCAATCTCGGCGATCAGGCCGCCTCACGGCGGTTCGTCACCCAGGCCGGTGACCACGCCGACCAGATCGACGACCCGGTCCTGGCCGCCTCCATGGCGGCGATGTCCTCCACCCTGGCGTTCTACGGAAACCAGTACGCCGAAGCCGCCGAGATCGCCCGCCGGGCGCCCGATCATCCCTACACCCGGGCCAGGCTCGCCGCCTACGAGGCGCGGGCGCTGGCCGCCCTCGGCGATCCGATCGGCACCCGCGAGGCGCTGGACCGGATGCGACGCGCCGTGATCGACGTACCGGCCCGGCCGGGAAGCTCGCCGTTCGGGCCGGCGACGGCCGAGTCATTCACCGCCGGCGTCCTTGCCCGTCTCGGCGCGGGCGACGAGGCGGAACCGACCGCCCGCGCCGCCGTCGACGCCTTCGACCGGGGACGGGCCGTCGGCTTCGAGGATCACGGCCACGCCGTCATGGTCCTCGCGACCACCCTCGTGCGCCGCGAACGTCCCGAGGCGGTCGAGGCGGCCCGGCTCGGGATGCGTGCTCTGGCGATCCTGGCCGCGAGCCCGACCCACACGCTGATCAGCCGCGCGGGACGGCTCGCAACCGATCTCGCCGGGCATGGTTCCCTCCCGGAGGTCGTCGACTTCCGGGAACGGCTCACCGCCGTTTCCCGTCCCGCTTTGATGGACAGATGACCCTTGACATAGCCGAGTCGCTCCCTGCGGTCATGGTGCCGACCGTGCGCACCGAGCGGCTCGTCCTGCGCGGCTGGACCGCCGGCGACATCCCCGCCTACACGCGGATGGCGTTGAACCCGCAGATGAGCCGCTACACCAACTCGCCGTCGAGCGAGGCCGCGGTCTGGAACATGTTCGCGCTTCAGATCGGGCACTGGGCCCTCAACGGCTTCGGCATGTGGCTCGCGCACGACCGGGCGACCGGGGAGTTCGTGGGACGCGCCGGCCTTTACCGGGAGTACGGCTGGCCCGGCCTGGAGGCCGCCTGGACCATCTGCCCGCAGCGGTGGGGCGAGGGATTCGCGACCGAAGGTGGTGCCGCCGCGATCGAGTACGCCTTCGCCAGTCTCGACGCCGACCGGATCATCTCGATCATCCACCCGGAGAACGCCGCGTCCATCCGGGTCGCGGTCAAGCTCGGCATGACGTTCGCGGAAGCCACCGAACGCAACGGCCAGCCGCGGCACATCTACGCGATCAGCCGCCCCGAGTGGAGGCCGTGCAGCACCGGATCCCGGTGAACTGTCCGTATGTGTACGCCTGAACTATGTGGTCATCCGTGCTGTCCGTGCTGTTGGTTGCGTGTTCAACTTCCGGTCGTCGGTGTGCAGGAGGCTCCGCGAGGAGTGCGCGTTCGCCCCCGCCTGTCTGTGACCCTGCACAAGGAGCACCTGCATTGCATAGATATTCGCGTGGAAAAGTACGCCTCGCTGTCGCCGCGGCTCTGGCCGTCGTCGCTCTCGGCCTGTTCGGTATGCCGGCGGTGGCGCAGGGGCCGGCGGACGTGCGCATCAACGAGGTCGAGTCGAGTGGTGGGACGCCCGGCGACTGGGTGGAGCTGACGAACATCGGTTCGGCGGCTGTGGACGTCTCCGGCTGGGTTGTCAAGGACAATGACAACTCGCATGTGTTCACGGTGGCGTCCGGTACGTCGCTGACGGCCGGGGGCCATCTGGTTCTCGATGTCGATCCGGTGTTCGGTCTGGGTAGTTCCGATTCGGTGCGGCTGTATCAGCCGGGTGGTACGACACTGGTGGATTCGTAACTACGCCGGCGGGACCGGCGATCCCGACGCGGAGGGCGTGGTCACCACCCCTGACGGCGTGGTCGTCGCCACGGAACGCGACAACAGCAACAGCGGTGTCAGCCTGCTGAAGGTCCTCCGGTACGACGTCTCCTCCACGGCCACCTCGCTCAACGCGACGGCGGAGTGGAACCTCACCTCAGACCTGCCTGCCGTGGCGGCCAACAGCGGACTCGAGGCCGTCTCGTGGATTCCCGACACGTACCTCACCGCACACGGCTTCCATGACGAGCACACCAACACCGCGTACGACCCGGGCGCCTACCCCGGCCACGGCAGCGGCCTGTACTTCGTCGGTCTTGAAGCCAACGGCACCATCTACGCCTACGCGCTCAACCAGAGCGGCGGCGGGTACACCCGGATCGCCACCGCCCCGAGCGGCTTTGCCGGGGTCATGGACCTCGAGTACGAGCCCTCGGCCGGCCACCTGTGGGCAGCCTGCGACGACACCTGCCAGGGCCGCACCGCGACGCTCGACCTCAACGCCTCCGGCCGGCTTGCCGTCACCGCCGTTTACGCCCGCCCCACCGGGATGGCCAACTACAACAACGAGGGATTCGCCATCGCACCGCAGGAGACCTGCTCAGCCGGGCACAAGCCGGTCGTCTGGTCCGATGACGGCAACGACTCCGGCCATGCGCTGCGCAGCGGCACACTGACCTGCACAAGCTGACGTCACGGCTGGGGCGGGCGGTACCGTAAGGCCCGCCCGCCCCACCACTCCCGTTTGCGGCGGTCCGGTGAGCGGACGGCGGCAGGGGCCTGGCTGCGGACCGACGTCGATTCGTCCGGATCTCGATTCCCGCGCACGCTTCCCACCCTTGACCGGTCTACCGCAGATCCGGGTAGGGGGTGGTGTTAAATTTCGTCGTGACTTACGGCCTTGTTCCCGATGCCGAACGGCACGGCGATCGAATCATGTATCGCGATGCGGTGTACGCTCGCATCCCAGGTTTTCGGCTCTTGATGCTCGACCTGGTCGTGCCGACTGCGCCGGACCCGGTGCCAGTGGTGCTCTACCTGCACGGTGGCGGTTTCTCGGTTGGAACGCACAAGACATCCTGGGATGTCCTGGGCCGTCAGGTCACCGAGGTGATGGTCGCCCGGGGCATCGCTGTGGCCAGTGTGGGATACCGGCTCAGTGGCGAGATGCGTTTTCCCGGCCCGCTTCACGATGTCAAAGCCGCAGTTCGGTGGCTGAAACACCACGGCGCCCACCTGGGAGTCGACCCGACGCGAGTCGGCGCGTGGGGAGGATCTGCCGGCGGCTATCTCACCGCGATGCTGGCCGTCACCGCCCAGCACGCCGAGCTGGAGGGAGATGTCGGCGTCACTCCGGGCGACAGCAGCATCAAGGCGGGGGTCAGCTGGTACGGGCCAGCGAATCTGGCCGCCCAGCCCCGGCTGGGCCCGCCCACGATGGGCAACACCGATCCTGCGTGCTCGCCGGAGGCGCGACTGCTCGGCGCCGCCGTCGACACGGTGCCCGCGCTCGCCGCTCACGCCAGCCCGATCACCCACGCGACGCCCGACTCCGCACCCCTACTGCTGGTGCACGGCACCCTCGACGATGGTGTACCCCTTGCCCAGAGCGAAGACCTCCTCGCCGCCTATAGACGGGTGAACGCGTCGATCAAACTGATCCGCGTTCCGGACGCTGGCCACGGCTTCAAGGACATCGACGCCGCGCCATTGCTGAGAGTCAGTGCCGAATTCCTTGCCGAAGAGCTCACCGGTACCTGAATCACGGCGCCGCGTCACTTACGCGACTCGGCGTGCACCCGGCGCGAGACGGTTGCTACTGCCACGCCACTCGCGGCTGCCCGGAGTTCACCGTGCGGGGGAGTGTGCTCGTTCCGCGGCGAGCAGGCGGGCCGCCTCGACAGTGGACGCGGCGCGCACGGTGATCCCGCTGGCACTGGTCAGGAGCACGGTGACGATGGCGCTGACGAACACGCGGCCGCTGAGCGCATCGCGGGTAACGGTGGTGAAGCCGGTGCGCAGGGCACCCGTGCGGACCGTGTCGAGTTCCCCGGGGTCGAGCCACAGCCAGGCCCGCAGCGCCATGCCCGGTGACGCCCGGTCGGGGCTGGCGGCGAAATCGGCGTGTTGCAGGGTCCGGCGAGGTTCCGTCGGCGTCGCCAGGGCGTCGAGGACGGCGACGTCGTCGCGCCGACGCGTGATGAGCTCTCGGCGCTGGTCTTCCGGCCAGGTGAGGAAGTCGGGCGGCGGCGGCTCGGGATGGCGAGCCAGCTCCGGGTGCGTTTCGAGGAGTTCCTCGGGCGGGCCGGGGAGAATGTTGTAGATCACCCCCGGAATGCGCCGGCGGTCCTCGGGATCGCCCGACCTGACGGTGACCGTGGGGGGTGCCGCTGACCGCGTGGGAGCGGGCAGACCGATGATCCGCGCGAACTCCTCGGGCGTCACCTGGGAGAGGTCCCGGAACCCGGGGTCGGTGGAGCGGGGTTGATCGTGGGCCGTGCGCGGCGGGCGCGCCACCCGGGCCGTCCTCCGGTCCGTGCCGGCGTCCGGGCGGCGCATGGACGGCCAGTCCGCGGCGGCACTCGGCTCGTAGCCGCCCTGCCCGCCCTCGTCATCCCCGCCCGCGGGCCCGGCCACTCCACCGGCCGGGCGCAGGTACTCCCAGGCGTTGAACACGTCCTCGAGCGGCCAGGTCTGCACGAGATACGTCTCCACGCCGCGCGCGTCGGAGAACTGCGGCAGGGTGCTCGCGGCCGCTCCGCCGGCGCGCCGGAGGCGAACCCCGTAGCGAAACAGGGGCGGGCCGACGGGCAGGCCGCGTACCAGAGTTCCGTTGAGTGTCACGAGGTGGGCGATTCCGGTCGGCGACACCAGCCGGAGATCTTCGGTGTAATCCCACGCGGGGATCCCGTCGGGCGGGGCGGGCGGCGCGGGTTCGGCGTCCCATGCCTCCAGGCGGACGGCCGGCAGGTGTTGGGACGCGGCGCTGCGCACGTGTACCTGGGTGTGCCGGGCCAGGACGGTCTCGGGGAGCATCGGTTCGTCGTGGTCCCCGAGGCCGTCGGGGTCGCCGAGGCCGACCAGGTGGAAGACGGCGTACTCCACCGGGACGTGGGTATCGAGGGCGCGGATCAGGTTCGCCATGGGCAGATCGGCTTCCTCTGTGTCGGGCCGAGTCCGAATCCGTCACATGGTCCTACAGAGCCGGGCCGACATCGCACAAGACTCCGGCGGCCCCCAGGCGTCGGCTGGGCAGGTGGCGACGACGTTCTCGCCACCTGCCGTAGACGCCGTCAGGATTGAGCGCGGGCGCCACCGAAGGTCATTCGCAGGCGATTCCGTCGTTGTCGCGGTCGAGACGCGCGGCGTAGCCGGGGTCGCCGCGGTGGAGGGGAGCCACGCCGGCCGCGCGGGCCGCGGCGCAGTTCGCGTAGCTGCCAGCGGGGGCGGGGGCTGGCTGGTTGCCGGCCGGGGGGTTCGCCGCCGGCTGGTTTCCCGCGGGCGGGTTCGCGGGCTGGTTGGCCCCTGGCTGGTTCGCGGCGGGCGGGTTCGCTGCCGGCTGGTTCCCGGCGGGCGGGTTGGCCGCGGGTGGGTTCCCGGCGGGCGGGTTGGCTGCCGGGGGATGTGCGGCCGGCTGGCGGGTGGGCGCCGGCGAGCCGGCCGGGAGGGGGCCGCGGCGGGGTGAGTGGCTGCGGCGGTGACGGCCGGTGCAC
>NZ_CM001489.1:7522275-7587518 GCF_000262465.1 Frankia sp. QA3
CGGGCGTCGTCGCGGCGGGCGTGGTCGCGCCAGGCGTGGCGGCTGCCTCGCCGGCCTTCGCCACGCGGAGGCTCACGGTGGTCCGTTTCGCGACCCGGGTGCCCGCGGCGGGATCCTGCTGGACGACCTGCCAGTTGCCGTCGACGAGCTGCATGCGCTTGCGCCCGGTGGCGTCGACGGACGTCGCGTCGAGATCGGGCGCCAGGCGGGCCTTCGCGTCGGGGAGGGCCAGGCCGACGACGTTCGGGACGTCGACCTGGCCCTGAACCGGATTCGCGGCGCCGACGGCCGTGCCGCTCGACGGGCCGCAGCCGCTCACCAGCCCGGTGGCGAGCAGAATGCCGCCCATTCCGATCATCAGGTGACGGCTTAATTGGCCACGACAAAACATGATCTGTATACCCCCGTGTTGTGGACCTCGCAGCCTACAAGGGGGTGAAAAGGCCCGGCCGCCCTACCGGCCGGGGCCATGCCGGCCGCCGGGTCAGAAGGTCGCGCCGCGGGAGTAGAGCAGGGTGTTCGGGGAACCGTCGCCGACGTTGGTCAGTACGCCGGGGGTGGCGGCGTTCACGATGGCGTCGCGGACCCGGTCGGGGCCGGCGCCCGGGTGCTTCTGCAGGAAGAGGGCGGCGACTCCGGTGGCGTGCGGGGCCGCCATGGATGTGCCGCTGATGGTGTTGGTGGCGGAGTCGGACGTGTTCCAGTCGGACGTGACGGCGGTGCCGGGGGCGAACAGGTCCACGCACGTGCCGAAGTTGGAGTACGAGATGTCCCGGCTGTCGGCGGTGGTCGTCGCGCCCACGGTGATGGCGCGGGGAAGCCTGGCGGGGGAGAAGTCGCATGCGTCGCTGCCGCCGTTGCCGGCGGCGACGGAGTAGGTCAGGCCGGCGTTGATGGATTGGCGTACCGCCTGGTCGAGAGCCCGGGATGCGTTGCTCTCCAGGCTCATGTTCACCACGGCGGGGCTGGCGTGATTGGCGGTGATCCAGTCGACGCCGGCGATGACGCCGCTCACCGTGCCGAAACCGTTGCAGTCCAGGACCCGAACCCCAACCAGGAGGACCGATTTGGCGACGCCGTACGTCGATCCGCCGACGGTCCCGGCGACGTGCGTGCCGTGACCGTTGCAGTCGTCGGTGCCGTTGCCGTCGCTGATGGACGAGAAACCGCCCGAGGCCCGGCCGCCGAAATCCTGGTGGCTGGTCCGGATGCCGGTGTCGACGATGTACGCGGTGACGCGGGCGCCGGTCGACTCGTAGGTGTACTTGTGGTCCAGCGGGCGGTCACGCTGGTCGATGCGGTCCAGTCCCCAGTCGGGTCGCCGCTGCGTGGCGTTGGCCCGGACCACCTGGTCGGCCTCGACGTAGGCGACGTCGGGGTCGGAGCGCACGGCGTCGAGCTGCGTGGCGTCGAGCCGCGCCACGTATCCGTTCAGGGTCTGGCGGAATTCGCGGTCGACCCGCACGCCCAGCCCCCGGGCGCGGGTGACGGCGGCTGCGGGGCCACTCGCCGGAGCCGAGGATTTCAGCACGACGATGTACTGGCCGGATGGGTCGGGTGGGGCTGCGAAAGCTGCGTCGATCGCGGTCAGCTGGGCGACCGTGAATGCGGTGACGAGCCCACCGGTCGCCGCGAGTCGAAAAAGGATTCTTTTCATCGCTTCTACTCCTCCGGGCCGCGCCGGATCGGCGCGCCGGTCGCGAGGCGGCACACCGGGAGGCAGTTCAGCCGAGCCCGAGGCTGCGCGCGACCTTCAGCTGGATCTGGTTGGTCTGCCGGATCCTCTCCAGTGCGTTCCGGTTGGCGGCGAGGCCGGGGCGTTGGAGCTCCGACTCGACGCTGAACCAGACGCCGACCAGATTGGTCTGTCTCTTGCAGGCGATATCAGTCGCCGCGACGGCGGTTTCCGTCGCCGACACCGGGCCCGTGCGGAACCGCGGATCGGCGGCGGCGGTCAGCGGCGACGAATAGCGCAGCCCATGCGTGCGCATGCAGGCCGACCAGGCGCGCAGGACCTCCTGCACGCGCCCGTCGCGGCCGGCCGCGAAATAGCTGGTCTGGGAGAGCCGCTGCGCCAGGTCCGGGTCCGTGCCGGCCGGCGCGCCCGCGTTCAACCGGCGTTTCGCCTCGCCGGAGCAGCCGCCGTCCGGGATGGGCCGCCCGTCGACGGTGCCTGCGTGCCGGCCGGTGAGGATGTCCAGCGTCCTGGGATCCGGTGTTGTCGCTGATCCCGCAGGCGTCGGGGGGATGCTGGTGGGTCGGGGCTTCGACACGCGGTAGCCGGCCGTCGCGGCCAGCGCGGCGTCGGTGATGCCGTACCGGCGTTCGTTCAGCGTGGCCGGCTGGTCGGAGGTGACGGGCCGTGGCCGCGGATCGGGCAGCCCGAACCGGCGCGTGCACTGGGCGAGCAGCGTCCGGTACGCCTGCGCGACCGTGGCGGACTCACGTGGGCCGAGCAGGTACCGGTCCAGGGGAAGGTGCAGCGAGGCGCCGTCGAGAAGCACCGGCGGCCTGGCTGTCGAGGCGGCGGGCGCGGGGGACCGCGTGCTCCCACAGCCGGCGACGAGGGTGGCAGCCATGGCCAGCGTCGCCAGCGTCGCCGCCGGCGCCCACCGGGCGGCGAGGTCGAGCCATTCGACGGTGGCCCGCCGGTGGGGAGCATGCTGCCGGCCGAGGCGGCCCGCCTGGTGGGGCATCGGTCTCCTGTCGGTTCACCGCCGCGGTCGGCACGGACGATCAGAGCCGGCCCTGATCGTCCGGTTGGGGACGGGACCGGCCCTGAAACGGCGCGTCGTCGGCGGGAGCGGTACAGCGGTTGGGCCAGTTGCCGAGCGGGATCAGATCCAGACGAACGACTCGACGTTGTTGATGAACGTGCTGTTGAAGTTGCCGCCGCTGCTCGGGGCGACGATGCCCCAGGTGCCGGTGCTGTTCACGCCGGTGTAGACGCGGGCGGTGAGACGCTGGTCGTAGTTCCAGGCGGATTCCGAGTTGTTTCCGACCAGGGCACCCTGCCCGAAGCCGGGCGAGCTGAAGGTGTTGTTGTTGAGGTTGTTGTCCGCGAAGAAGAAGTCCGCGTGGCTGCCCCCGTAGTTCTGGAAGTACCACAGGCAGAGGTCGCCGTCGCCGTTGCTGTAAAGGTTGCAGGCCCCGTCGAGGTGCTGCGCGCTGACGCCCCCGCCGTTGCGGCCGGACTTGGTCGAGGCGGTGCTGAGACCCGCGCTGGCCAAGGGCGCGGGCGCTCTGGTCCCCGTCCCGGTGACCGTCCCGCCGCCGGTGGCGGCGAGGGCCGGTTGCCCGACGGCGAGGATGCCGGCGACGGCCGCCCCACCAACGGTGACGGCGAGGCTCCGGCGGAAGGATGTCTTGTTCATGTCCATGCTCCTTGCATCGATGAGAAAGTGCTCGAACGCCGCTCCCGAAACGGCGCCGCGCTGACCCGACCGCCCTCCCCAGGCACGCGATATGAATGGCCCGCGCGGCACGCTCTTTGTGATCTCTCGGTGTCCCGGCGGGTCTGGTCGCGACCGAAAAAAGTTGATTCAACAAGAAGGCTGCGTCGCTGGGCTGCATTTCGGTGGAAAGCGACTGCCTGGTTAGGGAGAATGCTGGGTGCGGATTGAAAGTATGGCGTCGGGTCTGCGGTGTCCAGGATGCCGCCGTAGCGCGTGTCGAACCGGAGCCGCGGGTTGTCGGGTGGCAAATTTCTAGTCTAATCAGTAAAATTTCGGGTGCTTTTCCCGTGGGGAGAGGGCGTATCCGGGTCGTGGCCGGGGTCGGATCGGTGGCGGTGACGGATACCCGACATCGCGCCACCTGCCAGGAGTTCCGCGAGGCGGACTCGTCCCGTCCGGCTATCCCGCTTAACCAGCCAGCCGCGTCCGATCGTCAGCTCGGGAGCCGTCGACGCCCCCCGTCCGCGCCTCGGGGGCCAGCCGCCGAGCCGCCGAGCCGCCGAGCCGCCGAGCCGCCGATCCGCCGAGCCGCCGAGCCGCCAAAGCGCCAAAGCTCCGAGCCGCTCGGCGTGCTCTCGCCGGACGGATGGACATCGCCGGCACGCCCGGAGACGTCCGCGGTCGCGGCGGACCGGCGGTAGCCGTTACCGGCCGACGGGGGTCTGTCCTCGGCGTTTCTGCCGCGCCGGGCCCGCGGTACGGCGGATGAACGAGCGCCGTCCGGAACAGGACGGATGCGGGCGCCGTTCGAACGAATATTCGGCGGTTGCTTCCCTCGTCCCGCCAAAGATCGTCCTTCTTTGGCTAGAGGAATAGTTGAAAACATCCTGTCTGACTCTTTGTGTCGCTATAGTTTTCTTGCGGTCATCCCTGACAACGATGAGAACGGTGGCGACATGAGCGTGCGAGCTGGTGATCAGTTGGTCGAGGTCCGGTTGTGCGGGCGGCCGACCCGGTCCGGAAAGCCGTGCCGGATGCGGCTCTACGGCCCCGAGATCGCCTGCCGCACGCACCTCACCGAACACGAGCGCGACGTCGCCGAGGCCTACCAGCGGGGGATGGGCGACGGCCACCGCTGCGGCTGGGAAAACGGCCAGGAACTCGGAAAGCAGCAGGTCGAGCGGCTCCAGCGACGGATCCGGGAACTCGAGGGGCTACTAGGCCGCGGGACGCTGCGCCACGAGACCGGCGGCGAGCAGGTCGTCGAGGTCGACGGGTAGGCCTACCGCTGGGCGGGCCGCCCGCCGCTGCGGGTCGGTGCCCGGGTGGTGCTGCCGGAGAACTGGCCGAGCCGGCGCCGGAACGGGCCCGGGGCCTTCGAGGGGACGGTGACCGGGCTCGGCTCGGCGTTCGACGGCGAGTTTTCCGTCATTGTCGGGCGTCTTTCCGACGGGCCTGGTGATCGAGGCGGTGAGGGCCGTCCGAAACTGGCATGTGATCGATCGGCCGTGCCCGGATATCAACGTCGGGTATGCACGGCCGCTGATATCCGAAATGCCGGTGAGGACGCAGGCCGGCCGGCGAGGACGGGGCCGCGGGAGCGAGGCTCAGCCGGTGTCGGTGCCGGTGCCGGTGTCGGTGCCGGTGCCGGTGTCGGTGTCGGTGCCGGTGTCGGTGTCGGTGGCGGTGGCGCGGGTGTGCGCGGTGTCGGCGGGGCGGGGGAGCAGGGCCAGGACCTGCTCGGCGGCGTCGCGTATCACCGAAGGTGGGGCGCCGCACCTGCTTACCGCCTCCATCCCGCGCAGCACGACCAGCACCAGGCTGCCCAGCTGGGCGGGATCGTGGCCGGCGGCGAGCTCGCCGGCCCGCTGCGCCTCGCCGATGCATTCCGTCAGCATCCCGTGCGCCTCGGTGAGAACCCGGTTCACCCGCCGCGCCACCTCGGGGTCCGTGCCGGCGAGCTCGGCGGCGCTCTTGGCCATCAGGCAGCCGCGCCCCTCGGTGTCGCCGATGATGACCGCCGCCATCGCGTGGACGTGCACGGCCAGCCGCTCGTAGGGGCTGCCCGCTGCGCTCAGGTCGGCCCGGATCGCGGCGGCGGCCTCGTCGCAGTAGCTGTCCAGGGCGCGCAAAAACAGCGCGTGCTTGTCGCCGAAGGCGCCGTACAGGCTGCCCCGGCCGAGCCCCGTGGCCTCCGTCAGGTCGTCGAGCGAGGTGGCGGTGTAGCCGGTCGTCCAGAACCGGTCGCGCGCCGCGCACACGACCTGGTCCTCGTCGAATGTGCGTGGTCTTGCCATGCGATCGATGCTACCGCATAGTTTACCGTATGGTCCATAATGGGCTCCGGGGCGGGTCGGCGCCGCGCGCCCGATCGGTCCGCCTACCTGGCTGATTACGTTGTTTGTGCAGTTCGTGGCCGTTGACAGAGGCATGGCGTGAACCGCATACTCCGATCGCTTGTGTGAGGAAGCCGGTGAGAGTCCGGCGCGGTCGCGCCACTGTGACCGGTCTGCCTGTCCGTGTGGGCGGCGGTACCGGGAGTCAGACCCGAGCACAGGTGGTCCGAACAACCGGGACGCACGATCCCTGAGGGGGCTTCCATGACCACACCCGTGGCCCAGTCACGGCAGCGATCCATCTCCTTCCCGCTGACCGCCCGGCGGGCGGCGCTCGGGCTCACCGCGCTGCTGTCGCTGCTGCTGCTCTACTTCATCGGCGTCGACCAGGGCGCCACGTCGCTGTTCGGCTCGGATACCCACATCCACGAGTTCGTCCACGACGCGCGCCACTTCCTCGGGTTCCCCTGCCACTGAGCGGGGGCGGGGAGATGGAGTTCCGCTACATCTACCGCGGTCTGGGGGTCGGCCTGCTGGGCGGGCTGCTGGCGTTCGTCTTCGCCCGCATCTTCGCCGAGCCCTTCATCCAGGACGCGATCGATTACGAGGACGGTCGGCACGAGGCGCAGGAGGCGCTGGACGCCGCGGCGGGGCTCGCCGCCGGCGCCCACGACCACGGCGAGGTCTTCAGCCGCTCGGTGCAGCGAAACCTGGGCATCGGTGTGGGGATGGCGCTGTTCGGGCTGGCGATGGGTGGCCTGTTCGTCGTCGTCTACCTGATCGTCTCGCGCCGCTATCCGAACATCCGGCCGCGGGTGCTGGCCGCGCTGCTCGCCGGGGCCGGCTTCGTCGGCCTCTACCTTGTCCCGTTCGCGAAGTACCCGGCCAACCCGCCGGCGATCGGGCACGAGGAGACGATCGGCGCCCGCAGCGGCCTGTACGTGACGATGGTCGCGGTCTCGGTGGTCGCGCTGGGGCTCGCGGTCGTGGTGGGCCGGTGGCTGGCCGACCGGGTCGGCACGTGGAACGCGAGCCTGCTCGCGGCGGTCGTGTTCCTGGTGCTGGTCGGTGTCGCGATGGCCCTGTTGCCCGACTACGGGCATCTCGGGTCGAACCGGGCGGAGTTCGGCGACTTCGCCACCGAGACCCCGCAGCCGCTGGCGGCCCCGGACGGCACGATCGTCTACCCGGGCTTCCCCGCCGACGTACTGTTCCGGTTCCGGTTCTACTCGGTGGTCAGCCAGCTCGTCCTGTGGGCGACGATCGCGCTCGCGTTCGGTCAGCTCGCCGAACGCATCGCCGCCGCGCCGGCCCGCCGGCAGGCGCAGACCGCCGCGGCGACCGGCGCCGACCGGCCCGCCGTCGCCGAACCCACCGCCGCCGGCTGATCCCCGGCCCCGTCCCGGACGCCGGAGTTCCCCGGCGTCCGGGAGCGGGGAACACGACGGGGAGGATGGGGGGCGCGGATGATCGACCACGAGGTGCGGGTGCACCGCAGCGCGCAGTGGCTGAAACGGCCAGACCAGCTCGCCTGGAAGATCGCGGCGGTGGCGGGCGACCCGGTCGAGGTGCTGCCCGAGGTCGCCGAGACGGTCGTCAACCGGATCATCGACAATGCGGGGGTCGCGGCGGCGTCGCTGCGCCGCCCGCCGGTCGCCGCCGCCCGTGACCAGGCGGTGCGCCACCCGGCCCCGCCCGGTCGGGCCGGGTCGACGGTGTTCGGCCTGCCGCCGGATGTCCGGGTGTCACCGGAGTGGGCGGCCTGGGCCAACGGTGTGGCCGTGCGGGAACTGGACTTCCACGACACGTTCCTCGCCGCCGACTACTCCCATCCCGGCGACAACATCCCGCCGATCCTCGCCGCCGCGCAGCACCTCGGCCTCGGCGGCCGGGACCTCGTCAGGGGGATCGTCACCGGCTACGAGATCCAGGTCGCCCTGGTCCGCGGGATCTGCCTGCACCAGCACCGGATCGACCACATCGCGCACCTCGGTCCGTCGGCCGCCGCCGGCCTCGGGACGCTGCTCGGCCTGCCCACCGAGGTCGTCTACCAGGCCGTGCAGCAGGCCCTGCACACCACGACGACCACGCGGCAGTCCCGCAAGGGGCAGATCTCCAGCTGGAAGGCGTACGCCCCGGCGTTCGCCGGGAAGGTCGCGATCGAGGCGGTGGACCGGGCGATGCGCGGGCAGGGCGCGCCGTCACCGGCCTACGAGGGCGAGGACGGCTTCGTCGCCTGGCTGCTCGACGGGCCGGACGCCCGCTACGTGGTGTCGCTGCCGGAGCCGGGGGAGGCCAGGCGGGGCATTCTCGACACCTACACCAAGGAGTACTCCGCCGAGTACCAGAGCCAGGCGCTCATCGACCTGGCCCGCCGGCTCGGCCCGCGCCTCGGGGACCTGACGAGGATCCGCCGGATCACCATCCACACCAGTCACCACACCCACCGGGTGATCGGCTCCGGCTCGGGTGACCCGCAGAAGTACTCGCCGACGGCCAGCCGGGAGACGCTCGACCACTCGATCCCCTACATCTTCGCCGTGGCGCTGCAGGACGGCGACTGGCACCACGAGCGCTCCTACACCCCCGAGCGGGCGACCCGGCCCGACACCGTCGAGCTGTGGCAGAAGATCGTCACCGTCGAGGACGTCGAGTGGACGCGCCGCTACCACTCGGCCGACCCGACCGAGAAGGCGTTCGGCGGTCGGGTCGTCGTCGAGGTCGACGACGGCGACACCGTCACCGACGAGATCGCCCTCGCCGACGCCCACCCGCTCGGCGCCCGGCCGTTCGCCCGGCCCGACTACATCGCGAAGTTCCGCCGGCTGGCCGAGGGCGTGGTGTCCACCGAGGAGCAGGACCGCTTCCTCGACGTCGCCGTCCGGCTGCCCGAGCTCGCCGCCGACGAGCTCGGCGGGCTCACCCTGGTGCCCGAGTGGCCGCTGACCACCGACGAGACGGCGGGGCTGTTCTGATGCTGCACGCCCGTACCCCCGCCCACGCCCGGCGGGCCGCGCTGCGTTCCGCGCTGGCCTCGGGCCGGCTGTTGCGCTTCCCGGGGGCGTTCAACCCGCTGTCCGCCGTCCTCATCACCGAGCTGGGCTTCGACGGGGTGTACGTCTCCGGCGCGGTGCTGTCCGCGGACCTGGCCCTGCCCGACATCGGCCTGACGACGCTGACCGAGGTCGCCGGCCGGGCCGGGCAGATCGCCCGGGTCACCGACCTGCCGACGCTCGTCGACGCCGACACCGGCTTCGGCGAGCCGATGAACGCCGCCCGCAGCGTCCAGATCCTCGAGGACGCCGGACTCGCCGGCTGCCACCTGGAGGACCAGGTCAACCCGAAGCGCTGCGGCCACCTCGACGGCAAGTCCGTCGTCGACACCGACGAGATGGTCCGCCGGATCCGGGCCGCCGTCGTCGCCCGCCGGGACGACAACTTCGTCCTGTGCGCCCGCACCGACGCCCGCGGCGTCGAGGGGCTCGACGCCGCGCTCGAGCGGGCCCGCGCCTACGTCGACGCCGGCGCCGACATGATCTTCCCCGAGGGGTTGGCGGACGCCGCCGAGTTCGCCGCCGTCCGCCGGGCCGTCGACGTGCCGATCCTCGCCAACATGACCGAGTTCGGCAAGAGCGAGCTGCTCACCGTCGCCACGCTGGAGTCGGTCGGGGTCAACGTCGTCATCTACCCGGTGACGCTGCTGCGCCTCGCCATGGGCGCCGTCGAGGACGGCCTGCGCCGCCTCGCCGCGGACGGCACCCAGGCCGGGCTCGTCGACCGGATGCAGCACCGGTCCCGGCTCTACGAACTGCTCGACTACGCCGCCTACAACACCTTCGACGACAGCGTCTTCACCTTCCGCAGCCCGGGATCGCCCGACGGCGGATGACCCTGGCCGGGGGGAGGGGCGCGGCGTGGCCGGCGCGGGCAGAGCCCGCCCTCAGGCGCCGGCGACGTCCGCCAGGAGGCCGACCAGGCCGGTCACGGCCATCGCCGCGCAGCCACCCAGCACGACCCGCAGCGTGGGGCGCAGCAGCGAGGTGCCCGCGGCGCGCGCCGCCAGCGCTCCCGCGACCGCCAGGCCCAGCACGGTCACCGCGACGATGAGCACGAGCCGGGCGGTGCCCGCGGGCGCCGCCATCCCGATGAACGGCACCAGCGCGCCGAGGGTGAAGCTGCCCGCCGACGCCGCCGCCGCCTGCGCGGGTCGGGCCTCGTTGGTCTCGTTGTGGCCGAGCTCGTCGCGCATGTGGGCGCCGAGGGCGTCGCGCTCGGTCAGCGCCTCGGCGACCTTCTCGGCCAGGTCGCGCGGCAGGCCGCGGCGCTCGTAGATGCCGACCAGCTCCGCGAACTCCGCCGCCGGGGTCGCCGCGAGCTCCGCCCGCTCCTGGGCGAGGTCGGCGCGTTCGACGTCGGCCTGGGCGCTGACCGACACGAACTCGCCGGCCGCCATGGACAGCGCCCCTGCCGTCAGCCCGGCGAGGCCCGCGGTCAGGATCGCGCCGCTCGACGCGCCGCTCGCCGCCACGCCGACGACGAGGCTGGAGGTGGACACCAGCCCGTCGTTCGCGCCGAGGACGGCCGCCCGCAGCCAGCCGGCCCGCTGCGCGCCGTGCCGCTCCCGGTGCCGGGTCGTCGTGCTCGCTGCCGCCATGCCGAGCATTCCAGCACGGCCAAACCGGGCTGGACGAGCGCGAATGCCCTTCCTCACTGTGACAATCGCCCCGCTGGGCGGGGTCGGTCCGGCTCTGCCCACGTCGCCGCTCAGCGCGGTCGGCCCGCGCCTCAGCTCGCCGGCCGGCGGTCGAGCCAGGTCACGTACTGGCGCAGCCCCATGACCTCCCACAGCGTGTGGCGGCTCCAGCCGCCGCCGTCGTGCAACCGGGCGTGGTGGGCGACCATCCGCAGCCCCTGCCCGCCGGCCGACTCGGGCCGTAGGGCGGCACCGAGGGTCACCACCGGCGAGTCCCAGCCGACCGCCGACCGTTCGATCCGCAGTTGGCGGCCGATGAGGAACGCCAGCCGGGTCCGCGCCGGCGGCTGCTGGCGCGGGTGCACGGTGACGGATCCGACGTGCGGCCAGGTGGCGACGTCCACCGCGGCCCGCAGCAGCGCGCCCGGTTCCACCGGCACGAAGTCGACCTCGATGCACTCCTCGCCGACCGGGCCGGCGAGAACGAGGCCGTCGGTGTCCGGCAGCACCAGGGCCGGCAGGTCGGCGCCCTCGATCTCCCATTCCGTGCCGGCGGTCATGCCGGCCGGCCGCGACTGTGGGAGTGGTCGTGTCGACGGGTCACCTCCAGCATTCTGCCGATCGGTCGCCGTCCCATTCGTCACCTTTCGTAAAGTGCGTATCGAGCATGGCAAACGTCGGACGGCCGTCCCAAGGGGGAAAACCCGGTGGGTGGCTTCTCCCGGCCGAGATGATCCGTTTCTCGTTCCGCTCGGCCGGCCCCGGCGGGTCGGCGCCCGAGTGGCGGATCGGCTGGCCTCTCGGCTGTTCCGGGCCCCCCGACCGCACGGAAGACGCCCCACCCGATATCACTCGCTGTCACCGCCAGGCCGATTCCGGCCCGAGCGCACCGGGCTCGCCGGGCTCGCCGCCACGGATCGATTCCGCTGCCCCGGCCGGGCCCGGCGGCGCCGGAACACCGGCCGGAATCGGCCCGGTGCACACCGATCCGGCCGATGCTGACATCGTCGGTCCCGCAGGGTGAACAATAGATACGACACCGTTTCGCGCTGAGGATGCCGGGGTGATATCGCCGTGTCCCGTCACGACCCGAAGCAGTCTGGCCCGAATCGGTCTGGTGCGGCCCCGGCCCCCGTCGGCCCCAGCAACCCGTACGAGCAGAGCTGGGTGGCCGGCGCCGACCTGGGCAACGCGCTCGCCGCCGGGTGGCGGCCCCGGCCGCAACCCACCGCCATCGCGCTGGCACCCGGCGAGGTCGTGCTGGCGCAGGGGGCCGTCCGCCGCTGGCAGTACATCGGCCAGGACGTCACGTACAACCAGGGTTTCTTCGTCGCGTTCGGCAGCCCGTTGCTGGTGGGGGCGTCCCTGCTCGGCAGCGTCCTGTACAACGGCAGCCAGCGCCGCCGGGCCGAGGCGGCCGCGGCGGTCCAGTGGCGCCCCACCGCCACCGGCCAGCTCTTCCTGACCAATCACCGGATCGCGCTGGGTCTGTCCTCCGGCTGGCTCGACATCGCCTACCCGTACCTGCGCGCCTCCTCCGTGGACGGGATCGGCATGATCGTCATGGTGGACGGCCAGCCCCCGGTCCGGCTGGAGGTATGGCCCCCGCACTGGTTCTTCGTCCTGATGCGGTTCCTGGCCTACGGCGAGACGGTTCAGGTCGACGTCCCGCCGCACCTGCGCTCCCCGGCTCCCCTCGACGCCGGGCCCGGCGGGGCACCCAACAGCGGGGCTCCCGGCGCCTGAGGCGGCGTCGCGCCGTTCCTCCCCGCCCCCTGAACGTCTCCCCGCCACTGCGAAGAGGCGGCTTCGTCAAGGCTGAGCGGTGTGCGTCGGGCGACCGATCTGATGCCTTGTGTAACAATTTGTGGGATGGGTATCGGGGGATGGGACCGGCCGCACACCGACGGCCGGTGGGATTTCTTCATTTCCTACACCGCGCGGGACCGGGACTGGGCGGAGTGGATCGCCTGGCAGCTCGAGGCCGCGGACTTCCGGGTGCTCGTGCAGGCCTGGGACATGGTGGCGGGTTCCAACTGGTCCGCCGCCATGCAGGACGGCATCCGGTACAGCACCCGCACGCTGGCGGTCCTCTCCGCCGCCTACCTGGATTCGGTCTACGGCGAGCAGGAGTGGCAGGCCGCGTTCGTCGCCGATCCGCACGGCGCGGCCCGCCGCCTGCTCCCGGTGCGGATCGAGGACTGCCCGCGCCCCGGTGTGCTCGGCTCCAGGGTTTCCGTCGACCTGTTCGGCCTGGCGGCGCACGGCGCCCGCGACGCCCTCCTCAACGCCGTCCAGGCCGCGATCTCCGGCCGGGCGAAGCCTCCCGCCGAGCCGCATTTCCCCGGCGGCGGACCCATCCCGCCGAAAGCCCCGGGCGCCCGCCGTGCGCCGTTCTTTCCCGGCTTCCCGGACGGCGCCTCGACCGCCTCGACCGCCTCGACCGCACGGTCGGGGGCGGCGGCGCCGACGAGGTCGGAGCCCGCGACGGCGGGGGAGTGCCGCGCACTGCTCATCGGCGTGCCCGGTTACGACGGGGAGGGCCTGCCCGCGGCGCCGTGGCTCGCGCCGCTCGTGGACGCCACGGCCGAGGCGCTGGAGCGGGTCGGTTATCGGGCGGACGTCCACGACCGGTCGCGGCTCGGCGCGAGTGCGATCAAGTCGGCGATCCACGCCTTCCTGCGCGACGCGGCGCCCGACGACACGCTGCTGCTGGTCCTGGCCGGCCACGGGGTCCACCACGACGGCCGCGACTTCCTCGTCCCCGCCGACGCCGATCTCGATTACCAGCCGTTCTGGGATCTGTGCGTGCCCCTCGACTGGTCCGCGACGATCTCCCGCAGTGCCGCCGGCCGGGTGCTGGTGCTCGTCGATGCCGCCGACGACTTCGCCGCCGACGACTTCGCCGCCGACGACTTCGCCGCCGACGACTTCGCCGCCGACGACTTCGCCGCCGACGACTTCGCCGACGACGAGGTGCGGGCGGCCGCGACCGGTGACGGCTGGGCCGCGGGGCGCCTCGCCACCGCTGCGGGCACCGACGTCGCCTACCTGATCCGGGAGTCGCCGCACCCGGGCGGCGGATCGCCGTTGCTGCGGGCCCTGCTGGACGTCCTGGCCACCCCCTCGGTCCCGGCCGACGTGCAGACGCTCGAGGAGACGCTGCGCCACCGCCTGGCCGCCGCCGGTCCGGGCGCTTCCGGGACCGGACCGGCGCCCTGCACGCTGCGGTCGGTCCTGCACTGCGACCCGCGCGCGTTTCGCCCCTTCCCGGCCGCGGCCTCCCCGGGCTCCCCGGCGTCCCCGGAGCATCCCTGGCGACGTGCCGCCGACCGGCACGTCGCGTGGACGCTCATGGCGAACAGTCCGGCCGCCGAGGAGCTGCGGACGGCGACCGTCGATCTCGTCGGCCGCCTCGGCGCCGCGCGTGACCACGCCGCCGCCGGACTGCAGGCCGATCCCTGGCTCGACCAGATGCTCGCGCTCCGGCTGATGAAGCGGATCGAGTTCCTGGTCCGTCGGCTGCCCGCCGACCCGCCGCCGCTCTCACCGGCCGAGGCCGCCCTGCTGATCGTGGTGCCGTTCCTGCACGAAACCCTGTGGACGACCCTGGTCGCACGGGCGTCGATCGCCCATCCCGGCGGACCCGGGTCGGGTGATCGGCTGGCCGGTGGGGACGAGGCCGACCAGACGGAGTTCGAGAACTTCACCAGGTTGCACCCGCGGCTGCTGCGGCGCATCGACCGGACCCGCCGCACCGGCGACACCGGCGCCGCAGAGGCCATCGGGTGGTGGCTCGCGCACCGCTGGGTGGCCCGGCGGCCGGCGTCCTACACGGGGCCGGCGCTCGCCGGCCTGCTCGTCGGGCTCGACCCCGACACACCCGCCGGCGAGGTGTTCACCGCCTCGCGGGCGAGCGCGCTGCTCACCGCGGTGCGCGCCGATCCCGCCCATCTGAACCGACCCGGCCAGCCCGCGGCGCTGCGCGATCTGGTGACGGTGGCACCCGCGACCGGGGACGAGATGACCCTGCGGGAACGCCTCGTCGGCTACCTGGTGACCGTGGGCCAGCGGATGGCCCTCGAACCCGCCGCGCTGCCGGACGTCATCGTCGAACACCTCGGCGTGGGTGACCCGGTCGATCTCGGCCTGCTGGGCGAGACCATCCGCGGGGCGCAGTGGCAGCACCGGGGCCGCTCGGGCCGGGCCCTGTCCGCCCGCTGCCAGCACCAGGCCGTCCAGGTCGCCCTGGAACGCCACACCGCCGAGCTCGACAGCCTGCTCGCCGAGGCGCACCGCGCCGCTGGGGAGATCCCGGCGCTGGCCTATCTGCCCACCCACGCGACCGCCGAGGCGGTGCGGGCCGTCGAGGTCGACGGGCGGCCCGTCTACAGCTCGGCGGGCGCGCAGTTCCGGCTGGCCGAGGACAAGGTCCAGGAGCTGCTCATGGGCGAGCAGCTCTACACCGACCGAGGGCTGGCGATTCGCGAGCTCTACCAGAACGCCCTCGACGCCTGCCGCTACCGGCGCGCCCGCGAGCAGTACCTGGCCCGCACCGCCGGACGGGCGACCGCGTGGACCGGGCGGATCACCTTCGCCCAGGGGTTCGAGCCGGATGGCGGCGCCTACCTCGAATGCCGCGACAACGGCATCGGCATGGGGCTGCGTGAGCTCACCGACGTCTTCGCCGAGGCCGGCACCCGTTCGGTGGACCTGCCCGAGGTCGTCGAGGAGATGGTCGCCTGGAAGTCCTGCGACCCGCCGATCGAGTTCCACCCCAACAGCCGCTTCGGCGTCGGCGTGCTGTCCTACTTCATGATCGCCGATGAGATCACGATCGAGACCTGCCGGCTCGGCCCGGACGGCCAGCCGGGCGACCGCCTGCGGGTCACGATCGCCGGGCCGGGAAATCTCTTCCGGGTCCAGAATCTCGGCTCCGGCAGCGCCGCGGGTACCAGCGTGCGGCTGCACCTGAGCCGCGAGGCGGGCAAGGCGGCGGTGAGCTGCGTCGACATGCTTCGTCGCATCCTGTGGGTCGCCGAGTTCGAGACGGAGGCCAGCGAGGGCCTCGCCCGCGCGCACTGGTCCCCGGGCGAGCTTGCCGACTCCGCCCCCGTAGGTGACGACGACCCGCTGGCCGGCGCCCAGATCCGCCGCTGGACGGCGCCGGTCGTCCCGGCAGGTGACGGCATCTGGTGGGCCAACGGCCCAGGCGCCGTCCTCGCCGACGGCCTGTGGGTGGGCCGGGTGGTGTTCGGCCTCGTCGTGAACCTCACCGGCGAGCTCACGCCGGAGCTCTCGGTCGACCGCAACGAGATCCGGGAGCTCGTCAACGAGGCGGCGATCGACGACTGGATCACGACCGCGGTGCCGACCCTGCTGGCCGCGGGCGCCTTCGACATCACCCAGGAGTGGCTGTCCGCTCTGGCTCGCGACCTGCCACTGGTCGCGGACGCCGTCCTGCGGGCGCTGCTCGCGATCCCGGGCAGGACGTGGCCGGCGGTCGGTGGGGCGGTGGTCCCCGTCGAGCGGGTGGGGTGCTTCCCCCTCGACGGCGAGCTTCTGCCGCCCGCGGCGCACGCCCGTGTCAGCTCCGGGTTCGGCTACTGGTCGATACCCGATTCGATCATCTTCCGCCGGCTTGCGGCCTGGTCCGCCGCGGGTGGCGCGTTCGCGCCCGATTCCCCGTCCCTGCCGAGCGACTTCGTGTTGGCCGGCTGGTGGAGCGGCCGCTTCCTCGCCACCGACCCGGAGGTCCGAACCACCCTGATCCTGTTCCTCGCGGGTCTCCTTCGGCGTCCGACCGCGGAGATCGTCAAGCGCCTACGAGGGCTGGGCCTTCTTCCGATCGCGGGACGGTCCGTGACGGTGCCGGAGGTTACGCGGGCGGATCTTCTCCTGGTCACCGTCGATCTGGATGGTCGGTATCCGCCTTACTGGAGCGCGGTGCCGCTTGGCCACGCCATGCTGGCCGCCCAGCGCCTCGGACTCGACCTCGCGGAGTCCATCCGGCGATTCCGCGTTCTCGGCGTGGAGACCTTCCCATCCGGCAGGTCCGTGCCGGCGATGCACCCCTTCGATCTCGTGCTGCTGAGCAGAGGCCTGACCGGTCGAGCGCCGTGGTTGGGCACCGGGCGGGTCCGGCTGTCCCACGTGCTGCGCGCCGCCCTGCACACCGACCAGCCCGCGCCCGCCATTCGCGATCGGCTCAGAACGCTCGGCTACCGAGCGCCAGCGCTCTCGCCCGAGGCCGCCAGGTCGTCCGGGATCGAGGCTGCGCAGATCTTCAACCTCGACGAGAACGGCAGTCTCGATCAGCGACCGGTGCCGGCCGGATTCGTGCTCATGGCGGCGGTGCGGACGGCGGCGCGGCCGTCGGAGGTCGCGCACCTGCTCGCTGAGCTTGGGTTTCCGGTCGCCCTGAGCGGGAGCCGGCTCGGTCACCTCGGCGAGCAGGAGCCCGAGATCTTCCGGGGGGACGCGGGCGGGACCTTCGTACAGGTGGGGGTGCCCGTTTCCCGGCTGGCCGTGTGGCGAACCGCGCAGGAGACGTCCCGGCCGGCCCACGAGGTCGCCTCGCTGCTGCGCAAGTGTGGCTTCGCCGTGGCGGACATCGACGGCCGCGCTGACGCCGACGTCCGGGCGGTCACCGGTACGGACGACGGGTGGTTGCGGCGCCTCGTCGACCGGCGCCCGCTCGGGCCCGTCCACGTGCTCGCCCTCGCCGCTTCGCTGAACCGGACGCCGGCGGACACGGCGCGCCTCCTGGACGGCCTTGGCATCGGTGTGCCCGAGCTGACCGATGTCGTCCTGACGATGGAGGACGCGATCCTGTTCAGCCGCAGCCTCGACAGCGCGCAGATGTCGCTGCAGCCGCGCCAGGACGAGCTCTTTCCGATCGCCCACCTGCTCGCGGCCGCGAACCGACTGCGGCGGGACCCCGAGGAGCTCGCCGCTCGCGTCCGGCATCTCGGCGTCGCGGTCGCCGATCCGATGGGATGGGACGCCTCTCCTATCGACATCGAGGATGCCGTCTTGCTCGCCCGCGATGTCACGCTCGATGGGCCGTGGTTGCCGGACGGTCCCGTCCCCACGGCCCACCTGCTCATGGCCGCGGCCCTCACCGGCCGATCCCCGGCTGACGTTGCGCGCCGGCTTGGCTCCCTCGGCTTCGTGACCGAGCCGATACCCCACGTCGCGCCCGCGGGCGAGGACACCCGGCTCCTGGTGGATCTGCTCGATCTCGCCGATCCGTTGACCGCAGAGCCAGTCTGGAGCGCTCCCAGTCGAGCGGCACTGCTCGCTGCCGCGTGCATGACCCGCCGCAAGCCACGTGATCTGGCGCGGTGGCTGGTCGAACTCGGGCTTCCTGCATACGGAACCGGACCTTTCAACGAGGACTGGAACCGGGACCTCGATGTAGTCGTGGACAGTGATGATCTCGACCTGCTGAGCCTGGAGATCGATGCGCAGGGGCCCTGGCTCACCGACGGACCCGTGCCCTACGGCCACCTGCTGGCCGTCGCCGGGCACACCGGCCGCAGGCCAAGGGATCTCGCTGCCCGCCTGCGGGAGCTGGGACTGCGTGGGGTGCCCGGGTTCCCCGACGTTCCCGACGTGGATGCCGTGGACATCATCCTTCTTGCCCGGGAGCTGACCGGGGAGCCGCCCTGGCTGCCGGGCAGGCACGTGCTGTCGCGGGCGCATCTGCTCCACGCGGCCTGCGTGCTCGGGTGCGACGTGGCCGAGGTCCGCGAGCGGTACGTCCGGCTCGGCTTCGGTGTGCCGGACGGGTTGCGGGAGATCGACCGCGACGAGCGGGCCGCGGTGACGGTCGCCTTCTTCCGGACCGACGCGGCCGGGCCGACGGTCGACCCGATCTCGGCCGCGCAGGTTCTCGGCGTCGCGGAGTTCACCCGCCGGTCGCCCGGCGAGGTGATGGCACTGTTCACCGGCCTCGGTCTCGATCTTGACGTCGGTCCAGCCCCTTCGGGGAAATCCGGGCGGCGGTCGGCAGGCGGGCCGCAGCCGACCGCGCGGGACGCGATCCTGCTCAGCGCGCTGCTCGACGGTCGCGGGCCATGGCTCGGCCGCGGTCCGGTCCCGCTGGCGCATGTGATCGCCGCAGCCGGCTACCTACGGTGGACACCGGCGCGGGTGCTCGGCCGGCTGGCCGCGCTCGGGTACGCCGGCCCGTCGCTGGCGACGTCGGCGCGTGACGCCTTCGTCGACGGCGCCGATGCCCTGATCGTCGCCATGCTCCGGGACTCCCGGGGACGCTACGTCGACAGACCGTTCTCCCGAGCCGAGATCCTCATCGCGTCCTACCGCCTGCGCTGGACGCCGCGGCACATCGTCGACCGGCTGGGCGCCCTCGGGTTCGCGGTGCCCGACCGGAACAGCTTCGACCGCTGACGACTCCGACCGGCACCTCCCACGAAGACGCCTTCGCCGCCGGTCAGGCCGGCGCGCCGGCCCACAGGTCGGGGCCGAAGATCTCGTAGCGGATGCGCTGCGCCGGCACGCCACGGCGCAGCAGGCCCGCGCGGGCGTCGCGCAGGAACGGCAGCGGCCCGCACAGGTAGGCGCGGGCACCGTCGGGCAGGGGAACCGCGTCGAGGTCGAGCGCGCCGGTGTGGCGGGACTCGCCCCGCGCTGTGCCGGCCGCGCCCCTCGCGCTGCCGACGCCCGCCGCCCGGCCGATGCCCGCCGCGGTGCTGGACCCGGCACCGGACTCGTACCAGGTGTGCAGGTGGAAGTCCCGCAGCAGGGCGCCTATCTCGATCATCTCGGAGCGCAGCGCGTGGTGGTCGGGTGAGCGGTCGGCGTGCACGGCCACGACCGGGCGTTCCGGCTGCAGCCGGGCCGTGTGGCCGAGCATCGCGATCATCGGGGTGACGCCGATGCCCGCGCTGATCAGCACGAGCGGGTCGGCGCCGGTGGCGAGCGTGACGTCGCCGGTCGGCGGGCTCACGTCCAGGATGTCGCCGACCTTGACCTGGTCGTGCAGGTGGGAGGAGACGACGCCCGCGGGCGCGCCGCCGGCGCCGGGCACCCGCCGCACCGTGATCCGCAGGCTGCCCGCGCCGGGCGCCCGGGACAGGCTGTACTGCCGGGCCTGCCGGCCGCCGCCGGGCAGGTCCACCGCGACGGAGATGTACTGGCCGGCCAGGTAGGTCGGCAGCGGCTCGGGCCCGGCCGGCACGAGGTCGAAGGAGACCACCTCGGCGGTCGCCGCGGTGCGCGCGGTTACCCGCCAGGGCCGCCAGACGCGCTGCGGGTCGGCGCCGACGCGCTGGGAGATCCGACCCTCCTCGGCGATGAGCGCGGTGGCGAACAGCCAGTAGACCTCGTCCCAGGCGTCGTGCACCTCGCGGGTCACGGCGTCGCCGAGCACCTCGCCGACCGCCGCCAGCAGGTGCTGGCCCACGATCGTGTACTGCTCGGGCCGCACGCCCAGCGAGACGTGCTTGTGCGCGATGCGGCGCAGCACCGGGGCGAACGACGGCCCCGAACCGCCGAGCAGGTGGCCGGCGTAGGCGACGACGGCCGCGGCCAGCGCCTGGCGCTGCTCGCCGGTGGCCTGGTTGCCCTGGTTGAACAGGTGCAGCAGCTCGGGATGGGCGGCGAACATGCGCGGGTAGAACGCGGCGGTGATCTCGACGGCGTGCTCGGCGACCACGCCCGCGGTCGCTCCGACGACGGCGGCGGAACGTTCGGACAGCATGGGATGACCTCCGGACTCGGACGTGGCGGCGGCGCACGGTGGCGATGTGCCGCGGGGAGATCCCTGGGGTGGGCCAGCTCCACTTCTACGTGTTGTAGTAGCTGGACGGCGCAAGCATAGTGAAGTGCAGCCCTCAGGCCCTCGTTTCGGGCCTCATGGTGTCGTTCACAGCCCGTGCCCGTTCGGCCTCGCCCGGCGTCGGAGAGATCCGTGCCGTGCTCGGTCCAGGGCCCGGCATGAGATCGTGTGGGGGTGCCTGCCACGCCCGCCCTCATCCTGTGGGACGTCGACCACACGCTCCTGGACACCGGTGGGGTGAGCCGGCAGATGTACGCCCAGGCCTTCCAGGCCGTGATCGGCCGTCCCTTGCAGGAGCTGGCCGACATGACCGGGCGCACCGAGCGGGCCATCATCGCCGAAACCCTGCGCCGCAACGGCATCGCCGATCCGCGGGCGCTGCTGCCGGAGTTCTACGCGGCCCTGGGCGAGGCCGCCCGCGGGCTCCAGGATCGGATGCGCGCCCGCGGCCGCCGCCTGCCCGGCGCCGGGCAGGCCCTGGCGGGCCTGAGCGGTCCGGGCATCGTGCAGTCCGTGGTGACGGGAAACCTGCCGGCCGTCGCCGAGACCAAGCTGGCCGCCTTCGGGCTGGCAGGTCACCTCGACCTGGCGGTGGGCGGGTACGGCGACGACGGCGACGACCGGGCGACGCTGGTGCGCCTGGCCGTGAAGCGGGCCGAAGCCGGGTACGGATCGACCTTCCCGCCCGGCCGGACCGTCGTCATCGGGGACACGCCCCACGACGTGAAGGGCGCTCAGGACGCCGGGGTGCGGGTGGTCGGCGTGGCCACCGGCGCCAGCAGCGCCGAGGACCTGCGGACCGCCGGCGCCGATGCCGTCCTTGCCGGGCTGACCGACGTCGCCGCCCTGCGCACGGCCGTCCTCGGCGCCGCCCGCTGACCGCCCGCTGACCGCCCGCTGACCGCCCGCACCGGGTGATGCTCCCGGCGGCGCAACGGGCATAGCCTGCGCGGATGGCGGGGCCGCGGCGATGAGGAGAACCCGGCGATGACGGGGCCCCGGCGATGACCGGACCGGGGCGGGGCGGGTGGGCGGGCCTCGTCGGTCCGGACGTGTTGTGGGAGTCGGTCGAGCGGATGGTCTCGTTCGGCCCGCGGCTGCCCGGGTCGCCGGCGCACCATCGCCACATCGACGACCTCGACGCCCGGTTGCGCCGCGGCGGGCTCGAGGTGACCCGCCATCCCGTCCGCCTCGCGCGTTGGCTGGCCGACGACTGGTCGTTGCGGGTCGTCGACGCGCGCGGGGCGAGCGCCACGGTGCCCGTCGCCTCCTACCGCCCGTACTCCGGCGAGACGTCGACCCGCGGGGTGACGGCGTCGGTGGTGGACGTCGGCGCGGGCGGTGCGGCCGACTACCGCGGTCGGTCGGTACGCGGCGCAATCGTGCTCGCCGACGGACGGGTCAGCCGGCTGCGTGCCCAGGTGCTCACCGACCTCGCCGACGCCGTCGAGCCGCCCGGCGCCCGGGCGCGGCTCGCCGCCGAGGACTACTCGCGGGTGTGGCTCGGCGTCCCGGCGCCACCCGACCTCGCCCTCGCCCGCCGGCACGGCGCCGTCGCGATGATCGAGATTCTCGATCTGCCGCCGCCCCTGGCCGCCGGCCAGTACACCCCGCACCAGCAGCGGTACGCCGGCCTGCCGACCCTGCACGTCGACCGGGAGCAGGGCGCCCGGCTGCGCGCCCTGCTCGCGCTCGGCCCGCTGCGGGCCACCGTCGTCCTGACCGCCCGCCATGACGACAGCACCGTCGACTACCTGCTGGCCCGGCTGCCCGGCGCCGACCGCGTCGCCGCTGCGGCGTACGGCGGCGTGCTCGTCGCCACGCACACCGACGGGCAGAACGCGGTCGAGGAGAACGGCGGCCCGGCCCTGCTCGTCCTCGCCGAGCGGCTCGCCCGCCGTACGGCGGCGCGGCGGGGGCGCGACGTGCTGTTCCTGTTCTCCCCGGCGCACATGACCGCGGACGCGGCGACGGTGAAGCCCGACGCCTGGCTGCGCCACCACCCGCGGACGGGCGCCTCGATCGCGATGGCGCTCGTCGCCGAGCACCTCGGCGCGATGGGCTGGGACGAGCGTGGCGGCACCGCGCCCTACGGGCCGACCGGGCGCAGCGAACCGGTCGTCGTCGCCGTCGGCCACAGCGACCGGCTGCGCCGGCTCGCGCTCGACGAGGTGCGGGCCGGTGGGCTCGCGCGGGCCGGGGTGCTCCCACCGACCGGCGACGGGCTCTACGGCGAGGGCACGTTCCCCTACCGGCTCGGCCTGCCGACGGTGGCGTTCATCAGCGGGCCGGCGTACCTGCTCCAGGTCGGCCCCGGCGACCAGCTCGACAAGCTCGACCGGGCGTTGCTGCACCGGCACACCGTCTTCCTCGCCCGCCTGCTCGACCGGATGCTCGCCCTGCCCGGCACCGGCCGGGTCCTCGATTCCTCAACGCAGCGAGCCCAGAAAGGCGCGTAGCACCTGACGCATCGCCGCCGGCTGCTCGAGCCACGCAGAGTGCCCGGCGTTGTCAAGCGGTGCCCACTGGCCACACGGCGCCAGGTCCGCAACCTCGCGTGCCCCCGTCGGGTCGGGGTCGCGCCTGCCATGAACGACGAGCACCGGCGCCGTGAGCCTCCGCAGGTCGTCCTCGATACCTTCATCGAGTCGAGCCTTCCAGTCGTTCTGAACCGCTCGCGCAACCGCGTCGGCACGCGGAAAGCTGTACAGCGGCTGGCTGTCCAGGACGGCTGCCGCCGCACGGCTGGCGAAGTCGGTGGACCACATCAGACGCAGGAACCGTGCCCGGTCGCGTTCGTCCCCGTTGCTCTCCAGGCGTGCGCCGAGCGCCCTCAGCTCCTGGCGTTCAGCCGCGGTGAGGCGACTCAGCCGCTCGCGTTGCACGCCGTCCTTCCAGCCCCAGCGAATGGCCGTCCCGGCCAGGTAGATGACGCCGAGCGTGCGGTCAGGGTGCGCGAGAGCGTAGAACAGCGCGAGCGCCGCGCCCCAGGAATGGCCGCCGACCACCCAACGCTCGTGCCGCCAGTGCGTGCGCAGAGCCTCCAGGTCGGCCACGAGGGTGGCAATGTCAAACGGCCCGTTCGCCCGGGAGCGTCCACAGCCTCGCTGGTCGTAAAGGTGTACGCGCGCGAGATCGTCGACCATCCCCGCAACGGGTTCGAGGTTGTTGGACAGCCCTGGCCCTCCATGCGCGAGAACCAACGGCAGCCCCGCCCCCCGCGACAAGGTCCACAACGACCCGCCCGGCACTGCGACCGCCTCGCTCGCTGGCTCCTCAGCGATATTGGACACGCGCGTACGGTAGCCGCCGGTGTCAGAAGGCTCCAGCGTCGGCACGGCGTGCACGTCGGTCTCGCGGGTATGCGCGCTTCGGGTCGGCCGTGGCCGCGGTGAAGGCGGATGGTCGGCCGGGCGTCGGCGTCCGGTTGCCGCTGGTCGGTGCGTGATGGTTTGGTGTCTCACCAGGTGTTGCTGCTGTCCAGCAGTGCCAGATTCCGTCCAGCCGTGCCAGAGGAGCAGCGACGATGACGCAGGCGATCCCGGAGCAGTCGTTCGAGCTGGGCCTGGCCGGGAAGGCCGCGGTGGTCACCGGCGCCGGGGCCGGCATCGGGCAGGCCATCGCGGTGGCGCTCGCCCGCGTCGGGGTGTCGGTGGGGCTGGTCGAGATCGATCCGCAGCGCGCCGCGAGCACGCTTGAGATCATCTCCAAGGCGGGCGGCACGGCGCTGACGCTGCCCACCGACGTGATGGACACCGAGGCGCTGGCGCAGTCGATCACCGCGGCGCACGGGGAGTTCGGCCGGCTCGACATCCTCGTCAACAACGCCGGCGGGGTGAAGGCGAACCGCTTCCTGAAGCAGCGCGAGCGCAGCTGGCGCCGGCACATCGACATCAACCTGGTCAGCATGATCGCGGCGACGTCGACCGCCGCGCCGCTGATCGCCGCGGGCGGCACCGGCGGGTCGATCCTCAACATCACCAGCATCGAGGGGCAGCGGGCGGCGCCGCTGTATGCCGTCTACGCCGCCTGCAAGGCCGGCATGATCTCCTTCACCCGGACGATGGCCCTGGAACTCGGCGAGGACCAGATCCGGGTCAACGCCCTGGCGCCCGACCACACCGCCACCGCCGGCATGCGCGGCATCTTCGCCGGCCCGGTCGACCCCGACAACCTGCCGCCGCTGACGGCGCAGCGCCAGTCCGACGTGGAGCGCTACGTCCCGCTCGGCCGGGAGGGCCACGCCGACGAGGTCGGGGACGCGGCGGTGTTCCTCTGCTCCGACCGGGCGAAGTACATCACCGGCGTCACCCTCAACATCGACGGCGGCGCCTGGGCGTCCAGCGGCTGGGGTCGCGCGGGCGACGGCTGGACCCTCTACCCCGGAGACACCTCCGTCACCCTTTGACGCCAGCGCCGGCGCCACGGGCTCAGGCGGTGGTCCGGGAGCGTCAGGCGGTGTCGTGGTCGTACAGCCGGGCCACGTTTTCGGTGGGCAGCGTGACGTCGTGCCGGCGGGCGAGGTCGGCGAACGTCGCCGCGCGCACCGTGCCCTCGAAGTGGCAGTGCAGCTCCGCCTTCGGCACCGACCGCAGGTACTGGGGGTAGTCCATGACCTGCTCCCGCCCTCGCCGGTCGACCCGTCGTCCCGTCGTCCCGCCCAGCGGGCCGCCCGTCGACCGTGCTCGGCGTCCCGGCCCGCCCGGCGCCGGACGACCGCACCCGGTGGCGGTTCGCCCGGCGCCGGGCGCCCAACCGCCACGCTAGGACCGCCAGCGACCCGTGTCTGTTTCGGCGACGCAAACACCGCATCTCGCGGGACGCGGGTACTGGGCGCGGCGGGCGGGCTCGAACGTCGACGAGTGGTCTCAGGTGCCGGCGGGCGGTCTCAGGTGCCGGCGGGCGGGCTCAGACGTCGACGGGCGGGCTCAGCCGGCTCGGGATCGCGATCCGGTTCCACGCGTTGATCGTCGCGATGGCGAGGATCAGGTCCGCGGCCTCCTTCTCCGACCAGCTCTTCGTGACCAGCGCCCAGGTCTCGTCGCTCACCCCGTCCGGGCCGAGCCGGGTGGCCTCGTCGGTGAGCGCGAGCGCCGCCCGTTCGCGCTCGTCGAACAACGGCGTCTCCCGCCAGGCCCCGACCGCGAACAGCCGGCGCGCGGACTCCCCGGCCGCGAGCGCGTCCCGGCTGTGCATGTCCACGCAGAACGAGCAGCCGTTGATGATCGACGCCCGCAGCTTGACCAGCTCCAGGACCGTGGTGTCGACGTTGTCCCGAACGTAGCGCTCCAGGCCGAACATCGCCCGGTACCCCTCCGGCGCGACCTCCGCCATGTTCAACCGCTGGGTCATCTCCGGTCCCTTCCTGCCGGCCGGGGCCTGTCGCCCCGGCGTGGGGACGCCCGAACGGCGACCCCTGCCGGGAGGGACGGGCCCGCCGGCCGCGGTGTGACATGGCCAGTCGCCGCCAGCGTTAGTCGCCGCTGCGGGGGGAGGGCAGCTTGCGGGCGATGGTGAGCCCGTCGGCGACGGGCAGCATCACCACCTGTACCCGGGAATCGGCGGCGAGCCGCCGGTTGAACTCCCGGACGGCGACCACCGCCGGATTGTCCGACCGGGGGCGCACAACTTTGCCGTATTGGAGAACATTATCGATGATAATGACCCCGTTGGGGTTTATGCGGGGAATGAGAAGTTCGTAGTAGCGCTGGTAGGAGACCTTGTCCGCGTCGATGAAGGCCAGGTCGAAGGTGGGTTCCTCGGGGAGGTCCGCGAGGCTGTCGGCGGCCGGTCCGAGGACGAGGTCGATGCGGTCGGACACGCCGGCCCGATCCCAGTGCTGGCGGGCGATCGCGGTCCATTCCTCGCTGACGTCGAGGCAGAGCAGCCGGCCGCCGTCCGGCAGACCGCGGGCGATGCACAGCGCCGAGTAGCCGGTGAAGGTGCCGACCTCGACGGCCCGGTGGGGGGCGATCGAGGCGGTCAGGATGGTCAGCAGCGTGCCCTGTTCCGCTGGCACCTGCATCTCCGCCTCGGGCAGCGCCGCGGTGACGGCCGACAGGTCACCGAGGACCTCGTCGGGCGGCGAGCTGTGCTCGGTCAGATAGGCACCGATTGTACTGTTGAGAAAGGCGGATTTCGGGCCCCGGCCGCCGCTTCTGGTGACCTCGCGGCGAACCGTCTCGGCGCCGAGCGCCGTGGCTTCCCGAATCCGCTGTGCGGGGCTTCTAGGCATGATCAGTGGGTGCTCCGTCCCTGGTCGCTCGGTGCGAAAATAACCGCCCTGCGGCGCATTGCCGGCGCGTTGCCGCGCTCCGGCCGGGAAAGAAACAGTAAAGATCACAGATGGGACCACGGGTGGCGGTGATCCCACCGCGTGTTCGTCAGGGTTCTCGTCAGGCTTCGTTGTCCCGCTGGGTTTAGTCCCACTGGGTGTTGTCCCGCTGGGTGTTGTCCTGATAGGTGTCGTCGACGACTTCCAGGAGCCCGGGTTCCGATGGTTGCCCGAGGTGCCCGGCGGCGGCCCGCTGCGGCGGCACCGGTCCGGCCCTCTCGCCACACCGCAGGGTCGCGCACGGCAGGTCGAGCACGACGCACAGGCCACCGCCCACGGCCGGGGCCAGCGTGATCGTCCCGCCGTCGGCGGTCACCAGGGCGTGCACGATCGCGAGCCCGAGCCCGTGGCCCCGCCGATCGGCGCGGCGCGGCGTCTGGTCCCGGCCGGCGGCCGGCCCGTCCGGGTCATCCCGATCGGTGCCGGGCCGCTGGGATGGGCCCGGCACCCGCCCGTGGGCGGCGCCGAAGCGGCGGAAGGCCGCCCGCCGCTGCTCGGCGCTCATGCCGTTCCCGCTGTCGGTGACGGTGAGCCGGATCGCCGGCCCGGCCATGGTCCCCGGCAGGTCCGCGGCCTCCCGGGCATCGGCGGTACCGGATGCGTCGGTCGCCGTGCCGGTCGCTGTGCCGGTGGGCGTGTCGGTGGGCGTGTCGACGGGCCCGTCGGTGGGCGCGTCGACGGCACCCGACGGCGGTTGGCCTTGGGCCGCGGGGGCCGGGTGCGACTCGATCCGGATCCGGCCGCCGGGCGGGGTGGCTTCCAGGGCGTTGCTGAGCAGGTTGTCGAGGATCTGCTCCAGGTGCCCGGGGACGCTCGTCACCATGTGCCCGTCGTCGACGTCCCAGGTCAGCGCGATCCCCGCGGCGGCGGCCACCGGCCGCCAGATCAGGCAGCGCTGCGCGGTCACCGGCGCGAGGGGAACCGGCCGGGCGGCGGTCGGCGCGTGCTCGGCCCGGGAGACGGCGAGCAGCCCGTCGACCATGCGGGACAGTCGGTGCACCTCGACGAGGGTGCCGGCCACCTCCCCGGCGATCGTGGCGTCGACGTCCTGTTCCAGCAGCTCCAGGCGCAGCCGCATCGCGGTCAGCGGGGTGCGGATCTGGTGGGAGACGTCGGCGAGGAAGCGCCGCTGGCTGTCGACGAGGGACTGGATCCGGTCGGCCATCGCGTCGAAGGTCGCCGCGACCTCCCGGACCTCCGGCGGGCCGCCGACGGCCCGTGCCCGGATCGACAGGTCACCCGCGCCGAGCTCGCCGGCGGCGTGTTCGAGCCGGCGCAGCGGGCGGCCCACCCAGCGGGCCAGCAGGATGGAGATCCCCAGCGCCGCCAGGGCGACCAGGACGCCGCCGATGACGATCATCGTCCACCGGTGGTTGATCGAGGCGCGTAGCCCGTAGTCGCTGCGCGCGACCGCGAGGACGCCGACCAGGCCGTTCGCGTTGGACACCGGGGTCACGATGATCATTCGATGCCGGTTGGCGTCGCTCGGCTCGATCGTCACGCTGTGGTGGTGTGCGCGGGCGAGCTCCGCCCGCGTGACCGGGATGTCCTCGCCGGTGTCGGCCACCAGGCTGTCGTCGGCGCGGTAGAGCCGCAGCTCGTCGGGCGGGCCGTCCGCGCCGTCGCGGCGGGGCACCGGCAGCGGCGTGGCGTCCGGCGACAGCCGCCGCCACTTCACCTCGGCGACGTAGGCGTCGGTCGAGGCGGACAGCCGCAGGCCGAACAGCGCCCGGTCATGCCGGGTGGCGTCCAGGCCCAGCGGGACGCACAGCCCGACGAGCAGCGCCGCGGTCAGCAGGAGCTGGGCGGCGAGGATCCGCCGGCTCATCGGCCCGGCAGCTCCCGCCCCCGGCCATCCCGCGCCGGCCGGCGGCCAGGGTCGGCCGGTCTGGCCGCGGCATCCGGCGCGGCCCCCTGGGTGGGCACCACGGGGTGCGGCGCCAGCTCCTCCAGCCTGTCGCGCGCCGGGACGGCGCCGGGCTCGGCGGCGCCGGGACCGGGCACGCCGGCCAACCGGAAACCGACCCCGTACACCGTTTCGATCAGCTCCGGTTTGCCCAGCTTGCGGCGGATTGCGCCGATGTGCACGTCGAGGACCTTCGGCGAGCCGAACCAGTCTCCCCAGACCCCGGTGAAGATCTCCTGCCGGGTCCGCACCCGGCCCGGGTCGGCGGCGAGGAACGCCAGCAGGTCGTACTCGCGGGCGGTGACGGCGACGGGGCGGTCGTCGACGGTGATCTGGCGGCTGCGCCGGTCGAGGGTGAGCGGGCCGTGCCGGACGAGGTCGGCGTCCTCAGCGCCCGCCCGGCCGGCCGTGCGCCGGCGCACCGCCCGCATCCGGGCCAGCAGCTCGGCGAACCCGAACGGCTTGACCAGGTAGTCGTCCGAGCCGAGGTCGAGCGCCTCGACCCGGTCGGCCTCGTCCCCTCGGGCCGTCACGACGATCACCGGGGTGTCGGTGTGCTCGCGGATGCGCCGGCACACCTGCGCGCCGTCCATGTCCGGCAGGCCCAGGTCGAGCAGCACGAGGTCGGGTGGGGTGGGACCGCCGATCTGGGCGAGGGCCGCCGCACCCGTGCGCACCCGGCTCGCCGTGTAGCCGGCCCGGTCCAGCCCGCGCACGAGCTGCGTCCCGAGCCCGTCGTCGTCCTCGACCACGAGGACCCGGGCGCCGGCCGGGTCGGGCTGGCGTGGCGGGTCCGGCACGTGTCCCCTGAAATGGTGGCCTGCGGGCGTCGCCATGGGACTCACCCTAGGACTCCCGCTACGTCAGGGTGCGACGTCCCGCGGCATGACCCCCGCGTCCCCGCGCCCGCACCCACTGCCGGTGACCTCGGTTCCGAGCCGCGAGCCGCGAGCCGCGAGTCGCGAGTCGCGAGTCGTGGGCCGTGGGCCGTGGGCCGGGCGGGCCTCGGGTCCGGCCGGGGAGACCGGCGAACGTCGTCGATCGTGATGCCGTCAGGTCTGCGGGGTGGCGCTCACCGCCGCGGCGGTGAGCGTGGACGCGAGCGTGTGCCGCGGCAGGTCGATCAGCCGGACGGCGAGCAGGTCGGCGTCGCCCACGGCCCGGCGCGCGGCCGCGAGGGCCTCCCGCTGGGCCAGCACCCGGCCGTCGGCCTCCCGGACGATCCGGATCAGGCCGTCGCGCCAGACGTTGCCGATCTTCCCGTGCGGGCGGTCCAACAGCCAGCGGGCGAGGCGCGCGCCGGGGTCCAGGACGGCGGGGTCGACCGCGGCGAACGTCACCAACCGGGTCGCGCCCCCGGCCCGGCCCTCGTCGTCGAGGGCGAGGTCGTGCTCGGGCGTGGCCGCCCACTTCGCCCGCAGCGGGTCGAGAGCACCCCGGGCGCAGCCCCCGGCGCCCAGCACGCGATGGTCGGCGTTCACGATCACGGCGAGCCGGTCGGCGTTGACCGCGAGCAGCAGCCGGGTCAGCCAGGGGCCGGGATCGTCGGACAGGTCGGCGACGGCGGACAGCGGCCCGCCCGCCCCCGCCGCGGCCGTCGGCAGCCCGCGCTCGAGGACCGTCGCGAGGTGCGCGTGGGCCGCGTGGGCCGCGTCCAGCTCGGGGCGCTCGCCGACGAAGACTCCCCGGCCCGGCGCGGCCGCCAGGAACCGGGTCGCCGCGGCGACGACGGGCCCCGCGAGCGGTGCCGGCCGGCTCTCGGTGGACTGCCGGCCACGGGTGTAGATCGCCGTCGCCGCCGGCCCGCGCGCCGGTGCCGGCCGGTCCAGGTGTTTCCAGGTGGCCGGGGTCGGCTGGCAGACGTACATGTCGGCGCGGGCGCCGACCGCCTCGGCGCCCTCGTAGGTGTGGAACGCCGGCCAGATCGCCTCGAAGACGAGCCCCTGGTCGAGCAGGGCCCGCTGCACCTTCCAGCCCAGGGTGGGCACTCGCTCGCTGAACCCGTAGGCGACGAGGACCCGGCCGCGCTCCCGGTCGGCGAGACCCTGGGCGCCGCGCGCGGCGAACAGCGACACACCCTGCGGGGTGTAGGGCGGGTCGGTGAAGGCGAGATCGGCACCGCCCGCCACCGACGGCGGCAGCCCGAAGCGCAGGTCCGCGTATAGGCACCGCAGCCGCACGTCCCGTGACCGGGCCGATCGGTCGAGGAACTCCAGCAGGTCCTCGTCGATGTCCACCACCGTGACGGTGGGCCCGCGCCGCGCCGGGCCCGGGCTCGCCGCGGCGGCCAGCAGGACGACGGCCAGCGACGTCAGGTCGTGGTCACCCACGCACAGCAGGTGGGCCTCGCGCAGATCATAGTGCGTCGACAGCCAGACGGCCCGGCGGACCACCGTCGCCGCCGTGGCCGGCACGTGGTCCAGGTCGGTCCGGGGGCGCGGAGCCGAGGCGATGAGCTCGTGCATCGTCGTGACCAGCGCCCCGTGGCGGCCGATCTCCGCGGCGAGCGGGTCCAACGGGGTGCCCGCGCGCAGCTCGTCATAGTCGATCATGGTGCGGTAGCGGTCGACGGCGCCGGGCCGCAGCACGAACGTGCCGCCGGTCCCGGTCCGCAGATCGTCGCCGAGGCGGTCGAGGATCTCCTCGACGGAGCGGCGCGGCAGGCCCGAGTCCTGGACCAGAGCACGCAGGGTCCGCGGCCGTTCGGTCAGCGCCGCAACGACCCCGCGGGGCGCCCGGGCGTGCACCCGGTAGCCGTGCAGCAGCGTCGCCAACGATTCCCCGGGCGCGCTCGGGGGCCCCGCCGGCGAAGCCGCGCCCTTGGTGGGGGGCGCCGGTGTCGGACCCGACGACAGCACCGGACCGGGCGCAGGCGACGGACCGGCCGGGGGCGGCGGGGTACGGGGATCGGTCACACAATCAGCGTGACACCCCGGCGCGAACTGTGATTTCACCGCCCCCCGGCTCGGCGGCTAGTCTCGTATCGTGCTCAGAAGGCTTGATCTGCGGGCTGCGGTGCCCTCCGCGGCGGATGTCCGCCGCCTGCTGCCCCGGGCCGCGATCGACGTGGACGCCGCCGTCGACGCGGTCCGGCCGGTCTGCGAGGACGTGCGGACCCGTGGCGACGCCGCCGTCCTCGACGCCGCCGCCCGGTTCGACGGGGTCCGTCCGGCCAGCCTGCGGGTGCCGCAGGCGGCGCTCGCCGCCGCCGCCGACGCCCTCGACCCGGCGGTGCGCGACGCGCTCGTCGAGGCGATCCGCCGCAGCCGGGCGGTGCACCGCGCGCAGCTGCGCGAGGCGGTCACGATCGAGGTCGGCCCGGGCCTGACGGTCACCGAGCGGTGGGTGCCGGTCGAGCGGGTCGGGCTGTACGTGCCCGGCGGGCGGGTCGCCTACCCGAGCAGCGTCGTGATGAACGTGGTGCCCGCCCAGGAGGCCGGGGTCGGCTCGCTGGCCGTGTTCTCCCCGCCGCAGCGCGACAACGACGGCCTGCCGCACCCGGTCGTGCTCGGCGCCTGCGCCCTGCTCGGGATCGACGAGGTCTACGCCGCCGGCGGCGCCCAGGCGGTCGCGATGGCCGCCTACGGCACCGCGAGCTGCCCGCCCGTCGATGTCGTCACCGGCCCGGGCAACGTCTACGTGACGGCCGCCAAGCGGCTGGTGCGCGGCGTGGTCGGGGTGGACGCCGAGGCGGGCCCCACCGAGGTCGCGATCCTCGCCGACGTCACCGCGGACCCGACCTTCGTCGCCGCCGACCTCATCGCCCAGGCCGAGCACGACCCGATGGCCGCCTGCCTGCTCGTCACCTCGTCGGTGGAGCTCGCCGACGCCGTCGACATCGAGCTCGGCAAGCAGGTGCCCGCGACGCGCCACCGCGAGCGGGTCGAGGAGGCCCTCGCCGGCCAGGGCGCCGTGGCGATCGTCGCCGACGTCGACGCCGGCCTCGCGGTCGTCGACGCGTGGGCGGCCGAGCACCTGGAGATCCACACCGCCGACGCGGGGGCGGTCGCCGCCCGGGTGCGCCACGCCGGGGCGGTGTTCGTCGGCCCCCATGCCCCCGTCCCCCTGGGCGACTACCTCGCCGGTTCCAACCACGTCCTGCCCACCGGCGGGACGGCACGCCACTCCGGCGGCCTGGCCGTGGCCGCCTTCCAGCGCCAGGTCCACGTCGTCGAGTCCACCCGCGACGCGCTGCACGCCGTCGCCCCGCGCCTCGCCGCGCTCGCCGGGGCCGAGGATCTCACCGCACACGCCGACGCCGTGGAGGTTCGATTCCGATGACGATCCAGGCGTCCCACAGCGCCGACGCCGGGCCCGCCGGGGACGACCGGCCCTGGCGCCCGCTGGACATCGACGGGCTGCCGCTGCGCGACAGCCTGCGCGGGCTGTCCCCCTACGGGGCGCCGCAGCTCGACGTGCCGGTGCGGCTCAACACCAACGAGAACCCGCACCCGCCGTCGATCGGCCTGGTCGACGCCCTCGGCAAGGCCGCGACCCTCGCCGCGACCGAGGCCAACCGCTACCCCGACCGCGACGCCGAGGCCCTGCGCGCCGACCTCGCCTACTACCTGACGCCGGACGCCGGGTTCGGCGTGCACACCGCCCAGGTCTGGGCCGCCAACGGCTCCAACGAGGTCATCCAGCAGCTCTGCCAGGCGTTCGGCGGGCCCGGCCGGGTCGCGGTCGGCTTCGAGCCGTCCTACTCGATGCACCGGCTCATCGCCCTGGCCACGGCGACCGAGTGGGTCCGCGAGGAACGCGCCGCGGACTTCACCCTGTCCGCCGAGGCCGTCATCGAGGCCGTCGAGCGCCACCGCCCGGCGCTGCTGTTCCTCTGCTCGCCGAACAACCCGACCGGCACGGCCCTGCCCCTGGACGTCGTCGTCGCCGCCTGCGAGGCGATGGGGCGCGTCGGCAGCGGCATGGTCGTCGTCGACGAGGCGTACGCCGAGTTCCGCCGGGCCGGGGTGCCCAGCGCCCTGACGCTGCTGCCCCGCCACCCGCGGCTCATCGTCACCCGCACGATGAGCAAGGCGTTCGCCCTGGCCGGCGCCCGGGTCGGCTACCTCGCCGCGCACCCCGCCGTCGTCGACGCGCTACAGCTCGTCCGGCTGCCCTACCACCTGTCCAGCTTCACCCAGGCGGTCGCCCGCACCGCGCTCGCGCACGCCGACGAGCTGCTCGCCACGGTGGAGGCGGTCAAGACGCAGCGGGACCGGATCGTGCAGCAGCTGCCGGCCCTCGGCCTGCGGCTTGCCCCCAGCGACGCCAACTTCGTGTTCTTCGGCCTGTTCGCCGATCAGCGCGCGGTGTGGCGCGGCCTGCTCGACGCCGGGGTGCTCGTGCGCGACCTCGGCCTGCCCGGCTGGCTGCGGGTCACCGCCGGGCTACCCGGCGAGGTCGACGCGTTCCTGGCCGCGCTCGGCCGGGTCCTCGCCGGCAGCGACGTCGCCCCGGACGGCGTCGTCACTCTGGCCACGGGCTGACCCCGCCACCGACGCCGGTCCCCACCCGCGACCAGAAAGACCGAGGAAGCCCCGATGGCCCGCACCGCGCGGATCGAACGCAAGACGCTGGAGTCCGACGTGCTGGTCGAGCTCGACCTCGACGGGACGGGCGTGGCGAACTCCGACACCGGCGTCCCGTTCTTCGACCACATGATGTCCCAGCTCGGCAAGCACGGCGGGTTCGACCTGACCGTGCGCACCCGCGGTGACCTGCACATCGACTCCCACCACACGGTCGAGGACACCTCGATCGCGTTCGGGTCGGCGCTGCGCGAGGCCCTGGGCGACAAGGCCGGCATCCGCCGCTTCGGCGACGCGCTGGTTCCCCTCGACGAGGCCCTCGCCCAGGCCGCGGTCGACCTGTCCGGCCGGCCGTACTGCGTGCACGTCGAGCCGGACCTCGTCGGCCTGATCGGGACCTACGACACCACGTTGACCCGGCACATCTTCGAGTCGATCACCGCGTCGGCGCGGATCGCGCTGCACGTGCGGGTGCTGTCCGGCCGCAACGCCCACCATGTGGTCGAGGCGCAGTTCAAGGCGGTCGCCCGGGCCATGCGCGACGCGGTGGCCCTCGACGCCCGGGTGGCCGGCGTGCCGTCCACCAAGGGCGTCCTGTGACGGCGTCAGCGTCGTCGACGTCAGCGGCGTCGACGTCAGCGGCGTCGACGTCAGCGGCGTCGACGTCAGCGGGTCGGCGGCCGCGGGTGCTGGTCCTCGACTACGGCTCGGGGAACCTGCGTTCGGCGGAGCGGGCGCTCGCCCGGGTCGGCGCCGACGTGACGGTCAGCGACGATCTCGACGCGGCCCTGGCCGCCGACGGACTCGTCGTGCCCGGCGTCGGCGCGTACGCGGCCTGCATGGCCGGCATCGACCGGTTGGGCGCCGCGCCCGTCGTGCGGGAGCGGGTGGCGGCGGGGCGGCCGGTGCTCGGCATCTGCGTGGGCATGCAGGTGCTCTACGAACTCGGCGACGAACACGGGGTGCGCACGGACGGGCTCGGGGTGCTGCCCGGCGAGGTACGCCGTCTCGCCGCGCCCATCCTGCCGCACATGGGCTGGAACACGGTGCGCCCGCCCGCGGCGTCCGCGCTGTTCGCCGGGCTGGGCGCGGACACCCGCTTCTACTTCGTCCACTCCTACGCGGCGAAGGCCGACCCGGACGCCGGCGACACGGTCGGCGAGCACGGCGAGCCGTTCGCCGCCGCCGTCGAGCGCGGCGCCCTGGCCGCCACCCAGTTCCACCCCGAGAAATCCGGCGACGCCGGCGCGCACCTGCTGACCAACTGGCTCGCCACCCTGTCCTGACGGCAGCGCCGTCGCCGCCGCCGCTGGTGCCGGGTCGGCGGCGGGGTGAGTCAGCCGGCGTGGGTGGGGACCCGGCCGGCGGTGAGCGCCGCGGGCACGGGCAGGCCCAGGTGCTCCAGCAGGGCGGCCAGCTTCAGGTCCAGCTCGATGCCCACGATCGTGATCGCCCGGTTGCCGTAGCTGCGGAAATGCGTGCTCGGCTGGTCGACGCTGAACCAGGTCGTGCCCGCCCGGTCGGTGTGGATCGTGGTCCGCAGCGGGGCGTGCAGCAGCACCCCCGGGTCATGGCGGAACATCCGCTCGGCGATGACATGGTTGCCCATCAGATATTCGACGCACCGCCCCTCGTCGCCGGCCGCCCGAAACATCCAGGTGAACTCGCCGCGCCAATAGCGGAGGAAGTCGTGCGGCGCGTTCGGTGCGGTCGCGACCCGGACGTCGTCCCAGGTCGGCTCGCCGGCGGCGAGGGCGGCGAAGCGTGCCTCGTCGAGGGCGGGAACCGCCTGCTCATAGCGGCGGACCGTCTCCTCGTAGCTCAGGTCCGTCGCGACGGACAGCCGATGTACCTCATAGCGCACGGTGCTGACGGCATCGGCGAGTTCGTGATCGGTACTGGTCATGCGCCAGCCTCCCGTCCCGTCCGGCGCGGCGTGCATGGCACGCCGCGCGAACCGGCGGGATTCCCGCCGCTGCTCCGGTCGAAACCGGGGCGTCGGCCACCGGCAGGGTTCGGGCCCCGCCCGGTCCACGAGCTGGCCGCGGTGGGGCTGGGCGGCCGGCGCTACCTCACCATCGGACTGGGCACCGACGAGACGCTGGTCGGCGTCGACGATCACAGCACCTGGGCGTACAAGTTCCCCGGCACCGACGTCGAAGAGTGACCAAGCCTCTTCGCGGTCACATTGACGCCCACGCACGCGAGGCCAAGGAGATCCAGGGCAAGAGCCCGGCAACTGTCGCGAGGTGGCTCTCCGCTCTGGCCTCCTTCTACGGATATCTCGTAGCCGAGGAAGCGATCGCGGGTTCCCCTCCGGGGGTGGCGTTGCAGTTGGTGACGCTGATTCGGGGCTTGAACCGTGCCGGCTCCTCGGACACTTGGTCCGGACCGAGTACAGTGCCGATGGCTGTGCGTAGTCGTTCCCGGATGTTGGCAATGGGCGCCCAGAGGGCGGCGCGGAGGAACGTTCCGCGGGGGTAGGCGGCGATCGGACCGGCGGTTTGGGGAACGGGCGCGATGTCAGCGCGCTGCTCGTCCGCGGCCTTCCCCGGGGCAGGGGGCGACCTGGTCGGGACGGTTCCCCGACAAACAGATCCGACCACTGCCCTTGACCACTCTGCCTTCCCTATCGACGACGGTCGAGAATCTTTCGCGCATGTTCCTTTCGCGCATGTTCGAGGAGGATGGCCTCATGCGACTGACGCTGCTCGGCACGTACTCGCAGTCGGGACAGTGCCCGACGCTCTACGCGACGGACCGCGCCCGTACGTCATCCAGGGGTGGACGGTGACAGACCCTGAGGCGTTGGCCGATCTGAAGCGCATGACCAGACGCACCTCGCGAGCGTCGCTCGCGGTCGGGTGGTGGGGTGGTTCGCGCCCCACGGGTGACGCGCGCAGGCGTCTCGCGTGCGGCGGTGCTCGAGTCGCGTCGCTGCCTGGAGGTGATAATGGCCGGGTGACCGTCGACCTGCGTGACAGCCGGATTGCCGAGGTGTGCCGGCGCTATGGCGTCGCCGAGTTGTCCGTCTTCGGCTCGGTGGCGCGCGGCGAGGACACCGACTCCTCGGACGTCGACCTGCTGTACGTGCTGGCGCCTGACTCGACGCTTGGCTTCGAGATCGTCGATCTCCGAGACGAGCTCGAAATGATCGTCGGTCGCCGCGTCGACCTGGTGCCCAAGTCCCGGCTGAAGTGGGTCATCCGCGATCGGGTGCTCGCGGAGGCTCGGGTCCTCCAGGCGGCGTGATGAGCTGTACCTCGTCGACATGATCGAAGCCGCGGCCGCCGCGACGACGTTCGTCCGGGACGTCGACGAGACCGCGTTCGCAGCGAGCGACCTGATCCAGAGCGCCGTTCCGTAGAAGCTCCTGGTGATAGGTGAGGCGGCGGGGCGAGTCTCGCCCGAGATCCGCGCGCTGGCCGGGCGTGCCGTGGCGGTCCGTCACAGGCTTTCGTAACATCGCCATGCATACATACTTCGAGGTCGACTGGTCCATCGTGTGGCGCATCGCCACGACCGCGCTGCGCGAACTTCAGGAGCAACTGACCATGCTCCTCAAGGCGGAGTTCCCGCTCGTCGCCAGCCAACTCGACCAGCCGCACTGACCACGATCACGGTCACCTGGCGGCCCGGAAGTGCCCGGACCGCCAGGCGTTCGGAACGCTTGCTCTCCTCCGTGGACAATGTTCTGATCGGCACGATCACCGAGCATCGTCCCTGTTCGGGGCCCGCGTAGGCCTTGCTGGGCGACGACGCATAGGCCGCCGGTGCATACCGCGGTGCTCCCCTCGCCCGTGGCGCTGGTGAAGGCACTGATTGCCCGCCAGCGTTCCCCATCCCCATCGCGACCCAGCGAAGACGGCGTGTTTGACCTCCGCTGGGCGCGCGGCGGCCGAGCACTTCGGAAGTACGGCACGGGAGTCCCCAACCGCGCTGACCCACACATCATCTGGCTGCGGATCGGCACCTATGGCATCTACCGCTGAACGTATCCGCAACTGCGGCGAGACCCGGATTTGGCCACCATCGGTTTGGAGTTGGCCTCGCGAGATGACCGCGAGATGACGTATGCCCCCGAGGCCTAACACCTCAGGGGGTGCGTGGCACGGGTCTACGTCGCTGCGCAAGGCTGACTCCTGCACGAACCGAACCGATCTCTGCCACCCCAAGGAGGCACCCTTGACCGACACGAACACCTACGTGCATGTCGACGCTGACACCCGCGAGGTCCGCATCGTCCGCGGTGAGGCCGACAAGGTAGGCGCCATCATCGGCCACCTCGACGCGATCTACCTCACGCCGGGCAGCTACGCCGCCGATCAGGCGGCTGGCTTCCCCGCTCTCGGCGAGGCCACCGACAACCTGCTCTCGTCCCTTGAAGTCCGCCACGTCAGCGACTGGAGCCCTGTCGGTCAGGGCCTGTACGCCGTGGTCGTTGAGACCGTGCCGGTGCCGACGGCCGGCTGACCCGCCCGAGACCACGAGTGCCCCGGCCTGGATACCAGGTCGGGGACGTCCGCTCGCCCGGAACCGGCGGCCAGTCTGGTCCGATTGGCGCTCGGATAGTCCTGTGGCCGATGTCCGGCCTTGCCGGTGCGCCCAGGACAGGGAACGAAGCATCCCGAAAAGCCAGACCGACCGGATGGCCCGCTGCCATGATGCACTCCCACCCTCCAGGCGCGAAATCATCGCAGCGCCGACGGCCCGCGATCCAGCGAATCGAGGCAGCGCATCCGCGAATGTCGAATCGCGTGCCGATCAGAAGCGCCACGACCGAGAGGTCGACCGCCGGGGTGACGAGGGACGCGACGTAGGTTGGCATCCCGAGACGGATACCGAGCGTCGCCACGTTCCCGAACGCGAACAGGAACGTCAGCCCGACCACGGTGCCCACGATCGCGGTCACCAGAGGGACCGTAGCATCCGGAACCGCAGGGATGATCTCGGCCGCGGCCCTCGCGGCGGCCCGATCAGCATCAGCAAAGACCGAGGTGCAGACGTCACCGGTGAAGTGGACGGAGGCGTGGCCAAGGAGCTCGGAGACAATCTTGAGGTCGCGGGTGGCGCGGTAGGGGATCGACGGCGGGACGGTCGGAGCCCGGAGGCTTCGGCTTGACTGTGCCCACGCATGGTCCGCCGCACAGAGCGGATGGCCTCTGATCTGGGTAAACAGCGCCGATACCGAGCGTCTCGGCCTCTATGACGTCAGCCCCGACGAGTCCCAGGCGGCGCTGGAAGCCGCCCGCCAGAAGGCTGATGGCTGAACAAGGTGTCTCCCCGCTGCTCGACACGTGCGTCCTCGTGCCCAGCAAGGCCTGCGACGTGCCGCTCGGTTCGTGCGCGTCGAGGAAGAGCGGGCGCTGATTGCATACTAGACCAGAGCATCCCATCACCTAGATGGACATAAGTTCTCGAACGCCCATCGCCGAGCCGCTTGATCTCCTACCTTTTGGCCGACGGTCCTGACAGGAGGAGTCACCTTGCCGCTTCCCCATCAACCGGTTGACGGAACGCTCGCGCACCGCTCGCGCACCGGGGCGACCAACATCGGCAAGGCCGACATCAGTGGAGACGTCTATTGCGAAGTGAGTGGCCTCTATTATGCCATTCACTTGAGCAAGCAGGCGGTCGTCTGGCTCGGCGGCATGGAGAAGCTCTTCGATCAGTTCCTGAAAGCGGCCATGGAGGGGCTCGAGGAGCTCGCGCCGCTCTTCGAAGCGGTTAAGGCGTATATTGATGTTGAGGTGGAGTCGATCAAGGCGGTGTCGGCCCAGGTGTCGGACGGAAGGGTCAAGCTGGAGGGGTGGATTCCCGATCCTGCCGTGATGCCGGTGCCGGACGAGGGCTACGTCCCGCCGGGAGGATGGAACCCTCCGGACCCGGTGAACGGCCTGCGGTGGTGGACCGTGAACTCCATCAACCTCTACAAGAACCGTTGGGCTTTCACGGCCACCAATTCGAATCCGGACGAGTCCGTGTCGTCGGTCTACTTCTCCACGGGGTATGACGGGAACTCCATGCACACTAATCCGCAGGATTTCAGGGACACCTATGGATGGCCCTGCCTCAAGGACTACAAGCAGTTCGACAGTGGGCTGGATACCTGCACCTTCGTCCCCCGCACTGGGATGTGGTGGCTGTTCAACGACACCTACTGCGTGCGAACGGACGGTAACGGAACCTCGGTCACCTGGTCGCCGTCGAAATTGACGGATACCTGGAGGGGGCTCGGCCGGATCGACAGCGGAGAGTTCGGCGAGGAAGAGAAAGAGCAGTGGGCCAACGGCATCTCCTGTGCCACGGCCTCCGGCGACTTCTACCTCTTCATCGCGGGAAACCGGGTCGTCCTGCTCGATTCGAGCAGCGGAGATATGCTGCCAATGGAGCCTTGGGACCGTCCTTTGGGTGTGACTGACGTATGGCCGGCTCTCGCGAACCTGGCGGATGTCGGCATCACGGACGGCCAGGGGCCGAAAGCCGTGTACTGGGATGACAGTGGCGATGTGGAGATGGTGTTTTTGGTCTTCCATAGCACACTCTTCACCAATCGCTCCGACTACCGTGACCCGGGTGGTTTCATGTACAGCTTCATAGCATGCCAATCCGACACGGCGAGCTCGTACTACAGCTGGAACGCCATGTTTGACTACCTGAACGGCCCATGGCCGTACCCTAGGTGCGATTGACCGGCGTCGCCCCGGGGTGACGCCACATCCGGCCGGCGCGGCGCGCAGCACGCCGGCTGTCGATCCATACTCGCCGAGCTGCCCACCGATCCGCGGAGCCGGCGTCACTGGCCAGGCTCGTCACGTGCCCGAAGTGCGGTGCCCCCGAACCAAGCCCGTGCACGGATGCTGCGAAGCCCCGGAAGGCGAATCACCAGGAGCGGCTCCGGCGGTTCCGTGCGTGGATGCGGGAGACCCATCCCCGGTACCCTCGGCGCGAGACGCTCTGATCATGTCGGCGTGACCGGCCCGGCCGAGGCGCGCCGGCGGGCGGACACCGAGGGCGCGATGTCGCTGAATGGGCGTTCGATCCCGCAGATTTCGTTTGGTTCGGATTCATGTTCCCCGCCAGGTTGGGGTTGATTCGCCGGTGGCGCGTCGGGCCATGAGATCGATCATTGCAAGGTGGATCATGGCTTCGGAGCGGGTGGGACGGGCTTCATGGTCGCGGGCGAGGCGGCGGTAGGACATCCGCCTGGATCACCGCACATCGCCGCCTCGCCCGCGACTACGAACGCGACTCCGCAACCTCCGCGACCTTCATCCACTGGGCGATGGTCCGCACCATGACCCGCCGACTCGCCCGCCGTACCCCAGTCCCACGCTGGACACCTCGAACCAAAACCGACAGCTGAAACGATCAAGATTCAGGGCAGGCGCTGAGATCGACGCCTTTCTGGCTTCCTGATCCCACGGTGTGCCCGGGCAAGGCGCCGAGATCTCTCAGAGTCGATCAACAAGGGAGCGCCGGACCGGCAGGCCGTTCGCCGGTGCTGACACCGCTGCCGCCGACGTCGGCGGCGACGACTCGGACGGCGCCGGCGGCTGGCGCATGTCGTAGCTGGCGCGGTGCACGTCGACCTCGGCGCGGTGGCGTTCCGCCCAGCCGGCAAGCGCGACGACCGGCTCGAGGAGCGACTCGCCGAGCGGTGAGAGGGCGTATTCCACCCGCGGCGGCACCTCGGGGTAGGCCACCCTGGTAACAAGCCCGTCGCGTTCGAGACTTTTCAGTGTCTTGGCGAGCAGACGATGCGAGATCCCGTCGATCCGCTGTAGCAGGACCATGAACCGCACAGGACCGGGGGAGAGTTCCACGACGACGTTGAGCGACCATTTGTCGCCGACGCGGCGGAACAGCTCACGGACCGACTGGGCGTCCTGCTCCGTCGCGCAGACTCCTCCGCCGACGACCGCTGGCGCGTCCGATGCGACGTCCACTTCACTCACGAGCCGGCCTCCTTTGTCAATACGCACCTCAAAGTACATAACGCATGTCAAAGTGCAGTCTTCCGGGTTCATCGGCCGCCCTGCAAGCTGGTTCCCATCCACGCCGAGCGGGTTCGTTCTGGCGGGCAGAAGAGAGGGCCACGTGTCGAGGATCGAGGTCGCCGTAGCGTGATTCGCTACCTGCTGCTTAGGGTGGGTCAGGCCGTCTTCGTGGTCTGGGCCGCGTTCACCCTGTCCTTCGTCGTGTTCTACGTCCTGCCGAGCGATCCGGTGGACGTGATGGCCGGACCGATGTCCAACCTCAGCCCGGAGGAGCTCGACGCTGTCCGCGCCGAATACGGCCTGGATGGGCCGATCATCGGGCAGTACCTCACCCGCCTGGGCCGCGCGCTGCACGGGGACTTCGGCCACTCGATGCAGAGCGGCCAGGACGTGCTGAGGCTGATCGCCCACGCGCTGGGGCAGACGCTGCAGATCACCAGTCTTGGCCTGGTGCTCGGCGTCCTGGGCGGCGGCGCCCTCGCGCTGGCCGCGACCTACGTCAGGCGGCCCTGGCTGCGCCAGACTCTGCTGGCCATCCCCCCGCTGGGCGTCGCGGTCCCCTCGTTCTGGGTGGGCCTGCTGCTGTTGCAGGTGCTCGCGTTCCGGTGGCACGTCTTCCCCGCGCTGGGCAACCACGGCTGGCGTTCCGCCGTGCTGCCCGCGGTCACCCTCGCGCTGCCCGTCGTGGCGGTGACCGCCCAGCTGCTGGCCAGGAGCCTGGAGACCGAGCTGCGCGCCTACTACGTCCAGACCGGGCGGGCCAAGGGGGCGAGTCGCCAGCGGACGCACCTGCGGCACGTGCTGCGCAACGCCGCGCTACCCGCGCTGACCATGGTGGGGCTGCTCGTCGGCGGGCTGATGTCCGGCGCGGTGGTCGTGGAGACGGTCTTCTCCCGCCCCGGGCTCGGCCGGATCGCGACGCTCGCGGTGAGCAAGCAGGACCTGCCGGTGGTTCAGGGCCTGGTGGGGCTCAGCGCGCTGGTGTTCGTCACCACGAACCTGCTGGTCGACCTCGCATATCCGTTGCTCGATCCGCGCCTTGCCCGCAAGGCCCCGCAGCGCCCTGGCTCTCGCCGGCTCGTCGCGGACGCGGAGGCACTCCGCGACACCTGGCTGTCCTGATCAGCGCGCCCACCGGTGACATCAGCCCGCCCATCCCTGGGAGATGACAGATGAAGTTCCTCCTCCTGCCCTACGTCCCGCACGAGCGCAAGTCGGCGCGCCAGCAGCTCGCGGACCTGGTCGACCAGGCCGTCCTCGCCGAGCAGCTCGGGTTCGACGCCTACGGAATCGGCGAGCGGCACGACGGCCTGATCGCCGGTTCGTCGCCGGCCGTCATTCTGGCCAACGCCGCGGCCCGTACCAGCACGATCCAGCTGCTCACGACGGTCTCCACTCTCGGCCTGCACGACCCGCTCCGCGCCTTCGAGGACTATTCGACGCTGGACCATCTCGCCGACGGGCGCCTGGACCTCGTCATCGGCAAGGGTGGCTACGCGGAGACCCATCGGATCTTCGGTGTGACCCCGGACGACCAGTGGGACCGGCTGCGCGAGAACTACGAGGTCTTCCGCCGGTTGTGGAACGAGACCGAGGTGACCTGGGAAGGCCGGTTCCGGCCGCCGCTGGAGCGGGTGACCGCCCTGCCTCGGCCAGGGCGGCCCGAGGTGCGGATCTGGCACGGAGCCAACACGAACCTGGCCAGCGCCGACTTCGCCGCCCGGCACGGCGACCCGCTGTTCACCTCGATCGGGACCGCCGCCGTGGGCCGGTATCTCGAAAGCGTGCGGTACTACCGGGAGCGGTTCGCCTTCCACGGCCACGACCCGCAGCGCGCGCTGGTGGGCGTCGGTACGGGAGGCTTCCACGCCGCGGCGACGAGCCAGGAGGCGGTCCGGAAGTTCACGCCGGTCTTCGATCGGCGCCAGGTCTACAACCGCCGCTACGAGCACGCGGCCCTCGACCGGCTCGGGATCACCACGGTCGAGGACTACATCGCCAAGACCTCGGCACTCGTCGGCAGTACGCAACAGGTGATCGAGATCGTGCTGGCGCAGCATGAGACCTTCCAGCACGATCTCCTGCACATTCACGTCGACGCGGAGGCACTCACTCCGGAGGACTATCGGGCCACCCTGGAGATCTTTGCCACCGACATCGCGCCGGCCATCCGCAAGGAGCTCCCGAACAAGCCGATCGACGACTGGCAAACGCCGCCGCCCGCGCCGACGGCATCGGGGGTACCTGTCTCGGCGGCCGTGGATCGGGGCTGACCGCGGGGCAGGCCATGACCGGCCCATCCGGATCAGAACGGCGTCCCTCGGCACCGTCCCGAGCCCGCACAGCTTCTGGGGACCTACTCGACCCAGGTGATCGCCGCACACGTGTCGCCGTCGTCGTGGACCGGTCCACATCACGACGACGGCGACACGTCGTTGGTGATCATCCGTGGGTGAACGCCGGCGGCCACGCTGTTAACCACGCCTCGTGGACGATGCGGATCTTCTGCCGGACCTCACGGAACGCGGCCTCGTCGTGATGATGTGCGGCCTGTCCGGCTCCGGCAAGAGCACCTACGCGCGGGCCCTCGAGCGCCGCGGCTACACCCGGCTCTCGATCGACGAACTGGTGTGGGAATGGATCGGCCACGACGCGGCTGACCTCGACCCGGCGCGGTGCCGGCGGCCGTGATCTCGGACCGTCGCGCGGTGGCCGTAGGGTGGCCGGTGTGACGCTTACTCTGCTGCCTGCCGTCGACGTGGCCGACGGGCGGGCCGTCCGCCTCGTCCAGGGCGAGGCCGGTTCCGAGACCTCGTACGGTGATCCGCTCGCCGCGGCGCTGGCCTGGCAGCGTGACGGCGCCGAGTGGATCCATCTCGTCGACCTCGACGCCGCGTTCGGCCGCGGCTCGAACCGCGAGCTGATCGCCGAGGTCGTCCGGTCGGTCGACGTGGCCGTGGAGCTCTCCGGCGGCATCCGCGACGATGACTCCCTCGACGCGGCGCTGGCCACCGGCGCGGCGCGGGTCAACATCGGCACGGCCGCCCTGGAGGATCCCGACTGGGTGCGCCGGGCGATCGACCGGGTGGGCGACCGGATCGCCGTCGGGCTCGACGTGCGCGGCACGACGCTGTCCGCCCGTGGCTGGACCCAGGACGGCGGCGAGCTGTTCGAGGTGCTCGCCCGCCTCGACGCCGACGGCTGCGCCCGCTACGTGGTGACTGACGTGCGCCGCGACGGCACGCTGACCGGCCCGAACGTCGAGCTGCTGCGGTCGGTGACCGCGGCGACCGACCGCCCGGTCGTGGCCAGCGGGGGGGTGTCCTCCCTCGCCGACCTCGTGGCGATCGCCGCGGTGCCCGGCGTCGAGGGAGCGATCGTCGGCAAGGCCCTCTACGCGGGCGCCTTCACCCTCCCCGAGGCCCTCGCCGTCACCTCGACGGTCGTGGCCCCGTGACCCTCCCGACGCCGGAACCCCGCCTTTCCCGAGGGACGAATCGGACGCCGAAGCCTCTGGAAAGGCACGGAAACCCGCGGGCGGGGGTGGCGGGGTGAGCGTCGCGGTCCGGGTGATCCCCTGCCTCGACGTCGACGGCGGCCGGGTGGTGAAGGGCGTGAACTTCACCGATCTGCGCGACGCCGGGGATCCGGTCGAGATGGCCCGGCTCTACGACGCCGAGGGCGCCGACGAGCTGACGTTCCTCGACATCACCGCGTCGAGCGGCGACCGGGAGACCACGTACGACATCGTCCGGCGCACCGCCGAGCAGGTGTTCATCCCGCTCACCGTGGGGGGCGGGGTCCGTTCCGCCGACGACGTCAACCGGCTGCTGCGCGCCGGGGCCGACAAGGTGGGGATCAACACGGCCGCGGTGGCCCGCCCCGAACTGGTCCGCGAGTGTGCCCACCGGTTCGGCAACCAGTGCATCGTGATCTCGGTGGACGCCCGGCGCTGCCCGGACCCGGCCGGCCCCCGGTTCGAGGTGACTACGCATGGTGGTCGTCGGGGGACCGGGATCGACGCGGTCGGCTGGACGGCGCGGGTGGTCGAGCTCGGCGCCGGCGAGATCCTGCTCAATTCGATGGACGCCGACGGCACCCGGGACGGATACGATCTGGAGATGATCTCCGCCGTGCGCGCCGAGGTCGATGTGCCGGTGATCGCCAGCGGCGGGGCCGGTGACCTCGCTCATTTCGCGCCGGCGGTCGGCGCGGGCGCGGACGCGGTGCTCGCGGCCAGCGTGTTCCATTTCGGACAGCTGCGCATCGGCGAGGTGAAGGCGGCCCTGCGGGACACGGGCGTTCCCGTGCGCTGACCGCCGCCACTCCGCCGACGCCACTGCCGTGACGTGTTGACGGAGGGTGACGATGTCGGAGCGTGCGGCGGAGCCGGGGCGACAACCCGGGGTCATCGGCCACGGCTTCGCGAACCTCTGGCGGGGCATCCGCGGCGAGCCCCGCCTGTTTGCACTGGCCACGGCCGGTGGCTGCCTGTTCACGCTGACGGGGGTGGCCAGCTCCCTCGTGCTCGGCGAGGCCACGGACCGGGTGGTGATCCCGGCGATCCGGCGGGGGCACGCCGACTGGTCGGCGGTCGCCCTGGCCGCGGCGGCACTCAGCCTCGTCGGCCTCGCCCGGGCGCTCGGGATGTTCCTGCGCCGGCTCGCCGGCGGCACGGTCGTGTTCCGGCTGCAGGCGCGGCACCGGCACGCGGTGACCCGCCAGTACCTGCGGCTGCCGCTGTCCTGGCATCAGCGGCACTCCACCGGCACGTTGCTGTCCAACGCCAACGCCGACGTCGAGGCCGCCTGGGCCCCGGTCCTGCCGCTGCCGTTCGCGCTGGGCGCCCTCGTCATGCTCGTGGTGGCGCTGGTGCTGCTGGTGGTCACCGATCCGGTGCTGGCACTGATCGGTTTCGTGATCTTCCCGACGTTCGGCGTGCTCAACGTCTGGTACGGCCGGCGGGTGTGGCCGCTGTACTCCCGGGCGCAGCAGCTGCGCGGGGAGGTCAGCGCGGTGGCGCACGAGTCGTTCGACGGCGCCCTCGTCGTCAAGACCCTCGGCCGGGAGGCCGACGAGACCGCCCGCTTCGCCGTCCGCGCCGAGCAGCTTCGCGACGCGATGATCCACGCCGGCCGGTTGCGGGGCCTGTTCGATCCCGTGATGGAGGCCCTGCCGAACCTGGGGATCCTGCTGGTGCTGCTGGTCGGCGCGGTCCGCATCGACGCGGGGGAGATGGACGTCGGGCAGCTCGTCCGGGTCGCCTACCTGTTCACCCTGCTGGCCTTCCCGCTGCGGGCGTTCGGCTGGGTGTTCGGCGACCTGCCGCGGGAGGTCGTCGGCTACGAGCGGGTCGACGCGGTGTTGCGGGCCCGGGGGCACGAGGAGTACGGCCCGCGCACGCTGACCGCGGCGGGCCCGGCGTCGCTGCGTCTCGACGCCGTCACCTACGCCTACCCGACCGCCGATCCGACCGCCGATCCGACCGGCGACCCGAGCCGCGCTCCGGCCGGCGAACCGACGGAGCCCACGAGCCCCGGCGATCCGCCCGCGCGGCCGGTGGTGGACGCGGTGAGCTTCGAGGTGGCCGCGGGCAGCATCGTCGCGATCACCGGCCGCACCGGCGCCGGTAAGTCCACTCTGGTGAACCTGCTCGCCCGGCTCGTCGAACCGCAGGCCGGCACGGTGCGGCTCGACGGCGTCGACCTGCGCGAACTCGCCGCCGGCGAGGTGAGTCGAGCCGTCGCCGTCGTTTCCCAGCAGGCGTTTCTCTTCGACGACACCGTGCGGGCCAACGTCACCCTCGGCATGGATGCCACCGACGACGAGGTCTGGGCCGCCTTGCGCCGCGCGCAGGCCGACGGCTTCGTCGCCGCCCTGCCAGACGGCCTCGACACCATGGTCGGCGAGCGCGGGACCTCCCTGTCCGGCGGCCAGCGGCAACGTGTCGGCCTGGCCCGCGCGCTCGTGCGTGCCCCGCGGCTGCTCGTGCTCGACGACGCCACCGCCAGCGTCGACCCCCGAGTGGAGGCGGCGATCCTCGCCGACCTGCGGGAGCGCGCGGGCGCCTCGACGGTCGTGGTCGTCGCCCAGCGTCGCTCCACGATCGCGCTGGCCGACGAGGTGATCCACCTCGACGCCGGCCGGCTCATCGGCCGCGGTCGGCACGAGGAGCTGCTCGCCTCCTCCCCGCGCTACGCCGCCCTGCTCACCGCCTACGAGGCGGCCGCCCGTGCGGCCGACGCCCTCCCGGATCCCGAGCCGGCAGCCCCGGACGCCACGGTCCCCGACGCCACGGTCCCCGAGCCCGTCCGGGAGCTCGAACCGGAGGCGGCCCCGTGACGACCCCGGTCTCCCCGACTCGCGGGTCCCAGGCCTCCGAGCAGCCGGCCCCCGAGCAGCCGGCCCCCGAGCAGCCGGCCCCCGAGCAGCCGATCCCCGGGCCTCCGGCGGCGCCTCGGGGGCCCCAGCCCACGCTCGCGGCGACGTTCCGCCGCCTGCGCGCGCTGTCTCCCGAACTGACGAGGGGCCTGCTCGGCACGCTCGCGCTCGCTTTGGTGGCGACCACGGGAAAGGTCGTCATCCCGGTGGTCGTGCAGCAGACCCTCGACCGCGGGCTCACCGACGACGGTGTCGATCTCGGCCTGGTCGCCGTGGCCGTCGGCGCGGCCGCGGTCGTCATCGTGCTCACCACCGTCGCCACCTACCGGATGAACCTGCGGCTCTACCGCCTGTCCGAGGGCACCCTCGCCACCCTGCGGGTGCACGCCTTCCGGCACATCCACGACCTGTCGATGCTCAGCCAGTCCGCCCAGCGCCGCGGCTCGCTGACCTCCCGGGTGACCAGCGACGTCGACCAGATGTCACAGTTCCTCCAGTTCGGCGGGGTGATGCTGCTGGTCTCGACCGGCCAGATGCTGCTCGCCACCGTGCTGATGGGCGTCTACTCGTGGCCGCTGACCCTCCTCGTGTACGCGTTCTTCGTCCCCCTGCTCGTCGTGACCCGGCTGGTGCAGCGCCGGCTCGCCGGCCGGTACGCGATCGTCCGCGAACGGGTCGGCGAGCTGCTGGGCGCCGTGTCCGAGGCGGTCGTCGGCGCCCCGGTCGTGCGCGCCTACGGCGTCCAGGAGCGCACCGGGCTGCGCATCGACCGGACCATCGGCCGCTACCGGTCCGCTCAGATCGAGGCCCAGCGGGTCGTCGCCGGAGTCTTCTCGCTCAGCGAGCTGGTCGCCGCGCTCGCCACCGCCGCGGTCGTCACGGTGGGAGTGGCGCTCGGCGTCGCCGGCTCGCTGAGCACCGGGCGGCTGATCGCCTTCCTGTTCCTGATGACCCTGTTCGTCATGCCGATCCAGTCGATGACCGAGGTGCTCAACGACGCGGCCAACGCGCTGGCCGGTCTGCGCCGGGTACTCGACGTCCTGGACATCCCGACCGACGTCCGCGACCCCGCGCTCGGTCGGACCGTGGGGCGGCTGCCCGTGCCCCGCTCCGGCGGCGCAACGGCTCCCGGCCGCGGCGGGCCCGCCGCGGCCGTGGCCGGCCGGGACCTGCCGGCCGGACCGTTGGGGGTCCGGTTCGACGGGGTCGGGTTCGCCTACCCCGACGGCCCACCGGTGCTGCGCGATGTCGACCTGGAGATCGCCCCGCGCACGCGGGTTGCGGTGGTCGGCGAGACCGGATCCGGCAAGACGACCCTGGCCAAGCTGCTCACCCGGCTGATGGATCCGACCACGGGCACCGTGCGCATCGGCGGGGTGCCGCTGCCCGAGGTGCGCTTCGCCTCGCTGCGCGGGCGGGTCCTGCTCGTGCCGCAGGACGGCTTCCTGTTCGACCTCACGATCGCCGACAACGTCCGCTACGGCCGCCCCGGCGCCGACGACGCGGCCGTCCGCGCCGCCTTCGAGGTGCTCGGCCTCGCCGACTGGCTCGCCGGGCTGCCGGCGGGGCTGGCGACCCGGGTGGGGGAGGGCGGGTCGCGGCTGTCCGCCGGTGAGCGGCAGCTCGTCGCGCTGGCCCGTGCCCGGCTGGCCGATCCGGACCTGCTGGTCCTGGACGAGGCGACCTCCGCGGTGGACCCCGAGACCGAGGTGCGCCTGGCGGCCGCGCTGGCCGAACTGACCCGGGACCGCACCTCGGTGACGATCGCGCACCGGCTGTCGACGGCGCAGGCGGCGCAGGACGTCGTCGTCGTGGACGCCGGGCGCATCGTGCAGCGGGGCCATCACCGCGCGTTGGTCGCCGTGCCCGGGGTCTACCGCCGCCTGCACCAGTCCTGGGCGGCGGGTGTCGGGGCGGTCGCAATGGGTCCGGCGGTGGGGACCCCGGCGGCGCCGGCCGGGTCGGTGGACGCCCGCCTCGATCCGCCGGCGCGAACGAGCAGAATGGAGCCGTGACCGTACGTCCATCCGCTCTGGATCCCGCCATCGCCAGCCGCCTGCGTCGCAACGACGCCGGTCTGTTCCCGGCCGTCGCCCAGCAGCACGACACCGGCGAGGTGCTGATGCTCGGGTGGATGGACGACGAGGCGCTGCATCGCACGCTGACCACCGGGCGGGCCACGTACTGGAGCCGCAGCCGCGGGGAGTACTGGGTCAAGGGCGACACCTCCGGCCACCAGCAGTGGGTCCGCTCGGTCGCCCTCGACTGCGACGGCGACGCCATCCTGCTCCGGGTGGACCAGGTCGGCCCTGCCTGCCACACCGGCACCCGGACCTGCTTCGACGCCGATCCGCTGCCCGCGCGCGCGGGTAACCCGGGCGTCGCGGCCGACGCCGGGCCGGCTCGATGACGACCGGGCGGATCACCCCCGACCGGGCCGCCTTCCACGCCGCCGCCACCGCCCATCCGGTCGTCGCCGTCACCCGCCGGCTGCTCGCCGACGGGGAGACCCCGGTCGGGATCTACCGCAAGCTCGCCGGGGGGCCGGGCACGTTCCTGCTCGAGTCCGCCGAGCACGGCGGGGTGTGGTCGCGGTACTCGTTCGTCGGGGTGCGGGCGGCGGCGACGCTGACCGAACGCGACGGCCGCGCGGTCTGGGCCGGCACGCCACCGCCCGGGGTGCCGACCGAGGGCGACCCGCTGGACATTCTGCGCGCGGTGGAACGCTCCCTGCGCGCCGCGAACGATCCGGACTCCCCGCCGCTGATGGGCGGGCTCGTCGGCTACCTCGGCTACGACATCGTGCGCCGCATCGAACGGCTGCCCTCGCACGCCGTCGACGATCTCGGCCTGCCCGAGCTGCGGATGCTGCTCACCACGGACCTCGCCGTCCTCGACCACGCGGACGGCTCGTGCCTGCTGGTCGCCAACGTCTTCACCGGCGCCTCGGCCGGCTCGGGCGGAGATCCGGCCGAGGCCACCCGCCCGGACCTGGACGCCCTGTACGACGACGCGGTGGCCAGGCTGGACGCGATGACCAGCGACCTGGCGAAGTGGAGCGAACCGACGGTGGCGACGACCAGCGGGGCGGCCGCCGGGATCGGCGACTTCGTCTCCGCCACGCCGCCCGGCGCCTTCCAGGCCGCGGTCGAGCGGGCCATCGAGGAGATCCGCGCCGGGGAGTGCTTCCAGATCGTGGTCTCCCAGCGCTTCGAGCGGGCGACGGCCGCCGATCCCCTCGACGTCTACCGGGTGCTGCGCACGACCAACCCGAGCCCGTACATGTACCTGCTGCGGTTCGGCGACCACGACGTCGTCGGCTCCTCGCCGGAGGCGCACGTCAAGGTCACCGGGCGACGGGCGCTGCTGCATCCCATCGCGGGCAGCCGCCCCCGGGGCGCGACGCCGGAACGTGACGCGGAGCTCGCGGCGCAGCTGCTCGCCGATCCGAAGGAGCGCTCGGAGCACGTGATGCTCGTCGATCTGGTCCGCAACGATCTCGGCCGGGTCTGCGTGCCCGGTTCGGTGCGGGTCGTCGAGTTCGCCGCCGTCGAACGGTTCTCGCACATCATGCATATCGTCTCCACGGTGATCGGTGAGGTGGCACCGGAGCGCAGCGCCGTCGACGTGCTCACCGCGACGTTCCCGGCGGGCACGCTCTCCGGGGCGCCGAAGGTGCGCGCCATGGAGGTCATCGACGAGCTGGAGCCCACGCGCCGCGGTCTGTACGGGGGCGTGGTCGGCTATCTGGACTTCGGCGGCGACCTGGATACCGCTATCGCGATCCGCACCACGGTGCTGCGCGACGGTGTGGCCTACGTCCAGGCCGGCGCCGGGATCGTCGCCGATTCCGATCCCGACGCCGAGGACCTGGAGAGCCGCACGAAGGCAGCGGCGGTCCTGCGCGCGATCGAGGTCGCCGAGTCACTGCGGCCCCCGGCATGAGCGCTGGCCCGCCCGCTCGCCCCGCCGGCGGTTCCCCCCCGGCCGGGAGCACCGGCCTGCCGGCGGATTCCCCGACGGCCGCCGTCGACGATCCCCGCGCGGCGCGGGCGGACCGCCGCGGGCGCCGGGAACGGGTGCTCGCCGTGCTCGGCTGCCTGCTCGGTGCGGGTCTGGTCCTGGTGTGCAGCGGGGCGACGTGGGTCTCCGCCCGGGTCGGCACCCCCCGTGGCGAGCGGGACGCCACCGCCGTCGCCGCACCGCTCGCCGTGCACTGGACCGGCGGCGACCTCGCCTCGGCGGCGACCGCGCTCGCCCTGGTCGGCCTCGCCGCCGCGGTCGCGATCGTGGCCACCCGGCGGATCGGCCGCCCGATCGTCGGCCTGCTGGCCGTCGCCGCCGGGATCGGCATCGCCTACGTGGCGGGGCACGTCGGCTTCGATCCGCTGCCCGCCCTTCGTGACACCGACCAGGTCCGCCAGTTCGCCCCCGGCGGGCGGGCCGCCATCACCGGCGTGCACCGAACGGCCGCGCCATGGCTGGCGATGCTGGGTGGGGTGCTGCTCACCGCCGCCGGTGTTCTCGCCGTCCTGCGTGGCCGATCCTGGCCGGGGATGTCCGGCCGCTACCAGGCCCGCGAAGCCAGGCCGGTAGACGCCTGGGACGCGATCGAGCGGGGCCACGACCCCACCTGATCATCGAAGCCCGCCGCGGCCGGATCCGCCGGCACCATTCGGCAGATCGGGATACGGCGGAAGATCGGGATCCGGCGGGATGGCGACGGGCGCGAGCTCCGGCAGCGGGTCGGCCAGCGCCGCGAGTACCCGAGTATGGCGGTCGAGGTCGGCCTCCAGCATCGCCATGAGCGCGTCCATCCGCGCCAGGCAGTGGGCGAGCGCGTCGAGCTGCTCCGCCCACTCCAGTCCGGCCGTCGGGCCGTCCGGGTCACAGCCCTCGGCGCGGGCGCGGGCCGACGTCGGCCCGCCGGGAGCCGCCCCACGCGGCGGGGGCGGCGAGGCCGAGCCGGAGACCAGGGCAAAGCCGGAGATCAGCGGAATGGAAGTGCGGCGAGTGTCCATGAGAACTCCCTCGATGTCGAACGCGTGTTCGACTATAGATGATCGAAGGCGTCCGCGGCCAGCCCGCCACGCCGACGGCGCGGCGCGGCCCGGCGCCACCGCCGGCCGCGAGGCGGGTGATCGTTGCCCGACTGTTGGTTACTTAGCGTTGTTGTCCGTAGCAAGTTGTGGGGGCCTCGGGCTCGGTCGCCGGGCCTGGCCTACCATCGGCGGCATGACCGCGACAGCCGCGAGCGCGGGTCGATGAGCGTCCTCGCCGAGATCCTCGACGGGGTCAGGGCCGACCTGGCCGCCCGCGAGCAGCAGACCCCCCTCGCCGACCTCAAGCAGCGCGTGGAGCGCGTCCCCGACCCCAGGGACGCGCTCGCCGTGTTCCGTAACTCCCCGGTATCGGTGATCGCCGAGGTCAAGCGCCGTTCCCCGTCGAAGGGGGAGCTGGCGGCCATCGCCGATCCCGCGGCCCTCGCCCTCGACTACGAGGCCGGCGGCGCCGCCGCCATCAGCGTGCTCACCGAGGGACGCCGCTTCGGCGGGTCGCTCGCCGACCTCGACGCCGTGCGCCGCGCGGTGGACGTCCCGCTGCTGCGCAAGGACTTCATCGTCTCGCCCTACCAGGTCTTCGAGGCGCGCGCGCACGGGGCGGACATCGTGCTGCTCATCGTCGCCGCGCTGGACCAGCCCCGGCTGGTCGGCCTGCGCGAGCGGATCGAGTCGCTGGGCATGACCGCGCTCGTCGAGGTGCACGACGAGGCGGAGCTCGGCCGCGCGCTGGACGCCGACGCCCGGCTGATCGGCGTGAACGCCCGAGATCTGCGCACCCTGGAGATCGACCGCGCCACGTTCGCCCGGCTCGCGCCGATGGTGCCCCCCGGCGTGCTCATGGTGGCCGAGTCCGGCGTGCGCGGGCCGCGCGACCTGCTCGCCTACGCGGCCGCGGGGGCCGACGCGGTCCTGGTCGGCGAGGCGGCGGTGACCGGAGATCCCCGCCAGACCATCGCCGACCTCGTGGCCGCCGGGGCGCATCCGGCGGCCAGAGTCGCCCGCTAGCGGGCGGGGCACCGGCGGGTCCGGCGGCCCTGTCGGTGCGGACCGATACAGTCGCACTGTGGCCACCCGAACCGCTGCCCAGCCAGCTCCTGCCGAGGCCGTGTCCGCGACGCCGTCCGCCGAGGCCGGCGCTGTCCGGGCGCAGGCGGAGAACTGGCAGGCGTTTCCCGATCCCGCGGGGCACTTCGGCCGGTTCGGCGGGCGGTTCGTGCCCGAGGCGCTCATGGCGGCCCTCGACGAGCTGACCGAGGCCTACGACCAGGCTCGGGCCGACGAGGGCTTCATCGCCGAGCTCGACGGACTGCTCGCCACCTACGCCGGCCGTCCCACGCCGCTCACCGACGCGCATCGGCTCACCGAGCACGTCGGCGGCGCCCGCATCCTGCTCAAGCGCGAGGACCTGGCCCACACCGGCTCACATAAGATCAACAATGTGCTCGGCCAGTGTCTGCTGACCAAGCGGATGGGCAAGACCCGGGTCATCGCCGAGACCGGCGCCGGCCAGCACGGGGTGGCCACCGCCACCGCCAGCGCCCTGCTCGGCCTGGACTGCGTCGTCTACATGGGCGAGGAGGACACCCGCCGGCAGGCCCTCAACGTCGCCCGGATGCGCCTGCTCGGCGCCGAGGTCGTCCCGGTCGCCTCCGGCAGCCGCACCCTCAAGGACGCCATCAACGAGGCGATGCGCGACTGGGTCGCCACCGTCGAGCACACCCATTACTGCATCGGTTCGGTGATGGGCCCGCATCCGTTCCCGATGATGGTCCGCGACTTCCAGCGGATCATCGGTGTGGAGGCCCGGGCCCAGGTGCTCGACCGCACCGGCCGGCTGCCCGACGCGGTCGTCGCCTGCGTCGGTGGCGGCTCCAACGCGATGGGCATCTTCCACCCGTTCATCCCCGACACCGGCGTCGCTCTGATCGGCTGCGAGGCCGGTGGGGACGGCGTCGCCACCGGCCGGCACGCGGCGGCGATCGCCGGCGGCTCCTCGGGCGTGCTGCACGGCATGCGGACGTTCCTGCTGCAGGACGAGTTCGGCCAGACGCAGGTGTCCCACTCGATCTCCGCCGGCCTGGACTACCCGGGCATCGGCCCCGAGCACGCGCTGCTGCACGAGACCGGCCGGGCGAGCTACCGCGTCGTCGACGACGCCGCGGCGATGGCGGCGCTCGCGCTGGTCGCCCGCACGGAGGGCATCCTGGTCGCGATCGAGAGCGCGCACGCCTTCGCCGGTGCCCTCGACGTCGCCCGCGAGCTCGGCCCGGACGCGACCGTCGTGGTCAACTGCTCCGGTCGCGGCGACAAGGACGTCGACACGGCGGCCCGCTGGTTCGGCCTGCTCGACGACGCGGGCGCCGCCGTCGACGTGGACCCGCGCGGCTGACGCCGGCGCACAGGCAGCCCTCGGGCCCGACGGAACGGACGCAGCACGGTGCAGAGTCGGTTGGACGAACGTTTCACGGCCGCCCGCGAGGAGGGCCGATCCCTGCTGGTCGGCTACCTGCCGGCCGGCTACCCGACGGTCGACGGCGGGATCGCGGCCATGCGGGCGATGGTCGCGGCGGGCGTCGACGTCGTCGAGGTGGGCCTGCCCTACTCGGACCCGACCATGGACGGGCCGGTGATCCAGGACGCCGCCGACGCGGCGCTGCGCGGCGGGGTGACGACCGCGGACGTGCTGCGCACCGTCGAGGCGGTGGCCGCCACCGGCGCGCCCACCCTGGTCATGACCTACTGGAACCCGATCGACCGCTACGGCCCGGCGCGCTTCGCCGCCGACCTCGCCGCGGCCGGCGGGGCGGGGGCGATCACCCCGGACCTGCCGCCCGAGGAGGCGGCCCCGTGGCTCGCGGCGAGTGCGGAGCACGGCCTGGACCCGGTGTTCCTCGTCGCGCCGAGCTCGTCGGACGCCCGGATCCGGCTGGTCGCCGGGATCTCCCGCGGGTTCGTCTACGCCGCCTCCCTGATGGGCGTCACCGGCACCCGGGCCTCGGTCGGCACGCACGCCGCCGACCTGGTCGCCCGCGTGCGGGCCACCACCGAGCTGCCGGTCGCGGTCGGTCTGGGGGTGAGCACCGGCGCGCAGGCCGCCGAGGTCGCCGGCTTCGCCGACGGGGTCATCGTCGGCTCGGCGCTGGTCAAGGTCCTGGTGGACGCGCAGCGCTCGGGCGTGGGTGACGCCGCCGCCCTCGACGGCATCGGCAGGCTCGCCGCGGAGCTCGCCGAAGGGGTGCGTGCCCCCGTCCCGGCCTCGGCCTGAGCAACCCCGGATCCGCCGCACCCGTCCCGCGGGCCTCGACTCGACCAGCCCGGAGCCGCCGGCACCCGCGGCGGCCGCGGGGTAGCCTGAGCCGCCGCGACCGCTCGGGCTCGCCCCGCCGGCATCGGGCCGCGGGCCAGGCCCGCAACCGGCCACGCGGCGGGCCACGGCGTCGTTCCGGAGTGGCGCCACCGCCCCCCACCTGGTCGCCCCGGCCCGCGGGATAGCCTGACGACCGTGGTATTCGCCGCCATCCCCAGCCCCTCCCGCGGTGTGGTGCATCTCGGGCCGGTGCCGCTGCGCGCCTACGCCCTGATGATCATCATCGGCATTGTGGTCGCCGTCGTCGTCACCGGGCGCAGGTTGCGCGCCCGGGGCATGGATCCGACGATCGCCGGGGAGATCGCCTACTGGGCCGTCCCCTTCGGGATCGTCGGCGCGCGGATCTATCACGTCCTCAGCACCCCGGACGCCTACTTCGGTGAGAACGGGCACGTCGCCGACGTGGTGAAGATCTGGAACGGCGGGCTGGGGATCTGGGGGGCCATCGCCGGCGGCGCGCTCGGAGCCTGGCTCGCCGCCCGGCGCCTCGGGATCAGCCTCGCCCTGTTCGCCGACGCCGCCGCGCCCGGGATCATCCTCGCGCAGGCCATCGGCCGCTGGGGCAACTGGTTCAACCAGGAGCTGTACGGCAAGCCCAGCACGCTGCCCTGGGCGGTGCGCATCGACCCCGGGCACCGGGTCGACCCGGGGGTGGCGACGTACCAGCCGACGTTCCTCTACGAGTTCCTGTGGAACCTCGTCGTGGCCGGCATCCTGCTGTTCGTCGACCGGCGCCACCGGCTCGGCCGCGGCCGGCTGTTCGCCCTGTACGTCGCGCTCTACACGTTCGGCCGGTTGTGGATCGAGATGCTGCGCATCGACACCGCGGACGAGATCCTTGGCCTGCGTGTGAATATCTGGACCTCCGCGATCGTCTGCATCGGCGCCGTGGTGGCGCTGCTGGTCGTGCGCCGGCCGGTGGATCCGGACGTGTCCCTGGAGGAGCAGCGGGCGCTGGGCCTGGTCCAGGAGCGTCCCCGGCGCCAGCCCGCCGACGCCGGCGGCGAGCCCGCCGGGGCAGCCCGGCCCGCCGCCGACCCCGCCGACGCCACTGATGCCACCGGCGCCACCGCAACCGAAGGCGGCGCCGGTGACATCGATGGCGCCTCCCAAGCCGGCGCCTCCCAAGCCGGCGCCTCCCGAGCCGGCGCCTCCCGAGCCGCGGCTGCCGAGCCGGTCACCGGGGCCGAAACCGGGGCGGGGGCGGTGCCGTCCGGGACGGCTCGGGCCGAGGGACCGCCCGCGACCTGAGCGTTCGCAGGCCGCACCGCGCGGCGCCCGTGGGCCCGCGGCGCCGGCCGGCCGCACTACTCGGGCCACCCGAGGTCATGCCCGGAAATGTGACGTTATACGGCCGTGATCTCCTGGACATATATGATCACGGCGCATCGACGCGGCGCGTGGCACACTCGACAGGAGGCAGCCGACGCTGGGCCAGCGCCGTCATGCCGCCGTTCCACCTCGGACAGCGTCGTCCGCACCTCCTTCAGCCCCTGAAGATGGACAGGACTTCGCCGGATGCCGAGTGCGCAAGGTCTTTACGACCCCACCTTCGAACACGACGCCTGTGGTGTCGGCTTCGTCGTCGACGTGCACGGCCGACGCAGCCATGAACTGGTCGACCAGGGCCTGACAGTGCTGCGCAACCTCGACCACCGAGGCGCGTCGGGCAGCGACCCGGACACCGGCGACGGAGCCGGCATCCTGGTCCAGGTCCCGGACCTGTTCCTGCGCGACGTGGTCGACTTCGCCCTGCCCGCCCCCGGGCGGTACGCGGTCGGCATCGCCTTCCTGCCGCAGGTCGCGGGGGAGCGCGACGACGCGGTGCGCACGATCAGCCGCATCGTCCGCCAGGAGGGCCTGCGGGTGCTGGGCTGGCGCGAGGTGCCGACGGTCAGCCACATCGTCGGGCACGCGGCCCGCGAGGTGGAGCCGCGGATGCGCCAGCTCTTCCTCGCGCTGCCCGGCAGCCTGTCCGGCGCGGCGGCGAAGGGCGCGGCGAACGCGCAGGGGCCGGCGCAGGGCGGTGCGGACGACGGTTTCGACGTGGGTGACCTGGAGCGCCGGGCGTTCTGTGTGCGCAAGCGGATCCGGCGGGAGACGGGCGTCTACATGGCGTCGCTGTCGTCGCGGACGCTGGTCTACAAGGGGATGCTGACCACCCACCAGCTCTCGGCGTACTTCCCGGACCTCGACGACCCGCGGTTCGCCAGCGCCATCGCGCTCGTGCACAGCCGCTTCTCGACGAACACGTTCCCGAGCTGGCCGCTGGCGCACCCCTACCGGTTCGTCGCGCACAACGGTGAGATCAACACCGTCCGGGGCAACCGGAACTGGATGCGGGCCCGCGAGGCGCTGCTGGCCAGCGACCTCATCCCCGGCGACCTGGCCCGGCTGTTCCCGATCTGCGCGGACGGCGCGAGCGACTCGGCGAGCTTCGACGAGGTGCTGGAGCTGCTGCACCTCGGCGGGCGCAGCCTGCCGCACTCCGTGCTGATGATGATCCCCGAGGCGTGGGAGAACCACGCCGAGATGGATCCGGCGCTGCGGGCCTTCTACGAGTTCCACTCCACGCTGATGGAGCCCTGGGACGGCCCGGCGTCGATCGCGTTCACCGACGGCACGGTCATCGGCGCGGTGCTGGACCGCAACGGCCTGCGCCCGTCGCGCTACTGGGTGACCGACGACGGGCTGGTCGTGATGGCCTCCGAGGTCGGCGTGCTCGACATCCCGCCGCACAAGATCGTCCAGAAGGGCCGGCTGCAGCCGGGCCGGATGTTCCTCGTCGACACCGCGCAGAAGCGCATCGTCAGCGACGAGGAGATCAAGTCGGAGCTGGCGAGCGCCGCCCCCTACGCCGAGTGGCTGCACGCCGGGCTGATCTCGCTGGACGACCTGCCCGAACGCGAGCAGGTCATCTACGGCCACTCCTCGGTGCTGCGCCGCCAGCAGGTGTTCGGCTACACCGAGGAGGAGCTGCGCGTCCTGGTCGCGCCGATGGCGCGTGCCGGCGCCGAGCCGATCGGCTCGATGGGCACCGACACCCCCGTCGCCGTGCTCTCCAGCCGTCCTCGGCTGCTGTTCGACTACTTCACCCAGCTGTTCGCGCAGGTCACCAACCCGCCGCTGGACGCGATCCGGGAGGAGCTGGTCACCAGCCTCGGGCGCACCCTGGGCCCGGAGGGCAACCTGCTCGCGCCGTCGCCGGCGTCGTGCCGGATGGTGCACCTGCCCTACCCGGTGATCTCCAGCGGTCAGCTCTCGAAGATCATCGGTATCAACGACGACGGCGACATGCCCGGCTTCGCCTCGGTGACCGTGCGCGGCCTCTACGACGTCGACGGCGGCGGGGCGGCGCTCGCGGCCCGCCTGGAGGAGATCTGCGCCGGGGTCAGCGAGGCCATCGCCGACGGGGCGCGCATCGTCGTGCTCTCCGACCGCGACTCCGACGAGCGCAAGGCGCCGATCCCGTCGCTGCTGCTCACCGCGGCCGTGCACCACCACCTGATCCGGGAGCGGACCCGGACGAAGGTCGGCCTCATCGTCGAGTGCGGCGATGCCCGTGAGGTGCACCACATCGCCCTGCTCACCGGCTACGGCGCCGCGGCGGTCAACCCGTACCTGGCGTTCGAGTCGATCGACACCCTCCTCGCCGAGGGCGAGATCACCGACGTCTCCCGGGAGCAGGCCGAGAAGAACCTGATCAAGGCGCTCGGCAAGGGCGTGCTGAAGGTGATGTCCAAGATGGGCATCTCCACCGTCGCCAGCTACACCGGCGCCCAGGTCTTCGAGGCGATCGGGCTGTCCCAGGAGCTGGTCGACGCCTACTTCGTCGGCACCCCCTCGCGCCTGGACGGCGTCGGGCTGGACGTGATCGCCGACGAGGTCGCCGCCCGGCACCGCCGTGCGCACCCGCGGGTCGCCTCGGAGCTCGCCCACCGCGGCCTGGAGGTCGGCGGCGAGTACCAGTGGCGGCGCGAGGGCGAGGTCCACCTGTTCAACCCGGAGACCGTCTTCCTGCTCCAGCACGCCACCCGGACCCGCCAGTACGACGTCTTCCAGGAGTACACCGACAAGGTCGACGGCCTGTCCCGGGAGAACGCGACGCTGCGCGGGCTGTTCGAGCTGCGTACCGGGGTGCGCTCGCCGGTGCCGATCGACGAGGTCGAACCGGTCTCGGAGATCGTCAAGCGGTTCGCGACCGGCGCCATGTCCTACGGGTCGATCAGCGCGGAGGCGCACGAGACGCTGGCGATCGCGATGAACCGGCTCGGCGGCAAGTCGAACACCGGCGAGGGCGGCGAGGACGCTCGCCGCTTCGTTCCCGACGCCAACGGGGACCTGCGCCGCTCGGCGGTCAAGCAGGTCGCCAGCGGCCGGTTCGGCGTGACCAGCGAGTACCTCGCCAACGCCGACGACATCCAGATCAAGATGGCGCAGGGGGCGAAGCCCGGCGAGGGTGGCCAGTTGCCGGGCCACAAGGTCTACCCGTGGATTGCGAAGACCCGCCACTCCACGCCCGGCGTGGGGCTGATCTCCCCGCCGCCGCACCACGACATCTACTCGATCGAGGACCTCGCCCAGCTCATCCACGACCTGAAGAACGCCAACCCGAAGGCGCGGGTGCACGTCAAGCTGGTCGCCGAGGTCGGCGTCGGCACGGTCGCCGCCGGGGTCTCCAAGGCGCACGCCGACGTGGTGCTGATCTCCGGGCACGACGGCGGCACCGGCGCGTCCCCGCTGACCTCGCTCAAGCACGCCGGCGCCCCCTGGGAGCTGGGCCTGGCCGAGACCCAGCAGACGCTGCTGCTCAACGGGCTGCGCGACCGGATCGTCGTGCAGGTCGACGGCCAGCTCAAGACCGGCCGCGACGTCGTCGTCGGCGCGCTGCTCGGCGCCGAGGAGTTCGGGTTCGCCACCGCGCCGCTCGTCGTCGCCGGCTGCGTGATGATGCGCGTCTGTCACCTGGACACCTGTCCGGTCGGGGTGGCCACCCAGAACCCGGCGCTGCGGGAGCGGTTCACCGGCAAGCCGGAGTTCGTCGAGGCGTTCTTCACCTTCATCGCCGAGGAGGTCCGCGCCTACCTCGCGGCGCTGGGCTTCCGGACCCTGCAGGAGGCCGTCGGCCGCGTCGACCTGCTCGACGCCCGCGCGGCGATCGAGCACTGGAAGGCCTCCGGGCTCGACATCACCCCGCTGCTGCACACTCCCGAGCGGCCGTTCGGGGGCTCGCTGAACTGCACCTCCAGCCAGGACCACGGGCTGGACAAGGCGCTGGACAACTCGCTGATCCAGCTCTGCGAGGGGGCGCTCGACGACGGTCGGCCGGTGTGGCTGGAGATGCCGATCCGCAACGTCAACCGCACCGTCGGCACGATGCTCGGCTACGAGGTGACGAAGCGGTACGGCGCGGCCGGGCTGCCCGACGACACGATCCAGCTGCGCTTCACCGGGTCCGCCGGGCAGAGCTTCGGCGCCTTCGCCCCCCGGGGCATGACGCTGACCCTCGAGGGCGACGTGAACGACTACACCGGCAAGGGCCTGTCCGGTGGCAAGATCTTCGTGTTCCCGCCGAAGGAGTCGCCGCTGCGTGCCGAGGAGAACATCGTCGCCGGCAACGTCCTGCTCTACGGGGCGACGGCGGGGGAGGCGTTCTTCCGCGGGATCGTCGGTGAGCGGTTCTGCGTGCGCAACTCCGGGGCGACCGCGGTCGTCGAGGGCGTCGGCGATCACGGCTGCGAGTACATGACCGGCGGAACGGTGCTGGTCCTCGGCTCGATCGGGCGTAACTTCGCCGCCGGCATGAGCGGCGGCGTGGCCTACCTGTACGACCCGGTCGAAGCCCGCATCAACACCGAGATGGTCGACATCGAGGACCTGGAGGCCGCCGACGAGGCGGTCGTGCGCGACCTGCTCGTCCGCCACCGCCGGGAGACCGGCTCGACGGTGGCCGCGCGCCTGCACGCCGACTGGGAGAACGTGCGCGGCGCGTTCCGCAAGGTCATGCCGCGCGACTACAAGCGGGTGCTCGCCGCGATCCGGCAGGCCGAGGAGCAGGGCCTCGTCGCCGAAGATGTGATCATGGCGGCGAGTCGTGTCTGACCGGCGCACGGCGCGCGGCGGCCGGCGGGCCGCGGAGAAGCTGATCGTCAACGGGGCCGGGCGGCCCGGACGGATCCGACAGGAGTGTCATGGCTGACCCGACAGGCTTCCTCAAGCACCGCCGGGAGCTGCCGAAGCGCCGGCCGGTCGACCTCCGCCTCCAGGACTGGCGGGAGGTCTACCAGCCCTTTCCCGAGGAGCACCTGCGCGAGCAGGCCGGCCGGTGCATGGACTGCGGCATCCCGTTCTGCCACAACGGCTGCCCGCTGGGGAACATCATCCCCGAGTGGAACGACCTGACCCGGCGCGGGGACTGGACCGACGCCATCGAGCGGCTGCACGCGACGAACAACTTCCCCGAGTTCACCGGCCGGCTGTGCCCCGCGCCGTGCGAGGCGGCCTGTGTGCTGGGCATCGGGGACGACCCGGTGACCATCAAGCAGGTCGAGGTCAGCATCATCGACCGGGCCTGGGCGGACGGCACCGTCGTCCCGGTGCCGCCGTCGGTGCGCACCGGGCGGCGGGTCGCGGTCGTCGGCTCCGGGCCGGCCGGGCTCGCCGCCGCCCAGCAGCTCACCCGCGCGGGGCATGACGTCGTCGTGTACGAGCGGGCGGACCGGATCGGCGGGCTGCTGCGTTATGGCATTCCCGAGTTCAAGATGGAGAAGAAGGTCGTCGACCAGCGGCTCGCCCAGATGCAGGCCGAGGGCACCTCGTTCGTCACCTCCTGCAATGTCGGGGTCGACATCTCCGCCGACGAGCTGCGTTCCTCCTATGACGCGGTCGTGCTCGCGGGCGGCTCGACGGTCGGCCGCGACCTGCCGGTCCCCGGCCGCGAGCTCGGCGGCATCCACCTGGCCATGGAGTTCCTCGTGCCGGCGAACCGGGTCGCCCAGGGCGACCTGGAGACCTCGCCGATCTCGGCGACGGGCAAGCGGGTCGTCATCATCGGCGGCGGCGACACCGGTGCGGACTGCCTGGGCACCTCGCACCGGCAGGGCGCGGCGTCGGTGCACCAGTTGGAGATCATGCCGCGGCCGCCGGAGCTGCGGGCGCCGGCCAACCCGTGGCCGTCGTACCCGATCGTCTACCGGGTCTCCAGCGCGCACGAGGAGGGCGGCGAGCGGGTCTTCGCCGTCAACACCGAGCGGTTCCTCGGTGACGACGAGGGCAACGTCCGGGCGCTGCGCATGCACGAGGTCCGCTTCGCCGGCGGGAAGTTCGAGAAGGTCGAGGGCACCGACGTCGAGCTGCCCTGCGAGCTGGTGCTGCTGGCCATGGGCTTCACCGGGCCGGAGCGGCCCGGCCTGCTGACCGATCTCGGCGTCGAGCTCGACGCCCGGGGCAACGTCGCCCGCGACGCCGGCTGGTCGTCGTCGGTGCCCGGCGTGTTCGTCGCCGGGGACATGGGCCGTGGCCAGTCGCTGATCGTCTGGGCGATCTCGGAGGGGCGGGCGGCGGCTGCCGCGGTCGACCGCTACCTCATGGGCCGTACCGACCTGCCGGAGCCGATCACCCCGACTCGTCGCTGACGGTGACGGCCGCCCCTGAGTGGAGCGGCCGTCGTGGCCGGTCCTGGCCGGCCTCGGGGTGCTGCCGCATGCGCCGGATGTTCGCGTCGGGTGACAATTCGCTGTGATGTGCCTTGCTCCCTGCCGGATCTGCCCCGATTGACCGAGATCCATGGTGGGCGTGGGCGCTGGTGGCGGTACCGTCCTGTCATATGAGGCTCGTGCTGCTCGGTCCCCCTGGCTCCGGCAAGGGAACGCAGGGTGCGCGCATCAGCGCCCGGCATGGCATCCCCGCGATCTCCACCGGCCAGCTGTTCGACCGGCAGATCGCCGCGGGCACGCAGCTGGGCCGGCGCGCCGAGCGGTACGTCCGCGCCGGCGAGCTCGTGCCCGACGAGATCGTCCTGGACATGGTCGCCGAGCGGCTCGCCGGCGGCGTGGACTGCGAGGTCGGTTTCCTGCTCGACGGCTTCCCCCGCACCTACCCGCAGGCGGAGGCGCTCGACCGGATGCTCGCCGCGAGCTGCGGACCCCTCGACGCGGTCGTCGACCTCGACGTCGACATCGACGAGGTGCTCGACCGCATCCGGCGCCGCGCGCACACCGAGGACCGCGTCGACGACGCCGACGACACCGCGCGCCGCCGGCTGAAGGTCTTCGCCGAGGAGACCGCGCCGCTGCGCCGCTACTACGGCCGCAGCGGCCTGCTGCGCACGGTCGACGGCGCGGGCACCCCCGACGAGGTGGCGGCCCGCATCGAGCGGGTGCTGGACGACACCGCCCACCCGGAGCTGCCCCTGCGCGGCTGACGGCCCGCGCCGG
>NZ_CM001489.1:7587618-7590853 GCF_000262465.1 Frankia sp. QA3
GCGGGGGCGCCCCGGACGCCGGGTCGGGGACCGCCGGGGTGGGGATCGCCGGGTCGGGGACCGCTGGGGTGGGGAACACGGTCACCTGGCCTACCCGGATCGGCATTTTCATCGCCGGCGTGTACGGCTCCTACTTCGGCGCGGGGCTCGGTGTGCTGCTGCTCGGCGTGCTGGGCATCCTGCTCGTCGACGACCTCCAGCGCACCAACGCGCTCAAGACGCTGCTCGCTTTCGGCGTGAACGCCGTGGGTGTCGCCGTCTTCCTCATCACCGCCAAGGTCGCCTGGGGATACGCGGGCATCCTCGTCGTCGCCTCGTTGCTCGGCGGCCTGCTCGGCGCCCGGATCGCCCGGCGACTGCGCCCGGCCTTCCTGCGCGCGGCGGTGATCACGCTCGGGGTCACCGTGGCGATCGTGCTCATCGTCCGGAACTGACCAGCGACACACCGGCGCCATCTCTCCGCGGGACAACCGGCCGGACAACGCTCCGACCCGCGTCGGTTATTCTCGCCGGTCCGCTCCTCGAATGACTCTCACGTCACTGTCACAATGGCAGCCGGACGGGCCGGGCCCGGCGGAGCGGTATTCGGGGCCTCCGCATAATCTGTGTACGCGGTGTTCCCGAGGAACGCTCACGTAACGGTAATCCTGTGCGGATGGCGCAACATTATCGCGCCGCTGGGCGTCTATCAGCGGGGCTGCTGCCAGACGTGATCCGCGCGGGGTTGGTGGGTCCTGTCGCGCCAGGGGGTGGCGCGGTATCGCGGCACGCCAACGCGGTCGGCCGGTGCGCCGACTCGCGCGGCCGGTCCGCTGGGAGGGGTTTCGTGTTCGACGATGAACCGATTGCAGGTGGGAGGCCCGGCGGGGCGCGGTCCGAGGCGCCGCGGGTGAGCGACCCGGGTCCGGGTCGACCGTCGGTCGGGGCGGCGCGCTGGTCGGACCGGGCGCTGGCGCTGTGCGCGCTGGCCGGCCTGATCGCGGCGGCCGCCGTGACGCGCACCTGGGCGCGCGCGACGCTGTCGGACCGCGGCTCGGCGCTGCTCGTGGTGACCAGGTCGGGCTGGGAGCTGCGCCCGACCGGGCCGCTGGTGGTCGCGTTCGGCCTGCTCACGGGCCTGATCTGCCTGCTGGCGCACCGCAGCGGCCGGGCCGCGCTCGGTGTGTTGCTGGCCGTCCTCGGTGCCGCCGTCGCGGGTCTCGCGCTGAGCCGGCTGCACGCCGCCGATCCGCTTGTGCACAAGATCGGCCGGCTGCGCATCGGCACCTTCCAGACCGACGAGCCGGTCGCGGCGGGCACCGCCGGCGCGGGCCTGTGGGCCGCGGCGCTGGCCGGCATCGTGGTGGTCCTGGCGGCCGTGAGCTGGCTGCTGCTCACCCGCCGGATCGTGGGCGCGACCCACGCCTCGACGGCCGGCGGGCGGTTCGGCCCGCCGGCGGCGACCGGGGCCGGCTCCTCCGGCGTGTCCGGGGCGGGCTCCGCCGGGGTGTCCGGGGCTGGAGTGTCCGGCGCCGGGCCGGCGGTTCCCGGTGGGATCGAAGGCGGCAGTGCTACGGAACGCGGAGTCGACCATGGCCTATGACTATGCGTCGTTCTCGACGCTCGCCGGGCCGCTGCAGGAGCCGCCCGCCCGCGGGGAGTACCACGTCGCCTACCGCAAGGTCATGGTCGGGCGTGCGCTCTACCAGGTGTTGCCGCAGCTCATCGCCACCGTGGGCCTGTCGTCGCTGTTCTTCGTGTGGCTGATCCAGCCGCAGCACTACCCGCACTCGAAGTACCTGCCGACCGCCGTCCAGGTCGGCAACGCCGTGATGTTCTGGCTGATTGTGGTCACCGAGGGTATTCGGCTGCTGAACTCGATCACGCTGTGCTGGTCGGCGTTCATCATGCGAAATCCGGTGCCCGTGCGACCGCCGAAGGGTCTGCGCGTCGCCTTCACGACGACGATCGTGCCGTCGAAGGAGCCCCTCGACGTCGTCCGGGACACCCTCATCGCGGCCCGCAACATCCGCCATGACACGACGATCGACGTCTGGCTGCTCGACGAGGGCGACGACCCGGCGGTGCGCGCCATGTGCGCCGAGATCGGGGTCAACCACTTCTCCCGCAAGGGCGTGGAGCGCTGGAACACCGCCCGCGGTCGGTTCCGGGCGAAGACCAAGCACGGTAACCACAACTCCTGGCTCGACGCGCACGGCGACACGTATGACGTGGTGCTCTCCGTCGACCCGGACCATATTCCGTTGCCGAACTTCGCGGAACGCATGCTCGGTTATTTCCGGGATCCGAACGTCGCGTTCGTCGTCGGCCCGCAGGTCTACGGAAACTTCCGCCATTACCTGACCCGTGGTGCCGAGGCGCAGAACTACATGTTCCATTCCGTCATCCAGCGGGCGGCAAACCGATTCGCCTCCGGGATGTTCGTCGGCACGAACCACGCCTACCGGGTCGAGACCTGGCGACAGATCGGCGGCTTCCAGGACTCGATCACCGAGGACCTCGCGACGTCCTTCGCCGTACACGGCGCCCGCAACCCGCAGACGAACCACCGCTGGACGTCGGTCTACACCCCGGACGTCATCGCCGTGGGCGAGGGCCCGGCCACCTGGACGGACTTCTTCAGCCAGCAACTGCGCTGGGCGCGCGGCGCCAACGAGGTCCTCGTCACCGAGGCCGCCGGCCGGATGCGCAAGCTCGCCTGGGGCCCGCGACTGCACTACGCCACGCTCATGCTGCATTACCCGACGGTCGCCCTGACCTGGATCCTCGGCATGATCCTCACCACGACGTACATGGCGCTCGGCTCCACCGGGGTGGTCGTGCACGTCTCGGCGTGGCTCGCGCTCTACATCGACGTGTTCGCCGCCCGGCTGCTGCTCTACTTCTGGCTGCGCCGGTTCAACACCAGCCCGCACGAGGAGGCGGGCAGCGCCGGGATGTCCGGCATCTTCGTGTCGGTGCTGTGCACGCCGTTCTACTCGACGGCGTTCGTCGGGGCGATCTTCCGGCGCAAGCTCGGCTTCGTCGTGACGCCGAAGGGCGACCAGGCGAGCCCGGACCGGCTGCTGACCTTCCGCAAGCACCTGTTCTGGGCCGCCTGGTCAGCCGGTTCGATCGCCGCCGCCGCCGCCCTCGGCCACCTGTACCCGGCGAACATGGTCTGGGTCTCGCTGTCGCTGGTGACCTGCCTGCTGCCGATCGGGCTGTGGGGCCTCGAACCGATCCTGGCGCCGCG